>NZ_JBQMUL010000003.1:0-32404 GCF_052173275.1 Methylophilus sp. | reverse complement strand
ACGGATGAATAATTGTCCATTTTCCATTCGTAGCCTTTATTTACTCAATCTCTAGGAGTTCGGTTAATTAATTTGTAAACAAACTACATTTTATGACCATATTTATTTACAAAATGAACTCTGGACTATGAAGATTTAGATTGGGCAAGGTAATAAGCGCTTAAATAAATTTTTTAATACTTCACTTCAAAAAAATAGGTAATACATTCCAATCCATGGAGCAAATAAAAAAATATACATTGCCGCAACCATTGCTGATAGAGCGACCTATCAATGAAATAGTTATGGAAAACCTTATCCAACAGGGTTTGGAACAATGGTTGGCGAAAGTTTTAGCCACAAGGCTGAATGAGTCCTTCGAATATTCAAAATTGAATAGTTTTGAACTAAAGAACCTGCCAGACCCAATAGCAATTCCAGATATGGAAAAAGCAGTTAAACGTATTGTTGAGGCAATTAAAAATAGGGAAAGAATTGTATTTGCTTGTGATCATGACATGGATGGCACTGCTTCAGCTGCTTTGCTTTGGAGCGCATTTGTAAATTTTTTTGAGGTCGATAGTGACTTACTGAATGTAGTTACCAGTCATAGGTTAACAGAAGGATATGGAATTACCGAGCCAGTAGCGGCTAGGATCATTGACCTTAAGCCAGACTTGGTGATAACGGCGGATAAAGGAAGTAGTGACGAAATTAGAATCAAAAAGCTATCTGAGGTAGGAATTGATGTAATTGTGACTGATCACCATGAACTTGGTGAGTCCGGTCCACCGCCTTCAGCCTACGCTGTAGTTAATCCAATCAGGCAGGATTCATCATACGACAAGTATGTATGTGGAGCGGGTGTCGCCTTTTTAACTATGGCTAAAGTTAGAACTGCACTTATTGATTCTGGATTTAAAACTGAAATAGGTAGTTTGTTGCCATTGATGGACTATGTTGCAGTAGCAACTGTCGCAGACTGCGTATCTATGAGTCCTGTAAAAAGTCTAATTAACCGAACTTTCGTTAAGCGTGGGCTCGAGCTAATTAATAATAAAAGTAAAGCTTGCTGGAGTGTATTTTGTTCCGAACAAAATGGGCCTGTTGATGCAGAGACAATTGGATTTAAATTAGCTCCAGCTATTGCTGCTGCCGGCAGATTAGATTGGGCTGAGGCTGGCTTTAAGTTTCTAACAGCGAATACAGTTGAAGCCGCAACTGAGCATTGGGAACTTCTTAAGTCCGAGAATGAAGAAAGAAAGAAAATCGAAAAATCAATGAGAGAAAGGGCATTCTCTAAAGCTTCGAGACTTAACGGCCATTCAATCATAATTTACTTTGATGACGGGCACAGTGGAGTTCACGGAATAACTGCAAGTAGACTTGTTGAAGCTTATGGTAAGGCTTCAGGAGTTTTCTCCCCAAGGGTTGTTAAAAGTAATAACTTAATGGAATTGAGTAAAGACATTGCATCTGGATCTTTTAGAGGTATTCCTGGTTTGCATGTTAGGGATGCATTGGCATTTGTAGATAAACTACACCCAGGGCTTCTGCTTAGTTTCGGTGGGCATCATGGTGCTGCCGGAGCTTCAATTAAGATTTCTGATATTGATAAATTTGCACATGCCTATGATGAGGCTGTAATAAAGCAAATTGGAAATCAAGAACTTAAACCGACTATTCAGATTGATGGAGAAATTCCTAATGAGTCAATTACTTCAAAAACATTAGAGAAAATTGAAAGTCTGGAGCCATGGGGGAGAGAGTTTCCATCTCCCACATTTAAAGGAACTTTCCAAATATCAAAAATAAAGATGATGAGTGAAGGTCTTCATTGCAGACTAAGTTTAAACATTGGTCGAGGCACCGTAGAAGCGATTTGGTTTAACGTTAATGATATTGATAATTTCGATAGCCAGGTAAAAGTTGGAAACCAAATACAACTAATCTATAAACTTAAAAGCAATTGGTTTCAAAATAGAAAAACTTTACAGCTTCAAGTCATAGCAATGATAAGTTAAAGGCATTTTCAGGAAAGCTATCGAGCATAATTCTAAATAAAGGTAAAGCAATGGCTATTGGTTACGTGGTCTATAAATTAACCTTCCCTAACGGAAAAATTTATGTGGGGAAAGATATTGGGGCTAACGGACATTCTTTACGTTATTTTGGTTCTTGGTTTAATGCCAACGTCGAGAAGGATTTTACTGATGCTGAGCTGCGAGACTTCACTCTTCGTAAACAGATAATATTTGAATCAATGGATAAGGCAGAAATTAGCCGCATGGAATCTGAATTCATACGTTCGTTAAAATCAAATGATCCTGCAATTGGTTATAACCAAACACACCGTAGCGTTAAAAGACTGGGTTAATTGAATGTCTCTTAAAAAAGCGAAAGATCAATTATTCGAATTACTTTCCACTAACGATTGCAATGTCATAGCACTTTCCGGTAAGTGGGGGACTGGTAAAACGCACTTATGGAATGAAATTGATAGGGACTTAACCAGAGGCAACAATAGCCCATCCTTATATGTATCGCTTTTTGGCGTTTCGACAATCGATGAAATTAAACGAAAATTACTTGAGTCGGCGTTTCCAAATGTTGAAGGTAATGAAGATGTATTTTCAAGTTTTAAAAATGTCTTAAAGGTCGGAATCAAAGCTGCCGCAGAGCATTACAAAGCGCTAGCTGCGTTAACTGATATAAATCTCTTACTTCTAGCTCCAGTGTATCTTAAAGAAAAGACTATCGTAATCGATGACATTGAGAGAAAAAATCACAAATTAGAAGAAGATGAAGTCCTAGGCTTCATTGATGAATACTCAAAACGTCATGGATGTAGATTTATTCTGATACTCAATGAAAATAGGCTTGGGGGTAATGGTGGACAAAACAACTTATGGGCAACGTTTAGAGAAAAGGTAATTGATCACGAAATAAAGCTAAATACATCTGCTGATGAGGCTTTTGCAATTGCAATATCACTTGTACATTCGATTTATGAATCCGAACTGAAGCGTGCATTCATTACATGCAGACTTACAAATATTAGAATTATTATTAAGGCAATCAAAGTGGCGAACCATATATTGGGAAAGCAGCCGTTAGATCCAATTATTCAAGCCAGAATGATTCCTTCAATAGTACTTTTTTCTGCAATTTATTATAAAGGTGTCGAGGACGGCCCTGATTTCAATTTTGTTCTAAACATTGTGAGAGCAAGAGTAGCAAACCTACTTAATGATTCTAAGGAACAATCCGAAGATGATTTAATAAAATCTCGATGGAGTACATTGGTTCATGAAATGGGTATTCATTCTTGTGATGAGTTCGAGTTTTTGTTAGTAGATTTCCTTGAGTCTGGAATACTGGAAAAATCTCGATTCGATGAAGTGATTACTCGTTATAAAAATGAAACGAATAAATTAGAAGCCAATAATAAAGCTCGTAAATTTTTAGAAGATCTCTATTGGAATCATTTTTTAAGTAACGAAAAACTCGTAAGCCAGTCAAAAAAACTTGTTAAATTAGCTGGGCTACTCAATGCTACAAATGTTTCAGAAGTAGTGGAATACTTGGAAAAGTTACCGGGAGGAGAAATTACTGCACAAAAAATTCTGAAAGGCTGGCTTGAAAACTTTAAAGCAAATCCTCCAATTCAAACAACATTCGAGACTACCACTTATTATCATAATAACGGTATCCACCTTCATCCTGATATTTCAAAAGCTTATCAAGATCTGCAAGCTACAGTAAAAGAAAATACTAGTATTTTTGATGCCTGCCTTCACATAATTGACAATAATGGGTGGGGGAGCATTCAGACATTTGCTTTTGAAAGATCCACTGTAGAGGAATTTGATAAAACAATTAGGACATTAAGTATTAAAAATTTGCGTCTGTTTATGGCGCAGATGATTGATATGAGTATTAAAAGGCAAACATTTGATAGGCATTTTGCAAATGGAATTAATAATTTTTTGATTGCTTGTAAAAATATATCTGAAGATCAAAAATCTCCTCGATTAGCAACTCTAATTAAAAACATTTTTAATTCAACCCCATTAGCACACGATTTTGGTATTCAAAAAACTGAGCGATAAGTCGAAGTGGCTTAGAGTGAGGATACAAAAGACTTTGGGACGTGAGTTGTCATAAATTCAAATGTGATTCGATATCAAGATGAAGTTGGCAAACTTAACTGGAGCAAATGTCATTGCGCTTAAAGCTAATGTTTTACCAACTTCATATATTTTAGTTTTTTCTCAAATCACTCTTCGAGTTCGTAAATATAACTGATGGGAAATATTACGGTGGAGCTAGCGCCCCCGGCCCTTCAATCTCAATTCCACCAACTTTCTCAACAGAAAATCCCCTAAAGCTCACTGTAATTGTATTTGTAGTTTCTTGGAGAGAGGATTTTCCTCCACCAATTGAGAAGATGATCAAATTAATTCCTGCATTTGCTGATGCCTTTTTCTCGACTCCAAAGCCAAATTCAAACGTTGAAGCAACGTCTTTATCTTTGTTCGGATTTTGGAAAGACATGCAAGGCTCAACACTACTTGCATCTAGAAGATTATCTCTAAGGCTAGCAAGGGTATATGCTATCGGTGAGGAGTCATACTTAATTTCTTTTTTAATATTCGAAGCAACAGATTTAACACCAGGCTTGGGGTATATCGTGAAAGTTAGAATTTGACTGTTAGTATCTCTTTTTGAAGCATTTACCCCTGGCTCAAACGCCCCCGTGCCAATAGGTATAGCTAGGCCAGCTTTACCTTCTTTACCGCCAACAGATTGAACTTTCATAACTACTTTCAAAGACTCAATGTTGAAATTTAAGTTACCTTTACATGCATTGGTTTTGGATTCTTGAGGTAAGGAAGCAGAGTAATTTTGAAATAGTTGAACATCTGCTTTTAAAGCTTTGACAATATTTGCAATTGAAACATTAGGTCCAATAACATCCTCTGCAATTGAGTATGATGGATAACTGCTCAAGAAAAGAAAAATCAATAAAACCATGTTATTAGTCATTTTTGTCTCCCGAAATTAAAAATATATCGTTCGCTTAATTTAAACTTCTTGAATTCTGTTTACTGCCTTAATTAACTGATACCCCCTGCGTTAGACCGAACTTTCACTCGCCGCCACAACTCTTCTAAATGATTACTGCATAATTAGTACAGAGTATTATTCCTCATACCTCTTGAAATCTTCCACCTTCAGAAGCTATAAATCAATGCAACCAATGCTGTTTATAAGTGCCTATTCCGCAGTTGTCGATATGATAGGTTGCTGTAAGCATCTATGACGAACTGCGTTCTTTCGAGTAACTAAACATTTTTATCGCGTAGAGCTCTAGACGAATTGGATTAGTCTTTTACCTTTTCCAAAATTAAGAGCTCCTGCATAACAATATTCTGGAGCTCGTTGAGAGTTAACTTTTCATCAGATTTTATATAAGCTAAAGTCAAAATCGTCAAAGGGTGTACACCCATTGCTTTCGAAAGGTCATTTATCTTTGAAACCGTGGGTTGCTTCCTGCCATTCTCAAGTACTGACATATAAGTCCTGCTTGATATTTCACTGAAAAATTCTTGACTCAATTCTCGAGTAATTCTGATATCCCGGATTGCAGCACCTAAAGCTTTTTGAAATTCCATACTAAGTCCCCATAAAGGACTTTATATAGCCATTATGTGCCCTAAAGGACTATAATCTATAGGACACATTAACCGTATTGGATTGAAATAATGTTCCTTGCTAGCCAAATTCATTTGCGAAAAGCATTTTTTGACGGTGAAAATTTCAGTCTCAACAAGATTGAGCTATCTGCATTTATGCCTTGGTTCATATGTGAAGTTCCTGAATTCGATGATGATTCTGAAGAGCCAGTTTGTACTACTACCCATCTTATTGGTGATATTGACGATTTGGCCAAATTTGCGGGGAGTCGAAAAATTGATAAGACATATGTGATTAGCCCAGGACACTTACTAAATCAGGATAACTGGTCTCTGACTAGATTGAAGGCTATTTCTTCTGCAACTTACCAAGATGATGAATACAAGAGTACTGTATATCGTTTTGAAACCGATACAGGTCAAGTTATTGAGCACGATATTAGTGGGTTGAACAAAGATAAAAATGAACTTACTTTTGAAACGATTTTGCAATTCAATTAAAACAACGGTTCCTAATGACCAGCACTGGCAGATTCAATGAATCAAGTCGCTAGTAAAGAAATAACTATCAGTTTTGAAACTGATACCCTAACCACAGTGAGTCCTGAAACTGCTCACAGTCTCGTAAAGTTGATGGAGTCAAACTCACTTGAAGATTTGATTCAACTGTTACTGCGAAATCTGGCTGCTGAAACAGGCGTGATACCTACAAGCTCATTAGTCGCATATCCCTTAAGAGGAAAACATCTGATCTGAAGAAGTTAAGTGATGAAAGATAACGATAACCAACTCACTGTTGTATTTGAGGAAGACACTGAATATTCAGTTAGCCTGGAAACAGCTACTTCGATGATGAAGATTGTCGGTGCTAACTCAATAGAGGATTTGATTCATCGTTCACTTTTAATGTTCAAAGAAGTGCTTGAAATTTCACATCCCAAAGACGATGAATTCTCTACTACTGAGCACTGGGCTAATGTTGCTCAGCGGCTACCAAATGGTATTTCATTGAGGGTGTTATCGGGTTTGTTTAGTGAAGAAGCCGGGAATAAAGCTTCAGATGGAAATGGTTACACATTGCGGGATTTAATTTCAGATGTAACTGAAGAAACCAACATGAACGCATCTCGTTTGGGCAAGTAGTTGGAAGAGAAATACTATGAGTTAGTGAGGTGAAAATGGAATTCTCAATTCAAATCAATGTTGGTCAAACACCACAAGAAGCTTTAGAAAGTATTTTGGACGACTTCCATAAGCACGAACGAGGTGAAAAATACGTTGCTAGCCAGCTTGGAGTCCTTAATTGGGATCAGTTCTATGCTCTGTTTTCGCCTCAAGGTCTTAAGCAAGTTGAGTCATTTGTTAAATCGCATAATGGCATTTGGCCTGAACTCATGCTCGACTTTCTTCCTTTAGTGACAACTAATCAAAACACGAACATTAGTGTTTCAGGGCTCAAAGAGTTTGATCCCGCCGATTATATTAATGACGCTGAAGATGTGATGCTTTATTTAAAAGATACCCTTGCAGAAAATGACCCGGTTGCTTTAGCGGAAGCTTTGACGGTGATATTGAGGGCCGATGGTATAAAAAAGCTGATTGGAAATAGTGAGCCTAGCTAGACAGCTCAAAAAGTACCTACTCTCAAGGAGATGCTTGATCAATGTGATTTGAGGGCAGATCCACATCCTGATTCAGACATTTTTGAGAATATGCCGGCTAAGGGGCAAGAAGACATTTAATTTGTAAGTGGTTTTTCACCTTAGATATTTCAATTACTCCATGGGTGACTGTTTACACAAGTCTACCGCACCACCAAGATGGAGGCCCATGCCACCATCATCCTTATGAGTCCACGCTTTAAGAAAACACTCTACGATTTCTTCTGTGTTCGTTGCACGTTTACAAAGCCTGATTGCTTGCCCACGATTCAAACCTAGACCGTTTTTATCAGGATGCTGCCATGCAATGGCATAACATACTAAAACTTCTGTCGCATTTTTAGCTCCATTGCATAACTCAATGGCCTGACCGCGATTCAAACCAAGTCCACCATTATCAGAATGTGCATAAGCCTTATCAAAGCAATCTGTAACCTCAGTAGCACTAGAAGTAAATGGATTTAGTAAAACCAGCAAAAGGACTATTTCAAGCATGTGTTTCATATCTAGCTTCGCTTTTTGAATTGGTTTGAGTAGTCTTAAGCGTGCGTATCCACTCATTCATCTTTCCAATTTCCATGAGGTCAGAAACTAGCTTTTTACTTGAAACGGTATTTGAGCAGTGCCCAGTTGAAACGCTTTTTGAGATGAAGGTGATCAAGTTGTCTCTACGGTTGCAGTTAACTTCACAAGATAAATTTTTAAACAAGAAATTCACCCTCCAGCTTCCGTGATCTGCTGGGTAGTCCTCGAAGGTCAGAATCTGACAACCAGCATAGTTTAGTGATGCATACAGATCTCTCTGATTCATATTGCACACCCTTATTGGTATTATGATTTATAGTTTTCCTCTACAGCTATATTAAACCAATGTTATTAACATATGTTAACTATCTGTGATTGAGAATTTCAACTATGTGTAGCAACTTTGATCCTATCAAGATTAATAAATCCAGTTGGGTTAACGAGCACTTTAAATGTGAATTGCCTCAAGGCGATTGGGATGCGAATGTATATTCGACCGCTCCAGTACCCTTTGTGTATCTGGATGATGGCCAAGTCAAATGTGAATTAGCGCAATTTGGGTTGGTACCTCCATGGGCCAAAGATAAAAAACGTCATGGCCGTCACACATACAATGCCCGCACTGAAACAGTTCACACAACTCATTCATATGCTTCACCATGGCGGAAATGCAAGTTTGGCTTAGTGCTAGCGAATAAGTTTTACGAACCCTTATATGATGCAAGTGGTAAAAACTGGGTGCCAGCAGGCATTTTCAGATCTGATGGAGAACCAACAGCAATCGCATCTATTTGGGAAAGGTTTGTAAACCAGGATACCGGGGAAGTGACTTTTTCATTCTCGATGCTGACAGTAAATGCAGATGAGCATCCATTAATGAGTCGCTTTCACAAGCCAAAAGATGAAAAGCGTTCAGTGGTAGTAGTGGAAGATAAAGATTTTACTCAGTGGCTAAATGCTAAACATGACAATGCCAAGGAGTTGCTGAAATTGAGTAGAGATGGCTATCTTGATTACTCTGCACCTGAAATTAAAATATCTCAGAAATCATTATTTTAGATTTCCCAACCAAATCACCATCCATCAGCATCACTTTAAGTGTGACTTTGTATAACCACTTCAAGACGTGTGTTCGCCATTATGAGATGAGCATCAATTCCAATATCTCGTGAGCACCCATTCCAGTTCAAGTGGAGCAGTGATTCCAATTGAGTGGCGCAGTGCTGCTGCAATTGTTCAGTTGACCACCCAAGCCCCTTTTATAAACTACTAATAAAGAGCCTAGGTATATTGGCCCCTGGAGGTCGAAAAATTGATTAGTTCTGGTCAAATCAGAGTTAAACAGAATCAAGTTTTTGTGATGCCTGACAGTTTATCGCTATTTTTGGTTATGTTATTTTACTAGTCATCAGTTTTGTTTGTGGGTTGAATATACTCGCTGTCAGCGAAGCCCCCTCATCTCCATGGAAAGTTCTTATAGCGCTTAGTATGATATTTAGCGTCTGGAGTATATGCATCTACTACACAAAGAAGTTTATGGTGTCGCCTTGGCGAATTCTGAAGCGCTCCGGGATTCTTAGTGACATACCAGAAATCAATATCTTGGATAGTCTACAAATGCGCTCGTTTATTGTGGATACAAGTATACATAGTCACAATTAGGTGTAATACGAATAATAGAATTTCGCCATTAGTTGTTACACACTAGAGTTTTATAATTTATTCAAATTGAATAATAAATCGATTAACTACTTACTAACATACCCTTATTCTTAGTAGAATGAGGATTGCATCATGAAAAACCTTTTCCTTTTACTACTTATATCAATAGTGACACTGCAACCGCTCTATGCGGCTACGGCAGATTTCGCACATATGTTGAGTTCGGAAAGTACAGAAGAAAAAACTGTGATTCACATGATTGAGCATTTTGATCATGTTGCGCATCATCATGATGAAGATGGCGACTCTCATGAAGATGAGTCTCAACAATCTGTGGCTCACATGATAGATTTTGAGCACGGCTTGAATTTGGTATCAATACCAATGGCAGCTCCAAAAGTATTCCTCAATCAACTGGCAAGTGTGGCTCCGCTTTACTTCCCAGTGGTCTACTATAATCCATCTAATTCCCCGCCCTTAAAGCCCCCTTTTAAAGCCCTCTAAGTGCCCGGCAAGTAATTCTTGCTGGGCGCTTTGCACGTTTATTTAATCAACATGCAGGGGCTTTTCCATGATTTTTTCTTCAAAGGTACTGTGCCAATATCGGCTCAGCGCATATAACTTACTCATCCATGCAAGCTTGCTTTGCTTCATACAAGCACATGCTGAAGATGTGCCATCATTTGGTGTATTACTGCGCCAAGGACTTTCTCAAGCGCCTATCTTACTTGAGCAGTCAGCAAATATTCGTGCAGCAACCGCGAATATTCAGCAAGCTAAAGCTTACTTAAATCCTTCTATCAGCGGTCTCAGCGAAAACCTAAACACAAGAGCCGACTACATCCAGCATACAGTTCTCTTAACTCAGCCATTTGAAATAGGCGGTAAGCGTGCTGCACGAATCGAAGCAAGATCAAAAGATCTATTAGTAGCTGAAACACGTGACCAGGAAATACAAGTCTTGTATGCAGCGGAGCTCGCTACTGCTTATGCCATGACAGAGGCAATGCATGAGCGAATGAAAGTAGCAGAAAATGACATTTCCAGAGCCAACGACGATACCAATGCTGCAAAAACATTAGTTGAATCTGGTAGGGAAGCAAGCTTACGTGTCTCTCAAGCGCAGGCAAATCTTTCAGCAGCAGAAGCTTCATTTCAAGCTGCTGAAGCTAACTTCATAGAAGCGATGGTGCGATTATCCGCATTGGCAGGTTCCACTTCGACATATACAGGATTGGGTGAAAGTTTTACCTCAAGAATACTTTCTGAAAATCGTGCAAAAAAAGATGATTCAGAAACTTCACCAGCAATTCGCAGAGCACAGGCTGAACATGAGGCCCTACTTTCCCAAGTTACAGTTGAAGAAAAAAGAAGTATTCCAAATATCGAGATAAGTGCTGGTGTTAGGCACTTCGAAGGAATCAGCAGCCAAGCCTTTGTGATCGGATTTGGATCTGCAATCCCCGTATTTGATCAGAATAAAGGCGGTATTGCTGCGGCTAATGAGAGAGCCATTGCGGCGGAAGCTCGCTTAAATGCCACAAAACTTCAAGTTAATGCAAACCAACAAGCAGCCACTGCTCAAGTCAACGCATCAGAGAGGCGACTTAAGGCAGCCCGGGAAGGTGAGCGCGCAGCTACACAAGCATACCAACTTGCAAAAACCGGGTACGAAGCGGGCAAAACACCCCTCATCGAATTACTTTTTACACGTAAATCCCTGACTGACGCAAAACTATCCACCATTGATGCGAGTTTTACATTCGTCAAATCATTGGCAACCCTAGCTGCCGCCGAAGGGCGCATCGCATTTGGAGATTTTAAATGAGTTTCTCTAAGACAATAAAGATCGGTGCTTTGCTGGGACTGACAGCGATTGTTTTTCTATTAGTCGGCTACAAGCTGGCAAATTGGCAAAATCAAAACGTGCCTGCTAAACAAGAAAAAGAGTCGGTAAATTCCAAAGAGTCACCCGTTGAAACGCCGCTTGATAAAGAAATTGTGATTCAAGATCAGTTTATCGAATCATCCGGTATAAAAGTCTCTAAGGCCGATGTGGGCCAGGTAAGTAATGAGATATTAGCTCCAGCGCTAGTTACCACACCTCCCGGCGCTGAAGCCACTGTCATTGCCAGAGTTGCCGGCACTATCAAGCAAATCTATAAACGATTGGGAGATACCGTTAAAGCAGGTGAAACCGTGGCGCTGGTAGATAGCCTGGAAGCCACTCGCATGACCGCAGAAAGAAAGTCTGCTATTGCGAAACTAGAACTCGCCAAGAAAGTGTTTGCGAGAGAGTCCATGTTGTTTGAAAAAGGTGTTACACCCCGCCAGGACATGGAGGCTGCTCAATCTGCACTAACTGTTGCTGAAGCTGAGGCATCAGAAACTCAGTCATTAGCAAGAGCCACGAATATTGCACCAGATGGTCATTCAATTCTAGTTGTTAGCCCTGTAGATGGGAAAGTCACTGCAGAGACTGCAACAGTGGGCGCATTTGTACAACCTGCAACACCACTATTCAGTATAGCCAACGACAAACAGATCCAAATTAATGCGTTCATCACTGCGCAAGATTTCTCGAAAGTCAAAGTTGGTGACTCTGCCACAATTTTGAGTCGTAATGATCAAGAGTACAGCGCCAAAGTAAGGTCTATCACGCCGTCAGTCAATGGTTCTAATCAAACAGCCACGGCGATATTAACGCTTGAAGATAAAAACACATCGCTAGTCATCGGCGAAGGCGTGCAAGTAAGACTGCATACCGTGTCAGCTAATCAAAGTGACATGATTGTGCCTGAAGATGCTATCCAGAATATCGAAGGTAGGGATGTGGTGTTTATAAAAACAAAAGTCGGCTTTAAGCCCCATCCAGTAGTCGTTGGCCAAAGAGGCAATGGATATGCTCAGATTCTGTCTGGACTGGACCGTAACCTTTTGGTTGCTACTCAGAATGCTTTCTTGATTAAAGCTGAGATGATTAAAAATGCGCCGGAGGAAGATTGATGACTAGCATCTTGAACTTTGCAGTTAACTTCCGATGGCTGGTAATTTTTCTTACAGTCATTATGACTGGGATCGGTGCCTGGCAACTCAATCTACTACCGATTGACGTGACGCCTGACATTACCAATAAACAGGTACAAATCAATACGGTAGTGCCAACATTAACGCCGGTGGAAGTTGAAAAACGCGTGACGTATCCCATTGAAACCGCGATTGCCGGTTTGAATGGCGTTGAGAATTTCCGTTCGTTTTCAAGAAATGGTTTTAGCCAAGTCACGGTCATTTTTAAAGAAAGTGCCAACCTCTACTTTATGCGGCAGCAGGTTGCAGAGCGACTATCACTCGCTAGGGCCAACTTGCCAGACGGTGCCGAACCGATCATGGGTCCTGTATCAACTGGTCTTGGAGAAGTGTTTCATTACAGTGTTGAATTCGCATTTCCTGATGGAAAGAATGCCCCCAGAATAGATGGAAAACCAGGTTGGCAAACAGACGGAAGCTTCCTCACCGATGAAGGTCAGCGTCTTTATGGTCGTATTTCACAGCTGGCCTATCTACGCACCGTTCAAGACTGGATTATTCGACCACAGCTACGAACAACGGCAGGTGTTGCTGACGTTGATAGTCTAGGTGGATATGTGAAGCAATACGTGGTTGAACCCTATCCTAATAAGTTATCTATCTATGGCATATCGCTTCAGCAGTTAGGCAAAGCCCTGGAAGAAAACAACACATCCGTTGGAGGTAATTATATTCAACGTTCAGGTGAAGCTTATCTTGTCCGAGCAGATGGTCGAATCAAAACGATTGAAGATATATCGCATGCGGTAGTTACCACTAAACAAGGTGTTCCAATCAGTGTTGAGAAAGTAGCCAAGGTAAGTATCGGCGGAGAACTCCGGACCGGGGCTGCAAGTCGTGATGGTTACGAAACAGTAGTTGGCAGTGCGCTGATGCTTGTGGGTGCCAATAGTAGGATTGTTGCCGGTGCTGTAGGAGACAAGCTAAAAATAATCGGTAAAACTCTCCCACCAGGCATTGTCATTGTTCCAACGTTAGACAGATCTCAGCTTGTGATTGCAACCATCTCCACCGTCTCTAAAAACCTTGTTGAAGGCGCTTTACTTGTTGTAGTGGTCCTGTTTGTTTTACTTGGTAATTGGCGCGCAGCATTGATAGCAGCGCTTGTTATCCCGATTTCATTTATGTTGAGTGCTATTGGGATGAACTCGCTCAATATATCCGGTAATTTAATGAGCTTGGGGGCATTAGACTTTGGCCTGATCATAGATGGCGCAGTCATCGTTGTAGAGAATGCTTTACGCAGACTCTCTGAGCGACAAAAACATCTTGGCCGCCGACTTGAATTAAATGAGCGGTTAGAGGAGGTAATTGCATCATCCAAAGAGATGGTCCGGCCTTCGGTCTATGGTCAAGCAGTCATTTTTCTAGTGTTTTTGCCTTGCCTGACCTTCCAAGGGGTTGAAGGCAAAATGTTCTCACCTATGGTAATCACACTCATGTTGGCTTTGGCATGTGCGTTTGCACTTTCCATGACATTTGTACCTGCATTAATAGCCATACTTCTCAAAGGCGATTACCAGGAGAAAGAAACATTCCTCGTAGCGAAAACAAAGCATTTATACGAACCTCTTTTGCATCGAGTAATGGCGTCTCCACGTATGTGTATTGTCATTGCGGCGCTTGTTTTAGTCGCAGCAGGATTCACCTTTAAAAATGTAGGTAGCGAGTTTATGCCTACATTGGATGAGCAAAATCTCAATCTGTCTTCAGTGCGGATTGCCTCTACATCCATTGAGCAATCTGTGGCCTTGGATCTGCCTTTAGAAAAAGAATTGCTGAGGTTGCCAGAGATAGAAACTGTTTACTCAAAAGCAGGTACGGCCAGTTTAGCTGCCGACCCAATGCCGCCTAATGCTTCAGATAACTACATCATTCTTAAACCTAAATCAGAGTGGCCTGAAGGCATTACCACTAAACAGCAAGTCATTGATCGTATTAGAACAGCTACGGAGCCTATTATTGGCAACAATTATGATGTAACTCAACCAATTGAGATGCGCTTTAACGAATTGATTGGTGGGGTTCGAAGCGACGTGGCAGTAAAACTATATGGCGATGATGTAGACCAACTGGCGCTCGCTGCTAAACATATCTCAAATGTGTTGCGTAAAACACCCGGAGCTATTGATACACGGGTTGCCCAGACAAGTGGATTCCCAACGTTTGAAATCACCTTTGACCGTGCAGCTATTGCTCGCTATGGATTAACTGTCAAAGAGGTTGCTGATACAGTTTCTGCGGCGTTGGCCGGGTTACCTTCAGGCCAGATATTTGAAGGAGATAAACGTTTTGATGTGACGATCAGGATGCCACTTGAACAGCGTAATAATCTGGATATTATCGGTTCATTGCCAATCGTAACTTCTGTTGGGGGTGAGCAATTCTCAGTGCCTCTTAGGCAGTTGGTGCAGTTCAAGTTTACCCAAGGCATGAATGAAGTAAGCCGTGATAACGGCAAGCGACGTATTTACATTGAAGCTAATGTGGAAGGTCGAGACTTAGGTAGTTTTGTCGCTGATGCACAGAAACGCATAGAACGAGAGGTCAAATTACCCACTGGCTCCTGGATTGAATGGGGTGGACAGTTCCAAAACCTTCAAGAAGCCACCGAACGTCTTTCAATGATTGTACCCATATGCCTGTTATTGATCGCAGCGGCTATTTACCTTGCAATTGGCAATATTGGACTATCAGCAATCGTGATGACGACGGTTCCGCTAGCTATGGCCGGTGGGGTATTCGCATTGGCACTCAGAGGTATTCCGTTCTCGATCTCGGCTGCGGTTGGATTTATCGCAGTATCGGGTGTAGCTGTTTTAAATGGCTTGGTATTAATTTCTGCTATCAAAAAACGTATTGATGCCGGTATACCTGTAGACGAAGCTGTGAATGAAGGCTCAATGGAACGACTCAGGCCGGTAATGATGACAGCATTGGTAGCGATACTTGGATTTATTCCAATGGCGATTGCCACCAGTACAGGAGCCGAAGTTCAAAAGCCTCTTGCGACGGTTGTTATTGGCGGGCTAATGTCTGCCACAGCCTTAACTCTCTTAGTTTTGCCGGCATTAACCACCATGCTTCTTAAGCGTAATAAATAGGGAGATTTCGATGTTTTCAGTATTAGAAAATCGCACTTATCGACACCTGTTTCTAGCCCAAGTTGTTGCTTTACTGGGGACAGGGCTAGCTACAGTTGCACTTGGTTTCCTGGCTTTTGATTTGTCGGGAGGAAATGCTGGCGAAATACTTGGCACTGCCCTCGCCATTAAAATGGTCGCTTACATTTTGGTCGCTCCGATTGCTAGTGCAGTAGCAATCAATTTTCCAAGAAGAAAATTGTTAGTAACGCTTGATTTAATCAGAGCAGTGGTAGCGTTAGCGTTGCCATTCGTCACTCAAGCTTGGCAGGTATATGTGCTGATATTTGTTCTGCAATCAGCCTCTGCTGCCTTCACACCAATATTTCAGGCGACGATCCCTGATATTCTCCCGGAAGAAAAAGACTACATAAAAGCGTTGTCACTTTCCAGACTGGCTTACGACTTAGAGAGCGTCGCCAGCCCGATGATTGCGGCAGTACTTATAACAGTCGTCAGTTTTCATGGGATATTTGTTGGCACTACGATTGGATTCATTGCATCAGCGGCGCTCATCGTTTCTGTGATATTACCGAAGAACTTACCACTCATTCAACGTAGTATTTATGAAAGAACCACCAGAGGCATTCGAATCTATTTGTTAACTCCCCGGTTAAGAGGGTTGCTGGCTCTAAACTTGGTGGCGGCTTTCGCAAGTGCCATGGTAATTATCAATACAGTGGTGTTGGTGCAAGGCCAATTTAGATTAAGTCAAACATTCACCGCGATAGCGTTTGCTGTGTATGGGGCGGGTTCTATGTTATCTGCGGTATTAATCCCACGGTTACTCATTAATAAAACAGATAGAAGTGTCATGCTCACCGGAGCATGGATGATGAGCCTGTGCTTACCTTTTGGAGCGTTTGCTGATCAATATAATTTGATGCTACCAATGTGGTTTGTTTTAGGTGTCGGGTATTCATTAATGCAGACACCTTCAGGTCGATTGCTGCGACGTTCATCGCACGATGAAGATCGACCAAGTTTATTTGCAGCACAGTTTGCCCTGTCGCATTCATGTTGGCTAATTGCATATCCGATGGCAGGATGGCTTGGAAGTGGTGCTGGGTTACCCATGACATTCATCACCATGGGAGTTTTAGCGGGAGTAGCCACCCTGGCAAGTATTATGTTCTGGCCCAGACAAGATTTAGAAGTGATTCCTCATCAGCACACTGAATTAGCATCGGATGACCCTCACATGCAACTAGTAAATGCTTCTGGAGTCCATGAGCATTTATATTTCATCGATGATATACATTCCGAATGGCCTAAAGAAATACAAAAGTTCTAATCATCAATAAAAAAGCGGCCAGCAAGGTGCTGAGCCGCTTTTCATCACTCGATAAGATCATTTGCTCCAGTGACCAAGAACCCATTGCCATTGATGAGTCCCGTAATCCCATCTCCAATGTGCTTTTACCCATTTAGTTTTTCCTAGTGGGCGCATCGTCTGCATATTCTGCATGCGATCTATGGGCTTAGGTGGTTTGGGTGGTTTTGGGCTTTTAATTTTAAAAGTAACCATCTACTCCTCCAGTCTCAGCCTATTCAATGACAATGATAATCGCCAGTTTTTCGATCATGATGACACCCATCTTTGTCAGTTCCCCCAGAATGCGCATGAGCAAAACTAGATCCAATGGTAAAGACCATAACTACTAAAGCAATAATTCCTTTCATAACCAACCCCCTTTAGGACTGTATTACATTAATGGAATCATTCACTAATCAATAGTAAATGCTTTTGAAGCATACTCCTTTCGGCATGAAGCTGCTGGAAAAGCTCAGTGGCTGGTGTATCCCTGTCCACCAGGCCTTCACTTTCAAAATATGATTACGTTAACGATGATTGAAAACTCATGGACTTTGAGTCTTCATCGCTTTTTGTATTGTTTTGGCTAAGTCGGCAGCTCGTCCTTTGCCCCAGTAATGCATGAACAGATAATGCGGCTCTTCATCAGTCATATGTTGATGAATAGCAACTACGTTAATTCCGCCCCCACGCATCGTTTTTAGAACACCTTGCATTTCATTAGGAAGCATCGCGAAATCACCATCTACAACGGCCTTGTCATCGGTGCCGGCAAAAGCCGCCCAAGTATTTACACCCATGGCATTCGCAATCGGTTTCCCGTGCATGGAAGATGCTCTACCGAATGAAATTTTGAACATGCCGTCTTTGCTTTCCCCCTTTTTTCCAAAAAGCTCTTCAAGTGGTGGGGCAGAAATTGTACTGATTGAGGGGATTTCACCGTCGAAGGACTTCTGTGGTTCAGGCTTTGCCTTCCTAATGGCATCAATCGTCTCGTAAACATGCTTTACACCATTGGCCAACGTAATTTCGTTTCCCATCCCGCCGATATGCATGAAATACACTTTGGGATTATCAAAGAAGAAGTGATTATGAAGCGCTGTCACTTCCAGCCCTGACTCGAATGCTGCACTCATAACCGGATTAACTTCATCTTCGAACAGAACAGTATCGCCCATCATCATAAGGTGATCCTGTCCCGAAGTGAACGCTGCCCAAGAGGTCAATCCCATAAAAGGTGGCATCTTCCAATTATCGACATTGACCTGAACATCCGTGCGAGGGCGAGATATCTTGAATACCTGTTCAGTTTCGGTGTACTGACCTTTTAAACCCGTAATTTTCTCGATTGAAGCTGTATCAAACGATGGCCCAGCAACGATTGCCGTAGAAGTGAGAATAGACATCGCGGTTGCGATAGCCAGTGTTTTAAGTCGTTGCATCATTTTCCTTTCACAAATCAAAAGCTAAGTTTCAACAACATGCCCAGTAGGCCTGATGCAAGAATCACGGCAATAACACCGACCTTAAATCTGAAGATCGCTATTAAAGACAGGACAGCGAAAACGAGGGAAGGCCAATCAATACCACTGCTAAAGCCTGTAGGCCAAAATACGTGATATGCAAAGAAAAATGCCAGATTAAGAATGACTCCGACAACCGCAGCTGTAATTGCAGTCAACGGCGCAGTGAACTTAAGGTTGCCATGCGTAGTTTCTATGAAAGGGCCGCCCATCAGGATGAATACAAAACTAGGGAGAAAAGTAAAGAAGGTTACGATGGAAGCAGCAACGAAAGCGGAACCAAATACGGCATTTACGCCAAACACCTGACTTATCCATCCCCCTACAAAGCCAACAAATGTTACAACCATGATCAATGGCCCAGGTGTGGTTTCTCCCAAGGCCAAACCGTCAATCATTTGGACCGGTGTTAGCCAGTTGTAGTGCTCCACCGCACCCTGATACACGTAAGGTAGAACGGCATAAGCCCCACCAAAGGTAAGTAGTGCTGCTTTTGTGAAAAACCAACCCATCTGTGTGAAAGCGGAATCCCAGCCATAAACAGTTGCCAATGCTGAAATTGTTACAGCCCATATTCCTAACCCTATTGCTAATACAAGTCCAAATTTTTGCCATGTGAATAAAGCATGTTCAGGAGTTGGCGTGTCATCATCGATCAACGCTTTGCCATATTCATGTTTGCTGGCGCTATGTCCGCCTCCGCCCTGGAAGTATTGAGGATGATATTTGCCACCTAGGTATCCAATAACACCAGCAGTGAGCACGATGATAGGAAATGGCACTTTGATGGCAAAGATTGCTATGAATGCAAGGGCAGCTATACCCCATAGCACTTTGTTCTTAAGTGCACGGGACCCTATTCGGTATGAAGCAAATAAAACAATGGCAACAACTGCAGGTTTGATCCCATATAGAATTCCTGCTACTGCAGGCAAAGAACCATATGCCATATATACAAAGGCTAGGCCAATAAGAATAAAAAATGAGGGCAAAACAAAAAGAACACCAGCAGCAATGCCTCCCCATGTCCGGTGCATGAGCCAGCCAATGTATGTAGCTAATTGTTGAGCCTCAGGGCCTGGAAGTAACATGCAGTAGTTGAGAGCATGCAGGAACCGTTTTTCAGATATCCAATGTTTTTTCTCAACCAGGTCATGGTGCATGATGGCGATTTGCCCTGCAGGACCTCCAAAACTGATAAAGCCCAACTTGAGCCAATACAGGAAAGCTTCTTTGAAGGAAATAGGGGTAGGAGAAGAGGTGTTTCTATTTGTCGCGTCCATAAGCTCTCATTTCGTGGGATGTCCCAAGATTTGAGCAGACCTTGGACGGAAATCGTCTTGAAACGGGGAGGCTGCTTAATCCCCATGCCTTCATTATAATTTTATTCTAGCGCCCATGACAATATCTAAAATATGCTTTATCAGTGAGTATTTGGTTGTGGCTGATGTTTAGGATAAATACGAACGAGCAAAACTTTAGGCCCAAGCATTTTCTTGACTACAACATCAAATTTCTCGAAAGGTATACGTTGCCCTTCTTCTGGTAGTTCAGCCAACTTCCACAAAATTAAACCAGCGACCGTATCAGCCTCTACCGATTCAATATCAATGCCTAAGGTACGCTCTAAAGTATTAATAGGCAAAGTTCCTTTGCCTAGAAGAGAACCATCATCAAGCTTTGTCCATTCACTTTGAGACTGGCGGAATTCATCTCGGATATCTCCTACCAACGCAGATAACAAATTATCTAATGTGATAAATCCAATTGGGGGATAGCCCTCATGACCAACTATTGTGAGGTGCGGAGCACCCTTTTGAAGGCGTCGGAACAGCTCATTTGCTGAGGTGTCTGGCCCAACGAGATTCACTGGCCTTAATATCTTATGTATAGCCTTAAAATCTGGATTTTTGCTGAAGGTAATAAACAAATCTTTGATATGCACTATCCCCTGAACTTGGCCCTCATTTGAGACTAGTGGATATCGGCTGTAACGATGTTGGGCAATACGCGCCATATGTGCTTTGAACGTATCGTCTTCCAATAACACCGCCGCTTCCTGGAATGGATGCATAAGATCAGAGACTTTAAGTTGCCGGAAATCAATTGCCTGCGCTAATACTTTCAATTCTGATGCGCTAAACTCAGCACTAGGACGAGAGCTCCTTAGAATGATCTTAAGCTCTTCAGGGGAGTAATGTGTATCGTGCCCTTCTTTGGGCTCTAATTTCAAAGCCTTAATGACCAGATTAGAACTTTTATTCAATACCCAGATGGCAGGAAACATAACCCAATAAAAAGTGAATAGGCCCGGAGAAGTCAACAAACCTATGCGCTCGGCCATACGAATGGCTAAGGACTTTGGCACTAATTCACCGACCACAATGTGTAAATATGAAATGGTGAAAAAAGCAGTGACGAAGGCAATTCCATGTATCCACTGTTGATTTGTTACCCCAATACTCACCAATGCAGGTTCAACTAAAGCAGCAAAAGCGGGCTCACCTACCCAGCCCAAACCTAACGAAGCTAACGTGATGCCCAATTGGCAAGCGGATAAATAAGCATCTAAATCACTATGTACCTTTGCCAGCATCCGGCCGCGCCATCCCAGATTCTTTGCAATGGCATTCACACGCGTGCTGCGCAATTTAACCAGGCTAAATTCAGCGGCTACAAAAAAACCATTTAAAAGCACGAGCAAGAATGCCCAGAAAACTAATAATAAATTACTACTCACGAATAATGCCTTTTAATTCCCTTGTCAGCTGAAATGCAATTTAAGGGATTTGTAGTTTATATCTAGAACAGGTGGAATACCAATTGAACTGCTGAGACTCAACTGATTGTATTTCAATGAATCAATTGATTGGATGAGTAGGAATGTAGCTTAAGTGCGATTAATTGCTTTTAATTCATCGCATATTTTTTTTTGGAGATCATCTAACTTTAGCTCTTCATTTGCGATTAGATACGATAAGGTTTTTCAAAATAACACCCCTCCACAATTTAAGTTCGACACTAGTTGGGTTGTACTAACTTTCCTTTTTTGGGGTCAATTTGTGTTCCGATTGATGCAATTTCTACACCCCAAGTGTATCGATTTGAGCTTCTGTCAAATTGATATACAGTGACTTCAGGGAGATTGCGTTGATCAAAATGTCTGCCTAACCTTATACAAATTGATGGCGAGGCAGCTAGCGCTAAATGCACCTTCTTAACTCCCCGATTTTTTAGTAACGCCATAACGCGCAAAAAACTTTCAACAATCTGTACTTGATCTGCTTCAGTCCATATGGAATTAGGTGTTGCAGTCGGATTCTCGATTTTAGCCACTTTGAGATTAGGCCATGTATTCGAAATGGTTGAATCCAAAACTGCAAAAGTAGCCGCCACTGCAACGACAACCTCAGTATCTTGACTGGAAATTCTGGGATCAATTTGCTCGTTAACTACAATCGATGGCTCATTCTGATCTAAAGTTTGCCATTCATCTTTCAGGCGTTCATATTCCCATACGTTAGGACTGAATTCATCATCCAGAATTACACCAAATAAAAATTGAAATGGGGTCGGGGCAACTGTACCTGCATGAATGGAAACATCGCCAGGATCTTTACCTGCTATGGCAGTTTCAATTCTGGAGTGTATGTTATTAACCTTGTCTAGGGCCTTTTCTAACTCTGAAGATGTGCCCGCAGTCACATGCTGGCCGATCTCGACCAGGACCTCATCTACCTGACCAATCATTGTCTTAGAGATTGAGGACTTTAAACTTTGATTGAGCGTTGCAGACAATCCGCGAAGCTCGATGATGATATTTTTCTTCCTAGCGTTATTACGTCGAAGAGTTACCCAATCTTTTATACCAATCCAAAAGCCACCAATCATTAATAGGGCTCCGAATACGCCTATGATATAGAGGACAATTTCAGAAGTGTCCGAAGTATTTATACCGACGGCTAAATGCCCATTGTTTATATAACGGTCATATTCAAAGATTAATTTATAACCACCAAAGGCAAGGACTTCTAATGCAACCCCACACTTCACGAGTGTTCCAGCAAAAGAAGGCCTAAAAAATTTGATTAAATCTACTATCAATAAAAAGTATTTCATATCGTTAAATACCCCACTAATTGAATTTCAAGATTTTTATTTCCTACCCACACACCAAATTTTTCCGTTCCTACAATGATCGAAAGTAAATTTGGAGATATCGAATTTGAAGTACTCAATATCTTTCTAAAATCTGCATTATCGACAGAGGATGGAGTGGGGATCTCTTCCGGGTGCGTATGCCAAATTCCTAAACAAGTACCTTTAGAGTTGGTATCTTTCCACCATCTATCAGCCTTTTTCTGATGGCCTTTACCTCTATAAAATGAGTATCGAGAGCGCTTATCGCCAAAGCATGGGACAGTACATAACTCAACTAATAAACCATGGCTGAATTGATCAATGTAGCCCAACAAAAGCCCGCCTGCTTCCTTTGAGTAGACTCGATTCTGCTTATAGCTTCTGAATTGATTAATCACTTTAGAGTCAATATTTCCTTTAACCTTATTGAACTCGAAGTAGGCCCTATCATTACTTATGTATTGCAGCATGGGCAGTTGCCTTCAAAAATATCAGTACTTGTAAAAACAAGCTTTGAATTTGCGCCCAGCGCATTTTTATAAACTTCAGACGTTTTAATATTATTCGTAATAGCATTATCTTCCGGACCGATCCAGCGGCTGTAACCAGTCCTTTGGGAAAGCACGAAATCCGTAATCAATTGAGCGCTTTTGAGGGCGTCCAAGCCAGAGTATGGTAAAAATCCTATGCATCCCATCAAGTTTTTTGTAATTTTCTGATTTGGCTCTAAATATGAGGTGCGAGATAAATTACCAGGTGCATTTCCGTCAACGATGTGAAGGCACTCCAGACATCCTTTCTCCTGAGCTGCCATCGATATTGCATGGCCACCGAGCCCCAAAGCCTCCACCCATCCGCATACGATTTGAAACGGCCACCCCTCATTTTTTGCGCGTTTTACAAGATAACGCTCCAAAATCATGTTGCCGGTAGTCAATATCAAACAGTCGATATCAGGCAGGCCAGAGGCAAAATAGCTTTCCAGACTCTCAGGAACCGGATGAATAGTAAGTTCAAGAAACCTCTGTTTTAGGTGTTCAGCTAAAGCACTTACTTTATTTTTACCTACATGTTGTTTGCCTAGTACATGCCTGTAAACATTGTCGTTGGTGAATATATCGCTATCAATCAAACAAAGGTTTGTGATTCCAGACATACACAACAACTCAGCTACTCTTGAACCGATTGCCCCGACTCCAGCAATAGCAACCCGAATATCTTTAATTTCAGTTCCACCACGCTGAGCATAGTAGTAGGGACTTAATTCTTTGACTGCATAAAAATTCAGTTGGGATATCTCAGAATTCTGACTTCTTACAAATGAGATGGCGAAATTTGAATAACCAAAGACATTGGCTACCCTGATTACTAATCCCCCGATTCTTTTTTTTGATAACTGCAAATCAGGATGATTATTTAAGAAAGATTTCAACCAGTTAATATCTGGCTTTGAGCCCATGGAGGGTATGCGTTCAATGCTAGTTTTAATGACATTGGCCGTATGAAAAGTTGCTTGCTTCCCAGCAGTTGCTTGACCTGAAGCGGTAATCGAAACTAGTGAATGCTCTTTCTTGCCTACATTCACATTGAAAAAGACTGAATCAGCTGATCCAAATCCACCTTCAATCATCCGATTGCCAGTAACAAATCTCTCGGATAAATAATCCTGAAGCTCATTGGCAAATGCCTGAAGTTTTTCAGATGCGGTTAGTTTATTGGCATCCTCAATAATTACTAGTGCGGATTTGACGACAAACTCAACTACACCATCCACATCATCGGGATTGAAAACTACACCTTGTCTATCGGAAATGCAGATGTTGCCACACGGTGAAATGTGAGGGTGCCCCCAGAAGTAATCTGGATTTCTAATGTAAATTGTAGGCAACTCAAACATCAAGTCACCCTTAAACGATATTTGTAATGGAAGTTCGTTGATTGAAAAATTAATCTTCAGTAAAGCACTCGTGGATTCTTCCACGCAGACATCTACTGCTTTTACGTTTGTCAAAGCAGTAGATGCTAGTGCTTCAAGAGGATGAGCTTTTTTCAAGCAGAACTCCCTGTGACAGTCACAGATCGCGGAGTATTAGACTTCGCAGCCTCTGCTTCAGGCACAGGGAATTCATCACCAAATTGTTTAGCTAGTTTTTTACAAGCTTTATGAGTGTCAGTCTCGCTTTGAGCTTCGTTTAAAACTGAAATTAAACATTCAAGTTTGTCTTGCAAGTTTTCTTTCTGAAGCTCTGTGAGTTTGGCTACCAAACTTGTAAATGGTGAAACCGGGAGGTGAATGTCGAACATACCCCAATCCAGTTTATTTTTCATCATTTCAGCTAAGTCTTTCAGAGCCAGTAAATCACGTGGTTTATTGTCATTAAAAACATCATGATTAGGGACAAAGTACTCGCCTGCAAATACGGTCAAAGCAATACTTGGAAGGTTAGAGTGACCAAGTTTAAGATCACGCCATCTTTTAAGGTATGAAATGACTCTGAGGAATTGCTTACGGTCATCACCGCTAAATCGCTCATATACCCAGTCGATTAGCTCTTTGGGAGCTGAATCTTCCCAGAGAATTTTGTCTTCGTCTGAGTTGGTTTTTCCCTTGGCGATGTAATAATCATTATCTTCTTTGCAATAAATTGCCAAGTCCACATGGAAATCTACCTCGCTGCCCTTCATATAGTTAACTCGAACGCATGGATATTTGATTTCCACTGAACGATTACCTTTGTTTAAAGCGAAGAACACCTCTTTTTTAATTTCAAGTGCTGTGTACTCAGTACTATCCATGTCGAACACGATACCAACATCGATATCGTAATTTCCGTCCAATGGCATAACACCAGTGCCCATGGCATAACTACCCTGATTGAAGTGAGTCCAGGTTGGGACTTCTTCCGAAAGGCCTGCACTAAGGGCCTCTAGCAGGATTGTGCGTTTCTCACGCAATCCTGCTTTTTCATCACTGATCTTAATTTCTTCGTAATACTCTTTGAACTGTTGCTGACAATACATTCACTTCCCCTTTACGATTGAGAGTTGTGCCTTGCAATGATTACAACATATAGTACTTTAAGTCGGCACATATTCTATATGTAGGGGTGCTTGTAGGAATTTCAAGCCTTCTTGTGATTTTTTTTATAATATTTATTTTGAATAATGTTTTGTAATTTAACTTATAGAAGTTATATACCCAAACTGCAATATTGGTGGCAATTTGGGTATGGGCGAACTAGGTTAGCGATCAGTCAACTTTTTCTTTGCACGCAATTTCCGCATAGACTCACCTTTCAAATGCAGAACATGCGATTGGTGTACCACGCGATCCAATATAGCGTCTGCTAGTGTTGGATCAGGAAACAAATCATGCCATTGCTCGAAGGGATATTGAGTTGTGAAGAGTAAAGAGCCTGAGCGCATTCTTTGATCGATAATATCCAATAGAACATGACCCACCGAGATATTTATCTGGCCATGTCCAAAATCATCAATAACTAATAATGCTGGTTTAATGAGTTTGGTTTTCAGGCTGGCTAATGACCCGTCAGCCAATGCTGTCGCAATATCTGAAAGCAGCTGATTACTACGTATGTATATCACCGATATGCCGAGCCTGCATGCTTGGGTTCCAATAGCAGTTCCTAGCCAGGTTTTACCTGTACCAGTCGCGCCGCGAATCGTTAAGTTTTGCTTTCGATGTACCCACTCACATGTCGCCAATGTTGAAATCAATGGCTTATCCAAGTCTCTACTAGGCCTGTCATCCAGATCCTCTAATGAACACCTTTCCGGAAGGGAGCATCACATATTCAGTTGAAAGTGAACTATTAAATATACGATTATTAAGTATCTGCCCTCCTGAAGCACAAAGACCGTATTTTCAAGAGGGATTTTTAGTTGGAAGTTTCCCAGCTTATCGTATGCAAAGACGTCCTAATTTAGATATTGGAGTTAGGCTCATAGCCAAATTTGAATTAAATAGCCTCAACTTTTGGGAAAAGAATTTTCATGCCATTCCAGTTGATGCCCTATTTCCAGAAGGGGACAAGCTTCAAGATATATGCTTGGAGCTAAAGTCTGAATATGGTCTATAAATAACTTAGTAAGAAAATTATTTAAACGAGAATTGCTTTATTAAATGTTTAATTCAAACTCGTATGTCAAATGCACTTTGTGACCTGGCTTTCTCGAAATTAGGATTTAATGCCCTTTGGTTTCTTCGTCCTGTCTCGGTTGATTAATGGTAGTGGCGTATTCAGGAAGTCCAGATCGAGCTGTCGTGTTGATGCGTTGTATGCCCATCGCACGAATTGCTCTAGTAGCGTATTGTTTTCACGGGTAAGACGAGCTATCTCCGCCTCTAGAAGTTTGATACGCTGGGCGGCAAGTTGAAGCTCAGGAGACTCGGTATTTTTACTCTTTCGCTCCTGACCAGTAAGTTCTTTTTTACGGGCTACAAACCCAGACCTGATGCGCTCATGATTGTTTAACGTCTGACGTGCATATGACAGGTGCAGCTGTATGGTGATAGCCTCTATGAATAATTTCCAGCTAAGCTTACCGCTCCAGCCATCAAGAATCTGAACGATGCGCTCGATTGTCGCATCATCCAGATTGGGTGCTCTAGAACTAGTTAATTTAGGCATGGTTATTCTCTATTTTAGTTGATTGGTTTTCTAGGTATTGCTTAAGCTCGTCCAGTGATTGGAAATTAATGCCGCATACCGAGCCGTGTTTTTCGAGGCGCAGCTCCATTGATTGAAGTATTCTGCTCGCCCCGTTGGGGCCTGCCAACACAATTCCAGCGCCATCGACGATTTCTGTATTTTCAAAGAAACCTATAATTTGTGTAGTGCGTTCAAGCACGCTTTCGTAACCAGACACCCACTTATCTGCTCCATATTCTTCCTCAGTCAACGCTTTATGGGCAATATCTAATAAGGTTTCCGTTTCCTTGTGCAAGAAACGTACCTTGTGCTCACACTCGCTGTCCCCTTTGATATAGACAGACTTTTCGCAATGGATATGATCGCCATGTAGCGGACAGGGCTCGCTTGCAAAGTTGTGGATGCAATAGCCGAGTTCGGTGGTGTGTGCCGATATGACCTTGATGCCTGGGAATTCTGCTCGTAACTTATACACACGCGTGTCGGTAGTAACTAGCTCGTTATCTTCCTGACTTTTGTCACCAATAGCTTTAGCGACCTTGGACACCAAGTCTGGCCCTAAGGCTTTACGAACTTTGTCAACCACGTCCCGATCCGACTCATGGTCATAGGCACGGTTTGTCGTCACTTTTCGACCCGAGAGTTTAGCAATTATCATTTCGTCTAGGCCACCAGCCTGCATCACAGTATTGCCGTAGTGCCGTAGCATATGTGTAGTTAGGTGAATCCTAGTACCATCAGGATTGCGAAGATTATGTTTCTCGAAGATATTTTGGATTTTGGAAGTGGTTTTTGCAGAAATCCGTGAATTTACTTGGGAATAATTAACAGGATGGATCATTCCAACATAAATAGCTCTACCAGACATTTCATTTAGTCTGGAAACACAGAGAGCTTCACTATATTTTAGGTTTTGGGTTATATCGAGGACAGGAAACCCGGCAGGGAGCAAAGAAAGAATTGCTTGTTCGACCTCTTGGAATCTCAACAGATTTGTCCTGCCGAATTTGCGTAAATTCAACTTCAGATAGTGGCAATAGGCAGTAATAGAGGTATGTTTGCCATCAAAAAGGATGGCATTCAGTTCATCATAAGATAGCCATTCCTGAGTACGGAAGTGCTCATGTTTGGACAATAGATATATCTGGTCGGGGTTCTCTTCATACCATTTCGCCACTACCCTCGCTTGATCAGTCATGGCAATCAGTTCATCGACCGCAACTTGGGCAACATCCTTCATAATAGGTAAAACATCTTTTACCAAAGGTGCGTTGTTCTTTGCAGGAAACCATCTTAGGCCCATCCGTTGCTTCTTCGAGCCGTCCTTCCAGACAATACAATTCTTGGGCAAGGTTAGCGTTTCTACGATACGGTCAGGTGAACATAACATCAAGTAGGTGATGTTGCCAATGAAACGTTCAGCAAAGCCTTGGCTGTGGTTTCTAATATGAGCAAGTGCTAAAAGCGCTTCGGGGGATGGCAGTCTTTTATTCCGGACCGCGTCAAACTCCTTATCGCTTCGGCGACGTTGTATCTCTGGCGACGGAACAAAGGTTGTCCATACTGTAGGGAGTGATACCAACCTTTGATCTACCATTTCCCTGTAGATTAAATCAAGCTGATTGCTTATGTAGTATGCGGATTCATAGTTTTCTACGATCTTCTGAGTTGCAAAATTTAACTCTTGAGGCGTAATACTCCAGGGATCAGAATTACCATTTAGGGTCCTTTGTGCATACTCCATGTACCTTAGGGCTGTGAGCTTGCTGTCAGCACTTCCGAGCCCTCTAGTTGAGTGTAAATGATTGAACATCGCTTTAGCAAAAGACAGGAAAGGTTCATTAAATGGCGTGCCTTGGTACTTTTTGCCAGTTGAAAGCTCATCTCCATACATATCTAGACGGGTGAAGTGCAACCTATTCTCAGACTTGGCCTTATTCTTAGGAAACATATGCCCAAATCCCCAGGCGTTACTTTCGAATGATTGGTCATAGCCTAATGGTTTTATAAGTCGGTTATTTTTAACAAATAGCTCGAGTGACGCTTTAGCATCAAGCTCTGAACGCGAAGGGATGATTAGAATATTGTTCATGGATGCTGTCTGTTGAGTTCTCTGCAACGTAAGATGATCTCGGCGCAAGCAAGGATTGCGCGATCATTGATACTGGCAATTCTAAGATCGGTGGTTTTGATTAATGCCTCGCGCCTGGCTAGCATAAAGGCCAGTGCCTCTTCATGAGGTCCATCTAGCCATGGCTCGAAGCGATTACAAGGGTAGCAGGCAATCGGTTTACAGAAATTGCAATCTCCATGTTGCCCGCAACTGCCCATCCCACTGCCACTTTGGTCCACACGAAAGTCGATTATCCGGCTCGAACGGTTTGGCTGGGAGGCTTCATCTTCACCGGAGATCAGCCGTCCCATAAACGCCTTGGCAAGAGGTGCCATGGCATACGCCGTTGCTGCATCAATTTTGTCCATTAGTCGCTGTGTTAAGGCGATGTACACCTGTGCGGTTGAATTTTGTGTGTGCCCGAGACAGCGTGCTATAACTTGAACCGGATGCCCTTCTTCCGCTAGACGAGTGCCGTAGGTATAGCGAAAACGACGAGCACTAACTTTCATAGCACTTTCTAGTCTCTCCGACGGGACAGCAAGACGATCAAACAATGCCATGATACGAGTTATGATGTCTTGGTTTGTAAAGTGAAACTCAAACCCTTTTGGGTCAGGATCTTTCTTAATTTCTAATGCTGGGAATAGCGGTGCTTGCCAAGGGTCAGGAAGTATGTCCTTGTACTGTTGCCACACTGACAACACGTACAAATAAAGGGGTTCTCCAAGATGCCGGCCAAGCAGGCATGGCATAAATTTGTCACGAGCGATAGTGTTCGTCTGTTTGGCAATCGGCATGTTTAGCCAGTAGTCAGCACCTTCAGATTCGGGTGTATGAAAATCTACCAGCTTAAGAGCCGCAAATTGGATTGGGCGTGCACCTAGCGCCATCAAAAGTTTAACTAGGAAATAATCGGCTTCGTTCCATTTGCCATCAGCATATGACTCGTTGGTTTGCTGGTCAATGGACTCGAATTCGAGATCAGTAAACGGCCCCTTCTTTGGGCACAGCGTTGAGACTGCAATCATATCGGGTGGGCGTTTAATCTTGATTTTGGCTAACAGGGGATTTAAATTAGGATCAATTCCCTGCACCCCCAAATTGCACCACTTGCGGAGCAACATCCTGCAACCCTGTGTGTACTTATATGCTGTTTTGCTACTCGCCATGAAGTTTTGGATGTCAACAACACTGATTGTGTTGATGAAATCTGATTTTTCAGAGACTATGAATCGAGTGAGTGCTATAAAAGAATGAAATTCTCGATAAATGGTATTGCTTGCCCTTATTCCCAATAGATTGATAAGGGTATATTTCAACCCAAAGATCAATGGCTCAGCTTGTGGCGGCAACAAGTCAAAGTTAAAGTTAGAGGTTGAAAGTTGATCTCTGATTCTCCAATGCTGAAGACGAGGATTGTATTCAATTCCAGACTTTGTGTGGGCAACCTCAGGAAGGTCATTTGGAAAGGTTGCGAGAAACTTTTTAGCGGCAGACTTCATTTTTTTCAACCATGGATATATTGTTCTGATATGTAATTTGTGCAGAATGAGCCCTGCGCATAGTCGAACGTTTTGTGTAGTAGTCTGGACTATTGCTGTTATCGCTCCACCCATTAAGGCGAATCATAGCTTTCCTTATTTCCACCTGGCTCATTCCAGCCTTATCAAGTGATTCATACAAATTGTCATTGAAGGTGTGCCTCAGGATGTGAGGAGTAAGAAAGTTTAGTAATGACGATGATTGCTGGAGAGGAACAAAAAGCTTGTTAACAGAACTGAGCGAGAGTTCCTGACCTTCTTCTGAAACAATTAGCATTGGTTTTTTTCGCGCCGCTTTGATTGCATAGCGCGTACCATTCACATACTCATAGATTCGCTGCGAAAGTGCTCGTGAAAGCGGAATTGGTCTGGCTTTAGTTTTTGCATTGGGTTCGTCTAGTCGACTATCGAGTTCATCGTCTGGTCGCCTAGCCACGTAGAGTTCATTGCTTTTTATATCGTTAATCCTCACGCCAAGCAATTCACCCCTTCGTAGGCCGAGTTCAATCATCATATGGACGATCAAAGCATTTCGCTCCTTGGAATGCGAAGTATCCCATGGGTTATTCAGGTGGTCTGGTTCAATGATTTCCATAAGGATTTTTTGTGATTCAGGAGTGAGTCCCATACGTTCTGGTTCTCCGCTGCGACCTCTAGACGAAGGAGTGCGCTCCTCAATTGCACTTAGTACAAGATCTCGCAATTCGATCATGTCGCTTCTGTTCGAACCTTGATGCATCCTCATAATCCGACTGTTTGCAAACCAAACAAGGTACTTGCGGATATAAATTAGTCGGATTGCCGAAGTCCCAGGTTCTACCTCGCCCATTGCTTTTTTTCTGGTTAGATTCAATCTTGCTTGTTCTAACGAAATCATCTTGCGTGGTTGACCAATAGGTTTATCTATTTCCCAGATTGCGTCCATTTCAAGTTTTGTTAATGCGACTAAGCGGTCGATTTCTCCATAAGTCAGAAATTCACCCTGCTCAAAGCGCCGATCTAAGTTAATGCTCTCTCTATCTAGCATTGTTTGTAGCACCATCACCCCACGAAGCGCTTGTTTAATTGTGTTAGAGGCGAGGTTGCGTCCACGCAATACAGAGATAGCAAATACCGTAGGCTCAAAGAGTGGTATTCCACTTGAATCTATGAGAAGCGGTAACCGCTCACCGGTTTGTAATCGAATAGATTTGATACGATATTGTTTCATTTGTGGACAATCTTATTAGTTGCTCAATAACAATACTAATGTTATTTCTAAAAAAAATGTCCATAAGTAAATTACCAATATATTTACTGGTTTAAATGATATATGTAGTCATTTACAGTGTAGTTCCGTA
>NZ_JBQMUL010000002.1:0-3106231 GCF_052173275.1 Methylophilus sp. | reverse complement strand
GAATACAAAACTAGGGAGAAAAGTAAAGAAGGTTACGATGGAAGCAGCAACGAAAGCGGAACCAAATACGGCATTTACGCCAAACACCTGACTTATCCATCCCCCTACAAAGCCAACAAATGTTACAACCATGATCAATGGCCCAGGTGTGGTTTCTCCCAAGGCCAAACCGTCAATCATTTGGACCGGTGTTAGCCAGTTGTAGTGCTCCACCGCACCCTGATACACGTAAGGTAGAACGGCATAAGCCCCACCAAAGGTAAGTAGTGCTGCTTTTGTGAAAAACCAACCCATCTGTGTGAAAGCGGAATCCCAGCCATAAACAGTTGCCAATGCTGAAATTGTTACAGCCCATATTCCTAACCCTATTGCTAATACAAGTCCAAATTTTTGCCATGTGAATAAAGCATGTTCAGGAGTTGGCGTGTCATCATCGATCAACGCTTTGCCATATTCATGTTTGCTGGCGCTATGTCCGCCTCCGCCCTGGAAGTATTGAGGATGATATTTGCCACCTAGGTATCCAATAACACCAGCAGTGAGCACGATGATAGGAAATGGCACTTTGATGGCAAAGATTGCTATGAATGCAAGGGCAGCTATACCCCATAGCACTTTGTTCTTAAGTGCACGGGACCCTATTCGGTATGAAGCAAATAAAACAATGGCAACAACTGCAGGTTTGACCCATTTAGAATTCCTGCTACTGCAGGCAAAGAACCATATGCCATATATACAAAGGCTAGGCCAATAAGAATAAAAAATGAGGGCAAAACAAAAAGAACACCAGCAGCAATGCCTCCCCATGTCCGGTGCATGAGCCAGCCAATGTATGTAGCTAATTGTTGAGCCTCAGGGCCTGGAAGTAACATGCAGTAGTTGAGAGCATGCAGGAACCGTTTTTCAGATATCCAATGTTTTTTCTCAACCAGGTCATGGTGCATGATGGCGATTTGCCCTGCAGGACCTCCAAAACTGATAAAGCCCAACTTGAGCCAATACAGGAAAGCTTCTTTGAAGGAAATAGGGGTAGGAGAAGAGGTGTTTCTATTTGTCGCGTCCATAAGCTCTCATTTCGTGGGATGTCCCAAGATTTGAGCAGACCTTGGACGGAAATCGTCTTGAAACGGGGAGGCTGCTTAATCCCCATGCCTTCATTATAATTTTATTCTAGCGCCCATGACAATATCTAAAATATGCTTTATCAGTGAGTATTTGGTTGTGGCTGATGTTTAGGATAAATACGAACGAGCAAAACTTTAGGCCCAAGCATTTTCTTGACTACAACATCAAATTTCTCGAAAGGTATACGTTGCCCTTCTTCTGGTAGTTCAGCCAACTTCCACAAAATTAAACCAGCGACCGTATCAGCCTCTACCGATTCAATATCAATGCCTAAGGTACGCTCTAAAGTATTAATAGGCAAAGTTCCTTTGCCTAGAAGAGAACCATCATCAAGCTTTGTCCATTCACTTTGAGACTGGCGGAATTCATCTCGGATATCTCCTACCAACGCAGATAACAAATTATCTAATGTGATAAATCCAATTGGGGGATAGCCCTCATGACCAACTATTGTGAGGTGCGGAGCACCCTTTTGAAGGCGTCGGAACAGCTCATTTGCTGAGGTGTCTGGCCCAACGAGATTCACTGGCCTTAATATCTTATGTATAGCCTTAAAATCTGGATTTTTGCTGAAGGTAATAAACAAATCTTTGATATGCACTATCCCCTGAACTTGGCCCTCATTTGAGACTAGTGGATATCGGCTGTAACGATGTTGGGCAATACGCGCCATATGTGCTTTGAACGTATCGTCTTCCAATAACACCGCCGCTTCCTGGAATGGATGCATAAGATCAGAGACTTTAAGTTGCCGGAAATCAATTGCCTGCGCTAATACTTTCAATTCTGATGCGCTAAACTCAGCACTAGGACGAGAGCTCCTTAGAATGATCTTAAGCTCTTCAGGGGAGTAATGTGTATCGTGCCCTTCTTTGGGCTCTAATTTCAAAGCCTTAATGACCAGATTAGAACTTTTATTCAATACCCAGATGGCAGGAAACATAACCCAATAAAAAGTGAATAGGCCCGGAGAAGTCAACAAACCTATGCGCTCGGCCATACGAATGGCTAAGGACTTTGGCACTAATTCACCGACCACAATGTGTAAATATGAAATGGTGAAAAAAGCAGTGACGAAGGCAATTCCATGTATCCACTGTTGATTTGTTACCCCAATACTCACCAATGCAGGTTCAACTAAAGCAGCAAAAGCGGGCTCACCTACCCAGCCCAAACCTAACGAAGCTAACGTGATGCCCAATTGGCAAGCGGATAAATAAGCATCTAAATCACTATGTACCTTTGCCAGCATCCGGCCGCGCCATCCCAGATTCTTTGCAATGGCATTCACACGCGTGCTGCGCAATTTAACCAGGCTAAATTCAGCGGCTACAAAAAAACCATTTAAAAGCACGAGCAAGAATGCCCAGAAAACTAATAATAAATTACTACTCACGAATAATGCCTTTTAATTCCCTTGTCAGCTGAAATGCAATTTAAGGGATTTGTAGTTTATATCTAGAACAGGTGGAATACCAATTGAACTGCTGAGACTCAACTGATTGTATTTCAATGAATCAATTGATTGGATGAGTAGGAATGTAGCTTAAGTGCGATTAATTGCTTTTAATTCATCGCATATTTTTTTTTGGAGATCATCTAACTTTAGCTCTTCATTTGCGATTAGATACGATAAGGTTTTTCAAAATAACACCCCTCCACAATTTAAGTTCGACACTAGTTGGGTTGTACTAACTTTCCTTTTTTGGGGTCAATTTGTGTTCCGATTGATGCAATTTCTACACCCCAAGTGTATCGATTTGAGCTTCTGTCAAATTGATATACAGTGACTTCAGGGAGATTGCGTTGATCAAAATGTCTGCCTAACCTTATACAAATTGATGGCGAGGCAGCTAGCGCTAAATGCACCTTCTTAACTCCCCGATTTTTTAGTAACGCCATAACGCGCAAAAAACTTTCAACAATCTGTACTTGATCTGCTTCAGTCCATATGGAATTAGGTGTTGCAGTCGGATTCTCGATTTTAGCCACTTTGAGATTAGGCCATGTATTCGAAATGGTTGAATCCAAAACTGCAAAAGTAGCCGCCACTGCAACGACAACCTCAGTATCTTGACTGGAAATTCTGGGATCAATTTGCTCGTTAACTACAATCGATGGCTCATTCTGATCTAAAGTTTGCCATTCATCTTTCAGGCGTTCATATTCCCATACGTTAGGACTGAATTCATCATCCAGAATTACACCAAATAAAAATTGAAATGGGGTCGGGGCAACTGTACCTGCATGAATGGAAACATCGCCAGGATCTTTACCTGCTATGGCAGTTTCAATTCTGGAGTGTATGTTATTAACCTTGTCTAGGGCCTTTTCTAACTCTGAAGATGTGCCCGCAGTCACATGCTGGCCGATCTCGACCAGGACCTCATCTACCTGACCAATCATTGTCTTAGAGATTGAGGACTTTAAACTTTGATTGAGCGTTGCAGACAATCCGCGAAGCTCGATGATGATATTTTTCTTCCTAGCGTTATTACGTCGAAGAGTTACCCAATCTTTTATACCAATCCAAAAGCCACCAATCATTAATAGGGCTCCGAATACGCCTATGATATAGAGGACAATTTCAGAAGTGTCCGAAGTATTTATACCGACGGCTAAATGCCCATTGTTTATATAACGGTCATATTCAAAGATTAATTTATAACCACCAAAGGCAAGGACTTCTAATGCAACCCCACACTTCACGAGTGTTCCAGCAAAAGAAGGCCTAAAAAATTTGATTAAATCTACTATCAATAAAAAGTATTTCATATCGTTAAATACCCCACTAATTGAATTTCAAGATTTTTATTTCCTACCCACACACCAAATTTTTCCGTTCCTACAATGATCGAAAGTAAATTTGGAGATATCGAATTTGAAGTACTCAATATCTTTCTAAAATCTGCATTATCGACAGAGGATGGAGTGGGGATCTCTTCCGGGTGCGTATGCCAAATTCCTAAACAAGTACCTTTAGAGTTGGTATCTTTCCACCATCTATCAGCCTTTTTCTGATGGCCTTTACCTCTATAAAATGAGTATCGAGAGCGCTTATCGCCAAAGCATGGGACAGTACATAACTCAACTAATAAACCATGGCTGAATTGATCAATGTAGCCCAACAAAAGCCCGCCTGCTTCCTTTGAGTAGACTCGATTCTGCTTATAGCTTCTGAATTGATTAATCACTTTAGAGTCAATATTTCCTTTAACCTTATTGAACTCGAAGTAGGCCCTATCATTACTTATGTATTGCAGCATGGGCAGTTGCCTTCAAAAATATCAGTACTTGTAAAAACAAGCTTTGAATTTGCGCCCAGCGCATTTTTATAAACTTCAGACGTTTTAATATTATTCGTAATAGCATTATCTTCCGGACCGATCCAGCGGCTGTAACCAGTCCTTTGGGAAAGCACGAAATCCGTAATCAATTGAGCGCTTTTGAGGGCGTCCAAGCCAGAGTATGGTAAAAATCCTATGCATCCCATCAAGTTTTTTGTAATTTTCTGATTTGGCTCTAAATATGAGGTGCGAGATAAATTACCAGGTGCATTTCCGTCAACGATGTGAAGGCACTCCAGACATCCTTTCTCCTGAGCTGCCATCGATATTGCATGGCCACCGAGCCCCAAAGCCTCCACCCATCCGCATACGATTTGAAACGGCCACCCCTCATTTTTTGCGCGTTTTACAAGATAACGCTCCAAAATCATGTTGCCGGTAGTCAATATCAAACAGTCGATATCAGGCAGGCCAGAGGCAAAATAGCTTTCCAGACTCTCAGGAACCGGATGAATAGTAAGTTCAAGAAACCTCTGTTTTAGGTGTTCAGCTAAAGCACTTACTTTATTTTTACCTACATGTTGTTTGCCTAGTACATGCCTGTAAACATTGTCGTTGGTGAATATATCGCTATCAATCAAACAAAGGTTTGTGATTCCAGACATACACAACAACTCAGCTACTCTTGAACCGATTGCCCCGACTCCAGCAATAGCAACCCGAATATCTTTAATTTCAGTTCCACCACGCTGAGCATAGTAGTAGGGACTTAATTCTTTGACTGCATAAAAATTCAGTTGGGATATCTCAGAATTCTGACTTCTTACAAATGAGATGGCGAAATTTGAATAACCAAAGACATTGGCTACCCTGATTACTAATCCCCCGATTCTTTTTTTTGATAACTGCAAATCAGGATGATTATTTAAGAAAGATTTCAACCAGTTAATATCTGGCTTTGAGCCCATGGAGGGTATGCGTTCAATGCTAGTTTTAATGACATTGGCCGTATGAAAAGTTGCTTGCTTCCCAGCAGTTGCTTGACCTGAAGCGGTAATCGAAACTAGTGAATGCTCTTTCTTGCCTACATTCACATTGAAAAAGACTGAATCAGCTGATCCAAATCCACCTTCAATCATCCGATTGCCAGTAACAAATCTCTCGGATAAATAATCCTGAAGCTCATTGGCAAATGCCTGAAGTTTTTCAGATGCGGTTAGTTTATTGGCATCCTCAATAATTACTAGTGCGGATTTGACGACAAACTCAACTACACCATCCACATCATCGGGATTGAAAACTACACCTTGTCTATCGGAAATGCAGATGTTGCCACACGGTGAAATGTGAGGGTGCCCCCAGAAGTAATCTGGATTTCTAATGTAAATTGTAGGCAACTCAAACATCAAGTCACCCTTAAACGATATTTGTAATGGAAGTTCGTTGATTGAAAAATTAATCTTCAGTAAAGCACTCGTGGATTCTTCCACGCAGACATCTACTGCTTTTACGTTTGTCAAAGCAGTAGATGCTAGTGCTTCAAGAGGATGAGCTTTTTTCAAGCAGAACTCCCTGTGACAGTCACAGATCGCGGAGTATTAGACTTCGCAGCCTCTGCTTCAGGCACAGGGAATTCATCACCAAATTGTTTAGCTAGTTTTTTACAAGCTTTATGAGTGTCAGTCTCGCTTTGAGCTTCGTTTAAAACTGAAATTAAACATTCAAGTTTGTCTTGCAAGTTTTCTTTCTGAAGCTCTGTGAGTTTGGCTACCAAACTTGTAAATGGTGAAACCGGGAGGTGAATGTCGAACATACCCCAATCCAGTTTATTTTTCATCATTTCAGCTAAGTCTTTCAGAGCCAGTAAATCACGTGGTTTATTGTCATTAAAAACATCATGATTAGGGACAAAGTACTCGCCTGCAAATACGGTCAAAGCAATACTTGGAAGGTTAGAGTGACCAAGTTTAAGATCACGCCATCTTTTAAGGTATGAAATGACTCTGAGGAATTGCTTACGGTCATCACCGCTAAATCGCTCATATACCCAGTCGATTAGCTCTTTGGGAGCTGAATCTTCCCAGAGAATTTTGTCTTCGTCTGAGTTGGTTTTTCCCTTGGCGATGTAATAATCATTATCTTCTTTGCAATAAATTGCCAAGTCCACATGGAAATCTACCTCGCTGCCCTTCATATAGTTAACTCGAACGCATGGATATTTGATTTCCACTGAACGATTACCTTTGTTTAAAGCGAAGAACACCTCTTTTTTAATTTCAAGTGCTGTGTACTCAGTACTATCCATGTCGAACACGATACCAACATCGATATCGTAATTTCCGTCCAATGGCATAACACCAGTGCCCATGGCATAACTACCCTGATTGAAGTGAGTCCAGGTTGGGACTTCTTCCGAAAGGCCTGCACTAAGGGCCTCTAGCAGGATTGTGCGTTTCTCACGCAATCCTGCTTTTTCATCACTGATCTTAATTTCTTCGTAATACTCTTTGAACTGTTGCTGACAATACATTCACTTCCCCTTTACGATTGAGAGTTGTGCCTTGCAATGATTACAACATATAGTACTTTAAGTCGGCACATATTCTATATGTAGGGGTGCTTGTAGGAATTTCAAGCCTTCTTGTGATTTTTTTTATAATATTTATTTTGAATAATGTTTTGTAATTTAACTTATAGAAGTTATATACCCAAACTGCAATATTGGTGGCAATTTGGGTATGGGCGAACTAGGTTAGCGATCAGTCAACTTTTTCTTTGCACGCAATTTCCGCATAGACTCACCTTTCAAATGCAGAACATGCGATTGGTGTACCACGCGATCCAATATAGCGTCTGCTAGTGTTGGATCAGGAAACAAATCATGCCATTGCTCGAAGGGATATTGAGTTGTGAAGAGTAAAGAGCCTGAGCGCATTCTTTGATCGATAATATCCAATAGAACATGACCCACCGAGATATTTATCTGGCCATGTCCAAAATCATCAATAACTAATAATGCTGGTTTAATGAGTTTGGTTTTCAGGCTGGCTAATGACCCGTCAGCCAATGCTGTCGCAATATCTGAAAGCAGCTGATTACTACGTATGTATATCACCGATATGCCGAGCCTGCATGCTTGGGTTCCAATAGCAGTTCCTAGCCAGGTTTTACCTGTACCAGTCGCGCCGCGAATCGTTAAGTTTTGCTTTCGATGTACCCACTCACATGTCGCCAATGTTGAAATCAATGGCTTATCCAAGTCTCTACTAGGCCTGTCATCCAGATCCTCTAATGAACACCTTTCCGGAAGGGAGCATCACATATTCAGTTGAAAGTGAACTATTAAATATACGATTATTAAGTATCTGCCCTCCTGAAGCACAAAGACCGTATTTTCAAGAGGGATTTTTAGTTGGAAGTTTCCCAGCTTATCGTATGCAAAGACGTCCTAATTTAGATATTGGAGTTAGGCTCATAGCCAAATTTGAATTAAATAGCCTCAACTTTTGGGAAAAGAATTTTCATGCCATTCCAGTTGATGCCCTATTTCCAGAAGGGGACAAGCTTCAAGATATATGCTTGGAGCTAAAGTCTGAATATGGTCTATAAATAACTTAGTAAGAAAATTATTTAAACGAGAATTGCTTTATTAAATGTTTAATTCAAACTCGTATGTCAAATGCACTTTGTGACCTGGCTTTCTCGAAATTAGGATTTAATGCCCTTTGGTTTCTTCGTCCTGTCTCGGTTGATTAATGGTAGTGGCGTATTCAGGAAGTCCAGATCGAGCTGTCGTGTTGATGCGTTGTATGCCCATCGCACGAATTGCTCTAGTAGCGTATTGTTTTCACGGGTAAGACGAGCTATCTCCGCCTCTAGAAGTTTGATACGCTGGGCGGCAAGTTGAAGCTCAGGAGACTCGGTATTTTTACTCTTTCGCTCCTGACCAGTAAGTTCTTTTTTACGGGCTACAAACCCAGACCTGATGCGCTCATGATTGTTTAACGTCTGACGTGCATATGACAGGTGCAGCTGTATGGTGATAGCCTCTATGAATAATTTCCAGCTAAGCTTACCGCTCCAGCCATCAAGAATCTGAACGATGCGCTCGATTGTCGCATCATCCAGATTGGGTGCTCTAGAACTAGTTAATTTAGGCATGGTTATTCTCTATTTTAGTTGATTGGTTTTCTAGGTATTGCTTAAGCTCGTCCAGTGATTGGAAATTAATGCCGCATACCGAGCCGTGTTTTTCGAGGCGCAGCTCCATTGATTGAAGTATTCTGCTCGCCCCGTTGGGGCCTGCCAACACAATTCCAGCGCCATCGACGATTTCTGTATTTTCAAAGAAACCTATAATTTGTGTAGTGCGTTCAAGCACGCTTTCGTAACCAGACACCCACTTATCTGCTCCATATTCTTCCTCAGTCAACGCTTTATGGGCAATATCTAATAAGGTTTCCGTTTCCTTGTGCAAGAAACGTACCTTGTGCTCACACTCGCTGTCCCCTTTGATATAGACAGACTTTTCGCAATGGATATGATCGCCATGTAGCGGACAGGGCTCGCTTGCAAAGTTGTGGATGCAATAGCCGAGTTCGGTGGTGTGTGCCGATATGACCTTGATGCCTGGGAATTCTGCTCGTAACTTATACACACGCGTGTCGGTAGTAACTAGCTCGTTATCTTCCTGACTTTTGTCACCAATAGCTTTAGCGACCTTGGACACCAAGTCTGGCCCTAAGGCTTTACGAACTTTGTCAACCACGTCCCGATCCGACTCATGGTCATAGGCACGGTTTGTCGTCACTTTTCGACCCGAGAGTTTAGCAATTATCATTTCGTCTAGGCCACCAGCCTGCATCACAGTATTGCCGTAGTGCCGTAGCATATGTGTAGTTAGGTGAATCCTAGTACCATCAGGATTGCGAAGATTATGTTTCTCGAAGATATTTTGGATTTTGGAAGTGGTTTTTGCAGAAATCCGTGAATTTACTTGGGAATAATTAACAGGATGGATCATTCCAACATAAATAGCTCTACCAGACATTTCATTTAGTCTGGAAACACAGAGAGCTTCACTATATTTTAGGTTTTGGGTTATATCGAGGACAGGAAACCCGGCAGGGAGCAAAGAAAGAATTGCTTGTTCGACCTCTTGGAATCTCAACAGATTTGTCCTGCCGAATTTGCGTAAATTCAACTTCAGATAGTGGCAATAGGCAGTAATAGAGGTATGTTTGCCATCAAAAAGGATGGCATTCAGTTCATCATAAGATAGCCATTCCTGAGTACGGAAGTGCTCATGTTTGGACAATAGATATATCTGGTCGGGGTTCTCTTCATACCATTTCGCCACTACCCTCGCTTGATCAGTCATGGCAATCAGTTCATCGACCGCAACTTGGGCAACATCCTTCATAATAGGTAAAACATCTTTTACCAAAGGTGCGTTGTTCTTTGCAGGAAACCATCTTAGGCCCATCCGTTGCTTCTTCGAGCCGTCCTTCCAGACAATACAATTCTTGGGCAAGGTTAGCGTTTCTACGATACGGTCAGGTGAACATAACATCAAGTAGGTGATGTTGCCAATGAAACGTTCAGCAAAGCCTTGGCTGTGGTTTCTAATATGAGCAAGTGCTAAAAGCGCTTCGGGGGATGGCAGTCTTTTATTCCGGACCGCGTCAAACTCCTTATCGCTTCGGCGACGTTGTATCTCTGGCGACGGAACAAAGGTTGTCCATACTGTAGGGAGTGATACCAACCTTTGATCTACCATTTCCCTGTAGATTAAATCAAGCTGATTGCTTATGTAGTATGCGGATTCATAGTTTTCTACGATCTTCTGAGTTGCAAAATTTAACTCTTGAGGCGTAATACTCCAGGGATCAGAATTACCATTTAGGGTCCTTTGTGCATACTCCATGTACCTTAGGGCTGTGAGCTTGCTGTCAGCACTTCCGAGCCCTCTAGTTGAGTGTAAATGATTGAACATCGCTTTAGCAAAAGACAGGAAAGGTTCATTAAATGGCGTGCCTTGGTACTTTTTGCCAGTTGAAAGCTCATCTCCATACATATCTAGACGGGTGAAGTGCAACCTATTCTCAGACTTGGCCTTATTCTTAGGAAACATATGCCCAAATCCCCAGGCGTTACTTTCGAATGATTGGTCATAGCCTAATGGTTTTATAAGTCGGTTATTTTTAACAAATAGCTCGAGTGACGCTTTAGCATCAAGCTCTGAACGCGAAGGGATGATTAGAATATTGTTCATGGATGCTGTCTGTTGAGTTCTCTGCAACGTAAGATGATCTCGGCGCAAGCAAGGATTGCGCGATCATTGATACTGGCAATTCTAAGATCGGTGGTTTTGATTAATGCCTCGCGCCTGGCTAGCATAAAGGCCAGTGCCTCTTCATGAGGTCCATCTAGCCATGGCTCGAAGCGATTACAAGGGTAGCAGGCAATCGGTTTACAGAAATTGCAATCTCCATGTTGCCCGCAACTGCCCATCCCACTGCCACTTTGGTCCACACGAAAGTCGATTATCCGGCTCGAACGGTTTGGCTGGGAGGCTTCATCTTCACCGGAGATCAGCCGTCCCATAAACGCCTTGGCAAGAGGTGCCATGGCATACGCCGTTGCTGCATCAATTTTGTCCATTAGTCGCTGTGTTAAGGCGATGTACACCTGTGCGGTTGAATTTTGTGTGTGCCCGAGACAGCGTGCTATAACTTGAACCGGATGCCCTTCTTCCGCTAGACGAGTGCCGTAGGTATAGCGAAAACGACGAGCACTAACTTTCATAGCACTTTCTAGTCTCTCCGACGGGACAGCAAGACGATCAAACAATGCCATGATACGAGTTATGATGTCTTGGTTTGTAAAGTGAAACTCAAACCCTTTTGGGTCAGGATCTTTCTTAATTTCTAATGCTGGGAATAGCGGTGCTTGCCAAGGGTCAGGAAGTATGTCCTTGTACTGTTGCCACACTGACAACACGTACAAATAAAGGGGTTCTCCAAGATGCCGGCCAAGCAGGCATGGCATAAATTTGTCACGAGCGATAGTGTTCGTCTGTTTGGCAATCGGCATGTTTAGCCAGTAGTCAGCACCTTCAGATTCGGGTGTATGAAAATCTACCAGCTTAAGAGCCGCAAATTGGATTGGGCGTGCACCTAGCGCCATCAAAAGTTTAACTAGGAAATAATCGGCTTCGTTCCATTTGCCATCAGCATATGACTCGTTGGTTTGCTGGTCAATGGACTCGAATTCGAGATCAGTAAACGGCCCCTTCTTTGGGCACAGCGTTGAGACTGCAATCATATCGGGTGGGCGTTTAATCTTGATTTTGGCTAACAGGGGATTTAAATTAGGATCAATTCCCTGCACCCCCAAATTGCACCACTTGCGGAGCAACATCCTGCAACCCTGTGTGTACTTATATGCTGTTTTGCTACTCGCCATGAAGTTTTGGATGTCAACAACACTGATTGTGTTGATGAAATCTGATTTTTCAGAGACTATGAATCGAGTGAGTGCTATAAAAGAATGAAATTCTCGATAAATGGTATTGCTTGCCCTTATTCCCAATAGATTGATAAGGGTATATTTCAACCCAAAGATCAATGGCTCAGCTTGTGGCGGCAACAAGTCAAAGTTAAAGTTAGAGGTTGAAAGTTGATCTCTGATTCTCCAATGCTGAAGACGAGGATTGTATTCAATTCCAGACTTTGTGTGGGCAACCTCAGGAAGGTCATTTGGAAAGGTTGCGAGAAACTTTTTAGCGGCAGACTTCATTTTTTTCAACCATGGATATATTGTTCTGATATGTAATTTGTGCAGAATGAGCCCTGCGCATAGTCGAACGTTTTGTGTAGTAGTCTGGACTATTGCTGTTATCGCTCCACCCATTAAGGCGAATCATAGCTTTCCTTATTTCCACCTGGCTCATTCCAGCCTTATCAAGTGATTCATACAAATTGTCATTGAAGGTGTGCCTCAGGATGTGAGGAGTAAGAAAGTTTAGTAATGACGATGATTGCTGGAGAGGAACAAAAAGCTTGTTAACAGAACTGAGCGAGAGTTCCTGACCTTCTTCTGAAACAATTAGCATTGGTTTTTTTCGCGCCGCTTTGATTGCATAGCGCGTACCATTCACATACTCATAGATTCGCTGCGAAAGTGCTCGTGAAAGCGGAATTGGTCTGGCTTTAGTTTTTGCATTGGGTTCGTCTAGTCGACTATCGAGTTCATCGTCTGGTCGCCTAGCCACGTAGAGTTCATTGCTTTTTATATCGTTAATCCTCACGCCAAGCAATTCACCCCTTCGTAGGCCGAGTTCAATCATCATATGGACGATCAAAGCATTTCGCTCCTTGGAATGCGAAGTATCCCATGGGTTATTCAGGTGGTCTGGTTCAATGATTTCCATAAGGATTTTTTGTGATTCAGGAGTGAGTCCCATACGTTCTGGTTCTCCGCTGCGACCTCTAGACGAAGGAGTGCGCTCCTCAATTGCACTTAGTACAAGATCTCGCAATTCGATCATGTCGCTTCTGTTCGAACCTTGATGCATCCTCATAATCCGACTGTTTGCAAACCAAACAAGGTACTTGCGGATATAAATTAGTCGGATTGCCGAAGTCCCAGGTTCTACCTCGCCCATTGCTTTTTTTCTGGTTAGATTCAATCTTGCTTGTTCTAACGAAATCATCTTGCGTGGTTGACCAATAGGTTTATCTATTTCCCAGATTGCGTCCATTTCAAGTTTTGTTAATGCGACTAAGCGGTCGATTTCTCCATAAGTCAGAAATTCACCCTGCTCAAAGCGCCGATCTAAGTTAATGCTCTCTCTATCTAGCATTGTTTGTAGCACCATCACCCCACGAAGCGCTTGTTTAATTGTGTTAGAGGCGAGGTTGCGTCCACGCAATACAGAGATAGCAAATACCGTAGGCTCAAAGAGTGGTATTCCACTTGAATCTATGAGAAGCGGTAACCGCTCACCGGTTTGTAATCGAATAGATTTGATACGATATTGTTTCATTTGTGGACAATCTTATTAGTTGCTCAATAACAATACTAATGTTATTTCTAAAAAAAATGTCCATAAGTAAATTACCAATATATTTACTGGTTTAAATGATATATGTAGTCATTTACAGTGTAGTTCCGTATAAGTGGATAACGGCATTGCCAGTATAGACGGCGTCAGTGCCGCCAAAGCCTTAGGCATGCAGGTGCTGATCACTGACCACCATTTGCCAGCCGAACAAACGCCAATCGCCGATTGCATTGTCAACCCCAATCAGCGAGGCTGCGATTTTCCGAGTAAACATCTGGCTGGTGTAGGGGTGATGTTTTATGTGCTGATTGCCCTGCGCGCTGAACTCAAGCAACGCGGCTTATTGGCAGATGAGGCAGTGCACCTGGGCAGTTTGCTGGATCTGGTGGCTTTAGGCACCGTGGCTGACTTGGTTAAACTGGATGCGAATAACCGTATCCTGGTGCGGCAGGGCTTAAAGCGCATCCGACAGGCGCAGGCTTGCCCTGGCATTCTGGCGATTTTAAAACTGGCGGGGCGTAATGCCGAGCAAGTCACGGCACAAGATTTGGGATTTTATGTAGGTCCACGCCTGAATGCAGCTGGCAGGCTGGATGATATGACCATCGGTATCCGTTGCCTGCTGGCAACTACGCCACAAGAAGCCATGGTTTACGCGCAGCAGTTACACGTGTTGAATGCCGAGCGTAAACAGATCGAGGCTGAGATGCAGTGGGATGCCATGGCCGACCTGACGCAGGATTTCCAGGATAGCCAATACACCATCAGCGTGTTCCAGCCAGACTGGCACCAGGGGGTGATCGGCATTCTTGCCTCGCGCATCAAAGAAAAGTTTCACCGGCCGGTGATTGCATTTGCCGATGCTGGCGAAGGCCTGATCAAAGGCTCGGGGCGTTCGATTGCCGGGCTGCACCTGCGCGATGCACTGGATCTGGTGACTAAGTTGCAACCTGATTTGATCCTCAAGTTTGGCGGGCATGCCATGGCGGCTGGCCTGAGCATACGCGAACAGGACTTTGCGCGTTTTCAGCAGACGTTTGAGCAAGTCGTGCAGCAACTGATCAATGCGGAAACCCTGCAGCAAGTGCTGGAAACAGATGGCGCGCTGGCGGTACAGGAAATGACGCTGGACAATGCGGAAATCCTCGGCCATCAGGTCTGGGGCCAGGGCTTTCCACCGCCATTGTTTTATGATGATTTTGAAGTCATACAGCAGCGCATTCTGGGTGAAAAACATCTTAAATTGCGCCTGCAAAAGCAGGGCGCGCAGTTCGAGGCCATTTATTTCCAGCATGCCACCTTGTTGCCTGAGCAGGTGACGCTTGCCTATGCCCTGCAAATCAACGAATTTAATGGCACCAGGAATCTGCAATTACAAGTCGTACATGCCGATATTACTTGACGCAGCAGACGCGCATTTAAACGCCCTCACGCAAGTTGCATGCATATTGCCGTTCTCAGCGCAGGGGTTCAGCCAGCGTTTTCCAGCCAGGCAAGATTTAGCCTTAGGGTGAAGCTCTTAAATACGGTAAAATACAGCCTTCATTCAAGAGGTTAAACATGGCGCGTCCATTTAAAACACCTAAACCAGGTTCCCCCGTAAAACGTCCAGCAGCCCCCCAGCCACCTGTTGCAGAAGTAGAAAGCGACGAGCCGGGTGCTTCCGCACGTGCTGGACATCGCTTGCATAAACTGCTGGCACTGGCTGGGTTTGGTTCGCGGCGCGATATGGAAACACTGATTGAAAGTGGCCGCATCACGATTAACGGTCAGGTAGCGCTGCTAGGGGCCGTTGTCATTGAGCAGGATATCGTACGTCTGGATAGCCGTATTCTGCATTTGCCGTTTGAACCTGAACTGCCGCAGATATTGCTTTACCACAAGCCGGAAGGCGAACTGGTCAGCCAGGATGACCCGGAAGGGCGCGCCACGGTATTTGATAAATTGCCTAAAATTAAGCAGGGCAAATGGATTGCGATTGGCCGCCTGGATATGAACACCAGTGGCTTGCTGATCTTTACCAACTCAGGTGAGTTGGCTAACCATTTTATGCATCCGCGGTATGAAGTCGAGCGCGAATATGCTGTGCGTATCCTCGGTGAGCTGACCGAAGATCAGCTCGCGCAACTGAAACAGGGTATTGAGCTGGAAGACGGCCCGGCCAACTTTGAGAGCATCCATGCCAGTGGTGGCGAAGGTGTCAATAAATGGTACCAGGTGGTGATTAAAGAAGGTCGTAACCGCGAAGTGCGCCGTCTGTTCGAGGCATTTCATTTGCCAGTCAGCCGCCTGATGCGCGTGCGCTTTGGCCCGATCAACTTACCGCCACGCCTGAAACGCGGCACCATGCTCAAGCTGGAGCAAAAACAGGTGGTGGGTATCCTGGAGTGGGCTGGTTTACCGGTGCCACATAAGCCACTCAAACAATTAAGTCCGCGTGAAAAAGACCGTGCGACCAGCGTATTTGTGCCCAAGGTACGCAAACAACGCCGCAGCCTGCTGGAAAGCGCGAATGGCCCCGCGCCTGCAGAAAAACCTGCACGTCCGGCGCCGCCACCCGGTTCTCGCCGTATTCGTCAGGATTCCGATCTGAAACAGGCATCGCGTCAGAATGCACGCGTGAACACCGGTGCTAAAAAGCGCAGCGACCGTGACCGCGGACGCGGTTAACTGCTTAAATAAACCACAATGAGGTTTATTTAAGCGATATGAGACGCATTGGGTAAGTTTTTTTACGTTTTATGCGTTTAAAGCTATGACCGTAAATCAAGTATCGAAATACTCAAACTGATTCCTTAGCTGGCTTGATACTTGATCAATACCTGCAAGGGTTGGCCGTTAAATCATGGTTTTGCACCGCAAGCGATGAAATCTGGGCAAGCTGATTGCCGGCGTTTGATGGGCGATATTGCTCCATGACAGGCCATGTTGCTAATAGCGCACGCAGGCATCCACTGCCCTCAATACCGACCTATTTACAAAACAATGACCTTCTATAACCAGTCCCTGGACTGCGGGAAGTCACTTTTTCTTTAGGTCTGCTTATTCTTTAGGTCTGTTTGGCGTTACTCTGCTTGCAAGCCAGCTTCGATCAAGTCTTCTTTAGTCAGCATAAATACAAACTGGTCTCCACCACTGGTATCCAGCCAGGTGAATGGCAGGTCAGGGTAGGCTTCATGCAATGCATCCCGGTTGTGACCTATCTCTACAATCAATACGCCACCATCATTCAGGTAGTCACTGGCCTGTGTCAGCAAGGTGTGTGTATGGTCCAGCCCGGCTTCGCCGCTGCCTAGTGCCAGTTGGGGTTCCTGGCGATATTCTGCCGGTAATTCAGCCATGCTGGGCGCATCGACATAAGGCGGGTTGCTGATGATGACATCATATTTGCGCCCTTTAAGTGCCGTAAACATATCGGACTGCACCGTTTGTACCTGTGCTTCCAGGCCGTAGCGCTGAATGTTGATATTGCTGACCTCAATCGCATCCGCTGAAATGTCGATGACATCTATGTGCGCATTCGGGAAAGCTTCCGCCAGCAAAATGCCCAAACAGCCGGAACCGGTGCAGATATCGGCGGCGGATTCGACCATTTCCGGAAACTCTACCCAGGGTTGCAAACCATTTTCCAGCAGTTCGGCGATAAACGAACGTGGCACGATCACACGCTCATCGACGTAGAATTTATATCCGCGCAACCAGGCTTCGTTGACCAGGTAAGCGGTCGGTGTGTGCTCGGTGACACGTTTTTCAATCAGTGTGGCCAGATGCTGGTTTTCTTCGGTGGTCAGGCGTGCGTCCAGAAAGTTATCCAGGGTGTCATGTGGCAGGTGCAGGGCGCTCATGACCAGCCAGACGGCTTCGTCATAGCTGTTGTCGGTGCCATGGCCATAAAAAATATCTGAATGTTCAAAACGGCTGACCGCGTAGCGCAGCCAGTCACGAATGGTTTGTAGAGTGTTGGTCATTAATTTATTTCAGTAGTAATTGCATGGTGCGCTTGTAGGTTTCCTTGAGCGGTTCAATATCCGCCACTGCTACGCATTCATTCAGTTTGTGGATAGTCGCGTTCAGAGGCCCGAACTCGATCACTTCGCGGCAAATGTCGGCAATAAAGCGGCCATCAGAAGTGCCGCCTGTGGTGGATAATTCAGGTGTGATGCCGTAACTTTGTTTAATCGCCTCGCTGATGGCTGCCACCAGTTCACCGCGTGGCGTGATGTAAGACTGGTTATGTTCCCAATCCAGCGTATATTCCAGCGCATGTTTGTCCAGAATGGCATGCACGCGTGAGCGCAGGCTGGTTTCTGCACTGCCCTGGCCATCGACTTCAGGGCAATAGCGGAAGTTGAACAATATCTCGACTTCGCCCGGCACGACATTGGTCGCCCCGGTGCCGCCATTCATATTGGAGATTTGCCATGAGGTAGGCGGAAAGTATTCGTTACCGGTATCCCACATGGTTTCCACCATGTCTTTAATCGCCGGGGCAACTAAATGGATCGGGTTTTTCACCAGGTGCGGGTAAGCGATATGGCCCTGTATGCCTTTGACGGTGAGTTTGCCGGATAATGAGCCACGTCTGCCATTTTTGATCATGTCGCCTACCAGCTTGTTGCTGGTCGGTTCGCCGACGATGCAGTAGTCAAACGTTTCGCCACGCGCCTGTAGCGCTTCTACCACTTTCACCGTGCCTTCAATGGCAATAGCTTCTTCATCAGAAGTGACCAGCAAGCCAATCGAGCCGGGATGATCGGGGTTCTCGGCAATGAATTCTTCAATACTGGTGATAAACGCCGCCAGCGAGGTTTTCATATCGGCTGCACCGCGGGCATACAGCATGCCGTCTTTGATCGTCGGTTCAAACGGCGGTGTATGCCATTGGTCCAGCGGGCCAGTAGGTACTACATCGGTGTGCCCGGCAAATACAATCAAAGGGCTGGTCGTACCACGGCGTGCGTAAAAGTTATCTACCTCGCCAAAGCGCATGCGCTCGATCTTAAACCCCAGCGGTTCAAGGCGGTCTATCATGGTTTGCTGGCAGTCGGCATCTTCCGGCGTCAGCGAACGGCGTTTGAGTAAATCAATGGCAAGTTCCAGTGTCTTGGACATAAGCATTATTCTTTGGCAAAAAGTTGGGAGTAATCGGCTTCGTTAAAGCCAAGCGCGATGATCTGGTCGTTATTGACCAGCAACGGGCGTTTAATGACTGAGGTTTTGTCCTGCATCAGCGGTAATGCACTGGCTGCATCCAGCACGGCATTTTTTTCGGCATCGCTCAGGTTGCGCCAGGTCATGCCACTGCGGTTGACCAGCTTCTCCCAGGGTTGCTGGGCTAGCCATTGCTGTGCGGTGGCGGTGTCCAGGCCGAGTTTTTTGAAATCGTGGAATTCATAAGCGATGGCGTGCTGGTCTAGCCAGACGCGCGCTTTTTTGACGGTGCTGCAATTGGGGATGCCGTAAAGTTTCATGGCGATAATTCTTGGTCAAAGAAACCATTTTACCAGCCAGTGAGTTGGGTGTTGCAATTTATTCGGTGTACATGGCACGGATGGCGCATTCAGCTTGCATGCAGGTGATGCGCGTGAAAGTTAAAACAGGCTTTTGGTGGTCGATCTGAGTTGCAATTCACTGAATACATCAAACAGGAATTTCTGTTCTACCGGTTTGGAGAACAGGTAGCCCTGCATCTGGTCGCAGTTGATGCTGACTAAAGCCTGGCGCTGGTCTTCATCTTCAACACCTTCGGCGACCACATTCAGATCCAGCGCATGCGCCAGCTTGACGATTGCTTCGACAATCGACAATGAGGTGTGTGAAGCGGCCACGCTTTTGGTTAATGACCGGTCCAGTTTCACTTCGCTGATTTCCAGATCTTGCAGATGGCTCAGGCTGAACGGGTGTAAACCAAAATCATCCAGCGAGATCTTTAAGCCCTGCTTTTTAAAGTGGCGCAAGGTCTCTTTAAACTGGGCCTGGTGATGGATAGCCGTCGTTTCCGAAACTTCAAGGATCAGGTTACGCGCTTCCACCTTGTGCTCTTCCAGGATGGACTGGATATGCGCATCCAGGTGTTTGTTCCTGAATTGCTGGTTAGACAGGTTGACTGAAATGCTCAGGTCTATGCCGCGGTCGCGCGCCTGGCTAATGGTGCTGCAGGTTTGTGAAATCACCCAGGCGTTGATTTCTTCAATCATGCCAAAGCGCTCGGCAGCCTCGATAAAGTGGGTAGGCGAGAGCAGGCCGCGCGTTGGGTGTTGCCAGCGTAACAGGGCTTCTGCGCCATGCACCAGGCGGGTAACAGCATCGACCTTGGGCTGGAACAGTAACCTGAACTCCTGCTCGGTAATGGCTTTTTTCAACTCGATGCGTGTTTGTTGCATCTCGTCTGAAGCCTGCTCGATTTCGGCGTCGAAGAAACGGTACTGGTTTTTGCCGTTTTCCTTGGCCTTGTACATAGCGGCATCGGCATTCAATTTGAGTTTTTGCAGATTGCCATCCTGCGGATACATGGAGATGCCGATGGAGCAGGAAATCTCGATCACATGATTTTCGATCACAAAAGTCTCGCGCAGCGAATCAATAATGCGCTGGATGACAGTCACCGCGCTCTGGTGATTTTCGATCTCGCTGAGCACTGCAATAAATTCATCGCCGCCAGCCCGTGCCACGTAATCACAGTTGCGGATAGCGTTGCTGATGCGTTTGGCGACTTCGATCAACAGCAAGTCACCAATGTGGTGACCAAACTGATCGTTGACCGGTTTAAAGTGGTCAAGATCGATATAGGCCAGCGCCAGCGATTCGCCATTGCGGTCACAGCGCTTGGCGCTGATGGCGAGATGCTGGTTGAGCGCATCGCGGTTAGGTAAATGGGTGAGCGGGTCGTAGGCGAGGAATTTTTTGTTAGCGGTTTGCGTATTGCGGAAAGTCAGTTTGCTTTGCGTGATATCGACATTGCGCTCATAAAAAATCACCAGGATAAATGAGGTGATAAACAGCAGCACCGGCGCCAGGGTGAGTAGCAGCACCAGATAATTACCCGCCTGGTCGGTAGGCTGGCCGATAAACATATTGTTGTGCAGGATGCTGAGGTTGATCGCTGCATGCGAGGCCAGGAAGCCCAGCGCGATCTCAATTGAAAACATTATTTTCAGGCGTTGCAGGGCTTTGCCTTCGTAACTCTTGATCCAGAGCATGGTGACAATGGCGAGGGCGGAGGTCAGGCAGGTGAGAAAGAATGCGAATAGGGCGGTCCATGTATCAATGCGGGCGTTGATCGTGCCAGCGCTGATCTGGTAGAAATAGGAGAGCAGGTAACCACTGATGGCGGCTGCGAATGACGCGTATAGCAGTTCACGCAGCGGCAGTTTCTTTTTATTGACGGTATTGAGTAAGGAGAGCGCCAGCATATAGGCGCACAACAGACTGCCGATAAAATCGACCGGGTGTTCAGTGATTTTGGGGAAGTTATCTGCGGACATCTGGTAGCCGCAATGTAGCAGGAAGACACCCAGCGCCACGATAAGCGCATTTTTCCTGAGCATGGAATCATGGTGTTTGGCAGTGACTTTGCGCAGTCTTTCAACCAGTTCAAACGCAAAATAGCACCCGACCACACTGAGTGTGAACAGAATCGGAATGAAAATTTGCGTTGTCGTCATATGAGTAAGTACACGATTATTTTGATTGTTTGTGTTGTGACACTACTACGGTTTTTTACCTGTACGGTTTGTTGCTGATCAATTTGTTGCTTGTTAAGTATGTCTCCACATTAAATACTTCCTGTTGTGATACATCATGACGGGAATCATATGCATAACGACCTTTACAACTGATAACTTGAGCCCGGTCAAAAAACCAAGCCAAATCAGACGCAGCCACCTGGCTAAGCCAGGCAAGGTAGGGGCAGTGATTCCCGTTGATTTAGGCTTGAATTAGATGCCGCGTAATAATTCGTTAATGCCAACTTTGCTCAATGTTTTGGCATCGACTTTTTTCACGATCACAGCGCAATACAGGCTGTATTTGCCATCGCTGGAAGGCAGGTTGCCAGACACAACCACTGAACCAGCTGGCACGCGGCCATAATGAACTTCGCCGGTTTCGCGATCGTAGATTTTGGTAGATTGACCAATATATACACCCATGGAGATCACGCAGTTATCTTCAACGACTACGCCTTCAACCACTTCAGAACGTGCGCCGACAAAGCAGTTGTCACCGATGATGGTTGGGCCTGCCTGTACTGGTTCCAGCACGCCGCCGATGCCTACGCCGCCGGATAAATGCACGTTTTTACCGATTTGTGCGCATGAACCTACTGTCGCCCAGGTGTCGACCATAGAACCTTCACCGACATAGGCGCCGATGTTGACATAAGAAGGCATCAGCACGGTATTTTTGGCGATGAAAGAGCCTTTGCGCACGATTGCGTTAGGCACCACGCGGAAACCGCCAGCTTTGAAATCTTCTTCAGTGTAGTCGGCAAATTTCGGGTCTACCTTGTCAAAATAACGGGTGACGCCATCGTCCATCAGGTAGTTATCTTTCAGGCGGAAAGACAGCAGCACGGCTTTTTTCAGCCATTGATGCGTTTCCCATTGCTGTGTGTCGCCGATACGGCTGGCTACACGCAGTTTTCCAGCATCCAGGTCATCAAGAATGGAAGCAACGGTTTGCTTGATTTCTGCGGATGCATTCGCAGGGTTGATGTTGGCGCGGTCTTCAAAAGCCGCCTCAATAATGCTTAGACGTGGATCCATGATGTTCTCTAATGATAGGGATGAGTAAAACCCGAAATTTTAACCTAATTTCGGGTGTTTAGTGCTGATTGTATGTGGCAATGGTTGTGCCACGCACGCAGGCAGTTATTTAGACTTTGCCGCCAGGTAAAGTGGCATCACCTTTGGGGTTAACGCTTGCAGATCTTTGATGCGATTTTCGCTGGAAGGGTGGGTGCTTAAAAACTCAGGTGGGGCTTCTTTGTTGGCCGCCATCATTTTCTTCCACAAGCTGACAGCCGCCTCAGGGTTGTAGCCAGCGCGTGCGGCTAACTCAAGGCCCATGCGGTCGGCTTCGCGTTCCTGCTCCCTGCCATTCGGCATGGAGAACAGCAGTTGGCTGCCCATGCCGGCACCTTGCGCAGCCATGCTCCCGGCTGTGCCGCCGACGACTGTCGCCAGGGCCTGTAAACCGAATTGCTGGATATAGGCTTGTGACATGCGCTCGCGTCCATGCTCACGCAAGGCGTGGGCGATCTCATGACCAATCACGGCGGCCAGTTCATCGTCTGTGGCATTCAGTTTTTCAGCCAGGCCAGAAAACACCATGATTTTGCCACCGGGCATACAGTAGGCATTCAGCTGGTCATTCTTTTCGACATTGACTTCCCATTTCCATTTCGCTGCATCCGGGCGGAAAACGCCGACCTGGGCAATCAGCCGGTTTGAAATGGTGGTGACACGGTTCAATAATGCTTTATCCGCGTTCAGGGTGTTGTTCTTCTTGGCGGTCTGCAATGTTTCGGTATAAGACTGTGATGACATCTCATTGACGGTGCTGGTAGGCAGCAGTAACAACTGGCTGCGCTGCACACCGGACACGCTGTTATTGGTTGTGCTGGCGCAGGCAGAAAGCAGGGCGCACATGACGGCGACGGAGGTGGTTTTAATCAATGACATTTGCTTTTCCTTTCTCGGTGCTGGAGCGTATCCAGTCCGAATAGAGTGTTATTTTTATACTGTTTGTGTGTGACAACAGAATGTTACCATCTCTAAATCTTGACTTGTGAACCCAGTTCTACCACCCGGTTAGGCGGTAGCTTGAACTGGTTGGTGATGGTTTCCGCAGTCCTGAACAAACCAATGAAAATCTTTTTACGCCAGAATGCCATGCCCGGTTTGTCCGAAGCGATCAGGCTCTCTTTGCCGACAAAGAAAGAGGTATCCATGGTATCCAGCGTCAGGCCTTGCGCTTCGGTCAATGCCAGGTCGCGCGGCAGGTCAGGTTCGTCCATATAGCCATAACGGATGGTGACGCGATAAAAGCCATAGGCCAGGTTTTCAACCGCGATGCGTTCTTCCTGGCTGGTGTAAGGGTAATCCTCAAAGCGCACGGTCAGGATGACCACGCTGTCATGCAAGACCTTGTTATGTTTGAGATTATGCAACAGTGCATGCGGCACACCGTCCGGGTTAGGCGTCATGAACACACCTGCACCATTCACGCGCGCAGGCGGGTGTGCGCCTATCGCCTGAATAAACGGCACCAGTTCCATCGATTCTGATCTGAGGATGCGATATAGCAATGCGCGCCCGGTCTTCCAGGTCCGCATCAGGGTGAAGATGATCAGGCCCATCAATAATGGCACCCAGCCTCCATCAGGGATCTTCAGGATGTTGGCGGTAAAGAAAGACAGATCAATCACCAGGAACACTGAGATCAGGCAAGCAGTTTTCAGTTTGCTCCATCCCCACAAATGATGAAAGACGACTGCCGCCAGCAAGGTGGTGATGACCATATCACCAGTCACCGCAATGCCGTAGGCCGCAGCCAGATCGCCGGAGCTGCCGAAAATCAAGACCAGGCCCATGGTGGCAAGCATCAGGCCCCAGTTCACCCTGGGCATATACACCTGGCCTTCGGTTTGTTCAGACGTATGCGCCACGTGCATGCGCGGGATAAATCCAAGTTGCAAGGCCTGGCGTGAGACTGAAAATGCGCCGGTAATCACAGCCTGCGATGCAATCACGGTAGCCAGTGTCGCCAGCAGAATCAGGGGGAATAGCGCCCAGTCAGGGGCCAGGTGATAGAAAGGGTTCTGGATAGATTCAGGGTCGGCAAGAATGAGTGCGCCCTGGCCGAAATAGTTACAGATCAGGGCAGGTAATACGAACAGGAACCAGGCCAGACGTATCGGTTTACGGCCAAAATGCCCCATATCGGCATACAGCGCTTCGGCGCCGGTCACTGCGAGGACGACAGCACCTAGCGCGATAAAGGCAATTTTGGGTTGGGTGCTAAAAAACAGGTAAGCGTAATAAGGGCTGAGAGCTTTGAGGATTTCAGGGTGGTGGCTGATATTGATGGCGCCAAGGATGCCAAGTACCGCAAACCATGTCAGCATGATAGGGCCAAAAAACGCGCCCATCACCGCGGTGCCTTTGCTTTGTGCCCAAAACAACAGAAACAGCACAAACAGAGTGATAGGTACTATCCAGTCATCCAGTTGTGGCGCGGCCACTTCCAACCCTTCGACCGCCGACAACACCGAAATCGCCGGGGTGATCATGCCATCGGCATAAAACATGCAGGCGCCGATAATGCCCAACATCATGATACGTTTACGCTGGTCCGGATCGCCACCTGCGTAACGGCTCGCTAATGACAGCAGCGCCATAATGCCGCCTTCGCCGCGGTTATCCGCCCGCATGATAAAAGCTACATACTTAAAGGAAACAATGAGCAGAAGCGCCCAGGTGATCAACGATAAAATGCCGTAAACATTGTCTTGCGTGAGCAGAAGCGGGTGATGGCCTACCGCAAATACTTCTTTCATCGTGTAGAGGGGGCTGGTTCCAATATCACCAAATACCACCCCGAGTGCGGCAAGCGCCATAGTATGGAGTGCCGCAGGCTGACTTTTTGTATTGTCCATTGTGTGAACGACGTAAAGCAAACGGTCATTATCTGTCAATTTGACAGCTTAACCAAAGACTTTCGCTGCTGCTTGCGTATGGGTGTGTTAATAGTAATTAATTATTGTTAATTGTCAGTTTTAGCGATTTGCGTGACCACGACCTCGGCAGCACCCTGGTGCAAGGTGAGGCGCAAAGGCTCGTCTTTCGCTAGTTGCTGCGAGTCTGTGACCGGTTGGCCATCCGCTTTCTGCACAATGGCATAACCACGCGCGAGCACCTGGTGAGGGTTGAGTTGTTGCAGGCTGGTCGCAAGATGGTCCAGCCGCCGCGATTGCTGATGCAACAGGTTTTGCATGGCCAATTGCAGACGATGCTGCCATTGCTGTAGTGATTGCTTTTGCTGCTGCAATTGCTGTGTAGGCGAAACCAGTCTGCGGGATAAGTAATCCAGCGTCTGTGCCTGTTTTTGCAACAGGGATTGCATGGCACGCTGCAGGCGTGACTCTAATTGTGTCACCTGTGCGCGCAACTGTGACTGGTCAGGGCAGGCGAGTTCTGCCGCTGCTGTCGGCGTTGCCGCGCGCAGGTCGGCCACAAAATCAGCGATGGTAAAGTCGGTTTCATGGCCTACGCCACTGATGGTGGGCAGGCGGCAATCTGCAATCGCGCGCGCCACCACTTCTTCATTAAAAGACCATAAATCTTCAATACTGCCACCACCACGGCAAATCAATAGTGTATCGACTTCCTGTCGCTGGTTGGCCTGACGGATGGCATTGGCGATCAGTTCTGCCGAGCCTTTGCCCTGCACCGGTGTCGGGTAAATGATCACTGCCATGCCGGGGTAACGTCTGCGTATCGCTGTCAATACATCGCGCAAGGCGGCAGCATCGGGCGAAGTGACCACGCCGATACGCTGTGGGTCTGCAGGAATAGGTTTTTTGCGGGATTGGTCAAACAAACCTTCGGCCTGCAAGCGCTGTTTCAATTGTTCATAAGCCTCATACAGCCGCCCCAAACCGGCGGGCTGCATAAACTCGATGGTCAGTTGGAAATCACCACGTGCTTCATACAGGGTCACAGTCGCGCGCGCTTCGATCGAATCGCCTTCGCGCGGCATGTTTTCCACCAGGCTGTTGCGGCCTTTAAACATCACGCAACGCACTTGCGCCTTGGCGTCCTTGAGTGAAAAGTACCAGTGACCACTGGCCGCACGCGTGAAATTGGAGATTTCACCGCTGATCCAGAACAAGGGGAAACTGGTTTCCAGTAGCTCTTTAGTGAGTCGTGTCAGGTCGCTGACACTTAAGAATTGCTTGGAAGACGTCGATAACAAACTAGCCATAGGCGCACATTATCCAACAGCTGGTTGTGGTTTGGCTATTTTTCTATCAAAAGCGGCAAGATTTTTCTGTGCATCCGGCAAGCGGATAGAGATGAAAGAATCAAAGATAAAAGTAACTTTTCCCCTCGGCTTTGTCGCCAGAATTTAACGATTACAGCGGATATTTAACACGTGCAGCGGGCACTTTGTCAGCGCATATGAGTCACTCATTAAAGCGTTGAGCATGGAGAGGTTGCTATCGTCATACCTAAAAAGGTGTCAAAAATGCAAGTAAAAACAGATATATATGCTGCACGTCAGGCACTGTTACTGATTTCGCTATTGTTTACCATGGCGTACCTGTCGCTATGGTCGTTATCGTCTTATGCGGACGAGGCTGAGGTGATGAATGAGGTGGTGAATCAGCCTGCGGAAGAGAGCGAGATCGAGAAAATGGTTCAGGCAAGTGAGCCTGAACCCAGCTATAGCCGCGAGCAGTCGAAAATGCAGAATGATGGCTACAAGCAGTTTATCAAGCTGCAAACCAGCCTCGCATCAGGTACTAAAAACGCGCTTGGTTTGAGCAGTTATGAGCAGGCCTATACCCATTATTGTGCGCTGGCGGGTGACGCACACAATGCCGATGCGCAATTTGCCATGGGCTGGTTTTACAGTACCGGCAAAGGGGTGGAAGTGAATCATGATATTGCAGCACGCTTTTTCAGCCTGGCTGCGATCCAAGGGCATAGAGACGCCAGGGAATGGCTGGATAAGGAGCCGGGGGATATGGCGCTGGCGAAACTGCCTGCGTGTATGCATAACCAGGAGAATTCTGCTGCACAAGTGTTGTTCCGCAAACGCGGCCCGGTGTATCAGCTGGTGAAAAAACATGCGCCGGTGTATGGAGTGGATGTCGATTTTGCCATGGCGGTGATCGCGGTAGAATCAGGCTTTAACCCGAAAGCCACCTCGCGAAAGAAGGCGCAGGGCTTGATGCAGTTATTACCGGATACCCAGGCCAGGTTTCATGTCAAGGATGCCTATGATCCAGAGCAGAATATCAAGGGTGGGTTGTCGTATCTGCGCTGGCTGATCGGTTATTTTAAAGGGGATGTGGAACTCGTTGCGGCTGCCTATAACGCGGGCGAAAATGCCGTGCAGCGGCATCAGGGAATTCCGCCTTACCCCGAAACGCGCAATTATGTGAAACGCATTGCCGTCTATTACAAAAAGAAACATCACGAGGTCAGGCAAAAATCCGCTATGCGCCAAAGTGAGATCGCCGCTGCTGCCTCCTGATACAGGTTTTTTATGCCACATGCATAAAAATGCGAGAACCATCTACCTGTCTAAGTCATCATAAGCGCATTATCTATTACAATTTCAGTCTTATTTAATGCGCGGGAGCATGCGATGTGTCAATGGTTTAAAGGCAAGGGTGGCTATGTACTGGGGTTTCTGGCCTGTTTCGGGATAGTGGCGCTGGCCTTGGCGATACAGGTACATTACAAGCTGGAACCCTGTCCACTCTGTATTTCACAGCGTATTATCTTTATGAGTATAGGCGTACTGTTTCTGGTGCATGCTTTTGTGCCGCCTAAATCCTGGTTAAGCAGCGGGCTGGTCGTGGTGGAGGTGCTTACCGCTCTGGGTGGCGTAGGGGTGGCTATCCGCCACTGGTGGTTACAAGTGCATAAAGATGAAATCATTGCCGACTGTGGTGTGGGCTTTGATTACATGTTTGAAAACTTCCCGTTGAAGAAAGCCCTGACGCTGGTGTTCCGCGGTACCGGTGATTGCGCTGCGATAGACTGGACTTTTCTCGGGCTCACCTTGCCGCAACTCGGCTTGATTAGCTTTGTTGTGTTTGGCAGCTATGCCCTATTCCTGTACCGCGCGAGACGTTGCAATCGCTGATTGTCAGCCGATCTTTTAAAGTAATACCGTCACAAAACACTGCCCTGGTTTTACGCCAGGGCGTTGTTTTTATAGCCTGGCAGATTGCCTGGAGATCGTCTCATGCCACTCCTGAAACTGGCTTTCGCATGAGTGCTCAGCCAATTGCGGCACCATATCATTGGGGATGTCGGAGGCGCGTAATTTGGCAGTTTCGCGTTTCAGGCAACCCAGGTATTTTGCCTTGGCATAAATCTCTTCGGTATGCATGCTGGCAATCGCCTGGTCTGCCTGATTGAGAGACTGGCACAACGGCGCTTGCTGGTTGTGTGAGGCGTAGCTGGTATTCTTTTGCATATGGATCACGTTGGCAATATCTTCGCCGCGCTTGTGTATCCAGCCTTCCAGGATCTCGTTGCCGCAACTTTCGTTCTGGCAACGCATGACACTTTTGATCAGCCAGGCGGCCTGCTTGGTCATGCGGTCTTCTGAAATGCCGCAGTTGTGGATGACATCATGCGAGCGTGACATATACAGTTTGTAATTGGCGCGCCAGCTGGCATGGCTTGCACAAGCGACTTTGCGCAAGGGGTTGGACGCTGTGCATTGGTCAGTGGGCAGGCTTTGCAATCGCTCGGGAGACCGGTTGCCGACACGGCGGCAAGCCAGTGAGATCGCTTGTCCATAAGCCTGTGTGATACCCCAGAACGACAGTCTGGCGCGGCTGAATTCCGGGCTGCTTTTCAGCGAACCATCATTTTTCCAGTCCAGCGTTTCTGATGACATGTTCGATTTATGAAACACGACCTCTCGTTCAGCTTCCATCGAGAATTCACTGCAAGAAGCCTGCACGAATTTGGTGGTGATAGTGTCGTCATGATCGTCTGCCCTGAGCTTGAAGCGGATCATATCGTCGAGTTGCCCGACTTGTAATGAATCCAGGTCTACAGCAACTGTCAGGAATTTTTCGCGGCCCTGCACCGTTTGCCATTGCTCTGCATGCACATTCAAGCTGATGAATAATAAAGCTGCTACAAACACTAAACTTCTGAACATCATAAATAAAAGCTAAACCGAAAAATAATTAGAAACACCAGCGAATATCACTTAAGCGATCGCTGAGGAATAGACACTATTGCGGCCAGCCTGTTTCGCTTCATACAGCGCTTTGTCCGCGCGGTTTATAAGCTGCGAAAGCGTATCGCCTGGTTGCAAAACGGCCACCCCGGCACTGATGCTGATGGGACCTGACTCGCTGATCTGCAAGGCGTGGATATGTTTGCGTATCTTTTCGGCCAGCTGGCAAGCCTGCTTCAGCGTGGTACGAGGTGCATAGATGATCAATTCATCGCCGCCCCAGCGCACGGTCATGTCATAAATGCGGCTGTGCTTTTTCATACATGTCGCAACGCTTTTCAGCACGGTGTCGCCCAGCACATGCCCATAAGTATCATTAATGGTTTTGAAATTATCGATATCGATCAGGATCAGCGCATCCGCTGTCTTCCTGTTGGCAGCGGGCAGGGAAGCCGCAAACGTGGTTTCAAAATGGTGGCGGTTACTGAGCCCTGTCAGGTGATCGGTACTGGAGAGCCGGGTTAAATTGAGTTTTTCTACTTCTAGCGCGTGATTGGCTGCTGCCAGTTGCTCTGTACGTTGCTTGACCTGGATTTCGAGGTCGCTGTTCAGGGCTTTTAAATAGCTTGTTTGCGTTTCACGCAGGCTCTCGTAATTGTGGATGATGAAAAACTGCGCCAGCAGGTAAAAGCCCAGGCTCAGCAGGTCCAGGTTGCTGTAATCAGAGGGGAACAATTCAAGCACATGATTGCCTATCACCAGGGAAAGCAAGATGGCCAGCATGGAATAACCGGCGACACGCCCTTTCAGGTAAAACGCTGCAGCGAGGATCAGTAATAACAGGCCGCTGCGCGTCGCATTGCCGTTACCGACAAAAAATACCGTGAGAAACTGTACAAAGCATAGCCAGAGGGCGATGCTGGCAATCAGCTCCACCATTTTGTGGTATCTATGTAGTATCCATAGCAGTATGAAAGCGATGCAGGAAAACAGGAGATCGACTTTGCCGAGGAAAGGATTGCTGTTCCAGCGGACCACGCTCATGGCCAGTGAGGCCAGCCCGGCGAAAGTAAATACGTTGTTAAGGAAAATGACTTTATAGCGAACGTTAACGGTGTCGGTTAACTCCGGAAAAAGCTGGATCGGACGTAACATGACGACCAGCACCTTGCTAATCCAGTTTTTCAATATTCGTTTCCCTTGGCAATTATTGTTTTTGTGATGCGGTCAGTTTATGTAAAATGGCTACTTGGTCAGCTAACTCAGGAACACCATGAGAATTTTACATATATTAAGCTGGCGAGTGTATTAAATTATCACCTCAATTCTGGATATTTGGATGGCGGATGATTCCGGGTCCGGAAAAACCTCTGTCGGTCTGTTATGAAACCATATAAAACTTTAGATGACTTTGTTGGCAACACGCCGCTGGTTGCTTTGCAGCGCATCAACCCCAATATCAGCAACACGATTTTGCTCAAGTTAGAAGGCAATAATCCGGCCGGTTCTGTCAAGGACAGACCTGCCTACAGCATGATCCTGCGGGCCGAACAGCGAGGCCAGATCAAACCTGGCGACACTCTGATTGAAGCCACCAGTGGCAATACCGGCATTGCGCTGGCCATGGTGGCCGCCATGCGCGGCTATAAAATGATTTTGGTGATGCCGGAAAACCAGACGATAGAACGCAGGCAAAGCATGAAAGCCTATGGCGCGGACCTGGTGCTGACACCCAAAGATGGCAGCATGGAACTGGCCCGCGATGTGGCGATGAAAATGCAGGCGGAAGGTGAGGGCATCGTGCTCGACCAGTTTGGTAATTCAGATAATCCGCTGGCGCATTACGAAGGCACCGGGCCGGAAATCTGGCGCGATACTGAAGGAAAAATCACACATTTCGTCTCCAGCATGGGCACCACCGGCACCATTATGGGCACGTCGCAATACCTGAAAGAACAGAATCCGGCTATCCAGATCATCGGCGTGCAGCCTGAAGATGGTGCCCAAATTCCAGGCATCCGCAAATGGCCAGAGGCATATATGCCGAAAATCTTTGATGCCAAACGCATAGACGAACTGCGCTACGTCAGCCAGAAGCACGCTGAAGACACCACGCGCAAACTCGCTCAGCAAGAAGGTATTTTTGCCGGCATTTCCAGCGGTGGCGCTTTGTACTCCGCACTGCAATTATCCAAGGAAGTGAATAACGCCGTCATTGTCGCCATCGTGTGCGATCGTGGTGATAGGTATTTATCTTCCGGAGTGTTCCCTGACTGATGCGCTGCTTGTGCCTGAGCCTGATTCTCTGGTCAGCACAAGCCTGTGCCATTACTCAGATCAGCCTCAGCGCAGACAGCATCAGCAGTGACCTGTTCCAGCTGGACCAGCCGAATGCGGTGCTGGATTTACGTAGCAAACAGCAAGTAAAAGTCACCGCCCAACGTTTGCAACTGGGTGATGCCACGCTGGATAAGCCGAATATCTCGCTGGACATCAGCCAGCGTCCGACCTTGCTGATCACCTCCGATCAACTGCAGATGCAGCCTTACCAGGTCAGGCATCCGCGCATCTTCCTCGATTATCGCCAGAAAACCCGGCAACCGGTGTTGTCGCTAGATGCCGAAGTCAAAGCCTTGCGTGACGAAATCTGGGGCAAGTTCCACCTGAATTGTCTGGTGCCTGCCCAGGCCGCCACCGAAACCTGGCGCTGCGAGGACGGCCTGTATGTGGATAGCCGTTCGCATATCCCGTTTAATCTATTAGTCACGCCAACCTGGAAAAGCATTGATAAAAGCGGCGAGATGGCAAAAGGCCTAGACCTTGAATTATCAGTCAAGCAGGCAAAGTTCAGCGATGCGGAAGGTTTGCACGCGGCGGACAAGCTCACTGGGAAAATCAATCTTTCCGCCCACGAGCAGGCGGGCGGCTGGCGCTGGCAAGGCGTGTTCGACTGGCAACAGGGCGAGCTGTTCTGGCAACCGTTTTACTTTGCTGATGGCAACAAGCGGTTTGAGATACGCGGGTTTTACCGCCAGCCGTATATGGATATCGAGCAGGCCACACTGAGTTTGCAAGGGGTGGGTACGCTGCATAGCCAAAGCCGCGTCAACCTCGTCAGCAAAGAATTCGAGTTTTTAAAAGTCGATGCCAGCGATGTGGATTTTAATGGTGTCTACCAGGCATTTATCCAGCCGCTGATCCCCAACTCTGCCTTCGGGCACTTGCATGTGTTCGGCAAGGCTGACTGGTCATTTGAAGCCAAAGGATTGCAGCCATTGAAATTCCATCTGCATATTATGGATGCCAGTGTGGAAGACCAGCTGGGCAAGTTTGGCTTCAGCCATTTGAATGCGGATATCCCGTGGGATTATGACCAGCCTAAACAGATCGCCATGGGTTACCAAGCCGGTCATATTTTAAAAATCCCCCTGGGGCAAACTAAATGGCAGGCTGAGGTCAACCGCTACTCAATCACATCGCCCAGCCTGAAGTTGCCTATCCTGGATGGCGCATTGGACTTTCAGGATATTTCTGCCGCCTGGATCAACCAAAGCATGGTCTGGCATGTCAAGATGGATATGCAGCCTATCAGCATGTCACAATTCAGCCAGGCGCTGGATTGGCCCACCATGCGTGGCCAGATCACCGGCGCGGTACCATTGATCACTTATGCCAACCATGAATTGCGCATGACGGGCGACATGCAGTTCAGGCTCTTTAATGGCATGGTTGGCATGTCTGATCTCGATATTGATGACCCGTTGGGCGCGGTGCCCAAATTGCACGCCAATTTCACCATGCGTGATATTGACCTCGGCGAGATCACGCGTACCTTTAACTTTGGCTCTATCAGCGGTAAGCTGGAAGGCGATATCAAGCACTTGCAGCTGCAGAACTGGAAACCGGTGTATATGGATGCTGTCATCCAGACCGCCGATGGCCCGTTTGAGAAGAAGATCTCGCAACGTGCGGTGGAGAATATCACGGCTTTGGGCGGCGAGGGCACGGCGGCAGCATTGCAGCGTACTTTCCTGCGTTTTTTCAAAGAGTTTGGCTATGAAAAGATAGGCCTGCGCTGCGAATTGCGCGGGGATATCTGCAAAATGGGTGGTGTGGAAGCGCTCCCGGATGGCTTTGTAATTGTAAAAGGCAAAGGCGCGCCTTCAGTCAATGTGAATGGCTATACGCAATATGTGAGCTGGAAAGATGTGCTGGCGCGCATGCAGCGCGTGACGGATAGCAATAGTAAGATCATTATTGATTAGATGGCAGGTCGATAAATAGGTTAATGCCTGCGAATGAAATCAAAAGCGGCAATAGATGATAGGAAAGGAAGCAGATTGAATTTTGCGATGGGTAAACAATATATGCGATGGCTGCATATGCCATGGCTAGCCACCAGCGTGACGATGGCTGCCGCCACTGTGCTGACTGCGTGCGTCACTATCAATATCTATTTCCCGGCGGCGGCAGCGGAAAAGGCGGCGGATAAGGTCATTGACGAAATCTGGCAAACGCCTGCCGGGCAAACGCCGGCCCCTACACCTAACTCATCATTCGGCCCAAGCCTGGCGCCTGCAGCCACACCCGCTGTCGCCCCGGCCGTTCATCAGGAGTCTGCCCCATGAATATCATCACCACAACAATCCGCCAATGGCTGCTACAAGTGCAACTATTTCAGCGTCAGGGCTATCACACCTTTAGCAAGGTGCTATTCAGCGTACTTGTGTTGGGTTTGTTCACAGCACAAGTACAAGCCGCAGCCGACCTGGATGTAAATACACCGGCGGTTGCCGCGGTGAAAGCCAGCATGCAAAGCCGCCACCAACTGCTGGCGCCGCATTACCAATCAGGTGCGGTCGGTTTGACTGCTGACGGATTTGTCGCGGTAAAAGACGCTGGTTTGGTGCCGCTGTCCCAACGTAGTGCGCTGGCGGCACTGGTCAAAGACGAAAATGCAGACCGCTCACGCTTGTATCAAGGCATCGCTGCCGCAAATGGTCACCCCGAGTGGGAAGGCGAGATACAACGTACTTTTGCCCAGCGCTGGATAGACCGTGCGCAACCTGGCTGGCTGGTGCAGCGTGACGGGCAGTGGCTGAAAAAATAACAGCTAAGGCCTTGTATAGAAAAGCATTATTCAGTAATTGCCAATGGACCGTGAAATATAGACCCTGTCTGTGACTTTTTGATTGCTCTGGTAAATCGAAAAACAAAGCAGTAAAAAGCCCGGCTTTCAATTTCAGGCATGGTCATTGCATGCAAATAAAGTGCATATTGCGATGGAAGGAGTTTGTTGTGGCAAATAATCTTTTCGTTCTACCTCGTCTGGGCCAAACCATCCGGCAGGAGGATTCAGGCATTTACTATATCCTGAATCAGCAGACCGGCCGCGTCCGTTCCCTGATACAACTGGTGCGTGAAAATCTGCACTGGTATATCTTGCAGTTACAGCCGATTGCCGATGGCCTGGATTATCGATGGTCTGTGTTGTCGCGTGAAAATGATTGCGCGTTGAAAACAGCGACCGACAGGCAAATCGCACATTATTTCTCCAAACCCGAATATACCGAACCTGTGGGCGCATGGCAAGTCATGCGCAATGCTGATTTTGGCTTTGGCAAATTCACCCCGATCGAAGCACCAGAAGATATCAGCTATGCCATCCTGACGTTTGAAGGTGATGAGATGAAAGCGCCTGTCCGCTTGCACAAAGCGCCGACAGAATGGCTGCACGAAAATAATCAGCAGGACATTCTGCAACTGGAAATTGCCTGAGGTTTAAGCGCTGCTTCACTTGTTCGGGGCGTGTATGCTTCCGAGTAAGTGGGTGGCGATGATTATATTTCTATAGCGAGCAGCCCGAAGATGCGTATTTTCGGCTGGTGAGGTCGCCACCGCCTGTGCTATGGTTACGACCATATTATTTTTGTGGGCAATCCTGCCGGATTGTGGCGCTCATGCTTCGCAGCCTTGTATTTGATATCGAAACCATTCCCGATGTTGACGGCATTCGTCAATTGCACGACCTGCCTTCCAGTTTGAGCGACGCTGACGTCGCCAATGTCGCTTTTCACCAGCGCCGCCAGCTAAATGGCACGGATTTTTTACCGCACCATTTACAACGCGTGTGTGCAATCTCTTGTGCCATGCGTGAAGGCAACCAGTTCCGGGTATGGACTTTAGGGGATGAAGCTTCAAGCGAAGCAGAAATCATCCAGCGCTTTTTTGATGGGATCGAGAAATACACACCCAACCTGGTGAGCTGGAATGGTGGCGGCTTTGATTTGCCGGTATTACATTACCGCGCGATGGTGCACGGCATTGCCGCGCCACGCTACTGGGACCTGGGTGAAGATGACAAAGATTTTAAGTGGAATAACTACATCAGCCGCTATCACACGCGGCATCTGGATCTGATGGATGTGCTGGCCATGTATACCGGCCGCGCCAATGCGCCACTGGATCAGATGGCCCAGTTGTGCGGCTTTCCCGGCAAGCTGGGTATGGATGGCAGCAAGGTGTGGCAGGCGTATTTAGACGGCGAAATTAAAGCCATCCGCGATTATTGTGAAACTGATGTTGCCAATACGCATCTGGTTTATTTACGTTTCTTGAAAATGCGCGGCCATTTAACTGATGCGGTTTACGCAGAAGAAATTCAACTGGTGCGTGAAACATTGGCCGGATACGCTGGCACGCACTGGAAACAGTTTTTAGCGGCTTGGGCCCCAGGTAGCTAATCTATCAACTGCTGCCCGGTAATGCGGCCCTGGTGTCATTGTTAATCTCGTCAGGCGTGACGTCATCCTGCCTGTTTTCTTCCCGTGAATCCTCATCGAGGGTGGCGTTCTTCCAGTTGAGTATCACGCGCTGATGCTTTTTAGCATTCGCGTTGAGCGTGTAACGCTGAGAGTTGCCTTGGTAACTGGCAATCACCGTATATTTGCCACTTGGTAAGCTGAGTAATAATCTTGGGGCTGCGTGTTCCAGGCTGAACACCGTCTGTTTCTTGGCATCAAGGATACTGATATTAACGTCATCCACCAAGCGGCCGATTTTGCCTTCAGAAAACAGAAAATATAAATTGAATTGTTTTTTGAATGATTCCAGCGCTTCGACTTCTTCTGAGCCTATGCCGCCAGTCACATAATTCACACCCTGTGCATCCTGCTGAATGGCGATCTCGTCTGCCAGGCAGACTGGCGATGTAAAGAGTGCCATCACCAGTGCAATACTCAGACTCCATTGTTTTAACATATGGTCTCCCTTATTTTGCAGTGCTTGTTGAGGGATTGTAAGCCCAATTCAGGTAAAATAATAGCTATGAGAAGCAACCGTCAAAGAACCCGCCTGTCGCCAGCGTCCATGGCGAAACAAACTCCCCGCATCGCTGTCATCGAATCCCTGGACCAGGAAGGCCGCGGCGTCGCCCATGTCGATGGCAAAGTGGTTTTTATTGAAGGGGCCCTGCCGTTTGAGCAGGTGCGATTTGCCACGCACTATTCAAAGCCTACTTATGAAGTGGCGGCGACGCTGGAAGTATTGAAATCATCCAGCCAGCGCGTCACCCCAGGCTGTAGCTATTTTGGTACCTGTGGCGGTTGCGCTATGCAGCATCTGGAGTTTTCTGCGCAGGTGGCTGCCAAGCAACGCCTGCTGGAAGCCGATTTGTGGCATATAGGCCGTATCAAACCTGAGAAAATGCTGCCGCCGATACAGGGCACGCCCTGGCAATATCGTCATAAAGCGCGTCTGCGCGTTAAATATGTCGAGAAAAAAGGCGGTGTGCTGGTTGGCTTTAATGAAAAAGGCACCAGTTTTGTGACCTTTATGGATAGCTGCCAGGTACTGCCTAAAGCGATTTCTGACCTGATCGTGCCGCTCAAAGCACTCATAGTCCAGTTAAGTGTGAAGCAATCATTGCCGCAGATTGAACTGGCGGTGGGTGAAGATGCAACGGTGTTGTTGCTACGTATCCTTGAAGCGTTGGAAGAACGTGACCTGCCATTATTGCAAGCGTTTGAAGCAGCACACAGCGTGCAATTCTGGACACAGACCAAGGGGCCGGACACCGCCAAGCCTTTGTTCGGGCATAGCGACCGCCTGCATTACAGCTTGCCGGAATACAATCTGGAATACCCGTTCAGCCCGATAGAGTTCACCCAGGTCAACCCTGGCATCAACCGGGTTATGATTCGCCGCGCCATGCAGTTGTTACAACCGCAGGCAGGTGAGCGCATTGCCGACTTTTTCTGTGGGCTGGGTAACTTTACTTTGCCGATCGCCCGTAGCGGCGCGCAAGTCTATGGTGTGGAAGGTGCGCAGGCACTGGTAAAACGTGCGATTGAGAATGCAAATTTGAATCACATCGACAATGTGGAATTCGCTGAATCAGACCTGTTTGATATGACGCCGGAATTGTTGCAAGGCCTGGGCTATTTTGACAAATGGCTGATCGATCCGCCACGCGATGGCGCGATGGAGTTGATCAAGTCACTGCCGGATGATGGTGAGGGCGCACCAAAACGTATCGTCTACGTCTCATGCAACCCTTCCACCCTGGCACGCGATGTCGCCATCCTGACGCAGTCCAAAGGCTATCAGTTGAAAGCCGCAGGCGTGTTGAATATGTTTCCGCATACCGCGCATGTAGAATCCATCGCGCTGTTTGAAAGAGCCTGACGTGTCGTTGAAGAAAGTCGTCGTCGGCTGGCAGCTGGTACTCATGCTTGCATTGTCCGGCTGTCAGCCAGACAGCGAGCCACGTGCTTTGGTATTTGCGGTAGCACAGGCACCGGTGAACCTGGACCCGAGATTTGCCACAGATGCCGCTTCTGAACGTATCAATCACCTGTTGTACCAGCGGCTGGTTGAGTTTGATGCTGCCTCGCGTGAAGTGCCAGGGCTGGCCGCGTGGCAAATGCAGGATCCGCAGCACTACCGCTTTCATCTGCAACAACCCACCGCCAGTTTTCATGATGGCAAGCCCCTGACCGCCGCCGATGTGAAAGCAACTTATGAAAGCCTGCTAGCACTCAAAAACTCGCCGCACACGGCTGAATTCAAGCATATAAAAAACATCACTACGCCGGATACGCAGACCATAGCGTTTGAACTGAGCCGCCCGGACCCGCATTTTGCCGCGCGGCTGATCATTGGTATTTTGCCAGCAGACAAGATCGCCGCTGGACATGATTTCGGGCATACGCCGCTGGGCAGTGGCGCATTCAAACTTGACCGCTGGGACAGTGAATTGCAATTAATCAGACTCAGTGACGGACTCAAAATCCGCTTCAGTGAAGTCAAAGACCCAAACGTGCGCGTGCTGAAACTTCAGCGTGGCGAGGTAGATCTGATCCAGGGGGATCTGCCGCCAGAACTCATCAAATACCTGCAAAAACAATCCGATATCACGGTGCAAACCGTGGTCGGCGCCAATTACTCTTATCTAGGCTTGAACGTGCAGGCGGAGTTCTTGCGCGATGTCAGGGTCAGGCGCGCCATTGCGCATGCGATCGATACGCAGGCGATTATCGATAAAGTGATGGTCAGCCACAGCCGCCAGGCCAATGCCATTTTGCCGCCCGAGCACTATGCGGGCAACCCCGCCTTACAGGCTTATGGTTATCAACCTGCGCTGGCGCGGCAATTACTGCAATCCGCTGGTGTGAAATTGCCATTAACGCTGGTCTATAAAACCAGTACCGACCCGCAGCGCGTGCGATTAGCCACTATTTTGCAATCACAGATGCAGGCCGCGGGCATTGATCTGCAAATCAAGAGCCTGGATTGGGGCACTTTTTTTGCCGATGTGCAAAAAGGTAATTTCCAGATGTCCGGGCTGACCTGGGTCGGCATCAAAACACCTGAAATCTACAGCAAGGTATTTGGCTCAGGCAGCATGCCACCTGCCGGATTCAATCGTGGCGGTTACCGAGATGCCGCGCTGGATGCCTTGCTCAAGAACGAGGACTGGCCGGCAGTCACCCGCCGTATCCATGAACAATTACCGTATATCCCGCTCTGGTATGAGGGGCAGTTTGCGGCCTACCAAAGTAGCGTGAAATCCTACCAGCCTATGCCGGATGGTAATTGGGATGGCCTGGCGAGTATTGTTTTCCAGCCTACGCAACAGTAAGTCTAATTAGCGCTGAAAATCGAATCAGCGCTAGGCATGCACGCCAAACCAGTGGCCTATCAGTGCAGTCGCGGCCATGGCAAGTGCGCCCCAGAGTACGATACGGCTAACGCCTTTCCACACGCTGGCTCCGCCTGCATTTGCCGCCACTGCACCCAATAAGCCTAAAAAGGGCAGGGTGCTGACAATCAGCCAGGTTTGTACCTGTGCGTGAGGAGCGAGCCAGGCGGTGAGCAAAGGCAGGGCGGCGCCACTGGCAAACGCGAGTGCCGAAGCCAGTGCTGCATGCAAGGGGTTCGCCTGGTTCAACTCATGCAAGCCCAGTTCATCACGGGCATGCGCTGCCAGTGAATCATGATGGGACAAAGCCTGGGCGACCTGCTGTGCCAATGCTGGCGATAATCCGCGCTGTACATAGATACCCGTCAGTTCACGCAACTCGCTGTCCGGATTATCCTGCAGTTCCCTGGCTTCACGTGCGAGGTCGGCTTGTTCGATATCCATTTGTGAACTGACCGACACGTATTCCCCGGTGGCCATCGAAAGCGCGCCTGCCACCAGTCCGGCAACCCCTGTCACCAGTAGCGCGCTGTTGTCAGTACCGGCAGCTGCCACGCCCATCAGCAAACTCGCGGTAGAAATAATGCCGTCGTTAGCGCCTAATACAGAAGCCCTGAGCCAGCCACTGCGTTGTAAAAAATGCATTTCGTGATGCGGCATGATGAATACCCGGCAAAATAGAATGGCTGTGATTGTAATGTAAACACGGGGAAAGTGTCTGCGTGAGCTGGAGGGGATGTTGTTTAATAGCCGTCATCCTATATGCCGGTTTTGCATGCTGTGCTTTTTGCACGTCATTGCGTTCCATTGTCCGTGTGAGTGTTTCGTTTCTACATTCATGGCGCGCCGCAGTCTGGCATGAAATCCGCGCCTCATGCCTGATTGTGAATCTAATCGGGCGCAAATCGCTTAGAATAATGTTTATGCATATAGAAATATCTATTCCTGAACAATCACTGACCTTGTTTGACGACAAAGGCACGCAAGTCAGCCGTTATGCGGTATCCACTGCCGCCAATGGCGTCGGCTGCGTCAAAGACAGTGGTTGTACGCCATTAGGCACGCATATCATCCGCGCCAAGATCGGTGCCGATGCGCCAGAAAATACCGTTTTTGTGGGCCGTCGACCCACTGGCGAGATTTTTGCCCCAGACCTGAAAACGCAGTTTCCTGAGCGGGACTGGATATTAACCCGTATTCTCTGGTTGAGTGGCACGGAACCGGGTAAGAACCGGCTGGGCAATGTCGATACCATGCAGCGTTACATCTATATTCATGGTTCGCCAGAGGCCACCGAGTTTGGTGCACCTGGCTCGCATGGATGTGTGCGTATGCGCAATGCGGATTTAATCGCCTTGTTTGACCAGGTGCCGATAGGGACGACGGTGAATATCCTTGATCAGGGCTCCAATGTCCAAGAGGTCGGGCATCAGGCAGTGGGTGATCAAACCGTAAAAAGCCTGATTAGCGAAAGCCGCACTAGTCCTAACCAGGCCAATAGCGATAGCGCCGGAGCGGATAATTAAGCGCATCAGTACATTGCTACCAGTCATTGTCGGGGTGCTTTGCCTAACCTTTGCCTTGTTACATATGGTGCCGGGCGACCCGGTCGATGTGATGCTGGGCGAATCTGCCAGCACGGCAGACCGGCTGATGTTAAAGGCCCAGCTTGGGTTGGATCAGCCACTGCATGTGCAATTCGGGCAGTATGTCTTCAATTTGACCAAAGGCGATTTCGGCGTTTCCATCCATACACAAATGCCGATTACGCAATTGCTGGCGAAGGCCTATCCGGCCACGCTGATACTCGCAGTGAGCGCACTGGCTATCGGATTATTGATAGGGATCCCCCTGGGTATCTGGTCCGCTTTAAAAGCCGGGCACTGGCAGGATGTCATGGTGACCATGATCAGCATACGTCTTGCCGCCATGCCTGCTTTCTGGCTGGGGCCGGTGCTGATGCTGGTGTTTGCCGTATGGCTGGGCTGGTTGCCAGTCAGCGGCATGGGCAGTCCTGCCGCTATCATCTTGCCGGCACTGACCCTGGGACTGGGCTTGAGCGCTATTTTGACGCGCATGACGCGCACCAGCCTGCTGGAAGTATTGAATGAAGATTATATCCGTACTGCGCGTGCCAAAGGCCTGAGTGAGCGACAGGTGTTATTGCGGCACGCGCTGCGCGCAGCGCTGTTGCCTATGGTCACCATTGTTGGCCTCCAAATGGGTAGCCTGCTGGCGGGGGCGGTGATCACAGAAACCATTTTCAGCTGGAATGGCATAGGCCGCCTGCTGGTGGATAGCATAGAAAAGCGTGATTACCCGGTGACGCAAGCCTGTGTGCTGGTGATCGCCTTGAGTTATGTGCTGATCAACCAGTTGACGGATGTGGCCTATCGCTGGCTGGACCCGCGTACCAGAGGCGCACGATGAAGATTTTTTCATTATCTACCCTGGCGTTTTGGTTGTGTGCCGTGATCATTGCGCATATCGCAGGTGCAAACCCCAACCACACCGATCTCGAGGCGATTTTGCAATGGCCCAGCGCACAACACTGGTTGGGCACTGATGACCTGGGGCGGGATATATTGGCGCGCGTGATTCGTGGTGTGGAAGTTTCTTTTCTGGTCACCGTGGTGGTCACGGCAGTGACGATGACGATAGGGATCAGCATCGGCTTGATTGCCGGTTACAAGGGCGGTAAGTGGGATCATGTCCTGATGCAACTGACCAATATTTTTCTGGCTTTCCCCGGTATTTTGCTGGCGATCGCCTTTGCCGCCGTATTGGGCGCGGGCATTAATAATCTGATTCTGGCCTTGTGTCTCACCGGCTGGGTGACCTACGCGCGCTTGTCACGCGGCCAGACGCTGGCATTGCGTGAGCGCTTGCATGTGCTGGCGGCCGAGTCTCTGGGTGCCAGCTCGTTGCGCGTCATGCTGCTGCACATCTTCCCACTATTGATTTCCATTCTATTAGTCGAAGCCGCTTACAGTATGGCGAGTGTGATGATTGCCGAAGCGTCACTGTCTTTTCTTGGTCTGGGCATACAGGCGCCAAACGCCTCCTGGGGCGCCATGTTGCGGGATGCGGTCAGGTTTATGCTGGTGGCTCCGCATTATGTACTAACGGTTGGTGTGTGCATGATGAGCCTGATCCTGGCGATCAACCTGGGTGGCGATGTGCTGCGTGACAAACTGGATGTGCGCAGCGAGAACAGGCCATGAAAAGAGCGCGCTGATGAGAAAACAGTATCGTTATTACGACCTGATCATGGCGGCGTTTGCCGTGGTGCTGGTCTGCTCCAATATCATTGGTCCCGGCAAAATCACCGAGATCCATGCCCCGCTCATTGGCTCACTGACGTTTGGTGCGGGCATTATGTTTTTCCCTATCAGTTTTATTTTTGGCGATATCCTCACCGAAGTGTATGGCTATGCCGCCTCCAGGCGCGTCATCTGGACCGGGTTTATTTGCCTGGCTTTTGCCAGCCTGATGGCATGGGTCATCGTGGCATTGCCGCCAGCGCCAGAGTGGCACGATCAGGCTGCTTATCAGTCTGTATTCGGTTCCACAGCTCGTATTGCCATCGCCTCACTGGTGTCATTTGTGGCAGGCGAGTTTGTCAACTCGTTCGTCCTGGCCAAAATGAAGGTCCTCACCCAGGGGCGCTGGTTATGGAGCCGTACCATAGGCTCTACCCTGTTTGGTGAAGCGGTAGATACGATATTGTTTTTCCCACTGGCATTTTATGGTTCTGGCGAGTTTCCAGATGCTATGATGCCGCAAATCGTGTTGGCGCAATTTGTCGCCAAAGTGCTGGTCGAAGTTGCTTTTACCCCAGTCACTTACAAAATCGTCGCTTTTCTAAAGCGTGCAGAAAATGAAGATTATTACGACACGCATACTGATTTCAGCCCGTTTAAACTTTAACGCGAGATAATCATCCATTCTTTTATCCATATACTTTGCCTATCGGAACCCCATTGAACCAAATTAACTGGTACGAAAAAAACAAAACACAAGCCGCTGACTGGCAATCAGAAGCCGGCAACCTGCCGCCCAAAGCCGTAGTCATCGCTGACGATACCACCAAAGCCGACGAAGCCTATCGCCTAGCGTGCGAAGGCACTGCGTTGCTTTACCGCGGTGATTTTCAAAATGCCAAACAACTATTGCAAGCCATTACGCGGCGTGTAGACCGCAAACCTGTCAAACCAGCCGCCACTTTGCTGGAAAGTTTTCACCAGCACCGTGCGCGCCAGATCGGCCGTGCCAACATCACTAATAAAGTATTGATTGAACTCAAATACGGCCAATGTGATTTGCCAAGAGCACCGGATGTGAAAGCCGCCGTCCAGGCCGCATTGATTGTCGATGAGAAAAAAGACAAACTGCCCGCCAGGCTGGTGTTGTCATTACGTGAACTGCTAGGCATGGTAGGCGCATATGAGTGGCGTAAAAAGGGGGTGCCTATCCAGGCGCTCAATGCCAATATTCACGCGCATTACGGCGTCTATTCGCCTGTGCGTGGTGAATATCTGGACCTGATAGACCAGGCACCGCTCAATAATCCGCAAGTGGCGTGGGATATCGGCACCGGCACTGGTGTCATTGCTGCTGTATTGGTCACGCGTGGCGTGAAGCAGGTGATTGCCACTGATACCAGCCAACGTGCATTGATTTGTGCTGCGGAAAACATACAGCAGCTGAATATGCACACCAATATCCAGCTGGTACAGGCGGATTTATTCCCCGAAGGCAAAGCAGATTTAATCGTGTGTAACCCGCCATGGTTACCTGCTAAAGCCAATACCACCATAGAGCAGGCGGTGTATGACCCTGATAGCCAAATGCTGAAAGGTTATTTAAGTGGCTTGAAAGCGCATTTAAACCCTAATGCTGAGGCCTGGCTGGTGATGTCTGATTTAGGCGAACTGATTGGTTTGCGCAAGCCAGATGACTTGGCCAACTGGATTGCCGAAGCAGGGCTGGAGGTGGTTGAGCGCTTAGAGACACAGCCTAAACATGCTAAAACGCAGGATAAGCAAGACCCGTTATTCGCGGCGCGGTCTAAAGAAGTAACCAGCCTTTATCGTTTAAAATTAAAATAAACCGGATTCTTTAACAGGAAAACATCAGGAAACATTATGTCTTTAGGTCCCGTGATGCTGGATGTGGTCGGCAAGGAATTAACTGCCGAAGATATCCGTCGTTTGCAACATCCGCTGGTGGGTGGCGTGATTCTGTTTGCGCGTAACTTTGAAAGTGGCGAGCAGCTCAAAGCGCTCACCGCCAGTATTCATGCCGTGCGCCAGCCACCATTGTTGATTGCGGTGGATCATGAAGGCGGGCGCGTGCAACGCTTCCGCGAAGGGTTCACCAAGATCCCACCCATGCGCGAATTTGGCCATATCTGGGATAAAAATCCACGTAAAGCCAAAGAGCTGGCGGTTGAAGCAGGGTATATCCTCGCGGCAGAGTTACGCGCACACGGTGTCGATTTCAGTTTTACGCCGGTGCTGGATATGGATTACGGCGACAGCCTGGTCATTGGTGACCGTGCGTTCCACCGTGACCCGCAAGCGATCAATGAACTGGCGTTCAGCCTGATGCAAGGCCTGAAAAAAGGCGGCATGGCGGCGGTTGGCAAACATTTCCCCGGTCATGGGTTTGTAGTGGCCGATTCGCATGTGAGTATTCCTGTCGATGAGCGCGAGTTTGACCAGATCGCGCAGAACGATATGCAACCATTCCGGCAGATGATAGATGAGGGCCTGCATGCGATTATGCCTGCGCATGTGATTTATCCTAAAGTCGATGAAAAACCGGCCGGCTTTTCGCCGCGCTGGTTACAAAAAGTGTTGCGTGAGCGCCTGGCATTCAACGGCGTGATTTTTAGCGACGATTTGAGTATGGAAGGCGCCACCGTGGCAGGGGATGTCACTGCGCGCACATTGGCCGCTCTAAATGCTGGCTGTGATATGGTGCTGCTATGCAATCGCCCGGATCTGGCAGATGAGTTGCTGGAAAACCTGGAATGGAGTATTTCTGCGCAAACGATTGCACGCTTAGCCCGCATGCATGGCGCGCATCACCCGGCGGATATGATCGCGTTACGCGAGTCAGCTGAGTATGTCGATGCAGTGAAGCGAGTCGCGCTGGTCGGTTTCAAGGAAGCAGATTTGTTTGCGTGAAGACTTTCTAATCCGGTCAGGATAAAGTAAGCTCAAGGATTCATAATCAGCAATATTTTCGCATTTACTCATCGGTAATCACTATGAAATGGATTGTTCTAGGGGTATTTTTAGCATCTGTCAGTTATGTGCATTTTCGGGGCAAAGTGCGGCATAAGTTTTACCGGCAGATATTTGATCACTCCGGTATTGTGTCGCCGTTCAATGTCTTTCTATACCTGTTCTCCAAAGCACCGACGACGCCTTATGTGCAAGTGAGCGAGTTCCCTGAATTAAAGGTGATCAGTGACCGCTGGCAAGATATCCTCAAAGAAGCCCTGCATGTACGTGACCAGGAACGCATCGCCGCTGCCAAAAACAATAATGACGCCGGGTTTAATTCATTCTTTAAAACCGGCTGGAAGCGTTTTTACCTGAAGTGGTATGACGCAGAACATCCTTCAGCCAGCATTTACTGCCCGCAAACAGTGGCCTTGCTGCAAAGCATCCCCAGTGTCAAAGCGGCCATGTTCGCCGAGTTGCCACCAGGCGCGCATTTAAACCCGCATCGTGACCCTTACGCAGGCTCATTGCGCTATCACCTGGGGTTAACAACGCCCAATAACGACCTCTGCTACATCAAGGTAGATGGCGAAGATTACAGCTGGCGTGATGGGCAGGCGATCATGTTTGATGAAACCTATATCCATGAAGCCTATAACAAAACAGATCAAACCCGCATCATCCTGTTTTGCGATATCGAGCGCCCCATGCGTTATGGCTGGGCGCAAGCCGTGAACCGCTTTTTAGCCAACACCATCGTGACTGCCGCCAGCTCGCCCAATGAAGAGGGCGACCAGACCGGCGTTATTAACCGCCTGTTTCACTATGCCTGGGTGGTGGGTCAATATCGCCGCCGCTTCAAACGCTGGAACAGGACGGTCTACCAGATCACCCGCATTCTGTTGATTGCATTGGCCATCTATGCCATCTGGAAGATTTAGGATTTATTGGCAAATCACCAAAAAGTGATGATTAAACTTGAAACTTTGTCCAATTACCCTTATCTTAGGTAGTGAAAGTTAAAAGGTTCTTGAAGTTAAAAGTAAAAACGTTTTATTGAGAGGAAGAAAATATTATGTCAGATATGCAAGTGTTAGGTCGTGAGGGTAATTTATCCGATACGCAGAACCGCGTGTTGCGTAACACATACGCCTTGCTCGGCTTGAGCATGGTACCTACCGTAATTGGTGCTTATGTCGGCCTGCAAATGAATTTTGGCTTTTTGGCAGCCCATCCATTTATATTCGCCATTGGCTTTTTGGCAGTGATGTTTGGTATGTTCAAACTGATCGCCGTTAACCAGAACAGCAGTATCGGTGTCTGGCTATTGCTGGCCATGACCTTTGCCTTCGGCATCATGCTGGGCCCTATTCTCCAGTACGCCTTGCATTTAAGCAATGGTGCTGAGATCGTAGGTTTGGCTGCAGCCGGTACCGGGATCACTTTCCTGACATTGGCTGGTATCGGTTCCTCGCCTGCACGTGACTTTAGCGGCATTGGCAAATTCCTGATGATAGGATTGATCCTGGCGATTATTGCCGGTCTGGCAAATATGTATTTCCAGATTCCAGCTTTGTCACTGGCGATTTCAGGTGTATCCGTACTGATTTTCTCTGGCTATATTTTGTATGATGTGAACCAGATTGTACGCGGCGGCCAGACTAACTATGTGATGGCAACCCTGAGCCTGTACCTGGATGTGTACAACTTGTTTGTTAACCTGTTAAACATCTTGCTGGCTTTGTTAGGCAATCGCGATTAGTTCATAATTAATCGTGTTGAAAGAACCCGCTTCGGCGGGTTTTTTTATGTCTACAACCAGTTTGCCGTTAACTTTATGTTTTGGGGTTGTTTGCAACCAGGCTGGTTTAATGCAACCAAATTAATTGATTGTAATGTTGTATTAAGGTTTCAACTGTATGATTTTATTGAGAAAAAATATATAACCGACATGGTTTGATTTTTGCACTCCTTCTCCCAAACGGGGGAAGTGAAGTGATAAATAATAAATTAAAGTCAGTGTTGTTTTTGGCGGCTTATTCGTGTGTGTCGATTGCTGCAGATGTAAATGATGAACCCGCAAATAACAATACAAAAGCGGCAGAGTCAAATGCAACGATTCAACTGGACGAGATCGAGATCAAGGCCAAGCGCCGTCGTATTATCACGCCGTTGCCAGGATTACCGATTGACAGGGAAACTGCGACCACTAATATCCAGAGCGCAACAGCTAAAGAAATTTCCGAGTCCAAAGCGACAAACGTGACTGAATTTCTTAATAGTAATATGCAGTCAGTCAATGTGACGGACTACACTGGTAATCCATTCCAACAGGATTTGAATTACCGGGGATTTACAGCTTCTCCTCAAATCGGCACGCCGCAGGGTATTTCTGTGTATCTAGATGGTGTGCGCGTCAATGAGCCTTTTGCCGAGGTCGTGAATTGGGATTTAATCCCTATGAACGCCATTTCAACTTTAAATATTATTCCCGGATCGAACCCAATGTTTGGTCAAAATACACTAGGTGGCGCATTGGCAATCACTACAAAGGATGGTTTTTCAGATCATTTTTTACGTGCGCAACAACTAGTTGGTGATTGGGGGAGAAAACAAACACAATTTTCTAATGGTATACATGGCGACAGAGTTGCTTTGTTCACTGCATACACGCATTTTAACGAAGATGGTTGGCGTGTGAATTCACCAAGTAACGTCCGTCAGCTCTTTAACAAAGCGACAGTTCGTTTTGATACAGGTCAAATTAATTTGACGGCATTAAATGTGGATACGTCGCTGATTGGTAACGGAGTGTTACCAATCGAAATGGCTGAAGTCGACCGCAAACAGGTATTTACTTCACCTGACGAAGCTAAAAATGGATTGGAACATTATAGTGTTTCTGGGACATGGTATGTAAATGATAGGATAAGCCTATCTGCCCTCGGATATCGGCGAGGCTTGAATCAGAATGCTGTTGGTGCAGACATTTATCAGGGCTTAAGAAGATTACAAGTTTTGAGTAGTGGATTAGATGCAAACGCTGATGGGTTAGATGATCGATTCATATCATTAAACGGCATCCTTAATCAATCCTCCTTAAAGTCTAATGCAGATGGATTTTCACTGCAAATGACGTATGAGGGTGATAAGCATCAAATTGCTATCGGCGCTGGTTTAGATCAAAACAAGATCGACTTCTTGCAATCTCAATCACTTGGCTCCCTTGATGCGAAACATGTCTTTCATTTTACAAATGACCCTTGGTTTGCCGATCAGGATAATCAATTCTATATACAGACTAGTGCTCCGGGCATCATCCGAAATGATTTAACAGGCTCTAGTCGAAGCAAGGCTATCTTTTTTACCGACACCTGGTCTCCGACTGAAACCTTACATATTACTTTCGGTTCACGCTTAAGCTGGTCTAACGTGAAAAATGAGCTGAGATCTGATCGTGGCAATGATATGTATAACTTCAGGCCACAGTTTTTTTTACCTCAATATCAAGCGTGTGCAGACATTAAAAAACTAGCTACCGATTTCAATCGGTTTATATGTACTACTGGAGACTACGATTATCGAAGTTTTAATCCCTCTTTAGGGGCAGCTTGGGAGGCAAAAGAGAATTTAACAGTATATGGAAATGTTAGTCGTGGCTCTCGTGTCCCTTCTGTGATTGAGCTTGGATGTGCGAAGGACCATACCGGGTTAGAAGGGACTAGCGACAATTTTCAATTTGGTTGCACTATCCCGACTTCGTTAACGGCCGACCCATATTTAAAGCAGGTACGATCAACGGGATATGAATCCGGTTTGCGAGGGACGGTCGGGGGCTTTGATTGGAATTTTGGTGCGTTTAGAACAGACCTTACTGATGACATTCTATTCATACCACTGGGGCAAAAAAATAGAGGGGTCTTCGATAATTTTGGAAAAACTCGACGTGAAGGCCTTGAGATGGGTTTAAAGGGAGTTTGGGGGAAAAGTACTTTTGGTTTGAATTACACCTGGATGAAAGCTACTTTTCAAAGTAGTTCACAATTAATCAATGATGCTAATAGTAGTAACTCAGCAGGAACATGTCCGACTTGCGGGCAAGCTTATGTGTATGTCACCCCGGGCGATCAATTACCAGGGATGCCGAATCATATAGTACAGGCTAACTGGAACTATCTAGTTACACCCGAATTTGATTTTACATTGAATATGGTCGCTCACTCATTTTCGTATGTTAGAGGTAACGAAAATAATGATCACGTACCGCGCGCAGGAGCGAGAGTTAACGGCACTCGCGATTTGTATGATTATACCGGTGAAGGAAAAATTTCAGGGTATGCAGTATTCAATTTGCGTGCTAACTATCGCTTCAATAATGGTATTTCATTATTTGCCAGGTTGGATAATCTTTTTAATAAAGAATACGCGACGGCTGGCAATCTAGGCCGTAATCCATTTAGTCCGCAAGGTGCGTTTCAAGTCAGTGCACCACTGGATTCTGGTGGAAATCCAGTGGTGGATTCAAATGGTAACTTTGTTCGTTTAGACAATAACTGGGTAAATTCTACTTTTATTAGTCCTGGTGCACCGCGAGCAGCTTGGGTTGGCATAAATTTCGATTGGGGCTGGGATAAGGTTAAAAAATCCCAGAGTTTAAAAGACCAACCTGATTAGCTGAAGGCGTTGCAAACTGGTTTATGGTGGTGGATGGTTTTTCGGTTGGCTGTTTAAAGCCACCATTTATTTTTCCCACACATTCTTTTGATGTTAATTATATTTAAGGAGGGAATGTTTTCAGGGTATGAGGTTTTAAGTTGCAGCAGTTTTAATTTTATAACTATCTGAAATATATGGTTTTTAAATGAATTTTGATGATTTTTCTTTGAAATGAAAAAATAAATATTTGTTGTTTTATGGTTCATGGCACATCGTTTGCGTTAAACAAAATTGATGGCATTAAAACTATTACAAATATGCATCATGGATTAGAAGTTAGTTTAAAAACTATATTTAGGAGAAATAGCAATGAAATTAAAATCATTGGTGCTAGCAACATTGTTGACCGTTTCTGCGACTACGGCTTACGCTGGTAATTATGTCCAATTGACAAATGGTAATGGAACGATCTTAAGTACCGTAAATGGCGGCATAAAGAGTGGAGCTCAAAACCCAAATGCTGACCAGTTTCATCTCTTGGTTCAAGATGCAACTTATTTACCTGGATACGAAGCCAGCAATCCGAATGGCTTTGTCGTTGCATCTACAATTGATTACGCCACTCACGTAGGCAATCCAAACAATCCCGCCAACATTAAAAGCACAGGAACATTAACGCTGCTGGATTGGCGAGTGACTACCGCTGTAGATTTGTCTCCAAACTCTAAACAAGCAACGATCTATGATTTTGTTTATCAAGATAGTGCTGATGGTAAGCTGGTTTTTGCAACTCGCTATCTAAATCAAGTTGCAAACAATGAAGAGGCAAACTTTCTCTATCGCTATAACTTTTCTACAACGGGTACTTACACGCCTCAGGTAGCTTGGCTATTTTCGAGCGATAACGATTTGCGCATGTATGAAGCTGCGCTTACAGATGACCATAGCTTTAATTCTGTCGTAAGTTACAACCAAAATGTAGTTCGTCAAAAAGGTGACTTCAGTGTTTCTGAAGGTAATCCCTGGAGTGGATTGTTTTTAGTAAAGACTGATGCTCAATACTATTCTCTGGGTTCAAAAGCTATTGGCTACTTTCAAGCTGGTGAAGAGGGACAGCCAGTTGTTGGCGGTTTTATCAGCGGCTTCGTGGCATCAGCAACTGCAGTGCCTGAGCCAGAAAGTTATGCCTTGATGATTGCAGGGCTGAGCTTGGTAGGTTTTGCAGCACGCCGTCGTAAAGATCAAGGTGTCGCATAAAACTATATGCCATGAAAAAAAAGGAGCGGGGAGCATAAGCAACCCCGCCATTTAATTAATTTTAATTTGTGAGGAAAGAATACTATGAAAGCAACAATCTTGAAACAATCTTTTGCTGTTGCAGCTTTCGCGCTGGCAGCTACATCTAGCGCTTATGCTGGTGGTTTTGTTAATGTTTTAGATAATGGCGCTCGTACAGGGGGTAGCACAAACAATCCTAGTACTGACCCGTTTTATTTGACGGCCGGTATTTCATCAACATGGACACTGCAAAATTCAGTTACTTCAACTGTTTATTCACCAATCAACAGTGCTGCAGTAGGTATTTTCACTGATTCAGTATGGCTGGATAGCGCCACTAACTCATATATTATTGGTAGCTATTTTCAGTTAGACAATGATGTAAATGGCATTACAGAAATCAACTCTATCGTACGTAGTGGTTTTGCTGATTACACAGGCACTATTTCTGCGGCTTGGATATTTGCTTCTGACATTTACGCTTCTGCCCCGGTAGATGGATACCGTTTACGTGATCCTTCACGTTCTGGTTATTATCAGAATGGTTCCAATGGCAACCCTGCGCCGAGTGATCCTGCACCAGTCTATAATTCAACAACTGCAAATACAGGCGCTTATTATGATGCAGACAAAGTGGCTATCCGTACTGACGTGAGTATTGATGAAGACAGCCCAAACAGTGCATTGTATTTGCTGAAGATCAGTGCTGATCAATACAGAATTGATTGGACAGCAAATGCTGTGCACATTGTTCAAGGTGGTTCTGTATCCGAAAATGGCCGTATTCGTCAAGATATGTTCTTGAGCGGTTTTGCTGTTACTGCCGTACCAGAAGCTGAAACATATGCCATGATGATGGCTGGTTTGGCGCTGATCGGTACGATTGTTCGCCGTCGTAAAACTGCTTAATTAACTTTAAGTAGTGATAAATAAACCCGCCGATGGCGGGTTTATTTTTTTGTGAGTTGGCTGCAGATGTGAATATCCGCAGTACTCATTTTATTTCTCTTATTTATTTTTTGGTTTTTTCAAGCCGCCGTTGTTTGAAAAAAGCACTTAATAGCTCGCCACAGTTTTCTGCCAGCACGCTCCGCTCAACTGCGCAATGATGGTTCAGTTTTTGTTCGGCCATTAAATCCATCACACTGCCACAACACCCCGTTTTTGGGTCGCTGGCGCCGTAGACTAAACGGGAAATTCGCGCATGCTGGATGGCGCCGCTGCACATGGCGCAAGGCTCCAGCGTGACATACAAGGTGCAATCCACTAATCGGTAATTACCCAGGTGTGTAGCCGCTGCACGCATGGCCTGGATTTCAGCATGTGCGGTGGGGTCGTTCAGGCTAATGGGGGCATTCTTGCCGCTACCAATCACTACGCCGTTTTTGACAACCACTGCACCGACCGGGACTTCCCCCAGCGAGGCCGCTTCTTCAGCAAGCGCAATGGCCATGCGCATGTAATCTTGGTCTTGCATGGGTTTATTTGCTGCTGGGTTTATCGGCCAGACGGATCAGGATATATACCAGGCTCATGGTGAAGGCGCCTGCCAGCCAGATGCCGATTTCCTGGTAGGTCGGTGTGGCGTCTTGTACCGGCAGCACGATCAGTTTGCGCAGGAACATGACGAGGACGACTTCGACGAAGGTTTCAACCAGCAGTTTGTGGCCGCGCAGGTAGCGGATCTCGGCTGAGATCAGCGCAGAGATGGACCATAGCAGCATCAATGTACCTAGCGCCCGTAAAAAGCCGTGCACCAGCGTGTTGGTAGAGGCTGCTTCTTTGACATCGATAAAAAATAGCCAGGTGAACATGATCACCGAGATGGCCAGTGCCAGGCCGATGATGATGTGGGCCAGCCCATTCAGCCATAGCATGGCTTTGATGGCGATGCGGTTAAGCGGTTCAAATTCTTCAGGTAGTTGTTCTTGTGACATGATGCTTCCAGCAGACAATGCAGATGAAATGATAAATCATTTGCTGAGCAATTGCTCCAGTGTGAGTTGCGACAGGTGTTTGATCAGCCATTGCATGGCCTTGCCCATATCGGCAGGGCGTTGCTGGCGCCAGGCAATAAACGTCGGTGCGACCGGCTTGGGTTCTGCCACTTGTTTAATCAGCAGCAAGCCCTGATCGGCTGCCGTTTGCGCCATTTGTTTTGGTAAATAGCCAATCGCGATCCCGGCAATCTGCGCCTGCAGTTTGGTGCGCATATCCGGCACTGTCAGCGTGTCTTGTCCGGTTAGGATGCCGGAAGTACGTGGTGGCAGGTTGCGTGAACTGTCGGCCGCGGCGACGACGCGATGTGGCACGATATCATTGGCGTTTAATGATTCTGGCACGGATGCCAGTGGGTGGTGCGGTGCGATGGCAAATACAAATTCCAGCTGGCCCAGCAGGTGCGTGCCGAATCCGTTGCCGGGTGGCGAGTCGCCAGGCGCACCTATGGAGATATCCGCTCGATTGGTTTGCAAGGCGTCCCAACTGCCACCATAGACTTCGCGCAACAGCTTGACGCGGGTGCCAAAGCCTTGCTGGTAGAACGCTTGCAGTAAGTTGAAGATCGCTTCAAAATCAAACAGGTCACTGATGGCGATGGCGATATCAGTTTCCACTCCGGTCGCTATCCTGCGCACCCTGCATTCCAGCGTTTGGGCTGCGTCCAGCAAATAACGACCTTCTTTGAGTAATTCCGCACCCGCCTGAGTCAGGGTTGCGCGGTGACCGCTACGGTCGAATAACTCTATGCCTAGATCTTCTTCCAGTTTGCGCACGGTGTAAGTCAGCGCAGAAGGCACGCGATACAAGGCTTCTGCCGCCGCCGCAAAGCTGCCTTTGCGGTCTATCATATCGATCACTTCCAGTGCTTCCAGGCTGAGTTTAATGCTCATAAGTTCTTGATCAAAAAAATTGAATGACTGATGCAAAATGTTTTGCTATCAATCATGTTAGTGTTTTTTTATCATACATTTAATCTTTCAAACGGAGTGAATAAATGTTGAACATTCGCCCTTCAAATACACGTGGTTACGCTAATCATGGCTGGCTGGAAAGCTTTCATAGCTTTTCTTTTTCCAGCTATTACGACCCGGCCCATATGGGGTTTTCGGTGTTGCGCGTTATCAATGACGACAAAGTCGCGCCCAGCAAAGGCTTTGGCATGCATGGCCATCAGGATATGGAAATCATCACCTATATGCTGGCGGGTGAGTTGCGCCATACCGACAGCATGGGTAACGGGTCAGTCATACGTGCTGGCGATGTGCAACGCATGACGGCTGGCACGGGTGTGCGCCATAGCGAGATGAATGCTTCTGATGCGACCACCGCGCATCTGTTGCAGATATGGATCACGCCTGCGACGTTAAATCTGGCACCGGGCTATGAAGAAAAAACCATTCCTGTCGCAAGCAAATTGAATCGCTGGGCGCTGATCGCCTCGCCCGATGCATGGGATGGTTCATTAAAAGTACATCAGGATGTGACACTCTGTGCCACAGTGCTGGAGGCTGGCCACAGTTTGCCGCTGGAAGTCAGCGAGGGTCGCAGTGCCTATATGCATGTGGCACGTGGCGAGGTAGAGATTGACGGCGAGCGGTTGCAGACTGGTGATGCACTCAAGATAGACACCGCGACGCAATTAGAGATGCGTGCGCAGCAAGAGAGCGAAGTATTGTGGTTTGATTTGCCTGGCAGTGCCGAATAGTTTTTGATTTTAACGATCTTTAATTTAAGGGAGTATAAAAATGACGCAAGTTTCAATTGTGTATCACAGTGGTTATGGCCATACCGCCGAGCAAGCCAAAGCAGTAGGGCGCGGCGTTGAGAAAGTGGCAGGCGCAAAGTTGCACCTTTTCACCGCAGAAGAAGCCCAGCAACAGTGGGATGTACTGAAAGCCAGCGATGCGATTATTTTTGGTAGCCCAACCTATATGGGCTCCGCTGCTGCTGCTTTTAAGGCATTTATGGAGGCCAGCTCGGAGAAGTGGTATGTGCGCGAGTGGCAAGACAAGATCGCCGCCGGATTCACCACTTCTGCCAGCCAGAGTGGTGACAAATTGAGTACTTTGATCCAGCTGGCCGTGTTTGCAGCGCAACATGGCATGATCTGGGTAGGTCAGGATTTATTACCGGGGAACAATAACAGCAAGGGGTCGGTCAACGATTTAAATCGTTTAGGCGGCTTCTTGGGCGCAATGGCACAGGCAAATGCGGATCAAGGCCCCGAATTTGGCCCGATCCAAAGTGATTTGCTGACTGCCGAGCATTTGGGTGAACGTGTTGCAACCATTGCTAAACGATTTTCTGTAACTAAATAACAATCCAAAATAAATTAAGGAGTAAGCAAGTGAAAAAAATATTTCTAGCCATCAGCATGCTGGCAGCGTCTCAGGCCTGGGCTGCCACGGACACATACAATATTGATGCCAGCCACAGTTTTGCCAATTTCAGTATCCGCCATGTGGTTGCCAAAACTTCCGGTACTTTTAATGATGTGACTGGCGTGATCACGCTTGATCCCGCCAATCTGAATACCGCGACCGTGCGCGCCACCATTAATGTCGCCAGCGTCAACACCGGGTTTGCCAAACGCGATGAGCATATCAAGGCCGATAAATACCTGGATGTCGCCAAATATACGCAGATCCAGTTTGAAAGTACCAAAGTCACCGCTTCAAACCAGAACCAGGCTATTCTGCAAGGTAAATTGACGATTCATGGCGTGACAAAGCAGGTGGATATTCCTGTGCGCGTATTAGGCTTTGGCGCTGACCCCTGGGGCGGCCAGCGTGCAGGCTTTGAAGGGCATGTGACAATCAAGGCTTCTGATTACGGCTACGGCTGGGCCACGGGTGCCAATGCGCCAGTGGGTGACGAGATTGAAATCACCTTGTTGATCGAAGGCGTCAAGGCTAAATAAGGTTTATTGAGCGCAGCACACATGCGGATGCCTGGCGCATATGCGCTACGCTCCGTTTTGTCGTTTTAAAGTTTCTTGAAAAATAAACATGGAGAGTGGTATGGCATTGGATTTATTTTCCCCGGCAAAACTAGGCGCAATCAGCTTGAAAAATCGCGTGGTGATGGCACCCCTCACACGTAATCGTGCAGGCGAGGGCGGTGTGCCGCAAGCGATTAATGTCACCTATTACGAGCAGCGTGCCACCGCAGGCCTGATTATTACCGAGGCAACACCGATCTCGCCGATGGCCCATGGCTACCCGGCTTTGCCAGGCATTTATACTGATGCCCAGATCGCAGGCTGGAAAGAAGTGACTGATGCTGTGCATGCGCAGGGCGGGAAAATTGTGATCCAGCTATGGCATGTGGGTCGCATCTCTCATCCAAGTTTATTGCCTAATCAGGCGCAGCCGGTAGCACCTTCGGCCATCAAGCCAGCTGGCCAGGCGTTTACCTATCAGGGTTTGCAGGATTATGTCACCCCGCGTGCGCTCGAGCTGGATGAGTTGCCTGTCATCGTGCAAGATTATGTGCATGCGACACGTTGCGCGATTGCCGCAGGATTTGATGGCGTAGAAGTGCACGCTGCCAATGGCTATCTGCTCGACCAGTTTTTACGCGATGGCAGTAATCACAGGGAAGATGCTTACGGTGGTTCGGTAGAAAACCGCGCGCGCTTGTTGCTGGAAGTAGTGCAAGCGGTGGTGGAAACCATAGGTGCCGATAAAGTCGGCGTACGTATTTCGCCAGTCAACCCGTTTAACGACATGAAAGACAGCCAGCCGCAGCAGACATTCAACTATGTTGCCAATGCATTGAACCAGTTTGACCTGGCTTACCTGCATGCGGTCGAAGGTGGCATTCATGGTGGTGGTGAGTCTGAGCCGTTTGATTTTGATGCGCTGCGCAAGCTGTTTAACAATGGCTACATTGCCAATTTGAGTTACGACAAGGCACGCGGCAATGCGGTGATTGCGAGTGGTCATGCCGATGCGGTCGCTTACGGCGTGCCATTCATCGCAAACCCTGACCTGGTCGCGCGCTATGCCAAAGATGCGCCATTGAATGAAGCCGATTCTGCGTCTTTCTACGGCGGAAATGCGCAAGGTTATACCGATTATCCGTTTTTAACGGCTTAATTTTTACCGGGTTTTTACCCTCAGTGCTTGTCGCTCACAGTGTGCGGGCGTAGAATTCGCGCAAAGCAAATTCAATTGAGCTAACGCTCCGTACATTGTGAGTTAAATTTCTGCATGTCCCAATCCGACCCAAATATCCCATCCAACAAATTAGTTGTCGCCAACTGGAAAATGCATGGCAGCCTGGCGCTGAACCAGGCATTGATCGAAGGCTACCTGCACGGGTTGCAATCCCTGCCGCAAACCGATGTGGTCATCTGCGTGCCTTACCCTTACCTGGCACAAGCGCAATCATTATTGGCGTCTAGCCGGCTGGGCTGGGGGGCGCAAAACCTGGCCAAATTTGAGCAGGGTGCTTACACCGGCGAGGTCGGTGCCAGCATGTTGCGTGATTTTGGCGCGCAATATGTGATTATTGGCCACTCCGAGCGCAGCACTGCCTATTGTGAGTCGGATGAAAACATCGCTGAAAAAATGATGGTCGCCAAACGTCACGGCCTGAAACCTATCCTGTGTGTCGGTGAAACCTTGCTCGAGCGTGAAGCAGGCGTCATGGAGCGCGTGGTGGGTAAGCAACTGGAGACTATTATCCGACTGTTTGGCGCCGAGGCTTTTGCGGATACGATTGTTTCTTACGAGCCTATCTGGGCGATTGGTACCGGCCTGGCTGCGACGGCAGAACAAGCTGTCGCTATGCACCAGTTTATTCGCGACACGGTGGCAAGTGCCGATAAATCAGCCTCTGCCAAGTTAAAAATCCTCTACGGGGGCAGCGTAAATCCACAAAATGCGGTACAATTATTAAATCAGAAGGAAATAGATGGTGCGCTGGTCGGCCGTTGCTCATTAGATGTAGAGCAATTTATAAAAATATGTCAGGCCGTCCCTGTAAAATAGTACCTCTAGCTAAATAACAAGCGTGCCACAAGCGCAATTGTTATTCATTTATCGGATTAAAGGATTATGGAAAACGTCATTCTCGTCATTCATGTGTTGGCAGCTGCTTCAGTGATTGGCCTGGTCTTATTACAGCACGGCAAAGGCGCTGACATGGGCGCAGCGTTCGGAAGTGGTGCCTCAGGTAGTTTATTCGGGGTTTCCGGCTCTTCCAATTTGCTGAGTAAGCTGACATCGATTTTTATTACAGTATTTTTTGCAACCAGTTTGACGCTGGCATTTATGTCCAGTCATAAAGCGGGTTCTGGCAGCGTGGTGAAAGCTCCGTTGACACAACAGGCTCCGGCCAAAGGCGAAGCGGTTGAACCCGCCAAGCCGGTTGAAAATACACCCAAAGATATTCCAAACTAGTTTTTTTAAAGCCGTCGTGGTGGAATTGGTAGACACGCTATCTTGAGGGGGTAGTGACGAAAGTTGTGCGAGTTCGAGTCTCGCCGACGGCACCAGTGACGTCATGTGTGTTCTAACTGTGATTGTGTTTTGATTGCAGGTCTGATGACATATTAGCGACGTTGGCTGTTTGGGAATTGTTTGCTTGGGCGTGTTTCGTTGTGTGCTTGTCAGGCCGTTAGGTTTGCAGTGAAATGACTTGTTAACATGATCGATGAAGGCAAATCAGTGTTAGAAAATTATTTCCCGATTTTAATGTTTACCCTGGTGGGCTTGGGCGTTGGCCTGGGACCTCTCATCGCTGGTAAACTAGTCTCGCCGCATCGCCCTGATGCGGAAAAAAACTCTCCTTATGAATGTGGCTTTGAAGCGTTTGAAGACGCGCGCATGAAATTTGACGTGCGCTATTACCTGGTTGCCATTCTGTTTATCCTGTTTGATCTCGAAATTGCTTTTCTTTTCCCCTGGGCGATCGTCATCCAGGAAATTGGTCCGGCCGGGTTTTGGGCCATGATGGTGTTCTTGTTTGTGCTGGTAGTCGGTTTCATCTTTGAATGGATGAAAGGGGCTTTGGAATGGGACTAACAGGAATGCAACTGATGAAAACGGGGTTGATGCTATGAGCATTGAAGGCGTACTGGAAAAAGGCTTTGTCACCACCACCCTGGATACGGTGATCAACTATACGCGTACCGGTTCTTTATGGCCGATGACATTTGGCCTGGCTTGCTGTGCGGTTGAAATGATGCATGCAGGTGCAGCACGTTACGACCTGGACCGCTTCGGCATTGTTTTTCGCCCCAGCCCGCGGCAATCGGATGTGATGATCGTCGCCGGCACGCTGGTGAATAAAATGGCACCGGCTTTGCGTAAAGTCTATGACCAGATGGCGGAACCACGCTGGGTGATCTCTATGGGTAGCTGTGCCAATGGCGGCGGCTATTACCATTATTCTTATGCAGTCGTGCGTGGTTGTGACCGGATTGTGCCAGTCGACGTGTATGTGCCGGGTTGTCCACCGACAGCAGAGGCTTTGCTTTACGGCATCATCCAGCTGCAGAAAAAAATCAAACGAACCAATACCATCGCCCGAACTTAACTAGCCAGCCCAAGAAACTACACTATGTCCGCAAAACTAGAACATTTGTCCGCACAGCTCAAGCTAGCATTGGGTGATGGCGTGGTGAAGCTGGAGCAGAGCCTGGGCGAGATCACCGTTGAAGTGCATGTGAAACATTTGCTGGCGGTGGCAGATAAGTTGAAAACCCATGCCGAGCTCAGGTTTGAGCAACTGATCGATCTGTGTGGTGTGGATTATTCCGATTATGCTGATGGCCGCTGGGAAGGCCCGCGCTTTGCCGTGGTGCTGCACCTGTTATCTGTTGGGCTGAACCAGCGCGTGCGTATCCGTGCATTTGCCGCTGACGATGATTTCCCTGTATTCCCCACGTTGGTCGATATCTGGCCGGTCGCCAACTGGTTCGAGCGCGAAGCGTTTGACCTTTACGGCATGATGTTTGAGAACCATCCGGATTTACGTCGCCTGCTGACTGATTACGGTTTTGTCGGCCATCCCTTCCGTAAAGATTTCCCCATGATAGGCAACGTGGAAATGCGTTATGACCCGGTGCAGCAACGTGTCGTCTACCAACCGGTCTCTATTGATCCACGTAACAATGTGCCGCGCCTGATCCGCGATGAAGGAAAACATCATGGTTGATCGTTTATCCGTTTCAATCAACCACAGTCATTCATTCTCTTTTCAAAGTTCTGCCTTTGCTTTGGCTGAATATTGCATGTTTGGGGCTTGCTAGCTATGGCAGAAATTAAGAATTACACCATGAACTTTGGCCCGCAGCACCCTGCGGCGCATGGTGTGTTACGTCTGGTGCTGGAACTGGATGGCGAAGTGATCCAGCGTGCAGACCCGCATATCGGTTTGTTGCACAGAGCGACTGAAAAACTGGCTGAAAACCGTACTTACCTGCAAAGCGTGCCTTACATGGATAGGCTGGATTATGTCTCCATGATGGCCAACGAGCATGCCTATGTGATGGCGATCGAGAAGATGCTGGGCCTGGAAGTGCCGGTGCGTGCGCAGTATATCCGTGTCATGTTTGATGAAATCACCCGCATCCTCAATCACCTGCTGTGGCTGGGTGCGCATGCGCTGGATGTGGGGGCGATGACAGTATTCCTGTATGCCTTCCGTGAGCGCGAAGATCTGTTCGATGTATATGAAGCGGTGTCTGGCGCGCGTATGCATGCGGCGTATTACCGTCCAGGCGGCGTGTATCGTGACTTGCCGGAAAAAATGCCGCAGCACGAAACCACCAAATTCCGCAGTGAAGCAGAGATCAAGAAACTGAATGAGAACCGTCAGGGTTCCATGCTTGATTTCATTGAAGATTTCACCAACCGTTTCCCCACTTATGTGGACGAATACGAAACCTTGCTGACAGATAACCGTATCTGGAAACAGCGTACGGTCGGTATCGGCGTGGTGACGCCTGAGCGCGCATTGGCACTGGGGCTCACTGGCGCGATGTTGCGTGGTTCTGGGATTGCCTGGGATTTGCGCAAGAAACAGCCTTATGAAGTCTATGACAAGATGGATTTTGATATTCCATTGGGTGTCAACGGCGACTGTTATGACCGCTACCTGGTGCGCGTGGAAGAGATGCGCCAGTCCAACCGTATCATCAAGCAATGTATAGACTGGTTGCGCGTCAATCCCGGCCCGGTCATCACTGATGATAACAAAGTGGCGCCGCCTAACCGCGAAGGCATGAAAACCAATATGGAAGACTTGATCCACCACTTCAAGTTGTTTACCGAAGGTTTTCACGTGCCCGAAGGCGAAGCCTATGCCGCCATTGAGCACCCTAAAGGCGAATTCGGTATTTATATGGTGTCAGATGGTGCCAACAAGCCTTACCGCCTGAAAATACGGGCGCCGGGCTTTGCGCATCTGGCCGCGCTGGATGAAATGACCAGAGGGCATATGATTGCCGACCTGGTGGCGATTATTGGTACACAAGATATTGTGTTCGGCGAAATCGATAGATAACCGGACTGACGTGATAGACCCGGATCGAAAAGATATTAAGGTACAAGCATGTTGAGTGCAGAATCGATAGAGAAAATTGAATACGAACTGTCCAAGTATCCTGCAGACAGGCGCCAGGCGGCAGTGATGTCAGCCCTGCGTATTGTGCAAATGGAACGCGGCTGGTTATCCAAGGAAAGCATCACCGAAGTAGCGAAGTACCTGCGCATCCCCGAGATCGCCGCACTGGAAGTCGCCACTTTTTACAATATGTATGATCTGGAACCGGTCGGCGAGCACAAGATCACCATCTGTACCAATATCTCCTGCATGCTGCGCGGCTCTGATGAGATTGTCGAACACCTGCAACACAAGCTCGGTGTGGGCTTTAATGAAGTCACTGCCGATGGCAAGTTCTGTTTGAAAGAGGGCGAATGCATGGGCTGTTGCGGTGGTGCGCCGTTGTTGCATGTCAACAACAGCCAGATGCATGAATTTCTGACCACTGAAAAAGTGGATGCGCTCATTAATGAGTTAAACAAGGGCTGAAGGAACTGTTTATGGCAAATACTTCAACTACCCAAACCAAGCAGGCAGCAGCCCACCAGGCTGCCGTGGTCAAAACCGATCTGGCCGGGCAAACGCTGGTCACTTTACGCACGCTGACAGAAGAAAACCCTGCCTCACTCGCTACCTATGAAAAGCTGGGCGGTTATGTACAGCTTAAACGGCTAGTAGCAGAAAAAACCAAAGCGCCGGAAATCATCAGCCAGATCAAAGTCTCCAACTTGCGCGGACGTGGCGGGGCGGGTTTCCCCACCGGCCTGAAGTGGAGCTTTATGCCACGGTATTACGATGGCACCAAATACCTGGTGTGTAATACTGATGAAGGCGAACCAGGCACGTTTAAAGACCGCGACATTATCCGTTATAACCCGCACCAGCTGATCGAAGGCATGGCGATTGCCGCTTACACCTTGGGCGCACGCGTAGGCTACAACTATATTCACGGTGAGATCTGGCAGGATTACGAGATATTTGAAGCCGCACTGGCAGAAGCACGTGAAGCTGGCTATCTGGGTGAAAACTTGTTTGGCACTACCTTCAGTTTTGATCTGTATGCAGTACATGGCTACGGCGCTTATATCTGCGGCGAAGAAACGGCGCTGATCGAATCGATAGAAGGCAAAAAAGGCCAGCCACGCTTCAAGCCGCCATTTCCTGCCAGTTATGGCGTGTTTGGCAAACCGACCAACGTCAATAATACCGAGAGTTACACTTCCATTCCGTGGATCATGCAGCATGGCGGCCAGGCATTTGCCGATCTGGGCGTGCCTAACTCAGGGGGTAGCAAGTTATTCTCAGTGTCAGGCCATGTCGGAAAACCTGGCAACTATGAAATCAAAATGGGTACGCCGTTTAAAGATCTGCTAGAGATGGCTGGTGGCATCTGGAAAGGCCGTACATTGAAAGCGGTGATTCCGGGCGGCCCATCAACCGCAGTGATGCCAGCGAGCGCGATTGAAAATGCGACCATGGATTACGATGGCTTGAGCAAAGCCGGTTCCAGCCTGGGGGCGGGTTCCATGATAGTCATGGACGAAACCACCTGCATGGTGAAGACCCTCAAGCGCCTGAGCTATTTCTTTTATGAAGAGAGTTGCGGTCAATGTACGCCGTGCCGTGAAGGTACCGGCTGGGTTTACCGCATCATTGAACGTATCGTGAACGGCAAAGGCAAAATGGAAGACCTGGATTTGCTGACCGATTTAAGCAATAACATTTCCGGGCGCACGATTTGTGCACTCGGGGATGCTGCAGCAACACCGGTGTTGAGCTTTATCAAACACTTCCGCCCAGAATTTGAATATTACATACAGCATGGTAAATCCATGGTGGATGGTAAATAAAAATCTATTTTTGAGACCACCTCAACAAATAAATTTTAGAGATAGCAGACATGTTAAATATCGAAATTGACGGCAAACCACTAGAGGTCGAACACGGCAGCACCATTATTGATGCTGCGGATGCGGTAGGCATTGCCATTCCGCGTTTCTGCTATCACAAAAAACTGTCGGTAGCCGCCAACTGCCGCATGTGCCTGGTACAGGTCGAAAAATTTAACAAGCCATTACCCGCCTGCGCCACACCAGTGGCCGACGGCATGAAGATTTTCACACGCAGCAAGGCTTCAGTCGAAGCGCAAAAAAGCGTGATGGAATTTTTGCTGATCAACCACCCGCTGGATTGCCCGATCTGTGATCAGGGTGGTGAGTGTGATCTGCAGGATATCGCGGTGGCTTATGGTGCTTCCGGTTCTCGTTACACCGAAGAAAAGCGCGTGGTATTCAACAAGAATATCGGGCCGCTGGTGAGTACCGATATGACGCGTTGTATCCAGTGTACCCGCTGCGTGCGCTTCCTCAAGGAAGTCGGCGGCATGCAGGAACTGGGCCTGGTCAACCGTGGTGAACATGCTGAAATCACCGCGTATGTCGATCAATCCGTAAACTCCGAACTCAGTGGCAACATCATTGATTTATGCCCGGTAGGCGCATTGACCAGCAAGCCTTTCCGTTATTCTGCGCGTAGCTGGGAGCTGGTGCGCAGACCTTCGATTGCCCCGCATGACGGCCTGGGTTCACATGTGGAAGTACACGTCAAAGATAACAAAGTCATGCGCATCCTGCCGCGTGAAAAAGAGTCGATCAATGAATGCTGGCTGTCTGACCGCGACCGTTTCTCCTATGAAGGCCTGAACAGCCCGGAACGCCTGAAAGTGCCTATGATCAAGCACAATGGGCAATGGCAGGAAACCGATTGGAAAACAGCGCTGGAATTTGCCGCTGGCCAGTTAAAAGACATCACCAAACAATACGGTGCTGACGCCCTGGGCGTGCTGGTGTCACCCAACAGCACCATGGAAGAAGGCTACCTGATCAAACAGCTGGCCGATGGCCTCGGTTGCGGCAATGTCGATTACCGTTTGCGTCAGACTGACTTCCGCCTGGACGGAAAGCGTACAGGTACGCCATGGATGGGCTGCAATATCCAGGAGATCGAAGAGCTGGACCGCATCCTGCTGATAGGGTCCAATATCCGTAACGAACATCCATTGCTCGCGCAGCGTATCCGTAAAGCGGTCGCCAATGGTGCTGAGCTGAGCATCGTCAGCCCGTTAGATAATGATCCATTGATGGATATTGCACACAAAGTCATTGTGCGCCCTAACGACATGGTGAATGTGCTTGGCCAGATTTTAAAAGGCATGTCCGGCCTGCAAAAGCTGTCGCTGTGCCTGCCGCCAACACTGAACAAGTTACTCGAAGAGATCAAGGTACGTCCAAACACGCAGAAAATCGCGGAAAGCCTGGCCGGTATCCGCGAAGACCTGATCCTGATCGCCCCTAAAGTCGGTATTTTCCTCGGCAATATGGCGCTGAGCGACCCACGCTTTACTGAAATGTACAGCATGGCAGAAGCCATAGGCGGTATCAGTGGTGCCAAGGGCGGTATCTTGCCACCGGCTGCCAACAGCACCGGCATGCATATGATAGGCGTGATGCCTTCCGCCACAGGCATGCACGCGCGTGCCATGCTGGAAGTGCCACGCAAGGCCTATTTATTATTGAATATAGAGCCTGAACTGGATTGCCAGCACGCGGCATTGGCGAATGATGCCATGGCAAAAGCGGAGTGCGTAATCGCATTAACCGCATATAAATCATCCGCTTTGGAAAACGCCGATATCTTGTTGCCGATCGCGCCATTTACCGAAACTTCCGGTACATTCATGAGCATGGAAGGCCGTGTGCAAAGCTTCCAGGCTGTGACGCGTCCTTTGGGTGAGTGCCGCCCGGGCTGGAAAGTCTTACGTGTACTGGCGAATACCTTAGGCCTGCCAGGATTTGACTACAACAGCTCAGAAGAAGTGAAAAATGCTGTCTTCAACGGTGAAAAACCTTCTGCTGTGGTCTGGCGTAGTCTGAATAACAACCTGAAAGAGCTGGTTGAAATCCAGGTCAATATCAAGAAACTGGGTTTGCAACGCATAGGCGAAGTGCCGCAGTATGAGTCTGACCCTATCGTGCGCCGTTCAGCCCCTTTGCAGAAAACCAAATATAACATCCGCCCGATGGCGCGCATGCATGGCGAGCAGTTGGCCGAGTTAGGTTTGCAGGATGGCGATATTGTGGTCGCGCGCCAGGATAAAGGCAGTGCAGTACTGAAAGTGCGCCTGGATAACCATGTGGCCAAAGGCTGCGTGCGCGTGGCAGCGGCACACCCGCTGACGGTGGGGCTGGGTGACCTGATGGGCGATATCACTATTGAAAAAGCGGCGGTCGAGCAAGTGGCGATTTACGAAAAACAACTGACCGAGATGGCATAACATGCAATTCTTCTCTGAATTATTTGGATCCTACTGGCCAGATGTGCAACTGGTGGCGTGGACACTGGTAAAAATCATTGCCATCGTGCTTCCATTGATGATTTGTGTCGCTTACCTGACTTATTTCGAGCGCAAGGTCATCGGCTATATGCAAGTGCGTATCGGCCCTAACCGTGTGGGCCCGTTTGGTTTGCTGCAACCCATCGCCGATGCTTTAAAGCTGTTGTTTAAAGAAATCATCCTGCCGACTGCGTCAAATAAAGTGCTGTTTTTTATTGGCCCTATCCTGACCATTGCCCCGGCGTTTGCTGCCTGGGCGGTGATCCCGTTTGATGCCACGCTGGTATTAGCCAATATTGATGCCGGTTTGTTGTATATCCTGGCCATGACTTCAGTTGCGGTGTACGGTGTGATTATTGCCGGTTGGGCGTCCAACTCCAAATACGCATTCCTGGGTTCACTGCGTTCCGCCGCACAAATCGTGTCTTATGAGATCGCCATGGGCTTCACACTGGTGGGTGTGCTCATGTGTGCCAATTCACTCAACCTGGGCAAGATCGTGATGGGGCAGGAGGGTGGTTTCTGGCATTGGTACTTTATTCCTCTGTTCCCGTTATTCATCGTGTATTTCATCAGTGCCGTGGCCGAAACCAACCGCGCCCCGTTTGACGTGGCAGAAGGTGAATCCGAGATCGTGGCGGGTTTCCACGTTGAATATTCCGGCATGGCGTTTGCGGTATTCTTCCTGGCGGAATATGCCAACATGATACTGGTGTCCATGCTGGCGGCATTGATGTTCCTGGGTGGCTGGTTATCGCCACTGCCATTCTTGCCAGACAGCATTTTGTGGCTGTTTGCTAAAGTCGCTTTCCTGTTGTTTATGTTTTTATGGTTCCGCGCGACTTTCCCGCGTTACCGCTATGACCAGATCATGCGTCTGGGCTGGAAAGTATTTATTCCAATCACACTGGTATGGATAGTCGTGGTGGCCGCCATGATGCAAACGCAGTGGGCTTATCTGTTCCATTAATGGATTTCAGACATTGGACAATGCACAACCAGGGATAACAGAAACCTTACCATGTTGAACGCGATTAAAAATACATTAGGCAGTTTGATGTTATGGGAAATGCTGAAAGGCATGGCCCTGACAGGACGCTATTTCTTTGCCAAGAAAATCACTATCCAGTACCCGGAAGAGCGTACGCCGCAGTCGAACCGTTTCCGCGGCTTGCATGCCTTGCGCCGCTACCCTAATGGTGAAGAGCGTTGCATCGCCTGCAAATTGTGCGAAGCAGTCTGCCCGGCGATGGCGATCACCATCGAGTCTGACCAGCGTGAAGATGGCAGCCGCCGGACTACCCGCTACGATATTGACCTGACCAAGTGTATTTTTTGCGGTTTCTGTGAAGAGTCCTGCCCGGTAGATAGCATCGTCGAAACACGTATTTTTGATTACCACGGTGAACAACGCGGCGACCTGTTATACACCAAGGAAATGTTGCTGGAAGTGGGCGATAAGTATGAGGCAGAAATCGCGGCCGATCGTACCCAGGACAAGGCTTATCGCTAGGCGCGGACAGGAAAAACCATGATATTTACCGATATAGTTTTTTATGTGCTGGCAGCGATCCTGCTGTTTTCTGGCATTCGCGTCATCACTACCCGCAACCCGGTGCATGCCGCCTTGTTCCTGGTGTTGTCCTTTTTTACCGCAGCCGGGATCTGGCTGTTGCTGGAAGCTGAGTTTCTCGCCATCGCACTGATCCTGGTGTATGTCGGGGCAGTGATGGTGCTGTTCCTGTTTGTGGTGATGATGCTGGACATCAATATCGACAAGCTGCGTGAAGGGTTCTGGTCTAATCTGCCACTGGCATTGACATTCGGGGTGGTGATGATGGCTGAGATGGTCATTGTACTATCAGCGAAAAACCTCAATCCTAGCCAGGCAGTCACAGCGCCTGAGGGCTTTAGTAATACCGCCGCGCTGGGCAAAGTGTTGTATACCGATTATTTGCTGCCGTTTGAGCTGGCCGCCGTGGTGCTGTTAGTGGCCATGATTGCAGCGATTGTGCTCACACTGCGTGAGCGCCAGGATAACAAATCCATGAACCCGTCCGAGCAGGTCAAGGTAAAGCGTAGCGACAGGCTGCGTATTGTGTCTATGCCTGCTGAAGTAGAGCCACCAGCACCACCCCCGGCACCAGAGGAGAAAAAATAATCATGGTCGGCTTGTCTCATTACCTGATTTTAGGCGCCCTGATGTTTGCTATCAGCGTGATCGGTATCTTCCTTAACCGCAAAAACGTGATCATTCTGCTGATGGCGATTGAGCTTATGCTGCTGGCGGTGAATCTGAATTTTATTGCCTTCTCGCATTACCTCAACGATATTGCAGGCCAGGTATTCGTATTTTTCATCCTGACGGTGGCGGCGGCTGAATCAGCGATTGGCCTTGCCATCCTGGTCGTGCTGTTCCGTAATCTGCATACCATCAATGTTGACGATCTGGATCAGCTAAAAGGTTAAGTGTAATGACAATCAAACAAATCCTGATACTTATTCCTTTGCTGCCCTTGCTGGCCGCAGCGGTCGTTGGTTTATTCCGCAATTACCTGCCACGCTGGGCTGCGCACGTTATTACCATTGCCGGCGTTGGCGCTGCGTTCGTCTTGTCTGTGAATATACTCAACCAGACGCTGGCTGGCTTTACCCTGAATGAATCGGTATACACCTGGCTGAATTCAGGTGACATTCATTTTGAAGTCGGTTTCCTGATCGACAACCTGAGTGCCATGATGATGGTGGTGGTGACTTTCGTTTCATTGATGGTGCACGTGTACACCATAGGCTATATGCATGAAGACCCAGGCTACAGCCGCTTCTTCAGCTATATCTCGCTGTTTACTTTCTCCATGCTGATGCTGGTGATGAGTAATAACTTCATGCAACTGTTTTTCGGCTGGGAAGCGGTAGGCCTGGTCTCTTACCTGCTGATTGGTTTCTGGTTCACGCGGCCCACGGCGATTTACGCCAACCTGAAAGCTTTTCTGGTCAACCGGGTAGGTGACTTTGGTTTCCTGCTCGGCATAGGCATGGTGCTTTATTATTTTGGCAGCGTGGATTACGCCACCGTGTTTGAGCGTGCACCTTCGCTTGCCGAGACACAGGTCAATATTCTGGGCAGCTCTTCCTGGTCATTGATGACAGTCACTTGCCTGCTATTGTTTGTTGGCGCGATGGGTAAGTCGGCACAGGTGCCGTTGCATGTCTGGCTGCCAGATTCTATGGAAGGCCCGACCCCGATTTCTGCCCTGATTCACGCAGCGACCATGGTCACCGCCGGTATCTTTATGGTGGCACGCATGTCGCCACTATATGAATTATCGACCACTGCTTTATCCACCGTGATGGTAATTGGTGCGATTACCGCCTTGTTTATGGGTTTCCTGGGCATTATCCAGAACGACATCAAACGCGTGGTGGCTTATTCCACGCTGTCACAGCTGGGCTATATGACGGTTGCGCTCGGTGCTTCAGCCTATTCTGTGGCCATCTTCCACCTGATGACACACGCTTTCTTCAAGGCATTGTTATTCCTGGGGGCAGGCTCTGTCATCATGGGTATGCATCACGATCAGGATATCCGCAACATGGGGAACCTGAAAAAATACCTGCCTATCACCTGGATCACTTCACTGATCGGTTCGCTGGCCTTGATCGGGACGCCATTCTTCTCCGGTTTTTACTCGAAAGACAGCATTATTGAAGCAGTGGAGTTATCGCATATCCCTGGTAGCGGTTTTGCTTACTTTGCTGTGATCGTCGGTGTGTTCGTGACTGCATTCTATTCATTCCGTCTGTATTTCCTGGTCTTCCATGGCGAGGAAAAATGGCGCGTGACATCGCATGCACATACTGCTAAAAATCACGCAGCACATGACCATGACGCGCACGATGCACATGCTGACGCGTATCATGATGATGATCACGCCCATGACGATGCCCATCACCATGGCCTGGGGCCTAACGATGATCCGCATGAACCAGGCTGGGTGGTGACGCTGCCGTTGATCCTGCTGGCGATTCCATCACTGGTGATCGGTTATTTCGCGCTGGAACCCATGGTGTTCGGCGACTTCTTCAAAAACGTGATTTTTGTGAATCCCGAAGCCCACCCGGCGATGGAGCATCTGGCACACCATTACCATGAGTTCATGCACAGCCCGGCAGGTATGGCGATTCATGGCTTCGCCAGCTTGCCGTTTATCCTGGCAGCCTCTGGCGTGTTGCTCTCCTGGTTCTTCTATATGAAACGTCCGGATATCCCGGCCGCGATCCAACAGCGCTTCGACCTGGTTTACCGCATACTGGATAACAAATACGGTTTCGACAGCTTTAATGAAAAATTCTTTGCCGGTGGCTCTCGTTACCTGGGCCGCTTGCTATGGAAATTTGGCGATATCACATTGATCGATGGCGCGATGGTCAATGGCACCGCCAGGACCATGGGCAAGATCGCTGCCAAACTACGCAATGTGCAATCAGGTTTAATTTATCACTACGCTTTTGCAATGATTATTGGCGTATTCCTTCTCATGTCTTTCTTTGTAAAAATTAATTAATGATGCAAGCCGACCTCACAAGTATTTCATGGTTAAGTCTGGCCATCTGGCTACCGGTATTCTCCGGCGTGCTGGTATTGCTGCTCGGGGGCGACCACAAGGCAACACTGACGCGTTGGCTGGCACTGGCTGGCAGCCTGGTCAGTTTCCTGGTCACACTCCCGCTGTACACACAGTTTGATGTGCAGGATGGTTTCTTCCAGTTTGAAGAGCTATTGCCGTGGATCCCCGCGTTTAATATGCACTATCACCTGGGTGTGGATGGCTTCTCCATGCCATTGGTACTGCTGACCAGTTTTACGACCGTGATCGTGGTGCTGGCCGGCTGGGAAGTGATCACCAAGCATGTGGCCCAGTATATGGCGGCTTTCCTGATCATGAGCGGCATCATGATAGGCGTGTTCACTGCGCTCGATGCGATCCTCTACTATGTGTTCTGGGAAGCGATGCTCATCCCCATGTTCCTGGTGATCGGTATCTGGGGCGGGCCTAACCGCGTCTATGCCACGGTCAAGTTTTTCCTGTATACCTTGCTGGGTTCCTTGTTGATGCTGGTGGCGTTTATTCACCTGTATCACCAGACTGGCAGTTTTGAGCTGGCCGATTACTACTTGCTGCCGCTGAGCATGCAGGCACAGATCTATATTTTTATCGCCTTCTTTATGGCGTTCGCGGTCAAGATCCCGATGTGGCCGGTGCATACCTGGTTACCGGATGCGCACGTGGAAGCCCCTACTGGTGGTTCTGTCGTGCTGGCGGCGATTGCGCTGAAACTGGGAGGCTATAGTTTCCTGCGCTTTGCCATGCCGATTGCGCCGGATGCCTCACATTATTTCAGTACCGCCATGATCGTGTTGTCACTGATCGCGGTGGTCTACATTGCCCTGGTCGCCCTGGTGCAGACTGATATGAAGAAACTGATCGCGTATTCTTCTATCTCGCACATGGGTTTTGTGACATTGGGCTTTTTCATGTTCAGCCAGCTGGCGCTGGAAGGGGCGGTGATGCAGATGATCTCGCACGGCTTTATTTCTTCTGCCATGTTCCTGAGCGTAGGCGTGCTGTATGACCGCGTGCACAGCCGTGAGATTTCCGCTTATGGTGGTGTCGCCAACAAGATGCCGGTATTTGCCGGATTCGCGGTGCTGTTTGCCATGGCCAACAGCGGCTTGCCTGGTACCTCAGGCTTTGTCGGTGAGTTCATGGTGATCCTGGCCGCAGTGAAGTTCAACTTCTGGGTCGGCTTTGCGGCGGCCACCACACTGATTTTTGGTGCAGCCTATACCTTGTGGATGACGAAACGGGTATTTTTTGGTGATGTGACTAACCATCATGTGGCAGAACTGAAAGATTTGAATAAACGTGAATTCCTGATCCTCGGCGTTCTGGCTATTCTAGTGATCGGCTTTGGTTTGTATCCGCAACCGATTACTGAAGTCATGCAGGCGACTAGTAGTGAATTCCTGAAACATATGGCGATCTCAAAATTGCCGGTCACAGGCTATTAAGGCAGGATGTAAGAAAATGGATAATATGCAATTCGATTTGCTCGCCCTGTTGCCGGAACTGGTATTGCTCGGCATGGCCATGTTTATTTTGCTGCTGGATTTATTTATCCTGCCGCAAAACCGTTCCATCATTTATGGCCTGAGCCAGTTCACGCTGTTTGCAGCGGCATTCTTTACCTTTAAAACGCATACGCCTGCGGTTGGCTTTGCCTTCTCGCATATGTTTATCGACGACACTCTTTCAGACGTCATCAAAATGATGATGTACCTGGGAACGTCATTGATTTTTATCTATAGCCGTAAATACCTGCAAGACCGCAACCTCTACCGTGGTGAGTTCTACGCCATGGTGCTATTTGGCTTGCTGGGCATGATGATCATGGTTTCCGGTCATAACCTGCTGACTATTTATATCGGTCTGGAACTGCTGTCACTCTGTCTATACTCCCTGGTGGCGTTTGACCGCGATAACCCGCGCGCCTCAGAAGCCGCCATGAAGTACTTTGTGCTGGGTGCGCTGGCTTCAGGCATGCTGCTATACGGCATGAGCATGATTTACGGGATGACCGGCAGCCTGGATGTCAGTGATATCGCCAATAGCATTATGCAACAGAACAAGAGCCCGATATTGATCATGGGGCTGGTGTTCCTGGTGTCCGGTATCGCGTTCAAGTTTGGCGCTGTGCCTTTCCAGATGTGGGTGCCAGATGTGTATCAGGGTTCACCAACACCCATGACACTGCTCATCGGTTCCGTGCCCAAGCTGGCAGCTTTTGCAATGACGGTACGCTTGCTGGTGCAAGGTCTGCACCCGCTGGCGCAAGACTGGCAGGATATGCTGATGTTGATGGCGATCCTGTCCATCGTCATTGGTAACTTCAGTGCCATTGTGCAAACCAACCTTAAGCGCATGCTGGCTTATTCCACCATCTCGCATGTCGGCTTTATTCTGTTTGGCATGATGAGCGCGAATGCCAACGGCTTTGCCTCAAGCTTCTTTTATATCAGCACTTATGTACTGACCTCGATTGCCGGTTTTGGCATTATTCTGTTGTTAAGCCGCCAGGGCTTTGAAGCGGAAGAAATCGATGACCTGAAAGGCCTCAACCAGCGTCATCCGTGGTTTGCTTTCCTGATGCTGATCATTATGTTCAGCATGGCCGGCATCCCGCCAACGATTGGTTTTTATGCCAAATTCACCGTCTTGCAAGCGGCATGGCAGGCCGGGTTCACCTGGCAAGTGGTGCTGGCAGTATTGATGGCAGTGATTGGTGCTTTCTACTACCTGAATATCGTGCGCAAAATGTATTTTGACGCACCTTTGGATAACACGCCGCTGACTGCCCCGGTAGATATGCGTTTTGTATTAAGCGTACATTCACTGGCATTGCTGGGCCTGGGCTTGTTCCCGGAGATACTGCTCAGCGTCTGTGGCCGTAGTTTATTGATGAGCCTGCAATAATGTTGACCAAGTTTCTATATCTGGTGTTAATGGTGTTTATGGCCAATCTGGGCTGGATCTCGGATAAATGGCTGGGCATCGCAGGCACTATCAATCAATTATGGCAACGCTTTGCAGTGTTGCTGCCTGCGTATTTCATCACACTGGTGATCGCTTATTTTGTCGAGCAGCTGGTCATGGGCCAAGTCTGGCCTCAAGGCTGGGAGTTTTATAGCATCACCCTCTGTCTGTTCCTGGTGTTTTCATTTCCGGGCTTTGTCTACCGCGTGTTGTGGAAATAGTTCCTGGCTATATAGGCACGTCACATTAGTTTCACGAATCCTTCACGATAGGTTCAAGCATCCCCGTCACACTACGCTCACCTAAGTAGTCGGCTAACCCCAGCAGTATCAAGGTTAGTCCCGGAAAGGACTTGAGATGCTAAAACTACAACAAACGTTGGGATGGGTGCAGTCGGTAGACAGCCGGTTGTGTGTCAAAGTCAGTCATACCGGGCAGTATCGTTTTATCCGCCACTCGTTTCGCGCTATCTCGCGCATGGGTGATGGCATGTTCTGGTACTTGCTGATGCTGGTGATCGCCGTGACTCAAGGGCAACATGGTTTGTATGTTTGCCTGCAAATGCTCACCGTCGGACTGTCCGGCACGCTAGTCTACAAATGGCTCAAACATCGCACCAGTCGCCCAAGGCCGTTCCAGGTGCGCCAGGATGTATTGTTAAGCGGAACGCCACTGGATTATTTCAGTTTCCCCTCTGGCCATACCTTGCACGCCGTCGCATTCGGCATGGTCGCCGTGCAGCATTATCCGCAATTATTCCCGATTATTTACCCGTTTGTCGTATTGGTCGGTATGTCGCGTGTGGTATTGGGACTGCACTACCCGAGTGATGTGCTAGCCGGTGCAGGCATAGGCTATGTGTTAGTGGCACTGTATTCACCGCTGTTTTAAACTGGCTTTCACATAAATAAAACGGATGCTGTGGCATCCGTTTTTAATTGCTGCATACGATCTAGCATTCCATCCTAAATTCTATCTGCACCCAAGCGCCTACCTTACAGATGATTGACGCGGGCAATGACAGATGCCATTGCATGGTCTTGCTGTTGATCACGCGCACGTAACCCCTGCAGCACACCCAACTGATTCTCAACAGCTTGATTCTGGCTGGCTTTGCATTTACCTGTCAGGTGGGTAATCTCTATTTCAATGCCCACAACAGCGTCTATGAGTTTGTCTATAAACGCGGCAGGTGCATCGTCAAGCCGCCACGGCTTTTCAAATCTACTCTCGTGATCTGCGGTCAGTGTTTCAAGATGCGCGCGCAACCATTGGGCATCATCCATGAGTTTGAATGTGCCGTGTGCATGCACCACCACATAATTCCAGGTCGGCACCACCATGCCTGCGCGCGCCTTGGTTGCATACCAGGAAGGGGAGATATAAGCATGCGGGCCATGGAAGATCGCCAGTACTTCCTGGCCATCCATGATCTCTTTGCATAGCGGGTTGGCTCTGGCGACGTGACCGATCAAACTGCCTAATGCGTCTTTCTTTTGCGCGAAGTGCAGCGGCAGGTGATTAGCATTAATACTATTTGATGAGGTTGATACCAGTGTTGCCAATGGGTACGCACGCACCGTCTCGTGCAAGGCATCCGTATCAGTCTCGGAAAAGTGTTTTGGTATATACATGCTCAATGCTTCTGTTAGTTAAAGCGGTAGAAGCTGGCCTCTGACCAGTACGAATTGCTGCTGCGCCTGCGCTGAAGGAAGGCACAAAGCGCCTGCAGAGATGTTGGCAACACATACTGCGCGGTTGCCATCTGCAACGATGCTCTGCGAAGGCGCGCTTCCACGCTGGATAAGTAAACAGATGACTGCCACTACAACGCTGATGATGAAGTATTTCATACGGACTCTTACCCTTGATAACGCTCGCATCATAAGCATGATTACATGTACACTACATATACAATTTATAAACAATTAAACACACTGTACCGGCCCTATGACCATGCCAGTTACGCAAGCACTCATTACATTAAATCCGCTGGACGCTATCCCGCTGGTGGAGCAGATCGTCACTGGTATTAAACAACTGGTGGAACAGCGGGTGTTGCGTGCCGGGATGCGATTGCCATCCATCCGCGATTTCGCCGTGCAGCATGACATCAGCCGTTTTACCGTGGTCGATGCCTACGACAGGCTGGTCGCGCTAGGCTATTTATTATCAAGACGCGGTTCTGGGTTTTATGTCGCCCCACTGACAAAAGTTGAAGAAGCCACGCCGCAAACAACTTTTCTCGAACGGGCAGATGATGTGCTGTGGCTGTTACACAATACTTTCAGGGATGTGCCCGATGTGGTCAGGCCAGGTTGCGGCTGGTTGCCCGGCGATTGGCTGGATGAAAAAGTCATCCAAAAAAGCCTGCATGAGCTTTCCCGCAAGCCAGGGTCGTTTTTGACTGCTTATGGCGATGTCAGTGGCTATCTTCCTCTGCGTCAGCAACTGTCTCAGAAAAATCTTGCCGATATCGGTATCAGTGCAGATGCACAGCAGATCATTATGACCAATGGTGCATCGCACGGGCTGGATCTGGTGGCCAGGCTATTTATCCAGCCAGGCGATGTGGTGCTGGTGGATGACCCAGGCTATTACACCTTGTTTGGTTACCTGAAATCCCTGGGTGCCAGGCTGATAGGCGTGCCACGTCTGACCAATGGCCCGGATATCAATGTGCTGCAACAGCAGCTTGAAACTTACAAGCCCAAGCTTTTCTTCACTAATACAGTGTTACATAACCCGACTGGCACCAGTACCAGCGCAGCGATTGCGCATCAGTTATTGCAACTGGCAGAAAAGTCTGGCTTATATATCGTCGAAGATGACATTTACGGGGATTTTCATTCGCAGCATGCGACGCGGCTGGCAGCGCTCGATCAGCTGAATCGGGTGATTTATGTCAGCAGTTATTCCAAAACCATCTCGGCCAGCATGCGGGTTGGTTTTATAGCCTGCCATCGCGAGCTGGCCATGCGGTTGCTTGACCTGAAACTGCTGACAGGGCTGACCACTTCCGAGATCAATCAGCGCATCATGTACCAGATCCTGGTAGAAGGGCGCTATCGTAAACATATTGAAAAAATACGCACAAGGCTGGAAATCAAGAGAGGGCAGGTGATACGCGAGTTAGAAGCCTGTGGGTTACAGATTCATGCCGAACCGGCTGGTGGCATGTTTGTGTGGGCGCAGCTTGCGGATGGGGGCAATGCTGCTGAAGTAGCGACCATGGCATCCAGGCAAAATATCATGCTGGCACCGGGCAATCTGTTCAGGCCGTATCAGGAACCATCATCGTGGTTGCGTTTCAACGTGGCGCATTGCGATGATCCCAGGATTTTTACATTATTAAGTACGCTATAAATGCAAAATACTGCCGAATATCATCTGAATTTGAGTCGATCTGATCTGATAAATCAGGGCTTTTATGCCCTGTAGCCCTTGAAATCTAATGATTTTTTTGATTTTTAAAACGTTTATCAAATATTTGTTGCCAATCTCGAATATTCCGTGCATAGTGTGCCCTCACGAAGTTCAAGTAGTGTCGTTGTTCTATGGTTCTATCTTTTGGTGTATCGTTACTTCCCGCCATCTTGATCCTCGTTATGGGCATTAGCCCGAATTATCAATTTTCATTCAAGGATTTATCATGGTAACAGGTTCAGTTAAATGGTTTAACGATTCAAAAGGTTTTGGCTTCATCACTCCTGACAATGGCGGCGAAGATTTGTTCGCGCACTTCTCTGCGATTCAATCTGCAGGCTTCAAAACTTTGAAAGAAAACCAACGCGTAAGCTTTGAAGTAGCTACTGGCCCTAAAGGTAAGCAAGCTGCAAATATTCAAATCATTGAATAATTCAATGCATGTCCGCAAGGCTGATTAATCGGCCTACCGGAAAAGGGCCCGGAAATTCCGGGCTTTTTTTATTGAAAAAGGATGCTGAATGGCAAAAGAAGAATTAATTGAGATGCAGGGTGCAGTCACCGAGATTCTGCCGGATGCACGCTACCGCGTGAAGCTGGAAAACGGTCATGAATTGATCGCTTATACCGGCGGCAAAATGCGTAAACATAAAATCCGTATTCTGGCGGGCGACAAGATCACGATTGAGATGTCACCGTATGATATGGACAAAGGCCGTATTATTTTCCGTCACCTGGAACCACGCAAGCCGTTCTAACCTGCCCGTCAGTCATATGCGAGCAGGCCTGCCAGCCTGGCAGACCAGCCTCGCGCTCGCCTTCCACAAGCCATGACTAATCGTGGTCTTGCACCAGCCGTTCCGTCAGCCGTAATAACCATGGCGCCACCACCAGAATACTGATAAATACGATAGGCCAGGCCACTACAATGCTGGTCAACCATTTCTCAAACAACAACGCCACCGGCACGCCATGTATGAGCAGAATTGAGATGCTCACAATATTCACCGTCACCAGTGACATCAACACCGCGAATAGCAACTGGCGTTTCATTGCCACTCGTGGATGAGTGTTTCCTACCATGGCAATGCCTGGTCTTCATGAAAATACCCACCTGTAGGGCCATTGTCGTCCAGCGTCGCCAGGCGCACGGATGTTTTCCAGCTATCGCTGATTTCCATAGGCGCATCAGGGCCACCCAAGTCAGTTTTTACCCAGCCAGGATGTGCAGAGTTGACTTTGATGTGGCTATCTTTCAAAGCGTGTGCCAGGTGGATGGTAAACATATTCAGTGCTGTTTTTGACGCGTTATAAGCCAACCCTTTTGCGACATCGATAGGTGAGTCGGGTGTGCTATGCAAGGTTTGAGAGCCGAGTATGCTAGACAGGTTAACGATACGTGCGGCTGGCGCTTTTTGCAATAAAGGCAATAAGGCTTGCGTCAGTGCCACCACGGCGAAGAAATTAGCTTCAAACGTTTCTTTCAAAGTGTCCTGGTCAACGGTGACAGTGTTGTTCTGGCCGATCAGTGTTTCTTTCAATATGCCTGCGTTATTAATTAAGATATCCAGTTTGCCAAAACGTGACTGTAAAGCTTCAGCCACCGCCTGTGGTGAGTTTGACAATGCAGCGTCATAATGCAGATATTCTGCATCGACACCTTTAGCCTTCAACTCTGCTACCGCCTCAGCCCCTTTAGTATTATCACGTGCGCCCAGAATGATTTTTATTCCTTGTTCACCCAGATGCTTTGCGGTTTCAAAGCCGATACCACGGTTTGCACCAGTGATAAAAGCGATACGTTGTTGGGAAGTGCTCATGTTGAATTTCCTTTTCATTTGACATTATTTAAATTAAATACCAATCGGTAAATAAATAATACTGTCGATATTTAAAGGTGTCAACATATTTTGTACCAAATGGTATAATAAATGAAAATTTAATCAGGTATCTATGATGAATGAATCTCTAACTCCCAGAAAACGTGGTCGACCAGTCGCTTTTGATTACGATACTGCGCTGGAAAAAGCGATGTATGCTTTTTGGCAGCATGGTTATGAAGGGACTTCGATGGCGACCTTGATGACTGCCATGGATATGAATAAAGCCAGTATTTATGCCGCCTATGGCAGTAAAGAGGCTTTATTCCAGAAAGCAGTAGAGGCTTATGTGCAAGGGCCAGCGGGCTTTATCGCCGAATCTCTGCAAGCAACGACTGCCGCAAAGGTGATCCATGCATTATTGACTCAAGCCGCGCATATGCTAACAGACGAAAGTCATGCAGCAGGCTGTCTGGTGACTAAAGGTGCGCTGGCTGGCAGCGCTGAAGCTGCCAGTATGCAGGCCTTGTTAAGTGGGTATCGGAATACGATAGAGCTAAAGCTGGGGCAGCGTTTTGAACGTGCCAAGTCGGATGGGGATTTAGCACCTCAGACAGACACGGCTGCGCTGGCTAAACTGGTGATGACCTTGCATCAGGGGATGACGGTTCAAGCGGTGAGCGGGGTAGAACAAGCTGAATTACTGGCAATGGTCACCATGGCGACGCAGCTGATTAACGCCTATGTCGTTACCATGCAAAAGGTAGAGACATAGGCGCTACTCTAAGTCAGGTGGCGTTGTGTACCAGGGTGATGGCTGCCAGTTTTGCACGTGTAGCCGCACCGGTATTTGGCGCAAGCCGTTCAACCAGAGCCGCCCCTTCAAACAAGATGGTTAATTGCTGGCCAAGGGCTTCCGGGTCTTTAGCACCCGCATTACGGGCAATCTTGCACAAGTAGGTTTGCAGCTCTACCGACAGCACAGCTGAATATTGATTGATAGGGTGCTCAGGGTCGGGGAACTCCACAGCGGCAATATGGAAAGGCAAACCATGAAACTCTGGCTGCGTGATCCATTGCTCCAGCAGTTCGCACAATTGAATCAGCAATTCGATCGATTCAGTTTTCTGTGTCGCCAGTTGCGCATTCAGCCAGCCATAAAACTTGTCAGACTTCTCACGCAAATAGGCGGTGATCAGCAGGTTTTTGCTGGGGAAGTGCTTATATAACGTGGCTTTGGCAACGCCAGCTTCCATGATAATCGTATCAACACCTGAAGCCTGGATGCCTCTGGTATCAAACAGGCTACTGGCAATGGTTAATATTTTCTCTCGCATGTTCATCACTTATCCTTTTTACCCATCACTGGGATATCCCGATTTTTTGCTTATGGCCTTGGTAAACGTTCGCGACCTTGCGGGCGCATGAGTTCTTGCGGATACAGGCAGCTGACGTATCCAAGCGCTTGTCGTAATTGCTCCACATGGTCAACATCTACCTTGCCTTTCGTTACAAACATGATAAACGCCTGACGCTGTGCATCGGGCAGCATTGCCGCCTGCGGCAGTTGGCAACTGCCAGCTTGCATCTTCTGATACGCCAGGTTCAGCAGGCTGATGGTCACCGGATCAGCTGTACCACTAGTTTCACTCAATTGCACTTCGTCATACGGCGAGTACTCAGAAGGCATAGGCTTGTGACCGGGTGTGACCATGGTCATCCATACCACACAGAGCGTCACCAGCATGCCCAAAGACAGTGAGCGTTGCCATGATTGCCCGCCTAACTGGGTATGGACTGATTGCTCAAATAAATGCCAGGCGGTGTCCTCACCCGTTTGCGCCTGCACACGTATGGCACCTACCGCCTGAAAAAACCATTGGTCCAGCAGAGTAGGCGAGATTTCTGCCGTCGAGCTTTGCTGCGCCTGGTCTATCAATTCGCGGATATGCAAAATATCCTGTGCGTTTAATGCTGCGCTCGCACCAAGTGCAGTCACGCGTTGCGTGTTCCAGGCCACTAACTGGTGTCGCAGCCTGTAAAACGGCGCATGCCTGCTCCATTGCTTCAACCCGAGCTGCCAAAGGCCATGCAATGTGTAAGCCTTTGCTGTACGCATACAACGCTGGCCTGTCTTATTCACAATCGCTAGTACATTCACGCTGATAACCCCTAAAAATCTTCTTGCTTTTTTTTCGATGGCTGCAGTAGACTAGAAATAAGTGAACAGACCTGTCTGCATATTAGCGTGGCAAACCACAAATTGCAACCAGTTCTTTCGCACCTTTTCCAGAAGCTACTTTGGCATCATAGCCCCGGCTGAATTTGTAAACAAGGGATAACCATGACATCCGTATCAATCGAAACACAATTGACCGAGTGGCGCGACCATGCGCTGACACTCGAAAACGAAGTGAAAAAAGTAGTGGTCGGCCAGGACAAAGCGATACGCGCGATTAATATCGCCATTTTCGCCCGCGGCCATGTGCTGCTTGAAGGCGGTGTGGGCGTAGGTAAAACCACCTTGCTGCAATCGATTGCCCGTGGTTTGGGTGGCGCTTATGAGCGTATTGAAGGCACTGTGGATTTAATGCCGAATGACCTGATCTACCATACTTTTTTGGGTGAGGATGGTCGGCCAAAAGTTGAAGAGGGCCCTTTGTTGAGGGCAGGTGAGCAGCTATCAGTGTTTTTCTTTAACGAGATCAACCGTGCCCGACCGCAGGTGCACGCATTGATGTTGCGCGTGATGGCTGAACGGCACATCAGCGCGTTCAAAAAAGAATATCGCTTGCCGCACATGCTGGTATTCGCCGACCGTAATCAGGTGGAAAAAAACGAAACCTTCGAGATTCCGTCCGCCGCACGTGACCGTTTTATGATGGAGATCCCGATCGAGATCCCCGATGACCGCGCGCTGCGCAAAGCCTTGATGTTCGATGTGAAGTTCCAGCATGCCGAGCGCCTGACGCAACAAGTGAATGCAGGCGTTCTTGCCTACGATCAGCTGAATGCGTTCTCAGACATATTGCAAAGCCATATCCGCTCCAGTGATGTGCTGGAAGACTATGCGCTGGACTTGTGGGAATCGACACAAAAACCATCTGCCTTCGGTATTCAGCTCGATAGCGTAGATGTTAATCGCCTGATCCACACCGGCGCCAGCCCTCGCGGCATGGGCATGCTGCTAAAAGCGGCGCGTGTACATGCCTGGCTCATGGGTCGTGACAGTTTGTTCCCGGAAGATATCCACGCGGTGTTCCATGAAATCATTGCGCATCGATTAGTGCTTAACCCGATGTTCGAGAGCCGTCGCACCGAGCTGTCGCGTGAACTGACCAACCAGATCCTGGCTTCAGTCAGCGTGCCTTCCAAGGCTAAAGCAGCATGATCCCAGACTACGCCCAGCCTTTTTTCTACCAGGTGCCCTGGCGTTCAGCCAGCGTGCACACGGGTGAGCACCTGGGCATACAGCGTGGTCCGGGGGATGAGTTCAGCAAGCATGTCTCACTGGTGGATTATCCAGATGCCAGGCGCGTGGATCTACGGCAAACCATACGTGACCCTTACGAGCAGGTTCAGGTACGCGTATTCAAGCAGGAAGCCTCTTCGCCGCTGTACGCCGTGTGCGATCTGTCCAGTTCCATGCAGTTTCAGGGGCAGATGCGCAAGCTGGATACCGTGAAAGCGGTGGCGGCATCGATTGCCTGCTCCGCGCACGAGAACAGCGACCTGTTCGGCTTGGTGAGTTATGACCAGCACGTGATCCCGCATTTGAGTATGCCGCCGGGGCATCATGCGCATCAATCGTTTGCCACCATTGCCGAGCTGGGTGATTTTCGCAGTGCCCGCCGCGATGGCAGCGGCATCGTTGAAGCAGCTGGTTTACTGGGTCAGCAAAAAGGCCTGGTGTTCTGGATTTCTGACTTCCATTTGCCATTGTCATTGATAGAGCATGGCTTGAACCTGATGGCCAATCACCAGATCATCCCCATCGTATTGTGGGACCCGCTGGAGTATCAGCGTTTACCGCGTTTTGGTTTCGGCAATTTGCAGGACCCGGAAACCGGCGAGCAAAAAACTATTTTCTTCCGTCAGGCCATCCGCGCGCAGTTCGTCGAGATGTTTGAACAACGTAAACAGGCGCTGGATCAACTGTTTGCGCGGTTTGATATCCGGCCACTGTATGTCGATGGGCGCTTTGAAGCCGCCTTGCTGTCGGACTATTTTGAACAACTTATCCATTAGAGTGTGCTGATGAAACAGATTTTTTTAGGGTGGTTGATCGCCTGTGTGTGCCCCAGCCTGGTCTATGCCGAAGATGCTGCACCTAAAGTGCAGGTGCTCAGTGTGCATAACCCGGCTTCTTATGCCGGGATACAGATTGGTGATGTGTTACAACGCACCATCCAGCTTTCGGTGGCAGCGAATGATCAGCTCAACGATAGCAACCTGCCGCTCAAAGGCTTGCAACGCAATGGCGTGGAACTCAGGCAATTGAAAGTCGATAGCCGCAAGCAGGGCGATAAACAAGTGTACACGCTGGTATTTGATTATCAGGTATTTGCCAGCAGTGGCAAACCGGTACAACTGCAACTGCCTGCCGAACAACTGACTTTTAACAGTGGTGCCACCGCTGAATTACCTTCCTGGCGCTTCTGGCTGATGGCGCAGTTGCCGGACCAGTTGCAAAAAGCCAAACAAAGTGTGATTGCCCAATATCCTCCCGCATTACTGGATACCCAGACGCCACAACGTGGGTTAGCCCTAAGCCTGTTGCTGGCACTGGTTGGCGGCCTGGTATTGCTTTACCGACATGCTGACTGGACCTTATTGCCTATGGTCAATGGCCAGTTTGCGCGCGCTTACCGCAAACTAAAAAAGCTGCCGGCGAATGCCGAAGGACAGAAGCAGGCGGCCCTGATCGTGCAAGACGCTCTGAACCAGCGCTTTGGACAGCAAATGCTGGGTAAACATGTGGCTGAATTTGTCGCGCAACAGCCTGCTTTTAAACCGCTGGAGCAAGAGTTGCATACTTTCTTTGCCCAGGCCAATGCGGTGCTGTATAGCGGGCAAACCCATGATGCCGCGGCCTATCTGCAGCAATGTAAAACCTTTACGCGCCAGTTGCGCGATTGTGAACGGGGCGTCTGATGCATTGGTTACACCCCTGGTTCTTGCTGCTGTTACCGGTAGCCGCCGTGCCTTTTCTGTTGAAAAGTAGGCATGCGCAATCTTACTCCTGGTTGCAAATGGTGCCTGCCGACCCGTTCTCTGATACTGCCAATCGCCTGGTGAAAGCTGCGACTTCACTGATGCTGCTTTGCCTGGTACTGGCGCTGGCCAGCCCGCAGGGTGATAGCCACCAGGAGCAAAAAGTCGGCAAAGGTGCGCAAAGCGTCTTCGTGATTGATCGCAGTGTGAGTATGGATCACCCGTTTGCCGGGCAAAGCACTGGCGGCCATGCGGCAGAGATTAAATCCGCCGCTGCCAGACGCTTGATCACCGCGTTTATTGATTCCCGGCCGGATGACATGATGGGCGTGGTTGGTTTCACCAATTCGGCCCTGTATGGCATGAAGATCACCACCAACCGCGATGGCATACACTCGGCGATACAGGCAGCCACTGGCCCGGCCTTGAACCAGACCAATATCGGCGCGGGCATTACCAATGCCGTGACCTTGTTTGAGAATATCGCCAGCACAGGGTCACGTGCGATTGTATTGTTGTCGGATGGTGCCGGTAAATTAAGCCCGCGCGTGAAATACCAGATCCAAAAACAGCTGACAGGTAAAAAAATCAATCTGTACTGGATCGTGCTGCGTGAACCGGATGACATCAGCATTTTCAGTGACAACATCTATGAAGAAGAACGTACGCCGGAAGCGATTTCGCTGGACAGGTTTTTCCGTTCACTCAAAGTGAAATACAAGGCCTTTGAGGCGGATAACGCCACGGCGCTTGAATCTGCTTTGCGCGAGATCGACGCCAAGGAAAAAAATGTCATTCAATACGCCATCATTATTCCCGGACACGACTACGCCAAAGACCTGATCGTGGCGGCCTTGTTGTTAGGCTTGGGCTTGGTGCTGGTTAAACATATAAGGATGTACTAATGGCAACACATGCAAAAAAAGCCAATTGGCTATGGGGTAGCATCACCGTGGCGGGCATTATCGGCGCAATCTATTTTGGTTGGCAGTTGCAGTCACTTCAGGCACTGAACCAGAAGATCCAGAGTGGCGGCTTGATCAAAGAGAAAGAATATCCTTACTTGCAGCGCTTTACTGCGGCTTATGACCAGGGTAAACACAACGATTACAAGCATGCGGTGCAGACTTATGCGCAACTGCTGGAAGTGTCGCCACCAGAAGCCGAGTTACCGCATATCCATTTCAATATCGGTAATAACCTGTTTTTGTCCGGCTTGGTGCGTACGGTCAATGAGGATGGCTCGTTCCAGGATGAAGCGCGCTACGCATTCACTCAGGCGAAAATCGCTTATGAGCAGTCATTGCGTTTGCAGCCAGCAGATAAAGCGGCCAAATTCAATTTGAGTTTATTGTACTCGGTGATGGCGCGTGGCATGCAGGCGGGTGCTAAAGACCAGTCGCATATGGAACTCAGTAACCTGCCGATCGGATTGCCATAATGAAAGTCATTGCATGGCTGAAACAGTATTATGAGCCGGTGCTGTATGTACTTGCATTGGCTCTGCTGGTTTTGGCGCTGGTGAAACCCAGCATACAGCTCAGGCAGCAGGTGCAGCATTATCTGCTGATCACCGATGTGTCGCAGAGTATGAATGCGGAAGATGAAACGCTGAACCAGAAAAAGGTCAGCCGCATTGCCTACGCCCAACACTTGATGAAACAGATCGTACATAAGGCGCCATGCGGCACTTATTTCAGCCTAGGCATTTTTGCTTCTGATAACGTGGCCATGCTGCAAACGCCGCTGGAAGTATGCAAAAACCTGGATGTGATCAGCGATGGTATTGACCACCTTGAGTGGCGCATGGCCTGGAAAGGCAATAGCCGGCTGAGTTTTTCCGTGCATGCCGCGACGCATATTTATGATGCGCTGAATCAACCGGCCCAGATGCTGTTTTTTACTGATGGCGATGAAGCGCCACGCGTGAATGTGACTATCAAGCAAGATTTAAGCGGCGTGCAGATTGGCGAGTTTTTCACGTTTGTCGGCGTCGGTGGCCCGGAAAAAGTGGCGATCACGCGTTATAACACAGCAAATAAGCCGGTAGGTTATTGGCCAGTCAGCGAAAATAATAATGCAGGCGCGGTGGGCGTGACTTATGCCGACCCGAGCAGCGATGAACCCGACCCACCCGTGGCTTACGCCGAATATGACCGCATGTTGTCACAACTGGAAGAAGACTACCTGAAAGAACTATCTGCCGAATTTAAAGGCAGTTATCTTAAAGGGCAGGACCAGCAGGCGTTTTATCAAGCGATTGCGGCAAAAAAAGCCACGGCCAGTTTTGTCACAGACTATCCGCTGCGCGTAGTGTATCTTGTGCTGGCAATCTTGCTGGTATTAGCAAGTTATTTGCCTGATGTACTGTACCGCAGACGCGTTGAAGCTTGATACACGGCTTTAATCATGATCAGGCACCAGCGTCAGGCAGGTGATTTCTGAGGGGGAGCCAAAACGGTTTGGCGGCCCCCAGTAGCCAGTACCTCTGTTCACATACACCCACAGATCTTTTAATCTATGCAGGCCTGCGACATAAGGTTGTTGCAGTGGCACAAGGTATTTCCAGGGCCAGAATTGCCCGCCATGCGTATGGCCAGATAACTGCAGATCAAAGCCTGCCGACTCGGCTGCTTTGGCGCTGAGTGGCTGGTGCGCGAGCAGGATCTTTGGCGCATGCGCGGGCGCTCCGGCAATCGCCGCATGCGGGTCGCTCTGGTGATGCGCATAAAAGCCGCCTGCGGTGAAGTCTGTCACCCCCGCCAGTACCAAGGTTGCCCCGTCATGCGATAGTTGCACATGTTCGTTCAGCAACACCTGTATGCCTAGGCGTTGTAACTCCTCAATCCAGTCCAGTGCGCCAGAATAATATTCATGGTTGCCAGTGACAAAAAAGCTGCCGTGGCGTGCCGTCAATGCAGCTAATGGCTGGGTATGGGTGGCGAGTTCGCTCACGCGGCCATCCACCAGGTCGCCGGTAATGGCGATCAGGTCGGCTTCCAGCCCATTGACGCGATTGACGATACGGGAAAGGTAACCTTGCTTGATGGTAGGGCCAACGTGGATATCGCTGATCTGCACAATACGGAAGCCGTGCAGCACCGTTGGCAGATTGCGCAAAGGCACCTTGATTTTCACCACACTGGCTAATCTGCGGGCGTTAAAGAAACCGATCACGCTGATGGCCAGCGCGCCCAGGATGGTCAGTAAAGCCGTATTCTTTTCCATGGCTGTGAAATCGGCCTGCAGCAGATGCAAGGCGTCCAAAAGGGCTACCAGAAGCAGGAAAACATCACGTAACAAGGTCAGTACCAGCAGCGAAGAAAACACCCCCATCAGCGTCATGGAGATCCAGCTGCTGATATCACGTAGCGCCTGATCGCGAAAGCGGCGCGCCAGGAAAGCAACCGGTTGTAACAACGTTGAGAGGATCAGGAAGCCCCAGCCTGACCACATCACCCAGTCTGCCCAGGCCAGGCTGTTGAGCAAACGTGTGCCTATGTAATAGTGTAAAACGCTGACCAGCGTGGTGACAGTAAGCAAAAAACGTAAGGGCGGCATGCGGAGATAGTGGGGTGGCGAGTGGGATAGGGGTTAGATGGTGGCTACTGTCTTAGATTCAAGTGAGCAGGCAAGTATTGTCGCTGTCACTGCCTGAACGCAGGCAATCTGGTGCACACCCAGCTAGCTCACGGCTTAACTATCGGGCTGGTTAAACCACTGATGCTGGTACTGCTCAAAAGCGCTGATGGCGCGGGTAGGGCGCAGCCTGGCATCTTGCAGGCATTTGCGGCGCCAGTCATCCAGCTGTTCCATGCCCAGATTCACATGCTCGGCATGCAATGACGGGAACGATCCATTCAGTAATTGCGGCAAGTCCTGCAATGCCAAGCCCACCTGATCGCGGTAATAACCCAATTTTTGTTCAAACTCGTTATCCAGCCTGCCATAGCGGCGCAACAAATATTGCGGGATATGCGACAGGCGCAAGGCCTGGTCGGCAGTGGCCAGTCTGGAAACCGCTTTATCCACGATGCCCGGCGCACATTGCATGGTGTGGGTTAAGGTCTCGACGATGGTTTTGCGGTGTATACGTAATAGTTTGGAAGGTGAGGGAAGCGCTGCGTTATGCAGGTAAGCATCCATCGCCCATTCGGCAGCCGCATGCGTGAGCACACTGTCGTGCTGCCACTTGGCTTCAAACGTAGGCACAAAATGCTGGTGGGCGACTACATCGGTGAGCAAGTGTATGTTATAGCCTATCCCTAGCGCCAATTGCCTGTCATTACGGGTGTGCAGTAACTGCTGGCCCATGCCCCAGCCATGGCTATGATTAAATGTGCGCGATACCACCGCCAGGTCTGGCAGGCAGGCGCCAGCCATCACCAGGCCCGGGTAGCGGCGCATGACGCCCAGCCACGGCAAAGGCAATAGCGGTAATGTTTGCAGCCAACTGTGGGTGTAAGCGACATGTGAATACAAGCCCCAGGCATGCGCCTCGCCTGGTATTGCAATCAATATCAGCAGCATCAATGAACATTGCAGGAGTCGCTTTTGCATGTGCGCACTTTGCGCGCGTGAGATGACAGATCAATGACGGTTGTATGACGTTGATATGAAAGCGATTTTCGTCATAAAAGCATCACGGACGCTTGTTAAAGTATGTGAGAATTGTTTACATGGAACCGGTCTACGGTATTTTGCATGAAAGTATTGATGATTTCAGATGTGTATTTCCCGCGTGTGAATGGGGTGTCTACCAGCATCCGCACCTTTGCAGAAAGCCTGCGTGCCGATGGGCATAGCGTGCACCTGATCGCTCCACAGTATACACAATCACTCGATAACTCGCTGATTGCTGATGAAGCCTGGATCACGCGTATCGAGGCACGCAAAATCGTGTTCGACCCTGAAGATTATTTAATGAAATGGTCAGCACTGGTAGCTTTTATCGAAAGCTTGCACCCGGGTGATTACGATATGGTGCATATCCATACCCCATTTATTGCCCATTATGCAGGGCTGAAAATCGCCAAGAAACTGCAAGTGCCGGTGGTGGAAACCTATCACACCTTTTTTGAAGATTATATGCATCATTACTTGCCGTGGGTACCACGCAAGTTTGCGGTGAATATTGCGCAATGGGTATCGCGCAAGCAATGCCAGCAAGTGGATACCGTGGTATCTCCTTCGGCGCAGATGCGCGATGTCTTGCAACAATATGGCGTGACCACACCTATTTCTGTGATTCCTACTGGCTTGGATGCTTCACGTTTTGTACCAGGTGATGGCGCAGCCTTCAGGGAGAAATACGCTATTCCTGCACAACGACCTTTGCTGATGTTTGTTGGCCGGGTGGCGCATGAAAAGAATATCCAGTTCTTGCTGGAAATGTTGTCGCTGGTCATTCAGGATCATCCCGAGGTCTTGATGGTGATCACAGGTGAAGGCCCGGCTGAAGCGATGTTGAAGAAAATGACCAAGGATAACGGCCTGCAACAGAACGTCATGTTCCTGGGTTACCTGGACCGCGCGGTTGGCCTCAATGCTGCTTACCGTGCGGCGGATATTTTTGTGTTCGCTTCCAAGAGTGAAACACAAGGCCTGGTATTGCTGGAAGCGATGGCACAAGAGACCCCGGTGGTCGCGATTGCCGAACTGGGCACGGCTTCCATCCTGCGCCAGGAGCAGGGCGCATTGATTGCACGGGATGATGAATTACACTTTGCCCAGCAAGTGCAAACCTTGCTGATAGACCATCAGTTGCGTGAACGTGTCGGCAAACAAGGCAAGCGTTATGTGGAGCAAGTATGGTCCAGTGAAGCACAGGCGCAAAAGTTGATTGAGTGCTACGACCGCTTACTGCTGAACAACCTGCCCCTCGCAGCTTCTATCGCTGCATAATCGTTGGTGGCCGGCAAGTTTGTCGCCGCTACCAACGCATTCCCACCCCTTTAGAATTTTTCCCGACGGTCTTGACGTCAGGCCTGCAGCACGCGAAGATGTGGGTAGGCTTGTACTGTAGGGCGGCAAACCATGTTGTGTATACTTTTGAGGCTTTGGCCAGCAAAGTTTGCGTAAGTATAAACAGGTTAATTATTCAATTGCATGATGCGCAAATACCGGAAGATTCCAGAGTATTAGGCAAAAGCTTCGTATGATTAGACCTACAGTAGGCCTGTTTTAATCAATACAATTTAGAACTCGAATCGATTATTTTTAATAAAAACGCTAGGAGTGAAAATGGCAGCATATTTAATTGCAGATGTATTGCTCAAAGATGATAAATGGGTTCCTGAATATGCAAAGCATGTTCACCTGATTGCTGAAAAGCATGGCGGAAAATATTTGAGCCGCAGTGCCAATATTGACGTGCTTGAAGGTAAACCATTGGAAAATACATTGATTGCATTGATCCAGTTTCCGAATAAAGAAGCAGCCATCGCGTTTGCGAATGACCCTGAATACGCTCCTTACTCCAAAGCCAGGCAAGATGGCACTGAAAGCCGCTTCCAGTTGATAGACGACTCTGATGTCGCAGGTACCATCCCTTACCTTTCCAAATAACGACTCAGCTTCACAGGTCATAGTTATCAGCTGTGCTTAGCAATAAAAAACGCCGCAATTTGCGGCGTTTTTATTAAGTGAGTGGAATTAACCAAACTTACCTGTAATGTAGTCTTCAGTTTCTTTACGGCCAGGGTTGGTGAAGATCCTGTCAGTATCATCATACTCAATCAACTCACCCAGATACATATAAGCGGTGTAGTCAGACACACGTGCTGCCTGCTGCATGTTGTGTGTCACTACCAGGATGGTCAGTTTGCTGCGCAGTTCTACCATCAACTCTTCAATGTTGGCAGTCGCGATCGGGTCCAGCGCGGAGGTCGGTTCATCGAATAGCATGATTTCCGGGTCGGTCGCCAGAGCGCGGGCGATACACAAACGTTGTTGCTGACCGCCAGACAGGTTGAATGCCAGGTCATGCAGACGGTCTTTTACTTCGTTCCATAGTGCAGCGCCTTTGAGGGCTTCTTCCACTTTGTCATCCATGATGCGTTTGTTGTTTTCACCACGCACGCGCAGGCCGTAAGCCACATTCTCATAAATGGATTTCGGGAACGGGTTAGGCTTCTGGAAGACCATACTGATGCGCATACGTACCTCAATAGGGTCGACGCCGCTATCCAGCACGTTGGTGTTATCCGGGTGCATCACGATCTGGCCCTGGTATTTGTTGCCTGGGTACAGGTCATGCATACGGTTGAAGCAGCGCAGGAAGGTGGATTTTCCGCAGCCTGAGGGGCCAATCAACGCAGTGATCTTGTTCTCGTACAAAGGCATGGAAATACCTTTGAGTGCGCGGGCACCGTTGCTATAAAAGAAGTTTAAATCGCGTGCTTCGGCTTTAATCGGGGTCGTTATTGTGGCCATGATGTTTCCTAAATCCTGTGTGGCATTACCATTTAATATTTTTACGAATTTTGTAGCGTAACCAGATCGCGCCACCGTTCATCAACAAGGTGACAACAATGATCAGTGCACCAGTGGCAGCCGCATTGACGTGAAATGCATGGTCAGGGCGCGACAGCCAGTTAAACATTTGAATCGGCATCACGGTGAAACCAGAAGACAGCCATTCAAAGTTAAGGAACGGCGGTGCTGTCGTGATCGGTGAGGGCGGCAGGAAGGCAATAAATGTGAGCGCACCAATCGTGATGATAGGCGCAGTTTCACCCAAAGCACGTGACATGCCGATAATCACACCTGTCAAAATACCGCCGTAGGAGTACTTGAATACATGGTCATACACCACTTGCCACTTGGTGGCACCGACACCGTAGGCGGCTTCCCGGATCGAGACGGGGATGGCGCGGATCGCCTCACGTGTCGACACGATCACAATCGGCAGAATCAACAGGCCCAGGGTTAAACCGGCTGTGAGTATGCTTTGGCCGAAACCCAGGATGTAGACAAACAAACCCAGCGCCAGCAAGCCATAAATAATCGAAGGCACACCAGCCAGGTTGGAGACGTTGATTTCAATCAGGTCAGTAAACCAGTTTTTTGGTGCATATTCTTCCAGGTACAAACCCGCTGCCACGCCCACAGGCACGGCTGACAGGAATGTGACGCTCATCACCAGCAGTGAACCTACCCAGGCGGAAAGCAAGCCAGCACGGCCTGCACGGCGGGAAGGGAATTCGCTCAAGAACTCAAGGTTGAATTTTGGGTAACCATCGGCAATCAATTGCCAGAACAGCAACATCAACGTCATCAGGCCAAACATCAGGCATAACAGACCTAATGCGGCAAACAGGGTGTCGTTACGCTTGTGGCGTTTAATCATGGCGCGTACTTCGCCCAGATTTTCAAGTACAGAAGCTTTATGTTCCATTTGGTGTCTTTCCTGCTTCTTCCGGTAGGTTGGCTAGCGGCAGTGTATCGTTGTTATATGTCAGTTTTGCGTCAAAGATTGCGTGAACAATTAGTAATTCTCACGGTAACGCTTGCGTACCCAGTGGCCGACGATATTGAAGGACAAAGTCATCGCCATCAGCACCAGGCCCGCGGCAAAAATACTTTGATAGCCTATGCTGCCATGCGGCAAATCACCCATAGCAACCTGCACGATATACGCCGTGATGGTCGCCGCGCTTTCGAGCGGGTTGAACGTCAAATTAGGTTGCTGGCCAGCCGCAATCGCCACTACCATGGTTTCACCCACTGCGCGGGAAATCGCCAGGATATACGCTGCTACGATCCCGGAAATCGCTGCCGGTGTCACCACTTTGACAGCCGTCTGGAAGCGGGTGGCGCCCATGGCATATGAGCCTTCACGCATGCTCATAGGCACCGCGCGCATGGCATCTTCAGACAGAGACGCAATGTAAGGAATAATCATAATGCCCATCACGATACCTGCGCCCAGCATGTTGAAGCTCGGCAGATCAGGATAGATGGATTGCAGTAATGGGGTGACAAAAAACAGGGCAAAATAGCCAAACACCACTGTTGGTACACCGACCAGCAGTTCAAGGATAGGTTTGACGATTTCGCGTGTTTTGTGTGAAGCAAATTCGGACAGGAAGATCGCTGACACGGTGCCGATAGGCACGGCGACTGCCAGGGCGATCGCAGAGGTAGTCAGGGTGCCTGAAACCAGAGGCATGATGCCATAATGCGCATCTTCAAACAGCGGCGTCCACTCGGTATCGGTGAAAAACTCAACCACAGAGACGGTTTTGAAGAAGCTCAATGATTCGTAAAGCAATACGCCCACGATAGCAAAGGTCGTCGCTACGGCCACCAGTGCCGCCATCATCAGTATCAGTTCAATGACACGCTCTTTGACGTTTCTACGGATGTTTTTAGCCAGTCTGGGGCTGATGGGCAGTTCCACGGGTGCTTGCATTGCTTGAGTCGCCATAATGTTGAACTTTAGAAAAGATCAAAAGTAATGATCTGTCGGGGTAAGAATTTTAGCGGATAATCCGCGTTACAGGCCGAATAGTCTCGAAAAAAGGGGCTTTATCAGCCCCTTTCATCATTACTTGATACGGGATAACAGGTCAGTGATTTTGATGCCGACTTCTGAAGTACCGTTAAAACCAGTACCTGGTTTCATGGCTTTGAAATGCGTTTTTACCGCATCGTAATCTTCTTTTGGCAGAGGCACGTATTTCACTTCTTTCACCAGTTCTGGCGCATTTTCCAGATAGAAGTTGATAAAGGCTTTCACTTCCGGTTTGAATGCTGCTGAAGTCGCGTTCACGTAAATAAACAGAGGACGCGCCAAGGGTTGGTAAGTACCGTCCATCACCGTCGCTTCAGAAGGCAATACCGCTTTGCTGCCTTCTTTGGCAACGATAGGCACTGCTCTCAGCTTGTCGGTATTTTCCAGGTAGTAAGCCAGGCCAAAGTAAGCCAAACCACCTACGTTACCTGAAACACCTTGTACTAAAACGTTGTCATCTTCTGAAGGCGTATAGTCTTTACGGCTGGCTTTAGATTTGCCATTGACCGCTTCAGTAAAGTAGTCAAACGTACCTGACGAAGTGCCTGGACCGTACAGGTTCATGGCTTTGTCAGGGAAAGTCGCGTTTACTTGCTTCCAGTTTTTAACGGAAGAGTTTGGCTCCCATATTTTTTTCAATTCAGCGACTGACAGTTGTTTCACCCAGTCATTTTTGCCGTTTACGACCACTGTTAACGCATCATAAGCTACCGGTAACTCGATAAACTGTACGCCACCTTCTTTACACAGATCGATCTCTTTTTGTGTGATCGGGCGGGAAGCATCTGAAATGTCGGTTTCGCCACGGCAGAATTTTTTGAAGCCACCGCCAGTACCTGATTCGCCCACAGTGACTTTAATCCCTTTGGTACGCTGAAACTCTTCAGCCACGGCTTCGGTGATCGGGTACACAGTGCTTGAGCCATCGATTTTAATGATCTTGTCAGCAGCAGTCGCTGTGTGAGAAAAACTGAACGCTTGCACAATCAGTGTAGCGATTAAAGTAGTGCGGAACAGCTGGGTATTCATTTATACACTCCTGTGTGTGGTGTTATCTTGCAATGCGTGAATCTTAGAAACTTTATATGACAGAAATGTGACAAAAAATAAAAAAGGCGCGCCAGAAAATAAGAAAGGCGCACTTGGCGCCTCTTTTTCATAACAATTTTCTTACAGCACACTTTCGCCGATATGGTAGGCGATCGCTGCCATGATGGCTGCGCAGGGGATGGTCAGCACCCAGGCCCAGACAATACGCGACGCCAGCCCCCAGCGTACCGCTGTCATGCGGCGGGATAGTCCGACCCCGACAATGGCGCCGGTGATGGTGTGTGTAGTGGAAACGGGGATGCCGAGGCTGGTCGCCAGAAACAACGCGATGGAGCCGGAAGTCTGCGCCGCAAAGCCACCGGTAGGGCGGATTTTGGTGATGCCCATGCCCATAGTCCGCACGATGCGCCAGCCACCAAACAGCGTGCCCAGGCCCATCGCCAGTTGGCAGGCGATCACCACCCAGAAAGGCACATGAAAATCACCTTGCAGGTAACCGTTGGCAAACAGCAATACGGTGATGATGCCCATGGTTTTTTGTGCGTCATTGGCGCCGTGGCCAAGGCTGAACAATGAGGATGAGATGAATTGCATTTTGTTGAAGCGGCTTTCGATCTTGTAAGGCGAAGAGCGCTGAAACAGCCACATGATGCCTATCGATAACAGCAACGCCAGCAGCATGCCGAATAGCGGGGAAAGAATGATGGCGATGCCGGTACTGATCAGTTTGGTGCCTATGATCACGCCCTTGGTGCCTGAGTGCGCCATGCCGGCACCGATCAGGCCACCGATCAGCGCGTGTGACGACGACGAAGGAATACCGAACCACCAGGTGATCACATTCCAGGCGATCGCGCCAAACAGGGCACCAAAGATGATGGTGTTGTTGACGATATTGGGGTCTATGATGCCTTTGCCTACTGTGTCTGCCACATGCAAACCAAAAAACAGAAAAGCGACAAAGTTGAAAAATGCGGCCCAGATCACGGCGGCCTGCGGGGTCAGCAAGCGGGTAGAGACCATTAATGCGATTGAATTGGCCGCATCATGAAAGCCATTCATAAAATCAAATATCAGGGCGACGAAGACGAGCACCGCCATGACGATTATCACGTGATCCATGGTGGTTCCTTAGATTCGTTCCAACACAACGCCGTGAATCACATCCGCGACATCCTCACAGCTATCGACGGCCTCTTCAAACAAATCATACAGTTGCTTGGAGCGAATCAGCGTGCGCGCATCATGGTCTTCGGCAAACAGCCTGTGCATGCCAGAGCGCATGATATGGTCCGCTTCGCCTTCAATGGTGCTGATCTCTTCACAGGTACGCAAGATACGCTCGGCATTTTTCATATCTGACAGCATGTGCACGGCATCACGTACTTTTTCAGCTGCGCGTAACAGGATTTGCGCCAGCGCCACCATCTCAGGCGTGAATTTGGTATGGCCATAGATTTCCGCGCTTTGCGGAATCGCTTCCATATAATCAATGATATCGTCCAGCGCCATCGCCAGTTCACGGATCTCGCGGCGGTCAAACGGGGTGATAAAGGTTTTGTGTAGCGAGAGCAGGATCTCTTTGGTGTACTCGTCCGCTTCGGATTCTATTTTGCGGATTTCAGCAAAATGGGTGTGAAAACCAGCCTGATCGACCTCTGCGGCCATTAATGCCAATACTTTGGAACCACGCACAGCACAGTCGGCCAAACGGTTAAACAGCACAAAGTAGTTATCGTTTCTAGGGCTGATTGCAGCCATAATGCGGCCAAAGGTGGCATGCGCCATTGAGAACTCCCGGACGGTTACAAGGTTTTGTGACCGTGATTTTACTATTTTGTGACAATGAATGTGACAAAAATATGAATTCTTTACTAAATTGATGCCTATACACAGCCCTGAATCACATGCCAGCCTGCGGTATAATGCTGGTTTTACTCACTGACCGATCGAAAAATGGAAGCTGAACACCTCAATAGTATCGCCAATGCACTCAGCGATCTGACGCAACGTCACCTGGCCCTTCGGGGGTATCTTTGACTACGAAAACAAAGAGCAACGCCTAGCCGAAGTCAATGGCCTGCTGGAAGATCCTAAGGTTTGGGACAACGCAGAAAAGGCCCAGAACCTGGGCAAAGAAAAGCGCATGCTGGAAACTGTAGTCATGACGCTGGACGATGTGCATCAGTCACTCTCCGATAGTCGCGAATTGTTCGATATGGCGCGCGAAGAAAATGATGACGACACGATATTGAGCGTAGAAGCAGATACGCAAAAGATAGAAACCATCATTGCCGCCATGGAATTCAAGCGTATGTTCTCGCAACCTATGGACGCCAATAATTGCTTTATTGAATTCCAGTCTGGCAGTGGCGGTACCGAGGCGCAGGATTGGGCCGGCATGTTGTTGCGCATGTATCTGCGCTACGTAGAGCGCAAAGGCTTTAAAGTAGAAGTGCTGGAAGAGTCCGAAGGCGATATCGCAGGTATTAAAGGCGCATCCATCAAAGTCAGCGGCGATTATGCTTTTGGCACTTTGCGGACTGAAAGCGGTGTCCACAGGCTGGTACGTAAATCTCCGTTTGATGCCAACTCCAAACGTCACACCAGTTTTGCCAGCGTGCAGATATTCCCTGAGGTCGATGATTCCATTGAGATCGATATCAATCCGGCTGATCTGCGCATCGATACCTACCGCGCCAGTGGTGCCGGTGGTCAGCACATCAACAAAACTGACTCAGCGGTGCGTATCACCCACTTGCCGACCAATGTAGTGGTGCAGTGCCAGAACGACCGTTCGCAACACCGCAACCGCGAAGAGGCGATGAATATGCTGAAAGGCGCCTTGTATAACCTGGAACTGAGCAAGCGTAATGAAGAAAAGCAGGCGCTGGAAGACGCCAAAACCGATATCGGCTGGGGACACCAGATCCGCAGCTACGTGCTGGATCAGGGGCGTATCAAAGACTTGCGTACCAATGTCGAGATAGGTAATACGCAGGGCGTACTGGATGGCGATCTGGATCCGTTCATTATGGAAAGCCTGAAGCAGGGGCTGTAAGTCACTCTGCTTTTCCAATAAAAAAGGCAGCGAGATCGCTGCCTTTTTTATTGCCTGGTTCTTTAATCAGGCAGCTGAATCAGGCTGCCCATCAACATACAGCCAGCGCCCATCTTCACGGCTAAAGTGACTATGCTCAGTCAGTTGTTCTTTTCTAAGTTTTCCGCTCTGGAAGGTGGCCACAAACCTGACAAACGCTGTATTGGCGTCGCGTTGCTCATGTGACAACACCTGAAGTTTCAGCCATTTGATTCCACCTAAATCCTCCAGGGTCAGATTTTTCGGACGGGTATCTACATGCCAGGTTTGCAAAATATAGGCTGGCAATTTCAACGCATAGGCGCTGTAACGCGAACGCATCAAGCGCTCTGCATCAGGCGCTGGTTGCCCTGCATGCAAAGGCTGGCAGCATTCTGCGTAAGGGTTGCCGCTATAGCAGGGGCAGGCGTTCTTCATATGCGTAACCAGTCTCTAACATTTCAAATCTGATCATATGCGTTGCTGCAAACGATGTCCACATATCAAAACAAGGCTTGTTGCGCAGCAGGCGGGGCAGCTAACAGCTTGTCTATATCAATCTCAAAGATGCCTAGTTTGCCTGCACAGGGTAGCAAGGGCAATGGTCTCGCCTGCTCAAATAAAAAACCGAAATATTCCTGGTGCACGCCACCGAAATGCGCGCGTTGCTCGCGACTGATGCCGGCAGGCAACTCGCCCGGCTTGCTGCATAACACCAGGTTTGCGATACCGACCACGCCACCATATTCCAGTTTATCCCTGTCGGGGATGGGCACATCTGTATTGGATCTGATGTGCTGGTAATACGCCTCATACAGGCCTTTGCTGGCATGAATCAGGATAGGGCCGCGATATTGCGTGCCCCAGCTGCGGTCATCTACCAGTAAATAGCCATTCGCAATCAGCCAGGCAAACGGTTGCTTGAGTGATAATGCCTTGAGGACGCCGGATGGCGCTAAAGTGGACATGGTTGGGCTGATAGCGAAAGTTGCTTAGGCGATTTCCCGTGTTTCCATAAACTGGATATCCGGGTAACGCTCTTGTGCCATTTGCAGGTTGACGCGGTTAGGTGCCAGGTAGACATAATCATCCGCACTATCCAGGCCAACGTTAAAACCGTATTTATCGGCTATCGCTTTCAAGTCGGCATCAGAGCCTTTCAGCCAGCGGGCGGTGTAACAGTCGTAGGGCTCGAATATCATGTCGACGCCGTATTCGTGCTCCAGCCTGTGGGCGACTACGTCAAACTGCAGCATACCGACTGCGCCCAGGATCAAGTCATTCGACAGCAGGGGGCGGAACAGTTGCGCCGCGCCTTCCTCAGACAATTGCTTGAGGCCGATTTGCAATTGCTTCATTTTCATCGGGTTCTTGATGCGCGCGCGGCGGAAAAACTCCGGGGCAAATGAAGGGATGCCAGTGAATTTAAGCGCTTCGTTTTCTGTAAACGTATCGCCCAGTTTAATCGTACCGTGGTTAGGGATGCCGATAATGTCGCCAGAATAAGCTTCATCCATAATCGTGCGGTCTTGCGCCATAAAGGTGATGGCGTTATTGACGTTAAGCATTTTGCCGGAAGCCACCTGCTTGATCTTCATGCCACGCTCAAAACGGCCTGAGCATACGCGCAAGAATGCGATACGGTCACGGTGTTTAGGGTCCATGTTCGCCTGGATCTTGAAGACAAAGCCGGCGAATTTTTCTTCATTGGCCGCCACGGAGCGGGTGGCTGTATTGCGTGCTTGTGGCGGTGGCGATAAGTCTACAACCGCATCCAGCAACGATTGCACGCCAAAGTTATTCACGGCAGAGCCGAAGAATACCGGGGTCTGCTTGCCGCTTAAATAGCGTTCTTTGTTGAACTCGTTAGAGGCGCCGCGTACCAGTTCGATGTCGACGCGTAACTCTTGCGCCTGGTAGCCTATCAGTTCGTCCAGGCGCGGGTTATCTATGCCCTGTATGGTTTCTGAAGTACCTTTTTCTGCCCGCGGGTCAAAAAACAGAATGCTGTCGGTGACCAGGTTATACACACCACGGAAGGTTTTGCCCATGCCGATAGGCCAGGTCATGGGTGCACATTCCATGCCCAGCGTGGTTTCGATCTCGTCCAGCAACTCGATAGGTGCGCGGCTCTCGCGGTCCAATTTGTTGATAAAAGTGATGATAGGTGTGTCGCGCATACGGCAGACGTTGAGCAGCTTGATGGTTTGCGCTTCTACACCGTTGACCGAGTCGATCACCATCACGGCGGAATCCACCGCGGTCAGGGTGCGATAAGTGTCTTCAGAAAAGTCATCGTGACCCGGGGTATCCAGCAGATTGACCATATGCTCACGATATGGAAACTGCATCACGGAAGAGGTCACGGAGATGCCGCGTTGCTTTTCCAGTTCCATCCAGTCAGAAGTCGCATGACGGGCAGCCTTACGGCCACGCACTTCACCGGCGACCTGGATCGCACCACCAAACCACAACAGTTTTTCAGTCAGCGTGGTTTTACCCGCATCCGGGTGAGAAATAATGGCGAAGGTGCGACGGCGTTGGACTTCTTGCTGCAAACTGGACATGAAAAAATAGCGGCTCGTTTAAAAGCCGCTATTTTAACCTATCCAACTTGTTTAACCTATTTACAGCCGGGCGGTTTAAAGAAGACGTGTAAGGCTTTAACTGCTGGCGCTTGGTTTATTTCCGCATCAGGAAAATCGCGATGGCGATAAACACGCATAAAATAATCAGGCCTTCCAAGTGCATTCAACCCGTGGTTAATTCACAGCCTGTTTCAACTGGTCCAGAATCGCCGGGTTATCCAGGGTAGAAATATCAGAAGTGATTTCTTCACCTTTCGCCAGGCTGCGCAACAAGCGGCGCATGATTTTTCCCGAACGCGTTTTCGGCAGGTTATCACCAAAACGGATCTCGTCCGGCTTGGCGATCGGGCCGATTTCCTTGCCTACCCATTCGCGCAATTCGGCGACGATTTTTTTGGCTTCTTCGCCTTCCGGGCGTTTGCCTTTCAGCACCACATAAGCCACTACAGACTCGCCTTTGATCGGGTGCGGTTTGCCGACGACGGCGGATTCAGCCACTAAATGGTTGGAAACCAGCGCAGATTCAATCTCCATGGTGCCCAGGCGGTGACCAGACACGTTCAGCACATCATCAATGCGGCCCATGATGGTGAAGTTGCCGGTGGTGGCATCACGCACCGCGCCATCACCCGCCAGGTAGATTTTGCCACCCAGTTCAGCCGGGTAATAGCTGGCTTTAAAGCGCTCCGGGTCGTTATAAATGGTGCGTATCATCGATGGCCACGGTTTTTTGATCACCAGCAGGCCGCCAGTGCCCCAGGGAAGGTCATTGCCTGTTTCATCCACCACATCAATATCAATCCCGGGGAAGGGCAGGGTACAGGAGCCTGGCACCAGTTTGGTCGCCCCTGGCAGCGGTGTAATCACATGGCCGCCGGTTTCGGTCTGCCAGAAGGTATCCACGATCGGGCAGCGGCTGCCGCCGACTTGTTCGTAATACCACATCCAGGCTTCGGGGTTGATGGGTTCACCCACTGTACCCAATAAGCGCAAGCTGGATAGATCGTATTGTTTGGGATGCGTCGCCGGGTCGGATTCACCGGCTTTGATCAATGAGCGGATCGCGGTGGGCGCGGTGTAGAAAATGCTGACTTTGTGGCGCTTGATCATATCCCAGAAACGACCAGCGTTAGGGAAGGTCGGGATGCCTTCAAACACGATCTGTGTCGCGCCTATCGCCAATGGGCCATAGGTCACATAACTGTGGCCGGTAATCCAGCCCACATCGGCCGTACACCAGTAGATATCGTCTGGCTTGATATCAAAGGTCCAGCGCATGGTGTTCATCGCATGTAGCAGATAGCCGGCAGAGCTATGCTGCACGCCTTTTGGTTTGCCGGTAGAGCCCGAGGTATACAGCAGGAATAAAGGGTGCTCGGCATTGACCATCACCGGCTCACATTCATCTGGTTTGCCTGCGATCAGGTCGTGCCACCAGGTACATTTGCTATCCCAGGCGACATCCTGGCCGGTTTTCTTGAATACGACGATATGGCGGATGCTTTCACAGCCACCCATGGCAATACCTTCATCCACCGCCTGTTTGAGCGGCAAAGTTTTACCACCACGGAACTGACCATCGGAAGTGATCACAGCCACAGCGCCAGCATCAATAATGCGTTCATTCAGGCTTTTGGCCGAAAAGCCGCCAAATACCACCGAGTGGATAATGCCCAAACGGGCACAGGCCTGCATGGCGACAATCGCTTCTATGCCCATGGGCAGGTAAATAATGACGCGGTCACCTTTAACCAGATTGAGTGACTTCAGGCCATTGGCAAACTGGCACACCTGGTGATACAGCGCTTTGTAAGTGATGTTTTTGACGTCGCCGTTATCGGCTTCAAAAATGATGGCGGTCTTGTTCGGGATGGTTTGCAGGTGTTTGTCCAGGCAATTGGCAGATACATTCAATTCGCCGTCCTCAAACCATTTGTAAAACGGTGCTTGCTCCTCATTCAGCGTTTTTGTGAATGGTTTGTGCCAGATCAATAATTCGCGTGCCAGTCTGGCCCAGAATCCCTGGTAATCCTGTGCAACTTCATTGCACAAGCGGTTGTATTCCTCCATGCTGCCCACCGCTGCCTGGCTGGAAAAGTCTGCGCCCGGCGCAAATGCGCGGTGTTCATGAAGTACAGATTCGATAGACATAGCGTCCCCCAAAAATCAATGTCAAAAAATGAAAGTCTGAGTGAACCTCAGGTATTATTATTCTGGTTCTGATTGACCAACTCTCCGAGCACACAAGACACCACATAAGAGCGATATCCCATGCAACAGCTTGACCAAATTCTAACAGAAAAGCAGGTGCCGTCTACAGAAGCGGCCTATTTGCTACATGCAGCGGCATGCAGCCCGTTTTTTGCCAGATTCGTTACAAAACACACAGATTCTCTGACTGATTTGTTAGATAACTTATATAAGACCTATCAGACTGAAGATGTGAATGCATTGTTTTTCAGCGAAAAATATTTAGAAGAATCTGTTTTTTTGCAACACATCCGCCAGATACGCCAGCGTCTGATGGCGCATATGATCTTGCGTGACCTGAATGGCCTGGCTGATTTTGCCGAAGTCGTAGAAATCACCAGTGCGCTGGCTGAATCGGCCATCACTGCGGCTGCGGATTTTTATCATGCTGAGCTGAGAAAAATCTACGGGGAACCGCGCGATGCACAAGGTCACGCGCAGCAATTAATTGTGGTGGGTATGGGTAAGTTGGGCGGGCGAGAGTTGAATGTGTCATCGGATATCGACCTGATTTTTGCCTACGAGCAGGAAGGTGAAACCGATGGTGAAAAGTCTATCAGCAACCAGGATTTCTTTACCCGGCTAGGCAAAAAGCTGATCACTGCACTGGATGATGTGACTGCCGATGGCTTTGTGTTCCGCATGGATATGCGCTTGCGTCCATTCGGGTCGGAAGGTGCGCTGGTTTGCAACCTGGATGCGCTGGAAGATTATTACCAGAACTATGGCCGTGAGTGGGAGCGCTATGCCTGGATCAAGGGCCGCGTGGTCTATGGTCCGGCAGATGCGTTGACCAGGCTGATCCGGCCATTCGTGTTCCGCAAGTATCTGGATTTTAACGCCTATGCTTCCATGCGCGATTTAAAAACGCAGATCCAGCGCGATGTGGTGCAACGCCGCTTATCCAACAATATCAAGCTTGGCCGCGGCGGTATCCGCGAGGTTGAGTTTATTGCACAGGTGTTTCAGTTGATCCGTGGCGGGCAACTGCCGGATTTGCAGATCAAACCTACCCTGGCGGTGCTGACCCGTCTGGCCGAGCGTGGCATGCTGCCGGAAGAAGACGTGGCAGCGCTCAAGGAAAGCTATATTTACCTGCGCAACCTTGAACACCGGTTAATGTATATTGATGACCAGCAAACCCAGGATTTGCCGGATTCTGACACCTATCGGCAATACCTGTTACGAATGCTTGACCATAGCGTGTGGGAAGATTTTATTGCCGAATTAAACGTACACCGTGACCGGGTGCAGCGCTTTTTTGACGATACCTTTAAAGATCAGCAAAACAATGATTTGCAGCAGGAAACCGCCATCTGGCAAGGTACTATCGCGGCTCCAGAGGCCGAGCAATGGTTGCAAGCGCAAGGTTATACGCGGTCTGGCGATCTGTTGCAGTTGCTGAAAACCACACGCGCCAGCCAGAAGATTCAGCAGTTACCTGAGCAAAGCAGGCGCCGCCTGGACCAGTTGATGCCGTTATTGCTGCGTGAAGCGGTGCAGCAACAAAGTACGGTACCGGATACCGCCTTGATCCGCACGCTGGATTTGCTGGAAAGTATTTGTCGCCGCGCCAGCTATCTGGCATTGCTGGCTGAGTTTCCGGATGCGTTGTCGCTCATCGTGAAACTTTGCGCTGCCAGCCCGTGGATCGCGCAATACGTGTCTGCACACCCGGTGTTGCTGGACGAATTGCTTAATAAACAGACCCTGTTCAAACGCCTGGATGCCGTGCAGTTGAAAGCCGAGTTAACCCAGCATATGGCACACTTGGCTGGCGATGTTGAAGCGCAAATGGATGCCATGCGCCACTTCAAACATGCCAACGTACTGAAAATCGCCGCCCAGGATTTAATGACTGCCTTGCCACTGGAGGCGATCTCAGACGACCTGAGCGCGCTGGCCGAGGTGGTTTTGCAGGTCAGTTTGCATACCGTTTGGCAGAATATCACCTTTAAACATAAGGAAGCACCGCAGTTCGCCGTGATTGGCTATGGCAAATTAGGTGGTAAAGAACTGGGTTACCTGTCTGATCTGGATATTATCTTTCTATATGACGATGATGCCGACAATGCGCAGGAAGTGTATGCGCGTTACGCGCAGCGGCTGAATACCTGGTTCAACACCATTACCAATGCAGGCCTGCTGTACGAAACCGACTTGCAGCTGAGGCCGGATGGCAATAGTGGCCTGCTGGTGAGCAGCGTGACTGCATTTAATGAGTACCAGGAAAGCAAAGCCTGGGTGTGGGAGCATCAGGCCATCACGCGCGCGCGTTTTGTGGCGGGCGAGCCAGCGGTGGGCAAGCAGTTTGAAAGCATCCGCCTGGAGGTGTTGAAAACCCGGCGTAAGCAGGCGGATATTCAGCCGCAGATTATAGACATGCGCCAGAAAATGCGAGCTTCGCATCGCTTTGACGCTGCCAAGTTTGATTTGAAGCACGAGGCTGGCGGCATTATCGATGTGGAGTTTATGGTGCAATACCTGGTGTTGCTACATGCAGCCGAGTATCCGGTATTGACCGAAAATAAAGGCAATATCGCCTTGCTTGGCGTGCTGGCAGACAATGGTTTGATCGATGCCAGCCTGTCAGAACAAGTGCAGCACTCATATCGCCAATACCGGGCATGGATACATGCCAGCAAATTGCAGGGCGAGCCTGCCAAAGTGGATAAAGCCCTGGCGGAGCCGCTACAGCAACCGGTAGTGCAGTTGTGGCAGGCGGTATTCGGCGCCTAGCTGGTAAGCCGCACGCGATGGGGTAGCGGTTATATGCCCCAGCGCAATCCTGCAGTGTGCACCGGGCTGTCCCAGTGCTGTTTGATCTCTTCATCGAGTAAACATATGGTCATCGATGCGCCTGCCATATCAATAGCCGTGGTGTAGTTACCAACCAGGCTTCGCACAATGCTAAAGCCTTTTTCAGCCAGCAAGCTGGCAGCCTTGTTGTAAATCAGGTACAACTCCATCAAGGGCGTAGCACCCAGGCCATTCACCAGCAATAAAATATCACCGCTTGCTGCTAACTGCTTGGCTTCAATATCGTGCACAATCGCCGCCACCATATCGCTCACGATCGCATCTGCTTCTCGCATGGCTTCGCGGCGGCGGCCAGGTTCACCGTGTATGCCAACGCCCATTTCAATCTCGGATTCGGAGATGTCAAAAGTAGGGCGGCCAGCCGCCGGCACAGTGCAACTGGTGAGTGCCACGCCTATGCTGGAGGTGCGCACATTGATTTTTTCGCCCAGTGTTTTACACGCCGCCAGATCGGCGCCAGTTTCCGCCAGGCTGCCCACACATTTTTCCACAATCACCGTGCCAGCCACGCCACGGCGGCCTGTGGTGTAAGTGCTGTTGACCACAGCACAATCATCTGAGGTGTAGATGGTGGCATGTTCAAATGGCAGCATTTCAGCCGCCATTTCAAAATTCATCACATCGCCCGCATAGTTCTTCACAATAAACAGCACACCTTTATCAGCATGCACGGCTTCCGCCGCGGCCAGCATCTGGTCGGGTGTCGGTGAAGTAAACACCTGGCCAGGGCAGGCCGCATCCAGCATGCCTTTGCCCACATAGCCCGCATGCAAAGGCTCATGGCCTGAGCCGCCGCCTGAAATCAACGCCACTTTTTGTTGTGCTTTTTGCTTGCGGGTGACAAAAGTAGGTTCAAATTGCACCTCTACCAGGTCAGCATGTGCGGTGGCAAACCCGCGCAGGCTTTCAGCCAGCATATGATCAACATTATTCAGAAATTTTTTCACTTTGATTCTCCCGTGTGCTTGCTTAAATTAGCGTCGCAGACCGTTAGTATTGATTATTGTTTATTACGGTTGCGCCAATAGTTGGTCGCACACCGCATGTATCATGACTTCGCAGCTTTTAGCGCCCGCATCCAGGTGACCAATCGCGCGTTCTCCCAGGCCTGATGCACGACCTTTGGTAGCCAGCAGGTTGCGCGTGGATTCCAGGCCTTCGCTGGCAACTAGCTTTAATGCCGTGGCGATTTCTTTGGTCGACTTGCCTTGCTCGGCCAATTGCTTGAATGTATCGGCGACCGGAATCAGCACATCCAGCATGGTTTTTTCACCGGCCTGCGCCTTGCCGCGCTGCATAATTGCCTGCACGCCCGCCTCAAAAGCCAGGGCAACGTCTTTAGTGGCAGTTGTATCGGTGGCCTTCAGTGTTTTGCCCACGCTCATGAAAAAACTGGCAAATAATGGGCCGGATGCACCGCCTATGGTGCTCAGCAGCTTCATGCCTATTTTATTCAGTGCATCGGCAGCTGATAAAGGCGCCAGCTCTTCCGCGATAGTGGTAATCGCCTCGCAGCCGCGCTTCATATTAATATAGTGGTCACCGTCACCGATTTCCCGGTCCAGGCTCTCAATATCAGCTTCATGCGCCAAAATGGCAGCGCGGATGGCTGCGGCCATGTGATTGATTGTGTCGCTATTCATAGTCGATGTCGTGTCGTCATTCAATTGTCGGGCATATGGTTAATGAAAGCACCATATGCCTTGGTTAAGCATTTCGTTCGCGTAAAACTTGAGTTTTCTGCTTGCTGCACTAGGTGTTTTGGTCGCGAACGTTTAAAATGCCGTCGCTGTCCTCGTGGTGAAACAGGATATCACCAGCCCCTCCTAAGGGCTAGTTTCAGGTTCGAGTCCTGACGGGGACACCCATTCCGCATGAATATTCATGGTAAGTGCTTGAAAACAAGCGTTTTCTGCCATATAATTGCGGATTGACTTTTTGGTCAATTAACTTGGCATGTATTCACATAGGGTGCCCGCAAGGGTGTTATTGAATGCATGTGAATGAATAACCCTTTGAAATAGAAAGACTTATTATGTCAGTGACTATGCGTCAAATGTTGGAGGCTGGTGTTCACTTTGGTCACCAAACTCGTTACTGGAACCCGAAAATGGCTGAGTTCATTTTTGGTGATCGTAACAAAATCCATATCGTTAACCTTGAAAAAACCCTGCCACTGTTTGAAGATGCGCAAAAATATGTGCGTACCCTGGCAGCAAACAAAGGTCGTATCCTGTTCGTGGGCACCAAGCGTCAAGCCCGCGATATCGTAAAAGAAGAAGCGCAACGTGCTAGCTGCTCATACGTTAACCACCGTTGGTTGGGTGGTATGTTGACTAACTTCAAAACTGTTAAACAATCTATCAAGCGTTTAACCGAGTTCGAAAACATGTTGCAAGATGGCAGCATCGAGAAATTCGGTAAAAAAGAAGCTTTGGGCATCAAACGCGAGATCGAAAAACTCGAGCGTTCCATCGGTGGTATTAAAGAAATGGGCGGCTTGCCAGATGCGATTTTCGTGATCGACGTTGGTCATGAAAGCGGCGCCATCACTGAAGCACGTAAACTGGGTATCCCGGTGATTGGTATCGTGGATACTAACAACTCACCAGATGGCATCACTTATGTGATCCCTGGTAACGATGACTCATCCCGCGCGATTCGTTTGTACGCTCGTGGTATGGCTGATGCAGTGTTGGAAGGCCGTGCTAACGCGATTTCTGAAATCGTGAAAGCCGCGCAAGAAGAAACAGCACCAGCAGCAGCGCCTGTAGAGGCTGTTGCCGAGTAATCACTCGCAGCGAAAAAAGGGGCTATGCGCCCCTTTTTCTATTGGCATCGCATGCAATATGGCTGACACACAGTCAGTGTATTGTTGATAAAGAATATTTAGTAAATCCTCAAGCAGGAATCCTAACAAAAGGAGTAGTAAATGGCTGAAATTACCGCAGGCATGGTGAAAGAATTACGTGAGCGCACCGATGCCCCAATGATGGACTGTAAAAAAGCATTGACTGAAGCTGAAGGCGATCTGACACGTGCTGAAGAAATTCTGCGCGTGCGTTTTGGTAACAAGGCAAGCAAGGCTGCTGGCCGTGTGGCTGCTGAAGGTACGGTTGGTATCAGTATCGCTACCGGTGGCAAACTGGGTACATTGATCGAAGTGAACTCAGAAACAGACTTCTGTGCTAAAAACGAAGAGTTCCTGAAGTTTGTCGGCGACCTGGCACAAGTGGTAAATGAAAATAACCCGGCTAACATTGACGCGGTTGGTACCGTGCCTTTGCGTGGTGAAACCGTTGAAGCTGTGCGTGCGCAACTAGTTGGTAAAATTGGCGAAAACATCACGCCACGCCGTTTTGTGCGTACTGAAGCCAAAGGCCAGTTGTTCAGCTATGTACATGGTAGCAAAATCGGTGTGCTGGTGGACCTGGTAGGTGGTGACGAGACTTTAGGTAAAGATATCGCCATGCACATTGCCGCAGCAAAACCAAAATCACTGGATGCCAGCGGCGTAGATGCTGCGTTGATCGACGCAGAGCGTCGTGTCGCGATTGAAAAAGCCAAAGAAGCTGGCAAACCAGAAGCCATGCTGGAAAAAATTGCTGAAGGTACAGTGCAGAAGTTCTTGAAAGAAGTCACGCTGCTGAGCCAGACTTTTGTGAAAGATGACAAACTGTCAATTGAGCAATTGTTGAAATCCAAAGGCGCTTCTGTTGCTTCATTCACTATGTATACAGTTGGTGAAGGCATTGAGAAAGCAGTTGTGGATTACGCAGCTGAAGTAGCGGCAGCAGCTAAAGTTTAATCGCTTTAAATCGCTGACGATAAAAAGTGGAATCCGTGGATTCCACTTTTTTTATGCGTAAGGGGTCGGTTTACGGCCCAAGAAACCGCGTTTTGTGATTAAATAGGCACATTTTGAGTTTGGGAAAAATAGCAATGGCACAACCTGTTTTTAAGCGTGTTCTCCTCAAGTTATCCGGTGAAGCGCTGATGGGCGATGATGCTTACGGCATCAATCGTGAGACGGTGAATGCGATTGTCTTGCAAGTCAAAGAAATCGTCGACATGGGCGTGCAAGTCGGTATCGTGATTGGTGGCGGTAATATTTTCCGCGGCATCGCACCCGCAGCCGAAGGCATGGATCGCGCTACTGCGGATTATATGGGCATGCTGGCGACAGTCATGAATGCCATGGCCTTGCAGGATGCCATGAAGCATGCCGGCGTGGCTGCACGCGTACAAAGTGCGTTGAACATTGAAGCGGTGGCTGAACCCTATATTCGTGGCAAAGCGATTCGTTACCTGGAAGAAGGCAAAGTCGTGATTTTCGGCGCCGGTACCGGTAACCCTTTCTTCACTACCGATACCGCAGCGGCATTGCGTGGTGTGGAAATTGATGCGGAGATCGTATTGAAAGCCACCAAGGTCGATGGCATTTATACGGCTGACCCGAAGAAAGACCCATCCGCGACACGGTATGACACGGTGTCTTACGATGAAGCGATCAATAAAAACCTGAAAGTGATGGATGCCACGGCATTCACCTTATGCAGGGACCAGAAAATGCCGATTGCGGTATTCAGTATTTTCAAAGAAGGCGCTTTGAAAAGCGTGATTCTGGGTGAGAATGAAGGCACACGCGTCAGGGCTTAAGGCCACTGAGGCGTGTAGAAGTAAAGCGAGATTGGAGAGCAACCATGGTTGAAGAAATTAAAAAATCTGCTGAGCAGAAAATGCAAAAGTCACTGGAATCATTAAAGACTGACCTGGCAAAAGTGCGTACCGGACGTGCGCATGCCGGCCTGTTGGACCATGTAATGGTGGAGTACTATGGCTCATATGTGGCCGTCAACCAGGTCGCCAACGTCAACCTGGGCGATGCGCGTACCATCAACGTGCAGCCTTATGAGAAGAACATGATCGCCAAGGTGGAAAAAGCCATCCGCGACAGCGACCTGGGCCTGAACCCGGCCACCAATGGTGATCTGATCCGCGTGCCTATGCCTATGCTGACGGAAGAGCGGCGCAAGGATTTGACCAAGATTGTGCGCACCGAAGGTGAAGGCGCGAAAGTGGCCATTCGTAATGTGCGCCGTGACGCCAACGATGCCTTGAAAAAGCTGGTGAAAGACAAAGCGATTTCAGAAGATGATGAGCATCGCGCACAAGACGAAGTGCAAAAAATGACCGATAAAGCCGTGGCTGAAGTCGATAAACTGTTACAACAAAAAGAAACCGATTTGATGGCAGTGTAAGCTGCGATCTGGCTGAGCGTATATATTTTGGGTTTCTTCTCCAGTTCTACCAAGCAAGTCCCCGACACCAATGAGCTGCCACAACATGTGGCGGTGATTATGGATGGTAATGGACGTTGGGCAAAAAAACGATTCTTACCCCGGGTAGCGGGTCATCAGCGTGGGCTGGAGTCTGTCAGGCAACTGGTGAAAGCCTGTGTCCGCCTGGATATCAAATTTCTCACCTTGTTTGCATTTAGCAGTGAAAACTGGCGCCGTCCTTCCGAAGAAGTGACTTTCCTGATGGGCTTGTTTCTGGAAGCACTGGAACGCGAAGTCAGCAAGCTGCATGAAGCCAATGTCATCCTCAAGCTGATTGGTGACCGTAGCCCATTTAACGAAGTGCTACAGCAGAAGATGCTGGAAGCCGAGCAAAAAACAGCAGCTAACACCGGCCTGACCCTGTCGATTGCGGTGAACTATGGCGGCCGCTGGGATGTGATCAATGCGGTGAATGCGCTATTGCAAGCCAATCCGGGCCAGGTCGCAGAGATCAGCGAGTCTGACCTGACGCCTTATCTTTCCATGCCTTATGCGCCTGAACCTGACCTGTTTATCCGCACCGGTGGTGAGACGCGTATCAGTAATTTCCTGTTATGGCAGCTCGCCTATACCGAACTCTACTTCACGCCGACCTTGTGGCCCGATTTTGATGATGCGGCATTCGAGGAGGCATTAGTTTCCTATCGTCAACGCGAGCGTCGTTTCGGACGCACCAGTGAACAGTTCAGCACCGATAGCAGCCCCTCTTAATCTATGTTGAAAACCAGAGTCATCACGGCACTTGTGTTGCTGGGACTATTCCTCCCGGCGTTGTTTTTCCTGCCCATGCTATGGTGGGCGTCTGTCATGCTGGTGCTGACGCTGGTCTGCTTGCGTGAGTGGGCCGGCTTTTTGCAGCTAAGCCCGCTGCAGACGCGCGTTTACCTGGCCATTTCTACAATCACTGGCATCAGCCTGCTGGGGTTGCTGCAGCAATGGGGCTTCCACTGGTTCTTTTATCGAGCCCTGCAAGTATTTATGGGCATGACTGCTTTCTGGTTGATTGTTGTACCAGTGGCGATGTTTTTTAATACCTTTTTTAAACAGCGGGCGGTGAATCTCTTTCTCGGCTGGTGTTTGATGTTGTCGTTGTGGATGGCGTTGGTGATCGCTCAGGAAATCAATCCTTACGTCTTGCTGGTGATTATTTCTACCATCTGGCTGGCAGACAGCGCGGCTTACTTTTTCGGCAAACAGTTCGGGCGGCACAAGCTGGCACCCGCGATCAGTCCTGGTAAAACCTGGGAAGGTGTACTGGGTGCTTTGCTGGCTGTTGCGGTGTATGCTGTCACTTTGAAAGCCACCGGAGCGGTAGCCACCTGGTGGCTATTGCCAGGCCTGTGGGTGATCACGATCGTCGGCATATACGGCGATTTATTTGAATCCTTTTTTAAGCGTCGCGCCAACCTGAAAGATAGCGGGCAGTTCTTACCTGGGCATGGCGGGTTGCTGGACCGTGTCGATGGCGTGATTCCAGCGCTGCCAGTCGGCTTGTGCCTGATGTTCTGGTTTAATTACTGGCAACAGTTTTATTCATTTTAAAAGGCCACTTTGCAATACGTCACCATACTGGGTAGTACCGGCACCATCGGTCAGCAGACGCTGGATGTGATTTCACAGCATGCCGACAGGTACGCCGTGTTCGCCCTGACTGCCCACCAGAATGTGGACGCCATGTTGCAGCAGTGTGTGCGTTACCAGCCACAATATGCCGTGATGCAGGATGCAGAGGCTGCGCAGCGTTTACGTCAGCGACTACAAGCAGAGGGTTTTCAAATCACAGTGCTTTCCGGCGTGGAAGGGCTGATCGAAGTCTCTGCGCATGACGCTGTCCACGCGGTGATGGCCGCCATCGTGGGAGCTGCCGGTCTGCTGCCTGCCTTAGCCGCCGCCAGGGCTGGCAAAAAAATATTGCTTGCCAATAAAGAAACACTGGTCATGGCTGGCCAGTTGTTTATGGATGCCGTCAAACAAGGGCAGGCGACTTTGCTGCCGATAGATAGCGAACATAACGCCATCTTCCAGGCCATGCCAGGCCAACCGTACACTGATTTGGCGGATGTCGGTGTCAACCAGATCATCCTCACTGCTTCAGGCGGGCCGTTCCGCTGTTACACCAAGGCGCAACTGGCTGAAGTGACGCCCGCATTGGCGTTGCAACATCCCAACTGGGTGATGGGCGCAAAAATCACTGTTGATTCTTCTACCCTGATGAATAAAGGTCTGGAAGTGATAGAGGCCCACTGGCTATTCAATGCCCGCCCGCAACAGATTGAAGTGGTGGTGCATCCGCAAAGCGTGATTCACTCCATGGTGTCGTATGTCGATGGCAGTATCCTGGCGCAATTAGGCAACCCGGATATGCGCACGCCGATTGCTTATGGCCTTGGTTACCCTGAGCGCATTGCCTCCGGTGTGAAACCGTTGAGTCTGGTGGAAATCGCCAAACTGGAATTTGAAGCGCCGGATACCGATCGTTTTCCTTGTTTGCAGCTGGCCTATGAGGCCCTTGCCGCTGGCGGGACTGCACCTGCTGTGCTCAATGCAGCCAACGAAGTAGTTGTGGCTGCTTTTCTGCGCGATGACATTCATTATCTGGACATTCCGCGCCTGCTGGATGACACGCTGCAAAAGCTGCCTGTAGAAAAAGTGACTTCTATCGATCAATTGCTGGAAATCGACGCTCAGGCCCGCGCCTTTGTACAGAAAGCCATGACCCAAACCACCATTGCACCTGCCTGTAAAGCGGTCGCGCTATGATGTCGGTATTGGCATTTATCGTCGCTATCGGGGTACTGGTCACCATCCACGAGTTTGGCCATTACCTGGCTGCGCGTAGCTGTGGCGTCAGGGTGCTTAAGTTCTCAATCGGTTTTGGCAAACCGATTTTCCAATATCAGCACACGCCACAGTCTACTCAATGGGTATTATCCTGGATCCCGCTCGGTGGCTATGTCAAAATGCTTGATAGTCGCGACACCGAGTCATTGCAGTCGGCGGAACACAAAGTGTTGGCAACCGACTGGTCGCGTGCTTTTGACCGGCAAAAAGTCGCCGCTAAAATGTGGATCGTCTTTGCCGGGCCATTGGCGAATCTGTTGCTGGCATTTGTGTGTTACTGGGGCCTGATCGCGCAGGGCGAGGTGGGCCTGAAACCTTACATTGGGCCGGTAGAATCCGGTTCACTGGCGGCACAGGCCAAGCTACGCTCTGGCGATCTGCTGGTTTCCCTGGATGGCAAGCCGATAGGCACCTGGCAAGATGCGCAATGGCAATTGCTTGAGGCCTGGGTGGCACATCGCTCATTAAAGGTGGTGACGCGCACAGTGCAGGGCGAGTCCCATACGCATGTGCTGGCCATGTCCAAATTGCCTGGCGAGCCTGAAGGCGATGTCTTGCAAAAAGTGGGTATTTCCATGCTGATGCCTGTGATTCCTGCAGTGGTAGGGGAGATCCTGCCAGGTTCTGTCGCAGAGAAAAGTGGGTTGCAGGTTGGTGACCATATCGTCAGAGTGAATAACAAGCCGGTTGAAGACTGGCAACAGTTTGTGAAATGGGTCAGAGCCAATCCGTCACAGCCATTAAAAGTGGAGTATCAACGTGGTAGCGAAACCTTGCAGGTTAAATTGCTGCCTGAAACGGTGATAGAAGCCGGGCAAAAGATAGGCCGCCTGGGTGCTGGCGTCAATATGGACGCTGTTGACCTCAAACCGTATCGCGTAGAACGCCATTACACGCTGACAGAAGCAGCGGTGCGTGCAGTGTACAGAGTGCAGGAAACGATTGTTTTCACATTGAAAATGATAGGTAAAATGCTGACTGGACAGGCATCACTGAAATCGATCAGCGGCCCTGTCAGTATTGCGGATGCGGCTGGTGAAACCGCCGGTTTGGGCCTGAAACCGTATATCGGGTTTATCGCGCTGCTGAGTATCAGCATCGCAGTCATGAATCTGCTACCAATACCAGTATTGGATGGCGGGCATTTGTTGTATCATATGGCGGAATTGATTCGAGGAGAACCTTTGCCTGACAGGGTGCTGGAGATTGGCCAGCGCCTTGGTTTGGGGTTACTGGGTGCATTGATGTTCATTGCGTTTTTTAATGACATTAATCGTTACCTGGTAGGTTGAGAGCATAGTTAATGAGAATAAAGTCTAGTTCCAAGTTATTGTTGTGCCTGTTAACAGCAATTATCCATCTGAAAGCCTACGCGACAGAGCCGTTCGTCATCTCTGACATCCGCGTAGAAGGCTTGCAACGTACCGAAGCCGGTACGGTGTTTAATTACCTGCCTATGCAGGTAGGCGATGTCATGAGCGACGAAAAGGCCGCACAGGCGATTAAATCCCTGTATTCCACTGGTTTTTTCAAGGATGTACGTATTGAAAATGACGGTGATGTACTGGTGGTTACCGTGCAGGAACGTCCTTCCATTTCACAGATCGATTTCAGCGGTAACAAATCTTTCCCGACTGACAAGATGAAAGAAGGCCTGAAACAGATCGGCATTGCCGAAGGCCAGATTTTTGATAAAGCACAGCTAGACCGCGCCGAACAGGAAATCAAACGCCAATATCTGTCGCAAGGTAAATACAGCGCCGAAGTGAAAGCGGTTTCCAGCCCGCTGGAACGCAACCGTGTTTCTATCCGGTTTGAGATCACAGAAGGCCCGGCTGCCAAAATCCGCGATATCAACATCGTCGGTAACCACTTGTTCACCACTGAAGATTTACGTGCTAACTTTTTGCTGACCACGCCAAACTGGATGAGCTGGTGGAACAAAGATGATCAGTATTCCAAACAAAAACTGACGGCTGACTTAGAAGCACTGCGTTCGTTTTATATGAACCAGGGTTACCTGGAGTTCTCTATCGACTCAACGCAGGTGTCGATTTCTCCAGACAAACGTGATGTCTACATCAACGTCAATATCACTGAAGGCGAAAAATACAACATCAGCAAAACCAAACTGGCTGGTGAGATGTTGTTGCCTGAGGAAGACTTAAGGAAGCTGATCAATATTCAGGATGGCGATGTGTTTAACCGTCAAAAAGTGACGGATGCCAGCAAAAACATCAATGACAAGCTGGGCGAAGAAGGCTATGCGTTTGCCAACGTAAACGCGGTGCCTGAGATCAACAAGCTTGAGCATACGGTTGCCTTTACCTTCTTTGTCGATCCCGGTAAAAAAGTCTATGTGCGCCGCATCAATGTACAAGGCAATACCAGGACGCGTGACGCAGTGGTGCGCCGCGAGATGCGTCAACTGGAATCTGCCTGGTATGCCGGTGATAAGATCAAACGTTCCAAAGAGCGTATCCAGCGCCTGAACTTCTTTGACAGTGTTGAACTGGAAACGCCATCCGTCCCAGGCATTAACGATCAGGTGGATATGACGGTGACGGTGGCTGAAAAAGCTACTGGTAGCGTACAGTTTGGTGCTGGTTTATCCAGTAGTGATGGTGTGGTATTGGGCTTTAACGTTAACCAGCCTAACTTCCTGGGTACGGGTAACCGCGTGGCCTTGCAAGTCAACACCAGCAGTTACAACACCGTGTATTCATTGTCTTACACTGACCCCTATTACACGCCGGATGGCATCAGCCGTGGTTTTGATGTGTACCGCCGTGATGTGGATACCAGCAGAAGGAACTCCTCAACGCTGAACGTCGGTACTTACAATAGCCAGTCATATGGTGTGGGTATGCGTTTTGGCATGCCTATGTCTGAAATGGATTTCCTCAGTGCCGGTGTGACGCTGGATATGACCAGTGTTGATCTTTCCGCTGACAGCCCGATTCAGTACTTGAGATTCTGCGAAAACAGCAGCGGTTGTAGCAGTAACTCTATTGTGTTGAACGCGGGCTGGACGTTCGACTCCAGAGATAACATCCTTTTCCCACGTCGCGGTGTGTTGCAACGTTTATCTGGTGATGTGGCATTACCAGGCCTTGATTTGCAGTATTACAAAATGAGTTACCAGCACAGCTGGTTTAAAGACCTGGGCAAAGACTTTACCTTGATGCTGAATGGTGAAGCGGGTTATGCCAAGAGCTATGGTGGTAAAAACTATCCGTTCTTCAAGAACTTCTACGCCGGTGGTGTAAACAGTGTGCGTGGTTTCCTGAACTCTTCATTAGGTCCGCGTGATGTTAACCCGATTTCGGGCTCTGATTTTGCGATTGGTGGTACAAAGCGTATGGTGGGTAATATCGAATTATTCATGCCAGTGCCTTTTGTGTCGCAGTCTAATCAATTCAGGTTAAGCGCATTTGTTGATGGCGGTGGTGTTTTCGGTGAGAACGATCCCATCAGTTCTGAATATCTGAGATTCTCAACCGGTGTCGGTGTGACCTGGGTTTCCCCATTTGGTCCGCTGAAGCTGGTACTGGCCAAGCCGCTCAAAGAAAAAGAGAACGACGATACGCAAACATTACAGTTCCAGTTTGGACAGCAGTTTTAATGACGGACTGGCTTGAATCAGCAATAATGCCCGGGCGGAAAGGAATGGCTGCATGAGAAATATTTTGGTGTTGTGGCTAAGCCTGCTGCTATGGAGCGGCCACGTCTGGTCCGCTGACTTCAAAGTGGGCTATGTGCAGGTGGACAAGCTGCTGCAAGAAGCGCCTCAAACGGTAGAAACAGGCAAGAAGCTGGAGAAAGAGTTCAGCCCGCGCTCGCTGGATCTGGAAAAGCTGCAAAAGCAGATTCGTGACATCGAAGCGCAGCTGGATCATGAACGTACCAACGTCAATGAGTCAGAGCGCCGTGTCAAGGAGCGCCAGCTGAACAATATGCGCCTGGAGTTCCAGAGCAAGCAACGTGAATTACGCGAAGATATCAACCTGCGCAAGAATGAAGAACTGGCAGTGCTGCAGGAGCGTATCAATAAAGCCGTGCAAACCGTGGCCGAAAGCGAAGGTTACGACCTGGTCGCTTATAGCGGCATTGCATACGCCAGCAAACGTATCGATATCACAGATAAAGTACTCAAGCTGCTGGGCAAGAAATAAGCTTGCGATATAAAGCAAGAAAGCATTTTTAAGGTCAAATCAGTCCATGGCGCAACTTTTTTCATTGCAAGACATTGCGGCGTCATTGGGTGGCGAAGTCAATGTCGGGCTTTCTGCCGCGACTCCCCGGGAAATAACAATCTCACGCATGTCCTCGCTGGCACATGCGCAAGCTGGCGCCATCAGTTTTTTCAATGACACCAAATACACTCAGTCGCTGCAAAATACACTCGCCACGGCGGTTATCCTGCGCCCTGAGCACCAGCATCTGACAACATTGCCATGCATACTGACTGATAATCCTTACGCTTATTTTGCCAAGCTGTCTGCGCTGTTGAATCCGCCCAAGCAATATACGCAGCATGTGCATGCCAGCGCTGTGATCGGCTATGAAACCAAGCTGCCAACTGATCTCACCATAGATGCCATGGTCAGCATCGGCGACCGTGTGACCTTGGGTAAAGGCGTGCGCATTGGTGCAGGCTGCGTGATCGAGGATGATGTCACCATTGGTGCCCATACCATATTAGAACCACGAGTAGTGATTAAGCATGGCACCGTCATTGGCCATGATTGCCACTTTTTTTCCGGGGCAGTGATCGGAAATGATGGTTTTGGCTATGCTGAAGAACAAGGCCAATGGGTTAAAATACCGCAAATAGGGCGGGTGGTTATAGGCAACCATGTTGATATCGGTGCCAATACCACCATAGACCGTGGCGCTTTGGACGATACTGTCATTGAAGATGGTGTGAAGTTGGACAATTTGATACAGGTCGCCCATAATGTCCGCATTGGCGCGCATACAGTGATTGCAGGCTGTACGGGCATTGCTGGCAGCGCTGTGATTGGGCAGCATTGCAAGATTGGCGGCGCTGCGATGATACTGGGTCACCTGCACATCGTGGATGGCGTGACGATATCGCCTGGTTCCATGATCATGCGGTCCATACAGCAACCGGGTACCTATACTGCACTCATGCCTTTCCAGAAACATGAAGACTGGCTAAGGACGGCTGCAAATATCCGGCATTTGGAACAAAACAACCTCAAGCTCAAGCAGCTTGAGCAAGCAATAAGCAGTATAAAAAAACATACAGAAGATTGAGAGAATTTATGGCTGAGAATGCAATGAATAGCATGGATATTCATGAGATTTTAGAACACCTGCCGCATCGTTACCCGTTTGTATTAGTGGATCGTGTACTGTCGATGGAGTTGGGTAAAGAAATCGTGGCGGTGAAAAATGTCTCAGTGAATGAGCCATACTTTCCAGGCCATTTCCCATATCATCCGGTCATGCCAGGTGTATTGATTGTTGAAGCCATGGCCCAGGCGGCAGCTATCCTGTCGTTCAAAACCATGAATATCAAGCCGACCAATGACTCTGTGTATTATTTTGCCGGGATCGATAATGTCCGTTTCAAGAAACCAGTGTCTCCCGGAGACCAGATCATCCTGAACGTGAGGATAGACCGTATCCTCAAAGGCATCTGGAAATACAATGCAGTCGCCAAAGTGGCTGACGAAGTGGTGGCTGAAGCCAACATGATGTGTATTCTCAAAGCGATTGAAAAATAACCTCTTATCTCCATTTTGCTGGCGGTATGCAGCACACACATAAAGATGCAAAGCCTGATCCATCCTACTGCCATCATTGACCCCAAAGCTGAACTGGATAGTTCGGTCGAAGTGGGTCCCTTCACGACTATTGGCGCCGGTGTGCGTATTGATGCCGGCACTAAAGTCGGCTCACATGTGGTGATCGAAGGCCCGACCACCATCGGTAAACACAACGAGATTTTTCAATTTTCGTCGCTGGGTGCAAAACCGCAGGACAAGAAATTCAAAGACGAACCGACTCTGCTGGAAATCGGCGACCACAATACCATCCGCGAGTTTTGTACATTTAACCGCGGCACCATCCAGGATAAAGGCACGACCAAAATCGGCGACCATAACTGGATCATGGCTTATGTGCACATCGCGCATGATTGTATCGTCGGCAACCACACCATCATGGCCAATAATTCGTCCCTGGCTGGCCACGTGACGATCTACGATTACGCCATTCTCGGTGGCTTTACCCTCGTACACCAGTTCTGCCAGATCGGTGAGCACATCATTACGGCAGTTGGCTCTGTGGTATTCAAGGATATCCCGCCTTATGTGACGGCTGCGGGTTACGATGCTCAACCGCATGGCATCAATGCCGAAGGCCTGAAACGCCGTGGTTACAGTGCAGAAGCCATCCAGCAGATCAAGCGCGCCTATAAAGTGTTGTATCGTCAGGGTCTCTCATTTGAAGAAGCCAAAGTGGCCTTGGCAGCGATGGAACAGTCTTGCCCTGAGATTGGCCTGATGACCCGTTTTCTCGCGCAAACCACGCGCGGCATTGTGCGTTAATCCAAAACTATGGCGAAGATTGCAATGGTGGCGGGCGAAGCCTCCGGTGACTTGCTGGGTTATCACCTGATCCAGGAGTTAAAGTCGCTACATCCCGATATCGAGATATTCGGTATCGCAGGGCCCAAAATGATGAGTCTTGGGGCAAAGTCGCTTTACCCGATAGAACGTCTTTCCGTGCGCGGTTATCTTGAAGTACTCAGGCATCTGTGGGGACTGCTTAAGTTACGCAAAGAATTACTCAAGCAGATACTCAAACAAAAACCTGATGTATTCATTGGCATTGATGCGCCTGATTTCAATTTCTGGCTAGAGAAAAAACTCAAAGCCAAAGGCATCGCCACCATCCATTATGTCAGCCCGTCCATCTGGGCCTGGCGTAAAAACCGCATTCATAGTATCAAGCGTGCGGTGTCGCATATCCTGGCGTTGTTCCCGTTTGAACCTGCACTGTACCAGCAGGTAGGCGTGCCTGTGACCTATATTGGTCATCCATTGGCAGATGCATTGCCTATGGAGCCGGACGTGCCGCAGATGCGTGAAAAACTTAAATTGAAGAAGAATAGTGTGGTGATTGCGCTGCTGCCAGGCAGCCGGCAGTCAGAAGTGATTTTCCATGCTGAACTGATGCTGGAAAGCGCGATTTCTTTTGAACGCCTGATGCGTGAGAATGGTAAAAGCGTACAGTTCCTGGTACCACTGGTGACGCGTGAAACGCGTGATATCTTCCAGAATGCCTGGCACCAGTTGCTGACACAAAAGCCAGACGTGCAGATTGATATGCAGATCATGTTTGGTCATGCGCACGAAGCCATGATCGCCGCCGATGCTATTGTCGTTGCTTCAGGCACCGCTACGCTGGAGGCTGCATTGCTCAAAAAGCCCATGGTCATCACGTATAAGATGTCGAATATGAGCTGGCAGTTGCTGAAACGCATGCGGCTGCAACCGTATGTGGGCTTGCCCAATGTGCTGGCTGGCGAGTTTATTGTGCCGGAGTTATTGCAAAAAGACGCTAACCCCGAGCAGATCGCCCAGACCTTGTATAACTTGCTGGCCGATAAAACCGGTTTAGCCGAGTTGCGCGAGAAATACCGTACTATCCACACCCAGCTCAAACAGAACAGCGCGCAAAAAGCCGCTGCCGTCATCAAACAGTTCCTGCCTGCCGCATGACGATCAAGCTATGCGGCATTGATGAAGCGGGCAGGGGACCATTAGCAGGTGCAGTGTATGCGGCGGCTGTAATTCTTGACCCTGAACAACCTATCGCAGGGCTGGCGGATTCCAAAAAGCTTTCTGAACCCAGGCGCGATGCCCTGGCGATTGAAATCAAGGCGCATGCACTGGCCTGGGGAATCGCCAGCGTCAGCGCGCAGGAGATTGATGAGATCAATATCCTGCAAGCCAGCATGCTGGCGATGCAGCGTGCTTATCTGGCCATGGTCACGGATTTCGGGATACATGCCACCCTGATCCAGGTCGATGGCAATCGTAGCCCGAAGTTTGATCTGCCCTGTGAGGCGATCATCAAAGGCGATAGCAAGATCGCCGAGATTTCAGCAGCGTCTATTCTCGCCAAAACTGCCAGAGATGCCTCGTTGCTGGTACTGGATGCGCTGTATCCACAGTATGGCTTTGCGCAGCACAAAGGTTACCCGACCGCCTTGCATCTTGCGCGTCTTGCCGAGCACGGGGTGACGACTGAGCATAGACTCAGTTACGGGCCTGTCAAAAGATTGTTGGCTTGATGAAAGACATCGAATAAAAAAACCGCTCAATCGAGCGGTTTTTTGATATTGCATGACCTGAATGCTTATTCAATCAGTAATTCTGTTTTGCCGGGTTTGCCGTTCATATCCTCAGCTTCAGGCAATGGGTCTTTTCTGGCCGTGATCGCAGGCCATACTTGCGAAAGACGCGCATTCAGCTCGATAAAGTGCTGCTGGTCAGCCGGGACATCATCTTCTGAGAAAATGGCTTCAGCCGGGCATTCTGCGACACACAGGGTGCAATCAATGCATTCATCCGGGTTGATGGCGAGAAAGTTTGGACCCTCAACAAAGCAGTCGACCGGGCAGACATCTACGCAGTCGGTATATTTGCACTGAATACAATTTTCGGTTACTACATATGTCATATTTTCAAATCCTTTGTGGCTTGGTTTCCAGCCAAAATATTAGGGTCAGCCAAAACGCTATTTTATTGCAAATTAGTCTAATTGACGATGTGGCGCTTTGTGTTTGATCAAACAATCATGCCAGCGCCAACGGTATTGTTACTGCTTTCGTCAATGACGATAAAGGCGCCGGTCGCACGATTTTTATCGTAGCTATCCACCATCAACGGCTGTGCCAGTTTAAAGCTGACACGGGCGATATCATTCATTTTCAGGTCTGCAGTGGCCTGTTGCTCGAGGGTATTCACATCCACTTTATATTGAATGCTACCGATCTTGGCTTTTGATTCGCGGCTGGTATGGCGTACGATGTAAGTGCGCGCCGTAGAAAGTGGTGTTTCTGACAGCCAGCATACGTGTGCTTCTATCTGTTTCACCGGCTCTATCACTTCAGCCGTTTTTACGATCATATCGCCGCGTGAAGTATCAATCTCGTCTTCTAGCAGCAGGGTGACGCTTTGTTCTGTTTGTGCGCTTTGTAATTGCTGATTGCCCAGCTGGATGGCTTTGACTTTAGACTGGTAGCCATTCGGCAACACGGTCACGGCATCACCCACGGCGATATCGCCAGACTCTACACGGCCCATAAAGCCCCTGAAATCATGCAGTTCAGGGTTGGCTGAGTCATGCGGACGGCAGACGAACTGCACCGGGAAACGGAAAGCTTCTGCCTGTTCGCTATGCGCAGCAGGCACGGCTTCCAGAGTTTCCAGCAAGGTTTCACCCTGATACCAGTTCATATTATCCAGGCGGTCTACCAGCATATCGCCATTCAAGGCAGACATAGGCAGAAACTTGATGTCGCGCGCTTGCGCCAGGCCGATTTCGCTGGCAAAGGCAATGTAATCTGCTTTGATTTTTTCATAAATGGCCTGGTCATAATTCACCAGATCCATTTTGTTCACGGCAACCACGATGTGCGGAATTCCGACCAGATGCGCCAGGTAGCTATGACGGCGGGTCTGTGTCAGCACGCCTCTGCGCGCATCGATCAGGATGATCGCCAGATTGGCCGTTGAAGCGGCAGTCACCATGTTGCGGGTATATTGCTCGTGACCAGGCGCATCGGCGATGATGTATTTACGCGTGCCGGTGCTGAAGTAACGATAAGCCACGTCAATAGTAATGCCTTGTTCGCGCTCAGCCTGCAAGCCATCGGTCAGCAATGACAGGTCTACGGCTTCCATGCCGCGTTTGCTGGAGGTGCGCTCAATATTGCTCAGCGTATCGGCCAGAATGGTTTTGGTGTCGTACAGCAAGCGGCCGATTAAAGTGCTTTTGCCATCATCCACGCTGCCGCAAGTCATAAAGCGCAGCAAAGAATCATTGTGTTGTGTTGTCATAGTGTTCACTTAATTAAAATGCTTTAGAAATTCTTGGGTAGCTTGCAGAGCAAGGCGCCCGGAGCGCAAAAACCGGAATGTACATTTTGTACATGAGGATTTTGAGCACCGCGCAATGCCGCTATGGATGCTATCCATGGATTTGCCTGCATTTTTAGAAATAACCTTCTTTTTTACGCTGCTCCATCGAAGCCTCGGAAGTCTGATCATCCAGACGGGTCGCGCCGCGCTCGGTAATGGTCGTCGTCGCAGTTTCCAGTACGATCTTGCTGACATCATCAGCATCGGAGATCACTGGCGCGGTACAAGTGATATCACCCACCGTGCGGAAACGCACCTGCATATTGATCACTTCTTCGCTGGCTTTAGGCTGATTGATCAGGCCGCCATTCGACAGGGGCACATTCACCGGGAAAATCGAACCATGACGCATGACGATATCGCGTTGATGCGCGAAGTAAATGCTCGGTAACTCCAGTTTTTCGCGCTCGATATATTGCCAGACATCCATTTCAGTCCAGTTGGAAATCGGAAAAGCACGGATGTTTTCACCTTTGTGCACGCGGGCGTTGTACAGGTTCCACAATTCCGGGCGCTGGTTTTTCGGGTCCCACTGGCCGAATTCGTCACGGAAACTCATGATGCGCTCTTTGGCGCGCGCTTTTTCTTCATCACGACGGGCACCGCCTATGCAGCAATCAAAGCCGAATTCTTCGATGGCTTCGAGCAAGGTCACAGACTGGTGTTTGTTGCGCGGTTCATCTGCTGATTTCAACACCACCGTGCCGCGTTTCATGGAATCTTCCACCGAACGCACAATCAGGCGCTCACCCAGCTCAGCCGCGCGCTGGTCGCGGAAGTTCACTACTTCGAGGTAGTTGTGGCCGGTATCAATATGCAATAGCGGGAAAGGGAAGCGGCCAGGGCGGAACGCTTTTTCTGCCAGGCGCAAAATGCATAATGAGTCTTTACCACCCGAGAACAGCAACACCGGGTTGGCGCATTGACCAGCGACTTCGCGCAAAATATGAATGGCTTCGGCTTCCAGCCAGTCGAGGTGAGACAAAGGTTGTTTTGTAGTCATTTCAATCTTCTATCAATCAGCTACAGATGCCAGGTAAGTGTGCATCTGTCGTTACTTTTTAACATGCAGTCCGCATTCTTTGTTGGTCGGGTCTTCCCACCACCAGCGGCCGGCACGAATGTCTTCGCCCATGGCCACTGCCCGGGTGCATGGCGCGCAGCCTATGCTGGGGTAAAACTGGTCGTGCAGGGCGTTGTAGGGTACGTTGTGTAAACGGATATACGCCCAGATCTCTTTTTCTGTCCAATCACTGAGGGGATTGAATTTTTCCAGCTGGTTGCCTGCGTCGTATTCGCGCGTAGGCAGGTTGCTGCGTGTGGTGGCCTGTTCGGCACGCATGCCGGTCACCCAGGCTTGCTTGCCAGTAAGCGCACGCTGTAAGGGCTCGACTTTGCGCATGCCGCAGCAGGCCTTGCGCAGATCGATGCTCTCATAAAAGGCATTGATGCCTTTGCCGCGCACATAGCTTTCAACTGCTTCGTGTCTGGGGAAAAACACCACTGGTTTGATGGCGTACGTATGCTCTACATCACCCATCAAGGTATAGGTTTCAGCAGGCAGGCGGCCGGTGTCCAGCGAAAATATCTCGATAGCCAGGTTTTCTTTAGCGATCAGATCGGTGAGCACCATATCTTCAGCGCCATAGCTGTTGGCAAAGGTGATGGCTGGAAACTCGGTGGCAGCCGCTTGCAGTAATGCCAGGGCCTGCGCGCGCTTGGCTTGCACACTGGCAACCAGTGCGTCAGTAAGTTCAGGGCTGGTGGCCGGGTTTTTGGCTGCCGGCTTGAGCATGCTGACAGCACCACTCATGTACGGTTTACTCTCCGCCACACCGGTACATCATCAACTGCACCCTGATAAGGCTGGCTGAAATCATTGAGGCTGGCCACGGCTTCTTGCGCCGAACGGTCTGCCCGGACCAGGAAGCTGTTAAAGCCTGAGCGTTTATGGAAGAACAATTGGTCACGCAAGACATCACCAACTGCACGCAACTCGTTTTTGTAACCAAAGCGAGTACGCAGCCAGTTGCCCAATGTGAAAATACGGCCATCAGCAAAGCGCTCAACAAACACGGCGATCAGCGGCAGGGTGTTGATATCAGGAAACTCTGCCTGCAAAGCTTCGGCGGTTTCATGCGTTGCCAGCACAATGCCAACGTTACCGGCGTCAAAGCGCGCTTGCAACTCAGCTTTGCGTGCCTGCCAAATCGTCAGCGGCAGCAGTATTTTGCCAGTGGCCGGTATCTGCGTGTCAGCAATCTGCTCAGGCGTGAAGGTGGCTTCGCCTGTCAGTTTAAACAGCACAACCTTGCCAGCCTGCTTACGTACGGATTCCTCACCCGGCGCTGGCGGTATCACGCGTGTCCATTCGTCCTGCACGATTTCGGCAATGCCGTCGGCATTCAAGCGGATCAAATTGCTCATGCCGTGGCTCCTTTTTTCTGGTCTGCATATACATGCGCTTTGAACGGCGCGATGCCTAAACGACGCGCAGTATCGATAAAGCGTTCATCTTCATGACGTTCACGGATATACACTTCTATCAGTTTCTGCACCACGCCAGGCATTTCGTCGGCGGAGAAAGAGGGGCCGATCACGCTGCCTATGCTGGCATCGTTACCTTGTTTACCACCAATGGTGACCTGATACCATTCGGAACCGTCTTTATCTACACCGAGTACGCCGATATGACCAACGTGGTGGTGGCCGCAGGCGTTCATGCAACCTGAGATATTCAGTTCGATATCGCCGATCTCGTACAGGTAATCAAGATCATCAAATTGCAGTTGAATCGCTTCTGCAATCGGGATGGATTTGGCGTTAGCCAGGCTGCAGAAATCACCACCAGGGCAGCAGATAATGTCGGTTAGCAACCCGATATTCGGTGTTGCCAGGCCAGCTGCACGTGCTTTTTCCCAAACGGCAAACAGGTCTGACAGTTTGACATCCGCCAGGATCAGGTTTTGCTCATGTGAAGAGCGCAGTTCGCCAAAGCTGTAAGCGTCAGCGAGATCGGCCACCACATGCATTTGTTCACTGGTGATATCACCAGGCGCTTTGCCATGCGGTTTGAGTGACAAGGTGACGGCGCGATAGCCAGATACACGGTGCGGTTGCACATTGCGTTTCACCCAGGCCGCAAATGACGGGTTGCAGGCAACTGCCGCATCGAATGAGGCATCGTGCGCGGGCAATGTTTCATAGGGCATAGGCTCGAAATGTTTAGCTACACGATCAAGCTCGGATTGGGTGATGGTCAGTGGGCCATCTTTCAAATGCGTCCATTCTTCTTCCACCTGACGTTTGAATTCTTCAATACCCAGTGCTTTTGCCAGGATTTTGATACGCGCTTTATAGGCGTTATCACGGCGACCATGCACGTTATACACGCGGATGACGGCTTCGCAGTAGGACAGGATGTGGCGCCATTCCAGGTGCTCACGGATCACCATGCCAAGGATAGGCGTACGGCCCAGGCCGCCGCCGACCCAGACTTTGATCGCCATCTCGTCGTTGCTGTCTTTGTAGAACTCGAGGCCGATATCGTGCGCTTGCACAATGGCACGGTCTTGCGTAGTACCAGATACTGCGATCTTGAATTTACGAGGTAACAGGGCGAATTCCGGGTGGAATGTGCTCCATTGGCGCATGATTTCTGCAATCGCGCGCGGATCAATGATCTCATCCGGCGCAATGCCTGCAAACTGGTCGGTGGTGATATTGCGGATGCAATTGCCAGAAGTCTGGATGGCGTGCATCTCCACCGTGGCAAGGTCAGCCAGGATATCCGGCGTATCTTCCAGTTTCGGCCAGTTTAGTTGCAAGTTCTGGCGCGTGCTGAAATGGCCGTAACCACGGTCATACTTTTTCGTGATATCTGCCAGTTTGCGCAGCTGTTTGCTGGAAAGCAGGCCGTAAGGAATCGCGATACGCAACATAGGCGCATGGCGCTGGATATACAGGCCATTCTGCAAACGTAGCGGGCGATATTCTTCATCAGACAGCTCGCCAGCAATGTAGCGGCGGGTCTGGTCGCGGTATTGCGCGACACGTTCATTAACAATTTGTTGGTCTATAGGGTCGTATTTGTACATGCTTGAATCACTTTTTCGCCATATGCGAAGAGGCAGTATTTTAATGGAAAACCAGCTTAAAGCCTACATAAATCAATATCATAGCCAGTACAATACGCACCCAGTGCTCGGCAACCCTAGAACTCATGTGGCTGCCAAGGTAGATGCCGGGGATAGAACCTATCAATAATGTACCCAGCAAGGTGTAATCAATTGTGCCCAGAGAGGCATGACCTGCACCTGCCACCAGCGTCAATGGCACCGCATGCGCGATATCACTGCCGACAATAGTGGTGATCTTTTCTTTAGGGTAGAGCATGATGAGCGCGGTTACGCCCAATGCGCCGGCACCTACTGAAGTGAGTGTCACCAGTCCACCCAATATGATTCCGAGCATGACAGTCGCCATGGGAACATAGCGCTCAGGCACCCACTCTCCATTTGAAACTAAAGAATGCAGCTTGTTGCGCAGCAATACGGCGACAGAAGTGACAATCAACGCAATGCCCAGCCAGAACTTAATGGTGGAGACGGCATTGCCAGATTGCAAGTCCATACTCTGCAACGCCCATAATGTGGCCAGGGAAGCAGGTACGCTGCCTAGCGCCAGGCGTTTGACGATACGCCAGTCAATGTTCCCCAGTTTGCCATGTGCAAAAATACCGACGGATTTGGTGATGGATGCATACAACAGGTCTGTTCCGACCGCGACTGCTGGCTTGATGTTGTAAACCAGCAGCAGGATAGGGGTCATTAACGAGCCACCACCAACGCCGGTGAGGCCCACCAAAAAGCCGACAACAAACCCTGCCAGTATGTATCCGAATTCCATGAGGAGTATCTTCTAAACTTTAGTGCGCGAAATGTACCAGATTTTTAATTATTGATTTAATAACCAGTTGTTCTATGATATAGCTTTTGGTTATATTGAGTTGGTAATGAAATTCCATCAATTACGCTATGTACATGAGGTGGTCCGGCAGCAGCTGAACATCTCTTCAGCCTCAGAAGTCCTGCATACCTCCCAGCCCGGGGTCAGCAAACAGATCCAGTTGCTGGAAGAAGAACTCGGCCTGCAGATCTTCCAGCGTAATGGCAAACGCCTGATAGGCGTGACAGAACCTGGCCGCAAGATTGTAGACTTGGCGGCACGCGTGATCCTGGATATGCAGAATATCAAACGCGTTGGCGATGAATATAGCCAGGAAGACAGCGGCGAGCTGACCATAGCAACCACGCATACGCAGGCGCGCTACCGTTTGCCCTCTGCGGTCAAACAGTTCATGGCGCAATACCCCAATGTCAAACTGGCGATACACCAGGGCAACCCGGCGCAAGTCACCGAGCATGTGGCTTCTGGTGAAGCGGATATTGGTATTGCCACCGAGAATATCAGTGATGACGAGCGTTTGTCCTGCCTGTCATGCTACGAGTGGAACCGTTGCCTGGTCGTCCCGCCGCAACATCCCTTGCTGGAAAAGAGCAGACTCACATTAAAAGACCTGGCTGATTACCCGCTCATCACTTATGACTTTGCATTCACCGGCGGTACGCTGGTCTCGAAAGTGTTTCACGATGCAGGCCTGCAACCGAATGTGGTGTTTACCGCGATTGATGCCGACGTGATTAAAACCTATGTCAACCTCGGCCTGGGCATAGGCCTGATCGCCAATATGGCTTATGACGAAACGCGTGACGCGCCGCTCAAAAGCCTGGATTGCAGCCATCTGTTCCCCAACAGTACGACATTTCTAGGCGTCAGACGCGATGCTTTTTTGCGTGACTACATGCTGAACTTTATCACCATGCTGTCGCCGCAATATGACAAACGCACCGTGCAACGGGCGTTTCACCAGGACCTTTAATTCAATACTGTTGATTCAATACTTTGATTCAACGTGTAACCACAGTCACCAATCAGCGTCCGGCTTAGTGCTGTAATAAGCCAGATATTTAGAATAAGGGATTCTTATGCGTCACTGGCTTGCTGGTATGTGTTGTTTGCTGTGGGTAATGTTACCTATGTGCTTGAACGCTGCGCCCCTGAATGATCCCGCCCGTGTGCGCGTGATTGGGCATGGTATGCCGGATGTCGATCTCGATAATGCGATTTATGAAGTGCCGGTCGCCGCCAATGTCAGCTACCAGGATCTGGTGGATAGCTTGAAATCCCTCTCTGAAGGCATGAACTTTGTCAGCCCGGCCAATTTCCCGATCGGCGAACATATGAAGTTACGCGGGCAGGATCCGCAAGGCATCAAGGAAGTCCGCACTTTCTGCAACCTGAGCATGGGCACCGAAATCATCCTCGATCACCCCGAGTTCCTGGTGTTTGCGCCTTGCCGCATCGCTATTTATGAAAAGCCGGATACCAAAGGCAAACGCCACTTGTATTTAGGGCTGGACAGGCCTACGCACGACTTAAAGAATATCAAGCAGCCTACGGCCAGGGCGCAGGCGTCTGCCCAGCAACTGGAAGATGCACTGATCAGCCTGATGGAAAAAGCCAGACGCGGCGATTTTTAAGTATTAAAACGCTTTTAAAGCACATGCTTTTTGGCTGACTGCCTTCCCCTTTTTCAGCCCTTCACCTATACTCAAACCAACCCATTATTTATCCGAGTCCTAGCCATGATAGAACCCATGCTCATCGCCAAAAACAACGAAACCGACAGCGTCATGCTGCCAAGGATGGCTAACCGCCACGGCCTGATAGCCGGTGCCACCGGTACTGGTAAAACCGTGACACTACAAAGCTTGGCCGAACAGTTCTCACGTATCGGTGTACCGGTGTTTATGGCTGATGTCAAAGGTGATTTGTCCGGCATGAGCCAGGTCGGTGGCGGCAATGCCAAAGTCGAAGCACGCGTGCAACAACTGGCGCTGACTGGCTACAGTAATAAAGCCTATCCCACCATGTTCTGGGATATGTTTGGCGAAAAGGGCCATCCGGTACGCACTACCCTGAGCGAAATGGGGCCGTTACTGCTCTCACGTATGCTCAACCTGAATGAGGTGCAAAGCGGTGTGCTGAATGCGATCTTCAAGGTGGCTGACGACAATGGCATGCTGTTGCTCGACCTTAAAGATTTACGTGCCATGGCGCAGCATTGTGCCGAAAATGCAGCGACTTACCAGACGCAATACGGCAATATTTCAACTGCCAGCGTGGGTGCGATCCAGCGGTCATTGCTGCAACTGGAAACCGAAGGTGGCGATGCCTTGTTCGGAGAGCCAGCGCTCAACCTGGAAGACATGATGCAGACCGATGCCAAAGGTTTGGGTTATATCAATATCCTGGCGGCGGATAAATTGCTGAATGCGCCACGTGTGTATGCCACGTTATTGCTGTGGCTATTATCCGAATTATTCGAAAAGTTACCTGAAGTCGGTGATCTGGAAAAACCAAAACTGGTATTCTTTTTTGATGAGGCGCATTTATTATTTAATGATGCGCCAGCCATGTTGATGCAAAAGATCGAGCAGGTGGTGCGATTGGTGCGTTCCAAAGGCGTAGGTATTTATTTTGTGTCACAAAACCCGCTGGATATCCCGGATGTGGTGCTGGGGCAGCTGGGTAACCGCGTGCAGCATGCCTTGCGCGCATTCACGCCGCGTGACCAGAAAGCGGTACAGGTCGCCGCACAAACCTTCAGGGCAAATCCCACATTGAATGTAGCAACCGTGATCACCGAGCTAGGCGTAGGCGAAGCGCTGGTCTCGTTTCTGGATGAAAAGGGCGCGCCTACACCTGTCGAACGCACTTTTATCTGCCCACCGGAAAGCCGGGTTGGCCCGGCGACCGATGCCGAGCGCAAGCAGGTGATGGCGCAATCACTGGTGGCGGGTGTGTATGACAAGCTAGTAGACAGGGAATCTGCCTACGAAATATTGAAACAGCGTGCGGAACAGGCGACGGCCGCTGCTACCCAGGAAAAAACACCGGAACAGGAATCTTCCTCCGGATTCGACCTTGGTGGCATCCTCAGTGGCAAATCGAGCCGTTCGGATTCTGTGCTGGAGTCGGCCGCTAAATCAGCGGCACGCGCGATAGGCTCGCAGCTCGGACGTGCCATTATCCGTGGCGTGCTGGGGTCGATTCTCGGGGGCAGCAAGTCTAAGCGCTAATCAACATATCAGTCAAATCAACCGGATACTGGAAAACGCATGTTAAGTGATATCGAAATTGCACAAGCAGCGACACTGCGGCCTATACACGATATCGCGCAACGACTAGGCCTTGCCGCCTCTGACCTGCATGTTTACGGCCAGCACATGGCTAAATTGACGCAGGCCACAGTCAATCGCCTGCATGCGCAACCAGCCCGTGCCAAATTGATCCTGGTCACCGCCATTAACCCTACACCCGCAGGCGAAGGCAAAACCACCACCACAGTAGGATTAACCGATGCCTTGAACCTGGCTGGCTACCAAGCATTGGCCTGTTTGCGCGAACCTTCACTGGGGCCGGTGTTCGGTATGAAAGGCGGCGCAACCGGCGGTGGTTATGCGCAGGTGGTGCCCATGGAAAACATCAACCTGCATTTCACCGGCGATTTTCACGCCATCAGCGCGGCCAATAACCTGCTCGCAGCCCTGGTGGATAACCATATTTATCATGGCAACGCGTTGCAGTTTGACCAGGTCAGCTGGCGCCGTTGTATGGATATGAATGACAGGGCGCTGCGCGGAATCACGATTAATCAGCCGACTTCTTATGACACCGGTTTTGATATCACTGTCGCCAGTGAAGTGATGGCGATTTTCTGCCTGGCGACTGATCTGGCGGATTTAACGCTGCGCCTAGGAAGGGTGCAGGTGGGTACCTCGCTGAAGGGTACGCCGATTCTGGCCAGTGATTTACAGGCCGAAGGCGCGATGACCGCTTTGTTGAAAGATGCTTTTCAGCCTAATCTGGTGCAAACGCTGGAAGGTTCACCGGCGCTGCTGCATGGCGGCCCGTTCGCCAATATCGCACATGGCTGCAACAGCCTGGTCGCCACCCAGACGGCTTTGCGCCTGGCAGATTATGTGGTGACCGAAGCTGGTTTTGGCGCAGACCTCGGTGCTGAAAAATTCATGGATATCAAATGTCGCCAATCCGGCCTGCGGCCGGATATGGCAGTGGTGGTCGCTACTGTGCGCGCACTGAAATATCACGGTGGCGTAGAGGTAGCCGATCTCAACAGCGAGAATCTGCCGGCATTGTCAGTCGGTATCGCCAACCTGAAAAAACATGTGGATAACATGCGCCAGCATTTTGGCTTGCCAGTACTGGTGGCACTTAACCACTTTACGCAAGACACAGAAGCTGAAGTTGCGCTGGTACGCTCCGCAGTTGAGTCGTGGGGTGCCAGCATGCATGTCTGCCAGCATTGGGCGCAGGGCGGGCAAGGCGCGCTGGCGTTAGCGCATGCCGTTGCGACGCTGGCGCAACAATCGGCAACGCCTGGCTTGCTTTATGAAGATCAGCTGTCGCTGGTTGAAAAACTCACAACGATTGCGCAATCGCTGTATGGCGCCGATGCCGTGATACTGAGTGACTTGGCACAGCAACAATTAGTGCAAATAGCTGAAGCGAGCCAGGGCCTGCCGGTCTGTATTGCCAAAACGCAGTATTCGCTGTCCGGTGATGCCAAGCTGCGCAACGTGCCACAAGGTCATACTCTGCATGTGCGTGAGTTGCGTCTTTCACGTGGTGCCGGGTTTGTCGTTGCCATCTGCGGTGACATCATGACCATGCCAGGCTTACCGAAACAGCCTGCCAGCGGGCGTATATCCGTAGACGATAGCGGCCGTATTCTTGGCCTTTCCTAAGGCTATTTTTCCTATGAATAGTCTGATATTATAACTTTTGTTATAACGTTAATGTTTACAGGAGCGCAGCATGCATTCTCTCAAACTGACCCAAATCGGTAATTCTGTTGGTGTGATCTTGCCCAAGGAAGTTCTCGCCAGACTCAAGCTGGAAAAAGGCGATACCGTGTACCTGACGGATGCACCAGGTGCTGTGACGATCACGCCGCATGACCCGGCTTTTGAGGCACAACTGGAAGCGGGGCGCGAGTTTATGCGCGAATACCGCGATACATTCAATGCTTTGGCCAAATGAGTAATGCAATATGGCTAGCTGGATATGGATAGATAAAAATGCATTGTTACGCTTGCACGATGAAAGCTTGAGTCTACATGGGGGAGCTGCAGGTATCCGCAATGAAGGCCTGCTTGATTCCGCGCTGGCACGCCCTTTGAATTTGGCTTTATATGAACAGCCTGATGTGGCAGCCTTGGCTGCTTCTTATGGTTGTGGTTTGGCCAAAAACCATCCATTTGTAGATGGCAATAAGCGTGCAGCATTTCTTTCGGTAGGTTTATTTTTATTCCTGAACAATTATCGATTGACTGCGACACAAGTGGACGCGACCCTGACCATACTTGCTGTGGCAGCGGGTGAAATTGATGAAACTGGTTTTGCCGCATGGATACGTCAGTATTTGGTGAAACGTACATAAGGTATCTGGAAATCTTTAGCGATGCTGACCTTCCAACACATCGGCCAGGCCGACCAAACCATTAATAAATCACGCTTTATTGCCCGTGCTGGCCGCTGTGAAAACGAGCGCGAGCTGGCATTGTTTTTACGCCAGTTTGCCAGCGAACATCAAAGTGCAGGTCACCTGGCCTATGCTTTTCGCATGAAAACGGCAGAAGGCATCGTGGCGCGCTTTTCTGATGCGGGTGAGCCTGCCGGCACTGCGGGTAAACCGATACAGCAAATGCTGGATGGGCAGAATTACGTGAATTGCTGTGTGGCGGTGATACGCTATTACGGTGGTATCAACCTTGGCACGGGCGGCCTGGTACGTGCTTATGGCGGCACCGCCAAGCTGGCGATGGAGCAGGCAGGCAGCATCCCTTTTGTTGAGATGGTGCACCTGAAGATTTCAACGACTTACAAACGTGTCGATGAACTGACCCGCGAAGTGCAGAGATTGCATGGCGAGGTGCTGGACAAGCAGTTCGACGAAGCCGTACATTTTCTGCTGAAATTGCCCATTGATGCGGCAAAACATTTACAGTCCAAATATTAGCTACTTATGATGAAAGCCCGGAGTCTGTTGTGACCCAATCGCAAAAATTCGATATTGCTACCTATGTTTTAATGGCTGTATTAATGTGGCTGGTATTGAAAGTACAGCTGCTGCCAGCGCTGCTGGCGGGCTTGCTGGTCTACGAGCTGATCCATGTCATTGCGCCATTGATCGCGCGCCGCTTGCCGGGTAAATATGCCAAGTGGCTGGCGGTGGTGTTGCTGGCAACCCTGGTGATAGGCTTATTGGTCGCCATCGGCATGAGTATTATCACCCTGATCCGCAGTGACACCGGCGGGCTGACCATGTTGTTTGACCAGCTAGCCAAAATCATTGAGGATTCACGCCAGGTATTACCCGTATGGCTCAATGACAGACTGCCGGATGATGCGATCACTTTACAGCACACCGTTATCGAATGGCTACGTGCGCACTCTGCCGACTGGCAATTGCTGGGTAAAGAGGCCGGACATCACCTGGCGCATATTCTGATCGGCATGGTGATTGGTGCCATGGTGGCTTTGCATGACGTACAGACCAAAACCAATCAGCGTCCATTCGCACAGAGCTTGTTACAGCGCATCACGCTGTTTGCGCAGGCGTTTAAAAACATCATCTTTGCCCAGATCAAAATCTCAGCAGTCAATGCCAGCCTGACAGCGGTATACCTGGCGATGATATTGCCAATGTGCGGCGTACATCTGCCGTTCACCAAAACCATGATTTTGATTACTTTCCTGGTCGGTTTGCTGCCAGTGGTCGGGAACCTGATCTCCAATACCGTGATTGTGATCGTCAGTATCAGTCATTCATTTATCGTGGCGATCGGGTCACTGCTTTTCCTGATTGTGATTCACAAGCTGGAGTACTTTTTAAATGCACGCATCGTTGGTAGCCAGATCCGCGCGCATGCCTGGGAGTTGCTGGTGGCTATGCTGCTGATGGAAGCCACGTTTGGCTTGCCAGGCATCGTGGCGGCGCCGATTTACTACGCCTATATTAAAAGTGAGTGCCGCGAGCGCGGCTGGGTTTAGGAATACAAAGAGTGTTAATCAATAAAGCCCGCAATTGCGGGCTTTATTGATGGAGAAGCTTGGGTATTACTTTAGCTTATACAAACGGTTCTCCAGGGTTTTACCGCCACTGATCTTATCTATCTGGTCACCACTCACCAGGCTGAGTTGCGCTACCCTGTCATCCGGGTGCGGATGGGTCTGGAACAGCAAGGCCACGCTGCCATCATTATTGCTCATGGTTTCCATATCCTGCAGGACTTCCGCCAGGCCGTAGGCTTCATACCCGGCGCGTGCCGCCAGCACCGTGCCCATGCTGTCGGCTTCATACTCGGCGCTTTTATCCAGATTGCGGGCGCTGATTTCAGCACCGGTAGTCACGGCACGTTGCGTGATTTTATTTTTGCTGATCTTTTCTTTTAAAAATGAAGTGCCCGCATCCATCAGTGCCTGTTTTTGCATCACCTTGAGGTGGTGCCTTTGCACGATATGTGCGATTTCATGCCCTAACACACCGGCCAGTTGCGCCTCACTGGTAAGCCGCTGATAAAGGCCTTTGGTGATCAGAACATAGCCGCCTGGCGCAGCGAACGCATTCACGTCGCTGCTATCGATGACGCCAAAGTGCCAGGGCAGGCTGGTGCGCTCGGACTGGCTGGCGACCCAGCGCCCGACTTTATTGACGTATGCCTGCAACTTGGCGTCATTGACCAGCGGCGCCGCACCGAGAATAGTCCCTGTCACATTGCGGCCAACGGCGATTTCATCTTCCTGACTGGGGTTTTTCCAGTTTATATTGGCTAATTTATCCTGGGCAGAGGCATTCTGGTTATCGGTTGTTGCTGCTGTCTGCTCAGTTTTGCTATTGCCACCAAGCTGCTCATTCACCGCGTCCTTTAATACGCCTTTCAGGTCTAAGGCGACGGCAGTACCAGCTATCATGCTGCTGCATAATGCCAGCATGACGGCCTGTTTTAATAGCGTCTTGTTTAATGATTGATGTTTCATTGCGGGTTACCTCCCTGGAAGTAAGGATATTGGCGACTGCTCAGGCCACCACCAGAGGCGAATTGCTTCGCTTCATCCGCACTCACTGTGTAGCTTTCCAGTTTTTTGGTCTCTGCTTCATTGAATTGTGCTGTTTTCAGATCCTCGGCGCTGAGTCCGCGTATGCCAGTGGTCGATACCACTTTGCCAGTGCCGCTGCGGCCAGTCGCAACGCCGACCACACCAGCCACATTATTGCCACTCGCGGTATTGCGTTTGACGGTCAATAAACGCACCCAGCCGCTCTTGCCTGCGGATTTGATCTGCAGCCATGCGCCTTTTTTACTCAAAATATCCACAGCATCGTTTTTACTCACATTGCCGACTACTTTGGCGTCGTTAAATGCATCGGCGCGCAGTTGGTCGGGTTTTAATACCACGCCGGTGTCTGCCGCAAATACGCTGCTGCAACACCAGGCAGCCAGCAGCGTGATGAGTCTTTTCTTTAGCATGTTTCTTTTTATCATCTAGGTGTCTCAACTTTCTCCGTGGTTGATAAATGGTCCTGCTCAAGCTGGATCATGGCTTGTGCAAACAGGAGCCGCCATTGCGCCGCCAGCTGGTCGGCACGGTTGACGATATTGCCCTGGTGCATGCCATAACGAATGGTCGGCTGATTTGGTAGACCCAGCTTGTTCAGTAATGAAGGTAATTGTGCTGCCAGTTGTTGCGCATCCTGGCTGGCGGCTTCGCGATAAGCGGTTTCCGGCTTGTATTGCCAGCTGACGATGACCAGGTCACCAAACAAGCCCCAGATGCCACTTTGCGTACCCAGCAGGATATCGCTCTGGTTGGGTGCGCGGCAGGCGAATTCGATCTCTTTGCGTACCAGTTTCATCACGGCATCACCCAGGGTTTCCGGGCTTTCGATCACGATAGGCATCAGCAGCACTTCCAGCGCTTCACTATTGGAGGTCAGCCCAAATGCCAGCCAGCGTTGCAAGGCGCGGTCGGTGGCCAGTGCGTAAATTTTGGCGATACCAAAATAAGCTACCGCCCAAATAATGGGTGCGGCAAGATCGAGATAGGTATGGATCAAGTTGATGGCCAGGTAGGACAATACCAGCAGGCCGATCTGGCTGCCGGTGAAGATACCGTTGAAACGGTCACGGTCTACCTTGAAATAAAACGCCAGTGTGGTCAGCCACACCAGTAACAGGCTCAGCAGAATATAAGGCAGCTTGCCGCGCCAGACTTTCAGGTAATCCTGGTGCAGGGTGTTATCCAGCGCTGTTGCCAGAATCTCCACCCCGGGGAATTGCTTATCCATGGCGGTAGGTTTGATATCAAACAGTGCCGGCGCGGTGGAGCCTATGATGACGATCTTGTCCTTGAATTCATCCTGCGGACGTTTGGGCTGTGAGCTGGCGCTATCGGTATACACGTCGCTGAAAGAAACATAGTGATAGGTAAACGGTTTGCCACGCCAGTTCAGCAGCATGTCATCCGGCGTATTGCCCGTTTCAAACTTCAGGGTGTCGGCCACCAGCAAGGGCAGGGCAGGCACAGTCCAGCCTCTGTCGTGATGGCGCATACGGTATTGGCGGACTACGCCATCATTGTCGGGGTAAACATTATGTGTACCCATGCGCTGCGTTTTCCAGGCGCCTTTGAAATAGGGCGGGATAGCGGCAAACGTCGCCTGCGGGTCTGCATCCGGGTTATGCGCTAAACCGGGGATTTGAGCGTAAGTGAGCTGGCTTTTGCTATCCTGGCTGGCATCTAGCCGTAGCAAGGGAAAAAAGCAGTTTTCACAAGCGGTAATGACATCATTGAAATAACTGTCACTATCCGGGTTATACACATCCGCATCCGAGAACACGATATCAAAGATAATCGCTTTCGGTTGCTGGCGCTGGATATTTTCCACCAGTTCGCCTATCACCTGGCGTGGCCACGGCCAGCGGCCATACTCCTTGGACATGGCTTCCAGGCTGGCTTCATTGATATCGATGATCACAATGGCAGGGTCGGCCGCCGGTTTGAATATCCGGTTTTTTACCATCAAGTCAAACGCCTTGTCGCGCATGTTCTGGCCAACATGGAACACCCCGGCATCCAGCAGGATCACCACGCTGAACAGCAGCGCCAGATAAAGGTAAAAGTTATTTTTAAGCCTGCGGGTCAGGCTGGCCAGCCAGAAACCCAACATGAGTTTTAGTTTTAGCATATCGCTCCCTTGTGATGGCGGGTGTCGCCAGGGTGGGGGTTGGAATTATTTTAATGAGTCCGGCGCACACTGACCCAAACGGGCCATTGAGCGCCATGCGTAATAGTCCTATTCTAGCAACATCACAAATGCGCAGGGCCGTTTATGAGTGTAAATCTGAAAATCGTATTTTTTGGATTGATGCTACTCATGATCATCAGCATGATGGATGCCTTTGTGTGATTGTGTCGTGTTTTCAAGTTTAAAGTCATTTATAACCCCGTCTCTACGGGGTTTTTTCTTTTCTGGTGCAGGTGCTGCCGATACCTGATTTCCAACCAGCCTATAGTCTTACCAGTCACACAACGTTCACACGAGTGCAACCTTTCTGCCACACATGTTTTTAACAATACCACAGGTAAATGCGCTGGCCTTAACGCTGGCGTACAGGTTAATCACATACAACAGGGAGAACAACACATGAAGCTAAACTCTTGGGCGATGACTGGCATGCTGATAATGGCAGCACTGTCACCTGCGACACAGGCGGCCGAACTGATTCAAAACGGTGGTTTTGAAGCGCACGGTGCAGACAATTACGATATCACCGGCTGGCAATCAGCTGAACAAGGTTTTTTTGGCAGCGTACTGGCGCAGTCCGGCACCACGACTGAAGTGACTGGCAACACCACTGTGGGTGCTTATCAGGGTAATTACTATGGCTTGCTGGATAACTACGGTTTGTCCGGTAATGCTTTATTCCAAAGCTTCAGCACCGGCGCGGTTTCTTCAGCGATTTTAAGTTTCCAGATGTTTGTGAATAACCAGAACGCCAGCAGCCATGTGGATACGGCAGGCCTGGATTACAGCGTGGACGCGACTGATAACCCGAACCAGCATGTGCGTGTGGATGTACTGAGAGCAGGCAGCGATCCGTTTTCAACCAGTAGTGCCGATGTGTTGCAAAGCCTGTACCTGGGCGGCGCGAATGGTGTGCTGAGTGCCAACAACTATATCAATTACCAGTTTGATCTCACTTCCAGCCTGGCGGCCGGTGGTAACTACGTGTTGCGTTTCGCTACTGTAGCTAACCAGAGTTCATTACAACTGGGCGTAGATAACGTCAGCATCAACGCGATCTCTGCAGTACCGGAAGCGGATTCAGCGGCTATGTTGCTGGCTGGCCTGGGTTTGATGGCCGCTGTAGTGCGCCGCCGTCACAATGCCTGAATTAAAAATACGATAAAATCTAGATAATTAAAGGAAAACATCATGGACTTTTTAAACTTGAAACGCACGGCCCTGGTTGCCATGCTGCTGGGCTCACAATTCGCACTGTCTAACGTGGCACAGGCTGAAGATGCTCAGTTCTGGCTGAATGACGGTGCTGCCAGCCTGAATGACAGCAAAAAACTGGTACCGAATGCTAAAAAAGCCAAAAATATCATCCTGTTCGTCGGCGATGGCATGGGTATCTCCACCGTGACTGGCGCACGTATTTTTGAAGGCCAGTTAAAAGGCATTGATGGCGAGCGTAACAAGCTGTCATTTGAAGAATTCCCTTACGTCGCTTTATCAAAAACCTACTCTACCAACCAGCAGACTTCTGACTCTGCACCGACCATGACCGCAATCATCTCTGGTGTAAAAACCAATGATGGCATTATCTCGCTGAACCAGTCTGTGCCAAGAAACGAAGCGAATCCAGCGGTGATTAATGCGAATAAAGTGACTACCCTGCTTGAACAAGCTGAGACAGCAGGTAAATCTACTGGCGTGGTATCCACTGCACGTATCACACACGCTACACCGGCTGCGACTTACGCGCATACTTCCAACCGTGACTGGGAAGGTAACGCAAACCTGTCCGCCGCTGCCGCTGCCAATGGTGTAAAAGACATTGCTGCACAGCTGATCGACAACTTTGGCAATGGCAAGATCGGTGATGGTATTGACGTGGTATTTGGTGGTGGCCGTAGCTACTTCCTGCCAAACACAGTGACTGATATCGAAGGCACTAAAGGCCGTCGTACCGATGGCCGTAATCTGGCGCAAGAGTATGTCAGCAAATTTGGTGGTGTGTATATTCAGGACCAGAACGCATTCAATGCATTGAACCCGGTGACGACTAATAAAGTCATTGGCCTGTTCAATCCATCCCATATGGAATTTGAGCAAGACCGTGCTAACGATATCGCCGGCGAGCCTTCCTTGGCTGACATGACCGGTAAAGCGATTGATATCCTGAAGAAAAACCAGAATGGTTATTTCCTGATGGTTGAAGGTGGCCGTATCGATCATGCCTCTCACGCAGGTAACGCTTACCGTACTTTCAAGGATGCGGTGGCATTGTCTGACGCAGTGCGTGAAGCTGCCAGCAAGGTGAATCTGAACGAAACGCTGATCATCGTAACGGCTGACCATAGCCACACATTGACGATCGGCGGTTACCCAAAACGTGGCAACCCTATCCTCGGTAAAGTGGTTGAGCCAGGCAAAACAGCGCCAACGCTGGCTGCTGATGGCAAACCTTACACGACCGTGAGTTTTGCTAACGGCCCTGGCTACCATACGAACTCTCCAGGCGAAGCTGTTTACAATGAATCGATCGCTGCTGGCCGTGTGGTTGATATGTCAGGTGTGGATACCGAAGATCCTGATTTCCACCAGGAAGCATTGGTGCCATTGAGCTCTGAAACCCACGCTGGTGAAGAAGTGGCGATTTACGCGATTGGTCCTAAATCTTACCTGGTACATGGCGTGCAAGAGCAAAGCTATATCTACCAAGTGATGAAAGATGCTTTCGGTTATTAATTGAGAGACATGATTAATTAGTCGTAATACAGGGCGGCAATCTGTCGCCCTGTACCACTTGATGGAAAGAAATATGAACAAAAATATTCAAACGGTAGGGTTGGCTGCAATGTTTATGCTGGCTGCCACGCCGGGTATGGCAGAAGAAATCGTCAATGCGCGCTTTGAAACGACACAGTGTGCAACGCCTTGCACCGAGGCTTCGGCCAAGCGCTTACAGTGGTGGTTAATGCGTGAAGATGACCAGGTGGAGATCCGCCACCTGTATCAGAATGGCCAACCAGCCCACAACAGCAGCTTGTGGATGAAAAAGCCTGCGGGGCAGTATAACTACAGTTATTTGATGCATGAAGATGGCCGCGCGATTGATTACTCAGATGTGGACCTGAAACTGCTGGCGATTAAAACCGATACCCAGGTCTGGCAGGTGAAATCACAACTGGTGGCCGATGAAGAGCTGGCAAAGCTGAAAAAAGTGCCGGCGGATCATCAAAAGCAATATGGCCAGGAGGTAGAAAAATACGTCGGTGAACTGGGTAATGGTGTACGCACAGAAGTCTTGTGGATGCCAGCGCTGAAATTACCTTATTCAGTGCAATACAAATACCCCGAGCATACCGTGACTATCCAGATGCAGGCCTTGCAAACCGGCACGCTTGCTGCCACCGATGCGGCAGTCCCGCCTAAAGCCAGCCTGACCACGCTGACTAATTACCAGCATGTGGATTATGCTGACCTCGGCGATATGGAACATAACCCTTCAGAAATGCAGTGGCTCGCCCGTGCCCAGGGTGCGCCTGGCTTGCAGGCGCACAGTCATTAAGCTTCGCCTGGCTTGCAGGCGCATAGTCATTAAGCTTCGCCTGGCTTGCAGGCGCAGAATCATTAATTATCGCCTCTCTGTAGGATGGATCAGTCGCCATTCCCTCGCAGCGTAATTTTCTGCGAGGCGATATGGCGCAACTGTCATCGGCTATAATGCCGTGATGGCACTTCAAATCATTCAATTACTCCTGTTACTGCTGATTATCGGCATGCTGGTGTGGCACTCACGCAAGCAGCAACAGGCTTCCCAACAGGCATTGACGCAATTGCTGTCGCAGCAGCTGGAAGAAAAACATCGCCTGATGATGAGCGAGATGCATCAATCGCTTAATCAGCTGGCGGATCGTTTGCAAAACCAGAATGCCGACCAGCAAGACCGTTTACGGACGCAGCTCTCTCAAGAACTGACTGCAACGCGTGACTCCATGCAGGCGTTACGTGTGACTATGCAGGAATTACAAGTCGCGCAGCGCGACCACCTCACACAAAGCAGTGAACAACTCAGTTTGAGTTTGCGAAATGGCTTGTCAGAGCAGGGCATGTTGCAACAAAACATGCTGAATACCGCATTGCAAACCACCACGCAAAGCCTGATGCAAAGTGTTGAAGCCTTAACCAAGGTGGTGGATTCGCGGCTGGAAGAAATGAGCGGTAAAGTTTCTGAACGCTTGGAAGCCGGCTTCAAGAAAACCAACGAAACTTTCGTGAGCGTCATGGCCCGTCTGGCAACCATCGATGAAGCACAAAAGAAGATTGATGGCCTCAGCGTCAATATGGTGAGTTTGCAGGAGTTGCTGGGCGATAAACGCAGCCGCGGCGCCTTTGGTGAAGTGCAGCTCGAAGGGCTGGTGCGCAATGTATTGCCGAGCAATAGTTTTGCCATGCAGCACACTTTCAGTAATGGCGCGCGCGTGGATTGCGCGTTGTTCTTACCTGAGCCTACCGGTACTGTGGCAGTCGACAGTAAATTCCCGCTGGAAAACTATCACCGTATGTATGACAGCAGCCTAGGTGAGTTGGTACAGGCGCAGGCTGGCAAACAGTTTAAGGCCGATGTCAGAAAGCATATCGACGATATCAGCCAAAAATACATCATCGCCAATGAGACCTCGGATGGTGCCGTGATGTTTATTCCTGCCGAAGCGGTGTTTGCCGAGATTCATGCCTATCACAGCGAAGTGGTGGATTATGCGATGCGAAAACACGTGTGGCTGGTATCGCCGACCACACTGATGGCGGTGCTCAACACCGCACGTGCCGTGCTCAAAGACGTGGAAATGCGCAAGCAGGTGCATATCATCAAAGACGAACTGGGCAAGCTCAGCAAAGACTTTGAACGCTTTGATACGCGTATGAAAAAACTGGCGGATAATATCCGTCAGGCACATGAAAATGCGCAGGACGTACATATCAGCAGCCAGAAGATCTCCAGACGCTTTGCCCAGATCGAGAAAGTCGAACTGGCGCAAGAGGAAGGGCTGGACACCCTGGAACTGCTGGAAGAGCTAGAAGATATAGAGAAGAGCAAGCCGTTATGAAGATCACCATTTTGTATTTCGCACGCATCAAGGAAGTGGTTAATTATTCCTCGGAAGATGTCGTATTGCCTGAAGGCGTAGAAACCATCATTGCGTTAAAGTCATGGTTATCCAATCGTGGCGCCACCTGGCAGAAGCTGTTCAGTGGCTCTGGCGTAGTACGTGCGGCCATCAACCATGAGCTGGTAGATGATATGGCGACCATGGATGATGGCGACGAAGTGGCGTTCTTCCCGCCGGTGACCGGAGGCTAAGCGTGAGCGCGCCTGCCTACCTCAACATATCTGTACAGCCGGAAGATTTTGATACCGGCCTTGAACTGCAACAATTGAGGGCAGCCACGCCACAAGCGGGCGCATTGGTCAATTTTGTCGGGCTGGTGCGGGATATGTCGGCAGATGGCAAACTGGATCAGATGGTCATTGAACACTATCCGGGTATGACAGAAGCCGCTTTGCAGCATATTGCCGAACAGGCCTGCCAGCGCTGGCCCTTGCTGGGTGTGCGTGTCATCCATCGCGTGGGTGCACTTGCCGCGCAAGCGCAAATCGTACTGGTTGCCACCACCAGCCTGCACCGGCAAGCGGCGTTTGAAGCCTGCGCATTTATTATGGATTATTTAAAAACAGAAGCCCCGTTCTGGAAAAAAGAAATTGGCGATTTTGGCGAGCGCTGGGTCGAAGCCCGTGCCTCGGATGAGCATGCCAAACAACAGTGGCAAAAGAACAATAGAAAGTCACCGCAATGATGCAAGTATTAAATCCTGATGAAATGACGGTTTCACACAAACTGTCGCCCATGTCGTTTGAATCCACGCAAGAATTGCTGGATGCCTCTGATTTAAGCCTCACCGACTATGGCTGGAAATTGCAGCCCGAAGCGCAAAAGACCTTGATGATGGGCTTATCGATACAGGAGGGCGGTTGCAATGTGCTGGTGCTGGGCACCCCTGGCTCTGGGCGTGCCAGCCTGAGCATGGCTGCCATGAAAGCAGCGGCAGTGACGGGTATCGATAGCTCGCTGACTGACCTGGTGGCGCTCTATGATTTCAGCCAGCAATCGTGTGCCAATTACATCAAACTCCCGGCCGGGCTGGGTTCGCAGTTGCGAACAGTGATGGATGCCTTTATCAAAACGCTGATGGTAGAAATGTCACAGTGGCTGGATAGCAACGGACAGGTCAATCTTTCGCAGGCAGAAGTCTGGCTGGAAGAGCGTGTAGATAGCCTGCGCGCGCAACTCAGCAGTGCCAAATTGTCACCTTTGTTTAATGTGATCAAGCCGGAAGTGTTGGCCTATCTGCAAGCCTGGCAACAGTTGGGTAGTGAACCTGACGGTAACAACGATGGCCTGGTCAATGAAGGCTTTTTGTCACGTTTCCGCGTTAATTTGCTGGTGGATCAGCGTGCCAATCTAACCGCCGCTGTGAAGCAGCCGGTGGTGGAAGAAAAAGATCCTGGTTTTGCCGCCTTGTTCGGTATGCTGGAAACCGCAGCCGGTGAAGCTGCACAATGGCCCGAGTTTCTGCGCCTGCGCGCCGGCAGTGTACATAGGGCCGATGGCGGCATGTTGTTGCTGCATCTGCGTGACCTGATGCAAGACGAAAATAACGGCGGTGCGTTACTGGAAAAACTGTACCGTTTGATGCGCAATCGCGAAGTACAGATCGAAGACTGGGCCAACCATGCCCAGCAAGGCGCAGGTGGCAATCGCCATGGCGCCTTGCCGGTGCATGTGAAGGTGATCATGATCGCCACGCGTGAAGATTATTATGATTGCCTGGAAGCGCAGCCGGATTTCTTTGACTTTTTCCCGGTCAAGGTCGAGTTTGAAGAGCGCGTCGTCGCTTCGCTGGAAAACTATGCCTGGGTAGCGGGCTATATCGCGCAAAAATGCCAGCAGCACAGCCTGCCGCATTTCAGTGGCGCCGCCGTGAATGAGCTGCTGCATTTTATGCACAGGCTGGAAGAAGATCAGGGCCGTATCAGTATCCGTTTTGCGCATCTCGATCAACTGATGCATGAAAGTGTGGCCGCGGCGGCAGATGCGCGCCTGGTCACTGACGCGCATGTGAAACAAGCGCTCTCAGCCCGTTTGTTACGCCAGCAGTTTTTTGAGACGCAAATCCGTGATTCGATTATCGATAATGAGTTATTGATCCAGGTGCATGGCGATGTCGTTGGCCAGGTTAACGGTTTGACGCATATCGAGCTCGGTGATGCCAGTTTTGGCTCGCCTATCCGTATCACGGCGCGTTGTTACCCTGGCCGCAGTGGCGTGATCAATATCGATCGCGAAGTCGAGATGAGTGGCCCCAGTCATGATAAAGGCATCTATATCTTGCAAAACTGGCTCAGCGCCAGCTTCTGGGCACTGGCACCGTTAAGCCTGAGTGCATCACTGGTGTTTGAGCAGGAGTATAACGGGGTGGAAGGCGACTCTGCTTCTTGTGCCGAGCTGTTTGCACTATTGTCGGCACTAACCGGTTTGCCTATCAAGCAGGGCATAGCCGTGACTGGCGCACTCAACCAGTTTGGCGAAGTCATGCCGATTGGCGGCGTCAATGAAAAGATTGAAGGTTATTTCCGTGTCTGCCAGGCCCTGGGTTTGAATGGCGAGCAGGGCGTGATCATCCCTAAACGCAACCAGCGCCATCTGGTGCTGGATGAAAGTGTGGTCACGGCGGTGAATAATGGCATGTTCAAGATCATTACAATAGACCATGTGCTGGAAGGCATTGCGCACCTCACCGGTAGCGAAGCCGGCGAGCAGGAAGTCGACGGCACTTACAGTGGCAATACATTGATGGCGCGCGCACAAACCGTGCTGGCCAGCTTCAGGAAAACGCTGGAACGCAACCAGGCGCATATGGCTTATGTGCAACCACAGGTAGATAGCAGCAAGCCTTAATCAACACCATGGCCAGAACGCACAATAAAAAACAGGATAAACAATCGCCCGCCGAAAAAGACGATGACGACAGTTGCCGCCTGGATAAATGGTTATGGGCCGCGCGGTTTTTTAAAACACGCAGTCTGGCAGCCGATGCTGTGGATGGCGGCAAGGTGCGTATAGACGGTGACCGCGCCAAAAATGCCAGGGAAATGAAGCCTGGCATGCGCGTGAGCATTAAAAACAAAGATATGCAGTTAGAAGTCGAAGTGCTGGCGCTCAGTAATGTACGGCGGGGTGCGCCGGAAGCCGCATTACTTTACCGGGAAACTGAAGAAAGCCTGCGTATACGCCAACAAGCCCAGGAGAGCGGCGCTGACCATTTTGCAGAGCGTGATCGCGGCGTGGGACGCCCGACCAAGCGGCAGATGCGCGATATCCAGCGCTTTACTGGTCGTGATTAAATATACGTAGCCTAGTTTGGCTTTGGGTACGGCGTCACTGTGCCAGTTTTGGCCACAGCCTGCGCACGGCACGACACATCCAGTTTCTGGAAGATACGTTTCAGGTGGTTTTTAACCGTATTGGCGCTGATATCCAGGATCATGCCTATCTCAAGGTTGGTTTTGCCGCCGCGCACCCAATGCAGGATCTCCTGCTCGCGGTCCGATAAGCCACCTTGCGCCATGCTATCCAGCAACTCTTCGTCTTTTACTATCGGTTTCAGGTGGCCGACGCGACGGATGGCCGCATCCACATGCGGCATGATCATGCCCAGAAACTGGTCCGGCACATGAAATTCGCGGGTGCGATCAAAAAACACATAGATACAATCATTTTTTCCGCGCGTATCGCGCACGCCATACACCAGCAGTGAATGCATTTTCATGAGTTGATGGGTAAAGGCATTGGGAGATTGCGCATGAATGCCGCTGGCATCGAAGCGATTGATGACATACCATTTTTCGTCATTCTCCAGCCAGCGCTTGTGCAGGTTGCACATCAGGTAATTGACAATGGCTGAATCCTGCAGCAAACACTGGGTAGTCACTTCAGGCAGCGAAGAAGACACATCAAAGTGCAACTCACCCGTGCTGAAATTGCCCCATGTCGCCAATAGGGCATCGTGCCGCATGAGCGGATGAATATCCTGTTTTAACCAGTTGAAAAAATCAACATGGCGTTGAATGGCGTATGAATTCTGGATGGCATGCAGAATTCCCTCCCAATGTGTTTGTTTTTTTTGTGCCAGCATGGAGATACCTCAAAGTTATTATGCGCAGGGCAGGCTTCACCCATACACAAGCGTGGTTTCAACTTTGTTTACGGCAGTAGTTGCTGGCTTCTTTAATTGGTGTCAATTCAAAGCATTGACAGTAAGTTGTATGCAAGTTTGATGAGGATCAAGCAGAATGCGTGTTTAAGCCTTGTCCGGCAGCTGCCTGGCAAGACTTGCGTTAAAATGAATGAATGTTTTTTTGTCGTGTCTGAACTTGATAATCGATCGGTAAGCAGGGTAAAGGTATGTTAAACAAGCTTCCTAATGGCGTACGTTATTCCAGCCACAAAGAGTGGCAGCTATTAAAAAAGCTGCCCAAATGGTGGCTGCTTGGCACAGTGGTGTTCGCAAGCCCGATTGCCTATACCTGGTGGCAACAGGGAGATCTGTTGTTGCGGAACATTGAGCGGACCTCGATGTTTCTCGGCTTGCTATTCACATTCTGGTTTTTTATCGGCGCCATGATGATAGGGCTGGTGGTCATTATCATTATGAAAGGGCCAGGTTATGTGGCCGACCCTTATTACCTGCCTAAAGAAGACAAAAGCCTGGAAAATAAAGTGAACAATGATTAGGTTAAGCTGAGTGCAATCGTTGTTGATTACCCGAGGTATCTCTCAACTTTCAAACCCTGTCTGCGCGCGTGTATGTTCAAATCCAACACTAGGTCAGCCGCATTCAAGATAAGTCCTTGATTTACACTGGACTTATAGTCTATAATCGCACGCTTTTCCAACCTTGCCACACCTGATTTCGCATTCGGGGTGGCTGATAACCGTAAGGAGATTACATGCGACACTATGAAATCGTGTTTATTGTTCACCCAGACCAGAGTGAACAAGTGCCTGCAATGATCGAGCGCTACCGTGCTCAAATCACAGGTAATGGCGGCAACATCCATCGTCTGGAAGACTGGGGCCGTCGTCAGCTTGCCTACCCAATTAATAAAGTACACAAAGCCCACTACGTGTTGATGAACATCGAAGTGAGCCAGGAAGTGCTGGAAGAGTTGGAGCACGGCTTCAAATTTAACGATGCTGTATTACGTCACCTGACTACTTCGACTAAAACAGCCGTGACTGCACCAAGCCCAATGATGAAAGAGGAAAAATCCAAAACCATCGTGGGTGATGCACCTGCAGCCGCTGCAGCTACTACTGAGGCAGCCGCTTAATCGTTGTGAATACGCTGGTGATCGCCGCAACGGTACAAACCATTGAACCGTTACGCTACACACCGGCCGGGTTGCCCTTGTTGCGTTTGCAGTTGCAACATGATTCAGAGCAGCAAGAAGCTGGCCTGAATCGCAAAGTGCAGTGTCAGTTACCCGCAGTGTTGATTGGTGAAAAAGCCAGTCTGTCATTGCAAAGCGGCGATCGCATCAAAGCCAAAGGTTTTCTGGCCCAGCGCAGTGCAAAAAGCACACAAGTGGTCATGCATATACAAGAGATACAGCTAATACAGCATACAGAATTGAAGGAGTTATAAATGGCAAGAGATATGTACAAACGCCGCCGTTACTGCCGTTTCAGTGCAGAAGGCATCAAAGAAGTTGATTACAAAGACGTAGATCTGTTGAAAGATTTCGTTTCTGAAAACTTCAAAATCATTCCAGCCCGTATGACTGGTACCAAGGCTAAATACCAACGCCAACTGACAACTGCGGTTAAACGCGCACGTTTCCTGGCGCTGATGCCTTACACAGACAAACACCCAGGTTAATCGGCGGCTTAGGAGAATAACATGCAAGTAATTTTATTAGAAAAAGTAGCAAACCTGGGTGGACTGGGTGATGTGGTTCGTGTGAAAGACGGTTACGGCCGCAACTTCCTGATCCCACAAGGCAAAGCCAAACGTGCAACAGAAGCCAACCAGGCTGAATTTGCTGCCCGTCGCGCTGACCTTGAGAAACAACAGGCTGATTTGCTGGTTGTAGCGCAAACACGTGGCGAAAAACTGGCAGGCTTTGCGTTAACTATCGCGCAAAAAGCCGGTGTTGATGGTCGTTTGTTTGGTTCTGTGACCAACCTGGACATTGCCACTGGTTTGCAAGCGCAAGGTCATGAAGTGAAAAAATCAGATGTACGTTTACCAAACGGCCCGTTGAAAAATATTGGTGAGTTTACTGTAAGCGTTGCACTGCACCATGATGTTGTTGTTGATATCACTGTGACAGTGGTTGCTGAAGCTTAATTTAAGTTTTTAGTAACACTTTAAAAAGGCTACTTCGGTAGCCTTTTTTATTTTGGGAAAGGCGCATCGCCAATCGGGTAGGCTGGGTTGTATTTCTAGCCGATGTATTCCATCAGCTACAGGAGCAGGTTTAAAAATCTTCTTCATGCTAAATGCGATGGTGAGCGTAAAAGTGCGCTCGCAAAGCATGGTATGCGCCTGCTAGACAGGAGGCTTACATACAAAGTAGATACTCCCTACAACACCTCGTTTTTCTGGCGGAGTAGTAACAGCGGTTTCTCAGAGCGTGCTGAGCTTGTGTCATGGCTGTTTTATGGGGTAGTTGACCCCCCTACAGTAGAAATACACCCCCCCCCCACTTGTCATTCTGGCGCAGGCCAGAATCCAGGCAAGGCTCATGCATAGCTTTGTTGCAATGAAGCGCAAGTGTCGCACTTGTTGTAGGCTCTAATCGGTATTTCTTTGGGCGGTTCAGCATTCGACTTTGCTGCTTTATTGAACCGTTGCTTTTCGCCCCTAGGCGAGTGACTTTTCTTTGCTTGCCCAAAGAACAAGTCACCAAAAGAAAGGGCACCCTAGCTTCCGCTTATCTCCCTGCGTTGCTCGTCAAAATAAGCGGTCGCGAAACTCGCCCTAGCGGCTTGCACACTACGCAAGCCACTGCGGAACTCAGACAGTCGCTCCCTTCCTCCTTATTTTGACTCCGCTACTCGGCGCGTCAGATAGGGGCCCGATTTAAACCACCACGATGGAATGTTAGTTAAACGTATGGCATTCAGGGCGCTTAGTGACTTTTCTAATTTATAAAGCTAGAAAGCCCAACAAACCAATTCAATTGTTTTGGTGGCTTTTATTGTTTTGTTTTCATGCTTTGTTTTTTCTCAGCTTGAGCGGGAAGCAATGTAAGAGTGCTCATTAAAGTAACCGCGTGGTGGGTTTAAATGGGCCCCTATCTGACGCGCCGAGTAGCGCAGTCAGCGTGGGAGTCTTCGGCCAGCGCCTGTTTGAGCTCCGCAACAAGCCACGGAGTGTGTGGCTTGTCAGGGCGAGTTTCGTTGGACGCCCACGTTGACGAGCAACGCAGGAAACAAGCGGAAGCTAGGGTGCATTTCTTTTGGTTACGTTTTCTTTGTGCAAGCAAAGAAAAGTAACTCGCCTAGAGGCGAAAGAAAATGCTGAAACAGAGCACAACGGAGCACTGAACCACCCAAAGAAATACCGATTAGAACTTCACAGATAATGCAGCACTCACTCTGCGCGGCCCGCCAGTTTGGGCAAGCAAAGAAACGTAACTCCCCTACAGGTGAAAAGAAATCGTACAAAAACAATAATTCTCTGATTCAAACGAAATCCTTGTATCAATCCTAAGCTAATCATCTACTAACTTTCCTTTGCCTTGACCCACAGTTAATTGCAAAACTCGAAAACGCCGATTCGCTTTTCGGTATAATCGCCAGATGGCTGACGAACAACTAGAATTTCTCAAACTCCCTCCGCACTCCATCGAAGCTGAACAATCCGTCCTCGGCGGGTTGTTGCTGGACAATGAAGCGCTGGACAAAATCGCCGATATTTTATCCGGCCAGGATTTTTACCAGCACGACCATAAGCTGATTTATGAACATATCACCAAGCTGATTGAGCGTAATCATCCGGCGGATATTGTCACCGTGGCTGAATCTCTGGAAAGTTCAGCCGAGCTCACTACCATTGGCGGCGTGGCTTATCTTGGCGCACTGGCGCAAAATACGCCGACTGCGGCAAACATACGCCGTTATGCCGAAATTGTGCGCGAACGCTTCGTCATGCGCCAGCTGGTCACCGTAGGAACGGGCATCGCTGAAAGTGCTTATTTGCCGAATGGCCGCAATGCACAGCAGTTGCTGGATGAAGCGGAAGCCAAGATTTTCCAGATTGCCGAAGGTGGCAATCGCAAGAGCCAGGGTTTTTTGGGTATGCAGGTGTTGTTGCCGCAAGTCGCTGACCGTATTGATTACCTGTATTCACGTGAGAATCACTCTGATGTGACTGGTATTCCAACTGGTTTTACTGATCTGGATTCAATGACTTCAGGTTTGCAGGGCGGCGATATGGTGATTATTGCCGGCCGTCCATCCATGGGTAAAACCGCGTTTGCGATCAATATTGCCGAAAACGTGGCTTTGAATACGAATAAAGCAGTCGCGATCTTCTCGATGGAGATGGGCGCGACGCAGCTGACCACACGTATGATTGGCTCAATTGGCCGCCTTGACCAGCACAAGATGCGTAACGGCAACCTGGAAGATGAAGACTGGGAAAAACTGACCACCGCTTTGGGAAAACTGAACGAAGCGCCGATTTACATTGATGAAGGCGCCGGGTTAAGCAGTTTTGACGTACGCGCACGTGCACGTCGTTTGCACCGCCAGACCGGCGAATTAGGATTGATCGTGATCGACTATTTGCAGTTGATGAGTTCACCGGCTGGTCGTCAGGGTGAGAACCGGGCGACAGAAATCTCTGAAATCTCACGTTCACTTAAAGCATTGGCGAAAGAGCTGGATGTGCCACTGATTGCCATCTCGCAGTTGAACCGAAGTGTGGATCAACGGCCTGACAAGCGTCCGGTGATGAGTGACTTGCGCGAATCCGGCGCGATTGAGCAGGATGCCGACTTGATCATGTTCGTATACCGTGACGAGTACTACAATCCGGACAGTGCTGAAAAAGGGACCGCTGAGATTATTATCGCCAAGCAGCGTAACGGCCCGATTGGTCGTGTACGCCTGACTTTTATGGGTGCACATACGCGCTTTATGGATTACGCGAACGCGGCGTATATGCCAGACGAATACTAGCGCAACGGGTTTTTCAACATGCGTCCTATCGTTGCTTATATCTCCGAAAAAGCATTGGCACATAACCTGGCACAAGTCAGACAGTTTGCGCCACATGCCAAGGTGCTTGCTGTGGTCAAAGCCAATGCTTATGGCCATTGCTTGCTGAATGCTGCACGTGGATTAAAAGAAACAGACGCATTTGCCGTGCTCAACATCAGCGAGGCGGTGACTTTGCGTGATGCCGGTTACCAGCATCCTATCCTGTTGCTGGAAGGCATTTTCTCTGCCGAAGAAATGACACTGGTGGATCGTTACAGACTGGATACCGTGATCTCCCATCGGGCGCAGTTGCAATGGTTGCTTGAGAGTCAGCCAAATATCCCGTTGCGGGTCTACCTGAAACTGGATAGTGGCATGCACAGGCTGGGTTTTCAGCCTGCAGATTACCAGGCGGCGCTTGACCTGTTAACCGCCAGTGCGAATGTCAGCGAAATCGTGCTGATGACCCATTTTGCCAATTCAGATCTGGTCGATGGTGTCACGCAAGCCATGCTAAAAGTAGAGCAGGTGATGGGCGCGCAGCCATACAAACGCTCGCTGGCCAATTCGGCTGCGATCATCCAGCAGCCACAGACGCATGCCGATTGGGTGCGCCCCGGCATCATGCTCTATGGCGCCACCCCGATTGCAGAGAAATCCGCTGCCTCACTTGGATTAAGCCCGGTAATGACACTGCAATCCGGCCTGATCGGCTTGCAGGAGATCGAAGCGGGTGAAAGTGTGGGCTACGGTAGCTTATTCACCGCAGACAAACCTACGCGCGTTGGCATCGTCGCTTGCGGTTATGCCGATGGTTATCCCCGGCATGCCCCCACCGGTACGCCGGTGGCGGTAAATGGCGTGCTCACGCGTACATTAGGCCGCGTCTCTATGGATATGCTGGCGGTAGATATCACCGATATAGCAGATGCCAATATCGGCAGTACCGTTGAGCTATGGGGAAGCCTGGTACCTGTAGATACAGTCGCACAAGCCAGTGGCACTATAGGCTATGAGTTGCTGTGCGCAGTCACTGCGCGCGTGCCTATGCATGTGATCGATTAAACGTTACTGACGAGTATTTCAGAGATCAATCCGCATGCGACAAACCGTTATCCCGCAATTGCGTATCACCAATGCCGAGCGCAGCCTGGCTTTTTATATCAATCGCCTGGGTTTTGCCATCGATTGGCAACATCAGTTCCAGCCCGGATTCCCGCTATTTTTTCAAATCACCCGGGCAGGGCAAACGATTTTTTTAACCGAACATCGGGGCGACTGCGAAACCGGTGGCGCTGTTTACTTTGTGGTGCCAGACGTGCGTGAACTGTATGCCGTATTTGAGAAAAATGGCGTCACTGCGACCAATCTGCCTGAAGATACGCCATGGGGCACCTGTGAATTTTTGCTGACTGACCCCGATGGTAATCGACTCAGGTTTGCGAACGATCTTTAAGCTTTATATTGCTTGGCGGCAATTCCAACCTTTTAAACTGCAGCTAACTCATCAGAACACACGGGTTTTTCAATATGGCAAAAGCTAAAACACAATATACCTGTACCGAGTGCGGTGCTTCGGAACCCAAATGGCAAGGCCAGTGCCCTAGCTGCCATGCCTGGAATACCCTGGTGGAGAGCGTGCCGGAGGTGGCTACCCAATGCCGTTTTGCCAGTTTGGCACCAACGGCGCAGTTACAAAAACTGGCCGAGGTGGAGGCGCAGGATGTCTCACGCCAGCAAACCGGCATTGCCGAGTTTGACCGCGTATTGGGCGGCGGCCTGGTGGCCGGTGGGGTAGTGCTGATCGGCGGCGACCCCGGTATCGGTAAATCGACGCTGTTGCTGCAAACAGTGTGTAAGGTGTCACAGAATCTGAAATCGTTTTACATCAGCGGTGAAGAGTCAGCGCAGCAGATCGCCATGCGGGCAAAACGGCTGGGGCTGGATGCCAGCCAGGTAGATGTGCTGGCCGAGATCAATCTGGAAAAGATCAGCCAGGTATTACAACAGCACCAGCCTGACCTGGTGATCATTGATTCCATCCAGACAGTCTATTCCGAAGCGTTGCAGTCAGCGCCCGGTTCGGTGGCGCAGGTGCGTGAATGTAGCGCGCAATTGACGCGTATCGCCAAACAGTTGGGTATCAGCATGATACTGGTCGGCCATGTCACCAAGGAAGGTTCATTGGCTGGCCCACGCGTGCTGGAGCATATTGTCGATAGCGTACTCTACTTCGAAGGCGATCAGAATTCGAGTTTTCGGCTGATCCGTGTTTTTAAAAACCGCTTCGGCGCTGTGAATGAGTTGGGCGTATTTGCCATGACTGAAAAAGGTTTGCGCGAAGTCAGTAATCCGTCGGCCTTGTTTTTGTCTCATCACGATACGCCTGTGCCAGGATCATGCATCACGGTGACTCAGGAGGGCACCCGTCCATTATTGGTTGAAATCCAGGCATTAGTCGACACCTCCCATGCCCCAAATCCCAAGCGACTGTGCGTGGGCTTAGAGCAGAACCGCCTGGCGATGTTGCTGGCAGTGTTGCATCGCCATGCCGGCGTCGCCTGTTTTGATCAGGATGTCTTTATCAATGCTGTGGGCGGTGTCAAGATCAGTGAGCCTGCAGTGGATCTGGCAGTACTATTGTCGATCGTTTCATCCTTTAAAAACAAGCCATTACTCAATAAATTAATCGTGTTTGGCGAAGTCGGATTAGCGGGAGAAGTGCGGCCAGTGCAACGCGGGCAAGAGCGTTTAAAAGAAGCGGCAAAACTGGGCTTTACCCATGCCATCATCCCCAAAGCCAATGCGCCGAAAGGCGGTGTGCCTGGGTTACATATTGATGCGATCGACCGTCTGGAACAAGCCATCGATTTGCTGCGCGCATAAAAAAATGGCAACGATGTCAGGGAGTGGCATCGTTGCCTGGAGTGGTGGTTGTTCAGAAGAGGGTGAACAGCCACAGGGAAGGGGTGCTGATATTTATTGCGTGTCTTGTGTTGAATTAGCTTTTTCTTTTGAAGTTTTTCACTGTGCCAGCCGGCATTCACGGGCAATTGCCCATCATTCAAAAAATCCTTTTTTCTCTCAACCCTAGCCTTGTGTAACGACGTGTTTATTCAGTGCTTGCAGTATAGGCAATTTGGTCAGGCGGGTCAGTTACATAGGGCAGGGTTTTGTAGCAATATGTAGCATTGCTGATACACATTGCCAGCCAGTATCTATAAGGCCGCGCAGGGGATGTCTGTTTTATTTTTTCACAAAAAGTTCATGCAACTATTCATGAAACTTGCTTGCCATAATCAGTGTGGATTACCACACGCATATGACAAGAATATGACGGTGAATAAAAAAACGGAACAGGAGCACAAAAATGAAAAAAACACTCATATTAATCCCCCTGCTGTTAAGCGCTTGCGCAAGTATGCAGCCAACACCGCAAACAACCAGTAATGGCAAGGCTGGTTACAAGCTAACCTGTAGTGAATTCAATACCACGGTGGAACAATGCAAAGTCAAAGCCAGTGAGTTGTGTTCACATGGATATGATGTTGATAAGCATATGACTTTCAGGGAAACCTACCCGGACAGCGGGGATGGGATCTATATGCCTGCGAGGAACCATGTGGTGGTTGCCTGTAAGGAATCCTGAGCGCTTGGGGTGATATAAAAGTCAGGCGTTAGCAAGCACCGCTTCGGCAGCTGCTATCCCGCTCATGACGGCACCTTCAATGGTGGCAGGGTAACGGCCTGCAACATAGTCGCCTGCCAAATGGATATGTGGTTGTGCCGTGATGGTATGTGGGCGCGCTAGATCAGGCGTACAACTAAATGTGGCACGTTTCTCGGTGATGATTTGTGTCCAGAGCGGGTGTGCGAGTTGCATACTATAACCCGCGAGTGCCTGATTTAATTCCGCAATGCATTGCTGCACCAGGCTGTCTTTATCGCTGGGCAATAACCCATGCGCACTGATCACTACCGCCAGTAATCCTGGCTGATCACAGCATATACCACGGTCAAATATCCATTGTGCTAATCCATGGCACAAGCCCATCATGGGCAATGGCAGCGTAGTTGTTGGCGGGTATTGCAGATACACCGTTGTGATTGGCTGGTAATCAAACGCCGGTATATCAATATCGCTAGCGATCGTTTTAAGCTGATGTGGACCCACTGCCAGGATGATATCGTCGAAGTGATGCAAACCATGAGCGATTTCCAGCACGCACTGCGCGCTTTCATGCCTTGCGGCGAGCACTGGCGTACGCATCAATACTTTGCCACCGAGTGCAATGATCTTTTCGAGCAGAGGGGTGATCAGGCTGCTGGATAAATCGGATTTTAAAATCAAAAAATCACTGTCAGACCGTTGCTGTTGAAAGCTGTCGCGCAGCACATTCAAAAAAACCTGGGCGCTGGCGCTTTCAATCGGGGTGTTTAATGCGGCAAGGCACAACGGCTCCCATAACATCCTGGTTGCCATTTCTGTTTGCTGGCCTTGTGTTAACAGGCTTGCCACGGTGGTGTCTTGCGTTAATGTGTATACGGATTGTTTCAACCGTAACATCCAGCGTATGGTCCGCCACTTGCTGTTTAAAGTCAGCCCACGCGCCGTGAGCAATGCCCACAATAAATGTAGCGGTGCAGGTAAGCAGGTGGGGGTGACGAGTGACATACGATCTGTGCCGTGATGCATATGCAACGCCAGCGGCAAACGCGTAAAGACCTGTGCAGGGTCCATGCCGGCTTCACGTAATAAAGTGAGCGTGGCGCGATAAGCCCCGAGACAGATATGCTGGCCATTATCCAACATGGTTTCTGCATGTGGCACGCCACGCGCACGGCCACCGGCCTGTGGTGCCGCTTCAAATAGCGTTACCTGTTGCCCCTGGCGCAACAATGTGTGCGCGGCCGATAGCCCGGCCAGCCCAGCGCCAACAATGGCGACATTGCGCGGTGTGTGCTTATGCATGCCAGTGAGCTAGCGGCGCTTTAACCATACGCCCAGGGCTAGTTTCAGTTTCCTGAAAGGCGGCAGTATGACTTTGTGGCTGAGCACCAGATTCGGGTCTTGCCGGATTTCCTGCAGTAAGGCGCGATAAATGGCCGCCATCATCAGGCCGGGCAATTGTGTGCTGGTATCTACTGCGGGCAATTGGCTCATGGCCTTGTCATAAAACATTTCCGCACGTTCAATCTGTTTAATCAGCAAGGCTTGCGTCTGCACCGATGCCTGGCTTTGCAGCAGTTGCTGTTCAGTCACGCCTGCTTTTTCCAGTTCATCGATCGGGATGTATATCCTGCCGCGTCTGGCATCTTCGCCAATATCGCGGATGATGTTCGTGAGCTGGAAAGCCATGCCCAGATCATGGGCATAAGCCAAAGTGGATTTGTCGCTATAGCCAAAAATCTGCGCCGAGAGCAGGCCAACAACGCTGGCAACGCGGTAGCAATACAATGCCAATTGTTCAAAATCGGCGTAGCGGTTGTATTGGGTATCCATTTGCATGCCGTCGATGATCTCAACGAAATGCGCTTCTTGCAGATCAAATGTTTCCACCACAGGTTTTAGCGCTTTGGTCACCGGGTGTTGCGGCACTGCATGGAACAAGCGATGTATTTCCTGTTTCCACCACTGCAATTTGGTTTGTGCGATCTGGTAATCGGTGCATTCATCGACCACATCATCCACTTCGCGGCAAAAGGCATACAGTGCCGTCATGGCTTCACGCTTATGCTTGGGTAAAAACAAAAAACTCAGGGTAAAGCTGGAACCGCTTTGTTTGGTTTTCTGCTGACAATATTGTTGCGGGGTCATTGTTTAAACAGGGCTTTCAGCAAAATAATCGGCCAATCAAAAGCATTCAGTGTGGGCCGGTGATGATAAATATCACCGCGGCAACGCTTTAATTTGTAAATGATTCGTTCGCCACCGGCAACGATCATGCGCAGCTCGAATCCGATACGGCCACGCAATTGGCGGCCCAGTGGCTTGCCCGCGAGCAGTAATTGCTCCGCGCGGGCTACATTGTACAAAAAGAATGCCTGCCAGGCGCTATCCAGGCGCTGATTTCGTAAATCCTGCTCAGTGATGCCAGCGGCCTGCATTTCGTCCTGGCATAAATAAATACGCCCGGTCTGGCCGTGTTTTTGCAGGTCGATGGCAATGTCCTGATAAAAATTGATCAGCTGTAAAGCTGTGCAAATCTGGTCCGACCATTCCCTGTGCAGCGCAGTATCCGCAGCATACAGCTGCAACATCAGTCTGCCGACCGGGTTGGCTGAGCGGCGGCAATAATCCAACAGCTCGGCAAAATCGGCATAGCGCGTTTTGACGACATCCTGCTTGAAAGCACTGATGAGATCCAGTAACGATTGCACTTCCAGCTTGTGGCTGTTGACCACTTGTTGCAGGGTTTTAAACAGCGGGCGTTCAGCCTTGATATAGGCCTGAATCAGTAATAACTCATCCTCGTAAGCTTGCAGTGCCTGCAGACGCTCGGTTTCGCTGGCATCGCCTTCGTCGGCAATATCGTCCGCTTCACGTGCAAACTGGTAGATCACGCTCACGGCATAACGCAAATGGGCGGGGAGCAGCAGTGAAGCAACCGGAAAGTTCTCATAATGGGTGTGTGCCAGGGTCACGCTGGCCGGTGTTGTCACGGGCTTGGAAAAGGCTTGCATGGCTTAAGTATGCCATAAATCCGTGATACGCTTATGCCTTGCACATTAACCTGCGGTAAAGAGAACTGAATGTTGGAGAAGATAGGATGTTAGGCATTATTGGGGGCACCGGGCTGACAGAGCTCACCAATCTGAATATTTCAAAACGCCTGATTGTGCGCACACCGTACGGCAAGCCTTCGCAACCTTTGGTATTCGGTGAGATCAATGGCAAAGAAGTCGTATTTCTCGCGCGTCACGGCGGCGGCCACACCATTCCCCCGCATGCGGTCAATTACCGCGCCAATATCTGGGCATTGCATTCGGTGGGTGTCACCGATTTATTGGCAGTGGCCACGGTGGGCGGCATCAGCAATCGCCTGATCCCGGGCGATATCGTCTTGCCGCACCAGATCCTCGATTACACCTATGGTCGCGATAACACCTATCACGACGGTGTGGAGCTGCCAGTGAGGCACATTGATTTCACTCAGCCTTATTCGCAAGCCATGCGTGAGCGTTGCCAGAAAGCCTCTGCCGATGCCGGTTGCCATCTGGTGGAGGGCGGCATCTATGCCTGCGTGCAGGGGCCGAGGCTGGAAACAGCCGCAGAAATCGACCGTTATGAGCGCGATGGCGCCACCATCGTCGGTATGACCGGCATGCCTGAAGCCGTGCTGGCGCGAGAGCTGGGCGTCGCTTATGCCGCCATTTGCCCGGTAGCCAATTTTGCGGCAGGCCGTGGCGATAGCGCGCAGGCCATCCATTTTGAGCAAGTCATGCCATTGTTGCAGCAAACCATGGATAAAGTGCGCTGCATCATTGCGCAATGTTTATCTGACCATCAATGTGCAACGGTTTAACCACTTTATAATTTTTGATGGAGCCTGATTGTGGCCATTAAACCCGTGCTGAGAATGGGCGACCCGGTACTGTATCAAGTCGCAGAAAAAGTCACCCAGTTTGATACGCCTGAACTGCATGCCCTGATCCAGGATATGCACGACACCATGACCGAAATGAATGGTGCCGGCATCGCCGCGCCACAAATCGGCGTGAGTTTGCAGGTGGTGATGTTTGGCGTTGGCAAAAACCCGCGTTACCCGGATGCCGAAGAAGTGCCTTTTACCATACTGATCAATCCTGAACTGACGCCGGTAGGTAACGAAGAAGAGGATGGTTGGGAAGGGTGCCTGTCTGTGCCCGGCATGCGCGGTGTGGTGCCACGCTTCCAGACCCTGCACTATCGCGGGTTTGACCCGCAAGGCAATGTCATTGATCGCACTGCCAGCGGCTTTCATGCACGGGTAGTACAGCATGAATGTGACCACTTATTTGGCATTCTTTACCCCATGCGTATCCGCGATATGACAAAATTTGGCTTTAATGATGTACTTTTTCCTGGAATAACGCTTCCAGATGACTGATAGTTTGCTATAATCCTGCCTTCCGGAAGAGTGGCAGAGCGGTTTAATGCTACAGTCTTGAAAACTGTCGAGGGTTCACGCCCTCCGTGAGTTCGAATCTCACCTCTTCCGCCAGTTACCAAGATGCCGCATGATTGCGGCATTTCTATTTAAAGTTTTTATCATCACTTTATATATTTAAGGAATCGTCATGACTCAAATCATCATCGACCACAATCCATCTGAAGAAAAATTGAATGACCTGGGCGTAAAAAGCTGGAACACATGGGATTGCGCACCTTCAAAATTCCCTTTGGATTTCACAATGACTGAAAAAGCCTATGTATTAGAAGGCGAATTCAAAGTGACTCCACAAGGTGGCGACACAGTAACGATCAAGGCTGGTGACTATGTTGAGTTTCCAAAAGGCCTGAAATCCCAGTGGGAAGTCGTTAAGCAATTGAAAAAACACTACAAACATTTCTAATTGATTGTTGTAGCAAGTATTCAATAAAAAAACCCTGCATCGCAGGGTTTTTTGTTTTATAGCCTTCGATGTCGCTTGAGACTTGCTGAAATCATTAAACTTTGCAAAATGGCAATGGATTTAGACGCAAATCAGCATCATTTTCTAGCCAAGTGACTGATATCAAACTACAATCTCACCCTGATTGAAAAATCAAACGCCTTGGGGTGGCTAACGCCTGAGATCTCGCGCAAGTGAGGAACCCAATGAACCTGACCCAGATAATGCTGGCGTAGGGACAGGCAGAGCATCTACAACGCAAAAGTTTTTGGTTTGTTGTCTCTCAACAAATCTACTCACGTCATTGTCACTCTCCCCCTGTCCTTTTTATGTGTCTTAATAGAAAGGATTTTCATGAAACCGATCACAAAACCGCTGTCCTTGATTGGGCTTTTACTCACCACGCACGCGTTTGGCGCAGAAGATGACGAGCCGGTAAAGCTCCCAGATGTGGTGGTAAGCGCAGATTTTCGCCCAAGTACCGCGCAGAAAACCGCTGTCAGCCTGACTGAGATAGACAAGGAAACCATAGAAGCGCGCAGCGCGCAGCATCTGGAAGAAGTGTTGAACCTGGCACCGAATGTCAATGTGTCAGCTGGGGCGTCCCGTGGGCGTTTTTTCCAGATTCGCGGCATGGGCATACTCAGTCAATATGATAATCCGGTGAATCCGTCCGTCGGTTTGATCATTGATGGCATAGATTTTAGCCGCCTGGGTGGCGCTGCGACGCTGTTTGATATTGATGCGATAGAAGTGTTACAAGGGCCACAAGGCACTAAATTCGGTCCTAATGCGATTGCAGGCGCCATTACCATGCGCAGTGCCGAGCCAACCAAAGCGTTTAAAATGCGTGCGCAAGCAGGCGTGGGTGAATATAACACACGTAACTTTGGGGTAGCGGTAGGCGGCACTATCGTTGAGGATCAGTTACTCGGTCGCGCCTCTATCTATACGCACAAATCTGATGGCTACATGCAAAACGACACCCTGGGTCGTGACGACACGCAAAAGCAGGATGAGCTAACCTTCCGCAGTAAATTCAAGTTATTCGCCACTGAGGATTTAACCCTGGATTTCACCTTGATGCATGTGAATGTGAATAACGGTTATGACGCATTCACCCTGGACAACTCCAGACGCAGCAGGTCCAACCAGCCTGGTGCAGACACGCAAAACACCAATGCTTTTGCGGTGAAAGCCAATTGGCAGGCCTCGGATGCAGTCATTATCCAGTCTGAAGCCACTTATTTAAATTCCTCATCCACCTACAGCTTTGATGGTGACTGGAGGACAGAGAATGACTTCGAGAAACACAATCGTGACCGAGATAATTACTCGTTTGAGCTACGCGCCTTATCCGATAAAGCTGGCCGCATTTTCAATGGCTCCACTGATTGGACGGTGGGTGTGTATCGGTTTGTGCAAGATGAGCACTTTAAGTCAAGCGTCGATTACAGAAGTTTCGGGCCTGACGAACTGACACAGTTAAGAGGCAAGTACAAAACAGAAAATACAGCCTTGTTTGGGCAACTGGATAGCCACTTAACCAACAAATTGACCCTGGTTTCAGGTTTGCGTGTTGAGGATTTCAAGGCCGACTATTCTGATAGTGGATTTGTGAGCTCAGTCCCTAGCAGTATGCAAAAGCGTTTGGACGAAGTACTTTTTGGTGCCAAATTAGGCTTGAATTACCAGGCGAATGCAGATCAATTACTGTATACCTCGTTAACACGCGGTTATAAACCTGGTGGCATCAACAACAAGGCCAATTTGCCGCAAAACCAGCGACAGTTTAATACCGAGTACATGTGGAACTTTGAAACAGGGCTGAAATCGAGCTGGCTGGATGGCACCTTGGTCACCATTCTGGCAGCTTTTTATGCAAAACGCCTGGATGCGCAAACACATAGTTCTGCTCAGATAGCCGGCACTGGGAATTTCATTGAGTTCTATGACAACGCCGCTCGAGCCACGCATCAAGGTGTAGAAGCAAGCCTGGATTGGTTCTTGACGGATCAATTCCGCATCATAGGTTCACTGGGGTTACTGGATGCAAAATTTGACAGCTATCAAAATCCAGACCCTACGGCCTATAGTGCGCAAGGGCGTCAAGTTGCCCATGCACCCAGATATACTTTTAACTTAGGCTCTGAGTTCTATGCGAATGATGCCTGGACCGTGCGCGCCAATGTAGAGGGTAAAGATAGCTTCTACTTTTCAGACAGCCATAAAGCCAAATCAAACGGCTATGCTGTGGTAAACGCCAGTGCTGACTACAGGTATGATAAACATTGGAAAGTCAGCGTATGGGCGAGAAACCTGTTCGATAAAGACTATGCCACACGCGGATTTTTCTTTGCTAACAACCCGGCCAATAACTTTGCTGTAGATGAAAAGTACGTTCAGTATGCCGAGCCCCGCATTGGTGGTATCACTGTTACTTACGATTATTAAAAAGAGGGCGTTCATTGCCCTTTGTGATTTCTAAAGTTTGGAGTTTATATGCGTATTTCAGTCGACATTAGTTTGTACCCCTTAACCGAAGGTTACGTAGAACCCATTCTGGCGTTCATTAACAAGCTCGAAGCCAATCCGAATCTGGTGGTGAAGCGCAATAGCCTGGCAACCCAGGTATTTGGCGACTATCGCGCAGTCATGGATTGCCTGGATGAAGAAATGGAAGCGGTGTTTACAGCGCTACCGCATAGTGTGTTTGTGATGAAATTTATTGGCACAGACAGAGCAGATGTGGTCGATGTATAACAACATAATCATTAATTTCTTTGGTGTTGCCTGACCATGAACCAAGATTATCTTCAGCCTGTCCTGACTGCATTCCAGCAAATGTCCACTTGGGAAATCGCCGCTGCCTTGATGGGCGTTGCCTATATTCTGCTGGCATCAAAAGAGTCGCAATGGTGCTGGCCGTTTGCCTTTTTCAGTACGCTGGTTTACACCGCACTGTTTTGGGAAGGTCAACTCCCCATGCAGGCGCTGCTGAATTTTTATTACATGGGCATGGCGATGTATGGCTTTTGGCTATGGCATAAACATGGCAAGCAGACAGATGCACTGGTGATCAGCCGCTGGCCTTGGAAATGGCATATTGGCTTTATTGCAGTGGGTATTGCTGTCAGTGCTGTGGTGGCTGCCTATCTGCAACAAACCGGGCAATCGCAAAGCCCCATGCTAGATGCCTATACCACGGTTTTTTCTGTGATGAACACCTGGTTGATCGCCAGGAAAGTGTTGGAGAACTGGCTATATTGGGCGGTGATTGATGGCGCTGCGACGATTTTGTATGTGCAGACCGGCTATTACGCAACTGCCGCTTTATTTGTGTTGAATACGATTCTGGCAGTGGCCGGCTTTATCAGTTGGGTGAAGCTTTACCGGCAACAAGCCACGTAAGTGTCACATCCTGGCGCAGGGCATGGCAAGTTTAAATGCGCTGCATCCATGTTGCCAGATCACGCTCACCCAGTATATTCATCAAAAACAGCAGTAGCTGGTAGCAAGGGGTATGTGCCGTATGGTCAGGCCATTCATGGGTTTGCGTGTAGCGCTGTTTAAATACAACCAGTTGCGCAGGCGTTAATACATATTCCAGCAACACCAGGTCCAGCGCACGCGGCGCAATCACAAACGCATCCAGATCTATCAGTGCCAGGTCATTGGCACCTGCATAACGGAACTGATCCCAACGCAGATCCAGCATCATGGGTACAAATTCAGCTTCCTCGATACTCTTCGCGTGCGCTAACACCTCAGCCAGTAATGCTTCGTCAATCACCGTATCGTGCTGTCTGGCCAGGAGAGCAAGGGTTTCTTGCAAACGGCTGGCCCATGCTGTTGCAGTCAATTGCGGGTCATGCAGCTTGCCCCAGCGGGTGTAAGTCGATTGATGCAGTTTCGCGATATGTTGGGCTAGCTGTATCACCCGCTGGTCGCTGATATCCTCAGATTCTACATCCTTGCCGGCCAGAAAGCGGGTGAGTATAAAGCGGTGAGCGCTTGCCGCGACAAAATCAGGCACGCTAAGTGCACCATTTTTCTGCAGAAAAGCATGCGTCAAATGGATACTAGCCAGGCTATCTGGAAAGTCCGCTGCAAACAAATGGTTTGCGCCCGACCAGAACGGAGACTTTTCTATGGTCGACTCATTACAAATTTTCAGCACCATTTCGCCGTCTGCTGTTTGGCAGTAAAAAAGCCGGTGTGTACTATCCGCAAACTTATTTGGGATAGCGACAGGCTGCGCAGCCAGTCTGGGCAAACCGGCTTGTTCTGATGGGCTGAGTTGCGGATAAGTAAACATGGTAAGCATTACATTTTAAGCCATCAGGATGTTTAAATCATCTGCGCTTCAACTTGGTATCATCGCTGGTGCGGGAATGCTTTTTTTAATCGTATCTCGCGCTTGCCGTGTTTTGTTTTTGCAGCTTAGAGCTCGCTGAAGGCTGATTTAAGGGCTGTGATTTGTGCTTCGTTTAAGGGCTCCCCCTTGCTGCTGGAGATCAGGAAACTGTCTTCTACCCGGTTGCCCAAGGTATTGATTTTGGCGTTGTGCAAAGCGACATCATGTTGAAGTAATGCGATGGCCATGCATGCCAGCAAGCCTGGCCTGTCGTTGGCAACCACATCCAGTTGTTGTAATTGTTGTTGCTGATCCTGGTGCGGGCTGGCAGGGTGAATAAATATCTGCGTGGGCAAGGGCATATGTTTCACCTGTCTGCTGACGCGGCCACGGATCGGAGTAGGCAGCGCTGCGGTGCCGGATAATTGCTCTGTCAGACCTTGCTCAATATGCTTGAGTAAGCCGTTGTAACTGATCTGGTGCGTATCCGGCTCCAGCACAATAAAGTTATCCAGCGCATAGCCATGGGCGGTGGTATAAATTCTGGCCTGTACGATGTTGTATTGCATGCTGTCAAAGAAATGACAGATACGCGCAAAAATCTCTTTCTGGTCACGGCTGTAAATCATGACCTGGATTCCATCGCCTTTGGGGCTAAGCCGCGCGCGTACGATGGCGGTTTCAGTCAATTTGTGCGGAATCAGCAAGCGGCTTTGCCAGGCGATTTCATCGCTGTCAAAGCGATTGAAATAGTTTTCACCAAATGCCTGCCACAACGGCTGCACCGAGTCTTCTTTCAGGTTGAAACTGCTCAGTTTTTGCAGGACTTCCTGTTTGCGCAGGCTTAATTGTGCTTCTGTATTCAATGATTGCTGCAGTACGCGCCGCGTTTGCAGAAACAGGCTTTCCAGCAACTTGGCTTTCCAGGCGTTCCATACATTGGGGCTGGTGCCGCGGATATCGGCAACCGTGAGCAGATACAAAGCCGTCAGGCGATATTCTGAACCGACCAGTTTTGCAAAGTTTTCAATCACATCCGGGTCGGACAAATCACTTTTCTGTGCCGTGCTGGAAAGTTTCAGGTGCGCTTCTACCAGCCAGGCGACTAGATCGGCATCGGCTTTAGGCAAGCCATGCTTCTGGCAAAAACGTTTGGCATCAATGGTGCCAAGCACGGAGTGGTCACCGCCACGGCCTTTGGCAATATCGTGAAAAATCCCTGCCAGGTAGAGTAAATGCGGCTGGCTGAACTCAGTGAATAGCTGGCTGCATAAGGGGAACTCATGGCGCAGTTCAGGTTTTGCAAACCGGCGCAGGTTACGCAGCACATTCATGGTATGTTCATCAACGGTATACACATGGAACAAGTCATGCTGCATTTGTGCGATCACGCGGCCAAACACGGGAATATAGCGCCCCAGGATGCCGTAACGGTTCATGCGGCGCAAACTGCGGTGCACGCCTTCACGTGATTGCAGGATTTGCAGAAACAAAGCCTTATTCGTCGCCTGCTGACGGAATGTATTATTGATTAATGGTTGTGCTGCCTGCAAAGCTCTGACCAGCGGTGCGCTAAACCCTGCAATCGCCGGGTGCTGCTGCAGTAACTGAAAACAGCGCAAGATGGCCTCTGGCTTGCGCTGGAACAGGTCAGGTGTTTGTGCACTGAGCAGGCCTTGCGATAACACGAAATCTTCATCAATTACGGTGGCGGGCTCTGTTTGCGGGTTGACGCGGGCGTGCATCAGTTTCAGCAGCACTTCATTTTCGATAATGATGGCTTTAGCACTGCGGTAAAACCCTTGCATCAACTGCTCGCTGGCGCGTTTCTGCAAGGTGGTCTGGTAACCCATTTGTTCCGCCAGCGTGTTCTGGAAGTCAAACACCAGCCGGTCTTCGCGCCGTTTGGCCAGCAAGTGCAGGCGAATGCGCAAATTTTGCAGCAAACGCTCATGGTTTTTAAGTTGCCGCGCCTGGCTATGGGTTAGCAGGCCGGCATGCACCAGATCCTGCCAGTCGTTGCCTAGTGCCTGGCTTTGCGCGATCCACAGAATCATATGCAAATCGCGCAGACCGCCCGGGCTTTCCTTGATGTTTGGTTCCAGGTTGTAGGCAGTATCGTGGAATTTTGCGTGGCGGATTTGCTGTTCGCGTAGCTTTTCGGCAAAAAAACGTGGTTTGTCCAATTGCGCATGCAGCGATTGCATCAGTGTTCTGAAGGTGGCTTTATGACCGGTCAGCCAACGCGCTTCGAGCAAGTTGGTCATGATGGTCACATCGAGTTGTGCTTCTGCCAGGCACTCGGTCAGCGACCGCACGCTATGGCCGATATTCAGGCCGATATCCCACAATGCCCCAATCAATGACTCGATCTCTGTTTGCAACGCGGCGGGGCAGTCTTCCGGCAGTAATATGAGCAGGTCTATATCTGAATGCGGGAACATATCGCCGCGGCCATAACCACCAACCGCAATCAGGCTGACTGTGGCTGGTAACTGGAAAGTTGACCAGATATCGCGTAATAACTGATCCAGCTGGCGGGTGTTTTGCTGCAGCAGGACTTTGGCATTCGGCTTTGCCAGGTAGGCAGCGGAGAGTTGCTGCTGTGACAGTTGGAACGACTCACGCCATTGCTTGAGTTGTTCTTTAGCTATCACTGGCATAGGCTGGCGTGGTGGTTACAGGGTTGGGCGTGGCGGAGTGCCGTCAGACACTGTCATGATTTCAAAGCCATCCTCGGTGACGACGATGGTATGCTCCCATTGGGCAGAAAGACTGCGGTCTTTGGTCACCACCGTCCAGCCATCAGACATGAACTTGATATCGCGGCGACCCGCATTGATCATAGGCTCAATGGTGAAAATCATACCGGGTTTGAGGGTGACGCCAGTGCCAGGTTTGCCATAGTGCAGCACCTGCGGTTCGCAATGGAATTTTTTGCCTATGCCATGGCCACAAAACTCACGCACCACACTGTAGCCATTTTTCTCGGCGAAGGATTGAATCGCGTAGCCGACATCGCCCAGGCTGTTGCCTGGTTTTACTTTCTCGATACCGCGCCACATGGCCTGGTAGGTGATATCGCATAAACGTTTGGCTTGCGGCGAAGGCGTGCCCACCATAAACATGCGCGAAGTGTCGCCATGATAACCATCTTTGATCACAGTGATGTCCAGGTTGACGATATCACCATTTTTCAGCTCTTTTTCACTAGGTACACCGTGGCAGATCTGCTGGTTGATCGAGGTGCAAATGGATTTTGGATAAGGCGTGTGACCATCCGGCGCGTAATTTAAAGGCGCCGGGATCGCCTGCTGCACATTGACGATGTAGTCATGGCAGAGCTGATCAAGTTTGTTGGTGGTGACCCCCGCGATGACAAAAGGCGTGATGTAATCCAGTACCTCTGATGCCAGGCGCCCGGCCACACGCATTTTTTCAATATCTTCGGGGGTATGCAGAATAATCGCCATAAATTTGTTCACACGGGACGCGGCATATTTGCCTGACCCTGAAATTAGTCACAAAAATTGCATTCTAACATAGCAGATTGGGTCTAATGCCTAAAGAAACAAGCCTTTTATGGCCTTGAGGCAATGAATTGATGATTGAAACAGGCAGTGAATTCAGTGGTTCATCTTCACATGCTGCATCACGGCATTGTTCTATACTCGGGCGGATAAAACTCAAGCAGGGGCGTTTAGATGGTGACACTTAGCGAGGCAAGGGCCAATCGGAGTATTTCTGACTGGGTAAGGTTCCTTGAAAATGCAGATATTCCTGTCTTGCGGCAAACCGCCAGGGAGCTGGCACAGTTGCGTGAACGCGAGGATGAAACCGGTGCGCGCGATATTACGCGCGTGGTGATCAATGACCCTTTGATGACGTTTAAAGTGCTTACTTTTGCCAATAACCACCGCAGCAGTCACCAACTGCAAGACCTGGTGCAGGTTGAGCAGGCGATTATCATGATGGGCACCAGTACTTTTTTTGAACAGATCCCGACCGTACCGCATGTAGAAGAGATGTTGAGCCAACATGTGGCTGCGCTGGTTGATTTAATTAAACTGGTCGTGCGTGCTCACCGTGCTGGTTATTTCGCGGCTGAGTTTGCGTCGCACCTGATGGATCTACATGCTGAAGAGTTACGCGTAGCGGCTTCTTTGCATGATTTTGCCGAAATGCTGATGTGGTGTTTTAACCCCGTGCCCATGATTGAGATCCATCAGCGCCAGCTGGCAGATGCCACCTTGCGTAGCCGCATCGTGCAGCAGGAAGTGCTGGGTTTCAGGATACTGGATTTGCAGGCTGAACTGGTGCGTGCGTTTAATTTGCCTTCGCTATTGACTGACCTGATGGATGAGCAGCGTGCGCATCTGCCGCGCGTACGCAATGTGCAGTTTGCAGTGAACTTGGCCAGGCATTCTGCCGAGGGTTGGGAAAATGCCGCTTTGCCGGACGACTATAAAGACATTGCGCAGTTGCTGCATGTGGATGTGCCTCGCGTCATGCACATCGTTGGCGTGCCTCACGCCGAATAAGTTTTACTCTGTGCGGTAGCTCTGGCTGAGTACATCGGTAATCGCCTGGTGCACTTGATCAATCAGGGTCTCCCAAGAGGTGCCAGGCGCTTGCCGGAATAGCCGCATGCCAGGGTACCATGCGCAGCTTTCAGGCTGTTGCAGCCAGCGGAAATGCGCTTGTGCCGGCAATAATAGCCATACCTGTTTACCCAGTGCCGCCGCCAGATGCGCCACTGCCGTATCTACCGAGATAATAAAATCCATCTGCATGATCAGCCCGGCGGTATCACTAAAATCCGATAGCAAGGGATGATGGCATTCCAGCATGGGAAAACGCTTGAGCATGATATGGTCCTCACGCCGGAACTCTTTCTGCAGGCTGTGCCATTCGACTTCCATTTTTAATAAAGGCGCCATCAAGTGCAGCGGGATGCTGCGCTGGCGGTCATATTTATTATTGGCATCTCCACACCAGTTCACCCCGATACGCAAGCGCCTGGCCGGGCCTAGCAATTGTTGCCAGGGTTGCTGATGACGCTCCGCAACCTGCAGATAGGGCAGGGCAGCCGGAATTGTTGAGGTCACTGTATTGAATGCCATCGGCAAGCTCAGCATCGGGCAATAAGTATCAAAATGCGGCAACGCGCGGCCATCCTGCCGGATGACCTGTATCGTCACATCATGACCCCATAACTCATTAAACAGGTTATACAAGGCATCAGGCACGGCCACTATCATCTGGTTGGGCTTGAAACGCTTGACCAGGTCAATATAGCGGCAAAACTGCACGGTATCACTGAGCGTTTGTTCAGCCAGAATTAAAATCGTTTTGCCAACCAGTGAAATATCACCTGGCCACAATAGCTGCCGATCAGGCAGAAGCGCGCCTGGCAATGCCTGCCAGCGTGATTCATACATGGGCCAGCCATCTTCGTATTCACCACGCGCCAGTTTTAACATGCTTAGTACATAGCGCGCCTGCACATGGGCAGGCGCATATTTCAATGCCGTTTCCAGGTACTGATAAGCCTCATCGGTATCGCCGTTTTCATATAAGGCCAGCCCAAGATTGCAATAAGCAGAAGCATAACCAGGGTTTAACTGTAATGCCTGCCTGAAATCGGCGATGGCTTCAGGGTATTTGCCCAACTGGCATAACACGACGCCACGGTTATTGTAGGGCAGCGGTAAATTGGGTTGATAGGCAATTGCGTGATGAAACGCACGCAACGCTTCTGCCGGCTGCCCTTGCAACTGCAAGATCAACGCACGCTGATGATGCGCTTCAGCAAAATCCGGCTGAATGTGGATGGCGGCATCCATGCAGGCCAGTGCCTCAGCAGGCGCCTGCAATTGTTGGTGTAACACCCCCAGCCGATAGTGAAAGTGTGCATGTTCAGGATGTGCGGTGGCTGCCTGTTTAAGCACCGCGACGGCCTGCTCAAACTGCTGCGCTTGCAGCATCAGATCCACGCACTCAGTAAACGCCTGGATATGCTGAGGATCCAGCTTGGTCACCGTGCGCAAGCGTAAAATCGCCTCTGACGCGCGCCCCATGTTTTTCAGTGCCCGCGCATCCAGGTAATAACTTTGCGCTTGCCGGGCATCCAGCTTGATCGCCTGTTTGTACGAGTCATGTGCCGCGGCAAACTGCTGGGTGCGCATTTGCAGATTAGCCAGCTGCAAACGTAATTGCAGCGCTTTAGGCTGCAAGCTGATGGCTTGCAGCAGATACTGCTCGGCCGCATGAAACTCATCGTTTTGCAGCATCAGGCCTGCCAGTTTCTGGTATGCCTCCCACCGTTGCGGGTCAGCGGCAATCTGCTTCAGCAGTTTGGCAATGGCTTCATTATTCATGGGGGCGGCTGCAACACTTAAGACGTTTGCGTATGACCTTAAAATGACAGATGGCGGATTAAGGTACAATAAGCAGCTTGATGCGTCAACGGCCCATCTGTCGTGTAGCCCTGTTTAGAAAGGAAAAGTACCAATGTTCGTCAAACTGATCATGTATGGATTGCTATTGTGGTTAGCTGTGTGGGGCTATCGCCAATATCAACAACCCTCTGCGCGGGTCAGCGTCGGTATGAAAGCCCCTGATTTTACCCTGCAGGATGCGCAGGGCGAAAAACGTCGCCTGACCGATTGGCAAGGCAAATGGGTAGTCCTCTATTTCTATCCTAAAGATGATACCCCTGGCTGCACCAAAGAAGCCTGCCATTTCCGCGACGATATCCAGCAGATCCACGCCCTGGGGGCCGAAGTCATTGGCGTCAGCGTCGATACCGTTGCCAGTCACGCAGGGTTTGCGCACAAACATCGCTTGCCTTTCCCGCTGCTTGCAGATACCAATGGCCAGGTCGCGGATGCCTATGGCGCCTTATTCAACCTGGTGGTATTCCAGGTGGCCAAGCGCACAACGTTTGTCATTGACCCGCAAGGCACCATTGCAGAGATTTACAGCAATGTGAACCCTGATGGTCACAGCGAGGTCATTATCAATGACCTGAAGCGACTGTCCGCTTTTTAAGAAGAATCATGATGCAAGCACTTTCCCTGATCGTCGCGCACGCAGATGACCGCGTGATAGGGCGCAACAACCAACTACCCTGGCACCTGCCGGAAGATTTAAAACGTTTCAAGCAACTCACTATGGGGCACCATATTGTAATGGGCCGTAAAACCTACGAGTCACTGGGGCGCCTATTGCCAGGCCGGACAACGGTGATCGTCACGCGTGACCTGGGTTACAAGGTCGAAGGTGCAAAGGTGGTGCATTCCATCCCTGAAGCGCTGGCCGCATGTGCGGGCGATGAGGAGCCGTTCCTTATTGGTGGCGCGGAATTGTATGTGCAAGCGTTGCCGCATGTGACACGGTTATACCTGACACGCGTGCATACCCAGGTGGAGGGAGATGCTTTTTTCCCGCAACTGAAAATGAGCGAGTGGGCGTTGGAATCGGAACAGGCGAACCTATCTGAAAAGGGGTTGCAGTATAGCGATATGGTGTATCAGCGACGCAGTGTAAAAGATTGATTGGTGCTTATTGATCAGTTGTTCTAGATAGTTCTCTAGCCGGGTGCGTGGCTAGATGTCAGAAGGCGGGTTGCAGGGGATATGTTGCGCTAAGGAGGCGGCTGGCTTGTTTGCGAGAGTGGATAATTCTTGCACCAGTCTGTCATTCCAGTGGAGCTTTTAGCAGGGTGTTTTCAGAGTCAGAGTATGCTGTACTGCTTGCTTATGTGAAATCTTCTACGTTTTTAAATGGTCGTCATTCAGGCGCGGGATGGAGCAGGGGGTTCTCAGAGCATGCTCTGAACCTGTGTAACGGCTGGTTTATGGGACAGCTATCTGCCTTGCCACACTGATACACCCGTTCGTCATTCTGGCGAAGGCCAGAATCTAGGCGAGGTCCATGCTCAGCTTTGTTGCAATAAAAAGCAAGTGTTGCCTTTGTAGATGGTTTTAATAGGTATTTCTTTGGATGGTTAATCATTCCAATTCGTTGCTCTATTTCACCATTGCCTTTCGCCTCTAGGCGAGTGACTTTTCTTTGCTTGCCCAAAGAATAAGTCACCAAAAGAAAAGGCACCCTAGCCTCCGCTTGTTTCCTGCGTTGCTCGTCAACGTGGGCGTCCAACGAAACTCGCCCTGACAAGCCACACACACCGTGGCTTGTTGCGGAACTCGAACAGCCGCTGGCCGAAACCTCCCACGCTGACTGCGCTACTCGGCGCGTCAGATAGGGGCCCGTTTAAACCCACTACGCAGTAACTTAGGTGAGGCTTCTCACATTGCGTCCCGCTCAACCTGTGAAATAAGACACAGCAATAAAACAAACAAGAAAGCCCCACAAACCAATTATTTTGTGGGGCTTTCTTGTTTTAGAAATTAAAGAGGTCTCTTAGCGCCCTGAATGCTATACATCAAAAAAAACGTTTCATCGTGGTGGGTCTAAACGGGCCCCTATCTGACGCGCCGAGTAGCGCAGTCAAAATAAGGAGGAAGGGAGCGACTGCCTGAGTTCCGCGGTGGCTTGCGTAGTGTGCAAGCCGCTAGGGCGAGTTTCGCGACCGCTTATTTTGGCGAGCAACACAGGAAATAAGCGGAAGCTAGGGTGCATTTCTTTTGGTTACGTTTTCTTTGTGCAAGCAAAGAAAAGTAACTCGCCTAGAGGCGAAAAGCAGCGGTACTTCAAGTCAAAAAACGCCAACTAACTAACCCTCTAACAAGTCAGCAAACGTTTAATCATCCTGCTTAACACAATCAACAAAATACTCCGCTTTACCATTCACCAGTTGCTTCACCAAGCCATGGTTATCTGTCTCAAACCCCGGGAATTTCTCATTAAACTCACGTGCGAACTTCAGGTAATTCACAATGACCTTGTTAAAGCGTTCACCTGGGATCAGCAATGGAATGCCAGGTGGGTAGGGCGTTAACAATACCGCAGTGACGCGCTCTTCCAGGTCATCAATCGCCACACGCTCGATCTTGCGGTGCGCCATTTTTGCGAAAGCATCGGTTGGTTTCATAGCAGGCACCATGTCTGACAAATACATTTCAGTGGTCAGGCGGGCAACGTCGTTGGCTTTGTAGACTTCATGGATTTGTGTAGACAAATCTTTCAGGCCGATACGCTCGTAACGCGGGTGTTTTTGTACGAATTCCGGCAATACTTTCCATAATGGCTGGTTCTTGTCGTAGTCATCTTTAAACTGCTGCAGGGCCGCTACCATGGTGTTCCAGCGGCCTTTGGTGATGCCGATGGTGAACATGATAAAGAACGAATAGAGGCCGGTTTTTTCTACAATCACGCCGTGCTCAGCCAGGTATTTGGTGACGATGGCGGCAGGAATGCCGAATTCTTCAGAGAAATCACCGTCCACATCCAGGCCGGGGGTGATGATAGTGGCTTTGATCGGGTCCAGCATGTTAAAGCCTTCGGCCAGATTGCCGAAACCATGCCAGCGCTCGTTGGCTTTCAGCATCCAGGCATCACGTTCTTCCAGGCCATCTTCTGACAAGTCAGTCGGCCCCCAGACTTTGAACCACCAGTCTGTGCCCCATTCTTCGTCCACTTTACGCATGGCGCGGCGGAAATCCAGTGCTTCTTTTAAGGACTCTTCCACTAACGCCGTACCGCCAGGCGCTTCCATCATGGCGGCAGCGACGTCGCAGCTGGCAATAATCGAGTATTGCGGGCTGGTGGAGGTGTGCATGAGGTAGGCTTCGTTAAACAAGTCTCTATCCAGATGGTTATCCTGTGCATCTTGCACAAGGATCTGCGAGGCCTGGCTTAAGCCAGCCAGCAGTTTGTGGGTTGATTGGGTAGAGAAGACCATGGATTCTTTACAGCGCGGACGGTCGGCGCCTATGGCGTGGTAGTCGCCGTAAAAATCATGGAAGGTCGCATGCGGCAGCCAGGCTTCGTCAAAATGCAGGGTGTCGATCTTGCCATCCAGCATTTCCTTGATTTCTTCCACGTTGTACAACACGCCATCGTAGGTCGATTGCGTAATGGTCAGCACGCGTGGTTTGGCATTCTTGTCGCTGGCAAACGGGTTGCGCGCGATTTTTTTCTGGATGTTCTCCCAGGCGAATTCGCTTTTCGGGATAGGGCCGATAATGCCGAAATGGTTACGGGTCGGCATCAGGAACACGGGGATCGCACCAGTCATGATAATTGAATGCAACACCGATTTATGGCAGTTACGGTCCACCACCACGATGTCACCTGGCGCAACGGTAGAGTTCCAGACGATCTTGTTAGAAGTCGAGGTGCCGTTAGTCACAAAGTACAGGTGATCGCAGTTGTAGATACGCGCCGCGTTACGCTCGGAGGCGGCTACCGGGCCAGTGTGATCCAGCAACTGTCCTAATTCATCTACCGCGTTACAGACGTCGGCACGCAGCATGTTCTCGCCAAAGAACTGGTGGAACATCTGACCAACAGGCGACTTCAGGAAAGCCACGCCACCGGAGTGACCAGGGCAGTGCCACGAGTATGAGCCATCCGCCGCGTAATGCGTCAGCGCTTTAAAGAAAGGTGGTGGCAGGCTATCCAGGTAGGCTTTTGCTTCACGGATGATCAGGCGCGCCACAAACTCTGGCGTATCTTCATTCATGTGAATAAAGCCGTGCAGTTCGCGCAACACATCGTTAGGGATATGGCGGCTGGTGCGCGTCTCACCATGCAGGAAAATCGGGATTTCCTCATTGCGGTAACGAATTTCCTGCACAAAATTACGCAATTGCTCGATGGCTTCCGGTTTTTCTTCGACGATTTCCTCATCATCGATAGACAAAATAAACGCAGAAGCGCGACTTTGCTGCTGTGCAAACGAGGTCAGGTCGCCATAGCTGGTCACCCCCAGGACTTCAGTCCCTTCTTCTTCAATGGCTTTGGCCAATACGCGGATACCGAGTCCGGAAGAGTTTTCGGAGCGGAAGTCTTCGTCAATAATGACGACAGGAAATCTAAATTTCATTCAATGAATCCTTAACTTGTCACTGAAACTTAATTACGCAAAATGCAAAGGCACTGAGAAAGCCATGCTTTTACTCTGTGCCTCTGTGGTGAATACTGAGTTGTTGGTAATAGTGATCTTATATTTTGGGCAAAGTCACACCGACCTGGCCCTGATATTTACCACCACGGTCTTTATAGCTGGTTTCGCAGACTTCATCTGATTCAAAGAACAGCACCTGGGCGCAGCCTTCACCGGCATAAATCTTGGCTGGCAGTGGTGTAGTATTGCTGAACTCCAGTGTGACATAGCCTTCCCACTCAGGTTCAAATGGCGTGACATTGACAATGATGCCGCAACGCGCGTAAGTGGATTTACCCAAGCAAATAGTGAGCACCGAGCGGGGAATACGGAAATATTCAACCGTGCGCGCCAATGCGAAAGAGTTGGGCGGAATCACGCAATAGCCTTTGCCGGAGACTTCGACAAATGATTGCGGGTCGAACTGTTTCGGGTCGACAATGGTGCTGTTGATATTGGTGAACACACGGAATTCATCAGCGCAGCGGATATCGTAACCATACGATGACGTGCCGTAGGAGACGATTTTTCCGCCATTCTCTTCACGTATCAATGTCGGCGAAAACGGCTCAATCATGCCGTGTTGCTCAGCCATTCTGCGTATCCATTTATCCGACTTAATGCTCATTGCCTTATCCAGTCTTTGCGCGCCAGTTTGTTGTATACAGGCTGGCAATAAAGAGAAAAAAGCGGAGTTTAAACTCCGCTTTTAGTGAGTGCAAATAATAACAACAAATGTTGATAGATTTGCAAATTTTTTATGAATTTTTGGCGATTATTGATACCAGCGGCCATACTGGCCGCGAGTATTTATTTGTCGCCGCCTAATTCAATGCTGTAGCGCCAGAACTGATCTTCAGCTTCAAAGATCACTTTGGAAGCTTCTGGGTCACGGCTGCCAGCAGGGTATTGGTGTACCGGACGCTTGTCTTCTGCCCAGGCTTTTACGACTGGGTCAACCAGGCGCCATTGTGCTTCGGCTTCAGAAATATGCAGGTAGTTAGAGTTATCACCCTGCATCAGGTTGAGCAACAGTGCCTCGTAAGCATCTACGCTGTCGTCGCTATCCTGACGGTTTGCGGCATCCAGCTGAATCGTACGCGTTTGGATATCCAGGCCAGGGATCTTGGACTGGACTTCCAGTTTGATGCATTCACGTGGCTGTATACCAATGATGAGCCAGTTTTGATCCTGGTCATTGATTTGCAGTGGGGCTTTCTTAAAGCGCACAGCAATGCGTGTGTCGGCTTCGTGCAGGCGTTTAGCGGTGCGGATGTAGAACGGCACGCCTTTCCAGCGCGGATTGTCGATAAACAGTTTCAAGGCAGCATAAGTTTCAACCACGCTGTCTTTGTTACCTAGTTCATCCAGATAGCCAGGCACTTGTTCGCCATTGATTTCACCAGCGCTGTATTGCGCACGGAACGCGTGTTTTTCGAGTTCATTCACCGGGATAGGGCGGATCTGTTCTAACAATGCGATCTTCGCGTCACGTACACCTTCTGGTGACAGGTCTTTTGGCAGTTCCATCGCTGTTAATGCCAGGGTCTGCAGAATGTGGCTTTGCAACATGTCACGCAAGGCACCAGTGCTGTCATAGAACTGTGTACGGTCGCCTACACCGAGCATTTCGGTGTTGGTGATTTGTACGTGGTCTACATACTGGTTGTTCCAGATCGGTTCGAGCACGGTATTGGTAAAGCGTTGCAGCAAGATGTTTTGCAGCGCGGATTTGCCCAGGTAATGGTCGATACGGTAGATCTGGCTTTCTTTCAGGTGCTTGGTGATTGCAGCTTGCAATTCTTTGGCAGAAGGCAGGTCGGTACCAAATGGTTTCTCGATCACCACACGGCGCCAGTATTTGTCTTCTTGCGTCAGGCCAACGTTAGCCAATGATTCCACCACAGGTGCAAAGTCAACAGGGCGTACAGAAAGGAAATAAGCCAGATTCTGTGGGAAAACGCTTTCGTCGCTCAACGTAGCTTTCAGCTTGCTGAACGCATCCGGATCGGTAGGTGGGTTGGCGTGGTAAAAGTTACGCGCAATGAAACGCTCAAATACAGCCTGGTCGTAACCTTTTTTAAATTTTGCATCCAGCATGCTTTTGATGTCTGCACGCCAGGCTTCCAGGTCAACCACTTGGCGACCAACGCCTACGATTTTCAGGTCGGCTGGCAAGCGGCCCAGGGAGTCCAGTCTGAACAGGCCAGGGTATAGTTTTACGCGGGCCAGGTTGCCACTAGCGCCAAACAGCACCAGTGTGCATGGATCAATTTTATTCGTCATTTCTAACCTTAAGATAAAAATGTAAACGGGAAAGGGCAGGCCTTTCCCATATTTTTAAAAAACAGTAGCAATAAGCAAAAAGCCTCTCATCAAGAGAGGCTTGTGTTATTACTTGGTTTTTACTGCGTGACCGCCAAATGCATTACGCATCAGGGAAAGCAGTTTGTAGCTGTAACCTTTTGAGTCCTGGCTGCGGAAACGTGCTTGCAATGCTACGGTCAGCACTGGTGCTGCCACGCCTTGCTCAACCGCTTCAACCACTGTCCAGCGGCCTTCGCCGGAGTCAGCTACGTATGGAGCGATCGCTTCCAGTTTCTGGTCATCTTTCAGCGCTTCGGCTGTCAGGTCCAGCAACCAGCTACGTACTACGGAGCCATGACGCCACAATTCGGTGATCTGAGCCAGGTCAAGATGGAAATCTTCTTTACCCTTGATCAGGTCCAGGCCTTCAGCAAACGCTTGCATCATGCCGTATTCGATACCGTTATGGATCATTTTGGTGAAGTGGCCGGAACCAACTGGACCAACGTGCGCCCAACCGCGGTCAGCGTGTGTCAATGCTTGCGCATAAGGAGCCAATACGTCTGCGAATTGTTTGTCGCCACCGTACATTAAACAGTAGCCGTTATCCAGGCCCCAGATACCGCCGGAAGTACCGCAATCGATAAAGCCGATACCATGTTCAGCCAATAAAGCACCACGGCGCTGGCTGTGTTTGTAGTTAGAGTTACCGCCGTCGACGATGATATCGCCTTTGTTCAGCAGTGGAATCAGGTCTTTGATTTGGTTTTCGGTGATTTCACCTGCTGGTAACATCAACCAGACGATTTTTTGACCTTCCAGTTTGCTCACTGCATCAGCAACTGAGGTTGCTGCTTCAAGGCCTTCGTCTTTTACGAGTTTGTTAACGAATTCGGTGTTAAAGTCAAAACCAACCACGTTGATTTTGTGACGAAGCAAACGTGCAGCCATATTGCCGCCCATTTTGCCCAAGCCAATCATTGCTAATTTCATTCGGATTTTCCTATGGTGTAAGGACAGTTATTGAAACACCCATCTTTTGGATGGCATGAACCCGAGCGGGGTTAATTTGATAATTTTGCAGAATTATCATGTCGAGTCAGGTATAATTATATCAAATGCAGCCTGCGACTGAAAGGCTGCATTTTGTTATTTAACAAAAATGACTCAAAGTAGTTTTGTATCGTTTTCTACAGGTTTTCTATGTCTTTAAACACTCAAACACGCTGGCACACTTTTCAATCACAAGATGAGATCAATCAGGCCGCTTTGCAGCGCATTTTAAAAGCTGCCGATGAAGCCATTGCCAAGTACGGCGATTTCCTGATTGTTCTAGCAGGGGGTAGCACTCCTAAGGCGGTTTACCAGCTGCTGGCTAAAGCCGATGCAGACTGGTCCAAATGGCATGTTTACCATAATGATGACCGTTGCCTGCCTGTGGATCACGCCGAGCGTAACAGCAAAATGGCGCGTGATGCCTGGTTGAGCCATGTAGCAATTCCTGAAAGCCAGATCCACGATATTCCTGCTGAATTAGGCAATATTGAAGGTGCCAAGGCGTATGCAGAGACATTAAAAGGTGTGCGTAGCTTTGACCTGGTCATTCTGGGCCTGGGTGAAGACGGACATACCGCCAGCCTGTTCCCCGGCCAGGTCGTGAATAACACGGCAGATGCCGTGCCGGTGTTCAATTCACCTAAACCGCCCGCTGATCGTATCACCATCAGCCAGGACCGCCTGAATAACACCAATGAAGTCATGTTTTTGGTGACTGGTGCCGGCAAGCAAGAAGCCGTCGACAACTGGCGCAATGGCGTAGCCATTCCAGCGACGCTGATTCAGTCACCCAATGGTGTAGATGTCTACAATTTTGGTGTTGAGCTCAGGTAATCAGGATTAGCCATGAATAGAAAAGCGCCATCGGGCGCTTTTTTTATATGTTGAATTTTAACGGCTTAAATTTATTTGGATTTATCCACCAGCAGCTTTTCCAGCAAAGTGATTTGCTGTTGTTGCAACTGAATCAGTTCCTGCCATTGCTGGTTGCGCAAGCCATCCATTTTTTCATGCAACAGCAAAATCTCTAATTCTGCTTTCAGGTTCACTTCGTAGTCATGTTCGGCCTGGCCACGGTCTATCTCGGCTTCGCGATTTTGCGACATCAATATGATAGGCGCCTGAATCGACGCCAGCATGGATAAAAACAGGTTGAGCAGGATATAAGGGTAGGGGTCAAATGCGCTGTCATAACGCAGCAGGATGACGGAATTCAATATCACCCACGCGACTAGCACAAAAATAAAGGCAAAAATAAACGTCCACGACCCGCCAAAACGCGCCACCGCATCTGCCGCACGTTGCCCGAAATCAGATGTTTCACTGGCTTTTTGTGACGGGTGGCGTGAAATATGGCGGCGCTCGGTGAGCTGCCTCACCACTCTTTGCGTGCCTTCATCCATGGCTTCGTACTGCGTGCCGATCAGGTCTTCTGCAATATGGTGCTCACGGGATGTCATGCGGGCGGCTTTCTAGGTTTTCTGAATCACAATATTAGGGAATTTGGCGCTATGGTCCAAGCTGGCAATCGCAATCTTGCTGGCGGCCTTGCGTGCGATCTCCTTGTAGATGCTCGAAACTTTGCTATCCGGGCTGGCAATCACTGTCGGCTGGCCGCTATCCGCCTGCATGCGGATATTGATATCCAGCGGCAAGCTGCCTAATAAATCCACCTTGTAATCACTGGCCATCACCGCGCCACCACCAGCGCCAAAAATATGTTCTTCATGGCCGCAGTTGGAGCAGATATGCGTGCTCATATTTTCGACGATGCCTAGAATCGGGATGCCGACTTTCTCGAACATCTTCAATCCCTTGCGTGCATCGAGCAGAGCAATATCTTGCGGCGTAGTGACAATGATCGCACCAGTCACCGGGATTTTCTGTGCCAGCGTCAGTTGAATATCACCGGTACCTGGCGGCAAATCAATCACCAGGTAATCCAGGTCTTGCCAGCGCGTGTCGCGTAACAGCTGTTCCAGCGCGCCAGTCACCATAGGTCCGCGCCATACCATAGGCGTATCTGTATCCACCAAAAAGCCAATGCTCATGGCCTGAATGCCATGCGCACGCATTGGTTCTATACTTTTGCCATCGGCACTGTCAGGGCGGCCCGAAATGCCTAGCATTTGCGGCTGACTAGGGCCGTAAATATCGGCATCCAGCAAGCCTACCGTTGCCCCTTCAGCCGCCAGCGCTAAGGCCAGGTTGACTGAAGTGGTAGATTTGCCCACGCCACCTTTGCCAGAAGCCACGGCAATCACATTTTTCACGTTAGGCAACAGGTTCACGCCGCGCTGCGCACTGTGCGCCACGATGCGGCTGCCGATATTGACGGTGATGTTGCCTATGCCCTCGATACTCCGCAAAGCATCCACCACCTGCTGGCGTATCACATCAAACTGGGTTTGTGCCGGATAGCCCAGCACCACATCCAGGCTGACATCGCTGCCGCTGATCTGGACGTTTTTGATGGATTTACCGCTGATAAAATCTTTGCCAGTATTTGGGTCTATACAAAGTTTAAGGGTGCTTTGAATCAATAAATCGCTGATGGCCATGCTTGGGATTCCTGCAGAAATGCCTGACTAAATGAATCGGGTATTTTACTGCATCCCTTGCAATTAGGCATCCTACTAATTTTAAGCACTTCGTATTTAATATGAGCGGCAAATGACGTGCATTTATTGGACAACATTTGACACATTGAATAGCCATTTACTCCATCTTGAAATCAACTTATCCTACGGTTTAGTCATAAAATAATTCACATAATGACAAGATAGGATCAATCATGAGGTTCTACAGACTGGTTGCCATGGGCGTTTTGCTCATGCTGGTGACGGGGTGTGCCACCAATGTCATGACAGGCAGGAAACAATTGGCGTTTGTTTCAGAAAAATCGGTGATACAGCAAAGTGACAGCATGTATCTGTCACTGGTCGATGGTTACGAGAAAAAAGGCAAGATATCAAAAGACCCTGAAGTGAATGAGCGCGTGCGGATCATTACCAACCGGCTGGTACATAGGGCCATAGAATACAGGCCGGAAACCGTAGACTGGAACTGGCAGGTCAATGTGATCGAGGACGACACCCCCAATGCATTCTGCATGCCTGGTGGAAAAATGGGGGTGAATACCGGCCTGCTGGAGAAGATACAGCCTACCGATGACGAATTGGCCCAAGTCATGGGGCATGAGATCTCCCATGCCCTGGCTAACCATGGTGCTGAGAAGATGTCGAATCAGATCCTTGGCCAGATCATTGTCGGTACAGTTGCTGTAGTCGCCGCAGCCGCTGATAGCAATAATGGCCGCTACAACCCGCAAACGCAACGAGCGGTGCAAGATGTGGCTGTGGTTGGTGCGGCAGCATTTATCACCCTGCCCAACAGCAGAACCGCCGAAACTGAAGCCGATAAAATGGGGGTGGAAATCGCCGCCCAAGCCGGATATGACCCTGCTGCTGCCATTAGTATCTGGGAGAAAATGATGAGTACCACCGGCCAGGAATCACGCGGTGACTTTTGGAGTACTCATCCCTCACCACCTAACCGAATAGATGCATTCAAAGCCCTGCAAGATCCTATGCAGCAAATCTATGCGCAGAGCAAATTAAGCTATACGGCGGAGAACTCACCCAGTTACAACTTTGTGAAAATGGGCACCGACCCATTAGCTAATTCAAGCAATGTCCGCATAGTCACTACTGAGGGGGCAAGCAATAGCTTTGCCTCGCCAACCATGGTGCTAAAGCCACGCATATTCTATTCGGCCGAATTTGCTGCATTTAAACAAGGCACCCTGGAGTTGACCTGTGTGAATTGCGGGCTGACCAACCTCATGAACAATTCAACCATCAACGAATATCTGCAAAAAGAAGACTGGCGGAGATTGATGCAAACGCTCATCAAAGTGAATCACAAGTCTGATTTGGCTTATTACCATTTAGGGCTGGCAGCAGAGGGCATGGGCCATAAAGAGGCGTCGAGAATTTATTTTGAAAAAGCCAGAGAGCTGTTCCACGGCCAGGAATTCAGCTGTGCGACCGCTAAAATGAACAAATGCAAAGACATGAGTATTGCAGAACTGGTGGAAGTCAAACTGGCGGATCAAGAGCAGTTGTTAACTGAAAAATAGCGCTGCACTCATGACCTGCATTCGGCTCAATATAGGGCCTGGTAAGTTGTCTGTAAGTTTTAAGGGCAGGGCGGTAAGTTAAGCGTAAGGCGAGAGGGATAGTGTGAACACATGGGTGACAGGGTCGCAAGACCGACATCCGTGCTTAATCATTATCAGGAAAGCCATCATGAAAAAAATACTCGCCCTCACACTTTTAGCCGCCAGCTTTTCCAGCATGGCCTATGCAGATACCTTGCTGCAAACCGCGCAGCAGGATGGCAGCTTCAAAACCTTCTTAAAAGCAGTCAAAATCGCTGGCCTGGATAACACGCTGAATGGCGACGGCCCGATGACCGTATTTGCACCCGATGATGCCGCTTTTGCCAAACTGCCCAAAGCCAAGTTAAACGCACTGATGGCGAATAGCGATCAACTCAAAAAAGTGCTTTCTTACCATATCTACCCTGGCAAGATCACCCAGGCTGATGTGAGTGCCGGGAAAATAAAATCGTTGGAGGGCGCTGATCTACAGCTATCAGTGACTGAGGGTGTGAAAGTGAATAACGTGAAAGTGACAGGCAATGAACTCAATGCTGATAATGGCGTGATTCATACAGTTAGTGCTGTGCTTATTCCGAAAAGCTAGTGATTGTTTTAATCAGCAAAAGCCATCAGGCTTTTGCTTAAACAACTATCATTAATCTGGGACAAAATGCCAGTTAAGACTAAACCAAATTCCTCTAGGCGCACCAGGCGCAACAAAGTTAGTGCTTAGCCAATCCCCTGAGTTATGGTTGTAACCATCCGGTCCGATGGCGCCATTGATACTTGGCGAAAATGGATTCACGCCTAAGCGTCCAGCACTGAAATACTCCTTATCAAACAAGTTATTCACCAACATTGTTGCGGTCCATTCCTTGTTGAACTTGTAGCTCGTTTGAAAATTGAATACGGTATATCCGGGAATTTTCCCTGGGTTGGATGAGGGCTGACGATAGACGGTGTCATACCTTTGAAATATACCTGAGGAGTTATAAACAGGTACTACCACTGGTCTAGGAACTCCTGGTCGATGTTCATTATTTTCGTTGCCACGGAGATATGACCATGAATGCAAAACTGCGCCCAAAGTAACAGTCCAATCAGGTGTGATGTCATAACTAAAATTAGCATTTAAATTATGCAATGAAACACCAGGCATACGATCCCCTGGCTTTACTGTAATTTCACCAGAAGTTATGTCTCCACTACCAGGAATGACGACGGGTGTGGTCGCACTGCTGTTAGCATCCCCGCCTGTCACAAAACTATTCCTAAATTTGGCATCAGTTAACGCGTAGTTAAGTCCAAATCGCGCTTTACCTAGTGCGCCACTCAGCCCCATCTCGATACCTTGACGACGAGTTTTTCCAACAGTGTCAAAGAAATTCTGGTTGCCAAAATAAGTAACCATATAAATATCATTCTTTAATTCAGTTCGGTAATAGCCTAGATTCCATTGTAAGGAGTCACCCCATTGACCACGAGCTCCAATATCGAATGTTTCAGCCCTTACTTGTGGCAGATAAGGGTCTCCTGAAAGACCATTTGGCAATTGACAAGAGCGCCCAAGCACAACACTTCTGGGCATGTAAATGTTATTACCATTTATGTCTTTACCATAAACTGCTGGCGTTTTATCCAAAGCGCAACCTAGTTCAACGACACTTGGTGTTCGCGTACCTTGTGCCCAGTTAGCATATAAATTCAAATTATCATTGGCTTGCCAAGTGGTTCCTAATGAAGGGTTCAAAGAGTAATAGCTGAATTTTTCTTGCTCAGCAGGCGATATGAAAAATGCATCCTGAGCATCTAGATAACCCGTCCCCGGGCAAGTGCCATTTTGGCATAATGCGAAATTTGCTGGATCATTCAGATATCTGCTTAACGTGATTTCCGATTGACCAAAATCACGAGCTGTCACTCTACTGTTCACTTGTGTTTGGTTGTAACGAAGTGCACCGGTGATGTGTACGGTTTCAATGGGTGCCCATGTTTCGCTGATATACACACTTTTGGTAATTGAATTACCGTCAAAATCGTTGTTCCTAATTGGGTAGTCAGCAGCAGTAAATACATCTAAGGCTCGGTTGCCATCAACTGTACCGTTGCGTTTGCTATCAAAAAAACCTAACTGCTGCGAGTTGTTATATGCCGCGTAGGCATTATCAATAGAGGCGCCCACCATCAATTTATGCTTTTCCCAGTTCCAGTTGAATTGTAGTGAAGCACCATCAACTGTTTGATTAATACGATTATCATTAATAATTGCAGTAGGAATCCCTTCTACAACACCGGGTCCTCCGTTAGAGAGACCATCTATCGTCTCGACACCCCTTGGGCCAATGAGCGGATTGTAATATTTTCCCGCAGCGCTGCCTGCCTGAGTGTCGTTACAAGCTGTGCCATTACGCGGAGTGATAAATGCGACCAAATGTTTGCCGCCATTTGTATCGTAATAAAATGATTGACCTATTCCACCTAGTACACCATAACCCACTCCTAAACCATCGTCACCAGCAAAACTTCCTCCGCCGCCTAATGTTGAAGCATCAAGAATGTATGAGCTCTCTCCGTTTGAATAAGGGGTTACAGCCCCTCCGTTCTCATCAAAGACAACGTTTGTGCGAATATAACGTATGGGGTTTTGCCAATATGTAACAACTTGTTGTGCATGGGCCAAATACGCTGCTGCTTCTGGAGTATCCGTAAGTGACTGATTGAAGGCATCTGCATCTAAAAGTGAAAAATCTACATTCCCGTTGTTAAATAGTTCATTTAAAAACGGACTGCTCGAAAGGTCATTAGGATCGGGGATATCGATCACGACGTAGTTTGGTAAACCATATTCTGCAGCGCGGCCATCGCTGTCGTATAGGCATGTGTATTCTTGTCCACTAGTAAAGTTTTGACTAAGGCCTTGCCCTGCGTAACCGGAATAAACATCTGCATTTTTCTGATTTCGGCGACTGTTTCTACGATATACCTGCCCAGTAATGCTGAACCTATCATTTACAAAGTAGTTTCCTGATAATTGGAACTGAGACAATCTATTTTTTGTTTCATCAGGGCTGGTAAATACACTGCGACGATCTTGTTCATAAAAGTTAGTTGGAACAACACCATTGCCAGTCAGGTCGGTTCCCACTATCAATGTGCTTAGATTCAGATCCAGCTTATCGCCACGATAGCTGGCCTTACCAAAAAACTGATTCACTTTACTCGGTGAGTTGTCGCGCCAGCCATCTTCCAGAAAAAAGTTACCCGCCCCAAATAAGCCAACAGTGCCATTATTCCAACCAGCCTCACCCTGTAAATACTTTCGCCCATAAGAGCCAGTAAGAACAGTGGCATCCGTTCCAGCATTATTAAAGCCATCCTTGGTTTTCACTGAAAAAGCACCGCCTAAAGTGCCTAAGCCAAAGATAGGGTTTGAACCAGGGAACACATCGACACTAGCCAAGGCATTCATCGGAATCATGTCCCAGTTCACTACGTCACCAAATGGCTCATTGACACGGATGCCATCGAAGAAAACAGATAAGCCTTGTGGAGTACCGATTTGAGGGCCAGCAGTAAAGCCACGGTATTGAACGTCCATTTGAAATGGATTGCCTTGGTAATCATTGACCGTGACGGACTGTAATTTTCGATTCATTAAATCAGTCAGACTTAATGAGTGTGCTTCTTTAATTTCTTTAGCGGAAATACTTTGTACATTACCGGGAATTTCTTCTTTGGTTAATCCCAAGCCAGGCAGAGGGCCAATTTCATAGAAACGTTTAGCCCTCACTTCAACCTTATCTAGTTCGAGATTTTCTGCTTTCTTTTGCACAGCGGGTCGCGCGGTACGAATCACAATCGTGCCATCTTCCTGCGCGGCTTCAAGGCCAGAGTCTTCCAGCACTTTTTTTAAGGCGTCCATCTCGCCATAGTTGCCTTTCACTGGCGGGGCGGTTTTGCCATTGACTAACGTTTTATCAAAGATGATATTTTTGCCGGTTTGTGTGGCGAATTGTTTTAAAGCATTACCCAGGGGTTGGGATTGAATGTTGATATTGGCGGGGATGTCGGTTTTTAAAGGCTCGGCTTCTGCCATGCCTATGTGATACATCGCGCAAAACAGTAATGCCGATTGTTTACTGATACGATTGATTTTTTTTGTTTTAAACATGTTGCAACCCGCCTCAAAAAGTCTCCTTAACAGACTAATGACGAGGAGGGCGGCAACTCCCTGATGTGGGAAAGGTAAATTTTTGTGAGGCTGCGCGAATGTCGTGTTGCGTTAGCGATCAAGCACAGCGGTTTCAGTGTCTGACTCTTGCAGTTTGACTGGCGCGACTGCTGGCAGGGTTTTAATAAACTTGTTCAGTGTTTTCACATCGACCACCGCAGAGATTTCAGCATTGGCGTGCGAGTGATTCACTAACGGCGGCTCGCGGTAGCGTGACAGGGTTTCGGTGACTTCATTCAACGGCGCGCCATCAAAAATCAGTTTGCCTTGCAAGAAAGCGAAATAGTCTTTGGCGGATTTTTGCACTTTGACAGGGTTGGCTTGCGCTTTCACTTCTGCGACCTGGCCATCGGTGAGTAGCACGCTGTTTGCCTGGCCTGCCTGTAAAGTTTCGACCAGCACTTTGCCGTGATCGACCGCGACCACTGTTTTATGGTTGATCATATTCACCACAAAACGCGTGCCTTTCACGGTGATCCTGGCGTGATTGCTTTCGACAATAAATGGCCGGTCAGCGTCTTTCACCACTTCAAACACTGCCTGGCCGTGCAGCAGTTGCACATAGCGTTTATCGCGGTAATACAACACTTTGGTGTCGCTGTGCGCATCGAGTGTGAGTTTGGTGCCATCTGACAAATAGCGGCTGACCATATGGCCGGGCGCGCTGGTTTGGGCGATGGTTTCCAGCGGCTGGGCATGCCATGCTTGCCACTGGTTAAACGCGAACAAACTGGAAAGGCCAATGAGCGCGATTGCGCCCAATTTTGCATAGGTGGTGTTTTTTTGCCGCTTGCGGATATCTTCATCCAGTTTGCGTATGCTCATCGCCTGCGAAATATGGCTGATCTGCGCCGAGGAATCAAAATCGCCCCAGGTTTCTGCAATGCTTTGGTAAGCCTGGCGATGCGCTTCAGACTCCATCAACCACGCTTCAAACTTGCTTCTATCGACGTGATCCGGCGCTGCGTCTTTCAGGCGCATAAACCATTTGGAAGCTTGCTCCAGGATCAGGTGTCGTTGACGGGTCATTTGTCGTTTAGCAGGTAATCTTTAGCCAGTGAAATATCCACCAGCGCGCGTATCATGTGACGTTCCACCATATTCAGGCTGATGTTGAGCTCAGTGGCAACGTCCGTTTGCAGCTTGCCTTCAATCCTGTGCATCCAGAACACCTGGCGGCACTTGGGTGGCAGGCAATCAATGATATTTTGCAGCGCCAGCATGCGCTGCTTTAAATCGGCTATTTTCTCGGGGGAATGCTGATAGCTGTGTTCATGCTCGGCATCCAGTAAATCAGAGTTGGCGCCACCGATTTCCATGTCTACATAGTGAGCAGCATCGCGGTAGTAATCCACAATAGTATTTTTAACAATGCCGCGCATATAAGCTTGCGGCTCATCAATCTGCCTAAGGCTGTTTTTTACCGCAAACTTCACAATCGCGTCGTGCAATACATCGTTCGCCAGATGGAAATTCCTGGTTTGCCCGTAAATGCTGCGAAACAAATCGGTGTAAACCCATTTCAAGCTTAGGTTGCACCAATAGGTATCATGATCGGCTTTGCTTAAAAAACTCATTACATAAACCAGGTTGAGTGTATTGAGCAGATTTTGCTGCAATATTTATGCCGTGTTGAGCGGGCGATGCAAGCCTTTGTTTTGCATGCGTTTGTGAATTAAGTTCTTGAGAATAAATGGCTATGAAACCAAAATATTGGTTCTTATCAGCCAATATTTTAATTTAGACAATTGAAAAGTCTATTCTGTAAAATCTAATTTCTTAGGCTGGAATTCGTAGCTCAAGGTGACGAAAGCTGAGCGTGGTGCACCTATGCCCAGAAAGCTGGTGCCTTGCCAATCTGCGCTGTTATAGTTGAAGCCACTTTCCCCGATTGCCCCTCTGATAGACGGAGAAAATGCATTTAGACCTAGACGGCCAGCGCTTGCATATTCTTTATCAAACAAGTTATTCACTTGCATGCCAAATCGCCATTCCGGAGATATTTTGTAACTGGTCTGGAAATTGACCACGGCATAACCAGCGGTTTTTCCTTCGCGCCAATCAGCACGTTCAATCTGGCAGTTAAAGGTTCCATCACCTTGTAAACACTCTATAGGGTAAAGCGGTTTTGCCGTTCCGGCTTTGTGTTTATTGTTTTCATTCCCCCGCACAAAGGCTTCAGAATGCATAATCATATTGAATCCAACATTCCAGTTGTCGCTTATCTCGTAACCAACATTAAAATTGAGGTTATGTAGCGGTACACCCGGTATACGGCTACCAGGCTTTACTTTGATCTGGCCATATGTACCCGTTACGCTGTCTTTCAAATCATAGACATTTCCTGCGCTACTGTTACTAGGACTTGCCAGGCTGAGTTCGGATTGGAAAGTAGCATCGGTTAACCCGTAGTTAATACCAAAACTGGTTTTACCCCATTTGCCTTTTAGTCCCATCTCGAGCCCTTGGCGACGAGTATTACCAACGTTTTGGAAATAGCTTTGGATGGCGTTGACAGAAACAAAGTAAATATCGTCTTTTAGATCGGTACGATATACGCTGGCATTCCATTCCAGATTGTCTGTAAGGTTGCCACGCGCGCCAAACTCTATACTCTTAGAACGCACTTGTTTTAAATAAGGGTCGCCAGACATCGCGCCGGGTAAGTTGCAGCTGCGTCGTTCCCGCCAAGTACGGGGAACATAAATTGGCTCACCAGTCACTGGGTGAAACTTATCAAATACCGGGCTATCGTCAAAAGCACAACCCAGTTCAATCGTAGTCGGCGTTCTTGCACCTCGGCTAAAGTTACTATAGAGGTTCAAGTTTTCTCGCGCCTGCCAAGTCACGCCCAATGACGGGTTGAAAGAGCGATATTTAAATTTCTCTTTTTGACCAGGATCCATGCTGTAAATGTTGTTGCCAAAGTCATCGACAATTGGAATGCCAAGAGGATTGAATGGCACAATATAGTCATCAACGCCGGTAGGACATTCACCAGCCTCAACTGTGCCATTACCGTCAGTATCTGTGCACAATGTCAGCCAGTTCAGCAGATTCAAAACACGGTTAGCATCCCCAAACTTGGTAAAACGGCTGACAGCCAGTTGGTTATTGACCTCTGTATGATTGAAACGTGCGGCTGCGGTGATGTTAAGTGTTTTAATCGGTGCCCAAGTCTCACTGAAATACACGCTTTTTGTCGTGTTGTCACCTTTAAAATCATTGAGCCCAAAGCCATTTTGTTTACTATTGGCGTAGTATTCCCAACCTATTTGGTCTGGAGCAGTGTAGCCATGACGATTTCTGTCCAGAAAGCCGAGATATTGTTTGCTAACGTAGGTACTGTCGGATGTATCGTAAGAAGTCCCCAACATAAACTTGTGCTTATCCAGGTTCCAGTTAAATTGCACAGCACCACCTTTGCCAAGCTGGTCAATCTGCGTATCGTTAAAAATCGCGGTGGGAGTACCTTCAATGTAACCGGTTGCTACACGGGGAATGCCTGAACCATCATCTATCACACTGTATTTACCATCGCGATAAATTTGCCTTCCATAAGCATCTTTAACACATGGTCCGCTTGCATAAGCTCCTGCAGCACCAGTGGAACAAAGATCAGCGACAGTTGATTGATTAACGGGAAACATAAGCTCCACATAGTCGTGGTAAAAACCATTAGGATCTGTGTAGCCACCTTGCACGCCGCCACGTAAAGCGCTTGATAGAATGTCGTAAAAGTAGACTGAACTTCCTCTCCCCGGGTGTATCTCTTGCGTGTAAGGCTGAAAGCCGCCCGCCCGAATAAAACTACTATTGGTCACGTAAGCAACGCCTCTATTTTCCCAGGTGTAACGCACCAGCTTGGCATAATCAGCGGATGCAACTGGCGCATTGAATGCATCAGGCACATTTGAGGGACTGTTGTAGTCATCCAGATTGATACGCGGGTCATAAGTCCAATTCCATACTTGAGCACTGGAGCCATTTGATGCGGCAACCTGCACTTGATCAGCAACATTTTGTAACTGATTATTTTCATCAAGATATTGGGCTTGAGTATTGAAGTTAGTCCCATAAATCAAATGATCCACGCAAGCATCATTAGGGTCTATACACGCGCCTATGGTGACGGCACCAGTCACGGGATCAACATATCTTGCCAGCGGGTTATAGTTTGCATCGGCCGCAACGTTCAAGGCGTAGTCGTTGTAATCTGGCAGGCCATCACGATTGATATCCTGCAACCCTCTTAATAGTTGCTGTGAGCGATCTCTGGTACTTGCTGTTGCTGGACTGCCATCAGCACCGCCAAAGTTTTCATTCACATCCGACGTGTGACTTTTGCGTTTGCTGTTGCGATTGTAAATCTGGCCGGTAATGTTAAAGGTGTCGGTGACATCCCAGACACCTGATAGTTGAAACTGCAGCAAATTATTTTTGCTCTCATCAGGCGAGGTATAAACTTGCTTGGGATTCTGATCGACCATTTGCTGCGGCAACAAACCGTTACCGGTGAGTTTGTTTCCTGCATAGAGCATGGATAAACTCAAACGGGCACGATCGCTCTGCCATTCGGCCTTACCAAATACCTGGTTGACTTTACTTGGCGAGTTATCACGCCAGCCATCTTCCAGAAAAAAGTTGCCTGAGACAAAGCCGGCAATGACGCCATTGTTGCCACCTGCGGAGGCTTGCAGTTGTTTACGGCCAAAGGAACCAGTGAGAATTTCAGCATCTAAAGACTTGCCGTCGAAGCCACTTTTAGTGCGCATGGCAAGCGCGCCACCCAAAGTACCCAACCCAAAGACAGGGTTGGAGCCTGGAAACATATCCAGGCTGCTAAGTGCATTCATGGGAATCATGTCCCAATTCACTACATCACCAAAGGGTTCATTGACGCGAATGCCATCTAGAAACACTGAAATGCCTTGTGCTGTCCCTAATTGAGGCGAAGCGGTAAAGCCGCGATATTGCAAATCCATCTGAAAGGGGTTGCTTTGATAGTCATTGACAGTCACCGATTGCAGCTTTCTATTCATTAAATCGGTAATGCTGATTGAATGTGCCTCTTTAATTTCTTTAGCCGAGATGCTTTGTACATTGCCAGGAATTTGGTCTTTGCTGAGCCCTATACCTGGAAGGGGGCCTATTTCATAAAACTTTTTTGCTCGTACTTCTACCTTATCAAGTTGTACACTCTTGTCATCACTGCGGGTGGGTATACGCTGGATATAAAGTGTCAGATCATTGAGTTTCGCTTCAAGGCCTGTATTCACAAGTAGTTTCTGCAGTGCCTCTTTACTACGCATGGTCCCAAGCAATGCCGGTGCCTGCTTATCCTGAATCAACTTATCGTTGTAGGTGATATTCAAGCCTATTTTTGCACTAAGTGCTTTTAGCGATGCGGCGAGTGGCTGGGCAGGTAAGTTAACGGTGATCTTCTGTGCTAGTACGATGTCTTCATCGGTTTGCGGCAGGTTGGTATTCAGTTCGGCCGCCTGTAATGTGGCAAGCCAATACGGATTGCTGGCAAAGCATGCAGCGATGGCTGCCCCCAGAATGATCTTTTTAGGTTTATGCATCAGGATTTCCTCGTTATTCCTTGGCTTGTTATTGCCTTAATGCATGAGGAATCGAAACCCTGATATGCCAATTGCAAAAGATTGTTAGTCGTTTGGTGTTTTGACTATTTATTTGGCAGGCGAGGTGGTTTCGAGCAGGGTGCCTGCTGGGGTTTGCCGGATATGGATATTGGCGATGCGTGGCAGGGTGGAGATAAAGTTATTGGTATCTTTCACGGCCACCACGGCGCTGATATGGTCTTTTGATAGGCCATCGGCGAGCACCGGTGTGGGGTTATAGCGCGTGAGTGTTTCGGCGATTTCTGCCACTTCGGCCTGGTTGAACACCAGGGTGCCGCTGGTGAACTTGAAGTAATCCTGGGCGGATACATTGGTGCGCGGTTGCAGCCTTGTTTGCTTGAATTCACCGACCTGGTTATTTTGCAGGATGATCTTCTGAGCGCCGGTTTTAGAGGCGACTTCCACTTTGCCGTGGTCTACGCTGACGCGTTCCAGACGGCTGAGTTTGTTGACGGAGAAACGTGTGCCCAATACGGTGACTTTGATACGGTCTGTTTCGACTACAAATGGTCTGCTGGCATCGCGTTGTACTTCAAATATCGCTTCGCCTTTGAGCAGATCGATATGCCGCTGGTTGCGGTAGTACTTGATTTCAATTTGCGTGTTGGCATTCAACGTCACGCGGCTGCCGTCATCGAGTGTTTGCGTGACCAGTTGCGCGCGCGTGGTTTCTGAAGCCAGTTGCAGGGTGGGGGTGGCTTGCCAGGTGTGATATTGCTGATAACCGGCCCAGCCTATAAACATTATTGCTACACAGCTGGAGATCGTGCCCACCAGTTTGCGTGCGGTTTTCTTGCGCTCGCTTTGTTTGAAGAACACATCCGCCTGTTTGGCTTGTGCGATGGTCTTCAGCTCATTCATTGAATCCAGGCCTTGCCAGGCATCGCTGATGCTTAAATATTCTTTTTGGTGGGCCGGGTGTTGCATGAGCCAGGCTTCAAACTGGCTGCGTTCAGGCGCGTCCGGCGCCGCTTCCTGCATGCGGATAAACCAGCGGGCGGCAGTTTCACTGATTTTTTTTTGCGTCTGCATGGGTTAGAGAAATTGCTCGCGTGCGGCGCGTATATCCAGCAATGCGCGGATCAAGTGGCGTTCAACCATGTTCAGGCTGATGCTTAACTGGCTGGCGATCTCTTTCTGCGCATAGCCTTCAATGCGGTACATGACAAATACCTGGCGGCAGCGCGGCGGTAGATCCTGAATGATTTGCGTGACCAGTTGCAGGCGCTGTTTGATATCGGCCAGATGCTCGGTGGAAACCGTGGCTGGTTCTTCCAGGTCGATTTGTTGCTGGTATTCGGTGAAATAGCTGTCTTTGCGGTATTGCTCAAGGATCAGGTTTTGCACGATGGTGCGCAGGTAGGCGTGCGGCTCCTGCTCGCGGTTGGGGCTGCTGGTTAAGGCAAAGCGCAGAAAACCATCATGCAGGATATCTTTGGCCTGATGCTGGCAGTGCGTTTTACGCCGGATGCCGGGAAGCAGTGTGGTGTACGCCCAATGTAGATTGATACCGTGCCAGAACATCTTAACTCAGTGAAAGAATAGGTCGTTTTATTTTAGGCAAGGATTATACCGATGCTAAAAAGACTGTGGGACTGATATAACTGGTTGTTTTCAAATCGAGTTTTTAGCGGACCTGAAATGATGGGTTAAATGAATATGGTTGTATATAACCATGTTGGTGCAATTTAGCCATTCTGTGGTTGCGGGCGATTATCCGCATAAATGTCGCTGAAACGTCTGCCGGTTTGCTAAAATAGCTCCTTTTACTTCGGTCTTGCTTTCATGACACGCAAACTTCTGGTGACTTCCGCCTTGCCTTATGCCAATGGCAGTATCCATTTGGGGCATCTGGTTGAATATATTCAAACTGATATCTGGGTGCGTTTTCAGAAAATGCAGGGCCACACTGTGCATTACGTTTGTGCGGATGACACGCATGGTACGCCTATCATGCTGCGGGCTGAGAAAGAAGGCATCACGCCTGAGGCGCTGATCGCAAAAGTGCATGTGGAACACAGCCAGGATTTCGCCGATTTTCTGGTGCAGTTTGATAACTATTATTCGACCAACTCGGAAGAGAATCGCCAGTTATCGGGCAATATCTACCGTGCGCTCAAGGCCAATGGCAAGATCGCCAATAAGACGATTCAGCAGTATTTTGACCCGGTCAAAAGCATGTTCCTGCCGGACCGCTTTATTAAAGGTGAGTGCCCCAAGTGCCATACCAAGGATCAATACGGTGATAACTGTGAATCCTGCGGCGCGACCTATAGCCCGACAGATCTGATTAATCCGTATTCGGCAGTGTCTGGCGCGACGCCGGTGCGTAAAGAGACTGAGCATTACTTTTTCAAATTGAGTGAGTGCGTAGACTTTTTGCGGGACTGGACACGTTCCGGCACTTTGCAGGCCGAAGCCGCTAATAAAATGAACGAGTGGCTGGGCGAAGCGGGCGAGAACAAATTGTCGGACTGGGATATTTCTCGCGATGCGCCGTATTTCGGGTTTGAGATCCCTGATGCACCGGGTAAATATTTCTATGTCTGGCTGGATGCGCCGATTGGCTACATGGCCAGTTTCAAGAACTTGTGTGCAAAGAGTCAGCAGACAGCTGACGGTAACCAAAAGGCCAGCCTGGATTTTGACGAGTACTGGAAAAAGGATTCGACGACAGAGCTATACCATTTTATCGGTAAGGATATCCTGTATTTCCACGCTTTGTTCTGGCCTGCAACATTGGAATATTCAGGACACCGCACGCCGACACAGGTGTTTGCGCATGGTTTCCTGACCGTGAATGGCGAGAAGATGTCCAAGTCACGCGGTACGTTTATCACCGCGCGCAGTTACCTGGATCACGTCAAAAACCCTGAATACCTGCGTTATTACTATGCTGCCAAACTGAATGGCAGTATGGAAGATATCGACCTGAACCTGGAAGATTTTGTAGCGCGCGTGAACAGCGACCTGGTGGGTAAATATATCAATATCGCCAGCCGTACCGCCGGGTTTATTGCCAAAAAATTCGATAACAAAATCATTCCTGCCCAGCATGCGGTCATTGATGACATGCGCGCTGCGGCTCCGGCGATTGCTGAAGCCTTTACGGCGCGTGATTTCGCACGTGCGCTGCGCGAGATCATGAAACTTACCGATGCGGCCAATGCTTATGTGGCAGAGGCTGCGCCGTGGGTGGTGGCTAAAGATGACAGCAAAGCGCCGGAATTGCATGCCATTTGCAGCAATGCACTGGAAATGTTCCGCTTGCTGACGATCTACCTGAAACCGGTGCTGCCAAATATTGCCGCGGCGGTAGAGGCTTTCTTTGATGTGGCACCGTTGCAGTGGGGCGATGCGGCTTATGGCCTGGGCTCGCAAACCATACAGCCTTATGCGCATATGGTGACGCGCCTGGAAGGCAAGCAGATTGAAGCGATGGTAGAGGCGAATAAAGAGAACTTGCAGGCAGCTGCGCCAGCGCCGGTTAACACTGAAGCGAAGGCAGATAAAAAAGTAGAAGCAACTGAGGCAGCAGAGGGTGCTTATATCTCGATTGATGATTTTGCCAAAGTGGATTTGCGCATCGCTAAAATTGTCAGTGCCGAGCATGTGGAAGGCGCAGAAAAGCTGCTGAAACTGATGCTGGATATTGGCGAAGAAAATCCGCGCCAGATTTTTGCAGGCATCAAATCTGCTTATGACCCTGCCACCCTGGTTGGCAGGTTGACGGTGATGGTGGCTAACCTGGCGCCGCGCAAGATGAAGTTTGGCTTGAGTGAAGGCATGGTGCTGGCGGCCAGTGATGAACGTGGCGGGCCGTATATCCTGTCGCCTGACAGTGGTGCGCAGCCTGGCATGCGTGTGAAATAAGCAATGATGGCAGGCCGGCGCCTGTGGCTCCGGCTATTGCCATGTCAGCGCTGCTTTTCGTAGCAAAAGCTTGCGCTAAATCAAAGAAAAGGCCGCCGTTTTCGGCCTTAATAAACACTTCAAAAATCAGCTAAGGCATTGATTTATATTATATACAATCATATAATATAAAGTTGTATAATGTTTCACGAATGGTCCATATTGCAATGGCAAAGTCGCAGGTTGTGAACAGCGCAAACCCCTGGCAAGGGCTGGATATCCAGTCTGAATGGGAGCGTTTTAGCCAGCGCGATGCCAATGCTGCACATGTGTGGACCTCGCATGTCTGGATAGACGCTATGCACTGTGCCGCATGTAGCGGACGCATAGAACAAAACATCAGACAAATCCCCGGCGTACTGGCAGTGCATGCCAGTGCTGCCTCTAAACGTGTCCGCGTAGTCTGGGATGCGCAAAAAATCACCCCTTCGCAATGGTTTGCCAATCTGGATGAGATCGGCTATTCCGCCTTGCCGGTCAACGAATATAGCGCCATTACCGATAGAACCGTCCAGCAGCGCAAAATGCTGTGGCGGCTGGTGGTTGCGGTTTTCTGCATGATGCAGGTGATGATGTACGCTTACCCCACCTATACCGCCGATAGCAATGACATGGCGCCGGATATGGTGCAACTGATGAAGTGGGCTTCGTGGGTGCTGACTTTGCCGGTGATGCTGTTCTCGGCGACGCCATTCCTCTCCCAGGCCTGGTCTAGCCTCAAACAACGCCAGTTAGGCATGGATGTGCCTGTCTCGTTAGGGATCATCGCGGCATTTGTCATGAGCACGCTGGCAACATTTGCGCCTGGTGGCTGGTGGGGTGATGTGGTGTATTACGATTCACTCACCATGTTTGTCAGTTTTCTGCTGATCGGCCGCTGGCTGGACGTCAAACTGCGTAACCGTACTGCCGGGGCGCTGGAAAACATGATGCGCCGCTTGCCCAATGCGGTGCTCAAGAAAAATGAAGCCGGCGAGTGGGTGCAGATTGCCGCCAGCAATATCAATGTCGGCGATATTTTATTTGTACGCCCTGGTGAGATATTTGCGGCAGACGGCAAGATCATTGTCGGCAACACCAGCGCCGACGAATCCATGCTCACCGGCGAATCTGACCCGGTGATGAAGGCCACCGGTGCGCAAGTGATCGCCGGTTCTGGCAACCTCACTTCCGTGATTGAAATGCAGGTCGAACAAGTGGGCGAGGGCACGCAATACCATGCTCTAGTCAATTTAATGGCCTCGGCGTCGACTGAAAAACCTGGCATTGCCTTGCTGGCCGACAAAGTGGCGCAACCTTTCCTGTGGGGCGTATTGCTGGCAGCGCTGGTGGCGGTGATGTACTGGTGGTCGGTCGACCCGGCCAAGGCGGTGATGTCTGCGGTGGCGGTGCTGGTGGTGACTTGTCCGTGTGCGTTATCACTGGCGACACCGGCGGCGATGCTGGCAAGCGCGGGCACGTTTGCCAAAGGTGGTGTGCTGATCCGCCGCTTGCAGGCGATCCAGGCCATCAGCGAAATCGATACTATTGTGTTTGATAAAACCGGCACGCTGACCGAGAACCTGCAACAGGTGCAACTGGCAGACACGCATGCGGATTGGGGTAACACTTTAATTCTGGATATGCTGGCTTCGATCACACGCGACTCGCTGCACCCGGTGGCAAAGGCTTTGCATACTTATGCGGTAGAACAAGATGCCCTTACCGACCTGGTCATGCATGACTGGCAGGAAGTGGTTGGCGGTGGTATTTCAGCCACGCTGGATACGCAGGCTGAGGCCGCGGTGGCAGTCAGGCTGGGCAATGCGCAGTTCAGCGGTGTGGTGGAATCAGAGGCTGGCGCAGAGCGTCAGGTATACCTGATGGCGGGTGAGGTGATGGTCGCCAGATTCACCCTGGCCGAGCAAGTAAAGCCGCATGCCAAGGCGGCAATTTCACAATTAATTTCACAAGGGCTTGATATTCAACTGTTATCTGGTGATAGAATAGCGCCGGTAAAAAATCTGGCATTACAACTCGGTATTCAGAGTGCGTCAGGTCTGCAAAAAGCAGAAGATAAGCTGCAACACGTGATGTTGCTGCAACAACAGGGGCGGAAAGTTTTAATGGTTGGTGATGGTTTGAATGACGGCCCTGTCATTGCAGCAGCGCATACTTCTATTGCAATGGGTACCGGCGTCCCTTTGACGCAGGCACAAGCCGATATGGTGATTTTGGGCAATGATATCGGAGTGCTGGTTTCGCTCATATCGCACTGTAAAAAAACCATCCTCATCGTCAAGCAAAATTTGTTATGGGCGGCGCTTTATAACGCTGCCGGCGTGCCTTTAGCGATCATGGGCCTGCTGCCTGCCTGGTTGGCCGGGCTAGGCATGGCGGCCAGTTCGCTCCTGGTGTTGCTGAATGCATTGCGATTGACCGATTGGGACAAGTCGCGTTGGCAGAAAGGTCAGGCATAGCTCTATGGAAATAGCATTTATGTTGATACCACTGGCCGTGCTGCTGGTGTTTGTGATTCTGGGGGGCTTTTGGTGGGCCATCCATACAGGACAATTTGAGGATCTGGAAGAAGAAGGGTCCCGAATATTAGAGCAGGATTGATATGTGTCAAATCATCGCCAGTGTATGTGTGCGATATTCGGTGTGTGTCTAAAAAAGTAGTTTTTTCATGTTGGGTGTTTGTTTTAATGATTGGGAGAAATCCATGCAAGATGCAACCGTGAAGGCGGCGACCTACAATGACAAAGTAGTGCGCCAATTCGCAATCATGGCAGTGGTTTGGGGTGTTTTTGGCACATTAATGGGCGTGATCATTGCGTCCCAGCTGGTGTGGCCGGATTTAAACCTGGGCTTGTCATATACCTCTTTCGGCCGCTTGAGACCACTGCACACCAATGCAGTGATTTTTGCATTTGGCGGCTGTGCTTTGTTTGCGACTTCGTACTATGTCGTACAACGTACCTGCCAGACACGCTTGTTTAGCGATAAATTGGCGAGCTTTACTTTCTGGGGCTGGCAAGCAGTGATCGTCGCTGCCGCTATCTCCCTGCCTTTGGGGTATACCCAGGGTAAAGAGTACGGCGAGCTGGAATGGCCTATCGATATCCTGATCGCTGTGGTGTGGATCTCTTATGCCGTCGTGTTCTTCGGTACCATCGGTATCCGCAAGGTCAAGCACATCTATGTGGCTAACTGGTTCTACGGTGCGTTTATCCTGGCGGTGGCTTTATTGCACATCGTTGAGAGTGCGGCGATCCCGGCTGGCTGGTTCAAGTCTTACTCTGCTTACGCAGGTGTACAAGATGCGATGGTGCAGTGGTGGTATGGTCACAACGCGGTTGGTTTCTTCCTGACAGCGGGTTTCCTGGGCATGATGTATTACTTTGTGCCTAAGCAAGCCGAGCGTCCTGTGTATTCTTACAGCTTGTCTATCGTCCACTTCTGGGCGCTGATCTTTACTTACATGTGGGCGGGTCCTCACCACCTGCATTACACCGCATTGCCAGACTGGACCCAGTCATTAGGCATGGTGTTATCTCTTATCCTGTTTGCACCTAGCTGGGGCGGTATGATCAACGGCATCATGACCTTGTCCGGCGCATGGCACAAACTGCGTACTGACCCTATCTTGCGTTTCCTGATTGTTTCATTGTCTTTCTACGGTATGAGTACCTTCGAAGGCCCGATGATGGCGATCAAGACTGTGAACGCGTTGTCTCACTACACTGACTGGACCGTAGGCCACGTGCACTCTGGTGCTTTGGGCTGGGTAGGTTTCATTTCCATCGGTTCCCTGTACTTCCTGATTCCACGCCTGTTCGGCCAGAAACAAATGTACAGCGTCAAAGCGATCGAAGTGCATTTCTGGATGGCAACGATTGGTGTGGTGTTATACATCGCAGCATTGTGGATTTCCGGTGTGATGGAAGGCTTGATGTGGCGTGCAATGAACGCTGACGGTACTTTGGCTTATACCTTTGTAGAAAGCGTAAAAGCAAAATTCCCGTACTACCTCACACGTGCGATTGGTGGTTTCCTGTACATGAGCGGTTTAGTGATCATGTTGTGGAACACCTATAAAACAGCAACTAGCGGCAAACCAGCGACGGTAGAAATACCAGCTGTGGTTGCTCACGCTTAAGGAAATACATCATGGCATCTCATGAACACAATAGTGGCAATCTGCACGAGAAGATCGAAACCAATAACTTTCTGCTGATCGTGCTGACTTTAATCACCATCTCTTTTGGTGGTCTGGCAGAAATCGTGCCTTTGTTTTTCCAGAAGACACTGACAGAGCCTATCCGTGGCTTGCAACCGTACACTGCCTTGCAACTGGCTGGTCGCGACATCTATCAACGTGAAGGCTGCTATAACTGCCACTCACAGATGATCCGTCCTTTCCATGCTGAAACGCTGCGTTATGGCCATTACTCTGTAGCGGGTGAATATGTGTATGATCACCCGTTCCAGTGGGGCAGCAAGCGTACTGGCCCTGACCTGCATCGTGTAGGCGGTAAATACAGCGATGACTGGCATCGTGTGCACTTGAACCAGCCTCGTGACGTGGTTCCGGAATCCATCATGCCAGCCTACCCATGGTTGAACGAAAACCTGGTTGATGACGCCACGATCGGTGACCACATGGCTGCGCTGCGTAAAGTAGGCGTGCCATACACTGATGAGCAGATCAAAGAGGGTGGTGCGGCCATTAAGGGTAAAACTGAAATGGATGCACTGGTGGCTTACCTGCAAGTGTTGGGTATACACCTCAAATAAGGATAAGGAGACGCGCCATGGATATCATCAGCATATTACGCATACTGTTTACATTACTGACCTTTGCCCTGTTTGTGGCGATCGCAGTGTGGGCATGGCGCAATCGTAACTCCGCACAGTTCAAGGACGCGCAGAACCTGCCGTTCGATCAAGACTAATGCTCTGTGTGCGAAAAGGTTAAGGGAAAAACATCATGAGTGATTTTGTAAGTGGATTTTGGCCGATCTGGATTTCGACCATTACCCTGGGTGGGATTGCATTCTGCGTTGGCTTGCTGATTTTTGCTAGCCGCGTAAAAGTGACTTTGGACAGTGATAATACCAATGGTCACGAGTGGGATGGCATTAAGGAAATGAATAACCCGCTGCCAATGTGGTGGGTAGGCTTGTTTATCATCACGGTGATCTTTGGTTTGGCTTATCTGTACCTGTTCCCGGGTCTGGGTGAGTACCAGGGTAAATTCGGCTGGACCGGTGTCAAGCAGTACGAAGCGGAAGTGGCTAAAAACAACGAGAAAATTGCACCGCTGTATGCCAAATATGCCGCGATGTCAGTAGAAGATGTGGCCAAGATCCCTGAAGCACGTGATATCGGTAAACGTATTTTCCTGAACAACTGCGCAGCTTGCCATGGTTCAGATGCCAAAGGTAGCCGCGGCTTCCCTAACTTGTCAGACAGTGACTGGTTATACGGTGGCAGCCCGGACCGCATCAAGGAAACGATCACCGAAGGCCGTATCGGCATGATGCCGCCTATGGCAGCCGCTGTGGGTAGCGAAGAAGACGTTAAAAACGTGGCTAACTACGTATTAAGCTTGTCTGGCAGTATTCATGACTCTGGTCGTGCCAATGCCGGTAAGGATAAATTCGTGGTGTGTGCAGCTTGCCACGGCCCGGACGGTAAAGGTAACCAAATGATAGGTGCACCTAACCTGACCGACAACATCTGGTTGCATGGCCAGGGTGAAGCGGCGATCATGAAACGTATCCACGAAGGTAAAACCAACCAGATGCCAGCCTGGGAAGAAAAATTCAGCCCTGAGCAAATCCATTTGCTGACGGCTTATGTCTGGGGTCTTTCCAACAAGTAAGGCATGCAGAAATCCATGGGTGACATTGGAAAAAATGCTGTGAAAATAACCACCATTCCTGAGCAAGAGGTGGTTTTTTCGCTTTATAAATCTGAAGATAAGGTTTACGCCCGTAGCGTTTCCGGGTTGTATAACAACTGGCGCTGGGTCATGGTGTGGGTCACGCAGCTGTTTTTCTATGGCGTACCCTGGTTGCAATGGGATGGTCGCCAGGCCATGCTGTTCGACCTCGACGGCATGCGCTTCTATGTGTTTGGCCTGATCTTTCATCCGCAGGATCTGATCTACCTGTCTTTCCTGCTGATCGTGTCTGCGTTATCGCTGTTCCTGTTCACCGCGATCGCAGGGCGGCTCTGGTGTGGTTACACCTGCCCACAAACGGTATATACCGAAATCTACATGTGGATGGAGCAGAAGATCGAAGGTGACCGCATTGCACGCATGCGACTGGATGATAGTAAATGGACCCTGAACAAGGTCACGCGTAAATCACTCAAGCAATTTGCCTGGATTGCGTTTGGCTTGTGGACCGGCGTCACTTTTGTCGGCTACTTTGCGCCTATGCGTGAGCTGGTGCCTAACCTGATTCACTTTGAATCAGGCGTGTGGGAAACCTTCTGGGTGTTCTTCTATGGTTTTGCCACCTATGGCAACGCCGGCTATATGCGTGAGCAGGTGTGTAAATACATGTGCCCGTATGCACGCTTCCAGAGCGCCATGTTTGACGGCGATACCATGACCGTCACCTATGATGAAACACGCGGTGAACCACGTGGCTCACGCTCTAAAAAAGCCGGTGAAAACGCCAATGGCCTGGGTAGTTGTATTGATTGCAGTATTTGTGTGCAGGTATGCCCGACCGGCATTGATATCCGCAACGGCCTGCAACATGAGTGTATCGGCTGCGGGGCCTGTATTGATGCCTGTGATGATGTCATGGACAAAATGGGCTATGCCAAAGGCCTGATCAAATACACCACACAAAACGGCATGGATAATCGCTGGAGCCGGCAGCAGATGCTGGCGCGTTTATTAAGGCCGCGCGTGCTGATCTACTCAACGATCCTGATGACCATGGTGGTCGGTATGGTGATCAGCATCTACTACAAGCCCGAATTCAGGCTGGATGTGCTGCGTGACCGCGCGGTGATGGCGCGTTATACCAATGATGGCAAGATTGAGAACGTCTATAACCTCAAACTGGAAAACGAGACCGAAGCGGTGCGCGATTACGACCTGAAAGTCACTGGTCTGCCTGATCTGGCTATTCATTTTTCCGATAATAATGTGCAGCAAATCAAAGCGCTTAAACCTTTTGAGAAGCGGAATGTCATTGTTGAGGTGCAGTTGCCTGACGGTGAAACCCGCGCCGGCTCGCACAAGATCTTATTTGAAATGACGGATATCCAGGCCAAAGAAACCATTAAAGAAAAGTCTGTCTTTATCGTACCCAGTAACTAATGCGTCACTAAGTAAGCAGGCGTGAACAAACGGAGTAAAACAGGGTGGCACAAAGCATAATGCACAAAGGAACACAGATGGTTGATCCACAAAAATGGTACCAAAACCCCTATGTCTGGCTGATTATTGGCGGCCCGGCACTGGTGATTGTGGCTTCCTTTATCACGCTATACCTGGCCATCACTCATCCTGACCCACCGATTGATGATTACTACCGCAAAGGCATAGAGATCAATAAAACGCTGGATGCCGAGCGAGATGGCATGGCGCCCGCAGTTGCTGCACGTAACCATGCGCAAACCGGCATGAAACCGGCTGACGACTAAGTCCTGTCTTCACCTTGAATCCGATCTTCAACCCGGATTCATCTAAGCAAATGTCTAGCTAAATGCGCGCACGTGAAAACCATGTGCGCGCAGCTCCCTTACGTAATATTCAATGTCACTGTCTGAAGCCGCTTGCAGGCAGGTCGCAGCCATCTGCTGGCTAGGCCTGGCGATGCCATAGAGCAAAATACCTGCAATCTTGTTTTGATAGGCCTGAAGCGCCTTGATATAGCCAGGCAGCGCCGGTGTCTTGATGATCTGTTCATCAACGCGCCTGCTGACAAGCGCTGTTTGTACCCAGGTCGTGCACAGGGTGCAACAGGTGCGCAGCCGTTGCAAATGTAATGCTAGCGGCACATGGCTGTCATTGACCGCCCGCATTTCGGCATCACTGCCTGCATCCAGCTTGAACCACACTTCGCCATTCAGCGCGTGCAGGCATTGCAACGCAAGTTGTACATGCGCGTGCTGCAACTGGCTGCCATTGGTGATCAGTCTGACTAATATCGGCAGTTGCAGGTGTGCGAGGGTGTGGCTGACCAGTTTTAATGCCTCGGGAAACTGGGGCGAGGTGGTTGGTTCGCCATCGCCTGCGAAGGCGATATCTTGCACCAGTGATGCTTCAGGGGCAATCCCGTGGGTCTTTGCCTGCTCGCTGATCCAGCGTAAGCATTCTTCCAGCTCGGCTTGCAGCACCGGCATGGCGATGACAGGAGAGGGCCCACGCTGCAGGCCTGGCACCTGGCAGTAAATGCAATGCCAGTTACAGCAATGGTTGGGGTGCAGATTAATGCCTATTGAAATACCTTGTGCCCGGCGCGACCAGACGGGGTAGATATATTGCCAGTTCTGCGTCGCCACGTAAGTGGCTAGCTTACTAAACAGCGCTTGCGCCTCCATCCTGAATCGCCAGCACTAGCAGGTGCTGGCGTTAAAAATCGCTTTCAGTTTTTCGTGATCCAGAATACGGATATTCTTCTGTTTGACTTCGATGATGCCTTCTTCGCTGAACTTGGAGAATGTGCGGCTGACCGTTTCCAGTTTCATGCCCAGATAGCTGCCGATTTCTTCACGCGTCATGCGCAGGATCAACTCGCTTTTGGAGTAGCCCCTGGCATGCAGACGCTGTAACAGGTTCAGTAAAAAAGCCGCCAGGCGCTCTTCGGCCCGCATATTGGCTAACAGCATCATGACGCCGTTTTCACGCACGATTTCGCGGCTCATGATCTTGTGCACATGACGTTGCAGCATGGGGATCTCACGTGAAAGGTCTTCCACATGGTTAAACGGCATCACACAGACTTCCGCATCTTCCAGCGCGATCGCATTGCAGTTGTGTTTATCGCTGACAATGCCATCCAGCCCGATGATCTCACCTGCCATCTGGAAACCGGTCACTTGTTCGCGACCATCTTCAGACACGACACTGGTTTTAAAGAAGCCGGTACGGATCGCGTAAAGCATGGTAAAAGCATCGCCGCTGCTATATAAATGCGCTCCCTGCTTGATTTTTTTACGGGTGGCGACCATGCCATCCAGTTGCTGCATCTCATCTGAACTCAAGCCCACCGGCAGGCAAAGCTCGCGCAAATTACAGTTGGAACAGGCGACTTTAAAGCTGGCATCTGTCTGCTTCAAATCGGTTTTTGGTTCAATGGGCCTTGGCTCGGCATGCATAGAGACAATCCTGGACTGGCGTTGAGTATCTGGCAAATTATACGCGTCCTGGTGAGATATTCCATGGCAGGGTATTTCATGAATGGCGATTTCATTGAGCATGATGCGAGGTCTCTTCCCTTTATTATGTACTGCCATTATGCAAGCACATGACTGCCCTGCATTTGATATGCATCAAGTGGCCGCTGATTACTTTGTGGCAAAGTAGCCTGCAAGCTGTGATGGGCGTTGCGCCTATCCATATTGAACAGGAAAAAGTGTGCTGGATACCATGAAACAACCGCTGATGATTACGCAAGAGCACATCGAACGCTACGATGTTTCAGGGCCGCGTTATACCTCGTATCCCACTGCTGACCGGTTTGTGGAAGCCTTTGATGCTGCAGCCTATTGCAAGGCGATAGCGCAACGCAATATCAGCGGCTGGAAGCAGCCCTTATCGGTGTATGTGCATATCCCATTTTGCGCATCCCTGTGTTTTTATTGCGCCTGCAACAAAATAGTGACCAAACGCCATGAGCAGGGCGCTATCTATTTAACCTATCTGCAACGTGAGCTGGACCTGCATGTGCAATCACTCGGGCAGCAGCAGGCATTGAATCAATTGCATCTGGGCGGCGGTACACCCACCTTCTTCAGTGATGACGAATTAGCCAGCCTGATGCGCATGCTGAAACAGGCATTTGTATTTGACGCGCATGGTGAGTATTCCGCCGAAATCGATCCGCGCACGGTAGACCAGGCCCGCCTGCAACATCTGCGTGACCTGGGCTTTAACCGGCTCAGTTTTGGCGTGCAGGATTTTGATGCCGATGTGCAGGAGGCCGTACATCGCATACAGACTTACAAACAGGTCGCGTTGCTGATGCGTCAGGCGCGCGAGATGGGTTTTCAGTCGCTGAATGCCGACTTGATCTATGGCTTACCCAAGCAGACGCCCGTCACCTTCAGGCAAACCATCTCACAGATCATCACCTTGCGACCAGACCGTATCGCGCTATACGGCTATGCACATTTGCCTTCGCGCTTTAAACCGCAACGGCGCATTTTGCAGGAAGACCTGCCGAGTGCCGTGGATAAAATCCAGATGTTATCTGAAGCGATCCAGCAGTTGATCCAGGCGGGTTATGTCTATATCGGCATGGATCATTTTGCTTTGCCGGAAGATACCCTGGCGATCGCCAAACAGCAGGGCAGGTTGCACCGCAACTTCCAGGGCTATAGCACCATGGCAGACCAGGATATCCTGGCATTAGGGGTTTCCGCCATTGGCAAAATGGGCGCGAGTTACAGCCAGAACGCAAAAACGCTGGAAGAGTATTACGACTTTCTCGATCAAGGGCAACTGCCCATCGTGCGCGGATTAGCCCTCAGCCGCGATGACCTGATCCGCCGCGCTGTCATCATGGCCATCATGTGCCATGGCGAATTAAGCTATGAATCCATAGAACTATCCTACATGACCAACTTCAGAGAATACTTTAAGTCTGAGCTGCAACAACTTGCTGAAAAAGAAAAACAGGGGCTGGTTGTATTAGAAGATGATGGTATTAAAGTCACTGAAATGGGCTGGTTCTTCATCCGCGCCATTGCCATGGTATTTGACCGGTATTTACAGCACGATGCCAACCGTGCAAGGTTCTCCAAAATCCTTTAAACTGCCGGCATGTTAGCCAGTTTACTCCTGACCGCCTTTGTCATGGGGCTGGCAGGCGGGCCTCACTGCATTGCCATGTGTGGTGCAGCTTGCGGCGCCATGCAGTCACCCTCCAACACCAGATCCATCCCGATTCGCATCGTTAAAACAACGCCGTGGAGCTTTTACCTGGGGCGCATGCTGGGCTATGGCCTGCTAGGTGCATTAGCCGCGCAAAGCCTGCGTGGCCTGGCCTGGTTATCCGGCCAAAGCCAGGTATTTCAACCATTGTGGACGTTTTCGCACACCCTGATCTTTGCCTGGGGTTTTCTGCTGCTGGTCACCGGTAAGCAACCGCAGTGGGCAGTGCAGGGCGCACAGCAAGTCTGGGCGTGGATCAAGCAGCACACCCAGCACGCCAGATTTAACTTCCTGTTCACCGGCATGGTATGGGCATTACTGCCCTGCGGTCTGCTTTATTCAGCGGTCATGCTGGCTTCCCTGCAATCGCAATGGTTACAAGGCGCCTTAGTGATGATGGCGTTCGCCATCGGTTCCGCCACCGTTCTGGCAATTGCACCAAGCCTGTGGCGTTCAGGCCAGCAAGCATTACCAGCATGGTTCAAAGAAACTACAGGCATGCGTATCAGTGGCCTGATGCTCATCGTGTTAAGCCTGATCGCATTATGGATGGACCTCATGCATCACGATAAGTTATGGTGCCAAGTTATTTGATTTATAAGAAAAAATAATTTTTTTATTGGTTTTCTCAGAATCGGCATCATTGCCAAAATGACTTGATTGATATAGCTTACTCTTGTTAATTTTAATTAATTTCCCGGAGTGACTCTATGCGTTTTACAAGCTATTACCTGCTATTGCTGTTCAGTTTATGGGCTACACATGTCATTGCCAAAGCACCGGATATTTTGCTGGCACACCTCTATCAGCAAGGCTTGGATGTACGCCAGTACCTGGTCAGTGAAAAACTAGATGGCATACGCGCCATTTGGGATGGCCAACAGCTGATCAGCCGCCAGGGCAACCCGATTCATTCCCCTGCATGGTTTATCAAAGATTTCCCCACGCAACCGCTGGATGGCGAGTTATGGATAGGCCGCGGCCAATTCGAATTACTCTCTGCAACCGTTCGGCAATCGGTGCCGGAAGACGCTGCCTGGCGTCAGGTCGCCTATTATGTGTTTGAATTGCCAAATACCGAAGGCTCGTTTGCAGCGCGTGCCCAGCGTATCGAACAGCTCATCCGCAAGGCGCATAGCCCCTACCTGAAAGCCATCAAACAATTCCATGTGCCCAACGAGCAAGCACTCAAACGTACGCTCGATAGCGTCGTTGCCAAACGCGGAGAAGGGTTGATGCTGCATCGCGCCGATGCACCTTATATTATCGGCCGCAATCATGCTTTACTCAAACTCAAGCCACAACTGGATGCTGAAGCTAAAGTGATTGCGCATGTCCCGGGCAAAGGTAAATACGTGGGTAAAATGGGCGCATTACTGGTAGAAATGCCTGATGGCATGCAGTTTAAACTAGGCACAGGATTTACCGATGCAGAGCGCGAAAATCCACCCCCTGTAGGCAGCCAGGTCACTTATACTTACCGGGATATCACCAAGAAAGGCAAACCCAAATTTGCCAGCTTCTTGAGGGTCAGGCCCCAGGAATAATCAATCTTTGAAGGAAAACAGATGAAGTGGTTTGCAGCGATCTTGATCTACTTGATGACAGTAAATGCTTACGCTATCGACTTAAGCGGCGTCTACGACTGTCGCGGCGAAGATGCCCATGAAGGTGAATATACCGGCATCGTGACGATGAAACTACGCCGCGAGCACAGCAAAGGCGCAGATGCGAGCTATGACTTCCAGCTGGAAGTCCCTGATTACGGTGTTTACAACGGCCATGCCGCGGCACATGGCATGCATGCGGCGATGCATTTTTCCCTGCCGATGGAAAATGGCGAGTATGGTGGCAAGACCAATGATTTTGGCACCGGGATTGCGAAATTTACAAAGGCTGCTAACGGGCAGTTAAGGTTCAGAAAGTTTTATTTTGAGCCGGCGTTTAAGGGTGGCAATACGGGGGTGGAGGAGTGTGTGAGAAGGTGATTGTTTTAATATGTTTTTTTAAAGCATACTCTGAGTCCGCGTCACGGTTGGCATACACTAGTCGTCATTCTGGCGCAGGTCAGAATCCAGACAAGGGTAAAGCCTAGCTTGGTGACAATAAAGTAAACGGCTTGCTTGCTGTATGCTTTAGTCGGTATTTCTTTGGATGGTTCGTTGCTCTATTTCACCTGACTTATTCTTTGTGCAAGCAAAGAAAAGTCACTCGCCGAGGGGCGAAAAGGAGCAGTACATGCTATGTTAAAAATTCCCCCTAATCACAATGCCAACCATGAATAGCTTTAATCCCCGGCATGTTAAAATCCCACCCCTATGACCGCTGTCTCTCCCGCACAACTCATCAGCCAACTCGAAAAACAACTTCAGCAATGCATGCTGGCTGACCGTTTCCCGCTGAAACGCCGTTTGAACCAGTTGCGTGATGCTTTAAAACAAAACAAACCAGTCGATAAACCGCTGGTCGATATCGCGCACAAAGTGCAGGCTTCTCAACAACGATTGCAGGCGCGGTTAGCGGCGTTACCAACACCGGAATATCCGCAAGAGTTACCGGTTAGCGGTAAGAAAGATGAGATCGCGGCGGCGTTACAGCAGCACCAGGTGGTGATTGTTTGTGGTGAGACCGGTTCTGGTAAAACCACACAGCTACCCAAGATCTGCCTGGAGCTCGGGCGTGGCGTCAGTGGCCTGATCGGGCATACCCAACCGCGCCGGATTGCGGCGCGTTCTGTGGCGACCCGTATCGCACAGGAGCTGAAAAGCCCGCTGGGCGAGGCGGTGGGTTACAAGGTGCGTTTTAACGACAAGCTTTCGGCGAACAGTTACGTCAAACTGATGACAGACGGTATTTTGCTGGCAGAAACGCAAAGCGATAAATTCCTCAATGGCTATGACACCATCATCATCGATGAGGCGCACGAGCGCAGCCTGAACATCGACTTTTTGCTGGGCTATCTCAAGCAGTTATTACCAAAACGGCCAGACCTTAAGATCATTGTCACTTCGGCGACGATAGATGCGGATAGATTCTCCAATCATTTCAACGGTGCGCCGGTAATTGAAGTGTCAGGTCGTACTTATCCGGTAGAGATCCGTTACCGTCCGCTGGGTAACAAAACCACCATGGTGGCGGTGGAAGTGCCGATAGATGACGGGCTGGATGATATAGACCGTTTTGCGCAGGACCTGATGGGTATTAAGCGCAAACCGCCACGCACGGAAACACGTTGGCTGGAGGAAGATGACGAAGAAGAGGTGATGGAAGATGCCATCCTCGATACCGCTGAGGACCTGTTACGGCAGGGCGATGGCGATATTCTGGTGTTCTTGCCGGGTGAGCGCGAGATCCGCGATACGGCGGACCATCTACGCAAAAATCAGGGTCGTTCACTCAAGCTGAAATCGGCCGAGATACTGCCGCTATTTGCACGATTGAGTATTGAAGACCAGCAGAAGATTTTCCGCCCCAGCGGGCAACGCCGTATCGTATTGTCGACCAATGTGGCGGAAACCTCGCTGACGGTGCCAGGCATTAAATATGTGATCGATGCCGGGTTGGCGCGTGTTAACCGCTACAGCCCGCGCGCCAAGGTCGAACAATTACAGATTGAGAAGATCTCGCAGGCGGCGGCCAAGCAGCGGGCAGGGCGTTGCGGCCGGGTTTCCAGCGGTATTTGCGTGCGCTTGTATGCCGAAGAGGATTTTAACCAGCGCCCTGAGTTTACTGAACCTGAGATCCTGCGCAGCTCCTTAGCCAGCGTGATTTTGCGCATGGCCGATTTACGGCTGGGGGATGTCAGCGAGTTCCCGTTTATCGAGGCGCCTTCCTCACGCCTGGTGAGTGATGGTTATCAGTTGCTGCAAGAGCTGGGCGCGGTCACAGAGCGGCGCGAAATCACCGAGATCGGCCGGCAAATGGCACGTTTGCCATTAGACCCGCGCGTGGCACGCATGATACTGGCGGCTAAAAAAGAAAGCTGCTTGCGCGAGATTTTGATCATTGCCAGTGTGCTCAGCATACAGGACCCGCGTGAGCGGCCCATGGACAAACGCGAAGCGGCTGATAGTGCGCATGCGAAGTTCAAGGCAGATGACTCCGATTTTATGAGTTATCTCAAATTGTGGGACTGGTATGACCAGGCGCTCAAGACTAAAAAATCCAATAAAGACGTGTTGAACCAGTGCCACCAGTCTTTCCTGTCGTTTCTGCGCCTGAAAGAGTGGCGTGAGTTGCATGCGCAACTACGCGAAATGGTGGAAGAAATGGACTTCAAGCTGGGCGAAAAAGAAGCCAGCTATGAGCAGGTGCACAGGGCATTATTATCTGGCCTGCTGGGCAATATCGGTTTCAAGGATGGTGACGGTGAAACCTATGCCGGAGCGCGTGGCATCCGTTTCACCATTGCGCCTGGTTCGGCACTGAAAAAGAGCCGCCCGAAATGGGTGATCGCCGCCGAGTTGGTGGATACGACCAAGCTGTATGCACGCATCGTCGCCAAGATAGATCCGGACTGGATAGAACCCGTTGCCCATGAAGGCGGGGCGCGTGATTTGACGCAAAGCCATTACAGTGACCCGCGCTGGGACCGTAAAGCTGCGCAAGTGGTGGCGTGGGAGCGTGTCAGCCTGTATGGCCTGACCATCGTGCCGAAACGGCGTGTACATTACGGGCCGGTGGATGCGGAGCAATCGCGCGAGATTTTCATACGCGAAGCGCTGGCCAATATGGAATTTGATACGCGCGCGCCTTTCCAGGAGGCTAACCGCAGGCTGATCTCGGAAGTGGAAGCGCTGGAACACAAGGCGCGTCGCCAGGATGTACTGATCGATGAGCACCAGCTGTTCGCGTTCTATGACAAAGTGGTGCCTGAGATCAGCGAGCAATACCGTGTCGTCAATGGTATCTCGTTCGAATCCTGGCGGCAGGACGCAGAAAAGCTTAATCCTAAAGTGTTGTACCTGACACGTGAATCGCTGATGCGCCACGGTGCCAATGCCATTACCGAAGTGCAGTTCCCCGAGCAGATGACCGTGGATGGCGAAACGGTGCCGCTGAAATACCGCTTTGAGCCGGGGCATGTGCTTGATGGCGTGACGGCCACCATTCCGCTGGCCTTGTTGAATCAGCTGGATGCGAGCGTAACCGAATGGCTGGTACCGGGCATGATACGCGACAAGCTGACCGCCCTGATTAAAGCACTGCCTAAAACCTTGCGCCGCGTGTGCGTACCGGTGCCTGACTTTGTGACCGGGTTTTTGCAGGCACACCATGCGGAAGGCGCTTTATTACCGGCATTGTCACAATTTATCCAGCAAAAAACCGCACTCAAGCTAAAGCCGGAAGAGTTCGACCTGGCCGGGCTGGATGCACATCATTTGATGAATTTCCGCGTGGTGGATGAAAAAGGCCGCGAGCTTGGCATGGGCCGCGACTGGAATACGCTGAAAAAACAATTAGGGTCTGCCGCACAACTGACCTTTAGAAGCGGCTCACCCGATATCGAAAAAACCGATCTCAAACAATGGGATTTTGGCGACCTGCCGCAAACACTGACCTTCAGCAAAGATGGCCGCCAGCTGACCGGTTATCCGGCGGTTGAAGATAACCAGGAAAGTGTCGCGGTGAAGCTGTTTGATACGGCTGATGCGGCGACAGTGGCGCATCGCAAAGGCGTGTGCCGGCTGATGCGCTTTGAGCTTAAAGAGCAGATGAAGCAGCTGGAGAAAAGCCTGCCCGGTTTTAACCAGTATGCCTTGCTGTTACGTGCCGTCATGAACCCTGACCAGTTGCGTGAAGACATGCTGCAAGCGATTGCCGACCGCGCATTTATCGCCGAGGATGCCTTGCCGCGTACCAATGCCGAGTTTATGCAACTCAAGCAACGTGCACGCACGCGCCTGCCCGCTGTGGCTGAAGCACTGACCAGGCAGGTACAGCTGATCGCCAGCGAATACCAGTTACTGACAGCGCAGCTGCAAAAAATGACGCCGGTCACGCAAAAAATCAAGCGTGAATGCGAACAACAATTGCAGGAACTGGTCTATCACGGGTGCTTTAGCCGTACGCCGTGGGAATATTTGCCACATGTGCCACGCTATTTAAAAGCCATCCGTATGCGTATCGATAAATATCCGACCAGCATAGAGCGGGATGGCAAGCATGCGCAGGCGATCGTGCAGCTTGACCAGCGCAGGCAGCAGAAAATTGAACAGTTACGTAAGGCGAATGCCTCTGTAACAGCCAGGTTACAAGACTTTGCGTGGCAGTTGCAGGAGTTACGTGTATCATTATTTGCACAGGAATTAAGAACGCCTTATCCTGTCTCAATCAAAAGACTCGAAAAACTTTGGCAAGAAATACAATAGTCATGCGTGACATCAGCAACCTCTGTGATTAATCCTGTTCATGCAAAAGCCTTCCCCATTTGAACCCTTTAGCACGCCCAACTGGCTGAAACCAAAACAGCGGGACCGCGTGCTGCGCATCCCCGCCAGGCTGATGTGGGGCTTTTTGCTGTCGCTGCTGTTTCATGCGATTCTGTTCTGGGGGTTTTTGCTCGATTTGCTCAAGCCTATTGAAGAGCCGGCATCGCAATCGCCATTAAGTATCGTGCTCAATCCGGGCAAGCCCGCCGCCAGCCCACCTAAGGTGATCGAGCCACCAGTAGAGTTGCCTGAGCCGCCCAAACCGCAGCCCAAACCGAAACCGCAGCCTAAAGAAGCGCCCAAGCTGCCGAAGAAGATCATTCAATCGCAGAACCCGAACAGCACTTTCAAACTGCCTGAGCCCAAGCCGCAACCACGCCCGCAGCCTACGCCACAGCAGGCCCCGCCACCGGTGGAAGATTTTTCCAGCATGATCAAGCGCAGGCAATCTGATCGTAATTCTGAAGAAATTGCCGCCAAGCAGATTAACGATGCGGCAGCCGCGGCCGAGCGCGGGCCATCGGAAGATGAGCGCCGCACGAAAAACATCATGAACAATCTCAAGGTGGGCACCAATGGCCTGTTTGCGATCAAGCGCATGGACCCTTACAACGCGAGCTTCAGCTTTAAAGGCTGGGTGAATGATTACACATCGGCCAATACCCAGTTCTACCAGGTTGAAGCAGGCAATGGCGAAGATATCCGCCTGATCATGATACGGCGCATGATCGCGATCATCCGTGAACATTACAATGGCGATTTTGACTGGATCTCCAACCGTCTTGGCCGCACGGTGACTTTATCTGCCAGGCCCGCCGACAGTGCCGGGCTGGAAGATTTCCTGATGAAAGAATTCTTCGGGCCTAACTACAAGACCCAGGATTTGTACGGGCATTAAATTTCCCCCGGGCCACTATGCCAGACTCCCATGTTGACACGCCATTGCGGCAAGTGAATAAGTGGCAGGCAGGTGCAGCACTGGTGCTATCACTCATCGCCATCACCTGGCTGGGCCTGGCCTGTTTTGCCGTGCTCGGTGTGACGGTGATCACCATGCTGTATATGCTCAGTGTCCTCTGGGCGGCTTATTTTTTACGGTTCGCCTATGCGCTGAGCACAGCGTTGATTGCTTTTCTGCTGATCGATTACTGTTTTATTGAGCCCCGGTTTAGTTTTGGCATAGGTAGTACACAGTCCTGGGTGATACTGTTAGTGTTTGCCATCCTGGCTTTAACCGTCAGCAGTGTCATGCAGCAATTGAAGCAGCAAATGCTGCAATCCCGCGTGGCGGCGCAACAATCCGGTTTTTTCCAATCACTGGCAGAGTTGCTGGCTGCGCAATCCAGCACAGATGGGTTACTGCAAGCGGCTTGCCAGCATGTGCGGGATACGTTTGCGCTGCATGCAAGTGTCGTGCAGCGCTCTGATGAAGGTGTACTGGTCTGGCTCGCCGGAGAGCAACATCAACCCCACACCCTTGAAGCGAGCAGTGTGCAGTGGGCGTTGGACTATAACCGGGCGATCGGCGCGGGCACCAGTGACTGGCCCGACCTGGGCTATTGCCTGTTGCCATTCGGCTTTCCGCAGCGCGAAGTACTGGTGATCACTGCCACAGAATCATTACCGGCTTTACCTTTTCTGCAGTTGCTCACGCATCAATGTGCGCAGGCATATACCAAACTCTGCCAGCAAATCGCGCTGGCGCAGGCAGAGCGCAGTGCTGGTGAGGCGCAGTTTAAAAAGACGCTGCTGACCGCGCTGTCGCATGATATGCGCACGCCGCTGACAGCTATTCTTGGCGCGGTGGAGGTATTGACTGACAGGCACATCGCATTAACAGGCGATCAGTCTGAGCAACTGCTGCAAAGCATACAGGCCGAGACTGCTTATCTGACCCAGGCCACAGAAAATATCCTGACCCTGGTCAAACTAGAAACCGCTACAAACCACTTGCATCTGGACTGGCAATCGCCGCAGGAGGTGGTTGCACATGTGATCAGCAGATATCAGCGCCGTTCGCCGCCAGTGCAGTTAAAGCTCAATATGACTGATGAAGAAGTACTGGTCAGGATGGATGCGGTACTGGTAGCACATGCGCTGGCCAACCTGATCGACAATGCGATTTTCTGGCGTAGCGGGCACACGGCCATTGAGATCGCGCTGACCGTGGATACCTCATGGTTAAATCTCGCCGTGATCAATCAAGGCCCTGGGTTCCCTGATGATTTTGTGATCTCGGCGTTTACACCGCACGCACCACGGCCGGCAGGGTCACGCGGCTTTGGCCTCGGTCTTTCTATTGTGGATACCATCATGCAACTGCATGAAGGCAAGCTGGAGATTAGCGCATCGTCTGGCCCGGTTACCGCCTCTGCAGAGCAGCGTACTTGCGTACAACTACGCTTCCCGTTTACGCGTGCGGCTGAGCTTATGCAGGGCCATACCATATGAGCGCGCAGCCACAGCCGACTTTATTGCTGGTGGAAGATGATGCCGGTGTTTACCAGTTTTTGGTGCCCGCATTGTCTGCGCATGGCTACCGGGTGATACATGCGCGGGATTTAGCCCAAGCCCGGCAAGCCAGCGATTTTTCTATGGTGATCCTCGATCTGGGCTTGCCGGATGGCGATGGTGATCAGTTGATCACGACTTTGCGCGCGTATTCTGATGTGCCTATCCTAGTGCTATCTGCTCGTCAGGATGAGCAGGATAAAGTGCAATGCCTGACCATGGGTGCGGATGACTACCTGATGAAGCCGTTTGGCCTGCCGGAATTGCTGGCGCGGATACAGGTCGCCTTGCGCCGCACGGCCATGATGCAGATGCGCGACCATATATATCAATTTGAAGGGCTGGTGATCAACCGTGCCAGCGGTATTGTCAGCCACAATGGCACGCAACTGCATTTAAGCCCGATTGAACATGCATTGCTCATGTTGCTGGCGAGCAAGCCCGGTACTATTTTTACCCATAGCCAGTTACTGACGCAGGTATGGGGGGCTGAGTATGTGCATGATACCCACTACCTGCGTATCCACATTGGCCGCTTGCGGGCCAAGCTGGAGGCTACGCCTGCCTCTCCGCGCTATGTGCTGACTGAGCTGGGTATCGGTTACCGGCTAGCCTGATAGACAATTTTCTTCGTCGATTCATTTTTCGTTTAACTGTCTCTCATCTCGTTTATGCGATTGATATACGTGCACGCGTATAGTGCAGCCATCAATCACTAACAAGAGGATGCGATGGACAACTTATCAATCAGAAAAAGCGGCCTGGCGGCCCTGGCACTGGGTGCGATCGGTGTGGTGTATGGCGATATCGGCACCAGCCCGCTGTATACCATGCAGGTCATTTTCAGTGAGAGCACCGGCGTGCCGCTCAATCAAACCAATATCCTGGGCGCAGTGTCGGCCATTTTTTGGCTGCTGACCTTTGTCGTCACTTTTAAATATGTGCTGCTGGTTTTACGCGCGCATAACAAAGGCGAGGGCGGGGTGATGGCTTTGTTGTCGCTGGCACTTTCGAGCTTGCAGCCGCAAGATAAACGCGCAGGAAGCCTGCTGTTGCTGGGGGTGCTGGGCGCGGCCTTGTTTTATGGTGATAGTGTACTGACACCTGCAATTTCGGTGTTGTCTGCCGTCGAAGGCCTGCAAGTGGTATCACCGGCAATGGCAGCACAGGTATTACCCATTTCGATTGGTATTTTAATCGGGCTGTTCTGGTTCCAGCGGCATGGTACGCATGCGGTCGGGCGCTTTTTTGGCCCGATTGTGATCGTCTGGTTCCTGGCGCTGGCGAGCATAGGCCTGTGGCAAATTTCGCAAGTGCCTGAGGTGTTGCAGGCGGTCAACCCGCAATATGCCTGGCAATTCCTGCAATCGCGTGGCGGTGCCATGTTTATCGCTATAGGCGCGATATTACTGGCAGTGACAGGGGCTGAAGCCTTGTATGCCGATATGGGCCATTTTGGGCGGCCTGCCATCCAGATGGCATGGCTAGGGCTGGTGTTTCCCTGTCTGGCGCTGAATTACCTGGGGCAGGGCGCATTGTTGTTGCAGCACCCTGAAGCCGCCAGCAATCCTTTCTATCTGTCTTTCCCGCAACCTTTGCTGATCCCGGCGGTGATCCTGGCGACACTGGCCACGATTATTGCCTCGCAGGCGGTGATTTCCGGGGCATTCTCCATGACCCGCCAGGCCATACAATTAGGGTTTTTACCGCGTATGCGTATCATCCACACGTCAGCCAGTGAGTCCGGACAAATCTACATGCCGGCCGTCAACTGGGCTTTGTTGCTCGCGGTGATCATCGTCTGTCTGGCCTTCCAGAGTTCATCGGCACTGGCATCCGCTTATGGTATTGCGGTCACTGGCACGATGCTGGTGACGACTATCCTGCTGTTTTTCGTGATGCGCCACCGCTGGCAGTTTCCCGGCTGGCTGAGCTGGTCTTTGCTAGGCGTGCTGGCCGTGGTCGATGCGGTACTGTTTGGTTCGGCTAGCATGAAATTTATGCAAGGCGGCTGGTTTCCGATCGCGTTAAGCGTGTTGCTGATTGTCTTCATGACTACCTGGAAAAAAGGCCGCCACTTGCTGCTGACCGGCATGGTCGGCTCAGACCCGAAACTCACGGCATTCATCACCAATATTAGTGAGAGTAAACTGCCACGCGTGCAAAGAACGGCAGTGTATATGGTCTCCAACCTGGAGACAGTGCCGCAGGCACTGTTGCATAACCTCAAACATAACCAGGTATTGCATCAACGTAATTTGTTTGTGAAGGTCGCGTTTGAGGATGTGCCATTACTCAACACCCAGGAACGTATGCAGCTACAAAAACTGGCGGATGGATTCTGGCAGGTAGAGCTACGTTACGGGTTTATGCAGCATGCCGATGTGCCGCAAGCATTGCTCGGGCTGCTGCTGGATGGTGAAGCACTGGACCCATTCAGCAACTCTTACTTTTTGAGTCGCGATATCATCGTGCCGGATGTGGGTGGCGGCATGCCGCGCTGGCGCGACCAATTGTTTTCAGTGATGTCGCGCAATGCCAGCAGTGCAGTGGAATATTTCAATATTCCGGCCAATAGTGTGATTGAGCTGGGGAGCAGGGTGCAGATATAAATGACGCTGAATGAGAGAAGGCGGTAGCTGAAAAAACAGCTGCTTGCCGGATATCCGCAAGATAAATACGTGACATAAAAAAGGTACCTTGCAGGAGCCATGCAAGGTACCGAATTAAAATATCTACTGTTCACTACTTCACATAGCAAAATAACTGAAAGCAGCGCATGGCAATCTAGCTTTATGCCGCAGCGGCGATCTTGTAACTTTCTTTGCTGACCGGTTTACTCTGATGGGCTGGTTTTGTGTCCGGTAGTTTGTACTGGTCCACCGTTTCCGTCAGTTTGTTGGCTTGTTCAACCAGAGACATGGCTGTAGCAGCCGCTTCTTCCACCAGCGCCGCATTCTGCTGGGTCACTTCATCGATCTGGTTCATGGCCGCGTTGATCTGGTCTATGCCTGTGGTTTGCTCGGCAGATGCAGCGGTGATCTCTGAAATGATCGCTGCAACATTCTTGATGGAGTGCAACATTTCTTCCATGGTGCCGCTGGCTTGGTCTACATATTGCGAACCACTGGCGACGATGCTGGACGAATCTGCAATCAACTGTTTGATTTCCTTGGCGGCAGTGGCTGAGCGTTGTGCCAGATTGCGTACTTCATTGGCCACCACGGCAAAGCCGCGCCCTTGTTCACCGGCACGCGCAGCCTCAACGGCAGCGTTTAACGCCAGGATGTTGGTCTGGAAAGCGATACTGTCGATCACGGTCAGAATTTCTTCAATGTGCGAAGAGCTTTCAGTGATTTCTGCCATGGTCTGCACGACTTTGGCAAACACTTCACCGCCTTTATTAGCCACATCGCTGGCTTTATTGGTCAGGATATTTGCCTGCTTGGCATTTTCGGCGTTATGTCTGACGGTCGCGGCGATTTCTTCCAGGCTGGCAGCGGTTTCTTCCAGCGAGCTTGCCTGCTCCTCGGTGCGTTGCGACAAATCATTATTGCCCATGGAAATCTCAGACGCAGACAAATAGATGGTTGCGCCCGACGTTTTAACGGTGGCCAGAATGCCGGTCATGGCATCGATGATGATATTGATGCCTTCACACAGCTGTTTGATTTCGCCGGATTTATCCGAAGTCGGGATCCTGTGGGTCAAATCGCCGGTCTGGGTATAACGCACTACATCGTCCACCGCCTGTTTCATGGCATGTGTTTCTTTGACTTTGGCACTGATATCCGTTGCGTACTTCACCACTTTGAACGGTTTGCCATCCATGTCAAAAATAGGGTTGTAAGTCGCTTGCAGCCAGATTTCCTTACCACCTTTACCTACGCGCTGGTATTGGCCATTATCGGGCTGGCCACGACCTAAGTTCTCCCAGAACTGTTTGTATTCCGGGCTCCTTTTATAAGCATCCCCCACAAACATACTGTGGTGGTTGCCTATGATTTGCTGCGCGTTGTAACCGGTAACCGCCGCAAAGTTATCATTTACGGCCAGAATATTGCCTTTAAGGTCAAACTCGATCACGCCCATCACTTTGCTGATCGCCGCAATCTGCCCGGAGAAATCCGCATACTGCAATTTTTCGCGGGTGATATCGGTCGCGTATTTCACGACCTTGAACGGCTTGCCATCCATGTCAAAAATCGGGTTATAACTGGCTTGCAGCCATATTTCGCGGCCGCCTTTACCAATGCGTTTATACTGGCCGTCGCTGGAGACGCCCTGGGCGAGCTGCAGCCAGAACTGCTTGTATTCTGCGCTGCTTTTATATTCAGGCGTGGCAAACATACTATGATGGTTGCCGATGATTTCCTGCGCACTGTAACCAGTCACCGCCGCAAAGTTATCATTCACAGAAAGAATATTGCCCTTGAGGTCGAATTCAATCACGCCCATGACTTTGCCAATGGCAGCGATCTGGCCTGAAAAGTCGGCATGCTTGAGTTTTTCGCTCGTAATATCGGTAGCATATTTCACCACTTTAAATGGCTTGCCATCGGTATCGAAAATAGGGTTATAGCTGGCTTGTAACCAGATTTCGCGGTTGTCCTTGCCAAAGCGCTTGAATTGCCCGTTATTGGCGACACCCAAGGCCAGGTTTTCCCAGAACTGCCTGTATTCAGTCGTGTCTTTATAGTCGGGTGCCACGAACATGCTGTGGTGGTTGCCGACGATTTCCTGCGCGCTGTAGCCGGTCACAGCTGCAAAGTTGTCATTGGCCGAGAGGATATTGCCTTTGAGGTCGAATTCAATGACGCCCATCACTTTTCCGATAGCTGCGATCTGGCCTGAATAATCGGCATTCTTGAGTTTTTCCTGAGTGATATCGGTGGCATATTTCACTACTTTGAATGGCTTGCCATCGACATCGTAAATCGGGTTGTAGCTGGCTTGCAGCCATATTTCGCGGCCATCTTTGCCTACACGTTTAAATTGACCATCACTGGCCTGGCCCTTGGCCAGTTTTTCCCAAAACTGTTTGTATTCGGTGCTGGTTTTGTACTCAGCTGTCACAAACTTACTATGGTGCTGCCCGGTGATCTCCTGGGCACTGTAGCCGGTCACTGCCGCAAAGCTGTCATTTACTGCAAGGATATTGCCCTGCAAATCGAATTCGATCACGCCCATCACTTTGTGGATCGCGTTTATTTGACCTGTCAGATCAATCTGCTTGAGTAACTGTTCTTTACTGGGATTCTTAATTCCATTGAAAATACCGAGCATGTCAATTTCTCCAGGTCATAAAGTAAGATAAAAAATATTTAATTTATATTAATATACTTGCTGGATTTTCAACGAGTGAAATAGAGAGGCATTAGTCCTTCAATTGATTGTCGTAAATGTATTTGTCAAATATGGTTGCTATCAGCCGATATCGTGGCTATTTTCTTTAAAACCAGCCCAGATAAAGATCAGGGCCCATTTGTGTATGCAAAATATATTGAAACAGCCAGAGACAAGCCACAATAAAAAAACCCGTCAACAGACGGGTTTTTTTATTCAATCATGTCACTACGATAGGGTTAAAAAGCGTCCCAACCAGCTTTATCCGAACCGGTTCTGGCCTTTTGTGCATAACTTTGGCTTCTGGATTGCAATTGTGACGTGGAAGCTTTGCCAGAAGATGTAGCGGAGCCAGTGGAGAGGAATTGATAATGACTGACAGTTTCTTGCAGTTTTTCTGACTGATCCACCAGTGACATCGCAGCAGCTGCCGCTTCTTCAACCAGCGCGGCATTTTGCTGGGTGACTTCATCCATTTTTGAAACGGCCATATTGATCTGGTCAATACCACTGCTTTGCTCCACCGAAGCGGCTGTGATTTCGCTGATCAGTTGCGAGAAGCGTTCAATCACCGTGACCAAATCTTCCATGGTGCCACTGGCCTGCTCAACATAGGTAGAGCCGTTAGCGACTTTGGCGGCGGAGTCATTGATCAGCAACTTGATTTCCTTGGCGGCGCTGGCAGAGCGTTGTGCCAGGTTACGCACTTCGCTGGCGACCACGGCAAAGCCGCGACCTTGCTCGCCCGCACGCGCGGCCTCAACGGCGGCATTCAACGCCAGGATATTGGTCTGGAAGGCGATACTGTCAATCACCGAAATGATTTCTTCAATGCGTGAAGAGCTTTCAGTGATTTCTGACATGGTGGACACCACTTTGCCAAATACCTCGCCACCTTTGGCTGCAATGTTGCTGGCCTGGTCGGTCATCTGGTTGGCCTGTTGTGCATTTTCAGCATTATTTTTTACATTAGAAGCGATTTCTTCCATGCTGGAAGCGGTTTCCTGCAGTGAGCTGGCCTGCTCTTCAGTGCGTTGGGATAAATCATTATTGCCATGTGAAATCTGTGAGGCGGCCGAACTGATCGCTTCACCAGCGACCCTGATCGCAGATAAGATCTCAGTCATTTCATCTACGATAGTGTTGACACCCTCACACAGGGTTTTGATTTCGCCTTGTTTGTTATCTGTGACTATCCTTTGTGTCAGGTCGCCACTCTTGGTGGCCGCAACCACTTCAGCGGTTTCCTGCACCGCCAGTTTCATGGCGTTGGCTTCGGCTACTTTACTGGTGATATCCGTTGCATACTTCACGACTTTGAATGGTTCGCCGTCGGAATTCAGAATAGGGTTGTAGCTCGCTTGCAGCCAGATTTCTTTGCCGTCTTTACCCACGCGTTTATATTGGCCTTCATCCGCTTTGCCTTTGCCCAGGTTTTCCCAGAACTGTCTGTATTCCTGGCTGCTTTTGTACACAGGGTCTACAAACAGGCTATGGTGCTTGCCGATGATTTCCTGTTTGGTATAGCCGGTGACGGCGGCAAAGTTGTCATTCACATCAATGATCTTACCTGTCAGGTCAAACGCGATCACGCCCATGACTTTGTCAATCGCGTTAATCTGGCCAGAGTAGTCTGCGTTCTTGAGTTTTTCTTTAGTGATCTCGGTAGCGTATTTCACTACCTTGAAAGGCTTGCCGGTCGCATCAAAGATCGGGTTGTAACTGGCTTGCAGCCAGATTTCCCTGCCACCTTTACCAACCCGTTTATATTGGCCTTCATCGGCCTTGCCATTGCCCAGGTTTTCCCAGAATTGTTTGTATTCCGTGCTGTTTCTGTAAGCCGTATCCACAAACAGGCTGTGGTGCTTGCCCAGGATATCTTCGCGGCTATAACCGGTGACAGATGCAAAATTATCATTCACATCCGTGATATTGCCTTTCAGATCAAAGGTGATCACGCCCATCACTTTGGCAATCGCATTGATCTGGCCCGAATAATCTGAATTCCTGAGTTGGCTGACGGTGATATCAGTGGCATATTTTACGATTTTGAAAGGCTTGCCGGTCGTATCCAGGATAGGGTTGTAGCTGGCCTGCAACCAGATTTCCCGGCCACCATTACCCACGCGCTTGAATTGGCCTTCGATGGCTTTGCCATTGCCCAGGTCTTCCCAGAACTGCCTGTATTCCGGGCTGTTTTTGTAAGCAGTTTCTACAAACAGGCTATGGTGCTGGCCAACAATCTGTTCCTTGTTGTAACCGGTGACGCTGGCAAAATTAGCATTGACGGCCAGGATATTGCCTTTGAGGTCAAACTCGATTACGCCCATGATCTTGTTAATGGCGGAGATTTGCCCTTGTGACTCTGCGTCACGCTGTTTCTCGGCCGTGATGTCGAAGGCATATTTGATGACTTTGTATGATTTGCCAGTTTCATCGCTCACCGGCACATAGCTGGCTTCCAGCCAGATCTCTTTACCGCCTTTACCTATTCTTCTGAACTGGCCGTTATCTGCTTTACCGCGACCAAGACTTTCCCAGAACTGTTTATATTCAGCGCTTTGCTTATAGTCCGGGTCAACAAACAGGCTGTGATGCTGGCCTATGATTTCCTGCTTGCTGTAACCGGTCACCGCAGCAAAGTTATCATTCACCGCCAGGATATTGCCGCGCAGGTCAAACTCGATCACGCCCATCACCTGATGAATGGCTTGTATCTGCCCGCTATCATCACGATGTTTGACGTCGCTGGTTTTAGCGGTTTTACCAGTCAGTTTGTTCAGAAAATCGATACTCATATGTATTGGCCTCACTGCAAGTTAGGTTTTAATTATTGTTGCTCGTTATCTAACGTATATTAAATACTGAACATAGATAAAAGGATTTGCCGAAAAAGCGCAGGTTTATGCTCCATTTCCATCACGAAAGCAGGTTTTTGCCCTTTGTTTTTCGATTTGCGTAAATCTATTTACATACTTAACGAAGGTTGATGAGTGTGCCTCTCTTAGTTTTAACGCATCATTTTTAATAGCAGATTCAGATTTTGAATAAATAAAAATTCTTTTGTTTTGAATCAAAAGAGGCTCTCTTGAACACGTTCATGATCGCGATGTGATTGCAGTGTTGGCGTGATTCATTTGAATATCACAGCTTGTAATATTTCTATATTTATGGAAATATGGAATCTATGGATATTCAATCAGCAGTGACTCAACTCTCATCAATCGCTCAGGAAGCGCGTTTGGAGATCTTCCGTTTACTGGTTCAGGCTGGCATAGAAGGGCTACCAGCCGGCAGTATTGGAGAAAAACTCAAGATACCGCCCAGCACGCTCTCGTTTCATCTCAAAGAACTCAGCCATGCTGGCATGATTCACTCGCGTCAGGTCAGCAGATTTATTTACTACACCGCAAACTATGCCGCGATGAATGGCTTACTTGCATACCTGACTGAGAATTGCTGTGCTGGTGTCACTGAATGCTGCCCCGGTGTCACTAACTGCAACCCCGAGAAAGGGAATGCACAATGAAACGTATGCATTTGCATGTCTCGGTCGATGACATTGCTCAAAGTATTGGTTTCTATAGCGATCTTTTTGGCGCATCCCCAACGGTATCCAAGCCTGACTATGCCAAATGGATGCTGGATGACCCGTTAATCAACTTTGCTATTAGCAAGCGTGGCGCTAAGGCTGGCCTGGACCATATCGGTATTCAGGTTGAGAGTGAGCCTGAGCTTGAGGAGATCAGGCAGCGTTTAGAAAAGGCTGAACTGAGCCTGCTGACTGAAGCGGGCACGACCTGCTGCTATGCGAAATCAGACAAGCATTGGGTGCAAGACCCTTCCGGCATTGCCTGGGAAACCTATCGCACACTCGATCATGCGCCTACATTCAATGGTCAAGCATCTACCGAGCCTGGCACGGCTTGCTGCATTCCTGCTGTGCAAAAGATTGAGATCGCCACAAGAAAGCAGTGCTGCTAAATGAATGTCATCACTGTACCCAGCCCGATCAGCCGCTTTGAACGTAACCTGACATGGTGGGTGCTGGCTTGCATTCTGGCAGGGCTTACGCTGGGCAAGCTATTCCCTGATTTCTTTCAAACGTTAGGTGCACTCAACGTTGCTGAAGTCAACTTGCCTGTGGCTGTGCTGATCTGGTTGATGATCGTCCCCATGCTGCTAAAGATTGATTTCAAAACCATGGCGGATGTGCTGGCGCATCGTCGGGGCATAGGCGTGACGTTATTCATCAACTGGATGGTGAAGCCTTTTTCAATGGCTTTGCTGGCGTGGGTATTTATCCGCCACCTGTTTGGTGACCTGCTGCCGGCAGCGCAGATAGACAGTTACATCGCTGGCTTGATCCTTCTGGCCGCAGCGCCATGTACTGCCATGGTATTTGTCTGGAGTGGCTTGTGTGGTGGCGAACCCAGGTTCACGCTGTCGCAGGTCGCACTCAATGATGCGATCATGCTGTTTGCTTTTGCACCGCTGGTGGCTTTGCTACTGGGTCTGTCGCGCATTGCCGTGCCGTGGGAAACACTGTTTTTATCTGTGTTGTTATTCATCATCGTGCCTGTCGTGATCAGCCAGTTTGTGCGTGAGGTCATGTTCTCTGGTTGCGAGAAATTCATCGACCGTCTGATCAAGCGTATACAGCCAGTTTCCCTGTCTGCATTGCTGGCCACGCTGGTGTTACTGTTTGGTTTTCAAGGGCAGCAGATCATTGCCCAGCCATTTATCATCGCCTTGCTAGCTGTGCCTATCCTGATCCAGGTGTATTTCAATGCCATGCTGGCTTATTGGCTGAATAAAAAACTCAAGGTAGCGCATTGTGTGGCAGCGCCTTCTGCCCTGATAGGCGCTTCAAACTTTTTTGAGTTGGCAGTCGCAACGGCCATTGCATTGTTCGGCTTTCATTCTGGCGCCGCGCTCGCGACCGTCGTCGGTGTACTGATCGAAGTGCCAGTCATGCTCTCTGTCGTTTTTATCGTCAATCGTAGCCGTCACTGGTACGAAAACAGTTAATCATCTAGGCCTTCCGGCGAAACTCTCCATGAATATCCTATTCCTTTGTACAGGTAATTCCTGCCGCTCTATCATTGCGGAGGCCACATTCAATCATCTGGCACCCGCGCATATGCGGGCCATGAGTGCCGGCAGCCAGCCAACCGGCGAAGTACATCCGCGCTCACTGGCATTACTGACAGCAAAAGGCATTGCCACAGCAGGCTATTACAGCAAGTCGTGGCATGATTTACCAGCCACGCCGGATATTGTGATCACGGTGTGCGGCAATGCCGCAGGTGAAACGTGCCCGGCCTATCTGGGCAATGTACTCAGAGCGCACTGGGGTGTGGATGACCCTGCTAAAGCCACCGGCACAGACGCAGAAATCAATGCCAGTTTTGAGGCGGCTTACCGTATTTTAAATGCGCGTATCCTGGCGTTCCTTCAACTGGATCCGCAGGTATTAAACGATGCACAACAGCTGAAAGACGGATTGGACCAGATTGCCAATATTGTTTAATGCAAATAAAAAAAGCCGATACCTGAGGTATCAGCCCTTTTGAACTTGGTGAGGTTTGTTTAGAACAGGTGTGTGAACACCCAGTACAGGCTGCCGGATAATATCATCGCCATCGGCAATGTCAGCACCCAGGCCATCAACAGATTACGGATGGTGGACATCTGCAAGCCGGATTTATTCGCGGCCATGGTACCTGCCACCCCTGATGACAACACGTGCGTGGTCGATACCGGTAAACCGTACATATCCGCCGCACCGATCATGGTCATCGCCACCAGTTCGGCAGAAGCACCTTGGCCGTAGGTTAAATGTGTCTTGCCGATCTTCTCACCCACAGTCACCACAATGCGTTTCCAGCCCACCATGGTGCCTAAGCCCAGCGCAATCGCAACCGCCACTTTTACCCATAGCGGAATAAATTTAGTGGCTTTATCGATTTCTTTTTTGAAGGCAGTCACGTTGGCTTTGGTGTCGTCGTCAAATTTCACTGTCTGATCTTTATCCAGGAAGCGGATAGCCTCTGAAACCAGGTACATATCGTTACGCACGTTGCCCACTTGCTCGGCAGGCACTTCGGCAAAGGTGCCGTGTGATTTGACCTGGTCGCCGATACTGCCGGTCATGGCCGCCAGGGCAGGGATCAGTTCCGATGTCACCGCCTTGGTGCGTACATATTCAGTCAGCGTATGGCGGGCCGCGTCATTGCTGGCAGGCGGGGTAGCAGAGCTGTGTAGTTCCAGTGATTGCTGGGTGACGTGTGCCACCGCCACAAACTGCGTCATCTGGTCTACCGGCATGGCACGGTTCAAGGCATACGCCATAGGCACCGTCCCCACCAAGATCAACATGATCAGGCCCATGCCTTTTTGGCCATCATTGGAGCCATGGGCGAACGAAACACCGGTACAGGTCAGGATCAGCAAACCGCGTATCCACAATGGTGGTGGTTTGTTGCCTTTAGGCTCCTGGTAAAGCTCTTTGCTTTTGACAAATGCTTTTAGCGCCAGCAGCAAGAAAGCCGCAAAGAAAAAACCGATAATAGGGGAGAGTAGTAATGAGTAGCCGATTTTGGTGGCTTGTGCCCAATCGACGCCGCTAGTGCCGTCACGGCCATGCATCAACGCATTCGCCACGCCTACGCCAATGATCGAACCGATCAAGGTGTGTGATGAAGAAGCAGGTAACCCCAGCAGCCAGGTACCCAAATTCCACAAAATAGCGGCAATCAGTAAAGCAAACACCATGGCAAAGCCAGCCCCTGAGCCGACTTGCAGGATCAACTCCACCGGCAACAGCGAAATAATCCCGAATGCCACTGCGCCACTGGAGACCAGCACACCGAGGAAGTTGAAGGTGCCAGACCAGATCACTGCGAAATTGGCAGGTAATGAGTGCGTGTAAATCACTGTCGCCACCGCATTTGCCGTGTCATGAAAACCATTGACGAACTCAAATGCCAGTGCGATCACCAGGGCCACACCCAGCAAGATAAATGGCAGCCAGGTAGTGGTGCTGGCGCCGGTATCGTTGACATCGTGCATCAGGCTAAAGCCGGTATAAATCAGGCCCAAAACCAATAAACCGATGAAGATCGCTTTGGTGAGCAAGCCCGGTTTGTTATCAAGATTGGGTTTAGACGTGCTATGTAACGATGAGGCACTGGCAGATGAAGTATTCATAATATTCGCCTGAATTTTTATCGAGAGCCTCGAGTATTGATTTTTAATGTGACAAATTGATGACAGTTGATTGCTGGTCATCAGCAGGTAAAAGACAAATAGTCATCAAACTGTCATAAATGAAATTTAGCATTTTCAGTTTGAACTTCAATCTCGCTCACGGAAGCAACCATGACCATTGAAAACGCTGATGAACTCTCCACTAATGATGATCGATTTAGTGAGGCGCAATTGCATAATGAAATGCTGGATAGTTTTGATGAGGAGCTGGAGATGGAACTGGATGATCAGCGTATGGACCAGTTGCTGGCTGAATATGCCACGGCTACCGGCCTGGATCAGGTACACACTGAAACCCTGTCAGACCGCCAGATCTACTTTAAAGAATTGTTCCGGCTGCAAGGTGAACTGGTCAAACTGCAAGACTGGGTGGTGCACAACAAACTGAAAGTCGTGGTGCTGTTCGAGGGCAGGGATGCCGCAGGCAAGGGTGGCGTGATCAAACGTATCACGCAACGCCTGAACCCGCGCGTCTGTCGCGTCGCTGCATTGCCAGCCCCTAGCGAGCGTGAACGCACGCAATGGTATTTCCAGCGCTATATTTCGCACCTGCCCGCCGGCGGGGAGATCGTGCTGTTTGACCGTAGCTGGTATAACCGCGCCGGAGTGGAGAAGGTGATGGGCTTCTGTAACGAAGACGAATACGAAGAATTTTTCCGCTCGGTGCCGGAATTTGAAAAGATGCTGGTGCGCTCCGGCATCATCCTCATCAAGTACTGGTTCTCTATCACCGATGACGAACAGCACTTACGCTTTATGACGCGCATCCAGGACCCGCTCAAGCAATGGAAACTCAGCCCTATGGATCTGGAATCGCGCCGTCTGTGGGAGCAATACACCAAAGCCAAGGAGATCATGCTGGAACGCACGCATATCCCGGAAGCGCCTTGGTGGGTGATCGAAGCGGTGGATAAGAAGAAAGCGCGGCTGAACTGCATCAACCATTTACTGAGTCAGATCGAGTACGACAAAGTAGAGCACCCTTCAGTGGTGTTGCCTAAACGCGTACACAATCCGGATTACATCCGTGGACCAGTGCCTAAAGAGATGTTCGTACCGGCTAAATATTAACTAACCCCGGCTCACAATCGCCTGGTTCAGCGCCTGTAGCACATGTTCAATGTCCTGTTTCTTGTCGCTGACCAGGGCGTGATGCTCGCCTGCTGATGTGTGCAAGATCACCGAGTATCTGGGTTTTTCCAGATACCAGGCGATCAGCCCGATGACAATGGCAACAACACCGGCAACCAGTAACACGCCTTTATCAAACAACTCCAGTAATTCGGCGATCAGCAATAGCATGCCAACCAACAGAAATGCCATCGCCACGCCTCGCGATGGTTGCACGATGCCGGGTTTTACCGAAGTGACACTCTGCATGGCGTAAGTCTGTGTGCGCACGATAAAACGGCTATTGCTGACGATAATGCCGTTAAAATTAAAAAATACGGTTTCTTCCATTTTCCCCACCTTTGTTTCTAGTCATATTAATCATACGGACCCCGGGCGTGCATTTAAATTCATCCCGAAGTCTTTTGAGGGGAGTTCTATTGAGAGCGATACAGGTAAAATAAGGGTGAACTAATCTCAACTGTCAGGACCTAAAATAATGCTTCACCCAGACGATAGTAGCCTGGAGTTACAATGCACATAAGCAGTGGCTTTAAATGAGATGATTTTTAAATAACAATAAGAGAACCTGATGAGCCTATTTCTTCGACTTCACAAGGTCTGCAATGCATGCGGATTTATATGGTATCCAAAAGAGGAGGCGGTATCGTCCAACTGCCCCAATTGCGGCAGCGAAAATACGGCGAATGAAAAATTCAACTTTATCGCGACCATATTGTTCTATTTGACCGGCCTGGTCGTGCTAGGCCTGGTGTTGTTCAGCTGGCAACAGCCTGAGCCCGCCCCGGTAGTCGAGCCATTAAGCGCGGTGGAAGATTCCCTGACCAAGGCAGAGCAACAGATAGCGCTACCCGACATTGAAGAAGAAACCGAAAATGCGGTTGCACCCGCAAAAGCGCCGCCAGTCACAAAACCTGCCGATATTGAAAAATTACCAGTGCCGGCTGAGCCCGCCGTCGTCACGCCACCACCAGCGCCGGTCGCCGAAAATGTGCCTCCGCCAAAACCTGAGCCAGCGCCTGTAGAAGACCTGCGGCCGATTGTGAATGTGTCTACCAACCAGATCACTTTCAGCCTGTGGAGTGTGTCTGAACTCAGGTTGAGACGCGCTTATACCAACTTGCTGAATGATGGTTCTATCAGGTCAGAATTGAACAAAAAGGATTATCTGCACTTTGTGAGCAACCGGGCCAAAAAGTGCGGCGAGCTAGACCCCGCTTTTGAGAAGAATATTAATGCCATCGAAAGCATTAAATTCAAGGCAAATGACTCCAAGGTACTGGAATGCTACGCCTCGGAAAATACCAGTGAATACAACAGGTTAAATATCGCTACAGAAGGGAATTGATTTCAATATTGCCATTTATTCCAGGCTGCTTCACAGCGGGTGGTGGAACAGCTCACATCAGGGTATCTTGAACATTTACAGGAGCGCAATATGAATAAAAGTGGTGTGATCGTGGTTGATCTGCAAAACGAATATCTGCCTACCGGCAAACTGCCGCTTGCTGGTATTGAAGCCGCTGCCGCCAATGCAGCAAGCGTCATTGCCGATGCCCGTCAAAAAGGCATTCCTGTCTTTCATATCCGTCACGAGTTCGCCAACGGAGAAGCGCCGGTATTTGTGCCGGGCACGCCTGGGGTTGAAATCCAGCCTGCCGTTGCGCCGCTGGCAGGTGAAGTGGTGATCGTCAAGAATCACATCAACGCTTTCCGCGATACTGACCTGAAACAGCAACTGGATGCACAGGGTGTGGAAGAAGTGATTGTGATTGGCGCAATGAGCCATATGTGTGTCGATGCCGTCGTCCGCGCGGCGGTAGATATGGGCTATGTCGCCACCATATTGCACGATGCCTGTGCCACGCTGGACCTGGAGTTTGACGGCGTGAATATCCCCGCTGCGCAAGTGCATGCTGCCATGATGGCTGCTTTTGCATTCGGTTATGGCTCAGTGATCTCTACCGAAAAATATCTTTTTTAATCACGCTTTCTGGCAGTGCACGCTGTAAAAAACAGGGCCGGGAAACCGGCCTTTTTGATTGGTCACATCGCATCCATCGCTTTTCCCACATTTAGGCAAATCTATCTCTACACAAAGCTGGCAGGTTGATCTATCGCAAATATAGATGTGCGCCTGTTATGTATGCTTAGGCTTGCATAACATCGCAGTCACATGAATAATTTATGCTGAGAGTACAACCTTCGCTCCTCCCAGCCTGATAAGAAAAGAGAGTGCCTCATGGGGATTTATAAAAAGCTTTGGCTTATTTTAATTGCCGTACTGATAGCTACGTTTACTATCCTGGGTTACATGGGGGCGGAGATTTACCGTTCTGCGCCACCAGTACCTGCCAGTGTGGTGAGCGGTGACCAGCGCCTCAACTTTGCAGAAGCCGATATCCTGGCAGGGCAGTCACACTGGCAATCCATAGGCGGCATGCAGGTGGGTTCCATCTGGGGGCATGGCGCTTACCAGGCGCCAGACTGGACGGCCGACTGGTTGCACCGTGAACTGGTCAACTGGCTGGATCTGGCCGCTCAAGAAAATTACACTGCAAACTACGCCATGCTAGACCCGGTCAAGCAAGCTGGCCTGCGTGCGTTGCTCAAACAAGAGTACCGCAGCAACCGGCTGGATGCGCAGGGCACTTTAACGCTGACACCTCGCCGCGCCCAGGCTGTGCAACAGACCGCCGCCTATTACGAAGCCTTATTTTCTGACGCGCCTGCACTCAAGAAAACCCGCGTCGCCTATGCCATGAAGGACAACACTTTGCCAGCTGCCGAAGCCAGGCAAAAGATGGCTTATTTTTTCTTCTGGACAGCGTGGGCAGCCGCGACAGAACGTGCTGATAGCACAGTGACCTACACCAATAACTGGCCGCACGAACCGCTGATCGATAACCAGCCCAGCAGTGAAAATATGCTGTGGTCCCTGGGTAGTATTGTATTTTTACTGGCAGGCATAGGCTTGTTGATTCTGGGCTGGTCTATATTGCGTAAAGAGGATGATGTGCCGCCCAAGGCCGGCAAGCTTGACCCGATCAGCAGTTTTAGCTTAACGCCTTCGCAGCAGGCATTGGGCAAGTACCTGTTTGTTGTGGTGGCATTGCTGGTTTTCCAGGTGTTTATCGGCGGGTTCACCGCGCATTACACGGTTGAAGGCCAGGAATTCTATGGTGTTGATGTCTCGCAGTGGTTCCCTTATTCACTGACGCGTACCTGGCATATCCAGAGTGCCTTGTTCTGGATAGCCACCGGCTTTCTGGCAGCCGGGTTGTTTCTTGCACCCATCATCAACGGCGGCAAAGATCCGGCTTATCAAAAGCTAGGTGTGAACAGCCTGTTTGTCGCCTTGCTGATCGTAGTCGTCGGCTCTTTCCTCGGCCAATATTCAGCTATCGCTAACCTGATGCCTGGCGCATTCAATTTCTGGTTCGGGCATCAGGGCTATGAATATATCGACCTCGGGCGTTTCTGGCAGATCGCCTTGTTTGTCGGGCTGTTGCTGTGGCTGGGCCTGATGCTGCGCTGCATGATCCCCGCGCTCAAGGCGAAAGACAGCGACAAAAACCTGCTGGCATTGCTGACGGCGTCTGTGATCGCGATTGGCCTGTTTTATGGCACCGGCCTGTTTTACGGTGAGCACAGTAATCTCTCGGTGATGGAGTACTGGCGCTGGTGGGTGGTGCATTTGTGGGTAGAAGGCATTTTTGAGGTATTTGCCACCGCCGCGCTGGCCTATATTTTCATGTCGCTGGGCCTGGTGTCACGCACGGTAGCCACAACTGCCAGCCTGGCTTCGGCATCGCTGTTTATGGTGGGCGGTATCCCCGGCACTTTCCATCACCTTTACTTTTCAGGTACCACGACGCCGGTGATGGCGATAGGCGCCAGTTTCAGTGCGCTTGAAGTAGTGCCTTTGCTGGTGCTCAGCCACGAAGCCTGGCATCACTGGCATTTGCATAAACGTGCCGCCTGGCTGGAAAACCTGCGCTGGCCGCTGTGCTGCTTTGCCGCAGTAGCTTTCTGGAATATGTTAGGCGCAGGCGTGTTCGGCTTTTTAATCAATCCCCCCATTTCGCTGTATTACATCCAGGGCCTCAATACCACGGCAGTGCATGCGCACGCCGCCTTGTTTGGCGTGTATGGTTTTCTGGCGATAGGCTTCACCCTGCTGGTGTTACGTTATATCCGGCCGCAGGCCATCTTTAACGAGAAACTGATGCGCACTAGTTTCTGGACGCTCAATATCGGTTTACTGCTGATGATTTTCACCAGCCTGCTGCCTATCGGCATCATGCAGTTTCAGGCCAGTTTTACGCATGGCCTGTGGTATGCGCGTAGCGAAGCGTTTATGCAGCAGCCACTCTTGCAAACCTTGCGCTGGGTGAGGACGTTCGGCGATGTCGTGTTTATAGTGGGCGCATTAGCCATCGCCAGCCAGGTTGCCTTAAGCCTATTTGGAAAGCCGGCGCAGTCGCGTTAAAATCAATACACGCGTCAAACTAAAGGCTTACCCATTATGAGTATCCAGCATTTTGCCCCTGGCCAAGTTATTGATATCAGCCCATACGGTGCAGACTTTGATTCTGCCGCATCGGAAACACTGATACGTGAAAGCCACATTGAAGTGTTCAGGTTTGTGTTAACCGCAGGTAAAACCACGCCGGAACATACCGCAGCTGGTGCCATCACCATACAGTGCATTGAAGGTGAGGTAGAACTGGGGCTAGGGGATGAAATCAGGGTGCTCAAGCCGCACAACCTGGTGTATCTCGGTGTCGGTGAGGCGCATACCGTGAAGGCGCTGACTGATGTAACACTGCTGATCACTATCCTGCTGCAACGCGAGTAGTGCTTAAATCTATATCGCTACATAGCAACGCTAAATCATCGGCTAAACGCCGACCGGTGCTGCGACATACCCAGTGATCATCTATCGATCTGTCGGTATGAAGCTGGCGAGAATCTGGCACAGAGTATCAATAACAACACGGCCCCGAGTAGCATGGCTATCCAGGCATGCGTCAGGTCAGAAAACTGATCCCGCAGCACACCCGCCAGCAAAGGCATACCACTGGCGATCATGTATCCACCCCCTTGCACAAACGCTGTCAGCATACCTGCCTGTGCCGGGTCTTCGATATGATCCAGCGTCAATATCAGTGACAAAGGAAACAATGCGCCTATGCCCAACCCCAACAGCAAGCTCGCTGGCAAAGCCAAACTTAAAGGCGCAAAAATCAGGCATGCCAGGCCAGCAATCAGCAGTATCAGCACCGTGAAGAGTGGCAGGCGCCTGTCATTAAACTTGCCTATCCAGGCTGAGACGGCCAGCCCTGCGATCACCTCGGCCAGTGTCAGCCCGCCTAATAGAAAACCTGCCGCAGAGGGTTGCCAGCCCAGGCTGGTATAAAACGGCGGTAGCCACGCGAGCACCAGGGTATACGCGCCGGTACCTATGCCAAAAAACAGCATCAACTCCCAGGCTCTTTGATTTCGCCAGAAGTTTCGTTTTGGTAAATGAGAAGAGGGGGCAGATTGGATCAATGTGGCTTTGCCTTTTGTGGCCTTTAACCACAGCATAAAAGCAAGTAATGCCGGAAGCGCCCAAATGGATAGCGCCAACGGCCAGCGGCCATGCCCGGCAACGATGGCCACCGAAGATGCCGCGATGGCAGCCCCAGCCATGATGCCAGTGGTATATAGCGCAAATACGTTACCAGCCTAGGTAGCAAAGTGACGTTTGATAAATGCAGGCAGCAAGGTTTGCGCTAACGCGATCCCGATACCGGCCACCACAGCAGTGACAAGCAAACCAGCGCTGCTTGTTATCTGGTAGCGCGCCCAGCATGCCGCGACAATGAGCGCTATGCCTAAGGCAACACCGTTTCGTTCACTCAGGCGGCCAGTCACATGCTGGCCAAATAGCGCGCATAACCCCATGACAAACACGGGCAGGGTGGTTAACAGGCTTGCGTAGGTATGCGACAAACCCGTGGCCGCCACTATCATATCCAGCAGTGGCCCAATCGCGGCAATCACCGGGCGCAGATTCAGGGCGACGCTCACAATGGCAATCATTATCAGCACATCAGCATAGCGCTTGCTAAACATACAATATCTCTACATAAAGATTCTTTATAAGGAATCATATACACAATATCAACCTTATACAATGCTATGATTAAGTTATAAATTAATTTGATAAAGAGATAATAATGAATGATAGAGCGAATCTTGCGACTGAACAGTGGCAACAAGAGCGCCCTGACATCGATGCCGCGGTCATGGCTTTAGTCGGCAGATTGTTGGAAGCAACACAACTGATAGAGCGGGATTGGCTTTACCCGCTGGCTACACAGTTCGAACTGCATCAAGGCGAATTTGACGTGATCGCCACCTTGCGCCGTTCAGGTCAGCCATATGCCCTCACACCTACCGCACTCTATGAAAGCCTGATGCTTTCTTCTGGTGCCATGACCAGCAGATTGGACAGGCTGGAGAATAAAGGATTAATTGAGCGTAGCCGTGCGCCCGAAGACCGACGCAGTATCCTGGTCAGGCTTACCCCGGCTGGGCTGGCGCTCATTGATAAGCTATTGCCGCTGCATGTTGCCAACGAGCAACAGGCTTTGTCTGCATTAAACCAGGCGGAGCAGAGGCAGCTGGACACGCTGTTGGCTAAATTGTTGACTGGTCTGCATAACAAGCCTGAGTAAGTTTGACTAACAGTGTATTTATAAACATTTACATGCATGCCTCGCACCCATATCCCGTATAGATAGTTGTAGTTTTTAGGACTATACCGGGCCGTATTTTTTCAAATATCTGAAATATTCCAGGCGTAATTTGGCAGCGTTAGAAGGTGTTCTAACCCATTGCCATCGCCAACCTTAAGGAATACATCATGATCTCATCAGCATTCAAATTGAAAGTAGTTGCCAGCCTGTTGCTGGCTTTCGCCGGTAGCGCTTCAGCGGCGGTTTACACCAACGTGCCAGCTGGCGCCAGCACAGGTTTGCCATTTGCGTCGTTTGGCAATGCAGCTAACCCAAGCGGTGACTCCCCCAAAGTCGGCCAGGTGTTTTCACTGGCCGAAGCCAGCCTGCTGTCCTCTTTCAGCTTCTACGCCCTTGGTAATACTTCAGCCTCTATCCAGTTGAACGTTGCCCAGTGGAACCCGGACACCAACGCGCAAAACCAGGCCGTGAATACGGTTGGCAGCAATTTGCTGACTACCACGTTTAACGCGGTGGAAACTTACAATGCCGCCGGCGGTTACACCACCTTGTCATTTGAAAACCTGGGCCTGAGCCTGAATGCAGGTACAAAATACATTGCTTACCTGACCAGCAGTGACGCCAGCGTGACAGGCATTCAGCTTTCACGTACCCAAACTACAGTTGATGCCACAGGTTTTGGTCTGGGCAATGCCTATAACAGCACCATTCCAGGCCAGGGCTGGCAGTTGCCTTTCAACGGTAACGGCTTCCTGAGCCTGCAATACACAGCAGTGACTGCTGCTGCGGCAGTACCAGAGCCAGAGTCATACGCCATGATGTTTGCTGGTCTGGCTTTGGTGGGTGCAGTTGCCAAACGCCGTAAACAGGCTTAATTCGCCAGTTATAACGTAATAAAGTTATAAGGCTATAAAGCAACAGGTAATAAAAAACGGGAGCATCTGCTCCCGTTTTTTATTCATTTGAGTACCGCTTAGTGATCTTTACCATGCCCGGCAATTTTATCCATCCAGGCAAACAGCACGCCGGTGATGATAAATGTTAAATGAATGCCCACCAGCCAGGCCATTTGTTCGGTCGTAAAGCTGGCCGTGCCAGAGCTCTGGTGCACAAATGCTTTCAGCAAGTCGATCGCAGAAATCGCCACGATCGAACCGATCAGCTTGATCTTCAGGCCGGAGTAATCGACTTTACCCATCCATTCGGGCCTGTCTTCACTGTTGGCCGTATCAATGCGTGAGACAAAGTTTTCATAACCACTGAAAATCACCATGATCAGTAAATTGCCGACCAGCGTGATATCCACCAGCGCCAGCAGCGAAAGCACGGTTTCTTGTTCTGAGAAGGAAGCTAAATGCGAAACAATGTGGAAAAACTCCTGGCCAAATTTCACCAGCAAAATAAACAGGCCACCCACCAAGCCAAGATACATTGGCGCCATCAACCAGCGGCTCTGGAAAATCCAGCCTTCTATTAATCTTTCTAAATAACGTCCCATATACACTCCAGATAAATATAACAACTACTTTTATAAGTGATTTTGCGGGATGAAGTGCAAGGCGCACGGAGCACAGAAACCGCAATGTACAGTTAGTACATGAGGATTTCGAGCACCGCGCAACGCAACAATTCGCCCGTTAAATCACTTATTTTTTAAAACTGAACCAGCATCTCGCGAACTGCCTGTTCATCAATCCCTTTGCCGATAATCACAATCCGGCTGATCGGTTCCTCTTCATCCCAGCCTTCCAGCAGCGTGGGCGGGTAGGGCGTAAAGTGCACCGCGTGTACCGCCAATGGCGCTGGCGCGTCTTCCACATGCAAAATCCCTTTTAAACGCAATAACTGCTCACCATGCACCTGGCACAGCTTGAGGATCACGCCCCTGAAATCCGACCACGTCATTGGCTTGGGCAAATAGACGGTAAACGTAGTCACATCGTCATGCGCCGGTGCTTGCGGCAGCGTACCTTTTTTAGCAGTGCTGAAACCACTGGCCGGCGCACGCAACCAGCGCTCCGGGTTGGCCTGCTTATTGGCAAAATCAAACAGCCCCACGTCAATGATCTGCATCGGGTTTATCTCGCCATGCGACACAAACTGCTGCGTGGCATTCGGGTTGATCGCGCTTAGTTTTTGCTGCAAAGCGCCAATCTGCTCCGGCGTGGCCGTGTCTGATTTAGTGATCAGCAACACATCCGCCACCGCAGCCTGTTTCAACGCTTCTTTCTGCGTTTCAATCTGCTGCAAACCATAGGCGGCATCAATGGTGACGACTACTGCGTCTAATCTATAAACCGATTCAATCACCGGCTCATTCATCAGGTTGGCTAATATCGGGCCAGGGTCAGCCATGCCGGTGGTTTCAATCACCAGACGGTTAAACTCCGGCACCGCCTGCAAGCTGCGTTTGAAGAACAAATCGCGCATGGTGTCAGCCAGCTCGTTTTTGAGTGAGCAGCACAAACAGCCAGAGCTCAACAACACCGTGTTATCAGCCACATGCTCGCTCTCAACGGTCTGCGAAATCTGGCTATTGGCAAAAATCTGATCCAAACCTGCTTCACCAAGCTCATTGATGATCACGGCAGTGTCTTTCATCGCCGGGTTATGCAGCAGCTTGTTAAGCAGGGTGGTTTTACCGCTGCCCAAAAAACCAGTGAGCAGCGTGACGGGGATACGTTTATCCATATGAATTCTAATAAAACGAGTGTGGCGGTATTTTAACGCGGATGATTGTTGGTGGTGCTAAGTGTTTCGACTTATATGGTGGTGTAGTCATAAATGACAAGGGATTTATAAACAAGAAGCCTCAATTAATTGAGGCTTTTCGAGTCCGCTTTGGCTCACCAATGCTGATAAATCTGGTAACTGGACATTTAAAGTAGTGCTGTAATTATTTAAGATTATGGTCGAATCGAAATGATTAACTGCTGTTCAGACAAACATTTATAAAGTACAGAGTCGGGATTCTGTTTTCCACCTTGAGATAAGGCAAATTTTTGAGTTGGATCAATACTTTCTTGATGTGCAAGCCCTACAGTTTTAAAGGCATAGCTAGGACTAATTTTCTTAGCTGCATCAAGGAAGTTGGATAGATAAACTCCGCCAGTCGATGTGTCGTATGAAGCCTCTCCAATTGAGCATGAGTAAAGTGATGCCTGCTGAGGTATCGCCTGCATTATTCTATTATCATATCGCTCTCGAACAGTACTTTGAGATTTTCTAATTAGATTTGCAAGCGAGTCTTGCGCATAGCCCTCATATACAGGTCTTAATTGAACTCTGCAGCAATCATAAATATTAAGCTGCCTCGAGGATAAATTTTTTAGTAGTGACTCTTCAATCTTCTCACCTTGCGCATTTATTTCCAAAACAGTTTGGCGTAAGTAGCCTCCGTGACCGCTAAAAACTACCACACAATAATCATATTGTTGTCTACGAATAATATCTAAATTACTTCGAAGTGTAATTTTCTGAGGATTTACTAAAGTATCAATTTCTTTTTCATTCCAACTTCCGCCTATTTCGCTCAGAAGAAAGGCTCTGAATTTGTCTAAATCGACTTTTACTCCATTTAAACCCTGCGTATTACCTATTAATAAAGCTTTTCTTTTCATTAGGTTCTCACTTTTAAGTAGATTCAGATTGCAGGAAATTATCGATATTTTGCTTGGACAATGCTGGAGTCTTTCTCTTTGCGTATTCTTTAGTTATAGATGTTCGCAAGTTTTTCAGTACGTTCGTATAACGTAACATCGTGGAAAGATGACCTCAAAGTGTTTACATCGCTGCTAAGGGCTGCCCACCAATACCTGAATGGTATGCAAAATGAATTATGTATAATGCCTTTATCAACCCAGCCTCTGAGATAAAAGTCGGCAACAGTCTCAAGATGATCTAGCACAACTTCCATTTGAGCAGATGTTGGTTTCACATTTGTAAGTAAAAGATTGGCAAGGTCTCTTCTGTTCTCCCTCATGTGCTTTTCATCGTACCTATCTCCTAACTGAAGGGATATTTGAACCTTAAGAGATTTCTTTGATGAGCATATTTGAAAAAGCACCATAACAATTGATGCAATTACTGCTGCAACAGCTGCCCATGCTGTTATTTGAATATAAAAAAGTTCTGGGCTTACAGTTTGGCTAGTTGGCATAGTTTTATCTCAGTTTGAAATTTCCCCAGTTATGTAACACGGGGGGGCTATAAATACATTCCTACATAATATTCCAAATTTATAGAAATGTACTGCCCTACATAACCAGATGTTCATAAAGAATATAAGACCCAATCGCAATCAAAACCAAGCCACCAACAATTTCCGAGCGCTTCCCAAACATTAACCCCAGCACACGCCCCAGCATCACCCCGATAGTCACCATAGTAAATGTTGCTAAGCCAATCGCTGCGGCGGTGACGAATATATTCACTTCCATAAACGCCAGGCTGACGCCTACGGCCATGGCATCTATGCTGGTGGCGAATGCAGTGATGGCGAGGATATAGAAGGAGTGTTTGGTGGGTTTTTCTTCTTCGGGTTCTGCGGGTTGAAAGCCTTCGTAAATCATGTGCAGGCCGAGGGCGAGCAGGAGGGTGAAGGCGATCCAGTGATCCCAGTCGGTAATGTAATGTGACGCAAAAGTTTTGATGGTGAAGGTGGCGATGGCCCAGCCGATTAAGGGCGTGATGGCTTCGATGACCCCAAAAATCAATCCGGTGCGTAGGGCTTCTGACAGTTTGGGATTTTTGAGCGCTGCGCCTTTGCTGATGGCGGCGGCAAACGCGTCGGTGGACATGGCTAGCGCAATAAGCGCGATGGAGGTGCTGGTAAGGTTCATTGAGTGTTGTTTTCTAGTCGGGACGAAATCAATAGATAGCAGCACGCCCGACTTTTGTCGCACTGTTATCCATTAGTCTCGCCAACCGAAAACGGCCGCCTGCACCACGACGTGAGTCGATTATGTTGACACAGGCGCTTCGCATCCCAAAAACTTATCAGGCCGAAGCAGGCTACTCCCCAAAGGTTGCGGCATTATAACTGATTCGGCATGGTTTTTTATTTGAAGCTTGTAATAGAATAGGGCTATGCGCCGCCTGTTTATTTTGTTCATCATCTGGCTTTTACCGCTGCAACCGTTACTGGCTGCGGACGTAGAATTCGCGCATCTGGTCGGCTCGCAAAGCTCGCAGGAAAAAACACTCACGCATATGGTCGAGCATATGGCGCATATCGCACATCACCATGAGCAAGATGGCGATTTGCATCAGGATGACTCGGTGCCATCGGTGCTGCATTTAATTGATTTTGAGCACAATATCCACCTCTCTACCTTGCTGGCTGATGAAGTGTTGATGACTGCCAGCAGGTCTGCCACTGAAGTGCCAGGGTTTGTGCCTGTGATTTACCTCAACCCCTCTGCCTCTCCCCCGCAAAAGCCGCCTTACCTCGCCCTGTAAGCGCCTGACGACAGTGTTCGCCCGGCGCTCTATGTGTATTTCTTAAACATTGAGGGGCTTTTATGATGGTTATTTCTACGCTGTCTCTGCGAGGCAGTTTTATTTGCATGTTGTCTGCATTGGAGAGTTCAAATGGGTGATTTTTTGAATTTGATCCAGCACGGCAACGGCTGGTTGTTTATCCCTAGCGCCATTTTGCTTGGCGTATTGCACGGCCTGGAACCCGGCCACTCCAAAACCATGATGGCGGCTTTCATTATTGCCATCCGCGGCACGGTGAAACAGGCGGTGTTGTTAGGGTTAGCGGCGACCATTTCACATACGGCTATCGTCTGGGCGATTGCCATGCTGGGGCTGTATTTTGGCAGTGGCTGGAACGCTGAAACTTCAGAGCCTTATTTTCAAATCATCTCAGCGGTTATTTTGATCGCCATGGCGATCTGGATGGCTTGGGTGACACGTCAGCACGCGAGAATGGCGCATGACGATCACGATCACGATCACGATCACGATCACGATCACGATCACGATCATAAAGCCGGGCTGGAAAATCTGTCACTGGGCTATCAAGACCCGCATGAACTGGCGCATGCCAAAGAGATACAGCACAGGTTTGCAGGTCGTCAGGTTACCACCGGGCAGATTGTGATTTTCGGGTTAACCGGCGGATTGATTCCTTGCCCGGCATCCATCACGGTATTGCTGTTATGTTTGCAGCTTAAGCAGATTGCATTGGGGGCGACGCTAGTACTTTGTTTCAGCATAGGTCTGGCATTGACTATGGTGGCTTCTGGGGTGCTGGCGGCGATGAGTATCAAACATGTTTCCAACCGTTGGGCCGGGTTTGGTGAATTTGCCAGAAAGGCGCCGTATTTCTCTGCGGTGTTGATTTTGCTGGTGGGGATTTATGTGGGCTACCATGGGCTCAGTGGATTGCCAGGATAGTACGTTTGAACCAATAAAAAAGCCTCCGAATCCGGAGGCTTTTTAGTTTGTGGTATCAGGCTGAGCCTGAATGGGTAGCGTAGGGCATGCTTGTCTGTCGATATCAACAATCCCGGCAGGAGAGATAGCTAGTTTTGCAAAACCTGCAGCATTTCTTTGCGGTCTTTACGCGAGCGTTTGTTCGCATACATGCGTTTGTCGGCGATGCGCATCAATTCTGCCGGGGTATTGGCTTCACGCGCAAACACGACGCCCTGGCTGGCGCCGGCGCCGATAAAACCGCCGACTTGCAGTTGTTTGTTGGTGGCCTCTACCTGGTGCTGGCACCATTCCACTTCATCTTCATGACACAAAATGGCAAATTCATCCCCACCAAGGCGGTATAACTGTGCCTCGCGGCCCAGGCGCTGGTTGAGGTAGAGGCTGAAGTTTTTCAGCAGGGTATCGCCCACATCATGCCCAAAGTGGTCGTTGAAGTGTTTGAGGTTATCCATATCCAGGAAGATCAGGCAGCCATAGGCCGGAAAATTCAGCATTTTGCCTTCCAGCGCGTGACGGTTGGGCAGGTTGGTCAATCGGTCGGTCAGGGCGAGCGAGCGGGTATCTTGCAGCTCCACCAGCATGCGGTCTTTGTCTTTGTGCAGGCGGTTGATCTGATAGGCCAGCACCAGTGCCAGCAAAATGGCTTCAACCGTCACGGCGATCAGCCCCATCTGTTCTATGGTCCAGATATTGGTGCTGAGTTTTTGCGCGCTGATACTCATGCCACCCAGCACGCCAAACACGGTGATGGCGATCAAATAGTATTGCGCGGTGCGATGTTTGAGCCAGCTGAAATAACTGCCGCAAATAAAGCCAAAGACCAGAAAGATCGCGACACCGGTGCGTGCCATTTCCAGCATCCAGTTGGGGTTGATCAGGGCATTGACTAATAGCGCCACCAGAATGGCGTAAACGATCAGCGAGAACTGATGCAGCCTGGGATAGTGCGTGGCGTTGATGCCGAGCAGGTGGCGCACAAAGGCAACGTAGGCGATATTGGACAGCAGGATAGGGGCGCTGCTCAGGTAAAACCAGTGTGAATCTGCCAGTTGTGCAAACGCGCCCAGGGCCGCACCCTGGAAGATCAGGTTGCCTAGGATAAACAAGGCATACATGCGTTCGGTCACATGGCCGGGTGCCAGGCCGATAGCGATGTAATAGACAAAAATACCCATTAGAACGCCCAGCATCAGGATCGCGCCTGCCGAGCTTGCGAGCACCTGGGAAAGGTAATCCGGTTCAGTGGCGATAAACAGTTCGGGTTGTGCCAGGAAATAAGGCGAATTGAGCTGGGTGGAAAGTTGGTAGGTGCCGGGTGACAGGTCGAACTTGCGCCCGTGACGCAACAGGTAAGGGTTTTTTTCAGCGCTGTTGAGGCCACCGTGCGCAGTATAGGCCTTGCCATCTGCCGCACTGAGCTGATGGTTGAAATTGGCGATCACGGTGGTGTTTTTAAAGTCGAGCACATAACTATCAGCTGCGGTGATGGTCAGCGTGGTGTGGCAGGTGAATTTGCCGCCATATAGCGGAATCTGCTGCACGGTTTGGCCGCGCTCATTCTGGCACACGCTGTCGCTGAGCGTAGGGTTTGCAAATAAGGGGTTCGCAAATGCGGGGTTTGCAAACGCAGCCCCGGCGAATAGCAGGCTGAGCAACAACAGGCTGAGCAACAACAGGCAACGATAGAATATGGGTGAAAGCTGCAAACTGACCCTTAAGCGCCGACGATTGAGTAAAACACCATTATGTATGAATCTTTCCCGATTTGATGCCGCCTGAAAAGAATTTGCAAGTGTCAGGATGGCTATCATACGTAAATATAGACCATATTACTGGCCAGAGGGCGATGCCGCGCTCGCCCTGGCTTCGATTTGCGGCATGATCCATTTACGGAACATCAGCGGCGTGATCAATGTGGTCACCACGCCCATCAATACCAGCACCGAGAACAGGTCCTGGCCGATAAATCCGCGCTCGTAGGCGATGCTGGCGATCACCAGTTCCATCACGCCGCGGCCATTGAGGATAAAGCCTATGCCCAGTGCATCACTTTTTGGTAAGCCGATCAGGCGGCCACCCAGCCATCCGGCCAGGATCTTGGTCACGATAGACACCAGCAATACCACCGCCACAAACCAGAATGATTCGATGATATGCACTTTGAATTCCAGCCCCAGGTAGGCAAAAAACACCGGTGCCAGAAAGCCACCAGTGATAGAACCCAGGGTTAACTCCAATTCTTTGTAGCGGGAGGGCAGGAAGAAGTTACGGTCTATCAGCAACGCGCCAAAAAATGCACCGATGACGAAATGGAAACCAAGTGCGGCACTCACCGAGCCGAAGATGAGGACAAATAGCAGCAGGATGCCGAATAGCGCTTCATTGCCTATCAGGGCGACCAGTTTTTCTGACCACAAATGCAGGTTAACGCCTTTATCAATGACTTTTTTGATCAGCAGACTGACACTCAGGATCAGCAAGATCAGCAGGATCAGTTTCCAGCTGGCATTAAAGATGGCAATGCTCACCGCCTGGTAGGATTTTTGTTCCGGCAGGTTGAGGATCACGCCTAAGACCAGCAGCGCGGCGATATCGTTAAAGATAGCCGTGGCAACGGAATAGCGTGCGATATCTGAATCCAGCAGTTTGAAGCTTTGCAGGATGCTGACGGTGACCGGCAGTGCGGTAATGGATACGCACAAGCCTAAAAAGATGGTGCGGCTGACATCCAGCCCAAACGCAACGCCGACCAAGATACCGCCTGTGAGCGGCAGTAAAAAGCCGAGCAAGGCAATCACGATGCCTTTGCCGCGCATGGAGTCTATGACTTCCTTGAAATTCATTTCCAGGCCGGCAGAGAGGACGATCAGAAACACTGCCAGTTCTGAAATGCCGGATAAGGCCGGGGTCGGTGTAATCAAATTGAACAGGCTGGGGCCAAGAATGACGCCGGCGACCATTTCACCGATGATGGCGGGCTGGTTAAAGCGGGTGAACACTTGCCCGAGCAGGCGGGCGCAGACGATCAGGACAAGCAGGGTAGTGAGTAAAGGCATGACTACTTTCTTCTGGTGCTTAAGCAAGGCAACTGAGGCTTGTTTTAAACATGTATCTAAAGCCTTTTAATGCACAGGTTAAAAGGTCTTACATCAGATGCGCTGGTGATAGTGCCTTGCGAACAATTTGATGAGTATAAATCATAAGCGGGCCAGCTTTGCGGTTTTAAATACAGCAATGCATGTATGTGGCAAGAAAGTAAATCTGACAGGGCTTTTATGAACGCCCTCTGCAATGATCAGGGGTGCAGGACCTGCATCATTTCCTTGCGGTTTTTGCGCGTGCGTTTGTTTTCGTACATGCGTTTATCGGCGATCCGTAACAAGGCTTCGGTGCTGGATGCCTCGTGCGCAAAGACGATGCCCATGCTGGCACCCACGCCGGCAAAGCCTTCTTTGCCTAACTGGATATGCGTGTATTCCAGCTGGTGCTCGCACCATTCGACATCATCTTCATGGCATAGAATAGCGAATTCGTCCCCGCCCAGCCGGTAAAGCTGGCCATGTTCGCTGAGTTTATTGGAAAGTATCTGGCTGAACAGCGTGAGCAACAGGTCACCGGCTTCATGGCCAAACTGGTCGTTCACGTGCTTGAGGTTATCCATATCGAGAAACATCAGGCAGCCATGTTGCGGCAACTTCAACAGTTTATTTTCCAGCGCATGCCGGTTCGGCATGCTGGTGAGCCTATCTGTCAGCGCCAGTGAACGGGTGTTTTGCAACTCGACCAGCAATTGCTCTTTTTCAAGATGCAGGCGACTGAGTTTGTAAGCGACTAATATCGATAGCAGGATGGCATGTATGGTCACCGCAAACAGCCCGAGTTGCTCCAGGGTGAAAATGTGCTGCGTGGCGTTGGCCGCACTGCTCGCCATAATGCAAAGCATACCAAAGCCTATGGTCGTCAGCAGGTAGAGTTGGCCGATGATCTGCCTTTGCATGCTCAGGCGCAACCCGCATAACAGGCCAAAGGCCAGGGAAATGAGCACGCCCATGCGCGACATTGCCAGCATCCATGCCGGGAAGATCATGCCGAGTACAATCAGGGCGATCAGCAGACTGCTGGCAATCAGCGATAGCTGGTATAGGCGCGGCCGGTGGAACTGGTTAATGCCCAGCAAGTGGCAGATAAAACTCACATAGGCTAGGTTGGCGATCAGCAACGGCAGGCCGGTCAGGTAAAACCAGTGCCAGTTGAAGAACTGGTTAAACGCGCCCAGCGCGGCTGCGTGAAACACCAGGTTGCCAAAAATAAACGTGGCATACATGCGTTCTGTCATATGGCCAGGCAGGGCGCCCAGCGTTGCATAGTAAGCGAATAAGCCCAGCAAAGTCCCCAGCAGCAGCAAGCTGGCGGCTGCGCTGATATTGCTCTGGCGCTGGTAGCTGGCCAGGTCGGTGATCAGCAGAGTAGGCGCTGCCAGGTAGTAGGGGGATTGCAGCCAGGTGATCAGCCTGTAGGTGCCGGGGTTCAGGCTGACGATGCGCCCATGCCGCAGCATAAATGGGTTGTGTTCTGCACTGCTCAAGCCGCCGGTCAGAATATGCAGCAGGTCTTTTTTTTGTAGAGCTTGTGAGTGGGTGGCTTGGTTTGGCGATGTGCCTGCTGAGGAATGTTTCCCTTGAGCTTCGTCGGGCTGTGCGCCATTTTCCTGGAAAATTTCATGCTGGAAACGTGCAATGGTCGAGGTGTTTTTGAAATCGATCACATACTGGTTGGCCTGTGTGATTTTAAGCAGGCTCTGGCAAGCAAACTTTCCGCCCTGCAACGGGATGCTCTCGATGATGGCGCCTTGCTGGTTAATGCAGGTAGTGCCGAGCAAAGCCGGGGCCGCTGATGCCAATGGCACCATAAAAAACACCAATGGAACAAAGCGCATCCATTGTGTCAGTCGCGTCCAAAACCGATATCGTTGCAATCAAATTTTCCAGTCAACGCTGCAAATCACGGGGCAGTGTACATGAAAAATTCCTGTGCTATAGCTGGGCCAGCCGATTAAGAAAAGCAAAGAATTACTAACTAACGTTGTGACTTGGGCTATAAAAAAACCCGCCTGTGAAGACGGGTTTTTTATGCGGGCCCAGACTTATTTATTTTCAACGGTTTTTTCAGCCGCTTCAGTGGTTTCCTTAATCTGTTCCTTGGCTGCCGCTGCGGCGTCTTTGGCAGCCTGCACAGCATCGACAGCAGCTTCTTTGGCTTCAGCTGCGGCCTCCTCGGTGTGGGTTTGCGCAGATTCCAGCGCCTCTTCAACCGTGGGTTCTTTCTCGCCACAGGCAACCAGCAAGGTGGCACTTAAACCGGCGATGATTAACAAACGAAAAAATGCAGACATGATCTTTCCTCCTGATAGTTTTTAAATAATCTGATATTGCCGACAATAATGAATGACTGACTAATGAATCACTGATACGCAACTGATAAATCAGTACGCGTTACTCCGGAATGCGTAATGCCTGGCCAGGGTAGATTTTGTCAGGATGGTTAAGCATGGGCCGGTTGGCTTCAAATATCTTCATGTAGGCATTGGCATTGCCATACATCTCTTTGGCGATCCTCGATAAGGTATCGCCTTTGACGACAGTGTAAAACCTGGCTTCCGGCTCCTGGCTGGGCACGTATAATTGGTCCTGCACACCTTCCACGCCGGACACATTGCCACAACATAACAGGATTTTTTCCTTGATCTCCTGCGTCTCTACATTGCCTTGCACGATGACGGTGCCGCTGCCGCCATCAAATTTAATGTCGTAGCCTTCCGTCGGCAGGTTGTTTTTTGCAATGTAATTCTGGATAGCCTTGGCGGCAGCGGCGTTGGCCGCGTCGACATTGACCGGGGTAGGTGTTTTACTGGCTGTTTCCTGCGCAGCTTTGGCCTCGCCAGCGCCAAACAGCTTCTCACCCGCTTCTTTGATAAAAGAGAATAAACCCATTACCAGCTCCTGACTTTTTTATTGTGAATGGAAAAGTCATCATAGCAAATAGACGGTGTTGCCACTAGCGCGTGACCAGCGCTTCGCATAAAAAAACCGGCTACCAAAAGCAGGTGCCGGTGATTCATTCTTGCAGGCTGACCAGCCTAGGGCGTGCGTGGTCATTGCCCTGCGATCTGCGCGCTGAGTAGATCCAGGTTATTGCCTAATGCGCGCACCAGTGCCGGGTAGCCACTCTCTGCCAGCGGCGTAGTGAATTTGAATGAATGGCTTTGCAAAGGCTTGTGGTCGGCAGACAGCAACTGCCACTGGCCACTGAGCACGGCATAGCCATCGATCTGGCCGTGGAACTGGTCTATGGTCAATTGCAGGCTGGTAGCAGCAGGTGCGCCGGCTAGTGGATCTATGATGGCAGTATCTGGCAGACGGCTGGAGAGTCGCGCACGCAGGCCACGGCGCAACTCCTGTGAAAGGTTATCTACCCATAGATGGTCGCGCGCAGGATGCAAAGTGACATCATCCAGCTGCACCACAATGCGGTCTGTATCCAGGTAATCTGCCAGTTGAATACGGTTTAACACTAGGGTTTGTTTTGCTGCATTTGCCGATGGCGGTTTAGGTAGTACGGCAGACACTTCTGGCAAACTAAAGCGCTGACTTTGCACCGGCGGGTTTGATTTCAGGCATGCACCCAGGCTGCATGCCACTAGTAACAACAAGCCAGTCCGTAATTGTTTTTTGATCATCATGAATATTTTTCCTTACGGGTTGGCCGGCGCTTGTTGATTTTCTGGTGCCTTAGGCACTTTTAAGTCTGCCGGTGCTTTAGGTACTTTTAAATCTGCCGGTGCTTTAGGCACCGGGTCATTGCCCGGTTTGCGGCCAAACAGGATGGCGCTCGGCTCTTCATTCAGGGTGCGCGCCAATGGCTGTATATCACGCAAGGCTTTATCCAGCCGTTGCAGGGTAGTGGTCAGTTCCTGATAAGCAGGCGAGTCTGGTGACAGGCCTTTGAGTGTGGCTTGTACTTCCTGCATGGTTTTGTTCAGGTTGGCTGGCATCTGTTGCAAGTCAGGCTGGCTGATAAACTGGTTCACCTGCACGCTTAGCGCACGGATTTCTTTCATGGTGATTTCAGATTGTTGCAGGTTTTTATCCAGCCCGGAAAGCACAGGTTCTACATTCAGGTGGTTGAGTTTATCCAGCAGGTCAGACAGTTTCTGTTCGATCTGCGCCAGGCTGGTGGCACTGGTCGGCAATACCGGCAGGCCTTCAAAACGTTCTCGCTTGTAGGGTTTATGCGCTTTTTGATCCACATTCAAATCGACATACACTGAACCTGTCAGCAGATTGCCGGATTTAAGGGTGGCATGCAGCCCGCGCTGTAACATGTGGCTAATGCGGCTTTTCCATTCTTCCAGGTCTGCCTGGCCGTTGTCGGCCAGCCGTCCAGGTTCCAGGTGGATCAGCACCGGGATCGCATAACGGAAATCTTTTTTGCGTTCAGGCGAGTTGAATTTCCACGGCACGTTCATGACAGTGCCTATACGTAAGCCCCTGAATTCAACCGGGGCGCCTTTCGTCAGCCCGCGCACGGTATCGTCCACCAGCAGCACATATTCGATGTACTGGTCATAGGTTTGCTGGCGTGCAGCGTCTTCATTGGCAAACAGTTCAAAAGTGGTTTCCGAGCGCACCGGTTGCCCCATGGGGATATCGTCCGGATGACCGAAGCTGACGCCGCCGGCGATCAGGGATTCCACGGTGGGGATATTCGCTTTAAAGCCTTCTGCGTCTAATTTGACATCAATGCCTACCGCAGTCCAGAAGCGGGAGTTTTTAGTCACCAATACATCGTAAGGGTGCTCAATAAACAGTTCGTGCTGCATTTTGCGCTGCTTGGGATCAAAGGTGGCGCTGACAACGCGACCAACGCGTAAACCCTGATACGTGACCGGGTCACCAACGCGCAAGGCATTGCCGACTTTGCCTTCAAGATTGACATGTACGCCTTTGGCGCCATTAAGTGAGATAGGCGGTTGATCGAGCACAGTAAAGTGGTCGGTTTCCTCAACCTCTTTGCCAGGTTGCAACTGGATATAAGAACCTGAAATCACTGTATTCAAGCCACTGATGCCTTCCAGCCCGATGCGCGGTTTGACTACCCATAACTGGGTATCCTTGACCAGCATGGGTTGCGCTTTGGGCGTGATGCGCGCCAGCACTTCGATATGTGTGAGATCATCGGACAAGGTCACTTGCTCGACCTGGCCGATATCCACGCTATGTACCTTGATTTTGGTTTTCCCGGCTTCAATGCCCTCGGCGTTGGTCATGGAGAGGGTGATCTGTTTGCCGACGCGGGTGTAATTGTCATAGATCAGCCATAAGCCTATCAGCAGGGCGACGATAGGCACTATCCAGATCGGCGAGACGCGTACTTGCTTGCTGACATTGGCCAGTAAATGGTCATGGGCTGGCTGACCATTCGTTTGCTGGCTGTTTGTTTTCTCATCAGGCGCTTGCTGGCTGCTTGTTTGCTGATCAGGTGCTTGCTGATCAGGGCCGGGCGGGTTTTTAGGTGGCTGATTATTATTTTGCTCTGTCATAAGGTTTTCCTTGGGTATCCCACAATAAACGGGGATCAAAAGCCATCGCCGCCAGCATGGTTGTAATCACAACCGCGCAAAATGCCAGTGCCGCCGGGCCGGGCAATACCGACATCAGGTTGCCGGATTGTATCAGCGCTACCATGATGGCGACGACGAATACATCGACCATGGACCAGCGGCCGATCAATTCGGTAATACGGTAAAGCGCAGTTTTTTGCTGCGCATTCAATGGGCCGGGATGGCGCGCCAGCCATAGCAACAGCATTAATATCAGCATTTTAATGATAGGCACCAGCACGCTGGCGACGAAAATAATGACTGCTACCGGCTCAGAGCCATGCTGCCAGAGTTCTATCATGCCGCCAATGATGGTTGAGGAGTGACTCTGGCCTAATGAAGTGGTGATCATCATCGGGTAGGCATTGGCCGGAATATATAACACGGCGGCTGTCAGCAATAATGCCCAGGTGAACTGCAAGCTATTCGGTTTGCGTGCATACAAGGTGCTGCCACAACGCATGCATAGATAAGCGGAGTCTTTGCCTGCGGCGGGTAGTGCATTGATCAGGCCGCAAGTCGTGCAGCCGGCCACATGTTGTTCAGCCGCATTGACACCGCAACGGATGCCGGTATCAGGCGGCGGTTCGCCCGCCAGTTTCAGCCATAGCAGATCGATATCGACAGAACGCGTGGTCATCAATAATAACAAGGCAAACACGCAATAGGCCCAAAACGAAACGCCTAGCTGCACTTCACCGATATCAGTCAGTTTCACCAGGCTCACTAACGCTGCGATCATAAAAACATCCGCCATCATCCACGGATGCAGGCGCGAGAACAGCCGGGCGATGATGTCGCTATAAGCACGCGGCACGGTGCGCAACACATTGGCCTGCATGAGGATCACCCCTATCAGGTACAACGCAGGCAGAATGATCGCCGTGGCGCTGACGATCAGCGCCACCAGCGGCTGGTTGACATTCAGCAGGGTGACGGCAGTTTGCGGCAAGGCGATCTGACTATCCAGGCCGTTGGTATCCATGCTGATAAACGGGAAGGCGATGGCGATCAATAAGCTCAGTAGCGCGGTGACTGCCAACGCGATACTGCGTTGCACAGGGTGCAAATGCCGCCGCGCCAATACATGACCACAGCGCGGGCAACTGGCGTGCTCGCCGGGGCGCAACACCGGGATCGCGCTGACCATATCGCAAGCGCTGCAGGCACGCAAGCGCCGCCATTTAATTTTTTGCTGGGTAGTCATCAAGATTGGTTTGATAGATTAAGGCACGGCTTTAAATGGCATGTTAAACGGATTGGATTTGAACGGGCAAGCACATTTCATCATGCATGTTATGGCAAAGCCCCTATAGGAGTGACCGGGAAAACGGAAAAAGATTCTCGCGTGGCTGCCTTACCAGGCTTAGCTATTGAATCCTGCCGCCTTCATCAATAGTTTAATGATCACACTCACCAGTGCGAGCGCAGCAATGCTGGTAGCCCAGATCAGCACCAGCCAGCCTAATCTTTTGGCAAAACTGCTTTTCGGTTTTGTGCCTGTCATGCAACTGTTCCCTTAATGGTAAGCCTCATCCGGGTCTACCTTGCCGCGGAAAACGTAATAAGCCCAGCCAGTGTAGATCAGGATCACCGGGATAATCACCAGCGCGCCTATCAGTGCGAACATCTGGCTTTGCTGCGGTGCCGCTGCGGCATGTATTGAGATATGTGGCGGGATGATATTAGGCCAGATGCTGATGCCCAGGCCTGCATACCCTAACAGGATCAGGCACAGCGTGTAGATAAACGGCGTGGTTTCAGATTTCGCACGCAGCGATGCTTGCAGGCGATAAAAGAAAAACGCTACCAGCAGTGGCACCGGCGAGAGATATAAGAAGTTAGGCATTGAAAACCAGCGCTCTGCAATGCCGCTATCCATCAGCGGTGTCCACAGGCTGATGCCTATGATGATCAGGAACAAAATGATGGAAACTTGGCGTGACAGTTTATAGCAGGTCGCCTGTAAATCGCCCGCTGTTTTCATGATCAGCCAGGTGCAGCCGAGTAGGGCATAAGTCACCAGCAACCCGAGGCCGGTGAAAATGGAAAAAGGTGAAATCCAGTCTAACGGCCCACCCGCATAGGTATGATTGACGACCTTGATGCCTTGCAGGTAAGCGCCTAGCGCCATGCCCTGGAAGAACGTCGCCGCAATCGATCCGCACAAGAATGCTTTATCCCAAAAATGACGTTCTTCATCGGTCGCGCGGAACCTGAATTCAAATGCCACACCCCTGAAGATCAGCGCCATCAGCATAAATAACAACGGTAAGGAAAGCGCGCTTAAGATCACCGCATAAGCCAGCGGGAAAGCCGCCAGCAAACCGGCACCGCCCAGTACCAGCCAGGTTTCATTGCCATCCCACACCGGTGCGACGGTATTCATCATCAGGTCGCGGTCATGCTTCTCTTTGAAAAATGGATAAAGGATGCCTATGCCCAGGTCAAAGCCATCCATGATGATGTACATCATGATGCCAAACAGGATGATGACGGCCCAGACCAGTGATAAATCCATTTATTGATCCTTTTTATCAGTGTGAGGTTGCTCAGGGTTATGTTGAGAAGTCGCTGGCTCCTTGGTGTCAGGGTGGAATTCTGGTGCCAGTGCAAATTCATCGAGCTCATTGCGGTTGATGGAAATAGCATCCCCCTGCAAAGCCTCATCGGTTTTAGGCCCGACATTCACCAGTCGTAATACATATAAAGTGCCCATGCCGAACAGGGCGAGGTAGATCACCACAAACAAGCCCAATGTGAGCGCCACTTCACTGGTGGTGTGCGGCGTCACCGCATCTGCCGTACGCAAAATGCCATATACCACCCATGGCTGGCGGCCGATTTCTGTGGTGTACCAGCCGGCCAGGATGGCTACCACCCCGGCAGGCCCCATGGCGATGGAGAATCTCTGGAAAGCCGTGCTTTCATATAAGCGATCTTTCAGGCGCAGCCACAGTGAAGTGACTGCCAGCAATATCATCAGCAAACCTAATGCCACCATGATCCGGAAAGTCCAGAACACAATGGTGGCATTCGGCCGGTCTGCGGCAGGGAAGTCTTTGAGCGCCGGGATCTGCTCAGTCAGCGAATGGCGCAATATCAGGCTACCCAATACCGGGATCTCGACCGCAAAGTGATTTTTCTCCTGTGCCATATCTGGCCAGGCAAACAAAATCAGTGGCGTTGCTTGTTTGTCTTTGTTTTCCCAGTGGCCTTCAATCGCGGCGATCTTGGCCGGCTGGTGTTTCAAGGTGTTCAGCCCATGCAGGTCACCCACTACCGCTTGTAGCGGCGCGATCAGCAAGATCAGCCATAAACCCATAGATAGCATCTTGCGCACGCTAGGGTTATTTTTACCATGGAACAATTGCCAGGAAGCCGCCGCCGACACAAACAAGGCCGTGGCCAGATAAGCACCAATCACCATATGCACGAGACGGTAGGGGAAAGAAGGATTGAAAATGATTTTAAACCAATCGACAGGGATGACTTTGCCATCTACCAGCTCAAACCCCTGCGGCGTATGCATCCAGCTATTGGAAGCCAATATCCAGGTGGCCGAGACCAGTGTGCCAATCGCTACCATCAATGTCGCGGTGAAATGCAGGCCTGGCCCCACTTTGTTCCAGCCAAACAGCATCACGCCTAAAAAACCCGCTTCAAGAAAAAACGCCGTCAGTACTTCATAAGTCAATAGCGGGCCAGTCACGCTCCCGGCCACTGTAGAAAACCCCGCCCAGTTGGTACCGAATTGGTAAGCCATCACCAGGCCAGACACCACGCCCATGCCAAAACATAAAGAGAATATCTTGACCCAGAAATGGTAAAGATCGAGGTAAACCGTGTTCTTGGTTTTTAACCAGCTGGCCTCAAGCACCGCCAGATAACTTGCCAAACCAATAGTGATCGCCGGAAAGACGATATGGAAAGAGATGGTAAATCCAAATTGAATTCTTGCTAACGTTAATGCCAGATCAGACATTCTTATCCTTATATATCGCGCATGGTGCTACCGGCTAGTCACCTGCCGAGCAAATAATGGCTTACTCAGGAATGTTAACAGAGTGACTACGGTTATAACATGGAGCTGATTTAAAGCAGGATAGTTGCATCGCCTTTTTTAAATATGGTTGAGCAACCCACATGAAAGTGGGTGCCGGTGAGTATTCATGAGTGTTACAGTGATAAGGTGTGACCGCTGCGATGGCATTGCGGATAGGATAAAAACATCACATAAATAAGTAACTGGTGACTAATGATTCAAATGGAGAGATCAATGAAAAAAGCACTTACATGGGGTTTGGGGATCATTGCAGCGCTTATCATCGTTTGGTTGATAGTGGGTGCGTCGTCTGAAGAAACGCAGACTCAACAAACCGCGGAAGAAAAACCTGTACCAGGTAACAACGCGCCACCTTTTGAAACTACCGCAGGGGAAATAGCCAAAGCTTATGCCGACGATACCGTTGCGGCAGATAAAAAATACAAAAACAAAGCTTTTATAGCCAGCGGTAGTGTTGTCGAGGTGAAGACTGATGAGTCTGACCATGCCGTGCTGGTACTCGACGGTGGCGTGAATCCATCGCTGGAACCACACTTCATTTTGGCGGATAGTGAGAAGAACAAAGCTGCCGAGCTCAAAAAAGGACAAAAAGTAAAACTACAGTGCTATGGCAAAGGCGAAGTGACCAAGATCGCACATGCTGAAGATTGCGAGTTGTTGTTTATAGACTGGAATTAAAACTGGCCGCTGCACACAGCCTCTTGATGAGCCACGCATGACCAGATGAAATTTATTTTTATGGAAGAATTACGGAGTGCTCCGAAAATCGTATAAAAAGCAAAAGGCCTTGCATTTCTGCAAGGCCTTTTTTATTTGGCTCCTCAACCTGGGCTCGAACCAGGGACCTACGGATTAACAGTCCGGCGCTCTACCGACTGAGCTATTGAGGAATCGGTACGTCGTTTGAAGGCGCTATATTACTGAGAGCGTGCCCCTTGGTCAACCACTTTTTGCGAATTTCTTTATATTTTTCCATGCGCACTTTAATTGCCTGTTTCGTTAATAATTTGTCTATGGAAGTCAAGGGGTGAATGTCGCTTAGAGACCACTTTGTTACCCGAATGGGCCAATTTTTTATTGTGGCAACGTCGTTTATAATAAGCGCAACAGGAGATGACGATGCGTACAGTTTTAGGGAAAGTGGTGGGGCTGACCGGTGATGCGGAAGTTGTAGATCAACATGGCCAGCATAGATTGCTAAAGGCAGGGGATGCGTTGCACGAAGGCGACCAGTTAGTGACGGTGGCAGGCGCGCAGGTTGCCATGCAGGCTGCCAATGGCGAGGTCGTTCAGTTTGCCGAACAGCAGGCGATCAAGCTTTCTGATGTGCTGTCCGCCTCATCTGGTGCCGTGGATATCAGCGAATACGCTGTGAATCCGGCTGTGATCCAGCATGTGCTAGCGGTCTTGCAGTTGAATGATGCGATCGATTTATCGCCACCGTTGGCTTCTATGTTGCAGGAAGACAGCAGCGCTTTTGTTTCAATCGCCCATGCGTCTGTCACCGAGCAAACCTTGCAGCTGGATGCGTTGAATATCCATGATGTACTGGTCTCCGGAGATAATCAGGCGGCTGTCGCGCCTACGGTGCTGCCAATTACGCAGCTGGCTGACCTGATGACGCAAACCACCAATGCAGATATCGGCTTGCCAGGTGGCCCGTTAAAAGATTTCCTGAATGATTGAGGATTAATTCTTTAAAACTAAAAAAGCGCCTGAGGCGCTTTTTTATTGTCTGCTAAATGCCGTGCTTTATACGCTAAGGGCTTTTTCAATCCGGTCTAAAGCTTCGCGCAGATTATCCATGCTGGTGGCAAACGAGATGCGGAAGTAACCTTCGGCACCAAAAGCCGAGCCCGGTACCACTGCCACGTTATGTTCTTCCAGCAAATATTCAGCCAGCGCCATGTCGGAGGTTTGTTTGATTTTACCGGCCTGGTGCAGGTGATTGATCGCGTGACGCGCATCCGGGAAGGCATAAAAAGCGCCACCCGCCATCAGGCAGCTCAAGCCTGGCATCGCGTTAAAGCGGTCAACGACGTATTTGTGGCGCTTTTTAAAGGCAGCGACCATGGGCTTGATACAGTCTTGTGAACCACTTAATGCCGCTTCAGCTGCATATTGTGAAATGGAAGTCGGGTTGCTGGTGGACTGGCTTTGCAGGATTTCCATCGCCTTGATGATGTAAGCAGGGCCAGCCGCGTAACCGATACGCCAGCCGGTCATGGAGTAGGCTTTTGAAACGCCGTTCAACACGATACAGCGGTCTTTGAGGCCAGGTGCTGCATTCAAGATGTTATGGAATTTTTCGCCAGTCAGGTTGACGTGTTCATACATGTCATCCGTAGCGATCAGCACATGCGGGTGCTTGAGCAATACTTCGCCCAGGGCTTTTAATTCTTCCAGACTGTACACCGCGCCTGTGGGGTTGGAAGGTGAGTTGAACATCACCAGTTTGGTATGGTTGTTGATCGCCGCTTCCAGCTGGCTGGGCAGCAATTTAAAGCCTTGTTCAATACCACATTCAAGGATCACTGGTTTGGCTTCGGCCACCATGGCGATATCGGCATAGCTGACCCAGTAAGGTGCCGGGATAATCACTTCATCGCCAGGGTTTAGCACGGCCAGGCACAGGTTGAAAATGGTTTGTTTGCCACCAACGCCGACGATCACTTCATTGACTGCATAGTCAAAACCGTTTTCATTCTTGAATTTGTTAACGATGGCTTTTTTCAGGGCAGGGATGCCGCTGACCGGGGTGTATTTTGTGTAACCGGCATCAATCGCCGCTTTGGCTGCATCTTTAATGTGTTGTGGCGTATCGAAATCCGGCTCGCCTGCTGCCAGGCCAATAATCGGTCGGCCTTCAGATTTATATCTGGCGGCTTTGGCAGTAATCGCCAAAGTAGGGGATTCTTTAATGGATAAAACACGCGCAGACAGCACGTTGGCGGCAGGTTTGCTCAAAATGGCTTCCTTGTTGGTCGGTGTGCACATGCAGGCAGAAAGTGCCTGCAAAAAAATGAAAAACGCAACATTTTACGCAAAAATGAGCGGTCGTGGAAGTCAGCAGCTAGCGTTTTTTGCCGGTTTAACTCATTGTTTCTGACAGTTTTTCTCGCATTGCAGGTAATTCTGGTAAATAGACACCAGTAAGGGGTCGATTTTCTGTAATTGCAACTCAATATCTTTCACTGTTTGGTGGTCGCCAAGTAGCTGGGCGACTTCACCGCGCCTGAACCAGGCTTCGACAAATTGGCCATCAAGGGTGACGGCTTTCTGGAAAGCATTGGCAGCCGCATCTAGCTGCTTAAGCGATTGTTCGGCCAGGCCCAGGCTGAACCAGGCATCGGCATTAGTGACTTCCTGCTGCGTCCACAGCAGGCTTATTTTTTCCAGGTTAGGCCAGTCCTGTCGGGATTCTGGCACGGCTGCCCGCATGTAATAAGGTTTTTTATCTTCGTCTTCTTCCCAAAGCGCTTTGCCGCGCACCGGGAATTCAGTACTGGCGGGCATTTTCTCCAGCGTCTCCAGCCACTCCACCGGCAATGCAAAGTAGATGCTGCCGCCATGACCCGCGGTTTTGAAGGTATTAATACCTACCAGCTTGCCATCCATATCAAACAAGCCACTGCCGCTCGCGCCCATCAGAAACTTGGCGCTGCTGCGTATCATATTGCCGGAAGGCGTAGGGTAAAGCCCCTGGATTTCACCGATAGAGGTGATAGGGGCGGGCACGCCATTGGAATGACCGATCGCGCTGATCTCCTGCCCGCGCAGCAGTGCATAGCTATTGCCGCGCGGCACCGGTTTAAACGGCAGCGTAGGTGAGGTGACTACACACAGGTCATGCCAGACATCGGCCCGTACCGTGGTGATAGGGTAGGTATCTTCCCCACGCGACACCCAGGGCTGCTTGGTGGCGCGCAACACGTGGCAGTTAGTGACGACAGTATGGTCAGCAATAATGACGCCGGAGCCATAAGCCATGCCGCCATTTTCGTTGTAGCCGCGTATCATGACCACGCCAAAATAGGCTTGCATCATGGCTTGCTGATTGTAAGCCTGTGCCGATGAGGAGAGTAGTGCGATGAAAACCAATAACAGAAGCTTCAAGCTGTTCCCCGGGGTGATTGTGCAGGCATTCAAAAAAGGACCATTTTTTGTGTGTAAAAGTTCTGTCAATTGCGTGTGCTTTCAAATGTAAATCACACGCCTGATGAACTAAAAACGGTTAAAATGGGACTATTGTATATTTCATCAGATTGTTTTTGTGATCGTCACCTTTCCAGGTAGCAAGTTTGAGTTACATCAGCCTTTTCCTCCGGCTGGAGATCAGCCACAGGCCATCGAGAAACTCACGCAGGGCGTTGAAGACGGGCTGAAGTTTCAGACCCTGCTCGGCGTGACCGGCTCTGGTAAAACCTACACCATGGCCAACGTGATTGCGCGTACTGGCAAACCTGCGATCGTGATGGCGCCTAATAAAACCCTGGCAGCGCAGCTTTACAGTGAGTTCAAAGAGTTTTTCCCCAATAATGCGGTTGAGTATTTCGTCAGTTACTATGACTATTACCAGCCGGAAGCGTATGTGCCATCGCGCGACCTGTTTATCGAAAAAGATTCCAGCATTAACGAGCATATCGAACAGTTGCGCCTGGCAGCCACCAAGGCCTTGCTGGAGCGTGAGGATGCGGTGATCGTGGCAACCGTGTCGGCGATTTACGGTATTGGTGACCCAGGTGAATACCATGGCATGGTGTTGCATGTGCACCAGGGCCTGAAAATTGCGCAGAAAGACGTCGTTTTGCGCCTGATCGCGATGCAGTATGACCGCAATGACTTTGATTTTGGCCGCGGTTGTTTCCGTGTGCGTGGCGACATCATTGATGTCTTCCCGTCTGAAAACAGTGAAACGGCCGTGCGTATCAGCCTGTTTGATGATGAAATCGACAGCATTCAGCTGTTTGACCCACTCACCGGCCAGGTCTTCAACAAAATCCACAACTTCCGTATCTTCCCTTCCAGCCATTATGTGACAGCGCGTGAAGCAACCGTGCGTGCGATGGAGACCATCAAGGTCGAATTGCGTGACCGCGTGGCGACTTTCCTTGCGGATGGCAAACTGGTGGAAGCGCAACGTATTGAGCAGCGCACGCGTTTCGACCTGGAAATGCTGAATGAGATCGGCTTCTGCAAAGGCATTGAGAACTATAGCCGCCATTTAACCGGCCGCAACCCTGGTGACCCGCCGCCGACATTGATTGATTATTTACCGGAACAGGCGTTGATGATCATCGACGAAAGTCATGTCACCGTGCCGCAGATCGGCGGCATGTACCTGGGTGACCGTTCACGCAAGTCTAACCTGGTAGATTACGGCTGGCGATTGCCTTCCGCAATGGATAACCGTCCGCTCAAGTTTGAAGAATTTGAGCGCATTATGCGCCAGTGCGTGTTTGTATCTGCTACGCCTGCCGATTACGAAAAGAACCACCAGCAGCAAGTGGTGGAAATGATTGCGCGGCCCACCGGGCTGGTCGACCCTGTCATCATTGTCAAACCGGCAGATACGCAGGTAGATGATTTGCTGGGCGAGATCAAGGAACGTGTAGCCGTGGGCGAACGTGTGCTGACCACCACGCTGACCAAGCGCATGGCAGAAGACCTCACTGATTACCTGTCTGAGCACGGCGTGAAAGTGCGCTATCTGCACAGCGATATTGAAACCGTAGAACGCGTGGAAATTATCCGCGATTTGCGCCTGGGTGAGTTTGATGTGCTGGTGGGCATTAACCTGTTGCGCGAAGGCCTGGATATCCCGGAAGTCTCACTGGTGGCCGTGCTGGATGCGGATAAAGAAGGCTTTTTGCGTTCGGAACGCTCGCTGATCCAGACTGCGGGCCGTGCGGCGCGTAACCTGAATGGCAAGGTGATTTTTTACGCCAACAAGATCACCCGCAGCATGAAACTGGCGATGGATGAGTCCGCCCGTAGACGTGCCATCCAGGAAGCTTTCAATGCCGAGCATGGCATCATTCCTAAAGGCGTAACCAAACGCATTAAAGATATTATTGAAGGTGTGTACGACAAGGATGAGGCACACCGCGAGCGTAAGGCCGCGCAAGAGCAGGCCAGTTATGAAAACATGAGCGAAAAAACGCTGACCAAAGAACTCAAACGGATTGAAAAGGCCATGCACGATGCAGCTAAAAACCTTGAGTTTGAAAAAGCAGCCCAATTCCGTGACCAGTTTAAAAAACTCAAGTTGCAGGCCTTTGGTGCCGAAGTAGAAGATTTGAAATGACCACGCTAAATACCTGTATTGGTGCGATAGCGGCCGCGTGTACTACCCTAGCATTTGTGCCGCAGGTCGTTAAATCGTGGCGCACGCGTGATTTGAGTGGCATCTCGCTGCCGATGTACACGATTTTTACCATAGGCGTTATTTTGTGGCTGGTGTATGGAGTATTGATCAGTGATTGGCCGGTCATCATTGCCAACGCAATTACAGCTTTGCTGGCCAGTGTCGTTCTTTTGCTAAAATTGAAATCAATTGCATAGTGCTGATGTCAGATTAAGTATTATTTATTTTATAACTATATATTTACTTTATAACTAGAAGTTTCTTAGGATTATGACCATGAAAAGAATTACAAAAGCAGTGTTTCCTGTTGCCGGGTTAGGGACCCGTTTTCTGCCGGCGACCAAAGCAAGCCCTAAGGAAATGTTGCCCATCGTAGACAAGCCATTGATTCAATACGCCGCTGAAGAAGCCATCGCCGCGGGTGCCACCGAGCTGATCTTTATTACCGGGCGTAATAAACGTTCGATCGCAGACCATTTTGACAAAGCCTACGAACTGGAAGCTGAGCTGGAAGCGGCCGGTAAACAGAAATTGCTGGATATCGTACACAGCATTTTGCCAAAAGGCGTCAGCTGCGTATTTATCCGCCAGTCACAAGCGCTGGGCCTGGGCCATGCGGTGCTATGCGCCAAGCCAGTGGTTGGTAACGAGCCATTTGCCGTGCTTCTCGCAGATGATCTGTTGTGCGGCGATGTCTCCATCACTAAACAAATGGTTGATATCTATCAGGAACATCAGTGTTCCATCCTGGGCATTGAAACGGTTGCCCCTGAAGAAACCAGCAGTTATGGCGTGGTGGATGCAGTGGCAGAAACAGATGATTTGTTGCTGGTGAAAGGCATGGTTGAAAAACCAAAACCAGAAGAAGCACCTTCTAACCTGGCAGTGGTTGGCCGCTATGTCTTGTCCCCACGTATTTTTGATTGCCTGGAACATGTCAAACCAGGCAAGGGCGGCGAGATCCAGCTGACGGACGGTATCTCTGCCCTGATGGAATTTGAAAAAGTGAAAGCCTACCGCTACAAAGGCAAGCGCTACGATTGCGGTAGCAAACTCGGCTTTATGCAGGCGAACGTTGAGCTGGCGCTGCAACATAGCGAAATCTCTGACAGTTTCAGAGCCTATCTGAAAACCCTGGCGATTTAATTCTAAATTTAAATCATCATGCAAGATCCCAATACCCAGTCGCCTGACTACTGGCTTGCACATTCTGACATCGTCTTCACTGAAGCGGATGTCAGGCGGGCATTGGATCATATCGCCCGGACACTGCACGAGAAATTAGCCGGTCAATCCGTGCTGCTGTTATGCGTCATGCGCGGCGGGCTTTACCTGGCTGGCCAGTTAATGCAAAGGCTGCAATTGCCAGCGCGCCTCGATTACCTGCAGGCGAATCGCTACCATGGCACATCCGGTAGCGATATCGTCTGGGCCAAAGCACCAGAGTTTGACCTGGCTGGGCAAACCGTTGTCGTGCTGGATGACATCCTTGATGAAGGCATCACGCTGGCTGAAGTAGTCCGTCATTGTGAACAGGCCGGGGCAAAACAAGTGCTGACCGCCGTACTGGCAGATAAAGACAATGGCCTGACCAAACCACTCAACGCCGATGTCGTGGGCTTAACTGTACCCAACCGCTATGTGTTTGGCTGTGGCATGGATGTCTATGGCTGGTGGCGAAACCTGCCCGAGATTCGCGCGCTGAAAGAAGCCTGAATAAGCCCCAAAAACAAAACGCCCTTGCGGGCGTTTTGTTTTTGGGTGATGTTTAATAACATCCGCACTGGGTTTATCCCTATTATTTACTCACTTACTCTCGATACACATATTCAGGAAAAACTCCTATAGGCACGAAGAATGATTCCCTGCATGCTTATGGCTAGGGCTTGAGCTTGCCACTAGGACTGTTTAAATTGAGGCGACTTAATTTAAACAGGGCAAATCAAACCCTGCCAGTATTCCCCAATATGGTCTCCGATTTATAAGGCATCTTTCAAAGGTGCCTTTTTCTTTTTCAAGACTTCACCGGCGCAATTATTCTTCGGGATTAACAGAGCAAATTCAGAACAAAGAAATTCTGTATTCCCGGCCTGTAAAAGAATGCATGTCTGTATCTGTGTTAGTCATGTTTGGCGAACACCATAGAGTAAATACTTTAAAGTTTCCCGTTAATCCACCGTTTAGTATTGATATAAATAATAACTATTCGGGTCACGATGTCAATTTCTGTTTCACTAGTGAGCGCTACCAGTAAATCCAACCTTCCTAGCAACTCTGGAGGTGGAGGGACAGCGATTGAAGTGTTACAGAGAAAACTTGCGGCACTACAAAATGACTTAAAGGAAGCTTTAGGCAGTCTGAAGAAGGCCAGGCTAAGGCGAAACTGATCCAGATGCAAATCCTGGCCACTCAGTCACAATTGCAGCAGTTGATGCTTGAAGAGAGTAGAAAAGCGGCTGAGAAGCAAAACAAGAATAACAACACTACAATGCCGACTGTTAATCAAACCTCGCAACCTAAGACTACTTACATAGATGAGTATGTATAAGTGAACGAAACTGAGATAGGGCTAACTTAAAGAGGCTCTTCATCATCACTCTTTTGCATTAATGCCCGTCTGGTTCTTTCAATAAGTAACTTTCCTGGTTAAGAATTACCTTAAGCTTCCCTCCAGGAATCACATTAAGCGACTGGCCATCGCGCCGCTTTTCAAACATATCAGAGGTGCTGTCTCAAAGGTGATGCGGTGAGCGATAGAGGCTAAAGAATTCAGAATATTTGCTACGACTTGCATGGGATGCCCTTGACTGATTCATTGAATATTCCAAGGGACATCCTTAAGTCTTCACAATCTGGGGTGAAAACGTGGGTGGAATCTAACGCTAACTATTAATAACCTATTGATTTATAAATATTAACAGGCAGGTATAAAACCTGGCGGAGAAGGAGGGATTCGAACCCTCGATGCGCTCTCACGCATGCCTGATTTCGAGTCAGGTACATTCAACCAGCTCTGCCACTTCTCCGGTATTGCGCAAGCGTCAGGGTGCCAGGCAAGGGCGTTAGTCTACACCGGGCGGATGACGCGTTTCAATAAAAATCTGGCTTGGGTGAGTGGTTAAAGACTCAGTTTAAAGGCAAGTCGATATGGATGATGAGCCCTGACGCTGGCGCTGGTTTGTTGCTCAGGGTCATGCTGCCGCCGTGTTTTTCCACAATCATGCGGGCGATGGATAATCCCAGCCCTGTGCCGCCAGTGTGGCGTGAGCGCGAATCCTCCAGCCTGCGGAATGGTTCTAGCACCGTATCCAGTTCTTGCTCCGGAATGCCAGGCCCTTCATCGGTGATGATGCAGATGACGTGCTTGTTTTCCGTGTGTATGGAGAGCGTCGGCGATAAGGCGTAATGGATAGCATTATTCAATAAGTTATTCAGGCAGCGGGTCAGCAGGTGCGCCGAGCCCATGATGGTAATGGCTTCGGTTGGCAGCGTTTTGTGGATAGGGTAACCCGCTTCGTCAAAATCATCGCACACGGCGGTGGCCAGGGCAGTGAGGTCGACGCGGTTCTTATCAATGCTGTCACTGCATAGCCGGGCAAAATCCAGGCCTTCACGCACCATTTCCTGGGTGGCTGTCAGGTCTTTGACCAGGCCTTGTTTGAGTTCCGGGTCTTTCACTTTTTCCAGACGCAGGCGTAAGCGGGTCAATGGGGTTTGCAGGTCATGCGCAATCGCCCCGAGGATAAATCCGCGTTCCTGCACATGGTTGAGGATGCTGCGTTGCATCTCATTAAAGGCTTTGGCGGCATGGCGCACTTCGGTGGAACCCTGGTTTTCAGGCAAGGGCGGATGTTCGATATTTCGCGCCAGTTGCAGGGCGGCGTTTGCCAGTTTGCGTAAAGGCTGCGTGGCCACAGAGGCGACCACCCAGATGATGCTGATCAGGCCGAGCAAGGCCAGCAAAAAGGCCAGCGGGCTACGTTCCGCCGGGTGTCCGGGTGGTGGTCTATGGCCGCCGTAACGCAGTTGTATCAGCACCGGGGTGCCATCTTGCAAATGCGTATACACCGCCAGGCAATGGCCTTGTGGCGGAGGCGGGCCAAAGCCGGAGGGAGGCGGCGGTGGCGGGCGGTTGCGCGGGGCGCACTGATCCAGGTCCAGCGTGTTGATCTGGTCGGCTATTTCCGGCACCAATAGTGCATTCAGGGTAGCCAGTTCCGCAGGTAGCGCCGGTGCATTGGCAGGCGGGATAGCATTGAGCTTCAGGCTGCTGCCCATGCGGTTAAATACATTCTGGATTTCCGGGCGCTTTTCGGGCACGGTGATTTCAAGGATGCGGATCATGCTCTCAATGCGGTCAAACGCAAACTGATCGCGCAGGCGGGATTCATTCACGCGTGAGTCGCGCTGCCCCAGCATATTGACCACTGCAGCTGTCAGCAGAATGCCGATGACAGTGATGAGGAATATCCTCACTGACATGGCGCCTAACAGGTTTTTCAACATAGCCTAAAGCCTCTTTATTTGAGATATCGCACATTGGCGGTGAGCAGGTAACCTTCATTGCGCAAGGTCTTGATCACGGTAGGGTTTTTGCTATCGACTTCCACTTTTTGCCGGATCCTGCTGATCTGCAGGTCGATCGATCTGTCGAAAGGACCCGCTTCACGGCCGTGCATTTCTTCCATCAGCTGATCGCGGCTGAGGGGACGGTTTGCGTGCAGCAACATAAACCGCAGAAATTTGAATTCTGCGTTGGAGAGCGGGATGCTGGTATTGAGTTTATCGATCAATGTGCGATTCTGGATATCCAGCGTCCATTCATTAAAGGCAATGAAGCGCAAAATGCCGTTATCCAGCTCTTCGACATGCTTGCCGGCCGTTTCTGCCGCCATGCGGCTACGGCGCACCACGCTGCGTATGCGCGACAATAATTCCAGCGGTTCAAACGGCTTGGCAACGTAATCATCTGCGCCTGTCTCCAGGCCCATGATGGTATCCAGCGAGCTGCTGCGCGCTGTCAGCATGATGATGGGGATGTTGTGGTACTTGGGAGATTCACGCAGTTCACGGCACAGTTCTATGCCATTGCGCTGCGGCATATTGATATCCAGGATGACCACATCAGGGACTTTTTGTTGCAACACCTGCCACATCTGCGCATGGTTGGCGGCCTGATGGGTGCTGAGCTGATTTTCCTGCAGAAAATCACACAGCAGATCGCGGATCGCGTCATCATCATCTACCACCAGAACATGGGTTTCGTGGTTGGCTTCGGTCATCACTGGTTATCTCTATGAGTTGAAGTAAATATTTGAGCACAAAACCGGCCATTCAGGCCGGTTTATATACGTCAGCGATTATGATTGTGGCTTGTCGTGGTGTGATTTGTCATGCTGGAGGCCGCCATGATCGTGACCACGTCCGCCATGATGAGGATGCTGGAACGCATTCTCATCAAACACCTTTTTCTGTGCGTCGTTTAATTGAGCATAGAAAGTACGGATGGCTTTTGAGCGCTCAGCCTGGCGTGCATCACGGGTTTTATCCCAGGCTTCCATTTTGTCCAGACGCTGGAGGGTGCCTAATTTGTCCAGTTCGGCAAAATCAGGATGCTCGCCTTTTTCCTTAGGCTTGATTTGCCCTTGATAGGCGTTCCAGGCAGTTTCCTGGGTGGCGTTCAATTGAAGCACGGTGTGCAGTTTTTCCTGGTGCTTTTCAAAGTGCTCCAGTTTATGTTCTTGCCAATGGGCTTTGTCGAATTTACCTTTGCCACAAGTGGGTCCGTCTGCAAAGGCAGCCATAGAGACTAAAACCAGAGCACCTGCGATAGCCAGTTTTTTTAGTTTCATCATGTATCCTTTAGTCATCATTGCGAAATTGCAATGTTGACATTAAAACACCCGAATGTATCGGGTGTTTGTCAGGGGTGCTGGGCTATGTATCGGAATGTATCATTGACTGCCGCGTAATCAGGGCCAGATTACTCAATGCCCTGGCTAGCCAGGTAATCTTCATAATTGCCGGTGAAATCAACGATGCCATCGGCCTTGATTTCAATGATGCGGGTGGCGATCGAGCTGACGAATTCCCTGTCATGGCTGACAAAGAACAAAGTGCCTTTGTATTTATCCAGCGCCGTGTTCAGCGCTTCAATGGATTCCATGTCCATGTGGTTGGTCGGCTCGTCCATCAATAGCACATTGGTTTTAGCCAGCATCAGTTTGCCATACAGCATGCGGCCTTTTTCACCACCAGATAGCACTTTGACTGATTTTTTGGTGGCTTCTGTCGGGAACAGCAAGCGGCCCAGCATGCTGCGTACAGTATTGTCGTCATCGCCTTGCTGGCGTTGCGCGGTCATCCATTCAAACAGGTCTTCCCCTTTTTCAAACTCGTATTCGTGGTCTTGCGCAAAATAACCAAGATTGGCTTTTTCTGCCCATTTCACTTCACCGTGTTTGGCTTGCAGATCACCTGCCAGGCAGCGTAAGAAGGTGGTTTTACCAATGCCGTTCTCACCAATGATGGCGACTTTCTCGCCGGCTTCAAACATCATTTCAACGCCGTTGAATAAGGGTTTATCAAAGCCATGGCTGAGTTTTTTGAGTTCTACCGCATTGCGATGCAGTTTTTCGCGCTCGTCATATTCAAAGCGGATAAACGGATACTGGCGGCTGGAAGGCTTGAACTCTTCCACCTTGATTTTATCGATCTGCTTGGCACGGCTGGTCGCCTGTTTGGCTTTAGATGCGTTGGCTGAGAAGCGACGTACAAAGTCCTGCAAGTCAGCAATTTGCTGTTTGGCTTTGGCGTTGTCTTTGGCCTGCTGGTTACGCGCAGCGATGCTGGCTTCCATGTAGTCGTCGTAGTTACCCGGGTAGGAGGTGATTTTGCCGTAATCCATGTCACAGGTATGCGTACAGACCTGATTCAAAAAGTGCCTGTCATGCGAAATAATGACCATGGTGCAGTCACGATTATTGACGATATCTTCCAGCCAGCGGATGGTGTTGATATCCAGGTTATTGGTCGGTTCATCAAGCAGCAATACGTCCGGGTTAGCGAACAGGGCCTGTACCAGTAACACACGCAGTTTCCAGCCTGGTGCAACGGCGCTCATCGGGCCGGTATGCTGCTCGATAGGAATACCCACGCCCAGCAGCAATTCGCCAGCACGCGCTTCGGCGGTATAGCCGTCATACTCGGCAAACTCGCCTTCGAGTTCTGCGGCGCGCATGTAGTCATCTTCCGTGGCTTCGAGGTTGGCGTAGATCGCGTCACGCTCCTGCATGGCTTTCCACATCTGCTCGTGGCCCATCATGACCACATCAAGCACGCGTTGGTCTTCATAAGCGAACTGGTCCTGTTTCAGGAAAGCCATACGCTCATTCGGGTCCAGGCTGATATTGCCACTGGAAGGTTCCAGTACACCTGCCAGGATCTTCATAAAGGTGGATTTACCGCAGCCGTTAGCGCCAATCAGGCCATAACGGTTACCATCGCCGAATTTCACGGAGACATTTTCAAACAGTGGCTTGGAGCCAAACTGCATGGTGATATTGTTTGCAACTAACATGCAAGAACTCTCAAAAAATAGTTAACTGGGGATGCGATCTTCAGGAAGGTGCGCAAGATTATTCAAAACGGTTATAGATGACGACTTCATTGATGGGCAACTGCCCACCGCGTGGCTTGGCGGCTTCCAGTGCTTTGCCAACCACCACGAACATGACAGGGACATGGTCTGCCGGCAGGTTGATCAGCTTGGCTACGGCGTCAAAATCAAAGCCATCCATAGGACAGGTGTCATAGCCCATCTCCTTGGCGGCCAGCATCAGCGTCGTGGCAGCCATGCCGCCAGAACGCATGCCTTCATCACGTTCGGCCTGGGGATGGTCTTTGTAGTAGCCAAGGATCGCATTCACCAGATACTCACGTACAGCTTCTGGCGCATTGGCACAGTAGCGCGCAGGATCTTTCTGCCAGGCCTTGAGGTCCACGGTTAAAATGATCAGCAAAGACGCATCGGTGACTTGGGCCTGGTGCCAGCTCACGGCGCGGATCTGATGGCGTAGTACCGGATCGGTCACCACCACAAAGCGCCAGTGCTGGATATTGAACGCGGTCGGGGAGAGCATCGCCAGCGACAGCAGCTGCTCTATCTCAGCTTCCGTCATGCGGTGGCTGGCATCGTAAGTTTTAATCGAGCGCCGCTCGTGTATGGCTTGTGATACGTTCATGTGCTTCTTCAATATTCAATATTTAAAATGTCTAGCTGCATGGCGCCCGCCGGGCGCTGCCACTGCGTACTGTCCCCGATTTTACGGCCCAGTAATGCTTTCGCCAGCGGCGAGACATAACTGACTTTGTGCTGCGCGATATCTGCTTCGTCTTCGCCGACGATCTGAAACGTGTGCTGGTCACCATCTTCGTCTTCAACCGTGACGATGGCACCAAACAACACCGTATGTTGCGGTTGCTGCTCTGGTGTGACTAATTGCACAGATTCCAGCCTGGCGACAACATAACGCAGATCGCGGTCTATCTCTGCCAGTTTCTGTTGCGCATTGGTTTCTTCCTTGCGCCTGGTATATTCAATGCGCTCGCTCTCGAGCGTTTTCGCGCTGAGCTGTAATTGTTGCAGGCCGTTAGGCGTCACATAATTGGCATGCGGACTGATAGGGCGCTCTGGCAGATCAGTGCCAGCCCGCTCCAGATCATCTTCCTTCACAAATCCGCGACTCATATTGGTTAACTGTTAGTCTGCAGTGGCAATCAAAAGTAGGTCAGACCCAAAGCCGCACGCACCTCACTCATGGTTTGTGCAGCGACTTCGCGCGCCTGCTCGGTGCCTTCACGCAGCAGTTGCAGGATATAGCCTTTATCTTCAGCCAGTTCGGCACGGCGCGTGCGTATAGGTTCCAGCATCTCCTGTAACACTGCTTCCAGGCGCTTTTTCACGATGCTATCTGCCAGGCCACCACGCGTGTAATGCGCTTTCAGTTCTGCCACGGCGGCTTTATCGATATCAAACGCATCCAGGTAGGTGAACGCAATATTGCCTTCTACATGGCCTGGGTCTTCAATTTTCAGGTGCAGCGGGTCGGTATATACTTTTTTCACGGCTTTGCTGACTTCATCAGCAGTCGCGCCCAGATTGATCACATTGCCCAGCGATTTACTCATTTTGGCTTTGCCATCTATGCCAGGTAAACGGCCTAGCTCAGGTACTAGCGCTTTGGTTTCGACCAGGATTTCTTGTTTAGTGCTGGCATGTTTATAAGTGCGGTTAAAGCGGCGCACGATCTCGTTGGTTTGCTCTATCATCGGGATCTGGTCTTCGCCCACTGGCACCAGTGTAGCCTTGAAAGCGGTGATATCTGCCGCCTGGCTGACCGGGTAAGTGAGGAAGCCAGCCGGAATATCGCGCTCAAAATCACGCAGGCGGATCTCTTCTTTCACGGTCGGGTTTCTTTCCAAACGCGCGACTGTGACCAGGTTCAGGTAATAAAACGCCAGCTCAGTCAGCTCAGGCACTTGTGACTGGATGAAAATCGTCGACAGCTTGGGGTCTATGCCCACCGCCAGGTAATCCAGCGCCACTTCGACCACATTGCGATGCACTTTATCAATATCATCCATATTGTCGGTCAGCGCCTGCGCGTCAGCCAGCATCACGTATTGCTTGTATTCGTGCTGGTATTTCACGCGGTTACGCAAACTGCCGACAAAATGCCCCAGGTGCAAAGGGCCGGTAGGGCGGTCGCCAGTGAGGATAATGGGTTTTGTGCTCATCGTCTTGTTCTCTGTTTTAAAGGTGAGATCGAATCAAAATCAGGGTTTATTCCCACTCAATCGTGGCTGGTGGCTTGCCGGAGATATCGTAGACCACGCGGTTGATGCCGCGCACTTCATTGATAATACGGTTAGACACTTTGCCGAGCAGGCTATAAGGTAATTCTGCCCAGTGTGCGGTCATGAAATCACTGGTGACCACCGCGCGCAAGGCCACTACATAATCGTAAGTACGGCCATCACCCATCACGCCTACCGATTTCACCGGCAGGAACACGGTAAACGCCTGGCTGGTCAGGTCATACCATGACTTGCCTGATTTTTCGTCTACGGTATTGCGTAACTCTTCAATAAAAATGGCATCCGCACGTTGCAACAGCAAGGTGAATTCGGGTTTTCACTTCACCCAGGATACGTACACCCAGGCCTGGGCCAGGGAAGGGGTGACGGTAGACCATGTCTCGCGGCAAGCCCAGGGCAACGCCGAGTTCACGGACTTCGTCTTTAAACAGTTCGCGCAGAGGCTCTAACAGTTTTAAGCCTAATTGTGCTGGCAAGCCACCTACGTTGTGGTGGCTTTTGATGGTCACGGCTTTTTTGGATTTTGCACCACCTGATTCAATCACATCCGGGTAAATGGTGCCTTGCGCCAGGAAGGTCGCGCCTTTATGCCCGCCACCGCTGGCCTTGAGTTTGGCGGCTTCGGCTTTAAACACTTCTACAAACTCGCCACCAATGATTTTGCGCTTGGCTTCCGGGCTCGCTCACGCCAGAAAGCTTGCGCATGAATTGTTCGGTGGCATCGACACGGATGACATTCGCGTTTAAACGTCCGGCAAACATCTCCATGACCATGTCACCTTCGTTCAGGCGTAACAGGCCATGGTCTACAAAGACGCAAGTCAATTGGTCGCCAATGGCGCGGTGGATCAATGCCGCAGCTACAGAGGAATCTACCCCACCAGACAAGCCTAAAATGACTTCTTCATCACCGACTTGTGCCTTGATATTGGCAACCGCTTCGGCGATATAGTCGCCCATGATCCAGTCCGGTTTCGCAGCACAGATTTCAAGGACAAAGCGCTCCAGCATGGCCTGGCCTTGTCTGGTATGGGTCACTTCCGGGTGGAACTGCACGGCGTAGAACTTGCGCTCTTCATCAGCCATGGCGGCGATAGGCGTCGTCTCGTTGCTGGCGATCACTTTAAAGCCAGCTGGCAGTTCAGTGACTTTATCACCATGGCTCATCCATACGTCAACCAGGCCGTGGCCTTGTTCATTGGTGGCGTCCTGAATGTCGCGGAACAGGGCAGAATGACCGCGTGCGCGCACCTGGGCATAGCCGAACTCACGTTTTTGGCCTGCTTCGACTTTACCACCCAGTTGTTGCGCCATGGTTTGCATGCCATAGCAGATACCAAGTACAGGAATGCCGAGTTCAAACGCGGCTTGTGGCGCTTTGTCGGTTTCTTCTTCGTATACGCTGGCATGGCTGCCGCTGAGGATGATGCCATCTGCGCCGAAGTTGCGCACAAATTCGTCAGATACATCACAGGGATGGATTTCACAGTAGACGTGGGCTTCGCGCACGCGGCGGGCGATCAGCTGCGTTACTTGCGAACCGAAATCAAGAATAAGGATTTTTGAATGAGACATTTTTTTAGCCACAGAGTGCACAGAGGACACAAAGGGTTGAGAGAAAAATCTCTGCGTCCTCTGTGTCCTCTGTGGCCAGGTTTAGTTGTTGATAGTTAGATTTAATCAATACGCTAGATTTAATCAATGCGGTAGTTCGGTGCTTCTTTAGTGATCTGCACATCGTGCACATGCGATTCATGCATGCCGGCACTCGTGATCTGTACAAACTCGGCTTTGCTGCGCATGTCTTCAATCGTGGAGCAGCCGACATAGCCCATGGAGGCACGCAGGCCGCCCATCAGTTGATGCACAACCGCCAGCACGCTGCCTTTGTAAGGCACGCGACCTTCGATGCCTTCTGGCACCAGTTTGTCAGCATTCGCATTGTCCTGGAAGTAACGGTCAGACGAGCCTTTTTGCATGGCGCCTATTGAACCCATGCCACGGTAAGACTTGTATGAACGGCCCTGGTACAACTCGACTTCGCCAGGGGCTTCTTCAGTGCCCGCAAACATGCCACCCAGCATCACACTGTTGGCACCAGCTGCGATCGCTTTGGAAATATCACCGGAGAAGCGGATACCGCCATCGGCAATAAACGGCACACCGGATTTTTCCAGCGCTTTGGCGACATTGCTGATGGCCGTGATTTGCGGCACGCCTACACCAGCGACAATCCGTGTGGTGCAGATAGAGCCAGGGCCTATGCCTACTTTTACGCAGTCTGCACCATGATCTACCAGCGCCAATGCGGCATCGGCAGTGGCGATATTGCCACCAATGACTTGCAGGTTAGGGTAGCGCGTTTTTGCCCATTTCACGCGGTCCAGCACGCCTTGTGAATGGCCGTGTGCGGTATCCACGACAATGGCATCGACGCCTGCTTCGACCAGAGCTGCGATACGTTCATCCGTACCATCACCCACACCGACTGCAGCACCAACGAGTAAGCGGCCTTTTTCATCTTTACAGGCCAGCGGGTGGTCTGAAGATTTTTGAATGTCTTTGACAGTGATCAGACCTTTGAGCTCATATTGCTCGCCGATCACCAGTAAACGTTCCAGGCGATGTTTATGCAACAGGCCCATGATTTCTTCACGGCTGGCGCCTTCACGTACTGTCACCAGGCGGTCTTGCGAAGTCATGACATTGCTGACAGCCTGGTCTAGATTAGTCTCGAAACGCAAATCACGGTTAGTCACAATGCCAACCACTTTGCCATCCTGTAATACAGGCAAGCCGGAGATTTTATGGTGCTTAGTCAGTTCGATCACTTCGCGTACGGTCATCGCCGGGTGTATGGTCACGGGGTCGATCACTACGCCAGATTCAAAGCGTTTAACGCGCGAGACGCGTGAAGCCTGCATCTCTATCGTCATGTTTTTATGGATAATGCCCATGCCGCCCAACTGTGCCAGCGCGATGGCCATGCGGGCTTCCGTCACGGTATCCATGGCGGCAGAAAGCAGGGGAATGTTTAAAGTGATGTTTTTTGTGAGTTTTGTGCGCAAGCTGACATCACGAGGCATCACGGTAGAATGGGCTGGAACGAGTAAAACATCGTCAAAGGTTAGAGCTTGTTGCAACAAACGCATGTGGAATCCTTATCTCCAAAATATAATTATACCGATTTCGTTTTACCTTGACAAAGCGTTTTGCATTTTTAGCTGCTAAAACAGCACTGTCTGGCATGGTTTATGCATGGCTATTTCGAATGGTGGGCATGGGCACATACTGTTGAGGCGGGAATTAAACGTGAGATTAATGAAAGTGATTCGGAATATTGTATGCATTGCCTGTTTGTTGCATATCCCCGCACATGCCGAGATCTATAAGTGGCGCGACGCAAAAGGAGTGATGAATTATTCGGATGTTCCGCCACCCGCAGGCAAGCAAAGTACGCAGGAAATCAAAGCCAGCAAAGTCTCTAATGAATACCCCTTAACCCGCTCAGATGCTTATAAAGAGAGCGCATCACCCGCACAAATAGAGAAAGAAACCGCTGCCGGAAAAGGGCAGCAAAAGAAACCGCTGTCTGATGAAGCCGAGGCGGTTGCCAGGGCTGCAGAAACCCGCATGAAAGCGCAAAACTGTGCGGCAGCACGCACCAATTATCGCAATTATGCGGTGGGGGGGCGCATGCAAAACGTCAATGAGTTCGGTGAAAGGGAGTACTTAAGCGATGAGCAGATTCGCGAAAACCTGGCCCGTGCCCAGTTCGAGATTGACGAAAATTGTCCAGTTGAATAACGCTGTAACTTGAATAGTCAGCGGCTATTACGTTTTTGCTGACCACTTTTGGCAGCCTGATTCTTTTCGGCCACTGTATTTTTTAGCGCGGCTCTCAGTCTGCGCGCTTGTTTAGGGTCAGCAATCAATGGCCTGTAAATCTCTACCCGGTCCAAAGCTTGTAATACAGCATCGCGGTTAACGACTTTTCCAAATATACCTATCTTGCAGTGCTCAACCGACAGCTCAGGAAAATCCAGCAATAACCCTGATTGCAGAATAGCTTGCAGCGCAGTCGTCCCGCTTTGCACGGTGAGCGAGATGATCACTTGTTTTTGCGGCAGTGCGTAAGCGACTTCCACAGTAATCATTCCCGATAGCGCTTCATCCATATATATGAATTACTTCGAGTAAAGCTTGTTCGCCTGCTTCACAAAGCTATCGACAAAGGTATTGGCGATATGGCTGAAAACCGGCGCAATGATGCGTTCGATCAGGCCGTTGGCGAACACATACTCGAGTTTGAATTCGATTTTGCAAGCATCTTCACGCAGGGGAATAAAATGCCAGTGGCCGGTTAGCTGTTTGAACGGGCCGTCTACCAGCGTGATATCCATCCGATGCGGGAACTGTTTGTGGTTGCGGGTCGTGAAGTGCTGAACGATGCCATGATAGCGGATGTGGATAGTCGCCTGCGTCACCTCTTCGCTGCGCTCAATCACATCACTGCCGCCACACCAGGGCAAAAAGCTGGCGTAATCCTCTACAGCATCCACCAGTTGAAACATGGTTTCGCACGAATGCATGACCAATACGGTTTTTTCTACTTGAGCCATTATTCAATATAGCGCCGGAACGGAGTTTGGTTTTGGGTTAAAATGCTATTTTAAGTGATTTAAGCCAGCAAACCAGCGTTATGACCATCGCGCAAAACAAAAAAGCGTTTTTTGACTACTTTATCGAAGAGAAGTACGAGGCCGGTGTCGTGCTCGAAGGCTGGGAAGTCAAGGCTATCCGCGATAACCGCATCAACCTCAAAGAGGCGTATGTGGTAATCATGCGCGGCGAAATCTATCTGATCGGTTGCCATGTGACGCCATTAGGTGCGGCTTCTACGCATATACGCCCGGATGCGATCCGCACCCGTAAGTTGTTGTTGCATAACGAAGAGATAGGAAAATTGATCGGCAAGGTAGAACGTGCCGGTTACACCATCGTGCCGCTGGATATGCATTTCACGCGTGGTCGCGTGAAAGTGCAGATCGGCCTCGCTAAAGGTAAGAAGCAACATGACAAACGTGAGGCTGAAAAAGAGCGCGATTGGAAACGTGAACAAAATGCGCTGATGAAGTCACACATAAAGCGTTAGTTTTAGTCCTTGCATGGGTAGGCTTCGGTTTATCTCAGGTATGCAGGGTTCGTGCAAGCGTCTTTTGCAAACTTTGCAGCCTTTGGTGAAATCGATTCGAGTATCTGAATCTGATTTTTATATGCAGTTAAGCATCTTTGCTGCGTGTTTCGATCTACATTTGTGTAGTAGTGATACTTTGCCATCTCTGCCAATGCACTTGCTGCGCTTTCGGGAGATTTCTCTGCGAAATGCCTGAATGCAGATTCAAAGCGGATTTGGGCCTGGTTTCCAAGTGCGTGGTTTTTTTGCATCATTGCCTCTGCTAATGCGCACAAAAAATCTGCAGAGGTGTTGTCCTGCAAATGATCCATCAACTTCCAAAACTCATTAAGGCTGGTTTTAATCAGCTCATCTTCGATATCGACCTGTATGCCTGGATTTCTGGAAACAAGTAGCGCGTTTTCTTCGAGGTGGGCATTGCTGGTTTGCAACAGAAAAGCGGAAAGTCGCAAGGCATTCAGGGGTGAGGCCATGTCTGCGTGCAGATAAAGCCTGATTGAGTATAGCCATTTTAAGCTTGCCTCTTTTTTAAGCACCATGTCTTTTATGCTGTTGATGTAAATGGTTCTAAACCATATCATTGCCTGATCAGGGTTGCTGGTTTCACATGCAAGCGCGAAAAGCTTGTTTAAAGCCTGCGCATAAGCAGGGCTTTCCATAGAGCCATATCTAAGCAGGTTGTTGAAATAGATGCCTGCAATGTTTTGATCTGGAAAAGGATGTAAAACACCTGACTCGTAAACTAGATGGGTGATTTTTAAGCGGTGAGCCTGGCTGGAGTCGGTATGATCATTGCGCTTCTCAAACAGGTAACGCATATACACGGCCCTAGTGTAATCGGGCGCATCTGTTTTTAATGCCTGTGCAATCAACAGGCTTTTATCAAGACTATCTAGTGTAGAAAAAACATAACCATGGCTCTCTCCCGTGCCAGAGCGATGTCTTAAGGCATGCGTGACTTGGCACACATAAGTCGGCGAATGAAGGCTCTCATCTACCAGCAAATCCAATAAAGCATCCGCTATCTGATTTTCACCATAGGCTATGTACGGCCAATTGGCATAAATGATAAAGCCGATTTCTATACCGGCTCTTGAAGAGGGATGCTTTTGTCTGAATCGTTGAATCAGGATATCTCTTGCTGTAATACATAACTTCAGCTGATGATGAATAGAGGCAAGAATTGCAATGACCCTGATGGCAATGTCCGGTTTTTTATCATGTAACAACTGAATATTCCGTAAAAATCTTTCGCCTTCAGGGCTGATATTCTCAACCCATTTGCTATCAGGCCACATTTGAGCTTCAGGAAGCGCTCTCATTTTCCTGGCTTCAATACCAAGGGCATGGCTGAGTGCCGGGCTGATCAGCACTTTCCGAAACTGATCTACTTTTGGCACATCTGACGCTGGTTTCCAGCTGTAGCTCCAACGTAAATCGCCAGATTGGGTGCGGGATTTTGTGCCGCCGTCATGCAATTTGTGCGGGATGATGAGATGCGACAGATTTTTGATCAGGTGTAATAGAATCATTGCAGCATATTTTTTTAATGTCGGTGATGCAATCTGGCAAGTACCTTGTAGTGATGGCGCTAGTGAAAGAGTGGCTGCATGATTTTGGGTATCAACCCCGGTAAATCATCTGCAATCAATCCTATACCATATGATTTAGCGGCTTCGCTGTGCAACCATACCGCAGCTGCCGCCGCTTCAAATCCGGGCACGCCTTGTGCCAGCAATCCTGTGATCACACCTGCTAATACATCTCCAGCCCCAGCGGTGGCGAGAGCGGATGGCGCATTTTCATTGACGATAACGCGATCATCAGGCGCAGCAATAATCGTGTTTGCACCCTTGAGCAAAATGGTGGCGTTTGTTTGCTTTGCAGCTATTAGTGCCTGGGCAATGCGTTCAGGTAGCTGCTCGGCTGGCCGCAAGCCAAACAGTTTTTCAAACTCGCCGTCATGTGGCGTCAGCACGCACTGGCCAACGATTGCTTTTTTTAAGCTATCTGATTTTCTGGCAAAGGCTGTGAGCGCATCTGCATCAATCACCACTGGCTTGGCTGTCTGCAACATGGTGAGTGTGGTCTCGCGGGTTTCTTTGCTGGAGCCAGCCCCTGGACCGATCAGAAAAGCGCCTATCCTGGGGTCATGAATCAGGGCATACAAATCCAGTGTGCTGGCATAGGGTTTGGCCATGATGCTGAATAGCTGGCTGGCGTAAATCGATAAAGCCACTGCGGGCACCGCGATGGCCGTGATGCCAGCGCCGCTGCGCGCCGCAGCCAATGCCGCCAGCCTGGCTGCGCCGGTGACGGGATATCCACCCTGGATCAGCACATAACCACGGCTGTATTTATGGCTGTTGTGATCTGGCCTGGGCAATAAGGATTGCCACAGGGCAGGTGCGTTGGGCTGGTAGTGTGACATGGCTGGATTGTATGCTTGTCTGCGTTGATTAGCGAGTTTGTGCAAGATTTTATCCCTTTGCTTCATTGTGGGCGAGGGGGCTTTACGGTAAAATGTTCTCCCGTCTGCAACAATCTCAAAGTACCTCATCCATGACCAAATATGTATTCGTAACCGGCGGTGTAGTTTCTTCTCTTGGAAAAGGTATCGCAGCGGCTAGTCTGGGCGCTATTCTCGAATCGCGTGGCATTAAAGTGACCATGCTCAAGCTTGACCCCTATATCAACGTTGACCCAGGCACCATGTCGCCATTCCAGCATGGGGAAGTCTTTGTCACCGATGATGGCGCGGAAACCGACCTCGATCTGGGGCATTACGAGCGCTTTATCAGCAGCAAGATGTCCAAGCGTAACAACTTCACTACCGGCCAGATTTATGAAACCGTGATCAAGAAAGAGCGTCGCGGTGAATACCTGGGTAAAACCGTACAGGTGATCCCGCACATTACTGACGAGATCAAATCCCATATTAAACGCGGTGCCGAAGGCGCTGATGTCGCGATCGTCGAAGTCGGCGGCACTGTAGGTGATATCGAGTCCTTGCCGTTTCTGGAAGCGATTCGCCAGATGGGGTTTGAAGAAGGTAAGAATAATGCCTGTTATGTGCATTTGACCTTGTTACCGTGGATCCCGACCGCAGGCGAGTTGAAAACCAAGCCAACCCAGCACTCGGTGAAAGAATTGCGTGAGATCGGTATCCAGCCGGATATCCTGTTGTGCCGCGCCGAGCGCGAGATCCCGGAAGATGAAAAACGCAAGATCGCCTTGTTCACCAATGTGCCTTTTGAGGCGGTGATCAGCGCGATTGATAGTGACTCTATTTACAAGATCCCTGGCTTGTTGCATGAGCAGATGATGGATGAAATCGTCTGTCATAAATTGAACATCCTGGCTAAAGCTGCCGATCTGTCTGCCTGGCAGAAGATCACCTATGCGGTGGCCAACCCTAAAGCGCAGGTGGATATTGCCTTTGTCGGCAAGTATGTCGACCTGACGGAATCTTACAAGTCATTGACCGAAGCGCTGATCCACGCCGGCATCCACACTGAATCCAAAGTGAAGATCCACTACATCGACAGTGAAGATATAGAGAAATCTGGCACCGATGCCTTAAATCGCATGGATGCCATCCTGATCCCTGGCGGTTTTGGCGTGCGCGGTACTGAGGGCAAAATCAAGGCCATTCAATTTGCGCGGGAAAACAAAGTGCCTTACCTGGGTATCTGTCTGGGCATGCAACTGGCGGTGATTGAATTCGCGCGTAACGTGGCTGGTTTAAAAGATGCCAACAGCACCGAATTCAACCCGGCCACTGAGCACAAATTGATAGGCCTGATCGATGAGTGGCAAGACGCTACCGGCAAGATAGAGAAGCGCGATGAACATTCAGACCTAGGCGGCACGATGCGTCTGGGCGCGCAAGTCTCGCCTATCGAGCCAAATACACTGGCAGCCAGCATTTACGGGAATGAAGTCAACGAGCGTCACCGTCACCGTTATGAAGTCAACAATCATTATGTCGATCAATTGAAAGCGGCAGGCCTGGTGGTTTCAGCACGTACACCACGTGAAGAGTTGTGTGAAATGATCGAGTTGCCGCAGACCGAGCACCCGTGGTTTGTGGCGTGCCAGTTCCACCCTGAGTTCACCTCCAACCCAAGACACGGACACCCTTTGTTTAAAGCCTATGTGCAAGCAGCGCTGGCCCAAAAAAGCAAAAGTAACGTCTAAATCAAGAAAACAAGGAACATCATGAAGTTATGTGGTTTTGAGGTGGGTCTGGAACATCCCCTGTTTATTATTGCAGGGCCTTGTGTCATTGAATCCAAACAGATGGCGATCGATACCGCCGGCCAGTTAAAAGAGATGGCGGCACGCGTGGGCGTGCCTTTTATCTATAAGTCGTCTTATGACAAAGCCAATCGCAGCTCTACCAAGACCTTTCGCGGCTTTGGCATGGATGAAGGCCTGCGTATCCTGGATGACGTGCGTGCACAATTGAATGTGCCTATCCTGACTGACGTGCATACCGAGGCACAGGTGCCGCATGTCGCTGCGGTGGTCGATGTGCTGCAAACACCGGCTTTCCTGTGCCGCCAGACTGACTTTATCGTTGCCTGTGCGCAATCCGGTAAACCGGTCAATATCAAAAAAGGCCAGTTTTTAGCGCCGGGTGATATGAAACAGGTGGTGAACAAAGCCAAAGAAGCCAATGGCGGCGTCGATAATATTATGGTCTGTGAGCGCGGTGCGTCTTTTGGCTATAACACGCTGGTTTCAGATATGCGTGGTCTGGCGATCATGCGCGAAACCAATTGCCCGGTGGTGTTTGATGCCACGCATTCAGTGCAGCAACCAGGCGGGCAGGGCGAAAAAAGCGGCGGCCAGCGTGAGTTTGTGCCAGTGCTGGCACGTGCGGCAGTGGCCAGTGGCATCGCCGGTGTGTTTATGGAAACGCACCCTGACCCAAGCCAGGCGCTTTCAGATGGCCCGAACGCCTGGCCATTAGGCAAGATGGAGGATTTACTGCATCTGCTGGTAGATCTGGACAAATTAGTGAAAAAAGCAGGGTTTGCCGAACAAACGCTTTAACCTGCCATAGACTGTGCATCGCAGATATTCGTAAAGTTTGAAGTTAAAAAAACATAAGGAAAATAGTATGAGCGCAATTGTAGATATTATCGCCCGCGAGATCATGGACTCTCGCGGCAACCCGACCGTAGAGGTTGATGTATTGCTGGAAAGTGGCGTGATTGGTCGTGCTGCAGTGCCTTCAGGCGCGTCTACCGGTGCAAAAGAAGCGGTAGAGTTGCGTGATGGCGACAAAAGCCGTTATTTGGGCAAGGGTGTGTTAACCGCTGTTGAAAACGTCAATACAGAAATCACCGAAGCCATTTTGGGTTTGGATGCTGAAGAGCAAAGTTTTATCGACAGAACACTGATCGAGCTCGATGGCACAGAAAACAAAGACCGTCTGGGTGCCAATGCGATCCTGGGTGTATCTATGGCTTGTGCTCGTGCTGCAGCTGAAGAAAGTGGTTTGCCTTTGTATCGTTACCTGGGTGGTTCTGCATTCATGCAATTGCCTACGCCTATGATGAACATCATCAATGGTGGCGCGCATGCCGATAACTCTGTGGATATCCAGGAGTTCATGATTGTGCCAGCTGGCCTGCCAACGTTCCGCGAAGCATTGCGTGCTGGCGCTGAAATCTTCCATGCATTGAAGAAAACGCTGCATGACAAAGGTCTGGCGACGACAGTGGGTGATGAGGGTGGTTTTGCACCTAACCTGCCATCTAACGAGTCTGCATTACAATTGATCATGGAATCGATTGAAGCGGCAGGTTATGAGCCAGGCAAGGATATCTACCTGGGCCTGGATTGCGCAAGTACCGAGTTCTACAAAGATGGTAAATACCACCTGGAATCAGAAGGCGCTTCGCTGACTTCAGCTGAGTTCACTGATTACCTGGCTACGTTGGCTGGCAAATACCCTATCATCACCATCGAAGATGGCATGGACGAATTCGACTGGGCAGGTTGGGATCTGCTGACAAAACGCCTGGGTAAAACCACCCAGCTGGTCGGTGATGACTTGTTTGTGACCAACCCGAAAATCCTGCGTGAAGGCATCCAGAAGGGCGTAGCTAACTCAGTGCTGATCAAAGTCAACCAGATCGGTACTTTGACTGAGACTTTCCAGACGATAGAGATGGCGAAGCGTGCAAACTACACGGCTGTGGTTTCTCACCGCTCTGGCGAAACAGAAGATACGACTATTGCCGATATCTCTGTCGCCACCAACGCATTGCAAATCAAAACGGGTTCCCTATGCCGGTCCGAGCGTATCGCCAAGTACAACCAGTTGCTGCGTATTGAAGAAGAATTGGGTGATGCGACCAGCTACGCTGGTTTGTCAGCCTTCTACCAGCTATTCAAATAAGCTGGTAGATACCGCATCTAGGCCAATGTGCGCAAACTGACTGTGATCTTTATTGTCCTGATTGCCCTGCTGCAATATCCATTGTGGTTGGGCAAAGGCAGTTGGTCACGCGTCTGGCAGTATTCGCAGCAGATCGAAGCGCATGAAAAACGCAATGATTATTACCGCCAGCGGAATGAAACATTGCGCGCTGAAGTGCGTGATCTGAAACAAGGCCAATCCGCGGTAGAAGAGCGTGCGCGCAGTGAGTTAGGCATGATCAAGCAGGACGAAGTGTTTTACCAGGTCATGCAGCGCAAAAACCCTAACCCGGCGGCGCCAGCCAGTGTGATCACTGCAACGCCGCCCAAAGAGGCAGTCATGCCTGCATCTCCTGTCTCAGAGGCTCCGGCGACAGCGTCGGATTAACCGCTGGACTACATGGCACAAAAAATAATGGCATGTCACAAAAATAATGGCGCTACAAGCGCCATTATTTTTAACACTGCCTGGCGTTATGCCAGCGTATACGGCAACTCTGAAAACCCTAAGGCATATTCCTGCCAATAAATACTGCCTGCGGCCTGGGCTTCCAGCCTGCATTCCGCCAACACCCACCAGCCGCCTTGTTTGTTCGGTGCCACACGCACCAACTGGCCGGCTTCTTGCTGTTTGGCATCTAATAAAGGATCGCCAATCGCGGGTGCAGTGGCCGTGTCAGGCAAAATCGCCAATTGTGTGCGGCGTTTCACCTTGCCCAGATAATGCGTACGCGCCACGATCTCCTGGCCGGTATAGCAGCCTTTTTTAAAGTTGATACCATCCAGCGCATCCAGGTTCACCATTTGCGGCACAAACTTTTCCTGGGTCGATTTGTAGACTTGCGGGATGCCCGCCTGAATTTCCAGTGCGTCCCATTGCACGCTATCCGCAGGCGTAAACGTGGCTGCCAGGGTTTTCCAGGCGTGCTCTGCCTGGGTGGTTTCAATGATTAACTGCGCGCGCTGTTTTCCGTGACTGTCTGGTAAACGGATCAGGCTGCCCAGAGGCGTTGGGCTGGAATGATGCGGATGCAACGGCAGGTGCTGGATATGCGCTGCCGAATCAGCACTGGCCAGCCCCAGAATGACAAACTGCTCGCTGACATCTTCTACCAGCACTTTGCTACGCATGACGAACATGCGCAGGCGTTTGACCAACTCCGGAATCAATGTACGCGGACATTGCAGGTAGATGATTTCATTGATGCTGAAGGCATAAAACAGTGCCAGCAAACGGCCTTTTGCCGTACAGTAGCCGGTGAATTGCGCCGCCTGTTGTACCAGTTTAATATCATTGGTGAACTGGCCTTGCAGAAACGTCAGGGCATCCGCGCCGCTGACCGCAATGAGGCCATGCGTGGACAAATCAAATAACTGGCCGGGCGCAGGGGCATCGGGTGAAATAAAACCGGCTTCACCAGACTCGTTAAATTGAGCACCCTGTGAAATTAAGAATTGTTGCCATGTGGCGCTGGACATAAAAGACCTTCCTGGTGAGTGCGAGTGATGTGATATCAATCGACGGCATGCAGACTTGATGAAAAAACCTATTCTACCAACTGGAATCGTATTGCGCTTTCATCCCTCTAAATTTTTATGGGGGTGGTGGCTGGTATTTTCAATGGCGGTGCTGCTGAGTCTTTGTGCTTGTTTGCCGCTATCGTGGGCGATGACCTGGGTGATCATCTACGCAATAGCTTGTGTCTGGCAGTGGACACAGCTACTCGCCACCTGTTGGCAGTTCAGCCCGCAATCACTGCAGGTGGATGTCTATGGTCAAATGACAGTAACCAATGCCGCAGGCCAGCGCTGGGTAGTTCACGTGTTATCAGATAGTGTCGTGCATCATAGGCTGATGGTTTTGCATATCGACTACCTGGAATTGCAGCATGAAACTGCAGAAAAAGAGATTCCTCTGTCAGGCCGCAAAATGTGGCAATGGCTGCGACCCACACGCTTGCTGATTTTGTCTGACCATGCCGACACCGAAGCGCAAAAAGCTTTGCGTGTCTGGCTGACCTGGGGTCTGCGCGAATAAGCATCACGGCTTATTGAAAGTGATTGTCGTGCGCAACCGTGTCACTGCGCGCAAAGAATCTGGATTTCACCTGTTTGCGATACAGCCCGAAAGTATGTTTGCACTGGCGTATCGATTCCCTATGTATGCTGGTCGCCAGCAAACACAAGCCTGCCAGGGTAGAAAGTATCCAGGCGATAGAAAAGGGCACGATCTCATGGCGCGGAGATTTGTGGGATTGTATGGATTGCAGCACCGTATAAGTGTCATCACCGGGGAGATATTGCGCACCGATCTCCTGCGCCAGTTTTTGCAAGTAAGGGCCGTCACGCTTGGAAATAAAACGGTCGAAATCCGAGAGCGCTACACTGTCATCGCGGCCGCTGCTTTTGCTGGCTGTCACCTGTGCAATATTGGGTTGCACAGCAAAGCTTTCATTCGACCAGTACCCTATCATCTGGTTTTCTTCTGTCAATTTGGGGATGCCGGTGCCTTTATCTGAGCCGATACCGACAAAGAACCAGCCATCGCCACCCTGGAAATCCCTGAGATTGCGGGTGTTGAACGCATGCAGCAATGGCGCTTCGTCGCCATCGGTAAAATAGACCGCTTTGGTCGCTTCCGGCATCTGGCGCAACAGTTTGGCCGTGATTGCCAGGCTTTCACGTAACTGGCTGTTGCCTGTCCACGCCATGCGCCAATCCAGGTGATCTATGGTTTCGTGTATTGCAGAAAAATGCTGGCACACTTGCAGCGGCGTGTATAGTGCCGCTACCGCATCGCCCGCAAACAGCCCTATGCTCAGGCGGGTGTGGCAGGGCAGCTGGGCGACGATCTCATGCATCATGCGCTTGGTGTAGTCTAAACGGCTGACGGTGCGACCATTGAGCGACATATCCTTGGCATTCATGCTCTGCGTGACATCGGCGATGAGCAGGTAGGTATGGACGTTGCGCTTGATCGGGATGGTAGGCACCAGGATGGCGCCCAATAAACAGAGTAACGCCAATGCGAGCAGGAAGGTGTCGCGATGTTTAAGCCAGTGTTTGAGCCAGTGATTTTTCATGGTTTTTTTCCAGGAAACCCGGCATAAATCATTCAGTGAGCGCATTGCTGTGCCGCGTGGTACTAAAAAACCTCATGCACTCATGTGCATGCCGGTTTCTGCGTGCCGTGCGCCTTGCATTCGTCTCGCTAAATAACTTATTTCGTGCTTCCTTCATGATGTGCCTGCATCACTGGCCTAGGATGTCCGAGGTAAATCAGGCGTTATTAAAATTTACTGAAAATGGTTATCGTGCGCGATCGCCTCACTGCGGTTAAAGAGCCGGGATCTGATCTCATGATGGTAGATCTTGAGGTTTTGCCTGATCTGGCGCAGCGGTTGGCGGCTCGCATAGGTGCCGATGATACATAATCCGCCCAGGGTGGCGAGTAGCCAGCCCAGTGGGAGCGGTGCAATATCACGCCGGGCCGGTTTTTGAGTTTTCATGGCTTGCAACACGGCGTAACTGCTATCGCCCTTGATATATTTGGCACCGATCTCCTGTGTCAGGCTTTGCATGTATTCCGCTGCCATTTTGGAGATATAGCGGTCGTTCTCACCGGCCACATTGTCATCGCGTACGCCCAATGTGCTTTCCGAAATCTGCGCAATACCCGGCTGCATGGCAAAGCTCTCGTTAGACCAGTAACCGATTACCTGGTTATCTTCACTCAATTTGGGGATAGCGTCGCCTTCTTCAGTGCCTATGCCAACAAAGATCCAGTCATCACCGCCCTGAAATTCTTCCAGGTTTTTGGTATTGAATGCATGCAGTTTGGGCGCTTCTTCGCCATCGGTGAAATAAACCACTTGTGCAGGTTCTGACAGTCCGCGCACCACTTTGGCGGTGACAAACAGGCTCTCCCGCAAGCGGCTGTTACCTGACCAGGCCATACGCCAATCGAGATGGTCTATCGTATCCTGGATGGCGGCAAAGTTTTTACAGATTTCTATCGGTGAATACATGGCGGCGACCGAATTACCCGCATAAAGCCCGATGCTGACTTTAGTGCCGCAGGGCAGGGAGCCCACCACCTCATGCATCATATTTTGCATATAGGCCAGACGCGTGACCTTTTTGCCACGGATGGTCATGTCCGAGGTATTCATGCTCTGGGAGATATCTGCCACCAGGAAATAGGTGTAAATATTATGTTTGAACGGGATGCTGGGGCGCAAAGTAGCGCCCAGCAGGAACAGCAGCGCCAGCCCCAGCAAGACAGAGTCGCGATGTTTGATAAATCGTCTGAGCCAGATATTCATACTTTTCAGTTTATAAAGTGCAAGCAATCATGCATTGGGTTAAGGCAGACCGTTGGGGATATTGCCCATGATCAGGCCCGGATTGTCGGATTCGCCCACGCCTGGGGTTGGTTTTTCAGGCAGCAAGCTCAGCACACGGTCATAGTTGCGGCGTGTGCCCCAATGGTTGTTGTCTGCTTTCAGCGCGCTCTTGTACGAGGTCATGGCCTGTGTGAGCAGGTATTCCACTTCATCACGCGTGTTATTGTCGTTACCGCCAGTGACCTGGATCGCCTTGAGGAAAAACATATTGCCGATGTTATGCAGGATGGCTGCGCGTTGCACAGCTGTGGTGCCGTCTATCAGTTTGGCAAACAGCAACGTAGCCTCCTTGTAGCGCTCATTTTTTGCCAGCCAGTAGGCCACTGCATATTTAGCCTCAAAACTCTGCTGGTCGGTTTGTGGTGTTTTTGCCGTGGTGATGGCTTCATTAAAGGCCCTGGCCTGTTGAATCCGTTGCCAGGAATATGCCATGGTGATGGCGGCAGCGACAGCCACCACGATCAGGCCGATGACCAGTTTTTTTACGCTGAGCGCCATGTGTTGATCTCCAGATATTTAACCGCCAGGAGGAAGGCAATCATGACGATTGCAATCCAGTAACACACATTGGTGTAATCATGGCCGGGGATTTTTTCCATATATTGAATCGGTTTTTTTTCTTTGCTGTTAATGTCCGCAATCGCGGTTTCCAGCGACTTGGGGTCAGACGCTTCATAAGCACTGAATGGGGTGCGCAGGGTCTGGAAGTATTGATAAAGTAATACTTCAGTCGGCATATGGCCGTCATAACCACTTTCGGTGTACTTAGGGTCGAAAATGGTGATACCGCCCGGCTGGCGCAAAACGATCCAGTACAAGCCTATGTTATAGCGTTGCAGCCAGTCACGCAGTTTCTGCTGCACCATATCGCTGACGCGACCTGCGCCATCCGAAATCAGGATGATGGCGCGTGAGCCTGAGTCAGGCACATCTTTAAACAACTCCACCGCGCTGGTTAATCCGCCACCAATATTGGTCTGGAACAGCGAGTTACCGGCAGTGGCCTGCACGGCAGAAAGCACGGCTTCTTTGTTCTCGGTGAGTGGCAACACATACATGGCCGAGTTACTGAAGGTGATGACACCCATCATGTCATTGCGGCGGCCTTTAATGAAATTGGTGATGATGCGGGCGGCGGCAACGGATTTTGTTTCGCCGATATGGCCATCTTTATCGCCGACAAACGCATCATCCATACTGGCGCTGCGGTCCAGCACCAGTCCGATCTGCGCGCCTATGCCGGTACGCAATGCTTTTTGCTCCAGCGTATGCGGCCCTGCCAGCCCTAGAATCACAAACAGGATACTGAGGGCTGCCAGTGCTTTTAACAACAGGCCTATGATGCTCGATAAGGGGTCAGGCGGCAGCAGGCCTATCCACGAATAATGTTTGCTGTGTGAGCGCTCCAGCAGCAATGGCAGCAATGCCAGTGGTAACGCCCACAATACCCAGGGGTGATTGAATGCCATGATGCTATTTCGCCCTTGCTTGCAAATCAGATTTCAAATCAGGTTGCAGGTCTGGTGTCAGGCCGCGTTCGCAATCACGCATGTGGCGGCAAAACTTGCGCACCCATTGTTTGGCAGGCATGCCAAGTTCCAGCGAGGTCTTGGAATCAAAAAACACCTGGCGGGAAAGATCAAAAAAACGCTCGATCTCTAGCCTGGCAGCCTGGTAAGCCGGTTTTTCCTGTATGAATTGATCTACATTGTTGCCGAATACGCTGTGCCCGGCTACTTTCTGTATGGCCTGATGTACCACGCCTATGGCTTGTTGCAGGCCTTCCTCAGTGTCAGGCAGTTTGCCGACTTTGCGATAAGCCTTGGCAAAAGCACCGCCCATACGCGGCAGCCAGGTATTGGCGCCCAGGATATACAGCAAACCAAGCAGGCTCAGTGCCAGCACGCCAGCCGCTATTTTTAACGCCTGCTCTTCTTTGGCTGTGCTCAGTGTGAACGGCGGGATCAGCGGGCTCATTTCACTCTTGAGATTGACTTCGCCATACACAGATAGCGGTGAAGTCCTGAAGTTAAAAGACGGGAAGCGTAATTGGCGCAGTTCTGTTTTGCCATTGTGACGCAGTTTGACGATCTCGCCGCGCAGGATGGCAGGTTTGACCACGCGTCCGGACTTGAATACCTGGTAAACCAGGTGGATGGTATGCACGCTGCGGTCTGAGAAGGTTTCATCTTCTACACTGATGCCAGCCAGTTCAACGCCCGAGACCTGGCCGCGATAGCGGTGCTCGTAGCCCACGATCGGTAACGATTCGCGTATCAGTTCATAGGGCTTTTTAACGGTCAGGATAATGGTGCGTTCCAGCTTGTCACCAACCACATAACCAGCATCACGAGTGGGGTTGATTTCCTTGACGGTGACGAATTTGTTATCTACGTTAGGCAACGTCACATCGGCATTCACAGGAAGGGCTGCCGAGGCGAGTACCGTCAGGAATAAACAGGTGCACAGGAATTTAGGCGCTTTCATCAATCTTATTCCTCAGACAGTCACATATTGATGGAAGTAGTCGGACAGCAGGTCTGCGTCAAACGTGTCTTCCACAAAAAATGGCTGCATATCAAATTTCATAAATATATCTTCGATGGCCTTGCGTCTGGCGGCAAAGGTATCCAGTATCCGCTGCCGGTAAGAAGCGCGCAGGAACAGGGTGCGGCGTTCGCCGGTTTCAGGGTCGTTAATGCTGGTGATGCCAAACTCCGGCAGATCTTTGTACTCGGTGCTGTTCCATAACACCACCGGCACAATGTGGTGGCGTAGCATCAGCAACAGGGTTTCTTCCAGGTGTTCCAGCGGCATGTGAAAGTCGGAAACGAGGAAGATCAGTGCGCGCTCGCGTGGCAGCAGGCGGGCGCTGTGGATCAAAGCACCGGCACCGACTTCACTCGGTAAATGGTTTTCCAGGCGATCCGCCAGTTCCAGCATGCTGTGCGGCCTGGCCGAGAGCGTGCTCAGCCATTCATCGCGCAGCTCATCATCAAAGCCGACAAAAGCCACCGGGTCACCGTTACGGGTGGCAGATTGCGCCACCGAACGCGTGATTTCTGCCGCAGTGGTTAATTTGGTATGCGGCACACCATACTGCATGGACCCCGACAAATCACACATGACAAACACCGGCGTCGCACTTTTCTGGTTGAAAATGCGGACATATACCTGTTCCATCGGGTCGCGGATGGTCTGGCGGATATCGATCCGGCGCGGGTCAGGATAGGAGAGTAATGTGGTATGCCCACGAAACTCCATGCCCATGCCGCGCTGGTTGCTTTTATGGCGACCAGGACGGCGGGAGCGTGAGCGCCAGCTGATGTGGTAGCTGAATTCCTTGATGTAATCCATAGGGTGCGGTCAGTTCAGGCGTGCATTAAGGCGCAGAAACGGCATTGATGATGCCGGACAGCATTTCACGCGCGATTTCCGTGCGGCGCATTTCGTATACCGGGCTGAACACCAGACGATGGGCAATAGTTTCATGGAATACGGCATGAATATCTTCCGGGATCACTGCATCACGCTCATTCAACCAGGCATTGACGCGGGCAGCACGCAGCAGCATACCCATGCCGCGCGGGCTGGCGCCGGACAATACCAGGCGTTTCATATCCACATTGGAGACCTTGATGCCGTAAGCCAGCGGGTCTTTGGTCGCCAGCCACAGGTTCAATGCATATTTACGCAGGGCAGGGCTGGCAGAGATGTTTTCCTGGATGACTTTGGCAAAACTGTTGAGCTGGTCAAACTTCAATACATCTGCGTCCACATTGCTGATCAACTGATCTACATCATGAAAGCGCGTATCAAAAATCAGCGATTCCATGATGTCATGCGCCGGTGGCACCACAATCGGGATCTCCATCATAAAACGGTCACGTGCCGCAGACGGGATATCAAACGTTTCTTCCCTTTCCACCTGGTTACGGTCAGCGAACACCAGCATGTGCGGGAAGTAATGTTCTTTGTTAAAGGCCGTCAGCGTGCGCTCCGCCATCACGCGCAACATTAGCGAGTGCACCTGCGGACGGGCACGGTTGATCTCGTTAAAGAAGAAGATGGATAAATCCTGGCCGGACATCAGCAACGGGCCAGGGCTCACATGCGGTTTGCCGTCTTCACCCAGGTAAGTGTGGTACACCAGGTCATTCGGCATCAGGTCAATGGTGCCTTCAATCCGCTGGTAACCACCGCCAATGCCACGGGTAAATGCACGCAACAACGTCGTCTTGCCGACACCGACATCACCTTCAAGCAATACATGGCCACGGGCAAACACTGCAGTCGTAATCAAACGGACTGGGCTTTCCTGACCGACCACCACTTTATTGACTTCTGATTCAAGTTTTAACGCGTGTACTCGCCAATCGGCTAGTTGTTGATCATGCATTGCTGATTTCCTGACGTAATATAATTTTTTGAAAGTTAATTGTAACTAAATTGTAATTTCTAAACAGCCATTTGTCGCAGATTATCGCCCAAACCCTTATGAAACGATATTTTCCAATATGTAAAATTCCGTAACAATTTAGGGAATCTTACCTAGGTTTTGTTTAAAAGTATACAGGTCTGTATATTGTTGATCTGACAAAAAGCTTTGACTAAACGCGATTTCCGGCGAAAATATTGTTTTATCCAAAAAATTAAAATTACATGTCCAAGAATTCCATGTCTGGCAAAAGCAGTTTCAGTAAAGAAGAACTATTGGCCTGTGGCCGGGGTGAGATGTTTGGTGAAGGCAATGCACAACTGCCTTTGCCACCAATGCTGATGTTTAACCGGATCGTTAAAATATCTGATGAAGGCGGTAGATACGGGCAGGGCGAGATTATTGCAGAACTGGATATCAGCCCTGATTTATGGTTTTTCCAGTGCCATTTTACCGGTGACCCGGTCATGCCAGGCTGTTTAGGCCTGGATGCCATGTGGCAGCTGGTAGGTTTCTTCCTGGGCTGGAAAGGTGGCCTGGGTCGTGGTCGCGCGTTGGGGTCAGGTGAAGTCAAGTTTACCGGTCAGGTATTGCCTACCGCTAAAATGATCCGTTACCACATTGATTTGAAGCGTGTGATCATGCGTAAATTAGTGATGGGTATTGCGGACGCACGGATGGAAATTGATGGCCGCGAGATTTATAATGCTAGTGATTTGCGTGTTGGCTTATTCACCACCACGGATAATTTCTAGAAGTCGTTCATAGTGATGAAGTCTATAGTATTGAAGTCTAAGGAGGCGCAATGCGTCGCGTAGTGATTACAGGATTTGGTATCGTATCAAGTCTTGGTAATAACAAACAGGAAGTGCTAGACAGCCTGAAAGCAGGCCGTTCAGGCATTACCTATCAACCGGAATATGCCGAGCGCGGTTTGCGCTCGCATGTGGCTGGCTCTATCAAAAATCTGGATGTCGAGGCGCTGATAGATCGCAAATTATTGCGTTTTATGGCAAAAGGGCATGCCTATGCCTGGCTGGCGATGCAGGAAGCGATTGCTGATGCCAAGCTGCCTGAAGACCTGGTTTCCAATGTGCGCACTGGCCTGATCGTCGGGGCTGGTGGTACATCGACCGAGAGTATGCTGGAAGGCACCAATACGCTGGCAGAAAAAGGCATACGCCGTGTCGGCCCTTATATGGTGACCAAAACCATGAGCAGCGGCATTGTCGCCTGCCTGGCGACCGGCGCTAAAATCAAAGGCGTGAATTACGGCATCAGCTCAGCATGTTCTACCAGTGCACACTGTATCGGTGCGGGCGTGGAACAGATCCAGCTGAATAAGCAGGATATTGTGTTTGCCGGTGGTGGTGAAGAAGAGCACTGGACCATGAGCTATCTGTTTGATGCCATGGGCGCACTCTCTAGCAAGTATAACGAAACCCCTGATAAGGCTTCCCGTACTTATGATGCTGACCGTGACGGCTTTGTGATTTCTGGCGGTGGCGGCATTGTCGTGCTGGAAGAATACGAACATGCCAAAGCGCGTGGTGCGCACATCTATGCTGAAGTGGTTGGTTATGGCGCAACCTCGGATGGTTATGACATGGTCGCACCAAGCGGTGAGGGCGCGGTGCGCTGTATGCAGCAGGCGCTGCAAGGGCTGGACATCAATGATATTGATTACATCAATACCCATGGCACCAGCACGCCGGTAGGTGATACCAAAGAGCTGGAAGCGATACGCACTGTATTTGGCGACAGCAAGGCCGCTATCGCTTCGACCAAATCATTGTCTGGCCATGCATTAGGCGCGGCAGGGGTCAATGAAGCGATTTACACCTTGCTCATGATGCAGCATGGCTTTATTGCTGCTTCTGCCAATATTGATACCCTGGATCCGGCAGCGGAAGGGCTGAACATTGTTCGTCAGCCAATCACATCGGCTAAGGTAGAAACTGCATTGTCAAACAGCTTTGGCTTTGGTGGCACTAACGCCACATTGACACTTTCTACAAAAAATCTGTAGCAGCAAAAAGAGTATTTTTTGGCAGCACCTGAAATGTGTTCCTGATCCCAGGAGCACATTTTTCTTTTATAAACCCGGTTTGTTTTAAAACTCGGGTTTTTTATAACTTGGGTTTTTCCAGCTTCAGGATTTTATTAACAGCCGCTGCTGTCTATGGTCACGGATAATACGGATGGGTTAGCTGGCGCGGAAGTGATGCTATATTCCAGCTTGCAATGATTTTCGTCATGCGCGCCGGCCAGAAAGTAAGTGGCCCGGTTAGTGTCTGAAAGTGCTGGCTGTATCGTAAATCGACCAGGCATCATCAGTTGGTCTAAGCCGCCGGTGCCATCAGGGGCCATCCCTACCGGATATCTGCCCGTAAATAACACGGGTTTGCCTTCAATCGTGGTAGAAGTGGTGGTCTGATATTGATCGATATCGCATTGTGGATCTGAGATACACAAGCCTTTTGCCATGGTGGCGACAGACACCACCGTAGCTTTGAATGAATGTAGCGATGCCTGCTTGGCCTGGGAATCGGTTTTTGAAAAGCGCGTGTAAGCGGTGACTGCCAACACTGACGTGATCAGTATGACGAACAGCAGCTCGACCAGGGTAAATCCCGATTGGCTTGCGTGTGTTAAACCAGGTTTGCGGCCACCCATCAGTGCGCGCAGGGCGGAATGCATAGTGTCATTTTTAATCATCGCGCGGTATGTTACCGCAGCCAGATGAAGCAAATGTCAATTTTTGATGAATGTTGCAAGTGTTAAATAAGGCTTACAAATGCGTCTTTTTAAAACTATTTTTTCAGCGTTGCTAGCCGTCCTGTTGTTGAGCCAGTGTGCCACCATGATGGGGGAACGTACGGTCAGGATGAATACCAGCCAGATCCAGCAAAAGCTGAATAGCAAACTGGCCAAACCATTCAAAGTGATGAAGGTGTTTCAGGTACAGTTATCCAACGCGCTGGTCACGCTGGACCCGGCAACGGGCAGGATTCATACCACTATGGATGCCAACATAGGCAGCGAGCTGTTAGCCAACACCGCCACAGGTAAAGCGAGTTTGTCTGGCCAGCTTAAGTTTGATGCGGCGCGTAATGCGGTGATTTTGGATCAGCCTGCAGTGGATGCAATACAGCTGGATGGCGCCAATAGCGAATGGAATGGCATGCTGCAACAGGTTGCCAAAGACATGGGCAGCAAGTGGCTAAATCAATTGGTGTTATATGAAGTGAAACCTGACGAGCTGGTCTATGGCGGCACACATTACCAGCCGACTGATTTGCGCATCACTGCGGATGAGGTGCAAGTGACTTTAAAGCCGCAATGAGTTTGAAGCCAGAATGACTTTGAAGCTTAAGTCGCTTTGAAATTAAAGCGGCTTTAAAACTATACTGACTTCAAAACTACAGTAACGTTAAAACCGCCATCACTGCGGCCTCACGCTGCGGTTATATGTTTTTCCAGCAATAATGCCGCCACGACTTTGCGGCCTTCTGCCGTCAGGATATTGAATGTGCGGCAAGCTGCTGCTGTCGTCATGCATTCAACGGCTATATGTTCAGCCAAAAATGACTGAAGATGTTTGGGGTGCACAAAGCGTTGCTTGTCACCGGTGCCTAATAACACCACCTCTGGCTTGAATGCCAGAATTGCCTCTAAAGCCTGCGCATCCAGCGTCTCCCATGCACCGCTGAACCAGTCTGTGCTGAGTGCGTCGTCACTGATGATCAGGGGTTGCGTATAGAGCTGGTGATTGATGGTGATGGCCTGGCTATCTACGCCATTGATCTGGTATTGCTGTTCGCTTTTATGCAGGTGTAATTTCATGCGCCGTGCTCATCTCTAAACATTAAAAAATAAAACAATCTATCTGCCTGAACAGACCATGATCTGGTCGCGCCGTTCATTGATGAAGCAAGGGTTTGCAGGTAGAATGAAAGTTTTACTTTAAGAGCTTAACACACGCTAAATGTGTTTGTTAACAGTGTATGCAGCCAGTCAATAAATCCAATAAACTCAGCAACGTTTGCTATGACATCCGCGGCCCCGTTTTACAACGGGCGCGCCAGATGGAAGAAGATGGACAACGCATCATCAAGCTGAACATCGGTAACCCGATGCCATTCGGTTTCAATGCCCCGGAAGAGATCGTGCAGGACGTGATCCATAACATGGATCAGGCCTCCGGCTACACTGATTCCAAAGGCCTGTTTGCCGCACGTAAAGCCATCATGCATTACACCCAGCAAAAGAATATCGAAGGTGTGACCATAGACGACATCATCATCGGTAACGGCGTGTCTGAGCTGATCGTGATGGCGATGCAGGGCTTGCTGAATAACGGCGATCAGGTGTTGATCCCAATGCCGGATTATCCTTTGTGGACGGCGGCGGTGAACCTGGCTGGCGGCAGCGCACGTCATTATATTTGTGACGAGCAGTCAGGCTGGTTGCCAGACCTCAAGGATATCGAAAACAAAATCACTGCCAATACCAAGGGTATTGTCATTATTAACCCTAACAATCCAACAGGTGCCTTGTATCCTCAGGAGATCCTGGAAGGCATTATCGAGATCGCGCGCCACCATGGCCTGGTGATTTTTGCCGATGAGATTTATGACAAGGTGTTGTACGACGGTAACACGCATACCTCGATTGCGTCACTGGCAGATGATGTCTTGTTCGTGACATTCAACGGGCTTTCAAAAAACTATCGTGCCTGTGGCTATCGTTCGGGCTGGATGATTATTTCCGGCGACAAAAAACCGGCCAAGGATTACATCGAAGGCCTGAATATGCTGGCCTCCATGCGCCTGTGCGCCAATGTGCCCGGGCAGCTGGCGATCCAGACCGCATTAGGCGGCTACCAGAGCATCAATGACCTGGTAGCACCGAGCGGACGTTTGTGCAAGCAGCGCGACCTGGCATATGACATGTTGACCGCCTTGCCTGGCGTGAGCTGTGTCAAGCCGCAGGCGGCCATGTATCTGTTCCCCAGGCTGGATCCAAAAATCTACCCGATTCAGGATGACCAGCAATTCATCCTGGATTTATTGCTTGAAGAAAAAGTATTGCTGGTGCAGGGCACTGGCTTTAACTGGCCTTCGCCTGACCATTTCAGGGTGGTGTTTTTACCCAATGTCGATGACCTGACCGAAGCGATGACGCGGATTGGGCGCTACCTGGATGGCTACCGTAAGAAACATACAAAGTAGCGCGTGCCAGCACGTGCTGATGATTCATTTACAGTGTGACTAAGTTATAGAATGTGGATATGAAAGAACTAAAAGTAGGGTTGTTGGGCATTGGGACTGTAGGCGGCGGCACATACACTGTGATCACGCGTAACCAGTCAGAAATTGCACGCCGCATAGGCGGCAATATCCGTATCGTGCAGGTCGCCGACCGTAATCTGGAATTGGCCAAACAGGTCACTGGCGGCCAGGTGGCAGTCACTGATGATGCATTTGCGGTAGTGAGTAATCCTGAAGTCGATGTCGTGGTTGAACTCATCGGTGGTTACACCATCGCCAAAGAGCTGGTGTTGAAAGCGATCGCCAATGGCAAACACGTAGTCACCGCCAACAAGGCTTTGCTGGCAGTACACGGTAACGAGATCTTCAAGGCAGCCGCTGACAAAGGCGTGATCGTCGCGTTTGAAGCCGCGGTCGCTGGCGGTATCCCTATCATCAAGGCATTGCGCGAAGGCCTGAGTGCCAACAAAGTTGAATGGGTAGCCGGCATCATCAATGGCACCACCAATTTTATCCTGACAGAAATGCGTGACAAAGGCCTGGCGTTTGCCGATGTGCTGAAAGAAGCGCAACGCCTGGGCTACGCCGAAGCGGACCCCACCTTTGATGTAGAAGGCATTGATGCCGCGCACAAACTGACCATCATGGCCAGCATCGCATTTGGCACGCCTATGCTGTTTGAGCAGGCCTATACCGAAGGCATCACCAAGCTCACCAGCCAGGATATTCAGTACGCACAAGAATTAGGTTATAGAATCAAGTTACTTGGCATCAGCAAAAAAACCGAGGCGGGTGTGGAGTTGCGTGTGCATCCAACCCTGATCCCTGAAAAACGCCTGATTGCCAATGTGGATGGCGCGATGAACGCCGTTGTAGTCAAAGGTGATGCTGTTGGACCAACCTTGTACTACGGTGCCGGTGCCGGTGCTGAGCCAACCGCTAGCGCAGTGGTGGCCGACCTGGTGGATATCGCCCGCCTGCAAGGCACGACTGCCGACCAACGCGTGGCTTTCCTAGGTTATCAACTGGATCAGCAACAGGCTTTGCCGGTGCTGCCGATTGCGGAAGTGCACTCTGGTTATTACTTGCGTTTGCGTGCTTCTGATAAACCAGGCGTGATGGCGGATGTGACCAAGATCCTGGCAGATTTGAAAATCTCGATTGATGCCATGTTGCAAAAAGAGCCTCAAGAAGGCGAAGCCGAGGCTGATATCATCATCCTGACGCATACCACGCAGGAAAAAACAATGGATGCCGCGATTGTTAAGATAGAAGCATTGCCTGCGATTGACGGAGCAGTGACTAAAATCCGTCTGGAAACCTTGTCCCGCTAACGATAGCCAAGCTGGCCGGGCTAACTGCCTCAGCCAGCGCTAATACATTAGGTTAAATGTAATGAAATATATCAGTACCCGCGGACAATCGCCCGCTTTGAGTTTTAGTGAAATCTTGCTGGGTGGCCTGGCGCCAGATGGCGGCCTGTATTTGCCTGAGCAGTATCCACAATTCAGCGACGCTGATTTAACTGCTATGCGCGGCATGAATTACCGTGAACTGGCGTTTGCGATTTTGTCGCGCCTGGTCGATAACAGCGATATCCCGCACAGCGACCTCAAGACGATTATAGATAAAACCTACCGCGCAGAAGTGTATGGTTACGCGCGTGCCGGGCAATTGGCCGAAGACATCACGCCTACCCAAAAGCTGGAAGAAAACCTCTACCTGTTAAGTCTTTCTAATGGACCAACGCTGGCTTTCAAAGACATGGCCATGCAGCTGCTGGGCAACCTGTTTGAATATGTGCTGGCCAAAACCGGCCAAACCACCAACATCCTTGGCGCTACTTCGGGTGATACAGGCTCGGCGGCGGAATATGCCATGCGTGGCAAAAAAGGCGTGCGCGTATTCATGCTGTCGCCATACCAGAAGATGAGCCGTTTCCAGACTGCACAAATGTTCAGTCTGCAAGATGACAACATCTTCAATATTGCCGTCAAAGGCGTATTTGATGATGCGCAGGATATCGTCAAAGCCGTTTCCAACGATCATACATTCAAGGCGCAATATAAGATCGGCGCCGTAAACTCCATCAACTGGGGCCGTATTGCCGCGCAGATCGTTTATTACTTCAAGGGCTATCTGGCGGTCACTCAGGATAATCGCCAGAAAGTCAGTTTTACCGTGCCTAGCGGTAATTTCGGGAATGTCTGTGCCGGGCATATTGCGCGCATGATGGGGTTGCCGATTGACCAGTTGATTGTTGCCACCAACGAAAACGATGTCCTGGATGAATTCTTTAAGACTGGCGTCTACGCACCACGTGGCTCGGCTAATACCTACCATACTTCCAGCCCGTCTATGGATATCAGCAAAGCCTCTAATTTTGAACGCTTTGTGTACGACCTGGTAGGGCAGGATACTGCCAGGGTACGTGAATTATGGACAGCAGTAGACCATGGCGGAAAATTCGATTTGAATGCTGATGGCTACTTTGCCCAGGTGGCTGATTTTGGTTTTGTGTCTGGCAGCAGCAATCATGCTGATCGCCTGCAAACCATCCGTGCCACCAAAGAGAAATATGGTGTGACGATAGATACGCATACCGCAGATGGCCTGAAAGTCGCGCTGGAAAAACGCAATCTGCAAGTGCCTATGTTAGTGCTGGAGACAGCCTTGCCAGCCAAGTTTGAAGATGCGATCGTAGAAGCGCTGGGCGTAGCCCCTGAGCGTCCAGCCAGCCTGCATGGTCTTGAAGACTTACCGCAGAAATCTACCGTGATGGATGCCAGCGTAGATGCGGTTAAAGCGTTTATCGTCGCCAATACTTAATCATTTCCGGGAGCCCTCGCATGCAACAGTATCATGATCTGCTCAACCACGTACTCGCACACGGGCACCAGAAAACCGACCGTACCGGCACCGGGACGATTTCGGTGTTTGGCTACCAGATGCGATTTAACCTGGCAGAAGGATTCCCGCTACTGACGACTAAAAAAGTCCATTTGAAATCCATTATCCACGAGTTGTTATGGTTTTTAAAAGGCAGCACCAATATCGCCTACCTGAAAGAAAACGGCGTCAGCATCTGGGATGAGTGGGCAGATGCCGAGGGTAATCTTGGCCCGGTGTACGGTTACCAGTGGCGTAACTGGCCCAAGCCGGACGGGTCACATATAGACCAGATTACCCAAGTCATCAACCAGATCAAAAAGACGCCAGATTCACGTCGTTTGATCGTATCGGCCTGGAATGTCTCGGATATCGAGCACATGAAGTTGCCGCCTTGCCATGCTTTTTTCCAGTTTTATGTCGCAGATGGGAAATTGAGTTGCCAGTTGTACCAGCGTAGTGCGGATATTTTCCTCGGCGTGCCGTTCAATATTGCCTCCTATGCGCTGCTGACCATGATGGTGGCGCAAGCCTGCGACTTGCAATTAGGGGATTTTGTGCACACGCTGGGCGATGCGCATATCTACAATAACCATATGGACCAGGTCAAAGAGCAATTGTCTCGCTCAGCACGGGCATTGCCAACCATGCGTATTAATCCTGAGGTGAAAGATATTTTTGCTTTCCGTTTTGAAGATTTTACGCTGGAAGGTTACGACCCACACCCACCTATCAAGGCGCCAGTCGCCGTATAGTCCAGTCCCTAAAAAGGTTGACAAATGGCTATTTTTAGCCATTTTGTTAACAAAATGTAATTTTTTAAAAATTATAGGTTGTTTTTGATATCCTTTTTCGCGTTATGTATCGTGATGCAAGAGTCCCTAGCTTGAGTATCACACCTCAATTCATGACATTAACAAGGAGATCAAAATGCAAATAAAAGTTTCACTTATTACTGCCGCACTGTGCGGTTTATTATCCGGTCAGGCCTTTGCTGACCATGCAACCCTGAAACCAAAAGCCTACGACAGCCTGGGCAAGTGCGTAAAAGCAGCTTTATCCAAGCATGATGGCAAAATCGTTAAAGTTGAAGCCAAGTCTGAGCGCAAGCAATTGGTTTACGAGTTTGACGTGCAATCCAATGATGGCAAAGCCTGGGATATCGAGTGCAATGCTAAAACTGGCAAAATCACTGAAGTAGAAGAAGAAGTCTCTGCTGATGATGAAAGATTCAAAGCATTAGCTAAAGTATCTGAAGAAGATGCGAAAGCCACAGCCCTGGCTGCACATCCAGGTAAAGTGGTAGAAACAGAGTATGAGCTGGAGCCAGATGGCAAAGCTTCTTACGAGTTTGATATCCTTGAAGCGGACAACGAAGAAGTGAAAGTGGAAGTCGATGCGACCACTGGTAAAATCGTTGAAACCAGCTACGAAGTGTACCAAATCGGCCAGGAGTAATAGGCTGAGTTGAAAGCCTGCGTTGCGCAGGCGTGCATGAAAGACAAAAGGCACCGCATATGCGGTGCCTTTTTTGCATGAGATCAATATGCAAGTTAGGGAGCGTCTACCCCGATAGGAGCAAGTTTGCAGTTGCTCATATCGGTCCTAGTGATAGTTCACTCCCTTCAATATAAGTAGCATTTTGTATGCCAGTGAGAAGTTGCTTTTCAAGCGGCTGATTGGAAAAACATTTTTCCATGTCAATGGGAGTTTTTCCTAAAATTATGGTGGTTCATTACAGCCAATTGGTTGTAATTATTAAGATTTTACAACCAGTTTTGGCTAAATATCAGGCTGCTTCCAGGAATCGATGGATGCCTGTCAACAGCTTTTTGTATTCACCCCGTTTAATTAACTCACTCTGCGCCAGCATGTTGAGCAATGAAGCCTGCTGATGTTGCTCGTTTAAGGCGCTCAGAAAGGCGCTGGAGAGGTTTTCATTGCTGGCGACATAGCAAAGGTTAAAAGTGTCGCAGAAATCGCCGTATAGGCTTCCCAGCATCAGGCTTTTCGCATATTTGCTGGCTAATGGCGGTGGGCTCTCCTGGCTGAGTGGAAAGCTGCTGCGCTGATCATCAATTAATAACAGGCGGTAATCGCTCAGTTTTTGCGCAAGCAAGGTTTGATCTGCCATGTAATTTTCATTATTGAACAGGGTAGACGTATCGCACCATACGGCAGATACCGGGTAGTTGATGCAATATTTCTCGATCTGCTCGGCAAAGGTGGCTGCCTGAGTGCCTGCCGTTTCGGCCAGCTGGATCACATGAATGCCCTGTTTTTGCAGCAGGGTGACCAGTGTCTGGCTGATGGTGTGGTCTACCAGCAATAAGCCGTCATCAGGGCTGATACTCTGCAGCACTGCATGTTGCAGCGCTAGCCAGCTGCCGCAGGCAATATGGTCGGGCGATACCAGGAATCGTTTTTCATGCGCTAACAGGTTTGCCAGCATATGTTTGAGATTAAACAGGCCGGTGGCGTCGTAATCATTTGCTTGCAGTTTGTGCATATGCAATGCTGCGCGGCGAATATGGTGCAAGCTGGTTTTCTGGATCAGGGTGTGTATGCTGTTGGTAAAGGCATCTGCCTGTGGCCGGTGCAAAGAGGCGACAGAAGCCTCTTGGTCTGGCGTCAAGGTGTTAGAAGCATCTTTGGCTCTGGCGGTGACTGTGACAAAGGTGCCGCGTTTAGGCTGGGTATAGATCAGGCCAAGCGCTGAGAGTTCTTCATAGACACGGGAAACGGTTTTACGGTTGATACCCAGGCGTTGAGCGATGTCACGCGAACTGGGGAGTGCACTGCCGCCCAGCCAGGCTCCGCCTTCAATCATGGTGCGAAAATGCACTATCAATTGCTGATGGATAGAGGCAGCTGCCTCTTTATCTAATACCAGGGAATAATGCCAGGGTCTGAGCACAGCCAGTGTTTGCCTTCATCTTATCAAGTAAAAACGCGATACCGTCATAAAGAAGGTGCCGCAATTACCTGAAGATCACACTAGGACGTGTCCTTCAATGCAGGCATGATACAAAAGAAATGCAATTCAACAAAGTTTTCGGAAAAATTCCTTGTCTGGCCCATGAATAAAACCCGAAACTGGCTGGCTGTCTTCACGGCTTATCTATATTACAGTTACAACCGCTTAATAAAGTGATACATCTGTAACAGGATGAGTAACAGCGCTGGAAGCCTAGTCCGGTAGCAAACTAAGCGTCGCACAATGTTTTTACGTTTATTCAATATTTTTACAATATTGCTACATGTGATTTATCTCCGGAGATATAACTATGATGAAAATCAAAACTGCTTTTGGCGTAGCTGCTAGCGTGGCCCTTGCCTTGCCAGTCATGGCATTTGCCGCTGCTGACCAGGAAGCCGCAATGAAAGACCCAAACAACTGGGCACATCCACGCGGTCAACACAACAACCAGGGCTACAGCAGCCTGGCACAAGTTAACAAAGGCAACATCAAAAACCTTAAAATGGCCTGGACATTCGCTACCGGTGTTAACCGTGGCCACGAAGGTTCTCCAGTCGTTGTAGGCAATATGATGTACCTGGTATCTGCTTTCCCTAACAACATTTATGCACTGGATCTGAACGATAACCAGAAAATCGTTTGGTCTTATTTCCCAAAACAAGACCCTAGCGTTCAAGCCGTTCTGTGCTGTGATAACGTGACACGTGGCCTGGGTTTTGGCGACGGTAAAATCTTCCTGCAACAAAACGACGGCATGCTGGTCGCTTTGGATGCCAAAGACGGTAAAAAAATCTGGGAAGTAAAAAACACTGATCCAAAAGTTGGCGCGACTAACACTAACGCTCCACACGTGATCAAAGACAAAGTATTGACCGGTTGTTCAGGTGCTGAATTCGGCGTACGTTGCTTTATCCAGGCTTATAACATCAAAGATGGTTCTACCGCATGGAAAGCCTACTCAACAGGCCCTGATGCTGAAACATTGCATGACGCTAACACCAACAAAGACAACCCGCTGTACAACGCGCTGTCAGTTTACCAGGACGTAAACGGTGGTAACAAAGAAGGCGGTTCCTTCAAGCGTCTGGAAGCTTCACAAATCAAAGGTGGCGAAAAAGAATTGGGTACCCGTACCTGGTTGAAACCACAAGCGATCAAAGATGGCTGGCAACATGGTGGCGGTTCCGTATGGGGCTGGTGGCCGTATGATGCAAAAACAAACTTGGTTTACTACGGTGCTGGTAACCCATCCGTCTGGAACCCGGACGTACGTCCAGGCGACAACAAATGGTCTATGACAGTGACTGCACGTGATTTGGACACTGGTGTGGCCAAATGGGCGATGCAAATGACACCACACGATGAGTGGGACTACGATGGCGTGAACGAAGTCATCCTGTTCGACAAAGGTGGAAAAACATACGCATGGCACCATGACCGTAACGGTTTTGCCTACACATGGAACGCAAACACTGGTTCTCTGATCGCTGCTGAAAAAGTACACCCGTTCGTTAACTGGGCTGCTGACGTTGACCTGAAAACAGGCGTACCAAGCAAAGATGGCCGTTATTCAACGCACCAGGATTACAACGCTAAAGGCATCTGCCCGGCTGCGTTGGGTACTAAAGATCAACAACCTGCTGCTTACTCACCAAAAACAGGTTTGATGTATTCTCCACTGAACCACGTATGTATGACATACGAGCCAGTTGAATCTAAATACGTTGCTGGTCAACCATGGGTTGGTGCGACTTTGACTATGTTTGCTGGTCCTGATGGCGTAATGGGTGGTTTTGCTGCTTATGATCCAATGACCAACAAAAAAGTCTGGTACAACAAAGAGAAATTCTCTGCATGGAGTGGTGCGCTGACAACTGCGACTGATCTGGTGTTCTACGGTACTCTGGACCGTTGGTTCAAAGCTGTTGATGCTAAATCTGGTAAAGAGTTGTGGAAATTCCAGGTTGGTTCAGGTGCGATCGGTAACGCATTCACCTACGGTAACAAAGGCAAACAATACGTTGGTATCTTCTCTGGTATCGGTGGTTGGGCTGGCGTTGCGATGAACCTGGGTATGACAAGTGACACAGACGCACTGGGTGCTGCTGGTGGTTACAAAGAGTTGACCAAGTACAACGCTGCTCCTGGCGGCGGTGCACTGAATGTATTCTCACTGTAATTTGAGATTGATCTCGAAGTACTTTTAGAATTACGTTGACTTAAAAAACACCCTGCTTCGGCAGGGTGTTTTGCTTTGTAGAGCTGGATAACAGAGAGTGACACTAGTCAGGCCAACAGATGATGGGCAGGAAGTTTGACTAGCCTAAAAAGTCATTGCTCTGAAAAACAAGCAGCTAAAAGGAAATAGCGTAAGTGCTTAGCCGTAGATATGCACCGCGTTTTCAGCACGGATCTGCTGAAATATCTGGTGGCGTGCCGGGGCGATTTCACCTTTAGCCACGGCTTCCAAAATCACGCAGCCAGGCTCATGCGTATGGGTGCAGTTATTAAATTTACAGTGGCCGATATGTGGCCTGAATTCAACAAATGCATATTCAAGCGCGATACTATCAATATGATACAAGCCGAATTCCTGCAGGCCGGGGGAATCTATGATGGCGCTGTCATGATCCAGGTGGTAGAGATGTGTGGCAGTCGTGGTGTGTTTGCCGCTATCCAGCGTGGTGCTGATTTCCTGGGTCTTGCTACGTACTTCAGGCAGCAAGCCATTGATGATGGTGGATTTGCCCATGCCGGATTGGCCGACCAGGATACTGGTATGCCCGGCGAGGATAGGGCGCAGCGCATCGACGGATTCTTTGGCGTTGAGCGGTAACGAGATGTAGCCCAGTTGCGCATATTGGGCAAGCTTCGCCACGGCATCCGGGTTGGGTAAATCACTTTTATTGAGGATGATCACTGCGCGTATGCCAGCGGCTTCTGCAGCGATCAGGCAACGGTTTAATAGATCTTCATAAAAACTGGGCTGGGTCGCCAGCACAATGAGTATTTGAGTGACATTGGCTGCCAGGATTTTGCTTTTAAAGGCATTGCTGCGATAGAGCAGGGTGTCGCGCTCAGCGGTTTTCTCGATCACGCCTTCTTTGTTGGAGGTGAGCTGGACAGAGACACGGTCACCCGCAGCATTATCGACTTTCTTGCCACGCGTGACGCAACTGAGTTTGCGCCCATCAGCTAACTCAACGTTATAGCGCTTGCCAAAGGCGGCGACAATTAATCCTTCTTCTAGCATATTAGAAATGATAGTAGGTCTGGTTGAGGTACTGCACCACCTGCTGCTCATCATCGTCGAACCATTTGAGATTGAGCATGGTGTTGCAATTGGTGACCTGGGCTTTCAGGCCATTGAGTGAGCGTACTTTGCGGTATTCCCTGGTATAAATCCCGCTGCCATCGCCGCCAAAACTGCTAGCGTGGCAGGAGATACAGTGCGTTTTCACCAGTTTTTCACCTGCCTGAAAATCAGCTTTGCTAGCCGCGTGCACAGGTGTGACCAGCAATGCGGATAAAACAGTGATGACTAGTGCTTTCATGCGTAGGTTTGCAATTTGGCAATACGCAAACTTGCAGGCGGGTGCGAGTCGTAAAAGGCCGAGTGCAACGGGTCTGGCGTCAGCGTAGACGCATTATCACGGTAAAGCTTGACCAGGGCATCAATCAGGAATTGCGGACGTGATTGTTGCGACGCGTATTGATCCGCTTCAAACTCATTAGTGCGCGAATAGGCCGCCAGTAACGGGCGCAGGATAAACATAAACGCCGGGCTGACCAGCATAAACAGCAGTAAAGCCATATGGTTGCTGGCCTGTGCCACCCCTAAACCTTGGTAGAACCAGTCCTGCTTCATCAAAAAGCCTAACAACGCCAAACCGAGCAGGCTTAAGCCGAACATCATGATAATGCGTTTAATCACGTGTTTGTGCTTGAAATGCCCCAGTTCATGGGCGAGCACCGCTTCGATTTCATCTGCATTGAGTTTTTCAAGCAAAGTGTCAAAAAACACCACACGCTTGTTTTTGCCAAAGCCGGTGAAGTAGGCATTGCCATGGCCGGAACGTGTGGAACCATCCATCACAAATAGACCCTGACTAGCAAAGCCGCATTTTTGCATCAATGCTTCAATACGTGCTTTCAGGTTCTGGTCTTCCATAGGCGTGAATTTATTGAATAATGGCGCGATCCAGATCGGGTACACCGCCAGCATAAACAGGTTAAACACACTCCAGATCAGCCACAGGTACAGCCACCACCAGTCGCCAGCGCCTTGCATCAGCCATAATGCGACAAACAGGAGAGGGCCACCCAACAGCAGGCCAACAATGCTGTGTTTGACCAGATCGGCAAAAAACATGGTGCGCGACATTTTGTTAAAGCCAAATTTTTCATCGACATTGAAAGTTTGAATATAATCAAACGGCAGCGTTGCTGCGCTGGAAATCAGCATGGCCGAGCAAATCACCAGGGCACCACGGATGATCTCGTGCGCAGGCAGCCATTGTTGCCAGAGTTGGTCCAGGCCTTGTAACACGCCGCCCAAGGTTAGCACGATCAGTACCGCTGACTCAATCACCGTTTCACTCAAACGCAGCTTGACCTTGGCTCTGGTGTAATCGGCCGCACGTTGGTGCGCATCCAGGCTGATCGTTTCTTCAAACGCCTGAGGCACTTGCTGGCGATTTTGCTGGATATGTCGGATATGCCGTAAGCCAAGCCAGACGCGGATAGCGAGACTGATGGCAATGACGGCAATAAAAATTTGAGTAAAGAGTTCAGGCATATCGATCATTGATGGGCTTAGTGATTTCGGTTAGCTATTTTGATGGATTAATACCCACCTTGTTCACTGAACTGAATATAATGTTTCATTTTAATGGAAATCATGACGTGAGGCACACAATTGGCAACTAATCAGGACAATTTAATCTGGCTGGACATGGAAATGAGCGGCTTGCTGCCAGAGTCTGATCGTATTCTTGAGCTGGCGGCTGTGGTTACAGACGCGCAACTGAATGTGATTGCAGAATCGCCGGTACTGGTCGTTCACCAATCTGATGCCGTACTGGATGGCATGGATGCCTGGAATAAAGGCACACACGGGCGCAGTGGCCTGATTGAGAAAGTGAAAGCGTCGACGCTGGATGAAGAAGCGGCAACAGATGCCATGCTGGCCTTCCTGAAAGAGCATGTGCCTGCCAGCAAATCACCGATGTGTGGTAATTCTATCTGTCAGGACAGGCGCTTTATGGCGCGTTATATGCCGCGACTGGAACAGTTTTTTCATTACCGTAACCTGGATGTCAGCGTATTTAAAGAATTATCACGTCGCTGGCGCCCGGATATTTACTCCGGCTTTAAAAAAGCGAGCCGCCATGAAGCACTGGCAGATATTTATGAGTCTATTGATGAGCTGAAGTATTACCGTGAGCACTTCCTGGTGATGACGCCGCCAGCCAAGCCAGAATAAGCTGCCAAAAAAAAGACGCCTACTTGGGCGCCTTGAGGGAGGAGAAGTTAGCTTTGGAGAAGCTTGATTAGTAATTAGCATCTTCTGTGCCAACTTTCCTTTTTCCTCCACCGAATAATCATTTTCAGTCGTAATCAGCTTGCAAGCAGCCTGTCATATAGCTTTTGATAGCGTTTGGCACGCGTTTCCCAGCTCACATCCTCCCGCATTGCCTGTTTTTGCAGTTGTAACCACTGACCAGAATTGGCAAATAGTTTAATCGCTTCGCGCAAGGTGACCAAAAGTGTCCAGGGGTTATGGTAGGGCATTACAAATCCTGTCATTTTTGCAGGCACGTTCCCTTCAGCAGTCAACTCGCCACCGTGTACAGAATCTGCCAGCCCACCCGTGTTGGCAACCACAGGAATCGTTCCGTAACGCAGCCCATACATCTGGTTCAGGCCGCAAGGCTCAAAACGCGAAGGCATGACAAAAATATCGGTGCCGGCCATGATGCGGTGCGAGAGGGGCTCGTTGTAGCCTATAGTGACGGATACTTGCACGGGATAAAGTTGCATCAAGGTTAGGTATTGCTGCTCCAGTGCGGGTTCGCCACTGCCCAGCACCGCTAATTGACAGCCGCTTTCAAGTAGTTGATGGGCAATGGTGGCCAGCATATCAAGGCCTTTCTGATGCGTCAGTCGGCTGACGACCCCCAGCAAAGGCGCCTCGGCATTCAGTGCCAGGCCCAATTCAGTTTGTAGTGCGTGTTTGACTTCCTTTTTACAGCGCAATTTCTTGACGCTATAGTGCACGGGTAAATAGGCATCAGTCGCCGGGTCCCACACATGGGTGTCTATGCCATTCAAAATGCCGGTCAGATCGGCTGAACGGTGCTGCAACAAGCCTTGAAAGCCAAAGCCAAACTGTTCGGTCTGGATCTCTTGGGCATAAGTCGGGCTGACGGTAGAGAGCGCATCGGCGTAGTAAAGCCCAGCTTTCATAAACGAGACATGGCCAAAGAACTCATAGCCTTCGGGTTTGAAGTCCTGATCATCCAAAGTCAGGCGATGACGCCAGTCGGCATGGAAATTACCCTGGAAGGCCAAATTATGAATACTGAAGACGGATTTGGTTTGACTGCCCATCTGGCGCAGGTAGTACGGCGTCAGGCCGGTTTGCCAGTCATTACAGTGGACCACATCCGGCTGCCAGGTCTGTAAATCGTTGGGCATGGCCAGCATGGCTGCCACTTTGGAGAGCACGCCAAAACGCAAGGCATTATCCTGCCACTCGCCGTATTGCGGGTGATGATAAGGCCCACCCTCACGGTCATATAGTTCCGGGTAATCGATCAACAGCAGCGGGATCTGCGTGCCTGGCAGTGTGGTCTGATAAATGTCGCAGCTGATATCATGAAAGACCTGCAGTGCTCCCAGCAAACGCGGTGATTCACAGGTAGCCAGAATGCCGCGGTAAGCAGGTAGCACGATTTGAATGTCTAGCCCGGTGGCGAATAATGCAGTGGGCAATGCACCACTGACGTCTGCCAAGCCTCCTGTTTTGATGATGGGAAAAATCTCTGAAGTAGCAAATAATAAACGCAAGGGAATCTCTTTAAATCAACAGAATGTGGTGGAAAGGCAGTGGCACTAGCAAGTTATGATACATTGCCTGAAACGGTTTTAGAAGGACATTAAAATGAAATCTTGGCTAGCAGTGGCGGTCGGCGCAAGTGTGGGCGCATGGATCAGGTGGGGTTTATCGGTGGGGTTGAATAGTATAGGCGTGATTCCATTGGGGACTTTCCTGGCAAATGCGGTGGGCGGTTTGCTTATGGGTGTGGCATTAGGCATCTTGCAAACGGTGCCGAATTTATCCCCGGAATGGCGATTACTGATGACCACCGGTTTTTTAGGCGGGTTAACCACCTTCTCCACCTTTTCGGCAGAAGCCTTTGCACTCTTGCAAAAACAACATTACGGCTGGGCCATGATATACATCAGCAGCCATGTCATCGTATCGATTGTACTGACTATCATTGGCTATTGGTGTGTGCTGCGCTGGCAGTGAGCCGCACGCTGCTCTAATAAGCCATATAAAAAAAGAGAGCCATTACTGGCTCTCTTTTTTATGGGCGCTGGCTTCAGTGTTAGCTTGAAACCAGTGGTTACCGGCGGACGCTAGTTATTTCTTTTGCGTTTCAACCATCACCATTGCGTTAGCTTCACCAGCGGCTGCTTCATCTTTTTTCCATTTGGCAGCTGAGCGTGGCTTTTTGGCTTTGCTCGGGGCATCTGCTGCTGGCGCTTCTGCAGGCTTAGTGTCACCAGACTTGGTTTCAACCAGTTGTATGCCTGGATCCGCCGCAGAGCTATTGCCAGTGGCTTTGGCTGCTGCCGGTTTGCGTTTACGTGCTGCCGGTTTCTTTTCCGCAGTGTCTGCTTTTTCAGCAGTTGCTTCTTTGCTGGCTGGTTTAGCAGCAGCCGCTGTTTCAACCAGTTCAATCGAAGGTGCAGCTGAGGCAGAAGTTTCTTCTGCTGCTTTACCACGTGGCTTGTTAGCAGTTTTGCCACCGCGTGAACGATTGCGTGCAGGTTTTTCTGCAGTGCTGTCGTCAGTTGGCGCTTTTTCTGTGGCTTTCGCTGCTGGCGCTGCTTTGCTTGACTCTACAATATCAGCAGCGTCTTTCGCTACAGGCTGCGTTTCAGTTGGTGCGCTAGGCTTGGTTTCAATCCTGGCTTCAGGCTTTGATTCCACCTTGGCTTGAACCGCTGGCGCAGTCGGCTGGCTAGTGACTTCAGCATTGGCTGGCGTCTGTGGCGCTGCTTGCGACTCGTTCACTTGTACCTGTGCCTGGGCATTGTTGTTCAAGCCTTCAGCGTTCTCATTGCTACCTGATTCATCACGAGGGCGGCGGTCACGACGGCCATGACGGTTGCGGCGGTTGCCGCGCTCACCACGTTCTTTGTTCTCGCCTGGTTGCGCAGTTAATGCGGCCTGGTTAGTCTCGGTTTTAGCGACTTCCTGAGCAGGCTGGCGTGGCTGCCTGTCTTGTCTATCCTGTCGGTCTTGTCTCTCTTTACCGGCAGGTTTTTCCTGTTGCTGTCTGTCCTGTCTAGGTTTGTTCGCTGCATCTTGATCTTTAGCAGGGCGCTCGCCACGTTCCTGCTGTGGGCGCTCGCGTTGACGGTCACGGTCACGACGATTACGGTTTTTGTTACGGTCACGGCCATGCTCTTTGTTTTCACGCGCTGGCTTGGCAGTTTCTTCAGCCACTTCTTTTTCTTCTAATCCTAACCAGGATTTGATCACGCCGAAGAAAGACTTTTTAGGGTCAGCTGCAACAACCACTGGCTTCTCTTCCACGATAGGTGCAGAAGTCGCCGGGGTAATGCCTTTTACCAATGCTTCAATCTTGCCTGGTCCAGCCGCTTGCTCCAAACGGTGCTGATAATCTGACTCAGTCGGCAGATCGACCATCTTGTAGCTGGCCTGGCTGGTTTCTTCATTCACATCATCATTGCGGATACGCACGATGTTGTAGTTAGGCGTTTCCATATGGATGTTAGGGATGAGGATGACTTCAACACCTGTGCGTTCTTCGATCTTGTGAATATCGGCACGTTTTTCATTGAGCAGGAAAGTCGCCGCTTCAACAGGTAATTGCACCTGGATGATCGCGCTGTTGTCTTTCATCGCTTCTTCTTGCGTGATACGCAGAATATGCAGTGCGGTCGATTCGATACCGCGGATATGGCCGGTGCCGTTACAGCGTGGGCAGGTCATATGGTTGGTTTCACCCAGGCTAGGGCGCAGGCGCTGACGTGACAGCTCCAGCAAGCCAAAGCGGGAGATCTTGCCCATTTGCACGCGGGCGCGGTCGTGATGCAATGCATCGCGCAGCGCATTTTCAACTTCACGCTGGTTTCGCTGGTTTTCCATATCGATAAAATCGATCACGACTAAACCGCCCAGGTCACGCAGGCGCATCTGGCGCGCCACTTCTTCAGCGGCTTCCAGGTTGGTATTAAATGCAGTTTGTTCAATATCCGCACCCTTGATCGAGCGGCCGGAGTTGACGTCGATAGACACCAATGCTTCGGTGTGGTCAATCACGATCGCACCGCCGGAAGGCAGGCGCACTTCACGCGAGAATGCAGATTCAATCTGATGCTCGATCTGGAAGCGCGAGAACAGGGGGATTTCATCCTGGTACAATTTGACGCGTGTCACATTGCCCGGCATGACGTGGTTCATAAACTGCAAGGCTTGTTCATGCACATCTGCCGTATCGATCAATATCTCGCCGATATCGGCACTGAAATAATCACGGATGGCACGAATGACCAGGCTGCTTTCCTGGTAGATCAGGTAAGCACCAGGCTGGAAATTGGAAGCATCTTCAATTGCTTGCCATAATTGGGTCAGGTAGTTCAGGTCCCATTGCAGCTCTTCAGCAGTACGGCCAATGCCGGCGGTACGCGCAATGATGCTCATGCCATTAGGCACTTCCAGTTGCGCCATGGTGTCACGCAGTTCATTGCGGTCTTCACCTTCAATACGGCGGGAAACACCACCGCCACGTGGATTGTTAGGCATCAGCACCAGGTAACGGCCAGCCAGCGAGATAAACGTGGTCAAGGCTGCGCCTTTGCTGCCGCGTTCGTCTTTGTCCACTTGGACAATGACTTCCTGACCTTCTTTGATCACATCCTGGATGCGGGCGCGACCTTCAGGTTTGTCCTGAAAGTAGCTGCGGGAGATTTCCTTGAAAGGCAAAAAGCCGTGTCTGTCAGTACCGTAGTCGACAAACGCGGCTTCAAGTGAGGGTTCGATACGGGTGATGACCCCTTTGTAGATATTGCTTTTACGCTGTTCTTTACCAGCGTGTTCAATATCCAGATCTATCAGTTTTTGTCCATCGACAATGGCAACGCGTAATTCTTCTGATTGCGTTGCGTTAAACAACATTCTTTTCATGCAGTGCTCCTTGGCGAAGCTGCAGAATACAAATGAGTACAGGGCGAGCCAGGGTTGTGTATCAACCGCCAGAATTTAACGTGAGGCCAGATTTAACTTGAGGCCAGTGCAATGGCAATTGCAAAGCTTGTGAAGCAGTGCAGGCATCAATATGCACAATCTTTAAGTATGTCAATGAACCACAAGGGCAATCATATTGATACTCAATATATCTGACAGAGTCTAGCTCGATAAAGGCCTGGCAGGTGTGTCATTGTTATCCACCTGTATGATCCAACGCTATGTATCTACTAAAATAAAACCCTATACAGAGTCTAAATTCGTTAAAATTCGGGTTTGGCAAACGCCGGGCTCATATCGTTAATTATTCTGCTTGAGCTTTCGCGTTTCGTATTTCTATTAATTATCGCTACTTGATGGCGAGCGGTATTCACCAAAATTTTTTTGATTCTGAATTGACACACAAGGCCAGTAAAATGGCCGTTGTCGCTAAGGTTATTTCGATGTCAGCAATGTGAAAAATTGTTGACGATACCGGAAAAAACGCAGACCCAGAATGCCGACAGTATATCTATAAGTCCTGATAAAGCAAAGCAAGACCTGCATATGACCCCCAATTCACCACAATCACCAATACTGGCCCCGTCTGGCGACGTTGAAAAGCCCGTACACCAGGATAAACCAGCCAGTGACAGAGTGACCTTGCTGCTGGTGGATGAGGCCTCTGAAACCCAGCGCGTGGATAATTACCTGGCCAAAGTGCTGAAGGGTGTGCCCAAGAGCCACGTCTACCGTATTTTGCGCAGTGGCGAAGTCCGGGTGAATAAAAAGCGTGTCACGGCCGAATACCGTTTGCAACTCGGTGACGAGGTGAGGGTGCCGCCTATCCGCATGGCAGAAGCCGCGCCTAAATCTGGATTGCCCGCAGTCAGGCCAAAACTCGCCGAGATGGTCATCTATGAAGATGATGCCATGCTGGCACTCAATAAACCTGCTGGCATGGCCGTGCATGGCGGCAGTGGTATCAGCCTGGGGGTGATTGAGCAGCTGCGGCTGGAGCGCCCGCAGGCCAAATTTTTAGAATTGGTCCACCGGCTGGATAGAGAAACCTCTGGCGTGCTGATGATTGCCAAAAAACGTTCTGCCCTGACCGCCTTGCATGAAGCGATGCGTCAGCACAAAATGGATAAACGCTATGTCATGATGGTGCAGGGCCAGTGGCTGGAAACGAAAAAGAAAGTCATTCTGGATTTGCAGAAGTATGTGACTGAGAGTGGCGAACGCCGTGTACACGTAGTCGATCAGCCTTTGCTCAACAATCAGCCAGGTGGCAGGAAATCACTCAAATCCGCAGGCGTGATTGCGCAACAGCAGGCGTCTAAAGGCCGGTTTGAAGTCGAAACGCAAGTGTCTGAAACCTGGTTTTATTTGCAGGAAGCACTTGGGCAATACAGCCTGCTACAGGCCAAGCTGATCACCGGGCGTACGCATCAATTACGCGTGCAGTTAGCACATTTGGGCTTTCCTATCCTGGGTGATGATAAATATGGCGACTTCACGCTCAACAAGCAATTGAGCAAGCAGCGGTTAAAACGCATGTACCTGCACTCCAGTGAAACGCGGATTGCGCATCCGTTAACCGGCGAGCCTTTGCACCTGGTGGCGCCATTGCCGGCAGAACTGGACACTTTTTTGCAACACCAGCGTCAACTTAATATTAAATAATATAAGTACTCAACAATAAGAGAATCGAATGAAATGACAAAAGGCGCGCCCGTGAAGCAGTTTGATTTGGTTGTTTGGGATTGGGACGGCACTATTGCCGATTCCACTGGCATGATCACGCAGGCACTGATTAAAGCCGCCGATGAGGCTGGCTTGCCTGTGCTCACTGAAGCGCGGGCACGGAGTATTATCGGCTTAGGCTTGCGTGAATCGATTGAAGTGCTTTATGGCAATATCCCCAATGCGCAGGCACAAGCACTGATCACCAATTACAACCGTAACTACTACGCGGCAGAAGAAACTATTTTGCTGTTTTCCGGCATTGTGGAAACGATTGCCAGCATAGACAGAAAAGGCTGCAAACAAGCGGTGGCAACAGGCAAAGGCCGCCGTGGACTGAATAATGCCTTGCAGCTTTCCGGCCTGGCTAAATATTTCAATGCCACCAAAACCGTCGATGAATGCTTTTCAAAGCCGCATCCGCAGATGCTGGATGAGTTGATGGATGAATTGGTAGTTATGCCGGAACGCACCTTGATGATAGGTGACTCGCAATATGATATGCAAATGGGCAAAAATGCCGGTGTGCACACAGCCGCAGTGACTTATGGCTCACAAACTGCCACGCATTTACAGCAGTATTCACCGGATCATATGTTTGATGACGTGGCAACATTGAGTGCCTGGTTACTGGCATCTACATGAGTGAAGCCGTGTTGACATTTAATAGCGCAGAGTTGCTGGAAAAAGGCGACGGGCTGCGTTTTGCCATGCCGGCCTTAGGGCCGCATGCCAGCGGATTTGTCGTCCGTTACCAGGGCAAAGCCTATGCTTATGTCAACCGTTGCGCCCATGTGCCGGTGGAACTGGACTGGGAGCACGGAAAATTTTTCAATATGACGCAAGAATGGTTGATTTGCGCGACCCATGGCGCCATGTATTCTCCACAGAGCGGGCGCTGTATCGTTGGGCCATGCCAGGGTAAATCACTATCGCCTATCCCCGTCAGTGAACAAGACGGTATTGTCACAGTGCATCTGGATCAGTTCTAACAGCTTTTATTTTTAGAGCAATATGACTAAATAGTGGCAAAATGATTAAAATCATTGAAAGTCACTCAATATTAAAGTGACCAAAATTTATTAATGAAAGTTGAGTTATGCAAGAAGAAAACCAGCAGTCGCCAGAATTAAAAAATAGCCAGTCTTCGCACGACTCGGCGATTCACAGCCTGGAAAAAATAGCATTAGCCGGCTTGCAGGAGCAGAAAGTTTCACGGCGCTGGTCGGTATTGTTCAAATCCTTAACTTTTCTCTACCTGTTTTTCCTGCTGCTGATGCTGCTGGGCTGGGTAGGGGCCAACAAAAGCTCATCATTGGCACATACAGCATTGATCGATCTCAATGGCGTGATTGAAGCTGGCGGCCAGGTGAATGCCGATGCCGTCATCAGCAGCCTGAAAGACGCTTACGACCACAAGGGCACCAAAGGCATTATCTTGCGTATTAACAGCCCAGGCGGCAGCCCGGTGCAAGCGGGTATCATCAATGATGAGATACACCGCCAGCGCAAACTGCACCCGGAGGTGCCAGTGTATGCCGTGGTAGAAGATATTTGTGCTTCGGGTGGTTATTACATTGCGGTGGCTGCGGACAAGATTTTTGTGGATAAAGCCAGTATCGTCGGCTCGATAGGCGTGCTGATGGATGGTTACGGTTTTACCGAGTTAATGAAGAAAGTCGGCGTAGAGCGCCGCCTGATGACTGCCGGTGATAACAAAGGCATGCTTGATCCATTCTCCCCTGAGAATCCAAAACAAAAAGCGTTTGCGCAAAACATGCTGGACCAGATTCATCAGCAATTTATCAAGGTCGTGCGTGAAGGCCGTGGTAACCGCCTGAAAGAAACCCAGGAAACTTTCAGCGGCCTGTTCTGGAATGGGGAAGAAAGTATCAAACTTGGCCTGGCCGATGCAGAAGGCAGTGCGGATTATGTTGCGCGTGAAGTCATCAAACAGGCTGAGATTGTGGATTTTACCTATCAGGAAACAGTGGTTGACCGTTTTGCCAAGAAACTGGGCGCGAGTATGGGCCAGGAACTGGGCCTGAACGCCAAAAACCTGGTGCCTATGTTGCGATAGTTCTGAGCATACTTTTACTTTTTGAAAAGGGACTTCAGGTCCCTTTTTTTATTGCGCTATTCACACTTTTTATTGGAATGTCATGGAATGAAGCACAAGTCAGCAGCCACAATACGCAGGATTGAAGCCAATGATTACGCCGGTTGGAATCAATTGTATGCCGCGTACGCAGCGTTCTACGCCGTTGCGCAAACGCAAACCATGCGCGATCAGGTCTGGCAGTGGATACACCAATCCGCGCCATTGGTTTACGCACTGGTGGCGGTGGATGAAAAGGGGCATTTAGTCGGGATTTTGCACTACCGGACATTTGTGCGCCCGCTGGCCGCCAGCATGGGTGCTTACGTGGATGATATATTTGTCATGCCTGAAGCAAGAGGGCAGGGCATAGCCGCGCAATTGATTAAAGCCGTTGTGGCAATCGGGCAACGCAGCGAGTGGTCAGTGATACGCTGGATGACAGCAGAAGATAATCAGCGTGCCAGAGCTTGTTATGACAGGATTGCAGAACACACGCACTGGCAGACTTATCAGATACCGCTTTGAAATAAATCTTTTGAAATCAGGCGATTGAATCAAGTTCTTACTCAGTTATACCCAAGTAAAAACTTGATTTAAATAAGTACTATTTTTTTGTTTTATTTTTTTCGTTGCGTTGCTTCAACTTTGCACGCAACTCGTTTTTACGGCGACGCATGGTCACCAGACCTTCACCTGGTTTGCGTTCGTCTTCTTTATCAAACGGGTTATCACCCTTGTGATATTGCACGCGTAATGGTGTGCCGACCAGTTGGAAAGCTTTGCGGAAGATACCTTCGAGATAACGAGTGTAGCTATCTTTGATGCCATCAATATGGTTGCCGTGCACGACCACAATCGGCGGGTTGCTGCCGCCCTGGTGTGCGTAGCGTAATTTCGGCCGTATGCCACGCGTGATTGGTGGCTGATGTTGTGTGGTGGCTTCACCAAGCACGCGGGTCAGTTGCGGCGTTGCCAGTTTGGCCATGGCCGCCTTGAACGCGACATCGACTGAACTTAGCAACTCATTCAGGCCTTTTTTACGCAAGGCAGAAATATAGTGGAATTTGGCAAAGTCGAGGAATTGCAATTTACGATCGATCTCGCGCTTGATCCATTCGCGCTCGTCATCTTGCAGGCCATCCCATTTATTGATAGCGACTACCAGTGCACGACCTGAGTCCAGGATATATGCCGCGACGTGCGCATCCTGCTCGGTGATGCCTTCCTTGGCATCCACCACCAGGATGGCGACGTTGGCATCTTCAATCGCCTGCATGGTTTTAACGACGGAGAATTTCTCTACCGCTTCAAACACTTTGCCGCGTTTGCGTACGCCAGCAGTATCAATAATGATGTAATTCTTGCCGTCTTTTTCGAGTTCAATTTCAATTGAATCGCGCGTGGTGCCTGGCTCATCAAATGCGATGACGCGGTCTTCACCCAGCAGGGCATTCACCAAGGTAGATTTACCTACGTTTGGACGACCAACAATGGCGATTCTAGGGGTATCCGGGTTGATTGGTGCAGACTCTTCTTCGATCTTATCGGCGATGGTTTCAAGCGCAATTTCGATCAGGTCACGCACGCCTTCGCCATGCGCTGACGAAATTGATAGTGGTTCACCAATACCAAGTTCGTGAAAGTCTGCACTGACCACGGCTTTACGCATGCCTTCGGTTTTATTGACGGCCAGCAGCACAGGGCGTTGTGCTACACGCAAAGTCTGCGCAATGGTGAATTCCTGTGGTGTGAGACCTGCTCGTGCATCGACCAGGAAAATGATCACATCGGCTTCATCAATGGCCAGCAAGGTCTGCTTGGCCATTTCTTTCAGGATGCCGCTATCCGCGGTGGGCTCAAAGCCGCCGGTGTCAATCACCAGGTACGGCTGGCTTGCGCCCATGCCGCGGCCATAGTGGCGATCGCGTGTCAGGCCAGGCAGGTCTGCAACCAGCGCATCCCGCGACCTTGTCAGGCGGTTAAATAAGGTGGATTTGCCGACGTTTGGTCGGCCAACTAGAACAATGGTAGGTAACATTACTTATATGTGACGGCATAAATGTGCCCATCACGTGATTGTGCTAGAAACTGGTTATTAGTCCCTGCAACCAGTGACATGATTGGTTTGGAGCCAAGTTGAATGCGGCCTACGAAGCTGCCATCATCCTGACTGAGGAGGTGTATATAGCCTTCAAGATCACCTACGGCGACGACACTACTTAATGGTAATGGCACAGTCAGGTGACGGTAGCCCAGGTTGCCCTGGCGCCAGAAGGTTTTGCCATTGGTGTTGTCCAGTGAGTAGACAGAACCTATGGTATGACTTAAGTAAATCTTGTTGTTATCAACGGTCAGGCCCACATAGCTGGAAATATCACGGCTCCAGGCAACCTGGCCGCGCTGGCGGTCAACGCCCGCGACTTTACCCTGATAAGCGACCACATAGACGAAAGCGCCATCGACAAACGGCAGGCTGGTGATGTCTGCAATGCGTTCGATCTCGGTGACGCCTTTAGGCTGGGCCACAGTGGCTTCCCACAGCAGTTTGCCGTTGTCGGCACGGATAGCAACTAGCTTGCCGCCCGGAAAGCCTGCATAGACGGCACCGCCATCAACGACAATACCGGCCTGATTTTTAAGTGAGAGGGAAGGGGTTGCGCGCTCATACACCCATTTGCGGCGGCCATCAGCAGCGTCAATGCCGTAAATGTGATGGTCACTGGTGCGTACAATCACAGTGCCGTCAAAATAACGGGGCTGCCCCTGGACTTCGCTACTGAGGATGGCGCTCCATAACTTTTTGCCATTCACATTCAGTGCATATAAATGACCTTTACTGGTGCCTGCCAATACCAGCCCGCCACCTAAACCTACGCTACTGCTGATAGGTTCATTCAGTTCGGTTTGCCAGATGGTTTTGCCGTTTTCAGCAGATAACTGCGTGACTGTGCCTTCAGCATTGACGGCATAAATCAGGTTGTCAGACAGCACTGGCGCATAAGTAAAACGGCCCGGCTCACCCACGTCAGCAGACCAGGCGATGCGCGTTTCGTAAGAGCTCTTGATATCTTCAAGTTCGACTGGTGGATTGGCCGGTTCGGCGCCAAAAATGCTTTCGCTCAGATTGGTTTTGACATCATTGAACGCGGTGCAGGCGGAGAGGCTGCTGCCAAGTAACAAAATGGCAGCCAGCGTCAGGCTGTTTAGCAAATGCGGTTTTTTCATGCGCAAAATAGGTGAGCTCGGCAAACGTTGCATGTTGTTAACCCAATGCATCCAGTTTTTGCTGGGTCAGGTAAAACAGTTTTCCTTCCGGGTCCAGGCCTTTAAGTGCCTGAATATAAGCTTGTTTTGCTTCTTTTTCCTGTTTTTTCGCTATGTAGATATCACCCAGCATGCTGTTTTTCAGGCCATCAAAACCGCTGTCGTTAATCGCTTCCAGTGTTTTCTTGGCATCATCCAATGCATTGCGCTCGATCTGCAGACCGGCAATCTCAATGGCTGCCATCTGTTTGATCGCTGGCTCTTTGGCTTCGGCAACTGCCCAATGCAATTGTTTCTCAGCCGCTTCGCCTTGTTTGGCCTGATGCAGTGCACGCGCAGCAAACAGGGCCGCTCTGCCAGCATAAGGCGTCATGCTGAACTCTTTTTCGATCACTTCGGCATCTTTGCTGATCTGCTCGGCTTTTTTATTGTCTACGTCCTGCAATGAATTGCTGACCAGCGTTTGATAAGCAGTAGAAGCCGCTGTCGCTTTGCTGTCCATCCACGATTGGTAACCCTGCCATGCAGCATAGGCAACGATAGCGGCTATTACCAGGCGGATCGCCATTTTGCCGTTCTTGTTCCACCAGACTCTGAATTCGTCCAGCTGTTCCTGTTCTTCCAAATCGTACGCCATGATATTTTCCTGCTTATTTTTTGTATGAGTGATTATGCGGTTGCTGTGCGCAAGCCATGTCCGGGAATTGCGCTAAGTAATTGTTGTGTATAAATTTGCTGGGGTGCATTATAAATGTTTTCTACGCTTCCTTGCTCAATTACTTTGCCTTTTTGCATCACCAGCACTTCATCGGCGATATGCCTGACCACCCTTAAATCGTGGGTGATAAACAGATAACTGAGCCCCATTTCCTGCTGCAACTGCTTTAACAGCAATAGAATTTGCGCTTGCACAGACACATCCAGCGCCGAGACCGGCTCATCGCACACCACAAGTTTCGGCTCTAAAATCAGGGCGCGTGCGATGCCTATGCGCTGACGCTGGCCACCGGAAAACTGGTGCGGGTATTTTTGCGCATCTTCAGCAACTAAACCGACTTTTTCCAGCATCTGGCTGACGCGGTCTTTTTGCTGCCTGGCATTGCCTATATCGTGTATCACCAGGCCTTCGCCTATGATGTCGCCTACACGCATTCTCGGGTTGAGCGAGGCAAACGGGTCTTGGAAGATCATCTGGATATCGCGGCGTGCACTGCGCAAGGCAGATTTATCCAATGCCAGGAAATTGACGCCATCAAACTCAACTTCACCGCTATCCAGCGGCAATAAACGTAAAATGCCACGCGCCAATGTTGATTTTCCACTGCCGGATTCGCCGACGATCGCCAAGGTCGTGCCACGCTTGAGTTGCAGGCTGACATCATCCAGTGCGCGGATAGTGTGATTGCCCAAGCCCAGTGCGCCGGTGCGCTGGGTATAAAATTTTGTCAGGTGATGGGCTTGCAGGATCAAATCAGACATCTGTGCTCCCTCAGGCCGGGGTTAACCAGTCATAGGTCATGGGCTGTAGTATCTTTTTACCTTCTGCATCTGGCACACAGGCTAATAACGCTTTGGTGTAGGGATGTTGCGGTTGGTTTAATACCTGGCTGACGCTGCCCACTTCGACAATCTCGCCCCTGAACATGACTATTACCTCATCGGCGATATCTGCCACTACACCAAAATCATGCGTGATAAACAGCATCGCCATCTGCATACGGTCTTTCAGTTCTTTGAGCAAGCGTAATACTTGTGCTTGTACGGTCACATCCAGGGCGGTGGTGGGCTCGTCAGCAATTAAGAGCGCCGGTTCACAGGCGATGCTCATGGCGATCATCACGCGCTGGCGCTGGCCACCGGAGAGTTCATCCGGATAGCTATTGGCGCGGGCAGGGTCTATGCCGACCTGCTCTAATAATGCCGCGACCTTCTGTTTGAGCGCAGCGCCTTTAAGGCTCTGGTGCGTTTGCAGTGGCTCGCCGATCTGAAAGCCCACTGTGAGTACCGGGTTCAGTGAAGTCATTGGCTCCTGGAAGATCATGCCCACTTGCCGGCCACGCAGGCGCTGCATGGCTTTTTCATCCAGCGAGGTGATGTCCTGGCCCTGAAACAATATCTGGCCTTGCATACGCAGTTGCGAAGAGAGTAATTTCATCACACTAAGCGCGGTCAGGCTTTTGCCACTGCCGGATTCACCGACGATACAGGTGGTTTTTGCGCGTGACAATGACAGTGATACGTCACGCACCAGTTTGCGTTCAGGCGCGTGCGCCGGAAAAATGCTTAACTGGTCTATGCGTAAAATTTCACTCATTTAATAAGGTGTATTCCGGTGAAAAACCGTGAAGATGCGAGCCATTTCAAAGCCGCTAAAGTTGTGAAAAAAATGCGTTTTTTGCAACTTCCGGCCTCCTGGCTAATTATCCTGCTTGCACAATGCTGAGTACTTGTGCCAACGATACACGGGCTTGTTCGCCCTGGCCCAGCATAGGTTTCAAGCTGACTTCATCAGCTGCCGCCTCATCGTCGCCAAAAATAGCCGCGTAGCGGGCGCCGCTACGATCAGCTTTTTTCATTTGCGATTTAAAGCTGCCGCCACCTGCGTGCAAAATGACGCTTAGCCCCATATTACGCAGGGTTTCCGCCACGGTAAAGGCTTTTTGTTCTGCCAGTTCGCCTACGTTCACCAGGTAGATGTCCGGCTGGTTTTGCGCGTTGACGCCATATTCCTGCATCAACAGGAATACACGTTCCAGGCCAATCCCAAAGCCGCAGGCAGGCGTAGCATTGCCACCAATGCGCTCTACCAGAGTGTCATAGCGGCCGCCGCCTGCGATGGTGCCTTGGGCGCCCAGCTTGGTGGTGACCCATTCAAATACAGTGCGGTTGTAATAATCCAGTCCGCGTACCAGGCGATGGTTGATGGTGTAAGCAATGCCGGATTGCGTGAGCAGGGCGCACAACTGGGCAAAATGTTGTTTAGATGTTTCGCCCAGGCCATCCATCAGCTTGGGGGCGGCTTCGCACATGGCTTGCATGCGCGGGTTTTTGCTATCCAGGATACGCAGTGGATTGTTGTGCAGACGGCGTTTGGCATCATCATCCAGCAAGTCGGCATGTTGCTCAAAATAAGCAATCAGCGTTTCGCGGTATTGCGCACGTTCATCAGCATCACCGATGCTATTAATCTGTAATTCTACGTCCTGAATGCCTAAGGCTTGCCACAAGCGTGCCAGTAGCACGATTTGTTCAGCGTCTACATCGGGGCCCTCAAAACCAAACGCTTCCACCCCTATCTGGTGAAACTGGCGCTGGCGGCCTTTCTGCACGTTCTCGTGACGGAACATGGGGCCCATATACCAAAGACGTTGCGGGCCGTTATAGGTCAGGTTGTGTTCAATCACTGCGCGTACGCAGCCAGCGGTGCCTTCGGGGCGCAAGGTGAGTTTGTCGCCATTGAGGGCGTCTTCCCATGCATACATTTCTTTTTCGACGATGTCGGTATGTTCGCCCACACTACGCACAAATAACTCGGTCGGTTCTACCACGGGCATACGGATATTGTTGTAGCCATACTGGCTCAGGATTCTGCGTGCGGTGTCTTCCAGCTTGAACCAGAGCGGGGTGGCTTCCGGCAAAATATCGTAGAAGCCTTTGATGGATTGGAATTTTTTGGTCATTGCTAACAGCCGTTTGCTTGAATTATTGTGGGATGGCGAGGATAGGGATGATGCTGGGTTTGAGGACGCGCAATTTTCCGCCTTCGGCATAATGGGTGCGTACATATTCATCCACAATCAGCTGGAAATCCTCTGCAATATGGTCGCCTTTCAGCGTCACGGTTTTTTCGCCATCGACAAACACCGGTGCGACCGGGGTTTCGCCGGTGCCGGGTAAACTGATGCCGATATTGGCCAGTTTGGATTCGCCGGGACCATTGACCACGCAGCCCATGACAGCGACATTCAAGGTTTCTACGCCAGGATATTGGCCGCGCCAGATCGGCATCTGGTGACGTAACCAGCTCTGGATTTGCATCGCCAGCTCCTGGAAATAAGTGCTGGTGGTGCGACCACAACCCGGGCAGGCGGTGACTAAGGGTGTAAATGAACGTATGCCCATAGTCTGCAGGATTTCCTGCGCGACGATGACTTCTTTGGTGCGGGATTCGTTGGGTTCTGGTGTCAGCGAGACACGTATGGTGTCGCCTATGCCGGACTGCAATAGAATCGCCAGCGCGGCGGTTGAGGCGACGATGCCCTTGGAGCCCATGCCAGCTTCAGTCAGGCCCAAATGCAATGGGTAATCGCAGCGCTGGCCGAGGTCGCTATACACCTGGATCAGGTCTTGTACATTGCTGACCTTGCAGGAAATAATGATCTGGTCGGGGCTCAGGCCCAGGTCTATGGCTTGCTGTGCGCTTTCCAGCGCTGATTGAATCAGGGCTTCGCGCATCAGAGCATCCGCAGAAAGCGGTTCTGCCAGCTTGCCGTTGTCATCCATCATCTGTGCCATTTTTGCCTGGTCCAGACTGCCCCAGTTCACGCCGATACGCACGGCTTTTTTGTAGTGGATGGCGGCTTCGATCATGGCGCCAAATTGCTCGTCGCGTTTGCTGCCTTTACCCACATTGCCGGGGTTGATACGGTATTTGGCCAGGGCTTCTGCACAATCCGGGTAAGCTTGCAGTAGTTTATGGCCGTTAAAGTGGAAATCACCCACCAACGGCACGCTGCAACCTAATGCATCCAGGCCTTTGCGGATAGTGGCAACCTGCGCGGCAGCTTCGGCGGAGTTCACCGTGATACGCACCACTTCAGAACCGGCTTGCCATAATTCATAGACCTGGCGTATGGTCGCTTCAGCATCTGCGGTGTCGGTATTGGTCATGCTTTGCACGACGACTGGCGAAGCAGTGGTGCCATAGAGCCCGCCGCCGACTGCGACGTGGCCTACCATGACCTGGCGGGTATTTCGGCGTTGAATCATGTTTATTTTAACTGGATGCGCGCCACGCGACCACGCGTGGCCTGGGTCAGGTCATAGGGTTGATTATCTATCGTCAGTTGCGTGCCCTGGGCATGCCCCACAATCACATTGACCGGTTTTTCTGCCACGACATTGTGCTCAGAACCTGCTGTCAACACTTCACTGAGGATCTTTTTGCCTTGCATATCTTCGATACGCACCCAGGAATCATCGGTGACTTTAAACACCAGAATGGCTTTTTGTGCGTCTGCAGATTTTAGGGTGGTGCTTTCCACAACATTATTGGCAGCCGGTGTCGGGGTGCTGACGATGGTGCTGTCCGGGACTGCCGATGAAACGCTGGCAGGCTCTGTGGCTGCGGTAGTTTGCGCTTCAGGCGTCAGGCCGGCCGCTGGTTCAGTGGGGGCTGGTAATGGCGCCGTGCCCGTACTTTCAGGTGTGACAACAGCATCTGCTGCCACTGCCGGAGAGCTTAAGGCGTCAGCTGCCGGTGCCGGGACATTGATCTCCTGGCCGGTGGTTTCGCTGATCTCATCCACATCCAGCGCCAGCGAGGCGTTTTTGAGTGCCTGCGGTTTGATATGGTTGATGTAAAAATACGCCAGGATTGCAGCCAGGATCAGGAATATAAAAAAAGTCAGGATGCGTTGCGGACGAATCACGCGCGCAGGTTTGTCAATAATGGATCGACTGGCGTTAGACCGCACGCTCAGTGGCAAGGGTGCCGTGCTCGGCACCATGCGCTGATAGGCTTCCAGTACTGGAGTGACATCAATATTCAGCAATCTGGCATAGTTGCGGATAAACCCGCGCACGATGCTGGGTTGTGGCAATTGATCAAAATCATCCTGTTCAATCGCCTGAATCTGCTTCACGCCCAGGCGCAACTGGCTGCAAACCTCATGGATACTCAGCCCCAGTGATTCACGCGCAGCTTTTAATACGTTACCGCAACCTGAGCCTGCGATCACTGGTGTGACAGTTTCCTCGATCGGAGGAGGCGCATGTTCTGGTGTGGAGGATTGCATAGTCATGTCGTCTGTCGGTTCCGGAGTAGGGGGGGCAAAGGGTTGTGCTTCAACGCCGGCATTGTCTACCTGATCAGACACATTCTGTGTATCGATTTTACGTTTGCGCCCACGTTTAGGCTTATCTGCCGCCTCTGTCGCTAGCGGATTGACGTTGATCTTGTCTTCTGACGTCACTTGCATTTACTCCATTTTCAACAATTGTTTGGTTTCGTTGGAATTTGGAAACAGTTTATGCAACTGCACACTGTAATGATGCGCCTCATCCGGCATTTGTAACGCACGGTAAATGCGGACGGCTAAAAACAATGATTCAGGCGTTGGGGCGACACTGACGCTGGTTTGCAGTGTGTTCAATGCGGCACTCGCATCCCCGCGTGAAAACTGCAAATTGGCTAGCTGGTAAGCACTCGCGTGCGCAAGTGGGTCGACCTGCAATGCCTTGCCGAAATAGATTTCGGCCTGCGGTTTTTGCTGGCTGCGCAAGGCGCAGACGCCGGCATTGTAATAAGCAAATTGTGGTGTTTTATAGAGCGGGTTTTTAACCGCCAGCATGAATTCTTTTTGTGAATCTTCATAACGGCCCTGGTCGCATAAAAAGCGGCCATAGTTATTATGGGATTCCGAGTTCACCGGCTGCAATTGAATCGCACGCTGAAAAGCCGCTTCTGCACGCGATTTATCGCCCAATGCCGCATACACTAAACCGAGGCCGTTATACGCAAGCGCATAACTGGGGCTGCGTTCAGTGGCAGTGTTGAATTCTTCAAGCGCGACATCGTAACGTTTGAGTCTGAAATATTCTGCGCCGAGTTCGGTATGCACGCGGGCGGATTCCACATCGCCGCTTTCGCGGCCTATGGGTTGCTGGTCATAAGGCAGGTTGTTTGTGTTTTCGGACGGATTTTGCGCACAACCGGCCAGCCACAGGCTAGCCAGGGAGGTCACTAGGAGTTGCGCAAAAAAGTATTTTTTCATGACTTATTGGCCAGTTTGAATCGCACCAGGTTGAATGGCAATGGTTCTTTCTGTTCGACGGGTTTTGTCCAGCACCTTGCCCGCCAGCTGGCCGCAAGCGGCATCAATGTCCTCACCACGGGTTTTGCGGACGGTTACGACATAGCCAGCTTGCATTAACATATCACGAAAAGCACGCACCTGCATGGGCTTGGAAGTACCGTAACCGCTGTTAGGAAAAGGGTTGAACGGGATCAGGTTGAATTTGCAAGGCACATTACGCACCACATCCAGCAACTGTCTGGCATGCTCAATGCTGTCGTTCACGCCATCCAGCATCACATATTCAAACGTCACAAAATCACGCGGCGCCTTGACCAGGTAGCGCTCACAGGCTGCCATCAGGTCTTTGATCGGGTATTTTTTGTTAATAGGGACGATCTCATCACGCAAAGCGTCATTCGGTGCGTGCAATGAGACGGCGAGCGCGACCGGGCAATCCTCTTTTAATCTGTCCATCGCTGGGACCATGCCGCTGGTCGATAAGGTTACGCGGCGGCGGCTTAAGCCATAGGCGCTGTCATCCAGCATGATCTGCATGGCGGTGACGACATTATCGTAATTGGCCAGCGGTTCGCCCATGCCCATCATGACCACGTTGGAAATGATACGGTCACTGGCAGATAACAGGTTGTAGCCTTCAGCCTGGCGCAATGAGTGGTTGGCGACCCATAATTGGCCGATGATTTCAGACACGCTCAGGTTGCGGTTAAAACCCTGGCGCCCGGTGCTGCAGAACGTGCATTCGAGTGCGCAGCCGACCTGGCTGGAAATGCACAAGGTGCCACGGTCGTCTTCGGGGATAAACACGGTTTCTACGCTGTTGGCCGTACCGTCTTTAAGGTTGTTGGTGCCAATCAGCCATTTACGTGTGCCATCGTCGGAAATTTGCTCCAACTGCACATCAGGTAATTTGAATTCGGCTTCCTGGCGTAATTTTTCACGCAGGACTTTGGCGATGTCTGTCATCTGATCGAGGTCTAACACCCCGAAGTGATGCATCCAGCGCATCAGTTGCTTGGCGCGGAAAGGCTTCTCGCCGATACTGCTAAAGTAATCGGCGAGTTGCGGCTGGTTAAGATTGAGTAAATTAACCAAAGAAGTATTTAATTTCGATTGCTGCATTTTCCAGTGAGTCAGAACCGTGAACAGCGTTCGCATCAATGCTTTCTGCAAAGTCAGCACGGATAGTGCCAGGTGCTGCATCTTTAGGGTTAGTTGCACCCATCAGGTCACGGTGTTTCAACACTGCATTTTCACCCTCAAGCGCCTGGATGATCACAGGACCGGAGATCATGAATTTGACCAGGTCGTTGAAGAAAGGACGCTCTTTGTGCACAGCATAAAAGCCTTCGGCTTCAGCTTGTGTCAGTTGCGTGAATTTAGCAGCCACGATTTTCAAACCGGCGTTTTCAAAACGGGTGTAGATCTGACCAATCACGTTTTTTGCAACAGCGTCTGGTTTGATAATGCTAAGTGTGCGCTCTAAAGCCATGGAAACTCCAATGTGTAGTTAATTAACAAGAAAAATCAAACGACTATTCTACTATTTTTAACGTGATAGATAAACCTTGATTGCGGATTGTTTGTGTATTCATTGCGGACGCCTTGCTTGCTTATCGCCGGCATGTTTACTTTTAACAGCTTAAATAACGCGCATTCCCCGCTTTATTTTTTCTATCCATACCCTATAGATGTTTGTATGATGTGATGGTTTTCAACGATGGCGTTGGCTTTTTCAACGTAAACGAGAGATCTTTCCACTCATGATAAATACAGAACAGAGTTTGCATGCCTGCCCAGCCTGTGGCTTGCTATGTGACGATATTTCGGAGGATGCGATTGCCAGACAGCAGTTTTCGTGTGGCAAAGCAGCAAAATTTTACGCGCGCAAGACTGTCAATACGCCGCCACAGATCAATGGTCAACCAGCCTCTCTGGCTGAGGCTGTTGCTGCTGCGGCAGAGTTGTTGCAGCAAGCCAAAGCACCGTTGATCGCCGGTAGCAGCACCGATGTGCATGGTGCACGTGCACTGGTCAGCCTGGCCAACCAGAACGGTGCAGCCATGACGCACCTGAATGCCGCCAGCACGCTGCGCAATATGAAAGTGTTGCAGCACCGCGGCTGGCAAACCACCACACTGACCGAAGTGCGTAACCGTGCTGATGTGATCCTGATGATAGGCACTGATGTGGTCAGCCACAACGCACGTTTTTTTGAACGCGTGGTGTGGGTAGAGGAAGCGATGTTTACCGAGCCTGCTGCCCGCCAGATCATTTTCCTGGGCGGCGACAAACTGAAAACGCAGGCCGGCACTGCACCGGATGGCCGTGCGCCACAAGTGATTGCCTGCCCATCTGAACAATTACCGCAAGTGGTGTCTGCCTTGCGTGCACTGGTCATGAATAAGCCAGTTGCCGGTGAAAGCGTGGCTGGCGTTGCGATCAGCACCTTGCAGGCACTGGCAGAAACCCTGAAGGCAGCCAAATACGCTACGCTGGTCTGGGTCTCCAAAGACCTGCATTACGACCACGCTGAATTAACCATCGAAAATATTACCGAAACCGTGGTTGCGCTCAACCAGAAATCACGTGCCATGGGCTTGTCACTAGGCGGCAGCGATGGTGATACCAGTGTCAATTACGCGCATACCTGGCTCAATGGCGTGATTATCGATGCACCAGACTGGCAGGAACATGATGCCGTAGTGTGGGTGAATAGCTATAGCCCTGAGGCCATGCCGCCTGCCGAGGTGTCACCCGTCATCGTACTGGGCGCGCCTGATAGCATTTTCACAATACCACCTGCGGTATTTATCCCGGTTGCGACACCAGGGTTGGATACCGGTGGCCAGCAATTCCGCGTCGATGGCTCGGTGACATTGCCGCTGACAGCGGCAAAGCCTTCTGATGTACCTACCTTATCGCATGTGGTTGCATTGATAGAAAAAGCGTTAGTGAATGAAGGGAAGTCGGCATGATTACGTTACTCAAAAATGCCAGGGTGATCGATCCGACCCAGAACAAAGATGGTCAATTGGAAGATATCTACATCCGTGACGGACGGATTATCGCCAAACCGGCCGAGACTGAAAAAATAGATCAGGCGCATGAGCTGAACGGCAAGATCGTGATGGCCGGTGCGATTGATATGCACAGCCACATTGGTGGCGGTAAAGTGAATATCGCACGCATGCTGCTGCCTGAGTACCAGGATATGCGCCGCCTGCAGGAACCGGAAGCACACATCTGCGGCGCGAATTGTAGCCACCATGCCACGCCGAATACCACTGACACCGGCATGCGTTACATCGAAATGGGCTACACCGCTGCGTTCGAGCCGGCGATCCTGGCCGTGAACGCACGTCAGGCGCATATGGAAATGGGCGATACGCCCATGATAGACAAAGGCGGATACGCCATGCTTGGTAACGATGATTACCTGTTGCGTTTGCTCAGCCAGAATGCGGACCAGAAAACCATTAATGATTATGTCGCCTGGACCTTGCACGCCACCCAAACCATAGGCATTAAAGTGGTGAACCCGGGCGGTATCTCTGCGTTTAAATTCAACGAGCGCCGCCAGGATCTGGACCAGCAACACAGCCATTATCACATCACGCCGCGCCGTATTTTGCAGGCCTTGAGCCGTGCCGTGAATGAGCTTGGCATTGCCAAGCCTTTGCATGTGCACTGTAACAACCTGGGCGTGGCAGGCAACTTCCAGACCACGCTGGACACCATGGGTGCCAGTGATGGCGTCCCTATGCATTTAACGCATATCCAGTTTCATAGCTATGGTACTGAGGGCGACAAGAAATTCTCTTCAGCGGCGGCCAATATTGCCGAAGCCATCAATAAAAACAAACATATCACTGCCGATGTCGGCCAGATCCTGTTTGGCCAGACCGTGACTGCTTCTGGCGACAACATGATGCAGCATTTGAATGCCAAAGTCGCTAACCCGAAAAAATCTGTGATCATGGATATTGAATGCGATGCCGGTTGCGGGGTTGTGCCATTCAAGTACCGCGATGAAAACTACGTCAACGCGCTGCAGTGGGCGATAGGCCTGGAGATTTTCCTGAGTGTAGACGACCCATGGCGCGTCTTCCTGACCACAGATCACCCTAATGGTGCACCGTTTACCAGCTATCCGCATCTGATCCGATTGCTGATGGACAGGACTTTCCGCAATGAAGCGTTTGACAAGCTGAACCTGGACGCGCAAGCCATGAGTAACCTCAAGGCGCTGGACAGGGAATATAGCCTGTATGAAATCGCCGTCATGACCCGCGCTGCGCCCGCCAAACTGATAGGCCTGCACGATCGTGGCCATTTAGGCATAGGCGCTGCCGCAGATATTACGGTATATACAGAACAACCCGACAAGGAAGCCATGTTCGCCAAGCCAGACCTGGTGTTCAAGGATGGTGAGCTGGTCGTGAAAGAGGGCAAAGTCATCAAAGTGGTGTGGGGTGCGACCCATACCGCCAAGCCTGCATTTGACCTGGGTGTGGAAAAAGACATCAAGCAGTATTTTGATCGTTACCACACCATGCAGATGCAACACTTCAAAATCAGTAATGACCATATTGCGGAAGATGGCCGCAACCATGTCATTAATCATCTGCAGGGGGCATGATGATTATCAACGGCGTAGAAATAGACGACACCTTTGCGGAAGCATTTAATATGCGCGCTACGCGCGTGCTGATCACTGCGCAAAACTTGCGCTGGGCTTATAACGCAGCCAATGCCATGACCGGTTTTGCCACCAGCGTGATCGGTTGCGGGGTAGAGGCGGGCATAGAGCGCGAACTGACGGCGGATGAAACGCCTGATGGCCGCCCCGGCGTCAGCGTATTGCTGTTTGCCATGGGTAGCAAAGTGCTGATGCAGCAACTGGAAACCCGCATGGGGCAATGTATCCTGACTTGCCCGACAGCGGCAGCGTTTGCTGGCATCGAGTCAGAAGACATGATCAGCCTGGGCAAGCATTTACGCTTTTTTGGCGATGGCAACCAGATCTCCAAGCAGATCCCTAATTCAGCGGGCAAACTCAAGCGCTACTGGCGTATCCCTGTCATGGATGGCGAGTTTCTCACTGAGGAGACCACCGGCATGGTACGCGCGATCGGCGGCGGTAACTTTCTGGTGCTGGGTACCAGCCAGGCACAAGTGCTGACAGCCTGTGAAGCGGCGATTGACGCCATGCGCAAGTTCACCAATGTGATCATGCCGTTTCCGGGTGGGGTGGTGCGGTCAGGTTCTAAAGTCGGTAGCAAATACCCGAAAATGTTTGCCAGTACCAATGATGCGTTTTGCCCGACCCTGAAAGGCGTGGTCAAGACCGAGCTCGACCCGCGCGTCGAAAGCGTGATGGAGATCGTTGTGAATGGCCTGACATTTGAAGATATTGCCGTCTCCATGAAAGCCGGTATTGAAGCGGCCTGCGGCCTGGGCAAGGACAATGGCATTCTGCGTATTTCTGCCGGTAACTACGGTGGCAAACTGGGACAACATCATTTTAAACTGCGCCCGATTTTAAGCGGGGAGGTCGCATGAGTATCATCACTTTAACTGCAAAGCCCATCACACGCAGCATTGATTGCCGTGCCTTGGCGCCGCAAACCCTGCAGGCTAAGACAGTTGCTGAAATCGCTGCGATCAAGCTGGCGAAAAACCTCACTGCTGGTGAAGTGTTTGATATCAGCGTGGATAACAGCAATGACGCCTTGCAGGTGGTCTTTAAAAACACCAATGCTCAGCATGCCTATATCGGTTTCGGCATGACACTAGGCCAAGTGATTGTTGAGCAGGATGCCGGTGACTTTTTAGGCGCCCAGATGCAGCAGGGCGTGCTGATCTGCAAAGGCAATGCCGGTGCGCGTGCAGGTGACCGTATGCGCAGAGGCATGTTGCTGATAGAAGGCGATGCCGGTGATTATTGCGCCTCTGACATGATGGCGGGAACACTGGGTGTACTCGGCACGACCGGTGCCTACCTTGGGTATGGCATGAAGCGCGGCACCTTGTTGCTGGCAAAACAGCCTGCGCCACAGGCGACCTGGATCGATTGCGGGCTGCATCAATTACCTTTCCTGAATATCCTGTATAAATCGTTTAAATTACTCGATAGCCAGTTTGCCGAAATTTCCAGCCTGCGTGTGCAACGCTGGATGGGCGATATGGGCGGCCTGGGCAAGGCAGAAATTTTAGTGATCCAATAATCTTTTGATTTGGATCAATATTTATCAAACGGGCGCGATGCCCGTTTGTTTTTTGCATATTTGTCTTTTTCATTCAGCGGCTTAGGGTGTTAAAATGCCACTCTTTGAAACAAAGCTATTTTGCAAATGAGTCAATACCTCACCGCCGCGCTGTATAAATTCGTCACGCTGGATAATTACCAAGACCTGCAGCAACCTATCCTCGAACAATGCCTGATGTTGGGCATTAAAGGCACTTTATTGCTGGCGAATGAAGGCATCAACGGCACGATTGCCGGCAAGCCGGACGATATCCGCGCCATTTTGACCTATTTGCGCAGTGACCCGCGCCTGGCGGCACTGGAACATAAAGAATCCTGGGCTGACAGTCATCCGTTTTATCGTATGAAGGTCAAACTGAAAAAAGAGATCGTCACCATGGGGGTACAAGGGGTAGACCCGAACGACGTGGTGGGTACCTACGTGAAGCCGGAAGACTGGAATGCGATCATCTCTGACCCGGACGTGATTTTGCTGGACACGCGTAACGATTACGAAGTGCATATCGGCACGTTTAAAGGCGCGGTGGACCCCAAAACCACTACCTTCCGTGAGTTTCCCAAATATGTGGCTGATAACCTGGATAACACCAGACACAAAAAAGTCGCCATGTTCTGTACCGGCGGTATCCGCTGTGAAAAAGCCTCCTCATTTATGAAGCAGCAAGGGTTTGAAGAGGTGTACCACTTGCAGGGCGGGATTCTCAAGTACCTTGAGACCGTGCCTAAGGAAGAAAGCCTGTGGGAAGGCGATTGCTTTGTATTTGACCAGCGCGTGGCGGTCAAGCATGGGCTGGAGGTCGGCGACCATCATCAATGCTATGCCTGCCGCATGCCACTGACCCAGGAAGAAATGCACAGCGAGCAATATGAGGCAGGTATTTCGTGCCCCTATTGTTACGATAAGCTGTCTGCTGAAAAAAGGGATTCTCTGCGCGAGCGGCAAAAACAGGTCAAACTGGCCAAGTCGCGCGGGCAAACCCATATTGGCGACGGCAAGCAGAAATAATCTCCGTTCATCCACCACTCAGGATCTTTCTGATCCTGAGCCTCATGGCTATCATCCCGCCAGACATTGCCAGCTGTGACTCGCGCGAATTAATATTCGTGAAATAAAATTGGTGTAAATATATGTGATTATGTCTATACTTTTATCAACGTATAGGCCGTATACCCATACGCCCAGATAGACAGCACTCGTTTTAAGGAGAAGGCAGTGAAGTGCCCTGCAGTATTGGCCAATGAACAAGAGCGGCTTGCCGCTTTATATGAACATGGGTTTGACGATGAAGGGCTGGTGCCGAGTTTAGACCCGATTGTGCAAATTGCCGCACGCATGTTTGATATGCCGGTGGCTGCGGTCAATATGATAGGCAGCGACCATGTGTTTTTTGCAGCGGCAGTCGGTGTGGGCGAAACAGATATGCGGCGGGACGTGTCTTTTTGTGCGCATGCCATTAACCAGGCGCAGATCATGGTGGTGCCGGATACCACGCTGGATGAGCGCTTTCACGACAATCCGCTGGTCACCGGGGATGCCAATGTGCGATTTTACGCCGGTGTTCCGCTACGCTCGCCAGGCGGGCTCTCACTTGGCGCTTTGTGTGTCATCGATAACAAGCCGCATTTGAATTTTTCTGAAGATGACCAACGCAGATTACTCGAACTGGCGCATATCGTGTCAGACCGGCTTGAACTGCGGCGCATTGAAACCTCCAGCAACCGCCATAGACCGACTTTCGAGAAATATGCCGGTAATTCAACCACGCCTGTGGTCTGGTTTGATGAACAACTACAAATCATTGCCTGGAACGCGGCAGCGGCACTTTCACACGGCTATTCGCTGTCGGAAGGCGTAAATCAGTCGGTCGACATGCTGGTGCCGGAACGGGATCGTTCTATCCTGCATGAAACCATCGCCAAAGCCGTGGCCGCCGATACGCTGGGCCATCTGGATACGTTTTCCGAGATATCAGGCTTGCGCAAGGATGGCACTCGCTTCCTGCTCGGGTTTTCACTGTTTGCCTGGAAAGAGTCCGGCAAGATGCGGTTTGAGGCTATCCTCAAAGACATTACTGAGCAGCGTATGGAAGAGGCCGAACTGCGGCTGCGAGCCAATGTTGATTTACTGACAGGCCTGGCCAACCGCGCGCGTTTTTACCGCGTGGTAGAAGACACCTTAACGGTGCCTAAACCGGCTGCCGTGTTTATGATAGACCTGGATGGCTTTAAAGACGTGAACGACACCCTGGGGCATACGCTGGGTGACGCGGTACTCAAGCAAGTGGCTGTGCAATTGGCGCAGCTGGTCAATGTGCCAGGGCTGGCCGCCCGCATTGGCGGTGATGAGTTTGCCATTGTGGTGCCTAATATTGTGAATGCCGAAGTGGCCATGGAGCTGGCTGAGAAAATCATCCAGCAGATCGCCATGCCTATCCTGATAGACGGACATGAAGTGCGTGTCGCCGCCAGCTGTGGCGTGGCTTTGGCGCCACTGCATGCACAGGAAGCGCTGGAACTGGTCAGCGATGCCGACCTGGCCTTGTTCAAGGCCAAAATGTCCGGTCGCGGCCGGGTGTTCCTGTTTACACCAGCACTTCGTATGGAGGCGGTGGCGCGTCGGTTGTACGCGATGGAATTGCACCGGGCGGTGGATCAGGGCGAATTTCTGCTCTATTACCAGCCACAGGTGAATTTAAATACCGGCGCGGTGATAGGCGCAGAAGCTTTGTTACGCTGGCACCATCCCAAGCGCGGTGTGTTAACGCCCATCTCGTTTTTGCCCGCCCTTGAAGATGGCCCATTGGCCGCCATTGTCGGCTCCTGGATACTGGATGAGGCCTGTGCGCAAGCCGCTTACTGGCGGCGGAACGGCGCCAGCGAGTTCCGTATCGGTGTCAACCTGTTTGAAGCACAATTCCACGTCGGCAATGTAGTGCAGGAAGTGATGGATGTACTGGCCAGGCATGGCTTGCCGCCAGAGGCGTTGGAGCTGGAGATCACTGAAAATATTGCGCTGGACAATGATGAGGTGGTATTAAACGCGCTGCGCAAGCTGAAGATCTATGGCGTAGGGATCGCTTTTGATGATTTCGGTACTGGCTATGCCTCGCTCAGTCTGCTGAAAACCTATCCGCTGACTCGCATCAAGATCGACCGCTCATTTGTGCATGGCATGCTGGAACACAAACAGGACGATTCTGTGGTGTGTGCCACGCTGGATATCGCCCACGGCTTTGACCTGCACACGATTGCCGAAGGCATAGAAACCAAAAGCCAGTATCACTATTTAAAAGAGAAACAATGCGAAGAAGGGCAGGGCAGCCTGTTCGGCAAGCCCATGCCAGCCACACAGTTCGCCAGCCTGATCGGCATCAGGCATTTCCCATCTGCCGCCTGAAGGCTATAAACAAGGTGGCTAAATCACATCCAGCGGGCTGGCGACACCGCGCCCGCCGGTATTGACCACTTGCGTATAAATCATGGTGGTGCTCACATCGGCATGCCCGAGTAATGCCTGCACCGTCTGCACGTCTTGCCCGCCTTGCAGCAAATGGGTCGCAAAGCTGTGACGCAATGTATTCGGCGTCACTTCCTTGTTGATGTCTGCCTGCTTGGCTACTTTTTTCACCGCACGTTGCACGGTTTTCTCATCTGCATGGTGGCGATACACCGCACCGCTTCGCTGGTCTACCGAGAGTTTGCTGGAGGGGAACACATATTGCCAGGTGAACGTTTTGCCATCCTCAGGATATTTTTTTGCCAGGCCCGCTGGCAAGCTGGCCTCGCCAAAGCCCTTGGCTAAATCTTCCTCATGCAACAACGCCACTTCCTGCAAGTGTGCTTTTAAGGGTTCCACCAAACTGGCGGGCAGTAAAGTGATCCGATTTTTATAGCCATTGGTATCGCGCACCAATAGCTCCAGCCGGTCAAAGTCAATATCGGCAATGCGCAAGCGCAAGCACTCCATCACGCGCAAACCGCTGCCATACAACAAACTCACCATCAGCCACATGCTGCCATCCAGCCGTGAAAGAACCGCCTGCACCTCATGCTTGGTCAAGACCACTGGCAAACGCTTGTCTGCTTTGACTTTGATCAGGTTTTCCATGGCAGGTAATGCGTGCTGCAAAACCTCTTTATATAAAAACAGTAACGCGCTTTTGGCCTGGCTTTGCGTGCTGGCCGACACCTTTTTATCAGTGGCTAAATGGTTTAAATAGGCTTCAATTTCTTCTGATCCCATCTCGCGGGGATGGCGCTTGCCATGGAATGTAATAAAGCGTTTGATCCACTGGATATACGATTCCTCAGTACGCTGGCTATATTCAAGCGCGGCAAGACGCTCAATAATGCTGGGAAACAGTTTTGGCTGAGGCGATTGTAAAGGTGCACTATCCATGATTTTAAACTTTTAAAAAGGTGCACTAAATTTAAATTAAATACTGAAAAATATCAATAATTATTAAATATAATCATTGTAGGATACTGATTTAATAAATATTAAACCCAGTTGGCAAGAACTTGTGTTCCTGAATTTCAGTCAAGATTAAAAGCCTGAACAACTATATGGAAAAAAGTGGGTGTTAAAGGAGAAAACATGGTGGCTAAAAACACGATTTGCCTCTGGTTCGATGGTGGCGCGCAGGAAGCGGCCAAATTCTATGCTGCCACTTTCCCTGATAGCAGTGTGGGTGCAGTGACTTACGCGCCGGGTGACTATCCCTCTGGTAAACAAGGCGATGCATTGACCGTGGAGTTTACTGTGATGGGCATTGCTTGCCTGGGCCTGAATGGCGGCCCAGCTTTTAAACACCATGAGGCATTCTCTTTCCAGGTGGCCACGGATGACCAGGCCGAAACTGATCGCTTATGGCACGCCATTGTTGAAAATGGCGGAGAAGAAAGCGCCTGTGGCTGGTGTAAAGACAAATGGGGCATTTCATGGCAAATCACGCCACGCGCATTAACGGCAGCGATCGCTGACCCCGACCCTGCAGCTGCAAAACGCGCTTTCAAGGCGATGATGCAGATGCAAAAAATTGATATTGCAGCCATTGAAGCAGCACGGCGCGGCTGATTCATGATTAACGCAGCCTGATTCAGGCTAGACATAGACCACATTTAGGCTGGACGTACACCATCCCAGCCCGTACTATAAGCTAAAGTAAAATAAAGTTAGAGAGGTCCAAGTGGCTATTCAGTTTTTACCTATCATCACGGCATTCGCGCCTTATATCGCGCAAGTGGCTACTGCCGCCATTCCAGCATTTACGCCCAAGCCTGAGGTCGCCAAGGTCGACCCTGTGCTAGCCAAGCAGATTGAGGAATTGCAATCGGCGGCGATCCAGAATGCAGAATCCCTGCATGTGCTGGCTGAGAAGATGCAGCTGGCGATTAAGGGCATTGAAGCGGCCGCACAAAAAGCGCAGAAGCAAGTCACTGCCTATAAAACCATGCTGTTTTTGTCGCTGGGGCTCTCTACTGCCTCGCTGGCGACCTGCATTTACATTCTGCTCAGATAAGGCATGAAGCCGCGTATCAGTATCATCACGCTTGCCGTGGATAACCTGCAAGTCTCGCTAAAGTTTTACCGCGATGGCTTGGGGCTGACCACTGAAGGCCTCATGGGTACCGAGTTTGAGCATGGTGCCGTAGTCTTCTTTGAGCTGGAAGGGGGCTTGAAACTGGCCATCTGGCCACGTGAAAGCCTGGCGCATGATACTTCTTTGCCTGTTTCATCGAAGGAGCGTACCCAGAATTCTCCCGCTTTTTCAATTGGGCACAATGTTGGCTCCAAAGCTGCAGTGGATGCGCTAATGGCGCAAGCCTTAATAAGTGGAGCGACGATTGTGAAACCCGCACAAACTACTTTTTGGGGAGGTTATGGCGGCTATTTCCAGGACCCGGATGGGCATCTCTGGGAAGTGGTGTGGAATCCGGACTGGTCGGCGGAAGATTAAGCGCCCTGTTGCAAAGTGTGCAAAACGATTGAATAACTGATCTCAGGAATGACCGGTGGCCTTTGACGCACATGCAGAATATATGGAAAGCCTGAGTCCCGAGATCCAGGCTTTAATGCTTGCTATTCAGCAGGTAGTTGAAACATGGCTACCAGAATCCACGCGATGCATCAGCTATCAAATGCCTGCGTTTCGCGGCAACAAACGATTGTTTTTCTACTTTGCAGCATTCAAGCAGCACATTGGTATCTATCCACCCGTCACTCAGGATCTGGGACTAATCAAAGCCTTGCAAGCCTATCGCGGCAAAAAAGGCAATTTATCCTTCCCGCTCAATCAACCATTGCCCCTCGTATTGATAGGCCAGGTAGCCATGGCATTGCATGATGAGTATGCGGCGGCTACACGCAAAACGTGAGCTTGATTTATACTTGTGCCATTCAGCGATATAAAAAAACAGGGAGGCGACACTCAATCATGGCAAATTTGAAAGTCACCGAAATCAAGGCATTTGTGCCTGCCAAAGATTTTGAATTATCCAAGCAATTTTATCGTGATATCGGCTTCACCATGGCCTCAGAGGGCGGCGGTGTCGCTTATTTTCACTACGAGCATGCGAGTTTTTTATTGCAAGATTTTTGTGCCGAAGGCTTTGCTGAGAATTACATGATGCATTTGCTGGTGGAAGACGTAGATGCCTGGTGGACAAAGGTTGAGGAAAGCGGCGTCGTTGCAACATATGGCGTGAAGATCTGGCCAATCACGCTGCAACCCTGGCGCATGCGTGATTTCTGTATTGCTGACCCTGCCGGTGTGTTGTGGCGCATAGGCCAGAATGTCGATTAAACAAGATGATCACTGACTGGTTTTTCTGGGCTGCACTTTCGGCCTGCTTTGCAGCGTTAACTGCCATCTTTGCCAAAATCGGCATCCACGGCATGGATTCTGACTTTGCCACCCTGATCCGCACGGTGGTCATTGCGGCAGTGCTGGCGCCTTTTGTCTGGTTTGCCGGCAAGTGGAGTAACCCGCTGGCGTTGCCCGCGAGGTCGTTGTTATTCCTGGTTTTGTCCGCAGTGGCAACCGGGGCTTCCTGGATATGTTATTTTCGAGCACTACAGCTGGGGGAAGCCTCTAAAGTCGCACCAGTAGATAAATTCAGCCTGGTACTGGTGGCCGTGTTTGCTTTCGTGTTTTTGGGCGAGCGCCTTTCAGGCCGCGAATGGCTGGGTGTGGCGCTGGTGGCGGTGGGTGTCTTTGTGCTGGCTTTCAAGCGTTAACTCAAGCATTAACATAAGCACAGTGGCTGCCTTTATGTATAAACGCAGCTGAGTAAAAAAACGTATTTTATCTATATTCAAAATCATGCATGCTTGGTCATCCAGTCACGTCAGGATGACCCATTCAGGGTTAATCACTTTAAGACTGGAACACACTTGTTACGTGCTTTGATTTATGGGCTCGCCATTTTGCATCTCGGGCCCGGTTTTGCGTTTGCTGTAGTGGCATTTGGCTGCGATGGATTAGACCCCGCCCTAGGCCAGATCTGTCAGCAAGACAGCTTTGCTTTGTTTATTCGATTAGCCCTGGTGGCGTGGGCAGTGATGATTTCTGCTTTATTGCTAAAAATTATCATCACAAACTACATGAATAAGAATTAATATTTAATTGATTTTAAATATAAAAAATATTTTTATAATACATTTATATAAACTTTTCTTGCTGCTTGCAACTCGAATGCAATCATAAGAATGGAGTATCCAGCTTTGCGTGCCCTGAATCAGAAAAAATCAAAACCTCTATTTTTAAAGTATTTATTACTCAGCCTGTTATGGTTGGGTGTGAGCTGGCAAATGTTGCAGCCTGTCGCGCATGCCGGCGATGGCGTCGTGCCAAGGTTGCTGCTTTCAGGTAGTGATGCAGCAGAAGCGGATAAAGAAGCCAACAAAGAACCCGAGCCGCCAAGAATCAGTTCGGTATTTGGCACGCAACCCCTCAAAGTCTACAAACTGCCTTTTGAGGACCAATATCCCAGCGGGCCGTTTGAGCGCCTGGATAAACATTTATTTTTGTTTATCAGCAAATGTGGCGATGTTTATTTTGTGCGCCAGAATGAAACGCTGGAGTTAGTCAAACCCGGCAAGCAATTGGCAAAGTTTATCCCCGGCGGCGACACTTCGGCGGATGAGAGCAGTAGCAAGCAACTGGTGTATTGCAAGGAGCTTTCTGGCGTGAAAGATTCGCTGCTGATTGGCAAAACGCTATATGTGGCATATACCGCCTGGGATGAGGTGACCAATGGCGTGCGCCTGGCTGTCAGCGAGTTTGCGGTGGATGTAGAAAACAGCGAAGTGAGTTTTGACCGCGAAATCTACATCAGCCGCCCGGCGATCAAAGAGCCTATTCTGGGCCACCAGGTCGGCGGCAAGCTGGCGCTGGGCGAGAACGAACGTACCTTGTATTTGAGTATAGGCGATTTCTCTAAGCCGGACCGTGTGCAGGATAAGACCACTTCCTTAGGCAAAGTCATGCGTATCGATTTGCAGCGATTGAATGCCGAAGTCTACGCGACCGGCTTCCGTTCACCTTCTGGGGGGCTGTTTTACGATAAGGAAAGCAATGAGCTGTGGTTAACCGACCATGGGCCACGTGGCGGCGATGAGATCAACCTGATCAAGCGTGGCAAGAACTATGGCTGGCCGATTGTCAGTTACGGCACCATTTATGAACGTGATGGCATGAGTGGCTATTACGGCAATAAATTCAACAGCCACGAAGGCCATGAAAAACCGTTGATGACCTTTGTACCCTCCATCGGCATCGGCCCGCTGGCTAAATATCCACCTACCGGACGCAATGATTTTTGGGATAACGATTTGTTTGTGGCAGGCATGGGTAACACAACGCTGTACCGCATACGCCGTGAGGGCACAACGCTGGTATATGCGGAGCCGGTACTCAGTGATTTCCGTATCCGCGCGATCCAGATTGATGCGAACGGTACTTTCTACCTGAAAACGGACCAGAACCAGCTGCTGATCTCAGAGCAGGAGTAGTTTTGGTTCCACACTCGCGATTGCTTGCTTAACCTGGCCGGCATTGTGGACTCAGTCACAGCATCAAACATTGCAGCGCTAGTGGGATGGCAAAGTTTGACGCAAAAGTGGCCTTTGAAATCAGTCACACCCATGACGAAGGAATGTAGTGTTTAAAACGTTGTTGCTGTTCGCCTGCACCGCCGTAGCGGAAATCGTGGGTTGCTATCTGCCTTACCTTTGGCTGAGGGAAGGCAAAAGCGCCTGGCTGCTTGTCCCTGCCGCAATCAGCCTGGCGGTATTCGCGTGGTTGCTGACCTTGCAACCGACGGCGGCTGGCCGTGTGTATGCTGCCTATGGTGGTGTGTATATCTGCGTGGCTATTGTATGGCTATGGCTGGTAGATGGCATACGCCCGACTGGCTGGGATATGCTAGGCGCAGCAGTCGCCATGTTGGGTATGGCGATTATTATGTTTGCACCCAGGCAGATTTAAGACGTTTTTAAACCTGAGTTTAAGAGAAATGGCGCCCTGGTCGCAACAGGCCGCCATTTTTTTAAGAGTAGAAGATCGTCAAACAGCCTGTACTAGAAATCAATGGTTGCCGAGATCAGTGCGGTGCGAGGTGCGCCCATGGTGATAAAGCTGCGTGACACTGAGTTCCAGTAATCCTTGTTTGCCAGGTTCATGATGTTGGCGCGGAAAGTGACTTTGTTGCCTGAGATCTGGGTGGCGTATCGTGCCCCTGCATCAAACGTGGTCCAGCCTGGAATGCTTTGAGTATTCGCGACATCGGCTTGTGCTTCGCCAAAACTGGAAATGCGGCCGGTCAAGGTTAGGCCAGGGATGGCAAACATATCATATTCAGCATTGATCACGACGCTCACTTTTGGCACGCCGACTGCGTCTTTACCATCATTCACCCCATTGAGCGTTTTAGTCTGCTCCGGGTCGATAAATGTCACGCCACCTAGCAAGCGCACGCCACTGAATGGCTGACCAAAGGTAGACAGCTCCAGGCCACGGTTGCGCTGTTCGCCATCTGCCACCAGTCGACGGGCGGCATTGGTGAATGTGCTGGGCTGAGTGATCTGAAAAACGGCTGCAGTGACGCCAAATGTTCCAGCGTTATACTTCACACCAACTTCTTGCTGTTTTGCGACAAATGGCGGCAAACTTTCGCCAGCGTTGGCTGCTGTGTTCGGTGCGACAGAGCCTTGTGACAGACCCTCACTGTAGTTGCCATACACAGAGTAATTGCCCAGTTTTGCGAGCAGGGCAGCAGTAGGCGTGACTTTGCTTTCGTCATAAGCATTTGTTTTGACGCCAGAGGTAAAAATGCCGCTATAGAGTGACTGGTGGCGGGCACCCAGAGTTAGCAGCAGATTGTCTTCAAGGAAGCCGAAGGTATTCACCAGGCCGACACTATGTAATTGCAAATCGCCATTTTGAGGAATCGCACCATAATTGACCGTGGGTTTTGGCAGGTTTGGGCTTTGGTATATATTGCCAGTATAGTTGGCTCCACGAACAGTTAAACCCCCAGCAGTCCGATCAAAGTCAGTGTAGGTCAAGGCATAGTTGTTACTCACGCTACCAAGTTGCATCTGCCCACGTAGTCCGACCTCATAGGTATCCACTTCGTAGTAGCCGCGATATCCGCCGACACCAGCAGTGAAATTACCAGCACTATTGACCAAAACGCGAGCGGTGGCGCCTGCATAAAAATACTCTTCATTGCCTTTGGCCTGGCCGTAATTGATATAAGCGGTGAGGGCAGGATTAAACTCGTATTCTATTTTGGTCATCCAGTAATGGGAGTCACCTTTGAAAAACTCCCAGTCATTGACAAAGTTTTTATCATTTTGTGGTGCACGTGGCAGCGCAAACCCCGGGTTATACTGAATGTTGGCGGAATAACCCTTTGTGAGACGGTCCTGGCTAGCTAGGTCGAAACTGGCGGTCAGTTTTTCACCACGATAATCCACCGCCAGTGAACCTATATACATGCGGTCGGATTGACGGCTGATCGGCGTGTCGCCTTCGCGAGCCAGTGCATTCAGGCGTACGCCCCAGGCGTTGTCCTCGCCAAAGCGGCGGCCGAGGTCCAGATGCCCGCCAAACTGGCTATCTGAAATATAACTGGCTGTGAAACGGTTGAGCGGAGTGTCACCAGCGCGTTTCGAGACCAGGTTGATGTTGCCGCCGGTGACGCCAAACGGGCTGCTGCCATTGAGCATGGAAGCCGGGCCTTTCAGGACATCGACACGTTCGTAAAAGTCTGGTGCGATGCGGCGCAGTTCTGTCATGCCGTACAACCCATTAATACCCACCTGGTTGGTGAACAACGGAAAACCACGGATATGGTAGGTTTCGCTATCGCCATATTCAGCCATGGCGCTACGTACGGAAGGGTCTACCGCCACAATATCCGCCAGGCGGCGTGCCTGCTGGTCCAGGGCGAACTCTTCGGTAAAGCTCTGCGTACTGAACGGGGTTTTAAAGATATCGACGTTGCCCATAATGCCCATGCGGCTGGCTTTTGCTACCTGGCCCCCGGCAAACACCTCAGGCAAGTCGCTGGGGGAGTGTGACCGGCTGGCTTGAACGGCGACCTCAGGTAGCGTATCAGTATGCTGAGTGACCGGACGCGGGACAATGATGACCGCGCCATTGGCTGGTCTGGCTTGCAAGCCTGTATCTTTAAGCAATTGCTGCAGCGCCTGGTCACGCGTTAATTGTTTTTTAAGCGCAGGGACAGATTTCCCTTTGACCTGTGCCGCATCAAAAGTCAGGCTGATGGCAGATTGCCTGGCTAATGTATTGAGTGCGTCTCCCAGTGTGCCGGCGGGTAGCTGGAAATCGAATACCTGGCTTTCTTCAGCATACGCGGTCACGGCTGAAGTAAGCGTCAGGCTGCTGGCAAAACCTGTGAGTAATACCGTATGGAATGCCGCAGAAAGCTGCCGTTTAAGAGATGGTTTTTTGCGATGGGTGCGTGCTTGCATCAGGTTAGACCTCTATCAGTAAAAGAGAAATAACCCTATGCCGGATAGCTCTGAAAAAACCCGCAGATTTTCTCAGATTATTTTTTTCTGATCACAATACTATCAGCTTGCCTGGTCACGCGTATCGGCAGCGTTTGAGCAATGGTTTGCAAGGCATGCTCTGCCGGGTCGGCACGATTAAGCTGAAATACGCCAGATACGATGAGCTTGGCTACTTCGGCATCGTAAGTCACCGGCAGCGCCTGATAACGTAATAACTCAGACACCAGGGCGTCCAGACGCATTTGTTTCGCCACGATGACACCGTCTAACCAGGCCATGGGGTCTTGTGCCTGCAAGGTTTCTTTTAACGGTAAGGCCGGTGATCCCTGCAGACTGTAGGATTCATTCGCATAAGCGCGTACTGGCGGATGCGCCTCTGTGTGCATGGCCACAATGCCTTCGCTCATATGCAGGCGGGTGCTGGCCTGTTGCTGATAGACCGAGAAACGCGTGCCTATGGCTTCTAAACTGGCCTGTTTGGTATTGACCCAGAAGGCGCGGCGGCCGAATAGTGCCTGTGTATCTTTACCTGTTTCCAGATAGATCTCGCCGTTGTTGAGGACGATTTCACGTTTCAGTAATGCGTAATGGATGTCGACGCTAGTATCGGTATTCAGCGTTAAGGTCGTGCCGTCAGAAAGGGTGTAGGTCGCCCTTTGACCTACTGGCGTAGCAAAATGCGATTCCTGATGCCACGGCCCAAGCTGGTTCACCAGTAACGAAAGCGTCACCAGTGCAATCGCGCCTATGCCCAGTTGCTTGAACGCGCCCTGGCGTTTGGCAGCACGCTGCGATTGTTGATCGACCAGGGCGATGGTCTGGGTCAATAATGCTTTGGATGTGGCCGGCACCGCATTCAAGGTCTGCTCCATCGCATGTAATGTTTGCCAGGCGGCTTCATGCATGGGGTCTTGGGCTCGCCATTGTTGAAAATTATGTTCATCTTCTGCACTGGCTGTGCCTGAACTGAGCTTGACTGACCACGTGATCAGTGCTTCCATCACTTCAGGAGGAATCTCTTTTTTATCGGGCAGGGAGTGAGCGAGAGCAGACATGGCGCTGATCAATCTCTTATGCGCTAGTCCGTGTCAGCAGGACATGCCTTAAGGCAACCGCCATATGCGCTTCAACGGTGCGCAATGAAACCTTCATTGTTTCAGCGATCTCAATATAAGTCAGCCCTTCCAGTTTTGAGAGCAGGAATACCGTGCGCACCACTGGCTTCAGGCCATTTAATAATTGATCGAGTTGCCACAGGGTTTCCAACATGGCGAGTTGTTCTTCTGGCGAAGGGGCCATGGCGGCAGGCAAATGCATGATAGTTTGCAAATAAGCCTGCTCAACTGCCTTGTGGCGAAACTGGTCTACCATCAAGCCATGCGCGATGGTACTCAGGAAAGCACGCGGCTCATCGAGATGAGGGACATTTAAGGATTTGGTAATCAGACGCAGAAAGGTATCATGAGCAAGGTCATTGGCATGATGGATGCAGCCTAAACGCCGTTTTAACCAACTGACTAGCCAGGCATGGTGCGACTGGTAAAGCGTATGAACTTGATGTTGCGGTGGCGCATCCACAGTGGGCATGAGGGTAATCATTACTAATGATAACTATTCTCAACATGATAGGTTGGGGTGGTATGACTGTCAATATGCGTGGTTGGTAAGTATTGTTAATCATCAGCGTTGTTGAAGAAAAGGGTGCTCAGTTGATGCGTTTGCTGATTTTTTTATGGGCATTGCCTACCACGCTGGTGGGGGTGGTCGCGGCTATTTTGTGGCTGTCGTGCGGCGCAAAACTGAGGGTCGCGCAGGGCGTGCTGGAAGTGCATGGCGGAAAACTTGCCCTTTGGTTTATGCGCAGGGGGTTTGCGGCCATTGCATTAGGGCATGTGATATTGGGATTTTCCGCGGGCAGGCTGGAGCAGCTAAGGCCGCATGAACATGTGCATGTCAGGCAGGCCGAACGCTGGGGCATTTTATTTATCCCGGCTTATTTACTGGCCGGGCTTTGGCAAAAGCTGAACGGGCGCCATATGTATTATGACAATCCTTTTGAATTGGAAGCTTTTGCCGTGGATGCACTGGCGGCAAAAGCTAAAGCGCGTAGTGACATGTGAATCCGCCAAATAAGCGGGGTACGAAATAAAAAAAGCGCCATAAGATTGGCGCTTTTTTATAGCTTCTGACAGGCTTCAGCTTATTATTGGTAAAGGCTTTCCCAGAATTTCCACCAGACTTTTTCGTCTTCGTTGATTTTCCCGGTGATCATAGGATTTTCCGGGTAGTTGGTTTTAAGCACACGCAAGGTGTCCTCCTTGAGGTCATCCAGGTGCATGGCGTCATAGGCGCTGATCATGGTCACCAGTGCATCCTCAACTGCGCTGGAGTTAGGGTAAGTCTCGAGCACATATTTAGTGCGGTTCACCGCAGCGACATAGGCTTTGCGTTGCATGTAGTAACGCGCGACATGCATCTCGTGCAGGGCCAGCGTGTTGACCAGGAAAATCATGCGCTGTGTGGCATCTTTGACGTAACGGCTGTTAGGGAAGCGCTCTACCAGTTCTTTGAAAGCATTGAATGACACGCGCAGCGTTTTCGGGTCACGGTCATTAATCTCTTGCTTGGTGTATTTCTCGATCACACCACGTTCATTAAACGTCGCCAGGCCTTTGAGGTAGTAGGCGTAATCCAGGTTAGGGTGGTTAGGATGCAGCTTGATAAAGCGGTCAACGGCGGATAAACATAATACCGGCTCGGATTTCTTGTAGTAAGCATAAGCTACTTCAAGTTGTGCCTGAGTGGCATAAGCCCCGTGTGGATAACGCGCTTCCAGCTTCTGGAAGTAATCGATCGCCTTATCGTAATTCTTATCCACCATTTTTTCCTGGCCAGCGGCGTACAGGCGTTGTTCAGGCCAGCCTTTGGTTTCGTCAAGCGGATTTGGATCACCAAAAATAGCACAAGCACTCAAGGTGAGCGCGGCGATAAAAATAAAAGCGCGCGTGAGCAGGGCGTTAAGCGGTAAAATGCGAAGCATGTTGTTCAATATCGTTATATATAAGGAAACTCAGGGCATTATAACTGATGCCGTTTGAAAATATGAAAGAAAGCGCTTCCTTACATCTGGTCGTACCCACCAACCTTGGCGGGCAGCGGCTGGATCTGGTTTTGCAGCAAATGCTGCCTGACCATTCTCGTAGCCGGTTACAGGGCTGGATCAAAGAAGGCCTGGTGTTGCTGGATGGCAAAGCGCCTATCGCTAAAACCAAAGTATGGGGTGGCGAGAATATCACCGTCACGCCACCAGTGAATGCGCAAGACAGCGCATTTGAACCCGAAGACATCCCGCTGGATATCGTGTACGAAGATGACGCCCTGATCGTGATCAACAAGCCTGCCGGCCTGGTGGTGCATCCTGCTGCCGGAAACTGGAGTGGCACCTTGTTAAATGCGTTGCTGTTCCATCGGCCGCAACTCAAGGAAGTGCCACGCGCTGGTATTGTGCACCGGCTGGATAAAGATACCAGCGGCTTGCTGGTGGTGGCGAAAACACTGGAAGCGCAAACCAGTCTGGTACGCCAGCTGCAAGCGCATTCGGTCAAGCGCGAGTACCGCGCCATCGTCTGGGGCCAGCTGTGGCGTAGTGGCAAGGTGGATCAGCCGATAGGCCGTCATCCGCACCAGCGTGTCAAAATGGCGGTGATACGACGGGGTAAATCTGCCGTGACGCATTATCAGGTGCTGGAACGCTTCGGCACTAATACCTATTTGCGCTGTAACCTTGAAACCGGACGCACGCACCAGATCCGCGTGCATTTGCAGCATTTAAAAGCGCCTATGGTGGGTGACCCCTTATATGGCATCGGCAATATCATTCCGCACAAAATGATGTCTACCGAGTTACGTGCCGTGATCGGTGATTTCAAACGTCAGGCACTGCATGCCATCAAACTGGGCCTGACGCACCCGGTCACCAATGAGCATATGGAGTGGCAAATCGAGCTGGCGGATGATATGCGTGCTTTGCTCGAAGCCATGCGCGCCACTGAAGTGCCTGATGAGCCCATGTCGCCAGTTGACCTCAATGTGGACGAAAACGGATTATTCATCGGCGAAGATGATGAAGACTGGGGCGATGACGACCTTGATGATGATGGCCTGGAAGAGGGCGAAGAGTGGGATGATGACGAACTGCTAGCGGACGAGGATGATGCTTAAACCTGCATTCATCACGCCGGACTGGCCAGCGCCTGCCAATGTCAAAGCATTGCAAACCACGCGCGCAGGCGGCGTCAGCACAGGCATATACGCCAGCCTGAATCTGGGCGATCACGTGAAAGATAATCCATTACACGTCGCGCACAACCGCCAATCATTAAGCCCGTTTTTGCCGACTGAACCAGTCTGGCTGCAACAGGTGCATGGCATACGCGTGATTGATGCCAGTGCCGCCAGTTGCCTGGAAAGCGCGGATGCCAGTTTTACGACGCGTAGTGATGTGGTTTGCGTGACGATGACGGCAGATTGTTTGCCGATATTATTGTGCGATCAAGCCGGCACTGCCGTAGCAGCCATCCATGCCGGCTGGCGCAGTTTGTGTGACGGCGTGATTGAAGCTACTGTCAACGCCATGCCGGTAGAAGCCGGGCAGTTAATAGCCTGGCTGGGCCCAGCGATAGGCCCGGATGCGTTTGAAGTTGGCAGCGAAGTACGTGCGCAATTCGTCGCGCAGGATGCAAAAGCCGATACTGCCTTCCGCCCGCATGGGGACAAATGGCTGGGGGATTTATATGCCATTGCCAGGCAACGACTTAACACACTTGGAATCCAGCAGATTTATGGAGGCGGCCTTTGTACCTACCATGACCCGGACACGTTTTTCAGCTTCAGGCGCGATGGCGATACCGGCCGCATGGCGACCATGATCTGGTTAGAGTAGGGTCTGGCCGGAATAGGGTTTTCCCCGGCATTCACGTAATTAATAAATTGGAAGATTGGTTTTAAAAGTCATTGACCAGTATTCCAGCAGTTTGAGACACGCATACTTCATGAAAAAACATCTGATTTTCGATCTGGACGGCACCTTGATTGACTCTGCCCCCAGCATCCTCGAAGGCTATGACCAGGCTTTTAAAACAACAGACACGCCTCTGCAAATGCCCTTAACCAGTGATGTCATCGGCCCGCCACTGATTGAAAGCCTGAAGATGCTTTCCGGGCGTGACGATGACGCACTGCTGCAAGCGCTGGCGACGGCCTTTAAACAGCATTACGACAGTACCGGCTACCTGAAATCTGTGGTGTTTGAAGGTGTGAGCGATCTGTTGCAACAGCTGCATGATGCGGGCTATCAGCTGTATATTGCGACCAACAAGCGTTTGTTCCCGACCGAGAAAATCATCCATCATTTGCAATGGGATGTGTTTTTTTCTGGCGTTTTTGCACTGGATTACTTTCAGCCTGCCTTGCGTTGCAAAGCCGATATGGTGGGCCGCATCGTGCAAGACCTGGCATTGCCGATCGATGAGTGCCTGTATATTGGCGACCGTCTGGAAGATGGCGAGGCGGCAGATGCGCACCAGATGGATTTTGTGCTGGTGACCTGGGGCTATGCCGCCGATGCTTCGCTGAAAAAACCACATTGGCAAAGCTGTACCGCTGTGAATGACTTACCCACATTGATTGCTGACACACAAGACAAGCATGCATGACGCAGCAACGCATGCGTAGTCGCCCGCGCCAGCTTGCAGATACTCAGCATAGTCGGCACCGATGCTAGTAACAGTCAGCGGCTTTGTCATTGCGTCATTCATAGAGTTTGGCAGTGACGATAACTGATTGTTTATGCTCATTTTTGGCAGAACTCACGTATAATGCCCGCCTCATTTCTACAAACTATGCATGATTAATTTCTCACCCTCTTTGACTGCCACCCTGGCGACCATGTCACCCTTGACCGGGATGGTGCTCGCCTGCCTGGCTGGAGGCGTGTTAAGCGTATCAGTGGCTGCCTTGTTTGCGCTCAATGCCAAAAAGCAGTGGGTGCCGCTGTTGGTCAGTTATGCGATCGGTGCCTTGCTGGCAGCGGTATTCCTGGAGATATTGCCACACGCGATTGAAACCAGCCCCAATATCGAAGCGATGACGGCCACCATGTTGTTCGGCATTTTGCTGTTTTTTGCGCTGGAAAAACTGGTGCTATGGCGGCACTGCCATGGTGAGCACTGTGAAATGCATGCCATGCATGACGAAGCGCATTGCCCGGAACTGCATCCAGGCCAGGCATCTGAGCAAAAGATAAAAGCACCGCAAGGGGCGATCAAGTTCCGGCCGGTATCAGTCGACACCCCACAAGTCATGAGTCATCACCATCATCATGATGACGGCCGTAGCGGCATGATGATCATGATAGGCGACACCTTCCATAATTTTGTCGATGGTGTATTGATCTGTGCCGCGTTTATGGTCGATATGCAGGTGGGGCTAGTGACGGCGCTGGCGATCATTGCACACGAGATTCCGCAGGAAGTCGGTGATTTCCTGATCTTGTTACATTCCGGCTATAGCAAGCGCAAAGCGTTCCTGTTCAATATCGCCTCCAGCCTGGCGACGCTCGCAGGTGGCCTGATCGCTTATGCAGGGCTGAATATGGTGCAGCACTGGGTGCCTTATATCCTGAGTCTGGCGGCTTCCAGCATGTTATATGTGGCGGTGGCGGATCTGATTCCCGGCTTGCACAAACGCACCGCACTGCGCGATACGCTGTTGCAATTATTGTTGATTACTTTGGGTGTGGCTTCGGTCGCTGTTACCAAACTACTGGTAGAAGGTTAAAAGGGTTTATTTATGCAGACGATGCCTAAAGTTGGTTTTGTGTCACTGGGTTGCCCCAAGGCTGGCTCGGATTCAGAACGTATCCTGACCCAGTTGCGCGCTGAGGGTTACCAGATCAGTAACAGCTACGAGCAATCTGACCTGGTGGTGGTGAACACCTGCGGATTTATTGATTCTGCGGTGCAGGAGTCGCTGGATGCGATTGGCGAAGCGCTGAACAAAAACGGCAAGGTGATTGTGACTGGCTGCCTGGGCGCAAAAAAAGATGTGGTCACTGGCGCACACCCTAGCGTGCTGGCTGTCACCGGCCCGCATGCGCTGGAAGAAGTCATGGGCCATGTGCACACGCATTTGCCGAAACCGCATGATCCGTATACCGACCTGGTGCCGCCACAAGGCGTGCGCCTGACACCCAAACACTATGCCTACCTGAAAATCTCGGAAGGCTGTAATCACCGTTGCAGTTTCTGCATTATCCCGAGCATGCGTGGTGACCTGGTCAGCCGCCCGATTGGTGATGTGATGAATGAAGCCGAAAACCTGGTCAATGCCGGGGTTTCAGAGATCCTGGTGATTTCACAGGACACTTCGGCCTATGGCGTAGACATGAAATTCCGTAGCGGTTTCTGGAACGGCAGGCCGGTAAAAACCCATATGACAGCGCTGAGTAAGGCATTGGGTGAGTTGGGTGTATGGATACGTTTGCATTATGTCTATCCGTATCCGCATGTCGATGAAGTGATCCCGTTGATGGCAGAAGGCGCGATTCTGCCGTATCTGGATGTGCCATTGCAGCACGCCAGCCCGCGCATTCTTAAAGCCATGAAACGCCCGGCCAGCAGCGAGAATAACCTGGCGCGCATTAAAGCCTGGCGCGAGACTTGCCCGGAAATCGCCATCCGCAGTACCTTTATTGTCGGTTTCCCCGGTGAAACAGAAGATGACTTTAAAATGCTGCTCGACTTTATGGAAGAGGCGCAACTGGACCGCGTTGGCTGCTTTGCCTATTCTGCAGTCGATGGCGCCACAGCCAATGCTTTAGATCATCAGGTGCCGGAAGAAATCAAGAAAGAGCGCTTGAGTCGTTTTATGGAAGTGCAGGAGCGCATCAGTGCCGCCAAAGTGTCAGCCAAGATCGGTAGCCTGCAAACTGTGCTGGTCGATGAACTGACCGAAGATGACGCTGGCAATGTGATCGCCATTGCGCGAACCAAAGCAGATGCGCCGGAAATCGATGGCATTGTTTACCTGCAGGATGCTGACGGTATTAGCCCTGGCGATTTTGTCGATGTGCAGATCGTCGATGCGCAAGGGCATGATTTGATAGGCGCGCCGCCTGAGTTTTAGTTGATGAGATAGCTATAAAAAATGCCGCAATTGCGGCATTTTTTTATTTAATCTATTGTTTATTTGAAATCACTTCCAGATTGCGTGAGGCTGACACTCGCGCCATTCTGCGGAAGCAGTTTTGCAGAAGTGAGCAAAACCTTGATTCTTATCAGGCGGCCTGGGTTAGCTGTGGCCGTTCGCAATCCGCGCGGTCAGCAAAGATATCCAGTGTATAAGGGCAGCGTTTCAGTTTTGATTCGCTATTTTTACGTTTTCCGGTCTGTGCCAGATTCACATAAGGCGTCTGGCTAAGCCTGACATAGCCAGACTGTAGCAGTTTTTTTTCAGTCGTTTCAAACTGGCTTAATGGGTTATCCATGTTTTGCAGGGTGATGCCTAGTTTGTGTACGGCAACCACATGATAAATCACGCTGGTTTGCCCAGGCATGGCCGGTTTGCCGTAAAGCTCACCGACGTGAATCTCGCTGCTGGAAGGGTTAGGCTGCATCATGGACGCATGATAACGCGTTTGTCAGCGCGCTTCAATCTGCCCATATGCAAAAAAGCAGGGCGCGGCATGAGTAGCGCCAACATGTTAAAATACCTTGCTTAAAAATTCAGAGAGTCATCATGCAACAAGTCGTTAAAACCCGTTTTGCGCCTAGTCCCACAGGTTACCTGCACATTGGTGGCGCGCGTACCGCATTATTTTCCTGGGCCTATGCCAAACGTCACGGTGGCCAGTTTATCCTGCGGATAGAAGATACGGATGTTGCACGTTCTACACCGGAAGCCGTACAGGCGATCCTGGATGGCATGGCCTGGCTGGAACTGGATCATGATGAAGGCCCTTACTACCAGATGCAGCGCATGGACACGTACAAAGCCACCATAGGCAAAATGCTGGACGCAGGCCAGGCCTATTACTGTTACAGCAGTAAAGAAGAGCTGGATGCGTTGCGTGAAAGCCAGATGCAACAAGGCTTGAAGCCAAGATACGATGGTCGCTGGCGGCCTGAGTCTGGCAAAGTGTTGCCGGAACCGCCTAAGGATATCTCGCCCGTTGTGCGTTTTAAAAACCCGCAAGAGGGCGTGGTGGCGTGGGACGATATGGTCAAAGGCCGTATCGAGATCGCCAATGCCGAGCTGGATGACCTGATCATTGCCAGAGGCGACGGCACGCCGACGTATAACTTCTGTGTGGTGGTAGATGACTGGGAAATGGGCGTGACGCAAGTGATACGCGGCGATGACCATGTCAATAACACCCCGCGCCAGATCAATATGTTGCAGGCGCTGGGCGCGCAAGTGCCTCAGTATGCGCATCTATCCATGATCCTGGGCGATGATGGCCAGAAACTCTCCAAGCGCCATGGTGCTGTGAGCGTGATGCAATACCACGAAGATGGTTACCTGCGTGAAGCGGTGCTGAATTACCTGGCACGCCTGGGCTGGTCACATGGTGATGATGAAGTGTTTGATATGACGCAATTCTGCCAGTGGTTTGACCTGGACCATATCACGCCATCTGCCGCGCAATTCAATACCGAAAAACTCAATTGGTTGAATGCGCATTACATCAAGACATTGCCATTAGAACAGATCGCCGAAGAAGTGAAGCCGCGCCTGGCCAAATTGGGCATCAGCGATACGCAATCACCGGACTTGCTGGCTGTGCTTAACCTTTACCGTGAGCGCGCCAATAACCTAAACCAGCTGGCAAGCGAGATCGCCTTCTTTTACCAGACGCCTGTCACCAACGAAGCTGATGCCACCAAGCATATCCAGCCGGAAACAGCTGCCTATATCGAAAGCTTCCTGGAAAAGATTAAAGATTCTGACTGGACTGCCGATAAATTACACGATGGCCTGAACCAGGTCGTCGCTGAGCAACAGATCAAATTCCCCAAACTGGCGATGCCATTACGGGTGGCTTTGATCGGCATTGCGCAGTCACCCAGCATCGATCAAGTGATGTCGATACTAGGCAAAGCGTCCTGTTTACAGCGCATTCGTACATTATTTCCAAAAAAATAATGCACAGGCATTGAAATTGGAACAAATTAGTACAATCATAGTCACTGTAAGGGATTGGTGTTCAACATAATAAAAACTCCAATATATGATTAAAACAATGAAGGAGCAATTCGATGAATAATAAAGGCCAAATGCTGCAAGACCCTTTTCTGAACGCCTTGAGGAAAGAGCATGTTCAAGTGTCCATTTATCTCGTAAACGGTATCAAGTTACAGGGTCAGGTAGATTCGTTTGACCAGTATGTCATTTTGCTGAAGAACACTGTCACGCAAATGGTATACAAACACGCTATTTCCACCATCGTTCCAGCCCGTCCTGTTAATTTAGGACCACACGAACCCGCACAAGAATCTTAATGCATGTTTGATAGACCTAGCGGCGGAGATGCTGTCGTTCTGGTCAGTATCAATTTTGGTGATGCTGATTATGAAGAAAGTTTACAAGAGCTCCGCCACCTTGCCGGCACTGCCGGATTAAATATTTCTGCTACGCTTGAAGGCAAACGTCAGTCTCCTGATCCCAAGTTTTTCATCGGTTCAGGCAAGGCAGATGAGCTGAAAGCCCTGATGGCCACCTACGAAAGTAAAGTGGCCGCCTTTAATCACGACCTCAGCCCTTCGCAACAACGCAATCTGGAGAAATTCCTGGAAGCCCGTGTGGTCGATCGCACTGGCCTGATCCTGGAGATTTTTGCCCAGCGTGCGCAATCACATGAAGGCAAGTTGCAGGTTGAACTGGCGCAGCTGGAACATTTATCAACCCGGCTGGTACGCGGCTGGACCCACCTGGAACGTCAAAAGGGCGGTATCGGTGTGCGTGGTGGCCCTGGTGAAACGCAGCTGGAGCTGGACAGGCGCATGCTGCGTGTGCGCGTCAAGCAATTGCGCGAAAAGCTGGCAAAACTGAAACAACAGCGCGGCATGCAACGCCGCGCCCGCAAACGGTCTCCTTTGCTAACCGTCTCCCTGGTCGGGTATACCAACGCGGGTAAATCCACCTTGTTTAACCGGCTCACACACTCCGGTGTGTATGCCGCTGACCAGTTATTTGCCACGCTGGATACCACTTCACGCAAAATGCATTTGCCTGAGGGGTACCCGGTCGTCATTTCAGACACTGTCGGCTTTATCAAACATTTGCCAACCACACTGATTGAAGCTTTTGGCGCCACGCTGGAAGAAGCCTCACAAGCTGACTTGTTATTGCATATCGTGGATGTGGCCAGCCCTAACCGCGACAACCAGATTGAACAGGTCAATATTGTGCTGAATGAGATCGGTGCTGCCCAGGTGCCGCAGATCCTGGTGCTGAATCAGATTGACCGCATGGGCATGGCGCCGGGAATCGACAGGGACGAGTATGGTAATATCAGTACAATTCGCGTGTCGGCCAAAGACGGTATTGGTATCGAAGATTTACGTCAGGCTCTGCTAGAGCATCAACAACATTTGAAGAAACTGAGTACGGAAGAGCGTGCTTACGTTTAACCGGAAATAGAAAACACGGAGTACAAGAATGAGAAAGTTTCCAGGCTTTTGGAATAAAAATAACGAAGGCCCGCCCGATCTGGACGAGGTGTTCAAGGATTTGAATCAAAAGCTGAATCGTATGTTTGGTGGTAAAGGCGGGCAGGGTGGCCCTCGTGCGAGTGGCCCTGCGCCACAGCCTTTACCTATCGCACCGATCCTGGGCCTGGTGGCTTTGATCTGGCTTGGTTCCGGTTTTTATATCGTGGATCAGGGTTCGCGTGGCGTCGTGTTGCGTTTCGGTAAGCATGTGGAAACCACTACACCTGGTCCGCGCTGGCACCTGCCTTTCCCGATTGAAACGGTTGAAAATGTCAACCTCGAGCAAGTGCGCACCATAGAACTGGGCTATCGCTCGTTTGAAGGGGAATCTGGCCGCAGTAAAGAGCCACGTGAATCATTGATGCTGACCGATGATGAAAACATCATCGATCTGCAAGTGGCTGTGCAATACAACCTCAAATCAGTTGAAGACTACCAGTTTAGCAACCGTTCAACTGAAGAAAGCGTGCGCGGTATTGCCGAGACTGCGATTCGTGAAATCGCCGGTAAAAGTAAAATGGATTTCGTGTTGTATGAAGGCCGCGACGAAGTAGCTGCCAAGGCGAAAAAGCTGATGCAGGAGATGCTGGATCGTTATCAGTCCGGCGTGCATGTCGTCAACGTCACCATGCAGAATGCCCAGCCACCTGAGCAGGTGCAAGCTGCGTTTGATGATGCAGTTAAAGCCAAGCAGGATCTGGAACGCCAGAAGAATGAAGGTCAGGCTTACGCCAATGACGTCATTCCAAAAGCGCGTGGTACGGCAGCGCGTCTGGGTGAAGAAGCTTCCGGTTATAAGTTGCGCGTTGAAAATGAAGCCAAAGGTAACGCGGACCGCTTTGAACAGATTCTGACCCAGTATAACAAGGCGCCAGAAGTGACGCGTCAGCGCTTGTACCTGGATGCACAAGAGCACATTTTGTCTAATACCAGCAAGGTGCTGGTGGATCAAAAAGGTGGCAACAGCCTGCTTTATTTACCGCTGGATAAGTTGATGGGCGCTAGTGGCGCGGGTGGCGGTACTAACGCTGCACCTGCCGCTGAAAAACCGGCGCAGGAATCCTCACAATCCGATGCTGGCGTCCTAGATCGCACACGCGATGCCATGCGTAGCCGTGATCGCGAATATCGCTAGTTTGCCCTGAAGGAAAAAGAACATGAGAAATATTGGAAGCATATTAATCGGGGTATTTGTATTGCTGGTGGTGATCACTTCATCCGCATATACAGTTGATCAGCGCGAGTTTGCACTGGTATTCCGCCTGGGCGAAATCGTATCGGTCAAAAAAACACCTGGCCTCTACTTCAAGATGCCTATGGTGGAAAATATCCGTTATTACGATAAACGTATCCTGACCCTGAACTGGGAAGAGCCTGACCGCTTTATTACCAGCGAAAAGAAAAACGTGTTGGTGGATTCATTCATTAAATGGCGCATTATCGACCCGGCTAAATACTACGTCTCAGTGCGTGGTGAAGAGGTGCAGGCCGAGCGCCGCATCTCGCAAATGGTCAATGACGGTTTACGTGCGGAAATAGGTAAGCGTAATATCCACGACGTGGTTTCCGGTGAGCGTGCGACGATCATGAATATCCTGCGTGAGCGTGCCGACAAGGAAAGTCGCCAGATGGGTATCCAGATACTGGATGTACGTCTGCGCCGGGTAGACCTGACTAAAGAAGTCAGTGAGTCGGTATATCAACGTATGGAAGCCGAGCGTAAATCTGTTGCCAATGAGTTGCGTTCACAGGGTGCAGCGGCTGCCGAGAAGATCCGTGCCGATGCAGACAAGCAGCGTGAAGTGATCATTGCCGAAGCTTATCGTGAAGCGCAAAAAGTAAAAGGTGAAGGCGATGCCAAAGCCTCGGAAGTCTATGCGCAGGCATTTGGCAAAAACCCTGAGTTTTACGCGTTCTACCGTAGCCAGGAAGCTTATAAAAACAGCTTCAAGAGCAAATCTGACGTACTCGTGATAGACCAGAGTTCTGACTTCTTTAAATATATGCGTAATGCGGGTAAAAAATAATTTAGTCCAGTCATAAGGTCATTGTATGAACTGGTGGTGGCTGATTGGCGGCCTGTTGTTGATTGAAGGGTTGATGCCGTTGCTATTTACGCAAGCTTGGCGTCAAACCTTTGAAAAATTGCTGCAACTAAGGGATGGACAGATACGTTTTATCGGTTTTCTTTCAGCCGCGATCGGTCTGCTTGTTCTGTGGCTTAACCGTTAATTACCTTTATGGATATTTTAAAGGCACGCTTATTTAGTGTGCCTTTTTTACGTGCTGCTCACGCCATCACAAGCCATTCCCAACGCTAAAGCCATGTCTAAGGCAGGGGTTTGCAGGTATAATAACGGTATGCATAATTGGTTACTTCCCGAATATATTGAAGATGTGTTGCCGGCTGAGGCGGCGCGTCTCGAATCCTACCGTCGTCAAATCCTCGATTTATTCCGCGTACATGGCTATCAGTATGTGATGCCGCCTATGATGGAATATGTCGAGTCATTGTTAACCGGCACCGGCCATGATCTGGATATCGCTACGTTTAAAGTCGTAGATCAGCTCACTGGCCGTCTGATGGGTTTGCGTGCAGATACGACTCCGCAAGCGGCACGTATCGACGCGCATATGCTCAACCATCAAGGCGTTTCCCGCCTGTGTTATGCCGGCACCGTGTTGCGCACCAAGCCTGATGGGCTGGCACGTACGCGTGAGCCGCTGCAACTGGGCGCCGAGATCTATGGCCATGCCGGGATTGAAAGCGATATCGAAGTGCAGCGCTTGATGGTCAAGGCTTTGCAACTGCTAGGTATGCGTACCTTGTTTGTTGACCTTAGCCATGTGGCTATTTTTGCCAGCTTGTCGCATATGGCGCAGCTGGGCACCCAGCAAGAGCGTGAATTACAGATCGCCTTGCAGGCGAAAGATGTTTCGCGCGTGCAGGAGCTGATCACCAATCTGTCTGAAAAATCGCGTAAGGCTTTTATTGCACTGACCCAGTTAAGCGGTGGGGTAGAAGTGCTGGAACAAGCGCGTGATGTGTTACCCGATTCGCCGGAAATTGAACAAGCCCTGCATGAGATGGCAACGGTGGCGGCTGCATTGAGTAACGACGAAGTCACGGTGACCATAGACCTCAGTGAACTGCGCGGCTACCACTACCATAATGGCATGGTGTTCGCAGCGTATGCCAAAGAATACGCCGGACCGATCGCCTTGGGCGGCCGTTACGATGAAGTCGGCGCTGCTTTTGGGCGTGCGCGGCCAGCTACCGGGTTTAGCCTGGACTTGCGCGGCGCTTTGCAGGCATTGGGTCCAGCCACCTTGAATAAAGGCATTCTTGCCCCTGTCTCCAGTGATGGAGAGTTGGCCGAGGTAGTCAACGCCTTACGTGCGCAAGGCCAGATCGTGGTGGAAGCCTTGCCAGATTCACTACTGGATTACTCTGAGTTGGCATGCGACCGTACTTTGGAAAAAGTCGATGGTCGCTGGCAGGTCGTTGCGGTTTAAAGCCGTTTTAAATTGGCAATCCATTTTCGTTTTAGACAAGATAATTATTGAACATGACACAATCTAGGCAAGCAAAAAACGTCGTTGTTATTGGTACCCAGTGGGGCGACGAAGGTAAAGGTAAAATTGTTGACTGGCTGACCGATCACGCCCAGGGCGTGGTCCGTTTTCAGGGTGGTCATAATGCAGGCCATACGCTGGTCGTCGGCCAGGGTGCGGCACAAAAGGTGTACAAGCTGAATCTGGTGCCATCCGGCATCGTGCGTGATGGCGTCAATTGCTATATCGGCAACGGCGTTGTGCTGGATACCACGCATCTGCTGCATGAGATCGCCACGCTGGAGCAGGGCGGCCTGGATGTGAAAAGCCGTTTGAAAGTCAGCCCTGGCTGCCCATTGATTTTGTCACACCACGTGGCAGTAGATTTGGCGCGTGAAGCCAAGCGCAGTGCCGAGAAAAAGATCGGCACCACTGGTAAAGGCATAGGCCCGGCTTACGAAGACAAGGTCGCACGTCGTGCCTTGCGCGTGTATGACTTGTTCCACCCTGAGCGATTTGCTGAAAAGCTGCGTGAAGTGATGGATTACCATAATTTCGTACTCACCCAGTATCTGGGCGCAACGGCGGTTGATTTTCAGCAGCAGTATGACGCCAGCATGGCGCATGCGGCAGTGCTGAAACCGATGGTGGCAGATGTTTCTGCCGCTTTGTACGAAGCGAATGCGCGTGGTGAGCATCTGTTGTTTGAAGGCGCACAAGGCACTTTGCTGGACATCGACCATGGTACTTATCCGTACGTGACTTCCAGCAACTGTATCGCTGGCCAGGCTTCTGCTGGTACCGGTGTAGGTGCCAATATGCTGCATTATGTATTGGGCATCACCAAAGCCTATACCACCCGCGTGGGTGGCGGCCCGTTCCCAAGCGAGCTGGATATTGAAACCGAAGGTGTGCCTGGTTACCAGATGTCTACCGTAGGTCAGGAGATTGGCACTGTGACACGTCGCAAACGCCGTTGTGGCTGGTTTGATGCTGCCGCTTTGCGTCGCTCTGCCCGCATCAATGGCCTGACCGGTTTGTGCATCACCAAACTGGATGTGCTGGACGGCATTGAGTCGCTGGATATTTGCACCGGCTACAAACTGGATGGCAAAGTCGTGGATATGTTGCCTGTCGGTGCCGATGATGTCGCCCGTTGCGAACCGATTTACGAAACCGTACCCGGCTGGACTGAAACCACCTTTGGCATGAAAACCTGGGAAGGCCTGCCAAAAAATGCTCAGCACTACCTCAAACGCCTGGAAGCCTTATGCGGTGTGCCGATCGCGATTGTCTCCACCGGTCCAGAGCGCGATGAGACTATTGTCCTGCAACACCCGTTTGCCTGATTAAGAGATTTCAGTGATGCACGCACAGCGATTGGCTTGGGCAATTACCGGTTCCGGCCATTACCTGCGGGAGTCTCTTGATATCCTGCAGACTTTGCAGGATGTGGATATTTACCTGAGTCGCGCCGCCGCCGAGATCATCAAGCAATATGGTTTTCAGGCGCAGTTGGACGCCACTGGCCACAAGGTCTACCAAGACAAAACGGCCAGCAGCATTCCGGTTGAGCGTTTTTACGAAGGCGTGTATCACACGCTGGTGATCTCGCCTGCCACGTCTAATACGATTGCCAAAATGGCTTATGGTTTTTCGGACAGCCTGGTCACCAATTTATTCGCCCAGGCAGGTAAAACACGTGTACATAGCGTGGTATTTGCCTGTGATACCGCCCCGGAACTGGAATCTGAAGCGCCGCGCGATAATGTGGTCAAAGTCTATCCGCGCCAGATCGACCTGGAAAATGTGGCGAAATTGAAGCTATTCGCTGATACTGCTGTGGTGGAGAATATGGCTGATTTGCAATCTACCATCATGCAGCGCCTGGCGACGCATCATGATTTGTATTTGCACACAGGTGTACAGGTCGCTGATTCCCTGACAGACTAGCGCTATGGCAAAACTGCTGTTCCTCACCGGAAAACTGGCAGAACATAGTCTGCATCAAGTGTTGGCGTCTATCCTGGCAGATAGCAAACAATCACCATTTGAATATGAAGTGAAACACATAGGCGTGTCGGTGGCCGCGTTAATGACCCCATCTTTAATTGCGCGCCGTGTGCCTAAAGTCGAGAACATCGACAAAGTGATTTTGCCTGGCTTGTGCCAGGGAGATCTCGAACCGTTAGTGGCGCAATGGGGAGTGCCGGTAGAACGTGGACCTAAAGACTTGAAAGATCTACCTCAATATTTCGGACAAAAAGGCAAGGCGCCAGACCTGACGCGCCATAGCGTGACGATTTTTGCCGAAATTGTGGATGCGCCTGACCTGACTGTAGAGCAGATCGTAGCCAAAGCCGTGCACTTTCAGCAGCAAGGTGCCGATGTCATCGACCTTGGTTGTTTGCCAGGTAAGTCATTTGCGCATATGTCCGCCGCCATCCACGCGCTGAAAGCAGAAGGCTTTCAGGTCAGTGTCGATTCCATGCGTGACGATGACTTGCTGGCCGCAGGTAAAGCCGGGGCTGACTATCTGCTCAGCCTGCATGAGCATAATTTGTGGATAGCTGATGAAGTCGAGTCTATACCTATCCTGATTCCGGCCAAGCCGACCAATGTCGCCAGTCTGACGCGGGCGATTGAGCATTGCCTGCAGCGCGGGCGGCGTTTTATTGCAGACCCTATCCTCGATCCGATTCATTTTGGCCTGACGGACTCTATCGTCCGCTATCATAAATTGCGCAAGCGTTACCCGGATATCGAGATGATGATGGGCGTGGGCAACCTGACAGAATTGACGGATGCTGATACTACCGGCGTCAATGCGCTTTTATTTGGCGTGATCAGTGAGTTAAATATCAATGCCGTGCTGGCGACTTCGGTCAGCCCGCATGCTTCTGAGGCAATTGCAGAAGCAGACATCGCCAGGCGCGTCATGTACCGTGCCAGCCAGGATAAACGCTTGCCGCGTGGCTATTCCAGCGGCTTGCTCGGCCTGCATGACCGCAAGCCATTCCCCTACAGCGCAGAAGAGATCATGGATTGGGCCAGCCAGATCAAAGACCCGAGTTTCAGGATCATGGTCAGTGAGCAGGGCGTACATGTCTATAACAGGGATGGTATCCAGCACGGCACCGACCCTTTTAGCTTTTATGCCGGTTTGAATCTGCAGAATGATGCTTCGCATGCGTTTTATCTGGGCGTTGAACTGGCCCGCGCGCAAATCGCCTGGCAGTTAAAAAAACGCTATGTGCAGGATGAAATGCTGGAGTGGGGCGTGGCATCCATTCAGCAAAACAGGCAAGCCAAGATCGCGCATCGCGAAGCCTCAATTAAAGAGCGTTTGGATAATACACGCGTTGCGCCTGATTCAGGCCAAGCGCCAGACACTGAATAATTCCCCATGATTTTCGAAATGCTTACATGATCTACGAAACAATCGTCACTACCTGTTCTGCCCAGGGTGAGGCGCATATAGCGCCATTCGGTGTGCAATGGTTTGATGGCAAGGTGATGATCTCGCCTTATAAGCCATCAGCCACCTTGCAGAATATTCTTGAAACCGGACATGCCGTGTTAAACCTCACGGATGATGTGCGCGTCTTTGCCGCTGCCATTGCAAAGAAAACACAATTTGCCACCTTGCCTGTTGCAGCTGGCTGTGTGCGCCTGCAAGATTGCCTGACCCATCATGTATTAAAACTCGATCAGGTCGAAGAGGATGAAGTGCGTCCAAGATTATCGATGACAGTGGTCGAAAGTGCCTTGCATGGCCCGTTTATGGGCTTCAATCGCGCGCAAGCGGCGGTGATCGAGCTGGCAGTGTTGGTGAGCCGCCTGCATATGTTGCCGGTCGAAAAAATCACGCAGGAGATGCAATACCTGCAAATTGCCATCGACAAGACCGCCGGGGAGCGTGAGCTGGAAGCCTGGCAGTGGCTGGTCGATTGCGTCAATAACCATCTGGCACGCCAGAGCGGCATGCAGCAGGCTTGAATCATATGCAGGTGTTAGTGAGTGTGAGTTCAGTCGCTGAAGCGCAGATGGCATTGTCAGCCGATGTCCGGTTGATAGACTTGAAAGAAACATCGCATGGTGCGCTGGCCGCTCTAGACCTTGCGCTTTCTGAATCCATCATTAAAGAGGTCAATCTTTACCGCCAGCAACACCCGCAAGCGGGCATTATTGTCAGTGCCACCATAGGTGATGATTGCCCGTCAGCCGAAGTGCTCGCCGGGTTGATTCAATCCAGGATAGAGATAGGTGTGGATGTCATTAAGCTCCCGCAAACCATTTGGGCGGACGCCGCATATGCATCCGTGATTCAAGAGTTCCTTATCCGGCAGATTAAACTGATTGCCGTGCTATCAGCAGATCATTTTTCAGGCAAAGAAACCCTAGGCAAGCACTTGCAGGCGCTGGCAAGTGCCGCTTATTGGGGAGTCATGGTAGACACCATTCAAAAATCCAGGCCTTTAACGGCATTGATTAGCCTGACGTTGCTGGATTTTTTTGTCAGTTCGGCAAAATCACTTGGGCTATATGTAGGCCTGGCAGGCGGTTTAAAGCTGGAACACTTTGATTCTCTGGCCGATTTGTCCCCGGATTATCTGGGTTTCAGAAGCGGTCTATGCCTGAATCAGCGTAGAGAACAGCCGCTGATTAAAGAAAAATTACATCTGGTCATGGCAAAAGTGTCGGAATTTTGTTGAATATTGCCTCAAAGCCAATAAATACTTGATTCGCATGCTGGTGAGGGTTGCGTCAAGGTTGGCCTTTGCGTATAGTTCAACTTGTAAGTCTTTTCAAAGATGTGGCTATTAAAGCCTAATAATAAGGAGTCAATGAATGAAAAAGAATTTTTTAAGCTTGGCAATTGCTTCTGCATTTGTATTAGCGTCGCAAGTTGCGCAAGCTGAAGATATGTACCGTGGCGCTTGGTATGTAGTGCCAGGTGCGACATACATCAACACAGACAATGATCTGGATGCTGACAATGGCCGTGGTGGTTTCTTGTCACTGGGTAAAGAACTGAGCGAGCACTGGGACATCCAGGGTCGTCTGGGCTACACCCGTTCTGATGAAGATACTGGCATTGCTGGTGCAAGTGGTAAATACAAGCAAACAGCTTTGGGCCTGGATGCATTATATGTATTCAGCCGCGAAAAATTCCGTCCATTCCTGTTAGCAGGTCTTGGCGCAGCGCGTAACGATGTAGATTACTCTCTGCCAGGTACTGACTTTGATGGTAAAAAAACATCATGGTTAGCTAACGTTGGTTTGGGTGCACAATACTTGTTTAACGACAAATTCGGTATTCAGGCTGATGTACGTCATCAGTGGAGCCGTGCGAAATTCAGCGCAAATGGCGCTTTGAATGGTTCTGATTCAGGCACTATCGGCAACACACTGGTAAACCTGGGCGGTATCTTCCGTTTCGGCGCACCAGCACCAGTAGTTGAAGAGCCAACACCAGCGCCAGCACCGGCACCAGTAGCGGCTGCTGAGCCAGCACCAGCGCCGGTAGCACCAGCACCAGCACCTACCTGCAAACCGCAAAACGAAGTGGTTACTGTCAGTGCTGAAAAACTGTTTGGCTTTGATAAAGCTAACCTGCGTGAAGAAGGCCGTAAAGTTCTGGAAGAAACCGCAGCTAAAATCAAGGCTAACCCAGAAATCACTGCTGTGATCGTAACTGGTCACACTGACCGTATCGGTACAGATGCTTACAACCAGAAGTTGTCTGAGCGTCGTGCTAAACAAGTATCTGATTACCTGATCGCTCAAGGTATTGATGGCGGTATCATCACTTCCGAAGGTAAAGGTAAATCTGAGCCAGTTGTACAGTGCGAAGGTAAAAAAGTATCCAAGAAACTGATCTCTTGCCTGCAACCTAACCGTCGCGTTGAGATTCGTGCTGAAGGTACCAAGCAACTTGGTTGCCAGTAATTAGCACTTAGTCTTACTAAAAAGCCACGCAATTGCGTGGCTTTTTTTACGTCTGTGGTTAGCAGCGAGTACAGCAGCTACTTGCCTCGGTTATAATTCAAACATGAGTGACTCTCAATTTATTATCAAGCCACGCTGGGTAATCCCCATGGATGGCAAACAAGCCACTCTCGAACAGCATGCCGTATTGGTGGATGCCGGCAAAATACTAGCGATCGCTCCTAAAAACGAGATACCGGAATGGGCTAGCGATTGGCCTGTGGTGGATTGCTCCCGTCATGCATTACTGCCAGGATTGGTCAATTTGCATGCACACAGCAGCATGAATCTGCTGAGAGGTTATGCGGATGATCTTGCACTAATGCCCTGGCTCAATGAGCATATCTGGCCTGCAGAGCGGCAATGGGTATCAAAATCTTTCGTGCATGATGGCAGTTTGCTGGCATGTGCCGAGATGTTGAGTGGTGGCATCACTACTTTTAACGACATGTATTTCTTTCCCCAGGCGACGATTGAAGCGGTCAAGCGCTGTGGCATGCGCGCACATATCGGCCTGGTGATCATGGAATTCCCCACCAATTATGCCACCACTGCCAACGAATATATCCGCCTGGGTACTGAAGTGAGAGATCAGTTTAAATCTGATACTGACATCAGTTTTTCTTTTGCGCCGCATGCGCCTTACACCGTCAGCAATGCGACCTTTGAGCAAATCAGTACGCTGGCAGAGCAGTTGAATCTGGGTATTCATACCCATTTGCATGAAACACGTGCCGAGATCCAGCAGAGTATTGAGCAATTTGGTGTCAGACCCTTAGATAGATTACTGGCACTTGGCATACTTGGCCCAAGTACCGTCTGTGCGCACGGTGTGCACCTGGAACAAAATGAGCTGGAGATACTTGCCACGCAAGGCGTGCATATCGCCCATTGTCCATGCTCTAATTTAAAACTATCCAGCGGCATTGCCCCGGCTGCTGCCGCTTTACGCGCAGGATTGAATGTAGGCTTAGGTACGGATGGGGCGGCGAGTAATAACCGGCTGGATCTGTGGCAGGAAATGCGCACGGCTGCCTTGCTGGCAAAAGTGGCAGACGATAATGCAGAATCAATCCCCGCCTACGCGGCACTGCAAATGGCCACCATCAACGGTGCACGTGCATTGGGGCTGCAAGACCAGATAGGTAGTATTGAAGTGGGCAAACAGGCGGACCTGATTGCGGTCAGGCTGGATGATCTCAATAGTTTGCCTGCTTATGACCCGATTTCACACCTGGTGTATGTGGCCGGGCGTGAGCAGGTCACGCATACCTGGGTTGAAGGCCATCTGCGCTATCAGCGCACTGAGGAAGGTCAGGCCGTTTTTGCAGGCGTTGAGGCAGAAGAATTAAGGTCAATTGCATTGCAATGGCAACTGAAAATACAGTCAGCGCAATCTTGAAGAAAGTAAAAAAGGAGTCATGATGGCAAATGTAGAAGCCGCTGAAGTGAATAAATTTGCTGAGCTGGCGCACCAGTGGTGGGATCCGCAAGGCGTATTCAAGCCCTTGCATCAGCTTAACCCCTTGCGCCTGAATTATATTGATGACCGCGCCAGCCTCAATGGCAAGCAAGTGCTGGATGTAGGCTGCGGCGGCGGTATTCTGAGTGAGTCCATGGCACAGCGTGGCGCGCAGGTGACAGGCATAGACCTAGCGGATAAGTCGTTGCAAGTAGCGCAGCTGCATGCACTGGAAGCCAATGTGTCTATCGAATATCGCTGCGTGGCGGTGGAAACGTTGGCCACAGAAAAACCGCAATCGTTTGACGTAGTGACCTGCATGGAAATGCTGGAACACGTGCCAGACCCTGCCAGCGTAGTCCGCGCCTGCGCTGCCCTGGTCAAACCGGGCGGCCAGCTGTTTTTTTCTACACTCAACCGCAATGCAAAAGCCTATTTAATGGCGGTTGTTGGCGCCGAATATATATTGAACCTGCTGCCTAAGGGCACGCATGATTACAGCAAGTTTATCAAACCCTCAGAGCTGGCAGCCTGGTTACGCCAGTCCGGCCTGGAACTGCAACACCAAACCGGCGTCACATATAACCCGCTCAACAAGCACTACAGCCTGACGCTGGATACCAGCGTCAATTACATGCTGCATGCCATCAAGGATCATTAATGCAGGCCGTATTATTTGATCTCGATGGCACACTGGTTGATACCGCAGCCGATCTGGGTTACGCGCTCAATCTTCAGCGGCAACGCCATGGCCTGTCATTTCTGCCAGATGCAGCCATGCGGCCTTACGCCTCACATGGCTCAAAAGGCTTGCTGGAGATCGGTTTTGGATTAAGCCCTGAGGATGCAAGTTTTACCGAGATGCGCACAGAGTATCTGGACTTATATACCGAAGTTCTGACGCGACAACCGATATTATTCCCAGGCATGGCTGAAACCCTGGCTGCGATAGAACAACAAGGCTTACAGTGGGGCATAGTCACAAACAAACCGCGCCGCTTTACCACCCCGATTGTGGAAGCATTAGGCCTGGCAACCCGCGCCGGTGCTGTGATCAGCGGCGATGATGCCCCGGAACCCAAGCCCTCACCGCAAACATTATTACTCGCCTGCGAACGCATGCAGTTAAACCCGGCCAATACCCTCTACTTGGGAGATGCAGAGCGCGATGTACAGGCGGGCAATGCTGCAGGCATGACCACACTGGTTGCCTTGTTTGGCTATTTGTCTGAATCTGATAGACCAGAGCAGTGGGGCGCACACGCCTCTATCTCGCAACCGCAGGAACTGTTGCAGTTCCTTTAAGAACACGTTGATGTCTGCCTGGTTAACCACCAGGCAGCGCTTTTTTAAAGCCTGGCTTAAACCTTAGTCAATGTCTTTCAGCGCTATTTCTTTTTTACACGCCTGTTTTAAACTGCACGTTCTATGTTTCCTTATAAAGTAATTCTTACAAGGGAATCAGGGGATACCTATAAGAAAATGCTGAATACCTAGTGACAATCAAATCACTCTTCTGATGGCTGGAAGTAAAGTTGCTTGAGTGAAGGAGTACGTGATGAATGAAGATACTGTGAAAGGCGAGTGGAAACAATTGGCTGGCAGGATCAAGGCCAAGTGGAGCAGACTCACGGATGACGAAATTCAGGAGGCTGAAGGCAATAATGAGTATCTGGTGGGCAAGCTACAGGAAAGATATGGCCTGGCAAGAGAGCAGGTCGAAGAGAATTTACGTGATATAGGCTACCCGTGACCAGTATGAGTCGCTTGAGAAGGTCATTGTGGTCAACACATTGTTTTGAAAGAGAATAATGTCTTTTTAAACAACCCGGAATGTTGATTTCTCACAGAATGACTTTCTTTGAGTCTTCTAGAAAACACTTTTCAACACACATAAAAATACCGCGAGAGAAATGATTTTCTGGCGGTATTTTGTTTCAAATGCTTGCCATGCTAGCGTGCATTAGGTGTCGCTGATGACGCGCATTGATTGGCGGATGCCACTTGCCCATCAACAGTGTAACAGGTGTTATTGGAGGCCGGCGGTACTGTGGTGGTATTGCTTCTCGCCCTGGTGTCCCTGTTCGCCGGATCGACTTTGTTGATGTCTTTGCGTAGTGGCGCAGGTCTGTTCTGATCCTGGCCGGCAGGCGCAGCTGGTTGATTAGGGTCTACCGTTGGTCTGTTCGCCGGGGCAGCAGAGCCGCCAGTTGCGCCGTTAGGCACGACAGCGCCATTCGCTCCAGCATTTCCATTAACGCCTGCATTACCGTTTACACCCGCGCCTACACCTGCGGCGCCAGCATTGCCACCAGCACCCGTGCCCACACCAGCAGCGCCAGCGTTTCCAGCAGCTCCGGCACCTACACCTGCAGCGCCTGAGTTACCGCCAGCACCTGCACCCACGCCGGCTGCTCCTGAGTTACCACCAGCACCGGCAGCGCCAGCACCCGCAGCACCGCCTGCCCAGGCAGTGCTAAGTTGCAACGAGCCCAGTAATAATACGCTCACGAATGGTAAAGATAGTTTTGTTAGTTTCATCACCGCTCCTTATTGATATGATTGATCTTTACTGATGATCCAACTGCTTTTTGCATGGGGTGAACCTTGGAAAAGTGTCCCTGGACATGTCAGTCAAGATGATGATGTTCAATATAAGGAGTTAGCGGTGTAGGGGTTATCGGTTGTTGCTTAAAACTGTGTAGGAATCGGTTGACCATAGCATTGATGCGTAGACATTGTTAATCAAACGCGACTGCTAGTAAAGCCACAGGTGGAGGAATGTTAAGTGACGATTTTTCGCTCTAGCAGTGCGGTTGAAAGTGTGCCGCTATCCACATACTCGATTTCGCCACCCATAGGCAGGCCACGTGCAATGCGGCTCACTTTGATGCCCCTGGATTTAAGCATTTGCCCGATGTAATGGGCGGTGGCCTCACCTTCAGAAGTGAAGTTGGTTGCAATAATGACTTCTTCTACCAGTTTGTCCTGCGCGCGTTTGAGCAGTTTATCCAGATGGATATCCTTAGGGCCTATGCCATCCATGGGCGAGAGTTTGCCCATCAATACAAAATACTGGCCCTGGTAGCTGCGTGTGTTTTCCAGCATCATCAGGTCGGTTGGCATTTCAATCACGCACAGTGAAGATTTGTCTCTGTGGGTGTCCTGACACAAGCTACAGACCGCATGTTCACTGAAGTTGTTGCAGTAGTCGCAATGGGCAAGCTTATCCAGTGCCTGCTGTAAGCTGGCGGCCAGGCGCTGCGCACCTTCGCGGTCGCGCTGCAATAGGTGGTAAGCCATGCGGGTGGAAGATTTAGGCCCTACGCCAGGCAGGCAGCGCAGGGCGTTGATCAGTTGTTCGAGGACTGCTGGTGAGTTCAAGCGATTATTTTCCGCTTAGAACGGTAATTTAAAACCGGCAGGCATCATGCCACTCATTTTGGCAGACGATGTGGCTTCGGCTTTTGCCTTGCCATCTTTCAGCGCAATCAGGATCAGGTCTTCCAATGTTTCCTTGTCATCCATGACTGAGTCGTCAATCTGGATGCGTTTGACATCGTTGCTACAGGTCATGGTTACTTTGACCAGGCCATTGCTGGCTATGCCTTCGACTTCGGTTGTCGCCAGTTCGGCTTGCGCCTTTTGCATATTGGCTTGCATCATTTGGGCCTGTTTCATCATATTGCCCATGCCACCTTTCATCATCGTATGCTCCTAAGTTTGATGTGGTTAATGTAGAGGTTTGATCGAGTTAGGCACGATGGTCGCACCCATTTCCTGCATCAGGCCTTGCACAAAGTGGTCGCTCAGTATGGCATCTTTGGCTTGATCCTGTAATTCTGCTCTTTCGACTGCCATTTGTCTGGCAGGCGTATTGGCTTCCTGCCCGACCTGGATCTGCAGTTTAATGCGGCGGCCAAAATGGCTATTCAGGGCGCTGTTCAATTTATCCAGATAATTGGTGCTGGCCAGGTGTTTGTGCGCATCACCGATACGCAGCACCATATTGTCTGCATCATAAGAGACCAGTTCACAGTTTTGCGCCAGTGCCCGTACCAGCCCCAGTTTGCTTAAATGATTTTCGACCAGGGTGCGCCAGTTGCCATCCCATTGAAACGTTGCAGCTACAGACGGCGTTTCATTCGGCTCGGCAGGTTGTGCAAAGACTGGTTCGGAAATCTCTGGCGTGGCTGTGACAGGCGGCTCAATCACGACTGTTTGCGTGACTGAGGCCGTGGTTTCAACCGCAATGGCAGTGGCCGCAAGTGTGGGGGCTTCTGCCACAGGCACGGCATTTGCAGGCAGTGTCTGATGGCTTTGCGCCAATGCTGCACGTGCGCCCCCGCTGGCAGCGCCGCTGCGGGAATTACTTTCATTAGAGCCGGCATTTCCAGCAGGTGCTGCTGAAGCAGGCGCCATCGCATCCGTTTTAAACGCCAGCATGCGCAGCAATGTCATGGTGAAACCGGCGTAGGCATCAGGTGCCAGCCCGATATCGCGGTGACCCAGGATAGCAATCTGGTAATACAGTTGCAGCATCTCGGCAGTTAGTTGCGCTGACAGGTCCAGCAGGGTTTGTCGTTCCGGGTGGTCATCTGCAACCGCCTGCGGACTGTGCTGGGCAATTGCCAGCAGGTGCAGCAAGGCAGCCAGGTCTTTGAGCGCACTTTCAAAACCAATGCTGCGCGAATCCATTTGTTGCGCAATATTGAGTAAGGCCGGGGCATCATTGTTGATCAGGGCGCGTAATAATTCATACAGGTAGCTTTGATCAATGGCGCCCAGCATGCTGCGTACATCTGTTTCACGCACGGACTGGTTGCCATAGGCGATTGCCTGGTCGGTCAGCGATAGGGCGTCTCGCATGCTGCCATTGGCGGCGCGTGCGATCAATTGCAGGGCAGGTGCTTCAAAAGATATTTCTTCCTTGCCCAGGATATCCTGTAAATGCGCGGTAATGGTACTGCTCGCCATCTGGCGCAGATTAAACTGCAGGCAGCGTGACAGTATGGTCACCGGTACTTTTTGCGGGTCAGTGGTCGCCAGGATGAATTTGACGTGCGCTGGCGGTTCTTCCAGCGTTTTCAGCATGGCATTGAAGGCTTCTTTGGTCAGCATATGTACTTCATCGATCATATAGACCTTGAAGCGGCCGGAAGAGGGCGCGTAAATGGCCTGCTCCAGCAAACTGACCATATCGGCGATGCCGCGGTTAGAAGCGGCATCCATTTCCACATAATCCACATAGCGGCCGATATCAATCGCGCGACAGGCGTCACACTCACCACAAGGGGTGGCGGTGATGCCGGTGGCACAGTTGAGTGACTTGGCCAGAATGCGCGACAGCGTGGTTTTACCGACGCCACGCGTGCCGGTGAACAGATAAGCATGGTGTAACCGTTGCTGGCTCAGCGCATTGCTTAACGCTTGCACCACATGGTCTTGTCCGACCAGATTACTAAAGGATTTTGGACGCCATTTGCGCGCCAGCACTTGGTAAGACATTGCGGTCTCTATTGATTAAATATCGTGAAGCCAAACCAGTACTTTAGCCTAAATTGCCCGATTATGCGCACATCCGGACAACTAAATGATGCCGGGAAAGGCACGAGGGATTTGGCAGGCTGGCAATACAGAAAGGGGCGAGCCCAACCCCCGGCACTTGCTTGACAGTTGTGGCTGCTTGCTTCCGCATCTGACCAGGTTGGCTATCTTACAATGCGGGGAGGCCCGCCGGCGCTATTGTAACGCAAAACCGCGTGCGCATGATTTTGTTTTTGAAAAACAGGTGTTGAAAAGCGCTGGCCGCACAATTCAAAAATGACACGCAATCTGCCTTCTTATGACCACATTAAATCGCGCATATGCACGGCACAATACGCTTTAATTTTTCAGTAAATGTGTGCGGTAAAAATACTATGGCAACCCACGGAACATCGATGACTGCATCGGAAATTGCACGCGAAACCATCAAACAGATGGCGGTACGCCGTGTGGAACCTACGCCGGACAATTACACACAGATTTACCTGGAAGTCTCCGGCAAGCCAGCCAAAGAGGATGCTACCTCTGCCTTGCGCAAAGCACTCAAGCAATTGCCACATGATTCCATGGAACAAACCAACTGGGTCAACCGTTGGGAAAAAGTCCTCAAACAGGATAACTGGCAAGGCCTGGGTGATCTGCTGAAAGAAGCCATGCAGCAGCAACTCAGTCATTCTACCAAATGGCCTAAAGCGATACGCACGCTGATGCAGGGCTGGGATGATAAACGCACCGGCATGGACCTCGCCAGGAAGCGCGAGATGCTGGAGCGGGTGCTGATAAATTTTGGTAATGACGATACGTTGTCTGACAAGTTAATCGGCATGGCAAATAACTGGTTGCCGGCGGATGCCAGGGTTGAAGGGATTGCTGTCCCGGATTTAAAAGAGACGACCAGTGCGGTTACTGTGCCTGTAGCGATAGAGCCATTGACCAAAGAAGAATTACCCAGCGAAGTGCAGCAATTTCATGGTGCATTCACTATTTTGCAAACCCTGCTCAAGCAGACCTTGCAATTGGGGCTGATTCCGCGCCTCGAAGGCTATCCGGATTTACAGGTAGAAGCCATCGCTGTGCAGGAAAGCACCGAGCGCGCAAAAAAAGTCAAAGAGTGGGAAGCGCTGGCCAAATCACTGAAAGCCTTATTGATGCGCGTAGAAGTGATAGGCGCGAAAGAGGATGATGTACGTGGCGACATTATTGATTTGCTGCATTTGCTGCTGTCTAATATCGGCGAGCTGGTGGCTGAAGATAGCTGGTTAAGTGGCCAGGTCTATGCCGTGCAATCAATCATCAGTGGCCCGCTTGACCGTGCCAAACTCAAGCAGGCAGAAAAAAGCCTGAAAGAAGTGGTGTATAAACAAGGCTTGTTGAAACATAGCCTGATCGAAGCGAGAAACTCTTTTAAAACGCTGATCAGTTCATTTATTGATAAGCTGAAATATATGGGCGAAGCCAGCGAGTTGTATAGTGGCAAGATTGAGACCTATGCCCAGGAACTCTCGCAAACCGATGACCTCATCAAAATCAATGAACTGGTCACGCACCTGATGCGTGATACCTCGGTGATGCAAACCGATATCCTGCGATCACGCGACGATTTGCTTAATCAGCAGCAGGTTGCCAGTGATACACAGGTGCGGATCTTGAAGTTGCAGGAAGAGCTCAGTCAGCTCAGTGAAGTGGTGCGTATCGATCAGCTGACAGGCGTGCTGAACCGGCGTGGAATGGACGATGCATTCAGTACTGAAATCGCCCGTTATCGCCGTAGCGGTGAAATGCTGAGCGTGGCGCTACTGGATATTGATAATTTCAAATCACTCAATGATCAGCACGGGCACGCGGCCGGCGATTCTGCCTTGAAACATCTGGCGGGCGTGGTTAAGCGCACTGTGCGCCCGACCGATATCGTGACACGCATGGGCGGCGAAGAGTTTGTCGTCATTCTGCCTAATACCAGCCTCAATGAAGCGGTCACCACCATGAGCCGTTTGCAGCGCGCACTGACTAAAGAGTATTTTCTCGGCAATAACCAGAAACTACTCATCACCTTCAGTGCTGGTGTGGCGTTGTTTCAAACTGAAGATGATGTCAGCTCTATTCTGCTACGCGCAGACCAGGCCATGTACCTGGCCAAGAAGAGTGGCAAAAACCGCGTGATGACTGAGATGGATTTACTGCAAAGCCCATCCTCACTCAATTCTTTTAAGTAGTTCCGGTTTCATTATTTCCCGATCCAGCCCATCAGGCATGATGGGCTGCTGGCATTTCCCATAAAGCATACCCAAGCCACAGGGTGTCATGGTATGCTAATTGGCATCAAACCTGAGGTGCCCTGTGACCAGCCCTGCAACTGACTCTCCTGTCGATAGCGTCAAAGATGCCTTGCATGAAAGCGAGCGCAGATTTTCAGCCATTGTTTCCAGCATTCCTGGCCTGGTATTTCAAATACATATGACTGCCGATGCGCAAGTCGTATTCACTTACCTGAGCGAAGGCTGTGAAGCGTTGCTGGGCATTCCCCCTGCGGCATTGCTGAAAGATGCGCAGACTTTATTCAATGCCATGGAAGAAAAGTCCGCCACCCAGTTCAAGCATAAATTGCAGCAGTCTGCCCGGCAACATAAACGGCTGGATTGGGAAGGCAAGATATGGATTGCCGACTGGCAGGACATGAAGTGGGTGAACATCCGCGCCACCATACAGGCGCTGGGGCAGGGCGCAGTGCAATGGGATGGCATCATGCTCAATATCAGCCAGAGCAAGCAGGAAAAGCAGGAGATCGAACAGGCAAAGCAGGATCTGCAGGCACTGACTGCTCACCTGAACCAGGTCAAAGAGCAGGAGCGCGTCAGCATTGCGCGCGAGATCCATGATGATCTCGGCGGCAATATGACAGCGATGAAACTGGGTCTTTCCACTATTATCCAGAAAATTCAGCAAGGCGCGCCGGTCGATATTGAACAGGCGACCATGCTGCAATCGATTGTGAACCAGACGTTTGACTCCGTGCATCGTATTTCCGGTAACTTGCGGCCCAATATCCTGGATTTAGGCCTGGTGGATGCGTTGGAGTGGCAGGTCAATCAATTCAAGAAACAATTGGGGTTGAAAGCCAGGTTTGTCACCAATTGTGATGAACTGGACTGTGACCATGACAAATCCATGGCCTTGTTCCGCATTTGCCAGGAGGCCTTGTCCAATATCGCCAAATACGCACAGGCAGATGAGGTGAGGGTAGAGCTGAATAAGGTAGAAGAAGAACTATGTATGACCATCGCCGATAATGGCATCGGTATCGCGCCTGCTGATAAAATAAAACCTAATTCTTTTGGCTTGCGTGGCATGCAGGAACGCGCAGCCGCTTTTGGCGGCGAATGCTATATTGAGTCGCCTGCGCAAGGGTCAGGCACGCTGATCCGCGTGCAGGCCCCTGTGCGGGCAGCAGCAACATGACAAATGTGAGGCAACAGCTTGGATACTAAAAAAATCAGAGTCATCATCGTTGATGACCACGCCATTCTTCGCTCTGGCATTAAGCAGATACTCATCGCCAGTGGCGATATCGATGTGGTTGGCGAAGCGGAAAATGTTGCGCAGGCGCTGAAGTGTGTGCGGGAGATCCAGGCGGACGTGATGTTGCTGGATATTTCGCTGCCGGATAAAACAGGTATTGAAGCGCTCAAGTTGATCAAGCGCGAAAACGCGGCGCTGAATGTGCTGATGTTGTCCATGTATATGGAAGACCAGTACGCCGTGCGCTCCATACGCTCGGGCGCCTCCGGTTATTTATGCAAGCATACGGCGTCTGAGGAGCTGCTGACCGCTATCCATACCCTGGCAAAAGGCCGCAAATATATCACCGCCAATGTGGCTGAAATCCTGGCTGAGCAGGTCGGTAATGAACATGCGGCTGCGCTACACGAATCTTTGTCGGATCGCGAGTTCCAGGTCATGCGTATGATTGCTTCGGGCTTGTCGGTGAGTGAGATCGCTGACAAACTGGCCTTGTCGGTGAAGACGGTGAGTATGTACCGGACGCGCTTGCTTGAGAAAATGAATTTAAAGCACAATGCAGATATTACGCATTATGCGATCAAGAATCAGTTGGTTGAATAAGATTTTCAGCAATAAAAAAGGCCTTTTAAAAGGCCTTTTTTATTTTTAAATCAGACTATTACGAATTTTTCTTCGAGTAGTTGATTAAACCATTGGTTGAGCTATCAAAGCTGGTCACGGCATCGTTATTGGTCAAGAGTGGCAGAATCTGGCTGGCGATTTGTTTGCCGTATTCCACGCCCCATTGGTCATAGCTGTTGATGTCCCAGATAATGCCTTGCACAAAAATCTTGTGTTCATACAAGGCAATCAGCTTACCCAGTGTGAAGGGCGTCAACTGCTCAAACATGATGGAAGTGGTCGGGCGGTTACCTTCAAATACTTTGTGCGGTAACAGGTCTTCCAGCGCTTTACCGCTGATGTTCTGTTGCGCCAGCTCAGCACGTGCTTCTTCACGGGTCTTGCCCAGCATCAATGCCTGGGTTTGCGCCAGGAAGTTGGCCAGCAAGATTTTGTGGTGCTGGTCATCCGGGCTGCCGACTTTGTAATGGCTTTTCACTGGCATCAGGAAGTCAGCCGGTACCATTTGCGTGCCCTGGTGGATCAACTGGTAAAACGCATGCTGGCCATTGGTGCCAGCTTCGCCCCAGATGACCGGGCCGGTTTTATAGCTGACACGGCTGCCATCACGGCAGATAAATTTACCGTTGCTTTCCATATCTGCCTGTTGCAGGTAAGCCGCAAAACGTGACATGCCCTGGTCGTAAGGCAGAATCGCATGCGTATCAACATGGAAGAAGTTGTTATACCAGATACCCAGCAATGCCATGATCACCGGCATGTTTTGCTCAAGAGGCGCATCCTTGAAGTGCTGATCCATGGCGTGACCACCGGCCAGCAACTGTTCAAAGTTGTCCATGCCTACATACAATGCAATCGATAAGCCAATGGCAGACCACAGGGAGTAGCGTCCGCCTACCCAGTCCCAGAAAGCAAACATGTTGTCAGTGTTAATACCGAAGGCTTCCACGGCTTTAGCATTGGTCGATAAAGCGACGAAATGTTTGGCAACGTGGTGTTCATCTTTAGCCGTATCCAGGAACCAGCGGCGGGCAGAAAGCGCATTGGTCATGGTTTCCTGCGTGGTGAAGGTTTTGGAAGCGACGATGAACAGCGTGGTTTCAGGATTGCATTGTTCCAGCGCGCGCACCAGGTGTGCGCCATCAATGTTGGAGACAAAATGTGCTTTTAAATCGGGGCTGGCATAAGGTTTGAGTGCATCGCAAGCCATGACCGGACCAAGGTCGGAACCGCCAATACCGATATTCACGATATCGGTAATGCGTTTGCCGGTGTAGCCGGTCCATTCGCCATTGCGTACCTGTTCAGTGAATGTACGCATATGTGCCAGCACGGCATTCACCTCTGGCATCACATTCTTGCCATCGACTTCTACCGGCGTGTTGCTGCGATTGCGCAGGGCGGTATGCAGGACGGCACGGTTTTCGGTGATATTGATTTTTTCCCCGGAAAACATGCGGTCACGCCACGTCTCTATTTTAGAGTCACGTGCCAGCTGGAAAAGCAGGGATAAGGTTTCTTTGGTGATACGGTGCTTGGAATAGTCCAGCAGAATGTCATCTACATTTAAACTGAATTCTTCAAATCGTTTTGCGTCTTGTTTAAACAAATCACGCATTTGAACATTGCGGATATCACTTTGATGCTGGTTCAGCGCGTGCCAGCTGGGGTGCGTCGTTAATTTAGCCATGTTATGTTGTTGCTTTAGTTTTCAAGTCAATAAATTGTTAAGTCAATGCGTTTTATCGGGCCTGCAAACCGCAATTTCTATTGCTTTTTTTGCAGGCTCCTATGTCTTTACTACAGTGTATCCAGTTATTGTAACTGAAGTATGACACCTGCCAGTGGTGGTAAGTTTATACTGATAGAGTCAGGATGATCCATCCACGGAACGGGGTCGCTGTGACAGCCATCACCATTCCCTACGTTACTACCGCCATAACAGGTTGCATCACTGTTAAATACTTCTTTGTAGACGCCAGCTTGTGGCACGCCCAGGCGATATTGGTGGCGTGGTACCGGTGTGAAATTCAGTACTATTATAACAAAACTATGGTCATTGCCGCGCCTAATATAACTCAGAAGCGATTGACCAGCATCCTGGCAATCTATCCATTGAAAGCCTTGCTGATCAAAGTCATGCGCATGCAGGGCCGGGCGTTGCCTGTAAAGTGCATTCAAGTCACGGACCAGCGATTGCACGCCTCTGTGCATGGCATGTTCTGGATAGCTGTCTTCCAGTAAGTGCCAGTCCAGGCTTTGGTTGACATTCCATTCTCGCCACTGGCCAAATTCGTTGCCCATGAAATTCAGTTTCTTGCCGGGGATCGTCATCTGCAAGGTCAATACCAGGCGCAGATTGGCAAATTTCTGCCAGCTGTCACCAGGCATTTTGCCGAGCAGCGATTTTTTACCATGCACTACTTCATCATGAGAGAAAGGCAGGACGAAATTTTCTGAATAGGCATACATCTGGCCAAATGTCAGGCGGTTATGATGATGCTGGCGAAAAATAGGATCGAGCTGCATGTAGGTAAGGACATCATTCATCCAGCCCATGTTCCATTTCATATTGAAACCCAGGCCGCCAGCGTAGACCGGGCGCGAAACTGCGGGCCAGGAAGTGGACTCTTCAGCGATGACCAGCGCGCCTGGGAAGCGTTCACCGACCATCATATTCAATTGCTTGAGAAACTCGATCACTTCCAGGTTTTCACGTCCGCCATACGCGTTCGGCAGCCATTCACCTTCCTTGCGTGAATAATCCAGGTAAAGCATGGAAGCCACGGCATCGACCCGCAAGCCATCAATATGGAATTCTTTGATCCAGTAATAGGCATTACTCAACAGGAAGTTGCGTACTTCATTGCGCCCGTAATTGAAGATATAGGTGCCCCAGTCTGTATGTTCACCCAGCCTGGGGTCTGCGTGTTCATACAGGGCGGTGCCATCAAAGCGTGCCAGCGCCCAGTCATCTTTAGGGAAATGTCCTGGCACCCAGTCTAGGATCACGCCGATATTGGCGGCATGGCACTGGTCGATAAAATATTTCAGGTCGTCCGGGCTGCCATGGCGTTGTGTAGGCGCAAAGTAACCGGTGACCTGGTATCCCCAGGATTCATTCAACGGATGCTCGGCGATCGGCAACAATTCAATATGGGTATAGCCCATGTTGGTTAAATGCGGGATAAGCGCATCTGCCAGGGCGCGATAGCTGAGGAAGTGGCCATTTTCATCACGTTGCCAGCTGCCTAGGTGTACTTCATAACAGTTGAATGGTGTATGTAACCAGTCATGTTTCTGGCGCTGTTGTAGCCAGTTTTGGTCCTGCCATTCGTATCGGCTTTGGCAGATACGGTTGGCTGAGCCAGGTCTGGGCTCGAAAGCCTTGCCATATGGATCGGCTTTAATGACGACGAAACCGTGCTCACGGTTGCGGATCTCGAATTTGTATAAGTCGTGCTCAGTCAGGTGCGGGATAAACAGCTCCCATACACCGCTATCACCCAGTACACGCATGGCATTGACGCGACCATCCCACTGGTTAAAACTGCCTACCACACTAACGCGCTCGGCGCTCGGTGCCCACACTGCGAATCTGACACCTGCTACGCCTTGCACCGTCATGGGGACAGCACCTAGCGTATTGTAGGCCTCCAGCAGTTTGCCTTCGCCAAACAGGAAGAGTTCTTCCTGGGAAACGGTGCTGGGAAAACTATAGGTATCGCTGGTTTCGTAAAATGCAGTCTGCCCGTGTGGTTGTATGCGTAGTGGCACAGGGGTTGGCAAGGCTGTCTTGGTTGCGAATTCAAATAAACCGTGGCTATCGACCAACACCATCGCTTGCCAGGCAGCATCGATATAAACCCAGAGTTTTTCGGCATTGGGCTGAAACACACGCACCAGCCATGACCCGTCAGCTTCATTCTGGTGTACGCCCAGGAACTGGAAAGGATCGTGGTGAGTCGCATCAAGTATGCGTTGCAAGTGCTGGGAATACGCGTGATTCGGTGAGGCTAGTTTGACTGTCATGCTGGCAAGGTCCGTTTGACTAACCCTCATCCTAACAAAAAAAGTGAGGTTTTACGCCGTTTACGGCGGAAATATCGTTGTCATTGCCTGAATTATCATGCAGACTGTGGATGTCGGACCTGTGGTTAACATGCGTTATGTTGCCTTAACAATTCATCGCTAGACATGACTGCAGGCTGATTTTCAGGATCAGGAAAAAGGGAAGGCATCATGTCACAAGTAGAATTTGTTGAACGCAGAAGATACAACCGGCGACAAGAACGCCATTCTGACCGGTTTATCAGTACTCTTACAAAAAATACCGTTGCCATCATCCTGGCAGGTGGCCGCGGTAGCCGATTGAAAAACCTGACGGACTGGCGCGCCAAACCGGCTGTGCAGTTCGGTGGTAAATTCCGCATTATCGATTTCCCGCTTTCCAATTGTATTAATTCCGGTATCCGTCGTATTAACGTCGCCACCCAATACAAGGCGCAAAGTCTTATTCAACACGTGCAGCGCGGCTGGGGGTTTTTGCGTGGTGAATTCAACGAATATGTGAATATTATTCCCGCCCAGCAGCGCCTGGGTGAAGAGTGGTACAAGGGGACGGCAGACGCGGTTTACCAAAATATCGATCTGCTACGCGAAAACGGCGGTGAATATATCCTGATACTGGCTGGTGACCATATTTATAAAATGGACTACGGCAAAATGCTGGCCACGCATGCACGCAGCAATGCGGATATGACGATTGCGTGCATTAATGTGCCGCTCGAAGATGCCAAGGGCTTTGGTGTGCTGGAAGTCGACAGCAGTGACCGTGTGGTCGCCTTTGACGAGAAACCAGCGAACCCCAAGCCGACGGCAGATGACCCGACCCAGGCATTTGCGAGTATGGGTATCTACATCTTCAACGCTAAATTTTTATATGAGCAACTGATCCGCGATGCTTATGACCGTCATTCCAACCATGATTTCGGCCAGGATATTATCCCTTACATCATTAATAAATACCGGGTACACGCACATCGCTTTACTGATAGCTGCGTGGGCGCCCTCGGGAACAGTTATTACTGGCGTGATGTCGGAACGATTGATGCCTATTGGGAAGCCAATATGGAGCTGACAAAAGTCATTCCTGAATTGAACTTGTATGACAGCGAGTGGCCTATATGGACTTACCAGGAGCAATTGCCACCGGCTAAATTTGTCTTTAAAGATGAAGGGCGTACTGGCAAAGCGACTGACTCGCTGGTTTCAGGCGGTTGCCTGATCAGTGGTTCCAGCGTGTCTAACTCGGTTTTATTCTCAGGTGTGCATGTGGCGGATTATTGTGACCTGGATGGCGCAGTCATTTTGCCCAAGGTAAAGATCAACGAAGGCGTCACTCTGAAAAATGTGGTGATTGACCGCGGATGCGATATACCGGCCGGCATGCAGATCGGCATTGACCTGGCTCGCGACAGCAAGCGCTTTTACGTGTCTGAGAAGGGCATTGTGCTAGTCACGCCAGACATGTTGGGTCAGGATTTGTATCGTGTGAAATAGTGAAGGAAGTTTTGCATTAAGTGCAGCTTCAAACCATTCTTGACTTAAAAATGTTGCCCGGCATCATTAATTAAGCATTTTTCATAAGCAATAGCGAATGGTGACGAAGTGGGGCTTGACCAGGGCTTTCGTAAAAAATAAAGTAGGTCGAATGTGAAAGAGGTATATGTATGTCCGATAAAAAACTACTGTTAAATCTGTATTGGCACATGCATCAACCCGATTACCGGGATCAGGTCAGTGGTGAATATGTGTTGCCTTGGACATATTTGCATGCGCTGAAAGATTACAGCGATATGGCCTATCATCTCGAGCAGAATCCCAAGGCCAGAGTCACTTTCAATTTTGTGCCTATCCTGGTGGAACAGTTACAGGATTACGCCGAGCAATCGCGTATTGGCCAATGGCGTGACCCCTTGTTGCGCTTGCTGGCCAGCCCTGATCTTGATCATATTACGGATGCAGATTGCCAGCTGATTGTGGATAGCTGCTTCAAGGCGCACCACGAAAAAATGCTGAGCCCGTTTCCCCATTACCAGCGTTTGTTGCACCTCTACGAGCTGGTCGAGCCTATCATGAAGTCCGGACAGTTTCACTACCTGTCCGCACAATTCAAGGCTGACTTGCTGGTCTGGTATCACCTGGCCTGGACTGGTGAAGGCTTACGCCGCAAAAGCAAGGTCATCCAGCGCCTGATGAAAAAAGGCCTGCTGTTTACCCTGGAGGACCGGGTAGCGCTTGTGGATGTACTGAGTGAAACACTGCAGGGCATTTTGCCGCGCTATAAGGCGTTAGTGGCTAAAGGCCAGATCGAACTTACCACCACACCTTACTATCATCCTATCCTGCCATTGCTGATTGATCTCAACAGCACGCGAGACGCAATGCCGGATGCGCCACTGCCTAAATCGCCCAGTTACCCGGATGGTCATGCGCGTGCAATCACTCATGTCGAAGCCGCCAAGGTTTTTCATGAGAAAGTATTTGGGCAAAAATCCATAGGCATGTGGCCAGCCGAAGGTGCGGTCTCGCATGCTGCCTTATCTTTATTGGCAGAGCAAGATGTCGCCTGGGCAGCCACCGGGCAGGGCGTACTGGCCAATAGCCTGAAAGCATTGGGATTGGAACACGAGCAGTCTAAAGACTATTTGTACCAGCCTTACCGTGTGACTAATGGCCAGCAGGATATCGTCTGCTTTTTCCGCGATGACCAACTATCAGACAAGATTGGTTTTGAATATTCCAAGCAATACGCCAGCGAAGCGGTGCATGACTTTGTGCAATCACTGGAAGCGATTCATGCCAATAGTGATGAAGATATAACACCGGTTGTCAGCGTGATTCTGGATGGTGAAAATGCCTGGGAATACTATCCTTACAACGGCTATTACTTCTTGCACGAGCTATACCAGGCCCTGGCAAGTCACCCGCTGATCCAGATGACAACTTTTAGCGATATTCTTTCTTTGCAGGAGTCGCAAGTGTTACCACAGCCCAAGCTCCTGGAAGATATTTGTGCCGGTAGCTGGGTGCATGGCACCTTTAGTACCTGGATAGGTGAGCCTGCCAAAAACCGCGCCTGGGACCTGTTGTGTGAAGCCAAGCGCCAGTATGATCAGCATGTGCACAAGCTTTCAGTGTCAGCCAGAGAAAAATGCCAGCAGCAACTATCTGTCTGCGAAAGCTCAGACTGGTTCTGGTGGTTTGGCGATTATAACAATGCCCAAAGTGTCACCAGTTTTGACAAACTCTACCGCCGCAACCTGAGCAATCTCTACCATTTGTTGGGTTTGGTTCCGCCTGACAACTTGTCTCAGTCTATCAGCCATGGCGGCGGCAATTCTGAAAATGCAGGCACCATGCGTCGAGGAACCTCTTGATCGGTCATTGAAAGTGACCTGATTAGATATCTCGATAACTTCCCCATCATTTCCACCATTATTCAATAAGAACAATATGACGCAAGCCAGACAAGTTGGTGTATTGATGCATATCACCTCGTTACCGGAAGGTAACGTTGGTCCGGATGCTTATCGTTTTGTGAATCACCTGGTGGATATGGGCGTGACCATCTGGCAAACCCTACCAGTCAGTTTGCCGCATGAAGACCAGTCTCCCTACCAAAGCGTGTCGGCGCATGCCGGGCACACGGGTATGATCAGCGTAAAACAGTTATTGAATGAAGGCTGGTGCCTGCCGGATGAGGTGAATCTGTCGCAGCCAGAATTATTCGCAAAAGTCATACTGCGTGTGCAGTCCAATGGTGCTATTTCCAAAGTGGATGGTCATGGTCTGAGTTGGTCAGGCTTCGCTCGTTTTTGCCAGGCGCAGCAATACTGGCTGGAAGATTTCGCCTTGTTTATGAGCCTGCGGGAACAGCACGGCTACAAAAGTTGGAATGAGTGGCCTGAGGCATATCGTAGACACGATTTACAGGCACTGCAGGCATTTACAGAAGCGCACCAGGAAAAACTGACGCTGATTAAATTCACGCAATACATCTTTTTCCAGCAGTGGGCGCAGCTCAAAATATACGCCAATGAGCACGGCATTAAACTGTTCGGCGATATCCCTATTTTTGTCGCTTATGACAGCGCTGATGTCTGGGCACACCCGCAATGGTTCAAGCTGGATGCCGAATCCAGTATGACCGTAGTGGCCGGCGTGCCTCCTGATTACTTTTCTATCACCGGTCAGCGCTGGGGTAATCCGCATTACAACTGGGACCTCATGCAGGCAGATGGGTTTTCCTGGTGGCTGGGCCGTATCCAGACACAATCCAAACTGTTTGATATTGTGCGTGTAGATCACTTCCGTGGATTGCAGGCAGCATGGGAGATCCCCGCCAGCGAGCCGACAGCCATTAATGGCTACTGGCAACCCGCCCCGGGGCATGCGCTATTGCAAACCATCATACAAACTTTCCCCCAACTCAGCCTGGTGGCTGAAGATCTGGGGATCATCACTGAAGATGTGGATGCTTTGCGGCATGCGTTTCACCTGCCAGGCATGAAGATCCTGCAATTCGCCTTTGGCAGCGGCTACGATAATCCTTATCTGCCGGAAAACATCGACGAAAACAGCGTGATGTATACCGGCACCCACGATAACGATACAACGCTGGGCTGGTACCAGGAGGCAGAAGAGGGTGCTCGGGCGCATCTGCAGGATTACCTGCAGCAGGAAGTACCTGACATGCCACTCGCCTTGATGCGGCTGGCCTTGCACAGTATTGCTTTCCTGGCTGTCGTGCCCATGCAGGATATCTTGGGCCTGGATGGTAGTGCGCGCATGAACACGCCCGGCACCAGCATTAATAACTGGGCCTGGCGCATGCACTGGGAACAACTGACTGATGAAAAAATCGCCACCTTTAAACAACTGGTGAAAGAAAGTGGTCGCGCTGATGGCTGAAACCCCCACAGTTTTGCGCCTGGGGCTGGATGTAGGCGGCACTAATTTAAGATTAGGTGTGTTTTCAGGACTGACATTGCTTGAAGAAACCCGCTTTCAGGCAAATTATTCAGCCATTTGCAAGCAAGATGCGCCGGAGCAAGCCTGGCAGAAAATACTGCAAGTGACGGCGGAGGCTATTCAACCCTTGCTGGAAAAATATCCGGATATACAGGCAATTGGCATTGGTTTCCCCGGGTTTATTAACCCGCATACTGGCGTGTTAGCGCAATCACCGAATTTCCCCGGGCTACGTGATGTCAACCTGGGTAAAAACTTATCCCAAATCCTGAAGCGTCAGGTACTCGTCGCAAATGACGGCAATGCTGCGGCTTATGGCGAATATTGCTTGCTTGGCAGGCCTGCTGGTGGTTTGCTGTATGCCGGTCTTGGTACCGGAATAGGTGGCGGATTAGTCACCGGCGGTCAAGTATGGGCGGGCGCGCATGGTTATGCCTTGGAATTAGGACATCTGATTGTCGAACCCGGCGGGCCAGAATGCGGCTGCGGCAATTATGGATGTGTAGAGCAGTATGCTTCTGCCACGGCCATCGGCAAAAGCTACGCCAGATTGACCGGTAAACAATTAACGTCTTTTGACGTGGCAGCGCTGGCGACACAAGGCGATACGCAAGCAAGGGGAGTGTTTCAGCTGGCAGGTGAAAAGCTAGCGCAAGCGATCGCTTTGACGCTGAATATTGTGGATGTTGAACATGTCGTGATCGGGGGCGGAGTCGTTTCGTCGTGGCCGCTGATGCAGGAATCATTTACAAACAGGTTGCAGACAGATTTGATACCTGTGTTGCGTGACAAAGTGAAAATACATCTGTCATCTTCCGGAGATAATGCTGGCATACTAGGCGCAGCCTTACTCGCTGATCACGTGGCTTAGGTGACTGGCACAAGGCTGACTGGCCAAGCTTTTGTGATAAATTGGATTGCTTTCAAAAGGTTTAAAAAACCAATTAAAAACGTCTAAAAAGTCATGAGGGGCTTGTCGTGCAAAAAAATAATAAAGCGGCTTTTTTTTATTTTTAATTTAAATTATTACTTTAAATAAATTAAATAAGTGATTGTTTAAATTAAACTTAAATATGACGTTCTAATGCCCAGCGCACATGTTCTCTCACCATGTCACTTGTATCATTTTGCCGTGATTGTAGCGCGTTGATCACTGCGGGTGAGGTGGGGGCATTGCCTAACCCAACCGCTACATTGCGCAGCCATTGCGCATAGCCAATGCGGTAAATCGCGCTGCCCGCCATGCGTTGCTGAAATTCCGCTTCAGTCCAGGCAAAGCAGGTCACTAAATCTGTGCTGTCCAAGCCATTCCGCACTGCAAAATCACTTTCTTCACTGGAGACAGAAAATTTGTTCCATGGGCAGATCAGCTGGCAATCATCGCAACCATAGACGCGATTGCCTATCAGTGGACGCAGTTCGAGCGGGATGCTGCCTTTGTGTTCAATGGTCAAGTACGAGATGCAGCGACGTGCGTCGAGCTCATAAGGCGCCACAATGGCCTGAGTAGGGCAGATAGCAATACACGCGCTGCAGCTGCCGCAATGTGAGCTGGTGGGCGCGTCAATCGGCAAAGGCAGGTTGGTGTAAATCTCGCCGAGAAAAAACCACGAACCCTGTTGCCGGTTAAGCAGCAACGTATGTTTGCCGCGCCAGCCCACGCCCGCTTTGGTTGCCAGCGCGACTTCGAGCACCGGCGCACTATCGGCAAATACCCGATATTCAAAGCTGCCAAATGTTTCGCTGATGCGTGTGCAGAGTTGTTGCAGTTTTTGCCGCATCACTTTGTGGTAATCACGCCCCATGGCGTAGCGAGCGACATAGGCTTTGTTCGGGTCTTCAAGAATTTTCCAGCCATCCTGCGCATCGTCTGGCATGTAATCCAGGCTGACCGAGATCACACGCAAGGTGCCGGGCACCAATTCTGCCGGTCGGCTGCGCTTGGAACCGTGTTTTGCCATATAATCCATGTCGCCATGGTATTTTTTTTCCAGCCAGCGCATAAAACCTGGCTCTGCGGCGGACAGGTCGGTATCCGTAACACCGATATTGCCAAAGCCCAATTCGCGCGCCCAGTCCTTGATCGTGGCCGCCATTTTCTCGGCAGCATGATGATCAGGCAGGTGAATGGGAGCGGGATGTATAGGGTGTGACATGACAGAAACGTATTCTACACAGATTTTAAAAGACGAAGCAGCCACTACGCATGCCGCAGGCGTGCTGGCCAAGCAATTGCAGCCTGGGCAGGTGATTTACCTGCATGGCGACCTCGGCGCCGGTAAAACGACGCTGGTGCGCGGTATCCTGCATGCGTTGGGGCATCAAGGCAAAGTCAAAAGTCCCACTTACACCATAGTAGAACCTTACGGTCTGGCTATCGCTTCATGTTACCATTTTGATTTATACCGTTTTCAAGACCCTGAAGAGTGGGAAGCCGCCGGATTCAGGGATTACTTCAACGCCACCAGCATTTGTATGGTCGAGTGGCCGGAAAATGCCGGTACTTTATTACCGACTGCCGATATTGAGATTCGATTTGATATTTTGCCACATGGCCGCGTCCTGCATATCACCAGCCAGCAACCACTCTCATTGGAAGGGCTATGCCAGTGATTAGCATGCAGCATTGTAAAACCTGGGTGCTGACAATCATGCTTTTGGCAATCAGCACATGTGCACAAGCCGCTGAAGTGATCCTGGCGAACTTGCAACAACAGGGCAGCCAGGTGCATTTGGAGTTATTGCTGGACCAGCAGATCAAATACCGGATATTCACGCTGGATAACCCTTTCCGCGTGGTCATCGATATGGATACCGTCGCCATTAGCCCGACTTTGAAAGCGCTGCCGCCACAACTGGATCCCCAGCATCCTTACCTTTCCAAAATCCGTATTGCACCGTTTACCGAAACCACCACGCGCCTGGTATTTGATATCAAATCGGATATCAAGCCTTTGGTGACTGATATGAATGCCGGTAACTCGCAGCAACGGCTGGCGATCAGTATCGCCCCGGCGACAGCCACTTCTGAACCTCCACTCGGTTCACCGGCCCTGGCCCATACAAAAAAACTGCAAGAATTAGAGTCCGCCAGTGGGGATGAAAAACCAGCCAATGCCAGCGAGCCAGTGGCAGAGCCTGCAATCGTCAATCCGCCCGCAGAAAAGCCATCGGAAAAACCGCCGGTAGAAAAACCTGCTGAAAAACCAGCGAAACAAGCCAGGCCAGGCCAGAAAATCATCACTATCGCGGTAGATGCCGGCCACGGTGGCGAAGACCCGGGCGCCAGAGGCTCCAAAGGCAGCCACGAAAAGAATATCACCCTGGCCATCGCCCGCAAACTCAAGCAGCAGATCGATGCGGAAGATAATATGCAGGCGATCCTCATCCGTGATGGCGATTACTTTGTGCCATTGGGCGATCGCGTCAAGAAAGCGCGTGCGGCTAAAGCCGACCTGTTTATTTCGATTCACGCGGATTCGTTTATCAATAGCACCGCACGCGGCTCCTCAGTGTTTGCCTTATCCGAGCGCGGCGCCACCAGCGCCGGTGCGCGTTACCTGGCGAAGAAAGAAAACGCGGTGGATTTGATCGGCGGCGTGGCGATTGATACTAAGGATATGGATTTGGCAAGAACCTTGCTGGACCTATCGCAAACCGCAACGATTCATGACAGTATCCGCCTGGGTAAAGGTGTGCTTGGCAGAATCGCAAAGATTAATACCTTGCATTCCAAGTATGTGGAACAGGCAGCGTTTGCGGTGTTGAAATCCCCGGATATTCCTTCTATTTTGGTGGAGACAGCGTTTATCAGTAATCCTGATGAAGAGGCCAGGTTGAATGATGATGGCTACCAGGATAAATTGGTGAATGCGATCTTGTCGGGGGTGAAGTCGTATGTGGCGACGAACCCTTCTTTTTCTAAGAAATAAGCGTTAGTTTTAACGCGATATTTTTTGAAAGCGCTATTAGCCTGGAGTGGAAGGGGCTTTGTAACGTATTCTGTGCGCTTATAAGACGATTTCCTTACTTGTGAGCAGATGATCTCCCGGCAATCAGTCGTCATTCTGGCGGAGGGTGTGGCAGGGGTTTCAAAGAGCATGCTCTTTGCCTGCGAAACGACTGGCTTATGCAGAAGCCAGTGCGCCCTGCAAGGGAGAATCCAGGCAAGGTTCATGCATAGCTTGGCTACAGTAGAAAACAAGCATTCCACTTACTGAAAGTCCTAATAGGTATTTCTTTGGATGGTTTGGTGCTCTATTTCGCCATTCTTTTTCGCCCCTAGGCGAGTGACTTTTCTTTGCCTGCCCAAAGAATAAGTCACCAAAAGAAAAGGCACCCTAGCTTCCGCTTATTTCCTGCGTTGCTCATCAACGTGGGCGTCCAGCGGAACTCGCCCTAGCGGCTTGCAAAAGACGCAAGCCACCGCGGAGCTCAAACAGGCGCTGGCCGAAGACTCCCACGCTGACTGCGCTACTCGGCGCGTCAGATAGGGGCCCGTGAAAAGCACCACGCGGTTACTTAATACTGAATTCCAGCACATTGCATCCCGCCGACACACTGAACTAAAACAAAGAGAACGGACAAAATGACCAACAAAATAGTTTGTTGGTCATTTGCTTTGGGGGGGTAAAAAGTCCCTTAGCGCCCTGAATGCGATGCTCTTAACCAACATTTCATCGTGGTGGGTTTAAAGCGGGCCCCTATCTGACGCGCCGAGTAGCGCAGTCAAAATAAGGAGGAAGGGAGCGACTGTCCGGATCCCGCGGTGGCCTGCGTAGTGTGCAAGCCGCTAGGATGAGTTTCGTGACCGCTTATTTTGGCGAGCAACGCAGGGAACAAGCGGAAGCAAGGGTGCATTTCTTTTGGTTACATTTTCTTTGGGCAAACAAAGAAAAGTAACTCGCCTAGAGGCGAAAAACAACCTGCCAATATAACAATTAATCTTATTTAAATTTACGGTGAATTTGAATGGCTTAGTTAACGCTGTTGCATCAACTCCGTCTCTCGCTGCGTCTTCCCATACCCCGCCTGCACCCTCAGCGCCCGACTAATAAACGCATTCAACGTTTTCCTTGCAACATCTACCAACTCCCGATCCGGGAAGATCTTTGGATACTGATAACCTAGCCAGCTATATAAACTCAAATGCTGGCAAATCAGTTCTGCCTGCTCCAAATATTGCGCCTGCTGGCCTTTCAGCCATTCCGGGAGCATGGGCAAAGGGCGTAGCTGATGCTGATAGATGGCTTGTATGCATTGCACAAAATAATCCCGCGCAATCGGCACTTGTATCGCCAGTGGTGCACACAGCAAGCGATATTTATCGCGCATGGCCATTTGTGGAGCGGTTTCATCAATCAGCAGTGCCTGCTGGTGCTGCAAAGAGGTGATTTGCCATTGCATGGCCTGCACGCCAGATTGGCGCTGATATTGTGTATGCAAATACTCCACACACTCCGCCAGCCGCCAGGTGGGTATGCGCTGGCTCAGTACTTCTATATCGCCACCACTCACCGCCATCGGCAGGGCGAATGGTGCCACGGTGTCATCGCAAGCAAGCATTTCATGCAAATGCCATTGCTCATCATCTTCCAGCACGGTGACATAGCCGGTTTCATACAAGCCATGGCGTCCGGCACGCCCGGCGATTTGCCGCATTTCAGTGGCATTGAGCGGGCGCGGTGCCACGCCATCAAATTTATGGATATTGGCGAAAATCACGCGTCGAATGGGCAGGTTGAGCCCCATGCCTATCGCATCGGTGGCAATCAGGATTTGCGCCTCGCCATTGGCAAAGCGTGCGGATTCGCCACGGCGCACCTCGGGCGAGAGTGCGCCATAAATGGTGGCAACGTTAAAGCCCCATTGGCGGATACGTGCTGCCAGTGTCAGCACATCCTTGCGGCTAAACGCAATGATCGCATCACCGGCCTGTAACACTTTGCGCAGTTTGGCGGCATGGTAGCGCTCGCCGCAGATGCTGGCGTCTTCAATCATCAAAGGCGTCATGCGTTGCAGATGAGTGAGGGTGTAAGGCTCATTGAGTGCGTCCAGCACACGCGTGCAGCTTTCTGTCACGCTATTGGCACCGCAGATGAATACCTGCCTGGCCGGCACGCCAACAAGTGCCGCAGTCCAAGCACTGCCACGGTCCGGGTCCATCAGCATTTGGATTTCATCTATGACCGCGACATCCACTTGCATATCCGGCCGCAGCATTTCGATAGTCGAAGCCGTATGCTTGGCACCCGGCACCATGACACGCTCTTCACCCGTCACCAGATTGCATGGCACACCCGCCTGCGTTAACCGGTCACGTACTTCCATCGCCAGCAGGCGCAATGGCGCAAGGTAAACGCCAGACTCGGCTTTGCGTAAGGTTTCCAGTGCCTGATAGGTTTTGCCAGAATTGGTCGGGCCGACATAAAAATGGTGCTGACGTTTTAGCTGGCGGGCGAGGGCAAAGCGGTCTAGATAGGCTTGGAAATCGGAAAGCGGCATGGGCTCCATTCTAGCAAAACAGGCCGGTAAGCTCTAAATAAGTGATCAGGCGGATCAAATTGCAAGGTGTGCGCACTGCAGAAATTTGCCGGTGTAGCCATTTATTTGCGAGTTTCCTTTAGAATGGCGAGATGCAAATTAAATTATTACCTGATCAACTGATCAGCCAGATTGCTGCTGGTGAAGTGGTTGAACGCCCGGCCTCGGCGCTCAAAGAACTCCTTGAAAACAGTGTCGATGCCGGTAGCACCCAGATTCAAGTCGCGCTTATACAAGGCGGCACCAAATTATTAAAAGTGACCGATAACGGCCACGGCATTGCCAAAGATGAGCTGGAGCTCGCCTTGACACGCCATGCCACCAGCAAGATTCAAAGCCTGGAAGACCTGGAGCAAGTCGGTAGTCTTGGTTTCCGTGGCGAAGCGCTGGCAAGTATCGCGTCTATTTCACGCACTGTGCTTACTAGTCGCCAGCAGGCTTCCAGCCATGCCTGGCAGATCAGTGCCGAAGGCACGCAGGGCCAGCCAGTCAGCCCGGCGGCGCTGGATGAAGGCACTATCATCGAGGTGCATGACCTGTACTTTAACACCCCGGCGCGCCGCAAGTTTCTCAAGACCGAGAATACCGAGTTTGGCCACTGTGAAGATGCCTTTACCCGCATCGCCTTATCGCGCTCGCAGATTGGTTTTTTGCTGCAACATAACGGCAAAGCCATTATACGGCTGGCCGCCAACACGCCACAACAACGTATCGCCGATGTATTAGGCAGCGAGTTTGCCTCACAAAGCGTGTGGCTGGATGAAGAAAGCAGCGGCTTGCGCCTGTGGGGCATGACCGCATCGCCAACTTACCAGCGACATAGCCGCGATACGCAATACGTATTTGTGAATGGCCGTTTTGTGCGCGATAAACTGATTGCGCACGCCATCAAGCAGGCCTACCAGGATGTCTTGCACGGTGATAAACACCCGGCGTTCGTGCTTTTTCTGGAGCTGGATCCATCCCTGGTGGATGTCAACGTCCACCCGGCCAAAACCGAAGTGCGCTTCCGTGAATCGCAAGCCGTGCATCGCTTTATCTTCCATAGCCTGCACAAGGCCCTGGGCAAAACATCTGCCGAGATTCAGGCCAGCCAGCCAGTACAAGCGCCATTTAACCCATTTACGCCGGGCTTATCCATGCCGCGTCAACAAGTGGAAATGCCATTGCAGAACCGCTCGGTATTCGATGGCAGTTACCAGCCCAATGTGAATAATGGTGCAGCCATTGCCCAACAATTTTACGGGCAACTCTACGGCGACTTAAAACCGACCAATATCAGCGCATTGGGCAATCCCCAGGAAAACTATTCTTCTGAGGATTACTTAAACCCGATATCACTCTCTGAAGCGGTTTTAACTGCAGAATCAGCCCCACAGCCACAGCAATACCCGCTGGGCTTTGCGCTGGGGCAAGTGCACGGCATTTATATCCTCGCCCAGAATACGCAAGGCATGGTGGTGGTCGATATGCACGCCGCGCATGAACGCATCATGTACGAGCGCCTGAAGAATGCCTTAAGCGAACAAGCGATTGCCACGCAGCCACTACTCATCCCCATGAGTTTTTATGCAGAAAAAGTAGAAGTGGCTACGCTGCAAAGTTTAAATGGCAGCGACACTTTGCAGCAGCTTGGTTTTGATTTAGCGACTTTGTCGCCAACCACTATTGCCATTCGTGCCGTGCCCACCATGCTGCAAGATGCAGATGTGGTGTCATTGGCCAGAGCTGTATTACGTGACCTGCACGAGTATGGCGCCAGCCGTGTATTGCTTGAACGCCAAAACGAAGTATTAGGCACCATGGCTTGCCATGCCGCCGTCAGGGCCAACAGACAACTCACCATCACTGAAATGAATGCTTTGTTGAGGGATATGGAAGCCACTGAAAGAAGCGGGCAGTGCAATCACGGCCGGCCAACCTGGTTTCAGGTGAGTTTGAATGATCTGGACAAGATGTTTATGCGGGGGCAATAAACTTGGCCTGTGTAAAAACTCATTAAAAATAATAGTTTATGGCTTATCCAATCGATAAAAAATTAGTGATCAGTGTTGCCTCAAGCGCTTTGTTTGATTTAACTGAGTCGCACGAAATTTATAAGACTCAAGGCGTAGAAGAATATCGTAGGCATCAAGAGACACATATTGATGTGCCATTTCCGAAAGGCGTGGCATTTCCCTTTATACGCAGATTTCTGGCAATCAATAAAGCATTTCCTGAAGAATTACCCGTAGAGGTTGTGCTGTTATCACGAAACTCACCAGAGACCGGGCTTCGTGTTTTCAGATCAATCCAGCATTACGGGCTGGATATCACCCGCGCCAGTTTTATGACGGGTAGATCCCCGCACGAATATATTCCGGCCTTCAATACATCATTATTCTTAAGTGCCAATGAGGCAGACGTACAAAGCGCGATAGATCTGGATTACCCAGCAGGTGTGGTTCTGCCATCTAAAGTCTACGATGACGAGGCCGACACAGAATTAAGGATAGCGTTTGACTTTGATGGCGTGATTGCCGATGACGAAGCTGAAACAGTATTCAAAAAGAACAATGACCTGGGCGAGTTTGAAGCGCATGAGGTAGAGAAACAAGCTATCCCGCACCAAGCTGGGCCTTTGGCTGACCTGTTTAAAAAGCTCTCTTATATGCAACAGCTGGAAGATAAACTGCTGCAAGATAATCCTAATTATAAAAAAATACTCAGAATCGCCATTATCACCGCCAGAAACGCACCATCGCATGAAAGAGTCGTCACAACGTTAAAAGAGTGGGGCGTTTCTGCAGATGAGTCATTTTTTCTGGGAGGCATGGAAAAAGCCAGAATCCTCTCAGTGCTAAAACCGCATATGTTTTTTGATGACCAACGTAGCCATTTGCAATCTTCTGCGGGAGATATTCCAATGGTGCATATTCCATTCGGGGTTGCGAATAAAAAAGCTAAATGAAGTATTGGATATCATGGAATGAACGCCTTGCTCTGAGATAAGGCTATTTCAAAAACTGAGGTAAATTAATTGTCAGAAAATCATGAAAAATATCATTACAGCATCACATGTAATACTTTAGATCCAATTGTGCTGCATTGCTTACGTGCAATAGCTCAGGCGGTAGAAAAGGGAAAGTATCCGCAAATAGGCTGGGGTGGTACAACTAGGGAAAATTGGGCAAAGAGTAATAATGAGTTTACTATCCGATTTACTTCTGATGGTTATAGGCGTGATTTCATTTCTGAGGCCAATCGCTTATTGTCTGGGCACTGGCTTCAAATATCGCAAAATGATGCAGATCCTGCTTCTCCACAAAGGTAGCGCTTTTAATTAGCAATAAACTACTGCACAGAGTTCAATTCTAAACTCTCAGATTTTCGTTGCTTAATTACATCGATGGCCTGGCACTACCAGCCGAAATCCTCTGTATCGCTTGCGGTGGTTGCCCATAAGCCCTCAGAAATGCCTGCCGCATACGCTCTCTATCCCCAAAGCCTGTTTCACGGGCAATGATTTCAATCTGATGGTGGCCAGTTTCCATCATCAATCTTGCAGACTCCACGCGTAGCCTTTCTACGGCCTTTGCCGGCGGCAAGCCTGTTTCTTCGGTAAACACACGGCTGAATTGGCGAGGACTCAGGCTTGCTACTTCGGCCAGGGATTCAACGGATAAATCTGCTTTCAGGTTTTCTTTGACATAAGACAGCACTATCTGGACCCGGTCAGATTTTGCATTAAGCTCTAGCAGTGTTGAGAATTGCGATTGACCGCCGCCACGCCTTTGGTGGACGACTAATTTGCGGGCGATCTGCCTTGCTAATTCTGGGCCGAGATCTTTCTCGACGATCGCTAATGCCAAGTCAATGCCCGCTGTTAAACCGGCTGAAGTCCATATCTGGCCATCCACCACAAAGATTTTGTCTTCATCCAACTGTACTTTCGGATAGCTTTTTTTAAATGTATTTGAATGCAGCCAGTGGGTGGTGGCACGTTTCCCATCCAACAGTCCGGCCTCTGCCAGGATAAATGCGCCAGTACAAATAGCGGCAATTCTTCTAATGTGTTTTGGTGATTCTTGTAAGTAATGCAGTAACTCGGGAGAGGGTAGTTTGCAATCGTTATCGCCACCCACCATTAATGTGTCGTAGTGTGCATCAGTGATGCGTTCAGTATTCACCGAAAAAGTATGTGAAGTCATGACCGGGCCGCCATGTTCGGACACCAGGCGGAAATGGTATATCTTTTCAGTATGCATCAGATTGGCGTATTCAAATACCGTTGAAACTGCCAGCCCCAAGGCCTGAAAATTAGGAAAAACCAAAAGACCAATGGTATGCATCATTCCTCTTTTCTTTAAAGTGGCATGAATATTTTATATGTCATTAAATAGGCCATTTTTATATATTGGACATTTTTGGATTAAATGCCATTTACACATGTATTCATGGTAAATCAGTATGTAAGTAGAAATAAAGTACAAAATGCAATAATGGCATAAAACATTGTATATATGTCATTGATGATATTTAAGCTCACGGTCAAAATGCGTTTCGTAATAGCAACCAACACACATTTTCATCTGGAGAAATAATATGACTTCTACACATAAAGGCACGGCTGTCGTCACGGGCGCATCAACAGGTATCGGCGCGGTCTATGCCGACCGTTTGGCAAAAAGAGGCTACGACCTCATTTTGGTTGCCAGAAATACTGAAAGGCTTAACGCGCTGGCAGATCGCCTGGTAAAAGAAACTGGCGTTAAGGTGAAAACCATAGGCGCTGATTTGAATGACAGAAAATCCTTGGCAGCGCTCGAAAAAATCCTGAAAGAATCCAAAGATATCAGTATGCTGGTAAACAATGCTGGCGTTGGTTCGGTGGCCTCGATTCTTGAGGCGGATGTGGATGAAATGGAAGCCATGATCGCTTTGAATATCACGGCTTTAACACGACTTACCTATGCGATTGCACCTGTTTTTACAGCAAAAGGCAGCGGCACAATCATTAATATTGCTTCTGTTGTCGGGATTGCGATTGAGCTGCTCAATGGTGTTTACAGTGCTTCAAAAGCGTATGTGTTGAGTTTTGGACATTCGTTACAAAAAGACCTGGCTGATAAAGGCGTGCGTATTCAAACGGTATTGCCTGGCGGCACAGCCACCGAGTTCTGGGATGTGGCTGGTTATGCTAAGGTGAAGGAGGCACCCACCACCATGAGCGCGGAGGATTTGGTCGATGCGGCGCTGGCTGGCCTGGACAATGGCGAATTAGTCACGATTCCACCCTTGCAGGATCATGATGACTGGCTACAGTGGGAAACTGCCCGCCGTGCTTTGGCGCCAAAATTTGCTAACTCAAAACCTGGCCGCCGCTACGGTATTGCTTCATAACAATTAAGAAAAGGTTGCCTCTATGTCTGAACTGAATCATGTACCCACCCACATCACTTTAGGGGATCGCCAACTTTATCGGATTGGTTTCGGCTCTATGCGCATTACAGGCACAGGCGTATGGGGGCCGCCTGATGACCCGGCCCATTGCCTGGCATTACTGCGCCGGTTGCCGGAGCTTGGGGTTAACTTTATCGATACCGCAGACAGCTATGGGCCCAATGTCAGTGAAGAGTTGATTAGCGAAGCATTGCACCCCTACAACGAGCTGACGATTGCCACCAAGGCGGGGTTGACCAGGCAAGGGCCTAATGTATGGACAGCAGTGGGGCGGCCAGAGTATTTACGTCAATCGCTGTTGATGAGTTTGCGTCGCCTGAAGGTAGAGCAAATTGATTTATGGCAATTGCATAGAATAGATTCTAAAGTACCCAGGGATGAGCAATTCCAGGCGGTGGCTGAGTTCCAGAAAGAAGGCCTGATAAAACATATAGGCCTGAGTGAAGTGAAAGTAGAGGATATTCAGGAAGCCGAGAAATACTTCACTGTGGATACCGTGCAAAACCAGTTCAATCTGATTAACCGGCAATATGAGCAGGAACTGGATTATTGCACGGCGAATCACATCATTTTCATTCCCTGGTACCCGCTAGCCAAGAATGCACTGGCTGGAAAAGTCGATATATTGGGTCAAATCGCCAGGAAATACGAAGCCACGCCAAATCAGATCGCGATCGCATGGTTGTTAAAGCGCAGCCCCATGATGTTGCCGATTCCGGGCACTAGCAAGGTGCAGCACTTTGAAGAAAACATGCAGGCCATCCATATCAAGTTAACAGACGAAGATTTTGAGCTGCTGGCAAATGCTTACAAAACCGTGGCTACATAGACCTGAATAATGACCTTGGCCAGCCGGATTCAGGCTGGTCCTGCTTTCATCAAACAGTCATTTTTGATCATCACATTTCTGATATTTTTCTGATTGATAACAATTAAAAAGATATCGGGAGTGAATGTGAATATATTAAAAACAGTGTTGCTGGTTAACTTGGCTTTACTGAGCAATCTGAGCCATGCATTGGTGATGCCAGCCGCTGGTTCGTCTTTGATTGTGGATCAGCGTGAGACGTTATATGTCAATGACGGCGATGTATTTGACCTTTCTTCCTTAAGTATCACTTCTTCCGGTGGCATTGATATTTTTGGCAATACCCAAAATGCTTCTTTCTCCATTGTTGCAAACAGCTTTATCAATATTGCTGGCTATTTAAATCTGTTTGTATCGGATACCACGCTTCACGCAAATGAAATCGACTTTTCTGGCATCCTCAATATCATTGGCGGTGGACGGATTACTTTTATTCCGAAAAATCGTATGGATTTTTCCGGATCAATCATGTTTGATGGCGTCTCTCCTCCCTCTTTTCCGCCGCAGGAAGGCCCGCTGATCGGCCCCCAGTTGCCACCTAAGGTTATCCTTTCCGCTGTGCCAGAAGCTGAAAACTACGTCCTATTGCTAGCCGGGTTGAGTATCATAGGCATGGCAAGACGGCGGCATTCAGCTTGATCGATTAACAGCCAAATGCTGATGGCTGTGCATCAGCTAGCAAGGCACTTATCTGCTCAAGCAAGCAGTAAGAATACCGTTGGTTTTTTATGTACATCCGGCAATGTCGACTTTTTCCACTCAGCCACTGTTTTAGTCACAATCAGTTCATCCTGTGCCGTGATATTGCAGGCTACACACAGGCGTGTCTGCGCTTGCAGGTTGGCGACCAGGTCTTCCAGCATATGCTGGTTACGGTAAGGCGTTTCAATAAATAACTGCGTTGCCTGCTGTTTCTTGGAATCAAACTCAATGCCTTTGATCGCTTTGATGCGTTCAGCTTTATCGCTGGGCAAATAGCCCAGAAACGTAAAGCGTTGACCATTCAAGCCGCTTGCCATTAAACCCAGCAACAAGCTGCTGGGGCCTATCAGTGGCGTCACACGGATATTTTTTTGATGTGCCACGGCCGCCAGTGCCGCGCCAGGGTCGGCAATGCCCGGGCAGCCGGCTTCGCTCATCAGGCCAACATCTATGCCTTTTTGTAAGGGTTGCAACAGGGCTGGCAGATCTTTTGGTGCGGTGTCTTTAGTCAGCAGTGCAAACGTCAGTTCGCGTATGGGTACCGGGTGTCCACTAGCGGCCAGGAACTGGCGGGCAGTCTTTTCATTCTCGACAATAAAATGGTTCAGGCTATGCATGCGCTGCACGACTTCAGCGGGTAAGACTTGTTGCGGCGTGGTGCCTTCAGCAAGAGGGACAGGAATGAAATATAAAGTACCGGTAGCCATAGCGATGTCGGGAAGTTTCAAAAATGGAATTATCCCACGCCGGGCATAAAAAAAGCATTCCGGTTAAGGAATGCTTTTTTAGATACTTCAAGGCAAGTGCTTGCCTGGCAATGACTTATGAATGCTTAGTATTTCACCTGCACTCTGTATTTGAGCATCACATCACTCTCGGCGGGTACATTGATCTTCCAGGTGGCCTCATGCGCTGAAGTTTTCTCGTGCGCTTGTGATGCATTGAGGATTTTCCAATCGCCGTTGATAGGCTCTTTAACAGTGACTGTGACCGCTTCTTTCTTGGCGTTGTGCAAGGTGATGGCATAGGCACTTTCATACAGCTGTGCCTGGTTGTTGTTCTTGCTCAGGTTTTTAAAGTCGGTTTGTACGCGGTCTGCGGTGACATCAAAGGCATTGCCCAGTTTTAAACGCACAGTATCGTTTTTAGCAGTGTGGTCGATATGGTCTTCACCGACAAACTGCGCAGTGCCATCGTTATCTTTTTTGTAGACGCGCATGGTGCCTTTGGGTAAAGGGATGCCCAGCTTGCTGCTTTCCTTGTTTTCAAACTCGACATACACCTGTACCTTTTGTTTTTTCTCGACGTCGCGGTACTGGCCTTGATAATAGTAATCGGAGCCGCTTAACACTAATTCTTTGCGTGCCGGGATATGTTGCGCAGAAAGCAGGGCCACTTGCTTGGTCTGGTTTTCGGCAATGGTGGTTGCACGTGGCAAAGTATATAAGTGATATTCCAGCAGGCCTTGTTCGGTTGGCATAGGCGCATCTGCGGCCATGGCTTCTGAGCGCATCATCATGGTTTTCGGGCGGATAGCTTCACGGACGCGATTGACATCGCCTGCTACCAATTGCACCTTGGCATTTGGGTATGAGGTGCCGCTGGTATTGTTGAGGGTCACCCAGCCAGAGAGATCTATGCTGTCTTCTTTGCTGCTGAGTTCAGCGACGTAGTCGGCTTTCCAGTTCAGGCCGCCGGTGAGGTAGCTTAATTCCACATTCGATTGTTCAGCACCCTTGTATTGCACTTGGGTGGTCAGGGTGGGGCGGTCGCGCAATTGGCCAGGCACATTCGGGTAGGCGATGCGGCCTGGAAAGCCGGTTTCGATGCGATTGCCGATTTTTAGCACGATGCCGTTTTGTGCGGAGAGTACGGTTGCACTTTCTTCAGTCTCGGCACCAGTAGTCGGGTTGGTTTTAATCACGCTGACTTGCTGGCCGACAAATTTTTCTAGCAGGGTTTGCGGGCTGAGCAGGTCAAAATCAAAGTTCTGTTCCAGGACTTGCAGGCTGGTATTGGGCAGCAGGCTGCGCAACAGGGCGGTTTCTGGCTTGATCTGTGCGCTGACATCACGGAATGACAGTGCGGATAAACCATTATTTAATTTAAGTTTGCGGCTATCTTTCACAAGGGCCAGGTCTTCGTTGTAAATCGTGACGGCGACACCGGTTTGATCTGATTGCGGGCTGATGATGGCGGTTTCCGCATGAGCGAGTGAAACACTGCCTAATGATAAAAGCAGCAGGGAGCTGAGTCGCATGAATATCCTCTCGTTGTTGTGTGTGCTTGTATGCTTGAGACTCTGTTAACGCGACAGCCGTTCAAAAGTTAACAGACGGTTGCAGCGATGACTGATCATAGCCTATTGACGTGGCAGGGATAAGACATCCACTCCAACTTGCTGCAGCATATTGACCAGTGCGATCACAGGCAGGCCGATGAGGGCATTCGGGTCGTCACCGCGCATATAATCCAGTAGCGCGATGCCCATGCCTTCTGATTTAGCACTGCCAGCGCAATCGTAAGGCTGTTCCAGGCGTAAATAGGTTTCAATTTGTAGCGGCGTCAGTGTTTTGAATTTGACGTAATAGGGCACGATAGTGGATTGCATCTGCTGGCTGGCGCTGTCATACAAACACAGCGCGCTATGGAAAATCACTTCCCTGCCACTGAGCATGGTCAGTTGCCTGACCGCGTTTTCGTGATTGCCTGGCTTGCCTATCTGCAAGCCATCCACTGTCGCCACCTGGTCACAACCGATAATCAAGGCATGCGGTTGAGTCTCAGCCACTTTTCGTGCTTTGCTTTCAGCTAGCCGTAAAGAAGTCTGTGCCGGGTTTTCATTCGTCAATGGCGTTTCATCGATGTCAGGCGATATGCATGCAAACGGCAGATGCAGCTTTTCCAGTACTTCACGCCGATAGCGTGAGGAAGAGGCAAGTATGAGTGTTTTTGCGGATACAGACATTAGGATAAAAAAATCCCCGAATAACGATTCGGGGATTTTAGCATTGCTATTTAATACTTAAGCAGGATTAATCCGGTTGAATTTCAATCAGGGTTTCGTCCGGTGTCACGCTGTCACCTTTGGCTACGTGGATCGCGACCACGGTGCCGGCTTTGCTGGCCTGGATTTCGTTTTCCATCTTCATGGCTTCGATCACTAATACGCCATCACCAGCGCTGACTTTATCACCCACGTTGACTTTGACTGTGACGATGGTGCCCGGCATGGCCGTTGTCACGCAGCCTGGGTGGGTAGGGCGAGGGCGACCACTGGAAGCGACGGCAGCCGCTTTTTTCTTGCTACCGTTGGAAGCGCTGCCATCACTGATTTCCATTTCGCTCAGTGTCTCAACAAATACTTCTTCTGAGATGCCATCGACTTTGACATAGTATGGACGGCGCTCTTCGCCGGCATGGCCGCTACCAGTCAATTTGATATGGTAGGTTTCACCGTGCAGTGTGATATTGAACTCATTTGGCGCATAGCGTGCAGCGGCAGTTTGCTGTGTCACTGCTTCTTTGCTCAGCAATTGTTCAGGTTGCAACGAACCGGCATTACGTTCTTGCAGGAATGTCTGGCCGATATCCGGGAACATGGCATAGGTCAGCACATCTTTTTCGTTATTGGCAAAGCGTTCAGCTTCACCCTGCAACTTGGTCATTTCAGGTTGCAACAGGTCAGCAGGGCGACAGGTGATCACTTCTGCATTGCCAACCGCTTTTTGACGTACTTCGGCATTTACCGGCGCTGGTGATTTACCATATTGACCTAGCAGGTAATTCTTCACTTCGTTAGTGATGGATTTGTAGCGCCCACCAGTCAGTACGTTCAATACCGCCTGTGTACCAACGATTTGTGAGGTTGGCGTCACCAATGGAGGAAAGCCCAAATCTTCACGCACACGTGGGATTTCGGCCAGCACTTCATCCATGCGGTTGAGCGCGCCTTGTTCTTTCAGTTGGTTAGACAGGTTGGAGATCATGCCGCCAGGTACCTGGTTAACCAGTACGCGGGTGTCTACGCCAGTGAATTCACTTTCAAACTGCCAGTATTTCTTGCGTACGTCTTTGAAGTAGGCGGTGATTTCCTGCAGTTTACCCAGGTCCAGGCCGGTATCGTATTCAGTCCCGCGCAAGGCAGCGACCAGGCTCTCAGTGGTAGGGTGGCTTGCACCTTCGGAGAATGATGAGTTACAGGTGTCGATAATATCGACACCATTTTCAACGCTTTTCAGCATGACCATGCTGGCCAGGCCTGAAGTAGCGTGGCTATGCATATGGATAGGCAAGCTCACAGCGGCTTTTAGTTCCCTGACCAGTTCGCCGGCCAAAGTAGGTGTCAGCAGGCCAGCCATGTCTTTTACGCCTATGCTGTCACAGCCGAGTGCTTCCAGCTCTTTGGCCATATTAACGAAGTAAGCCACGTCATGCACCGGGCTGGTGGTAAATGATAAAGTACCGATTGCGTGTTTTTTAACCGATTTAACGGCTTCAATCGCTGTTTTCAGGTTGCGGATGTCGTTCATCGCATCAAAAATACGGAACACATCAACGCCGGTATCAGCCGCCTGTTTCACAAAAGCGTGTACGACATCATCAGAATAGTGACGATAGCCGAGCAGGTTCTGGCCGCGCAGCAGCATATTGATTGGTGTGTTAGGCAGAGCCTTACGCAGGCTGCTCAGGCGCTCCCATGGGTCTTCTTTGAGAAAGCGCACGCAGGCGTCAAAAGTGGCGCCGCCCCAGGCTTCAAGAGACCAGAAACCAATATCATCCAGCTTGCTGGCGATCGGCAGCATGTCTTCGGTACGCATGCGCGTTGCGATCAGGGATTGGTGGCCATCTCTTAAAACGAGTTCGGTGACGTGTATTTTGCTCATAATCTTGTCGATCTTAATAATATCTGCAATACGTTAATCAAATGCCTTCGTGGGCGGCAATTGCGGCTGCAATCGCTGCGGCCATCAGTTCTTTCGGTAATCCGACGTCATATTCAGTCAGCTCCGGGTGTTGCTCTACAAAGCTGGTGTTGAAATTAGCCGCACGGAAATCCGGGTGTAGCATGATCTGCTGGTAGTAAGGGATGGTGGTTTTGACGCCATAGACTACCATGTCGTTCAGCGCACGGCGACCGCGTTCGATCACGCCTTCCCAATCCAGGGCCCAGACGGTGAGTTTGGCACACATGGAATCGTAATAGGGCGGGATCACATAGCCACTATAGATCGCTGCATCCATACGCACACCAGGACCACCAGGCGCGTAGTAGCGGGTGATTTTACCAAAGCTGGGCAGGAAGTCTTTTTGCGGGTCTTCAGCATTGATACGGTATTCCATGGCAAAGCCACGGAAAGCGATTTCGCTCTGCTTGTATTGCAGTGGCAAACCGGCGGCAACGCGGATCTGCTGTTGTACGATATCGACACCGGTAATGGTTTCAGTCACGGTATGTTCCACCTGCAAGCGGGTGTTCATTTCCATGAAGTAGAAATTGTTGTCTGAATCGAGCAGGAACTCGACAGTGCCGGCATTCTCGTAGCCGACCGCTTTAGCCGCTTTCACACCCAGGCCACCGATATAATCACGTTGTGCCTGTGACAGCTGTGGTGAAGGCGCAATTTCGATCAGTTTCTGGTTACGGCGCTGGATAGAGCAATCGCGCTCAAACAGGTGAATGACGTTGCCTTGCGAGTCGGCCAGAATCTGTACTTCAATATGGCGCGGATGCACCACACACTTTTCAAGGAACACTTCTGGTTTGCCGAAAGCCTTGCTGGCTTCGGAAATCACGCGGTCATAGTTACTCAGTAGATCTTTTTCACTATCGCAACGGCGTATGCCGCGACCGCCGCCACCGTTAGTGGCTTTCAGCATGATCGGGTAACCGATTTTCTTGGCTAACACAATCGCAGCATCCAGTGATTCAAGGTTGCCATCACTACCAGGCACACAAGGAATACCTGCCTCTATCATGGCATTACGCGCTTGGATCTTGTCGCCCATCTGGCGAATCACATGCGCTTCAGGGCCTATGAATTTGATACCACGGCGCGAACAGACTTCTGCCAGCTGTGGATTTTCAGAGAGAAACCCATAGCCAGGGTGTAGCGCGTCACAGCCAGCGGCGACGGCGATATTCACAATGTTATGTGCATTCAGGTAACCCGCAACCGGGTCAGAGCCGATGTTGTAGGCTTCGTCAGCTTTTTTGACATGCAAGGCATGGCGATCGGCGTCGGAATAAATGGCGACAGATTTAATGCCCATTTCCGAACATGCGCGCACAATGCGTACCGCAATTTCACCGCGATTCGCGACTAAAATTTTCTTAAACACACATTACCCTTAAAGCAAGAAAAAAAGGACAGAGTTTTTGTTAAGCTCATTGTTTCATAAGGCTTTTAAATACCTGTATCAACAATGTTTTGGCTAGTTTGGTTGCGGTTAAGTCCCATCCAGACCGCCGGGTAGGCTGGCCGATAATACTCACCGTACCATAGTTGTACTCTCGAAAAGAGCACTGCGTGAAGCGACGTTATTATAACAAAAAACTGCGGCTTATACAGTATCAAGTAATCCGGGGCTGTGTGGGCGTATATAAGGATTCGTCAATGACGGCATAGTTTGCTATATTAAATAGCATGTGAAGAGAAGGAGAGTTTTTTGTCGAACGCGCGTTATCTGGAGTTAGCCAGGCAGCAAAAAAAGAGTGAAGGGATGCTGGAAATCGCATCATTGCCGCGTCTGGAAGAGGCGCTAAGCGATCTGGGCGTCAATGATGCCCAGGCATTGGCTAAAGTGTCGGTGGTTTATCAATTGCAGGGTTTGCCGCCGCGTTATTTTGGCGACACGCAATTGCCTATGCTGGGTTTGGCGGTACAGGCAAGTTTGCCACTTGTTTGTCAGCGGTGTTTTGCACCCATGCCACAATCTTTGGATGTGCAGTTTGAATTTGCTGTTTGCGATGAGCCCCCTGAGGCCTTGCTTGAAGATGAGGATGTGGACTGGCTGGAATCCAGCGCTGAATCTACCTTTGAATCGTTGGTGGAAGATGAGTTGCTGATGGCTTTGCCGATTGCGGTCATGCATGAAGAGGCTTGTGCGCCTTTGCAGAAGACGGCGGGTGAAAAGCCCAACCCGTTTGCTGCGCTTAAAAATTTAAAGCTGGATAAATAAATCTGGTTAAATAGTAGGTTGAGTAAGGTGTCTAGGCCCGCATTTAGTTAAAAAGGTAATGAAAAGCGACAGTTGCAGGATTTGTTTGCAGTTGTCTCTGGAATATTTTATAATGCTGGATTAGGTAGCAATTCTGGTTTTTAAACTGCCCATTTATTAAATTGCGGCGGTTAATTTTGGAGTAATTTAAAATGGCAGTTCAGCAAAACAAAAAGACACCGTCCAAACGTGGTATGCACCGTTCCCACGATTTTTTGACAAACCCACCTTTGGCTATTGAGCCTACGACAGGTGAAGTGCATTTACGTCATCACGTCAGCCCAAACGGTTTCTACCGTGGCCGTAAAGTGATGCCTGCAAAAGGCGAGTAATTCGCTGGCAAAAAGCAACAACGTTTCAAACTGCGCCGCGCACAAAATGCGCGGCGTTTGTGTATCTGGCGTATGCCTGCGTTTTGGCGCAGAGCAGCACATGTGTTTAAGTGAACATGGGAAATAACATGACTACTGGTCAACACGGGCAATCTCAGGAAGTTGTCATTGCGATAGATGCCATGGGAGGCGATCACGGTCCGCATGTGACTGTGCCTGCGGCAGTACGCATCCTGAACGAGAATCCTAATCTCAATATTATTCTGGTCGGCTTGCAGGATGCCATCGAGGCAGAGCTGAAGGCGCTGCATGTTTCACCTAACCCGCGCCTGCGCGTGCATCATGCGACCGAAGTGGTGTTGATGAGTGAATCGCCGCAAAGCGCGATGAAGAACAAAAAAGATTCTTCAATGCGGGTGGCGATCAATATGGTCAAAACCGGTGAAGCGCAGGCTTGTGTGAGTGCAGGCAATACCGGCGCGCTGATGGCGACCGCACGTTTCGTGCTTAAAACGTTGCCAGGCATTGATCGCCCGGCGATTGCTTCTACCTTGCCTTCTGAAAATGGCAGCACTTTTATGCTGGATTTAGGTGCTAACGCTGATTGTACGGCAGAGCATTTGTACCAGTTTGCGATCATGGGCGCGATGGTCGTAAGTTGCGTCAACAATAAACCTAACCCGACCATAGGCTTGCTCAATATCGGTTCGGAAGATATTAAAGGTAATGAAGTGGCAAAGCAGGCAGCTGAATTGTTACGTGGCAGCCACCTCAATTTTTACGGCAACGTTGAAGGCGACGATATTTTCAAGGGCACTACTGATGTGGTGGTCTGTGATGGCTTTGTCGGCAATGTGTCGCTTAAAACCACTGAAGGCCTGGCTCACATGATGGGTAAGTTTCTCACCCAAGAATTTAAACGCAACTGGCTGACCAAGTTGATGGCGCTCGGTGCTTTCCCAGTATTAAAAGCATTTAAAAAACGCGTCGACCCGCGTCTTTATAATGGCGCCAGCTTTCTTGGCTTGCGCGGCATTGTCGTAAAAAGCCATGGCGGTGCAGATAGCGTTGGTTTTTACCATGCGATTCACGTCGCCATGGAAGAGGCACAAAGCGGCGTTTTAAAGCGGATTCAGTCGCAACTCGAGATCGAACATTTAGCGACAGCAGAAGAGTCCTGATGCGCTTGCAGCCATTGTTCTGTTAGGCGTTTTTACCCAATTAAGGCATAATCGCACCCATGATTCACACACGTATTGCAGGGACTGGCAGCTATCTGCCGCCCACTATATTGACCAATGTTGATTTGGAAAAATTGGTCGATACCACTGACGAGTGGATATTTTCCCGCACCGGTATCAAGCAACGTCACCGTGTCACCGATGAACTGACCAGTGACCTGGCAACCAAGGCCGCGCTCAATGCCATTGAAGCGGCAGGCATCCAGGCGCAGGATATTGACCTGATCATCGTCGCCACCACCACGCCAGATAAAATTTTCCCTAGCGTGGCTACCATGGTGCAGCGCAAACTGGGTATCTCCGGCTGTCCGGCCTTTGATGTGCAAGCCGTCTGTAGCGGATTTATCTATGCTTTAGCGACTGCTAATCACTTTATGCGCTCTGGGCAGCATAAAAACGTGTTGGTCATTGGCGCTGATACTTTCACCCGCATTTGTGATTACACCGACCGTAGCAACTGTATTTTGTGGGGCGATGGCGCTGGCGCTGTCATTCTGCAAACCAGTGACCAGCCTGGTGTGCTGTCTACGCATATTCATGCGGATGGCAATTACGAAAATCATTTGCATGTACCGCGTAACCCGGATGGGCCAGACACCGTCGTGATGGAAGGTAATACGGTATTTAAAATCGCCGTAAATACCTTAGACCAGATCGTTGACGAAACGCTGGAAGCCAACCAGATGCAAAAATCCGATATCGACTGGCTGGTGCCGCATCAGGCCAATATCCGTATATTGCAAGCCACCGCCAAAAAGCTGGATATGTCTATGGACAAAGTCATTGTCACGGTAGATCGCCACGGTAATACATCCGCGGCTTCAATTCCTTTAGCATTAGATACGGCAGTGCGGGATGGCCGCATTCAGCGCGGGCACATTCTACTCATGGAAGCATTTGGTGGCGGGTTTACCTGGGGTTCTGCGCTGGTAAGGTTTTAAGTAGTCACTTCAATAAGTGATTTACGCCTGGCGCATTCAACTACCCAATTCCTGCTTGATACTTATTAATTACTGATTTTAAACGCCTATGTCTACATTTGCTTTTTTCTTTCCTGGTCAAGGTTCACAATCTGTGGGCATGATGCAAGGTCTTGAGTCTCACGCCATTGTCAAACAAACCTTTGAAGAAGCTTCCAGTGTGCTGGGAGTAGATTTCTGGAAAATGGCCACTGAGCCGAACGATGCCATTAACCTGACCGAGAATACTCAGCCTATCATGCTCACCGCAGGCATTGCTACCTGGCGCGTATATCAAAACCTGGGCGGTAAACAGCCTGTGACGATGGCAGGCCATAGTTTGGGTGAGTACACCGCACTGGTCGCTGCCGGTGCTTTGAGTTTTGCAGATGCATTGCCATTGGTTAAATTCCGCTCGCAAGTCATGCAGCAAGCCGTGCCTGAAGGGCAGGGGGCGATGGCTGCGATTTTAGGGCTGGATGACGACACTGTGCGTGCAGTTTGCAGTGAAGCCGCACAAGGCCAGGTGGTGCAAGCAGTCAACTTTAACTCTCCAGGCCAGGTAGTGATTGCCGGTGAAAAAGCGGCGGTGGAGCGCGGCATGGAACTGGCGAAGGCCAGAGGTGCCAAACGTGCACTGCCATTGCCGGTCAGCGTGCCTTCGCATTGCGAGTTGATGAAGCCCGCTGCAGAAAAATTAAGTGATTATTTACAGAATGTAGCAGTGCAAACACCAGTGGTGCCCGTATTGCACAATGCGGATGTCGCTGCTTACACTGGCGCAGCGCAGATCAAGGATGCTTTGGTGCGCCAGCTTTATAATCCGGTGCGCTGGGTTGAAACAGTACAATTGTTAGCTTCCCAACAGGTGCTGATCAGCGCAGAATGCGGGCCGGGTAAAGTGTTGGCTGGCCTGGCTAAGCGTATTGTGGCGGAAGTGAACTGTGTGGCGCTGATCAATGAAGAAGCCATACAGACTTTTGTGAACCAATAATAAAAAAAGTACGGTGTGAAAAAGGAGAGATTATGCTAAATCAACAAGTAGTGCTGGTCACCGGTGCCAGTCGCGGGATTGGCGCTGCCATTGCGCTCGAACTGGGCAAGCAGGGTGCCATTGTCGTGGGTACAGCCACTTCTGCCAGCGGGGCAGATGCGATCACGACCTCACTGAAAGCGGCCGGCGTCAATGGCGTCGGCATGGCGCTGGATGTGACGCAGCCTGAGCAGATTGATACGGTACTCAAGAAGATTGCCGAGCTATACGGCGATGTCACTATTCTGGTGAATAATGCCGGCATTACCAAAGATACATTGCTGATGCGCATGAAGGACGAAGATTGGGATGCTGTATTAGGCACTAACCTGAAATCCGTGTTCCGCATGAGCCAGGCGGTTTTACGCCCGATGATGAAAGCGCGCAATGGCCGCATCATCAATATTTCCAGCGTGGTTGGCCATATGGGCAATGCTGGCCAAACCAATTATGCGGCGGCCAAGGCCGGCATGACAGGTTTTACCAAGTCATTGGCGCAAGAAGTCGGTAGCCGTAACATTACTGTTAACTGTGTTGCGCCTGGTTTTATCGAAACTGATATGACGGCTGAACTCCCGGAAGACATTAAAGCCAAAATGCTGGAACGCATTGCGGCCGGTCGCCTGGGTCAGGTATATGAGATTGCAGCCACGGTGGCTTTCCTGGCATCGCCAGCGGCAGCCTACATTACAGGCGAGACCATTCACGTGAATGGCGGCATGTATTGCGCATAAATTGAAATGCTAGCTATGTTTTCTATGGCATTTTATTAATAGTTTTTTGGTATTCTGGGCAAGATTTGTTAGAATACCGGTTTACTGAACACGACACTTATCAATAAGGGGTATTTTAGATGTCCGACATCGAACAACGCGTAAAGAAAATCGTTTGTGAACAATTAGGTGCAAACGAAGCTGACGTAAAAAACACTTCATCCTTCGTGGATGATCTGGGTGCAGATTCTCTGGACACGGTAGAATTGGTAATGGCTTTGGAAGAAGAATTCGATTGCGAAATCCCTGACGAAGAAGCCGAAAAAATTACAACAGTTCAGCAAGCGATTGACTACGTCAGCGCTAATCTCAAGTAATTCATTGACTTATTCATTTAATCAGCCCTCGCAAGAGGGCTGATTTCTATTATGACCAAACGCAGAGTAGTAGTAACCGGCTTAGGCGTGGTGTCTCCAGTGGGGATTGGCTACCAGAACGCCTGGAACAATCTTATCGCTGGTCAATCAGGCATAAGCCGTATCACCAAATTTGATCCCACCCCGTTTGCTTCGCAAATTGCAGGTGAAGTCAAAGGCTTTAACGCCGAAGACTTTATTCCTGCCAAAGATGCGCGGCGTATGGATACGTTTATCCAGTATGGCCTCGCAGCAGGTCTGGAAGCGTTCAGGGATTCCGGCCTCGAAGTCACAGAAGCCAATGCTGAACGTATTGGTGTCACGATAGGGTCAGGGATTGGTGGCCTGGGGTTGATTGAATCCACCAACGACAATTATGACGATGGTGGCCCACGTAAAATTTCGCCATTCTTTATTCCCGGCACCATTATCAATATGATTTCCGGCAACCTGTCGATCATGTTGGGCCTGAAAGGGCCGAATATCGCGATCGTTACCGCTTGTACGACCGGCACCCACAGTATCGGTGAAGCTGCGCGTATGATTGAGTACGGTGATGCCGATGTGATGGTCGCTGGTGGGTCTGAAGCGGCGATTACCGAGTTGAGCGTAGGTGGCTTTGCCTCTGCGCGCGCCTTGTCTGGCCGCAATGATGATCCTGAAACGGCAAGTCGTCCCTGGGATAAAGACCGTGACGGCTTCGTGATTGGTGAAGGCGCTGGTGTATTGGTGCTGGAAGAATACGAGCATGCCAAAGCCCGCGGCGCACGCATCTATGCCGAAGTTTCAGGTTATGGTTTGAGTGCCGATGCTTATCATATGACCGCACCTAATATGGATGGCCCACGCCGTTCCATGGTCAATGCATTGAAAAATGCAGGCGTGAGCCCTGACCAGGTGCAGTTTATGAACGCACACGGTACTTCGACACCATTAGGTGATGCCAATGAAACCAATGCCATCAAAGCTACTTTTGGTGACCATGCCTACAATCTGGTGGTGAATTCCACCAAATCGATGACTGGCCACTTGCTAGGTGGTGCTGGGGGCTTGGAATCGGTGTTTACCGTATTGTCTATCTATCATCAGGTGTCACCACCAACCATCAATATTTTCAATCAGGATCCTGAATGTGACCTGGATTATTGTGCCAACACCGCACGTGATCTGAAAATTGAATATGCATTGAAAAACAACTTCGGTTTTGGTGGAACGAACGGCAGCCTGTTATTTAAGCGCGTTTAGTTTTTATCATAGCGAGCAACAACAAAAAAGCCAGCATAAGCTGGCTTTTTTGTTCATTGAATCAGGGTTTTACCTGATTCAAACAGGCGATGCGTTCGCGTGATGTATCCGCCGCCTGTCTGGGTTTTTCAGTGCTTATAAAACAGCCAGAGCCGCTTCGTAGTTAGGCTCGTTGGCAATTTCACCCACCAGCTCACTGTACAGGACTTTGTTGTTTTCATCCAGCACAACTACGGCACGTGCAGTCAAGCCAGCCAGGCTGCTGTCAGTGATAAATACACCGTAATCATTGGCAAATTTTGCAGTGTCACGGAAGGTAGACAGGGTAACTACGTTTTCCAGGCCTTCAGCACCGCAAAAACGGCTTTGCGCAAATGGCAGATCAGCAGAGATACACAGCACAGCGGTGTTGCTGGCTTTGCTGGCTTCTTTATTGAAGGTGCGCACAGAAGTGGCACATGTAGGCGTATCAATACTAGGGAAAATGTTGAGCACTTTACGTTTGCCTGCGTAGGCATCCAGTCCTACCAGCGTGCGTTTGGCATCCGCCAGTTGAAAGTCAGGCGCTGTGTCACCCGCTGTTAAAAATTTTCCGCCAACAGCGACCGGGTTACCTTTAAGCGTTACGCTTGCCATAGTGTTCTCCAAAACGGGTTAAGTGTTAAAAGTAGCTACTGTAGCGCTTCGCGGGTTGGCAATCAACCTTATAAAAAATAAGTTAATCAGGCCGCCAGTGATCAGTTAGTTGCCTGCCAGTGACTTGAGTGCAGCCTCAAAGTCTGGCTCACTGGTCAGGTCTTCTACTAATTGCACATGTAATACGGTGTCATTCTCGTCAGCGACCATCAGAGCGCGCGCAGGTAATCCGGCCAGTTTGCTCGACGTGATCAGCACCCCATAATTCTTGAACATATCTCGGCCACGCAGGGTGGACAGATTAATAGTATGCAGCAGATGTTCCGTTTCAGAGAAGCGTGACATGGTAAACGGTAGGTCAGGGGAAATATTCAGGATGGCAGTGTTAGGCAGGGTTTGAGCCAGTGCGTCCAACCTGCGCACGCTGTCCGCGCTGGCAGGGGTATCTATACCAGGGAAGAAATGCAGGATCTTGCGCTTGCCCTGGAAGGATTCGAGGGTGATATCTTCCAGCGCATGGTTTACCAGCTGGAAAAAAGGCAGCACGTCGCCCACGCGCGGTAAGTTGTCTTCGACAAGGATAGGTTCATCAAGCAGTGAAATGGCGTGAGACATAATCATGAGCGCTCGGTTATCAGTAAGCCTGACATCATAGTGCATATTAGCAGTCGGCTTAAGTGTTTTTTGCAACTGTTAAGACGGCAGTTGATGCTTAGAGCGCGCGGTCATTTTAACCCTGTCAACCACATTATTTGCATCACAAGCCGTCACAAAAAAGGGGATGGCAGGTAAAATAACTGCATGGAAGCACCCCTCACACCAACCGTATCACCCGCATTTATTCATCTGCGTTGCCATAGTGAATATTCTATTGTGGATGGCACAGTGCGCATTGGCGATTATGTCAAAGCAGCCAAGCAAGATGGCATGCCTGCCCTTGCGTTGACTGACCTTGCCAACCTGTTTGGTGCAGTGAAGTTTTATAATGCCGCCCGTAGCAAAGGCCTTAAACCTGTATTGGGTTGCGATGTGTGGGTGGAAAACACAGTGCAGCGGGACCAGCCGCAGCGTATGTTGTTGCTGGTGCAGACCGCGCAGGGCTACCGCCATCTGTGCGAGCTACTCAGCCGTGCCTACCTGGAAAACCAGTACCGCGAACGCGCAGAAATAAAAGCCGAGTGGTTACAGGAGAAAAATGCAGGCTTGCTGATGTTATCCGGCTTTCTCGCGGGTGATGTCGGCCAGGCGTTGCAAGCCGGTAACCGGGCACAGGCGTTACAGGCAGCGCAACAATGGGCACACATATTCCAGGGTCGCTACTACCTGGAAGTGCAGCGAGTGCATGAACCCGGCAGCCAGGAGTCACGCGCCCAGGAACAATGCATACAACAAACGGTGCTGATCGCGCAGCAACTCGACTTACCATTGGTGGCCACGCATCCCATCCAGTTCCAGACCCCTGATGATTTCATGGCGCATGAAGCGCGTACCTGCATCGCTGAAGGCTATGTGCTGGCAGACAAACGCCGGCCTAAACGCTTCCTCGCCTCGCAGTATGTGAAAACCCAGGCAGAAATGCAGGCCTTGTTTGCCGATATGCCGATTGCTTTGCAAAATGCGGTTGAGATCGCTAAACGCTGTAATCTGGCACTCACGCTGGGTAAAAACTACCTGCCGGATTTCCCGACGCCGAATGGTGAGAGCCTGGATGCTTTCCTGATCGAACAATCAAAACAAGGCTTGGAGAAAAGGCTTTCTTACCTTTACCCGGATGAAAGCAAGCGCGAGCAAAAGCGCACAGAATATGAAGACCGGCTGCAATTTGAGTGTGGCATCATTATCCAGATGGGGTTCCCTGGCTACTTCCTGATCGTGGCCGACTTTATCAACTGGGCGAAAAATAATGGCGTACCGGTAGGGCCGGGCAGGGGTTCCGGTGCTGGCTCACTGGTGGCTTACAGCCTGGGCATTACCGATCTCGACCCGCTGAAATACAACTTGCTGTTTGAGCGTTTCCTCAACCCTGAGCGGGTATCCATGCCCGACTTCGATATTGACTTCTGCCAGGAAGGGCGTGATCGCGTCATTGATTACGTGAAAAACAAATACGGCCTGGCATCGGTCTCTCAAATCGCCACCTTCGGTACCATGGCGGCCAAAGCGGTGATCCGCGATGTGGGCCGCGTACTCGATCTACCGTTTAACTTTGTGGATGGCATAGCCAAGCTGATACCTTTAGAGCTTGGTATCACGCTAGAGTCTGCGCTGGAAAAAGAACCCCAGTTGCAGGAGCGCCGTGAAAAAGAAGAAGAGGTCTCAGAATTACTTTCCCTGGCATTGCGGCTGGAAGGCTTGGTGCGTAACATCGGTATGCACGCGGGCGGCGTATTGATCGCACCGGGCAAGATTTCAGATTTCTCGCCTATCTATTGCCAGCCCAATGGCGACAGCCTGGTCAGCCAGTATGACAAGGACGATGTTGAAGCGGTAGGCCTGGTCAAGTTTGACTTTTTGGGCCTGCGTACACTGACCATCCTCAATATGGCATTGGAAAACGCCAACGCGCAACGCGCCCAGGAAGAGCTGCCTCCGCTCAGCTTCGAGACCATCCCGCTGGATGACAAACGCAGTTACCACCTGTTGAAAACCGCCAATACCACTGCGGTATTCCAGCTTGAATCGCGCGGCATGAAGGACATGCTCAAGCAAGCCAAACCCGACTTGTTTGAAGATATTATCGCGCTGGTAGCGCTGTATCGTCCGGGCCCTATGGACCTGATTCCCGATTTCTGTCGACGCAAACACGGGACGCAGCGTGTGGAATATCCGCATGCCTCCACCGAGTCTATCCTGAAAGAAACCTATGGTATTGCCGTTTACCAGGAGCAGGTGATGCAGATTGCGCAGGTGGTGGCCGGGTTTAGCCTGGGCGGCGCCGACTTGCTGCGCCGCGCCATGGGTAAGAAAAAACCAGAAGAGATGGTCATACAGCGTGAAATCTTTAACGAGGGTGCGCTGAAGAATGGCCTGACCTTGCAGCAATCCAATGACCTGTTCGACTTGCTGGAAAAATTTGCCGGCTATGGTTTTAACAAATCGCACGCTGCGGCTTATGCGTTAGTGGCTTATCACACCGCCTTCCTGAAAGCGCATTATCCGGCTGCTTTCCTGGCCGCCACCATGTCTGCCGATATGAACAACACCGACAACGTGCATACGTTCTTTGATGATTGTAGCGGTAACCATGTGGATGTATTGCCACCGGACGTGAACGCCAGTATTTTCCAATTCAAACCCATGAGTTCGCAGCAGATTTTATACGGCCTGGGTGCCATCAAAGGTACTGGCGGCGCGGCGATTGACCTGATTGTCGCCTCACGCGAGGCTGAGGGGCCGTTCAAGGATATCTTCGATTTCTGTCAGCGCCTGGATTTACGTAAAGTGAACCGGCGTGTGATGGAATCGCTGATTCGGGCGGGCGCCTTTGATAAGCTAGAGCCAAACCGTGCCGCACTGCTGGCAGGCCTGGATGGTGCGATCAGTGCGGCTGAGCAAAGAGCCGCGCATGCCGGGCAGGATTGCCTGTTTGGTGGTGTTGTGGAGACAGAGCATCAATTACCTGCGGTGATCGCATGGAGCCCTGAACAGGCCTTGCAAGAAGAAAAGTCAGCGCTTGGGTTTTACCTCAGCGGCCACCCATACCTGAGTTATAAGTCCCAGCTGGGGCCGTTTATTAAAGGCAACCTGAGTGATCTGGCGCCGCAAAACGAACCCAAATTGCTGGCAGGCGTGGTGATGGGTGTGCGCGTGCGCATGACGCAGCGTGGCAAAATGGCCATCGTCACACTCGATGATGCGGTGGGGCGGGCAGATGTGGTGATCGGTTCCGAATTACTGCAGCAAAATGCACAGTGGATCAAGGAAGACCAGCTATTGATTGTAGAAGGCCGTATCTCAAATGACGATTTTTCCGGTGGTATCCGCGTCAGCGCCAGAAAATTGTATGACCTGGCCGCCGTGCGTAACCGGTTTGCGCAGATGCTGACCCTGAGTTGTAACGGGCAATCTGACCTGCAGCGCTTAATGACGGTATTAACGCCGTATCGCTACGCCAATGAGGAACAAAAGCGTTGCCCGATCAAAGTCGACTATCACAACCAGGCCGCGCAGGTCAGTTTAATGCTGGGCGAAGACTGGCAAGTGGTCTTGCATGATGACCTGCTGCTGAATTTACAGGGCTGGTTATCAAAAGAAAATGTCAAAATCCTTTATAATGCCTGAACTTTTTAACTAAAGAATTCATAATGAGTGCCAAACGTTTAACGCCTAGTAAACTGACTTATCTGGATTTCGAGCAAGCAATTGCCGGACTTGAAAAGCGTATTGAGGCTCTGCAATCATCTCATGACGAGCATGATTCACTGGATATCTCCAAAGAGCTGGATTTGTTACAAAAGAAGAATAGCAAGCTACTGCAAGACACCTACCAGAGCTTGACCGCCTGGCAAATCTCACAGGTCGCCCGTCATCCGCAGCGACCTTATACCATGGATTACATCAACGCCTTGTTCACTGATTTTCAGGAACTGCATGGCGATCGCGCTTTTGCGGATGATCCGGCCATTGTCGGTGGCATTGCGCGTTTTAAAGGCATCCCGGTCATGGTCATGGGCCACCAAAAAGGCCGCGATATCAAAGAGCGCCAATACCGTAATTTTGGTATGCCGCGCCCTGAAGGCTACCGCAAGGCCTTGCGCCTATTCCGCCTGGCAGAAAAATTCAATCTGCCTATCATCACGCTGATCGATACGCCCGGGGCTTATCCAGGCATCGGTGCTGAAGAGAGGGGCCAGTCTGAGGCGATTGCACGTAACCTGTATGTCATGGCTGAATTGAAAACACCTATCATCGGCATCGTCATCGGTGAGGGTGGTTCAGGTGGCGCGCTTGCATTGGGCGTGGTTGATCACTTGAATATGCTGCAATACTCTACTTACTCTGTCATCTCGCCAGAGGGTTGCGCTTCCATTTTGTGGAAAAGCGCCAGCAAGGCATCGGATGCCGCAGAAACGCTGGGCATCACTGCAGATCGCTTGAAATCATTGGGGCTGATCGACACCATTATCAGCGAACCATTAGGCGGCGCGCACCGTAACTACGAAGAAGTGATGGAGCGCATTGGCCAGACCATTGCCCTGCAACTCAAGACATTACAATCCAAAAAAATACCGCAACTGCTGGAAACGCGCTATCAACGCCTGATGAGTTACGGTAAATTTAAAGCCACTAGTGACAAATAACACCGTATTTTCTGCGCGGTTAGAGAAGGGCATTGCCTCTTTTTTGGCTGCGCAAAAGCCTCAAGCCTCACCTTTGCACCTGCTGCTGGCCTTAAGTGGCGGTGTGGATTCCATTGTGCTGCTGCATGCCCTGTCACAGCTTTCCACACGCCTGCCATTTAAATTATCTGCCATGCATATCCACCATGGGCTGAGCCCGCATGCCGATGAATGGCTAAGCCTGTGCGAGCGCGTGTGCGAGGCGCAAGGTATCCCGTTTTATTCAGATAAAGTGCATGTCAATCTGCGCAGCGGACAAGGCATTGAAGCCACAGCGCGCGAGGCGCGCTATCAGTCACTTGAGCAGATGCGCCAGCAATTGGGTGCGCAGGCGATTGTCACCGCGCATCACATACAAGATCAAAGTGAAACCTTGCTTTTGCAGCTCATGCGCGGCGCGGGGGTGAAAGGCTTATCTGCCATGAGCGAATGGGATGCCGAGCGCAGCCTGTACCGACCGCTGTTGCAGGTGAGCAAAGCCGATATTTTGCAACAGGCAACCGACTTGCAGTACCAATGGGTAGAAGACGAAAGCAACATCGATATCAGTTATGACCGCAACTTCATGCGGCAGACGGTGATGCCTGTGATGCGTGAACGTTACCCGCAACTAGATAACGCACTGGCACGCAGTGCCAGCCATATGGCAGAAGCGCAATCCCTGCTTGATAGCCTGGCCAGCCAGGATGTGACCGCATGCGATGTGCGCGAAGAGTGGCTGGGGCAGTCGGTAGATATCCAGCGCTTGCGCGCGCTGGGTGACGCGCGTGCGAAAAACATGTTGCGCTACTGGTTTCAGCAACTCGATTTGCGCATGCCCAATACCGAACAGTTGCAAAATTACTGGCAACAATTATCAACAGTCAAACCGCATCGCTATCTGCACCTGCCCTTACAAGGGCAGGCGGTGAAGCGTCAGGCTTATCTGCATCATTACCAGCAACGGCTTTATTGCGTAGGCAAGCCAGCAGCGCTGCCTAAAACACCATTGGTCTGGCAAGGCGGTAAAAGCCAGATCTGGGGTGACTGGCAAGTGCAGTTCAAAGTCAGCAAAGGCCACGGCATCGCCCTGGCTCGCCTGGGGGTGAATCCAGCCGCCATTACCTTGCATAAACGTTACGGGCAAGCCGTTCCATTAACTGATGGCTTAGAACTCATGTTGTTTGCAAGATCCGGCGGCGAGAGCCTGCAACCGGATGCCAAACGCCCGCGCCGTGAATTAAAAGTGATTTTCCAAATGCTGGCCATCCCGCCATGGCAGCGCGCATTTTACCCATTGGTCAATGTGGTCTCCTCACAACCTTCACCTACTCAAACCCTGGTTTCACTTGCCTCTCTTGCGATAGATGCCGCCTGGCGTCCTGGCCGTAATGCTTACGGCGTTGAGATATTTCTGCAGCCTCTTTCAAACAACCATTAAATTGGTTGTTAACAACCAGTTGCAACCATTAAATTGGCTGTAATTAACCAATTTAATGGTTGTTGTCCTATAATGTAATTCTCAATCTATTGATTTCCAAACGATTTTTCCTAAATGCAATAGAGGAACGTTAATTGCATGCCTGAGAATACTTTTTATAAAAAGTTAGAACCTAAATATTCTCGGGAAAAGGATTATTGATATGGATAAAAAAAATGCCGTCAAGCCGCTATTGCTCGCAATAGTGTCCGCTTACGCAACGCATGCAATTGCATTAAAAGCAGAGGAATCTTTAAACATTCAAAAAGTTGAGGTTTACAGTGCTACTCCGCTTAAGGGGATAGGTTTGCCTCTACACAAGGTACCAGCCAATATTCAAATGGCAAATCCAGCGGGTATTAACAACCAGGTGGGTGTCTCTATTGCGGATTATATGAATAATAATATGCAATCAGTGACGGTGACCGAACTAGGTGGTAACCCTTGGCAGCCTGAAATTAATTTCAGAGGCTACTCCTCTTCACCATTGCTGGGCAATCCACAAGGCTTGTCCACCTATATTGACGGTGTACGCGTCAACGAGCCTTTTGGTGATGTGACGTCATGGGACAAGATCCCTAATTTTGCCATTGGTGACATGCAACTGATCCCTGGTTCTAACCCGCTGTACGGTTTGAATACACTGGGTGGTGCTATCGCCATACAAACCAAAAGTGGTCGTAACAATCAGGGTGCAGCTCTGGAGTATGAAGCAGGTTCATGGGGTCGCCAACGTGCATTGGCTGAGTACGGCGGTGTGTCCAAAGATGGTTCAGTGGACTACATTGTTGGCTTCCAGCACACAACTGAAGATGGCTGGAGAAAATATTCACCATCACATGTGAATCAGTTGTTTGCCAAAACCGGCTGGCAAAACGAAACAACCAAGCTGGATTTGACCTATATGGGTTCGGATAACAAACTGATTGGTAATGGTTTGACCCCTGAATTCCTGTTAAACGGTGACCGTGACCAGATCCATACCCGTCCGGATGCGACCAACAATTACTCACACTTCCTGGCATTGAATGGCAGCCATTGGTTAAGTAAAGACACGATGTTGTCCGGTAATGTGTATTACAAAAAATCTAATCGTAGTACGCTAAACGGCGATGGTTACGAAGGTTCATTTACAGATGATGGTTTGGGTGGGAGTTTTCTCACGGGTTATCCGGGAATCACTTGCGTAAACCCTGCGGATGACTGTGAAGTGATCGGTTCTGTATTTAATAGAACACGTACTAGCCAGAATACCTACGGTGCAACAGCACAAGCTACCTTCAACCAAGATTTCCTGGGTAAAGAAAACCAGTTTGTCGTTGGTGCCGGATATGACTACAGCCTGATTCGTTTTAAACAAAACGAAGAGGTGAATTTGTCCTCTTTAAGTGAATCCATTGATGATGGCGACATTGTTGGTACGCCTGGTAGCGGGACTGTGTTTGATCCTACCAGAGCGCCTGTGACAAGTGGCGATGGGGCATTGGGCCAGCGCCAGACGGTAGGCCTGACCGGCAAGCAATATACAGCACGCTTGTTCGCAACCGATACTTTGTCTATCAATGAATTCTGGCATTTAAATGCAGGTGCTAGCTGGAACTTCACCCGTATCGACAACACGGATACTTTGCGTGGTCCAGCTTCAGCCGCGAATAACTTCAATAGCTTGACAGCAAAAGATAGCTACACGCGTTTGAACCCAACAGTAGGCCTGACTTATACGCCTACTAAAGCGTTGACGGTTTACACCTCTTACAGCGAGTCCAGCCGCGCACCAACTGCGATTGAAGTGGGTTGTTCAAATCCTGCTTCACCATGCTTGCTGCCAGCCGCATTGGCAGATGATCCACCTTTGAACCAAGTTGTTGCCAAGACTTATGAGTTTGGCGGTCGCGGTCAGCTGACTGATAACATTTCCTGGAACGCAGGTGTTTACCATGCGACTAACCATGATGATATCCAGTTCACGGCAGCAAACACGCAAAGCGGTGCTGGTTACTTTAAAAACGTAGGCAGAACAAAGCGTCAAGGCATCGATATGGGCGTCAATGGTTTCATTGAGAAGTTTAGATGGGGCGCTTCTTACAGCTTCGTTCACGCGACTTATGATACCGATGTTGAGTTTGTGAATGGCTCTAACTCTTCAGGCGAGACGAATGGCGGCATTTATACTGCACGTTCAGGCGACAGGATTCCGGCTATCCCGCAACATCAGTTGAAGTTACGTGGTCAGTACGCTGTGACTCCAAGCTGGAATGTGGGAACCAATATCATTGGCTACTCTAATCAGTTTGTCCTGGGCAATGAAAACAATAGTCATCAATCAAATGCAGCGGTGTGCGATAACGGTGATGAGTGTGCAACAGGCAAAGGCAAAATCGGTGGTTACTTTGTTGTGAACCTGGATAGCCAATATAACTTTGGCAATGGCTGGAAGTTGTTTGCTAAAGCAAACAATATTTTTGACAAAGAATACAACATTGCTGGTCGCCTGGCAGAAAGCTTGTTTGATGCGGGTGGTAACTTTGGTGCAGAAAGCAAAGTATTGAGCTTGTTACCTGGTGCGCCACGCGCTGGCTGGATTGGCCTGCGCTATGAGTTTAAACCTAAACAGTCTTTAGCTAGTTACGACAAAGACTAAAGTAAAACAATAAGGAGGATGCGTGCTTTCACAACTTTCATCATCAACAGATAAATCGATCATTCCAGGCTTCAAAAAGAAAATTTTGTTGGTCGAAGATGAGGTGCTTTTTGCTCGGGCGGTAGTCAAGCGCTTGCAGAAAGCCGGTTTCGAGTGTGAGCACGCAGAATCTCTGCATGACGCCAGATTGCTGGTCAAGCAGTTTGAACCAGATATCGTGTTACTGGATATGCGTCTGCCTGATGGCAATGGCATCGATTTGTTGCCTGAATTTGTCGCTAAGAATATTAATACTATCGTCATGACCGCTTACGGCGATGTCACTGATGCGGTGAGCGCCATTAAATTGGGCGCCATCGATTACCTGAAAAAACCGATTGATCTCGAAGAGTTGTTGTTGATCATTCAAAAAAATGAAAAGACTACTGAACTACAGACCAGCCTGGATTACTCGCGGCAGCGGGATACGCTGGCAAATGAATCCATACAACTGATCGGCGAGAGTGCTGCCATGCAAAGCGTGCGCCAGCAAATCACGCGTATTGCACAACTGAGTTCACTCAGTGATGCGGCGCAGCCGACCGTGTTAATTACTGGTGAAACCGGTACCGGTAAAGATGTGGTTGCACGTTATCTGCACGCCAGTTGTGTTAATCACGACAAACCGTTCGTGCATGTGGATTGTGCATCGCTACCGGCAGAGTTGATTGAAAGCGAGCTGTTTGGCAATGAGAAGGGCGCTTTTACCAATGCGGTGACTTCGCGCCCTGGCCTGATCGAATCTGCGGAAGATGGGACGCTGTTTCTGGATGAGATTGGTGAGTTGCCATTAGGGTTGCAGGCCAAGTTGCTCAATGTGCTGGAAAGACGCATGGTGCGCCGCTTGGGCTCTACCAAGGAAAGGCCGGTGCATGCACGTATTATTGCTGCTACCAACCGTGATTTATACCAGATGTCTAACGAGGGCCGGTTTCGGTCAGATTTGTATTACCGCCTGAATGTGATCACCATGCAGATGCCGCCATTGCGCGATCGTAGTCAGGATGTGATGTTGCTTGCCAATTATTTTCGGCAAATGACTGAAAAACGGTATGCCTTACCGCACCATGAGTTCAGCCCGACTGCACTGATTGCCATACAGCAATACCGCTGGCCAGGAAACGTACGCGAAATGCGCCACCAGATCAGCCGTGCGGTACTGATGTGCACGCAGCCGGTGATTTCTGAACATGATCTGGGTTTGCCACAAGTAGGCCATACTTCAGCCAGCGCAGCATTAGTCACGAATGATGCACAGTTAACGTTAGATGGTGCTGAAAAAGCCATGCTGTTAAATGCGCTGGAACAGGCCCGGAATAATGTGTCTAAAGCGGCACGTACCTTGGGCATTACGCGTATGACCATGCGCTACCGTATGGATAAGCACGGAATAGCAGTTTAATGCCTGTGCCTCATCAAAGATGTACTCATCAATCGCTTCAAAATTGATTTGTATAGGATGTTAAAAGACCTCGCGACTGCGGGGTCTTTTACTTTCCAGGTAGCAACGATTGCCTATGCTGCTTGCGCATGATTTAAATCAATGTTGACCAGCCGTCATACAAATGCCACATGGTAGAATTGCACTTTTACATCGGAGTGCAGCAATGATAGGGACCCCATTAAGCGCAAACGCGACCAAAGTCATGCTGCTGGGCAGCGGTGAACTCGGTAAAGAGGTGATTATTGCCTTGCAGCGTTTAGGGGTTGAAGTGATTGCCGTGGATCGCTATGCAAACGCACCCGGTCATCAGGTAGCACACCATGCGCATGTGATCGATATGACAGATGCCAATGCCCTGAAAGCATTAGTCAACCAGGTCAAACCGCATTTTATCGTGCCAGAGATTGAAGCACTGAATACAGATGCGCTGGCTGAAATCGAGGCTTCTGGCGTCACAGTCGTGCCAACCGTGCGTGCGGTACAGCTGACCATGAATCGTGAAGGCATACGCCGCCTGGCAGCTGAAGAACTGGGTTTGCCAACTTCCCCTTATGCATTCGCGCGTTCAGAAGCCGAACTGCAGGCTGCGATTGATGCGGGCATTGGCTATCCATGCTTTATCAAGCCTACCATGTCTTCTTCTGGCAAAGGCCAATCCCGTATTACCCAAGCATCTGAAGTGAAAACTGCCTGGGAGTATGCCGCCAGTGGCGGACGGGTTAACCAGGGTGTCGTCATTGTAGAAGGCCAGATTGATTTCGATTATGAGATCACCTTGCTGACCGTGCGTGCCAAAAATGCAAAAGGGCAGGTCGACACCTATTTTTGTGCGCCGATTGGACATGTGCAAAAGCAGGGCGATTATGTAGAAAGCTGGCAGCCACAAGCCATGCATCCCAAAGCGTTGGAGAACGCTCAGGAAGTCGCCAGGAAAGTGACTGATGCCTTGGGTGGCCAGGGTTTGTTTGGTGTTGAATTGTTTGTGAAAGGCGAGCAGGTCTGGTTCTCTGAAGTCAGCCCGCGTCCGCATGATACTGGCATGGTCACCATGTGTACCCAGCGTTTGAATGAGTTTGAATTGCATGCCAGGGCGATTCTGGGCTTGCCGGTAAATGTGACACAACGTGACGCTGGGGCGAGTGCAGTGATTTATGGCGGCGCCGATGCGACTACGCTGGAATACCATGGGCTGGAAGCGGCATTGTCAGTGCCTGATAGTGATATCCGCTTGTTCGGCAAGCCGGAATCTTTTATCCGCCGTCGCATGGGCGTCGCGCTGGCAACGGCTGAGAATGTTGAACTGGCACGTGAACGCGCCAAGCAGGCAGCATCGCTGGTCACGCCTAAAGTCTCAGGGTAGGTAAGGCATGGCTTTAACTGAAATCCAAGAGCCAAACTCACCTAAACAATCATTGTTTGAGTGGCTGGGCGGCGCGGAGAAGGGCACTGAGAATATCCGGCTGCTAGTGGATACCTTTTACGACATCATGGATAGCGATCCGAAAGCGGCAGGGTTGCGTGCCATCCATCAGCCGGATTTAACCGAAACACGTGAAAAACTGTTTATGTTTTTTATGGGTTGGACAGGTGGTCCTCAGCTCTATATTGAGCGCTATGGTCATCCACGCTTGCGTGCACGACATATGCCGTTCACGATTGGTGAGGCAGAGCGCGACCAATGGATGTATTGCATGATCAAGGCCATGCACCAATGCCAGTTTGAAGAAAGCCTGATACGGCATATGGCCAACCAGTTATATGGCGTGGCTGACTTTATGCGTAACCGTGAAGGTTAAACGTCGCTCAGCCAAGCATAATAAAAGCCCCGTTTTCACGGGGCTTTTATTAAGACTGCGAACTTTCGACTTCTGCTTCTGGTAACGCTGTTTGCTCTAAACTCTCTTTTTGACGGGTTTTAGCAGCATGCTGGCGTTTGCTTTCGGCAGGACGTCCTTTGGCTTTAGGGGTAGCCTTGAAGCCAAAACCACCGAGTAATGCCGCAACGACTTTACGCTTTGCCGCTGATGGCTTGGTGACAGGTACAACGACCGATTTAGTCGGCTCAACAAACCCGCTTGACTGGTAAGGTTGATAAAACCAGGCGTCATCTGCATTTTTAGATTTAGATGAACGTTGGCGTGGCGCGCGTTGACTTGCTGTATTGCCAGTATTCTGGCTACTTGAGTGCTGACTTGGCGTACTGCTGGTAACAGCTTTCTCTTTAGGAATCTGCTTATTAATCAGCTTTTCGATTTCATCAAAGTACTTGGTTTCTTCTTCATCAATTAATGAAATCGCAATGCCTTTGGCGCCAGCACGGCCAGTACGGCCTATCCTGTGCACATAATCTTCAGGCGCTGTAGAAATTTCGTAATTAATGACTAAAGGCAAGTCGCTGATATCCAGGCCACGTGCAGCCACATCGGTGGCTACCAGGGCATGAATCGTACCGGCTTTGAATGCATCCAGCGCTTCAATCCGTTCTTTCTGTGATTTATCACCATGGATCGCACTGCATGGGACTTCAGCGCGTTCCAAAGCACGTGCCAGTTTGCTGGCAGACAGTTTGGTTTTGGTGAAAATAATCACTTGCTGGCTGGCATATTGTTTCAATAGCTGCACCAGGAAACGTTCTTTTTTGTCTGTATTCACCAGATAGGCTTTTTGCTCCACATTGTCGTTAGTGGCATTGCTGCGCGCCACTTCGATCAATGTTGGCTGGTTCAAAAACGCATCGGCCAGTTTTTTAATCTCATCCGAAAACGTGGCTGAGAACATCAGGTTCTGGCGTTGTTTAGGCAATAAAGCCAAGATACGCTTGAGATCAGGCATAAAGCCCATGTCCAGCATACGATCGGCTTCATCCAGCACCAGAAACTGCACTTGGCTCAAAGAAAGCGTTTTTTGCTCTACGTGGTCCAGCAGACGACCAGGCGTGGCGACCAAAATTTCAACACCGGTCTTCAAGATAGGTGTCTGTGTTTTGATATCTACGCCGCCGTACACCACCAGGCTACGCAAGGAGGTGTGTTTGGCGTAAGTTTTAATGTTGTCATACACCTGGATTGCCAACTCGCGCGTTGGTGCCAGCACCAGCGCCCGGATCGGGTGTTTCGCCGGAGAGGTGCTGGTACTCGCGTGAGGGAGCAATGTATGCAGAATCGGTAGCGAAAATGCAGCCGTTTTTCCTGTGCCAGTTTGTGCGCCGGCCATCAAATCTTTGCGCTCTAGCGCCAGCGGGATGGCTTTGGCCTGGATGGGCGTTGGTGTCGTATAGCCGGATTCTTCAATGGCTTTTAACAACGGCTCGGCCAGGCCTAGCGAACGAAAATCTACAGTAATTTGCTCTGACATAGTCTTGGCTTATGCAAATGAACGAGGGCGTTTGATACCACCGGCTTCACCGAATGGCTTGCCACCGGTGCGCGGTTTGTTTGCGCCACGAGTGTTGTTGCCGCCATTAGGGTTACCAAAGCGCTCTTGCGGTTTTGCCGATGGGTTGCCTGCAGAAGAACGCGGGCGACGTTGACCAAATTCTTCTGTCAATGCGCGCGCAAACTGGAAGTCGGTATCTTTGGTGTAGCTTTTGCTATTGCCATTGACTTCGCGGTCTGTTCTTTGCTCAGTATTACGTGGTTCGCTGGCGCCGGTAGCTGCACGTGGTTCGCGCGGCTTGTTCGGCTGGCCTTCACGCATCACGCGGTCACCAAAAGAACTGTTTTCACGGTTGCCACGGAATTCGCGGTTCTCACGACCACCTTGGTTATCGCTGCGACCATCGCGGCTGTTACCACGGAAACCACCTTTGTTTTGTGGGCGGCCATTGCTGCTGCCATGACGTTTGCCGCCATTGCCGCGTTTGTCACCACCACCGTCATCCATACGGATAGCACGTTTTGGTTCAAAACCGGCAATCACCGCTGGCTGGAATTTATGGCCAGTGTATTGCTCGATTTTGCGCAACAGGTGACGGTCAGTATTAGAAGCAAAAGAAATCGCGATACCGGAGTTGTTGGCACGGCCAGTACGACCGATACGGTGCACATAATCTTCAGCAAATTTTGGCAGGTCGTAGTTGATCACATGCGTAATGCCATGCACATCAATACCACGTGCTGCAACGTCGGTCGCAACCAGTACTTTGACATCACCATGACGCAGTTTGGTCAGGGTGCGGTTACGTGCGCCTTGTGTCATATCACCGTGCAGGGCAGCAGTGCTGTGACCAGCGGCATATAAATCTTCAGCCAGCAAATCGGCGTGACGTTTGGTGCTTGTGAAAATAATGGCCTGGTTCACGTCCGGGGCAATCAACAAATGCTCCAGCAGTTTGTTTTTGTGGTTCATGTCGTCCACAAAGTGCAGGCGTTGTTCGATATTGGCGTGTTGTTCTTTTTGACCAGCCACTTGAATCGTCAACGGGTTGTTCAGGAAACGTTTACCGATATCCATGATGCCATCTAAGGTGGCAGAGAACAGCAATGTTTGGCGTTCGGCCGGCAATGCAGCACAGATCTTCTCAACATCAGGCATAAAGCCCATGTCCAGCATGCGGTCAGCTTCGTCCAGTACCAGCATTTGCAAGCGGCTCAGATCAATACGACCACGCTCAAGGTGATCAATGAAACGGCCAGGTGTAGCAACCAGGATATCCAATGGTTGTGACAGCAGTTTGTTTTGCAGTGGGTAAGGCATGCCACCGACAATGCTCACACAACGTGCGCGCAGGAATTTACCGTATTTACGGGCAGCTTCGTTGACCTGTGCTGCCAGTTCGCGGGTAGGGGTCAATACCAGGATACGTGGGCCACGGCTACGTACTGGATGTTGTGTTGCCAGCAAGTTTAATGCTGGTAATGTAAACGCGGCTGTTTTACCAGTGCCGGTTTGGGCTGAGGCCATGATGTCACGGCCTTGCAATGCTTCAGGAATAGATTGCGACTGAATTGGAGTTGGGTTCTCATAGCCTGCATCGGTTAATGCACGCAAAATGGATGGGTCTAGATTTAAATCTGCAAAAGACAAAGACAAGGATGTCCCTTTCGTATAACAATTAAAAAGGGCGCAAGTAAAGCAAATTAAAGCAAAGCAAAGAAGCAAAGCTAACCCATGACAGCACACAGAATTAAAAATCTAAGTGTGCTAACTCATTAAAGTAAGCCAAAGCAAATATGGAGATGAATCGCTTTTACCGGCGCTAGGCATAGCCACTAACCGATAAAAGAAGAGGTTGTCATAAAAACAACTTCTAAAGATGATAGCCTCAAAAGTTCACGAGTTATCGATGGGTCAGGGCGATGAATTTAAAACAGTCGGGCATCAATTTCAGCCCAGTGCGTTTTAAGTTGAGCGCAGTATAGCCATTTTATTTTAAAAGTCAAATATTTAACGTGATTTATGCTAAAATCGCGCCCTTTCCAAACAGATGGCAGTTCACATGGCACGCAACCTCAGAAATATCGCAATTATCGCCCACGTTGACCACGGTAAAACAACCATGGTTGATAAGTTACTTCAACAGTCAGGTACCTTTGCCACCCACCAGGCGGTCACTGAACGTGTGATGGATAGTAATGATATTGAAAAAGAGCGCGGTATTACTATTCTGGCCAAAAATACTGCCTTAACTTATGAAGGCACGCACATTAACATCGTCGATACACCGGGCCACGCCGACTTTGGTGGTGAAGTAGAGCGTGTGTTGGGTATGGTGGATGGCGTGTTGCTATTAGTAGATGCCGTTGACGGCCCTATGCCGCAAACGCGCTTCGTGACCAAGAAAGCCTTGGCGCTTGGTTTGAAACCGATTGTGGTGATTAATAAGGTTGACCGCCCGAGCGCGCGTCCTGACTGGGTGATTAACCATACCTTTGATTTGTTTGCCAACCTTGGCGCAACTGATGAACAATTAGATTTTCCAGTGGTATACGCATCGGCATTAAATGGCTTTGCGACACTAGACATGAATGCACCTTCAGATAACATGAAGGCTTTGTTTGATACGATTTTAAGTCATGTTGAACCACCTAAAGGTGACAGTGATGCACCTTTGCAATTACAGATTTCAGCCTTAGATTACTCTACTTATACTGGTCGTCTAGGAGTTGGTCGTGTCACCAATGGCCGCATCAAACCAGGCCAGGTGGTCGCCGTGATGCGCGAAAACGAACAAGTAGCGCAAGGACGTATCAATCAGGTGCTGGGTTTTAAAGGCCTGGAGCGCGTACCGGTTGAAGAGGCTGAAGCAGGTGACATTGTCATTATTTCGGGTATTGAAGAAATCGGTATTGGTTTTACCATCTGTGACCGCGACAAGCCAGTTGGCTTGCCACACCTGGGTGTAGATGAGCCAACCCTGACCATGGACTTTATGGTGAACACTTCACCATTGGCTGGTACAGAAGGCAAATTCATTACTTCACGCCAGATCCGTGACCGTTTGACTAAAGAGCTATTGGTAAACGTGGCGTTGCGCGTTGAAGATACTGAAGATACCGATGTATTCCGCGTGTCTGGTCGTGGTGAATTGCACCTGACCATTCTGTTGGAAAACATGCGCCGTGAAGGCTTTGAAATCGCTGTGGGTAAACCTCGCGTGGTTTATAAAGAAGTGAATGGCGAAAAATGTGAGCCATACGAAATCCTGACCGTGGACCTGGAAGACGAAAACCAGGGTGCAGTGATGGAGGAGTTGGGTCGCCGCCGTGGTGAGATGTCAAATATGGAGTCTGACGGTAATGGTCGTACTCGATTAGAGTATCGTATCCCAGCCCGTGGCCTGATCGGCTTCCAGGGCGAGTTTTTGACATTGACCCGTGGTACCGGCTTGATGGCGCATATTTTTGATGAGTATGCCCCTGTGAAAGCAGATATGCCTGGCCGTCGTAATGGTGTGCTGATTTCAGCGGAACAAGGCGAAGCAGTGGCTTATGCCCTGTGGAAGCTGCAAGACCGTGGCAAGATGTTCTCAAGTCCTGGTGACCGTTTGTATGAAGGCATGATTATCGGCATTCATAGCCGCGAAAATGACCTGGTGGTTAACCCGATCAAAGGTAAGCAATTAACCAACGTGCGTGCTTCCGGTACGGATGAAGCGGTGCGTTTGGTGCCACCTATCTCTATCAGCCTGGAAAGCGCTGTAGAGTTTATTGATGACGACGAATTGGTCGAAATCACGCCAAAAACGATTCGTCTGCGCAAGCGCTTCTTGTTAGAGCACGAGCGTAAACGGTCTTCCAAGTAATACTTGATTAAGCCCTCATGCAATGAGGGCTTTTTTTACGCCTATTGCTTTTAACCCTGGGCTTACAGCCAACGTTTTTTGGCTTGGGAAGCTATCCTTTTGCTTGAAGGGTGATGCCTGGCTTAATAAACTGCGATACACTGGTTTATATTCCCTCACAGTGAAGTTGGTATATTGCATGGATAAATTCAGTTTAAGCAGCTATCGCGTCAACCCGAAGAAGTTTGCACTCAAGCAGATTAAACCTGACGATAAGTCAGCAAGATCAGGCGATAAAGCGGAAGATGCCGCGATATTGGCGCAACTGACTGAAGCCATCAATGAACGACAAGATATCCTGCATGCACAGGCTGAGCATAAAGTACTGTTGATCCTGCAAGGCATGGATACCAGCGGCAAGGATGGTACCGTCAAGCAGGTATTTAGCGCCTGTGACCCATTAGGAATCCGTCTGGCGAGCTTTAAGGCGCCGAGTGAGGATGAGCTGGCACATGACTACTTATGGCGCGTGCATGCGCAGGTGCCACGCAAAGGCGAGCTGGTTATCTTCAATCGCAGCCATTACGAAGATGTGCTGATCGTCAAAGTGCATGACTGGATAGATGAAGCCGAGGCCGAACGCCGGTATCAGCAGATTAATGACTTTGAGCGCATGCTGAGTGAGTCCGGCACCACTATCATCAAGTGCTTTCTACATATTTCCAAAGAAGAACAGCAAGAGCGTTTGCAGGAACGTCTCGACGACCCCACCAAGCACTGGAAATTTAATCCTAAAGATCTGGATGAGCGTGCGCTATGGGATAAATATATGCAGGCATATGAACGTGCTTTGCAAGAAACATCCACAGACTATGCGCCCTGGCATGTGATTCCCGCAGATTCAAAAACCAATCGTAACCTGCTGATTTCCCGCATTTTATTACAGGCACTCGAAGGGTTGCCATTGGCCTATCCCGAGAAACCAAAAGCCTGGAACAAGCTGGTCATCAAAGATTAGAAGCTCAAGGGTTAATTAATGATTTTACGCTGTCCAAAAACAGGCGAGCACGGTTAAATAGCGCCACTTACTACTTGACTTAGAAAATGTGCCTGCGCTGAAAAAATGAGTCTACGCTTTAGATTAAATCTTTTAGTCACCATGCTTTCACTGGCTTTTTTGCTGGCGGCAGGCATCGTGCTGGTACGGGATACCCGGGACAGCATCCGTGAGCGCGTTGAAGCTGCCATGCGCGTCACGGTCCAACTATTGGATACCGTGATTGTCAGCTCGGCCATGAACCCAAGTTTGGGCCCCACCCATTATGTATTGCAGGATTTCCTTAAGTCTTTAGGCTACGTGCGTAGCAGCCGTATCGAGCTGTACGATTATTCCAATACGCCTTTGTATATTTCGCCTAACTCGACTTTTAAATCAGAAATCGAACCGCCGAAATGGTTTGTGAAGCTGGTTTCTCCCAAAGAGGAAACAGTGACGCGCCGCGTGCGCTATGGCATTTTAATTATCAGTTCCAGCGCAGAAGGCTCTGTGCGGGAAGCATGGTCAGGTTTTCTGCAACTGATCGTCATGGGCACCGGCTTTTTCGTTTTACTCAATCTGCTGGTATACGGGCTGTTAAGTCATGCCTTGCGTCCGGTGCATCATATTTTGCGTGCTATCAATCAGATAGAGCAGGGTGATCTGGCAACGCGGTTGCCCAAATTCTCGTTGCCGGAATTTGATCGCATCGGCGCCAGCCTCAACCAGATGGCGCTTTCACTGGATGCCGAGCGGCAACTGGAACAAAACCGTCAGCTGACACAGCTGATCCAGCAACATATTGAAGATGAGCGCCGCAGCCTGGCGCGCGAGTTGCATGATGAACTGGGCCAGTATGTGACCGCGATCAAAACCTTTGCGGTGGCGATTGTGAACAAAACCAGGGATAAAACGCCGGATATTGCCGCCAATGCACAAACCATCGTTGCCGCCGCCAATCATATTTACGACGGCATGCACAATATCATCCGCCAGTTACGGCCAGCGGCCATGGATAATATGGGCCTGGTAGAGACCTTGCGTGATATGGTGGCAGGCTACCAGGCGCAGCATGCTGGGTTGAACATCCAGTTACAGGTATCCGGCCAGTTTCAGCCCATGGGTGAAAACGTCAATATTAATTTGTACCGTATCGTGCAAGAAGCCATTAACAATGCCATCAAGCATGCGCATGCCCAATCCATCCATGTGCATATCGTGTCAGCAGAGGATGGCCTGCAACTGACGATAAGCGATGACGGGGTAGGTATGCAAGTGGAAGCGGTGGACCAAACCCGGCATTTTGGCTTGCTGGGTATGCGTGAACGTGTGCAAGCCCTGCATGGACAGTTTAAAGTCGTTTCAGAGCCAAAAGCTGGTGTGGGAACGACCCTGGAAATTAGATTGCCTATACAAACGGCGTAAAACAACAGCGTTAAAATAAGAGGAATGAAAAGTATGATTAGCGTGATGCTGGTAGATGACCATGCAGTTGTCAGGATGGGGTTTAAAATGCTGCTCGAGTCCGATCAGGATATCAAGGTCATTGCTGAAGCCGAAAGTGGGGAGGCAGCGATTCGTGCCTATGTAGAACATCATCCGCAAGTGGTAGTGATGGATATCACCATGCCCGGTATAGGCGGTATGGAAGCCATAGAACGTATTCTTGCCAAGGACAATCACGCGCGTATCCTGGTCCTGTCAGCGCATGAGGATTCGGTGCACCCCAAACGTGTGCTGAATGCGGGGGCGATGGGCTACGTGACCAAGCGCAGCGCTGCTGAAGAACTGATTAAGGCGATTCGCAGTGTGGCTAATGGCAAAAAATATATCGAAGCCAGCGTAGCACAGCAAATGGCCATTCAGCAGTTGTCGGGTGAGCAGAATCCGGTCGATGTCTTGAGCGAGCGCGAGTTTGAAGTGTTTATGTCGCTGGCGCGCGGCAAGTCGACCAATGAGATCGCAGAAACCCTGTTCCTGAGCCCGCGCACGGTCGGTACACATTTATACAATATCAAGCAAAAACTCAATGCGCAGAACTCGGCAGAAATTGCGCTGATAGCCATGCGTTGTGGCCTGCTCGAACCCTAGCGAGTATTGGTAACGCGGGCACTGCTAGCGCGGGAACTGACGATCCCGCTCAGCATGATCAGCAGCATGCCCAGGTACTCCATCCAGGAGAGATGCTCTCCCCACCAGAACACGCCTATCAGCGTTGCGAATACCACGGTGCTATAAGCCAGGCTGGCTACTGTCAGGGTGCGGCCGGTACGATAGGCGCGCGTCATGGCGAGCTGGCTGATAGTGGCAGATATGCCCAGTCCCAGTAAAAATGGCAAATCTTGCCAGTGCAAAGGCGTGATTTCGGTATTCAGCATCAGGCCGCCGCTGGCGACACTGCATACCAGGGTGAAGTAAAACACAGTCCGCCAGTCCGGCTCACCTCTCACCCCTAACTGTTTCACATGCACATATGCCAGGGCAGCACCAACGCCCGAAAGCAAGCCGATACCCGCAGCGATCCATAAGTCAGGTTCCCACCTGGGCTGCAGCAATAAGGTGACGCCAATAAAACCTGCAATCACGCATATATTCAATGTACTTTGCTGCCGGCGCGACAAGGGTTGTTCCGCCGTGAGTAGCCAGGGTGAGAATAAAGCCAGGAACATGGGCGAGGTGTAGTTGAGCGTAATGGCTGTTGCCAGCGGCAAATGCGCAATGGCATAAAAGAACAGCAGCAGGGCGATAAAGCCGGTCAATGCGCGACCCATTTGTTTGCCCAGCAGCGGGGTTGTGAGTGGCTTGCCCTGCCAGTAGACCATGGCGGCGATGGTGATAAAGCCGAATATCGAGCGATAAAACACTAATTCTGTGCTGCTGAAACGTTGGGCGCCGGTTTTCACGAAGGCGCCCATTACGGCGAAGCCCAGGCCGGCGACCAGTATCCACAGGCTGCCGAGTTGCCAATGTCTGGGATGCGTCCAGCGCCTGGGGTGAAATAAGGACAAAATGTGCCGGATAGTCTTGGGCTAGCGCACCGAATGTGCGGAGAGGTGAGGTTCTATTTGTGAACGATACCAGTGGTGGAAGTGTTCCAGCCCGGTTTCCATCGGGTGCTGATAAGGGCCGCGTTCATCTTTTCCGGTCAGGTAGAGTGCTTTGCGACCTTCTTGCATACGTTGGCAGATTTCGTTGTCTTCAATGGCTGTCTCGAAATAGGCGGCCTGCTGCGCTTTGACGTATTCGCGCTCAAATAGGGCGATATCTTCCGGATAGTAAAATTCCACCACGTTTTTGCAAGACTCGACGCCAGTCGGGATGATGTGCGAGACCACCAGGACATTGGGATACCATTCAATCATCAGTAAAGGATACAGCACAAACCAGATCGCGCCATATTTCGGCTCCTTGCCGTCCTGATAATTTGTCACCGCCTGTTGCCAGGCTTTATAAGTGGGAGACAAACTGTAATCCGGTAACGGTTTATAACCCACGGTTTGTACGCTGTAGTGCTCGCCGAATTCCCAGTTTAACTCGCCGCAATCGACAAATTGATTCAAGCCGGGGTGGAAAGGGCCTACGTGATAATCTTCAAGGTAGACTTCAATAAAGGTTTTCCAGTTGAAGTCATAGTGATCAACAATGGCCTGGTCAAAATAGTAACCGGTGAAGTCAAAATCCTGTTTGCATCCTAATTGCTTCAATGTTTCCGCAATGTGCAATGGCTTGGCTTTGCCTAGTGTGGCAGAGGATTGAAACAATAGTCCTTGCCAGTCAATCAGCGGCTGTTTTTCCAGGTGTAAGCACGGGTTTTGTTCAAAGTGAGGGGCACCCAGTAGTTGCCCATTCAAGTCGTAAGTCCAGCGATGCAGCGGGCAGACGATATGCTGGGTATTACCTTGCCCGCTGAGCATGGCAGCTTGCCGATGACGGCAGATGTTGCTGACCAGTTGGTGTTCGCCCTGGTGGTTCACCAGCGCCATGGCATTGTGTTTCCATTCCAGCACGCGGAAATCGCCTGCATTGGGTGTCATGCGCGCATGCCCGACATACTGTGGTTGCAGCGAGAACAAGTGCGCCTGCTCTAATGCATAAATTTCCGGATTGAGGTACCAGTCAACAGGTAATTGTGCGAAGCGAGTCTTGTTTTGTTCTTTATTTAAAGAGGTGACAGAACCCATATTTCAAACTGATCGAACACGTGCAAAAAAGAATAATTGTGCCCGAAAAGGGCCTGAATGAAAAGCCAGAATAGGCACAATGACCGCTTGTATCCGTCACAATCAGTCGATTCAAACGCACGTAAGGAGGTTGCCATAACCCTGTTTTAAGCAGCATGTATAAAGGCAGTAATTGCAACAGGCCTTAACTAAGTCAATTAAATTCAGTTATAATATTAGAGGTTTCTATGTATAACTATACGTAACGATAATTGCATTTTAGGAGCAAGCGAATGGCAAATTTATTAGATCAGTTGAAAGCAATCACCACTATTGTGGCGGACACAGGTGATGTTGAAGCGATTAAAAGCGTTAAACCGGTAGACGCAACTACCAACCCATCCCTGGTATTAAAAGCGAGTCAGATTCCTGAATACGCACCTCTGATCGAGACAGCAATTGCCTATGCAAAAGCACAAGGCGGTTCAAAAGAGCAACAAATTGAAAATGCAGCTGACAAACTGGCTGTGTTGATTGGTGCTGAAATCACTAAAGTGGTTCCAGGCCGTATCTCTACAGAAGTAGATGCACGTTTGTCTTTCAACATCGATGCGATGATTGCCAAAGGCCGCAAACTGATCAAACTGTACGAAGACTCTGGTATTTCTAAAGAGCGCGTACTGATCAAACTGGCTTCTACTTGGGAAGGCATCAAAGCCGGTGAGCAACTGGAAAAAGAAGGCATCCAGTGTAACCTGACATTGTTGTTCGGTTTTGGCCAGGCACGTGCTTGTGCTGAAGCTGGCGTATTCCTGATTTCCCCATTCGTTGGTCGTATCCTTGACTGGTACAAAGCGAAAAACCCAAGCACAGAATACACACAGGAAACTGACCCAGGTGTTGTTTCAGTACGTGCGATCTATCAGTACTACAAAGAACACGGTTACAAAACTGTTGTGATGGGTGCTTCATTCCGTAACACTGGCGAACTGATTGCATTGGCTGGTTGTGACCGTCTGACTGTTTCTCCTAACCTGTTGCAAGATCTGGCAGCGACTGAAGGTACTTTGGTACAAGTGCTGAAAGATGGCGGCAAAACTAAAGAAGCACCAGCCAAGTTGACTGAAGAAGAGTTCCGCTTTGAACTTAACCAGGATCCAATGGCCACAGAAAAGCTGGCTGAAGGTATCCGTGGTTTCGTTGCTGACCAGAACAAGCTGGAAACAGCATTAGCCGCAAAACTGTAATATCTCTGTGACATCATAAGAGAACGGGCAGGGACCTGCCCGTTTTTGATTTTACACTCAGGCATAATTTGGCCTGTTACATTGACTTATTTTGGCTGCCAGCTTACTATTAGCGACCAGCTTGAATTGGTAGTACGCTAGAAATAGCATTTAGAAACTTATTAATATTTGGAGAAAAACATGGCATTAACTCAAATGGCATTAGACTCATTGGATTTTGACGCAACTATCGCTTTGGCAGAAAAAGTTGCTCCGCACGTTGACATTCTGGAAATCGGTACACCATGCATCAAGCACAACGGTATCAAATTACTGGAAACTCTGCGCGCTAAATTCCCAAACAACAAAATCCTGGTTGACTTGAAAACTATGGATGCTGGTGAGTACGAGTCTGAGCCATTCTACAAAGCTGGTGCTGACATCGCTGTTGTATTGGGCGTATCTGACATCGGTACAATCAAAGGCGTAATCAAAGCTGCAAACAAATACGGCAAAAAAGCGCAAGTTGACCTGATCAGCGTTGAAGACAAAGTTGCTAAAACTAAAGAAGTTGTTGCTGCTGGTGCTCACATCATCGGTATCCACACTGGTTTGGATCAACAAGCTGCTGGTCAAACTCCTTTTGCTGACTTGGCTGCTATCGCTGCTTTGAACCTGGGTGTTGACATCTCTGTTGCTGGTGGCGTTAAAGCTGCTACAGCTGCTCAAGTACGTGACGCTGGCGCGACTATCATCGTTGCTGGTGCTGCTATCTACGGCGCTGCTGATCCAGCTGCTTCTGCTGCTGAAATCACTGCTATCGCTCACGGTTAATTTTTAACTATCAATAAGTAATTATTGATCAGCGATAATAAAACCCGACTCAGCAATGTGTCGGGTTTTTTATTTGATATTTTGAATACACAGGACAAAAACATGGATCATCAACAGTTTATTTTAGACAATTTGAAACGTATTTTAGACGTGACTGATAAGTCAAAAGCGGCTGAATTACTGAAATTGGTTAGCGAAGCAGGCTCAACATTTATTGGTGGCGCAGGTCGCTCACTGTTGGTCTCACGCTTCTTTGCAATGCGCTTGGTGCATTCTGGTTACAGCGTGTTCATGATTGGCGAAGTTGTTACTCCTGCCATCAAAAAAGGTGACTTGCTGATCCTGGTTTCAGGTTCCGGCGGCACAGCGACCTTGTTGCCATTTGTGAAAAAAGCCAAAGAAGTGGGCGCTAAATTAGTGGTCATTTCCATGAAGAAAACATCTGCCATGGCAGACGTCGCTGACCTGGTTGTTCAAGTCGGTCAGGATGACAGCTTCCCATTGGTAAAAGGCATGCCTATGGGCGGTCAATTCGAATTGTCTACCCTGGTGTTCCTGGAAGGCGCTATTTCTGAGCTGATCCACGCCAAAGGCCTGACTGAAGAGGGTATGCGCGCATTACACGCAAACCTGGAATAAACTTTATTCCTGCAATAAAAAACCGGCTGCATGGCCGGTTTTTTATTGGGCAAAGCCGTGCAAGTCTGCCGCTGTGATTTTTTTCTGGTGCAATGCGCTGGCAATTAATACGCCGTCAGCACCTGTGTGAGTGAGCGCTCGGATATCTTCAATATCTCTGACGCCGCCTGCAGCATAGAGTTTTTGCGGTGTTTTTTGTTTCATGGCATGCAGTTTTTCAACATCGGGGCCTTGATTCGCACCTACCTTGGGTAAGCTCATGACGATGGTAGGCTGCGTCCAGTGTATCTGAGACGTTTGCAGGCTTTCTGGGCCATGGAAACCATCCTGAAAATAATCCAGGGAAAGAATGCTGTTTTCAGCTGCATGACGCAGTTGCTGGTAGGTTGGCAAATCGGGCAGTGATTCACTGGCGATCACAGGCCTGATCTTATTATCCAGCCAGGGTGTCAGCGCTGCTACACTCGTCAGCCCAGCATCAACCCACCACTGGATGTGTGGGAATGCCTGGATCGCCTCGGCAATATAGGCGCTGTGGTTGGGCAACAAGGTATCGCCGGTAATGGCATTTAAATCGGCAATATACACACAGTCAAATGGATAAACTTGTAAAATAGCAGCCACGACATCGAGCAGCTGATGGCTTGCCGTTAATTGCGATTGTATCGCGCGGTAAGACTGGCGTTGCCCCTGTATGGCTTGAACAACCTGGCCATGCATCAAATCGATGACGGGAATAATATGCAAAATAAATCTCGTTTAAAAATCTGGGTGTGTGAGTATGTCAGTGCCGGTGGCCTGGCATCTGAATCATTGCCTGCCAGTCTGCTGCAAGAAGGCTTGTTGATGCGCGATGCCTTGCTGGCTGACTTGTCTCAACTGGATGTGGATTGTATCACCAGCCATGATGCGCGGGTGATAGCTCCACAAGGTGTAGCCAGTGTAGCGATACAGCCTGATCACGATGCGTTTGCAATCTGGCAGCAGCAATTATCTGCAGATGATATAGATGCCTGTTGGGTGATTGCGCCGGAAACGGATGGGATACTTGAACGCATGTGCCAGCTGGTGCATAAAGCCGGTAAACGCTGGCTAGGCTGTAGTGAAGCTGCCATCAGGCAAACAAGCTCTAAATCATGGATGGCGGATCTTTGTTCTCAGGCGGGTATATCCACGATCCCACATTGTTATTTGCACGAAGCCGTGGCACTGCCATCGCTACCGCAGCACGAAGTTTCACCTGCCGGCTGGGTGATAAAGCCGGATGATGGGGCAGGGTGTGAGTATACCTATCACTTTAAAAGTGACTTGGAAGTATATGAATTTAATAATAAAATAAAATCAAATCCTGCGATTCCTTATCAGAAGTTACTATTGCAGCCATATCTGCCCGGCATTGCATTAAGCATGTCTGTGATTGCGAGTAACGAGCAGGTCAAAGTCATTGCCGGACACCAGCAATGGGTGAGTGTGGACAATGGTCGGTTCCGTTTTCAAGGGGCGGGAGTGAATCAGGCCGCACAATACTTACCCCTTATGCAGGCGATGGCGGAAAAGATATATCAGGCGATTCCCGGGCTTAGCGGTTACTGGGGCGCTGACCTGATACTGAATGAGGACAACCTTCTGACCCTGGTTGAAATTAATCCACGCCTGACCACCCCTTACATAGGATTATCGAAAGTGTTACAAGAAAATCCAGCCAAACTGGTATTAGATGCTGTTTTGCATAACCACTTAACCACGCGGGCGGCAGCTTCCTCAGTGTCCATCACTTTGCCAGCGGCCGGATCTGCGGCGATTGAGCGCCTGAACTCATGAGTAAGTCTGTGATTGGCTGGGACATCGGCGGGGCGCATGTAAAAGCGGTGCTGCTCAATGCTGAAGGGCATATTGTGCAAGTATCGCAACAGGCATGCGCTTTGTGGAAAGGCTTGCATTTACTCGAGTCTGCTTTACAAACGATTCTGCAAACCTGGGCGATTGAAGCAGATCAATGCCTGCACGCCGTCACCATGACCGGGGAATTGGTCGATTTATTTGAAAATCGGGCACAGGGTGTGCGTGAGATTGCACAAGCGGTCAAAAAGCAGTTACCGCAGGCCATGTTTTATATGGCTGGCATGGATCAAGCAGCCTTATTCACCGAGACCGTCGATGGGCTTGAATCTTATATCGCCTCCATGAACTGGCACGCATCGGCACAGTGCCTGGCTGAAGCCAGTGATGCTTCATGCATGCTTATTGTGGATATTGGTAGCACCACCAGTGATATCACGCTGTGCCATGCGAAGAAGGTTATTGCCAATGGCTGGACGGACGCTGAGCGCATGGAGAGGCATGGATTGTTATATTCAGGAGTGGTGCGCACGCCATTGATGGCATTTGGCCCTTATATCGCGTGGCATCGGCAAACGCGTCACATCACTGCTGAATATTTCGCGACCACTGCTGATGTTTACCGTGTGCTGGGTGAATTAGATCCGGAACATGATCTAGCGGACACTGCCGATGGGCAAGGCCGTTCTGTGCCTGCCAGTATGCGCCGCTTGGCGCGTATGGTCGGGCATGATCTGGAGGATGCTGAAACCAATGATTGGCATTCGCTGGCGCAGGCATTCAAAGATCAGCAGTTGTCCAGCCTGCTACATGCCATTCAATCCTGCATTGAGCAAGCTACGCTACAACCTCAGGCCTTAACAGGCTTGGGAGCGGGCAGTTTCCTGTTACCAGAGATCGCGCAACGCTTGAACCTGACTTATACACCGGCATCAACCTGGATGTCGGCTGGCAACTCCACATTAAAAAGCCACGCAGAAGTATGTTTCCCTGCTTACGCCGTGGCAAGGTTATGGCAAGCATGGCATTGATACAACTCGATTTACCTTATGCCGAAGGCGCTTATTGGCTAACACAGGTCAGGCATTTGCCCTGGCCGATGTTGCTTGAGAGTGGACGGGTGGAAACTGCAGCACAGCAGTCTTCGGTAGATGAAGAAGTCAGCCTGGGGGCGAGGTTCGATATCGTCGTTGCTGATCCAGTGGCAAAGATTATCCATCGCCGGCCTTACACCGTAGTGCATAGCCATCATGACGTTGAGCGTTTTGAGGATGACCCTTTTGCTATCGTCAAACGCTGGTTGCAGCCACACCAGGTCGCACGCGTGGCAGAGGTGCCTTTTGCCGGTGGTGCGCTAGGCTATTTTTCCTATGATCTGGGGCGCAGTATTGAACCCATGCCAGAGCTGGCCGCACAGGATATGCCTCTGCCAGAGTTACTGATAGGTATTTATGATTGGGCGATTGTGGTCGACCATCATCTGCGGCGTTGTACATTGGTATCACACACCAGGTTTATTACACAGCCAGCACTCACAGTGTTGCATCAAACTTTGCTGCAACCACGTGAACAATCAGAGACGCCAGCATTTAGCGTGGTTGGCGATATCTCGCACAACATGCACAAAGCAGCCTACACAGCGGCTTTTCACAAAGTCAAAAATTACATACGCGCCGGCGATTGTTACCAGATTAACCTGGCCCAGCGACTGGCGGTGCAGGTGAGCGGTGATGCCTGGCAAGCTTATGACCAGTTCCGGCAACTGAGTAAAGCGCCTTTTATGGCTTATCTACAGGTGGATGACGGTCAGGACCTATCGTTTTCCGTGTTATCAATGTCACCAGAGCGGTTTCTACAAGTGACTGAAAATAAAGTAGAAACACGGCCGATTAAAGGCACCAGACCCCGGCATGCGGATGCAATACGCGACCAGCAAGAGGCCGAAGCCTTGGCTAACAGTATCAAGGACAGGGCAGAAAACCTGATGATTGTGGATCTGTTACGCAATGATATTGGCAAGGTATGCGAAATAGGCTCGGTCAAGGTCGATGCCTTGTTCCGTTTGCAGCGGTTTACCAATGTGCATCACTTAGTGAGCATCGTGCGTGGCGTGCTGGCAAATGGCTATCATGCGTTAGACCTGTTACGAGGCTGTTTTCCAGGCGGATCCATCACCGGCGCACCCAAACTGCGTGCCATGGAGATCATTGAAGAGTTAGAGCCACACCGGCGCGGCATTTATTGTGGCAGCATAGGCTATATCGGTTTTGATGGCAGTATGGATACCAATATCGCTATCCGCACTGCAGTGATCTGCAAGCAGACCATGACTTTTTACGCCGGTGGCGGGGTGGTGGCTGATTCAGATTGTGACAAGGAATACCAGGAAACCTTAGATAAAGCTTCCCAGTTTTTAAAACTGGTTGCACAATTCAAAACACCAACTTAATAGCCGGGGAAAATACCATGTGGGTGATCAAGCTGGGAGGTAGCGTGACACACCATGACAGCCTGCTCAAATGGCTGCAACTGGTGGTCCGTTGGGGCGATGGCAAAGTGATTATCGTACCCGGTGGCGGGGTGTATGCCGACGCCGTGCGTGAGTTTCAGCAGATACGCGAACGTTTGCCAGATGGACATATCACCGATGTGCATGCACATGCGCTCGCTATTTATGCCATGGACCAGATGGCACGCAGCCTGGTTGCCATGGTGCCCGAACTGACGCTGGTGCGTAACCCCCTGGAGATTGCCGAGCGCGGCTGGCAGCACCGCGGGCTGGTCTGGTTGCCCAGTGAAATGGCTTTAAACCCCGAGTTATGGGCAGAGATGGCGCTGCCGGAAAATTGGGAAATCACCTCCGACAGTTTAGCTGCCTGGCTGGCCTGCCAGCTCGAAGCCAGTCATTTGCTACTGGTGAAATCCGAGGATAGTTTATTGCAACAAAAGCCTACCTTTGACCTGGCTGCCTTGCAGGCGCAGGGTATTGTCGATGCAGGATTATCCAGCATCCTGCCACAAGCGACATTTCAAACCTGGGTCATGCATCAAAGCCATGTGAAGCTGTTTGAACAAGGGCTGGCTGTGCAAGCCCTTAGCGGGAAACTGGTTCATCTACCTCAAACATAGCTGTTTTTTCAAACCGGCCAAAATGCAACATGATGGTCGGCAGGATCAGCAAGTTGAGTATGGTGGAGGAAATCAATCCGCCGACAATAATGGTAGCCATCGGCCCTTCGATCTCCCGACCAGGCTCACCACTGCCTATGGCCAGTGGCAACAAGCCTAGTGCCGTAACCAGGGCCGTCATCAATACCGATGGCAAACGTTCAGAAGCGCCACGTATGCAGGTTTCCAGATTCCATTCGCAGCCTTCTTTATCTACCAGATGCTGGAAATGCGACACCATCATAATGGAGTTGCGCAAAGTGATACCAAACAGCGTCACAAAGCCCACCAGCGTACCTACCGAAATCCAGCCGCCGGCAAAGAAGGTGGCGACAACGCCGCCAATCAGCGCGAAGGGCAGGTTGGCAAAGGTGAGCAACAGGTTGCGCAAACTGCCAAAAGCAATATAAAGCATCAGGAAGATGGCAGCCCCGGCCACCAGCGAATGTATGATCAGATCGCGGCGGGATTCGGCGTTGGCCTCTGCTTCACCAGAAAACTCCATGTAGTTTCCAGTGTGCAAGGTGAGTTTCTGGCGCAATGCTTTCTGTATCTCATCCATAACCAGTGCTTGGTCGCGCCCGGCAAGATTGGCGGTGATGGTTTGAATACGTTTGGCCCCCGAGTGTAATATCTTGGAGCGGCCGCCTTCCTGTGCAATATAAGCGACATCTGACAGTTTCAGCATCTGGCCTTCGGGGTTGAATATGGGGATATTACGCATATCGGCAATATCGTCCCTGTTGCTGTCGTTGAGCAACACACTGACGCCTATGGAGCGATTGCCCATGAATACATGGTTGACCGGCACGCCTTCATAGCTGGCTTTGACCGTATCCAGTACATCCACAGGTTGTAGCCCCCACAATGACAGTTTTTCCTGTTTGAGCCGAATAGCGATTTCCGGTGTTTCGGGCGGTGATTGAACCATGACATCCCTGACGCCGCGGATGCCGCCCAGGATATTGGCGACTTTTTGTGCATCCCGGTCCAGCGCGTCCAGGTCATGACCATAAATATTGACCACCAGGCCAGCGGCATAGCCGGAAATCGTCTCTTCTATGCGTTCACTAAGAAAAGTATTAATGGCAAAGTTGGCGCCAATAAACCCTAATTCGACTTTGCCATCATCGTCGTCATCTTCCGATTCGCCGGCCAGTTCTTCACGGATGCTGCGATAAATCCTTTCCTGCTCTGCGCCGGAAACGGTGCCGGTTTCTACTTCAAATTCACTGTAATGCGTGCCAAACGTATCGGCGGCATTCGGTGCGCGGCCTACCCATTGCGCCACGCTTTTCACCCCAGGGATATCCAGCAGGACTTTAGTCACCTGGTTGCCGAGTTTCAGCGATTGCACCTCAGATGTCCCCGGCACCGTGGTCATATGCAGGATGTAATGCCCCTCATGCAGCACCGGAATAAACTGGCTCCTGAACAGTGGCAGTAACACCAGGCCTAGCGCAATACACACAAAGCTGCTCACAAGGATGATCTGGTAACGGTGCTCGATATGGTGCAGCACTTTCACGTATCTGTGCTTCAGCCAGCGTAGCAAGGGGGATTCCTGGTTATCCAGCCGCGCTTTACCCAGCAGGGCGTAACAGAGAGCCGGTGTCAGTGTCAGTGCGACCACCAGTGACGCCAGAATGGCTGAAATGTATGCGTAAGCAAGCGGCGCAAATAGTTTGCCTGCCACGCCGGAGAGTGTAATGAGCGGTAAAAATACCAGCGCCACGATGATGGTGGCGTAGAAAACAGAACCACGGACTTCCATAGACGCCTGGAAGACCACTTGCCGGATAGGCAAAGGTTGCGCAAGTTGCCGGTTTTCACGCAAGCGCCGGAAGATATTCTCGGTATCGATAATGGCATCATCCACCACTTCGCCCAGAGCGATGGCAAGGCCGCCCAGCACCATGATATTCAGCCCCACACCATACTGGTGTAATACGACGATGGCAGATAGCAACGAAAGCGGAATGGCGGTGACTGAAATGACGGCCGTGCGCACGTTGAACAAAAATACGAACAACACCGCGATCACCAGGGTTGAGCCGATCAGGATATCGGAACGCAGGCTGTTGATCGCGGTTTCGATAAAGTTGGCCGGGCGAAACAAGCCCTCATGCAGAGTCACTTGCTGACTGGTCAGGCTGGGTTTGATATCCGCCAGCTTTTTTTCCAGCAACTGGGTCAGCGCATAAGTATTGGCACCCAGCTGGCCTTGCACAGAAAGGTAAACAGCCGGCTTGCCGTTAATGGCTGCGGCGCTAATGGAGGGCGCAGCGCCTTCGGCGACCTCGGCGACATCCCGGATGCGTATGGTGCGGCCTAGCTTGCGGACCAGTGTGATATTGCTTAATTGTTGCGGCGTAGTAGTCTGGCCCTGGCTATTCAGGATAATGCGCTGGTTATCATTCTGGATGTAACCGGCTCCGCGTACACCAGTGCCGCGGCTGGCGGCAGCTACCACATCCTGGATGTTCAACTGGTACAACATCAGTTTGCGTGGATCTATCTTGATCTGGAACTGGCGGACTTCACCGCCAAATACATTGATATCTGCTACGCCAGGAATCGACATCAGATGCGGCGTCAAATGCCAGTCTACCAATGTGCGTAGCTGCATCATGGTCAGTTTGTCTGAAGTGACACCCAGACCAAGAACCGTACTGGCCGAAGAGGTGAGCGGGGTGATGTTGGGGATAATCCCTGGAGGTAACTGGTTTCCCAGCATGTTCAGGTGTTCGGCAATGATTTGCCGGTTGCGGTAAATATCTGATTTATCCTGGAAAATAACCGTGATCACCGACAGTCCGGGAATGGATTGCGAACGCAGGCTTTTAATGCCTATGGCACCGGCAATGATATTTTCAATCGGCTGGGTGACCAGTTTTTCTACCAGGCTGGCTGAAAGGCCCGGCGATTCGGTTTGAATGACGATCTGTGTCGGTGCAAACTCCGGGAAGACATTCAAGTCGCTTTGGGTCAGGCTATAGGTGCCATACACCAGAATCAGCATGGCCAGCCCGATAATGACGCCATAAAAGCGAATGGCGAACCTGACTAAAGCCGACATCATGGCCGTTGTGCTTTCCGGATGCTTGTTAAGTGCGGCTTAGTCGTCATTCTCATTTTTAATCTGGAATTTAAACTCTTCCGAGAGCAATAGTTGCGCGCCATGAATGACGACTTCAGTCCCCGCGCGCAGGTTATTATCAAACCAGCCATTGTCCAGCTCGACATCGGAAGCCACCGGTTTACGCAGAAAGGTATCCTGCTTGGTTTTGACATAAATCCAGGCCATGCCGCCATGCCAGACGATGGCTTGGTTGGGCACGATCACGCCCTTGAGCATGGCTGATGATGATTGCGCGGGGACCACATTGACACGCATGCCTACACGCAGGAAATCTGCCGGCGCACTATAGAAATAGGTTTTTCCGATATTGCTGATATCAGTCTGGATGGATTGCGACACATAGTCAGCGCGGATCGGTTTCACTTCATCCTGGATAGGGGAGATGAAAATCGTGGAATTTGCTTCCGGCTCTTTAAAGTTCAGCGGGAAACTGACTTGTACCAATACTTTTTTTTGCATCAGCAAATCATGCAATGGCCCTGATGAAGGGTGCTGTGTGATCAGGGTCGCCAGCGGTTTACCCCATTGCGCGACGATGGTATCCGTCAAGGCTTTTAGTTGCGCCTGAGTGGCCCTGATTTGTGTCTGGTCATTGATGACCAGGGCTTGGGCTTCCTGCACCGCTTTGTCAGAGACGTTTTTATCGTCTTCATTTAACTGCTTGTAGCGCTGATATTGCAGCTGATGGTTAGGCAATACGCTTTCTGCGATGGCTAGCTGGGTGTTCAATTGCTGGTACTGGCTATTGTAATCCACCAATGTCTGAATAGAGATCACAGAACCGAGCACCTTGATATTGCCATGATAATCATAGGGTTGCAGGGCTTGTACACTGATGCCGCTATTTTGCTGGGTTGCCAGGTTCAGTTGCACGACCTGCAGGCCGTTTTGCTCAACCACATGCACCGGCCCGTCAATTTCTTCCTCGTCATCATTCTGCATTGTTTCATATTCATCACGGCCGACCAGCACGACGACCCAGATCAGGAGAATGATCAATGCAATCTGAGCCCCGATAATCCAGAGTGCTTTTTTATTCATTTGACTGGCGCCTCTTGCGTTTGAAGGGTAAAAGTTGCTGTTTGTTGTGAGAGCAATAATGGTTTCTGCATCACGTTTTCAATTTCCTGTAATGCACGCATGACGTTTGCCTGCTGCGTCACCAGCCGTTGCTGTGCGGCATAAAACTGGATTTCCATCTGCAAGTACTCCGTCTTGTCGATCAAGCCCTGGTGCCATTGGTTTTCAAGCTGCTGTTTGCGTTGTGATTGCTGGGCATATTCTTGGGTCATGGTGATCAGCAGGTTAGCGGCATCACGGTATTTTAAATAGCTTTGCTCGGACAATTGAATAATATGATGTTGCAAGGCATAAAAGCGCGTCGCTTCATTTTGGCGGAGTTGCTCGGCGTGCGCCCACAGGTCTGAGGATTTATTGAGCAGATTCAGCATGCCTCCAATCCCCAGTGCCCATATTCTGTCCCCATACTCATAGAGAATGCCCGGGCTGAGCGAGAGGTCCGGGTAACGTTTCGCCATCTCCAGCCGTAATTGCGACTCTGCCTTGGCGTATTGCGCCAGCCCGCGCTGGATATCCATGCGGTTGGTCAGGGCGTAATGCTGGATAGTCTTGGCATCCTGATAAGCTTGTGGCTGGTCGAATCTGGCTTTGAGTATCTGTGAAATATTCACCGCGCCAATATTAAGAGCGACGTTATTCTGGTCAGTCAGGCCGGCATCATGCATGATCTTTTGTTCTGTTTGCCTGATTTGCAGGTTCAGTTGCTGTAACTGCCAGGCAGACTGATCATGCTGCAAGCGGATCGGTAATACATCGGATTTGCCTGCGACGCCGATATCCAGCCTCTTCTGGTAAGCACTTAACAGGCTGGCTTGCGATTTTTGCAGTTTTGCCAGGCTGCCGTGCAGCGCCTGTTGTTCTGCCAGCAGGATCAGGTCCAGGCTCAATTGCTGCCTGAGCATCCACGCAGTTTCTGAAATCAGTATTTTGGCAATATCTGCTTGGTATTGCGCGATGTCGATACTGATCTGACGTTTGTTGGCGGTGATGACAGGGATATCTACCTGCAAGCCATAAGCCCAGGGACTGATATCCCCATTGGCCTGGTTACTGTGGGAAAGTTGCCCGTTAAGGCCCACTAATGGACGCAGGCCGGCACTGGTGATACCGGCCAGTGCTACCGCGTAATCTGACTTCGCGACTTTAAGGGTAGGGTGAAAATACAAGGCCGAGAGCGTGAGCCTGTCTATATCCCACGCGGTGATTGGCCATTCGGTTTGAGGATATTGCGTCTGTACAAACTGCCTGAAGCCTGCTTGCGTAGGCGTCGCCTGCTGGATGCTCTCGATATTTTCTTGCTGCTGGATAGGTTTTGCCTGGTAGGCGATGCCGCAAGCAGCGAGCAGTAGCGGGCATAAGCAGACGAGAGTGCGCATGGAATCAACAGTACTGCAGGGCAGCGCGTTGAATAATGATGAAATGCATCAACGCCAACAAATTACTCAACAATAGTCGCGTTGACGGCATCCAACGCATCTTGCAACAAGTCTTCTGGTAGCTGGTTAATGCTGGTCGCTAGTAAATCAGCGGCTTCTACGGTACGAATAGGGAGGTCAGCCGAATTCAACTCTGCGATTAATCCTGCCGCAACACCCGCAATCTTTAGCAGCACTTCGCGGTCTCTCATTAAAAGCTCTAGTTCTGCTCTGAGCATATTTTCTTCAGCTGAATACATATCCTGTCCTGACACTCACTATTACAAAATCAATTCCGCATCTTGCAGTTGAATGCCCGGCTTGTCAATGTGATGTCAGGCAGATTGTGAGCGCAGCGTGAATGCGCTATAATAACGAAGTCGGTCCTGCATCAAATGCCGGACTGGTTTTGCGAAAGTGGCGGAATTGGTAGACGCACTGGATTTAGGTTCCAGCGCCGCGAGGCGTGAGAGTTCGAGTCTCTCCTTTCGCACCATACATTTAAAGCCATACAAGATGTATGGTGCGAATTTTAAAATTCAAAGTTTTAAAGTTAAAAATTTAAAGTGTATTGCAATCAATGAGGCTTCCTTCACAGGAGGCCTTTGTTGTTTGGGCAAGCCCTTATCAGGTGAACTGACTTAGACAGGATGGAATAAATCATGAAAATAGTACAAACCCCACAGGCACCAGCAGCGATTGGTCCCTATGCGCAAGGCGTTATCGTCGGTAATATACTGTATACCTCTGGCCAAATTGCGTTGCGCCCTGATGGCAGCCTGAATGACGGCGATGTCGTGGTACAAACCCAGCAGGTGCTGGCAAATCTGCAAGCGATCATTGAAGCGGCGGGTGGCAATTTACACCAGGTCGTTAAAACGACGGTGTTTTTAAAAAACCTGGATGACTTTGTGGCGATGAATCAGGTGTATGGTGAGGCTTTTGGCACCCACACACCTGCGCGCTCTACAGTTCAAGTGGCAAAATTGCCGCGTGACGTACTGGTTGAAATTGAAGCGATTGTTGCGTTAGGTGAGATTTAAGCTTTTAAATTGAATTAGCCATCGCATGTGTATTGTTTTATCCACACTAAACAGGCAACATCCTATCTGTTAGATGCATCTGTGCTGGGTGCTGTTTTGAAGTTTATTTCAATTGCGACTTGTGTTATATTTTTATGCTCTTTTTTCATGATTTGATCACTTTGTAAAGCTTATAAAGTATGGTCAGGTTATGCTAAACATTCATTGAGGCGTGCAGTGGCGCGCCCATTCACATAACCCATCGTTATCAAACGATTTTTACAGGAAGTGCAGCATGGCAGCAGTATCTGTTGAAACAGTCAGCAACTTGGAACGTCGCATGACAATTAAAGTCCCTTTGGCTCCTCTGGAAGGGCAAATCAGGCAACGTTTGCAACAAATTTCGCGCACCGCCAAATTTTCAGGTTTCCGCCCAGGCAAAGCGCCTGTGGGTCTGGTGAACCAGCACTATGGTAATCAGGTGCGTGATGAAGTGTATTCCAAAGCGGTTGAAACCAGCTTTGGTGACGCTGTTGAACAAAACAAACTGCGTGTTGCAGGCTTTCCTAACATTGAGCATCTTCCATTTAAAGAAGCTGCCGAAGAATTGGAATATGTCGCCACTTTCGAGATTTTCCCTGAAGTCGCTATCGGCGATTTGAGCAAAGTGAAAATCGAACGTCCGGCACTGGAAGTGACTGACGCTGATGTTGAAAAAACATTGGACGTATTAGTCAAACAGCGCGTGAGCTACGAGCCAGTGAAACGTGCATCCAAAAAGGCCGATCGCATCAACATCACATTGACAGCCTCTATCGATGGTCAACAGGTGGAAAGCACTGGCGATCGTGGCATTGACCTGGTGATTGGTGAGCCTGGTCGTGTGGCTGAGTTTGATGATGCACTGGTTGGTGGTAAAACCGGTTCTGAAAAGAGCTTTGATATCACTTATCCTGCAGACCACAATCCTGCCCAACTCGCTGGTAAAACAGTGACTTATGCGGTGAAGTTTATTTCTGTTTCACAACCTGTTTATCCAGCGATCGATGCAGAATTCGCCAAAAACCTGGGTGTCGAAGATGGCAACCTGGACACGATGAAGTCTGAAATCAAGCAAAGCCTGGAGCAAGAGGTTGCAAAGCGCATTACAGCGCGTTTGAAAGAGGGCGTGTTTGAGGCGCTGGTGAACGAAAGCACATTCGAACTGCCAAAAGCGATTGTAGCGGCTGAAACTAACCGCCTGATGCAAGTGGCTGCGCAAAACCTGCGTGAACGCGGCGTAGACCCGCAAACTGTGCCTATGGAGCCTTCTGTGTTTGAAGCCCAGGCGCAGCGTAATGCCAAATTGCGCCTGATCCTGACTGAAGTGGTCAACAGCAATGATTTACAAGCCAATGCCGACCAGGTACGCGCCATGGTAGATACCTTTGCACTGAGCTTTGAGAAACCTGCAGAGCTGGTGAGTTGGTACTATGCCGACGTAAAACGCCTGGACGAACCAGCCGCTTTGGCAACTGAAGAAAATGTCGTGGCTTGGGTGCTTGAGAAAGCCAAAGTTACTAACAAAAAAGTTAAATTTGATGAATTGATGATGGGTGCTTAAACCATGAATTATATGAACGCAAGCGAAGGCATGATGCAAGAAAGAATGGAGCCGCAAGGCCTTGGGTATATCCCAATGGTGATTGAGCAAAGTGGTAGAGGTGAGCGTTCATATGACATCTACTCACGCCTGCTGAAAGAGCGCGTTATTTTCCTGATTGGCCCAGTGAATGATATGACAGCCAACCTGGTGGTTGCGCAGCTCTTGTTCCTGGAAGCGGAAAATCCTGACAAAGATATTTCTTTGTATATCAACTCGCCGGGCGGCTCAGTGACTGCGGGCATGTCTATTTATGACACCATGCAGTTCATCAAGCCGGATGTCAGTACTTTATGTATTGGCCAGGCGGCAAGCATGGGCGCGTTCCTGTTAACTGCAGGCGCTAAAGGCAAGCGTTTCAGCCTGCCTAACTCACGCGTGATGATTCACCAGCCATTGGGCGGTTTCCAAGGTCAGGCGTCTGATATTGCGATTCATGCCAAAGAAATTTTGTATTTAAAAGACAAACTGAATGGCATCATGGCACATCACACAGGGCAGCCAATTGACAGAATCGCTACCGATACTGACCGTGATAACTTTATGAGTGCAGATGCTGCCAAGGATTACGGTCTGGTAGATCAAGTGATTGCCACACGCGCTGTTTAATATTTGGTGAAATGAGACTAGCAGGGGAATAAATATGGCCAATAAGTCAGATAGCGAAAAGCTTTTGTATTGCTCGTTTTGTGGCAAGAGTCAGCATGAAGTCAAAAAGCTGATTGCAGGCCCGTCCGTATTTATTTGCGATGAATGCGTTGATTTATGTAATGACATCATTCGTGAAGAAATCCAGAGCCTGAACGAGATCAAGTCCGCAGATAAAAAACTGCCGACACCTCAGGAAATTTGTTCTATTCTGGATCAATATGTCATTGGTCAGGTGCAAGCCAAAAAGAATTTATCTGTAGCGGTTTACAACCACTATAAGCGCTTGGGTTACAACCCGCTTTCTGAAGGTGCTCAGGCGCCTAAAGACGATGTTGAAGTCCAGAAAAGCAACATTTTGCTCATTGGCCCTACAGGCTCAGGTAAAACTTTGTTGGCGCAATCATTGGCCCGCATGCTGGATGTGCCATTTGTCATGGCGGATGCAACGACTTTGACGGAAGCCGGCTATGTGGGTGAAGACGTGGAAAACATCATGCAGAAATTGCTGCAAAAGTGTGATTACGACGTTGAAAAAGCACAGCGCGGCATTGTATATATCGATGAAGTCGACAAGATTTCACGTAAATCTGATAATCCATCCATTACCCGTGACGTATCGGGTGAGGGCGTGCAGCAGGCTTTGCTTAAGCTGATCGAAGGTACGATTGCTTCTGTGCCTCCGCAAGGTGGCCGCAAGCACCCGAACCAGGAGTTCGTCCAGCTGGATACCACCAATATTCTGTTTATTTGCGGTGGTGCGTTCGATGGCCTGGAAAAAGTGATTCGCCATCGCTCTGAAAAAGGCGGTATCGGTTTTGGTGCCGAGGTGAAGAGCAAAGAAGATATCCGTGCGGTAGGTGAAGTTTTACGCGATGTAGAGCCAGAAGATCTGATCAAGTTTGGCCTGATTCCAGAATTCATTGGTCGTTTGCCTGTGGTGGCCACGCTTGAGTCTCTGGATGAGGCTGCTTTGATGACCATCCTGATCGAGCCAAGAAATGCATTGACCAAGCAATATATGAAACTATTCAAGATGGAAGGCGTTGAGCTGGAGTTTGAAGACTCTGCACTGCGCTTGATCGCCAAAAAAGCCCTGGAAAGAAAAACTGGTGCCCGTGGCCTTCGTTCTATCATGGAGCATGCATTGCTTGATTTGATGTATGAATTGCCATCGTTAAAAGATTTGTCCAAAGTCATCGTTGATGCTGGTGCCATTGAGCATACTTCTGAGCCTATCCTGATTTACCAGGATGCCCAAAAACGCGTCGAAAACGCCAGTTAAATCATGCTTGCAATAGCCTCCGGGCTATTGCAAGATACCATCTATTACTCTTGAGAGTCTGTTCTCTTGAATTTTCAAAGTACGTTCCCATCTAAATGCAAAGGCACATGCCTTTGACACTTTTTGAAAGAAGCTATGACCGAACACACTTTGTTTGACGCCGAGACTCCGGAAGAAACCACCTTGATCCCTTTGCTGCCATTGCGCGATGTAGTGGTATACCCGCATTTAGTCATTCCGCTGTTTGTAGGCCGCACCAAGTCAGTAAAAGCCCTAGAACGTGCTTCTGAAGGTGATAAAAAGATATTGCTGGTTGCCCAGAAGTCTGCAAATAAAGACGACCCTGTTGCGGAAGACCTGTACGAGATCGGTACTTTAGCCACTGTATTGCAAATGCTGAAACTACCGGATGGCACTGTGAAAGTGCTGGTAGAAGGCCTGCATCGTGTGCGCGTGACCGATTTCACTGAAACCGATGAATGCTTTATGGCATTGGGTGAAGAAATCGAACAAACCGACCAGAACGACAAAGAGGCTGAAGCCTTGATGCGTACTGTCATGACCCAGTTTGACCAATACGTCAAACTGAACAAGAAGATCCCACCGGAAATCTTAACGTCACTGGCCACTATTAATGAGCCTGGTCGCCTGGCAGACACCATTTCTGCACACCTGACGCTCAAGCTGGAAGAAAAGCAGAAAGTACTGGAAATGCTCAGTGTGATTGAGCGTCTGGAGCATTTGCTCTACCTGATGGAGTCAGAAATCGACATCCTGCAGGTTGAAAAACGTATCCGTGGCCGTGTCAAACGCCAGATGGAGAAGAGCCAGCGCGAATATTACCTGAATGAGCAAGTAAAAGCCATCCAGAAAGAGCTGGGCGAGCAGGACGAAAACGCCGAGATGGAGGAGCTTGAGCAACGCATTAAAAATGCAGCTATGCCTAAAGAAGCCCTCACTAAAGTCACGGCAGAATTCAAAAAACTCAAGTTGATGTCGCCGATGTCGGCAGAGGCGTCGGTTGTCCGCAATTACATCGATACTTTACTCAATTTGCCTTGGAAGAAAAAAACCAAGATCAGCAAAGATCTGCAAGCCGCGGAAGATATCCTGGATGCAGATCATTATGGCCTGGATAAGGTCAAAGAGCGTATCGTTGAATATCTTGCAGTGCAACAGCGTGTCGGTAAGCTGAAGGCACCTATTTTATGCCTGGTAGGCCCTCCAGGCGTCGGTAAAACGTCGCTGGGACAAAGTATTGCCAAAGCGGTCAATCGCAAGTTTGTGCGTATGGCTTTGGGTGGTGTGCGTGACGAAGCAGAAATCCGTGGTCACCGTCGTACCTATATCGGCTCCATGCCAGGCAAAGTATTGCAAAGCATGGCCAAAGTGGGGGTGAAAAACCCATTGTTCCTGCTGGATGAAGTCGACAAAATGGGCCAGGACATGCGCGGAGACCCATCTTCTGCCTTGCTGGAAGTGCTTGACCCTGAGCAAAACCACACATTTGCCGATCACTATGTTGAAGTCGACTATGATTTGAGCGATGTCATGTTTGTGGCCACGGCTAACAGCATGAATATTCCTGAGCCATTATTGGATCGTATGGAAATCATTCGTCTTGCGGGTTATACCGAAGATGAAAAGATCAATATTGCTCAGCGTTATCTATTGCCCAAGCAACTGAAAGCGCACGCACTGAAAACGACAGATATTTCCGTGGCAGAAACCGTGTTGCGCGATATTGTGCGCTATTACACGCGTGAAGCAGGTGTGCGTCGCCTGGAGCAAGAAATCGCAAAAATTTGCCGTAAAGCAGTGAAAGAACAATTGCTGGCCAAAGGCAAAACGAAAACAGTTAAGAAAGTGAACATCAACAGTAAAAACCTTGAGCAGTACCTGGGCGTCAGACGCTATGACTTTGGTGTTGCTGCCAAGGAAAATCAGGTCGGGCAGGTGACTGGCCTGGCATGGACATCTGTGGGTGGTGAATTGCTGACGATTGAAGCGGTTACCTTGCTGGGTAAGGGTAAGACTATCACCACTGGTAAATTGGGTGATGTGATGCAAGAATCAGTATCTGCTGCAATGAGTGTAGTGCGTAGCCGTGCCGAAGGTTTAGGTATCAGTCCAGATTTTTACGAGAAAAAGGATATCCATATCCACTTGCCTGAAGGCGCTACGCCAAAAGATGGCCCAAGTGCCGGCATTGCATTAACGACAGCACTAGTTTCTGTGCTGACAGGTATTCCTGCGCGTGCTGATGTGGCGATGACAGGTGAAATCACTTTGCGTGGTGAAGTGTTGCCGATTGGTGGCTTGAAAGAGAAACTGCTGGCAGCCCATCGTGGTGGGATCAAAACAGTATTAATTCCGTCTGCCAATGAAAAAGATCTGGTCGATATTCCTGCAAATATCAAAAAAGATCTGGAAATTCACCCGGTAAAATGGATAGATCAGGTGCTCGATTTAGCACTTGAAACGGCACCACAGCCACTTTCTGTCAAAACGCCTGAAGTCGAAATTGTGGCCTCAGAAGACGGAAATTCCGAGCAGGCGGTCACGCATTAGTTAAATTGATGCGAATTATTGTCAAAACGCTGGATTAGCGCTTGACAGCTCGTTTTGCGGCTTGATATAAAGGCAATACAGGATGTACCTGTTTTTTTAACTAGATAGGGGAAACACGTGAATAAATCAGAATTGATAGATCATATTGCTAATGCAGCCGGTATTTCGAAAGCCGCAGCCGCTCGTGCTCTGGATGCAACGACAGAAGCAATCTCTGGTGCACTGAAAAAAGGTGATTTGGTAACATTGATTGGTTTTGGTACATTCTATGTAGGTGAGCGTTCTGCCCGTTCCGGCCGCAATCCTCGTACTGGTGCAACAATTAACATCAAAGCCGCTAAATCTCCTAAATTTAGGGCTGGCAAAGGTTTGAAAGATGCTGTAAACTAGCGTGCTTTGGTTGAGCGCTAACATGCTCGGCCAGCTGTAGCAACACTTGGGTTGTTACGGGTGCTTAGCTCAGTTGGTAGAGCGTCGCCCTTACAAGGCGAATGTCAGCGGTTCGACCCCGTTAGCACCCACCAGACAATTTGAAAATCAAGAGTGCGAAGTCTGCGCTCTTAATTTTTTAAGTCTAGCCATACTTAATAAATTACATTAAAAAGTAACTCTAAGTAGCGGTAAATAGTTAGAAAATAGTTGTTGAAATTATAAAAAAGATCGTGTTATAATTTCGCTTTAACGATTACTGGAGCGGTAGTTCAGTTGGTTAGAATACCGGCCTGTCACGCCGGGGGTCGCGGGTTCGAGTCCCGTCCGCTCCGCCAACATAAAAACGAGTTAGGTTCATACCTAACTCGTTTTTTTTCGTCTATATTCCAAACTTAAACATGATTTTATTTAATTGGCTTGGTCGTAAGTATTTCACGCCTGCCGTTATGATTCTTTCAATACTTCCTTTTGCATTTGCCGGGATATTTTCCTTCCCTTTATTCTTACTCCAGAGATATGTCGACTTTGGCGCTTGCAGTGCTTTCAAACGTAAGCAGCGCTGGCTGTAAACAGGCGATTTTGATGTGTTTATGGTATAGTTTGCTGTTGCAAAAAATCAGGTAATGGAAACTAAAAAATGTTAGAAGCATTAAGAAAACATACACAAGGATGGATGGCGAAAATCATTTTGGCACTGATTGTGGTGCCGTTCGCTTTGTTCGGGATAGATTCATATCTCAATCAGGCCGGTGGCCAGGTGGCGGTAGCAAAAGTGGATGGCCAGAAGATTTCACTGCAGGAATACTCCAATGCAGTTGAAAATGCGCGTAACTACATGCAATCCCAAGGCCAGAAAGTCGACACTGCCTTATTGGAAAGCCCGGCTTTCAAGCAGTCGGTATTGGATAGCATTATTACGCGCCGCTTAATGGAAGGCGCGATCCAGGATTATCGTTTCAAGATCAGTGATGACCAGCTGAGCCAGCATGTAATTGGTATGCCTGAATTCCAGAGCAATGGTAAGTTTTCTGAGGAAACCTATAACCAGTTGCTGACACAGAATAAACTGACGCCTGCCAAATTCGAGCAAAATATCCGCAAGGATTTAGCGGTGCAGCAGGTACGTGATGGTTTGTCTAATCTGGTATTCATGCCGCAAAAGGTTGCTGAGCAGTCGCTGATGTCAGAATTCGAGCAACGCGAAGTGTCTGTCGTTGATGTGAAGGTGCGTGACTACGTGAGTCAGGTGACCGTGTCGCCAGACCAGGTGCAAGCCTATTACAACCAGCACAAAACAAAGTTTATCGCGCCTGCCAAAGTTAAACTGCAGTTTACTTTATTGTCTGCAGCTGGCCTGGTAGGGCAGGTGGCCGTGAGTGATGAAGAAGTGAAGCAGGATTATGAGGAAAATGCGGCTAAATACCAGGGTAATGAGCAGCGTCAGGCCAGCCATATCCTGATTGGCTTCAATAGCAACGCCAGCGCAGCAGAGAAGGACGCGGCCAAGGAAAAAGCAGCGTCTATCCTGGCGCAGGTGAAAGCCAACCCTAAAAGCTTTGAGAAGCTGGCGATCGAGTTTTCACAAGACACAGGTTCTGCTGGTAAAGGCGGAGATCTCGGTAGTTTTGGCCGTGGTGCCATGGTGAAACCATTTGAAAACGCGGCTTTCTCGATGAAGGTCGGTGATATCAGCGATCTGGTTGAGTCTGAATTCGGCTACCACATCATCAAGTTGACAGGCATTACAGGTGAGTCTGCAGATTTTGAGTCTATGAAGCTTAAGATCAAAGCTGAGTTGCTGTTCCAGAAAGCACAAGCCAAATATGCTGAATTGGCCGATGATTTTGGTAATACGGTTTATGAACAATCAGGCAGTCTGGAGCCAGTTGCCAAGAAGTTTGATCTGCAAGTGCAAACTTCCCCGGCCATGACTAAAGATGAAATTGCCAAATTCTTCAAGAATGAGCGTCTGGCCAGCATGGTGTTTTCAGATGAAGTGCTGAAAGAAAAACGCAATACTGAAGCGGTAGAGATTTCCCCGAACAATCTGGTGGCTGCCAGGACGGTGGAGTACACGCCAGAAGCGCCACGCAGCTTTGATGAGGTGAAAGGCGGCATCGAGTCGTTATTGAAGGGTGAAGCGGCTACCAAGCTGGCGCAACAAAAAGGCGAGGCATTGCTGGCCGATTTTAAAGCCGGCAAGGCTGCGAATGCAGACTGGATTACCCCTGTGACGGTTGATCGTAGAAACGCACAAGGCTTGTCAGATGCTGTCATGAGAAACGTGTTCAAGGTGAACACACATACCTTGCCAGCCTATTATGGCTTTAACGAAGCGAATCAGGGCTATACCGTGATTAAAGTGATCGCTGTGAACCAGAAGCTTAAAGATAGCCCGGAAGTGGCTGACAGGGCCTATAAAGCCTATCAGCAGGCATTGGGTGCTGAAATGTCACATGCTTATGTGGCATCACTGAGAGCCAAGAAGGATATCAAGCTGAATGTGAAGGCTTTGATGTCTAGTAATAACAACTAGTGTCCAGTAATAACAACTAGTTTTATGCACTAAACTAAAAAAGGAGGGCTTAGCCCTCCTTTTTTATTGGTATTTTCTGACGCGGATATTTGCCCGGCTAGGTTCTCGAATGAAACGGTCGTACTTCAACTCCTGCCCGGCAAGCGATCGCGGCTTTTTTACCCCAGTTTAAGGCGTCATCCAGGTTTAAGGTTTCTACTACCCAAAAGCCTCCCACATATTCGTCGTTGTCTAAATATAACCCTTTTTTGATGAGCGCCTCGCCATCTGGCTGCATTTGTATTGATCTGGCACTACCCGGTGATTGCAATCCGCCTACGAATACAATGACGCCGGCAGTTCGCATAGCCTTATTTAGGTCAGCGATCTCTTGTGTCATCAGTGCGTCTTCTGCAACGAGAGGGTCATAGTGTTGCTGGCGGTGAATAGCGATTAGAAACTGTGGCATATTTTCTGTCCTTGAATCCCTTATTACAACGGTTGCCGACGTACTAGCCAACATGCATCTGCGACGGTGAAAGCAGGCTGATCGTCATACCTCAGCCAGTGAATACCATTTTTATATTTTTTCTCCATGGTTCACTTTGGATACGGTTTAACAAATGACCAATCATCCAGATTTGCATATAGGTCAACATCACTGCCACGCTAAATGCGATTAAATATTTCAGAAGATAATGCGTATGGATGGTTTTGATTAAAGGGATGTGCCACAGATAAACCCAGATGGAGTTTCTAGCAACAAATAGTACTAGAGGTTTTAACTTGAATTTTTCAATGGTGTGATCAACTAACCCGCTATGTATCCACAGCAGGCTTGAAATAAATAGTGCATAGGAAAAATAGTAGATTGACGGCGGATATTTTAGCGACTGGGTAGGTACGACTTCATCATAAACAAGGAATAGCCATACGCCTGCAAATATCAATATCGCCAGGCTCATGAATGCGATGGCGTACACTTGCCTGGTGTTGAGCTGAGGCATGCGTAAGCCTAAGGCAAACAGGATGCCGTAAGGGATGACATACAGGACAGCTGCTGAAACTAACTCGCCAGCGCCTGGCTGGATATAGGGCAGTGAAAAATAACGTACCAACTCATATGCCAGAAAGCTGAGCGCAAGCGTCCCAAAATACTGGCGGTTGCGGGGCGTCTTTTGATGCCAGCTATACAGGTATGGGGAGACGAGCGCGACTAACAGAAACACGCGAATGATCCAAACGTAACCTATCCCTTCAAGCAAGGTGTAAGAGGTGAGGACAGTGGTGGAATCCAGCTCGTCGCTGCCGGGGTTAAAGATATAAATTGTGAGGAAGTAAGTCGTTAAGAATGCCCAGACCGGGAACACCAGCCTCTTTATTCTTTTCCATACATAACTGGGGTAGGGTTCATTTGCTTTGTAGCTTAAGCCGAATGACATCGCAGAGACTAATATCATCAAGGGCACATCAAAGTTTCTGAGCTGAAACAGTAATCCCGGTGGGTCCACATGCGCAAGAATGATCATGGACAGACCAATAAACCTTAAAATGTCTATTCTATCGTCTCGCACAGAAGCTCCTTTTAAGATAAAAAACTTAAACAGATATGACTGAATAATTTTTATTATAGTTATCTTATAAATTTAATAATTTGTATATTTTTTTAATAAATTCATTTGTTAACTATTATTTAGTACACCTTTTTTTAAATTTTAATTATTTTTTATCAGACTTTAAATCATCTGTATTCTTTTGAAAGGATTCGAATGGGACTCAATGATTTTATCGTCCATTACAAAAAGTCTATCTTTGAAAGTGCAATCCTGAAAATGAAAAACAATAAAAAACGCCTGACTTTTTAAAGTTCAGGCGTTTTATCTGGCTTAGCGTTGGATCAATCGATTTGACCTGCGGCTGTGATATTCATACCACCATCGACATAGGTGATTTCACCAGTGACGCCGGATGCCAAATCACTGGCCAGGAAAGCGGCAACGTTGCCGACTTCGTCTATCGTCACGTTACGGCGTAAAGCCGCGTGTTTTTCATTAAAGCCTATCATTTTGTCAAAGTCGGCAATGCCTGAAGCTGCCAGCGTTTTGATAGGGCCGGCAGAGATGGCGTTGACGCGAATGCCGCGTGGGCCCAGGCTTTGCGCCAGGTAGCGCACGTTGGCTTCCAGGCTGGCTTTGGCTACGCCCATGACATTGTAGTTAGGCATGGTGCGCTCAGCGCCCAGATAGCTGAGTGTCAGCAGGCTACCGTTACGGCCTTGCATCATCGGATAAGCCGCTTTTGCCATGGCAGAGAAGCTATATGAACTGATATCGTGCGCGATATGGAAGTATTCACGGCTGATGTTATCCAGGTAGTCACCAGCCAGTGCGACTTTAGGCACGAAGGCGATGGAATGCACTAACCCATCCAGGCCATCCCAGACTTTTGCCAGTTCTACGAACAGGTTATCGATTTGCGCATCTTCGGCGACATCACAGGGTAATACCACGGTAGACTCAAAGTCTGCTGCGAGATCACGGACGCGAGTTTCGTGTTTGTCGACTTGATAGGTAAAGGCCAGTTCAGCCCCTTGACGTTTCATAGCGGCTGCAATGCCGTATGCGATTGAGCGGTTGCTGAGCAAACCGGCGATCAGAATTTTTTTTCCAGCAAGAAATGCCATGCTTGATCCTGTTTGGTAGTTTATTAAACGGTTAACGGACGGTATTTGACCTGGGGTCAAACACGTCACGCAAACCTTCACCGAGCAGATTATACCCTAACACCGTCAATAAGATGGCAAGTCCGGGGTAGAGCGAAAGCCACCAGGCGAATTGAATATACTCTTTGCCATCGGTCAGGATATTGCCCCAGGAGGCTTGTGGCGCTTGCACGCCCAGCCCGAGAAAACTGAGGCCGGATTCCAGCAACACGGCGCTGGCGATGCCTAATACCACGCTCACCAATACCGGTGTCAGGCTATTGGGCAGGCAATGCTTGAATATCACCCGCCAATCCTGCGCACCAAGTGCGGTTGAAGCGGTGACGAATTCGCGCTGGGTGAGGCTGAGGAACTCTGCCCGCACCAAGCGCGTGACACTCATCCAAGAGGTGAGGCCGATCACTATCATCACATTGGTGATAGAAGGGCTTAAAAAGGCGATCACGGCCAGAATCAGGAAAAAGCTGGGGATAGACAACATGATATCGACCAGGCGCATGATAATGGTATCTGTCCAGCCGCGGTAATAACCAGCAATGGCACCAAGGATCACGCCAATCACGGTAGAAATACCGACTGCTACCAGCCCGACCAGTAACGAAACCCTGCCGCCAAACAGCATTCGGCTCCATACATCGCGCCCGAGGCCATCGGTACCCATCCAGTGCTGCCAGGAGGGTGCCAAAAGGATTTGTTTGACATGGATTTCATCCGGGTCATACGGTGCCAGCCACGGGGCGAGTAAAGCCAGCAGCAGAATCACGCTGATCATGCATAAACCGGCAAGTGCCAATGGATTGTGTAGGATTTTTTTCATGGTTAAATTGTGCGTCTATCGGCCTGGCATCACGCCTTTACGCAAGCGAGGGTCAGCCCAGGCATAGGCCAGATCCGCTAGTAGATTGCCGAGTAATGTCAGCGCTGAGCCTATGGTCAATATGCCCATCACCACCGGGAAATCGCGCATCATGACCGCCTCATAGAATAGTTTGCCCATGCCGGGAATCGCAAAGATAGTTTCGGCAATCACAGAGCCGCCAATCAGGCCAGGCAAAGACAAGCCAATCAGCGTGATCAATGGCAATAACGCATTGCGCAAGGCATGGCGGTAGGTCACGGTATGGTCACTCAGGCCTTTGGCGCGCGCGGTGGTGACGTAATCCTGGCTTAATACATCCAGCATGCCATTTTTAACAAACAGGGTAATGCCCGCCAGGCCGGTGATTGATGGAATCACGACGGGCAGGAACAAATGCATAAACAAATCCTGGCCTTTTTGCCAGAAATCCAGTTGATCGTAATTCAGGCTATGCATGCCGGAGATGGGGAACCAGGGGTGAATGACGCCCAGCCAGTACATCAATAATAGTGAAAGCCAGAAACCTGGAATAGAAAAGCCGATAAAGTTGAACAGGGTAATGGTGCGGTCCGGCCATTGGCCATAGCGTTTGGCAGCCCATACACCGAGTGGAATGCCTAGCGATAAGGTAATCAGTAAGCCGGCAATGTTCATGAGCAAGGTAATCGGCACGGCTTCCTGGATCATGCCAGGTGTGACGTTACCTTCTTTATCTTTTTCTGCCCAAAATACCGGTTTTTGATGACTGGCAAAGGAATGCCCGAAATCCAGGTGCACCATGCGTTGCATCCACAGACCATACTGCACGATGACTGGTTTGTCCAGGTTATAAAGCTCACGCAATTTTTGTCTGGACTCTTCAGATGACTTGGGGTCAAAAGCGGCTTCAGTGCTGGTAATATCCCCCGGTGCCAGATGCATGATGAAGAACGAAATCAGGCTGATGCCAAACAGCATAGGGATCAGCCAGAATAATCTTTTCAGCAGGTAACGTAACATGATTATTGCGCCTGCATCTGGGTACGTCTCAGTGACATCGGGATAAACCATTTTTGTGAATCGTAACCCACTCCCGCCGGTGGCACCGGATCCATGATGCCTCGTACACGCTTATGTATAGCCGTCAAATTATAGCCAGCGGACAAATACACGATAGGGCTATCGTCGTACAACACTTCAGCGAACTGGTGGTAAAGGTGCATGCGTTTATCCGGGTCAAATTCGCGCCGCGCCTGTTCCAATAGTTTATCGACCTGGGGGTTGCTGTAGCCGATAAAATTGAATTGCCCAGGCTTTTGCTGGCTGGAATGCCAAATCCCGAACTGGTCCGGTTCCAGCCCTAATTGCCAGCCCATTAAAACCGCATCAAAATCGCCGGTTTTGATAAAGCGCGTGATAAAGCTAGCCCATTCAATAGAGCGTATATGGATATCGATACCGACTTCTTTCAGGCGGCGTTGAATAATGACGGCTGATTTTTCACGCTCTTTGTTGCCGTGATTGGTTAACACCTCAAACGAAAGTTTCTTGCCATTTTTTTCTACGATACCGTCACCATCCGTGTCTTTGTAACCGGCCTCGGCCAGTAAACTGCGGGCTTGTTGCGGATCAAACGGGTAGGGCTTTAATGTAGGATGGCTCCAGCGCGTGCCCGGTTTGTATGGTGAGGCGACTTGTTCACCCAGTCCGAGATAGACGCCATCGATGATTTCCTGCTTATCAATCGCAAGATTAATCGCTTTGCGGAGCCGCACGTCGGTGAATGGCTGGCGTTTGAGATTAAAACCCAGGTAGGTATAAGTGTTGCCTAGCGATTTAAATTGATTCAGCCTGGCTTGCAGTTCAGGCCTGGCAGGGATGATGCGCGCATAAGTGATCGGGTCCATGCTCAGGCTGTCAATATTGTCCGCCATCAGTTCCAGAAATTGGGCACCCGGGTCCGGGATGATGCGCTCCACCAGGTGATCGATATTGGCAGGCCCCAATACAGATTTAGGGTTTTTCTCGAGCTTGATATATTCCCCATGTCGCCATTCTTTGAGCTGATAGTAATGGCTGCCCATAGGCTTTTGCGCAAAACTGGTCGTATGCAGATCCTGCCCCGCCAGTTTATGCTTAGGCAGTATTTGCAAGCCCGCCCAACTATCGAGTGCCGGAGAAAAGGCTTCATCATAGTGCGCAACGAAAGTGAGCTTATCTGGCGTTTCAGCTTTGGTCACTAACTGAAAATCTGAAGCATAAGGACTGCGCGTTTTTTCATCAATGATCGCCTGCCAGGTGAAAAGTACATCGGCGCTAGTCAAAGGCTTGCCATCTGCCCATACCAAGCCTGGTTTCAAGTGGAAAGTCAGCGTTTTTTGATCTGCAGATACTTGCCAGGACTCTGCCAGTTCCCCAGCCAGATCCAGGTCTTGATTGTAGGTCAGCAGGCTGTTAAATAAATGGGCAGTGATATTACTGGACGCTGACTCCCCAGCTACCATGAAAATCAGGCTACTTGGGTCTGAGGGCATGGCACCCATTAATGTGCCACCGGTTTGCGGTGGGTAAGGCTGGTTTAGTAAGGAGGAGGCTTGCTCAGGTTTATCCACGCCACAGGCCACAAGTAGGCTACATATAAGGAAAGTAATTAAATGACGCTGGCGCATGGGCAGTTTTTTGAGCTTTGCGAAAAAGTGAATGTCACGCTGATCACCCATCATATACAAATTCTATTATTTATGACTGCTTTTGGTTTTTTTTACATGTGAAGCCGTGGTTTTCTTCGCAGAAGAGGACGTGCTTTTTGAGCGCGACTTGCTGGTGGATGGTGTTTTCTTATTGCTGGTTTTAGAGCTACCCGCACTGCTGTTTTTTTTGCCAGAAACACTGGTCATGCTTTCCTGCTGTTCAAATTGCAGTGTTTGGCCAACGGCTAAGCTTTTGCTCTTTAAATGGTTCTGCTGCATGATTTGCTTGGAGCTCACACCATAACGTTTTGCCAGTTTAGACAGTGTGTCGCCTTGTTTCACTTTGTGTGAAATGGCTGTGTATTTATTGCCAGAAGCTTTTTCAACTGCAACTTCAATCGGGATCTGCGCCATGGCGACTGCGTCAATCGGCTTCGTCAATGTCGAATGATTGCCAGCAGGCACCAGCAACGTTCTGCGTACCACCAGGTTACGGTTTGGTTTCAGGTTGTTGGTGGCGCTCAACTCATACAGGCTGATATCAAAACGATTGGCAATATCGCCCAAGCGCTCGCCACGTTTGGGGTGATAGCTATGCCAGTTGGATAATGGGCGCGTATAACCATTTAAGTTATTGGTGAAGTTGCTGGCAGCCCAAGTTGGCAATAACAGTTTTTGGTAGCTGTTTTCGGTGATTAGCACCGGGCGTGTGAAACTGGGGTTTAACGCGGTGAATTCTTCCAGTGAGATCCCCGCCAGTTCTGCCGCCAGTTTGGCGTCGATTTTATTCGGCGCCTGTACCGTAGTGAAATAAGGCTTGTTCGGGATTTCATTCAAGGTCAGCCCATATTGCTCTGGCCGGAAAACAATGTTTTTAATCGCCTGCAGCTTGGGCACGTAGTTACGTGTTTCGTCAGGCAATGACAAATGCTGGTAATCGGTAGGCAGGCCCAACTGGCGGTTGCGTTCAATGGCGCGCGCCACTGTGCCTTCACCGGCGTTGTAAGCCGCCAGCGCCAGGTCCCACGCGCCAAACATGGTGTATAGCTTTTGCAGGTAATTGAGTGCCGCTTGTGTGGCCGCAGTCACGTCTTTACGCGAGTCTTTCCAGTAGTTTTGCTTGAGCCCGAAATCTTTACCGGTAGAGGGGATGAACTGCCAGATACCAGATGCCTTGCTGGTAGATAGCGCTTTCGGGTTAAAGCCGCTTTCAATCATGGGCAGCAGTGCGATTTCAGTCGGCATGCCGCGTTTTTCAACTTCCACCACGATGTGGTAAAGGTATTTTTTACTGCGTTCCAGCATACGCGACACGTAATCGGGGCGTGAGGCGTACCATTGCTCATGCTTATTGGTATAGGTCGAATCAATATTCGGCATGTTGAAGCCGTCCCGCACGCGGTCCCACAAGCTCTCTTGCAGTGTCAGTGCATCTTCAAACTGGTAGCTGGAACTGTAAGTTTCAGTATCGGTTTCGCCAAAGCTTTCATCATAACTGCCATTGTCAGTCGACATGGTCGCTGGTTCTACGTACTCAGCCATCACCAACATAGGAAAGGCTGAAAAAGTGATACATAGCAGTAATTCATTAAAACGCATGACGGTGTTTCTAAATCCTGAGACTGATGCAAAAGGCCGTGCCCGAAAACTGATTATCCGGGCATGAAAGCGTATGCATGCATTGATCAAACCTGAGTGGCCGTTGAGCCGTGTCAGACAGCATGTGAGTGACGTAACGTATACGAGCGCTTAAAGGAGGACATCATTCTACGTTAATTTCAATGTGAGACAAGCCCTTGCACAGTGGCTGACTTTGTGCGTGCGCATGAGTGACGCTAGAACACATTTCGCCGTGCACGCAGCTCGGTAAACACATCTAGCGGCTGCCAGTCATAAAAGGCGGGTTGCTGGGCAAGTGACTGGCAACGTAAAAAAGGATTAGTCGCTTTTTCCAGTGCTAATGTCGTCGGCAGCGTGGGCTGCTGGTGTTCGCGTAGCAAAGCAGTATTGCGCGCGCGTTGCTGCAAGGTTGTATTTTCTGGTTCAACCGTCAGCGCAAATGCAATGTTGTGCGCGGTATATTCATGGGCCGGGTATATCAACGTTTCAGAGGGCAGTGCTGCTATACGTTGCAGCGAGGCATACATTTGTGGCGGGGTGCCTTCAAATAAACGCCCGCATCCGGCGCCAAACATAACATCACCACTGAATAGATGCTGTTGGTTGAGGTAAAAAGCGAGATGATCCAGGGTGTGGCCAGGCAACGATAAAACTTCGCATGACAAATCTGGTAACGCTGAAAATGTGATCTGATCGCCTTCCTTTACTCTAAAAGCATTGAGTTCACGGTAGGCTGCATGGTCATTGTCAGGCGCATAGACCGGGCAATGCCAGTGTTGCTGCAAAGCTAAAGCGCCGCCCGTGTGATCGGCATGATGATGGGTCAGTAAAATGCCATCCAGCTGGTAACCGCCAGCCTCTAACGCCTGTTCAACCACAGCCGCATCGCCGGGATCAACCACCAATGCGTGCTTGCCAGCATGGATTAACCATAGGTAATTATCGTTAAATGCGGGCAGGGCAGTGATTTGTATACTTGCAGAAGTTTCTTGCATCACGCATCATTGAGAAAACGCTCACTGTTGTCAAGAACGGGAATGACTTCATCCTCTTGACCATCATAAATTCTTTCACCGGAGCTTATATTGCAGTCTAATCAGCCAACCACTTTTGATGCAACCGCGCTAGGGAGCTATATTGCACGGTGTGAGACTGCAGTTTATGGGCAGGCAGTGTCAAATGTCTTCGGCTTTCATGCCTTGCAGTTAGGATGGCCTGGAGATGATTTGCTGGCGCAGAGCCGTATTCCTTATAAACATTATTTGCACGAGCACGTCCAGAAAGAAAGTGCCTTGCTTTGTGAGGCCGAATTTCTACCGCTGGCTGAAAACTCTGTCGATCTGATATGCATGCCGCATGTGCTAGAGCAATGTCACGATCCGCGACAGGCACTAAGGGAAGCTTTTCGCGTCCTAGTGCCGGAAGGTACGTTGATTTTAACTGGCGTGACGCCATTCAGCTGCCTGGGGTTGCGGGCAAGGGTAGGCTGGTTCAAGCAGGCTGGTGCCTTCAAACGTTTGTTTACTGCCCGTCGCATCAGGGATTGGCTAAATGTATTGGGGTTTGAAATAGTGCAAAGTGAGTACCTGATGCATGCGCTACCTATCAATGACCTCAACTGGTTACAACGACAGGCAAGGCTGGAAAAGTGGGGGGCTTGCACCTTTGGTATGACGGGTGGCGTTTATTTCCTGGTGGCCAAAAAACGTGTGCTGAACGTGCGCCTGCTTAAGCCCGACTGGAAAAAGTCTCCCTTGAACCAGGCCTTGCAAGCGCAAAAAAGCCGTACGCGTATTCAAAACAAAGTGCAAAAACAGTTAAAATGCGCGGATGTCGACACAAAGCTGGATTGAAATGTACGCGGATGGGGCCTGCAAAGGTAACCCTGGGATAGGTGGTTGGGGCGTTTGGCTGAAAGCCGGGCTGCATGAAAAGGAATTGTTTGGCGGGGAGCCGCTCACCACTAACAACCGCATGGAGTTAATGGCGGTGATCCAGGGTCTGCAAGCATTGAAAAAGCCTGCGCATATTAAAATCTATACCGATTCCAGCTACGTGCAAAAAGGCATGACCGAGTGGATCAAAGGCTGGAAGCAAAAGCAATGGCGGACGGCGGATAAAAAGCCTGTGAAAAATGCAGATCTATGGCAAATGCTGGATGAGCTGGCCAGCCCGCATACCATAGACTGGATCTGGGTGAGGGGGCATGCCGGCAACCTGGGTAACGAACGCGCGGATGTGCTGGCAAACCAGGGCGTATTAACCGTCGCCAAATCATAAATCATCAAATAGATACTTAAAAAAGCGCAGCCATGAGACAAATCTTTCTGGATACCGAAACCACTGGTTTATACCCCGACCAGGGGCACCGGATTATCGAAATTGCCGCGGTAGAGATTTTTAACCGCAGACCGACGCAGCGTCACTTCCATGTCTATATCAATCCTGAGCGTGAGATCGATGCCGGTGCGCAGGAAGTGCACGGTATTTCGCTGGAGTTTTTGCAGGATAAGCCGTTATTTGCCCAAGTAGCAGCAGAGTTTGTTGAATTCGTCCGCGGTGCGGAACTCATCATCCACAATGCCCCGTTCGATATGGGGTTCCTGAATATGGAATTGGCCAGGCTGGGCTTAGACAAGCTGGAAACGGCTGTCAGCGGTATTATCGATACGCTGAAAATGGCCAAAGAATCTCGCCCCGGGCAGCGTAACAACCTGGATGCGTTATGCCGTCATTTTGGGATTGATAACTCCAAGCGGACCCTGCACGGCGCTTTGCTGGATGCGGAGTTGCTGGGAGAAGTCTATATCGCGATGACACGCGGTCAGGAAAGCCTGTTGATGGAATTATCCAATACAGTGGAGCAGGTGTCCCATGACAGCGTTGCCGTTGACCTGAATAGCATAAAACTACTCTCGGCAGATACGGAAGAAATCGCTGCACATGCCCAATATATTGAAGGCCTCGCCAAGGCTGGCGCAACGCCTTGGTGATCTGCTTAAATTAAATGCTGATGTAAATTAAATCGGGATTAACAACGCACTAGGCAAATGCATCTGTCCAGCTGTTAGGCGTTTCATACAGCCTGACTTTGATCAGTTGCAGATGGTTATCAAAGGTGCCGTGATATTGCGCTTTAAGCAATTTAAAGGCTTCGGCAGCCATATTTTCTGCAGTAGGGATAGTCGGGAAGATCACCGTCTTGTGATTGGGCAGGCTGTTTAAAAAATCCAGCACAGCGATATCACCCTGATAGACCAAAAAGGCATGGTCCCAGCGATCAACAATGGTTTCTCTGGCAATGCGCTTAACGTCGGCAAAGTCCATCACCATTCCGTTTTCTGAAGCGTGTTCCGCCTGAATAATGTCACCCGATAAGGTAATCTCTATCGCGTAGCGGTGACCGTGTAAATTGCGGCATTGACTTTTGTGATCAGGAATACGATGACCGGCATCGAACTCCAAGCGTGTAGTAATTTCCATGACGATATTATATCAGTAACCATGCAGCACACTCTGCACGAAAACCAATCACTGCATTAATATAGGTCGTCGATATCCATCAATGCATCTTCGTCAGCCGAATAGTGTTTGTGACTTTTTTCATAGCTACCATAGCTAGTGTCAAAATCATCCACTTCATCGCCGGCAAAGTCTTCCAGCATCTGGTCAATACGTTTAAATTTATCGGTAGGTCCTGCTTTTTGCAACATAATCCACTCCTTAAATGCTAGTTGATATTGCTCAAACATGTCAGTCATGACATTCTTACCGTAATCATTAGCATAGACTGTGCCAAAGCAGGGTTTAGTTCCTGTGTTTAGCCCAGTGATGAAGTGTCAAAAATAAAAAAATGCTGCATCATTGATAGAACAATTACGCTAACTAATTGTCTATAAAAGAATTAATATAAATATATTAGCTAAATTAACAGGAGAAAAGTAATGCGTGGATTGTTCATCGCGTTGTGCACTTTAGGAATTTCTACGATGGCCAATGCTGAGTGTTTACCTTTCTATCAACATCAGTTCAAAACCCTGCAAGGGCAAACTGTCGATTTTTGTCAATTTCAGGATAAACCTATCTTGATTGTGAACACGGCCAGTAAATGTGGCTTCACGCCACAATTTGAAGCGCTGGAGTCAATTTATGAACAATATAAGGATAAAGGCCTGATTGTGATTGGATTCCCATCCAACGACTTCAAGCAGGAACCAGGCAATAATAAGCAGGTAGGGGACTTTTGCAAGCTGACATATTCTGTCAAGTTCCCCATGGTGGAGAAAACCAGCGTCACCGGCGCCACAGCCAATCCGCTCTATCAGCAATTGATCAAACAAACCGGCAAAGCACCACAATGGAATTTCTATAAATATGTCATTCTGCCTGGCGGCCAGAAAGTATATTCATTTAATAGTATGACGCGCCCGGATAGCGAAGATATCCTGGAGAAAATAAAACCGTACTTGAAATAATGGTGTTCAAATACTCCTATGCAAAATAGGAGTCATTTAAGAACTGAAGATTTGCTTGCTCGTGGAAATGCCCGCGGGCAAAGCGAATGGTGTTTACTTTAAAGCTTAAGTGAATTTTGAAGCAGAAACACATTCAAGTGTTTTGGCGTCCCCACGGGGATTCAGGCTTTCAGTTTGTAGTTTATTAATAATCAATGACTTAGATGGCCTCGAGTGCAGCTATGTGTAACAGTGGTGTGTAACAGAATAGCGCAATTATTCATTAATTATCCCTAGAACGCAACGTTATAAAGATACCCAAATGAAAGGGCTTTAATTTTAATATAGGAGGCTTCATGTTTCTTTTTTTATGTCGTTAACATTCCTGATAGGTTACACATAATAAATGGAAAAAAACATGAAATATCTTTCGGCTTTAATGCCCATTCATTTCTCGCTCAATACTCAAGTTAGATTTTTACTAACAACTTTCACGGCCATTGCGCTATCGGGCTGTGCTACCTCTATGACTTCTGATAGATTTGTTCAAAGCTCATATGAGTCTGATATTTCAGGGAAAGTGATCAGATCTATTGCAGTAGGCGACGAATGGAGAACGGAAGATACGGTATATCACAGAATGACTCGCGCATCTTTGGGCCCAGGTCTATTGTTTAGAAGTACATGGAACGATACGGCTAAAAAATACAGATGGATTAACACCTTTACTAGAACAGGCCCTACACATTACTCAGGATATCATGCGCCTAGTTTCGCAGTAATTGCGGATGATGTTCCAGCTGTTGAAAAAGGCGATATTATCGATGTCTGGTACATGAAAGTTCAGTATGGACATGATTACGATAAATTAATTGCTGATAAAGTAATTAGGCTTGTATGTAAATCTACAGACGAGACATGTATTTCAGGGGTTAAAAAGTCTAATCAATGGAACAAGGAGTATGGATTTATTGCTCCTGCTGATGAAAGTCTTTTATCAAATCTTAAATTTAGCCCTATCAAATAACCTAGCAAATTTACTGAAGTCCGCAGTATCTATAATTTTGATTAAGGTAAAGTAAATTTTATGTTTGGGAGTAATGAAAAACCCTCAAGGATTTCTCCAAGAGGGTTAGGTGTTACTTAGTCGTTTTATTCTTTTGTGCTTGCTGGTAACCCGTTGCAGCTTGGGCACCTATCTGTAATCCAGCCCCTAAGTAGTTAGGTTGCTTGATCGAATTAAGCTTGCTTTGAGTGCTGGCTCCTAAGCCCTGAAGGTTTCTATTTGACTGGGTAATCTCCGCCTTACGGTTGGCTTCAATAGACGCTATATCGGTAGATTCATTGAAGTAACTCTCACCGACAATCCTGTCCTGGGTATTACCAAGCAAACCAGATTCAGCTTGAATAGCCCTTAAGCGCCCGCGCTCGATAGTGGCTTGCTGTGATCTATCTTGCATTTCATCTGTAGCTTTCTTACTGATTTGCTCTTGCTGCTCTTCAATTGCTAAGGCCTGGTTAGCGGATTCTGCATTCAAAGACTTCTGAGCGGCTTTAGCTTGCTCTCGGGTTTCCATCGTGCTGACAATGGTGGAAGTTATCGCAAGGGCAGTTAAAACTAGAGTGGTCGGTTCACACATGCGTTTCAACCCTATAGAACGGGGTTATCTGTACACCAGCCAAGATAGGGCTAGGTATAGGCTCACCTAAAGTAAAACCTAAGTGTTTCAGCCAAGCTAATGTTTTTGTGCTGGTGGATGGGACAGCATTTAATAGCCGTGGGTAGATTGCATGGAGTACGCCTAAGTATTCTGGAGTGTATTTCAAGAAGGCTTTAGGCATTGTGTCCGCTTCTTCGGCACATAAAAGCCAGGGAATACCTGTACCACTCATGCCAGGGGCGGGGACTAAGCCTAAGATAGCTATAGGTGTGCCCTCAGCACTCTTTGCAGTCCAGGCATGGCTGGAGGCCTTCCAAGCTGTCTCAAGTGTTGTACGTGCTGCGGCTGCTGTATGTGCGTTGCACTCTTCACGATCACTAGGGCGTAGATGATCTGCTATATACAATGCATCCTCTAGTGTTGCTTTATCAAAATCTAGGTTCAAGTTAATCCTTTGTTGGAGTGGTTACCAAGGAGCCTCTGTAGTGTCATCTGTGGAGATAACCCTAGAGATTATGGTTTGTGGGGTAGGGGCGAGGGTGGCAATGAGTTGGGAGGTCGTAGCTTGCTTAGCTCTAGCTGCTGCCATCATTTGTTTATTGCGATCATGTTCTGCATGGATATGGTCTCGTGCTTCAATGTAGTTCAAACCATACTTGTCCATACGCCTCCGTGTTTCCCGTTCCCACCAGTCGTCACTTTTAGCTTGCACTGCTGCTTTCTTGGATACGTGTTCCTGAAGACTTGATAGGTCTTTAGATAGCTCTATCCATTTTGAACAACCTCCACATTTGAACTTGCTTCTGTGGTGAGGTGTTTGGTGGGGATGACCACACAAGGGGCAGGGTAAGAATGCTGACACTAGCTATTCCCTTTAGTGATTGCTTGAGCTGACTCAGCAAAGAAGTAATCGAGAAACTTAGACTGGGTTAGAGGCTTGCCTAGGTGTTTCTCCCAGGCTTGCTTCAGTGTGTCAAAGTTGGCTTTGCCTTGATCTGTTAGGTAGCAACGAAGCTCCCATTTAGAGTTTTGCAGTGTTTCTCTGCGGGTGTTACTTGGAGGTGGCTTAGGTGTAAGCATTAGTAGATTCCTATTCCGATAAAAATTAAGCAGGTTATTAATTACAGATACGGGTAATACAGAGATTGGATGTACACAGATTTGAGTACATGGGTAAGCCATACTGAAGACGACTTTAAGCAGTCCTTAAGGGCTTATCGTTAATGGGGTAAATCAAGCGATAGGACGACCTCAGATGAGGCTTAAGGACTGCTTAAAATTGTCTTAGGTGGGGCTATAGTGTTACTGAGGTGTGACTGAAGCTTGATGTATTAATGGATGTACCTTGATAGGTACTCCGTCCATAGAGGACACTGAAGTGAAAACTTAAGATGTGCTTTAGCTAGATTGGTACAGGGATGTACTGGTCAGTACAGACACTTAAGTGTTACTGAAGTTAATCTTAAGTAGTATTTGTATTAAGTATTCTAGGTAAGTATTAACACTACAGTTAACACTTAAGTTTAAATCTTTAGTTACCACAACTATATGTTCACCTTTAGCTTTTCCCGCATCCACAGCCATTTACCAAAGCCAGAGGGTGCATCACTTCCTCTGCTGTTACTTTCGGTGTACCTCCTAGATCAACCTGCGGATGCGGATAGAGGGTGTACAACAATCAAACGTAACTCATGGTAAACGGTGTCCATCTGCTGTGCGCTGTAGAGAGCCTGGGGAAGACTCAATGATGGACTTGTCGGAACTCACTAGCACCTTCCAGGTGTTAGCTACTGTGTACCTGCAAAGCTAGAGCAGGAATTTTAGTTGTGGTAGGGTAATTGAAACGGTTCTTTATACTATAGTGAGGGTTTATCCCCCTTTATTTCCTGAAGTCCTTGCTAGGGCTTGCTCAGCGCCTGGTTCTCCGAAGGTGGGCGTTTATCCCCTACAATTGAGATAACCACAAGAAAACAAAGGGAACCGGGATGCTCAAGATAATTAAAGATACAGCCAAAATTACACTGCTCATAGTGGTCGCGGTACTAGTCTTCGGGGCTGGGCATCTATACCAAAATTACGCCTGGTCTCAGATATTCAGCCTGTTCAAGTAAGGGTGTACAGTTGCCTCAGTTTTGAATTAAGCGGCTGGAGTAAAACTGAAATAGACCCCAGGCGTGACAGGCCGGTATTCTAGATTGCTGATATAGTCAGTTTAAATCTATTGAAACACAAAGAAGATCGGAAAACATAATGATAGGATGGCCGTTCAAAGGTTTATTCATAACAAGGATTGAGGCGGTAACCCATTTTGTTATAGGTACAGTTTTTTATGTACTGATACTTTTTCGTAAGGAGCTGTACTCTCTGGCGAGGGGTGTACCTGAGGATGAGATATTTTGGAATGGGTCGCCTGTATTTACTACAGCCCGCGCAACTATTGTGTATTTAATTTTCCTAATATTTTGGAGCTGGTCTGTATATGACAGCGCAAAGAACTACAGGAGAAAACAACAGAACCTCAAGATGCTACTTGAAGATCAAGCTGAATGGCGAAGGAGTGGGGGAGAGTTCTAAAGCAATTGCTGTACATTCAATTATGCAATCGAGCTATAACGCATTATTCTAAGCAGGTTGCGACAAAGGTATAAGCCAGCTTAAAGGAAGCCTTGAGTGTCCCTTTGCAGAAGCCATATAGGTTGAATAGATGGACGAGTCTTCATTCAAATCATTAAAGCGTCAGTTAGTCATAGCCACGTTGACTGGTTCATATCAAACCAGGGAGCAAGTCTATCAAAATCAAAGATACCCCCGCCTTAGAGTTTGCATGTACAAAGAGGACAATCACCAAAAGCCACACGTGCATGTGTACTGGAATGGGGACGAGGCGATCTCTCTGTGTATCAAAACTCAAGAGACACTTGCGGGTGAAATGGATAGCAAGTTTCTCAAGATTATCATTAAGTGGATTCAAGCTAATGAGCGAGCGCTGCTAGATGCTTGGGCGGTAATACAACAAGGTAAGAAACCGGAGGCCCTGTGGGAAGAATAACTTACTCTTGTACCACGTCTCTACGCTTAGCTGTGATGTAGTGGTCTTTAGTGCACTCAATAACTTCATTATTAAGAGTATCAGTCCCTAGGTCAGACATGCACGCTCTAACGTCTTTAGCTCTCACTAAGACCTTCACGGGCTCATCTAATCGCTTTTGTTCTGCTGTTGCTCTGTCTTGCTCTAGGCGTTGCTTTGAGAGTTCCTTGAACTCTTGTTGTCTTTGCTCAGCTCTATGGATTTGTTTGTCTGCAAAATCCTGTACAAGATTGATTCGTATTGCGTAGATTGCTACTGCTACTAAAGCAAAGAAGGCAATATTGATTAAGTATTTCTGCATCATTATTCTCGTTTGTTATAAGTTGCCAGTAAGGCTTATTGTAGCTGCTGTAAGGCACTTTAACTATGGGTCAATGGGATGCTTGGGTTGAGGTGAGATGGTGCGCTGTGGCTTGATTCTGAAGGTGTTCATCGGGGTTGGGTAATGAGGCGAGAGTTCAAGAGTCCTAACTTTGCGAGCTGGGAGGGGGTGCCTCAGGTGAGGGCTTAGTATTCTGTAAGGGTTCTAGAATTAAGGTGTACTATCGGCTAAGTAACTATCCGCAGTTAAGGAGTGGTGATGAAATTTGTTTTGTATACGAGCGTCTTAAACCAAGAGGATTATGACGTGATGGAAGTGCCAAACATTATCAAGACCGCTCGCGCTGAAAACAGTAAGAGTGAGATTTCAGGTGTATTGTTATTTGATGGCTTGAATTTCACTCAATACTTTGAAGGTGGGGCAGCAGCAGTAGATACCCTACTAGACAATATCCTACGTGATGTCCGTCATAAAAACATCTTTGTGGCACTCAATGGACGCCAGACAAGCAGACTGTATAGCAGCTGGGGAATGGGCTACATTGATACCAGCAACCAAGAAATTGATATGGCAGGATGTATTGCATCAGCCGACTTCTCAGCCAACACCTTCAAACAGAAGATTAGTCATCTGGACATACAGTAATTAATGGCTGAAGCCACCGCTTTAAATAGCCAATGGTAAGACCTCAGCCCCTCATCATATAATGTGCTGTAGGTCGTTCCTGAGCGTTTTCAGGCATAATGATTGGTGATTATTTACAGGTGCGAGAGCATGAACCCTGCCCAAAGATTACTTTCGATATATGACAAATTAGTCCAGCAACCAGATAACACTGAAACAGGTATTGCTTGGGCAAATACATTCTCAATAAATACCGAGTTAGATTTTGAAGATGATTTGGTTATAAGCCTTGTAGCATTGAGAGAACACATGCAATTTGTATGCAATCTTTTACCTAGTTTCGGCATTGAGAGTGAATTCGGTGAATCAGGTCTTACAAGATTCAAACAGTACGCATCACCAGCTATTATTCATGGTAACTTCATGGATATTAAAAGGTTTCTTTTAGAGTCCAAAAGTAGAGAAACTCTGAAGTGGGCATCCGCACTGCTAAGTAGCTTGGATGAAGAAGAGGCAAATGAACACGAGATTAACGAAATTTTAGAGGCAATCCGACTGCTTGAAATTGACATCATTTCGATAGAGATGTCTCCAAACTTGCGGCATTTTATTGTTGCTCAAATCAAAGCATTAAAAAAGTCAGTATTATCAGCCAGAATTAAAGGGGCTCAATCTTTAAGAAGTGCAGTCACTAGCTATACTGGTGAAGTCATTATTCATAGTGACCAACTCAACTCAGAATTAGCTGATGCCGAAGAAGAAGTTAAAGGGGTATTTTCTAAGTTAGGTGGGATTGTTGAACGGGTTGCCGAAACTGGTGATAAAGCGGATAAACTAATTAAACTAGCTCAATACGCAGACGCAGCGTACAAAGTAATTAAACCATATTTACTCCCGTTTCTTCCATGAAGCGCACCGCCTACCATCAAGACACCGATGAATATGTGCCTCATGCTTGCGTGTCCTGGGCTGGTGATGCTTCAGCGGCTCTTAAGTATTGATAAAGAGTCTCCCTGGAGATTCCATACTCCCTCGCTAAAGCGGCTCTATTCTTCTGTCCGTTGGCCTTATCCTTAGCCACCAGCTCAGCCGCTTGGTCGTCGCTCAAGGTCGGCTTTCGTCCCGCATAGACACCCTTAGTCTTGGCAATAGCAATCCCTTCGCGCTGCCTCTCTTTAATCAGTGACCGTTCAAACTCAGCAAAGGCACCCATGACCGACAGCATAAGCTTAGACATAGGTGAGTCTTCCCCTGTGAAGGTCATACTCTCTTTAACAAACTGTACAGCCACGCCTCTATCGGTCAGCTCTTTTACAATCGCTCTAAGGTCGTCCAGGTTCCGTGCCAGGCGATCCATTGAATGCACGATGAGAGTGTCCCCCTTACGGCAATGCTTTAGCGCCTCCTGTAGTTGTGGCCTAGCTGTATCTTTACCACTTGCTTGGTCGGTGTATATAACATCTAGGTTAAAGCTTTGGAGCTGTTCATCCTATCTGCTAGTGCTTTGGTCTAACGTTGATACACGGATATAGCCTACAAGCTGGCCTGTGTGCTTAGTGGTCATGAAGGTGTCTCCCTGAGTGAATGTGTCAGGATGAAGTCTAAGACCTTCTGGATTATGTGTCAACTAATTTAAATATTAATCCTAATCTGACACAATTAAAGGGATGTACTGACGTCAGGCTGAGGTACACCCTAAGATGACACTAGCTATTTAGAGAAGCTGAGTCAAAAGTACTATCGAAGCTTTGGGATTGTTCCCAGTGTTCAGTCATAGAAACTTCCAAAGCTCTCAAAATCTTATTGATGTAGAGAATGTCTTTGGATATAAGTACTGACTTTTCACCATCTGACGTTGTTAGGAATAGTGAATAAGCAGGGTCATGAGCAAAACGCATCAAAACGCCAGCTAGCAGAAGAAATCCCCCAACTACGAAGAGTGCTTCTTCTTCCACTAAAAGTAACAAGCCTAGGAGCATGAATAAAACACCGACGCTAGAAAGTGTATTCGATTCGGCTACCCTGAATGATTTTATGTCCTGCATAGGATAAGTCTTGCCGTGAATTACTAAAGCAGACTTACTGACTTGAACACCATTGTGATTGAAATGAAATGATTGTTTCATGGCTCAACCCTTTACCTTTTGAGTAGAGTAATTGATTAATTCGGGCAACATCTTAATGAGATGTATTCCCAACGAGTGATAATCATACGATAAATTTATTTAAATTTAAAGCTCATGAATTCAATAAGTAAAAAATTATCAATACTACCAATTTAAACTTAATGTACTTTCCCTAAGTGGAATGCAGATAATTGTTTACAAAAGGATTTATTAAGTGATAACTTAAATAAGCAATTAAACAAAACAATAATTGAAAGGGAATAAAAGTGTTATTTAAGTTTGGGAATTGGTTTGAATTAGATGTGGCTTTATCAGCATTATTCGTAAGTATCATTGGCTATGCTGTGCATGTACAACGATCACTAAGCACATTTAGAAGAGTTGATTTATACCGTGACGAAAGCGGGGGTGTTTATCTTGAAGTATTGGGATTGATGTTTGGATTCAGTAGGGAGGGAGTGTAGAGCTTAAGTTGAAACTGAAGTGTTATGAGGAGAGTGTCGAAGGAATAACAAGTAATCAATAATGAGCTTAATAGGCTAAGGGATATACCGAGGAAACCCCAGTGTGAGTGCGTCATATTGGGGTTTTTGCTATGTGTAGCTTCATGCGATCTTACCCCCTGTGTTGTTTGTTGGATTGTATCTACATTTACACGAGTTGATAACTAGAGGTGAACTGGAGTGTAACTGAAGGGGCTATGGGGGGTATTTACTGCTGGTGAGGCTACGATATACCCTGACGGAATTTTGTAGTAAATTTACGATTAAGTGCTTTTTAGCTGTGCTGCGATCACTTGCAAGTCTTCAATGATTTCCTTTGCGGATTCTTTAAGTGCGGCTTCAGCTCTTGTCCTGTCTTCATCAAGCCACGCTCTTACTCTATCTAGCAAAGCTTTCTTTGCTTCACGGCGTTCTTGTCCCTGTTTGCCTAAAGCTTCTTTAACATCTGCTTCAAAAACTTTGGGGTAATACTCCTCAAACTGATTCTCTGTATAGGTGGCGAATCTGTCAGCTTCCCATGTGGCGGCGTAACTATTTTTTAACTGTGCAACTATTTTCGTACCCTTCGCATCGCCATCTATACGCACCCACCCTTTATTTCTATAAGCTTCCTCTAAGTGTGTGAACCGCACCAGACGATTGAAGTCATTAAATGTAGGCTCTACTGCGTCCGCACCTCCCGTTGAGAGCGTTCTGACTCTAGTTAACTCTGGTACAAACCATGGGATTAAGTAATCTCTTATTATTCGCTCTGCCGAAGCTTCTTCGAGGATTAACCAGCCATCCCATAACTCGAAATCGGAAAATGAGTAACCGAGGTCATTAAGTACTGCCATTCTCGCTTCAACAGTTTGAGGTACTAGTTCAATGGTGGCTTTTGTTGGTAGGACATCTGGTTCAGTTTTTACATTGTAAAGTTTACTTCCCTCTACCGAGGCGAGGTGGCGTACAACAATATTTGAGTGAGTTGAGATCACAAACTGATTATGATTAGAGCTCTCTATAATTAAATCTAAAAGAGCCTTCAAAGCTTTGGGATGTAAGTCGTTTTCAGGTTCTTCTATTAAGAAAAGCTTCCCTCTTGATTCAGCGAGGCTTATTAATAGTGCAGCAATATTAGGAACGCCTTCGCCCATTTGTTCAATAGGTATTGTACTTCGATCTGGTAGGTATATACCTGGCTTTAGCCCTTGTTCACTAGGTACAGCACTTATTAGAAACCCCAATACAGCTTTGCATGTACTTACATATGCATCATGAGTGGGATAGCTTGGATTAGAAATTCGAGCTAGTTTTGCTGCAAGATATTGTAGATCATTAGCAATTGACAATGCGTACTCTTGCCTAACGTCTTGCGCGAATGATGCTGTCTTGCGTTTTGCGAGAAAAGGAACAACAAAGTGTACTGGCTCCTTATTCGGTACCTGTTCTGTATTTGAAGCGTTTTCACCTTGCGTGAGGGAAAATGATAGTTTACCTTTTCTATCATAATAAATAGAAAACTCTGCTGAACTCCATGGTTTATTTTTTAGTATCAAGTGACCGGATGGAATATCCTTTAAATAAATATTTACAGTGTATGCTTCATGTCCGGCACGAATGTCTTCGGGATTGATAGAGCCAGTCTGCAACAGGTGCAATGCCTTGATAATTGATGATTTCCCTGCATTATTTGCACCGACAAGAATATTCAAATTATTGAGTACTATTGCCTTAGGAGATGACTCAATAGACCTGAAACCTTTTATATTAAGGTGTGTAACACGCATATATGCTCACTTATTTGTTTTTATAATATATACACTATAAACGAAATAAATGGCTTAAATCCAAGCCTCTAAATTTCAGCTTCAGAATCTCTTCATACAAAGGCTCAAGCGGGTACTGGTTACTTCCGTAGCTTTTAAACTCTACTGTATTCGGGGTGTGCCCTTCAATAATCCTTCTAAGTTCCGATTGCATTTTAGACTTTCGGCCATGCTCTACGAAGGTATGCCTGAAGGCGTGAAAAGGCTGAGGGATTCTAGTGATGCCTAAGTCTTTCCTAACGTAGCTACTCCACCAGGCCGCCCACTTGTCCCCAAGTTTCCCTTGAGACCGTGTAGTTTTAAGCTCAGGGAATAACTGAGTGTGGCCTTCTCGTTTCATCCTGGCGACATACTCAAGAAAGCCCATGCGCACTAGATCAGGATGGATAGGTACACATCTTCGCTTACCGTCTTTAACGCTTCGGCCTGTGGCTGAATCCGGCTTGATAACTAGATATGGGATACCTTCATCTTCACCAATATCTTCAGTAAATAGTTGAGCGCCTTCGTTAACTCTGCAACCTGTGTACAGTCCAATCAGTGGAAGCCAGAAAGCTGCCTCTCCCTTAAACTTGGAGGGCCTAAAGCCTTCTTTGAATACAGACGAGTTGAATATAAGATTTAGCTCTTGAATAGAGTAGGGTGACTCTTCCTCCCTATCAGGCACATCAAGTTTCTTCATTCCCTGGCAAGGGTTGCTAGATAACTTGAAGTTGGCTACAGCAGTACTAAACATAGCTGCAAGTATCCCTCGGCTTTTGTTAATCGTAGCCGGTGCTGAGTCAGCCTCAAGCATCTTATCTTTAAGTGTTGCGATGTGTTGATTAGTGACCTCAGCGGGGCGGAGCTGGCCTACATACTCCCTGAATTTCCTAATAACTGTATTGGCATCGGCTGAGGCTGTACGCCCTTTACTAGATTGCATAAGCCAGTAATCACGCAGGTCTTCAAATGTATCAAGTTCGGAGAGCGCTTTAGACGCTGGAGCCTTTACAGCTTGAGGGCTAGGGGTCTCTATAACTTCCCCTTGATGTCTGAGTATTAGTTTCTGATTTGCTTGTACTGTGGCCTTCAGGAATGCATAGGAGAGGAGCTTATGAGCTGCGCTTCCTTTAGCAATCTTGAATCCGTGAGATTCACAGAAGTCTTCCATCTCAAATTCAATTAGGGATGTATTGCCCCTGGCTAGATCAGCTCTAGCTCCGGCATGAACTATGTTGAAGGTCTCATCAAGCTTTCTATAGTCTCTATCAGTTAACCCTTCAATCCGTACCTCTTCATCCTCTTCAAGAATGTGGGCCTCATACAGATTTGAAAGTGAGGTAATAACATCTTTAGATACTGTATGAAGTTCAGGGGCGGTCTTGCCATTGCGTACACGTTCAAATTCTTCATCAAGCTTAACTGAGTGAGAGCGTTGTAGGCGATCTGCTTCAGCACGATCACTGGTGTTTAAACTGTAGTTGAACTCTAGTTTCGGGGAGTAGTGCTGGAGAAGGTCTTTAGGGACTCTTCGACGGAAATAGTAGACACCATTTCTGAGATACATATGAATAGACTTGTACAAATGAAAAAACCTCGAGTGTAACAGTTATGTGTAACACTTGAGGTCGTATCTGTATGAATCTATTGATTATTTTTTCGAATCAACTACTTAGAAGTAGCTGGCGTCCCCACGGGGATTCGAACCCCGGTCGCCTCCGTGAAAGGGAGGTGTCCTAGGCCTCTAGACGATGGGGACCTAAGAAATTTTACAACGTGTGCAGTATACCATTGTTTCAAGAAATCGAAAAATATTTTTTACAAAAAACTCAATATTTTCAATCACTTGGTGGAGATAAGCGGGATCGAACCGCTGACCTCTTGCATGCCATGCAAGCGCTCTCCCAGCTGAGCTATACCCCCGAATCCTGGTACTGCATTTCTTCGCTTTGCGCTGCAAATCAAAGAAGGCGCCATATTAATGACGGGCACTTATCTTGTCAACGATTTTTCGCAGGATTATGGAAAAAACTGCGATTGCCGGTCATTCAGCGCCAGTGCTTCTTGAAAGACGCGCTTTTTAGCCGCGGATATTACTTTGTGCGCTGAACTGGGAAAGCTCTACGTACGGTTGTGGTTGCCAGCCAGTCGCGCGATGTTCAGCGACCACGTTGGTGAAAATGCCGCCGCGTACATAAAACTTGGCAGTGACGCGCATGAACTTGGGATCAATGGCGCTGACCAGGTCATCTAGGATCTGGTTGGTCACCGCTTCGTGGAAACAGCCTTCATCGCGGAATGCCCACATATAGAGTTTCAGGCTCTTTAATTCCACACACAGTTTGTTAGGAATATAGTCCAAGTAAATCACCGCAAAATCCGGCTGGCCGGTTTTCGGGCACAGGCAGGTGAATTCCGGAATTTCCATATGAATATGAAAATCGCGGGTTGGATTTGGATTGTCAAAAGTTTCCAGGGTCTTGGCGGGTGCAGCCGTTGGTTTGCCACCGAGTAAATGTTCGTTCATTGCAGGCTATGTTTCTTGATAAAAGTGGGTATTATAACGCTTAAGCAATCATTCAAATTCTTATAAGCGTTTTTCTTACTTTGCGTCTCACTCATCTAAAACTTGCTGGTTTCAAGTCTTTTGTCGATCCGACTACCATTCATTTGCACGGGCAGCGTGTGGGCGTGGTCGGGCCGAACGGCTGTGGCAAGTCCAATGTGATGGAGTCGGTGCGTTGGGTGCTGGGAGAATCTTCCGCCAGGGAAATGCGTGCCGATGCCATGGATGCCGTGATTTTTAATGGTTCTGGCAATCGCAAACCTATTTCACGTGCCAGTGTGGAACTGGTATTTGATAACAGCTTGGGCGGGGCCAGCGGCGAGTGGAATCAATACGCTGAAATCTCGGTCAAGCGCGTGATTGAGCGAGATAAAGGCTCTACTTACTATATCAACAATACTGCGGTGCGCCGCCGGGATGTGGCTGATCTGTTCCTGGGTACTGGCCTGGGTGGTCGCGCCTATGCCATTATTGGCCAGAATACGATTTCGCGCATTGTAGAGGCCAGGCCGGAAGAGCTACGGGTATTTCTGGAAGAAGCGGCAGGCATCAGCAAATATAAAGAGCGTCGTCGCGAGACGGAATTACGCTTACGCGATACGCGCGAAAATCTGGAGCGGGTAGAGGATATCTCGCGTGAGATGAACAAGCAGATCATCAAGCTGGAAGCGCAGGCCGTCGTCACGCAAAAGTTTCATGCCTTGCAGGAATCGCACAAACTCGCTGAGGCGCAATGGTGGTGGCTACGCAAACGCGATGCGGTGCTGGAGCATGAAGCCGCCTCGCAGGCGGTTGAGCAGGCGGTCAATGCGCTGGAAGCGCAAATGGCCAATTTACGCAGCAATGAGCTGCAACTTGAGCAATCGCGCCAGCAGCACCAGGAGGCCTCTGGCCAATTACATACGGCGCAGGCGGCTTTTTACGAGGCGAATTCACAGGTCTCTAATCTCGGGTTGCAGGTTAAGCAATCTGAAGAGGCACGTGATCGCCTGTTGCAGGAGCAACAGCAACTACAAAGGCAGATGGAGCACAGGGCGCAACAGCAACAACAATTACAGACGCAATTAGCTGACAAAACGGCTGCCCTGGCAATGGCTGAAGGTTCAGTCGCGCAGCATGCGCTCAATCTGCAAACCATGCAGCAGGATTTACCAGCGCAATCAGCGCAACTGCAAGCAGTACAACAAACCGCCAACCAGGCACAGCAGGCCGTGCAACAGAGCCGCCAGCAAATGCAACTGGAACAGAATAACGCCAACTTTATCCAGCGCAACCTGGCTGAAGTAGGGCAACGACTGCAGCAATTGCAACATGAGTTAGGGCAGTGGGCACTGCCGGATACGCAGGCTTTAGGGCAACTTCAACAAACACTGATAGAACAGCAGTCTGCCTTACAATATGAAGAAAAGCAGCTGGCACAGTGTCGTGCAGACGAAAACACTCAGCAGCAGGCGTTGCAGCAGGCTCGCAGTGATTGGCAACAGGCCCAGCGCGCGTTGCATCAATTGGAGGCTGAGATCCAGTCATTGCAAAAATTGCAGCAAAGTATGAAGCAGGACCAGCAATTAGGGCCATGGCTGCAGAAAACAGGGCTGCAATCGGCGCCGCGTCTATGGCAAGCCATTCAGGTAGATGCCGAATGGCAAGCGGCATTGGAGGCATTCCTGGGCAGTAAGCTAAACGCCTTATTGCCCGCAAACCTGCCGGATTGGTCGCAACTGCCACATCCACAGGCAGCGTTGGCGATTGCCAGGGCAGGGTCAGCCGCCGAGACACCACCAGAACAATGGCAGGGCTTAACCAGCCTGTTCAGTTTATTGACGATCAAGCAGCCTGAAGTGGCTGCGGCATTGCAGTATTGGCTGGCTGGCGTATATGTGCTGGATGATATACAGCAGCTTGCGCATTATCAGCCTCAGTTAACCGCTGGCCTGAGTCTGCTGACTAAAAGTGGGGATGTTTACCAACGATATAGTGCGGTATTTCATGGCCGCCAGAACCAGATGCAAGGGGTGCTTGAGCGGCAGCAGCAGTTAGACCAGCTACAATCAGGCCTGGGCCAGGCGCAGCAAGCCGTGACGCTCACCCAGCAACAGGCACAATCATTAGAATCCGCGCTGCAAAATACGCGTCAGTTACAACAGCAAAGCCATCTGCACATTAAAGAATTGACCTCAGGCACGCATGATACACAGATGCAGATATCACGCTTGCAGCAGGCGCACGATAATGCAGTGCGTCGTCAGGCGGGGTTGCAGGGTGAAATCACGCAGGCCGAAAGTCGCCAAAACGGTTTAAATGCAGAAAGCATAGCAGCGCTAGCTAGCATCACCCATCATCAAGCGCAATTTTCCGGCCTGGAGCAAACGGCACGTGACACGCAAGCGCAAAAGCAACAGGCAGAACAGGCGTATTTCAATTTACGTGATACCGTGCAGCAGGCTGAAAAAGCGCATCAGACACAAGTGTTTGAGCAGACATTGCTCACAAATGCCGTCAACGATTTGCAGCAACGACTCACCAATAATGAGCAGGAAAGCCAGAACTTGCAACATCGCCTGCTCGAGACTGAGCAAACACTGGCGATCAGCAATATGGAAACGCTCAAGGCGAATCTGGCACACGCTTTAACCCAACAGCATGACTGCGAACAGGCGCTTGCGCTGGCGAGAAACCAGCTTGCCGAACAGGAAAGCGTCTTGCAAACACAAGAGCGAAACCGCATGCAGGTAGAGCAGCAGTTACACCCCTTAAGAGATGCCGTAGAGCAGCGACGCCTTAAACAGCAGGAATGCCGCTTGCAAGTAGAGCAATGCCAGGCGGCACTGGCAGACGCCGGACTGGAGGAAGCTGTTATCCAGCAAGGGTTGTCTTTGGAAAGTAAAGTGCAGGTGCTGGCTCAAACCACACAAAAACTGCAATTGCAGATGCAACAGTTAGGGCCGGTCAATATGGCGGCCATTGAAGAGTTATCGGTTGAAAAAGAGCGTAAGGGCTATCTGGATAGCCAGCTGAAGGATTTGCTGACCGCCAGTGAAACACTGGAAGAGGCGATCCAGAAGATAGACCGTGAGACACGTGGCAAGCTGCGGGCGACGTTTGAAGAGGCCAATCGTAATTTTGGCGAGTTGTTCCAAACCTTATTCAATGGCGGGCAGGCCAAGCTGGAACTGCTGGGGGATGAGATCCTGGATACGGGTGTGCAGGTGTTTGCACAACCACCCGGCAAGAAGAACACCACCATACAATTGCTTTCTGGCGGTGAAAAAGCCTTGACGGCGATGGCACTGGTATTTGCGCTGTTCCGCCTGAATCCGGCGCCATTCTGCTTGATGGATGAAGTCGATGCGCCGTTGGATGACAGCAATACCGAGCGTTTTTGCCAGTTGGTACGGGTGATGTCAGAAAAAACACAATTTTTGTTTGTTTCGCACAACAAAATCACAATGGAAATGTCTCAACAACTAATAGGCGTTACCATGCAGGAATCCGGCGTGTCGCGGATTGTAGATGTTGATATTGATGAGGCGATACGCATGCATGCGGCGTAATGCGTGTTTTGTTGTATCATATCGCGGAGTTTTAAGGGATAGTAACCATACATGTCTGATTTGTGGATGATTTTGGTATTGCTGGGGCTCAGCATTGTACTGGCAGTGGTAGTTTTTAACTGGTGGCAAGAAAAAAAGTACCGTAAAGATGTGGAATATCGCTTCAGCCATACGCGTACAGATGTACTCGACGGTGAAGTTGCTAGCGGCCAAAAGACGGATACTGCCCAAAAAACATCAGGCGCTGGCAACAATGCCGTGCCTGAAGATGTAGAAGGCTGGATGTCGGAGCCTCGTGTCCGTCAGTCAGCAAAATTCGAACCAGAATTCACAGTCGGGGATGGTCAAAAAAACAAACCAACGACTACGCAAAACCCGGCCAGCATTCCCCAGAATAAACCAGCCAATGACACACGCCCTGTAGTAGCTAAAAATCAACCTGCTCCGTTCAAGGCCGACCTCAAACAAGAACCATCCATTTCTGCGTTACAGCAACAAGCCGCGCAAGAAACCCCAAATAGTTTATCTGAATCACAATCGCCAGCATTTGACCAGCAAGCACCAGCTTATCCTGAAATGTTGCATGATGAAGCTGAATCAGCACCTTTGGCTGTGAATACGCCAGAAGATGAAGCTGTTACAGCGGTCACATTACCCCCGGTATTGCACACGGCAATGGATTGGGTAGGTGTGATTGATGCGCCGTTAGGCGTGATGCTGGTTGAACTGGAAGATTTGCAGGCAGAGGCAAGGACATTCCCGCATCACGCAACGTTGTGGGGGCAAAGTACTTCAGCCGCTAGCTGGCTGGATGTGCTGGCAATGGATGCCGCTGCGATGCAGAATAAAGTACCGCTCAGCCAGGTGGTGTGCAGCTTGCAACTGGCTGACCGCGGTGGCCCGGTAGATCAGGAAACCCTGAAGCGTTTCCAAAAGTCTATGGAAACGCTGACGCGCGCACTGGGGCTGACGATACACTGGCAAGGCGGCTATGAGCCATCACAGCAAGCGCAGGCCATTGATACTTTCTGTATCGAGGTCGATAAAGCCGTCGAATTTCATGTGCTGGCGAATCAAGGTATGTTTCATGCCACCAAGCTACGCGGTTTAGCCGAAGCCTGCGGCATGCAACTCAGTGCCGAAGGTCGCTTTGAGCTGTTCAATAACGAAGGCGAACTGGAATTTTCGGTGCGTAATTATGAAGGTAAACCTTTCTCTGGCGAGATGCTAAAAACTGCCGTGATGACAGGCATGACATTCCAGCTGGATATTCCTACCACTTCTGACAGCTTGCAGGTGTTTGACCGCATGGTAGAACTGGCGCGCAATATGTCGGGCAGCCTGACAGCTAGCCTGATTGATGTGAATCGCAAGCCGATTGGTGATCCGCAACTCGATAAGATCCGTCAGCAGTTAAAAAATATTTCTAATGCCATGGCAGCGCAGGGGATAGCTCCCGGTAGCAGCCATGCCAAACGCCTGTTCTCTTAATCATGTCTGCCAATGAGGCTGCGCTGGTTTTACAACAGCTCAAGCAGCGTATCGCCGAGTACGACTACCACTATTACGTACTTGATGCACCCCTGGTCAGTGACAATGAATATGATGGGGTTTACCGTGAACTGGTACAGATTGAGCAACAATATCCTGAACTCATCACTGTAGATTCCCCCAGCCAGCGTGTTGGCGGGCTAGCCTCAGCCGCTTTTGAGAGCGTGCAGCACCGGCAAGCCATGCTTTCACTAAATAATGCGTTTAGCGAACAAGAGCTGGAAGCCTTTGACCGCCGTGTGCGCGAAGCCACGGATGAAACCGTGGTTGAGTATGCGGTAGAGCCAAAATTCGATGGCCTGGCGATTACCCTGACCTATGAGCATGGCGTATTTGTGCAAGGCGCGACGCGTGGCGATGGCTACACCGGTGAGAATGTCACCCATAACCTGAAAACCATACGCGCCATACCCACCCGGCTGACATCAGCACAGCCACCGGCTTTACTCGAAGTGCGTGGCGAAGTGCTGATGCTGAAAAAAGACTTTGAAAAACTAAATCAGCAACAAGCCGCCGTCGGTGGAAAATTATTTGCCAACCCGCGCAACGCGGCCGCAGGTAGTCTTCGTCAGCTGGATTCCAATATCACCGCAAAACGCCCACTGCACTTTTTTGCCTATGGCCTGGGGGCGAGCGAAGGTATTCCTGATCTGCAATCGCATGCTGAAGCCATGCAATACCTGGCGGATTTACGCTTTCCGGTCACATCGTTGCGCACAGTCAAAACAGGGGCGCAGGGGTTGCGTGATTATTATGCAGAGATTGGTACGCAACGCAGCAGCCTGCCGTTTGACATTGATGGTGTGGTGTACAAGGTCAATGATTTTGACTTACAGCGCACACTGGGGTTCGTCTCACGCGCGCCGCGTTGGGCTATCGCACACAAGTTTGCAGCAGAGGAGGCGGTGACGCTGGTGGAAGATATTACTGTGCAGGTAGGCCGCACAGGTGCGATTACGCCAGTTGCCAGGCTGAAGCCGGTGTTTGTGGGTGGCGTTACCGTCACCAATGCCACGCTGCATAACGAGGATGAATTACGCCGCAAAGATATCCATATTGGCGATACAGTGATTGTCAGGCGGGCAGGGGATGTGATTCCTGAGGTTGTCTCGGCCAAACCGGAGCTGCGGCCAGCCGATGCACGTGCCTTTATCATGCCAACCACTTGCCCTGAGTGCGGTTCGCATGTGGTGCGCCTGCAGGATGAAGCTATCGCGCGTTGTACGGGTGGGTTGATCTGCCCGGCACAGCGTAAGCAGGCGGTGACGCATTTTGCTTCGCGTCGCGCGATGGATATTGAAGGCCTGGGTGAAAAACTGGTGGATCAGCTGGTAGCGCGTAACCTGGTCAACCATCTGGATGATGTTTACCGTCTTGACCTGCCCATGTTGTCCGGCCTGGACCGGATGGCGGAAAAATCAGCACAGAATGTGCTGGATGCGATTAATAAGAGCAAGCAAGCGAGTTTGCCGCGTTTTATTTACGCACTGGGCATCCGCAATGTGGGTGAGGCAACGGCCAAAGACCTGGCGCAGCATTATGGCGACCTGGACACATTGATGCAGGCCGATATTGAAAGCTTGATGCAGGTGAATGACGTGGGCCCTATCGTGGCCGATGCCGTCTATCAGTTTTTCCTGGAGCCACGCAACCGCGAGGTGATTGCCGCCATGCGTGAATTAGGCGTGCATTGGGCAGATATTCCCAGAAAAATTCAATCGGCTGCGTTTGCAGGCAAAACGTTCGTACTGACCGGTACCTTGCCGACGCTGAAACGCGATCAGGCGCAAGCCATGATAGAAGCGGTGGGCGGTAAAGTGAGTGGCAGTGTTTCAGCGAAAACCAGTTATGTGGTCGCTGGGGCAGAAGCAGGCAGCAAGCTGGAAAAAGCACAGCAATTAAACGTCGCTATTCTGGATGAATCTGCGTTACTGGCGATGCTGCAATCATCGCCTGCAGCTCCTGAAAGCACTATTGAAAACACTGAAAAACAACCGGATCTATTTTGAAATGTATTCAAAATTTACTTTAATAGTATTATTTAATATGTTGATTTTAAATAATGTATTAGCAAGAGATGCGACGCTTGATGCTTGTGATGCTGCTGTATACAGGCAACAATATGTGCAAGCGATTAAAATTGCCGAGCAGCATGCAAACCAGCCGGAGTTCTGGTTATGCAAAGGCCGTGCGCAAGCGGCTTTAACCCAACAAGCGGGCGCAGAAGAAAGCTTTAAACAAGCCATTGCGCTCAAGCCGCAAGGCCTGGATCTGGTTTCTGCCTATATGTTACTTGGCCATGCGCAACAGGCCTCTAAAAATACGGCAGGCGCGCTTGAGAGCTATCAGCAGGCCTTGAAATCGAGTGAACAGCAAAATATGCGTCGTTATGTGCGTATTGCGCATACTCTGATCGGTGAGGCCTACTATGGCAATAGCCAGTATGCCGAAGCGCTGCAGGCTTTTCAGTCAGGTGAGAAACTGGCTTTAAATGATGATGAGCGTGCAGATAGCTATGTGCATGAAGCCTTGGCTTACCAACAATTACAGCAATTTGACCATGCCATCGAATACCAGTTAAAAGGCGTGATGATGTTGCGTAAATCTGCAGCACCAGAACAATACGCTGAAGCTAGCCTAGAGCTGGCCAAACTTTTTGTCGCGAAAAAAGACTTTGTCGGTGCCGAAAGAACTTATCAACGCCTGATGGAATATGCGCAAGAAAATGGCGGCAGCTTTTATGAAGCCAAAACCGCCATCCACTGGGCTGAGGTCAAACGCGCGCAGGGAGATGCAGCTGGCGCCGAAACATTGCTGGCCCAGGCAGAGAATATCAGCCGCAAAATCCAGGATGATGAATTAACGGATCTGTTGGCCCAAGCCCGTGCGGCAAAACCATAATCATCCTTTAAACCCAGCAGTTACTATCCTCTGTCGATCAAAACGAGTGGCACTGATATTCCGGCTGCCGCTTATTTTTTAAATACGCCTATGCAGTAAATACACCTGGTTAACTGTCTTACCGGCCAGCTTTTCTCGTTACTAAATGCATTGATATTTAATAATTACCACCGCAATAGTGGTTGAGAATAATTATTAACTTAATAATTATTTATCGTGATATAGTTTATCGGGGTGTCTCAGAATTTTATATAAAAATGATTTATGAGAGGTTAACCATGGATATTCGCTTTGTTCACAAGGCAATGCTTGCGACGGTCATGCTGGCTGGTGCTTTCCAGGCAACTGCTGACACGCTATACACGTTTAATAGTAATCAACTGGCAGTCATAGATACCCTTAATCTAGGGGCTGTTTCCTATATCAACATTTCTGGTTTGTCCCAGGGTGAACGCTTGCTAGGGGTGGATCTGCGACCAACTGACGGCCTGGTATACGGTGTCACTAGCGCCAATAATCTGTATACCTTCAATACCACCACCGGCGCTGCAACGCTGAAAACCAGTTTGAGTGGCGCATCATTAGCTAATCAATCTGTTGGCATAGACTTCAATCCTTCAGCCGATTTTGCTGGTAATGCCTCATTGCGTGTCGTGACTGGGGCAGGGAATAACTATGCCGTGAATGCAGATACTGGCGTCATAGGCAACACAACCAATAACATCGGCAATGGCTACACTGCGGTGGCTTATACCAACTCTAATCCCGGTGTAAGCCCCGGTTCAGGCGATACGACTGATTTGTATTACATCAATACGACCAGCAATAGCCTGCATTTCCTGAATACCGGTTTTAACAGCCCGGCCACTAATGGCGGGATTCAGACAGTAGGGTCACTGGGGGTGAGTCCTTTATTTGCCAATGGCTTTGATATCCTGGGTAACGGTAAAGCCTATGCACTGCTGAATTTTAACGACGGCACCCTGGATTCACAGTTGTTTTCTATCAATCTGAGTAATGGCTCAGCGACATATGTCACCACACTGAATGGCACCTTCAATGGCCTGGCAGGTGTGGCTGCTGTGCCTGAGCCAGCAACCTATGCCATGCTACTGGCTGGCCTGGGGATGATTGTAGGCATTGCATTGAGAAAATCCAGCCAGCGCGGTTAAACTGCTGGTAAGCTTAAAGGGCTAAAGTCTATCTCTGACTTTAGCCCTTTTGCTTATGTCGCTTTCACCATCGATATCGTTAGCTATTTGGAATTCTTTTGCCTGTTTCAAGGTCGAAACTGATACACGCGTCATCCAGTTGAACCACCCGAGGAGTCAGTATGTTGTTGGATAACAATCGCCGTAACCCCAGTGACATCAAGCCTTCTGAAATCACCCCCATCGAAGTTTTCAAACAGCGGCGTATCCTGCTTAAAGCGGCAGGTGCAATGACCACCGGCTTGTTGCTACCACTGCACGCAAAAGCCGCTGCAGCCACGCTGGCTGCGCAAAAAACTGCCTATGGCCAGGAAGAAAAACTGACCAGCTATGAGGATGTCACTAGTTATAACAACTACTATGAATTTGGCACTGGCAAAGAAGACCCGGCGCGCGAGGCCGTGCTGTTTAAGCCTTCGCCTTGGACCATAAAAATTGAAGGCGCAATCAAACAACCGAAAACGCTCAGTATTGAACAACTACTCAAATTAGCCCCTCTGGAAGAACGCATATACCGCATGCGTTGCGTAGAGGGTTGGTCTATGGTCATTCCCTGGGTAGGCTTGCCGCTCAAAGCGTTGATTGACTGGGCCCAGCCCACCGGCAATGCCAAATATATAGAATTCGTTTCTTATAATGACCCGCGCCAGATGCCTGGCGCACGCGTACCTGTGCTTGACTGGCCATATATTGAAGGCTTGCGCATGGATGAAGCGCTGCAGCCCTTGGCGATTCTGGCGGTGGGTTTGTATGGCAAAGTGTTGCCTAACCAGAATGGGGCGCCTGTGCGCCTGATAGTGCCGTGGAAATATGGTTTTAAGGGCGCCAAGGCCATTAGCACTATCCGCTTTGTCGAAAAAATGCCGACCACCACCTGGGTGAAGGCCGGTCCCCGTGAATATGGCTTTTATGCGAATGTGAACCCGCAAGTCGATCACCCACGCTGGACGCAGTCTTCAGAAAAACGCATAGGGGCGGGTTTGTTTGCTGGGCGGATCAAAACCAGGATGTTCAACGGTTATGATGAAGTAGGGCAGTTATACGCCGGTATGGATTTAAAAAAGAATTTTTAAGGCTTTGATCACGCGGCAGGCTATATTGCATCCCCTTTTTTAATGACACCCTCAATCTCACGCTTATTCAAAAGCCCTGCGGCCAAAATCCGCGCACTGAAAGTGCTGATCTGGCTAGGTGCCTGCCTGCCGCTATTACGCTTGTTGATCCTGGGGCTGACAGATGGTCTGGGTGCAAACCCGGTAGAGTTTATCGAACGTTCCACCGGCACCTGGGAACTGGTGTTTTTGCTGCTCTCTTTAAGTATCACGCCCTTGCGCCAGTGGACCCAGCAATCATGGTTGATCGCTGTGCGCCGTTTGCTAGGCTTATGGATGTTTGCCTATGCCTGTGTGCATGTCCTGACTTATCTGTGGCTGGACTATAGCTTTGACTGGTCTGATATAGGCAAAGATATAGTCAAGCACCCCTATGTGCTGGTAGGGGCTTCTGCTTTCCTGTTGACTTTACCGCTGGCTGCCACCTCTAACCAGCGAGCGATCCGCGCTCTCAAGCAGCGCTGGAAAAGCCTGCATAAGCTGGTCTATGTGATCGCGGTGCTGGCTTTATTGCATTTCTGGTGGCTGGTCAAAAAAGATGTGACTGAGCCTGTCATCTATAGCGTGCTGTTTGCCGGGTTAATGGCGGCGCGCTGGCAGCTGGCGTTGAATCAGCGACGGTAACGCTAGGTTGCGCATGCTGATTCAAAGGATTTAAACGCTTGTGTGATTGCCATCACAGTCATTTTCTTCTCTATTCGTGCTTGACATCACTAGCGCTTTTAGACACATTATCGTAAATATAAAGAGAGCCATGCTTTATGGGGGACTCTCACTAATAATTCTTTGGGGTGTGTGATTTTAACGACCGACAAGTAGCGGGTTGCTTGGTTGCCGGCTGTTGGATTTTACACTGCGGTTGTGAAGGTATGTGATGTCAAAAGTAATACTCGAGCCCAGCGCATTCGTTCTGGCGAATCAGGCGCTCGCCAGCACGTTTGAAAGATGGCAATCCACGACGGACCCCTCTGGTTTTGGGTTAGCAGCAGAAACCGATCAGCAGGGGAAATGTGTAGCCCTATTGTTTTTTAATCGGGCCGATATCCCTGTGCCTGAATTTGCGCCTGAGCTCACAGTCCAGGCCATCACCTCGGTATGGCAGTGTTTACCTCCCATTACGCATGCGCCTTTGCAAGGCATGCTCGCGCAGCCTTTGCCTGGTATTAGCCAGCGCACCATACAGCTCGCATTACAAGACAAGCAGAATCGCTGGCTGGAATGTATCACGCATGATTTTTCCGATCATGCAGGCAAGCAGCGGTCTTTATTGCTGGTACGCGAGATTACCCATGAACACCAGGCAGTGCAGGCATCGCAACAAGAAAAACTGCGCGCGATCGCTTACGAGCGCTTCCAGTTCTCTATGCTGGAACTGGTTCTTAAAGAACCGGATGCAACGCGGGCGCTGGAAACCATTGCGCGTGATATCGAAACCCTACATACGGATATGTATTGCGCCATTGTGCTGACGCAAAACCTGGGGAAACTGGTGCAAACAGTGATTGCACCTACCTTGCCGCAGACCATGCTCGAAACTTTGCGGCAGCTACAGCTGGAAACAGATCATGGGTCACTGGCGACTTCAATCGCCATGAAACAACGCGTGATTGTCGACGATGTAATGACGCATCCTTACTGGGTGAATCACCGCGAGACCGCGCTAGCCTCCGGCATTCATGCAGGCTGGGCCGAACCCTTACTGACTGCCGATGGTGACATTCTCGGCGCACTTGCCATTTATTACCGCCAGCCGCAAACGCCGACTGCCATTGAGCAATCCATGATTGAACAGGCCGCCAAGTTAATCAGCATTGTGGTCGATCGGCACTTGTCACAGGACACCATGGAAGCCCTGGCTTACCTTGAGCCGGTGACCGGCTTACCTAACCGCAGGAAAGCCTATGAAGTGTTGCAACGGGTGCAATTACAGCCTGCGACAGGCCAGCACTGGGGTTTGATCTATCTCGATATAGATCACTTCAAATGGATTAATGAGGCGCACGGTCATGCCTTGGGCAATCGCTTGCTACAGCAGGTCGCCGAGCGGCTGCAAAAAGTGGCTAAACCCCATTTTTTGGCGTGTATGGGGGGCGATGAGTTCCTGATCCTGCTGTCCGGCCTTGCCAGTGAAGCCGATAAAGCCATGCAACAAGTGTGGGTGCTGCAGCGAAAACTGCAAAAGATATTTGAACGTGCGTTTAAAGTGGATAGCCAGAAGCTGCAAATCACCTCCAGCATGGGTTTATCCAGCTTTAACAGTGTAGATGCACGTGACACCGACTTTGTGAAAGCGGTAGATATCGCCATGCACAGAGCCAAGCAGGCAGGGCGCAATACCGTGTGTGTGTATGAACCCGGCATGCAAACAGAAATCGCCACCCAGGTGATGCTGGAAGCCGACTTGCGCCTGGCGATAGAACAGCAGCAACTGGCGTTGCATTACCAGGTACAGGTTGACCATACAGGCCGGCCGTTCGGCGCCGAGGCATTATTGCGCTGGCAGCATCCTGCGCGGGGCTTTATTTCACCATTGCAGTTTATCCCGGTAGCAGAATCCAGCGGGCTCATTATTGATATCGGTATGTGGGTGCTTGATCAGGCCTGCGCCCAGATTGCAAAGTGGCAACATGCACGAAAAACCAGTGACCTCAGTTTATCGGTGAACATCAGTGCGAGGCAGTTCAGGCAGGCCAATTTTATTTCCATGGTCAAAGCCTGCATCCAGAAACACCAGATCAATCCGAATGCGTTGCGCCTGGAACTCACAGAAAGCCTGTTGTTAGAAAACGTGGATGACGCCGTGAGTATCATGACCGAGCTTAGCCATATCGGTATCCAGTTTTCACTGGATGACTTTGGTACCGGCTATTCTTCGTTGCAATATCTCAAAAAATTACCTTTATACCAGCTCAAGATCGACCGTTCATTCGTCAATGATATCGTCACAGACAGCCATGACCGTACCATCGTACGGACGATTATCGCCATGGCACAAAGCATGTATCTCAGCGTGATTGCCGAAGGGGTAGAAACGCAGGAACAGATGGAGTTGTTATTGAATAATGGCTGCCGCCGTTATCAAGGATATTTGTTTGGCAAACCCATGCCTATTGCGCAGTTTGAAGCTTGCCTAGAGCAAGTGCCACAATAAGCAGGGGTGTTATGGGTTAGTGGAGACGACAGCAGGAACAGGTGTTTCTGCCTGTGGTGCATTCACCGGTGCCTCCAATGCCTCAGCCGCTTTTGGCAGAATCTCAAGCTGTGTCGTATTGGTGTTGTTAGCTGCCTGTTGCGCATTGCTTTCAGCCGTCAGAATACGGATGATGATGCGGTTATTCACGGTTTGCGCCAAATTGTTTTCACTGCTGGAAGCAGGTTTGGTATCGGCCAGGCCGATTGCGGATAAGCGTTTGCTACTCACGCCACGCATGCCAAGGATGGCTGCGACACGCGCAGCCTGAGTGGCGGTTGTTTCCCAGCGTCTGGCTTCAGGGTTAGCGTCATCGCTATACATGTGGCGATCAATATGACCCTCTACCTGCACAGTGCGATATTCGTCTTTTAATTGCTCACCAATCAATTTGATCACATAAGGGCCTTCATCAGAAAGCGTCGATTGATCTGCCTTGAACAATAAGCCACTTTGCAAGGCGATATCGATGCCGAATTCACCCTGGTGGATAGAAAGTTTTTTTTGTTCTATCCATAGTGAAAGCACGTTAGCCAGCTGTTGACCAATGGCGCGCATCTTATCCAGGTCACGCTGCTTTTTTTCCTGGTATAGATAATTGAGCGGCAGTGGTTTAAGTTTCGCACTCTGGTTTTGTAACGAGGCAGGCGTATCGGTACTCATGGTAGGCGTTTGGCCGGGTTTACCCTGAAAAGCCGTGACCACTGAACTGGAGAGCGCCTGGTATTTATTCAGGTTGATGCTGGAGGTGGCGTACATGACCACAAAAAAAGCGAATAACAGGGTGATGAAATCCGCATAGGAAATCAGCCACCTGTCGTGGCTGTCATCGTCATCATCGTGGATCTTGCGCCGGTACATTACGACTCCCCGAGGCGCAGATAGGCTTCCAGGCGTTCACTCACCAGTTTGGGGTTATCACCTCTGGCGATAGAGACCCAGGCATTCAGCAGCATTTCACGGCGTGAAATTTCATGCTGTATATGTCCCTTTAATTTATTGGCAATCGGCAGAAAAACCAGGTTAGCCAGCGCAACGCCATAGATAGTGGCAACGAAAGCCACCGCGATGCCGCTACCGATTTTGGCCGGGTCCGACAAATTTTCCATGACATGGATCAGGCCGAGTACGGCGCCGATAATGCCCACAGTTGGCGCATAGCCACCGGCAGCAGACCAGATCTTGGCTGCATCACGTTCCTGTACTTCAAAGTAATACATATCAATGGCACATACTTCGCGGATGCGGTCGGCAGGGGTGCCATCGACTAATAACTGCAAGCCTTTGCGCACAAAGGGGTCTTGCTCGCGCTTGATCTGGCTTTCCAGCGATAACACACTTTCCTTACGTGCTTGCTGGCTCCACTGGTTGATACGCTGGGCCAGTTTGTGCCTGTCATCTTCAGGATGCACGAATACCCAGCGCAACATGCGCAGGCCTTTGAGAAATGTCTTGAGTTCGCTTTGCAGCAATACCGCGCCGGTGGTGCCAAACATCACGACCATAAAAGCGGCTGGCTGCATCAGTGATTTAAGGTGGCCACCCTCCAGGGTTTGCCCCAGCACCAGGCCAGCGAGCGCAATGATCAGCCCTGCAAGGCTGCCCCAATCCATTACGATACTCCGGTCCAGGATTTGTCGCGCATGGACGCACGCAAGCGCGCCACGGCCTGGCTATGCAGCTGGCATACGCGCGATTCCGAGACATTCATGATGGCGCCTATCTCTTTCAGGTTCAGTTCCTGTTCGTAGTACAGGCCCATCAGCATTTTTTCGCGTTCCGGCAGATGGTCAATCGAGTCGATCAATGCCTCACGGAAATCGCTTTCCAGCAGGGATTTGACCGGGTCATTGCTATCATCATCAACAAAACGGTCCAGGAAGTGTTCGCCACCGCCATCATCGTCATGAAAGTCTTCGTAATAAATGAGCTGGTGACCCTGACAGTCGCTCAACACATCATAGTAGTCTTCAAGACTGAAGTTCATGTGTTTGGCGATTTCGGATTCGGTAGGCGGGCGGCCTAATTTTTGTTCAAGCTGTTGCACCGCCACTTCGATATCGCGCATGTTTTTGCGGATACCGCGTGGCAGCCAGTCGGCACCACGTAATTCATCCAGCATGGCACCACGTACCCTCTGTGACGCGTAGGTTTCAAATTGTGCGCCATGCGTATCTTCATAACGCTGGATCGCATCCATCAGGCCTATCATGCCGGCCTGTACCAGGTCATCGACTTCCACGCAGGAGGGCAATTTGGATTTCAGCTGGTAGGCCATTCTTTTGACCAGGCCACTATGCTGCTTCAGCATCTGGTCGGTATTGTTGGTTTTGCCTTTAGCGGTATACATGTTTTCCCTCTTTACTCTAGGCAGCAGCCAGTGACGACGTGGTTAAACGTTGTTGATCCAGGCTTCTGGCAATCGCTTTAAATGCCATGGCAGATTGCGTTGCTGGGGTTGATTCCACTGCAAGACGGTTTTTTAAACCATAGGCTGGCTTGGCCTGAGCCTGTTGCATCAGTTTGCTATCGGGAATGGCGCCAAGAAAACTCAGCGAAACGCCCAGAAACTGCTGGCAGACCTGGTTCAGGCGCATAAAGTATTGCTGGCCTTGCTCATGATTGGCATCTGTGACGACCACACTTAAAGGCATCTGGCCATGCTGCTGGCAAATCCGCTTGATCGTGGTGTAGGCTGATTTAATGGCTGCATCATGGCGCTCCATCTGGATCACCAGGGTATGCTGGGCCATCACGGGCAGGGCTAATGTCTGGTCACTCGGGTCTAATAATGCTTCAATCATCACGGTATCGTAGTCATACGCAAGTTGGTTCACTATACCGTCGAGCTCAGTTTTTAAATCGCCGGATAAGGGCGATGTTAATACGTTAGTTTCAGTCAGGCTCGCCAGATCGTAACCTTGCGGATGTTTGACCACAGCACGGCTGAGAATGCTTTTGCGTTGTGCGACTGCTTGCAAGGTGTATTTAGTCATTGGCCGCTGGTTGGCCTGGATCAGCAATAATCGTTTGCCGGGGCTGACCATGCTGGCGGCCAATTGGCTGAGCCAGTGATCAGCAGGCTGGCCATTTGCCGCCATGACGCTGATGATGCGTGCGGATGACCTGGCCATGATACGGCGCAGGCCATCGGCCTGGTCATGGTAATTAAACATGATGCTGCTCTCCCTGCGCCTGCATCATGCTCGAAATCACCAGTGGTAACTCTTCATCCAGGTATTGGTAAGGCAAGCTGGCTTGATGCGGCGTTAACACTCTTTCAACCAGGGCGTGTTTATTCGCCACTTCAATATCTTCCGGCACACGTTGGCCGCCAGTGGTGTAGTACAGGCGCATGCGCTCACGGATCAACACATCCAGCACGTTGCCAATGGCAGCGGCTTCATCGAGTTTGGTCACAATGCAACCCGCCATGTCATGCTTTTTATAGCTGCGCATCACATCGGTCAATGTTTCACCGGTAGAGGTTGCGTTCAGGCACAATAATTTCTGGATAGGCGTTTCAGCGCGGCTCAGCATGGAAAGCTGTTCAGTCACTGCCTGATCACGCTGGCTGACACCGACAGTGTCAATCAGGATCATGTGTTTGCCTTTCAACTCATTGAGTGCGATTTTCAGGTCTTCTTCATCCTTCACTGCATGCACCATCACGCCTAGGATCTTGCCGTAGATACGTAATTGTTCGTAGCCGCCAATACGGTAGCTGTCAGTGGTGATCAGGCCCAGGTTCTGTGTGCCGTGTTTCATCACATAACGTGCCGCCAGTTTGGCTGTGGTCGTTGTTTTACCTACACCAGTAGGGCCAACCAGGGCATACACACCGCCTTTGTCCAGCAATGCATCTTCATCATCCAGCGTATGCAGGTTGCGGCTGATGACTTCTTTCGCCCACATCGGTGCCTTGTGCACATCAATATGCTGTGGCATTTTTTCTGCAATCTGGCGTGACAGCGCGGCGCTAAAGCTGGCAGAGAGCAGGGTGCTCAATACTTTTGATTTAGCCGGACTGTGTTGCAAATGATGTTGCCAGGTCATGGCACTCATCTGCGTTTCAAAGTTGCTGCGCATATGACGCATTTCCTGCATCATGGTGAGCATTTTTTCTTCCAGCGTTTGCGTGGCAACCTGGTAGGCTTGCTCCTGCTGCTCGCTATGCTGTTTAAACATATCCATCATCATGTGATCAGTGCTCGCAGTCTCTTCTACCACAGGCTGAGCCATCATCGGTTTGGCAACAGGCGCTGGTTCGGGCATGCGCGGCTGGGCTCTGGCAGGCGTGACGCCTTGGCCATTGACATAGTCCAGCAGGCTGCGCGCAGCATCATTCGGAGAATCAGAGGACTGCTTGCTACCGGTGTTTTCAATATCAGTTTCAAGCATGGCCATGATCTCAGTGCCGCCATTGACGCTGCGGTTCGCAACGATAATCGCGTCTTCACCTAAGGCCTGTTTCACTTGAGCCAATGCTTCACGTGCATTCTTGCCAAAAAATCTTCTGATATTCATGTTATTGCGCTCCGATTAAGCTGGTCACTCGTATTGATTTGTTGTCTGGCAACTCGTCATGCGACAGCACTCTGAGATGCGGGACAGTCCTTCTTAAAAACCTTGATAAAGCCTGGCGCAGCGGGGCGGCGACCAGTAATACCGGTGTCAATCCCATTTGCTCCTGTTGTCTGGCAGCCACTTCTGTCTGTTGAGACAGTTTTTCAGCGATGCCAGGTTCAATCACGCTTTGTGCGGATTGGTTGTTTTGTAATGCTTGCAGCAGCAAGCGTTCCAGTTGGCCATCCAGCGTCATGGCAGTCACTTCGTCGCTGTAAGGGAACAAGTCCTGTACGATGGCACGCCCAAGTTTGACACGCACCATCGCAGTAAGATCATTCGCATCCTGACTATATTGCGCATGGTCTGCCAGGGTTTCCAAAATAGTGCGCATATCGCGGATGTGTACACCTTCGTTCAATAAATTCTGTAATACTTTTTGCAGCGAAGACAACGTGATCAGCTTAGGCACGATCTCTTCAATCAGTTTGCTGGATTCTTTACCCAGGTGATCCAGCAGTTGCTGTACTTCCTGGCGGCCCAGCAGTTCACCGGCATTCAGTGAAATCACATGGTTGAGGTGGGTGGCAATCACGGTACCTGCATCCACCACGGTATAGCCCAGACTTTGTGCATACTCTTTACGCTCTGATTCTATCCAAACTGCTGGCAAACCAAATGCCGGATCAGTGGTTTTTGTACCATCCAGTTCGCCAGTTACTGCGCCCGGGTCAATCGCCAGCATCTGGTTAAAGTTGGATTCACCACTCGCCATCTCTACACCTTTCATGGTGATGCGATAGGCATTCGGTTTTAATGTCAGGTTGTCACGGATATGCACGGTCGGTGCCAAAAAGCCGATTTCCTGCGCGAATTTCTTGCGGATACCTTTAATGCGTTTCAGCAGTTCACCGCCTTGCGCTTTGTCCACTAGCGGGATCAGGCGGTAGCCTACTTCCAGGCCGACAGTATCCACTGGCAATACGTCGTTCCAGGTGGCTTCTTCTGCTTCGCTGGCCGGGGCCAGTTTATCTTCCGGTTGCGGCTCAAGAATGGCTTGCTGTTTGGCTTTTTCCTGCTTTTGTTTCACTGAATAAGCCAGGCCGCCAAGCAAAGCGCCTAAGCCCAGGAAGGCCAGATGTGGCATGCCAGGAATCAGGCCGATACCGCCGACAATGCCAGCGGTCACGCTTAATACGCGTGGGTCCTCAAACAACTGGGTGATCAACTGGCCACCGATGTCTTCGTTGTTGGCTACGCGCGAAACCACCACACCGGCTGCGACAGAGATGACCAGTGAAGGGATCTGTGCCACCAGGCCATCACCAATCGCCAGCAAGGTATAGTTTTTAACGGCATCGCCAAAGCTCAGGTCATGTTGCACCATGCCGACGATCAAGCCACCGACGATGTTGATGATGATGACCAGGATGCCGGCAATCGCATCACCACGTACATATTTACTGGCACCGTCCATCGCGCCGTAGAATTCGGATTCCTGGCTGACTTCTTTACGGCGGCGGCGGGCTTCGTCCTCACCAATCAGGCCGGCGTTGAGGTCAGCATCGATCGCCATTTGTTTACCTGGCATCGCATCCAGGGTGAACCGTGCACCGACTTCAGCAATACGGCCAGCACCTTTGGTGATCACCGTGAAGTTGATAATGGTCAGAATCACAAACACCACGATACCCACAGCGTAATTACCGCCGATCAGGAAGTGGCCAAACGCCTCGATCACTTTACCGGCCGCATCCGGGCCGGCATGGCCTTCAGTCAGCACTACGCGGGTAGAAGCCACGTTGAGCGCCAGGCGTAGCATGGTGGTCATCAGCAATACGGTAGGGAAGGCGATAAAGTCTAGCGCTTTAGTCGTTTGCAGGCCTATCATCAGCACCAGGATAGACAATGCGATATTAAAGGTGAAAAACACATCGAGCACGATGGCCGGCAGCGGCAGTATCATCATTGCCAGCAGCAATACAACAATGAGTGGTGCGGCGACTGCGCGACCGTCCAGTTTTCCCATCATTTGTTGCCAGTTGTTCATCTATAAGCTCCTTAAACCTGCTTTAATTACTCAATATCTGTTGCGCTAGGCGGCGTTGCCACCAGAGCGTGTGGGTCCAGCGCATCCGGCACCGGCACATTGTCTGGCATAGCAGGGCGCACGCCACCATGTTGCTTGAATACGCGCAGCTGAAACACATAAGCCAGGATCTCGGCCACTGCTGCATATAAGGCTTGCGGTATTTCACTTTCCAGTTCTGTATGTGCATGTAAAGCACGGGCCAGCTTGGGAGACTCCATCGTCATGACGTTGTGCTCTGCTGCAATCTCTCTGATCTTCAAGGCGATGGCATCCATGCCCTTGGCGACAACGATAGGTGCGCCGGTTTCGCCTTCTTTATATCTGATAGCCACTGCATAGTGCGTCGGGTTGGTGATCACGACATCGGCAGTCGGGATATTGCTCATCATTCTTCTGCGGGCCATTTCGCGTTGTTGCTGACGGATGCGGCCTTTGACTTCCGGGCTACCTTCCGCTTCCTTGGCTTCGTCCTTCAATTCCTGCTTGGTCATCTTATGCTTTTGCGCATATTGATAAAGCTGGTAGGGCACATCGATCACCGCAATCAGCACTAGCGCAGAGGCAATGGTCAAAAAACCAGTCACCATATAATCGCTCACAGCACTGATGCCGGATTCAAGAGGCATTTCAGACAAGCCCAGCATAGGCTGCAAATCTTTTTTCACGATGGAGTAGCCAACAGAGGCCACCAGGATGGTTTTCGCCAGCGACTTCACCAGCTCAACAACAGAGTTCTTGGAAAACATGTTGCTGATGCCTTTAATCGGATTCAGCTTGCCAAAATTAGGCATAAGTGATTTTTGCGACATCACCCAGCCACCCACCAGGATCGGTGAAGCGATAGCCACAGCCACCATGATCAGCGCCAACGGCAGGAAAGCCCACATCACTTGCTCGATGACTTTAAGCAGGTGTGTGATGAGCAGTGCCGGTTCAAACGCCAGTGCCCGGTCAAATCTCAATCCTTGTCTCAACACGTTTTTCAATGCTTCACCCATCGGGCGGCCAAGCATCATGATGGCCATACCGGTTGTGAACAATACTGCACAGGCAGCCAGTTCACGTGAGCGGGGAATGTCGCCGTCTTCGCGTGCCTTCTCCAATCGCTTGGGGGACGCGTCCTCGGTTTTCTCCATATCGCTGTCATCAGCTGCCATATCACTCACTTGTGGGGTTCAGGAACACGACGTGCGTTCCGTGACATGAGTGATTATTCAGCAGTACCCCCCTTTTTTATAGTTCGAATAAAGGGACTTATTGACCGCAATCCAATCATTATGAATTCTGTTTTGTTAACAAGTGCAAATATTTAAATTATTTTTAATTTAAAAACAATGACTTATAAAATAAATGAATTATTTTTAAACGAAACCCTAAAGTTTTAGTACAGGCCGCCGTAAACGAGTTATGACAAAAAGTGCCCGTGTATTTGATTTCATGCAGCCAGAACAGGCAAAAAACGGCTGTTAACGGAATACAACGGGAAAACTTTAATTATTTATTGAATTGAAAGGAGCAGGCGACTGCGAGAATAGCCATATATTTATTCTAGTTAAACATTAAATAAATATCATAACCATTTGTTTTATATGGTTGTGTGTTGTGCCATGCCGGGTTTTGTAAGACAAACACCTACATGGCTGTTTTCGTCCGTCTTACAAAATTAACCGACAAACCCTGATTGTTGGTATCCATGAATGCGCGCAAAGTACGCCTAACGCAAATGCGTACTTAAATTGAACCGCAAATAAATGGAGAAAAGATCATGAATGTCATGCAAAACGATTTACTCGCTGAAATCAAAGATGCCAATCTGAACTACCTGATGCTGGCACAACAACTGATCCGCTCTGACAAGGCCACTGCAATTTTCCGTTTAGGTATCAACAAGGAAATTGCTGACCTGCTGGAAAACCTGACCAACCTGCAACTTCTCAAACTGTGTAACACAAACATGCTGCTGACACGCTTCCGTTTTGACGACAGCGAAATCCTGGGCATGTTGACTAGCTACACTAAAGATCCTGCGCAAGCACACTTGCACACAGCGGTACTGATGTCCGCCCAAGCAGCTGAATCTAACGTATAAGTAGTCATTCCCATCTGGCGATAAAGAATAGAAAAGAGGGTTTATCATGCAAAAGAAGAGTGTAGTTAACGAAGCAGAACAAATTAAACTGGCCATGCAAATGATTGAGCTGGGCGCACGGTTACAATTACTGGAATCACAAACCACTTTATCTCGTGAGCGTTTGATCAAGCTCTACAAAGAGATGAAAGGTGTTTCACCTCCTAAAGGTATGTTGCCATTCTCTACTGACTGGTTCCTGACCTGGCAGCCAAATATTCACTCTTCCATTTTCTACAATATCTATCGTTTCATGGTGGATTACGCAGGGGTTGAAGGCATACACGCGATCATCAAAGCCTACACACTGTATATGCAACAAGTGCAAAACCCGGATGGTGGCCAGATTGAAGAGCCTATCTTGTCCCTGACCCGTGCCTGGACCCTGGTACGCTTCATTGAAAGCAAAATGCTGACAACTAAAGTCTGTCATTGCTGCGGCGGCCAATATATCGTCAACAGCTACGATCTGAACCAGAATTATGTGTGCAACCTGTGCCACGTACCTTCACGTGCCGGTAAAACCAAAAAAGCCAAAGAACTCAGCTACAAACTGGTTTCAATGTCAGCTTAATGGTTGAATAAATTAGTGACTGGCAGGTTGGAACTAGTACAACCTGGTATTTAAAGAAAGACTCATCATGCGTTCTAACAAACTTTCGGCAGGGGCGTTGCAGCAATATGTAATGGAACAACGTCTCCTGTCCCCTAAGTTATGGATGCAGAAAATAATGCCGCGCAAATTATGGTGCCAGGCATTGCTGATACAGTGTTTGAGTCTGCTGTTGATTGCGGGCGTCGCGCCTGGCGTAATCAACAGCGTATTCGCTTTTGAGTTACGCAATGTGGGCCTGCCACTGGATTCCATCTGGTTCTGGCTGTTTCCGCATGCATTACTGGTCAGCATCATGGCCAGGGCTATCCGTATGCCAGTCTGGTGGCGGTGGATCCATGTGGTTTTCCCACTCGCTGTGATCTGTATGCAGCAAATTGCACTACCCGCTATCGTTTACCTGGCCGGTTTCGTCATCACCCTGGCGCTATACTGGTCAGTGCACAATACCCGTGTACCTTTTTACCCGTCTTTCCCCGCAACCTGGCGTGCCATGCACAATATCCTTGAGCAACATGCTGGCGAACAGCCTTTGCGTGTGCTCGATATTGGTAGTGGCCTCGGCGATGTTTCCCTGTTTTTATCCAAACAACGTACGCAAGACCAGATAGATGGGATTGAAATTGCGCCTTTGCCGTGGCTGGTCAGCGTGATCCATGCGACTTTCACTGGCAGCCGTGCCAAATTCACGCTGGGCGATTACCGCCAGACCGACTTCGCAACACTGGATGTCGTCTTCGCTTACCTGTCGCCAGCCGTGATGGCGGATGTCTGGCAAAAGGTACAGCAGGAAATGCGCCCGGGCAGCCTGTTCATCAGTTCCGAATTCCCGGTGGTTGATGTCACCGCTGCGCGTATTATCTATCCTTCAGCAAGCTCCCCCGCACTTTACGTATACACCTTGTAACACTGCATATATGCAGTGGCATATGCCCGCCCTCAGGCATAGGCGATTGTTCATACCTCACTCAACCGCATTAGTCAGTTTGGCACTGCAAGCTAATTAGCCTGCTAAATCCCTTTTATTTGCAACATTGAAACGGGGTGGCGATTGTTATGCTATCCATATTCAATGCTAAAAGTGGAGTAGGGCATGTTCGTTATTATTGGGTATGTAGTCGTTTGCGGCATGATTTTCGGCGGTTATGCGCTGGCAGGCGGTCATTTGGGCGCGCTGTGGCAGCCACTGGAAGTCATGATGATTTTTGGTGGTGCGTTTGGTGCGTTTATTGTCGGTAACGATAGTAAAGCCATCAAGGCCACTGTTAAAGCTTTGCCGACCTTGTTCAAAGGCTCCAAATACTCCAAGCAACTGTATATGGATCTGCTGGCCTTGTTGTTTGAGATCCTGACCAAAATCCGCAAGGATGGTTTGATGGCCATTGAAAAAGACATCGAAGACCCTGAGTCCAGTGCTTTGTTCAGCAAATACCCCAATATCCTGCATGACCATCACCTGGTCGAATTCATCACTGATTACCTGCGGTTAATGGTGTCCGGCAATATGGATGCCTTCCAGGTAGAAAACCTGATGGATAACGAAATCGAGACCCACCATATGGAAGGCCATGTGCCAGCCCATTGTATTGCCAAGCTGGGTGATGGCTTGCCAGCGTTTGGTATCGTTGCAGCGGTGATGGGCGTGGTGCACACCATGGAGAACGTGGCATTGCCTCCGGCTGAGCTGGGTATCCTGATTGCGCATGCCCTGGTGGGTACTTTCCTCGGCATTCTGCTGGCCTACGGTTTTGTGGGCCCGCTTTCCGGCCTGCTGGAACAGAAACTGGAAGAATCCAGCAAAAGCTTTCAAACAGTCAAAGTGGTATTGCTTGCCAGCCTGAACGGTTACGCCCCACCGATTGCCGTGGAATTTGGCCGTAAAGTCTTGTACTCCACCGAACGTCCTGGTTTCACCGAGCTTGAAGAGCACGTGAAACAGGCCAAGTCGAAATAATTAACGCAGTTATTGAATCAGCGTATCGCTGGAGAACCTCATGGCAGAAGATCGTGTTGCCCCGATTATTGTAAAAAAGATCAAGAAAAGCGGCGGCGGCCATCATGGCGGCGCCTGGAAAATCGCCTATGCTGACTTCGTGACAGCGATGATGGCGTTTTTCCTGCTGATGTGGTTGCTAGGCTCCACCTCGAAAGCGCAAAAAGAAGGCATTTCAGAATATTTCCAGACACCATTGCACGTGGTGTTGATGGGCCCATCCGTCGGGCAAAGTGATTCAGCCCTGAAAAACACCGGTGGCAAGGACGTGACCAAGAAACAAGGGCAGGTGAAGCCAGTGGATGGTGACCCCGGCAAGCTGAAAATGGTCAAGATCGAAGATGTGAAAGAGGCTTTGAAAAAGGCTGAGAAGATCAAACTGGAATCGCTGAAAGCCAAAATCGAACAGGCGATTGAAGAAAACCCGACCTTAAAACAATTCAAGTCACAGTTGAAACTGGATATCACCAGTGAAGGCTTGCGCATCCAGATTATTGATGAACAGAACCGCCCGATGTTTGAGAACGCCAAAGCGGAGTTGCAGCCTTACGCCAAACTGATTTTGCGTGAAATCGGTAAAACACTGAATGGCGTTGATAACAAAATCAGTTTATCCGGCCACACCGATGCGGCTGGTTATGCCAATGGCGATCATGGTTACAGTAACTGGGAGTTATCGTCAGACCGTGCCAATGCCTCACGCCGTGAGCTTATTTCCGGCGGTATGGATGAAACCAAGTTGATGCGGGTGGTAGGCCTGGGTTCGGCCATCATGATGGATAAGGAAAATCCGTTTAACCCGATCAACCGCCGTATCAGCCTGATCGTGATGAATAAGGAAACCGAAGAAGAGCTGTTGAAAGACAATGACCAGATTTCTGCCAGTGAAAATGACTTGTCGCAGGTGAAATCGTTACAGAATCATCAGGAAAAAGCAGTCGAAGAGAAATAAACGTTGTATCAAGAAGCCCAAGAAATAAGCGATGTTTATGATGCTTATTTCTTGATTGGAAAGCAGGGGAATCAGGCAAGATAGGACCACTATGAAAACATTGCCCATCGAAGAGTTAAGGGAGTTATTGGCTGCAGTTTCTCGCCATGGTGACCGGCATTTACTGGAAATCGAAACCGATTTACAACAAACCACCTTTTTGCTGAATGAAGCGATTGAAAAACTCAGCACCAGTTTCATGAACGTGCATGCCCAATTAACGGAGCAGCAAGCCGTGATCAAGTTACTGGCTGAATCTGGCAAGTTACACCCTGATGTGGTGCAACAGTTGCAGGTATTTGAGGACAACATTGGCAATGAGGTGAATAAAGTTGTGACCGGCATGCAGTTCCAGGACATGACCAACCAGCTATTGCAACGCACGATCAATCGTGTCAATGGCTTGAAAACATTATTGCAAGAATTATCCAGCCACCAGTTTCCGATGGCGGCGGATAACGAGCATGAGGAAATCAGACGTTTCATCATGCAACTAAACCAGAATTTTGACCAGGGTAGCCACCACCTGACTGGCAACTTACGCAAGTCAGTGAATCAGCAAGACCTGGCGACCGGTGATATCGATTTATTCTAATCACAGCACGTTTAACATATTGAGTGAAAAAGGCGAGTGAAAATGGCGAAGACAATTTTAACAGTAGACGATTCAGGTTCTTTGCGTCAAATGGTAGCGTTCAGTTTGAAAGCTGCTGGCTATGATGTGGTGCAGGCCGTGGATGGACAGGATGGCTTGAACCGGGCCAAGGAAAAGACCGTTGACCTGGTATTGACTGACCAGAACATGCCGGTGATGGATGGCCTGACGCTGATCTCCAATCTTCGTAACCTGGCCTCTTACCAAAAAGTACCTATCCTGATGCTCACTACCGAGTCATCAGATGAAATGAAAGCAAAAGGTAAAGCGGCTGGTGCCAATGGCTGGCTGGTGAAACCTTTTGATCCTAAACGTTTAATCGAAGTCGTACAAAAAGTGATCGGTGCTTAAGTGCCCTGGTTAAGGGACTGGAGAAAATAATGACAGTGGATATGAGCCAGTTTTATGAGGTGTTCTTTGACGAGGCTGAGGAGTTACTCGCCGAAGCAGAACGCCTGTTGCTTGAAATCAATGTGGATTCACCGGATATCGAGGAGCTGAATGCTATTTTTAGGGCAGCCCACTCAATCAAAGGTGGCGCGGCGACCTTTGGTTTTATGGACATGACAGAAATCACGCATGTACTGGAAAACCTGCTCGATAAAATTCGCAAGCAAGAAATGGCACTGACCGTTGAGCATGTGGATGCTTTCCTGGCTGCTAAAGATGTGATCAAAATGCAGGTGGATGGCCACCGTAATGGCTCAGATGTAGACCCTGAGCAAGTGAGTGATGTCTCTGCCAGATTGAAATCATTGTCCGAAGGCACCGCAGTGGCTGCACCAGCAGCTGCTACAGCGCCGGAACCAGTGGCCGCATCTGTGAATCAGCCAACACTGGCATTAACACTCTCAGCAGAAGAACAAGCGCAGGGCCTGCAGTTATATGACGTTGGTTTGCCCGACGTGACTGAAAAAGATTTAGGCAACCTGAAAGATGAATTGGAATTGCTGGGTGAAGTGGCTGTGTATCAGCGTGCCGACAATCGCCATGCCTTGCTGATCAAAACAGATTCCAGCACCGATGATATCGTGTCTATTTGCTCATTCATCGTTGACCCGGATGCGTTGGTGATTCAAGTCGCAGGCGCAACGGCAGCTGCAGAAACGCCAGCGGCACCAGTAGCAGCTGTGGCTGAAACAGAGCCCGCAGACCCTGGATATGGCTTTTTTACCAACGATGCAGCTACACCGGCACAACCCGCGACACAGGATGGCAAGATCGCCGTCGCTGAAGAAGTGGGTTACGGCCTGTTTAGCAATAATGGTGAAGAGACTCAGGAAGAAGGTTACGGTTTCTTTGCGCCGTTCAAACCACATCCGGATGCACCAAAAGCACAAATGATTGGTGATGATAATGCTGCTGCGGCATTGGCAAAAGCCTCTGCCGAAGCTGAAAGCACTGCCGTCGCCAATGCACCAGCGCCTGAAGTCAAAGACGAACGTCGTGCGCAAGCGCGTCGTGAATCCGACAAACCAGCGGCACAGAGTGCTGAAACCAGTTCGATTCGTGTTGGCATTGAAAAAGTGGACCAGCTGATCAACCTGGTGGGCGAGCTTGTGATCACACAAGCCATGATTGAACAACGTGTGAATGCACTGGACCCGGCCGATAACGAAGGCCTGATTAATAGTGTTACCCAATTAACCCGTAATACGCGTGACCTGCAGGAATCCGTCATGTCTATCCGTATGATGCCTATGGACTTCGTGTTCTCGCGCTTCCTCGTATGGTGCGTGACCTGGCAGGTAAATTAGGCAAAAAAGTGGAATTTGTCACCAATGGTGCCACCACCGAGCTTGATAAGAGCCTGATTGAACGTATCGTAGATCCGTTGACCCATCTGGTGCGTAACAGTGTAGACCATGGCATTGAAAAACCGGAAACCCGTCGTGAGATGGGCAAATCTGAAATCGGTGTCTTGACCTTGTCTGCAGCGCATAAAGGCGGCAGCATCGTCATTGAAGTCACCGATGATGGCGGCGGTTTGAACCGTGACCGTATCCTGGCCAAAGCCGCTTCAAATGGCTTGCCTGTGAACGAAAGCATGAGTGATAGCGAAGTCTATAGCCTTATTTTTGCACCTGGCTTTTCAACCGCTGAAGTGGTCACCGATGTCTCAGGCCGCGGCGTCGGCATGGACGTGGTCAAACGTAACATCAGCGCCATGGGCGGCAATATCGAAATCCGCTCGGCACTGGGTTATGGCACAACGATTTCCATTTCGTTGCCACTGACCCTGGCGATCCTGGATGGTATGTCCGTCTCGCTGGACAAGAGCCTGTATGTGGTGCCACTGAACCTGATTGTCGAAACCTTGCAACCACGCGCCGAAGACCTGAAAACCGTCACTGGCGAAGGGTTGATGGTGCATGTGCGGGGCGAATATCTGCCTATCATTGCATTGCATGCCTTGTTTAACCATCCTACCGAGATCACAGACCCGACTGAAGGTGTATTGCTGATCCTGGAAGCGGATGGCAAAAAATCTGCATTATTTGTCGACCGCCTGGTAGGGCAGCAACAAGTAGTGATCAAGAGCCTGGAGACGAACTTTAAACGCATTCCAGGCGTATCCGGCGCCACCATCATGGGCGATGGCTCAGTGGCCTTGATCCTTGATGTGCCAGCGATCACCCAGATGGGGCAAACAACGAATTATGTAACAGGCGGTCGGTCATTTGCCGACCAGGATTATTCCAATTTAAAAAATCACATCAATGCATAAGGAGCATATGCAATGACTACAACAGAAATGACTAACAATCACGGTGCGGGCAATGCTGGCAGTATCAGAACAGCTGCTGGCGAATACCTGACCTTTGTATTGGGCAATGAACAATACGGCATCGAGATCCTCAAGGTTCAGGAGATCCGTGGCTATGATGCAGTGACACAGATAGCAAATATGCCTCCTTTTATTAAAGGCGTGATCAACCTGCGCGGCAAAATCGTGCCGATTGTCGATTTACGCATTAAATTCAAGCTGGGCAAGGTGGAGTACAACGAATTTACCGTTGTGATCATCCTCAATTTAAACGGTCGCATCGTCGGTATCGTGGTGGATGGTGTGTCTGACGTCCGCGAATTACGCGACGAGCATTTGCGCGAAGTGCCATCACTGGTCACCCGCATCGATACAAAATATATCGTTGGCTTAGCCACCATTGAGCAGGAAATGCTGATCCTGGTGGATATCGAGAAATTGATGACGAGCAACGAAATGGAATTGATGGACGCTGCGGTGCATTAACAGCACTTTTCAAATAACAAAATAGCGACATCGGAACAGGCACTTCTTGCTAAGGGGCGATTATGTTTGCAACAGTTTTAAATAAATTGGCAGCAGGGACTAAACAGTATCAGCATATTCTGGATGAATCTGCCGAATTCTCAGCACTCAAAACTGAGATCAACAAGGCCAGGGCCATCATTGAATTAAATGCTGAGGGCAATATCAGCCATGCAAATGAGAATTTGTGTGCAGCACTCGGTTACAGCGCCAATGAATTGATTGGGCAACCTCATCGCAAACTACTGTCTGCTGAAGACGCAGCCAAACCAGAATACCAGAGCTTCTGGAAAGATCTGGGTGCAGGGAAATCAAGCGTCGGTGCTTTCAAACTGATCAATAAATCAGGCAATGAAACCTGGTTTCAAGGCTATTACGCACCGGTGTTGGATAAATCTGCCAAACTGCGCAAAACGGTCGCCTACCTGACGGATATCACACAAGATAAACAGCAAAACATCGCTCTGCAGGAAAACGGCCAGGCACTGAACCAATCCTTTGGTGTGATGGAATGTGACGCACAAGGCACGATCTTGAATTGTAACGAGCTGCTGGTGGCGCCTTTAGGCTATACGCGCGAAGAGGTGGTTGGCAAAAATGTCAGCTTCCTGCTCAAAGCACATTCAGCCCAAAGCGCAGAATACAAGCAGTTATGGGAAAAACTCGCCAGAGGTGAAAACGGCAAACAGGAAGTCTGCCGCGTTTCAAAAACGGGGAATGAATACTGGTTTAGTGCCAACTATATCCCGGTCCTGAACGACGACAGAACCCTGGCAAAAATCAAGATTTTCTCTTTCTGCATCACTGCAGAAAAACAAATTGAACTGGACTATCAAGGCAAGGTTCAAGCCATTGCAAAAGTACAAGCAGTGATCGAGTTTGACCTCAGCGGAAACATCATCACTGCCAACCAGAATTTCCTGGCGGTCACTGGTTATACTCTGGAAGAGGTGGCAGGCAAACATCACAGCACTTTTGTGAGCGAGCGACTTAAAGCCAGCGCGGAATACCAGGAATTCTGGGCCAAATTGAATCGTGGTGAGCCTGACGAGAGTGTGTATCACCGTTATGGCAAGAACCAGAAAGACATCTGGTTACAGGCTTCTTACAACCCGATTATCGGGCTGGATGGTAAACCGGTGAAGGTCGTGCAATATGCGACAGATATCACTAAAGCGGTGCTGGCAGATAAGGAACAGGCGATTAAATCGGCTGAAGCCTTTATGATACAAACCACGCTGGATTCTGCCTCAACCAATATGATGATGGCAGACAACGACGGTATCATCCGCTACATGAATGCTTCTACCGAGCGCCTAATGCGCAGCTCGGAATCCAATTTCCGCCAGGTGTTGCCAAACTTTGATGCCGACAAAATCGTCGGCCAGAATTTCGATATCTTCCACAAGAATCCGGCGCATCAACGCGGTTTGCTTGCTTCTTTAACCAAGGAGCATGTGGTAGAAATGCCTTTGGGCGACATGTTTGTCCGCCTGAAAGCCATGCCTATTTTTGATAAAGCCGGTGTTCGCTCTGGTACTTCACTGGAATGGGTGGATATCACACAGGAACGTCGCGTCAGCGATCAGATTTCATCCATCATTGCCAATGCGGCAGACGGTGATTTAACCGATCGTATTGATTTGTCCGATAAAACCGGGCCGACTGCTGATATCTGTAAAGGCGTGAATAACCTGCTGGAAAACATGACAGAGTTATTGATGCAGATTCGTGAAGCAGGCGAAACCATCAATACCGCTGCCCAGGAAATCGCCAGCGGAAATAATGACCTTTCCAGTCGCACTGAACAGCAGGCATCCAGCCTGGAAGAAACCGCTTCCAGCATGGAAGAACTGGCTTCTACCGTGAAACAGAACGCCGACAATGCACGCCAGGCCAATCAAATGGCAGAAGCCGCTTCACAGGTGGCAGTGCGTGGCGGTGAGGTGGTGGGTAATGTCGTGACCACCATGAGTGCGATTAATGAAAGTGCACGCAAGATCGAAGACATCATCACTGTAATTGATGGCATCGCTTTCCAGACGAATATCCTTGCCTTGAACGCAGCAGTTGAAGCGGCCAGGGCTGGTGAACAGGGCAGGGGCTTTGCCGTTGTGGCAGGTGAAGTGCGCAACCTGGCACAACGCTCAGCCAGTGCCGCCAAAGAAATTAAGGAACTGATTACCGATTCTGTCAGCAAAACGACTGAAGGCACCAAACTGGTACAAAACGCCGGTGAAACCATGCATGAGATCGTGACTTCTGTGCAACGTGTGACAGATATCATGGGCGAGATCACAGCGGCTTCTGCCGAGCAAAGCTCAGGTATTGATCAAGTCAACAAATCTGTGACTGAAATGGATGAAACCACCCAGCAAAATGCTGCTTTGGTTGAAGAAGCCGCAGCCGCCGCTGAATCGCTGGTTGAGCAGGCTGCTACATTGATGGATTCCGTCAATAAATACAGGCTGCATAACGCAAGTCCGGCCAAACGAACCAGTGTTGCACCTGCGAAAAAAACAGCACCAGTGCCATTTGTTAGCAAAGCCAAACCAGCCGCTCCAAGCCATTCCAGCGCTCAGGAACAACCTGCCAGGCTGGCAAAAACCGGGACTGATAATAGCGATTGGGAAGAGTTTTAAGCTGCCATTGAAGACGATGGTGGCATTACAGGAAAGCAGCACAAAACACTGAATTTAAGGTTTGCAGCTTTCCCGGGTTACACCGCTGTCATCCTCATTGATCTTCTCTAAAAAGACCGGATTTATCCGGTCTTTTTTTTATCCATCTTTCAATCTATTCACGTAAAAGTAGCCCTTGATTTTTTCCTGGTTTTTTTACTTTTCGTTCGCGACGAAATCACCTTTCATCAAAAAAATATTTTTTGCAAAGTAATTGAATTTATTGAATAAATTTACATTTAATTGCTATCAAGTTTTCTGATGCTTATACGATATTAATGATAAGGAATGGTTAAGTTTATGACACGTGGATTGAAGTCAAAACGGTCGTGGCTGACACCTGTGGTGCGAGTGGCTTAAAAGTGTCGAACAGTATGCTGATTTGGCGGGTAAAAACCCTTCTAATGAACGCATGTGAGCGACTGTATTTTTGCAATAATCGTGCGAGAAATAAGTATTTATACAATTTAATTTGATGGTTAGGGATTTGTGATGACAATAGCGAAACGTATGTATCTGTTGATCGCCTCTTGCGCGATTGCAATGGTGATCCTGATCGGATTTACCTTAACTCAGGTCGTCAAGGTATATGAATATACCAATCAGGCCAATGCGAATAGCATTCCCAGCATTCTGGAGCTTTCCAAAGCTGAGAACTTCTATCAGAGATTGCGCTTGAACCTGTTGCGACATGTGTCTGCAACGGCGCCAGCAGAAAAAGCAAAGCTAGCCGCGCAAATCCAGGAGCGCCGTAAAGTGGTCGAAGAGGCCATGAATAGCTACAAGGACCTGACGACTGATAGCACAGACAAGGAAATGTTCACGCAAGAGCAGAATATGCTTGCTGGTTATTTTGATCAGATGACGCGTGTACTTGCCTTGTCCGATGCAGGCTCACCTGAAGCCGCCATCCTTTTGCAGCAAGCCGATAAAGTCGCAGTTGAACTGGCGAACAAGCTGGATGATCATATGGTGTACAACCAGAAGACCAGCCTGATCCATGCGGATAATGCCGCATCAATCAAAGAAAAAGCATTGTGGCAATCTTCTGCTATCGCCTTGTTATGTCTGACTGTGATTGTGGTGACCGGCGTGTTGATTACCAGACGTTTGCGTGCTCAATTAGGTATGGAACCTGCTGAACTGACGATAATCGCGCGTAATTTTGGTGAAGGTAACCTGAACCAGAAAATAGATTTGCCAGCGAATGATAAAACCAGCGTGGCCTATTCTATCCGCGTCTTGCAAAAGACCCTGGATGGCCTGGTGCAATCATTAAACTACGTCAGTCAGCAACACGACGAAGGTGATATTGATTGCACAGTGGACGAGACCCGCTTTAAAGGTGGCTATGGCGAAATGGCCGCAGGCATCAATAAAATGGTCGCTGGCCACATTGCCATGAACCAGGAAGCAATTGAAGTGGTTAAAGCCTTCGGTGAAGGTAACCTCGACGCACCATTGAAGCAGTTCCCAGGCAAAAAAGCCTTTGTCAACGAAGCAATCGAACAGGTGCGTGGCAATATCAAACGCCTGGTCAGTGACGCAGATGAGCTTGCGCATGCCGCCGTTGAAGGTCGCTTGAGCGCAAGGGTAGATGCAAGCAAGCACCAGGGTGACTTCCGCATGATTGTAGAAGGCCTGAACAATACTTTAGATGCCATCGTGAAGCCATTGAGTGTGACTTCCGGCTATCTGGATAACATTGCCAAAGGCAATATCCCGGCGCGTATCACAGAGCAATACCAGGGCGATTACAGCCTGATCATCAACAACCTGAACACCTGTATCGATGCAGTGAATGCATTGGTGGCAGATGCGAATGAACTGGCACTGGCTGCACAAAACGGCGCCTTGTCTACCCGCGCTGACGCCAGCAAACACAATGGTGATTTCCGCAAGGTCATTGACGGCGTTAACGGCACACTGGATGCAGTGGTGAAACCATTAACCATCACCTCCGAGTACCTGGACAACATCGCGAGAGGCAATATTCCAGCCAAGATCACCGATCATTACCCAGGTGATTACAGCCAGATGATTGAGAACCTCAATACCAGCATCGAAGCTGTCAACAACCTGGTCGCAGACACCAACCTGCTGGCCGAGGCTGCCGGTGAAGGCCGTATTACCGTACGTGCTGACGCTGACAAACACCAGGGTGACTTCCGCAAGATCATCGAAGGTGTCAACAGCACCCTGGATATGGTGGTAGACCCAATCATTGCCGTAACAGAAGCCGTAGAAACCATTACCACGGCTGCCAACGAGATCTCCAGCGGTAACGCCGACCTGTCAGCACGTACAGAACAGCAAGCATCCAGCCTGGAAGAAACCGCTGCCAGCATGGAAGAACTGGCTTCAACCGTGAAACAGAATGCCGAGAACGCCAAACAAGCTAACCAGCTGGCATTGACAGCGTCTGACGTCGCCGTCAAAGGTGGTGCCGTGGTCAACGAAGTGGTCGCGACCATGAGTGCCATCAACGAAAGTGCGAAAAAGATCGAAGATATTATCTCCGTGATTGACGGTATCGCCTTCCAGACCAACATCCTGGCCCTGAACGCAGCGGTAGAAGCGGCAAGGGCAGGTGAACAGGGCAGAGGCTTTGCCGTGGTGGCAGGTGAAGTGCGCAACCTGGCACAACGCTCAGCCAGTGCAGCCAAGGAAATCAAAGAACTGATCACTGACTCCGTCAACAAAACCACCGAAGGTACCCGCCTGGTAGAGAATGCCGGTAGCACCATGGAAGATGTTGTGTCATCTGTACAGCGTGTGGCTGACATCATCAGTGAGATCTCAGCGGCTTCTGCCGAGCAGACCACGGGTATTGACCAGGTCAACCAGGCCGTGACTAGCATGGATGAAACCACGCAGCAGAATGCGGCATTAGTTGAAGAAGCTGCAGCTGCGGCAGAATCATTGGTAGACCAGGCCAATCAGCTGGCAGATGCCATCAGCCAGTTCAAACTGGAAGGCAAGAGCTTTGGGGGCGGACATGCGGTGAAGCAAACAGCCGCGCCACAACACACCTTTACTAAGAGCGCTGTTTCACATTTCAGTCAACAAAAAGGTAGCAGGCCACAGGCTAGCGCCAGTGCACCTGCTCAGTCGCCAGGGACTTCGCGAAGAACCGGCACTGACGATGAAAGTTGGGAAGAGTTTTAGCTGAGTCATTGTTTCATTCACAGCCGACTGCAATTGTGGTCGGCTTTTTTTATGTTTGATTTTTATAGGCTGATGATTTGATTACGACTTACTGCCAGGCTTTTCTGCACGAAGCTAAAAGTCTTTAAAGGCTGGCGCATGATTTTCTGCCGCAGCTGAATCCTGCCTTTTTGATTTCTTTAGGTTTGCAATTACCAAAATAGAGCTAAGTTTCCCCTTTTTTCACACCATTCAAAACCTGTGGTGGTATTGAATAATGGCCAATATATAGCGATAAATAGTACAAAAAACCATATCACAGGGTTTTGGAAATTAAAAAAACAAGGAGTGACGACATGTTGTCAGGTCAATCGGGTGTGTTTGCAAGTGGGTTTGGACGTCTCAAGGTATCGTATCAATTAGGCTTGCTATTAGTGGTATCAGGCGCAGGCGTCGCCATCAGTTTCATTCACGCGGCTTTGGGGGCAGGGGTAATAGCCTGTGCAACAGGGCTGGCTGCAGTATTTATTTTAAGCGCTAAAAACCAGCTGGGTGGCAACGCTACTGAGGCCATTGCAGTCGCACAACATATTGCTGAAGGCGATTTTGGCGATGCAGGCGGTTTAACCCCTACAGATGATATCAGTCTGCTAAATGCATTAAATCAGGCAAAAAGTACTTTGGCAAAACTCAGCCAGCAAATCGCCTACATTGCTACCGAACATGCGAATGGCAACTTTAATGCCGCGATCGATCTCACCCAGTTTCATGGCGAATATCGTCACATGGCAGCAGGCATTAACCAGACTTTAGCCTTGCCTGCAGATATCCTGCAAAAAACAAGTGACGCCATGCTGGCACTAGGCCAAGGCGATTTCGATGCTCAGTTACAACCATTGCCAGGTGATCTTTCAGTATTGAATGCACACTTTGACGGCCTGAAAACCAATATCAATGCCTTGATTTCTGATTTAGCCAATATGAGCGGCGCACATGCACAGGGCGAGTACGACACACTGCTTGAGATCACCAGGTTTGATGGCAACTTTAAACAAGTTGCACAAAATATCAATACCATGGTGTCTGGCTACGTTGGTGATAGCGAAAAATTCATCGCCGTGATGGACAGCATTGGCCGCGGTGACCTCACTGCACAGCTGGAGCCTCTGCCAGGCAAAAAAGCGGCCATGAACAAGAGTGTTGATCGCATTCGCGGCAACCTCAAAGGCATCGTCGATTCAGTGAACTGGGTCAATAGCGAGCACGAAAAAGGCAATATCGATATGACTTTGCGTGCCGATATGTTTAAAGGCCAGTTCTCAGTGCTGGCAGATGCGATCAACAAGATTGTTGCCGGCCATATCGAATTGAATCAAAAAGCCATGGCCTGCGTCAAAGCGTTTGGTGATGGTAATTTTGATGCGCCTTTAGAGCAGTTCCCTGGCCAGAAAGCCGAAATCAACCAGACCATCGAAAAAGTACGCAGTAACCTGAAAGCGTTGAATCATGATGCCGAAGTGCTGGCCGAAGCAGCAAAAGCAGGGCGCGTCACTGTGCGTGCCGATGCCAGCCGCCATCCAGGCGATTACCGCAGGATTGTTGAGGGAATGAACAACACACTGGATATGATTGTAGAGCCGGTATTAACGGTGAAGGCCGCTGCTGAATCTATCAATATCGCAGCGAAAGAAATCGCCCAGGGCAACGCAGATTTAAGCCGTCGTACCGAAGACCAGGCCGCTAACCTTGAGAAAACAGCCTCCAGCATGGATGAGTTGTCCTCAACGGTGAAACAGAATGCCGAAAACGCAAAACAAGCCAATGAATTGGCAGCCCAGGCTTCGCAAGTGGCTGTCAAAGGTGGCGATGTGGTCAATGCTGTGGTGCACACCATGAGCGACATTAACGAAAGCGCACGCAAGATTGAAGACATTATTTCTGTCATCGACGGCATTGCCTTCCAGACCAATATCCTAGCGCTGAACGCCGCGGTTGAAGCTGCGCGTGCCGGTGAACAGGGTCGCGGTTTTGCGGTGGTGGCTGCCGAGGTGGGTAACCTTGCCCAGCGTTCTTCCGTAGCTGCGCGCGAAATTAAAGAATTGATTAATGACTCGGTCAACAAGACTGCAGAAGGTAGCCGCCAGGTTGAAGAAGCCGGCAAAACCATGCATGAGATTGTGAGCTCGGTCAAACGCGTCAGCATCATTATCGGCGAGATCGCCTCGGCTTCTAACGAGCAGAGTGCTGGCATTGCCCTGGTCAATGATGCGGTGATCCGTATGGATGATGTGACACAGCAAAACACCGCCCTGGTTGAGGAAGCGGCTGCGGCTGCCGAATCACTGATGGATCACTCGAATGAGCTGGCAACAGCGGTGAGTGTATTTATTGTAGAAGGCAATGCGAAGAGTTCGCGTCACGAGAATGCAGGCTGGACGGAAGATTACCGTCAAGTCAGTAATGGATAGGGCACGCTGTAAGCCCTTTATAAAGTAGTACTTTTAATTAACAGGAGCATAAAAATGGCAGTGATTGATAGAGTATTGATTGGTGAAGGCTTGGTGATTGAGGACCGTCCTGAAGGTGGTCTGGATTTGAAAAATGTGGCCCACATTGACTTGATCTTAGGACCACGCGGTAGCGCTGCAGAAGACGCATTTTGTCGTACGCTCACCGATCAAAAACAAGGAGTAAACGGTTTATTGGCGATTGCAGCGCCAAACATGATGGTAAAGCCAAACACCGTAATGTTTAACAAAGTAACAATTAAAGATGGTCGCCAGGCGACTCAGATGTTTGGCCCGGCACAGCGTGGCGTGGCAATGGCTGTGATGGATTGCGTCGCTGATGGCACGATTCCTCTGGAAGAAGCCGATGACGTATTTATTTGCGTAGGCGTGTTCATCGACAGCAAAGCAGATATGGATGACCGTATCCAGGACTGGAACTACCGCGCGACAAAAATCGCACTGAAAGCCGCGATCAACCGCGAGCCTAAAGCGGCTGATGTAGTGAAACAATACAAAGAAGCCTTGCACCCGTTTGCGGCACAAACACCAGAAGCACAGAACCGTCGTGCTGATGACACCGCAGCTGCTTTGGCCATCACTCAAATGCAAGAGCGTAGCAAGTATGCACGCACCAGTGCTGAAGCAAAAGCACGCGAAGAGAAACAAGTTGAATTAGCGATCGATCAAATGAAAGAGCGCATCAACACTACAAAGGCTTAATTTAAGCCAATGGAACCCAACGGATTTGCATAGGATAACGAAGTGGCTGCCTTGAAAAAACAAGAACAAGAAGATCGCGAGTTTTTGTTTACGCGCGATGATTTCGTCAGAATTAAAAGTCTGATTTATCGCCATGCAGGCATTTCATTGTCCGATGCAAAGACGGATATGGTGTACAGCCGAATCGGCAGGCGTTTACGTGCACTTGATATGCAAAGCTTCAAGCTGTATCTGGATAAGCTTGAACAACACCAGAACTCAGACGAATGGCAGGCATTTACCAATGCATTGACAACCAACCTGACTTCTTTTTTCCGGGAAGAGCATCATTTTCCCATCTTGGCAGAACATCTGACCAAGCTTGCTTCTTTAAACAAGCATTCAAAACCAATCCGTATCTGGTGTTCTGCGGCTTCGACCGGCGAAGAGCCTTATTCCATTGCCATTACCGCGTGTGAGGCATTTAATTCGCTCAAACCCCCGGTAGAAATCATCGCGACTGACATCGATACCAATGTATTAGCGACTGCGAGTGCGGGTGTATACCCGATAGACCGCATTAAAAAAATGGACGAATCCAGGCTGCGCAAGTTCTTTGAAAAAGGCACTGCCAAGCACGATGGATTAGTCAGAGTGAAAAAATCGGTACGCGATTTGATTCACTTTCACCAGCTCAACCTGCTGGATCAGCAATGGCCGTTTCGTGACGGCTATGATGTGATTTTCTGCCGCAATGTCATGATCTATTTTGACAAGCCCACACAAAGCAAAATCATTGAAAAATTTATTACACTGATGAATGAAGACAGCTTGCTGCTGGCCGGGCATTCAGAGAATTTCCTCTATGTTTCCAACCAATTGCAATTGCTGGGTAAAACCGTTTACAAACTAAAAACTAATGGCGCGGCTCGTTCCAGCCTGTTAATGAATCGGAAATAGTCATGAGTGTTTCACAAGAAGATATTGCAAACACCCTCTACTTTGACAGAACATTTAATTGCGATGCAGCTAAGATCTCTCCTGGAGAATATTACTATACCGATAAGGATATGCTGATTGTCACGGTGCTTGGCTCATGCGTATCTGCCTGTATCCGCGATACCAGGTCTGGCATTGGCGGCATGAATCACTTCATGTTGCCTGAGAGTGGCAGCGCAGATCGTGATAGCCCTGTGTCAGAATCGATGCGCTATGGCACTTATGCCATGGAAGTACTGATCAACCAGTTGTTGAGGAATGGCGCCAAGCGTGAGAATCTCGAAGCCAAGATTTTTGGCGGAGGCAATGTTTTGCGTAGTTTCACAACCAATAACGTCGGTGATCGCAATGCAGAGTTCGTTAAAAAATACCTCAAAGATGAAGGTATTAAAGTGACCGGGGAGGACCTGCTGGATATTTATCCGCGTAAAGTCTATTATTTTCCCAAAACTGGCAAAGTGCTGGTGAAAAAACTGAAACAACTGAACAACTACACCTTGGTCAAACGCGAGCAGGCTTACTCCAGCAAGCTGAAAACCAACGATGTGGGCGGCGATATCGATTTGTTTTGATAATAATAATTATAAAAAGGAAATCATATGAAAACCAAAGTATTAGTCATTGATGATTCTGCGCTGATCCGCAGCTTGCTGACAGGTCTGATCAATGACACCAAAGACCTGGAAGTGGTAGGCGCCGCGCCTGACCCTTTGGTCGCGCGTGAAATGATCAAGCAATTGAACCCGGATGTGCTGACGCTGGATGTGGAAATGCCGAGGATGGACGGGCTGGATTTCCTGGAAAAACTCATGCGCCTGCGGCCTATGCCGGTAGTGATGGTTTCTACGCTGACAGAAAAGGGTTCTGAAATCACCTTGCGTGCGCTGGAACTGGGCGCCACGGATTTCGTGACCAAACCCAAAATGGGTATCTCGCAGGGCATGCAGCAATATGCCGATGAAATTACCGATAAGATCCGCACGGCTGCCAAAGCCAAAGTCAGCACGTTGCAAAGCATAGCCAAAGCATCAGCTGCCGGCGGCCAGGTACAAAATGCCATCCGTAACCCTTTGATCAGCAGTGAAAAATTACTGATCATTGGCGCTTCTACCGGTGGTACCGAAGCCATCAAGGCATTTTTAATGCAAATGCCTTCAGACTGTCCTGGCGTGTTAATCACGCAACATATGCCAGCAGGGTTTACCAAATCCTTTGCTGACCGTTTGGACAGCCTATGCAAGATCTCAGTGAAAGAAGCCGTGGATAATGAGCGGATCTTGCCAGGCCACGCTTACATTGCGCCGGGTGACAAACACTTGCTGTTGGCCAGAAGTGGTGCCAACTACGTCACTCGCCTGTCTGATAGCGAGCCGGTGAATAGACACAAGCCTTCTGTAGATGTATTGTTTGATTCTGCAGCGACGCACGCCGGTAAAAATGCCATAGGCATTATCATGACCGGCATGGGTAAAGATGGCGCGGTGGGCATGTTGCAAATGAAAGAAGCCGGGGCTTACAACTTTGCGCAAAATGAAGATAGCTGCGTCGTCTACGGCATGCCTCGTGAAGCGGTTGCACATGGTGGCGTGCATGAGATCGGGCATTTAAAAGACCTGCCAAGGCTAGTGTTGCATTACCTGGCAACCAATAGTGAACGCGCGATGCGCGTTTAAACCTGGTAAAGAACAAACAGGCAATTCAGCGCTTTATTGGCGCTAGCATTGATACCATCCCGGTTGATAATGCTGACTATAAAATATGTCACTAATGATAGCGGAGTAACAAATGGGCAATCCGAATACTAAATTTCTGGTGGTTGATGATTTTTCCACCATGCGCAGAATTGTGCGTAACCTGCTCAAAGAGCTGGGCTACAACAATGTCGAGGAGGCAGAGGATGGTGCCGATGCATTGAGCAAACTACGCAGTGGTGATTTCGAATTTGTGGTGTCTGACTGGAACATGCCAAATATGGATGGGCTGACCATGCTGCAAAATATTCGTGCAGATGCGAAATTATCCAAATTGCCAGTGTTGATGGTGACGGCGGAAGCCAAAAAAGAAAACATCATTGCAGCCGCGCAAGCAAAAGCGAACGGTTACGTGGTGAAGCCTTTTACTGCGGCTACGCTGGAAGAAAAATTATCTAAAATCTTTGAGAAACTGGAAAAAGGCGAGGCGTAACCATGACCGAAGCTGTCAATCCGAATCAAGACAATGCAATGGTAGATATGGCTTCTGCCTTGATGCATAACCTGAACGATAACCAACAAGAAGATATGATCAGCCGGATTGGCCACATGACACGCACGCTGCACGACAGCCTGAGTGCATTGGGTTACGACAAGGTGCTGGAACAAGTGGCGCAGGAAATCCCAGATGCGCGTGACCGCTTGAACTATGTCGCCAAAATGACCGAGCAGGCCGCTGAACGTGTATTGAATGCCACTGACCTGGCCACGCCATTGCAGTCTGAGCTCGCTGACAGGGCCAGTGTGTTAAAGGCACGCTGGCAAGAGGTGATGGCGAGTTCGGCACTCAAATCCGAATATGATTCTGTGGTGCATGAAACGCTGGAATACCTGTCTCTGGCAGATAAAAATACGGCAACCACTAAATCGTTGCTGATGGATATCATGATGGCGCAGGATTTCCAGGACCTGACCGGGCAAGTGATCAAGAAAATCACTACCTTGGTACAGGAGCTGGAGAGACAACTGGTGCAAGTGCTGGTGGACTTTTCGCCCGGTGCCAAAAAAGAAGAGCCTTCCGATTCATTGCTGAATGGCCCGCAAATCAACCCGCACAATACAGTGGATGTGGTTTCTAACCAGGAACAGGTTGACGATTTGCTGGATAGTTTAGGATTTTAAAAACTGATTTTTCAAGCAAAATAACAAAAAGGGCCCGTGGGCCCTTTTTGCTTATGCATAACCGACGCGCTCCTCCACCGGCAATGCCGCTAACTCATCATCGGTGTAGACACGGCCACGCGTGATAAAAGCAAAGCCGCTGCCACAATCGAGTGAAAATGAGCCGCTGGAGCCGGGCACTGCATCGAGGATGGTATGCGTATTCGCCATAAAGCTGAAATGGCTGTCGCCCATATAAAAGATGGCGCCCGCCAGTACACCTAGCTTCACATCCGACGGGCTGGGCCTGAACTCTGCGGCGGGCATGCACATGGGGCCGCTGCCTTCACAGCAACCGCCAGATTGCAGGAACACTATCGGGCCGTGCTGCTGGGTGAGCTGTTCAATCAATGTGAGCGCACTGGGTGTTGCAGAAAGTCTTTCAGCCATGGTTTTTCCTCAATATTTATCTTAAAGACAAAAAAGGGGCGAAAAATTCGCCCCTTTTTAAACTACTTTAGATCAAGTGATGATTCACCCTGCGCTTAGAAGAAACCCAGTTTTTTCGGGCTGTAGCTGACCAGCAGGTTTTTAGTTTGCTGGTAGTGGTCCAGCATCATTTTGTGCGTCTCGCGACCAATGCCTGACTCTTTATAACCACCAAACGCCGCGTGAGCAGGGTAGGCGTGGTAACAGTTGGTCCAGACACGGCCAGCTTTGATACCGCGGCCCATACGATAAGCACGGCTACCATCGCGTGACCAGACGCCAGAACCCAGGCCAAAGATCGTGTCATTGGCAATGCTCAAGGCTTCTGCTTCATCTTTAAAGGTAGTCACTGCCAATACCGGTCCAAAAATCTCTTCCTGGAAGATACGCATTTTATTGTGGCCTTTAAACAGCGTTGGTTTCACATAGTAACCTTCTGCCAGGTCACCACCCAGGACATTACGCTCGCCACCACACAGCAGTTGCGCACCTTCCTGTTGACCAATATCCATGTAAGACAGGATCTTGTTGATCTGGTCTTGTGAGGCTTGCGCACCTATCATGGTGTTAGGGTCCAGCGGGTTGCCTTGTTTGATCGCAGCGACACGCGGCAATACACGCTCCATGAATTTGTCGTAAATGGATTCCTGAATCAGTGCACGTGATGGACAGGTACAGACCTCACCCTGGTTAAACGCAAACAGCACCAGGCCTTCAACCGCTTTGTCGAGGAAGTCATCGTCAGCAGACATGATATCTTCAAAGAAAATGTTAGGTGATTTGCCGCCTAGTTCCAGCGTCGCCGGAATCAGGTTATTGGCTGCCGCCTGGGCAATAAAGCGGCCAGTGGCTGTGGAGCCGGTAAAGGCGATTTTATTAATGCGCTTGCTGTTAGAAAGCGGGGCGCCCACTTCACGGCCATAACCGTTCACGATGTTCATCACACCAGGCGGTAATATGTCCCCAATCACTTCCATCAATATCAGGATGCTGATAGGCGTGAATTCCGCTGGTTTCATCACGACACAGTTACCTGCAGCAACGGCTGGTGCCAGTTTCCAGGCAGCCATCAAGATAGGGAAGTTCCAGGGGATAATCTGGCCGATCACGCCTAGTGGTTCATGGAAATGATAAGCCACAGTGGTCTCATCCAACTCGCTCAGGCTGCCTTCCTGCGCGCGCAGCGCACCGGCAAAATACCTGAAATGGTCAGCAGCTAATGGGATATCTGCATTCATCGTTTCACGGATAGGTTTACCGTTATCGACGGTTTCAGCGGTGGCGATCAGTTCCAGATTCTGTTCGATACGATCTGCAATTTTCAGCAATAAATTAGAGCGTTCTGCCGCAGAAGTTTTCGCCCATTTATCAGCTGCTGCGTGCGCGGCATCCAGCGCCAGCTCGACATCCTCAGCACTGGAGCGGGCAGCCTGCGTGTAAGGCTTACCAGTAATGGGGGAAATCACATCAAAATACTCACCCTTCACTGGTGCGACCCACTTGCCACCAATAAAGTTGTCATATTTTGCCTTGTAAGGGACTTTTACTCCCATGGCTTTCAATAGATCCAAACTCATAATCACTCCTGTACTTTTTGTATAGATGTTATAGCAGAACTGCTCTCCAAACCGCCATATTGAACGTGAGTTCAATAATCTGAAAAATCATCTGTAAAGCCGCTTAAAATAAGGCTTTTTAAGATGATTAACGGGATAAACATTAACCCTTAAAACCCACAAAATCAAGCGTTTTTGCTGTGTTTCTAATGATTTATAAGATAACTGAGTTAGTTGCTTTAATCCTGAAAAGTTCAATCGCTTACACGTGTGGCGCTGGCGTTAAATCGCGCTATTCTGCAATCTGATTGTTCCGCTATAAATCATTTGGCGCGTTATGGGGAATCAGCTATAATCGCGCCTTCTTTCGGAGAGATGGATGAGCGGTTTAAGTCACCACCCTGGAAAGGTGGCATAGGGGCAACTCTATCGAGGGTTCGAATCCCTCTCTCTCCGCCAGCAGTACAGTGAAGCCTGTTTTCTGTGACTAATCAATAAGTGACAGACCGCAGGCTTTTTCTTTTTAGCAGCATGATTGCGTGATGCTCTCTGAATCGTTGGCAAACAGTCTTCTCGAGAAATCATCATTAGCCTGATGACTGGAAGAAGCTGGGGTCAGCATGAATTTAAATAAAGCCTTATGGTGCTGAGTCTCAAAAGAAAAAGGCACCCTTAAGGGATGCCTTATAAACACTCGGAGATACCCATACAGTCTGACGAATTAGGGTGGGGCTGATTTACCCAGCTTGAAACAAGTTGCCTCATCTCAAACTGTCCTAGTGGCAAATAAGCCCTTAACTAGAATGCAAGGAATCATTCGTTATGCCAATAGGAGTTATTCCTGAGTTTATTCCTTGTGGGTTTTACCTGCGAAATTAGTGAGGTTTAAGCGCATTCAAGCAAAAAAAACCTCTCGGCTGTGCAAGAGGGAGGAGGGTTTGCTTAAATGGATTTCTTAATCTTGCGCTGATGATCCTCTTAAGGCGATAGCGACATTAAATGCCGTTAAGACACTTTCAACGTCCAGGATGTTCTCACCTATGAATGCCTGAATGTCTCCGGCTAGGGTATGTATAACCACTGCGTATTTGGGTGTGGCCAGGAACCACAGCATGCCGCCATAGACCATCGAAAAGAGGCCGATGTAGGGCAGGTTGCCATTACCAAAGAGAAGTGCCAGGCCGCCAAACAGACACACCCTGGCAAAATTAAGGGGAGGTTTGAGTGTTTTGGATTCAACCGTAGTCACATTCTTAATGGCGATAGCCTTGCCGTTGACAATGAATCGCGTATTACTGACGCTGATCCCTTGATAGCTAAAGTAAATGGATTCTTCCATAAATCACCTCCGTAATGTCATCAAGATGTGTTAACATTATATTACTATAAATTAACTAATAATAACAATATATCTAGTCCTTTAGTCTTAGCCAAAGCGGGTCATTGTTGTTGCTTTGCGCGCCTCATAGAATATCCCTGGCGTTACCCCTAACAAAAAATAAAAAGAGAATCGTAATATGTTGCATAAATTGATTTTACTCACCGGCTTGATTGCTTCCATTAGCGCGCATGCCGCCACCCCTACTAATTCACCTGTACCAGAGCCTGAGAGCATGAGTTTGATGCTGCTTGGATTGGGGCTTATTGGCGTGATTGTGTTTCGCCAGAAGTAGGCAGATGATTTCCTGATAGTTGAATCAGCTCTCACCTCTATCACACTCAATGTTGTTTTGGGAGAAACAAGTGCTTCTGGGTTACAGCCTCGCCACTTAAAATGTCACTGGCTTAACGCATTAATGTGGTACAAGTGTCCTAGCGTTTTACTCCAGCAACCTCTGTAGCCACCACAAATAATGAAGGACACAAAATGAAAAAACTATTAGTCAATGTACAACTGGAGATGGACGTTCCTGACGCTTGGGATTTAGTTGAACATCCGGACGACGTTCAAGCGATCAAACTTGAGGATGGTCGATTTATGTACATGAGTTTCTTGCCGATGTTTACTGAAGATCCTAAAGCTGGCGCTGAATGGAGCAGTGAATGCACGGAAGAGTTGAGTGATGAAATCCTGGATATGGTGGCTGATGAAGAAGTGCTGATGAAGTTTGAGACTGAATAATTAAAGCACTTAGAGTAGGTAACACTTCAGCGTGTTACATCTCAGGTATCCTTGCAAAAACTTGGTAATTATTCCGACAATCAGGCAACTGCAACCTTAAGATAAGCTTTTCTTATATTAAGTTGACCCTACTCAGTTAATGAAAAAACACCTCAAGAGGTGTTTTTTCATTTTATTCAATAAGTGGTTTTAATGCATTCAAGCTACAGACTACATGCGATTGAAGCCTTATTGATTTAAGTTTTATGGTTTCCTTTTCTCTGTTGTTTTGTCACTTTTTACAGCGTCTGCCGGGGATGCTTTTTTGGCGCCTACGCTAATATCTTTCTTCAGGTTGTTGAGGGTTGCCTGGCCTATCCCAGGTACCTGGTCTATTTCTTCTACAGTTTTGAAACCGCCATTCTTTTTCCTGTATTCAATAATAGCCTGAGCCTTTGCCGGGCCTATGCCATTCAGGCTCTCCAGTTCAGCCTGGCTGGCAGTATTGATATCCACTGCGGCATAAGCAAATGGGGATGAAAGTAACAACATTAAAGTCACTAAAAATGTGTATCTCATAGCTTCTCCTGATCGTAAAAAAATAAAAGCAGGCCAATAGTTAGCCTGCTTTTATTCTAATAGTGAGGAGCCCGCTGTCACGGGCCGCTGCCTTTAATTTGTTAATTAATGTTAAATATTATTGATAATTGTGTTTAATGCAACAATGGGATCAGCTGTTTGTGTAATTGGGCGGCCAATGACCAGATAGTGAGAACCCAGCGACATCGCTTCCTTAGGTGTCACAATCCGGGTTTGGTCGTCCTTGCTTGCATCCGCCGGACGAATTCCCGGGGTCACCAGGCAGAATGCTGGGCCAAGTGCCTGTTTGAGCATGGCAGCTTCTTGAGCGGAGCAGACAACTCCGTTTAACCCGGCATCTTTAGTCAGGCGGGCAAGTGCCAATACGTGATCACTTAAAGAGCGCTGGATACCCAGGCTATGCAGAGTTGGTTCATCCATACTGGTGAGCACAGTCACGGCAATCAGCAAAGGCGCTTTTGCACCAAACGCTTTATCCAGACCCTCACGTGCCGCTTGCATCATGGGCTGGCCGCCACTGGCGTGTACATTCAGCATCCATACGCCAAGATTAGCCGCGGCCTGGCAGGCCTTGGCTACGGTGTTGGGGATATCATGAAACTTCAGGTCAAGAAACACATCATAGTGCTGTTTTACAAGCGATTCGACAAAGGCAGGGCCTGCAGCGGTAAACAGTTCTTTGCCGACTTTTAATTTGCACAGGGCAGGGTCCAGGCGAGCAACCAGTGCTTGCGCAGAGGCCGCATCGGCGTAGTCGAGGGCAACAATAATTTTGCTATCAGTCATGAGTGCTCAGTACAAAAACAGTGAAAGAACAATTATTTGCGTTTAAGCAACTTGATGTCACGGATGGTGGCTTCAGTCGGCTCGGCGGGGAGAGACTCCCAGGCATTGCAGGCTGGGCATTGCCAGTGGTATTGCTTGGCGCGGAAACCACATTGGTCACAGTAATAGGCCGCGCGGTCGCCGATGGCATTACGTACGGTTTGTTGCATAAGCTGTAAATCATGCTGTTCATCTTCCAGCATGGCACGAGCCTGCAGCAATTGGTCCAGTGATTTTAAACTGGGCTTGCGTATCAGTTCATTCCGCGCCAGTTTGGCTGCCGTATCGGCGCCTTCAGCTTGCAACGTGGCCTCGTATAACACTGACATCATGCTGCTTAACTGGTAGGACTCCAGGTATTGACTCAACTGGGCCAGGCCTTCTTTTAAGCCTTTGGACGCGTTGCCGGCCGTTGCATCACCTTCTCGCAAAGCGGCATAGCTTTTCAGCATTTTTTGTGCGACCAGGCCCAGGTATTCCGGATCCTGCATTTCGATTCTTTTCCAGAAGGCGATCGCCGCTGCGTGATCTTCTTGCTGTGCCGCCATATCGCCTAGCAGCACATTGGCGCGTACACAGTTTTTGTTTGCATCCAGGGCTTGCACCAGGAGGTCGGTGGCATGCTGCCAGTCTTTCTGAATGATCGCGTTGACGGCCAGCTCACAGTAATACTGGGCGACTTCTTTGCGATAAGAAATCCCGGATGAGCCTTCTAATTCAATTGCCATGGCAATTGCTTGCGACCACTCCCGCTCTTTCACATATATTTCGAGCAAATGGCGTAATGCGGCCTGTTCATAACGTGTATGACGCAAAGTTAAAAATAATTCTTCCGCGCGGTCATATAATCCGGCTTTAAAGTAATCCTGTGCCAGTTCCACTTTAATCGAAGTAGATTGCTGCTCAGTCAACTCATAGTTTTCCAGCAGATTCATATGCAGGTGGATAGCACGGTCAGTTTCGCCGGTGCGACGGAACAGGCTGCCCAATACAAAATGCAACTCAAGCGAATCCTTATTCAGGTAGAGCGCTTCACTGAAAGCATCTACCGCTTTGTGGTACTGGTCCGCAATCAGCAGGTTCAGGCCTTTGAAATAAGTAGCGGGCAGGGAGGTCGATTCTGCGATCAACTGCTTGATATCCACGCGAGCGGCGATCCAGCCCAGCGTGAAAAACAGTGGCAAAATCAATAACCACCAATATTCAAATTCAACCAGCATACAAGGTCTCTTTTTTAGATAGCGCCTATTTTACCTTAAGCGCCTGAGGTGTTGGCATGAATATGGCGATGCCATGAATTTAGTAAAGCGATGGCGATGCCATTCAGGCAAAGCACGGCGAAAAAAAACGGCATCTCATTGAGATGCCGTTTTTGTCAGCAAAGGCTGATTTACTCCATAGCGTCTACGCGGTCGCGCAGTTCCTTGCCTGCCTTGAAATGAGGCACATACTTGGCTGGCACCTGTACTTTGGTGCCAGTTTTAGGATTGCGTCCCAAACGAGGCGGGCGGTAGTTCAAACTGAAACTACCAAAACCGCGGATTTCAATACGCTCGCCAGTCGCCAGGTTCTCTGTCATCGCATCGAGGATGGTTTTGACAGATAACTCGGCATCTTTCAGCACTAATTGCGGAAAGCGCTGTGCAAGTAAATCGATAAGTTCAGATCTAGTCATGACCTAAAGCCTTTATTATTTTTTGCTGTCCAATTTAGCTTTCAACAAAGCACCCAGGTTAGTGGTACCCGCTGAAGCTTCATCGATAAGGACATCATCTGTTTTTGCTTTTTTGGCTTTTGGTTTGCCGCCTTTGTCGTCACCAATTGGCGCGCTGTTGCCACTTGGATCTTCAGTCAGCTGTTTCACGCCCAGAGAAATACGCTCTTTCTCAACATCAATTGCCAGGATAACGGCTTGCAGCTCGTCACCTTTCTTGAAGTTGCGGATCGCTTCTTCGCCAGACTGTGTCCATGACAGGTCAGACAAGTGAACCAGGCCATCAATGCCGCCTGGCAGACCGATAAACACACCAAAGTCAGTGATGGATTTGATTTGGCCAGATACTTTGTCGCCTTTAGCGTGCGTTGCAGCGAAATCATCCCATGGGTTTGGTTTGCACTGTTTCATACCCAGTGACAAACGACGACGGTCTTCGTCGATTTCCAGGATCATCACTTCAACTTCGTCGCCCAATTGAGCAATTTTGCCCGGATGGATGTTCTTGTTAGTCCAGTCCATTTCAGACACGTGTACCAAACCTTCAATACCCGGCTCTACTTCAACAAACGCGCCGTAGTCAGTCAGGTTAGACACTTTACCGAACAGGCGTGTGCCTACTGGGTAACGGCGGCTCAATGCCACCCATGGGTCGTCGCCCAATTGTTTGATGCCCAGAGAAACACGGTTTTTCTCTTGGTCGAATTTCAGGATCTTGGCTTCAACTTCTTCACCAACGGTCAGCACTTCAGATGGGTGCTTCACACGGCGCCATGCCAGGTCAGTGATGTGCAACAGGCCATCGATACCACCCAGATCCACGAACGCGCCGTAGTCAGTGATGTTTTTAACGATACCTTTGATTACAGCACCTTCAGTCAGGCTGCCCAGCAATGCTTCACGGTCAGCACCCAGGGTGTCTTCCATGACTGCGCGACGTGAAACAACGATGTTGTTACGCTTGCGGTCCAGCTTGATGACTTTGAAGTCCCACTCTTTGTTTTCGTAAGGAGTCGTGTCTTTCACCGGGCGGATGTCTACCAGTGAACCAGGCAAGAATGCCATGATGCCGCTGACAGAAACGCGCAGGCCACCTTTAACACGGCTGCTGACAAAGCCTTTAACAACGCGGCCTTCGTTCATGGCTTCTTCCAGATCCAGCCATGCTTGCATTTTCTTCGCTTTTTCGCGAGACAGTTGTGTAGAACCAAAACCATCTTCCAGCTTTTCAATCGCCACTTTGACGAAGTCGCCTACAGCAACTTCAAGTTCGCCTTGGGCATTTTTGAACTCACCGGCATTAATCACGCTTTCGGATTTAAGGCCAGCGTTAACAATCACGAAATCATTGTCTACAGAGACTACTTCGGCGGTGATCACTTCACCAGCGCGCATTTCCTGGCGGGCCAGGCTTTCTTCGAAGAGGGCTGCAAAAGATTCGTTAGAAGAGGTTGAATTAGAAATAGAAGCCATTAAAAAATTGTCCAAATTTACACGTAAAACAACACATGCCGTTATACGCGCCATTGCTACTCAAGATAAGCAGGCAACGGATAAAGTTAATATATGTCACATCCAGCTGGCGCCAGAGATAACGCGAATCTGGAACTATACACAAAAAAATTATTCACTTCAATGACTTAAAGCGTTTTTTATGTAATTTCCGTGGTCTTTTTTAAAGGCGTCTACAATCATATCGACGGCTTGGGCGATATTCATTTTCGTCGTATCCACCAACATCGCATCCGGCAATTGTTTCAGGGGAGCTGAAGCGCGTTGCGTGTCACGCAGGTCGCGCTGCCTCAGATCTTCCAGAATCGTATCGTAATCGGCAGTGTCGCCGCGTTGGATGAGTTGATCATAGCGGCGTTGGGCACGGGTCTCAACGCCTGCGGTGAGAAATACTTTTAATGCAGCATCCGGGAAAATGACCGAGCCTATGTCGCGTCCATCTCCCACCAAGCCAGGCATTTTCCTGAAATTTCTTTGAGTTTGTAGCAGGGCAGTGCGCACCTCAGGGTGTACAGCGACCTCGGAAGCACCTTTACCCATGTGTTCGGTGCGAATATGTGGGCTGACATGAACACCATTTAAAAACGCTTCACCGCCCTCAAACTTGATATCCATCGCCGAGACGATGTCTGCCAGTTTAGCTGCGTCTGACCATGACACAGATTGTGTGTGCGCTGCATAAGCCAGCAAGCGATAGAGTGCGCCGGAATCCAGGTAATGAAAGCCAAATACGGCTGCGACACGTTCTGCGACGCTGCCTTTACCGGAAGCGGAAGGGCCATCAATGGCAATCACTGGCCATAAGGGTAGTTCAGTCATAAATTTTGCTTATCGAATACTTAAAAACAATGAATTGGATTAAATAAATAGGGTTTTATATGATGTGCCTAACGATTAAGGAGCACCTCATGATTAAAACATTTTCTTTCGCTATCCTGCATTTCAGCGTGGCTTTTAGCATTGCCTACCTGCTCACCGGCAGCATCCTGATTGGTGGCCTGATGGCGCTGATTGAGCCTGCCATTAATACTGTCGTATTTTATTTCCATGAGCGGGCTTGGAACCACCATCAGCATGGGCATGCCGCCGTTAAAGAGGCGGATGAACATGAGTGGGCTTACGCTGCCTGATTAATGCGCAATACTACTAAACACCTTAAAGTATTCGGGGAAGGTTTTAGCCACGCATTTAGGGTCGTTAATCGTGACTGGCACACCGGCCAGGCTGATCAATGAAAAGCACATCGCCATGCGGTGGTCATCATAGGTATCGATCACTGCATTTTCAATCAGCTTTGTAGGTGGCGTAATCTCGATAGCGTCAGCCGCTTCTGTGACGGTTGCCCCCACTTTGCGCAATTCTGTCGCCATGGCAGCAATGCGGTCAGTTTCTTTCACGCGCCAGCTGGCTATATTGCGCAAGGTGGTTGTGCCTTGCGCAAACACCGCCATCACCGCCAGCGTCATGGCAGCATCAGGAATATGGTTACAATCCAGGTCAATCGCCTTGAGTGCCCCCGTTTTTTCTGCGCGTACATGATTCTCGTCATAGCTGATACGGCCACCCATCAGTTTGGCCGCTTCCGCAAACAGAATATCGCCCTGAATACTGTGCTGGCCAACGCCTTGCACGGTGACATCGCCCGCCAGGATACCTGCCGCAATAAAGTATGAAGCACTCGAGGCATCACCTTCAACGTAAATCTCGCCTGGGGATTGGTAACTTGTGGCCGTTGGAATATGAAAACTTTGCCAGCCATCTCGTTCTACAGTGACACCAAAACGCTGCATCAGGTTAAGCGTGATTTCAATATAAGGCTTTGAAATCAACTCACCGACCACTTCTATCGTGGCTGCCTGGCCTGTCAGCGGCAACGCCATCAGCAACGCGGTCAGAAACTGGCTGGAGACATCACCACGGATTTGAATCGGCTGGCTGACATCGATTGTTGCCGGGGATATTTGCAGGGGAGGGTAGTGCTCGTTGCCCAAATAACTGATATCGGCCCCTGCTTGCTGAAGTGCTGTGACCAAATCACCAATCGGGCGCTCATGCATGCGCGGCACACCATGCAAATGGTAACTGCCATTTGAAAAAGCCAGTGCTGCTGTCAGCGGCCTGAAGGCTGTGCCTGCATTGCCAAGAAACAAGTCCGCCTGCTTGTTTGGAAAGTTACCAGCACACCCGGTCACGCGCCAGGCGTTTTCATCGATGTTTTCCAGCTTAATCCCTAGCGATTGCAGCGCTTCCAGCATGCGTGCTGTGTCATCGGAGTCGAGCAAGTCGCGTATCACTGTCACCCCGTCAGAAAGCGCTGCCAGCAACAAGGTGCGGTTGGAAATGCTTTTTGAGCCGGGTAATGTGATCGTACCTGTTGCTTGTGTGGCGGCAGCTAAATGCAGTTGTTCCATATATATTGAGTCTACTATTGAGTTTTGGATTTAGCCCAGGCATTACGGGCGTTGCTGGCATGTTCAAATAACGCAAACAAACCTTCATCATCATTATTTTCAAGCAATGCCGTCATTTCACTCACCGCTTGTTGATAGGTATTGAGCTCTTGTAATAAGGCCTGTTTATTTGCCAATGCAATATCACGCCACATTTCAGGATGGCTGCCAGCAATCCGGGTAAAGTCACGGAAGCCACTGGCGGCAAATTTAAACAGTAATTCTGCATTGTCACGCTTGGCTAAATCCTCTACCAGGGCGAATGCCAATAAATGCGGCAAATGGCTGACTGCGGCGAATACACTGTCATGTTCTTCCGGACGCATATTGGACACGAGCGCACCGCAGTTTTGCCATAGCGCAGTCACTTTTTGTACAGCCTCTGCGCTGGTCACAGTCGCTGGTGTAAGAATGACGTTTTTGCCTATATATAAATCAGACATTGCCGCAGCTGGGCCGCTTTTTTCAGCCCCGGCGATGGGGTGTCCGCCCACAAACTGGTTAAATTTTTCGCCCAGTTCGGCCTGTGCATAAGCCATGACATCAGATTTTGTGCTGCCCGCATCCGTGATCACTATGTGCACAGAAAGATGAGGACGAATAGATTTTAGAATGGCTGGCGTTTGTGCAACAGGCGCTGCGATGAGGACTAAATCTGCATTTTCTAGCGCGCTTGCAACATTCGTTTCTGCGGCATCAATCAATCCTAAATTTAATGCTTCCTGCAGACTTTGATTTGAGCGGCCAACGCCAATGATCTTTGGCGGATTGGGCAGCTTTTTCAGTGCCAAGGCGACTGAACCGCCAATCAATCCCACGCCAAATATTACAATTTTCTTGAACATTCAGGAATTGTATCATGTCATACAAGTGCGTCTGAAGTTTGGCTAGTATGGGTTTCAGGCGTATAATTAAAAGCTTGCTTTGGGGCTGACCAGGTTTCGACGTGGGTTGCAAAGCAGTGCAGGGCATACCGAGGGTTCAGGTTTCCTCGTAAATCCATCTGAAAAAGTATAGTCGCAAACGACGAAACTTACGCTTTAGCCGCTTAATACCGGCTGAACGCTGCCCCGAAGAGTCTCTCGGTCGGGCCGGGTAACCGGCAGCAGCGTCATTTAGAGAGAATCGTGCGTGGTTGGGTTGCTTAATCACGCATTAAATCCAAGGCAACTCGCTTTACCCTTGCTTGCTCGTTGGTGAGTGTACGGTTAAATATAAACAACGCAGCTAAGTATGTAGAACTGTCTGTGGAGGGCTTGCGGACGGGGGTTCGATTCCCCCCAGCTCCACCAATTACCCAAATCAAGAAATACCAAAACACCTCACAAACCCGCGTAAATGCGGGTTTTTTCATTTATACCTACTCTCAGAACGTATCATGTGATGTATTGACATACCCCATCTATTGGGGGTATTTTCTGGGGTATCTACACGTACCCCAATGGGAGATACCCCAAATGGCACTTTCTGACGTTACCTTAAAAGCCAAAACGCACAAAGATGAAAATGGCAATCCACGCAAAGCACCATACAAGCTTTACGATGAAATGGGCTTGTATGTACAAGTTGCGGAGGGTAAATCCTCTGTTTTAGAGTTTCATTAAAGGTTTAATAAAAAATGGGTAATAAAAATGAAATATACCGAGGCCCTTTAATTCTATTAGCTGTGCTGGTGATATGCATTTTGGTAGTGGTATTTTCTAATCAAAATCAATCAGAATCCTCACACTTAATTCCGGCAAGATATATTCCATGGTCACCAGAGAATAAATGCCTAAATCTTCATAAAGCGGACTTTAATGACCCGGACTCGGCTTATGTTCACAGTAGTTATACATTAGGTAAATCCGATTTGAACATAACAGAAAACCCTATTTCAAGGCACTACATAGAAGAAGGTTACGGCATGTTAGTTGTAAACGTTAGAGCCAAAAACGCCTATGGGGCATACGTTAAAGCTTATGTAGCATGCCCGACCGATAGTGACGGCGTAAGTGAACTGTTAACAGCTGCCTACCGAGTACAGCAAGACCAAGGCCTAGGCCTAGGTGTGAGTGCTGAGACACCTTTAGTAGAGTGACTTTTGATTAATTGGGGTATCTTTGGGGGTATCTTGTTATTTTAAATCCAATAGAATGGCTTAAATAAAGGCTTATATGGCTTTGTTTGATTGTCCCCAGCCCACCAATCTTAAGTAACTAATGCAGTATATGTCGTCAAAAAAACCCGCTCAAGAGCGGGTTTTTTGTTGTGTATCCATTTCTCAAAAGTCTGTTTTTAATATACGCGTCAGCTATATTGCATTTTCAAGCGAATACAGAACCTGCGCTTTGCCACCATGCGCAATTGATCAAAGATCATCTGCTTCCAAACAAACCGCGCCCTGATAGTCTGTTCGTCAGTGTCATTGATTTTGAGCTGATTAAGCTGTTTTCGAGGTTTCCTTCTCGTGACGGCAAAAGCATGATGCTTGATGCGTTCAAGCTTATTTGCCGGTGCTGCCAGCGCGCCGGATATCCAGCGATGAAATACCACTGGTTTTACGTTGGCGAGTTTTATCGCTTTTTGCAGATTTAATGTCCCTAAATATTTGCCGATTTTTAAACTCCAATTCAATGAATGTTGCGTGTGTATTTTCTCAACTCTGCTTTTATTTTGCATGGTTTTATTTTTCATATGATTTCCCTTTTCCTATGATTATTATGACCATAAATTACATTGATAGAAATTAATAAATCATTTAAATCAATACATTAAATAATAAACTTAATGTATTACGACTCTATCAGCGATAGGGCTTTTGTATCAATAGGAATCTTTACTCAGCGGGTGGAAGAAATTTTTTGCAAACTAAATACGTTATAAATTTGTCACAAAAGGAAACCAAGCAAACTGATAGCCATAGAAACAACATGAACCTTACGCATAGCAATGAAGCAAAACTTGTCCAGGACGTAGAGACACTACGCATTCAATTCCCACAAGCAAAAGATTTATATAGAGAAGTCTGCCGACTGATGTTTTTTCGATACGGGATCCAGCCGACCGCGAATAAGCTTTATCAGCTTGTGCGCAAAGGCACCATGTCGATACCTGCGCAGGCAGTAAGTAACTTTTGGTCGGAACTCAGACTTAAAAACAGGGTGGATATTGAGCACTCTGGTTTGCCGGACAGTTTGCGCGAATTCGCTGGCGAAGCCCTTAGTACCTTATGGAAATCCGCCCTGGAGGTCGCCAGGCAAAACGTCAAAGAAAAGCACTCAGCCATCAATGGTCTTGAAAGTAGTAACAGGCTGGAGTTAGAAAATTGCAAGGCGCAACTTAAGAAGCTGGAGTCGCTCAACATTGAACAGTCTTCAGAGCTGGCCATGCTTAGAAAGCAGCTGCAGGAGAGCGAAAAAAGATTCCTGATTGATCATCAGGTATCAGCTACTCACAAAGAATCAGTCAAAACGCTGCAGTATGAGAAATCAGCCTTGGAAGGTTCGCTAAAGAGTATCAATAATGAATTTGATACCGAGCTGAACAAGCTGCATGCTGCGTTGAAGTTTTCAGAAGAACGATTCAGGAAGCTGGAGGCGAAATCATTTCTGGATGTCGACAGGGAGCGGCAGCGTACATATAAGCTGGAATCTGAAATCGCTGAGTTAAAAAAAGCATTGCTGACAGAACATGCAGTCAATAAAAGCCAATCAGCCAAGAACCAAAAACTGGTAAATGAGTTACGCGAAAATGTGGGCGTGATCAAAGGGCAATTAAAAGAGTCGCAGCGCCAGCAATTAGTCGCGTCAAACAAGTTAAAGCAAATTGAAAGAAAAAAGGCATTACTTAAATGAGTATGTGCAGATGAGACCTAAATTCAAAACACTTCGCATAATGTATAAATCATTGTCTGCATTTGAAATGCCTGCCGCCATAGCTGGCGCGGGTTGCAGGGCAGTTACACCGGTGGTAATTAATAACAAGGCAGCCACCCCTCCAAGCTTCTGAAAGAGGCTTTTCCACAGTGTTTTTTCCTCCTCTGTCTTAGCTCTATCCATGTGAATCTCACTGACCACCAAGAATGGGTCGATCTCTAGTATTGACGCCACTTTCAGGCATGTTTTGTCATCGAAATGTACGTTTTTCTTTCTATAAGCGCTGATCGCAGATCTAGTTAACTCCATTTTCGAAGCTAAAACATAGTCGGAAGGCGCGCCAGTCTTAGATTTGATGGCGTCGAGATAACGATTTGTACTGTTCATGATAGGCATCCAGTCCTAGTTGTAAGTGGCACCATAATAGTCAATGATTCTTTGACATTCAACGGTCAAATGACGTTTGACACGTCGAACGGTATTTGACTATATTTCGCCTTGCCTGCCAGCTTCCGGCATCCAGCCAGACAAGTTACTCCGATTACTTGGCTCCGCTGGCAGGACCCAAACTTATCAGGGTGCCAATCGGAGGGGTTAACTTAAGGGGCGAAAATGAATATTCAGGAGTGGCAGAAACTTAGTACAGCCGAAAAGAAACGGCTGTTACGTGCAGCAGGGCATCAGCCCAATAACTACGCCTATAGGGCGTTTAATTTTATCCCGTCACACATCCGTGACGACATCAACTACGTGATACGCCGTGAGCAGGCTAGGGCAGAAGCTGGGGCGATCTATGCGTGAAGATATTAGGCAGTGTGGGTCTGGGTGGGGGTGCAAAGAGTGTTCGCGGTCTCGGTTGAGGGAAACCGCGAATGATTTGTTAGTTAGTAACCGCAGGAGGGTGGTCAGTCCAGTGCACCATCATACTGATAGCGCCATTAATGAAAGATTTGGCTTCTGGCGGAATGCCCGCAGAATTGCCCAGCATTATTTGCAAGCCCAGAATGGTTTCTTTCGTCGCCTCTTTACTGGTCGGTGGAAAAGCGTGGATCACAGGGATCATGCTTCCTAAAGCCATACCTATCATGTTTGCAAATTCTTCTTTTTCACTTTGTGTCACGGCAGTGTCTCCCTTTGTTGTTGGTAAGGGCATCATACCTCTTTTGGTGCCAGTATGACCGCCCTAAACACCCCCTCAATAGACACCCCCCGAATGCAGCTGGCGACAGTGCTAGAAATTGCCCTTACTGAGGGGTTCTCATTGAGACCCCCCATGCAGGCAGTTGCACTGGCCTACGGGATCACTTCACCTGATAGGGCTATCTATGAGCACCCCTCTGCTTAGTCTGAATGATCGCGTCCGGATCCTGAAAGGTGACCATGAGGGTGCCATTGGGTGGATCTGGAAAATACAGGTCGAACCTACTACCGAAATCAAGACCCTGGTTTTGATTACAGTTCAGCTGTCGCGGCCGTATGGTCACATGGCTGAGCTTTTGCCATCCATGATCGAGCTGGACGCCACTCCATGCTCGCATGACTGGCAGCTTTTGCAGGAAGCCGATACCGGCTATTTGTGCCGCAAATGCGGCGAACGCCACTATGACGAAAACATCCAGCCGCCTATAGCGGCTTAATTTTTAACTATCGAAAGGACTGCCATGTTTAAACAGGGTGACAAAGTACGGATCAACGATCAGGAGCATGACTATTGCGGCTTCTATGGCACGGTTGAAAGCGTCATTGATGATCGCTTATGGATCGCTGACGATAACAATGCAGCGCGCGTGATTATTGCGACTCAGTCACAGGTAGAGGCCAATTAGAACATGCAAAACGTGGCATCAGCACACCTTCTCGGTAGTAGTGCGAAATCCCCAAACCAGAAAGAAGCGCAAAAACCAAAACAGCAAATGCCAATATTTGCCAAAAGGTTGCGTTATGACTTGCAGCGCAAAGCAATGTCCATCCTGTGGGATCACTCAGGCGATACCGAGCGCCAACACCGTGTTTGCAGCTGCCACCGCAATTTAAGTTCTGACGGTCTGCCGATTTATCGCGCGGTCGATGGATCCAACGCGCGATTTGCAAACGTGCAAACCTGCGGTTCTGGCTGGGTATGCCCAGTCTGCAACCCAAAAATCACAGAACATCGCCGCGAGGATATTTACAAGGCGACGGTAGAGTGGAACAAGCAGGGCGGCAAATGCCTGCTTATGACACTGACCACCGAGCACGAAAACGCTGACAACATTGTCGAGGTGCTTGAAGAGGTCTCCAAAGCGCAGGATCTATTCACCAATGACAAGTTTGTCAAAAAGACCTTTGGCACTGCGACCGCCACAGTGATGCAGCGCGAGGCCAAAGGCAGACCAGTTAAAGAGCAGATCCACGGCACGCATCAGCGGCTAGGTTATATCCGGTCGCTGGAAGTCACGCACGGCGTGAACGGCTGGCACCCACATTTTCACATTGTCATGTTTATGCATGACGATTCGCTTTTAACCGACGGATCCACACTGCAACGCCTGAAGGAAATCTGGGTTAAGTGCCTGATTAAAGCCGGTGCGGACAAATTCAAAATTAGCGATATGTTGAAATACGGTTTAGATCTGCGCGGTGGCGATTACGTGGCTGACTACATCATGAAATTTGGCCGCGAGCCGATCGCAGTGAATGGCTGGACAATCGCCCACGAAGTCACCAAAGCCAACAGCAAAAACCAAACGCGCAATATCAACGGTGACTGGCATTACACCCCGTTTCAGTTGCTCGGCTTTGCCACCAATGGCGAAGAGGCCGCGGCCGCATTGTTCAAAGAATTCGCCCTGGCATTCACTGGTAAGCGGATGAATTACTGGACCAACGGCCTTAAGGACTATTTCGGCATCAATGAGGTGGACGATGAAGAGATCTCGCAGGAAGCGGCTGAACCTGAAGTCGAAGAGGAACTGGTGATCTATCTGAACCCTGAAGAGTGGAAGCAAGTATTGCAATCAAACACCCGGGCGGAATTGTTAGAAATAGCCGCCGCCTTTGGCAAAGATGGCGTGATCGACTTTCTTGAGAGACTGCCCGATCGACCCAAAACCCACAGCGGCCACTATGACGTTGCCAAGCCCAAAGGGATTTGGCAGTGACCGGCAATGGCTATTTGATGATCGTGATTGTGTTCGCACTAATCAACATTTGGCTTGCTAGGTGGAAATAATGGCTTTTTGGGGCAGGCTATTTGATAACCGTAGGTATTGCAGTAAATGCAAGATCAGCTTTTCTAACAAAGGGCCTCGTTGCCCAAACTGTGGCCGGATCTGTTGATGTACGGCCACCCACAAGCAAGGCACTTTATGAGCAAACAGGAAAAAACCATCAAGCTGGCTTCTCTGGTTCAGCAGATTCAAGCGGTTCAGATCCCGGCATACATCCCGGGCGCTAAAGATCTGCAACAACTGAAAGAGGCCATTTTATTAATCATCGACGTCCTAACTACGGAAAGCGAGTAAACCATGAAAACCAAAGTAGGGCGCATGCCCTGTGAGACTTGCAGCACTGAAGTCGTTGTCAAAAAAAATGAGCATGGCACCCTGTCATACAGGTGCGATGAATGTGATGCAGCACCGTATGCACGTGTGGGCACCGGCCAGCATGATAAATGGTCTGCAAAGCTAGGCACCGCAACACAGCCAGCACCGCAAGAAGATCCAAAGCCAGCGCCAAAAACTGGCGGTCACCCTTTATTCGGTTAATTAGGATCTAGCATGATTGATGAAAACGAACTGAACAGACTAGCCACTAAAGCGCAACAAGCTGACGCGGCCGCGACTGAGCAAGCGGCCGTTACTGAGCAAACCGGCACAGGCGATCAAGGCATTCAAACCATCGAATTAACACTGGACGCTGAAATGGCCATGATGTTGAACATGATTTTAAATATGCTCAAACCAGCATTGCCAAGCCTCGAACAGATCTACACGCCGCCAGTGATCCAAGCGCTTTCTGAAAGCACCGCGGCCGTGTGTAATAAGCATGGATGGCTACAAAACGGGCTTGCTGGTAAATTCGCTGAAGAGCTGGCTTTAGGTGCGATAGTCATACCGGTGGGGCTGGCGACCTACAAAGGCGTTACCGCTGACATTGCCTATAATAAAGCGGCTCAGACCACGCAAGAAAAACCAGTCGAGCCAGCGAAAGCCGAATAATGGGTGCGGAAAATATCGCACGCATTGAGGCGTATATAGGGGCGTCCGGATCCGGCAAATCGACAGCAATCAAACAGCTGGTGCGCAAAGAAAAGCCTAAACGGCTAATCATCATTGATCCCATGGGTGAATATGCCAAGTTCGCAGAGCCGGTGCCCACGATCAAAGATCTATTGACCAAAGTCCGCCAGAAATCCTTCAATGTCTCATTCAAAACCTCAAGGCTTAACCCAGTCGATCAGTTTGAGATCATCTGCGACATTGCCTACACCATGGGTGATATGTGGTTGCTGCCTGAAGAGTTGCAAATGTTTACCAAGGCAGGTTCTGCGCCGCCTTCATGGTCTGATTGCACATTGAGGGGCCGCCATAGGGGATTAACACTGATAGGGGCCACACAGCGTCCGGCCGTCATTGATAAAAACTTCTTTGGCAACTGCACCAAGATCCGCACCGGTCGCCTGAATTACAAGGCAGACATTGTGACCATGGCCGATGTCTTGAACGTACCCAAAGCACAGGTGCAAAACCTTTTACCCTTCCATTACATTGAAAAAGACATGGCAACAGGCATCGTTACCACTGGAATGGTGCAAAAACTAAAATAAATTTTGATCAGAAAAGCTTCTCCAGAGGGGTGCTCAATAGGCACCTATTCAATAGGGTGGTCGTTTGACCGCCTTTTTTTTATGCGAATAATGGGTATCCGTAACTTTTGTTAATCAATCAACAATCAAGGAAACGGACATGAACACAAACCTGTTATTCGCAGCTGGCATTCTTGGTGCTGCATATTTCTTCGTCGGCAAAACCAATCCAATGGTGCGCGGCGCTGTCATCAGCATCGGCGCAGTGATTGCCGCTAAGCAAATCCCTTACGTTAAAGACTACGTTTAACGACTGGCTTGACCTTCTCACTCTCTCATTAAGGAAAAGCCATGTTATTAAAACTCGTAGCCTTTAACAATGTAGTCGCAAACCAACCAGCAACGCTGGATCTGCTGTCCCTGACCGCTGGTAAAGTGATCGACCGCATTGTGCTGCTTTTGGGCGGCACCTTCACCAAAGCCCAGCTGACTGACATCCGCATCAAAGCGAATGGCAAGATCATCTGGAATGACAACGGCGATCGCACTGACAAGCGCATGCAGTATCGCGGTATCGCAGCAACTGCCAACAAACTGACAATCGACTTTTCAGAGATCCGCGCAAAGGATCAGCTGGAGCAACAGTTAGGCAGTCTGGACACTTTACGTCTGGGCGGCGGCACGCTGACGATGGAGGTCGATATCGGCGGGGCCACCAATCCGACACTGGCCGCATGGGCTGAATGCTCATGGCAGACTACCCAAGTCGAAAACGCGCAAGCCGGTGCATATTCTGGCGCGGACTTGATCGGCAAGGTGCTGAACTTCCCGCACCAAGTGGCAGCGACAGCGGCCAAATATCCGATCACGATCCCATACGGTAAACAGGGTGGCAGCTTGATTAAGCGGATCCACCTAGTGCCGCCAGCATCAGGCATCACGATCAACGGCTTTGAAGTGCGTAAAAACGGTGTAACGATCTTTGATTCCACCAAGGATATCAACGACTTTATCAACACCGAATACCAGCGCGTCACACAAACCGGCTGGTTCCACTTTGACACCATCAAAGACGGTTGTTTCTTTACTAACCTGCTCAATGCAGCGGACGCCAAAACAATGGAGTTCTATGCAGACGTGACAGTCTCTACGCCTGGCACTATGCAAGTCGTCGTGGAAATGCTGGATCCGTTAGCAAACAACTAAGGGGCGGTTATGACTGACTTAACTTTGCCCGGTGGTTTGGGGGCTGGCACCGATTGGAACGATACTTTACAAAAGATCGTTGCTTATGGCGCTGGCCGTTTCGCCGACACATACGCCGTTGATAAACTGTATCAGGCAAGCAATAACACGCCTTTGATGATGGATCAATGGGGAAACGTGTTCCCGCAAGGCCAGCTGAATTCGGCTTATCAAACTCAACAAAGCGGCACCTTTCCCATGATTTTTTTAATGATCGGCGGGGCGTTCCTCTTTTTGATGTTGGCTAAAGACTAGGGGGCCGTCATGGCAGCATGGATGGCGGCAATTCCCGCGATGGTGAATGGTGCCGTGGAAGCGTCAAAGGCGCCCGCTATCGGCGGGAATATGCCTCAATACCACACGATGTTTGGCTCTGGCGACTGGAATGTCGCGACGTCTGGATCCAAGGTCAACGGATCTACCCAGTGGTACGTCTACGCGCTCGGCGCGGCCGTTGCGATCATCGCTGTAAAACGATTCACACGGAAATAATTAGCCATGATCATAGGCGGAAAATCAAAATCATCATCAGCATCAGCTGAGACCAATGCCGACAACAGAATCGTTGCCGATGCTGAGGCACAAGCGGCCAGCTCTGGTTCTCAAGTAGCAAAGGATTACGCCAGCCCGGTAAATATCAATGTTGTCGGCACCGGCATGAATAAGTCGTCAATGAACGTGAACTCATATGTCACGATGACAGATCACGGCGCCATAGCTGCGTCATTCAATTTTGCCGAAAATGCCTTGGACAAAATGGACGAAACGGTCGAAGAGGTGCTCGGCGTTGCCAAGTCAAATTTTGATCAGACGACCAGTGCATTGCAAAACGCCTATGAAGATGCAAAGGGCGGCACCCTGGTGATGCAAAGGGTCGCTTTCGCAGCGCTCGGCACCGTGGCGGTCGGCCTGTATTTCTGGCTCGGAAAAAAGGCTAAATAATGAAAACATATGATCTCGCTTTAATCCCTGGCGTGGATACACGCTTAAATATTGACTACAAGTTTCTACTTGTCCTGGCCGATGGTGGTTACACGTTTGATGTGTCGCTTTTTAAGGGTAGCGGCTTTCAGAAATGTGAAGGCGTCAATGCTGGTTTCGGCTTGAGGCTGGACGGCAATAATCGCGGCAAAGAGTTATTTTTCACCAGTTCAAACGCACAAACGATCAAGGTATTTGTCGGTGATGATGAGGCAATCTATCAGCGCCTATCTGGCACGGTCACTATCAACGGCGGCACGTTGGCGACAGTTTCAAATCTCACGACACTGGGCACGATTTCTAATACGGTGAATGTGGCCGATGCAGGGGAGAGTTACGGCGCGAGTTATAAAAGTCAGACAGCTATGGGAGTAAACACCGCTGATACGATTGTCGCTCCTGGCGCGAATGTAAATGGAATCATCATTCAGCGAGCGAGCATGCTTGCATACAACGCAACGTTGTTCATGTATCCGACATTAATCGCAAAAACATCAACGCCGCTAAATACTAGCGATGGCGATGTGATTTTAACTTCACGTTCTTATGGTGGCGGTGCCTATTTTGCTAGTGCAGGTATGGATGAGCCTTTGAAAATTGCAGCAGGCAAAGGTTTGTATTACATCAATAGTACTGCTGAAAGTAATGCCCATCGGTCCGTTCTCTACACGTTACCGTAATGGAAGACGACGACTTAATCATTCTGGCGTCTGTGGCTCTGATTGGCGTCGTTTGGTGGTGGCGCAATCAGCAGGGCGGGGCGCTAACAGAAGATCTAACGGAAGGGCTTGGCAGTTTAGGCGACTTTATGACGACAGTACAAAACAAACTATGGGTGGCCCCTGCGGCCGCTAAACCATATATGACAGCAATCGCCCAGGCGGAAAGTAAATACGGTCTGCCAACTAACTTGTTGGCGCGTGTGCTGCATCAGGAAAGCCGCTTCCGCGAAGACATCATCACAGGCAAAACCAAGTCCTCGGCTGGTGCAATCGGCATTGCGCAATTCATGCCTGCCACGGCTAAAGGCTTTGGTATCAATCCGCTGGATCCCTTCGCCAGCATCGACGCGGCTGGAAAGTATCTGAAACAACTGTATACACGTTTCAAAAGCTGGCCTGAAGCGCTTGCCGCTTATAACTGGGGTCAAGGCAATGTCGGCCGCAAAGGCCTTGAGAATGCACCGAAGGAAACAAGAAAATATTTCAGCCAGATTCTGGCAGACCTGGGGATGGCATGAAAACCACGACTTTAATTGTGCTGGGCGCCGCTGGCGTCCTTGGCTTTGTGCTGTTTAGTGATGGCAAGCAAAAACAGACCGTTCAGACCGCGCTTAAAAAGGCCGGTATTAATATCAATTTCAGCTCAGGTGTGCCGGTCGATATCCCGAAGGATCCGACAAAGCTGGTCAATCAGGTCGATTACTATGAAAAAAATCCCACAGAATCATTCTGGGATAGCTTATTCCGTAGCCTGCCATGACTTCACTAGCGATTAAGCCAGAGGTAAGCCTGAATACCGTGATCGCATTGTTGGTCGCCGGTGGCGCGCTTTATCTGGCGTGGAAAATCAAAAACGGTGTGTCTGACGTTGCTGATGACCTGGGCGAATGGTGGGAAGGCGTGGATCTTAATCCATTGGATAAAGAGGGCACCATCGGGAAGATCTTTAGCCCGCCACCCTACAGCTATGAAACGCTTGATACAGCCGCCCGCAAGGCATTGGCTGCAAAGGGCAAGAATATTGATAACTACCGCATTTATCTACCGTTGCCAGGCGAGAAGCTACCGCCTGACAGCTGGAAGGTAACCTACAAGGGAACCGTGTACACATACATCCCGAAAAACTCAAAACCGATATTTTCTATTTAAGGATCCATTATGGCCACAGCAGAAAAGAAACCACGCACAGCAGCACAGATCGCCGCCACTGAAAGACTGGTAGCGAGAAACACCGCAAAGAAAGCGGCACCGGCCGCGCAGGATCCTGACCAGCTGTATAAAGTGATCGGCGGTGACTGGGGCAACAATTACGGCCACATCGTGGCTGATAAAGAAGGGGGTCCGACAGTAAGCGTCGAGCTGATCGGGAAAGAAGAAACCATCGACGTGGACAGGGAGGCATTGCAAGCAGTGCCGTTTATTGGGGCATAGGGGAATATGGGTACATTAATCTCAGGGGCAGGAACAGTTGCAGCAAGTAGGATCTTTATCGGTTTGGCAAGTCTGGCAGTGGGGTCGTATTGCAAGCCCTGCGAGCCATTCGTGCCGTGGGTCTTTCAGTTGTTGGGTATTGGATCCTAACCGGATCCGGTGATATAGAAAACCCTGTCAGTGATGGCAGGGTTTTTTGTTAGATCCACCTGGTAACAGGGATATGCAAGTACCCTTTCCTGCAGTAAAGGGGTAATATAGTACCCTTTACATCGAGGCGGTTTAAAAGGGGGCTTTTATGCAGTTTCTTGTTCACTCATCCAAGACAAAACAGTTTCTATATGAATCGATCTATAGGCCAACATTAAGGGCCGGTGATCGGGCTATGTGGACACCAAACATGCACAGCGCAAAGCTGTTTAAAACGCCCAGTGAGGCCTATCAGGTAGCATCACGCCAATCAGCCACATCAAAGGCGCACGTCGTACTGTGGGATGGGGTTTCGATGTGGAATTTGACTGAATCAAAAGCTTAGTTTGTCGCTGAGCTCAGCGACAAAGAAAAACGCGCTCTAGGGCGCGTTTTCTTATGCTTGGCGGTATATCGCCTTTAATTCGGTATAGATCTCGCGCCTGCCGCGCTCATCCAGTTGGTTAAAGGCCATTTGTTTCCAGAAGAAAACCGCCTTTAGATCGCCAGGTGAAAGCACGCGGCCATCCTCAGTTATTAACCTGTCTCGATAGAATCTAAAGTCACGCCACGCTTTAGATCTGCCTCCCGGTGGTTCACCGAATGCATGCAGTCTTAAAAGCTCTAACGCGGCATAGGGGGCGCAGGATCTGCCAGTTGACCAACGGTAAAAAGTGAAACGATCAATCTGTAAAATATCCATCACATCCTTGGGGCCGTTGAGGGTTCCGAAGTGCCAGCCGACACGTAGATACCATTCAATTTTTGACTTAGTAGCTAATTTATTTTCATTATTAATAGACTTTGTTCTCATATCAGTTCAATCCTTTAGAATTATTAGTTATTGAAACAGGCATAAAAAAAGCGGGTTAAACCCGCTGTCTAATTATGCTAATCCGAGGGAATTTTGAATCAGAAAAGAGAGGTCTATTTTGCGTGCTTTCGGGCGTTGACCTTTGCGCCGTTTATTTCGCATAATGTATATTATGTTAAATTGTTGGTGTATCGTAAATAGTAGTCGTATGCGCATTCCCCCTGTTGGGATTTGAGTTACTATCTAGACATATCCATGTCACAAGGTGCTTAAGATGAAAAATGTTTATGTTTGCATTGCTTCCTTGTTTCTAGCGGCATGTACTACGCATCACAGTCACATCACTGCACATCCGCAAGCGCGTGTCAGTCAGTTAACACAGCCTGTGAATATCACGGGTAAAGTTGACCAAGTACTCAGGAGTGGCATTCTGGGAAAAAGTGTGACTAGTACGGTGTTCATTTATTTTGATGATGTGTTGCACATCACCGGAAAATTAGATCGTACTGGCTTTGGTGAACTGCCTGGGATCAGTTATCAGGACAAACGCGTTTCCAGCAGTTGCAACTCGAGGCCGACTGGGCCAAGAACGGCGGAATTAAGTTGCATTGTATTTATTGATAGCCAACGCGTAACGACCTTGGTGATGGATACCAAGAGAAATAAATAATACTTCTGCCTAAACGCCCTATTTTTATGGCGTCTGCCGCTCTAAAAAGATTTAGTTATTAATCAGGCAAGTCTGCATGCTCTTCAAAGATCTCCCTGAAGCGCTCAGCTAGTCTTGCGAAGGCTGCAAGTATCATCGGGTCAAAGTGTTCAGGGCGCGTGCGGCCATCGCCTTTAAGGATGATCTGTAATGCATGGTCATGAGTAAATGCCGGTTTATATGGGCGTTTGCTGCGTAAGGCGTCATATACATCGCTAATCACCATAATCCGTGCAGATAATGGGATGGCTTCCCCTTTCAAGCCATTCGGGTAGCCGGTCCCATTCCAGCGCTCATGGTGATTGAGTGCAATTTCGGCACCCATCATGGTGAAGGGCGAGGTGCTTTTTCCGTGGCCCAGGATGCTGTGTCCCAGGGCAGCATGGGTTTTCATGATTTCCCATTCATCCGGAGTATGGGCACCGGGCTTGAGCAAGATATGGTCAGGTATGCCTATTTTGCCTACATCATGCAAGGGGCTGGCATGGTAAATCGTGTCGATAAAGTCCTGGCTCATGCCTAAATCAGCCGATAGTTCCTTACAGAAAAAAGCAATGCGGTGTATATGGTCGCCGGTTTCCTTGTCGCGAAATTCGGCCGCTCGCAGGATGCTGAACATGGAGTCAAAGTAGCTGGTCAGCAACTGTTCAGTCCGCTCTTCCACTTGCACTTCCAGCGTGCGGCTATAGTTGCTGAGAAAGTCGTTATATTCTTTCAGGCGTAACAGGTTGCGTACCCGGATCCAAAGTTCGGCTCTATCTACCGGCTTGGTGACAAACTCCTCTACCCCACATTGCAAGGCGCGCATTCTTGAGTTTCGGTCTACCAGTGCGGTGATCATAATGATGGGTATCACTTTGGTGGCTTCATTACTTTTCAGCTGTTCGGCCAGTTCAAAGCCATTCAGTACCGGCATCATGGCGTCCAGCAGGATAAGGTCAGGCTGATGCTCATCAATCAGTTCCAGCGCCATTTTGCCATCATGCGCTTGCAAGGTAGCGTAGCCTTCTGAGGTCAGCAGCGTATCGAGATAGGTGCGGTTATTCTCTTCGTCATCGACAATGAGTATGGTCTTGCGCGTGACTTTCATATCCATGGTATCAACCTCTCGCCAGTATTATTTTTATACGTAGATCTGCTTTAAAGTGACATCGTGTTGTTTTAAAGTATGGCATCTATTGTTTCCAGGAATTCTTTGTAGCGGATAGGTTTGGCAATATAGCCATCGCACCCTGCTTTGCGCATTTTCTCTTCGTCGCCTTTCATGGCAAATGCGGTGAGCGCGATGATTTTGATATGGCTGGTCTCACCCTCTTCCTTTAGTATCTGCGCGGCTGTCAGGCCATCCATGCCAGGTAGCTGGATATCCATCAGAATCACTTCTGGTAGCTGGCTGCGCGCAATTTCCAATCCATCCAATGCATTCACGGCTTGCAGAACTTCATGCCCGGAAGTCTCCAGCAACAATTGCGCGAGTTTCATATTGGTCGGGTTGTCTTCGACGATCAGTACTTTTGCCATCTTCGCCTCTAGGTTTTTTCTTTAGGCGCGCGCTTTTTCTTGCCGGCCAGTGCACGATGGACTTCACTGAGGAAGTTGCCATGATTGAATTCAGATTTTTCCAGGACAGCCAGCACGTGCCCTTTCAGGACTTGATGCTCCTGAGGCGTCAGGAATTTGGACGTCACGACAATGATAGGGATTTTCGCCGTGCGTTTATCCAGCTTCAAATTTTCAACCACTTCAAAGCCATTGATTTCCGGCATCATCAAGTCCAGCACGATCAGGTCCGGTTGCTGTAATTTGGCGATATGCGTCGCTTCATTGCCGCCATAGGCGCGCAGCACGGTGTGCCTGGCGTGTTCTAGATAAGAAGAAATGATTTCTACCGCTTTGGGGTCATCATCGACAACCAGCACCTTGGCACCAGGCTGGTTATGCCCTGGTTTGGTAAAGCCCAGCTTGTTCAAGGCTATTTGCAAATCGTCGGCAGAAACCGGTTTTTGCAATACCTGCGCTGCGCCAAGCGATAAACCACGGTTGCTATCGGCCATGATAGAAAGAATCACCACCGGGATATGCGCGAGTTTGGCATCGGTTTTCAGTTTGGTTAAAAATTGCCAGCCGTCCATGCCAGGCAACAAAATATCCAGCGTGATCAAATCTGGCGGATTACCGTCGGCCAATATAGACAGCGCTATTTCGGCAGTGGCCGCACGCGTGACACGACAGTTGTCTGATTCCAGCTGCAGCCTGATCAAATCAGCTGCGCGGTCATCATCTTCCAGCACCAATACGTGCGGTGAATCCGTATGCACAAATTTGCGTATGCTTTCGCCGGTCTGCATGCTGGCTAACGTAGTATCGCCCAAGTTGGTATTGTGTTGCAGCCAGACGGTGAAGGTACTGCCTTTGCCAGGCGTGCTGGTGACTGCCACTGCCCCACTGTGCAGTTCTGCCAGTTTGCGCACCAGGGCCAAGCCTAGCCCGGTACCTTCAAACCGCCGGGAAAGCGTACTTTCTACCTGCACAAAAGGCTGGAAAAGACGGCTGATATCTTGTGCTTCTATGCCTATGCCAGTGTCGGTGATCGATATCTGGATAAACTGGCTGGCGTTGCCTATAGGTGAAAAATGGCTTTGCGGGATATCCCTGGTTTGTTCAAGTACGTTATCCCGCTGCACCAGGCTGGCCTGCAACGTGATCTGGCCGCCCTCTGGCGTAAATTTCACCGCGTTGGATAACAGGTTATAAACGATCTGTTTCACCTTGCGTGAATCCAGCCAGGCATGGCCTAGATCATCTGCCAGGTCAGCCTGCAGCTTGATATGCTGGGTAGAGGCTTTTTCCTTGATGATAGAAAGGCTGTTTTGCAGCAAGCCTTTTACATCTATCATCTCGCCCTCAAGCTCCATGCGGCCGGCTTCAATTTTAGACAGGTCGAGCACATCGTTAATCAATGAAAGCAGGTGTTGCCCGCTTTCAAAAATATCATTGACGTACACTTTCTGTTTATCCGCCAATTGCCCAATCAAACCATCCCGCAGGATCTCTGAAAAGCCAATAATGGCATTCAAAGGCGTGCGCAGTTCATGCGACATGGTCGCCAGGAATTCAGACTTCATCTTGTCTGCTTCCAGTAACTGTTCGTTCTTAAGGCCGATTTCTTCACTGCGCAGATGCAACTGCTCTGCCAGAAGCTTGAGGTCGCCATACTGCTGGATATTATGTAGCGCCACGCCTAATTGCGCCGATAAGCGCTCAATAAAGGTTTGGTCGCGATCTGTGACCGGGCGGCTTGCCGCCAGCACGAGTACCGCCAGGCGTTTTTCCTGGTAAGTGACAGGACAGATAATAATGGCTGCAGGTTTAATAGCGAGCAGCCCTGTCTCTATGGTCAGCGTGGGGAACTCTTCTACGTCGCGCAGTATCAGGGTCTGGTTTTTGTGAATCGCATCACCGATGATGCCATGGCCTAATTTGAATTCATTGAGGATATCTGTAGGCGATGAATGTGTGCTTTCCAGGCGGTAAAAACCGCCCCATTCGTCATAGCCATAAATCGCAGAAACCGGGAAAGCATGATTCCTGGCCAGGATTTCCAGCATGTTAGGCAGGATATGTGCGCGGTCATAATTGGCATTGAACAACCTGAGCACCTCGCTGTGGGTCTGGTCATAAATCGCCGCATTTTTCAGGTCGTATTCAATCTGCTTGAAATCGCTCACATTGCGCGCCACGGTAGATAAGTGCGTAGGCACGCCATTCGCATCTTTGTGTACCACGACCACCTGGGAAACCGGGATAGTGATGCCGGTGCGGCTGATAAAAGCGGTTTCCCCGCCCCACACGCCAGTACTCAATGCCGCAGGGATAGCTTTGTTGTGAATGAGGTCGGTTGCCCAGTCCGGGCGCATACGTGAGATCGCTTGAGTAGCGATGTCTTCATTTTCACCTATCCCCAGGAGTTTGCGCCCGCCTCTGTTCAGGTAAAAATACTCGCCTTGCAGGTTGGCATTGGCGATCAGGTCGGGCGATGCGTCGAGAATATCAGTGAGCCGTTTCTGCTCAGCCGAGGCTTGTTTGCGGATTTTAAGATCGCGCTGGATGCGCCATATCAGTAGCGGAAAAAAGATCAGGATCGCGACCGACATGAAGGTGAACAGAACCAGCAAGTCTTTGGCGTGGTCTTGCTCTAACTTAGTCCTGTCAGTCAGCAGGTTTTGCTCTTCGAGCGACATGGCACTGAATACGCCACGAATCTCGAGCATATCTTCGCGGCGGATGGAGTCCTTGCGCAGGATATCCCTGAGTTTATCGATAGAAACTGCATGCGCAGAATCAATCAGCTGATTAAAGTAGATCAGCCGCCGGTCTATCAGTCTTCTTAATAAGGTGATCTGCTTCTGCTGGAAGCTATTATCTTTGGTGAGTACGGCCAGCTCGGTAATATCTTTTTGCAGGTCGGCCAGAGCAATATCACGGCGATTAATCGAACTGTTGTCACCGGTGAGGAGAAATCCGCGTTGCGAGACTTCCAGCTGGTTGAAGAGTGCCAGGCCTCTATCCAGTTTTGAAATGACTTCGTTGGTGTGGGTGACCCAGCGATTAGTCTCAGAAAAACGCTGCAGGTAGATAATGCTGGTAATGCCTACGATCACCAACAGCGCAAAAAAACTGATGAATCCATAAATAATGATGGATTCCAGCGCCCAGCGCTCTGTACGTTCAGAGCTCATACCGATATAACCTGCTAGCCAGCATTGTGATTCCCTTCTTGTTATTCACATCAAGGATTAATCAGTACAGTTCTTACACCGATTTGAGATTGCGTGTTGCTAAACGTTCAAATACCGCGAAATATTCATGAGGCTGCGCTATGACTGCCATCGGGGATAGTTTTCAACTGCGGTGAAGGCCTTTCAGTAGTGGGCACATCTGAAATACATTTATGCTAATTTATTCGTCCGGCAGTCACCTGTCAATTCTAATTTTTACTTAAATTAAATATTTATCGTTATAAATATTTAATTGTTAATCCAGAGCATGCTTATCAGGCTTCACAACATGAGCGAGCAGGCTGCCTTGGCAGCTTGCCGCGCTTATTTTCCGGGTAATTTGAAGGTCAGGATGCGGTCGCCCTGCTTGAAGCCAAACAGGGAGTTTCCGCCGCTTACTACTGCGATATATTGCTCACCATTGACCTGATAAGTGATGGGGGGCGCATTGACGCCATATTCAGATTGGTAATGCCACAAAGCTTTGCCGTCCTTGCTGGCATAAGCCGTCAAACTACCATTGCCTTCACCGCAGAAAAGCAATCCGCCAGCAGTAGAGAGCACGCCACCTACCAGAGGTTGCTGCGTTTTGTGCTGCCAGGCGATTTTTCCTGTCTGGCTATCAATGGCGCTCAGCAGCCCCCATCTTGCATCATCAGTCGGCTCACTGGCAGCGTAACGCATCGGTTTCTGACCGCTGCTGGCCTCGGTTTCATGCACGGTATATTTGATAGGGCTATGCATCGCGGCGACAAATATTTTATGCTGGCGCTCGTCTACGCTGACAGGTGACCAGTTGGCGCCGCCTAGTATGCCCGGATAAATCACAGTGCCTTCAGGGCCTGGTTTTTTAAACAGGTTATGCTGCGGTACAAAGGCTTCCGATTTGGCGAGAAACTGGCCGGTTGCCCTGTCGTGCACATAGAACCAGCCCGTTTTGCTGGCTTGCCCGACTACCGGAATCGTTTTCCCCTGATGCTGGTAGTGAAACAAGACTGGCGGGCTGGCTAGATCATAGCCCCACAAGTCGTGTGGCACCTGCTGGTAATGCCATTTATAGTGGCCGGTTTCAGTATCCAGCGCGACCAGTGACACGGTATACAGATTGTCACCTGGCCTTGAAACATCATTCATCTGCGGCGATGGATTGCCCGTGCCAAAGTAAAGCGTATTGGTGTCTGCATCAATCGCTGGCGTGCTCCAGGCGGAACCGCCACCAAACCTTGCCGCATCCGGATACGCGTTAAGCGCAGCTTTTTCAGCTGCGATATCCCGCTCGAATACGCTGCCATCCGCCGTTTTGGTGGTGAAACTACCCTCCCAGGCTTTGGCCGGGATCGTATCAAACTGCCAGACCTGGTGGCCGTCATTCACATCAAATGCGGCGAGGAACCCAGGGCGGCCATAACGCCCGGTCACACCGATCACGGCACCTAAAGGCGCATCACTGGTCGGGTTATCAATATGCAATCCATAACCTACGCCAGTGATGCCTATGATGACTTTTTGCTTGTAGACCACGGGCGCCATGGCAATGCCAACGCCGGTGCCGCCAGTGACTTTCCTGGTTTTATTCGGGTCACTGCTATTCAGCGTCGTTTGTTGTTCGGTGTTCACCTGGTTAGCGGCGACATCAATATCCCAAAGCTTTTGCCCGCTACGCGCATCCAGCGCAATGAGCCGCGCATCCACAGTGCCGATAAATACTTTGCCTTCAGACACGGCAACGCCGCGGTTAGCCGGCCCACAGCACATCGGCCAATCGGCTTTGCGGTCATGCGTGTATTTCCATAATTGCTTGCCGCTGGCTGCATCTAAAGCCAATACATGGTTAAACGGCAGGCTGATATACATCACACCATTGACCACAATAGGCGTGGCCTGAAAAGTCGCCTTGACGCCGGTATTGACGGTCCAGGCAGATTGAAGCTGGCTGATATTCTGTTGATTGATTTGCGACAAGGGTGAAAAACGTTGCGCTTGCAGATCCCGGCCATAACTGGCCCAATCGACATTCGCCGATTGGGCAGTGTCTGGTTTGGAGACCTGCGTACAAGCCAGCAACAATGATACTGACGTCAGGCTCAGGTAACTAAATAATTGCCGGATGAAAGGTTTATTCATATTCATAATTATCCAAGGACTATACAGGTGAGTATACATGCGAAATGTGTTTTTGCGTCCAGACGCCATTTGAATCACCACAATATAAAATATATTTCTCACAATGCAACTAAAGGCAGTTTATGATGGACATAAACAACAATTGGTTAATGCGATAATATTTATGAGTTCATCTGCATCTCTTGCCCTGAAAATCGCCGAAAAAGGCTGGTTACCAGATCTACTCATCCGCAAAGGCATACAAAAACTCTGCCAATCCAGATTAGATGAAATCCTGGACAACGATTGCGAAAGCGCACAATCAGCCCTGATTCAATTCATCGAACAGATGCAAACCTCAGACATTGCGCCATTACCTGAAAAAGCCAATGCGCAGCATTATGAAATCCCAGCGGCTTTTTACCAGTATTGCCTGGGCGCCCACCGTAAATACAGCAGTTGTTACTGGCATGTAGAGACCGGAACACTAGATGAAGCCGAACAGCTGGCCTTGTCACAAACCTGCGCCCATGCCCTGATACAAGATGGCCAGCAGATCCTGGAGCTCGGTTGCGGCTGGGGCTCTTTGACCTTGTGGATGGCCCGCCACTACCCGAATGCCACGATTACCGGCGTATCTAACTCAGCTTCGCAACGTGACTATATCTTGCAGCAGGCCAGCCTGCTCGGCCTGGCCAACGTCAATATCATTACCGCAGATATGAATGTGTTTGATACCGAGCAGACCTTTGACCGGATTGTATCGGTAGAGATGTTCGAACACATGCGTAATTACCAGGTGCTGTATGCCAAAGTGGCGCGCTGGCTAAAAGCGGATGGGCTGTTTTTCAAGCATATTTTTGTCCATCGCCACGCCGCGTACGCATTTGATGTCAAAGCAGATGATGACTGGATGAGTCAGTATTTCTTCAGTGGCGGCATGATGCCTAGTGATGATTTGCCACTGTACTTTCAAGATGATTTAAAAATCATTGAAAAATGGCGCTGGAGCGGCAGCCATTATGAGAAAACCGCCAATGCCTGGCTGGAGAACATGGATCAGAATCACGCAGCGCTGACACCAGTGTTGCAAGGCATCTACGGTAAAGCTGATGCCGAGATCTGGCGCCAGCGCTGGCGCATTTTTTTCATGGCCTGTGCCGAACTGTTTGGCTACAACCATGGGCAAACCTGGTGGGTCAGCCATTATTTATTTGCCAAAAAATAAACTTAAATATCAAATATGCCCTCTAATAAATTGATTATATTTAATTTTATTGCTTTCCAGTTGCTTTGGTGGGCATGCGTGCTTTCCGCCAAACCGGGATTGACGCTGACTGTATTTGTCGCCGTTGTGCTCTTCACTGCAGCCCATTTGCAATGGATAGAACGCTGGCAACAGGTTTTGCCTATCTTCATCGCAGCCATGTTGGGTTGCATATTGGACCAAATCGGTTATACCATGGGCTGGGTTGCTTTTGAATACCACCATGCATGGATAAGTCACATTCCATTGTGGATGGTGGCCTTATGGCTGGCATTTGCCACCACCCTGAATGTCAGCATGCGCTGGTTACAGCGCAAACTTGTGCTAGCCGCCGTGCTCGGCGCTATTTTTGGCCCGCTGGCTTATCTGGGCGCCGTGCAATTAGGCGTGGTAAAGCTCCCCTCCCCGATTGCTAGCCTGGCCTGGGTGGCGCTGGAATGGGCCATTGCCATGCCACTGTTGCTTTGGGTCCGCCATGCGTTTAATCACACTGCAAACATAAGGCACACATGATTTATACCTACGCATTGATCGCGATACTGATGTTTGCCTTGAGTGGCTGGCTGCTGAGTTTTGCCACGCATCATTACAGCCATGTCGATAGCATGTGGAGCCTGTTTATGGCGATCACAGCGTATATCAGCGCGATTTTTCTCTATGATCTATCAGCCCGCGGCTGCCTGGTGCTGGCGTTAGTGACATTGTGGGCATTGCGGCTGAGTATTTTCCTCACTTTGCGTAACTGGGGTAAGGAAGATCACCGCTACGACACTATACGCAACAATAATGAACCGCATTTCTGGTTTAAAAGCGTCTACATTATTTTTGGCTTGCAGGCTTTACTGGCCTGGGTGATTTCTTATCCACTGTATGCTGCAGTGACCAGCCAGGCGCCTTTGCAGTGGCTGGATTGGGCCGGTGCATTGTTGTTCGCCCTCGGATTTTACTGGGAAGTGGTCGCAGACTGGCAGCTAACACGCTTTCGCAATCAGCCAGGCGACGACAGCAAAGTACTTAATACCGGGCTTTGGCGTTATAGCCGCCACCCCAACTATTTTGGCGAGTGCCTGATCTGGTGGGGCTTCGCCTTATTTGGCGCCGCGACTGGTGATCATTGGGTATGGCTATCACCCATCATCATGACTATTCTGCTGTTAAAAGTCAGTGGTGTCAGCCTAATGGAAAAGACCATCCATAGCCGGCGCCCCGGTTATGCGGAATATGTCAAAAACACCAATGCTTTTATTCCAGGCATCCCGAAAGCTGGACAGACGCATGAATCGTAAAGGTCAAGCGCTGGGGCTAGTGGCTTTATGGCTAGGCCTGCTGCCTGTAGCACAGGCAAAAGACTGGTCTTTTGAGGTGTGGCTGGACAAACAGAAAATAGGCACCCATACCTTTTCGCTCAACAACCAGCAGTTGCAGAGCCGCGCCAGTTTCGATGTCAAAGTCTTGTTTATCAATGCCTATCGCTACCGGCACCAGGCGGATGAAGCCTGGCAAGACGCATGTTTAAACAGCCTGAAATCGCATACTGAAGAAAACAAAACAGTCACCGATGTCAATGGGCTACTAAAGGATAGGCAATTCGTTATTGATAAACAAGAGGGTAAAAATGCTGAGCAACAAACATTACCTGCGTGCATCATGACTTTTGCTTACTGGAACCCCGCTATTCTCAAACAAACGCGCTTGCTCAACCCGCAAAATGCCGAATACCTGGATGTGACAGTGAGTGACGATGGCGTTAAACCTATCATGGTCAAAGGCCAGGACACGCCTGCCCACCAATATCATCTGCGCGGCCGCTATAAAGGCAAAGACAAGCTAAACATCACATTATGGTATGACCAGCAACAAGATTGGGTGGCGTTAGAATCGGTGACGCCAGAAGGTTATAAAATAATTTATAAGCTCATTTAATCAATATGTTAAAAATTTTAATTAAAGTGATTTGTATGATGACGATATTCGGTCTCACCGCTTGCCAGAATTTGCCGCCTATCCAGACTGTGACCCAGGTGGATGTAGACCGCTTTATGGGTGACTGGTATGTGATTGCGGCTATTCCAACTTTTATGGAGAGTGACCCGTACAACCCTGTCGAACACTATGACAGAAATGCGGACGGCACGATTGCCACCACGTTCACTTTCAACAAAGGTGGGTTTGATGGCAAGTTAAAAGAGTACCACCCGACTGGTTTCGTGGTACCCAACACGGGCAACGCCGAATGGAAAATGCAATTCTTGTGGCCGTTCAAGTCTGAATACCTGATCGCGTATCTCAGCGATGACGCGCAACACACGATTATTGCCAGGAACAAACGTGATTATGTCTGGTTGATGTCGCGGCAGCCTTCGATGGACCAGGCCACGTTTGACAAACATGTCGCAAAAATAAAAGCCATGGGATACGACATCAGCAAGCTGGAAATCTTTCCGCACCTGAATGTTCAACCACCATTAAAACAGCCCCTTTAAAGCAGATGCGCGAGTCTGTGCATGAATCTGCCGAATAAACCAAGCCTGCCCATGCATGAAAAACCCAAGTGAATGAGAGACGCAAGTGATTCAGAAAATAGGTAAGATGCAGCAGCGCGTTTCCGGGTTACTCTGGCGGTTAATCGGCTGGCTGGATAATCGACATTACCAGGCGCCGGCCAGTGCCACCTCAGAAAGCATAGACTGGTGGCGGGTATTGCCATTTGTCGCGCTGCATATCGCGCTGATCGCTTTGTTCTGGGTCGGCTGGAGCGCATTTGCGGTAGGGTTCGCAGTGCTCATGTATGTGTTGCGCATGTTTGCCATCACAGGCTTTTATCATCGTTATTTCGCCCATAAAACCTTTCAAACCTCACGTGCCGGGCAATTTGTCTTTGCCTTGATTGGTGCCACCGCAGTGCAGCGCGGGCCACTCTGGTGGGCGTCGCATCATCGCAGCCATCATGTACATGCCGACCAACCGCAAGACATTCATTCGCCGCACCAGCATGGTTTTCTGTGGAGCCACTTAGGCTGGTTTTTGAGCCACGCCAACTTTAAAACTCAGCTTGAGCGCGTGCGCGAGCTGACACGCTTCCGTGAACTCTGCTGGCTGGACAGGTTTGACAGCCTGGTGCCTATTGCACTCGCTGCCGCCATCTATGGCCTGGGTGAATTGCTCAACGCTTATGCGCCGGGCTTACACACCAATGGCTGGCAGTTATTGGTATGGGGTTTCGTGCTTTCCACCATCGCCCTCTACCACGCGACTTTTTGCATCAATTCACTGGCGCATGTCTGGGGCAGCCGGCGTTATGCCACGCGCGACCAAAGCCGTAATAACTGGCTGATTGCCATCTTCACACTCGGTGAGGGATGGCATAACAATCACCATCACTATCCAGGCACGGCGAAACAGGGTTTTTACTGGTGGGAGGTCGATTTCACTTATTATGGGCTGAAAGTATTGGCCGCCCTTGGCCTGATCTGGAATCTCAAGCAAGTGCCGCTGGAAATTCGCAACCAGCATGCAAACGAGGGGCATTAAGCATGGCCTTGAATATCGCCATTATCGGCAGTGGCATTGCCGGTAATACACTGGCCTACCATCTGCATCAACAACACCAGGTCACAGTATTTGAAGCCAACGACTATATTGGTGGCCACACGCATACCCATCAGGTCAGCATCGCCGGCGAAACCCATCTTGTAGACACCGGCTTTATTGTGTTTAACGATAAAACCTACCCCGAGTTTGAGCGTATGCTACGCACCACGGGTGTCGCCTGGCGCGACAGTGACATGAGCTTTAGTGTGCGCAACGAAGTCACCGGGCTGGAATACAACGGTACTTCTATCAACAGCCTGTTCGCGCAAAGGCGAAATTTTCTCTCCCCTGCCTTTTACCGCATGATCCGCGACATTATGCGCTTTAACAAACAGGCACTGGCATTGCTGGCGCCCGGCAATGAAATCACGTTGGGCGAATATTTAGCACAGAACGGCTACTCACCGCAGTTTGTACGCGACTATATTGTCCCTATGGGTGCCGCCATCTGGTCTACCGATGCCGAGCAGATGCTGAACTTCCCTGCCCGCTTTTTTGTGCGATTTTTTCATCATCATGGCATGCTAAGCATCAACGATAGGCCGCAATGGCGCACGATTAAAGGCGGCTCGGCCAATTACCTGGAGAAAATCACTGCTGGCTATCGCCAGCGCATACAACTGAACTGCCCGGTCACCGCCGTGCATAGGGATGTCGATGGTGTCACCCTCACCACAGCACAGGGCAAGCAGCGGTTTGATTATGTCTTTTTTGCTTGTCACAGCGATCAGGCCTTGCGTATCCTGGCCACTGAAGCCACGGCAGCAGAACAGGAAATACTGGGTGCCATCCCCTATCAGGACAACACGGTCTTTCTGCACACGGACGCGACCTTAATGCCCAAACGCAGACTGGCCTGGGCGGCGTGGAATTATCATGTCACCGCCCAGGCGGCTAATAATTCGCAAGCGCCTGGCAAAGTGCAAGTCACCTACAATATGAATATCCTGCAAGGCATACGCTCGGCGCAACCCTTGCTTGTCACACTCAACTACACCGCCGCGATTGATGCGGCCAAAGTCATCAAGAAACTGCATTATCGGCACCCGCTATTCACGCTGGCAGGTGCGCAAGCACAGTTAAGGCATGCAGAAATCAGTGGCCATCACCGCACGGGTTTTGCCGGCGCATACTGGAAAAATGGCTTTCATGAAGACGGCGTGGTCAGTGCACTGGCCGCTATCCAGCACTTCCAGGCAGCAGTTTTATGATTGATAGCGCACTTTCTATCGTCAATCAAAAAATGCCGGGCGAGACAGTCTCAGGTGAAAAGTTACATAGCGCTATTTATACAGGCTGGATCAGTCATCAACGCTTGCAGCCGAAAACGCATGGCTTTCGCTACCAGCTTTTCATGCTTTATCTCGATCTGGAAGAACTTCCTTATTTATTTAAAAATAATAAGTTATGGTCTTATCTTAAACCAAATTGTGCTTACTTCAGACGGCAAGATTACCTGGGGCCGCCTGACCAGCCTTTGGATCAATGCGTGCGTGACCTGGTGGAAACACACACCGGTCATCGTCCGGCAGGCCGCATAGGCTTGCTCACCCATTGTCGCTACTGGGGTATATGCTTTAACCCGGTCAGTTTTTACTACTGCCATGATAGCCAGGGTGAATTGCAGGCCATCGTCAGCCATATCACCAATACACCCTGGAAAGAGCAATTTGCCTATGTGCATGAAGTCAAGCAGGCAAAAGAATTGTTATTCAAACTAGACAAAGACTTTCACGTCTCCCCTTTCATGCCTATGGATATAGACTACCAATGGCAGTTTTCAGCGCCCGCTGACACGCTTAGTGTGCATATGCAAAGCTGGCGGCAGGAGCAAGCCATGTTTTTTGCCACCTTGAAGCTGCAGCGGCAACCCTGGCGGGCCAGTAGCCTGAATCGCATGCTGTTTGGTTACCCGTGGATGACCTTGAAAGTCATTGTTGCCATTTACTGGCAAGCCCTGCGCCTATGGCTCAAAAGAATCCCTTTTTATGCTCACCCAAAACCATACGCCAACCCTGGTGATGAATCATGAATCCAATGCCTACTGTAAAAACGCTACCAGCAGATACCCTGACCAAACCTTTAAAGTCAAAAAGCCGTGCCAAGTGGGTCGCGAAATTGGCTAAAGCCCAGGTACTGAAACGCCTGGCCAGCCTGAAATCAGGTCGGCTGACAGTGATCGATGGCCACGAGCGCCATGAGTTTGGCGATGCGGGCGCGATAGCGACTTCAGCCACCATTACCGTGCATGACCCACGTTTTTATGGCGAAATCGCCTTTGGCGGCAGTATAGGTGCCGGTGAGGCTTATATGCTGGGCTATTGGCAGGCGGATTCCCTGACCAATGTAGTGCGCCTGATGGTACTCAATCAGTCTGTGATGGACACGCTGGAGGGCGGTTACCAGTATTTGAGTAAACCTATCCTCAAAATTTTCCATTGGCTTAACAGTAATAGTGAAGCCGGCAGCCAGAAAAATATCGCCTCGCACTATGACCTGGGCAATGACTTGTTCAAGTTGTTCCTGGACCCGACCATGATGTATTCATCGGCGATATTCGATGATCCAGCCAAGGCTGATACTGGCAGTCTGCAAGCGGCTTCAGAGCGCAAGTTACAGCTGATTTGTGAGAAATTGCAGCTGTCTGCGACAGACCGCGTCATTGAGATAGGCACTGGCTGGGGCGGTTTTGCTATCTACGCTGCTAAACACTACGGCTGCCATGTCACCACGACGACAATCTCTGAACAGCAGTTTGCATTGGCAAAAGAGCGCGTGGCAGCGGCAGGCCTGCAAGACAAAATCGTCTTGCTGAAGCAGGATTACCGCCACCTGCAAGGCCAGTATGACAAGCTGGTATCGATTGAAATGATAGAAGCGGTTGGCCACCAGTTTTACGATACCTATTTCAAAAAAGTCAGTCAGTTGCTTAAATCTGACGGCGTGGCGCTGATACAGGCGATTACCATCAGTGATCAGCGCTACGACAGTGCCATTCGTTCGGTAGATTTTATCCAGCGCTACATCTTTCCTGGCTCGAATATCCCCTCCAATACCGCCATGCTTACCAGCATGACGCGCGCTAGTGATTTACGCCTGGTGGATTTACAGGATATCGGCTTGCATTACGCGACCACTTTGCGCTTGTGGCGGGAAAACTTCTTTGCCAATATCGATGCGGTCAGGCAGTTAGGCTACAGCGATACATTTATCCGTATGTGGGATTTCTACCTGAGCTATTGTGAAGGCGGTTTTGCCGAGTGTGCCTTGGGCGATGTGCATCTGCTGTTGGCCAAACCTGGCTACCGCGCACTTAACAGGGTGTAGCCGCGCAGCAGTCAGCGGGCATGATAAAATTGCCAGCCTATGACTATGCACGCAGCACTGGAGTGGCGCGAGGGCCTGCCCTACTCTACTCAATTTAATGATATTTATTTTTCTGCCAGCCCGGATCAGCCACAGCATGGGCTGGCTGAGACCCGGCATGTTTTTCTGCAGCATAATGATTTACAGCAACGCTGGCAGGCGCTGCCGCCTGATCAGCCCAGTCATTTTGTGATTGTCGAAACCGGTTTCGGCAGCGGCCTGAACTTTCTGGCTGCTTTGCAACTGTGGAGGAAACATGCGCCAGCTTCAGCGCATTTACATTTTCTTAGTATTGAAATCGCCCCGTTTACCCTGCAGGATTTACAGCAGGCACATGCACATTTTCCGGAACTGGCCGAGCTTAGCCAGGCGTTGTGCCAGCAATATCGACTGCTGCAGCCAGGTATCAATCAGTTGGAGTTGCCAGCGTTTTCCACAAGTCTGACTTTGCATATTGCCGACGCGGCACAAGTGTTTCCCGCATTGCATGTGATGGCCGATGCGTGGTTTCTGGACGGTTTTGCGCCATCGAAGAATCCTGAAATGTGGCAGTCACCGTTATTTGACTGCATGGCCAGGTGCTCACGCCAAGGCACCACTTTCGCTACTTTTACCAGTGCCGGCTTTGTACGGCGTGGCTTGCAGGCTGCGGGTTTTATTGCTGAAAAGAAAACTGGCTATGGTGCCAAACGCGAAATGTTAAGTGGCGTGTGGCAATCAGCCGGCATTGAGCAGCAGCCGGCAATGCCTAAAGTGGCAGTGATAGGCGCGGGCATCGCCGGTTGCAGCAGCGCCTGGCACTTAGCCGGGCTAGGTTGCGAGGTGCATGTGTTTGAGCGAGCGGAGAAGGTGGCGCTTGGGGCATCGGGTAATCCACGCGGCATGCTCTACCCAAGGTTAAATGCAGAAAAACCCATGAATGACCAGCTGGCTTTACGTAGCTATAGTTTTAGCTTGCGTCATTATGCAAATCTGGGACTAACTGAAGATGTCTTTAAAGCCTGCGGATTACTGCAATTGGGCGGCAGTGCACGCGAACAAAAGCGAGTGCATAAAGTGGCAGCGCGCTACAGCGATTTAGGTCTGCTCACGCAGGTAGATGCAAGTCAGGCAACGGCATTAGCGGGTGTGACATTAACAACAGACTGCCTGCACTTTGCTGAAGCTGCCTGGGTCAACCCAGGCGAGGCCTGCCAGGTGATGCTGGCGCAAGCCAATATACATGTGCACCTACAACAGGAGATTCAGTCCATCTCCAGGCAAGACACAGGCTGGCAGTTGCAATCTGAGACTCAGGTATATGCAAGATTTGATGCCGTGATTGTGGCCAATGCGGCGGATGCCGCAACATTACTGCCTGACAGCGGTATGTGGCTGAACCCGGTGCGTGGGCAAATGGGCATGATAGCCACACAAGCGGCCTTAGAGCCGCTGAAAACGATTTTATGTGGCGATGGTTACCTGACGCCTTTGCATCAGGGCATGCACGCCATGGGCGCCACGTTTGCCGCAGGCGATGCGGATACCAGCCTGCGTGAAGAGGATAACCAATCAAATTTGAACATGATCAGCAGTCTAAGCCCGCAGTTTGACCAGGCGGGATCTGCAGAAGTGACTTTTGCCCGGGCTTCAAGTCGCTGTGGCTCGCCGGATTATTTACCATATGTTGGGCCATTGCTCCCGATAGCTTCCCTACCCTCAAATACTTCCCCCGGTTTTTCTGATTTGCCCGCCCCACAAGGGTTATACGTGCATGTGGCGCATGGCAGCAAAGGTTTGATGACCGCGCCCTATTGCGCTGCTGTACTGGCCAGGCGCCTGCTGCTTGATGTTGGTTTGCCCTTGCCTCAACTGACTGAAGATAGTTTCTGGGCAGGCCTGCATCCGCAACGTCACCTGTTTAAGCAACTAGGGTGGAAACAGCTGTTGAATCCGTTTAACGAGCAGGTGACATCATGACGCCAGAAATCCAGCGCTTACAGCAGCAATTGTGGCGTGCACCGCAGGATCCGGCCTTGCATTACGAGCTGGGTCGCTGTTACCTGGCACTGAAACAAGCCGAACTCGCACAGCGATCCTTTGCCCAGGCACTGCAGTTGGCTCCCGGCCACCCGCAAATTTTGATGCAACTCGGCAATACGGCCAGCCAGCGTGGTGATGAAGAATTGGCCGCCGATTACTTCAAGCAATCGTTACAACAAGATAACCAGCAAGCGGATGTGCACTTTAACCTGGCAAACAGCTTGCGCAAACTGGGCTTGAATAGCCTAGCCATACAGCATTTCCAGCAGGCATTAGCACTGGATCCGGCGGATGCAGAAACCCATAACAATGTGGGTAATGCCTACAGGGAAACCGGGCAACTTGATCTGGCGGTGGCCGCATATGCGCAAGCGCTTAAACAGAATCCGCAATTACTGCATGCCAAAGTGCACTGGATACACCAGAAGCAGCATATGGCCGACTGGCAAGGCATAGACCACGCCATTGATGAAGTACGCACAGCTTTAAAACAACGGCCACAAGCGCAGATTCCTCCGTTTGCGTTTCTCGCCATGCCTGGCACTAGCAGTGCAGAGCAACTGCAATGTGCGAGTGTGTGGGCGCAGCAACATTACGGGCATATCCAGCCGTTACCCGTGCCAGCTGCCCGCCGCCAAGACCAGAAAATCAGGCTAGCCTATATTTCTTCAGATTTTCGTCAACATCCGTTGGCCTACCTGGTCACCGATGTGATTGCCGCTCACGATCGCAGCCGCTTTGAGGTAAGCCTATATAGCCAGGCCAGGGATGATGGATCAAGCGAGCGCGAGGCTTTTATGTCAGCGGCAGACCACTGGATTGAGATTGCGGCCCTGAATGATGCAGCGGTGGCCGCGCATATACGGGCCGCTGATATTGATTACCTGATAGACCTGACAGGGTTTACGCAAAACAGCCGCAGTGGTGTGGCGGCTTACCGCCCTGCGCGCTGCCATATCAACTGGCTGGGGTATCCGGGCAGTATGGGCGAGGTCAATGGCAACTCCTTGTTTGATGTCATCCTGGTGGATGAGACTGTGCAGCAAGCTCAGTTTTCTGAGCGCACTATCCCCCTGCCTTGTTACCAGCCTAACAATGCGCAACGCCCGCAAGCCGAGGCTGGCACGCGCGCGCAACATGGGTTGCCTGAGCGTGGATTTGTGTTTTGCAGCTTTAACCAGAGCTTTAAAATCACCGCCGACGTGTTTGCCTGCTGGATGCGCATATTGCAGCAAGTGCCGGATAGCGTATTGTGGTTGCAAGCATGTAATCCATGGGCCACCAGCCACCTCAAACAGGCGGCACAGCTGGCAGGCGTACAGCCAGAGCGGCTGATCTTTGCGCCACGTACCAGTGTTAGTCAACATATTGCCCGCCAGCAACATGCAGACCTGATGCTGGACACTAGCCCTTACAATGCACACACCACCGCCAGCGACGCCTTATGGCAAGGCATTCCCTTATTAACCGTGGCTGGTGAGACGTTTCCGGCCCGTGTGAGCGCCAGTCTTTTAAAGCATATTGGCTTGGCGGAATGTATTTGTGATGATTGGGCGCAGCTGGAAAAACAGGCGATTGCACTGGCGAATGCCCCGGCGGCATTACAGGCGCTGCAAATAAAAGTGAAACAACAGGCGAAGATGCTATTTGATCCGCTGACTTTTTGCCAGCAGCTCGAGCAGGTTTATCGCCAGTTATTGCAATAACGCCCTACTCGTTGCTATACCACACCGACAATAATCCGGCAGCCACAATGCACAAGCCGCCGAACATCTCTATCAGCGACATGGTTTCGTTGGCCAGGAAATAAGCAGCGACCGCCGCCACAATCAGCTCAAACATAAATAAAACAGAAGCCTGAATGGCCGGGATCTTGGTGACGCCATATTGCACCAATAAGGTCGCTGATGTGATCATCAGCGCGATGATCAGTAACAAGCTCATGTCGCTGATGCTCACTGAGCGCAGCATGGCAAAGCCAGCCAGCCCCTCCTGCCACAGCAGGACGATCACCGATAAAGAAAATACCCCCAGCCAGACCAACATGGATTTAGTAGCAACGGTGAGATGGGTGGAGAATCGTGTAATCACATTGGTGATCGAGAAGCCTATGCCCGCCGATAAAGCCAGCCAGTCTGAAGTAGATTGCGGCCACGGCAGCCCCCATTGGCCGTCTGTCAGCATCAGCTCTGCCCCGACAAGGGATAATGCGATGGCTAGCAGTTGCGGGCGCTGCCAACGCTCATGCAGCCAGATGCGTGCCAGTAATAATGTCCATAGCGGCGACAGGTAAAACAACAACATGACCCGCATGACTTCACCATCTATGATGGCGAGCACATAGGCCAGGTTGGTCCATCCGGCGACAAGGCTCAGCCAGTAAGCAGATGCTGGCACTTTGGCGATATGTGGATAGCGGCGCCAGAACAGCAGCCCGCCTATCAGCAATGCCAGCCAGAAACTCATCACACTCGATTGCACGCCAGCAATTTCACTGTCATTCAGTAGTCGGTACGGGTACCAGATGAGTCCCCAGCTGATTGCACCGTAAATCAGTGCTGCCAGGGCAAAATATTTTTGCTGATGGGCTTTTTGTTTATGCGCAAGGCTCACTTATAATACAACCCTATGAATCCACATTTAAATTTACTCCAGCCCTACCCTTTTCAGCGTTTGCGTGACTTGTTTGAGGGGATAACGCCGAATCCTGACTTTGCGCCTGTCAACTTGTCCATAGGCGAGCCCAAGCATGCGACACCTGAAATCATTACCCAGGCATTGAGGGAGAATCTGGCCGGGCTAGCCAGCTATCCTACCACAATCGGGGTACCCGCCTTGCGTGTAGCCATCAACGAGTGGTTGCAGCGGCGTTATCAGATCCCGGCACTCAATATCGATAAAGCTATTTTGCCAGTCAATGGTAGCCGTGAGGCCCTATTTGCTTTTGCGCAAGCCGTGGTGGACACCAGCGTGTCTGCGCAACCCGTGGTCATCTCGCCCAACCCTTTTTACCAGATCTATGAAGGCGCCGCTTTTCTGGCAGGCGCGACGCCCTACTTTATCAACACCACCCCGGAAAATGACTATGTCATGGACCTGTCGCAAGTGCCGGTGGAGATACTCAAGCGCACTCAATTAGTGTTTGTTTGCAGCCCAGGCAATCCTTCCGGCAAAGTGATGGATCTACAAGCCTGGAAAACCCTGTTTGAGTTATCTGACCGGTATGGATTTGTGATTGCTTCTGATGAATGCTATTCGGAGATTTACTTTGATGAACTGAATCCGCCTGTGGGTGCTTTGCAAGCCGCCCATCAGTTAGGACGTGATTTTAGCCGTGTGGTCATGTTCAGCTCGTTGTCCAAACGCTCCAACGTGCCTGGCATGCGCTCCGGCTTTGTCGCAGGCGATGCTACCATCGTTGAAAAGTTTGCGCTCTATCGCACTTACCACGGTTGTGCCATGAACCCTGCCGTACAGGCCGCCAGTATCGTGGCGTGGAATGATGAAGCGCATGTGAAACAGAATCGCAGCCTGTATAGCGAGAAATTCAATACGGTCACGCCCTTACTCAAGCAGGTCTGGTCACACACACAGCTGCCTGATGCGGCATTTTACTTGTGGATCCACACGCAAAAAGATGACACGGCTGTTGCGATACAACTCTATAGAGACTTGAATATCACGGTATTGCCCGGTTCTTTCCTGGCGCGTGAAGCACACGGCATCAACCCAGGCGCAGGCTTTATCCGGATGGCATTAGTGGCCTCCACTGAAGAAACCATTGCAGCCGCACACCGTATTGTTGAACACCTGAAATAAAACCAACACTCAAAAACAAAAAAGCCGGATGCTTACGCATACCGGCTTTTTTTACTGCTAGAAAAAATTAAGCAGATTTTCTACGAGCGATAAAACCAATCAGACCCAAACCAACCAACATCAATGCATTGGTTTCTGGCTCTGGTACTGCAGTGATTGTATAGCTACCAGTGTAATCACCACCGCCAAGCAAGTTGAATTTCAATGTGTAGTTACCAGCAGCCAGGTTAGAAGCACTGAAAGTAAATCTGCTCAAATTGAAAATGCTTTGTGGCGCCCAGGTGAACAACTCATCACCATCAACTTCTAATGTAGCGCCAAAAAACAGGCCAGTATTCGCACCATTAAGAACGGTGAAAACAGGATCCAGCACACCAGTCAGATTGAAACTGCCACCCAAATAGGAGATGTCAATTTTCTCAGTTCTGGCTTCTGTTATACCAATGACATCATGACCGCTAAACGTTGTCGTTGTTGCAGATGCCGCGCCCGAAAAGGCTAATGCAGATGCCAGGGCAAATGCATTTACAAATGTAGATACTTTCATATCTTCTCCTCAATTAAAAAAATTATTAAAAAAACTCTTTATAAAACGCTTATAAAACAATTGCTTAATACAAATGCTTATTATGAATAATGCGACCTACGTAGTGAGACCCACCCAATCATGGACAAACCCAACAAAAACAGCACAGACATCTCTGGTTCAGGCACTGGCAGTGAAATAGCGTTCGCAGTGAAATTGTAATGACCGCCGTATAATCCGGTTGCGATGCCAGCTATTTTGAACGTATATTCGCCGGCAGATAGAGATGAAGAATCCGTCACCAGGGCACCATCTTCATCATATAAACCGAAATTGAATCCAGCAAGGTCATCCTGAAAGTCATAAATAACGATGGCTTCCTGGTTTTCGCCAAGACTGAAATCCTTGAAGATTTTAGAGATGCTGTAGTCAATACGACTTAAACCAAACAACTCAAAGGTATAGAAATGCTCAAATGAACCCACGCTAGGATTCACATCTAAGTTCACAACACCGTAGTTGAAATCAATCGCTTCAGCATTCGCGCTTGCGGCAAACACCGAAAAAAACAAGCAAAGCGCTAAATTTTTTAGTTTTTTCATCACTACTCCTCGACTCAGCATAAACGGTTTTAATTGCCCGGTTGGACCACCGTTTATCAACTGCTTTTTATATTGTTTTTTTAAATCATGTAGCAATAAATATTCCACAATTTAAATTTAAGGTAATCCATTGATTTTTATATTGTTTTTATTTTTTTCAATGTAAAAATAAATGGCTTAAATTTATTTTATGGCTATTTTGGTGCAAATTGTTTGATTTGGTGCACCCAAAAATACTCAGAACAATTCTCACTACCGGATTATACGTATAAAAAACAAGGATTTGTGAAATATTTATGAAAATGGATAGTATTGAATGTAATTAAATACGAGGGGATATAAATAGAAAATCAGGTTAACTGTCAGAGAAAACAGCTAGCCGGATATCTAGAACTTATCGGCCAGTTCAAAGCTGCTTCCCAGCGCGTCTTTCGCTGATAATAAAGGCTGTGTTTCTATCTGCCAATCGATGGCAAGCGTGGGATCATTCCAGAGTATGCAACGCTCATGCTGCGGCGCATAAAAATCGGTCGTTTTGTACAAAAACTCTGCTGTTTCAGACAAAACGACAAAGCCATGCGCAAACCCTTCGGGCACCCACAGCATTTTTTTGTTTTCATGGCTCAAAACTTCGCCTACCCAGTGACCAAAAGTGGGCGAATTTGATCGCAAATCAACCGCGACATCCAATACCGCCCCTTGCGTCACGCGCACCAGTTTGCCTTGTGGCTGTTGTATTTGATAATGCAAGCCGCGCAAGACGTTTTTTGCCGATTTCGAATGGTTATCCTGTACAAAGCGCGGGCGTAATCCGGTGGCTTCAGCAAAGACGTGCTCATTAAAACTTTCGTAGAAAAATCCCCTGTCATCCCCAAACACTTTCGGTTCAAACACAACAACATCGGCAATAGCAGTTTGATGCGCAATCACTAAAACACCTTCTCATTCACAATCTGTATCAAATACTGTCCATAGCTGTTCTTTTTGTAAAGCTCAGCTTGCTTTAATAACGCTTCGGCAGTGATATACCCCATGCGGAATGCGATTTCTTCAGGACAGGCGATTTTCAGGCCCTGCCGGTTTTCTATGGTTTGGATAAACAGGGAGGCCTCCAGCAACGATTCATGTGTGCCGGTATCCAGCCAGGCGTGTCCACGGCCCATCACTTCGACATTCAGTTGCTGTTGGGCAAGATAATGCTTATTCACATCGGTGATTTCCAGCTCGCCTCTTGGAGAGGGTTTTAAATTCGCAGCAATATCACTGACCTGGTTGTCATAAAAATACAGACCGGTCACGGCATAACGCGATTTTGGTTGCGTCGGCTTCTCCTCCAGGCTGATGGCTTTGCCTGTCGGATCAAATTCAACCACACCATACCGCTCAGGATCATTGACTGGATAAGCAAATACCGTTGCTCCGCTTTCCGAATGATTAGCTTGCTGTAGCGTTGTCGCCAAATCGTGACCATAAAAAATATTGTCGCCCAGCACCAGGGCGCTAGGTGAGTTATCGATAAAGGACTGGCCGATAATAAATGCTTGCGCCAAGCCATCGGGTGAAGGCTGCACGGCATATTGAATATTAATACCCCACTGCGAGCCATCGCCCAGCAACTGCTCGAACCTGGGCGTGTCTTGCGGCGTAGAGATCAGCAAGATATCTGCCACCCCGGACAACATCAGTGTCGTCAGCGGGTAGTAGACCATAGGTTTGTCATAAACCGGGATCAATTGCTTGGAAACCGCCTGCGTGGCCGGATACAGGCGCGTGCCAGACCCCCCCGCCAAAATAATGCCTTTTCTATTTTTTGCCATAATGCGCCCTATAAAATTTGCTGCAACACATGTGCAACGCCCTGTTTCCAGTCAGGTAGGCGTAAATCAAATGTGTGCTGGAACAACGTGGTATCCAACCTTGAGTTAGCCGGACGTTTTGCCGGCACCGGGTAATCTGCGGTTGTGATTGCTTTCACCATGTCTGGTGATACTTTCATTGGTTTACCGAGCTTAATTGCCTGCGCAATCACGAACCGGGCGTATTCGTGCCAGTTCGTCACCCCTGAAGCGACGACATGATACAAGCCATAGGGGAATATTGTGTCCCCAGGCTGTTTGATACGGCCAACTAACTGCGCCGTCACATCTGCCAGCAGTGCGGCTGAGGTCGGTGCGCCAAACTGGTCAGCCACTACACTCAGTGCATCACGCTCACTCGCCAGCTTTAACATGGTTTTTGCAAAGTTGCCGCCATGCGCACCAACGACCCAGCTGGTCCTCATGATCAAACTGCGCGGGCATGCGTTGAGTAAGGCCTGCTCGCCATCTCTTTTGCTGAGGCCGTAGACATTTTGCGGGTTCGTTGCATCAGATTCCTTGTAAAACTGCTCGCCCATGCCCTCGAATACATAGTCAGTCGAGTAATGAAACACAAACGCGCCTGATTTTGCAGCCTCTTCACCCATGATGCGCGGCGCATCGACATTGATTTTCCTGGCCAGGGCTACGTCAGACTCAGCTTTATCCACCGCTGTGTAAGCAGCTGGATTAATGATGCCATCCGGTTTGATCTCTCTAATCAATGCACGCAATGCCGCTTCATCGGCCAGATCACACTCAGCCCGGCCTAGCGCAATCACTTCAGCCAGTGGTGCCAGGCTGCGTTGCAATTCAAACCCAAGCTGGCCGTGACTTCCAGTCAGTAAAAGCTTCATTGATACTGCTTTTCTACCCATTGCCGATATTGGCCGCTGGTGATGTTTTCTACCCAGGATGGATGATCCAGGTACCACTGTACCGTTTTGCGGATACCTGTTTCAAACGTTTCAGCTGGTTTCCAGCCCAGTTCTTTTTCCAGCCTGGTGGCATCGATCGCATAGCGCCTGTCGTGCCCTGGGCGATCTTTGACATAGGTAACCTGCGTGTTGAAGGGCAAGCCATCCGCGCGCGGCTTCAACTCATCCAATATGCTGCAAATGGTATTCACCACCTCAATATTCGGCTTCTCGTTCCAGCCGCCTACATTATACGTTTCACCCAACTGTCCGGCAGAAAGCACACGGCGGATCGCCGTACAGTGATCTTTCACGTACAACCAGTCGCGAATCTGCTGGCCATCGCCATAAATAGGTAATGGCTTACCATTCAAGGCATTATGGATCACAAGCGGGATCAGCTTTTCGGGGAAATGATAGGGACCGTAATTGTTCGAGCAATTCGTGGTGAGCATAGGCAAGCCATAGGTATGGTGATACGCCCGCACCAGATGGTCAGAAGCGGCTTTGGATGCGGAGTATGGGCTGTTTGGTTCGTAACGATTGTGCTCGTTAAACGGCGGGTCGTTCTTGGCTAATGACCCATAGACTTCATCTGTGGAGACATGCAAAAACCTGAAATCTGCTTTTTCATCGCCTTCCAAGGCACTCCAGTAAGCACGCACAGCCTCAAGCAGGTGAAAAGTGCCGACCACATTGGTTTGAATAAAATCTTCAGGGCCATGGATAGAACGGTCTACATGCGACTCTGCAGCAAAATTCAGCACAGCCCTGGGTTGATGTTCGGCCAGCAATCGTTTGACGAGTTCAAAGTCACCAATATCACCTTGCACAAAAATATGGCGAGCATCATTGGCCAGCGATGTCAGGTTATCCAGGTTACCCGCATAAGTCAGTTTGTCCAGGTTCACCACAGGCTCATCCGACTGCGCCAGCCAATCCAATACAAAATTACTGCCGATAAACCCGGCGCCCCCCGTAACAAAAATCATGTAATCAATAACCTTTTTTAAGTGTTCAGATACCAAAAAGGCATATTAGAACGTTTTTGCGATGACGACAATTTTGTTATGAATATTAACCGTGCATCTGGAGCAGCTAACAAGCCAGGATTATGCGAATTTTTTCAGTTGCGCCATGACACTGGCAAGCAATGATTGCGCGGCCAACTGGCTGGTTTCTTCCACATAACACCTGAATTCAGGCGCATTGCCGGAGGGCCGTAAATGTACCACGCTGCCAGATTGCAAGGTCACCCGTAAGCCATCAGTCGTGTCCATATGCGATACCTGCTCTGCAAGTTCCAACGATTGCAACATATCGGCAGGATCAGCCGTCCAGCCAGACAGCAATGCCTTGCTTTTTTCGGTAGGGAAATCCTGCAGGCGGTCACTGGCGGTAAAGCGCTGTGGCAAGGCCGCCACTAATTGTGACAGTGGCTTGCCCTGGGCCTTGACCTGTGCCAGCAAAGTCACCACCGGCAGTACCGCATCGCGGGTTGGCAATGGCTGTAGTGTGGGTGACTGCGGAATATGGCTGCCTAGCAAAAAGCCACCATTCGCTTCAAACCCGGCCACGCTGGTGGCGCCCTCTTTTTGTAATGCTTCCATGCCCGCGATGACAAAAGGTGAGCCTATGCGCGTGCGGGCTACCTGTTGGAAATAACCACTGGCCTCAATTGCGGTATTACAGCTCACAGGCACCGCCAGATGAGAGATCTGCAATGCCTGTGCGGTCAACAAACCCACGATGTCGCCACGCAGCCAGTTACCTTGTTCATCACTGATCAATGGCCGGTCACCATCGCCATCGGTAGAAATAATCGCATCTACCTGATATTGCGCAGCCCAATCCAGGCCGCGTTGCGTATCTTCAGCCGATACCGCTTCAGTATCGATAGGCACGAAGATGTCTGACCGTTCCAGGCAAACAACTTCAGCACCCAAGTCACTCAACAGGCGATGCAGCACATCCCTCGCCACGCTTGAGTGCTGGTAAATCGCCAGCTTTAACCCTGTAAGCGCCTGGTCACCCAATAAATCTTTATAGCGCTGAATATACTCGGCTCTGGCCTGAGGCGTTTCTTCAGGCAAGCTGACGGTAGTTTCGGATAAGGTCTGCAACTCACTGGCCAACATAGCGGCTTCATCAGACTTGGTGATTTCACCATCGGGACGGTAAAACTTGAGGCCGTTGCGGTCAAAAGGAATATGGCTGCCCGTGACCATGATGCCGGGGATCTTACGAGTCTGGGCAAATAAAGCCAAGGCAGGCGTGGGGATAGCCCCACAAAAAATGAGTTCCAACCCAAGTTGCCGCAGCATTTTTGCGCAGGCTTCAGCAATCCGCGGACTACTCGGGCGCAAATCGACCGCAATGGCGACTTGCTTAAATTCAAACGCGCCCTGCACGGTGTTCACAAAAGCCTGGGTGTAAGCGGCACACACCTCATCGGTCATAGCAGCCACCAGGCCACGTGCACCACTGGTACCAAAAGCCACCCCACTCTGCTGCATCACTGTTTGCAAGACTGGCATACCCGACACCTTAACTGCGGCCATAAGTGTCTTCGTAGCGGACGATATCGTCTTCGCCCAGATAACTGCCTGATTGCACCTCAATCAAATGCAATGGCAGTTTGCCCGGGTTTTCCAGCCTGTGGGTAGAACCAATCGGGATGTAGGTAGATTCGTTCTCGGTATACAGCTTGCTCACATCATCAACTGTAATCATTGCCGAACCACTCACCACCACCCAGTGCTCGGCACGGTGATGATGCATTTGTAATGACAATCTCTCGCCTGGTTTCACCATGATGCGTTTTACCTGGAAGCGCTCGCCAATATCAATGCCCTCGTACCAGCCCCAGGGGCGGTATACACGCGGATGCATTTGGTGTTCAGAACGGCCGCTGGCTTTCAAGTGATCGACAATGCTCTTCACATCCTGCGCGCAATCGCGGTGGGCTACTAAAACTGCATCGCCCGTCTCCACAATCAGCAAATCCTCCACGCCCACCGCCGCAACAAAACGGCCTTCAGCACGGATTAAAGTATTTTTCACATCCTTCAGGTAAACATCACCACGCGTCGCATTACCATCTGCATCATTAGGCTGCACGTCCTTCAGCGCAGTCCAGGAGCCAACGTCATTCCAGCCAATACTCGCAGGCACGATGGCCGCCAGCTTGGTTTTTTCCATCACCGCATAATCGATCGAATCCGAAGGCGATTCAGCGAATGACGCCTCGTGTAAACGCACAAAGTCCAAGTCCTTATAGCTTTGCTCAACCGCTTTAGCCACCGCACTAACCATGTTTGGCGCATATTGCGCCAGCTCGCTCAAGAACACGGCTGGTTTAAACAAAAACATGCCGCTGTTCCAGTAAAAATTACCGGCGTCCACATACTGTTGCGCTGTCTCGGCATTCGGCTTCTCTACAAATCGTGCCACATCAAAAGCGCCTTCAGCCCCATTTAAAGCATTACCCGATTGAATATAGCCATAACCAGTTTCAGCGTGTGTAGGCTCAATCCCAAAAGTCACCAGCTTGCCCTGCTCCGCCGCCACGCTGGCTCTACGTACGGCAGCTTCAAAAGCAGCCACATCTGTGATCACATGGTCAGCCGGCAACACCAGCATCAACACATCCTGCTCTTTCAAACTGATGGCTGCCGCAGCAATCGCAGGCGCCGTGTTACGCGCAATCGGCTCCAGCACAATCGATGCCGGGTTTAAATTCACCTGACGCAACTGCTCAGCCACCAAAAAGCGATGGTCATTACCACATACCACAATCGGGTCACTCACATCAGCCCAGCTGGATAACCTGGTCAATGTTTCTTGGAGCATGGTGTTATCAGTCACCAAAGGCAACAGCTGCTTAGGCAATACCGCACGCGAGAGAGGCCACAATCGTGTACCTGAACCACCAGAAAGAACTACGGGAACAATTTTCATTTTAGCCACCACTCAAAATAGTAAAAGAAATCTTTAATACAATAATTAGTTTTTGTTGCGAAGGTATTTCTTTACCTCGAAAAGCAGAGTGACACTCTCTCTGAATTTTGGAATTAATAAAAAGAAAATACTTAATATAACCGACATATAAGTCCAACCTATTAAAAGGTTATAGTTGCCTTGACTTGTTGAATGACTTATCAAATAGTTCGAAATATGTGCCGCTGCGAAATAACAAAAAGCAGTTAACAACGGTCTATAAATCATTTCTTTTACAGGTATGCCAGAATTTTTTAACCAAAAAATTCCATATAACCAATAGACCATTAACGCTAAAGAGTATGCATAAGCAACACCGACTACGCCCGAAAAAAGTCCTAGGGATGTGATCAATATAACCCCTGGTCTGCCTATCGTAACAAGTTTTAAAAGAGACGAAGTCATACCTTTCGTTACATATACTACAAAAACTGTGTGACATAAGACGGTAAAGACACCAGCAAAAGTTAATCCAATAAAAACAGGCACCATTTTTATCCATTGATCCCCCAGAACAAGACTAAATAAAAGTTCTGTTTGACAACTAGCTGCTGCTAAGCCAGCAGTACAAATATGAAAAATGATGTTCTGGCCAAATAGCAGATAACGATTGTATTTACTAATATCTTCAGCGTTCAATCTTGACAACACGGGTACTGCAACCGTTGTAAAAGATCCATTAAATTGATTTATAGGAACCATAAGTAGCTTATTCGCCCTATCAAATATTCCCAAGCTGATTGCTCCAAAATATCGACCTATGAGCATAGAAGGGAGATTGTTAGAGAAGTATGCCAATAGTTGAGTACCAACTAATCCTGCTCCAAATTTGAAAAACTGACTCATTTCCGTGTCTTTAGTTGGAAGGCCTGGTAACCATCGTCCAAAGGCGATATATAGCAATACTTGAACCGATGCTTGACTTAATAGTTGTGCAACGATTGACCAGTAAGAGTAATTTTGATATGCGCAATAAATACCAGTAGCTATACCAACTGAGAAAGCGATAACATCCGTGAAAACTAATTGTTTAAATTTGAGCTCTCGATTTAATTGAGCTTTGTACTGTGCAGAAATGCCATTAAGGATAAAATTCAAGGACATTACTTGAGCAATTAATACAAGTTCGCTACGTCCGTAAAAGGTAGCCAACTCTTCAGAAAAGTTAAAGGAGAGTGTGGCAAATACCAAACCAATTAATACATTAATCCAAAATAAATTACTTATTTGTGATTTGGATATTTTTGCTACTTGAATAGATGCAGTGGCTAATCCAAAGTCTGAAATAATATCGCACACGCCGTATATGGCAACAACCATGGCCACAAGCCCAAAGTCTTCAGGCATTAGCAATCTTGCTAAAACCACGAGATTGATCAGTTGCAAACCAACTTTAAATACTTGCCCCGTCATCATTGTGACGCCACCGCGTGCTGCTTTACCTGATAAGCTCAAATTGTTACACCATATATATAAATGAAGGGGCTGTCCTAAATAACTAGCGATACTTTTTTAACACATTATTTTAAGGGGCAGTCTAATGCTTAATTAGTACATCGCCCAAAGGCCTTCTAGCAGATAATGGAACAACCACATCTTCCTCGGGGTAGCCAATCGCCAAAAATGTCAGAATTCTTTCATTATTTGGAATATTGCCCTGCTCATGTGCTTTGACATCAGTATCTGGATTCACACACCAATTCAGGCAGCAAGACACCATGCCTTGAGATTGTAATGCCAGAATGAAAGCCATAAGGAATAGACCGCCATCCAAATGCGGTTCAAATCTTTCTGTTGAATCAAAAAATGATCCGAGGTCGCAACACATGACTACAAGCATAGGTACTTTGTGGCCAAATCCTGCATTGCCATTCTGTAATGCTAACATTTGGTCAATATCGCCACGCTTGTTATATATGTGAACTTTCCAAGGTTGCCTATTACATGCCGAAGGGCTTAATTGAGCAACTTGGACGGCTCGTTCAACCAATGCCATATCTATAGATTTATCGTCAAAATTTCTGGTGCTACGCCTACTCAATGATAGCTGGTACAGCATTTCAAATGACTGAGCTGGAGGCTTTTCGATAGAAATTGGTGTTTGATATTGAGTAGCAAAATCACGCTCTACCAAAAAATTATTTATTTTTTTTGCGATTGAAGCCGCCTCGGGTTGGGATGCGGAAGTGAGGTTAGCAAATTCCCAGTATGACTTTAGCGTAGCGCATGCGGCTTGATAGATAGGAGCTTCTCTTGGTAGACCAACACTATCCCACTCATTTAAAAGCTCTAATGTTTTTTCTGCAGCGAGGTGACCAAACCATCTTCGGTTTTCAGGAGGTAAGCAAAGCCCTTTTTCAAGTTTATGGAAGTAGAAAATCAGCTCAGAACTCAACTTCCAATAATGAGCGCCTTTACGTTGCCAGCCCAAATATCGCCAATCATCAAGAATATCCTTTTTGTAGTTTATGAATCGGGCAACTCTTACTGCAGAATTCTTGAGCTTTTTCAGATTTTTATGGAGTCCTGGAACCTTCCACAATACTGATTTAAGTCGACTAGCAATGCTATTTTTACTCATCGTGTTCTCTTAGATATTTAGAAATGCGGGCTGCACTAGATAACTAGCAAATATATTTTTTAACCCAATTTTTTAATTTTGATAACTTAATCTGTGTGGTTTGAGTTTTAAACCGCCACTCGCACGCATTCAAGAACAGCACGAGAGTTAGCTTTTGTCTCACCGTTGGGTTTACGCATACCTTGCTTGGCCTGATCCCAGAAGTTCTCTATGCAATTGATATGATTTTGCTTGATTCAATTAATCAACTTAAAGCTTTTAATAAAAACTCTGAAGATAGTGTTCTCAACTCATTAACTTTCGCATTAACCTCTTTGTAATCGATTAAGTTTTCAACCAACTCTTTTGCACTGTGGCTGCCAAGTTGTTTTTCATCGATTAGACGACTTTCCAGATTCAATTGTTTCAACAGAGATGTGAATCTGCTTGCGCCACGATCAGCGTTGATAATTACTACGAATTGCTTATTGAAAATAATACAAAAAACCATGCCATGAAATGAGTCAGTTATCACAAAATCTGAATCATGAATTGCAGTCACCCACTCTGGCACTGTTAAAAATGATTGAAGTCCTAGTGAGGAAACTTGATACTGACTTCCCAGATTTCTTGCAACGTTATCAATAAAATCCTGCTTTTCGCCGTGCTGGTCTAAAACGTACGTAAGAAGTGATTTATTTGATTTATTTTTTAATGAACTGCTGTCAGTTTCGCTGAGAAATTTTGTATAAAAGTTTTTATTTATTAAGAGTGTAGGATCTATTACATGCGTGCAGTTCTTAACTCCTAGTTCATCGCATACTGAAATACCATCAGCCTCTCTAGTTGAGACGGCATAAAAATCATTGAGTAGTGTTGAAATAGCTTGTTTCTTTTCAGAGGCTTGCCAGTGAGACTTTCCAAATGAAGCAGCGTAAGCAATTTTTCTGGTCTTAGTCCCTTTAGCAAAACTTAAAAAATATCTCTCAAATCCATCTTTAATATAATCCCAGCGCCAAACCTGGTCACTGCCGACAACTATTGCATCAAGATTTTCTTGATTAGTAACGAAAGCAAAATCATTCAATGATCTTAAATTGCGTGTTTGATTGGGAAGGTATTTTTTTAAAAATGGTTTATGAAATTGACCTTTTAGATATATATATCTAAGTGTCTTAAAGTTTTGAAATGGAATTCTTTCAATAAATGTTCTAACCCAAAGCTCGAATCTATGTCTGAACGTAGTGTTACTCAAAAAAACAACATCATAGTTGTGCTCTTTTAGAAAGTTGTATAACGCAACCGCTTGTAGCATTCCGCCATAATTCTCATGCAAAGGTAAAGTTAAAATGCCAACTTTTTTCATTTTTATCGCTTTAATTTTCGTGTGATTACTAATTGTTGTTTTATAGACGAGCTACATATTTGTGAAACATACTGGTTTTATTGAAACTGAATTCTTTTATAACCTTGTAGAATTTTAACTACAGCCAAAATCCTAAAGCTTCTCAACAAGGTTTTGAATTCAAGGAATCCAACTTTTAATGGGTTAATTTCAATGTCCGAAGCAAGACCTTTTCTACTATCCGATTCAATAAATTTATCTTGAATTGCAATCGCAGGGCTCACTTGATAGAGAGAGATTGAACTTGGCACGGGAGATTCTTCATAGCAAAAAAGGAAGGCGTCGAGCAACATATAGTTTTTTGGATCTACAGCGAGTAAGTTCTGGGCACACTTTTTACTGATTATATATGCCCCAGCACACCATGCGGTTGAAACTAGCTTAGCCAAATGCCTTTTGTTCTGGCTTACAGACACATCCTTCAAATCTTTAAGTAGTACCTTTGACGTTGAAGTTTCCAATCTTATAATATCGAAGTCATCAGGCATCCAGCTATGATCCGAAAGTAGCTTTTTTGCATCCGCTGAAAAGTGCATGTCGTCCTCGAGAACTAGAGCGTAATCCTCATCTCCATTGGCAACTAATTTCCAGGTTTCAAAATGACTTAAAAAGCATCCAATACCACCGCCTTTATCCCAACTACGGCTACCGATTTTGTTATAAAAATCGTCATATTCTGCATCAGTCATTGACATCCCGTTAACAGCAGATACTCTCTGAAATGAAATTCCAAGCTCATCAAGCTTTTCCCGCATGTGATTAAGGCGTGCTTGAGCTTTATCTAGGTTGATCAGATAGGTTTGCATAAATTGCCCAGTAAGTGAATTGAGAGTTTTATTAAAACTCATGTCATTCAATTTGAAATTGTAGTAATTATAACTTATTGAATTTTAATTAATTTTGATCAGTAACTTTTAAATTTATATTATTCAGCATTTCGTCGAGCACTTCATCCCATGTGAAAATTGGAGCCAAGAGACCCTTTTTTTCATAATTAATTGCTGAAGAGAACGCATTAATAGCAGTCTTTATAGAATTATAAGAATAAAAGCCTGGGCTAGCTGAAGAAGCAAATTCAGGTGCAACTACAGGAAGGTTGCAATATTTATACTGAAGTATCTTCAAGCTAGATTGCGAAAGATACTCACAGTTCGGTGCATTTCTATATGGCGCAAGTGCGATATTTGCATGCTTCATATAGGGAACGATATCATCAAATTTACATTCACCATGTTCAACGACGTTAGGTAATTGAAGTTTCAGCTTTGCGTAACGCCCAAAGAGATGAAATTGCCAATCAGGATATGCTTCAGCAAGACTTGTCACCAACGCTTCGTCAAACAACATATCCCCGACTGAGATAGCATTCATAGATGCAGAATATGGGTTGGGCAACATATTCGAATCAAAAGCAATCTTGCTGATACCTTGTGGGATATATTTCACCGAGATGCGGGTTACATCTTTGAAATCATTTAGCATGACTTCGGCTGGCACACGTATAAAGTCCAGCCAAGCCTTGGCTGCATGTTCTACCTCAATGACATACGGGTGTGCTCCAACTGTTTTCAGGCGATCAGAAGCCTCGTAAATGACTTTTACATTTTTATTGAGCTTTTTGATAAAAGGGATCATCGCTAGCCCAATCCCACTTTCAACGATCACCACGTCTGATGCGGCGATTCTCTGATAGTTACTTTGGCCAAATTGCTGCGGAATTAACCTGAAGAGTGGTGTAAGTATGCAATTGAGCGCTGGTTTATTCAGAATTGGATGCACCCAGCTGACCCAGTTATAAACACTCAGCTTGCTAGAAATGCTGAGCCACGTGTTTTTTATCTCTGGCAGCGGTCTTTTGAAGAAGGGAAACAGATAGCTTTTACCAACTGATACATAATCCACCTCATGACCATTTTCAACCAGATAATCTGCCCAATAATGGAAACCAACCTTGCGTTTGGCATCATATTCGTGGGCAACAATCAATGTCACTTTCATACTTGTGTTACTTTCCCGATTTCAGCCACAGCAAGTTCATAGCCGTTGTTTTTAAGGTAGCCAATTGTCAGAGCATGGGTTTGAGGCTTGCCCTGGGCTTTAATCGCCTTGAAGGCTGCTCTCATTTGTGCGATGGCCGCATCATGCCGCACCTCAGCCCAAGATAAGTTGCCACACCCTTTAAACTCATGGTTATCTGTCACTACCGGCACCAGCGCGCTTTCAACTAGGTAAGCATTTTGGCTATTGCAAAAATCCATGTTGCCCGACCAGTTGGTAGTAATCACTGGGGTATTCAATAGTAATGCCTCTGCCAGAGTAAGGCCGAAGCCCTCTGAGCGATGAAAGGAAGCATACAGATCGGAGGTCTGCGTGAGCCCCAAAATATCTGCCCTATCCCACGACTCATCAATAAGCCTGATTCGCTGATCGTCTCCTATCAGTTCGTTGATGTGTGTTTTTTCATCGCCACTGCCTGAGTTTGACTTCAGCACCAGCATCACATCTTCATTTTGATTGAATGCCTGTTTAAAGCAAGTAATCAGACTTTGCGGGTTTTTTCTCTCAAGCGCAGAGCCAAAACTGAAAATGCTTGAAATCAAAAAAGTCGATGCAGGGATATTCAGCCTGGCTCTGATATCTTCATTTGCGCCCTTCAAGTTATAACTCACTGGATGCGGCACTGTGATTACAGGTTTACTAGTGTGCTTGCGGATGGCGCGACTGGTAAATTCTGAGGGTGTCATTACTGCGTTCATATATTTAAGCGCTGCTTGCCATTCCGCTGGAATATCCTCCAGTTCCCAGGCCCAGTAGCCGATGTTATAACTTTGCTTATAAGCTTTAAAACCCAGTGAGAATATAGCCGGAGGCAGCATTGGCGGGTTTAAATGAAAAATTCTGATGCTGGGCTTGTCGTTGCCATGATAGAAACCATCCAACGGCCATGAAAACGCAGCAGTTTTTCTATAAACAGCTTCAACAGAAGTGCATTTGACTTTAAAGCCCGAATCTCTCAGGGACAATGCACATAATCTCGCAGACTCACCAATCCCACTGTAGCTTTCAAAAAAACCAATGATCTCTATCACTTTCTCATTATCAAACTCAAAGTGAGCATTACTCACTGGAATTATCTTTTGAAGCAATAGTGAGCGAATGGATCTGTATACGAACCTTACAAACTTACCTATCAAAAAACACCTCAACTAACTCTATTAATTCATTACTTTTAAAGTGTCAGATAGCTCTCTCGACCTAGTTCTGAATGGCTTTTCGACATATTGATACAGTAGATGACTAATCAAAAAAATCAGTGCTAGGCTTATTAAGCTTTCCAACTCTAAATACTTTGCCTTTGAATTCACTTTAACCCTTAGCTATATTGTTCTTTTTGATTAATAGTGTACCTAATAAAAACCATGCAATAGGGACCCATTTAAACGAGAAAATTGAATCTCCGCTGATTGCAAGGTTTGCAGCAACTAGTACGCCAAATAAACTTTTAAAAATCCTGCCTTCATTAGTCGCCATATTTAAACGACAAAAACTAAACCACATGATTAGTGGCAATGTTAGACCTGTGAAATGAATCAAATAGGCATAGCCTTGGTCAACGAACATGCTGTAATGATAGTTAGAAAGTCCAAAAAATTCACTCGCCTTGAAATTAAGTATGTAGTATCCAGTAGTGCCGAGGCGTGTTTTAAAGTCATCCATATTTATTGGGGTATATAGATAAAAACAAAATAAAAGTATTAAAAATGGGCTTAAATATGAAGTAATTTCCAAGGCTTTGAGAGGCAATAAAAACCGTAAGATCAACAAAATGGTAATGAGTGTAGATGCAAATCTGGAGTCAGCCAAAACCGCCACAGCAAAGGCTGCTGCAATAAAAAATAGACCAGACTTGATATCTTTTTTAGATAGTCCCCAACATGCGATAAGCACACCAAAATTTCCCATATTGACTGTTTCTAGAAATACAGAAGATGTACGGTGATCACCTAAGAATGGAAGCAAATGTCTACCACCCCAACGCGTACCATTCATAGAAAAACCACCTTGTGAATATTCAATTGCTATATCAGAGGCTCTGCCAGTAGCTACTTGGTATTCAATCACATTAAAAAATATTCGATAAACTGCGGGTAGAATAAATTCAACCAACCCAACAGCTATGACTATATATGTGAAATACTTTAACAATTGGTCAGGGGATATTTTGTTGTTGTATTGAGCCCCTAACCAAATAATCAAGATTGGTATCATCAGGTTGCGTATTGTCTTGGGGTCAAAGTGTTGTTGAAATATGACTAAAAGAAAGGCATTGGCGAATACGAGAACCAATAAACTCAGCATCTTTAGAGAAATTGGCCCCCGGATGAAAAAAGCCACTACTCCGGTCAGTAAAACAATTTCCGTCAACATCAAAAGTGATGGAGTGATCCTAAAAAAATGTGTATTTACAAAACAGAAAAACGCCTGATATAGAAGTGCCGAAAACAACAATAAAATTGCATAATTTGAGAGTGCATCCGAAGAGGCACTCTCATGTTGTTTAAGGTTATATTTCAAACGAAAGCTGCGCATATTTTTTTCAAATAAATGGTTGTTCTTGGTAATTATTTATCTACCAAGTAGTTTTTGATAATGCCAAACTGCGGTGTCTTTTCAGCATCCAGGCTTTGAATATTGAACATATAGTTTCCCCACCATTTTCCAGCCGCCCAATAAGTCCAACCTATCCAAACATTCTGGTTTTGTTTCAAATACTTCAAGGTATTATCTAATGCTTTAAGGCAAACGGGGTCAGCTGATGCACCAAATTCCCCAAGGAATGCACGCTGCCCATTCTCATTTAACCATTTGGTAGCCTTTTCGAGTCGTACAACCCCCACATCTCCACTTACGCAGGTGGAATGAGTGCCGCTTGAGTCACTATCGAAATACTGGTGCATATCAAAGGCATAGTTATTTTCCGGATCTTTGATTGTTTTCAAGGCTTCAGCGTTTCCGCTACCGATCCATGAATGTGCGCCAGTCCAATTTGTACCCGGGACTAGGATAAGCTGTTTTGCACCCGTAGAACGAATTGCATCAATGGCAACTTGCGCTTGCGATGCCCATTCAGATGATTTTTGTTTAAAAGGTTCATTCATCAAGTTGAATATGACGTTAGGTGAGTCCTTGTATCTTTCTGCAAGCCTTTTCCAAAAATCACCGAAGCTAGCCATTGGCACAGCTTCTGAACCAATCAAATTTCCTTGATAACTCCCATAATTATGCGGATCCAAAACTATTTTAATATTGTTCTTTTTTGCTGCTTCTATGACAATATCTAAATACTTAACCTCATTGTTATTTAGAGGCTTATTAAGCTCTAGTTGCATACGCGACCATGTAAATGGTACTCGAATAACGGTAAAACCGGCATTTGCAAAACGCGTAATTTCATCCGCGCTTGGCCAAATATATTCGTGGCCGTGTCGGCCCGGAATCTTTCCTTCATTTAACTCTGCGCCAGAGATATTCACGCCAACTAGTTGTTGCGTTTCTTCCGCGTAAGCGTTGTTAACACTCAATGCACTTATTAGGCAAGTTACCAAAACTGATCGCAATATCATCACTTTTCTCCAATCGCATTGTGGTATTCACGCAGGTACTTTTGGGCAACGTTAGCCCATGCGTAAATGGTTACAGAAGTAATAATGCTTTTTTTATCAATCATTCGTGATTGATGTAGTTGCATTACTTTTTCTGACAACTGAAAAGGATTGTTAGTTTTAATATTGATACCAATATTTGTTTGATTGACCAGTTTTTCAAATGGCGGGATAGCACTAAGCACTGGATATAAGCCGGCACTCATTGCTTCAATGGGTGCAATACCGAATCCTTCATGCTTGGATAAGCAAATATAGTAGCTCGCCTGCCCAATCTGCTCACTTATTTGTTGATTTGTCGGGTTATTCAACACATGGATTCGCTCATCGACCCCTTGTTTTTTTGCGTAGTCTTTTAAATCAGCTTCCGATAGGTCATATGCACGGCCGCAAATAATCAGCCGCCAGGGTTGCGTTGAATCTTGCGATTTGAGCGCCGCAATGACATCAATTGCTTCGTACAGCCCCTTATTGACGGACCAGCGACCAAAGTATATTAAAACGGGCTGCAACGTTTCTGAAGCGGCATTATTAAACTTTTGAATATCTACGCCATTTTCAATCACGCATAATTTTTTGCTTTTGATAATGGCCGAGAATATGTCGCCATCGTTATCGCTGCAGCCAATCACTTTTTTATAAGCAATTGAAGAAAGTCTGGTGATGGTATGGAAATAGATTTTCTTCAGTCTGGATGCAAACCCGGTATGAAAAAAGCCACCGTGCGTAGAAACGACCAGCGGTTTGCCGTGAATCAACCGGGTTAAGGCCAAAAAGTCATAAAAGAAATCGATGGCATGCACATGCACTAAATCTGCCTGCTTCAAATGCTTTAAAACAGAAAAGGCAATCGGGTAGCGATCAGAGCCAAAATATGGAATGCGGATGACCTGCACGCCTTCAATGATTTCCTCAGCAGGCAGCGTTTGGTCAGCTTTTTTAAATACCCTGTCTAGTGTGATGATATAAGGTTGCAAACCTTGTTGCAGTTGCTCCTGCACCAGGTTGCGTACCACTTCTTCCAAACCGCCCAATGACGGTAAATATTGTCTGACCACATGTGCAACGCGCATCACTAGTTTGCTTTCCCTTGCTTGGTTGCGCTTTTATTCTTTAGGCACAAATATAAAAAATAGACGATATCTACGGTATATCGCTTAACTAGCCGTTTAGGCTCCAGCAACATGCGGAATAGCCACTCCAACCTGTATTGACGCACCCATTCTGGTGCCCGAGGCTTATTCCCGGCCAGGAACACAAACAAAGCCCCTACACCCATGAAAAGCTTGGCGTTCAACGCCTGGTAATGGTCAAGTATCCAGGTTTCTTGTAATGGGTTACCCATGCCGACCAGTACGACATCCGCACCGGAAGCATTGATTTTATCTATCAACTGCGGATTTTTAATATCTTCAAATCCATCGCTAGCCCCTACAATTTTTTGCCCTAGCGTATGAGTAAAATAAAAAGCCGCTTTTTCTAGATCCGGCGTTGTGCTGCCGATCAGGTAAATTTTATGCTGTAAGTTGCCCTCGAAATAAAACGGCGTGAAATCTGTGCCATTCAGGTTGTCTTTAAACCTTTGTCCATGCACTAACCAGCTTGCAATATCAACACCAATGCCGTCATTCACAATCATTACATCCGGGCTATGCAAGCGCGAGACAATCGCTTGAGCCTTTACAATTAAATTGGTGTTAGCAAAAAACAGCAGTGTTTTCCTACCCTCACCCACTCTCTGCATAATGGTATTTTTGAGGGTATCTCTCGTGATATTAAGTACAGGAATGTGGGACAAATTCAGCATTTTTATAGCGCTACCAACCTTGATTTAAAAGCTTACAGCGACGATATTTCAATTAGCATCATCGTTGTTTGAATAAACTGTACATAGTGATTAGCTAAAAAGTACCGTCTTTAACTCCCAATAAACGCTCTCTGGCATCCGGAGCAATTTTATTCATTAAGTCAGTCACAAATTGCTGCTGTACTGAGTATTCATCATCAATGTTATCGCCTATGGTGGACACCCTGAATAACAAGCCATCGGGCACAACACCGGTTAATCCGTAACGTATACGCTCTAGCCGCCATTGAATAGGGTTGACCGCCACCTTATTACCGATTGTCACCCAATAAGTGACAGGCTCTTGCCTTGAACCTTTAACCGCTACCATTTTCCGGACCGTAAAACTTCCAAAATCTGTACTAAATGGCGAGTCATGGCTTTTTTCAACATAAAAACCTTGAGCGGTGTAACAAATCTCAGGTTTATGCACCTGCAACATGTCATTTTGATCGCCGCCATAGGCAATCGCCAGCATGACCCGCTGCCCTTTGCTATTAATGTATGAGCGTGATAATGATTGCAAATAAACTTTATTCACGCTTTCGGCCACGCTAGGATCCACTAACAAGCCATTGGAGGCTTCATCCTCTTTCCAGTCGCCAAACTGCTGAGGAATCATGGCCTCCAGATTGAACTGCTGTTTTTGTTCAGACATTCTTTCGTTAGGCCTTAATGCAAAAGCAGTTATCGAAAGAATCACCATGATCAAGGCCAAGTAAAGACTTAACGGGTGGAATTTAGGCAGTGTTTTAACTAAGTTCATGAGGTTTCTTACGTTTATCTAGCCACCATTGGATGGTATGGTCTACTGCCAAAATCAGGATCAAGGCCACCGTAAATAATACGATGCCGGCGAAGCCATGAATAAAGCCTTGACCAACCTCGTTACCGAAATAATAAGTGATCAGCGTTAAACTGGTGACTCGGATGACATTGGCCGTAAATGAAATGGGCACAATCAGCGTTGCCAGAATCAGGTTTCTTGCAAGCGAATCATGCCTTACCAGGTTTAAATACAGCAGGCCTAATGCTTCTAACGAGATCAGCGTATTCATCCCGGCACAGGCATCCGCGACCATTAACTGGTATTGCCCGATTTGAAGAATCACGCCATCACGTGCAATCGGGTAACCCAAATGAAACAACAGGTTATCAACCACATATGACACTGCGATTTTCATTGGCAATGTAATCGCTGCCAGAAATGCCCCTGGAATCGGTAGCAGGAAAATCATAAAGAAGATCGGAAAAGCAATCACTCTCAAGAATTTGTTGCCATAAGCCATCAGCACCAAACCGATGACAATTGGTATCTGTGAGCCTAAGTCGAGAATCAAAATATCCTGTGAACGACCGATCACATAACAAAATGCACCAATCGCAAAAAGAATGCCGCCAATAATGGGCGATTTTTTAGACTCTTCGAGAACAGCATATAGCTCTTCTTTTCTTGTCCACACCAGGTAGCCAATCAAAAATAGGATGATGGGGCCGTGGGATTGATCATCTGTTGCCCATAGGGTCTCACTGGTGTGCAAATAAGTCGGCACATACATCACCAATAAGCCAATCAGTATAGGTAAGAAATACTGAATGGCTTTTTGGTTTATCTCAGATATGTTCATAACGGCTGCTTCGCAGTTCTCTAAAACTCGTTAAGGACTGAGCCTACAATGCGAACAGACGCCAGGTTTAACTGATCACGTAAGTTCTCAACATGCACGACTTCTGTTGCATCTTTCTTACTAACGATCAGCGCGCCTTGGCTACGTAGAGCCACCGCTTGTGCATCAGAGCAGGATTCAGTCGATGCGTTATCTATAATAATCACATCAAATGCTTCACTGAGTTGATTCAATAATTGTGTGAAGCGGATATTATTCAACAACTCTTGCGGGTTAGGTGGAATAGTACCTGCGCCTAAAATCGTCAAATCAAGTAATGCGTCAATTCTTGAAAATGCATGCTGAAAATCCGCACGGCCAATTAACACATCTGACAAGCCGTGCTTCAATGTCAGGTTAAACAGCTGATGTTGCTTTGGGTTACGCAAGTTCGCATCAATCAATAAGGTCTTTTGGCCCAGCTGGGAGAATACGATTGCCAGGTTGGCAGCAAGGTAGCTAGCACCGGCTCCTGTTGAAGCTGGAATCACAGCCAGCGCTTTATGCCCTTCGCTGAACCAACGCAGGATCAATTGACTACGCAAAGCCCTGAGTGCTTCTACTTGATGCGAGTAAGGAGAGTAAGCCGCGATGAGATCTTTACTGAATAAAGTCTGATTTTCAGACAGGTAAGGATACTCAAATTGCAATGCCAAAGCGTGTTGAATATCAGAGTCATCCAGCAGGCCAAGTTTCTTGGCCGCCTCACCAAACTTTAATCCATCCTCGTTCTGAAGACGCAGAATTTCATTTAAAGATTCGACGCTTAGCTTTCCCATATCGACTAGTACTTTGCCGATAATGTCAAAGCGTTGAGACCGTTGCAAACTTAGGTTTTGATTGTCTACCATACTTATACTTTCTATGCGGAAGGCAATAATTTATTACTGCGGGTAAATCTGGTCAGTAATCGTTTATTTTTCTTACTGTTGCTGATGACAAATACGGGTGCATCGAGCAAATCAACCAGATCTTGTGTCGCACGTACTTTTCTATTCAGTAACTCAGCAAGCATTGCAAACAAAAGCCCCAGGAAAATACCTGCCAGCACCGAGAAGAATGTGTTCATGAAAATTCTTGGCTTGGAAGGGCTAAAAGGAGGGCTGGCAGTATCAAGCAATGCAATATTGCCTTGGTCCGACTGCCCTTCGATGCTGTTTTGTCCATATAATTTGCTCGCATTTTCCATAGCTGCTTGCGCACTCATGACGTCATTTTGCAAACTCATCATCTCGCCACGTGTGTGGTTCAAAGTTAATACTTTCTGCTTTTGCTGCTCAACTTGTTGTTTGAGCACGGCTACGCGTTCTTTAGTGATACTGGCTGTGCCGCCAAGATTGCTCGCTACCTTTGTAATCTCGTCTGCAAGCTGTCGTTTCAGTTTATCAATTTGAGATGTCAATGAGATGTATTGCGGGTGGTTTTTGCTCACTGTCTCGGAAATACTCGCCAGGCTTGCTTCTGCCTTAGACAGTTCCATCTTCAGATTTTGTACCAAGCCACTCTGCGCAACATCTGGTGAATCAGATGCATTTTGTGTGACATCGTGAAAACGGGAATTCGCTTCTACCAATTGCGCCTGCGCCATACTGAGTTGCGCTGACATTTCACTGAGTCTTGAGGACTCAACATCTATCCGGTCATCATTACTTGTCAGACCATGTTCTTTCTGAAAGGAAGTGAATTTTGATTGCGCTTTTCCAAGATTGTCGCGCAACGCTTGTACCTGTTGATTTAAATAGGTAGCAGCTTTCTGTGCGGGCTCAGTTTTCAGTTTGATACTTTTTTCGATGTAAACATCGGTGAAAGTGTTAGCTATCAATGCAGCAAACTGCGGGTCAGCAGCCGAATAAGTAATTTCAATCACATTACTTTTCGTATAAACAACATTCAATTTCCCAGCTAATGCCCTTGCTAGCCAGAGGCTAATTTCACCTTGGCCGCCATTACTGTTCCTAAACCGCTCTTGAACGTTTGGATTGTTTGCCAACCCCAAACGGTTAACAACCTCCAACGCTACAGTGTCACTCTGTAAAACCTGTAATTGGGTAGCCATATAGCTATCCGTCATCTGAGCACCTAAAGAAACTCCCGTTACCGGATCAACTACTTTGTTATTTAGAAGCACCTTCGTAGAGGCTGTGTATTCCTTAGGACTGAGAATATTGAAAATAACAGTGATCAATACCACAGTAAAAAAGGTAATCAATATGATTTTGCGGCGTGCAGCCAATATGGCCAATAATTGTGAAAATGTCATTCTGTCTACCCCTTAAAGCAAGCTTTCCTCAACAAACAAGACATCTTCATCTTGCAAAGTACCATTCAGTTCAGGTTTAAGTTTAATCACTTCCCCTGCAGCATTTTTTCTATGCAGCTTAACGGAACGCTGTGTGCCTCGAACACTTAACCCACCCGCTTTGGCAATGGCTTGCATGATGGTCATGTGTTTATCAATTTTATACATGCCCGGGCGCTGTACTTCACCGTAGATATAAATCTGTGGTGCGACTGGCACATAAATCACATCACCAGGATTTACCTGTTTATTGATATCTGAAGATGGTGCACGAAAAAGTTGGTCAATATTGATCTCTTCAGTGACCGGCGTGCCTGAAACGTTAGTGGTATAAAATAAGGTTTCGCCGGCTGCTTCCGTCGGGCCGCCAGCTTGCGCGATAAAATCACTAAGTTTACGCAGACCACCCTGTATGCCGAATTTACCTGGGCGTGCCAGCTGACCAACAATAGCAACATCACGCATGCCTACATAAATGGTTTCACCGCCTTTAAGAATAATGTCTGCAGATTTAACTTGTTGATTGATGATTTCATGCAAATCATACTCAGAGCGTTTATCTCCTTTAACAACAGTGATCACTTCGGAGCCATCGGATGTTATGCCACCAGCCTCGGCAATTAGATCTTTCACGTCTGATGGGCGAGTAATGGGGTAACGACCTGGCTTTAATACGCCACCCAGTATCGATACAGACTTGCTCATAAACTCAAGCACAAGCACCGACACCTGTGGGTTCGCAATAAAGCCACCTTTTTTAAGCTGCTCTGCAATACGCTTTTCTGTTTCAATGGTGGTTAAGCCGCCAACTTTCACTTCACCAACCAATGGTAATGTGAGGACGCCATCTTCAGACACCCGGGTTTCACGCAACAGATCAGCATCGCCATAGACAGTGACCCTGACATAATCACCAGCGCCAAGCGTGTATTCAGCATGTGATATCAGGCTGAATATCGACAAGATAAAAGCTAACAGGTACTTCATTGATCTAGACATAGATGTGTTCACTTTAATAAAGATGAGAAATTAAAAATCGACAACCTTTAGGGCTTGGTTAAAGGGGGGTTGACAGTATGTGAATGCGATTTATTCGCTAAAGCCATTTCGCTATCTAAAATTTTAATGGTAGATAGCTTTCTTAGCCGAGTAACTTCGCTAGTTATAAACTTTTGTTTTTTATCTTCAGATAACACTTTGGCAGCATAGTTCTTAGCTTCATCGGCACTCATCGGGTTTTCTGTAATGTTTGTAATAGATTTTACGATGACTTTATGACTGTCATGCGTAAACAATAAATTGCCTACAGAGGCAGTTTTCAGCTTATCTGCCCAGATTGACGGCAATGTATCCATCGAAAAACTGCTGGAAACAAGGTTATATTTAATATGCCTGGATTCTAAAATAGCTCGTAAAGAATCAATATCAGTCGCTGAAGACTGTAATGATGTCAGGTCTATTAAAGCGCGATCGTAATTAAACACGATGTCTTGTGTAGAGAAAACTTTGCGATGTGCACATGTTTCCGGATGTGCTTCAATATATTGACTTATGTCACCGTCAGTCGGCGGTGATGATTTTGAAATTCTATTTGCCAGATATGCTTGCGCATAAATTTGCGCCTTGGCTGAATTAACCGCTTCTACTACTTCAGGCGCCCTATCCAAATTCAGCTTGCTGGCTTCTTGCACTAACAATTGACGATCAATTATTTTAGTTAAAAGCTGGTCTTTGACCTTAATATCCACTTCATTATCTAGATGCGCTCTATTTATCTCGGCATTGAATTGATTCAGGGAGATTTCATCTCCATTCACTTTGGCTAATGCCTTGGAGCTATTAAGAGAAGCATTACTATTTATATCACTACAGCCACTTAAAAGCGTCACGAATGCTAAAAATGAAATATTCTTTTTATCTAGATTTATTTTTATAGTCTGCATGCGATGCTTCAGCCACTTAAATTCTAAAATCAACGCTCACACTGGTGAGCGTATCATCGAAGTCAAATTGGGCTAAGGTTGAATCACGATTGGATTTTGTGCTTCTTAGTGAAAAACCAATGTTCTTTATCGGTCGCCAACTAATACTCGCACCATAAGCATGTTCTTTGTCAACTCTGCCACTGGTATCAAACCGGCCACGACCTTCAAAGTCTCGTTCGGAGAGACTGAAATAAGTACTTGCTTGAATTTTTGCACTAATTTCATAACTCAACGACGCATTTAATGAGTCCGTAGTGGTGTATGTACTATTATCCGTTTCAAAAGCACCAAAACCTCGTGCTATGCCAACAGTGGATCTTAATTTCCCAGTCCACTCTAACTCATGGTTAAGACTTCCGATTATTCCATTGTAATCACGCAATGAAAAATTATCGTTCTCTTTTTCTACATAACCAATTTTTCCCCTGAGATTGCTTTTCCCCTCATCAGTGGCTAAAAATTCAAGGTCATATTGATAAGTTGTAAAACCAGTATCAAATTGTAGAACGGTATTTAACGGCCGGCCGGTTACGGAGCCTTGTTTTCTATGGCCCATAAATGCAATGTAACTTTTTGAAGGAAAGTTATAGCGGACTCCGTAATCCAATCCTACTTGTTCATTACTAGCAATCGCGTTAAATGCGCGACTATTTTCGGAGGTTAATTCAGAGTAACCGATAATTAAGCTGAGCACTTGGTGCGGTGAGTATTCAGCTCGAAAAACATTCTCTTTAGTCGTAATCAAATTTCTAGTTGGTGTTTGTATGTCCCTAAAGTTTATTTGACGTTCCGATCTTGAGGACGACAAAACACCAGTCAAATTTGGAGTTAAAGACCAATTCCATGCGGCATCATAGTTAGTAGCTGCATAATCAAGGAAATCATTTTCTTGATATTTATTGTCTATGTAAGTGACGTTAGCCATGAAACGCTGAAGTGCATAAGCCTTATTGAACCGTACACCCAGGGTTGAAATCGTAGCTTGATCTGAAACTTCGTTCGTACTGCGCCTGAAGAGGTTGTTATCGTAGGTTTTATTGACGTCTGCAATGAATTGCAACGTATCCAGCTCATCTGCAAATGTCAGGCCTGGAATCACATTGAAAAAACAGCAACACCAAAGAAGTTTGCGCGTGAATAATGCTACTTTTCTATTTTTATATCTTGAAGGCATGAGCCACCCTGAGTTTAAAAGGCCATTTACGCCAATATGTATTCTACTATTAAAAACCAAAGCGATGCAGTAAAACAAGAACTATTCTCAAGCCTTGCTTTATTTAACTTTCAGGCATGAAAGGCGAGTAATCATGCTTGTTTATGATGACATTTTTTTGACAGGTTACCATGTAAATTTAACTTCAGCAGCCACCCTAAAGAACGATTGCTTTATTGTATGATTGGTGCAAATATCATAGATGCGTTAAAATCGTCGTAAATCAAATTATAAGTAATATATGGCCACAAAGAAACCTCCCATCCGAACTCTCTCCGGCCTCTCGTCTGGTGCTAACAGTCCGCTTTACCTCTTGGAATCCATTGTTGAGCCTTTAGTCATGGTGTTCGTGCTGTGGGGGCTTTTCATCTACACCGAAAATCAGATCCCGATGTCGATATTTATCGTATCGATTGTGTTGTTCTCGATTACCTTCCCCAGTGGTGCAAAAATCCGTAAGGGTTTTGCCAAGATGTGCCGCGATGTCATTGCGCAGTGGCTGCTGATCGCGATGTTTGTTCTGATTTTTGCTTATGTCACTCGCTACATCACGCTGTATAGCGAGCAGTTGATTTTACTGTGGCTGGTGTTGACGCCAGTTGCTCAGATTGCCGTGCTGCAACTATTGAAGTGCGCGAGCCCCAAGTTGATCCAGTGGCAAGGCCCGCCGCAAAACACCCTGATTGTCGGCTTGAATGAACAAGGCATTTTGCTGGCGGATAATCTGAAAGAGGATTATTACCAGCGGATTAATGTACTTGGCTTTTTTGAAGACCGCTCGCCTGCCCGTCTTGAACAGCAGGCAGACTACCCCGTTTTAGGCAGTTTGAATGAATTGAGCACTTATTTGAGCTTGCATACTGTCCACAAGCTGTACATCGCGCTGCCGATGTCCAGCCATCCGCGTATTTTAAAAATGCTGGATGATTTGAAAGATACGACGACTTCTATCTATTTTGTGCCGGATATTTTTGTCACCGACCTGATTCAAGGCCGCGTCTCTGAAGTGAACGGCATCCCTGTCGTCTCCGTGTGCGACACCCCTTTTACTGGCATGGATGGCTTTATTAAACGCACGGCGGATGTGCTGTTTTCGCTGTTTGTGCTAATTATGATTTCACCTATTTTATTGATTATTGCCATTGGGATAAAACTGACCTCTCCTGGTGCAATCATTTTCAAACAACGCCGGTATGGTTTGGATGGTCAAGAGATACTGGTGTACAAATTCCGCTCTATGACTGTGACTGAAGATGGCGGCAAAGTCACTCAGGCAACAAAAAATGACCAGCGTATTACGCCATTGGGCGCATTTCTGCGTAAAACGTCATTAGATGAATTGCCACAATTTATTAATGTATTACAAGGACGTATGAGCGTCGTGGGCCCACGCCCGCACGCGGTGGCGCATAACGAAGAGTATCGCAAGCTGATCAAAGGCTACATGGTGCGCCATAAGGTGAAGCCTGGCATTACCGGCTGGGCGCAGGTGAATGGCTTTCGCGGTGAAACGGATACGCTGGAAAAAATGGAGCAGCGTGTGCATTATGACCTGGAATACCTGCGTAACTGGAGCCCGCGTCTGGATATGTTGATTGTGGCCAAAACTGTGTGGTTAACCGCGGTTGGTCAAGACAGCGCTTATTAAGTACTTGTTTAAATTATTGTAGAAAAAGCCGGAATTTTTTCCGGCTTTTTTATTTGCGGATATGTTGTTTGATGGATGTGGAAGCTATATTGATCCAGTCAGGCTTCAGGCAATCAACTACTTGGTTATCACTCATCCCGCGCAACCAGGTTAGTTGACGTTTGGCAAGTTGCCGTGTGGCAAAGACGCCCTGCTCTCCCAATGTTTTAAGGTCAATGTCACCATTCAGGTAGGCCAATGTTTGCCTGTAGCCCACGCAACGCATGCTTGGGTTTTCAGCAGTGAGCTGCGGATATTGCGCAAGCAGGCTTTGGACTTCTTCCACAAAGCCTTGTTTGAGCATCAGTTGAAAGCGGTCGGCAATGCGTTGATGCAATACAGCACGCTCGCTTGGCATCAGCGCGATTTTAAGGATATTAAACGGCAGTTCGTGTTTGGTGGATTGCGCACGCAGCGCGCTCATGGATTGGCCGCTGATACGATAGACCTCTAATGCCCGCTCGATCCGTTGCGCGTCATTAGGCTGTATCTTTGCCGCGACGACGGGGTCAATACTTGCCAGTTGCGCGTGCATGGCTGGCCAGCCTACCCTTTCTGCCTCTATTTCGATCTCTGCCCGTACATCCTGATCAGCTTCGGGAAGCTGACTCAGGCCATGCTGCAAAGCGTTAAAGTAGAGCATGGTGCCGCCAACCAGCAAAGGCACGCGCCCTTTTTCCGTTGCGGCATGCATAAGTGATAGCGCATCTTTGGCAAATTGTGCCGCTGAGTATTGTTCCAGCGGCGTAATCAAATCGATCAGATGATGCGGTGCCTGGCGCAATGTTTCGGCGTCTGGCTTGGCTGTACCTATGTCCATGCTACGATAGACCAGTGCAGAATCTACGCTGATGATTTCCAGCGGCAGTGCCTGGTATAAGGCGATTGTGGCTGCGGTTTTACCGCTGGCCGTCGGCCCCATCAGGAAAATGGCGGGAGGCAGAGAGGTTTTAGCGGGTGCGGTCATACAACTTCAATATGGGCAATCAATTACTTATTACAGAGACTCATCAAAGACAATTTATTTATCATATTTGACATAGCTGAAACGCAGGTCGTCTTGCGGTGTGCCTTCCAGGGCTGAACCGGCTTGTGCATTCGGCTGCCATTGAATGACTTCTTCAATTTTGCGTGCAAGTTCAATGTCTTTCATAGTGATGCCTTTGGCGCTATGTGTGCAGAGTTTCACAATCACAAACGCGTATGAAACAGTCAAATCAGGGTGATGCCAGGCGGCTTCTGCCAAATGACCGACTGTGTTGACCACCATCAGTGTACCTTTCCAGCTATTGGTTTTGTATTTACGGCGGATCCAGCCTTCTTCGTAAAACCAGTGCGGTAAGGATTCAGCAAAATGTTGTTGGATTTCCTGCTCGGTCAAAACCTGTTCAGTCATGGCGTTCTCCTTGTGAGTATGATTGGTCTCATTTAAACAGGCAGTATACCTGAGGCATACATGCCATTTAAACCAATGTGTTTACTTTGGTTGCCTGGGTTCAGCCGAGTATGGCCAGCATGGCCGTGATGACGGTGAGGTCGGCACTGGTGCCAGGGTTGAGTCGCGCTTGCTTGAGCGATTGATCCCATTTGAGTAGTGTCGCCATATAGTGTTTAGGGTTCTCAAGCGCCATAAACTCGGTGGCATGCGTATGTGCGGCTTGCTGCACTTCTTGCGCGGTTGCCGCGCCATATTTACGCGAAATGTGGCTATCCGGCACGGACGATAACCAATAAAAATATACAGCTGTCAGCGCCCAGGCCGGACGCTGCCAACGGTCTATATAGCTCTGATATAAGGGCAGCGCTTGGGAAAACAGTTGCGCATAGCCTTCGCTATACTGGCGTGCAACCATATCATGCGCACTCGCCAGGCGCATGGCCTCCAGCAGGGTGATCCTGGGGGCTTGTGCAACATCGTGCTCATGACGCTCACCCATACCTGCCGGGTTCACCAGCCTGATGCCTTGATAGACTAACCGCGCGTCTTCCAGTGTTGTGTCATTCAACACCTGCTTTAACCCGTCTAACAAGGGCAACTGCGGGTACTGCAACACAGCCTGCACCAGAGGCGCTGCCAATAAAATAATGCCCAGATTGGTATTACAGCCCACTTTCGCGTAGGTGACCTCTAATGCGGCCAGTATGCGTTGGCCCAAGGTGCGATCGCCATATTGCGTATCATCACACAGCACCGGCGCCGAGACTTCTGCGCTATCGATAAAGTGTTGTACCTGCATGCCGTGACCATCGGCAAAGATATGCACATTGCCGGGCTTGAGGGCTTCAAGCTCTGCCAGGCAGGCTTTCAAATAGGCGCTTTGTACGTTCATAGGTGAGGGCGATATGGGTTATTCAGCATCATTTTTATCAGCAAACCGTAACAGATCTGCTACCAGAATGTCGGCAATATTCAAATCCGTAATGGTTTGCAGGCCGCGCCAGGCGGGTATGCTATTTACTTCGATCACCCATAACTTGCCATGTTTGTCGCGCATGATATCCACGCCAGCGTAATTGATGCCAATCGCTGCCGCTGCCTGCACGCCGATCTCGGCCACATCGGCTTCATCACTGGCAGTACATCGCGCACCACGTGCCACATTGTGTAACCAGCCATCGCCTTGCCGGCGCATCACTGCCACCGGCTCGCCATTGACCACAAACACACGGTAATCATGCTGGTTGGCACCGCAATCAATTTTTTCTTGCAGGTAGTAGATGCCATCGACAAACATATCCTGCGGCAAGGCGAATTGCTGTGGGTGTTCAATCAAGCGCACGCCTTTGCCTTGCGAGCCAAACAATGGCTTGATCACCAGCGTTTTGCCATTATCCAGCGCTTGCTGCATCAGGGGGTGCGCGACCTGCCGGTACTCACACACCCAGGTATTCGGTGTCCCGATGCCATGCTCGGCTAATAGCTGCGTAGTCAGGCTTTTATCGACAGTGGTTTCAATGGCGCGGGCATGGTTATAAATAGTCATGCCCTGCCGTTGCAAGGTATGCAGAATATTCATGCGGGTGATGATCTGCTGGGTAGACCCGGCGGCAACGCCACGCACAAATGCAATCGGCGAAGGTTGCGATAAGCCTGGAATATGCACTTGTACATGCTGGTCTACGATACTGACATGGCAGCTATCCAGGCAGACCATATGCGCCTGCCAACCCTGGCGGGCAAATGCTTGCGCCAAGGCTTGCCCATGCCAGCCGCCCGCCTGGGCGACTTCATCGGTGAAGATAGGAACGACTTTCATGCGATCAGGAAAATGGCTGCGGTGTGAGTATCAGTGGGTATTCAAAAGCTTGTTTACTACATCTGCCTTAAAGCTTTTATGTCACGCCCTGCAATCTTCTCACTTATCAGCGGAGGTTTATCCACCAAAAGATTGATTCAGCAGGGCCTCATTGAATTGGCCGGCAAAGAAAGTTTTACCTGATTTCAAATTAGTGACGCTGACTTTGGCAGGTGAAAACAGCATAGGGTCAATCTGGTAGAAATCCATATTCACAGCTTTGAATACTTCAGCGAAAGGACGTCCATAATCTTTGGAAGCAGAAGAAGGTAATTGTTGCGCCAGTTGTTCTGCGGCAGCATCTTCAGCATTTACAAACAACTGTACAAAACCGCCAAACAAGATCGCATCATTGGTGCGGCCCATGCCGGTAATAAAGTCAGGTGAAGGGGCTGGCACAGGAGCCACGCCATAGCCATCGACAATCGCATTCAAATCAAAATGCAGGGTATGGCATTTATGCAGAGCGACTTCCAGCACGCGCGCGGTGACTTGTAGCGAGCCAGCAATACTACGTGTAGGTGTCAGGATGAATGTCAGTTTATTGGCTGGCAAGCCGGTATCCCTGGCGACTTTTGCGATCACTTCCGCTGGCGGGACCTTATCGGTTTCCAGCACTAGCACCGATTGTTCGCCTTTATCACTGTAGTTGATGTCTTTGAACACTTCTTCACGTTGTGCAATGGCGCGGGCCGGGCCGCTGCCTAGCGAAAAGAATTTCTCATGTGATAAGGCCCAACCGGCGTATTGGCTACCCAAACAGGCAATCACCGGCTGTTTGGCGGTCACGACCACACTCAGCGGCCAGTTGGCGAACTGTGGCACTTGCTGCAGGGTGACGCCACCCAGGCCGCCCATGCAGATTTCGGCAATGATGCGCCCGGCTTCCAGACCCCCCGGTGTTTGAATACCGGCATCGATAATCGTCGCGCCACTTTCATGGGTGGTCACCAGGCAGCCCAGGGCTGGTGCGTGGGCAATCAGGTGTGCGACCAGCGGCGCACTGTATTGCTGTACGCTAATGGATGTTGAATTCGATACGTTCACAGACATAAGTCCCCCATAGTTTCTCTAATTGTGTTTTTTTGTCTTGCAATACTTGCTGTACTTCGTTTGTTGAGTCACCTTGTGCATACAGGCTGCACAAGGGTTGCCCGGCAGTCACGCTGCCGCCATCTGGTCGGTCTTCCAACCAGTTGGGGAAGTTCATATCTTCTGTTTCTATCGCCTGCCGTGCATACAAAATACAATGGCTGGCATACTGGGTATTTGCCTGTAACGCAGGCGACACAGCCCCCTGGGTACCAGCAAGGTGGGCTTGTATCAACGGTAATTCCGCATACAAGCGCATGCTGGCACTTAACCTCGGGTTGATCTCCAGCACATGTAACTGGCCATCGTGCCAAATCGTATCCAGGCTGTTGATGCCAACCAGGCCAGCATCAGGCACCAATGCTTCTAATGTTTTTTGCATCGCAGCAGTTAACCGCGCGTCGTGCAGACGTGTCGCGCCTGCATAAGTATAGTCTCCCTGCCGTTGCTTGAGTGCATGCACGCCTAGCAATGTCACTGACCGTTGATTTGCCACAAACAGTGCACCTACAGCCAAACCGGGTTGAAACGCCTGCCAATAACCTTCTGGGCTGACAATTAGCGACTCATCCCAATCACTGACATGCGCCCCACCACTCTGCCCTGCTAGCTTGTATAACCACTGGCCTTGTTGCGGCGCTTGAGATCGCACGGTGGGCGTCAACACGCCATGCGCCTCACAATAACTATTTAACCAATATGGATTTTTAACTTGCTCGAGCACCGAAGGCGCATTGCCTGCCAATGCATAGCGTTGATGCAGGTTCTGATAGCACGCAATATCTGCTTCAAAACCGGAACCTATTATCAGCACTTCAGGTTGCCAGGCATCCAGTTTTTCAAATAAGATATGCGCATCTTCAGCAGTTAGCCGCCCTGCCAACGCCGGCAATTGCCATGTTTGGTGTGCGGCTTGCACTGTATCAATATCTGCAAAGGCATCGATTGCCAATACTTCAAACCCTTCACGTCGCGCCAGCTGTGCATAGATGCGCGCGCTTTGTGACACGATCGCCAGGCGCAAGAATGCAATTACTCCACGTGGGCACAGGCGTATTCATACGCCTGATGGTAATCAATGTGCATGGGTGATTCGCTTTGCAGCATTTGCTCCAGCAATTTATTCTGGGTGACATATTTCAGCTGACCAATCGCAAGCGCGCCAAAGCCGGCCACTTGCGTGCCTTCAATCAAACCTCCGTTAGAAAAGGTATCTACACCTTCAATACCAGAAGGCGGCACGGCATTCACATCGGCCACCACTTTTAAGGATTTGGAATTGGCAAACTGGCGGGTTTCCAATACGCGAACACCGGCTGGCGTGGCACATAAAGCGACAGTCGCTTCGTTCAAAATAGAGACTTTAGCATCTTCGGAACTGCCATCCACCACTTGCAGTTTCACATCGTAACTGCTGGATAATTTGTCGACATAAGCTTGCATGCTGTCTGTGCCTGCATGCGCCACCATCAGTACGGTAGAACCCTGGCGGGCGGCAATCAACGCAGCGGTTGAACCAACCGTGCCACTGGCACCAAAAATGGCGATTTTTTCTTTGCCCACGCCGCTACCGGATTTTTTCAGGTAAAAATCCACTTTTGCCAGCATGGCTGCTGCAGTGGTGAAAGCACCTGAAGGATCAGAGAATGTATGGCACTCAAATGGCTTAAACATGGCGCTACGTGCCTGTTTCTGCATTTCAAGGGCGACTTGGATATCGCGACCGCCAAAGAATAAAGCCTGCTGCTTGAGGCCGCTTGGACTACGCGAAAAAATCGCATCCTGGGTTAAAGCGACCACCTCATTCAGGGTGACGTCGGTATAGGAAATAATTTTTTCATAGCCTGCATCAAACGCCATATTCACATCGAATGGGCTGGCATTTTTAGCGGCTGTGAACAAATGCATAATACTTGTTTTTTTCATTATTCCCCCTGTGGAATCCATTTACTTAATAGTATCACGTAGCAATATACACAATCATGCATAGGTTCAAAATCAAAAGCAGACCTTAAAAACAGTAACTTTTCCTGAATATGTCATTCAATACGCTGGCCATTGTTGAATACGACTTCATTCAATCCGTGCGGGGTCGTTGACTGCAGCGGTCACAATAAAAGAAAGGTGTGTGTGCTGGGCATATTGCTGCGACAGCGCGGCCTGGTGCAGCATAGCCTCATTTTTTGATGGCATTAATACAAAACCGGTCGGTCCCCATGAGGTTTGGCCCAGGCCGCGATATCCTTGCTGATGGAAAGCTTGCAGAATGCGTGCAACTGACTGGCTGGCATAAGGGCCGCCTTGCGCAGGCGCAAAGTAATCAGCATTGTAATTTTGCAGCGCGCCTACAAACCCGGTAAACGCCTGGAAATCCTGCTCAATTAAAGCAGGCAAACCCTGCATCAGTAACCGGTGCTGGATGTCGCGTGTGGCTGCTGTGCCAAGCGGCGGCAATTGTTTGAACGCATTTTTTTCACCACTGCCATGCAAACCATCATGGCTCTGGTCAACAATCAGTAAAAAATGCCATGCCTCGGGGAAAGCATGACGAGCCAACAAAGGCGGCACAATGGTATTTGATCCACGCCCGCCATCCACCACTAACCCGCCATGATCAAAAGTGGCAATGCCTATGCCGGAGCGAGCACCACGCTGATGGGCAGCTGCGATCTGTGCGCTGTTGACGGGGTGATCTAATAAGGTATTCACCCCTGCGCCCACGGCTAGTGCCATTTGCGTGCCTGAGCCCAGGCCGCTGTGCCGCGGAATCGCCTGCTGAATGTTCAAATCAAGCGCTGTATTCAAACCCAAAGACTTTAAATGCTGCTGCAGGATAGCCGATGCCCATGGGTCGACAGCGGTTTGCTGAGGTTGCGCTGAAACGGTGAGTGCGGTGTGGTATGCATCAATGGCTACCCCCACGCTGCCGAAACGTCTTTCGGCTTGCCCACTTAGATCAAAAAAACCTAGATGTAACCGACCATGGGTCTTCACGCTGACCAAGCGTTGCGGGGAGATCACTGCATTCATGAGGGTAAATTATAATGATGCTGAAAAATATGGAATGTCAGCGCGATGCTGACGTGACATTAAAACATGATTTTGGCATAATGCTGGGAGAAAAGTAATTGCAGAAACAGGTTAGCTCAATAGTAAGCCTCACTTTCGAATTCAATCCGTTGCTTCCCGCGATAGATTTTCATCTGATTTAAAACAATTAAGGGTTTTATATGGTAAGTCATGTTATTCCATTTGAGAATCTCAGAAATAGCGATGTGCCGTCAGTCGGTGGCAAAAACGCTTCTTTAGGTGAGATGATTTCTCAGCTCAATGCCAAAGGTGTGCGCGTACCTACCGGATTTGCAACCACCGCGGATGCATACCGTGAATTTTTATCCCAAGGCGGTTTAGATAAAAAAATCAATGACTTGCTCGACAAACTGAATGCTGATGACACGCAAGAACTGGCCAAATGTGGCAGCCAGATTCGCCAGTGGATTATGGAAGCGGAGTTCCCGGACGCTTTACAGAGCGCTATTGCCCAGAACTATGCCAAGCTGATCGATAAATCAGCGCCAGGCACTACTTTCGCCGTACGCTCATCCGCTACTGCAGAAGACTTGCCAGATGCTTCTTTCGCCGGCCAGCAGGAAAGCTTCCTGAATATCCATGGCCTGGATAACATCAACCATGCGATTAAAGAAGTATTTGCTTCTTTATATAACGACCGCGCCATTTCATATCGTGTGCACAAAGGCTTTGTGCATGCCGATGTTGCTTTGTCTGCAGGCGTACAACAGATGGTACGTTCTGATATCGGCTGTGCCGGTGTGATGTTTACCATTGATACCGAATCCGGCCATAAAGATGTTGCCTTTATTACGGCTTCTTATGGCTTGGGTGAAACAGTGGTGCAAGGCGCCGTCAACCCTGACGAATTCTATGTACACAAACCATTACTGGCTAAAGGCAAGCCTGCGATTGTGCGCCGCACCATGGGTTCCAAACTGATCAAAATGATCTTCTCTGATGCGACCCAGGCTGGTAAATCTACGCATACAGTGCCTGTAGATGCCGCAGAATCCAATCGCTATTCACTGGATGATGCGGATATCCTGGAACTGGCGGGCTACGCCATCACCATTGAACAGCATTATGGCTGCCCAATGGATATCGAATGGGGTAAAAACGGTTTGGACAACAAACTGTACATCCTGCAAGCACGCCCTGAGACTGTTAAATCTCAGGAAGCCGCTAAAAACGTCACCGAGACATACAAACTGCAGAAACATTCTTCAGTGCCAGTGGTTGCCGGTCGTGCCGTGACACAAAAAGTGGGCGTTGGCCCTGTGCGTATCGTGCTGGATCCGGCCGATATGCATGAAGTACAACCTGGTGATGTGCTGGTTGCCGACATGACGGACCCTAACTGGGAGCCGGTGATGAAGCGCGCCAGTGCCCTGGTGACTAACCGTGGCGGCCGTACCTGTCACGCAGCGATCATTGCGCGTGAATTAGGCATCCCGGCGATTGTGGGTTCAGTCAATGCGACCGATCTGCTGCGTGATGGTGAGATCGTGACGGTTTCATGTGCTGAAGGCGAAACCGGTTTTGTATACCACGGCGCCCTGGATTTTGAAGTATCTACACAATCCAACTCTGCACTCTCCAAACCGCCATGCAAAATCATGATGAACGTTGGCAACCCTGACATGGCGTTTACGTTTGCGCAAACCCCTAACGATGGTGTTGGCCTGGCGCGTCTGGAATTTGTGATTAACAACATGGTAGGCATACACCCGAAAGCGATCTTGAATGTCGATGCTATGCCTAAGGCTATCCAGACCACGATTCATAACCGTGCGCGTGGCTATGCCAGCCCTAAACAGTTCTACATTGATAAAGTAGCTGAAGGCGTGGCAACAATTGCCGCTGCTTTCTACCCAAAACCAGTGATCGTGCGTACTTCAGACTTTAAGTCTAACGAGTACAAAAAACTGGTTGGTGGCGATATCTATGAACCGGATGAAGAAAACCCGATGATTGGTTTCCGTGGCGCAGCGCGCTATATGGCAGAAGACTTTAAAGAGTGTTTTGCCATGGAATGCCAGGCCATGAAAAAAGTCCGTGATGAACTGGGCCTGGTCAACGTTGAGTTGATGATCCCGTTTGTGCGTACCCTGGATGAAGCCAAAGCCGTGACAGAAATCATGGCAGCAAACGGCCTCAAACGTGGTGAAAACGGCCTGCGCCTGATCATGATGTGCGAGATTCCATCCAATGCCTTGCTGGCTGAGCAATTCCTGGAATACTTCGACGGCTTCTCTATTGGTTCGAATGACCTGACACAGCTGACATTAGGCATGGACCGCGACTCCGGCATTCTGGCAGATGGTTTTGATGAGCGTAATGACGCAGTCAAAGTATTGCTGAAAATGGCGATCAGCACTTGTAACCGTTTAGGTAAATATGTGGGTATCTGCGGTCAGGGCCCTTCTGACCATGAAGACTTTGCTGAATGGCTGGTTGCAGAAGGTATCCAGTCGGTTTCGCTGAATCCGGATACTGTGGTTGCAACCTGGCAGCGTCTGACCAAGAAGTAATTTTTTAAAGCTCTTTCACTCAAGGCAATCGCATGAATCACCGTTCTGTTTTTATTATTTCTGATGGTACGGGGATTACTGCGGGTGCCTTGAGCAAGCTGCTGGAACATTTTCCGAACACCAAATTCACCACTACCCGCCTGCCCTTCACCGATAATGATGAAAAGGTGCAAGCTGGTTTCGAGCATATCCAGAAAGTCGCAGACCAGGACGGCATCCGCCCGATTGTGATCATGTCGGTAGGTAATGGCGAACATCGCAATCGCCTGAAGCAGGCCAATGCCTACTTTATTGACCTGTTCCACCGATTTATCTACCCGCTGGGTTCTGAGCTCAACCAGGAGCCGCTCACAGGCGCCAGTATTGCTTATAGTTCTATGGGCAACAGCTACCATGAGCGTATGGAAGCGATTAATTTCACGCTTAACCATGATGACGGCATGACGAATACCGGCCTCGATGAAGCTGAAGTGATCCTGATCGGTGTTTCGCGCTGTGGCAAGACGCCAACGAGCATCTACCTGGCAATGCAGTTCGGCATCAAAGCGGCCAACTACCCATTGATTCCGGAAGATTTTGAGCGCGGCGCGTTTCCGGCAGCTGTTGAAAAAAACATTGATAAGATTTTTGGCCTGACCATTAAGCCGGAACGCTTGCATTCAGTGCGTAGTGAGCGCCGTCCGGACAGCTTCTATGCTTCACTGGACAACTGCCGCAAGGAAATCGAAAAAGCAGAAGACATGATGCGGCGTTATGGCATCACCTGGGCTGACTCAACCAGCCGCTCTATCGAAGAGCTTTCTGCGCTGATCCTGCAAAAAATTCGCCAGCGCTAAGGCTGGCGGTTTTTTTCCTGTAAGCCCTCAGAGAGGACGCAGACTTGCTGTTTAGGCAGCCATCGCCAAAGCGCGCGTTTTGACCTGTGGTTTAACCTGCGCCTGCAACTGCTGTGGTTTCAACATATCCCCACGCCAGAAATAATAAAACTCACGTGCTACACTTAAAAATGCATGTTGTGTGCCTAGTGCATTAAACAATGGCAGGTTTCTATCCACCGTTTGACGGTAGCTATGTGATTGTTTGTGCGGCACCTGGCGCAGCGACACTAACAGACACTTCGCCATGCGCATGCGCTCTTTGAATGCAGCAGGGTCAAGACCTTTAGTTTCTGAAGCGCTCAGGAAAGCTTCCATCACGATTTTTTCAGCCGTTGACATCATAGTCTTGTCCAGGTCATACCAATGCTTGAACAGTTCGTCCTGTGTGGTGGTCACCATAGGCGCATTGCCGTTAAATACCTTGGCCTGGCTCATGGCGGCAATGGCTTTGATATCGCGCATCCAGAATGAGAAGAACTCACGCACTACCGGCAATACCATAGGGATTTCAGCAGTATCAATGCTGGCGATAAAGCGATCCACCGCCTGGCGGTATTCACTCCCCGCACATGGAATATCTTTTAAAAACGCACTCAGGCGAATGATGGTGAATTCACGCTGGATTAACATGCGCTGGCTCACACCCTGACCGGTAAGCAGTTTAACGTAGGCTTTTTGTGCTTCTTCTTCTCTGGATACTTCCATTGATGCTCCCATCTGCTTTTCTAGTTGATACTGTTGTTTGAACAGTTATTTACACAACTATCTTAAAGGAACAGCTGGGATTTCAAATACGCGATTAAATCCAGAAAGGCCCGACATTTGCACAGTTTGAGTGCATGGCACTTATACTCAGGCAGGTTTAAAGCGGCGGTGAATCATGAGCATGAGCAGCGTACTGACCAGCGTCATGCCCAGCATGGCTACCGACATGCTGAGGGTTGAATGCCATACCAGAGGCACGATGATCGCTGAGCTCACTGTAGAGCACACCATTTGTATAAACGCCTGGGCCGAGGCTGCCGTACCGCGTGATTTCGGGTAAAAGTCCAGCGCGGCGATAGAGAGTATAGGCACGACCGTGGCCATGCCCACATTGAATAAAGCAATCGGTAATATCGCCATCCACCAGAGGGGTTCACCGGCATAAATCATTTGTATCACCACATTGAGGATAGCCACCAGCACCATCCAGGCAAATGCCCAGCGTATGGTGCGAGCTGGAGAAAACTTACCGGCTGTGTGTCTGGCAAGCCAGGACCCGGACATCATGCCTGCCACGGTTGGAATAAATAAAAAACCGAATTGCTGGCTGGTCAAATGTAAATGCTCGACCAGGAACACCGGGCTGGCCAGTACATAGATGAAAAAAGCGGAGAAATTCAGGCCGACGCAGGCAGTCAGGATAAGAAACTGACGGTTACCCAGCATCTTTCCATAAGTCTGTGTGATGTTGCGTACCGAGAAGCGCACTCTGTGTGCGGCAGGCATGGTTTCGGGCAAGTAGCGCAATGCCGACCATAATGTCACGGCTGCATACAAGGCCAGAAAAATGAAAATGGCTTGCCAGTGTATGCCTAGCAATACGCCGCCCAGGATAGGCGCAATGGCCGGTGCAATACCGAACAGCATTTGCATGGTGGCCATCACGCGCTGCGCTTGCGGACCATCAAATAAATCGCGCACCATGGCGCGGGCAACGGTATTCCCTGCCCCGCCACTCATGCCCTGCAAGGCGCGGAATAACCATAGTGTTTCTACATTGGGGGCAAAAGCACAACCTATACTGGCGAGGATAAAAATAGCCAGCCCCCATTTAATAGTCGTGATACGGCCCACAGCGTCTGAGACCGCGCCGTGACACAAGGTCATCACCGCATATGGCAGCAGGTAGAAAGTCAGGCTCTGTTGTATGGAGAGTGGGTCGGCTTGCAATGAATCGGCCATGACATGGAAGGCAGGCAGATAAGTATCTATCGCGAAAGGCGCCAACGCAGCCAGCGCTGCTAAAACATAGACCAGTAATACCGAATGCTGCACTCAGATTCTTTCAGAAAGGATCTATTTAAAATAGATCAGGAACAATCACAGGCGATGAAATCACGCATGAAAAAACAACAGGCGCAAAATGCGCCCGCTGATTATAAAGCATATGCCTGATACGGTCAGGGCAAGGCGTGAAATTGCTCGACTCTTTCTTTATCGCCTGCCACATATTTTTTGGAGTTTTTATCGGTGCGGAAAATAATCGGTTGCTCACGCACTAAGGGGTTTTGTGAGCTCAGTAACGCCTCATCAATCAAATGGCGATTAGGTGACTTGGTACAGACCGGATCGGCCATCTCGGCATCGCCGCTGAGTATATAGGACTGGCAACGGCAGCCGCCCAGGTCATTATCCTGCTCATCACAGCTACGGCAAGGTTCTTTCATCCAGTCCTTGCCCCGATATTTTGTAAACGCTGGTGATTCTTTCCAGGCCCATTCCAGGCCATTTTCACGCACGTTAGGGAAAGTCATGCCGGGTAATACACGCGCAGAGTGGCAAGGCAATACATCACCATTAGCAGTGACGATCATGAAAACTTCACCCCAGCCATTCATGCATTTTTTCGGGCGATCGGCAAAATAATCCGGCACCACAAAAAACACTTTCATTTTGTTGCCTACACGTTCCCTGAAAGCATTGGTCGCCGCTTCAGCGTTGTTTAATTGTTCACGGGTAGGCATCAACTGGTCACGATTGACCAGGCTCCAGCCGTAGTACTGGGTATTGGCCAGTTCAACATAGTCGGCGCCCAGTGCTTCTGCCATATCCAGGATTTTGCCGACCTGGTCGATATTGTAGCGGTGTATCACCACATTCAGCACCATGGGGTAGCCATGCGCTTTAATCATGGCGGCCACTTTTTTCTTCAACTCGAAAGTACGCGTATCGGTAATAAAGTTACTGATATCCTCAGTCACATCATGCATGGAAAGCTGAATATGATCCAGGCCGCCTTCTTTAAACGCCTGTATGCGTTTTTCAGTCAGGCCGACACCGGAAGTGATCAGGTTGCTGTAGTAACCAAGCTTGTGCGCCTCGGCCACAATCTCTTCGATATCATCTCGCAACAAGGGCTCACCACCAGAAATGCCTAACTGGATCGCACCCATTTTGCGTGCATCGCGCAGGGCATTGATCCATTGCTCGGTGCTTAACTCATTTTTGGTGTGTTTGTCATAATCAGTCGGGTTGTAACAAAAAGCACAGTGCAGCGGGCAACGGTAAGTCACTTCTGCCAACAACCATAGTGGTTGTTTCTGTGTCACATTTGCTGCCACGCCATTATTTAATTGTGCCATGATGCGCTCCTTACGGATTAATTCACCTTGCGTAACCAGGCTTTGCCTACAGCCAGGTCAAACATGCCGAGAATATCGGCTTCAATACCTTCTGCATCCGGAAAAGCAGTTTTCAACTCGACGACGATATCACCCACAGTCGCCTTGCCATCAACGCGCTTTAAAATCTCGCCTGCCCCGCCATGCAATTTCACCATGCCTTCGGGAAACAGGATGACGTAGCTCTGTTGCGCTTCTTCCCACTGAAACCGATGGTGAAAAGCGATTGCATAGATATCGGCGTGCTGAATATTGTTTTCCATCATTAAACTTTCAAATCTTGGGATTAAAATCAGCCTTCAATCTTGATCACTGGCTGGCGTAAATAATCACGCCCTTCGGTTTTAATCTCGGTCGAAGCCAGCATGATTGAATCCGCAACCACCCACAACACATTGAGCTTGAATTGCAGGATGTCCAGTGCTTTCAACTGCATTTCACGCGAGGTACTAAAGTAATCCAGAGTCACGCTTAAGCCCTGCTCTACATCACGGCGGGCTTCTGTCAGGCGTTTTTTAAAATACATCAGGCCTTCTTCTTTCACCCAGGGGTACATGCTTGGCCAGGAGCTGATGCGTTGCTGGTGAATGTGCGGTGCAAACAGCTCGGTCAGGCTGGAACAGACACTTTCCTGCCACGGGCGCTGCTTGGCAAAATTGACGTAGGCATCCACCGCAAAACGCACGCCTGGCGACACCAGTTCAAGGCTGGTCACTTGTTCACGCGACAGGCCTACTGCTTCGCCCAGCTTGATCCATGCTTCAATACCACCGATCTGGTCATCAACACCGTCATGGTCGGTAATGCGCACTATCCACTGCTTGCGTACTTCTTTGTCCGGGCAATTGGATAAAATCGCCGCATCCTTCATCGGGATGGCAATCTGGTAGTAAAAACGGTTGGCCACCCAGCATTGCAATTGTTCTTTGGTCAGTTTGCCCTCATACATCATCACATGGAATGGATGATAGATATGGTAGCCCTGCCCTTTTTCACGTAGCTTTGCTTCAAACTCTTCACGTGTCCATGGCAACTGCGCCTGCGTCACTGCGTTCATGTTGTTCTCCTAAAGAATGATATCCATACCGTCATACGCGACTTCGATCTTGTGATCGTCAAGTATCGCGCGCTCGGCGGAATCTTCCCTTAAAATCGGGTTGGTATTGTTGATATGAATCAGTACCTTACGCACTGGCTTAAGCGTACCGAATTTATCCAGTTCTTCTATCATGCCGCCAGGCCCTGATTGCGGGTTATGGCCGATACTGCGGGCAGTTTTGGTCATTAGCCCCATATCCAGCATTTCGGTATTAGTCCAGAAGGTGCCATCAACCATGATGCAATCCGCCTGATTCATCAATGGTGGCAAGTGCGGTTCTATTTCAGCCAGGCCTGGCGAGTACCAGCATTTTTTACCGGTTGAGATCTGTTCAATCAATACGCCTATGGTATCGCCTGGGTGTGGGTCATTACGGTGGGGGGAATATGGTGGCGCGGCACTCTTGAGTGCAACTGCGGTAAAGCGCAGGTCAGGCACACCTGGGATTTCAAAGTGATTGGCATGACTGACATCATCGCCATCAATCTCGATTTCGTGATGGTTAACACCGCAGTAATGGCCAAGGATATTCAGGATCTGGTTACCACTAGTGAGGTCTTCATAGACCATTTTGGTACAGTAGATTTCACGTTTTACCTGGCCTTCACGCAGCATGAACAAGCCGGTGGTATGGTCAATCTGGGCATCTATTAAAATAATGGCCTGAATACCGCTATCGCGGATGGCACGGCCAGGTTGCAGGGGCGGGAATTCCTGGATTTGCTGCAGAATATCTGGCGAGGTATTGAATAAGACCCAATCAACGCCATTGCTAGAGACACAAATAGAAGACTGTGTGCGACGTGTGGCCTTGATCGTGCCTTTACGCAAACCATCACAATTCTCACAGTTACAGTTCCATTGCGGGAACCCCCCGCCAGCACCAGCACCCAACACGTGTATATACATAATCGCTTCTTGTTTTAATGGTTATAGACCTTGCAGGTCATCATACAATAATTACCTGATCGTCGTTGAGAACTCTTCAGGTAACACTGGCGTGGTCAAATGTGCTTACTTGCTACATCGCCACTGCCTTACTGGTATGACTGGCATCATACGCATGGGTTGCAAGAACACCCTGCTACTGACAATGATTCCCTGCTCATGATTTTCATGAGCCCGGTGTTCTGGCCGCTATAAAAACAAAAAAACCGCACAAACTTCTGTGCGGTTGATGTATGACTTAAAGCTTGTTATTCCTGCTCGGCCAGCTTGTCGCGGCGTGCTTTGACGGCGGCAGCTAATGCTTCAAGCACTGTCACTGAGTCTTCCCAACCCAGACAGGCATCCGTAATAGACTGCCCGTAGTTAAGTGTGCAGCCTGGTGTGTGGTCCTGGCGACCTTCGTTGAGGTGCGATTCCAGCATCACGCCGATAATCCGGCTATCGCCATTGGCGATCTGCCCGGAGACATCCGCAACCACTGCCATCTGGTTTTTATACAGTTTCTGGCTATTGCCATGACTGCAATCCACCATTAATACTGGCGCCAAACCGGCATCGGCCAGCTGATTGCACACTTCAGAGATGCTTTGTGCATCATAGTTAGGCAATTTACCGCCGCGCAGGATCACGTGGCAGTCTTCATTACCCTTGGTCGCAAAAATGCCAGACTCACCTTCTTTAGTCACTGACAAGAAGTGGTGCGGGCTGGCAGCGGTTTTAATCGCATCAATGGCGACCTTGGCGCCACCATCAGTGCCATTTTTGAAACCGACCGGGCAAGATAAGCCTGAAGCCAGTTCGCGATGAATCTGTGATTCAGTCGTGCGTGCGCCGATGGCGCCCCAGCTGACCAGGTCCGCAGTGTATTGGGGTGAGACCACATCCAGGAACTCAGTCGCTGCCGGCATGCCGATTTCGTTCACTTCCAGCAAAAAGCGGCGCGCCTTTTCCAGGCCTGCGTTGATATCGTAAGTGCCATCCAGGTGCGGGTCATTGATCAGCCCTTTCCAGCCCACAGTCGTACGCGGTTTTTCAAAATAAACGCGCATCACAATTAGCAGTTCATTGCCCAAACGATTACGCACTTCTACCAGCCGCTTTGCGTATTCCAGGCCAGCCTCGGTATCATGGATAGAGCACGGGCCGACGATGACGACCAGGCGGTCATCGCCCTGATGCAGGATATGATGAATCGCTGTGCGTGTTTTCAGGATATTCTGGGTGCTGGCAGTGCTTTCCTGCAGGCGTGACAAGAGCTCCGCTGGCTTGACCAGTGGTTTGATTTCAAGCACCCGAACGTCGTCGGTAGCTAGTTTTTCGTATGCATTCATGACTTTAAAATCTGTTCCAGCACTTCGAGAAAACGTGCGTTTTCACTAAACAAGCCGATACTCACACGCAGGTAATCCGGCATTTCATAATTGGCTACCGGCCGTACAATCACGCCCTGCTTCAACAAAGCCTGATTCACAGCGCTAGCATTGGTCACTTTAAAGCTGACAAAGTTGCCAAACGAGGGAATAAAGCTAAGCCCCAGCTTGGTTAACCCTTGCGTGATTTGCGTCATGCCAGCCTGGTTCGCAGCATAGCTGCGTGACACGAAATCCTCATCGTGCAACGACACCGTGGCCGCCACTTGCGCCAGGCTATTGACGTTAAAAGGCTGGCGTACACGATTCATCAAGTCGGCCAATGCAGTATGCATCAGGCCAAACCCTACGCGCAACCCGGCCAGACCGTAAGCCTTGGAGAAGGTACGCGAAATAATCAGGTGATCAAACTCAGCCAGCCAGCTGATGGCTTCTGATTTATCCGCGACCGACAAATACTCATCATATGCCTCATCGAGCACGACCACGATATGACTGGGCACTTTTTGTAAAAAGGCTTTCAATTCGGCTTTGGCTATCAGCGTGCCGGTTGGGTTATTCGGGTTAGCCACAAAAATCAGTTTGGTTTTGGGCGTAATGGCTTTTAAAAAGCCAGCCAAATCATGCCCATACGCAATCGCAGGGACCACCACACCAGTAGCACCAGCAGCCTGCGTGACTAACGGGTAGACGGCAAACGCGTGCTGCGAATAGATCACTTCGTCGCCTGCTGTCAGAAAAGCACGCGCGGCCAACTCCAGAATGTCGTTAGATCCATTGCCAAACACAATCTGCGCTGGCTTCACCGCATATTTATGACTGACAGCGTCGCGCAAGGCAAAACTGTTGCCATCCGGATAGCGCGCGATTTCATAAATGGCCTCTTCCAGCGCCATTTGCGCTTTCGGGCTCATGCCCAAAGGGTTCTCATTGGAAGCCAGTTTGACGATATCGGCTTCGTTCAGGCCCATTTCACGGGCCAGCTCGCTAATAGGCTTGCCACCCTGATAAGGCGCGATGGCGCGGATATTCGCAGGGGCTAATTGTGACAACTCAGACAGGCGTGATGCATCAGACATAGTTTGGCCAGTTAAATATTGAATAGTTAAATAATGGCGGTTGGGTAAGAACCCAACACTTTAAGAAAGGTGGAGCGGTCAGCCAGTTCCTTGAGTGCGGCTTGCACATTAGGCGCTTGCTGATGCCCTTCAATATCGACAAAAAATACGTAGTTCCACAAATTTTGACGCGAAGGCCGGGATTCCAGTTTAGTCATACTGACACCATGGCGTGACAGTGGCTCAAGTAGCTGCAACACTGCGCCCGGCTTATTGTGGGCGCTCATGACCAATGAAGTTTTGTCTTGCCCTGACGGCGCAACGCCGTGACTACCCAGCACCAAAAAGCGTGTGGTGTTTTTGGGGTCATCCTCGATATTTTCAGCAAGGATATGTAAGTCGAATAATTCCGCAGCGCGTTTGCTGGCGATCGCTGCCGCAAAAGTACCCTGGCTGGCCACCAGTTCATGGATCATCTGCGCGGCACGGGCATTACTCACTACCGCCTCACGCTCAACATTAGGCAAGATTTTATTCAGCCACTCATGGCATTGCGACAGTGACTGCGCATGCCCGAATACGTGTGATATCTGTGAGATATCCTCTTGCGCAGACAATAAGCAGTGGTGTACTGGTAAGGTCACTTCACCGACGACCTGCAAAGCACTCGCCAGCAACAAATCCAGGGTAATGCCAACAGCACCCTCGGTCGAGTTTTCAACCGGCACAATGCCGTAATCCGCCTGGCCTGCTTCCACCGTGCGGAATACTTCATCTATGCTGGCACAGACTACCGCCTGGCGCCCTTCACCAAATTGCTTTAAAGCCGCCTCTTCGCTATAAGTGCCTAATGGGCCTAAAAAAGCGATCGACAGCTCTTTTTCCAGTGCACGGCAATTTGACATCACGGCACGGAAAATATGGCTCACCGCTTCCGGAGACAATGGCCCGTCATTCTCAGTCTGCAGGCGACGGATGATTTGCGCCTCACGCTCAGGGCGGTAGATGACACCATCATTTTTTAAATGGCCGATTTCGCGTGCCAGCTTGGCGCGCTCATTCACCAATGCCAATACCTGCGCATCGATGGCGTCAATCTTATCTCTAAATTGTTTTAATAAATCAGACATTTAAAACTTATACTTAATGTTAATTAAGAATTATTCTTTTCGAATTCCTGCATGAAAGCCACTAATGCCTGAACGCCTTCAATCGGCATGGCATTATAAATACTGGCACGCATACCACCGACTGAACGGTGGCCTTTCAATTGCAATAATCCACGTGCGCCAGCCTCTTTGAGGAATGCATCATTCAGGTTCTCATCACGCAAACGGAATGGAATATTCATGCGTGAACGGTATGCTGGTTGTATAGGATTATAGTAAAACTCGGTTTGATCTACGTAGTCGTACAACAGCTTGGCCTTGGCGATATTGATTTTCTCAATCGCCTCTACCCCGCCTTGTGCTAGCAACCATTCAAATACCAGCCCGGCAATGTAAATGCTGTAGGTAGGTGGCGTATTGATCATGCTCTGGTTTTCTGCCTGCGTTTTCCAGTGGAACACCGCTGGCGTGAGCGGCGAAGCCTGTTCCAGCAAGTCTTCACGCACAATCACCAGGCACAAACCGGCAGGGCCGATATTTTTTTGTGCGCCGCCATAAATCACACCATATTTTGAAACATCAATCGGGCGTGAAAGGATATGCGAAGACATATCCGCCACAATAGGCACCCCGTGCGTATCAGGCACATCGAGAAACTCGACACCGTTGATGGTTTCATTGGTGCAATAATGCACATAGGCTGCATCACGATTTAGCTGCCAGTCAGCAAATGCGGGCACATGCGTGAAACCATCTGCCTCAGCCGAGGCCGCGATATTGATCTGGCCGTAGGCTTTTGCATCCTTGACACTGCGCTTGCTCCAGGAACCGGTGACTACGTAGTCTGCCGATTTGCCATTGAGCAAATTCATGGGAATGATGGCGTTTTCAGCAATCGCACCGCCCTGCAAAAACAGCACTTTATAATTAGCCGGAATCGCCAGCAACTGGTGTAAATCCGCTTCTGTTTTTTCCAGGATGCTGGTGAACTCTTTGCCGCGGTGTGACATTTCCATCACACTCATGCCACTGCCATGCCAATCCAGCATTTCAGCTTGTGCGCGCTCCAGAACGGGTTTCGGCAATACTGCCGGGCCTGCAGAAAAATTAAAAATCTTCGTCATAATTCTAGTTACTCTTGGATCTGGTTACTCTTCGTTTCCGTCTTCTTCGCCTTCAACTTCGTCGGTTTCTACAATCTTCTCTAAACCGGAAAGTTTCTCGCCTTCACCCAGGTTAATCAGCGTCACACCTTGTGCCGCACGCCCCATATCGCGGATCTCTTTCACGCGGGTACGGATCAATACACCACCAGTGGTGATCAGCATGATCTCATCATCAGCCGTCACCAGTCTTGCCGCAACAGCCAGGCCATTACGTTCGCTGATGGCAATAGCTTTCACACCCTGCGTACCGCGGCCGGAGTGACGGAACTCTGACAGTACCGTGCGTTTACCATAACCGTTTTCAGTAGCCACCAGGACAGATTGCTGGTCATTCTCAGCAATCAGCAAGGAAAGCACGCGTTGTTTAGCCGCCAGTTTCATGCCACGTACGCCACGGGTTGCACGACCCATAGGACGCACATCATCCTCGGTGAACCAGACCGCTTTACCACCATTGGATACCAGCACAATGTCATTCTTGCCATTGGTCACTTCGGCACCGATCAGGTAATCGTTATCATCGAGGTTGATCGCGATAATGCCGGATTTACGTGGATTGGAGAATTCGGTCAAGGCTGTTTTCTTCACCGTACCCATAGACGTCGCCATGAATACATAATGGTTCTCGTCGAACTCTTTCACCGGCAGAATGGCGTTGATCTTCTCGCCCTCTTCCAACGGGAACAGGTTCACGATCGGTTTGCCACGGCTGACACGGCTGCCTTGCGGTACTTCATAGACTTTGAGCCAGTAGACACGGCCACGGCTGCTGAAGCACAAGATGTAGTCATGCGTGTTCGCTACAAACATCTTGTCGATAAAGTCATCTTCTTTAGTCGCTGCCGCCTGCTTGCCACGGCCACCACGGCGCTGGGCGCGGTATTCATCCAAAGGCTGTGATTTCACATAGCCAGTGTGCGACAAGGTCACCACCACATCTTGCGGCGTGATCAGGTCTTCCAGCGACAGGTCTTGCGTGTTGTGTTCGATCTCGGAACGACGTTTGTCGCCAAACTGTTTCTGGATCTCGTTCAGCTCTTCGACAATAATGGCTGTGACACGCTCAGGCTTGGCCAGGATGTCCAGCAAATCGGCGATGATATCCATCACTTCTTTGTATTCGGTGACGATCTTGTCTTGTTCCAGGCCAGTCAGGCGTTGCAGACGCATCTGCAGGATTTCCTGTGCCTGCACATCTGACAAGCGGTAGCCATTTGGCGTCAGGCCAAAGTCTACCGACAAGCCTTCTGGGCGTGATGCTTCCATGGCTGCGCGTTGAAGCATTTCTTCCACCACGGTGGAATGCCAGTCACGGGCCATCAATTCTTTTTTCGCTTCCGGAGGCGTTGGCGCAGCCTTGATGATGGCAATCATCTCATCCACATTGGCTAACGCAACAGCCAGGCCTTCCAGCACATGGCCACGGTCACGCGCTTTACGCAGTTCAAACACGGTGCGGCGCGTCACCACTTCACGGCGATGGCGCAGGAAGGCTTCCAGCATCTGCTTCAGGTTAAGCAGGCGTGGCTGGCCGTCCATCAGCGCGACCATGTTCATGCCGAACGTATCTTGTAACTGGGTTTGCTTGTACAGGTTGTTGAGAATGACTTCAGGCACTTCGCCGCGTTTCAGCTCGATCACCACGCGCATGCCGGACTTATCCGACTCATCGCGCAGGTCAGAAATACCTTCGATCTTCTTCTCGTTCACCAGCTCGGCGATCTTCTCGATCAGGGTTTTCTTGTTGACCTGATATGGCAGTTCATCAATGATAATTGACTGGCGACCGCCTTTATCCAGGTCTTCAAAGTGGGTACGGCCACGCATGACCACACGGCCACGGCCAGTGCGGTAACCCTCTTTGACGCCGACTGTGCCGTAAATAATGCCCGCAGTTGGGAAATCAGGTGCCGGAATATACTCAATCAGTTCATCAATACTGATTTCAGGGTTTTTCAGCAAGGCAAAACAGCCGTCCAGCACTTCATTCAGGTTGTGCGGTGGAATGTTGGTCGCCATACCCACAGCGATTCCCGAGCTGCCGTTGATCAGCAGGTTAGGGATACGGGTAGGCATGATCAGCGGTTCTTGCTCGCTGCCGTCATAGTTAGGGCCAAAATCGACGGTTTCTTTCTCGATATCCGCCAGCAGTTCGTGTGCGATTTTGGACATACGGATTTCCGTATACCGCATCGCCGCTGCGTTATCGCCATCCACCGAACCGAAGTTACCCTGGCCATCGACCAGCATATAACGCAGGGAGAAATGCTGCGCCATACGCACTATCGTGTCATATACCGCCGTATCACCGTGCGGGTGGTACTTACCGATCACGTCACCGACAATACGCGCAGACTTCTTGTATGGCTTGTTATAGTCATTGGACAGCTCGTGCATGGCGAACAGCACACGCCTATGTACTGGTTTGAGGCCATCACGCACATCTGGTAAAGCACGACCAACAATCACGCTCATGGCGTAATCAAGATAACTGCGGCGCATCTCGTCTTCGAGACTGATAGGCAGGGTTTCTTTAGCAAACTGATCGGGAGACTGACTCATTCTTGACCCATTTTATAGTTAAAAGTTATCTCGCGATTTTAGCATATTTAGCTGGCTCTGGCTGGTTTAAACACGGCTAAAATGGCCCAGATTGTGCCTGCGGGCAAGAAAAGGACTACGAGAAAGAAGAATTGGAATCTCCGGCTTTTGAAACGCAGCGGTGACGTGATGTAAAACTGTGCATAAATGAAAACGGTTTATCGCAATGCCCACTGACGGCAGTACGATAAACCGCTATTTTTGAAACGAGATTAAGCCTGGGCCAGCAATTTCAAATCGGCTTTTAAATCTTCTACATGCTCCAACCCTACCGCAATACGCACCAGGTTATCCCTGATGCCAGCTTCTGCACGCGCTTCCGCCGTGACGCGGCTATGCGTCGTCGTGGCCGGGTGCGTGATGGTCGATTTTGCATCGCCCAGATTGGCGGTAATCGAAATCAGCTTTGTCGCATCTATCAATTCCCAGGCGGCTTCCTGCTCACTTTGCCCAGCCCGCGGCTTGACTTCAAAGGTGACGATACCGCCACCCAACCTTTGCTGCTTTTGCGCCAACGCATATTGCGGGTGCGACGGCAAACCAGGGTAATACACACGTGCCACGCGCGGCTGTTGCTCCAGCCATTGCGCGATTGCCAGCGCACGTAATGCGTGTGCTTCCATACGTATCTGCAGGGTTTCCATGCCTTTGACGAACACCCAGGCATTGAAAGCACTCATGGTGACACCAGCCGTGCGCAAAAAGCCATAAACCGGCTCCATCAGTGTCTTGTTACCCAAAACCGCGCCACCCAGCACCCTGCCCTGGCCATCGATGTATTTAGTCGCCGAGTGGATCACAATATCTGCGCCCAGTTTTAACGGTTGTTGCAATGCCGGGGTGCAGAAGCAATTATCAATCGCCAGATAGGCGCCTGCAGCGTGCGCCTCCTCCGCCAGTCTGGCGATATCGCCAACTTCGGTCAACGGGTTGGAAGGCGTTTCGGCAAAAAACAATTTGGTATTCGGTTTGGCAGCGGCTTTCCATGCTTCAACATCGGTCAGTGATACCAGCGTTACTTCCAGTCCCCAACGTTTGAGGATGTTGGAAAACAGTTGTACCGTGGTGCCAAACACACTGCGGGATGCAACCACATGGTCACCAGCGCTGCAAATCCCCATGATGCAGGCCAGGATAGCAGCCATGCCGCTGGCAGTCGCCACGCATTGCTCTGCGCCTTCCAGGGCGGCCAGTTTATCCTGGAACATGGTCACGGTTGGGTTAGTGAAGCGGGAGTAAATATTGCCGGGCTCAGTCCCGCCGAATCTGGCAGCTGCCTGTGCTGCATTCTTAAAGCGGAAACTGGAGTTCAGGAACAGGGCTTCAGAGTTTTCACCAAACTCAGTTGTCAATGAGCCTGCGCGTACTGCCAGTGTTTCCAAATGGTATTCATCGTTCATATATCTTAATCTTCCAACTATCTTGAATCTTTCAATAAAAACTAAAGACAATAAAAAACCCGCTTTAGCATTGCGCTAAAACGGGTCTTTGGGCTCTCGCTTTAGCAGGATTTATAATGCGCTCGCAAGCTGAGTTCGGCTTCGGTTAAAGTTCGCCACTCAAATCAGCGCAATTTCATTAAACGCCTTTTGCAGGCGCCTGTCAAGGCTTACTCCACGCCCACCAAATCGGTCGATAACAAATTTAAATCCAGCTGGGTGGTTGAGTTTGGCGGTGGCTGTTTCTTGTTGAAATCGCTACGTGCTGCCTCAATACGGTTCAGGTAAGCGGCATCCACATCGCCGGTGACATATTTACCATCAAAACAGCTGCAATCGAACTCAGTCAGATGCGGGTTCGATTTGGTGATGCTTTCTCTCAATGCGTCTAGGTCCTGATAAATCAACGCATCGGCGCCGATTTCAGCACAGATTTCTTCGTCAGTCCGGTTGGTTGCCAGCAATTCATCACGGCTAGGCATATCGATACCGTACACATTCGGGTAACGCACCGGTGGCGCGGCAGAAGCGAAGTAGACTTTATTGGCGCCTGCATCACGTGCCATTTGCACGATCTGTTGTGAGGTGGTGCCACGCACTATTGAGTCATCGACCAGTAAGACGTTTTTACCTTTGAACTCAATACCGATAGGGTTGAGTTTCTGGCGTACAGATTTTTTACGCAATGCCTGGCCAGGCATAATGAAGGTACGGCCGATATAGCGGTTTTTGATAAAGCCTTCACGGTAATCCAGGCCTAGTGAAATGCCTAATTGCAAAGCACTTGGGCGGCTGGTATCCGGGATAGGGATCACCACGTCGATTTGTTTATCTGCCCATTCGCGCTTGATTTTTTCACCCAGCAAAGTACCCATATCCAGGCGGGTCTGGTACACAGACACGCCATCAATGACAGAGTCAGGACGCGCCAGGTATACATATTCAAAAATACAGGAGGTCAGTTTAGGATTCGTGGCGCACTGACGGCTGAACAAGTTGCCATCCATATCAATAAACACGGCTTCTCCAGGCTCAACATCGCGCAGCAACTTAAAGCCCAGTACATCGAGGGCAACGCTTTCAGAAGCCACGATGTACTCGACTCCCTTGCTGGTTTCCTGTTTGCCGATCACCAATGGGCGTATGCCGTGCGGGTCACGGAAAGCCAGCAGACCGAAGTTGGCAATCATGGCGACCACGGCATAGGCGCCTTTGCAACGTCTGTGCACACCGGCAACGGCATCAAATACCATATCGCTGTTCAGCAAAGCACTTTTCGAAGTGGCTTCAATTTCGTGTGCCAACACGTTGAGCAATACTTCTGAGTCTGAACTGGTGTTGATATGACGCAGATCTTGCCTGAACATTTCAGACTTCAGTTGCTCAGAATTGGTCAGGTTGCCATTGTGGCCAAGCACGATACCAAATGGAGAGTTCACATAAAACGGTTGTGCTTCTGCCGCACTGGAGGAACCAGCGGTAGGATAACGCACATGGGCGATGCCTACATTACCGGCCAGATTGCGCATATGGCGGGTATGAAATACGTCTTTTACCAGGCCATTATTTTTATGCATATGGAAAGTATTCCCATCGCAAGTCACGATCCCTGCTGCGTCTTGCCCGCGATGCTGTAGCACCAGCAACCCGTCATACAACAACTGGTTCACCGGGTTTTTACCTACAATACCGATAATTCCACACATAGCGACATCCTATCCAAGACTAGATTACAAATTAAATGAGAGACTCATCCGCCTGCTGATGTTCCAAATGCACATGCTCAGCAATACTAGATGGTACCCACGGCAGCAAATTCAAGACCAGCACTTCAACTGGTGCACTCAACATGGCATTAGTCCAGCGTGCGTCCTTGGGAATATCGGTCATCGCAGCCAGCATCGCCAGTATGCAGACGATCAACACCCCTTTGGCCGCACCGGCAAGGCCGCCCAGCACGCGATTGAGGCCGCCTAAACCCACCGCTTTGATCAGCGTAGTGAGTAATAAGGCACACAAGGTGCATAAAAATAGCACCGATAAAAATACGAACAGGAACGCAGCAATCGCTTTCACCGTTTCACCAGGCACTTGCTCCGGGATATAGCTGATGACCTGGCTATTAAATTTGTTGGCAAGATAAAACGCCAGCACCCAGCCTATAACTGAGAAAAGTTCACGGATAGCACCGCGCATCAATCCAACCAGAATGGAAAAACCAATAATACCCAGGACTAGATAATCAAATATGGTCATTGCCTGATTCAGGATTTACTCGCCACAATGCCGCTAAACCCAGCCGCTTCCAGCTTTTTCAACGCGGCACCGGCTTCATTACGTGTCGCATACGTCCGCGACCGTAGCCTTAACTTATGGCCGGCAGCATCTACATTGTCGGTTGCCGCTTCAAAACCAGCCTGTTTTAACTTGGTTTGCAGCTTTTCCAGATTGCTGGGGTCAGAAAACACGCCAAACTGCACATAGAACTTCCCTGATGTTTTATCGGAAGAAACCGGCTCTTCTTTAACCACAGGCTTGCTCGCCGCCACTTTGGGTTCAACTTTGGGTTCAACTTTGGGTTCAACTTTGGGTTCAACTTTGGGTTCAACTTTGGGTTCAACGATTTGAACGGGTTTGGCTGGTGGTGGTTCAGCGGCACGGGCAGGTTCTGCTTGTGCTGTTTTAGCGGGTGCGGGCGGGGAAATAGGGGCGGTTGCAGGCACTTCTTCAATACGTGCGACGGGTGTTTCTACAGTAGACGTTGTTTTAGCTGAGGTACTCGCCGCGGGGGTCGCCTCTACATCAAGTTCGACATCTTCGTCTGGCAGTTCGAGTATAGGTTCGCGGTTAGCCTGCTGATTGACAACGGTAATTTCAACATCGTCATGTGCAGGCTCTACAACTCTGTCTTTCAATACGAAAGGCAATACAATTAACATCAAAATAACCAGGGTGATGGCGCCCACCAGCCGTCTGCGGGCCGTTTTTTTGAGTACCAGTTCCTTGTCTGTCAAACTATCTCTTGCCATATTGTTTTAAATTCTCACTCAGATCATTTCACATCTATTAAGCCAAATCACTAGCCTAAAAACCTAGTTTGGTGAAATCCATTGGTCAGGTGTTATTTCCAGAATGGCAGCCACGGTAAAGAATGAGCCGAACACGATAATTTTATCATTTTTTGCTGCTTTTTTATAACAGCTTCGTAATGCTGCTGGCAGGTCAGCGTGGACTTTCAATTGCTGCTCAGCAACCTGTTGCGCCAGGCATGCCTGCAAATATTCCACACTGGCGGCACGCGGATGTTGGATCGGTGCAATGTCCCACTCATCAATCACGTCATGCAAGATGTCGACCACACCGGCGATATCCTTGTCTGACAGCATGGAAAACACCGCAAATACTCTGCTGCCATCTGCACTCAGTTGTTGCAAGTTACGCCGCAAGGCGCGCGCCGCATGCGGGTTGTGTGCCACATCCAGGATCACATCCGGCGAGCGGTGCCAGTATTGAAAACGACCAACGACTTCAGTGGCCGTCAGGCCTTGCCGTAAATCCTCTTCTGTCACTGGCAGCCCGGCTTGCAAAGCACGCACGGCATATAGCACACTGGCTGCGTTTTGCCATTGGTAATCGCCAAACAACCTTAAAGAACCGATTGCCAATGTGCCCTGTGCATCATGGTATTGTGCCTCTTGCTGCTGACTGAAATCTATCCTGTAATCCACGCCCAAGCGTTTTAATGACACGCCCAGTGTTGCCGCATGGTTCAGAAGAGAGACCGGCGGCTGTACATCACCACAAATGGCCACTTGGCTTTTACGGTAGATCCCCGCCTTTTCATGCCCTATCAACTCACGCGTATCGCCCAGGAACTCCATATGATCCAGGTCCACATTGGTGACAATCGCACAGTCAGCATCCACGATGTTCACCGCATCCAGGCGGCCACCTAGCCCTACTTCAAGGATCACGATATCCAGCGGTTGTTGCTCAAACGCCCATAATGCTGCCAGCGTCCCCATCTCGAAATAAGTTAAGGAGATATCCTCACGTGCTAACTCGACAGCAGTGAACGCAGCACACAGCACTTCATCACCGATCAAATCTCCATTCAATCGTACACGTTCCTGATACTGCACCAGGTGCGGTGAGGTATAACAGCCGACACGATAACCGGCCGTGGCATAAATCCGTTCCAGCATGGCACAGGTCGACCCTTTGCCATTGGTTCCTCCCACCGTGATGACGGTAAAAGGAAATGCCAGCTGCAGGCGCGCTGCTACAGCCTGCACCCGCGACAATCCCATCTCTATTGATTTGGGATGTAATGATTCAATATAGCTAAGCCAACCCTCGACTGTGACAGGCAGCTCGGGCAAGGGAGACAACATCAGGCAACTTTAGAAATATTCAGGAAACTGGCTAACAACTGGCTTAACTTCGCGCGCATTTCACGACGGTCAACAATCATGTCAATGGCGCCATGCGTCAGCAGGAACTCGGCCCGCTGGAAGCCTTCTGGCAAGGTTTCCCGCACAGTCTGCTCAATCACGCGTGGGCCAGCAAAGCCGATCAGCGCATTTGGTTCAGCCACGATCACATCGCCTAACATGGCAAAACTGGCAGACACGCCGCCCATGGTCGGGTCAGTCAGCACAGAGATATAAGGCAAGCCTGCCTCTGAAAGTTTAGTCAGGGCGGCACTGGTTTTGGCCATTTGCATCAACGACAGCAAGCCTTCCTGCATACGTGCGCCGCCACTGGCAGATACGCAGATAAAAGCAGATTTGTGCTCAATCGCTGCTTGCACGCCGCGGACAAAACGCTCGCCCACCACAGAGCCCATAGAGCCACCCATAAACTTGAATTCAAATGCGGCCACAACCACAGGCACACGTTCAACAGTGCCACGCATGACAATCAGCGCATCTTTTTCTTTGACATCACGCTGCGCAGTGCGCATGCGTTCCGCATAAGTCTTGCTATCCTTGAATTTCAAGGCATCCACTGGCGTGACATCGGCACCGATTTCAACACGATTCTCCGCATCCAAGAACACATTCAGTCGTGCGCGGGCACCCAGCCTGTGATGATGCGCACATTGTGGACACACCTCAAGGTTGGCATCCAGGTCGGTACGATACAACACCGTTTGGCAGGCATCACATTTATGCCAAAGCCCTTCTGGCATATTGCGGCGCTCACCGCTGACCGCACGTTTAATTTTTTGGGGAATCTTATCTAACCAGCTCATATTTTCTCCTGCTTGTCTCGTGTGATGACCCTAAACGGAGTCAATCGCAGTACGTAATTCTTTCATCAAGGCCTGTACATTCGTAATCAGGTTATTTGCATCTGACTGCTCAATGGCAAGTACCATCCGGCTACCCACGACCACCGCATCAGCAATCACGGAAACGTCACGCGCTGTGGCAGCATCTTTCACGCCAAAGCCCACGCCAATCGGCAATGTCGTGCTCTTGCGTATTTCTGTCACCCGTTTTTTGACTTCGACGATATCCAGGTTACCTGCACCGGTCACGCCTTTGAGCGAAACATAGTAAAGAAAGCCTGTCGCCTGCTTCACAATCAACTCAGTACGCGCTGGCTCAGTGGTCGGCGATAGCAGAAAAATACTGTCGATACTCGCTTGCGCCAGTTGCTGGTTAAACTCTTCGCACTCTTCAGGCGGATAATCGACTGTTAAAACGCCATCGACACCGGCTTCTTTGGCCAGTGTGACGAATTGAGCCGCGCCCATCGCTTCTATCGGGTTAGCATATCCCATCAATACAATTGGCGTTTTCTGGTTGGTTTCGCGAAAATCCTTCACCATCGCCAGCACTTTACGTAAGCCCATCTTGTGTACCAGGGCACGTTCACTGGCACGCTGGATCACCGGGCCATCGGCCATCGGGTCAGAAAATGGCACGCCCAGCTCAATCACATCGGCACCGGAAGCGACCAGGGCATGCAGCAAAGGTACGGTCTGATCAGGATGTGGATCACCCGCAGTAATGTAGGGAATCAGCGCTTTTTTACCCTGCGCTTTGAGTTCTGCAAAAACCGATTGAATGCGAGACATAGCTAAGAATTCTTTTTTTAATGGATGAGGCTAAAGCGTAATATTAGAAAGTTTTGCCACTGTATTAATGTCCTTGTCACCCCTGCCTGACAAATTCACTAACACCGCTTGATCCGGTGACATGGTTCTCGCCAGCTTCTCGCCGTAGGCCAAAGCATGGCTGGATTCCATGGCAGGAATAATGCCTTCGGTGCGACACAACTGGTGGAAAGCATTCATCGCTTCGTCATCAGTAATGGCCACATATTCAGCACGCTTGATATCTTTTAACCAGGCATGTTCAGGGCCCACGCCCGGGTAATCCAGGCCAGCAGAGATAGAATGCGTTTCCACGATATTGCCATCGGCGTCCTGCATCAGGTACGTGCGATTGCCGTGTAATACGCCAATCGGGCTGTTTGCCGTCAATGGCGCAGCATGGCTGCCGGTTTCAAGGCCATGACCTGCCGCTTCCACACCAATCAGGCGCACGCCTTCTACGTCGATATAAGGGTAAAAAATACCCATGGCATTAGAGCCACCGCCGACACAGGCAACCACCGCATCTGGCTGGCGACCTATCATCTCCTGCATCTGCTGTTTGGCTTCGATACCGATCACGGCCTGGAAATCACGTACCATCATAGGGTAAGGATGCGGGCCAGCGACAGTGCCGATAATGTAAAACGTATTGGAGATATTGGTGACCCAGTCGCGCATCGCTTCATTCAATGCGTCCTTGAGGGTTTTAGAACCGCTTTCCACCGGGATAACCGTAGCTCCCAGCAGTTTCATGCGGAATACATTGGGCGCCTGACGCTTGACATCTTCTGCGCCCATATACACCACGCATTCAAGGCCCAGCCTGGCGGCAATGGTGGCTGTGGCAACGCCATGCTGGCCCGCGCCTGTTTCAGCGATCACACGCGGCTTGCCCATGCGTTTGGCCAGTAACGCCTGGCCTATCGTATTGTTGATTTTGTGCGCGCCGGTATGGTTCAAATCTTCGCGCTTGAGGTAGATTTGTGCGCCGCCGATTTTATCGGATAAGCGTTTGGCGTGATAAATCGGGCTGGGACGCCCTACAAAATGTTTGAGGTCGTAAGCAAACTCAGCCAGGAACTCAGGGTCGTGACGATACTTTTCGTACATGACCCGCAACTCTTCCAGGGCTTCTACCAGGGTTTCTGCAACAAACACTCCGCCAAATGGACCAAAATGGCCCCGCTCGTCTGGCATGTCATACACTTGCATGCGCTACTCCGTATATCATTTTGTTATTCAAACCGCCCTATTGCGTACTGCATCATGCTGCAAAACCTGCTGCATGAATGCTGCTATTTTTTCCGGGGATTTAATCCCCTTTTGTGCCTCAACCCCGCCACTGACATCCACGGCATAAGGCTGAACCTGCTGCAATGCCTGCGTGACATTGTCAGGATTTAGCCCACCGGCCAGAATGACCGGCTTTTGCAAGCCTGCTGGAATCAATGTCCAGTCAAATACCTGGCCTGTGCCACCGACTGCTTTTTCTGAAAAAGTATCTAGCAACAAGGCAGAAGCCGATGCAAAATCAAGCTCGCATTGTATCAAATTTACATCCGGTTTAACGCGGATTGCTTTGTAATATGGCAGATTAAATTTCTCGCAATAGTCTGCCTCTTCGTCCCCGTGAAACTGCAGGCAATCCAGCGCAGTCGTAGCTATCACCTGCTGCAGTTCGCTGACAGCAGCATTCACAAACAGGCCAACCGTGCTGATATACGGCGGCAATGTTTTGATGATCGCCTGCGCCTGTGCCGCAGTCACTGCGCGTGGGCTAGGTGCATAAAACACAAAGCCGAGTGCATCTGCACCGGCATCAATGGCAGCCCATGCATCCTCTTTCCGTGTAATACCACAGATTTTAACCCTGGTTCTTTTCATCTTTCTCATTCACTTTGTTTAATCCCAAGTGGCTTCGCAGGCTGGCAATTGCCAGGCGGCATCATAGGTCACGCCGGTGAAATACAAGCCATCGGGCATAAATGTCGGCGGCGAAAGCGTCCTGTCCTTATTTTGCAGTAATGCGCTAAACGCGGACACATCCAGTTTGCCCTGCCCTACATAGACCAGTGCGCCCACCACGTTGCGGATCTGGTGTTGCAGGAAAGCATTCGCCTGGAAACTGAACACGATATACTGGCCTTGCTGTTTCACCTCGGCTTGATGCATGGTCCGGATGGGAGAACTTGCCTGGCACTCACTGGCGCGAAAGGCGCTGAAATCATGTTCGCCCAATAATAGCTGGATCGCTTGTTGCATAGGCACAATATCCAGAGGCCTATGATACCAGCCCACCCGCCCATGCTGGCTGGCTGGTGCCACAGCATGGTTATAAAGCACATACTGGTAACTGCGCGCCCTGGCGCTGAATCTGGCATGGAAGTCGTCAGCCACCTCGCATGCCCAACGCACCCGCACCCAGGGTGGCAAGTGTGCATTGGTGCCGCGTACCCAGGCAGTTTGCGGCCGTTGTGCCGTTGTCTCAAAGTGGGCAACCTGCATCAGCGCATGTACCCCGGAATCGGTGCGGCCAGCAGCGTGTAATCTTACTTTTTCATCGGTGACCAGTGCAATGGCGCGCTCAAGTGCATCCTGAACTCCACGGCCATTTGGCTGGCTTTGCCATCCCTGAAAATAAGCACCATGATATTCAATGCCAATCGCAATTTTCATGGCGCATAGTATAAGGGCTGTCTGGCATAACACCTAATGATGAGCAGCCTTAACCATGCATCCATAGGCATTCGCGGCGATTACATACTTAGCCAGGCATCATCCATCAGAACGAGATCAACCAGGTGAATTCACTTAGTCTTTGACACCCTTGCAAGGCATGTCAAAAAAGAAAAAGGCCGGTTTCCCGGCCTGATGGTTATGCGACTTTCTCAAGCAGCTCGCTGGCACGCTGTCGCTGGCGCTCGCCACCTTCGCTGAGCACCTCTTCGATCAGCTCTTTCGCGCCTATCATATCTTCCATATCGATATAGGCCTGAATCAAATCCAGCTTGGTATTCACTTCTTCCGGTTCACCATCGAACTCGGCGACACTCTCCTCTGGCTGGGCACCCACATCAAGTGAAATCTCGGGGAAAGTGCTTTCCGCACTGAAGTTATCTTCAGGAACACGGCTTAAGCTATCGTCGGCAGCATCCAGGCTGATTTCTTCAATCTCAAGTGCATCACCTTCTTCCTGCGCAGCATTGAAAGCGGTATCGTTAGGACCACCCAGCTCAAGCGACAACTCAGGCAAAGATTCAAATACTGCATCATCGGTTGAAAGTGTCTGTTCGCCAGTAGTTGCTTGCGTTCTATCCGGACGGCGATTTTCAAAACCTGCAATCTCTTCATCCAGATTCAGGGAAGGTAAATCCAATGACTTGGGCGTCAGTTCAGCATCATTTTCTGTATACAACTCAGGCGCAGCTCCTGCTGTGCTAAGCGGCTCAATACTGAAATCACTTTCTTCAGGCACATCTAATACAGAATTACTTTCTAACGGCTCTGCATCCAGCGGCTTTTCTTCTGCCAAGTTTGGCAAAGGTTCTTCCAGTGAAGTTTCGGCTAAGGTTGATAAAGCATCTGCTGGCTCATTTTCCTCTAAAGGCTCATCCTTTAATTCTGTATCAGCAGGAACGCTGAAATCTGTCTGCAACTCGGCAAATTTTTCCTGTGCCGGCTCATTCACCGGTTCAACCAATGATTCGCCGTCAACAATAGAAGGCTCAGTCACGCTTCTTGCTGGCTTGTCAGTTGATTCAAATTCAAGCGCAGGCGCCTCGAAGTTAAAGTGATATCCCTGCTCTGCATTTGCTGCTTCAACCACAGGTGTTTCAATGGCTGTGTTATCCAGCGCTGGCATTTGGTAGAGCGAATTCTCCGGATCCAGTTTTTGCCCCATCACAACCACTTTAGACCATGTCTGGTCGCTAGGGCCGACGTTGGCATACACTTCACTTGCCAATGACTCAAACGCGCCTTTATTATTGGTATTTTGATAAATTTCAAGCAACTTCAGCTTGAGCTCCTGGCGTTCAGGGTCTTTCTGAATGGCATCTTTAAGAATCTCCTCAGCCTGCGCATCACGGCCATAGGCCATATAGACTTCAGCTTCCGCAATCGGATCAACATCATGCGAATCAATCATGCCGCCGACACCACTTTGCGAGAAGTCCGTCAGGAATGAGGTATCGCCCGAGGCTGCTTGCGTATCCCCAAACACGGTATTGTTCTGCATTTCAGTGGCAGGCGAAGTCAGAATCGCATCTTCAAACGTATCGATTTCTTTTTTACGGCGGATACGGATAAGTGCCCAAACGCAGATCAGTATCGGTAATGCGATCAAGGCCCATGGCAATACAGGACTGATGTTTTTAAGACGTTGCAGCAACACATGCATAAATGAAGGTTGCTCAGCCTCAGGTGTCGGTTCTGCTGCAGTTTCAGGCACAGGTGGTGCTAATTCTGCCGCCGGAGCTGGTTGTGTCTCCGTTGGTACAGGTTTGTTTTCAGTGGTCACCGCCGGTGCTTGTGCATCTGGTGTAGCCGGTGCCTCAGCTTTAGGCTCTGGAGTAGTCGCTTGTGCAGCATTTTTTTCAGCCTGCGACATGGCATTACTCTTCAACTCCATCAACTTCTTCATATCCGCTACCTGCTTTTCCAGGGCTGCGGCACGAGATTGCTCTTCCTTGATGGCGTTTTCTTTAGCGGTGGCTTCTTCCTGCGCTGCATTTGCTGCTGCTTTGGCAGCCGCTTTATCGGTTTGCGTACCTGACTTTTCATCGCCTGCGGATAGCTTCAATACATCTTTACCCGCCGGTGCCTGCGGCGCAGTTTTCTCCTGCGCACTGCCGATTTTGCCTGCGGATTGTTGTGTGTTGCCGCCGGTTTCACTGGCGGCAGAATTTTTGACTACGTTAGACAAAGCATTTTTATACGCCAGCCAGTTCGTGTTGTGCTCAGCCACCAGGTTTTTCGCTTGCTGATTGCTGATGGCATTCAAGCTAGCCTGGTCCGGCATGCGGATGATCTTGCCTACCTTAAGGCGATTGATGTTTTTACCATCGAACGCATCTTGGTTGGAGCGGTACAAGGCTGCCAGCATTTGCTCTACGCTGACATTATCCGGTTTCATTTGCCTGGCAATGGCATACAAAGTATCGCCGCGTTCTGTGGTCAATGGATCTGGTGTGGCGAGATTGTCTGCAGGTGGCTCAGGCGGTGCGCTTGGCTTAGGCATTGCTGCGCGTTGCGCTGGTTGTTTTTTTGCGGGTTGCTTGCTTGCTTCAGGTTTTTCAGCCTCTGCAATCGGCGCTGCGGCTTTAGGCGCCTCTGCCGAGACTGGAGGTTGGCCGGTGACCGGCAAGCCTGTTGATTCTGACACATAGTTTGAATTGAATCCGGGCGGATCCAGCAGTAAGGTATATTCCTTCACCAGTCGGCCAGTTGGCCAATCCACCTGGATCAGCATATCCAGAAAGGCTTCAGTGATCGGTTGTGAACTGCTGAGTTTGAGGACAGGCAGGCCTTTGCTGTTGTTGCCAACCTCGATCTGGATATAAGGGTAAGAAGCAGGTTTCTCCAGCATCTGATCCTGATACACCTGATCAGCGGCCAATGCAGCCTGGATAGTGCTTAACTCCCCCGGATTAACAGCCAGCAGTTCAATTTCTGCATTCAATGGCTCACCCAGTTTCGAGCTGGACGTCATCGTCCCCAGACCGGCAGCATGTGCGGTGATGACTGCGCTCAAACTCAAGGTTAAGGCTAATTTTTTTAATTGAAATTTATGCACCCGTGTTAACCCTTATCAATTCATGGCGTTCGTGAACATAGCACCATTCAGTAAGCCACGCAAGCGCGCCACCTGCCGTCTGGATGCCACAAACTTGCCTAAATAAAACTCTACCACCCATTAAACTATATTGCATGCAAAATAAAAGCCCGAAAAGACCATGATTTCACTAACAAATCATGGCTTTACGGGCTGTATTTTAAACAATTACTTAAGCTTCAACCAGAATTCGCAACATCCGGCGTAATGGCTCAGCGGCACCCCACAATAACTGGTCACCAACGGTAAAGGCCGACAGGTATTCACCACCCATGGCCAGCTTGCGCAAACGACCTACCGGGGTGGTCAAAGTGCCAGTCACGGCCGCAGGAGTTAACTCACGGATGCTGGCTTCGCGCTCGTTTGGCACAACTTTGGCCCATTGATTGGCTTCTGCCAGCATCTGGTTGATCTCATCCAGCGGCACATCCTGGCGCAGCTTCAAGGTCAACGCTTGTGAATGGCAGCGCATGGCGCCAATGCGCACACACAAGCCATCGATCACAATAGGGTTGGCTTCACGACCCAGAATTTTGTTGGTTTCTGCGCCGCCTTTCCATTCTTCCTTGCTTTGGCCATTGCCCAGGTCTTTATCGATCCATGGGATCAGGCTACCAGCCAGTGGCACACCAAAATGCTGGGTAGGCAAAGCCTCACTGCGCAGGGTGTCAGCCACGGTGCGATCGATCTCGAGAATGGCAGAAGCAGGGTTCGCCAGCAACGCAGAGGCAGACGCATTGACCACGCCCATTTGCGCAATCAGCTCACGCATATTTTGCGCGCCGGCACCAGACGCCGCCTGGTAAGTCATTGAAGTGGCCCATTCCACCAGGTCAGCCTTGAACAAGCCGTTCAAAGCCATCAGCATCAGGGAAACCGTACAGTTGCCGCCTATCCAGTTTTTACCGCCCTGGTTCAATGCATCTTTAATCACATGCATATTGACCGGGTCGAGAATCACCACCGCGTCTTTGTCCATACGCAAGGTAGAGGCCGCATCAATCCAGTGACCATTCCAGCCACTACTGCGCAATTGCGGAAAAATCTCGCTGGTGTAATCACCGCCCTGGCAGGACACGATCGCATCCATCTTGCTCAGTTCAGCAATATTTTTAGCATCCTTCAAGGCAGGCGAAGTCTTGCCTACTGCAGGCGCAGCACCCCCTGTTTGTGATGTGGTAAAAAACTGTGGCTCGATATCGGTAAAATCGTTCTCTTGCACCATGCGTTGCATGAGCACAGAGCCCACCATCCCGCGCCAGCCTACAAACCCTACTTTTAACATGTTATCTCGTTATTCTCGCCGGTCACCCCGGCATCAAAACATTATTGAGAGGACTTTTTCTGCACGGCCTCACCAGCCTGCTCAAGATCTTTGCCCATCCCGTTCATTGTGTTGCAACCCGTCAACACCATTGCTATTACCAGCGTCATCATTAACTTTGACATTTGTTTTCTCCTTAAAAATTAATCCCTGAAATTACCAAATTTCAACGGAAAGTCCGTAACATTCTTTTTAACAAAAGCGATCGCTTCCTGCAACACATCGCGCTTGGCACCATTCACGCGCACCGTATCGCCCTGGATACTTGCCTGCACTTTCATGCCGCTGTCCTTGATCATCTTGGTCAGGCGTTTGGCCAGGTCAGAATCAATGCCTTCGCGTACGACCAAATCCTGCTTGACCTTATTGCCAGAGACCTTCTGCACATCTTTGTGTTCCAGACGCTTGGAAGATTCGGCCTCTTTTTTCTCCATGGAAGGCAACAAAATATCTTTGACCTGATCCAGCTGAAAGTCATTGTCGCCATGCAGGGTAATGACTTTATCTTTTTCATTAAAATCAATCTTGGCCGAGGTCCCCTTGAAATCATAGCGATTGACGATCTGCTTGCTGGCAGCATCCATCGCATTTTTCAGATTGACCATATCGACTTCAGAACTGATATCAAAACTTGGCATGTTAAAAACCTTTCAAGCGATGGCAGGGCAAGGCGTGAGCGCGCAGGCAGTAAATTCAGTACGGCAAGCGCTCGCAACGCAGCCCTGCCGAGCAATCACAATTATTCGTTCCAACTAGAAATTGTGCAGCTTGAGCAAGGCATGCAAGCGCAGGCAGTACACATAAGTACGGCAAGCTTGCATAACGCTGCTCAAGCAAGCAGGTTCGGTTGGCTCTATTCGAAATGGCAGACGTAGTCTACTGTTTCAATCACTTCAATGTCAAAAGACGAATTACCCGGCACAGTGAATTTTTCACCTGCTTTATAAGTAGTCCAGTTTTCTTCATCTTTCAAGCGCACGTTACAGACACCATCATTGATCTCCATCAACTCTGGCGAGCCGGTATTGAATGTCAATGTGCTGGGGAAAATCACGCCTACGGTACATCGTGTCCCATTCGGGAACAGCACGGTGTGGCTGACGCACTTGCCATCAAAATAAACGTTTGCTTTCTTTTTTACGCTGACATGATCAAATTGTGCCATTTTAAATTCCTGATTAATTTCAATGCGTCGCCAATAAAAGCGCGACTATATCACACCTGAAAACTGCGCGAGCGGGATGCAATGCAAATCGCCCGCGCAGCCTGCTTACATTGCGGCGACGATCTGGTCACCCATTTCGGAACAGGAAACACGCTTGGTGCCCTCTTCGTAAATATCACCGGTACGATAACCGGCCGCCAGTACTTTCTTCACTGCGTTCTCAATACGTGTGGCTGCAGCTTCGTTATCAAAGCTGTAGCGCAGCATCATGGCCGCCGACAGGATAGTCGCAATCGGGTTGGCCAGGTTTTTACCTGCGATATCTGGCGCTGAACCGTGTGAAGGCTCATACAGGCCTTGTTTGCTTTCATTTAATGAAGCAGATGCCAGCATGCCTATCGAGCCAGTCAGCATCGAAGCTTCGTCAGACAGAATATCGCCAAAAATATTGCCGGTCACCATGACATCAAACTGTTTCGGGTTGCGGATCAGCTGCATGGCCGCGTTATCCACGTACATATGGCTTAACTCAACTTCCGGATATTCTTTCGCCACATCAATGACGATTTCTTTCCAGAATTCAGTCGTCTCCAATACGTTGGCTTTATCGACTGAACACAGTTTTTTGCCACGTTTCATGGCGATTTCAAACGCCACATGCGCAATACGACGCACTTCCGGCTCGCTGTAAATCATGGTGTTAAAGCCTTCGCGTATGCCTTCATCGTTGGTGCGTATGCCACGCGGCTGGCCGAAATACACATCGCCGGTCAATTCACGCACGATCATGATATCCAGCCCGGCTACTACTTCCGGCTTCAAGGTAGACGCATTCGCCAGTTCAGGGAACAACACCGCAGGACGCAGGTTGGCGAATAACCCCAGATCTTTACGGATAGCCAGCAGGCCACGTTCCGGGCGTAATGGACGGTCCAGCGTGTCATATTGCGGGCCGCCAACGGCACCCAGCAAGACGGCATCCGCGGCCCTACAGATTTTTTGCGTGAATTCAGGGTATGGATGACCATACTGATCATAAGCCTGGCCGCCTAATGGCGCTTCGGTGAAGGTCATGTCCAGACCGTCTTTTTTCAATACTTCCAGCACGCGCAAGGCCTGTGCAACGATTTCCGGGCCGATGCCATCACCGGGTAAGACTGCGATATTTAATGCCATAGGGTTGATCCTAAATAGTAATGTTCAATGATGATGAGAAGCCATCAGAAATCGTCGCAAACAATCGGGTGAACAGCTATGCGCAGCACAGAAACCCAAGTGCACATTGAGCACATGAGGTTTCTTGCACGCGCGGATTAAAACGACGTCAATCAGTGGCGAAACAGGTTTTTACGCAAACAACCAGGGTTGTGACTGCTTATGCTTTTCTTCAAACGCCTTGATCTGGTCCGCATGCTGCAAGGTCAGGCCGATTTCATCTAGGCCGTTAAGCAGGTTGTGCTTACGGGTCGGGGTGATCTCAAAACTGAATGACTGGCCCGAAGGCGTCGTCACGGTTTGAGAAACCAAATCAACGTTCAGCGTGTAGCCTTCATTCGCCAGACACTCCTTGAACAGGCTATCCACTTGCTCGGCAGAAGCCACGATAGGCAAAATACCGTTCTTGTAACAGTTATTGAAGAAAATATCGGCAAAGCTAGGCGCAATCAGCACACGAAAGCCTTGGTCTTCAATCGCCCATGGCGCGTGTTCACGTGAAGAACCGCAACCGAAGTTATCACGTGCCAGCAGCACTTGCGCGCCCTTGTATCGTGGTTGGTTCAGTACGAAATCCTTATTCAAAGGACGTGTACTGCAATCCATGCCGGGCTCGCCGTAATTGGTATAACGCCATTCATCAAACAGATAAGGGCCAAAGCCGGAACGTTTGATCGATTTCAAAAACTGTTTCGGGATAATGGCATCGGTATCGACGTTGGCCCTATCCAGAGGACAAACCAGACCATTTAAAGTACTAAATGCTTTCATGCTGCTCTCCTTTATACGCTGCGCACATCGACAAAATGCCCGGCAATCGCTGCCGCCGCGGCCATTTCCGGGCTCACCAGGTGCGTACGGCCACCCGGGCCCTGACGGCCTTCAAAGTTACGGTTTGAAGTTGAGGCACAGCGCTCACCTGGCTCCAACCGATCAGCATTCATGGCCAGACACATGGAACAGCCTGGCTCACGCCACTCAAAGCCTGCATCAATAAATACTTTGTCCAGCCCTTCCGCTTCCGCCTGGCGTTTCACCTGGCCGGAACCTGGCACGACCATGGCCAGCTTGATATTACCTGCAACTTTTTTGCCCTTGGCAACACCTGCAGCTGCACGCAAATCTTCAATACGTGAGTTGGTGCAAGAGCCGATAAATATCTTATCCAGCTTGATCTCATCAAGCGGCGTATTCGCATTCAGGCCCATGTATTTCAGGGCATTTTCAATGCTGGTGCGCTTGGTGGCATCGTCTTCCTGCGCAGGATCAGGCACGGTTGAGCCGATAGGCAGCACTTGTTCTGGTGAGGTGCCCCAGGTCACTTGTGGCGCAATCTCAGCGCCTTTCAGTTCAACCACTGCGTCATAGGTGGCATCCGCATCAGATTGCAGGGTTTTCCAGTAATCCACGGCTTTGGCCCAGTTTTCACCTTTAGGCGCATGCAGGCGGCCTTCGAGGTAAGCGGCTGTTTTCTCATCGGGCGCAACGATACCAGCACGCGCACCGGCCTCAATCGCCATATTGCACAGTGTCATGCGGCCTTCCATAGACAAACCACGGATGACTTCGCCACCAAACTCAATAGCGTAGCCGGTACCACCAGCAGTACCAATCTTGCCGATGATGGCCAGCGCAACATCTTTAGCGGTCACACCTTTGCCCAGTTGGCCATCGACTCTGACCAGCAGGCACTTGGATTTTTTAGCCACCAGGGTTTGCGTCGCCATCACATGCTCCACCTCGGAAGTGCCAATACCATGTGCAAGCGCGCCAAACGCACCATGGGTAGAGGTATGGCTGTCGCCACAGACGACCGTCATGCCAGGCAGTGTGGTGCCGTTTTCAGGCCCGATGACATGGATAATGCCCTGGTCCTTGTTTTTAAACGGGAAATAAACAAGCGCACCAAATTCTTTGATATTGCTATCCAGCGTTTCGACTTGCAGGCGCGAAATCGGGTCTTCAATGCCCTTATCCCAGTCTTTGGTCGGCGTGTTATGGTCAGGGTTAGCCACGATGGAGCTATTACGCCAGGGTTTACGCCCGGCAATACGCAGACCTTCAAACGCCTGCGGGCTGGTCACTTCATGCACCAGATGGCGGTCGATATAAATCAAACAGGTACCGTCCGGTTCCTCACGCACCACATGTGAATCCCATAATTTGTCGTACAGTGTTTTGCCTGCCATGACCGTTCCTTTCAAATGCTACGTATCAAATATACTAAATTGATAAAACATGCGCAGAATACCTAAGTTTCAATACCCTTACAAGAATATCATTTATACTAGTATTAAGACTAATAGGATAATGAAATCAAATGGATACGAGACGTCAGGAACTCGCCGAATTTTTACAGGCCATGCGCCAACGTGGCACCCCGGAAGCATTTGGCTTCCCCTCCGGTTCTCGCAGGCGTACGCAAGGCTTGCGCCGTGAAGAAGTCGCGCAACTGGCTGGTATCAGCGCCACCTGGTACACCTGGATAGAACAGGCACGTGAGATCAATGTGTCAGCAGATGCGCTGGACAGATTGGCCACCGCCTTAAAGCTGAGCAAATCAGAGCGCAGTTACCTGTTTGATATGGCGGACAGGCGTGATCCGCAAGCGCATCAAAGTGAAGTCGATACCGCACCTGAGACTTTGGTCAGCATACTCACCCAGATACAAGTGCCTGCGTACATCATGGGGCGCGCCTGGGATTTACTGGCATGGAACCCGGCCGCCGCTAGCCTATTCACCGGCTTGCTCGATATTGAATGGCCGCAAGGCCAGCACCCTAACCTGCTCAGATTCGTATTTGCCAACCCCCTCGCCAGACAATTTGTCGTCAATTGGGAAATGCGCAGCCGCAGGCTGGTGGCCGAGTTTAGGGCAGATTGCCGGTCCCGCCTGGAAGAGCCGGAAGTCAAGCAACTAGTCGATGAACTGAGTAGCAGTAGCCCAGAGTTTGATCGTTTCTGGAAACAACATGATGTGCTGGAAAGGCAAGGCGGGCAGCGTGAGTTTCAGCACCCGCAATCTGGCTTGATCCACTTTCAGCAAGTGACTTTACGTTTAGTCGAACAGGAGCAACTGAAACTGGTGCTGTTGCAGCCGGTTTAACCACCCTGTTTTTGCGTTTTCAGCAGCTTGTATTCAATCGCATCTTTCAATGCCAGCCACGAAGCTTCAATAATATCCGACGACACACCAACAGTAGTCCAGTTGGTTTGCTGGTCGGTTGATTCGATCATGACCCGCACTTTAGCTGCCGTGGCCAGGTTTGAGTCCAATACCCGCACTTTGTAATCGACCAGTTTGATCTCGTTAATGATGGGGTAAAAAGGCTCCAGGGCCTTACGCATCGCCTTGTCTAATGCATATACCGGGCCGTCTCCATAGGCAGTGACTTCCGATTCCTGGTCGTTCACAAACAGACTGATCGTGACCGCAGAGTTGATGCCATTGACAGAAGGTTCATGGATATACACGCTATACTGTTTCAGCCGAAAGTAAGGCTGAAACTTACCCAGCAGCTTGTGCATCAGCAGATGAAACGAGCTTTCCGCACTCTCAAACTGGTAGCCTTCATGTTCCAGGGCTTTTAAATGCTCAAGTATCTGGATGGCCGCTTCAGACTCCTTGGTCAGGGTCGGGTCGATTTGCTGCAGCTTGTTTAAAATCGCTCCTCGCCCCGCCACTTCCGACACCAGGATATGGCGCTCATTACCAACCGCATTCGGGCTGATATGCTCATAGGATTTGGGATTTTTATTGACGGCATCAATGTGCATGCCGCCTTTATGCGCAAACGCATCGTGGCCGACATAAGGCGCTTTATCGTTAAACGTCACGTTCGCCACTTCACTGACAAAGCGTGCAGCAGCTGTCAGGTCAGCCAGTTGCGCAGCAGAAATACATTCCAGTCCAAGCTTTAATTGCACGTTGGGAATGATAGATACCAGGTTGGCATTCCCGCATCGCTCGCCTATGCCGTTAATGGTGCCTTGCACCTGTACTGCGCCCGCCTGTACTGCGGCGACTGAATTAGCTACCGCCATTTCGCAATCATTATGGCAATGAATACCAATGTCTAATGTTGGGAAACGTGCCACCACGGTTTGGGTGATTTCAAAAATCTCGTTGGGAAAGCTGCCTCCGTTGGTGTCGCACAAGGCGAGAACATCAGCACCGGCATTGGCAGCCGCTTGCAACGTGTCCAGGGCATATTCAGCATTGGCTTTATAGCCATCATAAAAATGCTCGGCATCAAACACGACTTCTTTGCCCTGTGATTTCAGGTAGGCAATGGTGTCCGCTATCATGGCCAGGTTTTCATCCAGCGTGGTGCGCAGGATATCGGTGACCTGGTAATCCCAACTCTTGCCAAAAATGGCGACGGCGTGAGTATTGGCAGACAGTAACGATTGCAGGTTCTTGTCTTCAGCAGCAGTGATGCCGATGCGGCGCGTGCTGCCAAAGGCAATGATCTTGGCGTGTTTTAGCTTCAGCTCGCCTACACGGGCAAAAAACTCTAAATCTTTCGGGTTGGAGCCGGGGTTGCCGGCTTCGATATAGCCTATGCCCAGTTGATCCAGGCGCTGTACGATCTTGAGTTTATCCTCGACTGAAAATGAAACACCCTGCGCTTGTGCTCCATCGCGCAGGGTAGAATCATAAGCAATCACACGTTGCCTGGGCATAAGGGTTATTTTTTGCGGTTATGCAAATTCGCCGCAATACGCATTCTTAATGCATTCAGTTTAATAAAGCCGCCGGCATCTTTCTGGTCATAAGCGCCTTTGTCATCTTCAAAAGTCGCAATGGTCGAGTCAAACAATGAATCTGTTTTACTGTCACGACCAACCACGATGACATTGCCTTTGTACAACTTGACGCGCACCCAGCCATTGACCGTCGCTTGCGTGTGGTCTATCAGTGTTTGCAAGGCCAGACGCTCCGGGCTCCACCAGTAACCGTTATAGATCAGGCTGGCGTAGCGTGGCATCAGATCATCTTTCAGGTGCGCCACTTCGCGATCCAGCGTGATGCTTTCAATCGCACGGTGCGCTTTCAGGATGATGGTACCGCCCGGGGTTTCGTAACAACCACGTGACTTCATGCCTACATAACGGTTTTCTACCAGGTCCAGACGGCCAATGCCGTGCTTGCCACCGATACGGTTCAACTCGGCCAGAATCTCGTGTGCTTTCAGGGCTTTGCCATTGAGTGCCACGATGTCGCCATTTTTGAATTCGATATCCAGGTATTCTGCGGCATCCGGCGCTTTTTCCGGTGACACTGTCCAGCGCCACATATCTTCTTCCGCTTCGGCAGCCGGGTCTTCCAGATGGCGGCCTTCGTAAGAAATATGCAGCAAGTTAGCATCCATGGAGTATGGGCTGCCGCCTTGCTTGTGCTTCATTTCCACCGGGATGCTATGTTTTTCGGCATAGGCCAGCAGTTTTTCACGCGAAAGCAGATCCCACTCACGCCATGGGGCAATGATCTGGATATTCGGGTTGAGTGCATAAGCGCCCAGTTCGAAACGTACCTGGTCGTTGCCTTTGCCGGTCGCACCATGCGAAATCGCATCGGCTTTGGTTTCGTGGGCGATTTCAATCAGGCGCTTGGCGATCAAAGGACGTGCGATAGACGTACCCAGCAGGTACTCACCTTCATACACCGTATTGGCACGGAACATCGGGAACACGAAGTCACGCACAAACTCTTCGCGCAAGTCATCGATATAGATCTCTTTAACGCCGAATTTCTGCGCTTTTTCACGCGCAGGCTCAAGCTCTTCACCCTGGCCCAGGTCTGCGGTAAATGTCACCACTTCACATTGATAGGTGTCTTGTAACCACTTCAGAATCACGGAAGTATCCAGCCCACCAGAGTAGGCCAATACGGCTTTTTTAATATCGCTCATTAATGCATGTTTCCTTAAAAACGTTTACCAGAGTGGCGCGCAGTCACAAAAAATACTGTGCTGCCAGGCCGACAAGGTCAATCTACTTTACCCAATAACAAATATTCCATCAGTGCCTTCTGTGTATGCAGGCGGTTTTGGCTACGGCCGTTTCACTTAAACCTGAAGGTTAGCCTGCGCCGAAACAGCTTGCGCATATAAGCTGACGCTTATATGACCTTCCCAAGCAGAAGGTACTCCATGAGTGCTTTCTGCGTGTGCAATCTGTTTTCTGCCTCATCCCACACCACACTTTGCTTGCCATCAATCACTTCAGCAGCCACCTCTTCGCCCCTGTGGGCTGGCAGGCAATGCATGAATAATGCATCGGCTTTGGCGACGCGCATCATGTCAGCATCGACTTGCCAATCAGCGAAATCTTTACGGCGCTCTTCATTTTCAGCTTCAAAGCCCATGCTGGTCCAGACATCAGTCGTCACTAGGTCGGCGTCACGTGCGGCTTCCATCGGGTCAGCAAACGACTCGAAGTGATCAGTACCATACAGGTTGGCACGTTCAAATTCGACTTCATAGCCAGGCGGTGTAGACACATGTACGTTGAAATCCAGCACTTCTGCCGCTTGCAGCCAGGTATTGCAGACGTTATTGCTGTCACCGATCCAGGTCACAGTTTTGCCCTGAATAGGCCCACGGTGCTCAATAAAGGTAAAAATATCTGCCAGTATCTGACATGGGTGATATTCGTTGGTGAGGCCATTGATCACCGGTACGCGCGAGTTTTGCGCAAAGCGTTCGATAATGCTTTGCTCAAAAGTACGGATCATCACGATATCGCTCATGCGCGAAATCACTTGTGCTGCATCTTCCACCGGTTCACCGCGACCCAATTGTGAATCACGCGTGTTCAGGTAAATCGCCGAGCCACCCAGTTGCTGCATGCCCGCTTCAAAAGACAGGCGGGTCCGCGTGCTGGCTTTTTCAAAAATCATGACCAGCGTGCGATCAGTCAACGGCCAGTATTGCTGGTAATTCTTAAACTGCGATTTAATCCATTTGGCGCGGGCAAAAATATGTTCTATTTCATCCCGCTTCAGATCGTTAAACTGCAAAAAGTGTTTGATACTCATGATAATCCGGCGCAGTTAACTCACGCGCTTGCCTTTAAAAAATTCAAAATCAGTGGGGCCAGTCTGTTGACCAGTTCTTCGGCCTCTTGCTTGTTCATCACCAGCGATGGCAACAAACGAATGACCTTTTCGGAAGTCACATTAATTAATAGTTTGGCAGCCAACCCTTGTTTCACCAGGTCAGCACAAGGCCTGTCCAGCTCTACGCCTATCATCATGCCGGCATTGCGGATCTGCACGATACCCGCCTGCCCTTTGAGCGCTTCAGTCAGTAACTGGTTGATATAGTCACCAACTGTTTTTGCGTTTTCAAGCAGGTTTTCCTCGGCGATAATATTCAGCGTTGCCAGACCTGCGGCAGTCGCCAATGGATTACCACCAAAAGTGGAGCCATGCTTGCCCGGAGTGAATGTTTCAGCGGCGACACCACGCGCGACACAAGCACCGATAGGCACGCCAGAACCCAGGCCTTTTGCCAGTGTCATCACATCCGGCACAATGCCGGTATGCTGGAAAGCGAACCAGGTGCCTGTTCTGGCAATGCCAGACTGCACTTCATCCAGCATCAATAACCAGCCATTGGCATCACAGATCTCACGCAAACCCTGGAAATAAGCGTTCAGGCTGGCTGGAATATGCACGCCACCTTCGCCCTGGATCGGTTCAACCAGAATCGCAACGACGTTATTTTTATGTGAAGCAATGGTTTTAATCGCTTCCAGGTCGTCAAACGGCACGCGCAAAAAGCCGCTGACCAGCGGTTCAAATCCGGCTTGTACCTTGCGGTTGCCGGTTGCAGACAAGGTCGCCATGGTTCTGCCATGGAAACTCTGATCCATCACGATGATTTCAGGATGGTCTATGCCTTTGTTGTGGCCATGCAAGCGGGCCAGTTTGATCGCCGCTTCGTTCGCTTCGCAACCAGAATTGCAGAAAAATATCCTGTCCATGCCGGAAAGCTCTGCCAGTTTATCGGCCAGTGCGGATTGTTCAGCGATCTGGTAGATATTGGAAACATGGATCAGCCTGGCGATTTGCGCATTCAGCGCGGCGACAAATTTCGGGTGGGCATGGCCAAGGCCATTGACTGCCACGCCTGAGAGTGCGTCCAGATAGCGATCACCGGCAGTGTCTGTCAACCAGACGCCTTCGCCTTTGACAAATGTCACAGGCTGTCTACCATAGGTGTTCATTAAATGTTCGGAATGCATTTCAAAACCCTTTATCAAAAAACAAAAACGGCGGCTCAAGCCGCCGTAACCGTCTTAAACCGTTTAAAACCCTAATACTGCCCTATGACTCAAGCCATTCGCCATGAAAAACAACATGGGAATGGAGAGCATCATATTGGTGCGGGATGCCAGCATCGCCACACGTCGGGCAGTATTCTTGGATGCATCATCTGCAGGCACCAGGCCTAAAATCTTTTTCTGGTTAGGCCAGATCAGCACCCAGACATTGATCAGCATAATGGTGCCCAGCCAAGCGCCCACGCCTATGACTTCAAAACCATTACGCAGCATAAACGCATCATGCATGTGCGCGCCCAGCAAAGCCGCCCCGGCTAACCAGGTCACCACGGCAGACCAGCGGAACCACAGCAAGGCCCGGGGTGCCACATGCTTGCTGATGCCGGCAGCAGTGCCATCGGCCGCCGCAGCTTTCAAGGCTGACATTTGCACCAGGTTAAAATAATAAAGCAGGCCTACCCATGTAATGCCTGCCAGAAGATGTATCCAACGCGCGATTGCCGGGACAATTTCCATGATCAGGCTCCGACCGCAACAAAATTTTTCAGGAAAAACACCAGTGCCACGGTCAACAAAACGCCTGACAGAATGGTGCCTGCGATAGAGTCCAATGGATTTTTCATGCTTCCCCCGTTCATGTAGCCAAAAATAATGCACGCGATTGCGGTAAACCATTCGATGCACGCTTCAGTGATTTTACCAGCCCTTGAGCGGGATTTTTTTGTTGTGAAATCACAATATTGGCGAATGCTGGAGATTACCGCAAAAGTCTTTATTTGACAAGTTTACGGGGCTGGTACGGCCTTGCGCAACCCCAACCCCGCTTTGGCAGATGATGGTTGGTCTTTTTCGTTTTATAATGCGCGGCGGCATTATGATTGTGCGTTTGACATTCAAGCGCCTCACTACGAGGAACTCACACACCATGGCAACAACAGATATCGATGTACTGCTGGTCGGCGGCGGCATTATGAGCGCCACGCTGGCGATCTTGCTGCATCGGCTGGATCCCGACTTACATATCTGCATGGTTGAGAAGCTCGAAGATGTCGCACTCGAAAGCTCGGATGCCCTGAATAATGCCGGCACCGGCCATGCCGGTTACTGTGAGCTGAACTACACCCCCAAAAACAAGAACGGCGGCATTGAGATCCGCCGCGCCCTGGAAATCAATGCGGCGTTTGAAGTCTCGCTGCAATGCTGGTCAACCCTGGTGAAAGAAGGCGTATTGAACGCCGAGGACTTTATTCAACGCGTGCCGCACCTGAGTGCGGTATGGGGCGAGCAAAACAGTGCATTTCTGCGCCAGCGCCATGCGCTGCTGAAAGCCCACCCCTTGTTCGCTGAGATGCAGTGGAGCAACAAACCAGCCACCCTTAACGACTGGATGCCATTGATGATGGCTGGCCGTCAGCAGGCAGACGGCATGTCTGCCACCCATGTGGCGCATGGCTCGGATGTGAACTTTGGTGCGCTGACACGACAACTGGTAGCTTATTTGAAAACGCGGCCCAACTTCACCTTGCTGACACAGTCACGCGTCAGCAAACTGAAACACCAGCCTAAACACAACACCTGGCAAGTGCAGATCCAGAATCTCGCCACAGGACAATCTCAGGCATATCACAGCGCTTTTGTATTTTTAGGCGCAGGTGGCGGTGCCCTGCCATTGTTACAGCAATCCGGCATTGCCGAAGCGCAAGGTTATGGCGGCTTCCCGGTGAGTGGGCAATGGCTGATCTGTGACAACCCCGCGCTGATCAACAAGCATCACGCCAAAGTCTATAGCCAGGCAGCGGTTGGCGCACCGCCGATGTCAGTCCCGCATCTGGATACACGCATGATCCATGGCAAACCTTCGCTGATGTTTGGCCCGTATGCAGGGTTCACTACCCGTTTCCTTAAACAAGGCTCGCGTTTTGACCTGGCCAAATCAGTCAAATTCAGGAATATCAAAAGCCTGCTCGGTGTGTGCAGGCACAATGTGGACCTGACAAAATACTTGATCAAGGAAGTGTTTCAAGGACATGAGCAGCGCATGCATGCCTTACGCGTATTTCTACCAGAGGCGAATAGCCAGGATTGGCGGCTGGCACATGCAGGGCAGCGCGTGCAGATTATCAAACGCTGTCACCAGCATTGGGGAAAACTCGAATTCGGCACCGAAATCGTCGCGTCTGCCGATGGCAGCCTGGCGGCCTTGCTAGGCGCATCACCGGGCGCATCGGTCAGCGTGAAAGCCATGCTGGATGTACTGGAACGCTGCTTTGGCAGCCGCATGCAAAACCAGGTATGGCAAGACACTTTAAAATCGCTGATCCCTTCTTATGGTGAGTCACTGATAGACGATGCTGCCCTATTGGCGCGTGTTCGCCGCGACACATTAAGCACATTAAATCTTTCATCATAAGCAATTGATTTTATAATCATAAAGCCCTCTTACGAAGGTCTGGCAACTCACCATCGCAAGAAAAAAAATGAATTTCATAGGCAAAAGTATGGTCCAGCCTACAAATATTTAAAACACTGAAAGCTTTTTGTTTATGTCTCACTGTTCATTTGGTCACCATGATAAGCGCACGTTTAATTTACCAACTTCAGGCTTGCCTGCTGCCACGGCTTTAGTGGCAACCCTGGTACTGGCAGGCTGCCAGGCAACCGAGGTACAGAACAAGCCAATGGAAACGCCAGACTTTGGCGAACATGTCATCATCATGGATCCCTCCATGCCTTCCAATGAAGTGCAAGACAAGCTGGATGCCATATTCAAACTGCAGGAAAGCAACCAGTTCGGTCCCGAGCGCTATGCCGTGCTGTTTAAACCTGGCGTTTACCACAACAAAGTCAGGCTTGGTTTTTATACCCAGCTATTAGGTTTGGGCCAGTTTCCAGATGACGTCATGCTGCAAGGCGGCATCCAGGTTGAAGCTTCCTGGCATGGCGGGGATGCCACGCAAAACTTCTGGCGCAGCGTAGAAAACCTGTCTGTCACGCCTGATAACGGCACCATGCAATGGGCCGTGTCCCAAGCCTCTCCCCTGCGCCGCATCCACGTGCGCGGCAATATGTTGCTGGATGACAATGGCGGCTGGTCCAGTGGCGGATTCATTGCGGACAGCCTGGTTGATCAGGAGATCAATTCCGGCACGCAACAACAGTGGCTTACCCGCAACTCGACTTTAGGCAGCTGGACTAACGAAAACTGGAATATGGTATTTGTCGGCGTTAAAAATGCGCCTGACGGCCAAGGCTGGCCTAACCCGCCGTATACAGTGGTTGAACAAACGCCTGTAGTCAGTGAAAAACCGTTTTTAACTATCGATAGCGCGGGTCATTACAGCGTGTTTGTTCCGGCCTTGCGGAAAAACAGCCAGGGTGTGAGCTGGCAAGATAAGCATCTCTCTGGCGAAAGCCTGCCGCTGGATAAGTTTTACATCGCCAAAGCGGCCACGGATACGGCCAGCACGTTGAATGCTGCGCTCAATGCAGGCAAACACCTGCTGTTTACGCCTGGTATTTACCAGCTGGATGCACCAGTGCAGATTAAAAATCCGAATACAGTGGTGCTAGGCCTGGGTATCGCCACCCTGCTGCCCACCGCAGGCAATGTGGCGATGACAGTCGCAGATGTCGATGGCGTAAAAGTCAGTGGCCTATTGTTTGATGCCGGTGAGAAAAATTCTGAAGTACTGCTACAGGTAGGCGACAAGAAAACCACACTAAGCCATGCGCAAAACCCGATCACCCTGCATGACGTGTTTTTCAGGGTGGGTGGTGCCAGTGTCGGTAATGCCACGCATAGTGTCATCATTAACAGTAATCATGTGATTGGTGACAACTTATGGGTATGGCGCGGTGACCATGGCAATGGCATTGGCTGGGCCCTCAACAAAACCAAGCACGGCATCATCGTCAATGGCGATGACGTCACCATGTATGGCCTGTTTGTAGAACATTTTCATGATTACCAGACCTTGTGGAACGGTGAAAATGGCGAAGTCTACTTTTACCAGAGTGAAGCGCCCTACGATGTGCCCAACCAGGAAAGCTGGATGAATGGCAGCACCAACGGCTATGCGTCATATAAAGTCGCTGACCATGTCACGCATCACAAAGCCATAGGCATGGGGGTTTACTGTTTCTTTGATACCAATACCAGCGTCAAGCTCAACAGTGCGATTGAAGCCCCGACAGGCCCGGACATACACTTTGAACACGTCACCAGCGTGTCACTGGGCGGAACGGGAGAAATCACCCATGTACTGAATGGCCAGGGTGATAAAGCCTACGACAAAAACTATGTATCCAGGATCATCAAACAATAGACAAAACTGCAACATTACAAGCACGCCACTGAGCCGAAAATAAACCTGTTTTCGGCTCAGTGCTTTTTAGCGTTTGATTTTACGATCCAGGAAATTATGCATCAGCTTGCCGATTTCCTCGCCATCTTCTTCCAGTGCAAAGTGACCGGTATCCAACAGGTGTAATTCAGCCTCCGGTAAATCACGTAAGTAAGGCGTTGCCCCGGCAGCAGGGAAGATCTTGTCGTTCTTGCCCCAGACGATCAGCATAGGTGGCTGATATTTGCGGAAGTACGCTTGCCAGGCCGGGTAAAGCGGTGGATTCGTGCCATAGCTGTAGAAAAGTTCCACTTGGATATCCTTGTTGCCAGGGCGATCCAGATAGGCCTGGTCTAGCATCCAGGTATCGGGGCTGACATGCCGGGCCGGGTCACGGAAACCTTCGGTGTATTGCCATTTTGTCGCGCCCACTTCAAGCACCGAACGCAGCTGGGCAGCGTTCGCTTCTGTTTTATCCTTCCAATAGGCTTTGATCGGATCCCAGAATGGATTGTCTATGCCTTCCTGATACGCGTTGCCATTCTGCACCACAATGGCAGTGATCTTCTCAGGATGCGCGGCCGCCAGGCGATAACCAACCGGCGCGCCATAATCCTGCACATAGATGGCATATTTAGTTAAACCAAGCTCGGCGGTCAATTTATCAACCACCGATGCCAGGTTGTCAAAGCTATACTTAAATTTATCCATCGCCGGCTGCTCACTTTGGCCATAGCCAGGATAGTCAGGTGCAATCACGTGATAACGATCAGCTAGTTGCGGTATCAGGTTTCTGAACATATGTGACGATGTCGGGAAGCCATGCAGAAGCAACACTGTAGGTGCATTTTTAGGTCCTGCTTCGCGATAGAATACTTTGACGCCATCGATCATAACCGTGTGATAAGAGACCGCCGTTTCATTCTGTGTGGTTTGTGGTGCAGTTGTCGCCGCAGTTGCTTCATACACCGGCATAACGAATGTAGCTATTAACGTAGCCAGTAAAACAGGCATTTGTACAGCGACCTTAAATTTTGTGTAGTTCATCATTTATCCTTTGTCATTGATATCGATCACCGAAAACTCGGTATAACGCAATGTAACCGGATGCAGATTTAAGTAGCACTACTGGCGACTCAATTCACTGTTTCGCTTAGTGTAATAATGACCATCGGAACGAGCGGTGCAGCCTCAATGGCAGATCAGGAAACGCATTTAAATGGCTATAAAAAGCATTCTTCTGGCATCACAAGTTAAACAATAGCCCTTCGATCGTGCATGCCGTTGCTTGAATTTGCTGGATACATGACTGTCTTTGCGCTTCGGTCAGCCATCCTGTGAGAAAGGTGGTCCCTATCGCGGCAACTGGCAATCCATCAGGGTCAATAATGGCGATGCCTATGCCGCTGGTGGTCCTGTCCAGTGTGATGTTATCAAAAGTGCCATAGCCATTTTGCATGGCTTCTTTCACGCTACGCCTGAACCCGGTTTCATCGAACCCTTCTACACGGTGATAACGTGACATATTCGTCTCGACAATGTCATAGACTTCTTTTTCCGGCATATGCGCCATAATCCCGAGGCAGCTTTGGGTCATGCCAAATGGCCCGCGTAATCCCGGATCACCTCGACCGATCTGGATCTGTGATTTGCTTTCATATCTGCCTACGCAAACAATATCCAGCCCTGCGCGCACCGAAAGGTAGACCACCTGGCCCAGCTTGTCTGCAAGCAACCTCAGCTCACTTTCTGCTACCTTTTCCAGCGCGTTTCTGGCAATCGCGGAATAGCCAAGCGCGGCTAACTCCTTGCCCAGGTTGAATCGGCCACTTGCATCATCTTTGCTGACCCAGCCCAGTTCGATTAATGCCGCTAGGGTACGGACAACCGTGGTGCGCGGCAGTGATTCCCTGGCAATGATTTCCGTCAACAAGCTGCCTTTTCTCGAGCCCCTGGCGATTGATCGTAAAATCATGGCGGCGCGTGGAAGGCTGCCGGCCTTGTCAGGCGGCAGCAATGTTTTTACGGAGTGGCTGGTCATTTTTCTCTGGCTCATTTGAATTAACCGGATACCGGTTAGTTATTTTAGACTGAAAATTGACTATATTTCTTGGTATTAATACCATCCACTACGCCGTCAAACAACATCACAAGACTAACTGACTGGATAGTGGATATATTCCCGGCAAGTTTGGACATGGACACAAGGAAGCGAGATGCAGCAACACTTTAAATACCTGATAGCCAGAGTCTGGTTTCTGATCAACCTGTTTTTCAGCCTCTACCCGCCCTTGTATTGGGAAGTGGGTTCCAGCCAGAAAATAGTCTTTGGCTTGCCTTTAAGTTTCATTTACTTCGCCGCCATTGCCATCTCCATCACGCTCAGCATTCTTTACGCCTATTGGGAAGAAGCCAGCAGAGAGGGATGGCACGCATGCTGATCACCTTTGGCGTCATGATTCTGTTTTTTGCCGGGCTGATTGTTATCCTGCAACGGATCAAAATCGACGATAAATCTTTTACCAACTATGCGGTGGGCGACAGGTCGTTCGGGGCACGCTTTCAGGCCATGTCTTTTCTTAATACCTGGTATCCGGGCGCCATGTTTACCGCTTTTGGCGGCATGGCAGCCGCCAGCGGCATTATTTCATTTTATGTTTTAACTTATAGCCTGTTGACCGTGATTACGCTGTTTATCATGGCCAAACCGGTCTGGACCTGGGGCAAAGCGTTTGACCTTAAAACGCAACCAGACCTGTTCTCGCTGAGATATAACTCTACCCATATCAGAACCATTGCCGCCATCATAGGCATTATTTCCGGCATTCCATGGTTGGTATTAGGCATGCAGGCTCTGGGTGAGATGTTTCGTTATATTTCACTTGGCGCACTCAGCTTTGAGCAAGCCGTCATCCTGGGCGTGGCTGTGATTGCCATCAGGCAGATCTGGACTGTGCGCATAGGCATGAAAGGCGTCATCATTTCCGACTATTATCAGGGCATACTGGCTTACATTATCGGCACTGCGATATTAATCGGCCTCATCGCATGGCTGATCATTAGCAAAGACATTACATTTGCCAGCCTTGCGCCTGCAAAATTCAGCATCCCCGGGCCAGGCTCACAAGAAGGCCCATTGTATTTATTCAGTCTGATACTCACCGGCGTGGTCGGCGGCTGGTGCTGGCCTTATATCTTTGTGCGCCTGTTTACTTCAAATGGCGTGCAAAGCCTGAAAAAATCCGCTGCGCTGGCAGTGCCGTTGTCGTTGGCTTTTTGTGGGTCATTATTGATTTTTGGCATGCTGGCCGGTGCGCTGCCTGAAGTGGCAAACAACCCGAATGATGTATGGTTCATCGTCACCAAAGAGGCTGGCGGGCTGGTATTGCTAGGCGTTGCCGGCGCGATATTGCTGGCGGCCACCATGGGCCATATCGATGGCAATATCCAGGCCACAGGCGCTCAAATCGCCAACGATTTAATCGGCAATTACTTCAAGTTGAATACCAGGCAACTGATCGTGCTATCTAAAATCGGCATGCTGGCTTTAACCATATTATCTTCCTGGCTGGCCTGTCTGGAGCTGCCTGCCCTGTTCTCACTCGGTGTACTGGCCTATCAGGGTATTATCCAGCTGGCTGTACCGCAGTTTATGGGCATTTTCTGGAAGCGTGGCAACAAGTATGCCGCCATCACCAGCATGTCGGTAGGCTTCACACTGGCAGTCATTCTGGAGACGACTTATCACGGCACCTTGCCCTGGGCGTATGGCCTGACTTCCGGCGCGGTTGCCCTGTGTGTTAATGTATTGATCTATATCGCGATGGCCTATCTCCTGCCGCAGGATGTTGCGGAAAAACAGCGGATAGAAAAGCTGTTTGCCATGGTCTCAAATAAATAGCCTGACACTGACATGAGAGGATAGCCGGATGAAAGATAGCCATATTTACTTCCCTGAACATAGGGCGATGCAAGAGATGATGGGCAGCGTCGCCCTCGCCGACAAAATGGAAGAGATGATCATTCATGACACTTTTTCCGAGGATGATGTGGCGTTTATCACCTCCAGGGAAATGTTTTTCCTGTCGACCATAGGTTCAGGCGGCGAGCCCACGGTTTCTTACAAAGGCGGACCCATCGGCTTTGTTAAGGTCGAGGAAAATGAGCTGATTTTCCCAAACTATGATGGCAATGGCATGTTTTTGTCGGTCGGCAATCTGGTAAAACATCCGCAAGTGGGCTTGTTATTCATCAACTTTGAGACACCACACAGACTGAGGGTGCAAGGCACTGCAGTCATCGATGCGAATCCGGATCTGCAATTATTCCCTGGCGCCCAGTTTCTGGTGCGTGTCAAACCAAACAAGATCTGGGTCAATTGCACCAGGTACATTCCTACCTACAAGAAAGTTTCGGAATCCCCTTACACCCCGGACCAGTGCAAGTCGCCGAAACTCGCCGAATGGAAGCGGATAGATGCTGTTTATGACAGCCTGTCAGCGTCGGATAAAGTGCTGGTCGATGAACAGGGCCTGATCACTATTGAAGAATATGGCGCCATGGTCGGCGAAAACAGAGCCTAGGCAACCATACTGGCGGATGAACTACGCCTTTTCGAAAACCACGCGTGACCAGATGACATCTGGTTTAAAACTGAACATGCTGGGCTGATCTTTCAAAAGCATCACACATTTAAGCCCAGCATTTGCTGCCTGAAGTATGGTTTGCTCAGCATCAGTAGCGAATACATGCGTGCCCATGCCTGCCGGGCCATTACGCAGTGAAAGTGCGCACCTTCCACCAGTTTTAAGCAACTGTGCGAATCGTTGTATAGCGGCTTGGCGCTCAATATCATCAAGATGATGCCATACGCCATCCACCAGAATGAAATCGAATTGCGCATGGCCATCAGCCAAACATTGCAGCGTCGGCAAACTGTCATGGTGCCAGGTGATTGAAGAATGGGAATATCGATTGCGCGCGGCATTCAGGAATTCAATCATGGGCTCTACTGCAACGACTGAATGTCCCATTTCAGCGAATGCCATGGCGTTTTGGCCGGCTCCTGCACCGGCATCAAGAATGTTTGCCGGAGCTTTCGGCAAAAACGCAAGGAATGCATTGCACACTTCACTAAAACTTAATGCTTGGCCACTGGCAATAAAGTGATCAATAAATCTTTCGTAACCTGCAGTGCCGCGGACCATGGCTAACTTTAAGCTGTTTGCTGACCATACAGGCGCTGATACACACTACCAGCCTGATTGACTAACACCTCGTGCTGGCCTTCTTCGATAATACGCCCGGCATCGAACACCAAGACACGGTCCGCTTCTTTCACCGCCGACAACCGGTGGGCGATGATGATAGTGGTGCGGCCACGCAAAAATGTGTGCATGGCAGCATGCAGCAACGATTCCGTATGCGTATCCAGCATAGAAGTCGCTTCATCCAGGATCACCACCTGCGGTTGCTTGAGCATCATGCGCGCAATCGCCAACCGCTGGCGCTGGCCACCTGATAGCCGCACACCACTGCGGCCTAATTGCGAATCCAGCCCATCGGGTAGATCGCGGATAAACTGGGCTAGTTGTGCGACTTCCAGGACCTGCCACAACGCGTCATCCGTATAAGGTTGTTGCATGGCCAGGTTCTGCCGCACGCTATCGTTGAACAGCATGGGGTGTTGCAGCACCACACCCACATGTTCGCGGATCTGGGCATAGCCTAATTGTTCTATCGATTGCCCATTAAACAGGATCTGGCCTTGATTAGGGGCATACAAACCGAGCAATAGCTGGACCAGGGTAGATTTACCTGCGCCGGAAACCCCCACCAGTGCCACCTGCTCGCCGGGTGCGATATCCAGGCTGACCTGGTCAAGGATAGGGTCACCTTCGCCATATGAGAAAGTCACCTGTTTTAACGCTATTGCGGCTGGCTGCTGGTCATTAAAGCCTTTGACCAGCGCTGGATAATGCGGTTCTTCTTCGGCTTCAAGCACCTGGTTGATCCGCGCCAGCGCAGCTTTGGCGGCATAATAGGAAAATTGCACGGTCAGCAGTTCCTGCACCGGCCCCATCATGAACCATAGATAGCCAAATACGGCGATCATTTGCCCGACAGATAGATCAGAGAACACCACCATCAGCATGGCGACGGCGCGGAAGATTTCAAAACCGAACAGGAAGACGCCGAATGACAAACGCGATAAAGCATCTGATTTCCAGCCAGAAGCAGTCGCCGCTTGCCGCACTGCCTCAGCGGCCTGTTTGGCTTTTTCCAGGAAGCGCTTGTCACTATTGCTGGCACGCAGTTGCTGCATGACTTCCAGGGTTTCGCTGACCGATTGGGAGAGCACTTCAAAGGCGTTATTTTCGCGTTGCTTCCAAAGTTTGACCTTTTTTCCCAGCACCATGGTGAGCGCGATCACAAACGGATTCAGCAGCAGAATAATGAAGGCCAGCTGCCAGTGCATCCATAGCAACACCACCGCCACACCGATCACGCTAAGTACGGCCACCAGCACCTTGGCAATGGTTTCACCCAGGAATTTATCCAGCGTTTCAATATCAGTCAGCAGGCGCGCTGTGATCTGCCCTGCCCCCAGGCTTTCATAGACTTGCATGCGGATACGGGAAAGCTTGTCTAACAGGGTTTGCCGCACCCCCAGGGTCGCCTGCTTGGATAAACCGACAAAAATGCGTGTCGTCGCCACGCCGAGTAACACGCTGCCCAGGCGCAAACTAATAGTGAGCAAAGTGACGCAGGCAATGATGGCAATCGGCCCCATCCAATCCGCTGGCAACAAAACCGCCATGGTTTGCGTGAGTTTGCCGGGTTGCTTTAACAGGACCTCATCTACCAGCAATGGCATCAACAACGGGATAGGCACCGCCACGGCTGCGCCGAAAAATGCCAGCCATTGCCCTAACCACAAGCGTTTTGACTGTAGCCTTAACTGCTGCCACAGGCCTGATAAAGTGATCATACGTCTGAAAGTTTATTTCTGTGCAGTAGTCAATACGCGCTGACGGCGGATCTCGTATAAAGCAATGCCGCTGGCGACACTGACATTCATGCTTTGTACCGAGCCAAACATCGGGATAGTGATCAAGGCATCACAGGTTTCCTGCGTCAGGCGGCGCAAGCCGTCACCTTCAGCACCCATCACCAGCGCGATAGGCCCTTCCAGCTTGGTATTGTGCAGTTCACTTGGGGCATCCATGGTAGTGCCGACCACAAACACACCCGCCTCTTTCAGTTCGCGCATGGTGCGCGCAAGATTGGTCACTGAAATAAACGGCACGGTTTCAGCCGCACCGCTGGCCACTTTACGCACTGTACCATTCAGGCCAACTGACCTATCCTTGGGTGCAATAATGGCATGTACACCCATGGCATCAGCCACCCGCATGCAAGCGCCCAGGTTGTGCGGGTCCTGCACACCGTCGAGGATCAAAAAGAACGGTGGTTCGTCAAGGTCAGAGTCAAGGATATCGTGGATATCCTTGTAAGGCATGGGCGTTTCTACCACCCTGGCAATCACGCCCTGATGGCGGCCATGCGCGCCTATAAAGCCATCCAGGCGGTTACGCTCGGATTGGATGACACGGATATTGTGCGATTTTGCCATCTCGAGCAGATCACGCATACGCGCATCTACCCGGTCTTGATCAATGATAATTTCCTGTATGCTGCTGCCATGCTGACGCATGCGACTCAACACCGCATGAAAACCAAACAGAATGCGGGTTTCTGACATAGTAACTCCTAATTAATTTTATTCTGAATTCAAACGCCAAGCACCGCGCATAGGTGTTGCACGCGCGGAGGGGAGTTGAATATTTCGCAAGGTTGAATGCACAGCAATCACCTTGCGAAATGTACACAGGCGATATTATCGGGCTTTCGCCTTAGGTTTGCCTTTATTTTTTTGCACCGAGCGACGATTTTTTTCTTTTGCCGTGCGCGGTTTTCCAGCACCCTCTTTGCCTGAGCTTGTAGATGCTGCCGCTGGCCTGGCTTTGGGCGCCCCTTTACTACTGGCCCCTTTACCCGATTTACTACCGGTATTAAACGGGCTGGCAGGCCTTGCTCTGGCTTCTGACACCTGCGATCTTCTCAATGTAGAGGTTCCGGCTTCTGTCGGAGTATCACTTTCAGCCGTCTCACCAGATGCGTCAGCTTTGCCAGCCAGCGTAAAGTCGATGCGGGCGGTTTCCAGGTCTACACGGACAACTTTTACCGTCAGGCGGTCACCCAGGCGGTAACGCACACCCGTGCGCTCGCCCACCATCTCATGCCTGGCTTTGTCGTGGATAAAGTAATCATTACCTAAATCGGTGACGTGTAACAAGCCTTCCACATACACTTCATCCAGCGCCACAAACAAGCCAAAACTGGTTACACCAGCCACAGTGCCAGCAAACACTTCGCCGACTTTATCCTGCATGTAAAAGCATTTCAGCCAGTTGGTGACATCACGCGTGGCATCATCGGCCCTGCGTTCGGTCATGGAACAATGTGTACCCAGTTGATGCCAGTCTTTTGCCTGGTAACGTTTGCCTTCTACGACGGCCTTGATGGCCCGGTGCACCAGCAAGTCAGGGTAACGGCGGATGGGCGAAGTAAAGTGCGTATACGCATCATAGGCCAGGCCAAAATGGCCGACATTATCCGGGCTATACACGGCCTGTTGCATGGAGCGCAGCATCACGGTTTGCAATAATTGCGCATCAGGGCGCGATTTAATGCGCTGCATCAGTTTGGCGTAATCCTTGGCCTGCGGCTTTTCACCACCGCCAACACCAAAGCCGAACTCGCCCATAAACAGGCGCAGCGCTTCCAGTTTTTCCGGTGTCGGGCCTTCATGGATACGGTACAAACATGTCTGCTCATTTTTCAGTAAAAAGTCGGCCGCGCAGACGTTGGCTGCCAGCATGCACTCTTCAATCAGCTTGTGCGCGTCGTTACGTACTACCGGCACAATCTTGTCTATCTTGCCGTTGTCATTGAACACCATCATGGTTTCGGTGGATTCAAACTCGACCGCACCGCGCTTTTCACGTTGCGTCAGCATCAATTTAAACACGCCATTCAGGTTATTCAAATGCGGCAGCAACCATTCATATTCTGCGGTCAGCGCAGGGTCTTCCTCGTGTAGCAAGGCAGACACCTTGGTATACGTCATGCGCGCTTTGGATAGCATCACTGACGGATAGAACTGGTATTGCTTGACCACGCCCAGCCCATCGATCTGCATGTCACAGACCATACACAAACGCTCGACCTCGGGGTTCAGCGAGCACAAGCCATTGGATAAAGCCTCTGGCAACATCGGGATCACGCGGCGTGGAAAGTACACGGAATTACCGCGGTCAAACGCTTCTTTATCCAGTGCATCGCCAGGCTGCACATAAAAACTGACATCGGCAATCGCCACGACAAGGCGCCAGCCTTTGCCTTGCGGCTCGGCAAACACGGCATCGTCAAAATCACGCGCCGTTTCACCATCGATGGTGATCAGCGCTAAATCCCGTAGATCCTTGCGGCCTTTGTAATCCTTGGGCTGGACCGTTCTTGGAAAATCTTCAGCCTGTTTAACTGCGGCCGGATTGAATTGATGCGGCAAATGGTGTTTGCGCAGGGCAATCTCGATTTCCATACCACTGTCGGCGTAGTTACCCAAAATCTCCACCACTTTACCCATAGGGCGGGAGTGTGAAGAAGGGTATTCGGTTAACTCAATCGTGACCACCTGGCCAACCTGGGCATCCATATCGAGGTGGTAAGGGATCAAAATATCCTGGCTGATACGTTTATCTTCCGCAGCGACAATGGTCACGCCCTGCGCGCGAATGACACGGCCTACCAGGGTTTTATTGGCACGTTCCAATACTTCGACCAGCTTGCCTTCTGGGCGGCCTCTTCTGTCCAGCCCGGCGAGCCGCACCATGGCGCGGTCCCCATGCATGACCATGGTCATTTCTTTAGGGCCCAGGAAAATATCTTCAGGATGTTTGGTTTTATCGTCCGGCACCAAAAAGCCGAAACCATCGGTATGGCCGAACACCGTACCGGCAATCAAATGTATTTTATCCGGCAGGCAAAACGCGCCCTTACGATTGCGCATCAGTTGCCCGTCACGCTCCATCGCGCCCAAACGACGGTTAAAGTTATCCCGTTCATCATGGCTGATGTCGAGTAACAGATAGATCTGGTCTGCACTCAGGGGAACACCCTGATCAGACAGAAGTTGCAGCACTAGCTCACGGCTAGGTAACGGGGTTTGGTATAACTCTGCTTCACGTTGCGCCTGCGGATCGGTTGCCCGCAGAGGCGTTTTAGTTTTTCTGGTTGACAATATTAATTCTTCCTTTAAAATGCACAGCTTCTTTAGCCCAGGTGGCGGAATTGGTAGACGCGCTAGTTTCAGGTATTAGTGTTTAACGACGTGGAGGTTCGAGTCCTCTCTTGGGCACCATAAAGAACAAAACAATCCTTTGTTAGCAATAACTTAGGATTTTTTTGTTTTATGCTACCCGCAAAACTGTACGCATAAATTTCATTCCAACTGATTTGGTACAACATAAGGTCAGTTTATCACCATTTAGTTTTGAAGCAGATTTAACTTTCCAATTCCTGGCATTTCAGACATCTGCACGCAGCACTTTAATCGCATAACTATTTTTCGGTCACTGGCATAGCTTAGAAAATGATGCAGCCAATTTCTGCTACAACATCAGACGCCCGCGTAAATCAATTTTAATTAAATGTTCCTACATTAAACACGCTTTAAAAACGCTACAATTCACGCGCATGATTCCAGTGATTATTAGCTAACCATGGACGATGTGTCTGCACGGCGCATTGCGCATATCGATATGGATGCATTCTTTGCCTCCTGCGAATTATCGCAATACCCGGAATTGCGAGGTTTGCCTGTCGTCGTTGGTGGCCGTGCTTCAGATACACCGCAGTTAAATGAAGATGGTACGCATGCTTTCTCGCGCTTGCGGGATTATGTTGGCCGCGGTGTGTTAACCACCGCCACTTATGAAGCTCGCGCGCTGGGCTTACATTCGGCCATGCCCACCATGCGCGCCGCCAAGCTCGCACCAGATGCCATTCTGTTGCCTGTAAATTTCAACTTGTACCGTCGTTATTCCCGGCTATTTAAAGAAGCCATCCGCTCTGTCAGCCCGGTGATCCAGGATATAGGCATTGATGAGGTCTATGTCGACCTCGCTACGCTGGAAGAAGATTCGCTGACCATTGCGCAAAAGCTCAAGGCTGTCGTGTTTGAGGCCACCAGCCTGACTTGCTCAGTGGGGATCGCACCTAACAAATTATTAGCGAAACTATGCTCAGACATACAAAAACCGGATGGCATCACCATTATCAGCATGGACGACCTGCCCACACGCATCTGGCCGATGCCAGCACGCAAGATCAATGGCATAGGCCCGAAGGCGAGCGCCAAGCTTGAATCTCTGGGCATCCAGACCATAGGTGAGATCGCCACACTGCATGAAGCATGGCTCACCCAGCATTTTGGACAAAGTTACGGCAAATGGTTGTATCGGGTATCACGCGGGTTGGACGACAGGCCAGTGGTGACTGAAAGCGAACCTGTTTCCATGAGCCGCGAAACGACGTTTGAACGTAATTTGCACGCTGTGCGCGATAAACAGGCCTTGGGTGAGGCATTCACCCACTTGTGCGAACGGGTAGCCGATGATTTACAGCGCAAAGGTTATGTATGCCGCAAAGTAGGCCTCAAGCTGCGCTTTGATGATTTTAAAACGGTCACGCGTGACCTCACCTTACCAAAACCGGTGGCCGATGCACAATCGATACGCCGCGCAGCGGGCAAATGTTTAACCCGCATTGAGCTTGACCGCAGCATACGCTTGCTAGGGGTGAAAGCCAGCGGCCTGGAGCGGCCTGATGCGCAGCGCAGTAAAGCCTCTGAACAGTACGCGTTTAATTTTGATTAAGCGGGATATTTCTTACACGCAGGCCTGTCTTTGCAATCACACCAGCCATACTTCACTGTGGCAAACCCTCATTTTTTAAACACGACTCTTTTATGCAACAGCTCTGGAGAACACCATGAAGTACTGGCTTTTTTTAGCAATCGCAATTATTTCCGAAATCACCGCCACCTCAAGCTTGAAAGCCAGTGAAGGGTTTACCCGGGTGATCCCTTCCGTTGTGGTCGTCATCGGTTATGCACTGTCCTTCTACTTCCTGTCATTAACCTTGAAAGCGATTCCCATAGGTATTGCCTACGCGATTTGGGCCGGGCTAGGCATTGTGCTACTGGCGATTGTTGGCTGGGTATTTTATGGCCAGCAACTGGATGCTGCCGCCCTGATAGGCATCTCTTTTATCCTGACAGGCGTACTTATTATGAATTTATTTTCTAAAACAGTCTCTCATTCATAGAATAGCCACGAATCAACAATAACTTTTAAAGGAGAAATGAATGAAGGCACTATTCACATCGTTTGTATTAATCGCTGGATTGATTCCTGCTGCCAGCCATGCAGCAGCAGAAACACTCAAGCTGGAAGAGTCTGTCGAGATCAATGCCAAGGCAGAGACTGTCTGGGCCAATGTCAGCAACTTCGGCGACCTGGGCTTGTGGCATCCTGCCATTAAAACCACACATATTGTGAGCGGCACCCCTAATCTGCCAGGCGCTATCCGTTTATTAACACTGCAGGATAATAGCCAGGTGAAGGAAGAATTGTTGACTTTTAGCCCGGCGCAAAAAACCTTTAGCTATAAAATATTAGAGGGCGTGTTGCCGGTGAGCAACTATCGTTCAACCATCACGGTGAAAGCGATATCAGACAGTAAAAGCAAAGTCACCTGGAATGGTGACTTCAAGCGCAAAGATCTTTCTGACAAGCCAGTCGCCAATCAAACGGATGATGACGCGATTAAAACCATGACCGTGGTTTACCGTTCTGGCCTAGATAATCTAAAGAAGATTTCTGAAGGCAGGTAATCCGCTTTAGCTATTTTTAATGGGCAAAATAAAACCCGGCAGCTGCACATCTGCCGGGTTTTTCATATCTACAAAGCTAATGACAATTACAGGCCTAAATCACTCAAGCCAGGGTGATCATCCGGACGTCGTCCCAGCGGCCAGCGGAACAACCGCTCGCTTTCTTTGATCGGCAGGTCATTGATAGAGGCAAAGCGATTGATCATCAAGCCATCCGGCCCAAACTCCCAGTTTTCGTTGCCATAAGCGCGAAACCAGTTGCCTGAGTCATCTTTGGACTCATAGGCATATCGCACCGCAATGCGGTTTTCAGTGAACGCCCATAGCTCTTTGATCAAGCGGTACTCAAGCTCCTTGTTCCATTTGCGCTCAAGAAACTGCTGCGCCTGCTCACGGCCTTTGACAAATTCAGCCCGGTTTCGCCATTGGGTATCCACAGAATAAGCCAATGCCACTTTGGCAGCATCGCGTGAATTCCAGCCATCTTCAGCCAGCCGCACTTTTTGGATGGCAGTTTCGCGGGTAAACGGTGGTACCGGCGGACGAATGGACGGGGTCGATGTCATATCTCTCTCCTAAAAATTAAATATCGTGTAACCCTGCGCTGACAGCTGGGCAATGCTAGGCAAGCCTGAGGTGCCAGGCACACGGTTATCAGTGATCAGTTCAAACCCCTGTTTCTCCGAGGCTTCGCGCGCACCGAATACATCGGCACAACCGCATGATACGCCAGCAACGGTATCAGAAACAGCACTATACAGGGCATGTAAGGCATGGTCTTTCTGGCTGATCACCGCTGCCCAACGCGTACCAGCACCCTGGAAATAGACCGCGACTTCGGTGCCTGCTTGCTTGAAATCATAGGCGGCGGCTAAACCGTTAAATGCACGTCCTAACGCTTCTTCCCCGCCATGGGTCGGGTCTGACAAAATAATAATGGCTGCTTTCATGTTGCTCTCCTGATTAACGGGTTGTATGCAATGTCGTTTGTTTGACGATCGCATTTTACAAACCCGCTCAGGCGCGAAAAACCACTCGCTGAGAAATTGATTATTTCGTTGGGCGCAACATAACCATTTCAAACAATGTAGCTATTTCAAATTAGGGTGGTTGCGCAAGTCATGCACAATGCCATCAATAAAAGCACGCACTTTTGAAGAGCCTAGTTTATCTTCACGGTGGACGACATGGATAGGCCACGGCGGCTCTTCGAATTCTTCCAGTATCAGGGTCAACGCGCCACGCTCGACCTCACTTTTCACCTGGTAAGAGAGTAAACGTGTGATGCCCAGCCCGCCGATGGCAGCGGCGAGGGCGGCGTCATTGCTGGATACAATCAGTTTTGGCTCCATGCGCAATTTTTCTGAGGTTTCTGCTGTACCAAAACGCCACTCGATTTTAGTCGAGAGCGCATTAGCCGAAATAATAGCGTGCGTGCGTAAATCCTCTGGTTGTTGCGGCACGCCATGTTTTTCAAGATAGGCGGGAGATGCACAGAACACATGGCGGACTTGCCCTACTTTATTGGCACGTAAGGATGAATCCGGCAACTCGCCGATACGGATGGCAACATCGATGCCCTCTTCCACCAGATTAGTGACTCGATCAACAAAATGCGCGATGACCTTCACTTTGGGGTACTTTTGCATGTAAGCAATGATGCTGGGCATGACATATAAACGCCCAAACAACACGGATGCCGTCACCGTGAGCGTGCCATGCGGTTCCGCATTGGCACCTGACACAGCCTCATTGGCTAGCGCGAGACTGGTGAGGATGGCTTTGCTATCCTCATAATACTGGTGGCCGGCATCGGTTAAGCGGATATTGCGCGTGGTGCGCTGGATCAGTTTCACGCCTAACAGCTCTTCTAACGCCACAATGGCACGCGTAACTGCGGCAGGGGAAATATCCAGTTTTCGCGAAGCAGCGGCAAAGCCCCCCTCTTCTTCCACCGTGACAAACACGCGCATAAGGTGAATCTGGTCTATGACTTTCTCCTGAGGTATGAATGTATTGCGGGTTGGGTGTGCTCTTCGCTTTTGATTATTTCATAGAATGCAGCCATCAACAACGAAACGAGGCAAGCACGGCCCTGAGCATGACTTAGGTGTTTCATTCAACGCTGGCTATGCACATGAAAAGACCAGTCACATATGATGGCTTGAGCACCATGCGTGACTGGTCGATGATACGCTCTTGAGTGTGAGAGGTGCTTTAAAAACCGATGGAATAACCCACGTAACCCATGGGTTGAAAACGTGTTTCCACGATCGGGCTATCCGCTTGCTGATTGCCAAGGCGGTTGGCAATCAGCCCGAAAAATACCGCCTGATCGGCACTGACACTGTAAATACCATTCACGCCGAGTTGTAGCTGAGTACCCGCTTTTGCCTGGTATACCGGGCGATCTGGCCGTGCTTCATCTGCATCTACGCCAAAGTAATAATCATTGAATTTGCGGTTGTTCCATTGCACACCTACCAGGCCATTCACGCGGAACCGCTCTGAACGATACAGGCTGCGGATAAATTGCAATTGCACGTTTTGGCCGTTGCTGGCACCGCCAGCATCGAATCCCCACTGGGCATTGATAGTGCCTAACTCGGTCTGCCAGCGCAGCACTGGGCCCACATCAACAGAGAAGTCCCTGTCATGCATGCCCTTGGTGCGGCTGCTATCGCTGGCATCCCAGCCAAACCTGGCATCGGCGGACAAACCCAGGCGCAGGCGCTTATCATCAGATTCCAGCAACCAGACGCCGGCCTGCAAGCCATTGATGTAAAAGCGCTCGCCATAATTGGCGTTGATCACCGGCAAAATCAAAGCCCGCTGGTCTTTGGAACCTGAGGTTTTCGGGATCACACCTACGCCTACGCCATACATGTTTTTCTGCCGCGGCATGGCGGTTTCTGTTTGCCGGTCTATATTGCTTTCTGCCATCACACTGGTATTCATCAGTGCCATGCTGAAAATGCCCATGGCATGGGTAAATGATTTGATTGTTTTTTTACCTAACATGTTTAACGCCTTTTTTGCTTTTTGATAGATGATGACTGTGATTGTTTGATGGAGGCTGCTATACAGGTTTTGCCTGCCTGGATAAGGCTAAAATTGTATAGCCCTAAAATAACCTATACAAATGACGGTTTTGAGATGAAGAAGTTGCCTTTTATTGATTAAGTGCATTAAAAAATATGGCAGATTAAGGCTGCCTGATGGCTTGCAGCAAATGACATTCCGAAAACAATTCGGCTATCCACTCGATAAATGCACGTACCTTGGATGAAAGATGCCGATTTTGCGGATACAGCGCATTCATGGGAAAACCCTCTGCGACATAGTCTGCCAGCACGCTCTCCATCTCACCATTGGCTAAAAAGCCCTGCACCATAAAAGCGGGCAGCTGGCAGATCCCCAGCCCTGCCAGACAGGCAGAGACCATCGCATCCCCATTATTAATCGCCAGTTTACGCATGGTGGCGATCTCCTGGGTCACACCGTTGTGCGTGAGCAAAAATGGATACACTTTGCCGGTTTTTGAGGAAAAGAAATGCACGCCATGATGTCGCGGCAAATCCTCTGGGCTGGCTGGCCTGCCGTAAGTATCAAGGTATTCAGGCGTAGCCACCAGCATGAATTGCATGGTGCCCACGCGCCGGGCGACCAGGGTTGAATCCAGGGGGTTGCCTATGCGGATCACACAATCAACACCCTCTTCCAGTAAATCGATGGGCCGGTCATCACATCCGATTTCCAGCTCGATATCCGGATAGCGCTTAAAGAAATCCGGCAAGGCAGGAATAATCACCAGTCGCCCTAGCGGCGCCGGCACATCTACCCGCAAGCGCCCTTTGGCATTCACCGTCGCCTGGTTCAAGGCCGCTTCTGTTTCTTCCAGCTCATTTAATAACCGGATGGCGCGCTCGTAGTAAGCGGCGCCATCGGTGGTCACACTGATGCGTCGCGTGGTTCTGTGTAGCAGTTTGACACGCAGGCGTTTCTCCAACGCCAGTACCTGTGCGGAAACGGTGGTCTTGGGCAGGTTTAATGACAGCGCGGCTTTGGTAAAACTTTCCAGTTCTACCACGCGCGTGAATGCCAGCATAGTGTCAAAACGGTCCATAAATAGACTTTTGTATTGGCTTGATTGTGCAATAAATTAACACAGTGATTGCATATTTAGGTTATTTATCTCAATTTTATATGCATTTATAGTGTTCATCAGATTTAAACAAACTTTTATTACTGACATTAGGAGATTCTCATGAGCACAAAATTAGCAGGTAAAGTAGCCGTTGTGACAGGCGCATCCAAAGGCATAGGCGCAGAAATCGCAAAACGTTTCGCCAGGGATGGCGCTGCAGTCGTGGTCAATTATTTATCCAGCAAACAAGGTGCTGAAAAAGTCGTTGCCGAAATTATCGAGGCTGGTGGCAAAGCGGTTGCGGTTGGCGGCAATGTGAGTGAGGCTGGCGAGGCGCAAGGCATTATAGACGCAGCCATCAATCACTTCGGCAAGCTGGATATCCTGGTCAACAACTCCGGCATCTATGAATTTGCCACCATAGAAGAAATCACCCCGGAACATTTCCACAAACAATTCGATATCAATGTCCTCGGTTTGTTATTAACAACTCAGGCCGCGGTGAAACATTTAGGTGAAGGCGCCAGCATTATCAACATCGGCTCTGTCATTAGCCGCTTAACGCCACCCGGCGCGGCAGTATATACCGCGACCAAAGGCGCTGTAGATGCCATTACCGGTGTCCTTGCGCGTGAACTGGGTCCACGCAAAATCCGCGTCAACGCTTTAAACCCTGGCCTGGTTGAAACAGAAGGCACACACACTGCGGGCGTCATCGGCTCAGAAGCTGAAACTGGCTATGTCGCACAAACACCATTGGGTCGTAGCGGCCAACCGAATGACATTGCCTCAATTGCTGCTTTCCTGGCGTCTGATGATTCGTACTGGTTGACCGGTGAGCAATTGCTTGCTGGCGGTGGCTTACGCTGATTAATAGAAAAAACATATAGAAAGACACAATGATGATCAACTTATATACATGGGCGACACCGAATGGTCGAAAAATCTCCATCATGCTTGAGGAGCTCGGCATCGATTATGCGGTGAGCCCGGTTGATCTGGGCAAGCTGGCACAATTTTCCGCAGAATTCAGTGCCATTTCGCCTAACAATAAGATCCCGGCCATTGTGGATACTGCAGCAGAAAGCGCGCCACTGGCTATTTTTGAAAGTGGCGCCATCCTGACTTACCTGGCGGATCAAAGTGGACAGTTTTTAGCAGCACATGGCCAGGCGCGTTACAACGCGCTTGCGTGGCTGCATTGGCAAACCAGCAGCCTGGGGCCTATGTTTGGCCAATTAGGTTTTTTTGCTGTCAGAAGCCAGGAAAAAGCACCCCTTGCCATTACACGATTCACTGAAGAAGCGGATCGATTGCTGACCGTGCTGGAGACCCAGTTAGCAAGTCATTCTTATGTGGCGGGTGAGGATTACTCTATCGCGGATATCGCTTGCTATCCCTGGGTGCTGGCTGCCACAACGTATCTTAAAACGGTGCTTGAGGATTCGTTAGCAACGAAACCCTCGATACAACGCTGGTTGCAAGTGGTGGGTGACCGGCCAGCGGTGAAACGTGGCATGGCTATCCCCAAACTTTAATATTTTGCATCCTAACTGCCATGTGGACGACCACTTTTCAATACTCAAAAACCCGGCAAGCCATTGCGCTGCATGTGTTTGGCAAGCATGAAGCCAAACATCAAACACCCGTGGTGATTTATTTCCACGGTGGGCTGTTTAACTGCGGCAAGGTGGAAGACGCTTACGCGATGGCAAATGCCCTTTCTGAACAAGCGGTGGTCGTGTGTGTGGATTATCCATTGGCACCCTGTGTGCATTTTCCTGACACGATAGAAGTCGCCTTTGAAGCGCTGGCCTGGGTCGCCAAGCATGCACTCAAGATAGGTGCCGATGTAAAACGTGTGTTTGTTGCTGGCGAGCAAGCCGGTGGCAACCTGGCTGCAGTGGTTTCTATGTTATTTCGCGACAGAGGGATAAGTGGCATGCGCTTGTCTGGCCAAATACTGATTAATCCCATGCTGGATGCCTTGCAAACTTCCAAGTCTATGGGCGCCACCATGGATTCGCCTTGCAGGCGTGCCTGGGCAGACTATATTCAAGTGACCAGTAATGCCACGCACCCATATGCCTCGCCAGTGAATTCCTGCAGGCTGGCAGGACTGGCGCCGGCGTTGGTGATCACCAGCCATGAAAATCCCCTGCGGGACGAGGCAGAAGCTTATGCAGCAAAGCTATTGCTGGCAGGTGTGCCGGTGCAGGTGCAACGGCTGGATGATGGTGCTCAACGCCTGACGGCGGATGTACACCCGGCTTTCGATGCCAGCTGCCAATTAATCAGACATTTTATTAAAGGCTAACGCGTTGATATTTCACTAGAAGTTCAATTTATCAGCACGCTTCTTGTACGAATATTCCTACAAGACTTTCAGAAAAAGCTGTATGGAGCAGAGTTTGAGAAGCCAGCATTATTGAGCCTACATTAAATGCATTGCTACAAATTAAAAAAGAGGGAGGATTAATCATGACACAATTCAGAGGATCGAACATCCAGGAACGAGCCAAAGGCAGTATTGCGATATCCTTGGCCGCCATTACCGCTGGTGCAGTTGCCGCCGCGCTGGTGATTATGTCGATCGGCTCAATTGTGACGATTATTTCTATCGGCTCCTCTATCAACCCTGGCATGCAAGCCGCTACACCTTTGATAGAAACGACTCACATCGCCGTGCTCACTACAGCTGATCACGGTCATTTCAAGCAAGTTAAGAAGTTGACCAAGAGAAATGAAAAGAGTTTCTATCTTGATGCAGTCCTGCGTGAAGACTCTCATCACATGCCTACGCCAACCAGTGAGCAACCTATACAGCAGCCTAAGCTGACCATCAAAGGCAATCACGTTTTTGCTTAAGTATTGAATATCTCAAAGGCTAACCCGGTGCAAAGGCTAGCGTCTTTAGTTCTAATGATCAGTTGCCTGTTAATGGCAGAAAGCCTGGTCGCGGGCGAAGTCAGCAAAACACCGCATGTCGCCTTTTCAAGCAAATTCCGTAGTGTCGATTACTTTTTCACTGACCGCGCTGAAACCGCAGCCATCGCTGATGGCGCGACTTATGACGTCGCTATCCGTGAAGTGGGTTGGGACCTGATTTCTGCCGTAGGCCGCGCTTGTAGCTCGGTCAAAAATATTCAGGCCATTTTTATTGACCGCATCAACTTCAAGGAACGTCATTCATTTGTGGTGCTGGGGGTATTGGCAGATCTCGAGTTTCTGGCATTTAATATTGATAGTGCCTTACCGAACACCACTCTGAAAGAACTCATCAGCGCTTTCGAGCGTGAGCATATTTCCGTCATCCGCCTGGCTGAAGCCAGCAGCGTCGAGTTGTTGATCGCAAACAAATAACTTCACTTGTTGAATCCAGCCTAAATCGCATAGATGTTAATCAGGCTGCGCTCCTGCGTATGTTCACAGGTCTGGAAATGGATAAAGTAAGTTTGCCCAACCCTGATAAATTTAGTCGCATCTACCAGATCATCCAGCGTCAATATCGGGTTATCGCCCATGTGCGTCGGAATAGTGATAGTGGCATTAGACAAACTGAAGGTGATGCTTTCGGTAGTGATGCCACTCTCACTGCGCTGCACGCTTTTGATTTTTGTTTTGGCGATCTGCTGCTGGCAATCCGGCATCACCTCTTCCAGATTGATCAAGGCAATCACAGACGATTTATCGGCTGCTGTTTTGGCAGGCTTGCCAGTCATTTTTTCAACATGCGTGCTGATGACGCGGGCGCTATCACTGGCAGCGGTTGTTAATGTGGCTACACTTAAAAGAGACAGACATAAAGCGAATCTTTTTAAACGATGATGCCCAAGACCCGAGGAAAATATCATGGTTAAACCTTTTTTATCATTATTGTGATGTGTTGCAATTGAGCGCCGCAAAGCATTTTTACTACGCTTATTCTCAGCTTCAATTTCCCATCAGGAGTTTACAATAAACACTTTGAAATTGTTTATGTAGCAATAATTTCTTCTGCCTGAAAGCAGGCTCAAAAGCCCCGAAATGGTGCAAAGTACTTGAGTCATGTAGACTTTTAAGGCATTGTGGGCGATTAAATGCAATTGGTATGATCCAAATACATTGGGATAAATGAATGAGCGGCACGCATCACTCCGAAAAAGCATGTCTTGAGCGAAAAAACACCTCGCTCAGCACAGGAGGCAACACCTCCTTGCAATCAGCTTTTTTTCAAACAGGCATCATGGAAATCGGCAAACTGAATATTGTATTGATCGGTTTGATTTTCGTGATACTGATCGCCCTGATTTCAAAGGAAGAAGCCTCACCGCTAGCGAACCAGGCTGTGCGAGTTCAAACGGTCACCACGCCAGAAATCGCGGTGCTTGACCCGCAAGACACCATGCCTGAGGCGACAGCACAGATCGACCCACCTAAATCTGAATTTAAAGCGCCTTCCAAACCGCATAAAAAACATGAAACAACGGCCCCGGTAGTCGAACATCTCAAGCAAGCAGAACTAGTGGCGGGAAACCCTGCCACCAATGCAGAGCCTGCCCCTGACAATAGCCCCAGGCAGGACACTGACCGCCCGTTGCAAAAAGAACCTTCCAAGAATATCCTGGTGTTTAATATCTGGAGCCTGTCTGAACTAAGATTGCGCAGCACTTTTACAAAGTTGATCAATGATGGCTCGGCCCCACCGGCGATAGTGGATTCCAGAAAAAGGGAATACCTGAATTTTGTGAATAAACGCACGCACAAATGCGGCGAACTGCACAACAAGTTTGCCAGCAATATCAATACGGTAGAAAAACTGAATTTTAAAGACAAAGATGTAGAAGTACTGGAATGCCATACCTCGGAAAACATCACCGAATTGAATAAGTTAAACGATTCCGCACCCTACGACTCTTGAGTCTGGGGCAATACGCTTGCGCTAGCGTTCCAGTTCAAACACGACACCCATACTTCTAGCCCTAGATTTTCTCGTGAAAGTTGGCCGCGCCTTTTTTCCAGTAAGCGGCGGCTTTCATGTGCTCTTTCGCTTGCCCTTTCTGCAGCAGGATATCCCTGGCCTGTAATGCAAACACATGCTCGCCAGCCACCCAGCTAAATCCTTCACCCGCCGGCAATTCCAGTGCTTCTATCAGTCCAATGGCCTGCTGATGCGTCTCTACCCAAGTGATTTGACGATTACTTGCAGTTTCAAAGCGACGACGGTCACTTTCATCATCGACCTGGATAACAGCAATGACGTGCGCTTCTTTCGGCAGTTCATCTATCCTGCGTGCCAGCGCCGGCAGGCTGGAGGAGTCTGCGACCAATAGATGCCAATCAAAATCTTGCGGGATCACCATAGAACCTTTGGGCCCAGCAATCACGGCGGAATCGCCTGGTCGTGCATTTTTAGCCCAATCCGAAGCATCGCCATGGGCATGCAATGCAAACTCAATGGTTAATTCTTGTGTCGCCGTATTAAAGCTGCGCGGCGTGTAATCTCGCCTGACTGTTTCACCTGCCACGTTGGTGAAAATGAATTTGATATGGTCATCAAACGACAGGCTATTGAACTGGGCAAGTAAAGGCCCGGTAAACACAATGGTTATAAACCCCTCACTGGTTTTTTCTACGCGCGACACCACTACCGGCCTTTGTTGCAGCTCAAACCTGACTCTTTCAAAGTTGCGTTCTTTCATGACAGTTTCCATAGCGTGTTATTTAGTTGATAATATCAACTATGATGAATAAAAAAGTAGACAAAGTCAACCATAATCCGGATGATAAGCACCAGGTGTTTGAAACCATCCATCGCCTGATGCATCACTTCCGTGCGCGCCAATACCGGTTTATCCAGGAAAGCGGCGTGGACCTGACGCATATGCAACATAAGGTGCTGGGATTTTTCGCCCGTCATCCTGCAGCGACACTCAGCGATATGGTGTCCTATACAGGCAAAGACAAAGCGCAAATCGCCAGATTGATTACAGAAGTACGTAGTAAAGGATTGCTGGATGCCACACCGGATGCGTCTGATAAAAGAATATCCAGACTAAGCCTGACGCCTGAAGGCAACAAGGTGTTTGAGAGCCTTAAAACTTCAGAAAAGGAATTGTCTGAATTGGCTGTACAAGGATTATCTGAAGAAGAATACAAAACGTTGCTGATTCTGCTGGCAAAAATCAAAAGCAATATCGCAACCAATTAACACTGGCCGCCCTCTTCAGCTACTTTGTCATTCGCCACTTTAAAAGCTATCCGTCCTGCGCTTCAGTAACAAGAAATACTTTCTCACCAACTGCTGAAAAATCAACACCTGGCAAACAGCTGATGTATTTGCATCAACATTTAGTCCCCGCCGTAAAGCTTGGCCACATTGATTTCATTCAGGAAAAACATGGCACGAAGTTTGATAAAGCTAACAGTTGGATTAGGGACAACCCTTTTCATTGAAGTAGTTTGAAAGAGAAATCATTTATGAAAAACGTATGGCGTGCCATTCAGTTTATTCCCGAATATAAAGGGAAAGTCGTTGGTGTCATTCTGGTGGGCACCGCGCTTGGATTTATCAATACCGCCACACCTTATATCTACAAATTTATCGTGGATGTCATTTCCCGTATGTTTTCCGGGGCAGTCACCCAGGCAGAAGCCACCTGGAGCGTCACTGTTTTACTCGGCGTATTTTTCGCCTTGCGTCTGGGCGTCGTTATTTTTGGTGCGATTCAAAACAAACAGGCGGATGACCTGTGGCTGGACACCGTCAGCACTTTCCGCCAGCGCGTATTCGACAATATGACGCAAAAATCTATCGACTATTTCGAGAAGACCCGTGTCGGCGAAATCATGGACCGGTTTGGCACGATTACCAGCATTACCATGTGGCTATCGTCGCTCACTGAAGGCACGCTGTCAGGCCTTCTGCAAATGCTGTTTATCCTGACCGTTTTAGTGATTAAAGCACCGGTGATTGGCCTGATCATGACCGTGGTGCTGGGCATCAACTTCTGGATTTCATACCGGACAGTAGGCTGGACGCATAAACACCGCCGCGGCTGGCAAGCATTAGCGGGACGGATGACAGGTTTACTGGCAGAAATGGTCGGCAATATCGCCACAGTCAGGAGCTTTGGCGGTGAGCCAGCAGTGAAACAACGCTATGACAACACACAAGCAGAGTGGCGCATCGTGCGCGACAACCTGCATAAAACGCAGTGGAAATCCGAACAAGGCTTGAATGTCGTCAATACTTTTGGTGTATTTGCAGCGGTAGCACTCACCGTGAACGGTGCCCTGAAAGGCGCTTATACCACTGGTGACATTTTATTGGTATTAACCCTGAGCCAGAACCTGATCAGCACCATTGCCCCGATCTCTCGCCAGGTAAACCAGGCCAGTGAAATCGAGAGCAGCGCCGAACGTCTGATAGAACTGCTGGATGTCGAGGCTGAACATCACGACAAACCTGATGCTATCATCCTCAAGCAGCTGGAAACCATCACTTTCGAGAATGTCACCTTCCGTTACCCGGGCAAAGAGATCAGCGCCCTGCAGCAGGTGTCATTCCACATATCGGCCGGACAAACGCTAGCGTTGGTCGGCACCAGTGGCAGTGGCAAAACCACCATAGTCAAACTGCTGATGCGTTTTTACGACCCAACAGAAGGCCGCATACTGATCAACGGCATTGATTTGCGGGATTACCAGCAGCGCAGCATACGCGCTGTGATGGGCGTTGTGCTGCAAGATGTCGCCTTATTCAACGACAGCATAGGTGAAAACATCGCCTTTGCCCGCCCTAGCGCTACGACAGATGAAGTGATTGCCGCGGCCAAAGCGGCGCATGCTGATGAGTTTATCCTGCACCTGGACCACCAATACGAAACCCTGGTCGGTGAGCGTGGCATCAAGCTTTCAGGCGGCGAAAAGCAACGCGTCGCCATTGCCCGCGCCATCCTCAAAGATCCGCAACTGATCATCCTCGATGAAGCCACCAGCGCGCTGGATTCCGAATCTGAACACCTGGTCCAGCAAGGGCTGGAACAACTGGTTTCAGGCCGCAGCTCAGTGATTATTGCGCACAGGCTCAGCACTGTGATGAACGCAGACATCATCCTGGTGCTGCAATATGGCCATGTGATCGAGAGAGGCGCACATGCTGAGTTGCTCGCTGCCCAAGGCCTGTATGCCCGATTATTTTCCCTGCAATCCAAAGGCCATCTGGCAGTCGCCTAGGCCTGACTTCAACTTTAACTACGAATGGTGATCTCAATATGAGTATTTCTCTTTATCAAGTATCTGTCCCGGTATTTATCAAATTTCTTGGCAATCTATCCCTGATCCTGGATAAAGCTACTACCTTTGCCGCCGAGAAAAAAATAGAACAAAGCGTGTTACTCGAAACTCGCCTCTACCCGAACATGTTTACCTTTGGCCGTCAGTTACAACGCGTGGCTGACCACGCCACCAGCTATTCCGCCAGGTTGGCCGGACTTCCGCCGCCTGTATTTGACCTGCCATTAGCCAGCATTGCCGACTACCAAGTGTTGATCAAAGCCTCGATCGAGTTTTTGTCAGGTCTGGAAGCCAGCCAGATTGATGGCCAGGAGCTCCGTGAAATCTCCATTCCACGTGGTACCGAGGTCAGAGTCGTGCAAGCCCAGACTCATCTGCTCAACAACATCTTGCCTAACTTCTATTTCCACCTGACCACGGCATATGCAGTGTTGCGGAATATTGGAGTGGATGTGGGTAAGCAGGATTTCTTAGGCAGGTCTTAATCTGCAACTCCTCAGGCAAGCGCGCACTAAGGCACGTTTGCCCTGTCAGACATTCATATTGCGACTTGTGCTCAAGGACCCGGTATGAAAACAGACAAAGCAGCTGAGGATAAGCATGGACTGGCAAGAGCCATAGTACTTGCTGTTGTTTTTATATGGTTTTTCATTGGCGGCATTGCCCACTTTGTATTCACTGAGCTTGAGATGAAAATCGTGCCGCCCTGGCTGCCTGAGCATCGGCTGTTAGTGCTCGTGAGCGGAGTATTCGAGTTAATAGGTGCGCTAGGGATTTTATTTACCCCCACCCGCCGTATTGCTGGCTGGGGGTTGATTGTTTTAACCATTGCTGTCACACCTGCCAATATTTACATGTGGCAAAACCCCGGTCAGTTTCCCGAGGTGCCATACTGGGTGCTAAGCCTGCGCTTGCCATTGCAGTTAGTACTATTAGTCTGCATCTGGTGGTCAACACGCGTTCCTGAAAACAGGGTGGGTACCTAGCACCCAATCCATCTAAATGCGTCTTTAAAAATTGGCAGGCCGACGATTATTTCCTTAAATGCGCATTAAAAAAGGCAATGCTGCGTTGCCAGGCCAGTGTTGCAGCAGCTTCATCGAATCTTGGTGTCGTATCATTATTAAACCCGTGCTGTGTGCCTGAATAGATATGCGCTTCATAGGGAATATTGGCAGCCTTCAGCGCCTGCTCATAAGGTGGCCAGCTGGCATTTACCCTTTCGTCATTTTCGGCAAAATGGATGAGCAAAGGCGACTTGATATTTGGCACTAATTCCAGCGGCGGTGCGCTGCCGTAAAATGGTACAGCGGCGGCCAGATCAGGCAAGCGCGTCGCCAACAGGTTAGAGATTCCGCCACCATAGCAGAAACCGATCACACCGACTTTACCGTTACTTTCGGGCAGCTGTTTTAACCAATGGAAAGCAGCCACAAAATCTTCATGGGCTTTGGGTTGTTCCAGTTGCTTGAACAATTCACGCGCTGCGTCTTCATCCCCAGGGTAACCACCGAGTGGGAACAAGGCATCGGGTGCAAATACAATAAAGTTTTCCAGTGCAATCCGGCGCGCGATATCTTCAATATGCGGGTTCAGGCCACGGTTTTCGTGGATTACCAACACCACGGGCAGTGTACCTTTGACCTCGGCCGGTTTGACCAGATAGCCTTTGGCTTTGCCATAGCCTTTGGGCGAATCAATTTCTACATAATGGGATTGCAGGCGTACGTCCTGGCTACCGACCTTCTGTGCATGTGCAAACTTGGGGTTCAATGCTTCCAGCAAGCCCACGGCGGTAAATGCGCCCGCAAATCGCGTGGCTTTTGAGATGAATTCGCGCCTGTCGATATCGCCGTGCACCAGCTTGTCGAACAAACGTAGCACTTCAGGGTGGAAGTCGTTTGCGGTGTATTTGAGGCTATTCGTCATTTAAGTGCTCCTTGATATCAAATCCGTTATTTTCGGTATAAAGCAATGCCATAGAAATCAAGTTTTCAAACTGACCATTTCTTTTTTCGGCATTCATATGCAAGCCTTCTTTTACAAATCCAAAGCGCTCATACAGCCTGATGGCACGATAGTTGTGCTCCCTTACTGTAAGCTGGATTCTGGATAAACCTTTGTTCTTTGCCGCATCGAGTGCCGTCTGTATTAAACGCTTTCCCAGGCCCTGATTTCGGTGTGTTTCTATGATGCCTATCCCGAGTACGCCAACGTGCGCATAAATCGACCGCTGCAAAGGGGTAATATCACACCAGCCAATCACTGTTTGCTTCTCGAGTAATACATAATGCGGCCAATGCCCGTTGATATTCCTTAGTACAAAGTCGCGGGTCATTTCGGCAGTAGGTGGCTCATTGAATGAGAGATATTGTTGCTCCCTCACTACGCTGGAAACAGCCGCCGCAAAGCCTTCCAGGTACTCTTCACTGATCGGTGAGATCAAATAGCGCATTGCATTAACACTGCCGATGATTGCTTATGCATCTGCGGTTTCTATCTCAGACATGGTTAACAGTGCTTTCAATGTCACGCCAGCCGCCTGCAATGCTGCCGACCCGCCTGTCTCGCGGTCAATCACGCATATGGCGTATTCCACCAACAATCCATCCGCATTCAGCAGTTTGATTGCATCTAAAATAGCGCCGCCACTGGAGACCACATCTTCTATCAAGACAAACCGCTTACCTTTTAATTCAGTGCCTTCTGCATAGCGGCATGTGCCGTACGCCTTGGCTTCTTTTCTGATGAATGCAGTGGGGAGCCCGGTCAACTGACTGAGTACGGTGACGATCGGAATCCCGCCTAACTCTAACCCTGCCAGCACTTCTGTATCAGCGGGAATCAGTGGCACTAGCGCTTGCGCGATGTCTTTCAGTAGCGTGGGATCGGCTTCGAACCGATATTTATCAAAATAGGTCTGGCTGCGTTTGCCTGACCTTAATAAAAAATCGCCGGATAGTTGCGAGGTTTGTTTAATACGGCTTGTCAGACTCATTGCGTTTCCAGATGGTCAATAAAAAGCCCTCATGAAGCTTAGGGTTCATGAGGGCTGGTATAGAACACTTAACTACAAAAACTTTAACTTAGGCAACCGCGCGTAAATTACCCGCACCCGCTTTGCCGCGTACCAGTGGCAAGACTTCTTCACCCACGCGGTAAGCTTCTTCCAGGTGTGGCGTACTGGCCAGGATGAAGGCATCCGTGCCTAGTTGCACCAGTTCATCCAACCTTGCGGCCACGTTTTCGTAGCTGCCGACGATACCCAGTGTTTGGCCGCCACGTAGCAAGCTGAATCCAGTCCAGATATTCGGGGCGAGGATAAAGTCTTTGTAGCTGTTAATGGTCTGTGGCCGCAAACCACGTTGACGGCTTGCACCGACGGAGTCACCGGCATTTTGCGCTTTGTAACGCTCCAGCACTTCTCTTGGGAGGTTATCAAAGCCACGGCTGACTTCACGCCATGCTTCTTCTTCCGTCGGTCTGGCCACGATGTCTACGCGGATAGAGCACTTGATCTTGCGGCCGAGATGATCGGTACGCTCTTTTACGCGGGCAAATTTGTCTTTGATCTGCTCGAACGGCTCCAGCCATGTCAGGTAGTAATCCGCATGTTTGGAAGCCGAAGCCAGCGCCGCGTCAGAAGAACCTGAGAAATAGATCTCTGGATATTCTTCTTTGGATAGCGGATCTGGCAAGCCGGCATCTTCTACCTGGTAAAACTGGCCGTTGTAAGAGAACGGGCCACCTGCCCAGATGCCTTTTAATACATCCAGGAATTCAGTGGTGCGGCCATAGCGGTCGTCATGTTTTACAGGGTCTCCCCACCAAAGTTGTGATGGGCCACCGCCACCGGTGATCACGTTATAGAGCGCGCGGCCGCCAGTTGCACGTTGCAGGCTCGCTGTCATGCGTGCTGCGGTGACCGGGTTAAGGAAACCGGGCTGAAACGGAATCATGAAGCGGAAGTTCTTGGTCTCGCGCGCCAGGAAGGCTGAAATCACCCACGGCTCATCGGTATTAGGGAAGGACGGAATCAACCCGCCCTGAAAACCGGAGATTTCTGCGGCACGTGCGATTTCTGCCAGGTAATCGATATAGGTGAAGCCATCATCGCCACCGCCGCTCAAACCGCTCAGGGTCTGGTTATCATTGCCGGGGAACCAGTCGCCACGGAAAGGTGAACGGGCCCGGTGTGATGTAGGCTCGCCGTGGGTTGGAATTCTCCAGAAAACATCTATTGTCATTTTTATCTCCTCATTAATCCTAGGCAGCCTGCTTTTGTGCCGGATTGGTTAACTGGCGCACCAATGGCAAGACATAGCTGCCCACGCGGTAGGCTTCTTCAAAGTGCGGCACGGCGGCTAATACGAACTGCGTCACACCCAGGTGGGCATAAGCCGCCAGCGCGGCTGCGACTTCATCATAACTGCCGATTAAGGAAGCCTTGGCGCCAGTGAAGCTTTCGGCAAACCCTGGCCATAGCACGGCAGCATCATCTTTAGGGGCGGCTGCATCGGTTTGGACTAGGAAGCGTTTGGCATCCGCCAGGGCTTCTTCACGTGTTTCGCGCGCCAGCACATCAATGCGTAATGCGAATTCCGGGTTGCCTTGGGCTGCTTTCTGGTATTGCGCGATCTGTTGCGCGATCACCTGGTGATCGGCGGCTTCCAGTACATGTACATCTGCGTGCTTGGCCGAAAGCGCGACTTGCTCTGGCGAGGTGCCACTCAGGTAAACGCGTGGCACTTCGCGGTTAGATAATGGGCCTTGAAAGCCACCATCCTGCACCTCAAAAAAGCGGCCAACAAAGTTGAACGGGTAAGTCGTCAATACCCCCTTGGCGACGGTGATGAACTCATCAATGCGCGCCAGGATATCTTCCTTTGGCACAAAGTCACCCAGCTGTTTGCGCGTATGCTCATCGCTGGTGCCTTCGGTGATGTGCCAGGCAAAGCGGCCACCGGTGTAGCGTTGAAAGCTCACTGCATTTTTTGCCGCATATACCGCTGAACCCCTGGAGGCATCAAATTGGGTCAACAGGCGCAGACGCTGTGTGCTTCTTGCAATATAACCTGCCACTATCCAGGGTTCTTCGCCATCCGGATTGTCTGGAATAAACACACCGGTAAAGCCTGAGATATCCGCTGCCTTGGTGACCTGGTGGATATAGTCGTAATAGTTGAATGCGTTCTGGCGCGGGTCAGTCACGCCACTCCCAAATACCGGGTAATGCGGGTCAGAAGCCTCTCCGCGGCGTTGTTTAGTGGCATCGCCATAGCGTGCATCGCCAGAGGTAGGAAGCTGCCAATAAAATTGATTAGCCATTGTTTTCTCCTTCATGATGTCAGCACAAGTCTGTGCTTTTCAATTACGGGCTAACGCATTATTTGCATTTTTCGTGCCAATATCAGCCCCTACTAATCACTTGAGAAAGTAAAAATAACCTGATGAATTTAAAGGTCTTTTTTTAAATTTAATTTGCGGAATAATCAATACGGCGCACAAGCTGTTGCCTGAGCAACAACGGCACCATCAAAGGTGTTGGTGAAGCAACTTTAGCGTTGCTGATAATCACGGCGGCTAAAGTGACTTACGCGCCACCAGATAGGCATAATCGCCCTGCCCGATGCGGTAGCTGTCCGCCACCTGGGAGAAGGCACCTGATTTGATATCGCACTGCAAGCGCTGCAAGCCTGCAGCAAGCTCTGTGTCAGGACACAGGGACGCGAAAGAAGACATATTGGCGCGCACCTTGGGGTCGAGATATAGCGCTGGCCGTGCTTTGCCGGCATACAGAAACAGGTCTTCCAGAGCGTTGGTTACACAAAAAGGCACGATGCGTTCTATCTCGAACCCGGCAGACTGTAAGGCAGCCGTCACCGCGGCCTCTGTCGGCATCTGCTCTATGGCTCGTTTCATCATTTGCGGAAAGTAATGGCAAAGCCAGTAGCCACGCATCTGCTTGGGAAAAGCCGTAAACAGCACAAAGCGGCCCTGCTGCATGACGCGATAGACTTCGCGGAAGGATTGTTGCAAATCTGCAAAGTGATGAATCGCCAGCGTGCAGACGACGCCATCAAAAACATCATTCGCGTAGGGCAACGCATTCGCCTTGCCTAATTGCCATTGGGTACGAGGATGACGTGATTGCGCTTGCCATGAGCGCTGCGCCCTGGCCTGCCGTATCATGGTTTCGGAGATATCAACGCCGTGCCATGTGCCTGCCAGCGCCGCCAATGCCTGCGTGTAGCTGCCGCTGCCGCACGCCAGATCCAGGTAATTGCCTTGCGCCTGCAAACCCAGCAATTCAGCCAGCGTGGCAGTGATGGCGGCATCCGCACAACGGGTCTGGCTATAGTTCAGCCCTATCGTGTCATACAGCGGCTGCATGTGAATTTCTGTGACGATTGATAGCCAGCTTTAACGCCTCGGCCTGCACTCTCGCCACTTCAGCAAAATCCGCCTGTGCACTGGCATACAAGATACTTCTGGAAGCACTGATGACCAGCCCGGTGCCATCTGCCGTTTGGCCCGCCTGTACGATACTGCCGACATCGCCGCCTTGCGCCCCGGCGCCAGGGACTAAAAATGGCATATCACCCACAATCCCCCTTACCTTGGCGACCTGTTCAGGCCAGGTCGCGCCCATCACCAGCAGGCAGTTGTGATTAAAATTCCATTCATTAGCAACCAGCTGCGCGATATATTCATATACTGGCTCGCCATTTGAACCTGCCTGCTGCAACCTGACTTCCTGCAGTTGTGTAGCCCCTTCATTAGAGGTTTTGCACAAAACAATGACGCCTTTGTCCTGATAATCCAGAAACGGCTTCACCGAATCGAACCCCATATACGGATTCACCGTAACGGCATCTACCTGATAACGGACAAACGCCTCTTTGGCATATTGTGCTGCCGTGCTACCGATATCACCGCGCTTGGCATCCAGGATGACCGGAATATGCGGATAACTGGATTTAATATAGGCGATCGTCTTCTCCAGTTGCTGCTCGGCGCCCAGCGCAGCAAAATAGGCAATTTGCGGCTTGTATGCGCACACAAGATCATGCGTGGCATCAATGATCGCCTGGTTAAACCTGAATATATTGTCATCGCCTGACGCCAACGACTTTGGAAAGCGCTCAATATCAGGGTCCAAACCGATACAAAGCAGAGAATCGCTACTTTGCCAGGATGCTTGAAGCTGTTTAATAAAGCTCATTGATATGCTCCGTTACGGCCTTCAAGCTGCGCCAGACGCATGCAATATTTCGCCAGGGAAGGCATGATGGCAACCTTTGAATTTGCACACATGGCGCTCCCCTCCGGCTTTTTACGCACTTTGTGAGTTACTCGTTAAAACTAAAAGTGCCTTCTGCCACAAACTGCTCTATCGCTTTTCTTGGCGTTGGTTGCTCACGCTCATGAAAGTCCTCTGGCAATACAGATTTATCGGCCTGTTTGCCTACGGCAATCAAGATCTCTACCTGGTAGCCTTCAGGCACGCCCAATGCTGCAGGGGCTGCCTCACGGTTAAAACCACCTATGGCACGTGTACGCCAGCCGGATTGGTAAGCTTGAAAAGCGAGGCTGGCCCACGCAGCACCTGCATCCAGGGAATGGTTTTTTAACGGCGATGGCGTTGTTTCGCCCTGGCGTACATGTGTTTTTTTGGAGACCAGTGCGATCAGCACGGCGGCGCGGTTGACCCAGCGCTGATTGTTTTCATTGAGCAATGCGAACAGTCCATCCCAATGCTCTGAACCATTTTTGGCATAGATAAAGCGCCATGGCTGCGAGTTGTTGGCAGAAGGCGCCCATCTGGCGGCTTCAAACAGGCTGCGCAAGGTGGTGTCATCTATCGCTTCGCCGGTATAGGCGCGTGGTGACCAGCGGTCTATGAAAATAGGTTCTATGGTGTGTTGTGCGTTTCTGCTTGTCGCTTGTGTCATGTCATTCTCCTGATGATTAATGAGGTGTTTGTGAGTTTGGGCCACTGGAGGTGTTCAGATTACTGCTCCAGCCGCCGCCTATGGCCCTGATCAGTGCAACGCTGGCTTGCAATTGCCTGCCGTGGATGGCGATCAGGTTGCGCTGGTTATTGAGGGTATTGGTCTGCCAGGTGATGACATTCAGGTAATCCAGCGTGCCGGCTTTATAGCGGTTGGTGGATTCCTGTAAAGCATCACTGGAAGCCTTGATCGCATCCTGCTGAAACCCGGCTTGTTCAGAGAGCATGCTGATGGCCGCCAGTTGATCTTCGACTTCCTGAAAGGCAGTCAGCACCGTTTGCCGGTATTGGGCAACGGTGGCATCGTAGCCAGCAATGGCGGCGTTGGTTTGCGCCTTGCGCAAGCCGCCATCAAACACATTGAGTGCGATCAGCGGCCCGATTGACCAGATGCGGCTGGGCGTGGAAATCAGGTTGCTGAAAGCATTACTTTGATAGCCTGCGCCGGCTGTCAAATTCAATGAGGGAAAGTACGCTGTTTTGGCAATGCCTATCTCGGCATTGGCTGAAGCAACGCGGCGTTCTGCCGCGGCGATATCCGGGCGTCTCTCGAGCAATGCGGCGGGCAGGCTGGCCGGTACCGAAGGTGGCGTCAGTTGCGCCTGCATATTAAACGGGTTGGCGATGATGCTAAGCTCGGCGGGGGCTTTACCTAGCAACAAGGCAATCGCATGCTCGCTTTGCGCACGTTGCAGCCGTGTTTCAGCAGCAACGACCAGCGTGTTGTTGTGCAAGGCATCGGCCTGGTTGACGTCTGTTTTAGTGGCAACGCCGGCACGATAGCGGTTGATGGTGACCTGCTTGGATCTATCCAGCGCTTTCAGGGTGTCATCCAGCAACACCAGTTGGGTATCCAGCACCCTTAGCTGAAAGTATTCTTGTACCAGGCTGGCAATCAGCGAGAGCTTGGTGACTTCAATATCGGCTTTAGTTGCCTGCAAAGTCGCGTCACCCGATTCGATCTGTTTACGGATGCGGCCCCAGATATCCGGCTCCCAGGAAGCATTCAGGCTCAGATTATATGTCTCAAGGATAGGATCGCTACCTATGCGGATGGCGTTAGTACTGCGTTTGGCACGTGTGGCGGAGCCGTTGGCAGTCACCGTAGGCCAGAGTGCCGAGCGGTTGACGGATGAGGCCGCTGCCGCACGGCGGAAATTGGCCTCGGCAAGCACCAGGCTCTGGTTGGCGGAGATGGCTTGTGTGACCAGGCCATTGAGTTGTGCATCCTGGTAGCTCTCCCACCAGGCAGTGCGTAGTTGTTCATCTGCGGGCTGGCCGGTTTTCCAGCCATTGACTGCATTGGCTTGTTTAAAGGTTTCCGGAATGGCAACCGCAGGCTTTTCATACTCAGGCCACAGCGAGCATGCGCTAAGCAATAAAAAAGGGATCAACCCGATACGTTGTAATGGATGTTGCATATCAAGCCTGCTTTAAATGCGAATAGGGTTTAAGGTTAAAACGACGGATAAAGTAATGCCGCATGCGGTCCAGCGCCAGGTAGACGGTGGGCGTGGTATACAGCGTCAGCAACTGGCTGAATACCAGCCCGCCGACCACAGAAATGCCTAATGGCTGGCGGATTTCAGCACCATCACCAGAGCCCAGGGCCAGTGGCAAAGCGCCCAGCATGGCGGCCAGCGTGGTCATTAAAATCGGGCGGAAGCGCAACAGGCAGGCTTGCCGGATAGATTCATAAGGTGAAAAACCGGATTCGCGCTCCAGCTGCAAGGCGCAGTCGATCATCATGATGGCGTTTTTCATGACAATGCCGGTCAGCAAAATGACGCCAATCAGTGCGATGATAGAAAACTCGGTATCGCACACCATCAGCGCCAGCAAGGCGCCTATGCCAGCCGAAGGCAAGGTAGAAAGGATGGTCAGGGGGTGGATAAAGCTCTCATACAGGATACCGAGCACGATATATACAGTCAGCAGCCCGGCCAGGATCAACCAGGGCTGGCTATCCAGCGAGGCCTTGAACATTTTGGCGGCGCCGGAGAATGTACCGTTGACGTTATCAGGCGCACCCACACGCTGGAACGTTTGTTCAATGGCAGCGGTGGCCTGTTCCAGGGCAAAACCTTCCGCCACATTGAAAGAAATCGTCGCGGCCACAAACTGCCCCTGATGATTCACCGCCAGCGGCGCGCTTTTCAAATGCCAGTGGCTGATCGCAGATAATGGCACACGGGTATTGTTAAGCCCGGCCAGATAGATCTGCTCCAATGCCTGCGGCCCTTTGGTGAATTCCGGCGACAGGGTCAACACCACGTAATACTGGTTCAGCGGCTCATAAATCGTCGAAATCAGGCGCTGGCTGAACGCATTATTCAATGTGGCATCCAGCTGGGCAGCGGTAATCCCCAATTGTGCAGCCGCCTGGCGGTCCACCTCCAGTTGCAGTTGTAAACCCTGGGTCTGGAAATCCGTGTTGACGTCCGTCAGCTCCGGCAGGCGGTTCATTGCCCCGCGCAATTTTGGGGTGATTTTTTCCAGCGTGGCAATGTCATCCGCCAATAAAGTGTACTGAAACTGGGCACCGCCCTGCCTTGCACCTATGCTGAGCTCCTGTTGCGACATCACCATCAGCGACACGCCAGGCACTTTCATTAATTTTGGCCGCAAACGCGCCACCACATCGGCGGCGGTCGCTTCGCGTTCATCGGCAGGCCGCAGGCTGGCAAACATGGTGCCGGTATTGGTCTGCCCACCCCCCGCGCCGCCGGTATATTCATAATAGGTTTTGATATCCGGATCCTGGCTGACGATGGTCATCAGCTTATCTATGCGTTTGCGGATTTCAGCGAAAGAAAGACTTTGATCGCCCTGGAAAGAACCTTGCAGGCGCCCGGTATCCTGCTGCGGAAAAAAGCCTTTGGGAATAATGCGGTACAGATGCACGTTCAGCACAATCACGCCGAATAGCAATATCAGCATCAGCCAGCCATGCCTCAGCGTCCAACCCAGCGTGCGGCGATAGACCTTGAAAGGCAGATCAGCCAGCCTGGCGAACCAGCCCGGGGATTCACTGCTGCTTTTGGGTGGGTGCGGCTTGAGGAATCTCGCACACAACATAGGCGTGGCAGTCAATGACACCGCCAGCGAGATCAGTACTGCGACTGACAAGGTGACGGCAAACTCCCTGAACAAACGCCCCAAAATGCCATCCATAAACAGCAATGGCACAAACACGGCCACCAGTGACAGGCTCATTGCCAGCACGGTAAAACCGACTTCTTGCATGCCCCTGATGGCGGCTTCTAGCGGCGTCTCGCCCTTTTCAAGGTGCTGTATGGTGTTTTCCACCACCACGATCGCATCATCCACCACAAAGCTGGCGGAAATGATCAGTGCCATCAGGGAAAGATTATTCAGGCTGTAGCCCAGCAGGTAAATCACCGCCAGCGTGCCGAGTAAAGACACGGGAATGGCAATGGTCGGGATCAGGGTCGCACGGCCATTGCGCAAAAAGATAAACGTCACCAGGATCACCAGGGCGATCGAGATATACAGCGTATGCTGCACTTCGGTAATCGATTTCCTGACCGTGGTACTGCGGTCGATAATCACATCCAGGTCAATCGCACTTGGAATCAGCGTTTTAAGTTTAGGCAGCATGCCATGGATCGCATCCACCGTTTCAATCACATTGGCGCCCGGCTGGCTGAGCACGACCAGCATCACGGTCGATTTGCCATTGGCAGAACCTGCGTTGCGGACTTCCTGCACCGAGTCTTTGACCGTGGCCACGTCGGATAAACGGATAGGCGACTGCCCGCGATAAGCCACGATCAGCTGTTGATAATCCACGGCGCGTTTAGCCTGGTCGTTGACTTCGATCTGCCAGGCGCGTGTTGCGGTTTGAATCTGGCCTTTGGGCCGGTTCTGGTTGGAAGCGGCAATCGCCGTGCGTAACTGTTCCAGGCTGACACCATACTGGTTCAAGGCATTCGGATTCACCTCCACCCGCACCGAGCGCAAGGCGCTGCCATTGATACTGACCTGCCCTACCCCTTTGACCTGGGAGATCTTCTGGCCAAGGATAGAAAACGCATAGTCATATAACTGCTCTTTGCTATGCGTGGGCGAGGTCAATGAAATCGCCAGGATAGGCGCCGCTGAAGCATTGATGCGCCTATAGCTGGGGTTGGAGGGAATATTGCGTGGCAACAAGGCGCGTGCGGCATTGATCGCCGCCTGTACATCCCTGGCGGCACCATCGATGTCGCGGTCCAGTTCAAATTGCAGGTTGATACGCGTCGCGCCCTGGGTATTGGTCGAGGTCATTTCCTCTATACCGGCGATCCTGCCGAAGGCGCGTTCCAGCGGCGTGGCGACCGTGGCGGCCATGGTTTCCGGGCTGGCGCCCGGTAAATTGGCGGAGACGTTGATGGTCGGATAATCTACCTGTGGCAAGGCCGCGCGTGGCAAGGCGTTAAACGCCAGCACACCGGGCAAGGCAATTGCCAGGGTGAGTAATGACGTCGCCACCGGTCGCCGGATAAATACCGTCAGGAAACTCATGATTTTTCCAGAGGGGTTGCTGCGGTGGCGATAGACGCAGGCGGAGTGCGTTGAAAGCGGCGCGCCAGGCGATCAAAGCTCAGGTAGATCACCGGTGTGGTATATAGCGTCAATACCTGGCTGAACAACAGACCACCGACCATGACGATGCCTAGCGGCTGGCGCAGTTCTGAGCCGGTGCCGTGACTGAACATCAGCGGCAAAGCGCTCAGCAATGCGGCAAACGTGGTCATCAGGATAGGCCTGAAACGCAACAAGGCGGCCTGGTAAATCGCCTGAGGTGCCTGGCTGCTGTGCTGCCGCTCGGCATCGAGTGCGAAATCGATCATCATGATGGCATTCTTCTGCACGATGCCTATCAGCAACACAATGCCGATAATGGCGATAATAGTCAGCGAATGGCCGCTGATAAACAGGGCTAGCAACGCGCCGACACTGGCAGAAGGCAGTGTAGAAAGAATAGTGAGCGGATGCACATAACTTTCATACAGCACGCCCAGCACGATATACATAGTGATGATCGCCGCAATGACCAGCAGCAACTCGTTATCCAGCGCAGCCCTGAAAGCCAGTGCCGCACCCTGGAAACCTAATTGCACCGTAGATGGCAGCCCCAGTTTGGCGGTGGCAGACTCAATCGCATTGACCGCTTCACCCAGCGAGACACCACTGGCCACATTGAAATACACCACGGCCGCCGGGAACTGGTCTTGCCGATGCACCACCAGACTGCCTGAACCTTCACTGATACGTGCAATCACTGACAGCGGGATGGATTCGCCAGCGGCATTGGTCACGTACAACTGTTCCAGCGCATGCACCCCGGCATCAGGGTTGCTATTGGCTTCCAGCACGACTCGATACTGGTTGGTCTGGGTAAAGATGGTGGAAATAAAGCGCTGGCCATAGGCGCTGTACAACACATCATCAATCGCCGCCATACTGATACCGAGCCGGCTGGCTGCGTCCCTGTCTACTTCCACATAGGCCTTCAGTCCTGATGTCTTGTCGCTGCTGGCCACATCGCTGAGTGCTGGTAATTTCTCCAGCGCATCGACCAGTTTAGGGATACTTTGATGCAAAGCCTCGGCATCTAGGCTCACTGCGGTCAACTGGTAACTGGTCGGGCCAGTACGAGTCTCCACGGTTAGATCCTGTACCGGTTGCATGCTGATACTAAAGCCCTGATCGTCAGGCACATGCTGCTGTATACGTTCGATGACTTCGCGCACGCGGGCTTTGCGCGAATTAATCGGTTTCAGTGCAATCAGCAAGCGGCTTTCATTCAGCGTTTTGTTGACGCCATCAACGCCGACAACGGAAGACACATTCGCCACATACGGGTCCTGCAAAATGCTTTCTACCATCGCATGGTGTTTTTCCGACACCTGCCGGAATGACCAGCTTTGCGGCGCCTCTATCACCGCCTGTATTAAGCCATTATCCTGCGTAGGGAAAAACCCCTTAGGGATCCACCATACCAGCAGGAAAGTCAGCACGACCGTGATCAGTGTGACCGCCAACGCCAGTGGCTGATGCGCCAATACCCAGCTTAGTGAACGGCCATAGTGGTGAGTGAGCGCGTTAAAACGTTGTTCTACCCAGTGCTGCCAGCCTTTGCTGCGATGAGGATCGACCGGTTTTAACAGACGGGCGCTCAGCATCGGCGTCAGGGTCAGCGACACGATGCCTGAGATCAGGATCGCGATCGCCAGGGTGCTGGCAAATTCCCGGAACAGCCGCCCGACCACATCCTGCATAAACAGCAGCGGGATCAGCACTGCAATCAGAGAGAAAGTCAGCGAGATAATGGTAAAACCGATTTCCCGCGAGCCATCCAGCGCTGCCTGCATGGGGCTGGCGCCCTCTTCAATATGGCGTGAAATATTTTCTATCATCACGATCGCGTCATCGACCACAAAACCGGTCGCAATCGTCAGCGCCATCAAGGTCAGGTTATTGACGCTGAATCCCGCAAAATACATCACGCTAAAAGTACCCAGCAGCGACAAAGGCACCGCCAGGCTGGGGATCAGTGTGCCGGACAGCGTGCGCAGGAACAGGAAAATCACCATGATCACCAGGCCGATCGCCAGCATCAGCTCAAACTGTACATCGTGGATGGCACTGCGGATGCTGGTGGTTCTGTCCGAAATCACATCAATTTGGATATCAGATGCGATGGTGGCTTTTAGATCCGGCAGCAACGACTGTATCCTGTCCACCACATCGATGACATTGGCGCCCGGCTGGCGCTGGATGCTGAGCAGGATCACCGGCCGTTGATTGACCCAGGCACCCAGATAAGGGTTTTCGACATCGTCGGTCACTTCAGCCACATCGCTTAAACGCACCGGCGTGCCATTGCGGATGGCAATGATCTGCGTACGGTATTCGCTGGCTTTTTTCAGCTGGCTATTGGCATCCAGCGCAATCGAAAGGAAAGTCCCATCGATATTGCCTTTGGCCTGGTTGGAGTTAGAAGCCGCAATCGCCAGGCGTAACGCTTCAAAGCTGATGCCATAAGCTGCCAGCGCTTGCGGGTTAGCACGAACACGCACCGCCGGGCGGTTACCGCCACCGACGCTGACCAGGCCGACACCACTGACTTGTGAGATTTTTTGCACCAGCCGCGTTTCCACCAGATCCTGCAGATCGGGCAATGCCAAAGTCTCATCACTGACAGCCAACGTCAGCACGGCAGCATCGGCCGGGTTGACTTTATTAAACACCGGCGGCGCTGGCAAATCCGTAGGCAGGTAGTTGTCGGCGGCATTGATCGAAGCCTGCACATACTGTTCAGCCTCATCCAGGCTTAAATGCAGTGCAAATTGCAAGGTGATGACAGAAGCACCGGCCGAGCTGGATGAAAACATCTGGCTGAGGCCGGTCATGGAGCCGAACTGGCGCTCTAGCGGTGCGGTGACAGCTGTCGCCATAACATCCGGGCTGGCACCAGGATACATAGTGACCACTTGTATGGTCGGGTAATCGACTTGCGGGAGCGCAGATTGCGGCAGCAAGCGATACGCCATCAGGCCGGACAACAGAATGGCGAGCATGAACAGCAGGGTCGCTACCGGACGCTCAATAAATATGCGGGAGGGATTCATGAGTTATCCCGGTTTACGAATGACGTACTCTGGATTCACCGCTTTTGAAGTGCTCTTGCTTGCCTTTGCCCTTACCAGCGCCGGCGACGATCACCTTGGCACCGTCGCGCAACTTATCCAGCCCACTGACGACTACGCGGTCGCCGGCATTGACACCTTTCAGCACGGCCACGCTATCGCCATCGGCAGGGCCGGTAGTCACAGGCTGCACATGCAGTTTGTCCTGTGCATCTACCAGGTAGACAAAATGCCCCTGGCTGCCATGCTGGATAGCCACTTGCGGCAGCACATTCACCTGTTGCAAGGTATTCAGCAATATCTTGATATTCACAAACTGGTTAGGGAACAAGGCGCTGTCGGCATTGGCAAATTGCGCTTTCAGTTTGATGGTGCCGGTGGCCGGGTCGATCTGGTTATCTAGCGTCAGCAATTTGCCTTCGGCCAGCAAACGGGTATTGCCTTTATCCAGCGCCTGCACCGGCAAGCCATTGACCGAGCGCTGGTCCAGTAAACGACTGATCTCCTGCGCCATGTTCTCCGGCAGGGTGAATGTTACCGCGATCGGCGATATCTGGTTAATCACGGCTACCGTGTCAGCGGTCGTGATATTGTTGCCCGCATCGATCTGCCTGAGACCTATCCTGCCACTGACAGGCGCGATGATTCTGGTATATGCGACCTGCAGTTGCGCGTTTTCTACCGCACCGCTATCAGACAGCACCGTGCCTTTAAATTGCTGCACCAGTGACGCCTGCGCATCGACCTGCTGGCCGGCGATAGAATCCTGTTTTAACAAGGTCTGGTAACGGTCCAGGTCAGCCACCGCGTTAGCCAGCAAGGCTTTGTCTTTGATATGCTGACCCTGTATTTGTGATAGCTGCGCCTCAAACGGCCTGGCGTCTATCCTGGCCAGCACATCTCCGGCCCGGACTAATTGCCCTTCCCTGAAATTGATCGCAGTCAGCTGGCCGTTGACCCGGCTTTTCACGGCCACGGTGGCAAATGAGGTCACTGTGCCCAGCGCCTGGTGATAAACGTGGATGGTGCCTGGCTTGACCTGCTCTACTGAGACGAATAAAGGCTTGCCGCCTTTTTTGCCAGGGGCTTTATCGCCTGGACTCTTATCCGCAGCACTTTTATCCGCTGCTGCCTCTGCTGGCGCCGCAGCGCCCTTTTCCGGATCGTTATTGCGTAGCTCGCTCCAGCCTTTACCGATACCGGCAAATAACAGGACCCCTGCCAGTACGATGAATATTTTTTTCTGCAATCGCATGTGCATCACACTTATTTAGATTTAGAGTTTTTATGATCAGGTTGGCTATCCCACCAATACGTCAGTGCCCATTCTTGCGCGCCGTAATATTTAGGCAGCACCTGCGGGCGTTGTAAGCGATGGTGATAGATCAGGTAATGCTGGGTCAGGTAACGCCAGGGGATCACATAGTGGCTGTGCGCAAGCACGCGATCCAGCGCATGCGCGGCCACTTCCAGCTCGGCCTGGCTATCTGCGTTGAGCAGTTTCTGGATCAGCGCATCGATCACCGGTGATTTCACGCCTATGAAATTCTCCGAGCCAGGCACCTCTGCCGCTTTGCTGTTAAAACTGCGCCACAACTCGGCGCCCGGCATGCGGCCTTCGCGCAGGGCAATGGTCGTATAGTCGTAATCAAAGTTTTTCAACTGGCTGCGTGCCGTGGCCGCATCGGAGACACGCTTGACCACCACAATGCCGAGCTTGCTCATATTCAGGTAGATAGGATCCATATACGGGTTCTGGCCACGGGCGGTGGTCACCTCAATGACAAACGGCTCGCCCTTGGCATTACGCAAAACACCATCGCGGTTATGCCAGCCTGCTTGCGCGAATAGCTCCAGCGCCTTAGTCAGGCTGTTGCGGATGCTGCCGGGCGACTTGGTGTTCGGCTGCTCAAACATGGGGCCGAACACTTCAGGTGGCAATTGCTGGCGGTAAGGTTCGAGGATAGCGAGTTCTTCCGCGCTGGGCAGGCCTTTAGCCGCCAGCGGGCTATAGGCAAAATAGCTGTTCACGCGGTTGAACTCGTTATCAAAAATCTTCTGGTTCATAAACTCAAAGTCCATGGCGTAGTTCAGGGCCAGGCGTACACGCGGGTCCTGAAACTTTTCACGGCGCAAGTTGACGATCCAGCCATTCATAGCCACCGGGTTCTGGTGGGCCACTTTCTCCTTGATCAGTTCGCCTTCGTCAAAACGCTTGCCGATATACTGGCAGCACCAGTAACGCATCTTGTTTTCACTGAGGAAATCAAAATCACCGGCGCGCAACGCGGCCACCATGGTGTCGGTATCTTTATAAATACGGTAGACCACGCGCTCAAAATTATAACTACCCACGCGTGAAGGCACTTGCGCGCCCCAGTATTGCGGGTTTCTGCGGTAAGTCACGGCCTGGCCGCTCACCGCGCGATCAATCAGGTAAGGGCCGGAAGTCACCGGCACTTCGAGGCCTATCTTATTAAATGGCACACGCGTGCCATCGGCTTTTAAGCCCCATTTGGGAGAAAAAATAGGCAAGCTACCGGCGACAAACGACAGGTCACGGCCTTTGCGCTTGAATTCAAAATGCACGGTTTGTGCATCAATCACCGTCAGCGACTTGATCTCAGAGAAATACGCTTTAAAGCGCGGATTGCCTTCTTTATTGGTCAGCGTATCAAATGAATACTTCACCTCTTTGGCGGTGACCGGGTCACCATTGGAGAACCTGGCCAGCGGATTGATATGGAATGTCACGGCACTGAAGTCCGGCGCCAGCTTGATATCATCTGCCAGCAAACCATACTGGGTATTGATTTCATCCAGGCTGTATACCGTCAGCGTCTCAAACATCTGCTCTATCAGGCCAGGCGCCGGTTTGCCCTTGAGGCTGAACGGGTTGAATTTATCAAAGCCGCTGTTCTGGCTGATGATGGCAAACCGGATCTGGCCGCCTTTAGGTGCTGCCGGGTTCACATATTCAAAATTTGTAAAATCCGCCGGGTATTTGGGCTCGCCAAACTGGGCCACGGCATGGGCCGCCAGCGCGCTTTGCCCTGGCCATAAAATGCCAGACACAAAGGATAAAATGATCAGGAGCAACCACGGGTAAGCAGTAGGATTAGCAGATTTATTGTGAGAACGATTAGTCATGAGAATTCACTAAAGAGAAGCTTGTACCAGGGCCTGGGTATAAGGGTGATTGGGTTGCTGGATCACTTGTTCGGTATCGCCGGACTCGATGATCTCGCCATCTTTCAATACATATACGCGATGCGCCAGTGCCTGGATCACGGTGAGATCATGGCTGATCAGCAAATAGCTGAGGCCGAATTTTTTCTGCAATGACACCAGTAATTCCAGCACCTGTTTCTGGATAGACACATCCAGCGCAGAAGTCGGCTCATCCAGAATCACCACTTTGGGTGACAACACAAACGCACGGGCAATGGCGATCCGCTGGCGTTGGCCGCCGGAAAACTCGTGCGGGTAAGAATCCAGTACATTGGCACTTAAACCAACCTCGGACAGGATTTGCACGATGCGTTCATAGCGCTGCTCTGCGCTTAATTGCGGGAAGTGCAGTTCCAGCCCTTCGCCGACAATCTGGCGTACGGTCTGCCGTGGCGAAAGCGAGCCGAACGGATCCTGGAACACCACTTGCAGCCTGGCTCGCAACTCGCGTTGCAGGCGTTTGCTCAGGCTGTATACCGGTGCGCCCTCCACTTCGATCGCGCCTGACTGGACCTTGATCAGGTTGAGCACTGCTTGCGCCAGTGTTGATTTGCCTGAACCCGACTCACCAACGATGCCCACAGTTTCACCTTCACGCAGCACGACATCGGCGCCGTGCAGAGCGGTAAACGCATGTGACTCGAACAGGCCACGCCAGCCTTTTCTTGGCAATGGATACTCCACCCGCAGCTGTTTGGCTTCAAGCAGGGTTTTGGCGTCGCTAGCCACCGGCAACACATTGCGGACCGGGATGCTGTTGATCAGCTTAATGGTATAAGCATGCTTGGGTTGCTCGAACAGCGTCTGCGTATCGGCGGTTTCCACCAGTTTCCCGCGCTCCATCACCGCTACGCGGTGGGCAAACTTGCGCACCAGGTTGAGGTCATGCGTGATCAACAGGATCGCCATGCCCTGCGCGCCGTCTTTGCGCACTTCTTCTTCCTGGATATCGATCAGCAATTTGACGATACGCGCGCGGATAGTTAAATCCAGCGCAGTGGTAGGCTCATCGGCGATCAGCAGTTTGGGTTTGCATGACAAGGCCATGGCGATCATGGCGCGCTGGCGCTGGCCGCCTGATAACTGGTGCGGATAACTATTAATGTTTTTTTCTGGCTGACGGATACCGGTGCGTGTCAGCAGTTCCAGCGTTTTCACCCTGGCTTCAGCGCGCGACAATGCCTGGTGTGCCACCAGCGTTTCAATGATTTGCTCACCGATGGTGAACAGCGGGTTCAACGCTGTCATCGGCTCCTGGAAGATCATGGCGATATCGGCACCGCGCACACGCTGGATCTCCTGTTCGGATTTTTGCAGCAGGTCTTCACCTTTAAAGATGATCTTTCCGCTCAGCTTGGCGGCTTCTACCAGTTTTAAGATAGATAAAGCGGTGACGGTTTTACCCGAGCCGGATTCGCCCACCAGTGCCAGCCGTTCGCCGCTCTGTATGGTCAGGTTGAGCTGCTCAACCACGGTTTTATTCTCAAAACTGGCCGAGAAGTTTTCAATCGATAATAATGGCTGCGTCATTACAGTGCTCCGCCTTGTCTGGCATCAGATATCCTGGTATCCAGCGCATTGCGTAGCGCCTCACCGGTAAACGTCAGTAACAGCAAGGTCAATACCAGCACGCTGAATGCGGAGACCGCAATCCACCACGCATCGAGATTTTCCTTACCCTGTAACAGCAACTGTCCCAGGCTGGGTGCAGGCGCGGTCACGCCCAAGCCCAGAAAGTCCAGGCTGGCCAGTGCCATGATGGCGGCACTCATGCGGAAAGGTAAAAAGGTGATCACCGGCGTCAAACTGTTAGGCAGGATATGCCGCCAGATGATCTGAAAATTGGAAAGCCCCAGCGCCCTGGCTGATTTCACGTACTCCAGCTGACGGTTGCGCAAAAACTCGGCCCGCACATAATCAGACAAAGTGATCCAGCCAAACAGCGCCAGCAGTCCGAACAACAGCAACAGGCTGTGATCAAAAATAGAGGCAAAAATGATCAGCAGGTAAAGCTCGGGCATAGAGCCCCAGATATCGATCAGCCGCTGGGTGAACAGATCGACCTTGCCGGCAAAATAGCCTTGTATGGACCCGAAAAAGATACCCAGTATCACACCCACCACGGTGAGCCCCAACGCAAAGGTCACCGATACCCGGAAGCCATAGATCAGGCGTGCCAGAATGTCATAGCCGGCGATATCGGTGCCCAGCACATTCTCGTCATCGGGCCGCCCGGGATAATGCTCGGCCTTGGAGAAGTAGTTCAGGGTGTCGTAGTAATAAGGGTTAGGCGGATACAGCGCGAAGTTGCCAGACTTGGCTAATTGCGCCTTGATGAACGGGTCATGGTAATCTGCCTTGATCGGCAGGTTACCGCCAAATACTGACTCAGGGTAATCGCTCAGCAAAGGGAAATACCATTGCTTTTCAAAACGCACGACCAGCGGCTTGTCATTGGAAATCACTTCGCCAGCGAGGCTGATGACATACAACACCACAAACACGATCAGGCTCCAGTATCCCAGGCGGTTGCGCTTGAAACGTTGCCAGTTGCGGCGGGCAGGAGAAAGATGGGGGATAACTTGACTCACTTATGACTCCTGAGCATCAAACTTGATTCGAGGGTCAACCAGCACATAGGCAAAATCGCCCAGCAACTTGATCAGCAACCCGATTAAGGTAAACAGGTACAGCGTGCCCAGCACCACCGGGTAATCACGGCTGTTGATTGATTCGTAAGAAAGCAGACCCAGCCCATCGAGGGAGAATAAGGTTTCAATCAGCAGGCTACCGGTAAAGAACGCCGTGATAAAAGTCGCCGGAAAGCCGGTGATCAGCGGTAACAAGGCATTCCTGAACACATGCTTCCATAGCACCTGTCGCTCAGACAAGCCTTTGGCGCGGGCAGTCAGCACATATTGGCGACGGATCTCTTCAAGAAAAGTATTCTTGGTCAGCAGTGTTTTAAAGGCGAAAGTGCTGACCACCGAGGCTGTTACCGGCAAGGTGATATGCCATAAATAATCGGTGATCTTGCCAAACGTGCTTAATTCCGCCCAGTTATCTGAAGTCAGGCCGCGCAAGGGGAACACATCCCAGAATGAGCCGCCACCAAACAAGACAATCAGCAACACCCCTAATACAAAACCGGGGATGGCATAGCCGACCAATACCACCAGGCTGGTGACAAAATCAAAGGTCGTCCCTGCCCGCACCGCCTTGGCCACGCCTAACGGCACGGCAATCAGGTAAGTCAGGGTAAAAGTCCAGAAACCCAGCGCGATCGACACACCTAGTTTGTCTTTAATCAGCTCCAGCACGCTCTGGTTACGGAAATAGCTTTCACCCAGGTCAAACTTCGCATATTGCGTGATCATCTGCCAGTAACGCTCCAGCACTGGCTTATCAAAGCCGTACAGTTCAGTGAGCTGTTCTACCTGCTGCGTGTCTATACCTTGCCTGCCGCTATAGCTCCAGCCGCCCGAACCCGAAGAACCGTCCGTGCCTGAACGGCCATCCTGCGAATCCAGTTGCGCAATCGCACTATCGACCGGGCCGCCGGGCACAAACTGGGTCACCAGAAAGGTTAAGGTCATCACCCCGACCAGGGTGGGGATCATAATCAGGAGGCGCTTTAATAAGTAATGCCACATATTGTTTTATTTTTCAGGTTGATGGATCGGTCTTGCTGGCGAATGACGGCTTGGTACACCTAGGCTTGGCATACCTGGCCTGCATTGCTGCTGGCGTAATACTGCAGATTCCGTACCAACTGTGTAAAAGCGCGGTTTTTTTAAGGTAAATATTATTTAAGTCAATAATATCAATGACTTAATAAAATCACTGCACGATTTACTTAAACAAAAATAGCGGGAGGTCTGATGCGAGAACAACAGCGAGCGCTGGTCGCTGTTGCAGGAAGGACATTTGAGCAAATATTCACCAGTGATCGGGCGGCATGGGATCGGATGTCATGCGCACCTGGCGCAGGGACTACGATATAAGTGAGATTGTCTTTCGCCACTCGGCGAGTTACTTTTCTTTGCTTGCACAAAGAAAACGTAACCAAAAGAAATGCACCCTAGCTTCCGCTTGTTTCCTGCGTTGCTCGTCAACGTGGGCGTCCAACGAAACTCGCCCTGACAAGCCACACACTCCGTAGCTTGTTGCGGAACTCAAACAGGCGCTGGCCGAAGACTCCCACGCTGACTGCGCTACTCGGCGCGTCAGATAGGGGCCCCGGAAAAACACTACGCGGTTGCTTAAGTGAGAACTCTCACATTGATTCCCGCCAAGCCGCTGAAATAAAGCAGAGCAACAAAACCAAACAATAAAACCCAACAAAACAAGTAATTGGTTTGTTGGGTTTTATTGCTTTAGAAGTTAAAGAAGTCCCTTAGCGCCCTGGTCGCAGTGCTCTTAACCAACATTCCATCGTGGTGGTTTTAACCGGGCCCCTATCTGACGCGCCGAGTAGCGCAGTCAAAATAAGAAGGAAGGGAGCGACTGTTTGAGTTCCGCGGTGGCTTGCGTAGTTTGCAAGGCGCTAGGGCGAGTTTCGTTGGACGCCCACTTTAAGTCCTGCAAAGCAACGGACGAAAGTCCTAGGACGAGCAACGCAGGGAAAAAGCGGAAGCTAGGGTGCGCTTTCTTTTGGTGCCTTTTCTTTGGGCACGCAAAGAAAAGGCACTCGCCTAGGGGCGAAAGGCAATCCCTCAATCAGCAGCTGCGCATTTGAGTGAGACACTGCCACTTCTTCTGTAACGCCTTATTGCGCTACCCCAAACCATATCCTGCGTATCAATCCATCCTTCTGCACAAACTGGTGCCAGGCAAAAGCCGCCACATGCACAGCCAACAATCCAGCCAGCACATAGGCGGTGACCCCATGCCAGCCCATGATGGCATGCGCTAACTCTTTATCCACCGCAAATAATGGCTCCCAGTGGAATACAAACAAATTAAAGCCATGATTGAACGAGCTGGCCAGCAGCCCTACCCCTGGCACGACCAGGATCAGGGCATAAATGAAAATATGCGCATAATGGGCTAGCTTCACCTGCAATGGCGAGCCGGGCACATGTTCGGGCACAGCAGAACTGAGCCGCCAGTAGATCCTGAACAGCACCAGCGCGAACACAATCAGGCCGAAGGATTTGTGTGTGTTGTAAATCAGCTTACGCAGCGGTGTTTTCGGCAGATCGGGCATGAAATAGCCCATGACCAGCAGCCCGATGATTAAAATCGCCAATGCCCAGTGCAGCAGGATGGCGGTGTTGTTATAGCGTTGTGGGGTTGCATTCGACATGCATTGATCCTTTATTAAATAGAAGAAACACGAATTAAATAGCTAAGCATTACTACGTTGCACGGGCATTTCTTAATACAGTTGTTTAACAGCGCCGCGTCTGTTGCATGCAATCTCGCTTACCTAGTTATTCCGTGCCTCCTGAAAGCTGAATAATTAATTCTTGTATCTCGGACATTGTTTTAAAGACTTGAAATGCGCCCGCTGCAGCCAATGCCTGTGCAGAGGTGGTGGCTGAGTAGCCGATGACTTTCATACCAGCCGCCACGCCTGCGCTGATACCCGTTGTCGTATCTTCAATCACCAGGCAATCGGCTGGATTTACCCCAAACTGCGCGGCGATCTTCAAATACACATCCGGCGCAGGCTTGGGTTTACCCAGGTCAGCCGCGCTGAAGATGCGTCCTTTAAAATATGACAGCAGCCCGGTTAGGCTGAGCATCTTCTCCACCTTACTGGCTTCACTGTTCGAGGCGACACAATATGGAAGGGTCAACTGTCTGATGACATCCTCCACGCCTGCAATCACCTTGATCTCCGCTGCCAGCGCCGCATCCCGTGCCACTTTGTAGTTGGCTAAAAAATCATTGCCCAGTAACACACCGTACTTCTGGTTAATGCGGGTCAAGCCTTGCTCAAGTGACAGCCCGACATAGCGCTCAAACAATTCGCTGAGTGTAATAGGTACGCCCGCCTGATTGAGCGCTTCCATGAATACCCGGTTCGAAATCGGCTCGCTATCGACTAGCACGCCATCGCAATCGAATATCACAAACGCTATTGCGTGTTTGGCTGTTGATGTCATTATCGGCTATTCGGATTGGCTGGGCGGTTCAACCCGAGGTTATCTCTATAGGTCCCCTGCTGGTACTCCTTGCGGAAAATGCCCCTGCGTTGCAATTCAGGGACAACCAGCCTGGTGAAATCTTCAAAGCCTTGTGGCAGCAATGGCGGCACCACATTAAAACCGTCCGCGCCTTTTTCAACAAACCACTCTTCGATCAGGTCAGCCACTGTGTTTACCGAACCGATGGCTTGCAAATGTCCGCGTGCCACGCGGAATTTAAGAACTAATTGACGGATGGTCAGGTTTTCCCGGCGAGCCAGTTCCAGTTGTTGCAGGAAACGGCCTTTGCCATTTTCAGAAGGCTGGTAAGGTAAATCAGGTAACGGTTCATCAAGCGGATATTGGCTTAGATCATAGCCGCCGAATTCAATATGGCTGAAATCGACAGCAGCTTGCAGCTCGCCAAATTTGTCTTGCGCTTCCTGGTCAGACTTGCCGACGACGACAGAAAGGCCGGGGGAAATCTTCAATTGATCAGGGTCGCGGCCATATTTGGCCATACGCCCTTTGACATCGGCATAGTATTCCTGCGCCACTTTGAGTGAGGTGGCGGAGCAATAAGTCATTTCTGCATGTTGGGCTGCAAATTCCCGGCCGGTATCAGAGTTGCCCGCCTGCACAAACACCGGATAGCCCTGGATAGGCCTTGGAAAATCCAGTAGGCCTTCCGATTTGTAATAAACGCCCTGCTTGTTCACCGGGTGTGCACTTTCGGGCTGGAAATAAACGCCAGTGTGCTGGTCAGGGGTATCAAATGCATCATCATCCCAACTATCCCACAACGCTTTGGTCAGGTCCAGAAACTCTGCCGCCCTGGCGTAACGTTCATCATGCCCGCGTGCGGCAGCGATGCCAAAGTTGTGGGCGGTCGCTTCATTAAACGACGACACGATATTCCAACCGGCACGCCCACCGCTTAAATGGTCCAGCGAGGTGAATTCACGTGCGATGTTGTAGGGGTCAGAAAAGTTGATATTGACGGTGCCGACCAGGCCGATATGTTGCGTATGCGTGGCGATGGCAGACAGCAGGCTCAAAGGCTCAAACTGGTAGCTGAGGCCGCTGCGACCGGTTTGTTTATCCACTGTTGCAGAGCGACCGATAAAATCAGCCAGGAAAAAAGTATGAAACTTGGCGTCTTCAGCCAGCTTGGCGGCGCGCAGCCACCAGGCAAGATTTGGTCTGCCATCGTCCTTAGAGCTAGGGTGGCGCCATCCGGCAGGGTGGTGTCCAAACCGTTGGAAAAAGACATTTAAAATAAGTTGCCGGGGAGTGCTGGCCATGGTTGTTCCTGATGTCTAGTTTTAATTGATATGAGTATTTATGCCAACTGGCTGGATGGTAACAGGTTGATGACGCTGATGACCTGAGCCAGGCGTTCCTGCACAGAGATATCCTGTTCAAGACGCAATACCGGGCAGGCGCGTTTTGCAAGCCAGGCATGATGTTTGCCCAGACTACGGCCTTCGGCGGGCCCTTCATCATATTGGGCCGCCCAGGCTAGAAACTCGGGATTGACGACACCATAGCTGGCGATCTCACGCTGGCGCAGGCGTTCAATGCGAAGCGTGGCCGGGAGGTACAGAAACACGACCAGATCGAATGCATCTTCAATCTCCTGCCCCCAACCCACCACAGAACCAGACACCACGACGTCAGCTACGGACTGTATATCTGCATGCAACAACGCCAGCCGGTCGGCCTGCGCACGTTTTTGCTGGTAAGGCGGCGTGGTGGGTAGCCAGAAATAGTGATCAGCATCCAGATGTCGCGAGGAAAGTGCCTGTGCCAACGCCTGCCCAAGGGTAGTCGTTCCACTGCCTGAAGCACCAGTGATATGCACTTTCATCGGGTTGAAGAAATCGCGTAAAAAACTGAATTTATATGAATCAAGAACCTGTCTTGAGTTTGCCAGCGACAGGCGTATTCGGGTTTTTCGGCCTGTTCAAGCCCAGGTTCTCGCGGTAGGTTTTACCTTCATACTCTTTGCGGAAGATACCACGGCGTTGCAACTCAGGCACCACCAGGCGGGTAAAGTCTTCCAGACCTTTGATGGAATAAGGCGGCACTACATTAAAGCCGTCTGCCCCTTTTTCAACAAACCATTGCTCTATGGTATCGGCCACTGATTTCGCTGAACCGATCGCCTGTAAATGGCCGCGTGCCACGCGGAATTTAAGTACCAGCTGGCGGATGGTCAGGTTTTCACGTCTGGCCAGTTCGAGTTGTTGCTGGAAACGGCCACGGCCATTTTCGCCCGGGTCATAATCCAGGTCAGGCAATGGGCCATCCAATGGGTATTTGGTTAGATCCTGCCCGCCGAATTCCAGCTCGGAGAAATCGACCAGTGCTTGCAACTCACCGTATTTGTCCTGCGCTTCCTGATCCGTTTCGGCGACCACCACATTGAGGCCGGGGGTGATTTTCAACTGGTCTTCGTCACGGCCATATTTCGCCATGCGCGATTTCACATCGGCATAATAAGCTTTGGCAACATCCAGTGACGTCGCGGAGCTGTAAGTCATCTCTGCCTCACGTGCGGCAAACTCACGCCCGGTTTCAGAGTTACCCGCCTGTACAAATACCGGGTAGCCCTGGATAGGTCTTGGGAAATCCAGCAGGCCTTCAGATTTGAAGTATTCGCCTTTGAAATCGACCGGATGGCCGGAAGCCGGGTCATAAAACTGGCCGCTCTGACGGTTAGGGTGATCGAAAGCATCGTCGTCCCAGCTATCCCACAGCGCTTTGGTCAGCTGGATGAATTCACTGGCACGCTCGTAGCGTTCCTCATGGGTGATCGGCGCCTCGATACCAAAGTTCTTGGCTGTCACCGGGTTAAGCGATGACACCACGTTCCAGCCGGCACGGCCGCCACTCAGATGGTCCAGCGAAGTGAACTGGCGTGCAACATTGTATGGGTCAGAAAAATTGGTATTCACCGTTGCCACCAGGCCAATATCCTTGGTTTGTGCAGCAATGGCTGACAGCAAGGTGAACGGTTCAAAATGAAAGTTGTTCGGATTTTTCACCGATTGTTTATCGATCACGCCCGAACGGCCGATAAAATCAGCCACAAAAAAAGTATCAAACTTAGCCGCCTCGGCAATTTTAGCCGCACGTATCCACCATTGCAGATCAGGACGCCCGTTTTCAGTCCAGGTCGGGTGTAACCAGCCCGCCGGATGGTGTCCATAACGTAACAAAAATACGTTCAGGGCTAATTGTCTTTTTTTGCTTTGACTCATCATCAACACTTTCAATAAAAAGTCGGGCGCAAGAAAAACTTGCCCCGACATAAGGTAAAAACTTCACCAACCTATGGCGTTAAGCTGCCTTTTGCTTGTCTTCAGACTTCAGCAGATCAGCAATAAAACGGCCAGTGTATTGCTTGGCTTTTTCTACCAGGCCAGTGCGCTTCCATTGCACTTCCAGTGCGCCAGGCGTGTAGTCTTTGGCACCGCCGACTTGTTCAGCCAGTGACTGGAAGCGTGCCGCTTCTTCGATCAGCAACACCAGTTGTGAGGTGCCGATAATGCCTTTGCCCCAAATATTGGCGCCGCCGTTGGATTCCAGCAGGGCTGGCGGTGGTGCCAGTTCAGGATGGTTATCCAGACGCTCGGAAATAATGGACAGGATACTGCGGGTACGATCCAGGTGATTAGGGATCTCGCGTGCCAGCAAATGACGTTGTGCAGCCACGTACAGGATAGGGAAATTGATTTGCGCCAATGACCATGCCGCCAGGTAAGGCGTGTGCGCATGAATCACGGTATCCGCATCCACACGCGCTTCGTGCAGGATATGGTCTTTCTTTTCAGAGAAAGTATCGATGCTGATCACCGGGTCACGTGATCTCTCCCATGGCCATGGGAAACGGATGTTCAGCAGTTTGTCCTGGCCAGGGATCTTATGCGTGATGTGATAAGTCCAGGTGGCAGACAAGGTGCCGGTTTCTTTCAAAAAGTTGAAGGAATGCAAAGCATCGGCCTTGGCCTGCTCCACATATTTCACTAATTCTGCTTCGGTAAAAGTATCGCTCATGATCAGTCTCCTGTTTTAAGGTGGTTATGCAGCTTGCGCTGCCGCAAAAACGGTAAATTCGGGTTGTTGCTTGACCAGTTGTGCTGCCCTGGCCAACGGTGCCGGGTCTATCCAGTCCTGGATATCAAAATCCTGTTTCACATAGCCCCAGTCACGCAGGAAGTTCTTCTGGATCTCCAGCCCTTTGACATACTGGTTGCTCAGCGCAGGCGTAAATGACAGATGTACATTGGCGCCGTGAGATGCAATGACTTCGGCTTCACTGCTACTCTGGTTTTCGGGTGCCAGCAACTGCACCACTTCTTGCGGATGGGTGGCTGCCCAGGCAGCGGTCCGTAACAATACGGCCAGGTAGCGGTCAACCACATCCGGGTGTTTCTGCAGGAAAGCGCGGTCTACCGTGACCGGGCGGGGCGTGCCATTATTGACGCGTACAAACGGGTCATGGTGCTCATTGATATTGATCAGCTGGCGGTAGCCCGGAGTATTCGCCAGGCGCACACCGCGGGCAAAACGGACAAAAATCGCATCGACGCGGCCATCATTCAGTGCGTCGAGTTCCACATGCTTGTAGTCAGAGCGCTCGCGTCTTGGGCCGTCAGTCAGATCATAACTTGGCGCAGCGATATCTACCCATTTGGCATCGGCAGGTACCAGGCCATGCAACTCAAACGTAGTCGCAAACCCATGCTGGGCAGCGCCGCGCTGGAAATCAATCACCGCATCTGCATGGTTAGGGATACCGACACGCTTGCCTTTAAGGTCAGCAATGGAATGAATGCCGCTGTCTTCGCGCACAATAATGCCCTGGTATTCATCCAGCCAGGTAATGCCCACCACCACGGTATCGTGGCCCTGGCCTTTGGCCCAGATAGGCGGGATGTTGCCGCCTTCCCTGAACATGCCGGACTGCTTGTGGTGGAAATGCGAATTCCGGACTTCCAGGCTTTCGGAATCGCGCAATGAATGCAACTGCGTGCCATTGCCCGCGAACTCCTGCTGCAACCATTGCTGACGGATAGCCAGTGCGGAAGCCGTGGCCGCGCCGCAGCGGGTGTACCACAAATTGACTGCCTGATTCGAGACTGAAGAATGTTGACTCATACCCTACCCCTTTGATCTTGCCTGAATGTGAACTGTATAAACAACAATACATTGGCAAACGGCATGCCAACTCTGATTGCGGGCTTTCCGCCCACGCCAGGGCAGCTGGTATGTGATTGATATTTAATGGATATTACTGACTAACTAGCCTTTGTTTTGAGTGAGATCCTAAGTGCATGCATCAACATCCCGCTGCTGGTCTGGCAACAGCAAGCGCCTTTTTTGTTGCTGCTGCAACAAAAAACCTGGCAAACAGGCTGGTATGCGATTTGCTCGCAAGATGACTTCCATTTCATCCATCTCAATCACAGAAAGCATCGCCATGCCCGCGCTTACAGAAAACACCCTGAAACAACTCTTCACCGAAGCACACACTGAACATCACTTTAGTGACGCCATAGTTTCAGATGACGTCATCCACCAGTTATATGAATTAGCCAAACTTGGCCCGACCGGCTTTAACGCACAACCAGCCAGATACCTGTTTATTCGCAGCCAGGCGCAAAAGGAGAGACTGGTCGCGCACGTGTCTTCGGCTAATCGCGAGAAAACCCTGGCAGCACCTGTCAACCTGATCGTGGCCTATGACACACAGTTTCATCACGAGTTGACCGAGCAGTTCCCCGCTTATGATGCACGCAGCTTCTTTGAGAAATCCCCGGCATGGATAGAACCGACCGCTAAACTGAATGCGGCACTGCAAGCCGGCTACCTGATTATCGCGGCGCGGGCGCTGGGATTATCGGTGGGCCCGATGTCAGGTTTCAACCCTGACCAGATCGATGCGACCTTTTTTGCAGATGGCCAATACAAGGCTTTTTTGCTGCTGAATATCGGCTACCTTGACCAAACATCTACGCAGAAACGCGGGCCGAGATTGTCGTTTGAAAAAGCCGTAAACATTTCTTAAAAGTGTTTATTCAGCAACATTCCGGCAAAACAGTTATCCCGTGTAATGTTGCTGACAAAACAATTCGCCATTTTCAAACTTTTGCCGATAGATTTAAAAACACAATTAAAATCATATAGTTAACAAACTATTTTCCGATTGGCATGATTCGTGCCCTTGAGCTTGCAACACTTTTATAAGTGCTTCATCTCAAACTCAAGGGAACATTATGAAAAGAACGACTCACAGTATCGGCGCAGAACAGCCGAGAAATCTATGGAAATTAAGAACGGTTAAAGTCGCCGTGCTGAGTGCCTTTGCAGGGTCACTGGCACTGAACCCGGCCTGGGCTGCCGAAGAGGAAAAAGTCGTTGAAGGCCAGGAAGCGCAAGTTTCAGAAACTGCGGGCAACGGTGAAACCAAGAAGCCTGCTGAAGAAACCCAGGCACAGGAATCTTCACTCGGTAGTGTGACCGTGACAGCAAACAGACGTAAAGAAAACGCGCAGAAAATCGCCACACCTATCACTGTGCTGAAAGGTAAAGATTTGCTGCAACAAGGCGTAGGCCGCTCATCACAGGAAATCTTTAACTATGTACCTAACGCGACTGCGGTGGGTCAACAGCATGGTCGTCCACGCTGGTGGATCCGTGGTATCGGTGCCGGGCAGCAACAACAGGATTTGGCCAGCCCGATTGGTTTCTACCTGGATGATGTGTATATCAGTAACGCAAACGCGACTGGTTTCCCGCTGTTTGACCTGGAGCGTGTAGAAGTACTGCGCGGCCCTCAAGGCACAAAATACGGCAAGAACACTACCGGTGGTGCCGTGAATATCATCTCGCAAAAACCTTCCTTGAAAGAAGGCAAAACCGATGATTACGTGAAAGCAGAATATGCTACTTTCAACGACAAGATCCTGCAGGGCGGCGTCAACATTCCGCTGATCGAAGACAGATTGGGTGCCCGTATCTCTTTCTACAACGAAGATACCGATGGCCGTTTCCGCAACCTGTTCAAAGGCACTAAAGACGGTGGCTTGCAAGATGGCGCATTGCGCGGCCAATTGCTGGGCAAGATCTCTGATGACTTTGAAGCCTTGCTGAATGTGCATTACCGCAAATATAAAACCGACGGTGCCATCACTAACACCAACAGCTACAGAGCCGATGGCGTATTGCGTGCCAACTACAGACCTAGCACAGGCTATAACGATGTCAGCACCAACGCCGATAACTGGACTGATTCTTCACAAACAGGCGCTAACCTGAACCTGAAATGGAATGTGGGCAAATATGCATTCACCTCTATCACAGGTTTCGAAGGCTTCAAGAATGAAGGTTTAAGTGATGGTGATAACTCACCACTTGAGTTTTCACGCAGCCATACAGATAGTCAATCACGCCAGGTATCACAAGAGTTCCGCATTACTTCACCACGTGAGGACCAATGGAACTGGTTGGGTGGCGTGCATCTGTTTAAAGAGACACTGGACTTATCTAGTCAGAACGCAAAATTGCCAGCTACCCAGGTTGCAAACTCAAATGCTACTGACTCCGGTACAGCCGTCAATTTCAACGAAACAAATTTGAAACATGAAACAACAAGTTTCTCAATATTTGGTAACACCACTTACAACTGGACTGATGACTTTGCAACTTCAGCAGGTTTGAGCTGGAGTCGTGAGAAAAAAGACTATGACTTGAATCGCAGAGGTACACCTAACGGCGGCATTAACGGTAGTTTCACAAACTTAGGTCAGTGGTGGAATTCATTTGTTCCAGTGACTGGAGTACCTGGAGTAGGGTTTAGCGCACCAGGTTCACTAGCCTCAGGCACATTCAACACAAGTGATTCAGCTACCTGGAATCGCTGGAGTTATGATTTCACACCTGAATACAAATTAAGCCCGAGTGACCGTGTGTTCTTCAAATACGCACATGGTATCAAATCAGGCGGTTTCAACACGGCTGCAACCAACCTGGCTGCTGTGAATACAGTGAAGCCGGAGGAACTGGATTCTTACGAAGTGGGTTATAAGTCTGAGTGGCTGGCTGGTCGCCTGAACTTTAACGCAACAGCGTTCTACTATGACTACCAGGATGCACAGGTAAACGTGGTGGGCTTTAACGCGCTGGCAGGCCAGACCGTTTCATACCTGCAAAACGTAGACAAGGCTAAAACCTACGGCCTAGAACTGGAGATCCAGGCATTGCCAACCAATGACTGGTTTATCAGTGGCAGCCTGGGTTTATTGAGCACCAAATTTGAAGATGCCGAGATCCTGAACAATGGTGGTAACTTCGATGGCAACCGTCTGGTACGCTCACCTAACGTCACAGCCAACATCTTGACCAACTACACGTTCCACGTTGATAACGGCGCCAAAGTAGTCCTGGGTGGTGATGCACGTTATGTTTCACAGCAATACTACTATGTGACACCACAAGGTGTTGATGCCAATGGCGTGAACCGTACCGGTTTGGAACAAGGTGGTTTCACCATCGTGAATGCACGTATCTCATATGTCACACCAGGCAACAAGTACACGCTGACTGCGTATGCGAACAACCTGTTCGACAAAGAGTACCTGCAACACTCAACTCCATCCTATAACGCCGGCCAGGGTATCTTTGGTGACAACATCATCCAAGGTGGCGTAAGAGTGGTTGGTGCTTCATTCACCGCTGCATTCTGATCGTTTTACCCTAGTGATAGCGCCAGAGCACCTCGTGTGTTCTGGCGTTTTTTGATATTGACCATTCTTAAAGGAGCGCCTGTTGAAGTCCTACATAGAGACCGAAATCGAGGGGCAGACGCAAGCCGCGTCACGCTTTGCTCATTTCCAGCGCACACACCCACTCATACGATGCCTGACACTGTACGCGTACATGCCATGGCAATTCAGCATCACCGCCCTGCTCTTCATCCTGGTGAATGCCGGCATGGCCTGGCAGTTATGGCTGGTTGGTCAGGTGATCCAATCGATCCATATCGGTGAATTCATTACGCGTAATGCCCAGGGCATACTCGATTTTTCTAACGCCCGCTATTGGCTCACACTGTTGATCGGCGTGGCTATTGGCCGGGCGGTATTGCAATACATAGGCGGCGTGATGTCGCTGATCATCGGCCAGGAGTTACTGTACATATTGCGTGAGCGCATTCTGTACCAGGTACAACGGCTGGACCTGGCCTATCACTGGCAACACGGCATAGGCGAGATCGTGACGCGCACCACCCGCGATGCCGACAAAGTGCGCGATGCGCTGATCAACTTCTGGCGCCAGGTATTTGAAGCCACGATATGGGTATTGATCTCGGTCACCGTGCTGAGCATTTACCACCCACTGATAGGCATAGGCACACTGCTGCTGGTCGTCGCCGGCATGCTGTTGTTTATCAAACACACCAATGCCCTGGTGTTGCTGGACCGTGAAGTGGGCAATGCCTATGACCAGGTCAACCAGGAACTCAGTGAAGGAGTGAACGGCATCCGCGTGATCAAGGCATTTGGTCTGGAAACACAGCGCACGCTGCACTTCACCGGCCTGGTGAATACCTTTGTCACGCATGCCCGCGCAGCATTGGCATACGCCGCAAAAAGAATCCCCTTACCGCAGATTGTGATCGGTTTTAGCCAAGTATGGATTTTAGCGCTGGGCGCTTACCTGGTCAGCAAAGGCGCACTGAATGTAGGCCAGCTGGTGGCTGCACTATTGATCGCCAACGCACTGGTGTTCAGGGTCGAAGGCATAGGCCGGGTCATGCAGGTGTTTGCTGACGCGCGCGCCTCCGCCGCCAGGATCTGGGAACTGCTGGATGAACAACCGAAAATCCTGTCCGGCAAGGTAGAGATACAACCGCAGGCACTGGGCTTTCGTTTACTCGATATCACCACCAAAGCACCCAACAGCGACAAAGCCATTCTCCAGCATTGCAGCCTGGAAGTCAGCCCCGGCGAAACCATCGCCATCGTGGGAGCTACCGGTGCCGGTAAAAGCTCGCTGGCAGGCTTGCTACCCCGCTTGCTGGATGCCGCGAAAGGCAGTGTAGAAGTCGGTTCAGCATGGGCTGGCTGGCACGATGTCAAAACGCTGGACCTGCATCAGTTACGCAAACTGGTGCATGTAGTGCCGCAGGAAAGTTTTTTGTTTTCTGACACGCTGGCTGCCAACTTACGCCTGGCAAAACCGGACGCGACAGATGAAGAGCTGCTAGCCGCGCTACACCTGGCCGCTGCTGACGAAGTATTGGAGAAACTCAGCGATGGTCTGCACACCAAAATTGGTGACCGCGGCATCACCCTGTCTGGCGGACAACGCCAGCGCATCAGCCTGGCGAGGGCATTTTTGTCTGAGCCTTCTATCCTGGTGCTGGATGATTCCACCAGTGCGCTGGATGCGATCACCGAACGCACGGTGCTGGACAATATCCGCCATTTGCGCGAGCACACCGGTAAAAACATCACCGTGCTGATCATCGCCAGCAAACTTTCTACCATTTTGCTGGCCGACCGTGTCGCCATGCTTTCGGAAGGAAAGATTGTGGCAGAAGGCACGCATGACACATTAATCAAGGCGCATTTTGCATATCGCGATCTGGTAGGAGTTCAACATGGCTGAAAAGTTAAGACAAGAACGCGCACTCAATGATATTGAGCTCGAGCAGGCGCTCGCTAAAAAAAGCCTGGACCGCAATATGTTCTGGCGTTTGCTGCCGCTGCTAAAACAGGTGTGGGGGCAAGTCACCACCGTCATCCTGCTCGAAGCGGTGCTGGTGGGCGTGATTTTCATCCGGCCCTGGTTTTTGCGCGAGGTGATAGACGATGGTTTTATCCAGACCGCGCAAGGTGTCCTGCTCAACACGCCTTTGCTCACCTGGATGAGCATAGGCATGGCCGTGAGCTGGGTGGTACGTTTCGGTATTTCCGGCTTATCGCAATACCTGTCCGGCAGCGCAGCGGTGCATATCCTCAACAGCTTACGTGTACAAGTGTTTGCGCACCTGCAGCACCTGAGCATGCGCTATTTTGACCAGACCAAAGCCGGACGCATCATTTCGCGTGCTGACCGCGATATCGATGCCCTGGAACCACTGCTGATCCAGGGGCCGCCAGAGCTGTTATCTGCCCTGCTGCGCTTTGTGGTGGCCGCCGTTGCCCTGTGGTGGATATCGCCCAAACTGTTACTGGCACTGGCCAGCATCGTCCCGGCGCTGTTTGCCGCCACCTGGCTATTTAAACGTATCTCGGAAAAAAACTGGGCCAAAGTGGCTGAAGCCCGGGCACGCTTTACCGCACACCTGGTAGAAACCGTCTCTGGCGTACGCATCATCAAGCAAACCGTGACCGAAGCCGATAACGCGCACCGTTACCGCAGCTTGTTGCATGACTTCAACACCACGCTGATCAAAGGCAATATCCGCACCAGCTGGTTCCTGCCTTTCACCCAGATATTGAGCACCGTCGGCATGGCTTTTTTGCTGGGTACCGGCGCGTTAGGTATTGTCGAACAGGAATTAACCGTCGGCCAGATTGCGCAAAGCCTGTTTTACGTGCAATTGTTCCTAGGCCCGCTGCAAGAGTTGAATGACTTGTTTGAACGCTATTCCACCGGCGCATCTTCAGCGCAGCGTATCTTTTTGCTGCTGGATACCGAGCCGGAGATCATAGACCCGCCACAACCACAATTACCGCCGGTCAGCGGCCATGTCGCGTTTAACAATGTGCATTTCAAGTACAACCCGGATGCGGCCAAGCTGGTGATCCAGGGGCTTAATCTTGAGATTCCGGCCGGCCAGGTATTGGCAATCGTCGGCCCCACCGGTCATGGCAAAAGTACTATCGTCCAGTTGTTGACACGCTTTTATGAGGTGAATGAGGGCGAAGTGCTGGTCGATGGCGTGAACGTCAAAGATTACCAGCAAACCCTGCTACGCCGTAAGGTTGGCCTGGTGTTGCAGGATAATGTGCTGTTCAGCGGCAGCGTGCTCGATAACCTGCGCCTGGCCGCGCCTGAGGCTTCAGATGAAACACTGATACAAGCGGTGAAAGAACTGGGCGCCGATGAAATCCTGGAAAGATTGCCGCAAGGCTATTACACCGAAGTCGGCCCGTTAGGCGCTTTCCTGAGCCATGGGCAGCGGCAACTGGTGTGCATCGTCAGGGCTTATCTGGCTGACCCGGCCATCCTGGTGCTGGACGAAGCCACTTCTGCGGTCGACCTGCACACCGAAAGAAAGATCCAGAATGCGTTCCGGCGACTGAGCGAAGGCCGCACCGCCATTATCATCGCCCACAGGCTGTCGACTATCCGTGATGCCGATGCGATTGCTGTGATCCGGGATGGCCAGATTGTTGAAAAAGGCTCGCACAACGAACTGATCGCTCTGGATGGCCATTATTCGGGATTATATAAAGCGTATCAGGAAGCCTCTGAAGCCAGCGTGACTGCCTGATGCTGGCAGAACAACAGTTGCCCGGCGACGGATGTTGCTGGGCAAACAAAAAACTGGCGTACAGGAATGAAAAAATAGCCTATCTCATTGATTATTAATAATTAAAAAGACTGGCATGCTTCCTGCAATACAGCTAGTTCCAAACTAATTTTACTCATCAGGAGAGATGATATGTCTGCACAAGACAAGATTGATAGCATTTGGTACACACGTTGCCCGGTGCCTACCCCATTGGGACTGGCTGCACGTGAAGGCTGGATCAGCCAGGAATTTGCACAAGATGGCATCACCATCAACACCTTGCAAGAAACGCAAGACCCGGAATTGCTGGAGTCACACTACGACCACCGCTTGCCACACTCTTTCCGCCAGGGCGGTAACGTACCGGCCATCTGGGCAAAATCCAGAGGCACGGATACTAAAGTGATCGGTTTGAACTGGGTAGACGAAGCACAATTGATCGTCACCCTGCCAAACTCAGGTATCACCACACCGGCAGACCTCAAAGGCAAACGCATTGCGGTGCCAAAACACGTAATCAGCATTGACCACCAACGTGCAAGCGCTTTGCGTGGCATTGTCGTGACACTGGAAGTCGGCGGCCTGACACCTAAAGACGTTCAACTGGTCGATGTTGCTGTTGAAAAACAACCACCGACGATCGGCTGGCAATCTGGCAAACGCGCGGCTTATGCTGCGGAATACGCCGCCCTGAAAAACGGCGAGGTAGATGCGATCTTCGTTAAAGGTGCACGTGGTTATGAAAGCGCTAATGAGCACGGCGTGACTATTGTTTACGATGTACGTCAGCATCCGGACCCAAAAGTCAGAGCAAATAACGGCGCCCCACGCCCAATCACAGTGGATGCCGCTTTGCTGCGTGACCGTCCTGACCTGGTAGTGCGCTTTTTGAGCCAGATCGTAGAAGTATCTGACTGGGCTGCAAAGCATGAAGCGGAAACCGTGGCTTACATTGCCAAAGAATCCGGTTCTACTGATGAATGGGTACGCAAAGCCTATGGCCAGGACGTACACCTGCACCAGGGGACTGACCTGAACCCTGAATCCATCGCGGCACTGGAAGGTTACAAGAACTTTCTGCTGGAATGGGGTTTCATCAAGGAAGACTTTGATGTTCAGGCCTGGATCGACCCATCAGCCTTGGCTGAAGTGCAACGCCTGAATAAAAAAGCTGCTTAATTTTCAGCACTGATGTGGCAGCTGCTCAAGGTCCGCCTTGGCACCTGCCACTTTTACTTTTAACAGATAAATAAAGATGCCCCCTGAGATACCCAGCCCTATCGATTTAAAAGACCCTGCCACTGCCGCAGAGTGGGCACAATCAGCCCTGGCAAAACGCCCATGGCGTCCCGAATTCTTTCAGGCGTTTGCCGATACCATACTTAAATACTTTCCGACTGGCGCCGTACGCATACTTGAACTGGGTTCAGGGCCTGGCTTTCTTGCCGAGTTTTTATTGCAGGCATTGCCCAAAAGCCAATACGTGGCACTGGATTTTTCTGCCGCCATGCATGCCCTCGCAAAAGAACGCGTCGGCCTGGGTAGTGAACATATCCACTTTCTTGAAAGAGACTTTCTCACGCCTGACTGGTCGCAAGGGCTAGGCGTGTTTGATGTGATCGTCACCATGCAAGCCGTGCATGAGCTGCGCCACAAAACCCGCGCCAGTAGTTTGCACCAGCAGGTAAAAAGCCTGTTGCACAGCGATGGCTATTATTTACTCTGCGACCACCATACCGATGATGGTGGCATGCAAAACACCGAGCTGTATATGTCCGTGGCCGAGCAACGGGCCGCATTAAGCGCTGGCGGATTTGACCAGATCACGCTAATCCTGAATAAAGGCGGCCTGGCATTGCATCAGGCGCACTGTCATGCTTAAGCAACGCGCCTAAGTAAGCAACGTGCATACACATTCATACAAAAAACCACATTCAAAGGAGCATTACGATGAGTTTAAGACTAGGTGATATCGCCCCTGATTTCACACAAGATTCCAGCATAGGCCCGCTTTCATTTCACGCGTGGCTGGGCGATAGCTGGGCTATTTTCTTTTCCCACCCGGCTGATTACACCCCGGTTTGCACGACCGAACTGGGCGCCACTGCTAAACTGGCGGGTGAATTCAAAAAACGCAATGTGAAAGCGATTGCCCTGTCCGTCGACCCGGTCGAGTCACACCATGGCTGGATCAAGGATATCAACGAGACTCAGTCCACAGAAGTCAACTTTCCGATCATTGCCGATGCTGACCGCAAAGTATCTGAGTTGTATGACCTGATACACCCGAATGCCAGCGCAACGGCTACAGTGCGATCAGTGTTTGTGATAGACCCGAACAAGAAGATCCGGCTGACACTCACCTACCCTGCCAGCACTGGCCGTAACTTTAATGAACTGTTGCGCGTGATCGATTCATTGCAACTGACCGAATACCACAGCGTGGCCACGCCAGCCAACTGGGAAGACGGCCAGGACGTGGTGATCCTGCCATCCATCACAGACCCCGAGGTACTGAAAACCAAATTCCCCAAAGGGTTCAAGGCAGTAAAGCCGTATTTGCGCCTTACACCGCAACCCAATAAATAACACTGAAGGTCCGGCGCATCGCTCCGGGCCTTTTATCTACTAGCGGAATAACTTCAATGCGCGTATCCACACCTTGTTTGATCACAACCCTTATATTAGCCAGCCTGCCCGCAAAGGCAGCTGACCCGGTGACGGTGACTACGCCGCGTGGCGCGCCCATCACTGTAGTAGCTAATTTCCCTGAAGGCCCGGGGCCTTTCACCACCGTCATCCTGGGGCCAGGCACCGGCACCATGAAACAGAAGATCAATGAAGTCGTCGAACGCGAGCTGCTAAAAAACAATATCGCCGTCTATCGGTTTGAATGGGCGTTTTATGTCAAAGATAAAAACAGCAAACCGTCCGACACTGATCGCAGTCCAGAGCTCGAAGACTTTTCTACAGTGATCGCACTCGCGAAAGCCGATAAACACGTAGACCCCAAATCCATCATTGTCGGCGGCAAATCACGCGGCACCGTCATCGCTTGGCAGATGTTGCGTAATGACCCTACTTTAAAAGGGATATTGCAACTCACGCCGGTGTGCAGCAAACAAGGGTTCACCGCTGACCAGCTTTACCCTGACCTCGCCAGCGAAAGCAGGCCCTCGCTCTGGATCGCTGGCGATGCTGACTCAGCGTGTAATATCAATACACTATATGGCTTTCTGGCACATGCAGGCGGACCCGCGCGAGCGGCGATTGTGATTGGTGACCACGGTTTGGCCGGGGATGTAACCAGCCAGTTAACAGCCGCGTTTTCGGCAGACTTTGTGTCGGCGCTAGGCCGGGACAGACACTAAAGATGAATGATTACCCGCAGTTCAACCAACCATGACATTCATTAAATGAATATTCCTTATCTCCAACTGATTGGTGATTATTTTCAAGTTTCCAGTCTGGAGTTAGTCGTCCAGCGCAGGGGTGGTTATGTCTATAAAGGCTGGTTAAATAAAAAAACCGTATACATCAAACTCTCTGAGCTATCAGCACCATTTAAACGGGAAGTTGAAATATTGCAGGCCCTGCCGGAAGCTGCCTTTTTCCCGCAGTTGATCGCGCATGCAGAATTACAGGGTTGGTATGCACGCGTGATTAGCGAAATTCCAGGAATACCGTTATCGCAAGGGCTTCCGACGATAGCAAACGATACAGAACGTATTCATTTAATCCAGGCCTGCGGCAAGTTGCTGGCTTCGTTTCACCAGGCTGTGACGGAGCCTGAACTCACCAAGCTCCAATTTTGGCGTCAGGACGATCAAGCACAAAGTAAGTTACCGCAATGGCAGGGCTATATCCAGCGACTGGTAAATAAATGGGTGGGGAGAATACGCTTTACAGAACCAGATAAGCGCCTCCATCTGGACAATGCCGTCAACAAAATAGTGAATTTATCTGCACACACCCCCGAACCGGCTGTTCAACGCATTCTGCACTGTGATTTTGTCGGCAGAAATATCATTGTGGATGCGCACAATCATTCCGTGGGGTTAATTGATTTTGAAGAAGTGCAAATAGGTGACCCCGCTTACGATGCCGCCAAATTTGTCTGGGCGACCTTGGATTGGCAATCGCAAAAAGAGGTACTGGCTTTTTACAACGCGTGGTCTCAGGCATATGGCGCGCAGCCAGATTGGGATTTATTTAAGATTTATGTGGCTATCCAATCGATCGCTGCCATTGCATGGTGCGATAAAAACACCCTGGATACTGCGGACAATGCACAATTCAGAGCCAATGCGGTACGCACATTAATAACGGTGGCCGAGTCGCTTTAAATTTTTACCTTGTTTGATGATATGGAATCCAACCCATTTATAACCAGCTCACAAAGCACGGTCAAAAAGCTGCCATTTCAACAATCCCCAATCACACCGGCACTTTAACTGTTTAAAAAGCAACATCTGTAATTAAGCTTTCTGCTACTCCATCACCTTCCCTGATTCTGCATAAAACCTTGCTTCCCAGCCTGCAGGCTGGCAATACGCCATAGCCATTCAATCATCGCCGTGGCTTTAAAAAAGCGCTATTCAGCTGGCGCAAATATTGCATATTTAGCTCGCACATATCGCTTATAAACACTAAAAATCAAGGATTCAATCATCCATGGGGAATGTTAATCATCCAACTCAGCCAGCAAAAATCATTGGACCATGGCGCGCTTTACTGGCATGTGCCTGTTTGCTTTTTTGCGCACACACGTTCGCGGAAGAACAGCCCGCCCCTGGCAAACAATTCACGATTTCAGTGCTGAGTACCACTGATTTGCATGGGCATCTGGAAACCCTGCCGCGTATCGCCGGCTTTATCTCCAATGTCAGAAAAGCACGCGCGGCTGATGGTGGCGCGGTGCTGGTACTGGATGGCGGTGATATGTTTCAGGGCGAGCTAGCCTCTAACCTGAACGAAGGAGCAGCGGTTGTCGCGGCTTATAACCAGATAGGGTATGACGCAGTCACCATGGGTAATCACGAGTTTGATTTTGGGCCAACAGGCCCGGCGGTGATCCCGAAAAAAGGTCAGAACCCGCGCGGTGCGTTGCAGGCCAGGGCGGCAGAAGCGCACTACCCTTTTCTTGCCGCCAATACGATAGAAAAAGCCACAGGTGAGCCGTTAACTGCGCCCAATATCAAGCCTTCCGTGATTGTGGATGTGCATGGCATCAAGGTGGGCCTGATCGGGGTGCTGACACTGGAGGCCACGCAATCCATTTTGATCCCGGTATTTGATGGCTTGAAACTCAGTCCTTTAGATGAGGCCATCCGTCGTCAGGCGCTACTGCTGCGCGACAAAGCGAAAGCAATCAAGGCGCAAGGTGCCACGATTGTCATTGCGGTGGCACATGCCGGTGGTCATTGCAGCAAGTTCGACAACCCGGATGACCTTTCTTCCTGTGATCACAATGCAGAAATATTTGAAGTGGCGCGCAAGCTTGAACCTGGCTTGATAGACGCGATAGTGGGCGGGCATACACATCAGAAGGTTGCGCATAGAGTGAATGGCATTCCTATCATCCAGGCAGGCAAGAATGGCGAAACGCTGGCACGGTTAGACCTGGCGGTGGACGTGGCGACAGGTAAAGTATTCAATAACTCGCTCAAAGCGCCCATCACCATATGCAAGAAATCACCAGGCGCCAGCAGTTGTGAAAACACCAGCTATGAAGGCCAGCCTGTCATTGATGACCTTCAGGTAGCCAATATCGTAGAGGCGGCCTTTCAGGTCTCAAATGCCCGGCGCAACGAATTGGTTGGCGTTGATTTACTAACGCCTATCGAAAGAGCCAAGGATAAAAATACCGAATCGGCGCTGGCTAATCTGGTGGCCGATCTCATGCGCAAAGCCAGGCCGGTAGATATCGCCATTACCCATGCGGGCGGCTTACGAGCAGATTTGCCTGCCGGGCCACTCAAATATGGCTCGCTGTATGAAACTTACCCGCGCGACAGCACATTTGCCATTGCCAGCTTAAGCGGTCGCCAGCTGAAAGCGGCCATCGCTAAAAACCTGTCCGGCCCGACCGGGCTGTTATTCTCGATTTCCGGCGCCAGAGTCCAGGCAGAATGTAAAGGCAATGAACTGGCCATCGCCATCACGGATAAACAGGGCAAGCCGATAGCGGATGAAACAACCATCGTGGTTGCCACCAATACCCTGCTCGCCCTGGGTTCTGAAGGCACCTTCGGCAATATCAACTGGGCGGTAGAAGATGACCCGCCTATCCGTGAAGCGATTATCCAGGTGCTTAAATCGCAGGGCGGCAGTCTTACCGCCAGGGATGTGGCTTTATATGATGTGACGAACCCCAGGATTTCGATTGCACAACCGTTACCGGTTAAATGCACACCCCAGGGCGTCCATGACTAAAAAAACCATTGAAAGCAGTTTTTGGCAGCAAGGCTACGATGTGCGCCTGGAATGGGGCCTACCCGCTGCCGTCTACCTTGACCAGGAGATTGATTGTGTTGTGATTGTCGATGTGATGTCATTCTCTACTTGTGTCAGCCTGGCCAATGACAGAGGTGCTTATATTTACCCTTGGCCATGGAAGGACGATTCAGCCACTGCATACGCGGCCAAAATTGGTGGCCATGCCGCCAGCATCGATAGAAAATCTTCTCCCGACACCTTCAGCCTTTCGCCAGCATCCATCCAAAACCTGCCGGAAAATGACAAACTGGTATTACCTTCACCCAACGGCGCGACTATATCTTTTAAAGCCAAAGCGCTATCCGGTGTCAGTATTTTTAGTGCTTGCCTGAGAAATATGCAGGCGACCGCGAAAGCCTGCAGCCACTTTAAAACGGTGATGGTCATTCCGTGCGGTGAGCGCTGGCCTGACAATAGCTTCCGCCCTGCTCTGGAGGATTACGTTGCAGCAGGCGGGATCATTGCGGCATTTCAAGGGCGTCATTTATCTCCTGAAGCAAAAGCAGCGGTCGCGGTGTATCGATCTGAAAGCCTGAGTCATTTTGCTACCTTGAAACACTGCGTATCTGCCAGAGAGCTGGTGGCACGCGGGTTTTCAGAGGATGTAGACCTGTGTTTGCAGGCGGATGTCAGTGACAAAGCCAATCAGATGACCAATGATTATTACCAGGGAATCAACCCATGATTTGAGAGCGTTTTAATATTAAAACCGGCTACAACTATCTAATGATGAATGATTCAGAAACTACCCAGTATGAAAAAAATAATAAACCTTCTTATCGTATTTTTAATGTTTACTGGTGCTGCCTCAACCCAGGCAAAGCCTGACCTGAGCTCACCAGAGTTTGACGGCATATGGGTAGGCGAGCCTGAGCGTATCTACGGCGCCAACCTGGGCGAAGGTAATAAATCCAACCTGAAAAGAAAATTCAGGTTTGATATCAACGGGCCAAAAGGTATCGTCTCCGAATGGAAAACAGATCATTGGCTGCGATTCTGGGGCATCAGGAATGTGGTATTCAATGTGGCATCGTATGAAACCAATGCCGTGATGTACCAAACGGTGTCAGGCACGGATACCGATTGCACATGGGTGGAAACCTGGACATTCAATTTAACCAAGATAGATAAAGATACCTTGAGAGCTTATTACTTTAGAACAGTTAATAACCACGATTGTGAATTCCCCTTGGAAGAAGATCCTGTCTGGACACTGGCGGGCAGCGTGATCCTGAAAAAAACCAAACAATAAGCATTGCCCGCCTATTTTCATGACAGTGAACGCCTCCTCTATCGACCTCTGAATATACGTTATGACCACCCTTAGAATTGTTGTTTTGTTTGGAGGCGTCAGCGAAGAGCGTGATGTCTCTATCGCCAGTGCGGCACAAGTCATCCCGGCGCTGCGGCAAGTGGGCCATGAAGTCATCGCCATAGATACCGCCACCGGCGTACTCACCCATGCGCAAGAGGCGCTACTGCTGGCAGGGAAAGTCGATGCATTACCGCCGGGTTCAGATTCGCTGGCCCTGATGCGCCAGATACATATCCTCCCGGCGCAACAACTGGCAGATATCGATGTCTATTTTCTGGCCTTGCATGGCGGCACTGGCGAGAATGGCAGCATCCAGGCGATGCTGGATATGGCAAATATGCCTTATACTGGCAGCGGCGCCTTAGCGAGCGCGGTGACGATGGATAAGGATATTGCCAAGCGCTTGTATACATTGGCGAATATACGCACCCCAGCCTGGCGTATGGTCCCGGATTACTCACAAAAAGAACTGCATAGCCTGGGCTTGCCGCTCGTAGTTAAACCCAACGCCCAGGGCTCGACTGTCGGGCTGTCTATCATTCATGACTTGACTGCATTGGATGCGGCGATTGCGCTGGCAAAACAGTTTGGCGATGAAGTCGTGCTGGAACAGTTTATTGCCGGCAGGGAGTTAAGTGTAGGCGTACTGGATGGTGAACCGCTGGGTGTGGGCGAGATCGTGCTGGATGATGCATTGATTTTTGACTATGCATCAAAATACCAGGCTGGCAAAGTAAGGGAGATATTCCCGGCCGAATTGCCTGCAGATATTTATGCGGAGGCGCAGCGCCTAGCAGCGCTGGCACATAAAACACTCAAACTTGCAGGTTATAGCAGGTCAGACTTCAGACTGGATGAAAACGGCAAACTATGGTGTCTGGAAACCAACACCTTGCCAGGCTTGACCGCCACCAGCCTGATGCCGCAGTCAGCTGCCGTGATGGGTATTTCATTCCCGGCGCTGTGTGACCGGATTTGCAGGCTTGCGCTCAGTAAGCCTGCATTCAATACATCTGATATTTAAATAAAAAAACGGTCCGGGGTACAGGCCCGGACCGTTCAAGCACTACACTGGATATTGTTGTTTTAATCTTCGATTCTGAATCCGACTTTAATCGTGACCTGGAAATGCGCTAATTTGCCATCCGCAATATGTCCGCGCGTTTCTACCACCTCAAACCAGTTGAGGTGATTCAGCGTTTTGGCTGCACGCTCGATGGCATTCTTGATCGCATCATCACTGCTCACGGTAGACGAACCGACTAATTCAACCACTTTATAGATATGTTCTGACATCGCTTTATCCTTTAATCCAATTGAAGTTTTTGCCTGCGACTTTATTGTACTGGCTGCCAGACACGTCCGGGGGGATTCTGACTGGGGTTTCCTTCAATCCGGATCAGTTTGGCCGGGCCGTCACGTCTGGGTGAGTGGATTTCATTTTCGTTATAGACGCGCACATTGCCGGGCGTGAGTTCAATCGAATCACGCAGCTTGACTGTGCCTTGTTTGCCCGGCTCGCCGGGTTCGATCACATCCCAGCCATCCATGGTGGTGACGCCGGCCACCTGGCCATAAATAGCCCAGGAAATGCCATGGTCATGCGGCGGTGCTTTCCTGGCTTCCTTGAAAACATGTCCCAGGATAGCGAAGCCAAGATCCGCATCTTCGTACAATACCCGGCGCTGTGGTTGTGCATCATCCAGGTATTCGTTTGCAAATGCCTGGTCAGAAACGACATCCTGCAAATACACGCGGACGCGCTCACGACCTGCCGGACCGTTGTCTTCCAGCAAAAAATGACGCACCTGTTGTGCGACAGCATCAATAGTAAAAGCCATGCTTACTCCAGAAAAAATGAGTGTGGAGCGCGCTTGTGCGCTACTCCACATGAGGATTACGCTGCCAGCTTGCCGCCCTGCTCATTGGCGAGCAGTTGCTGCAATGCTTTTTGCGCATCCTGAATAGGTCGGTGATCTACCCAGGCATCAAAATCGAAGTCTTTATCCAGGATGCCATAGCTCAGCAAAAAGTCTTTCTGCTGACGGAACAACTCCAGACGCTCAGCCGACAAATCAGGCGCCAATGACAGATGGAAGCCATTGCGGTAAGCCGCAGCCACGCCTTCAGCCGTGCCACCCGTTTCATTTTGCAGGATCTCATGCACACCGGCCAGGTTGGTTTTCGCCCATTCCGCAGCACGTAATGTCTGGGTCAGGAAACGCACTACCACATCGTAATGATTTTCCAGCAGGTAGCGATGGACAGTCACCGGGCGTGGCGTACCGTTGTTCACGCGGAAACGTTTTTCGGGCAAAGTGTCAAGGTCAATACCGACCACCAGGCCCTGATCACGTGCGCCATCCTGTGCAGCGGCACCCTTGACATAAATGGCATCCACTTTGCCTGCCAGCAAGGCATTGAAGCTGGCTTGCCAGCCACCGTAGCGACGGCCAGTCGCACTGACTTCATTCTGGCCGACTTCGACCAGCTCGATATCATCCAGTGTCAGGCCGACGGAGGCCAGTGCGCCTTTGTAGCCATGCAGACTGCTGTGGCGGGTGATGGTGCGGCCACGCTTGTTTTCAGTGATATCTTTGGCATTGTAGCCAGGCAATGCCAGGCGCTTGCCTTTCAGGTCTTCCGGCTTGCGGATATTGGAATCCGGGCGGACGATAATGGATTGTGACTCTTCGATCCAGGTCAAACCGATCAGCACGGTATCCGCGCCTTGCGCTTTGGCTGGGATAGCAAACAGGTTGCCGCCTTCGCGGATCAGGGTTTGCAAGCCGTGATCATAATGGTGATGCCTGAAATCGGCGCTGTCATCATCCTGCAAAGCGCGCAGGCGGACATTGTCTTTGGTGAACTCGTCCTGCAACCAGCCGAGATTGAACGCGATGCCGGAAGCTGTAGGTACACCGCCCTGGCCATTGCCCGCGCAACGGGTGAACCAGAGCGTATTGTCAGGAAGCTGTTGTTGATTACTCATAATACATTCCTTTGATTAATTAAAATTTTTAGTCGTCCGACCAACCGGTATGACACTGTTATCAACAGCGATTGGTTACTGCTTGTTTGTTAATCTGATGCCAGCCACCTGGGCCTGAATACATGCCCTTGCTGCACCGTTATGCACACGCTTTGAAACAATCGCTTGTTCAACAGTGCATCGATTTAACAAATCAGTATGGATATCTGCAGGAAATATGCCAAATGCAAAGAAATTTAAATACCCTATAAAAATCAATGCATTACATACAATTCACAGGAATACTTGAATAAACGCTGTTTGCCTGTGAGCAAACCGCTGATGGGCTTGCAACAGTTGAATGCGGATTTAATCAGCATCCATATTGGCGCTGAATCAGCGCAGATCAAAACCTTAATTGTTGAGGTTAAACGCCACTGGCACGGTCACCACGGTATCTACAGGTTTGCCTTTGACGGTAGGCGGGTAAAACTGCCAGCGCGCAACCGCCGTCAGGGCCAGCCAGGCCAGTTCTTCATTGTTTGTCTTCAGCGTATGCGGAAACTGCACAGAGCCTTCTTTATCGATATAGAACTCGACCAGCACCGTGCCCGTCACCCCTTTATCCACCAGCTCCAGCGGATAGGCCGGTGGCGGGGTGTAAAAAGGTTTGGGGGCATGATCCAGCGTTTTGACAGGCGCAATATTCGGCTGAGCGTCTTTCAATTCGTCCAGTATGCGTTGACCATGCTCATTGATTGCAATGTCATGCGTGCCATACTGGGTGAATATTCTCTTGATATTAAAAGCCGACCAGGAAAACTGTTTATTTTTGCGTGCTGGAAAAAAAGTGGAGGAGGCAAGCATGGCTTTCAATGACTCGCCAAAAGCCGGTTCACTGCTTTCAATGACTTTCAGCTGTTTGGGTGACCCCGTGGGGTCAATCACTACAGCCACGGTAGCGGTGCCTCTGACATTTTTCTTGAGTAAGTCGAGGGGATACACCAGTGGCGCGACTACTTTGTCTGCTGGCGGATAATCGTATTGCAGTATTTCAGGCTCTGCCGGATTGGCTTTATCCGGATAGGTCTTGTATGAATCTGGCTTGTTTCGAAACCTTGGTATCGCGTACGTAAATGGCTGTGTCACGCGTGCCGGTATGGGCTTGTCTTTGACTTGCACTGCCTTTACTGTGGCATCCTTGAGGCTACGAATAGCTGCCTGCTCGAATAATGGATGATTTGATTGCAACACTTCGACGCCTTTCAGCTGATCGTTCTCGCTAATGTCTACATTCACCAATACAACGCCCTGGCTGCCATAGGAGTCTAAGGTCGGCGGGTAGACCGTTTTCTGCTTGATTGTAATCACTGCAGCTTTAAACACCTCATCCGGGACGCGGCATTTTTTATACTCGCCTTCGTAACTCACACCATTTGCCCAGGTAGTAACTCCCGTTTGCGGGCATCCTTTTTCAAACCTGCCTTCAAATCGACTGCCGTCGGGGTAGCTGTAAACCCCTAGCCCATGAGGTGTGTTATTGAAAAATTCCGCCTCTACGCGTTCTCCTGCAAGGCGGCTGTTAAAAAACTCAGCCACGCCCTTGCCCTGTAATTTTCCCTCTACAAAATGGCCGCTGTAGGTGGCTTTATGAATACCGTCCTCAAACACCTTGAGTACCCCTGCGCCATCCAAGTAGCCATCTTTACATTCCCCGGCCCACTCTATGCTATTTAATGGCTGCTTGAAGCGCGTATAGGATTTGCACCCCTTTTCATCACTGAGCCAGACATCTTTCACTTCATCTGCTGCATGGCAAAACCCTGCCCACATCAGCAGTATCTGCACGATTAATACCTTCTTCATCTCAAACTCCCTATGACGGTCTACGCATCATTCTCAGTGATCCAAGCGGATGTTGGCTGTTTGCTAAAGCTGCTCCCCGGCTTCATAAGCATGGTACAGATCGGCATATTTACCATTGTTCTGGATCAGTTGTGTATGCGGGCCCAGTTCGGCCAGCTCACCGTGGTGGATCACCGCAATCAGGTCGGCATCGCGGATAGTCGCCAGGCGATGGGCGATAATGATGGCGGTGCGGCCTTCACACAAGCGCCTGAGGGCATGCTGGATACGCCGCTCGGTCTGGATATCCACCGCAGAAGTGGCTTCATCCAGGATCAGGATGGTCGGGTTGGCAAGATAGGCGCGTAACAGGCAGACCAGCTGGCGCTGACCATGGCTGAGGTGCGAGCCCATGGCGCCGACTTCGGTATGATACCCATGCGGCAAGCGGCTGATCAGGTCATCAATGCCCAGTTCGGCAGCTGCTTGTTCAAACTCAGCCTGTTGCGCATCTGGCTTGGCCAGTTTGAGGTTGTCTATGATGGTGCCGCTGAACAAGACGTTGTCCTGCAACACCACACCTACGTGCTGGCGCAGGTTGCGCTGGGTCAACTGCCTGATATCAAAGCCATCGATCAATACCTGGCCCTGCTGCACATCATAAAAACGCGTCAGCAGCTGGATCAGCGTACTCTTGCCATGGCCAGTCGGCCCGACAATAGCCAGCACCTGCCCGGCAGGTACTTTCAGGTTGAGGTGTTTGATGACCGGCTTGGAATGGTCAGGCAGGTAGGAGAACAAGACATTGTTAAACGCTACCTCACCTTTAATCGTATTCAGGCGGATCGCATCTGCCCTATCCAGCACCTCTGCCTGCGTATCCAGCAGCAAAAAGATGCGTTGTGCCGAGGCGACGCCATTGGTATAGCGTTCTACCAGGTCTCCCAGCTCCTGCAACGGGCCTAAAAACATATACACATAAAACAGGCTGGCGGCAAACTGGCCCAGGGTGAGGTGGCCGAGCGTGACTTCTTGCCCGCCAGCGACTAGCAATAACATCAAGCCGAGGATGGTGAGCACACCGGTAAAGTGGGTAAACCAGCCAGAGGCGATATTGCTTTGTACCAGCGAGTGGATAAACGCATCCACCAGGCCACGGTAACGTTTGAGGTTGCTGTCTTCCTGTACTGTCTGCTTGATGATGCGCACCCCGGCCACGGTTTCGACCAGGTGCGCGGTAAAGCGGGCACGGTTTTCAGCCACACGGGCGAAATGGTGGCCTGAAAGCCGCCGGAACAGCATGCTAGACAGGATCAGCAACGGAATCACCAGCACCAGGTGATAAAACAGCGTCGGCGATACCCATAGCAAAATCGAAGCTGCCATCACAAACCTGAGCAAGGCTGAAAATATTTCTGGCGGGCCCTGTATCAGCAATGGCTCCAGCGCATCAATATCGCGGTCTATGCGTGAAATGATGCGGCCAGACTTGGTGCGGTCAAAATACGCCACGCTGAGTTGCTGCACATGACTGAAAAGATTGACACGCAACTGGTTGAGGATACGGATGGCTGCGGTGCCGGAAAAATATTGAGACAACCCGGCGAACACGAATCGCGCGCCCCACATCCCGGCCAGGCCTGCCAGCGCCCAGGCGATCACCTGCCAGTCGATGCCGATCACCAGTTTCTGTGAAGCGGCAACCACGCCCGATGTCTCGTACAACAGCCCGTGATCGATCGCCTGCTGGATAAAATATGGTCGCAGGAATACAAAGCCGACCAGGATGATCTCCATCACCACCGCGGTCAGGATATAGTGTTTGACCGGCTTGAGCAGCGGCAACAGGCGCCAGAACATATTGCGGTTCAATCGCTGATTGGCGAGCTTTTCTTCCAGCTCGATGTCGGACAGCACTTTCAGATTGGTATTACGTTCAACTGCCATCATCCAGCCCCATTAATTCACGATAGCGTGTGTTGTTCTTGACCAGTGTCTGGTGCTTGCCAGCGGCCACGATATTACCTTCGGACAGGAACAGTACTTTGTCCGCCAGCAGAATGGTCGAGAGTTTGCTGGCGATCACCAGCACGGTGGTTGCTTTGTCCTGTTTTTTCAACGCGCGGATATTGTTCAGTACATTGCGTTCAGTCACCGCATCCAGCGCGCTGGTGGCATCATCCAGCACCAGGATGCGTGGTTGGCCCAGCAATGCGCGCGCCAGGCAGACACGCTGCCGCTGGCCGCCCGACAAGGTCACACCACGATCACCGATCTTGGTTTCCAGTCCATCACTTAAGCTGACTAAAAGCTCGGCAGCACTGGCCATTTCCAGCGCCCACTCCAGTTCGTCTTCCGTGGCCTCAGGCGCGGTCAATCGCATATTGGCCGCCAGCGTATCCGAAAACAGGAAAGCCTCCTGCGGCACCGTATGTACCTGTTTGCGTAAGCTCGCCAGGTCCAGGTCTTTGACATTGATCCACTGCCCTGCTTCACCGGCAATTTCTACTGCACCCTGTGTGACATCCGCCAGGCGAGGCACCAGCCCGGCCAGCGTGCTTTTACCGGAGCCGGTGGTGCCCACAAGTGCCACGATCTCACCGGCATTCACTTCAAAGCTGCACGCATCCAGTATCGGGTTACCCCCTTCTGGCGGGTGTACGGCTACCTGGTCAAAACGTAAGGATAAAGGCCCATCAGGCAAGGCAATGGTGCCGGATTTGATTTCGGGTTCAGCATCCAGCAAATCCCATATCCTGGCGGCGGAGGATCTGGCATCGGCAAAAATTTGCATCACGCGACCTACCCCCTCTACCCTGAACACCAGGGTATTCACCATCAGCAAGGCGGCGATCAACTGGCCAAGATTCAGCGCGTTGGTATAGACCAGGTGACAGCCAAAGCCCAGCACCCACACCTGTCCCAGCGCGACCACGAATTGCGGCAAAGGAATACGCGAGGTGTAGAACGTCAACGCGGCAAATGCATGCGACATAAAGCTTTGCACATGCTGTTCAAATTTGTTGATACGGCTGGTTTCCAGCGCGAACGCTTTGATCACGCGCACGCCGTTCACACCTTCGGTGAGGTCCTGGTTCACGGCATCGTAGGCTTCACCAACCGCCCTATCCAGTTTGACCAGGTGTTCGGTTTGCAACAGCAGGATGCCGAAACCGATCAGGCATAAAATGAGCGGGACCACGCCCAACCAGAAGTCATACCAGAACAGGAACCCCATGGCGGCGGCAATCACCAGCCCGGTATCCACCACCTGGCGCCAGAAGCTGATCAGGGCATCACGCAATTTATCGGAGTCACGCGTGGTGCGCGTCACCAATTCACCGGCACCATGCGCCCAGTGATAACTCTGGTCCAGTCGCTGTACCTGGATCAGAATACGCTCGCGGATATGGCCGATCAGGTTTTGCTGGATGATGAGTGACAGCCAGCCGACAAAATACATAATGAGGGCGCGCCCCAGGGCCACCGCCACAATGATCAGCAGCCAATGCCAGGCGGCTTCACTGTTCAGCGCGCCGGTGGCCTCCAGGTAAATGGCTTTGCCATGCTGCACATCATCGATCGCTTTCGCAATGAGGCCTTGTTGCAGGGCAAGCATAAAGTTGGCTGCGGCAAACAGCCCGGTACACAGCCAGAATCGGACAGGAGTTCTGCGATACAGCAGTAAACAGCGGATAAGCGGATAGTGACGAAGATTCAAAACGGATCAATTCTGGAAAAACTAGCGGTGGAGACTGAGTACTGGCGCTTTGAGCGTATCAAGCGGCGCATGATCTACCCAGTCCATAATGTTGAAATTCTGCTTGAGAAAGCCATGCTCAAACAGGAAATCCTTGAGCACTTTCAGGCCTTGGATGGCGTGGTCAGATAACTCCAGCCTTAATTGCTGGTGTACGTTTGCACCATAGACTTTTTGCACCCAAGGCTCTGCCCAGCCGGTTTCTTTGGCGATCAGCTGCACGGTTTCTTGCGAGTGTTTTTTCGCCCAGTCGCCCGCGTTGACCACGTGCCGCAAAAAGCGGCTGACGAGGTGTGGATACTGTTCTATGGTTTCGGCATTGACGGTGAGTGGCCTGGGCGTGCAATTGCTGATACGGATAAAGCTATCCGGGTGAAAGCCAAGGTCAAACACCACCTGTGCACCCAGCAAATGGGTGACTTCGGCGCCACGCACATCTTTGACGTAAATGGCATCGACCTGGTGCTTCACCAGGGCATAGAGCTCATTGACATAACTATGCCTGCCCTGCCCCCAATCCGGCCCGCCAGTCGCCGGGTTTGGCGCTATCGGCGTATCAGGCAGATCGACCAGTTCCACATCTTTCAGGCTCAGGCCCACGGTATCCAAAGCCACTACAAATGCACGCAGTGCAGAAGCGCGGTGATGGTCTATGCTGACATCATGTTTGGGGATGCCGATACGGCAGCCTTTTAAATCCCTGATGCTACGGAGTCTGGAGTCAGGCAGGCTGATGATGGACTGGTATTCGTCCGTCCAGGTCAGGCCTATCACCCGCGTTTGCTGCCCGCTGGCTCTGGCCCAGATGGCGGGCACACTGCCACCCTGGCGGAATGAATGCGGCAGGTGGTGATCAAAATGAGACTGGAAATCAGCCGGGCTGGCAGATTCGCGTAAAGACTGGATAGGAATGCCATCCGGCGCAAATTCTTTCGCTATCCAGCCGTGCTGTATGGCCAGGCTCAAAGGCGTGGGTACTGCGCAACGGGTATACCAGAGCGCTTCGGGCTGAGGATGTGTAGTGGGATCAGACATTGTTATTATTGTTTGGCGTGGCTATTTTTATGGTATCTCGCGTGCCTGGCAGGCCGCGGATTAACGTGTATTACGCCATTGGAACAAGGCATTTCCTGCCAGTTTAATCAACAGCGACATCATGTAACCGAGTATGCCGATCACAAACGTCACAATAATGAGGATATCCATCCTGGAAGCCTCTTGTGCATTCATCATCAGGTTACCCAGCCCGGCGCCCGCCGTGAATAGCAGCTCGCTACCGATGGTGGACAACCATGCAAATGCCAGTGCCAGTGAGAAACCAGTGAATATTTGCGGCAGCGAAGCTGGCAATATGATTTTGCTGTAGACCTGCCATTGGCTCAGTTTGTAGACCTGGCCGACTTCGCGGTACTTGTGATCCACCTGCAACATGCCTTCAAACGTGGATAACACCACCGGGTAAAACGCAGACAGGCTGACAACGATGAGCTTTGAGGTATCGCCATTGCCAAACCAGAGGGCAAACAACGGCACCAGGCCCAGTAAGGGCACCTGGCGGATGGCGTGATACACCGGCGTAATCAGGATATTGGCGATGCGTGACACGGCGACCAGTGAGCCCACAATAAACCCGGCACTCGCGCCTATCAGTAAACCGGTAAGTGCGCGCGCCACACTGGCAGATACGTTAGCCATTAACTCGCCACTTTGCCATAACTGGCTGACGGCGGCTGCAATCTGGCTCAGCGAGGCAAAGGCGTAGGCATGGTTGGCATCTAGCCGTGACATCCAGTCCCAGGCCAGTACGATCAGAAGCGGCAATACCCAGCCGCGCCAGTCAGGAATCCATTTTGTCGATAGAAAATTCATTACTTATGTTCTCAAATTGCGATGCCAGGGGATCAGGCGTAACTCACCCCATTTAAACAGTTTGTCTATGCTAAAGCCGACCACACCGGTGATCACCACGCCGACCATCACGACATCGAGCCTGAACATTTCGCGTCCCAATTGCATCATCTGGCCGATGCCACTGTCGGCGGCCAGCAATTCAGCGGCGACTAAAATAGTCCACGACCGAGAGAATGCGATCCTCAGGCCGGTAAACACCGGTGGCGTGATAGCGGGAATGATCAGTTTGCGATACAAGGTTGTTTTTGGTAGCTGGTAAATGCTGGCCACTTCAAAATAACTTTTCGAGACGCCTTTGGTGGCCTCATACGCAGCCAGTGCCACCGTTAAAGAAGCCGCCTTGAACACAATAATGACCTTGAATATCTCATCCACCCCCAGTAACAGGATCAGGATAGGGATCAGGGCAATGGTAGGCACCTGGCGCAAGCCCTGGAAAAGCGGCAGGGCAAATGCTTCTACACGCGGCGAGATCGCCATCCAGATACCGAACAGCACGCCGACCACTGCACCAAGGCTGAACCCGATCAGCAAGCGGTTGAAACTTGCTTTCAGATGCAGGAGCAATTCGCCGTTATCACTCAACTCGCCCAGCGTGGCAAACACTTGCTGCGGCGTGACCAGGATATCGTCTGAATAGTAGCCTGCGTTTGACACCCACCACCAGATGGCAAGCACCAGCAGCGGGGAGATCAGGAAAGGTAATACATATTTCCATTGGCGTATCATGTGGCTAAAACCTTAAACCTGTCTGTTACTCAGCCTGCGTCAGCACAGCCACGCGTGAAATACCTGCGCGTTCGATGGCGGCCATCACTTTGGCGACTTTTCCGTAGTTCACGGCTTCGTCCGAGCTCAGGTGCAGGGTGACATCCGGGTTACTATCGTGGATACGCTTGAGCTCAGGCTCAATGGTTTCCAGCGGATATTCCTGCTTGTCGATAAACAGCTTGCCTGCGGCATCCACAGACACCGTCACCGGCTTTTTCTGCTCAGTGGTTTTGGTGGCTGAGGTCTTGGGCAAGTTGACCTGAATCGAGTTGGTCATCAACGGTGCCGTCACGATAAACGCGACCAGCAATACCAGCATCACATCGACCAATGGCGTGACGTTGATCTCACTCAATACGTCATCATCTGCATTTGTAGAAATAGCCATTATGCAGTTGCTCCTTTGAGGTTGCGCACGACTGAAGCAGAGGCAGATGAGGAAGACACGAACTCACCAGGCTTGGTGGCATCTGCCGCTTTTTTGAAAGTCACTCTGCGGGAAACCTTGATCAGGTCTTCAGCAAAATCATCCAGGTTGTTGCTGCTGGTTTTCAGGCGACGCAGGAAGAAGTTATAAGCCAGCACAGCAGGCACCGCCACGGCAATACCAATCGCAGTGGCAACCAGCGCTTCACCGATAGGGCCAGCCACAACTTCCAGGCTGGCAGTACCCAGTTTGCTGATGTCTGTCAGTGCATGCATGATGCCCCATACCGTACCCAGCAAGCCGACGAACGGTGCTGTACTACCGATACTGGCCAATACCACCAGGCCAGCTTCACGCAATACACGTTCTTTCTGGATCTGCTGACGCAATGCGCGCTCCAGCACTTCCTGGCGGTCACCGCTATGACGCAAGTCATCGGCAGATTCCACATCCAGGTCTTTCAGGGTTTCAAAACCCACTTGTGCGACACGGTATGCCGGGCCATTGTGACCTTCTAATGTCGCTGCTTCCTGCAGGCTTTTAGCGCCCCAGAATGCAGCCCTGAATTTAACGTTCTGTTTACGGATCAGCCAGACCTGGAATGATTTGGCCAGGATAATGGTCCAGGTGACGCCAGAAGCGATCAGCAAGGTGATCAATACGCCAAGCACCACTGGAGATGCACTTTGATAGGTTTCTAAACTAAACATGGTATTTCCTTCTCTTTCAAATTAAAAAATTACTGCAGCCTGAATTCAACCGGGAACGTTGCCCAACCTTCAACAGGCGTATTCCCACGTTTTGCCGGGGTGAACGCCCAGCGTTTCGCTGCAGCAACCGCAGCATCATCCAGTACGCTATGGCCACTGGACTTCTTAACTTTCACATCCGCAGGCTTGCCGTTTGGCAACACTTTCACCCGCAGGATCACCGACCCTTCCCAACCCTGGTCAGCCGCAAAATCCGGATATTCAGGGTCAGGGTTATTCAAATGTCCGACGCCGCCTTTGGCTTCGACCAGAGGCTCTTCTTTCACCACTGGTGCTGGCGGTGGCGGTTCTGGTGCCGGAGGCGCTGCCACGACCGGAGCAGTGCTTTTCGGCGCTTCGGTGTTTTCCTGAATGACGATGTCATTCGCGCTGATATTCTGCGATGCTGGCGCGGTCCGCAGTGCTGGCGGTGGCTTGGCAGCTTGTGGCGGCGGTTCCACGCGTTTTACTGGCGGTGGCGGCGGTTTAGGCGGCTCGATCACTGGTGGCGGTTCGACCACAGGTTTCACAAACTCCACAATGACTTCCTTCTTTTTCGGCTTGACGATGCTAGGCTCGTTCAATGCAGTCAGAAAACCGGCGATGACCAACACATGCACACCCACAACCAGCGCGATCAGCGTGGCCAGTTTTTTACGCGGGATCACATGTTCCACCGCGTTGAGGCTGGTCACCAGTCGTTCAGATAACTTCTTAAAATCCTCTCCTGTTGCAATCAGCTGTTTTCTGCTCCGACTTTTATCAGTCAGTGAATCCCAAATCGTGGAATGCTCGGCAGGCGATTTCAGTGCCGTTGTTGACATACAAACTCCTAATAACTCTAACTAATCTCGATGAAATCACTTAACACATCGTCCTTGATGTGCTGAAACTTGGCTGAAGCCCGATGCCGTGGTCTGGGCAGATCGACTTCAACGATACGTTTGATACGGCCAGGATTGGCTTCCATCACCACAACCCGGTCACCCAGGAACACAGCTTCTTCCACATCATGCGTCACCAGGATAGAAGTGGTGTCTTCTGATTCCCACAGGCGTTGCAGCTCTTGCTGCATCTTGAGCCTGGTGAGTGCGTCCAGCGCGCCAAAAGGCTCATCCAGCAACAACAATCTTGGTTTCAACACCAGTGCCCTGGCGATCGCAACCCGTTGCGACATGCCGCCTGAGATCTGGTGCGGGTAGGCATCGGCAAAACCGCTTAAACCAACCAGTTCGATCTGGTGCGCCACACGCGCCTTGATCTCAGCCTGACTCAGGCCGGAGGACTCCAGCGCCAGCGCCACGTTCTGCTGCACCGTCAACCACGGGAACAGGCGGTGCTCCTGGAACACCAGGCCACGGTCCAGTGAGGTACCGGATACAGCATCCCCCAGCCAGACGATGCTGCCGTCATAAGAGGTGTCCAGCCCGGCGATCAGGCGCAACAAAGTGGACTTGCCGCAACCGCTGCTGCCAACGATGGAAATAAATTCACCCTTGGCAACCTGCAAAGAAAAATCCGACAATACCTTGAGTGACTTGCCATTGAGCTGGAAAGTCTTGGAAACACCTTCTACTGCCAGCACTGCGGCTTCACTGGCCAGGGACAAACGACTGGAGCTACCGGAGCCACTTGTTTGCGCAGCTGGAGCTGTGGCAGGATCAAGATCGTTGACACTCTCTTGATCGATGTAATTTAAAGCGGCTTTGGTCCTACCCATGTTGATTCCTGTACAAAATAACTAGGTATCTATACGCAAGCCCTGTGCCAAGTTTAAAATTATTATTTTCATATTTAAAAACAATAACTTATAAATAATTATGCAGAATATGGATAGCAAGGATGTTGACTATGAATCATTTGGGCATGAACTGTTGCTGTCACAGCAACAGACATAAAAAAACAGATGGCGGGAACCATCTGTCTAGGGAGTGATTGCCGGGAGGCAATAAAATGTTATTGTTTTGCAGCGATCTGGGATGGCGCCCAGAAAGTTTCCAAATTCAATTCTTTGAGTGCTTTGTCAACAAACGTAGCGTTCAGCAACTGGTTGATATCGATATCCTTGCGGATCAAACCTGACTCACGCGCATAGGAAGCCGCACGTTTATAGTGATCCACCAGTGCCTGGTCATACAGCGGTGACCAGCGGTCGCGCCAGCTGACCACATCATCCTCATAATCACGCCTGACCACACTTTCCGGTTGCACCAGGCTGGCATAGTCTTTGAGGTAGGTTTCCTTGTGTGCTTCTTGTGCCGCCCAGTGGTTGGCTTTGATAAACGATGTCACAATCGCCTGCGTTAATTCCGGGTACTGTTGCACAAAGTCATTACGCGCCCACAATCCGCCCATCAGTTTCCAATCCGGTGGCGCTGTTTTGGTCGACCAGATGATTTTGCCAACACCTTTATCCACCAGGTTGTAAGCATCGCTCAGGGAATAGAAAGCATCTACCGAACCACTTGCCAGCGCGGCTGAACCGACTTGCGGATTGACATTCACAATTTTGAAATCAGTCAGCTTGAAACCGTTTTTCTGCACCAGGTTGGCAAAGGCGATCTCCCATGGGCGGCCTCTATGCAAGGCGATACGCTTGCCTTTGAGGTCGGCAATGGTTTTGGCGGTTGAATTGGCCGGCACCACTAAATAAGAGTTGCCGCTACGGCCCCAAGGCGCCACCAGTTGCACGCGTGGTTTTGAACCGTTGAGAATAATCGGCGGCAGATCGCCATAGGCAGCAAAATCAATGGTTTTGTTGGCAAAGGCTTCGTTGACGATAGGGCCTACCATGGCTGTAGCGGCTGGCACCCACTCGACTTTTACGCCACGCTTGGCCAACTCTGCATCAAGCCCGGTTTCAGTCACCAGTTCTGTACTGCCCAGGTAACGGGTTTTGCCATTGACGTTGTAGGCAACGGTGGCAATTCGCACGACTTTGGGTTCATTGGCAGCTGGCTTGGCATCCGCGCTATTGGCATCGGAGACACTGATGAAAGGCACCAGTACCGCTGCTGTAAAAACCACTTTTAAAAATTTAATCACACTTACTCCTTAAAACATCAGGTCATCGACGTTTGCTGCTGACGACCTTGATAAACATGGCGGTGTTCAATCACTGAAAATCTTAGGCCACCGCTGCATATTTATGCAGCAATTGCTCGGCTTCACGCAACGGCCTGTCATCGACCCAGCTATCCAGGTCAAAATCCTGATCCAGCAAACCATGCACCAGCATGAAGTTCTTTTGCTGCCTGAATAATTCAATGCGCTCTTTAGATAGATCCGGCGCCAGTTGCAGATGGAAATCTTCACCATAAGCAGTAGCAACACCCTCCTCACCCGAACGGGTTTCTGATTCGAGGATATCGCGCACGCCTTTGAGGTTGTTTTTGGCCCAGTCAGCAGCACGCAGGGTCTGGTACAAGAAACGCACTACCAGGTCAAAATGGTTATCCAGCAAATCCTGGTGCACGGTGATCGGGCGAGGCGTGCCGTTATTCACACGGGTAGATAAGTCCGGATAACTATCGAGATCAATACCAACCACAGCACCCACGCGTTTGGCGGCATCGACGGCTGAAGCGCCTTTGACGTAGACCGCATCTACCTCGCCTGCCACCAGTGCATCCAGCCCTGCCCACAACTCACCGAGGCCGTTACGGTTACCGCGGCCGGAAGCCACTTCAACCAGCTTCACATCATCCAGCGTCAGCCCGGCGATTTTCAGTGCGCCTTTATAACCTTGCAGGCTCATGCCGCGCGCGATACTGCTGCCACGCACATGGCTCTGGATCGGATGAGCTATGAATTCTGGCAAGGCCAGGCGCAGACCTTTTAAATGTTCAGGCTGCGTGATGCCGCTGTCTGGCCGCACCAGAATGGCTTGCCATTCATCGATCCAGGTCAGGCCTATCAGCTTGGTCGGCGCGCCTTGCGCTTTAGCGGCCAGCGCCAGTAAATTGCCGCCTTCACGGATCAGGCTGTTAAGCGCATGATCATAGTGATGTTTGGAAAGCGCTTTAGGCGCTTCTTGCAACGTGTTGATCTGGATATTGTCGCGGGCGAACTCTTCAGCCAGCCAGCCCAGTTTATAGGCCAGACCGGTTGCGGTTGGCACTGGGCAGCGCGTAAACCAGATCTGGTCTATCGCTGGTGAGGCTGTAGTTTGCGAAACGGTGTTTTGCTGAACGGTCACGATGGTTTCTCCGGCTATGACAGTGAATTACAGATCAGAAGGACGCAACAGGCCTTCTGCCTGGGCCTGGTCATACAGTTTGGCCATTTTCCATTGTTGTTTCAGCACGCCTGGGCCGTAATCACGCGAACCACCCAGCGATTCTGCCAGTGTCTGCAATTTGGCCCCTTCTTCGAGCAACAAAGTGAACTCGGCCAGTTTGCGCAGGCCTTGCTTGCCCCAAACGGTAGAACCGCCATTGGCTTCCAGGATGGCTGTGTTGTGCGGATTGATCGCGATCTGGTCCAGGATAAAGTCCACCTCCTGCTGACGACGGTCTATATAGATAGGCAATTCTTTGATCAGGTTGAAGCGTTGTACCGGCACATAGCGGATCGGCAATGTGCGGTGTGTTTGCGCCCATGCACCCAGGTAAGTAGAGTGGATATGCGAAATGGTGGTCACTTCAGGATGCACCTGGAATAATTTCAGGTAGCGGTTCACCGCTGCGCCATTGCCTTTACCGGAATACACCACGCCATCAAAACCGGCCACCAGTGCTTCAAGCGGTTTGTTTTTGTTAAATGGGCCTGGATCATTGATGATGATCAGCTTTTCCTGGCCTGGCACCCTGTGCACAAAACCAACAGTGCCGTTGGCGGTAATAGTGTCTGTTTCTCTGAATACTTCAAAAGCCAGCTTGGCTTCAGCCACAGTCTCTGCAATATAAAGATCCAAATCGATTTCTGTGTTTAATGTTGCAACCGTCATGTCTAACCCTTTCTTATTTGGTCTGGAATTTCCTCGCTAGTCTATTTGCAAGTTATATGCCATATTGAAAAATAAGAAATTAATGATTAAAAATCAGACTGTTAGATAAATAATGACGCGACACGATCGCAAAAAACCTGTGTTGCAAATGCAACAAGTGTTTAAATCAACACAGTGAATTGTTGAATTATCGCGTGTGGTGCACCCCACCCTACATATAACCAGTTCGAATATAAATATAATTTATAGAACTTTGACTTATTAATGATAAATACATTATATTGACACGCCTGTTAAGTGAGGAAGTCAATTATGAGCGCACAACGCTGGGATATCCGTGATTCGTACACTGAACGTGTCGATCATGTGATCACTCACCCTAACCCATCCGCTGTCAGTTTATCTGTACGTGCCAGCGCATTGGTCTTCAGCGATCCTAAATCGCAAAACCTGCTTTCCCTGATCGAAAGGATAGCCACCAGCAATGCCACCGCATTGATCATTGGTGAGACCGGGACCGGGAAGGAACTGATTGCGCGCCATATCCACTCGCTCAGCAATCGTAAAAACGGCCCATTCCAGGCCATCAATTGCGGCGCTTTCTCTGAAACGCTGGTAGAGAGCGAGTTATTCGGTTACGAAAAAGGCGCTTTTACCGGCGCCAATATGTCCAAAATCGGCTGGTTTGAAACAGCCAATGGCGGCACCTTGTTCCTGGATGAAATCGGTGATTTGCCGCAATCGACCCAGGTGAAATTACTGCGCGTGCTGCAAGAGCGTGAAGTCGTGCGAGTCGGCTCCAGAAAGCCTATCCCGATTGATGTCAGGCTGATAGCCGCTACCAACGTCAACCTGGAAGAAGCAGTGAAAGCCGGACGTTTCCGCGAAGATCTGTACTACCGCATTAAAGTCGTGCCGGTGGAGCTGTTGCCTTTGCGCGAACGCCGTGGCGATATCCTGCCGCTGGTGGAGCACTTCCTGAATGTTTACCGCAGCAAACTGAATACGTCCGAGCATAAACTGTCCCCGGAAACAATCTCTCTGCTGATGGAATATCCCTGGCCAGGCAATATCCGCGAGCTTGAAAATGTGATCCACCGCGCAGTGCTGGTGAGCATGACAGATACCTTGTCGCCCAAGGATTTGAACTTGCCCAAGATAAGTTTTAGTGCTTCCCAGGTCATCACAGATGAACATTATTCTGTGGCAGCACCAGCGACTGGCAAGATCAGTTATGAGCAGCAGAGCTCGCTGTACAAACTTGAAAGTGTGCTGGAAGAGTTGTTTGAACAAGGCGCCGATAATCTGTATGAGCTGATTAATGGCACCACGGTGAGCAAGGCGTTTGAGCACAGTAAAAACAACCAGGTTCATACCGCCAAATTGCTGGGTATCAGCAGGAACATCCTGCGCGCCAGATTGAAAGAACTCAATCTGATCGCCTAAAACCTGATTGAATGCAAAGCGATGGATATTAAAAAAGGGGATGAATATCCCCTTTTTTATTGCTACTGCTAAATAGTCACTTTACGTTCAGGCAACCAGCGTCTCAGGCAAGTGCTGCTTGATCAGCACCCCTGCCTGCTCCAGCGCCTGGTCGATGCGCTGTTCGATCAACGGGCTTTCCAGCTGGTAATCTTTAAACTCGATATCCTTGGCATAGATCGTGGTCGGGATGGTGTAGATACCAAAAAAACTGGCCAGGCTACGCAAATGAGACTCCAGCACCAGGGCATGGTGGTCACTGCCGCCGGTTGCCACCAGAATGGCTACTTTTCCCGTGAGTTTCTTAGGGTCTACCAGGTCAAAGAAGTGTTTCAGCAAGCCGGTGTAAGACGCTTTATATATCGGTGTACCAATCACGATCAGGTCTGACTGGTGCAGTTTGTCATAGGCCTGGGTCAGGGCTGGCGGAAAGTTGTTGAAAGAGACTGTAGGCCCCAGATCAGCCGTCAGCCTGGATATATCGATCACCTCACCCGGACTATGAAATTTCTGGCTGGCCTTCGCCACGACTGCATCCACTAATGAAAGTGTTCTCGAAGGTGCTGTGATATTTCCGGATACCCCAATAATTCTTGGCATTTCAATTTTCCTGTTTTTAAGAATGTCACAAAGGATTAGCAAATTGAATGCCATGTTTTTATTACTTTAAAATCAGATATTTACGATTTTAATGTTGCCATAGAAACATGCGATTTAGCATGAAATGTTGAATATCACACACTGCACAAACATAAAAAAAGCTGTGTCCGCAGACACAGCTTGTATTGGTCAACCGAGTCAATCAGCGGTTATTGAAGAAGCCGATATTCATGACTTTGTCATTGACGAAAGTGACTTCCGCTTCTTTATAAGTGTTTTTTGCATCATATTTCACTAGGTTCTTGTAGTACCACATTTCTACCTGCACTGGTTTGGAGTTTTTCTCCTGGCCGCCCACGCCTGCGATCATGTTATTGGCATTGCTAGGTTTGACTGACTGTTGCTTTTTAAAAGGCTGGCCCAGTTTCTCCAGGATGATTTTTTTAGACTTGCCACTAAACTGACTGATAAATTCGTCTTCGCTGTAAGTTTTACCGGCAAAAGCAGATGTTGCGCTCATTAGCACGGCCACGGCAACAAACAACGCCGACATTTTTGAATAGAACTTCATGTTAATCCCTGTGCTCCAGAATCAGATGTTTTACAATTATTTTATTTATGAAAGTATAACTGTTTATACGCTAGTTCGGTTGACCGCCGTAGGCAAAACGGGTGAGAAAGTGCTTTCACAGTGTCAGCTGCAATCCATCGTAGCCTACACTGATGTTGTCTGCTAACCTGGCTTGTAGCGCATGATATTCCAGCTCATGCGTCATATGGATCAGCACGTTGCGCTTGGCACCTATGCGCGCAATCAGGTCCAGCGATTCACTGACACTGACATGGGTGGGATGTGGCGTTTCGCGCAGGCAATCAATCAGCAATACATCCACGTCTTGCAGCCATTCATAAGAGGATTCCGGAATGGCGGAAACATCAGTCATATAGACCAGATTTCCGATGCGATAGGCGTAGATACGTATCTTGCCGTGCATGACCGGGATGGGGATGACCTGCACGCCTGCGGCTTCAAAAGGCGTTTCCACAACATGAGCGGCCAGCACAGGTAGGTCCCAGTAATGGCTGGGGTCGCGCAAGGTATAGCCAAATTTGTCCTGGATATGGCTGATGGCTTCCGGATAGCTGTAAAGCGGGATCTGGCAGCGATTGATCTGGCAGAAAGCCCGCAAGTCATCAATGCCATGCAGGTGATCGGCATGGGTGTGGGTGTAGAGCACGGCATCGACCCGGTGCATGTGCTCACGCAGCGCCTGCTGGCGTAGATCCGGCGAAGTATCGATCAGGATCACGCGACCATCGTCCAGCGTCAGCATGCTGGAACAACGGCTGCGTTTATTGCGCGTGTCACTGGAAACACAGGTAGCGCAGGTGCAGCCCAGGGCTGGCGTGCCTGCACTCGAACCGGCGCCCAGTATGGTCAGTTGCATGGCTGCGCGTGTTTAAACAGGGTGAAAAAGTTGCGGGTAGTGGCATCCATGACCGCTTGCAATGGAATATCCCGCAGACGCGCGATTTCTTCAGCCACATGCCGCACATAGGCCGGCTGGTTGGTTTTGCCACGGAAAGGGATAGGCGCCAGGTAAGGCGAATCGGTTTCCACCAGCATGGAGGCCAGCGGCACTTTCTGCGCGACTTCTTTTAATGCCACGGCATTCTTGAAAGTGACAATGCCTGAAAACGAGATGTAAAAACCCATGTCTATGGCCGCCTGCGCGACTTCCCAGCTTTCGGTAAAACAATGCATGACGCCGCCGACCTCAGCAGCGCCCTCTTCATGCATAATGCGTAGCGTATCTTCCGCCGCATTGCGGGTATGGATGATCAGCGGTTTCCCAGTGGCCTTGGCAGCGCGGATATGGGTACGGAAACGTTCACGCTGCCAATCCAGATTGCCGGTAAGCCGAAAATAATCCAGGCCTGTTTCGCCAATCGCGACCACGCGCGGGTTATCTGCCAGTGCAATCAATTGTGCCACGCCAGGCTCCTGGATATCTTCGTAATCCGGATGCACACCGACGGAGGCAAAAATATTCGGGTACTGTTCCGCAATCGCCAATACTTCAGGGAATTTGTCCAGCGTGACGGACACACATAGCGCATGTCCGACCTCATTGGTCAGCATGTCGGCCCGCAGTTGATCCATATTCTGGACCAGCTCGGGAAAGTTGATATGGCAATGCGAATCTACAAGCATAAAAGGTCCGTGAGTGGTGCTATCGAGGGCTGCTCTGTGTATGAAAGGCTAAATCGTATGCGTAGGCCGGCTGGACTTCAAAGCAGCGCCTAGGATAGTCTCGATACGCTTTTTCGCCTCCACACCGCCATCTTTATCGCTGAACTGTATGCCTATGCCTTGTGGTTTATTATTTACCGCTTGCGGCGTGATCCAGATCACCTTACCCACGATTTTCAGTTTGTGCGGGTCATCCAGCAAAGTCAGCAACATAAACACTTCTTCACCCATTTTAAAAGGCTTGCTGGTCGGGATAAACAAGCCGCCGCCTTTGACAAACGGCATATAAGCCGCAAACAAGGCTGCCTTTTCACGGATCGCCAATGACAGTACCCCGGGTTTGGCCGGTCCGGCAGGGCTAATCGTCGCTGGTGGTTGTGTGTCTGTCATGCATGGGCTCCTGGGGTCTCTCGGCCTGTCTGTTCGTCAGTGCCGGTTAGCCAAACATTTTCTTGTATTGGAGCAATAACTGCTCCAATTGCAGCTCCTGATTCAACGGGTGCTGTGCGGTCATTTTAAAACGATTCAATTGTTGTTGAAATGCCAGCAGGCGCGCTAACTCCAGTTTGGATGCAAGTGTTTGTAAAGTCGCAGATTCCGCCGGGTGGTAACGCAAAGGCAGCTGATGTCTGGAAAGCCATAAATCCAGCAACCATTTTTGTAACACCTGGATAGCGGCAGCCATGCCCTGCTTGATCAGCACACCCCCAGCCAGTGCAATATCCATCGCCGCTCCGCGCGCAAGATGCGGGCTCCATTGCTGATACCAGCCATACCAGTCAAGGTCATCCTGCAACACCGTGGTTGGCGCGCCCCCACTGTAGTGCCACACCCAGTCCGCCTGTGCGATTGACTGCGCTTGCAACCACTGCAAGCCTTGTTCATGGCTAGGTACCGGCATATCTACTTGCATGCAGCGGCTTAAAATGGTTGGCAACAAGGCCTGGCGCTGATGCGATACCAGCAAAAATTGTGTGCGCTGCGGCGGTTCTTCCAGCAGTTTCAATAAAGCGTTGGAAGCCGCCACGTTCATGGCTTCCAGCGGATGGATCAGCACCACGCGCATGCCGCCTACCTGGTGACTGGTCAGGGCCAGGTAATCATGCAAGGCACGAATCTGGTCAATGACGATCTGCTGCCGCTTGCGGGTTTTCTTTTTGGCGCTGTCTGCCACATCATCATCTTCGGGCGTGATTTCCCGGAAATCAGGATGCGCCCCCTCTGACAACCAGTGACACGACTGGCATTGCCCGCAGGCGATGCCGTTGTGTTGCGGCTGCGCGCACAGCAGGCCTGCCGCCAGCGTCTGCGCAAATGCAAGCTTTCCTATCCCGGTTTTGCCGTGAAACAGCAAGGCGTGATGGCGACCTTCACCTGCATGCACCCAATGGGCATACAGCGATTCCTGCCATGGATATATATTATTAATCATAGTGATAGAATAATTTCTTCAACTGATTTCTTCACTTCTTCCAGTGTCCGGTTTGCATCAATCACGCGGAAACGCTGGGGATATTCTGCCGCGCGCGCCAAATATTGGGCACGTAATTTGGCGAAGAATTCAGCACCTTGCGCTTCAAATTTGTCAGGCGTGCGCGCACCTGCCAGCCGTTGCAGGCTGACTTCTACCGGCACATCAAACAGCAGGGTGATATCCGGCTGCAAACTGCCTTGCACCCAGGTTTCCAGCGCCTGCATTTTGGCGAGTGGCAATCCGCGTGCACCACATTGATAAGCATAAGAAGCATCGGTAAAGCGGTCTGACAACACAATGGCGTCGCGTGCCAGTGCGGGCAAAATCACCTGCTGCAAATGCTCTGCCCGTGCAGCAAACATCAGCAGTGATTCTGTTTCTACATGCATCTCCTGATGCAATAGCAACTCGCGCAAAGCTTCGCCCAAAGGCGTGCCGCCGGGCTCGCGCGTAGAGACGATCTCACGACCGGAGGACGCCAGCAATGCCAGTATGGTGGGAATATGCGTGCTTTTTCCCGCTCCGTCCATGCCTTCCAGAGTGATAAACAAACCTGCCATTACTTACATTCCCGCATCATTGTTCTTGTGATCATTACCGTTGAGGTTTAATTAGTGTTTCTTTAATTGATAGGCGCGCACAGCCTTGTTGTGTTCTTCCAGCGTGCTGGTGAACACATGCCTGCCCTGCCCGTTGGCCACAAAATACAGCGCCTTGGTATTGGCGGGGTGCAACGCCGCCTGGATAGAAGCCAGACCAGGCAAGGCGATTGGTGTCGGCGGCAGACCACTGCGAGTATAAGTGTTATACGGCGTATCGGTGAGTAAATCGCGTCGCGTGATATTGCCATGATACCGGCTACCCATGCCATAAATCACGGTGGGATCGGTTTGCAGGCGCATGCCCAGCCGTAAACGATTCACAAACACCCCGGCTATTTGTGGGCGTTCGATTTCAACACCGGTTTCTTTTTCTACAATAGAAGCCATCACCAATGCCTCATACGGGGTTTTATAAGGCAAGCCAGACTGGCGGCTTTCCCACGCGGCTGCCAGGTATTTCTGCATCTTCTGGTAAGCGCGTTTATACATATCGACATCGCTGCTTTGGCTATCGATAAAATAGGTGTCGGGAAAAAACCAGCCCTCAGGCGCAGTCGCTTCACCACTGACCAGTTGCATTAACTCCAGGTCTGAAAGATTGAGGGTTTCGTGCCTGATCCCCGGCATCTGCGCCAGCTTCTGGCGGAAATCGGCAAAGGTTTTACCTTCTGTCAGCTGCAATTTGAACTGGTCAAACGTACCATGCTTCAACAAGTCTATCAGCCCCAGCACTTGCAGCGGTGCGTTGAAGGCATAATCGCCTGCCTGTAGCCGGCTGCCGCTACCCGTCAGTTTTACCACCAGCAAAAAACTGTAAGGTTCTTTTAATACGCCGGACGAAACCAGCTGGTCAGCGATCCCGCGCACACTGGCACCGGCCGGGATCTGCATGCCTATGGTTTCGGAAACCATGGGCAATGGCCTGATCATATAAATCACTATCCAGAGCGCCAGAGCCAGTCCGGATAACCCCAGAATCGCCAGCCCGTATTTAACACTTTTCTTGAACATCATGCCTGATCAACGATTTTCTAATGCGTCACATACTGCAACTGTGACCTGAGTTCTTTCGCCCAGTGATTGGTCGCAACTGCCTGGTCGTCAATGTGCGATATCTGCAACACGCCATAGACGCTGTTCACAATAACGATAGCCTCTGCATTCAGCACATCGTCCATCGTCAAGGTGGTCAGCAGGACTGTCTGGCGTTGCGTTTTATACCAATCCAGGATTTTTTGCCGCATCACACCGGCTACACCACAACTCTCCAGCACTGGCGTCATGACTACGCCCTCTTTGCGGATAAACAGGTTGCCGCTCACTGCCTCGATCACATGATCATCGTAATCGCGCAGCAAACCGTCAAAAAAACGCGGGTCTTTCAGTTCGGCGCGCGCGAGGACGTTTTCCAGGCGATTTAAATGCTTGATACCCGCCAGTAAAGGCTGATGCGCCAGACGCGTCTGGCAGGTATACAGCGCGACCCCGTTAGCATAAATCTCGGGCGGATACTTGGGTAACGGGCTTTGTATCAGCACCCGCGTGGGTTCGCTCACCGCCGGTGGCGCATAGCCTCTTGCACCTTCGCCACGCGTAATGATGATCTTGAGGATACTGAACTGCGTCTCCTCTTCGCTGGCCGAGGCCATAAAGTACTTGAATTCCTGCATCAGCAACTCGGCTGAGGGGCAAACGATCTGGATTTTGCTGCAGTCGGCCACCAGGGTTTGATAATGCAAAGGCCAATCCTGTAACTCGCCATTTAGCAAACGCAGGGTGCGGAAAACACCGTCGCCGTAGGCAAAGCCGCGATTCGTGGGGGCAATGCCGTTCACCAGTTTGCCGTTTACACAATAGCGGACAGTCGTCATGTTGAGAGAAGAAAATAGATGTGCCTGAACAAGGCTGAAACCTTACCATAAAACCGCTGCAACCACGCAGCCTAAGGCAGAAATCGGCCACAGAAAATCTGCGGGAAACCCTGGTTACAGATTTCGTACAAAGAATAAAACAATTTTCTAAAGTTTAATGTAAGGATGCCGTTAACAGGTTAAGCGGTATTGTATCTGCACTTTAACCGGAGGCATGCATGTCACTTCCCAGCATCCAGACAAACCTGGCGGCAATGATCAACAAGGCTTACAGCGCGGACAACAGTGCAGCCACGGCAACGGCCAGCACAGCGGCCGCTAAAAGTACGGAAAAAGAACCTGCGCTTGCCAAAACAGCCAAAGATGAGAATCCGGCTTCGTCCAGCGCACAAGTCACGCTAGGCCAATCCGGCAACACGACAGAGATCTATACCGCGCAAGGCCTGTTACAGCAAATGCGGCAAATCCAGCTGAGTAATTCCATGCTGCTGTTTGGTCATAATGCAGAAGACAATGAAGACAGCAATGGCTTACTGGGCATGATGAGCGGTGGTGCTGAAGGGGATAGTAGCAACGAAAACTGGACAGACACAATCAGCAAAAACCCTGAGCAAGCCGCGGTGATGATCGAAAAAGCCAAAAACGCTTCTATTAAAACCATGTTGGGTAATTAAGCCTGATAAAACTGGCCTGATAAAACCAGGTATTAAAACTTGGTAGTTAAACCAGATTTAAAGCAAAACCCTGAACCTAGCAAAACCTTTGTAAAAGCTTGTATTCCGGCGCCTACAGCCGCCCTACTCTGTCGCCTTCACAAAATCACCTTTTACCTTATCTGCCAGCAAAGCCAGTAAATCTGCCGATTTAACTGCCAGCGCATACCCAAGCACGCCGCTGCCGATCACCACTTTTTCATATTGTTCGACACTATTATCCACCAGTACGCGTAAATCCTCTGGCAAGGCAATCGGCGGCACCGCACCCACCACATAGCCGGTTGCCTCATGCACTTCGTCATACTCTGCCATACGGCATTTGCGCTCATTCAGATGTGAGCGCAATAAAGCCCAGTCTGCACGTCCGCCTCCGGCGACCGCCAGCAGGCTAAAACCGCTGTTTTCACCTTTGAATACCACGCTGCGTACCACAGAGTGTGGCTGCAAGCCTTGTGCGGCCAGCAACTCCTCCAGACTGCGGATGGTTTTTTTATCTTCACTCAAGGGGATTTCTATGACTTGATAATGATAGCCATGCTGTTTGAGTAGATCAGTGACAGGAGAGGTAATCTGTATTTGCATGTCAAACTCTTCGTGATGTAATGAATAGCAGAATCTGATTGATTATACAGCGCATCTTTGCACATGAAATAGCATTCCGGAGAGCAGGCCCGGTGCCTGGTTTAAAAGGCAGCAGCTTCTATCCATCATGATAGAAGCTGCGGATAGGCTGATTAAAACCAGGACTACCAGGTATACCTCAATGATGCACGAGCCGTGCGACTGACGCCGATATAGCAGCTATGCGCGGCAAAACAGGAAGCCACGTATTCTTTATCGAACAGGTTATTCACCGTGACATCAAACTTCCACCCTTTTAACGCCAGCGGGCTTTGGCCCAAGTCATAGCGCAAAGCCGCATCGAACAAGGTATAACCAGGCACTTCGAACACATTAGTTCCCGCGCGGTCACCCTGGGTCTCACCAATGTAGCGTGTACCTAACCCTAAACCGACACCGCTAAATGTACCAGTACGCACTGTGTAATCCGCCCACAAAGATGCGCTATGCCGCGGAATCTGAGCCCGACGCGTGCCTATACTGGTGTTATTGCTTTTGGTCACCTCATCATCAAGAAAAGTGTAGGCAGCGGTCAGGCTTAAGCCGTTATCAAAACTGGCTTTCTCTTCGATTTCCAGACCACGGGTACGCACCTCTCCCACCTGAACACTGAAGCCAAGGTTGTTAGGGTCATTGGTGGTCATGTTCTGTTGTGTCAGATCAAATACGGCTAATGTCAAAAGCTGGTTGCTATCGGCAGGCTGGTATTTAATACCCAACTCGTATTGTTCTCCTTCCATTGGAATAAAGCGGGCGCCACCGAAAGCTGTGCCACTGATAGGTTCAAAAGATTGCGCATAGCTGACATAGGGTGCGACACCATTAGAAAAGTTATAGATCGCGCCCAGGCGGCCCGTAAAGGCATGACTACGCTGGGTGGTGGTTGCGTTGGTTTGACGGTCATCAATCGTGCTTTGCGCATCGTCGTAGCGGCCACCGGCCAATAAAGAGAGCGCGCCTATCTTCATTTGATTTTGCAGATAAGTGCCGATCTGTTGTTCGACAGTATCATTATTCTGCGAGATGGCTTGCGTGGGTATTGCCCGGTGGTAGACCGGGTTAAATAAATCGATGGTCGGTACACCCACAGTGCCGAAACGTAGTAATGATTCTTTAGAGGTGCGGCGATAATCTACACCTGCAAGCAAGGTATGCTGAACCGGGCCTGTTTCTGTTTTCCATTGCAACTGGTTATCTATCGCCAGGTTACCGGCATCCTCTTTGGCACTGAAAGCACTCCGGTTCAACGTACGTCGATCAGCGTTCAGCGAGCGTCTGTATAACCATTCAGAGTCCAGCTGGTTATGCGTATAACGCAGGTTTTGCCGGACGGTTAATGCATCACTGAAGGCATGGCTGAACAAATAGCCGAATGACCATGTCTGCCTGTCCCAGAATTCATAGCCAGGATCGCCTATCCTGAGATTGGGGGAGACCCGGCCATTGGGATTACTAAACAAGCCACTGGCAGGGACAACACTCAGGATGGTGGCATTGATATCATCGCGTTGATAATGCGCCAACAACGTGAGTGACGTTTTATCATTTGCCCAGGTCAGTGATGGCGCCAGCAATTGGCGCTTGCGGTCGCTGTGGTCTTGCTGGCTATCGCCATCCAGCGCAAGTCCGGTGACGCGGACTAATACATTGTCTCCCCATGCCCCGCCAACATCGAAAGCGCCATTGATATGGTCGCGATTGCCGGTGCCAAGGCGCACTTCATTGAGCATGCCTTCTCGCGGGCGTTTGCTGACCATATTGACGATGCCACCAGGCTGGGTTTGACCAAACAGCACCGAGGCAGGCCCTTTCAACACCTCTACGCGCTCGAATAGATACGGGTCGAGATTACCGCCGGCAAACCCGGTACCGTTTAGCCTCAAACCATCCAGATATTCATTGAAAGACAGGCCAGCGGTACCATTGCCGCCAAACCCACGGATCTGGACCGCATTGCCGCCAAACAAGGTCGTTTCGCCTTGTGAGCCTGAAAACACGCCTGCGGTATACGCAGCCGCCTGCCCAATATCGCGCACACCACGCGCATCCATCTCATCATTGGTGACGACACTCATAGCCTGCGGTGTTTCTATGATAGGCGTATCGGTTTTGGTGGCTGTGGCATTGCGTTTGGCAACGAAACCTCGTACCGGGCTGGTAGCCGTCTCCTGTTCGGCTTGTGATTGAACCGCCACTTCGGGCAATACTGCTGGATGGTCACGTGATTCGATGGCTGGCTTTTCTATACTATAACCACCAACGGCGTTCCTCGCAGCCACCAGCCCTGAGCCGGAAAGCAATACAGCAAAGCCCTCTTCAACGGTGTAACTGCCTTTTAAGCCTTTGCTGGTTTTACCATCGGCTAATTCAGCATTGGCTGCTAACAAGATTCCCGACTCAGCGGCAAACTCACTCACGACCTTCGTCAGCGGCCCAGGCTGGATGTTATAAGCTCTTTTTGTATTCACTACCGTTTCAGCAAATGTGTTGGTGATCCCCGCATAGTTAAATGCGGTAAAAGTCAGCCCAATGAATAATGTGTGAATGATTTTTCTAATCGGTTTTAAAGCGTGTGCCTGCATGAGTTTCCCTTTGTTATAGATACAGTGTTTTTGTATTCAATAACTAAACCGACCGGATTTTAAAAAGGGGAACTAAAAAGAAGATTATTTTTTAATCAACTGTAATTCAGTGCTGCTGACCTGCTTGAGAGACACTGGCAGCGTCACTGTCAGTGAAGTGAGGATAAGGTCTGTATTATTGAGGGGAAAGGCCCCCATGATGCGTAAATGTGCCACCTCAGGGGCAACAGTCAACTGCCCGGTACGGTAGCGGGATAACTCGCGAACAAAATCATCCAGCCTGCGATCATCAACCAGCAGAATTCCCCGAGTCCAGGCTTCACGCGCTTTTTCGGCAGGCTGTACCGCTTTCAGGGTTTGTGCATCGAACTCAAACTGCTCTCCCGCTTTCAGGCCTTGTATCTGGCCCGACTTATCTGCCTCTATCGAAACCGCCCCTTCATATACCGCCACATGCGTTGTATATTCATCCAGCCTGACGGTAAACCGTGTACCAATCGCAGTGATGCGGCCATGTGGTGTATCAACGACCAACGGCCGATAAAATGTGGCGGACTCTTTGGCGGTGGCGACCAGCAGCTCGCCTTTGCGCAGCGTGATACGGCGTAATGCCAGGCTGTAACTGACGTCCGCCTGACTATTCGTATTCAGCCAAAGTTTACTGCCCTCTACCAGCGTGAATAGCCTGGTTTGACCAATGTCCACCTGATATTGCTCATGCGTAGCGGTGACATCGGTGAGCCAGTCTCGCCAGGGACTATAGCGTTTAACCATCCAGCCGGAAATGATCGCAGTCCCGGCAAAGCCTAATAACTTAAGCATTTGTCGACGGGAATGGCTAGCGCTTTCTAAAAGAGCGGATTTGGCCGCCTGTGAAGTCTGCGACTCAATCAGCCCTTTGAATGAAGCATCGATGGATTCAACTTCAGCCCAGGCCGCCTGGTGGGCTGGATCCGCACGTAACCATATTTGCCATTCCGCATGATCCGCTTGTTGAGCGCCCTCACTGCGCAGCACTGCATACCACTCTGCGGCCTGCTCTAGCGCTGTGTCTTCTATGTCTGGTAGATGTAATGCGCGCTTCACAATGAAAGGGATTTCAGTTGAACTTTATACTTTAAACACAGCAACATTGCGGTTGCCATGTATTTTTTCACCATACGCTCAGACACCGTCAGAGTCTCAGCGATCTGCTTATAGGTCAACCCATCGATCTGGGCCAGCAAGAAGGTTTTACGCACATTGAATGGCAATTTCTCCAGCATGGCATCGATTTCAATCAATGTTTCCAGCAGGATGGCCTGCACCTCAAGTGAAGGCGTTCCCTCACTATCTTGCGATATCAGTGCCTCAAGGTAATTTTTTTCTAGCGTGCGCCGGCGCCAATGGTCGATCAATAAGCCTTTAGCGATATGCAGCAAATAGAAACGCGGCGTTGTGAATTGTTGTTGCTCAACTTGTTTAATGAGCACACGTACAAAAGTGTCCTGGGCTAAATCAGCGGCCTGGAAATGACATCCGAGTCGTTTACAGAACCATTGATGCAACCATAGGTGATGCCCATGGTAAAGCCTGTCAAATTCAGCAGATTGCTCGGGATTGAGCATCTATTTACACCAGATTAAATGATAATGATTCTTAATTGTACACCAAACCCACAAGCAAATGATGCCCCTACCCAAGGCTGGCAGGCGTTCTTACACTTGTTTACTGGTAATCGGTGTACTTGGCGTTACTGCCCTTGCATTTATCTACCGGATATTTTTGTGCATTCAAATCAATTTTGGCATTCGCCGCAGCAATCAGGTCTATGCCACAGACTTCGGCGATACGCATTAAATACACCAGGGTATCGGCCAGTTCGTGCCCGACTTTTTCTTTGGTGGCTGCATCCAGCTGACGGCTTTCCTGTTCGGTCATCCACTGGAAATGCTCTACCACTTCAGCCGCTTCTACGATCATGGACATGGCCAGGTTTTTTGGCGAATGGAATTGCGCCCAGTCGCGCTCTTCAACAAAATTGTTTATCCGCGTACGCAGCTCATGAATGGAATCTGGCATGTTTCACCTATCGAAAAAGTTAAGCCTGCGCGTTGCAGGCCTGATACAACCTACTCTGGCTGTTTACCTGCTGCTGGTTCAGGTTTATCGCGGCGGTTACTGCCCGCCACCATTTTGATTTCAAATAAACGGCATTCCAGCGGGCCGTTAAACAAGGGCGTTTTTTTGCTGGGGCTCAGGCGCATCAATTTAGGCATGCGCAAGTCATTGGTCAGAAAATAAGTATTCCAGCCGCTGAACTGCTGCTTGAGTGTGACGGCCATTTGCGGGTATAGCTCGGCCAAGGTTTCATCTTCACCGATGCGCACGCCGTATGGTGGGTTAGCGACCAGCACGCCGCTGTCGGCTGGCGGGGTGAGTTTGGTAAATTCAATATGGCTAAGTTGCACGGCTTCGCTCCAGCCAGCCATTTCCAGGTTTTGCTTGGTCACGCGTACGGCGCGCAAATCCATATCTGAGCCATAAATCTTCTGGAAACTGACAGGTTTTACGGCTTTGTCTGCTGTATTACGGATTTTCTTGAAGGTGTCTGACTCGAAGTTTTTGAGTTTTTCAAAACCAAAATTGCGGTTCAGGCCAGGTGCGATATTCAGCGCCATCATGACGGCTTCCTGCAAAAAGGTACCGCTGCCACACATGGGGTCCAGCAAAGGCTGCCCTGGTTGCCAGCCTGCGAGTTTTAAAATCCCGGCGGCCAGGTTCTCGCGCAAAGGCGCTTCAATGGTGTTTTTACGGTTGCCACGCTGGTAGAGCGGGTTACCAGAAGTATCGACATACAGCAGAAAACGGTCGCTGGTTAAATAGACATGCACCCTGACATCCGGCTCGCGGGTATCGATATTGGGGCGGCTACCCACTGCCTGGCGGAATTTATCGCAGATCGCATCTTTTACCCTGAGCGTAATGAATTCCAGGCTTTTCAACGGGCTGCGCACAGCGGTGACTTTCACCATCATGCTGTATTTCACGTTAAACCAGTTTGGCCAGTTGACCTTGAGCGCGCCCTGGTAAATATCTTCTTCGATGGCGTATTGGCCATTGCCAACCTGCATGAGGACACGGGTCGCTACGCGCGAGTGCAGGTTGATCTGGTAACACACACCCAGGTCACCGCTAAAGCTGGCACCGCCATCAGTAGGTTTGATGTCATTGGCGCCGCTGAGCTTGAGCTCTTCGACGAGTAGTGTTTCCAACCCGCGCGGGCAGGTGGCAAAATAATGGTTACGCATGTTTTCTCTGATTTTCTAGTTGAATATCAACTTAAATAGTTGAGCAAAGTGGGCGGCTATTCGCCAGCCGCTGTATTAATCTCTGCCCAAGGTAAAACTTTTACCGTCATTTGGGTTTGCACCCTGCAGGCGGTCAATTAAATCCAGGAACTGGATCGCATGTGTTTGCATGGCTTCCTGCGCACGTTTGCGCAAGGTGATCAGATCTGGCATGGCCAGTTCAGGCTTAAAGCCAAAGACAATGATATTACCCGGCTTGCCGGTGGGCATCATCAGCACGCGCTGGTCAAAGGTTTGCTCTATGCGCTGCATGTAGATATCAAACTTTTTGTCCGAGCCCCATAAGTTAATGGCGAACAGGCCATCTGGCGTCAGCGCTTCTGCACAGTCATCAAAAAACGCCTGTGTGCAAAAATCAGGTGGCAAGCCGTTGCTGCCAAATGCATCCATCATCAGCCAGTCACACCCACCCAGATGTTGCTGGATATAGGCGATACCATCGCCTTCGACGATGGTCAGGCGCTCGTCATCGTCTGGCACAAAGAAATGACTGCGCGCGACCTGGATGACCTGCGGATTGAGTTCGATCACAGTCTGGTGTATCTGCGGGCAGGCTTTCCATACGTATTTGGCAATTGAGCCGCCGCCCAGCCCTACCAGTATGGTATTGCGGATATCCGGCTTGAACAACAAACTGCTCATCATGCCCCAGGAATAAGCCAGCACCAGCGCAAACGGGTCTTTTACCTTCATGCTGCTTTGTATCGTTGGCGAGCCCAGATGCATGGAGCGCACGCCATCGACTTCGGTGACTTCGACCATTTCCAGGTCAGAAATGGCTTTATGGATCTTACGGTTGAACTTGAACATTATGCGTTTTCCACCACATCCACCGGCGTATCGCCAATGTCTGCGTCTATTGCATCCGGCACGGTTTCTTCAATCACTCGCAGGAACTTGCATTCCAGTTCCATCAGCAATGTATCGATTTTTTGCACGGACAATTGCACCTTGCTGCCGGGCTTGAGGACTGGCAGGGCATGCACTTTAGTCATATACGGCAAGCCATTCAGGCGCACCAGGTTTTCACGCCAGACGGTCGCTTCTACTTCCTGGATGCTTTCCTGGACAAGGTATTGCAGGCACCAGTAGCGTTCCATGCGTGTCTGGAACTCGTTATAGGCATTATAGGTTTGATCAAAATGGCGCATATGGCCGACGATTTCATCGCCATGGGCGGCATATACCGGCGCTTGCATGGTCAGCACACTAATGATCTGGCGCTGGTTGATCAGATCCACCGCGCGGCGTAACGGCGAAGTACACCATGCATATTGCGCCACACCCAGGCCCTGATGGCCTTCGGCTTTGGTGGTCATATACACCTTGCCGCCGTTTTGTGCGCGGTAAATGCCCGACACCTCATGTTCGGCCAGCAATAAGCCCCACTGGCTATTGGCGGCGATCATCAGCTCGGCGACCAGTTTATCCATAGGGGAACCGCGCTGGCGGTTGATGATATTGACAATGCCATCAGTGACGTAGAAATTGTAATCCACCGGTTGCGGCTTGGTCGGGTCGTATTTGCCACGCGCCTTCTCCAGGCTTTCCGCAAAGTGGAACAGGAATACCAGCGGTTGCCACAACGGGTGGCCGCTATCTGTTTCCAGCGTGGTTTCGTTAAAGTAAGGCTCCAGCGTGTCGTGCCGCAGGTTATGCGCAATCTGCACGCGCTCTAAACGGCTATGCTGTTGCACGATACTCAAATCTGCCGCCACTTCAAGGTACAGTGATAAAGCAGGCTTGGTTTCACCGGCATCCAGGCTGAACGGGCGGATGGCGGTTTCCGGCAACATGGTGATTTTATGGCCGGGCATATACACGGTAGACAGCCGTTTCATCACTTCATCATCCAGCGCCTCGCGCGGCGTGATGCCCAGGGCAGGCGCGGCAATATGGATGCCGACCTGGGTATTGCCATTTGGCAGCGGCGTCACCGATAACGCATCATCGATTTCTGTGGTGGTACTGTCATCAATACTAAACGCCTGCACCTCAGATAACGGCAAATCGTCCGGCAATGCTGCCAGTGCAAACTCAGGGAAAGCCGTGCCATGCGCAAAATACTCACGCAAAAAAGCGCCCAGGTGATAATCATGGATGGAAGGAATCGCCCCTGCCTCATGCAGCACCTGCACTGGTAGCTTTTTCAGCTCGGCAGCAGCTTGCTCCAGCGCTTTCCACTCCATGGCATTTTTATCAGGTGCGTAGAGCAACTGGTCCAGTTTGGCTGACACACTGTCAGGCAATTGTTTAGCAGTGAGTTGCGCAGTCATCAGATGCATCAACTCGGTTTGCTGGCGTTTTTTTTCTACGCCTGCCAGTGCCGCTTTTAATGTTTCCTCCGGTGCGGCCTTGTACTGCCCTTTACCCTTGCGGTAAAAATACATGGGCGCGCCGTGTAGCTTGATGGCGATTGCCGCGGCTTGCTGCCGGCTGGGTTTGCCGCCGTAGTATTCTTCAGCCAGTGTTTCAAATCCAAACTCAGCCTCACCGCTGCATTCCCACAAGAAATCGGTGTCCAGCGTTTCCGCTTCGGCTTCTGCAGCTTCAAGAAACCCCGACAGGCTGCCTTCAAACCGCATCAGTACATTGGCGGTTTTGATTTTGCTGCGTTTGCCGCTGCTGGCCTCGACTTGCATGCTGCTGTCAGCCTCGGACATAATGGAAGCGACCTTGAAGCCACCGTCTTCTTCGTAAAAAACATTCATTGCGGGAGATTTGAGTGTGGATGACACACGGATAGAATTCAAAACGCTATTTTACCCGAGAAGCATGCACTTTTCTGGCAGAGATTGAACTTTAGCCCTGGCCATTGACTAAATGAAGCCTGACCCCAACTAAGCATAGCCATGCATACCAATTAAGCATGCCATAAACGCAGTAAGTCTCTAGAATACAAATGATGAAACCACTTGTTTTTGATAATCGCTTTATACGCGAGCTACCCGGTGACCGTATCACTGACAATTTCACGCGCCAGGTCAGTGACTGTTTGTGGTCAGCCGTCCAGCCAACGCCAGTTAAACAGCCCACCTTGCTTGCATATAGCCCGGAAGTCGCGGCCATGCTGGGCCTGAGCGATGCGGATATGCATGACCCGGAGATGATACAGACACTGGGCGGTAACGGAGCGCTGCAAGGCATGTTTACCTACGCCACGCGTTACGGTGGCCACCAGTTCGGGCACTGGGCTGGCCAGCTCGGCGATGGCCGTGCCATCTACCTGGGCGAACTCGTGCATCAGCAACAGCGCTTTGAACTGCAACTCAAAGGCGCTGGCGAAACACCCTACTCACGCACGGCAGATGGTCGCGCAGTGTTACGCTCCAGCCTGCGCGAGTTTCTGTGTTCCGAAGCCATGCATTACCTTGGCATCCCCACCACCAGGGCATTAAGCCTGGTGACTACCGGCGACCCTGTGGTACGCGATATGTTCTACGATGGCAACCCTGTGTTCGAGCCCGGTGCCATTGTTTGCCGGGTGGCGCCATCGTTTATCCGCTTTGGCCATTTTGAGATACTCGCCAGCCGCGACGAATTACCGTTACTCAAGCGCTTTATCGGCTTTACCATAGACAGGGATTATGCCGACTGGTGGCCCAGCACCGGCTTGCTGCTGGATGTAGACAATCCCGGACAAGGCATGATAGAAGCCTGGTTTAGTGAGGTGTGCGCGCGCACCGCCATCATGGTGGCGCACTGGATGCGCGTGGGTTTTGTGCATGGCGTGATGAATACCGACAATATGTCTATCCTGGGCCTGACCATCGATTATGGCCCTTATGGCTGGGTAGACAACTTTGACCCAAGCTGGACGCCGAACACCACCGATGCGCAAGGCCGCCGTTATTGCTATGGCCGCCAGCCGGATATCGCGCGCTGGAATCTTGAACGGCTGGCAGAAGCGTTGGCAACGGTACTCCCGGAAACCAATGGCTTGTCACAAGGATTAAGCCATTTTGATACGGTGTACTTTGACGCCCTGACAAGCGCATTAGCAGACAAATTTGGCCTGGATAGCTGGCAGGCAGGCGATGGCGAGTTGATCAACGATATTTTTGAGTTGATGCAGCGGGCCGAGGTCGATCAAACCCTGTTTTTCACCCATCTCAAGCAGCTGGATATTGCGCACCCGCAACTTTCGGTGCTGGAAGAAGCCTTTTACACCGAACAGGGTTTAAAACAGTTTGGCGAAGATATACAGACCTGGTTGCAGCGCTATAGCCAGCGTGTACAGCAATCTAACTTGTCTGCGGAACAACGTCAGCAGCGCATGGCCACCAGCAACCCGGTATATGTATTACGTAATTACCTGGCGCAGGAAGCGATTGACCTCGCCACGCAAGGCGACAACTCACGGCTGCTCACCCTGCTTGAAGTGTTGCGCCATCCATACACCGAGCAGGCCGGAATGGCCGCATTTGCAAAAAAACGTCCGGACTGGGCCCGCCATAAAGCCGGTTGCTCCATGCTGTCGTGTAGCTCATAATTAATACTATGCTGACCGCCGAACAATTAATGACTGACGCAGGCCTGCGTCCTACCAAAGCCAGAACTGCCGTTTTAAACACGCTGCTACACTCCACCACTGCACTGAGCCACACCGATATTCTCGCGGCGCTGCAAGGGGTAGAGATAGACCGTGTCACCGTCTATCGCGTGTTGGACTGGTTACTGGAAAACACCCTGATCCATAAAATATCCAGCGATGACCGTGCCTGGAAATTCCAGCTCAATGCACCCAAACGCAATTTCCGCAGCGTAGACACCGGGCGCAAGGACCACCTTGGCCTGTTAAATAACCACGGTCATGCACATCTGCACTGCCAGCAATGCGGCACCGTCTTGTGCATCCACGAGTTGGCGGCCCATATCCCACAATCACTGTTTGATACTTACCAGGTATCGAATATCGAGATCAGTCTCAAAGGACTGTGCCTGGATTGTCAGAAGTCTTAGTGTTATCAATTTGGTAATCCCCAATTTTTCACCCTCCTTGTTGAAATAACTATAAATTGCAACTTAGTTGCAATTAAAATAACATTCACTTAGAATGCAACAAAATTGCATTGCAACAAAGTTGCACCATAATGTTAACCACCGCTCAACTCCTCTCCATGCCAGAAGACGCCTATATGAACCAGGCGCAACTGGCATTTTTCAAACAACTGCTTGAATGGCAGCTGGACACACTACAAGCCAATCTGTTGCTGACCAGTGTGCACCTCCACGACCACCAGGAAACCCCGGACCCGGCCGACAGAGCCACCCAGGAAGAAACCCACGGCCTGGAACTGCGGGCGCGCGAGCGTGAACGCAAGCATATTAAAACCATACACGCAGCGCTGGTACGCATCGCCCAGGGCCAATACGGCTATTGCGAAGAAACCGGCGAGCCGATTGGCCTGGCGCGGCTGATCGCCAGGCCTTCCACCAGGTTATGCCTGGAAGCACAAGAACGTCACGAGCGCCGCGAACGCCAATTCAATCATTAAGCCAGCAAGAAGGAACATCCCATGAAAAAACTCCCTGTCACAGTCCTCTCCGGTTTTCTCGGTGCTGGCAAAACCACCCTGCTCAACCATATCCTCAATAACCGCGAAGGCAAACGGGTAGCAGTGATCGTCAATGATATGTCCGAGGTGAATATAGACGCGCAACTGGTGCGTAACGGTGGCGCCGAACTATCACGCCAGGAAGAAAAACTGGTGGAGATGAGCAATGGCTGCATCTGCTGCACCCTGCGTGAAGACCTGCTGGTCGAAATCACGCGGCTGGCAAAAGAAAACCGTTTTGATTACCTGCTGATAGAGACTACGGGTATTTCAGAGCCCTTACCTATTGCGGAAACATTCACTTTTGCCGATGAGGATGGCACGTCACTCGCAGATGTTGCACAGCTGGACACCATGGTCACCGTTGTCGATGGCTATAACTTCTTTAAAGACTATAGCTCACAGGCACTGCTCAGTGACCGTGGCGAATCCCTGGGGGATGAAGATGAACGCACTGTGGTTGATTTACTGGTAGAGCAGATCGAGTTTTGCGATGTATTGGTGCTGAATAAAACTGATCTGATGACGCTGGATGAGATATCTCAATTACAGGGCATCCTCAAAGCACTCAATCCGCGTGCACAGATTCTGCACAGCAGTTTTGGCAAAGTGCCGCTCAACCGCATCATGAATACCGGTCTGTTTGATTTTGACCAGGCCGCCGAAGCGCCAGGCTGGTTACAGGAACTGCGTGGTGAACATGTTCCCGAGACTGAAGAGTATGGCATTTCCAGCTTTGTGTACCGCGCGCGCCAGCCTTTCCATCCACAACGCTTATGGCAATGGCTGAATACCGAATGGCCAGGCGTGGTGCGTTCCAAAGGCCGTTACTGGATCGCTTCACAACCAGAATTCTGTGCCATGTGGTCGCAGGCAGGCGCCGTCACCAGAACCGATCTGGCGGGCATATGGTGGGCGGCAACGCCCAGCCATGACTGGCCACAAGATGCCGAAAGCCTGCAATACATACGCTCACGCATGCAAGCCCCGTATGGTGACCGTCAGCAGGAGTTAGTCATCATAGGCATGGGCATGGATCAGGCCGCACTGACGGCAAGATTCGATGCCTGCCTGTTGACCGAGGCTGAAGCTGGTATGGGTATGCAGGCATGGCGTACATTGCCTGACCCTTTTCCACGCTGGTCTGGCAGCCCGCAAGAAGCCGCACCCCTGCTAGCCGAGGCGACAGTTTAAGCCATGTTTATGACCGCGCAAATGCCTGCTGAAGTAACGACAAATATGGCAGCCATGTCTGTAGAAAAACTTAATTTCGACCCTATGGCGCTACTGTCTATCTTTGAGCCATCGCAACAAGTCACAATCGTTGCCAGGCCTGAGCAAGCGCAGTTAACCAGCTATTTGCAACAAGTTAGCCAGCGACTGGGCGCCGGGTACAGGATGACACTGCGACAAGCCCAGATCAGCCCCGCCCGGCTCGATGCGGAGATACGCTTGCCGGATGCCGCAGGTAAAGAGGCTTTGCTAACAGATATCAGTGCACTGGCCAACCTTTATGCGGAACTGATGGATTGCCCTAAGGTGGGTATCCGGCTGGAAGTATTATCACGCGCCATGTGCCCTAAATTCCATATTGACCGCACCGGCATCCGCCTGCTGTGTACCTATCTTGGGCCAGGCACCGAATGGCTGGAGGAAGCATTTTGTGATAGAAACGCACTCGCCAGCGCCTATTCAACCCAGGAGAATTTTAACCAGGCGCTGATCATGCACCCAAAAGGCATACGCCAGGCGCCCGAGCAGGCACTGGTGCTCCTCAAAGGCAGCTTGTGGCAAGGCAATCAACAGGCTGGTGCTATTCATCGATCGCCACATATGCCGGTCACTTCTACCCGCGTTGTTCTGGCATTAGATGCCATCTGGTAAATCTATGGTATGCATAACACCACAAAAAATGCTCACAAAAGTGACAGCAGACTTCATAAAAGCTTCACACGGTCCATGTGGTGTTTTTTTGTCTTTGAAATACAGGTTTTATAGTGAGAAAGCCAAATGGACACATTTATAATGATTATTAATCACTTTAAAAACTTGACCTTAAGAAATGACAATGCATCGCTTAGGCAAAACCAGAAAAGCCATGTCGCTCTAATTAAATAAATACTCATATACCCAGGGAAGAGAATCATGATGCAACAAAAAAAGATTGCCAGCCTGCTGGCACTCCTGTTGTTACCCGCTGTGTCGGCCTATGCCGAAGAAACAATCGCATTAGAAAAAGCCAGCGAAAGCAGCAAACAAAAGAATAAAGCAAAAGAAACCGTGAGTGTTGAGCTGGATAGCGTCATTATCATGGGCAAGAAAGAGCAAGTCTCCGCCACCGATAAAAGCCTGGCCGGCTCTGTCGATGTCATCACGCGTGATGAACTGGAATATGAGCATGTGACTGACACCCTGGAGTTGTTCAGCAAAACGCCGGGCGTAGTGCTGTCGCGCTACAGCCAGGGCATTGTGAATACTGAAATCTCTATCCGCGGCTTTAGTGGCGATGGCGAAACACCGAACGCCAAATTGCTGGTAGATGGTATTCCTTCCAACCTGTTTTCTGGCTTGAGCGAGCTGGATTACCTGTTTCCGACAAATATCCAGAACATACAGGTATTCAAAGGCACCAGTGATGCGACCACCGGCCTGTTTGCCACGGCTGGTAATTACAAGGTTGAAACGCGTAAAGATGCCGGCAGGCAATTGCAATTTGGCTATGGCAGCTTCAATACCCGTGAGATGCAGGGTTACTTTGGTGATAAGCAGCATAATTTCACCCAGAATTATGCGGTCGGCTATCGAAAAGGCAATGGTTTCCGTGACCATACCGAAAATGAAAAAATCGCCTTATCCGGCCGCTGGCAGCTGGATTTTGATCAATCCACCCTGGCTTTGAGTGCCAAATATGGCAAATACAACTCCCCTGAAGCGCCGGGCTATATGCCTAAGGCACAGGCGCGGACTAATCGTACAGGCGTCGCACCTAATGCATTAAATGACAGTGGTGAAAAAGAAACCAAGCACCTTAGCTTGCACTATGACTATTTCTTTAATGATGACGTGGACCTGAGCGTAAAAACCTATTGGCAGAATTTCGACCGTGAACGCAATGTACGTTTTGTCGGTTCGCCCAATGTAGAAAACCGCCTGGACGAGCAGACATCCACCGGGCTGATTGCAAAATTAAACTGGAAGATCAACCCGCAATGGGGCTTTGAAACGGGCTATGATATTGAACATCAGGCAGTCAGCCAGTTTAACCAAAGGGTGAATGCAGTCGGGGTGAACGTCATTCGTACCAAAGCTGATTACGATTTCACTGCGCAAGGCATTTATGCCAAATTGGAAAACACGCCAGTTGACTGGCTGCGGTGGAACTTTGCCCTGCGTGCAGACCGGCTGACTGCAAAAGCGAATGAGCCGATTATTATTGGCACGAATGCAAACCCGACCAGGCAGATCAATACAGACCTGTTTGACTCACCCACCATTGTGCAGCCCAAGTTTAATGCATTTGCCAACCTGAGCGCGCAGCAAACCCTGTTTGCCAATGCCGGCCGCAGTTTTCAGACCCTGACGGGGATTAACCTGAACCAGTTCGATGCTGCTACTGGTGCACGTACCCCTGTGGACGTTGCCGTCAATGATGGCTGGGAGCTTGGGCTGAAAAGTGCATGGCACAGCGCCTTGAATACCCGTGTTTCATACTGGCAGCAAAAGGCCAAAGATGAGTTTATCAATATTGATGGTTTCCGCCGTCCTTTAGGCTCCACCCTCAGACAAGGGCTGGATGCCAGCTTCGACTATCAGTTAAATGACTACTTCAGTTTCTGGGGCAATGTGTCTAAGGTGTATGCCAAGATCGAAGAGCCCAACCCCCAGAATCCAGGATTCAAAGGGCATAGCATACGCGGCATCCCGGACCATACTGCTTCGTTAGGATTGCAGTTTACGCCTCACTCCGACTGGATCGCCCGCTTGCATATCGACCGGCAAGGCGCGTATTACGTCAACGAAAGCAATAACGGCGGCAAATATGGCGCTTATACGCTGACCAGTGCCAATATCGATTACAAAACCAACTGGGGGCGCGTCAGCTTGCTGGCAAACAATATTTTCGATAAATACTATGAATATGTATATGACTTCACCAGCACCGGGGCTTTAAACCAGCTCAATTTCGCACCGGGTGCTGGCCGTAACTTTATGCTCACCGCAACAGTGGATTTCAAATGACCGCATTACTCTCGATACAACAACTCAGCCTGCGTTTTGCCGGGCGTGAAATACTTAATCAGCTTGATTTTAGTTTACCGGCGGGAGAAGTCGTCTCGGTACTGGGCAGTAACGGCGCAGGCAAGTCTACCCTGCTCAAAAGCATACTCGGCTTGCATACTGCTGCACATCAGACAGGCACTATCCAGATTGCAGGGGTAGACCTTGAACAGTCACGCCACCAGGCGCTCTCGCAGTTGGCTTATGTGCCTGAGCAACCGGCGGTCTATGGCCATTTGTCAGCGCTTGAAAATATCCGTTACTTCCTCAGCCTGGGGGCTATCAACCAAACTGCAGATATCGATATCTGCCTGACCATGGCGGGCTTGCCGCAGCATGCGTGGCATCGGCCTTGTAGTGAATACTCCAAAGGCATGAAGCAAAAAGTGATGCTGGCATTTGCACTGGCGAAACAGGCCAAACTGTTACTGCTGGATGAGCCTAACTCCGGGCTGGATCCGCAGGCCACAGAAGAATTGAACCAGCTGATCGTGCAATGCAAAGCACGCGGCATGGGCATACTGGTGGTGACGCACGACGTGTTATCCGCAATGGCGTTTTCAGATCGCTTGCTGATGCTGGCAAACGGGCAGTTACAGCCAGTCACCATAGATCAGTCGTCACTGACACTGGATAGCCTCAAGCGACTGTATCAGGGGCAGGCATGACTTCACTCGTCTGGAAAATCGCCTGCAACGAATGGCAACGGTTGTGGCGCGCGCGTATTCCGGCGCTATTGATGCTGATATTGCTTGCGCTATGGGCCATTGCGGCCCTCGCCGCCCATCACCACTGGCAAGACCATGCCAATACGGTGGCAGAAGTCACGCAACGCAGCCAGCAGGACTGGCAATCACAACCTGACCGCCACCCGCACCGGGTCTCCCATTATGGTGATTTCGTGCCCAAGCCCTTGCACCCGCTCAGCGTCATCGAACCTGGCATCCTTGATCAGTCAGGGCACCTGGTTTACCTGGAAGCACATCGGCTGAACAGCGCCAATTTCAACCCGGCCACCGAGGCAACCAGCCTGGGCCGCTTCCCGCTGATCACCCCGGCCATGATCGTGCAATGGTGGATGCCACTGTTTTTGATCATGATCGCCTATGCCACTATCACCGCCGAAAAAATCACCGGCATACTGGCATTCATGCGCGGCAACGGCACGCCGGTGTGGATGATTGCAGCAGGCAAATGGCTGTCGTTGTTCCTGCCACTGTTTACGCTGCTGTGCCTGCAAGCGGCGCTGACGCTGGCGTGGAGCTGGGGCAGTGAGCAGGCCTTGTTACGCTTATCGCTGATGCTATTGGCGCAGGCGATGTATATCGCGGGCTGGTGCCTGCTGGTGATTGTGGTGTCGTGGTTCAGCCGCCAATTGCATGGCGCCTTGCTGACCCTGCTGCTGTGCTGGGTATGCGTGTGTATTATTTTTCCGCGTGGATTGGCTAACCTGGCACAGATGACCTACCCGACCCAGCCACGCACCGAGGCTGAACATCACGCAGAAGTCAAACTGAAGACTCTGGGCGACAGCCACAACCCGGACGACCCGCATTTTGCGGCGTTTAAAGCCGGCATCCTCAAAAAATACCAAGTTACAAACGTTGAGGATCTACCAGTCAACTACCACGGCCTGCTGATGCAGGAAGGCGAACGCCTGACCACTGCCGTTTACCGCGAGCAGCAAGCCCTGCACGATGCACAACTCAACCGGCAAAATGCCAGCATACGGCACTGGCTGTGGCTCACACCGGCCCTGGCACTGCAATATGTGCAGATGGCCAGCAGTGGCAACGACCTGGCGCATCACCAGGCGTTTATCCGGCAAGCAGAAAGCCGTCGTTACCAGTTGATTCAATACCTGAACCAGATCCATACCTTGAAAGTCAGCCAGCACGACGATAAAAACACGCGCGTCTCTGCCGACTTCTGGAAGAAAGCCCCGCGCCCTGCCATTACCCTGGCGCCAGTAGCAGTCAGCCGCCACAGTATTGCAGCGGCGCTACTGGTATTGCTGGCCTGGATACTGATCCCGGGTGTATTGCTGATGAAAGTAGCCCAACGCACATGAAACAAGAAATCCTTTTATTACTCAAGCAACGCAGCATACTGATACTGCTATTGCTGAACCTGTTGCTGACCGGTTTTAGCTTATTGAATGGATGGCAGAATATCAGCCATATCCAGTCGCAAATCAATCACGCCAAACAGGAGGAAACACTGCGCAAGCAGGATTACCTCAAGCAGCACAGCCAGCATGACGCCATGGATGTAGGCGAAGTCGGCTACTACGTGTTCCATAATGTTTACCACACCCCGGACGAATGGAGTTTTATCGCACTGGGTAACCAGCTGGTGACACCTTATGTGCAACGCATACGTTTGCTAGGTTTGCAGGGGCAGCTTTATGATGGTGAATCGCACCATCCTGAATATGTCATGCTCGGCGGTTTCGATTATGCATTCTGGCTGGTGTTTTTTGCGCCCCTGCTGTGTATCGCGCTGCTGCATGACCTCAAAGCCAGTGAGCATCAGGCGCAAAGACTGCTGTTTTTACAAAGCCTGACCGCCCAGCCAGCACGCTTCTGGGCTCAGCGCGTGTTCTCACGCTGGCTGCTGATCGCATTGACCTTCTCGTTGCCAGTCATTCTGTTTACGGCCAGTCAGGGCCTTTCGCTGGCGCCATTGCTACAGGTGCTGGCCATTACGCTGCTGTATACCTTACTCTGGACAGCGCTTTGTGCGGCTTTCAGCCTGCGCAGGCGTGCACTCAATGCCAACCTGAACGCGCTTGCTTTAACCAGCCTCTGGTTACTGTCCTGTATCGTGCTACCTAACCTGGCGCAGCTATGGTTACATCATTGTTACCCGGTGCAGGACGGCAGCCAGATCGCCTTGCAGCACCGGCAGGCAGTACATGGTGCCTGGGATCTGCCTAAAACCGACACGTTGACACCGTTTTATGCGCTGTATCCGCAATGGAAAGATACACCGCCAGTCACCGAGCGCTTCCACTGGAAATGGTATTACGCGTTCCAGCATATGGCCGATGTGAAACTGGCGACACAAGTCGCCGCACGTGAAGAAGCGCTCAGGCAAAGAGACCGGTCGACCGGCTTGCTAGGCTACTTTTTGCCGGCAGTATGGGTGCAACGCAGCCTGGAAGACATCTCGCACAGCAATGTCTCCGACCTGCTAGCGCATAGACAACGCATCACGGCTTTCCACACACGATTGCGGCATGATGCCTACCCATATTTGTTTGAGGAAAAACCATTTACGGCTGAATCCTTTAGTCAGCTGCCTGCGTTTGAAGATGCAAGCGAAGAGCCGAAAAATCCATTCTAAGCCTGCACAAACTACGTAAAATCATGAGCCGTTTTTACGTGATCGCCTCAGGGTCATTTTGAAACACCGGCGTATAGTGGGAGTCATACAAGTACATCACTGAGATGCACTTAATCACCAAAAGGAGATCATCATGTGGACTAAACCAGCTGCTACTGAAATGCGTTTTGGCTTTGAAGTGACCATGTACGTCATGAACAAATAATTCAGCGCTTGTATTTGAAACAAGTTTAAGCTGAATAAAAAACCCGCCGATGGCGGGTTTTTTGTTGCATTCCATTACTGCGACTTTCAGCTTATGCGCCCTTTATTGCACCTCTTATTGCGTCTTTTGTTGAAACCTAGTGTGCAGGATAGACAGAGCATCCCCGGAACCTTATGTCAAACCGGCTTACTAAAAAACAATGGCTTGCCAATGCGATATTCGCTAGTACAATTTAACCAAGGCATTCCATCACCTGTTTATATTCACGGAGTCATCCATGCAAGTAAAAAAACTCTCTGTTACACCATTCATTACTTCTTCTGTCATGGCAGCACTGATCATGGCTACGCTGATGGTCGCAACCTATAGCCAATCAGCCTCTGCGCGTAGCATTTTGCCAGAACAAAACGATGCCGCTGCGGCGCGTGATGCGGTCGGCGATTCCATGAGCAAGCTGGAAGACCTGAATAAGCGCATCAAATCCCAAGAAGCAGTAGTCGCCAAAGAGCAGGAAAGACTGCAGCAATACCAGACTGAAAAAGCACAGACAGAACAAGACCTCGAATCGAGAAAAGCCATATTCGAGCAAAAATCAAAAGTACTGGATGAGGCCTGGAAAAGTCGCAGTAACTATTAAAAACTCAGCTTGGCTTTACCCTTGTGAGTCTTTCAAACCCACCCTAATCCAATCATCCATTCACCCTGGATAGACCCAAACCATTTATGTAAATTAATTGATTTGGGTCAATACCTGCTTTACCTGACGCTCCTACAATGCCATCAAGTTCAATGCACTAGATGGAGTGATCACAATGAAAAAAACCGCAATCAGTTTAATGCTGGCAGCCTTGTTGCCGGCCATGAATAGTCATGCCGAACAAGGCGACTGGGTCGTGCGCCTGCGCGCCACCAATATCAGCCCTAACGAAAGCAGCCGCTTGGGCAGCACCGTCAACAAGGCAGTGGGTGCCAGCGTAATGACGCCAAGTGCAGACCTGAAAGTCGACAGCAACACGATCCCGGAGCTAGATATTAGTTACTACTGGACTAAAAACATCGCTACCGAACTGATACTGGCGCTGGGCAGCAAACATGATGTGAAAATCAGTGGCGACAGCGCTGGCGTGGTTGGCAACCAGCATCTGGGTAGCATTGATGCGCTGCCGCCCACATTGACAGCACAATGGCACTTTAACCCCGACCAGACCTTTGATCCTTATGTAGGTGCCGGGATCAATGCGACATTTATGCTGGACCGCAATCTGCGTTTCACCTCTGGTGCAACTGCTGGCGAAAAAATAAAAATCGACCGTAGTAGCATTGGCCCTGCCCTGCAGGCGGGTATAGATATCAACCTCAAAGATGGTTGGTTATTGAATGCGGATGTGAAATACCTCTGGATTGATACCGACGTTGAAATGAAGAGTGCAACTACTGGTAACCGCTGGGCTAAAATCGACTCGCTGGATGTGAATCCATGGGTACTGAGTATCGGCGTCGGCAAACGCTTCTAATTCAAGTCTCTTCCCTGGGGCGTTGTAGCTCCATTTGGCCTCTGATACTTTGCGGTATCAGAGGTTTTTTTACGCAGCGCGCATCAGCTACTCAGGTTGAAGCGCGCGGCAAGGCTGGTCAGATTCAGCTGCTCAAGTAACTGCTGCCCGCGCTCCAGCGCACTGCGTTTACGCTGGCCGGTGAATTTGGCAATGATCAATTCGTTTTTCATGGAATGTTCCCAGCCCACCAGTTCTGTCACTGTCACCTGATAGCCATGCGCTTCCAGCTCCAGGCAGCGCAACACATTGGTGACATGGCTGCCGAATTCACGGGTATGGATAGGGTGCCGCCAGAGCTCACCCAACAGTGTTTTCGCCAGTGACTCGGCCTTGTGCGAGCGCATGGTCTCGGCGACCTCTGCTTGGCAGCAAGGCACCAGCACCATATATTGCGCCTGTTTTTGCAGGCCAAACTGGATAGCGTCGTCGGTAGCGGTATTACAGGCATGCAATGCGGTGACAATATCCACTTTGTCGGGCAGTTGCTGTGAATGCATGGCGTCCGCCACGCTCAAGGGCTCAAACTGCATGCGGTCAAAGCCGCACTCGCTGGCTAACTGCCGCGATTTTTCTATCAGCTCGGCGCGGTTTTCTATCCCTATCACCTGGCCGCCAGCATGCTGTTTCAGCAATAAATCATACAGAATAAAGCCCAGGTATGATTTACCGGCGCCATGATCCACCAGAACCGGATCAGGTTGCGAAGTCATCACAGTCTGCATCAACGGTTCTATGAAGTTGACCAGGTGATACACCTGCTTGAGTTTACGGCGGCTATCCTGATTGAGTTTACCGTCCCGTGTCAGGATATGCAGTGCTTGTAATAATGGAATGGATTGGCCCGGTTTTACCTCGGGCGGCAATATCGTTTTGACCATGCGTCCTACTGCTTTAAAATAGCAATATGCTAGTGTAGCAGCATAGACGTGTGGCTTGCATCTGTCGTTTACCGCTTTTACTTTTCGGGAACTCCTCCGTTTTTTTGCTGACTACCCTATCAGATAGCTGAATCTTAAGCGCTACGCGCTTTCAGGTTTTATTGAACCTTTTAGCAATGTATACAGTTTTTAATACGTCGAATGTTGTACGTATTCAAATTTAATAAGGGAGTATCAATGTTTTTCAATGTAGTGAGCAAGGCCCTTAATAAAAGTCGATTCAAACCCCTTCTGTACAGCTTAGCTGCGTTCATCACATGTTCTTCAGGCACCGCGTTTGCAGACAGTGTCTGGCTCAAAAATGGAGACAAGATCACCGGCACCCTGGTGGTCAAGATCACAGATAAAGTGGTGATAAATACCAGCTATGCCGGCGAAATCAAATTGAATTGGGCAGATATTCAAAGCATAGACGCCGAAAAATCCTACACCATGATGCTGTCTGACCAGACTGTCGTGACTGGTTACTTGAAACATGGCGAGAACGGGCAGGCCATTCTGGATGAAGATGGTAAAACAGAGTTAATCGATACCGAACTGGCAGAAATCCAATACATCAACCCGACCAAAGACCTGATAGGCGAAGGCTATGTCTGGACGGGTAACCTGAACCTGGGCGGCACTTTCAACAACGGCAATAGCAAAAACCGCAATATGCAGTTTAACGGCGAATCGATTACCCGTGGCCTGGAAGACAGGTATACGGTGCAAGGCTACGCCTATTGGGCGCAAGATAACGATGAGCAAACGCAGAATAACCTGCGCGTACGCGGCCAGTACGATCACTTCTTCACTAAAAAATGGTTTACTTACCTAAACACCATCCAGGAAAAAGACCGTTTCCGTGATATCAGATTGCGCAGCACCTACGGTGTCGGTACCGGTTACCAGATATTCGAAGGTGAAAAACTGAACCTGTCGCTGGAAGGCGGTGTGTCCTGGATCAAACAGGATTACTATGACGAAACCGACGAGAACCATGGCGCCTTGCGTTGGGCGGTCAACTATAACCAATACCTGTTTGATTCATTTGTGCAGGCCTTCCATAGACACGAGGTGTTATACACCCCGCGCGCGCCATCGCAAATCCTGCTTTATAGCTCTACCGGCTTACGCTTCCCCTTTATCCTGGGCCTGAGCGCGACCACCCAGCTTGATTACAACCTGGATAGTCGTCCGGCGGATGATAGAAGAAAAGGCGACACCCGCGCCCTGTTCACATTGGGATATACCTGGAAGTAAGTTTCAACACTATTGCTAAATTTAGCGCGTTAGGCGCTTGAATGTTAAAATGGCCAATCATCGCGTTGGCCATTGCAACATTCGCAATCAGAAAACATGTGCCGCAGCGATAGTTGAAGTACGGCACTGCACGTAAAACCGTATTTTTTTGATTGAAAGATGGAGCAAAAATATGGCGATACAATGGTACCCGGGACACATGACCTCAGCCCGCAAAAAGGCAGAGGAAACCCTGGAGCATATCGATATTGTGATTGAAGTACTGGATGCACGCGTGCCTGCGGCCAGCCACAACCCCATGATTGAAGACATGCGCAACTTCCGTCAGCGCCCCAACCTAAAAATACTAAACAAGGCTGATCTGGCCGACCCGCAGATCACCCAGGCCTGGCTGAATTATTTTAACAGCCAGCCCAATACCAAAGCAGTAGCGCTTTCATGCAAAAAAGCCGGTGACGCTAAAAAGATACCAGGCTTGTGTCGTCAACTGGCACCACACCGTGGCTCACCGCTCAAACCTTTACGCATGATGATCATGGGCATTCCCAACGTCGGCAAATCCACCCTGATGAACGCCCTGCTCAACCGTCGCGCGGCTAAAGTCGGTGATGAGCCCGCGGTGACAAAAAGCCAGCAACGCTTTGACCTCGGCGATAACCAGAGCATTACCGATACGCCAGGCATGATGTGGCCCAAGATAGAACATGAATCAGATGGTTATATGCTGGCAGCCAGCCATGCCATTGGCCGTAATGCCGTGATTGATGAAGATGTGGCGGAGTTCCTGGGTAATTTGCTGTTGAAACAATACCCGGCACTCATCAACACCCGTTATAAACTCGATGCCATGAAGCTGGATGTACAACAGATAGATGGTATAGACCTGTTGCAGGCGATCGCCAAGCGCAGGGCTTACAAGCGTAATGACGGGCAATGGGATATGGAGCGTACGGCGATGGCGTTTCTGACCGATTATCGCGGTGGCGCGATCGGCAGGGTGAGCCTGGAATCGCCGAAAAGCCGTGCAGAGATGATCGCCCTGGCAGCTGAAAAACCTAAAACTGCCAATGAACAGCCAGAAACGACCACAGAAGCAGATGCGCCCTAATCTGGCCTAAAACGTCTCACGATGAAAACTACTGCAGTTAAGCAATCACGCTCGCATTGCGTTTAGCCGGTTTACCAATCGCAGGCGGTTGCGTCATCAATAACTCAATATTGCTCGCTACCCGGTTACGTCCATTCTGTTTGGCTTTATAAAGATTCTGGTCCGCCGCAGCAAACATGGCGTCCAATACATAACCTACCGTTTCAGAGCTCACGGCACCGACACTGACCGTACATTTAATGGCATGGGTCTCATCACTCATGCTTTCTACGCCGGCGATGCTGACAGGCGTGACTTCAATCGTCCTGCGGATACGCTCGGCCAGCACCATGGCCTCCTGCTCACCGGTATTGGGCAGCAAAATACAAAACTCCTCACCGCCGTAACGCCCGATCACATCGCCACCGCGTAAAGCCCCGCGTATATTCCCGGCGCAGGACTTCAGCACCACGTCACCCACCAGATGGCCGTAGACATCATTGACCTTTTTAAAGTAATCCAGATCGACGATCAGCATGCCCATAGGCAAGCTGATCCGCTGTGAAACCGCTTGCATGCGATTGGCTGCTTCCTGCAAGCCACGACGGTTCAAGACACCGGTTAAGCCATCCAGGGTGGCGATTGCCTGCAATCCGGCCTGGGTGCGTACATTCATCACCAGCAACAGCAGGCTGGTGACCGTAGTGAGAACCAGCATAATCGCGGTGGTCAGATAAGCATGTACCGGCCAATGGATAAATGTGACCAGCGCCATCTCATCGGCTAGTGCGACTTCAATCGCAAAGACTGCCAGCATCAGGCTGATGCCGCCAAACAGGCTACAGCACAGCCAGAAGACTTGCGCGACAAAGTCTTTGCCATGGCCGGCCAGGCTACGACTGCCATAAGAGAACACCCAGACCAGCACAAGCAGATTAGAAAGAATGACCCATTTGTCGGCCGCATGCATATTCAGCATGACGGCATTACAGGCAAGCAATGTCGTCATCACCAGCAAGGTTCGATAGCGATAGACACGGTAGCCACGCAGCATGCGTATGCCATTGACATAGATGCTGACGCCCAAGGCAAACATAGTCATTGAAGTCGCGACATACACACTGCGCTGGCTATGATCAGACATAATCAGCGGGATAAAATAGATGCCAAGACCCAGGCCCATCATCAGCAGGCCGCGCACCCAATGCATAATCAATGATTTTTGCTGGTAAGCGCCAAAAATCAACAGGACCATAACCAAAGTAAAGGTGAGGCCGATTGATGATAGAATGACACTATTGAGATCTAGCACAGGGAAGGTCAATGTTTTAGTTTACCTGATAAGGCATAATACTATGGTATCGCGACTATACCCATATAAGTTAAGGGGTTAAATAGTCCATACAGGCTAATTCCCCTCCTTTAATTGTCTCCAGCAAACAGTAGAAGTTCCATGCAGCATCTCTTGAATCCTCCTCAGCGTGAAGCCATTCACTACCTCGACGGGCCATTATTGGTACTGGCAGGTGCTGGCAGTGGCAAAACCCGCGTCATTACGCAAAAAATCTCCTATCTGGTGAACGAAGCCAATTACAAGGCCAGCCAGATAGCTGCCATCACCTTCACCAATAAAGCCGCCAGAGAAATGCATGAGCGCGTGACGTCATTGCTGGAGGGCAAAGCGGGCAAAGGGCTGACTGTCACCACTTTTCACTCGCTGGGCCTGCAGATGCTGCGCCAGGAATCCGCCCTGCTCGGTTATAAACCGCAGTTCTCCATCCTCGACTCCTCTGACAGCTTCAAGATCCTCAGCGACATCCTGGCGACGACAGACAAGCAATTGTTACGCAAGACGCAATGGCAGATCTCCGGCTGGAAAAACGCCTTTATCAACCCCGACCAGGCAAAAGCGCAGGCCGATGAAGAGCTGACCCATGCCGCGGCACGCGTGTATCAGCTGTACCAGCAGACGCTGCGCGCTTACCAGGCAGTCGATTTTGATGACCTGATCAAAGTGCCGGTGGAGCTATTTGACCAGCACAGCGAAACGCTGGATAAATGGCAACGCAAACTGCAATATCTGCTGATCGATGAATATCAGGATACCAACGCCTGCCAGTACCGCCTGATCAAGCAACTGACCGGTGTACGAGGCCAGTTCACCGCCGTGGGCGACGATGACCAAGCCATTTACGGCTGGCGCGGCGCTGACGTAGAAAACCTGCGTCAGCTGACCAAAGATTTCTCCAAACTCAAAGTCATCAAACTGGAGCAGAACTACCGCTCCACCGTGCGCATACTGCGTGCAGCCAACAGCGTGATCGCCAACAACCCAAAATTGTTTGAGAAAAAACTCTGGAGCGACCTTGGTACCGGTGAGCTGATCCATGTAACCGCCACGCAAAGCGAAGAGCACGAAGCCGAAACCGTGTTGATGAAGCTACAAGCACACAAATTCGAACATAGAACCACCTACAAAGATTACGCCGTGCTTTACCGCAGTAACCACCAGGCACGCGTGATCGAAAAATTCCTGCGCAACCAGAAAATCCCCTATACGATTTCTGGCGGGCAATCATTTTTTGATAAAACCGAAATCAAGGACATCACCAGTTACTTACGCCTGATCGCCAACGAAGATGATGACCCGGCGTTTATCCGCGCCGCCACCACGCCGAAAAAAGGCATAGGCAACACCACCCTTGAAAGACTGGGCGAATACGCCAGCGCGCACAAACTGTCATTGTTCGCAGCTGCCTTTGAAGGGGGCTTCCAGCACGATGTCGGCGCCAAACAACTGGACGACCTGCTCACTTTTTGCCGTTATATCCAAAACCTGCAAGGCCGTGCCACCAAAGATCCGGCCAATGAAGTGCTGAACGACCTGCTGAACGCCATCCAGTACGAAACCTATCTGTACGACGGCGAAGAAGCACGCGCGGCAGAATCACGCTGGAGCAACGTCCTCGAGTTCGTCTCCTGGCTCAGCAAAAAAGGCGAAGCCTCGACTGAATTCGGCAACGAGTCTCCCGGCAAAAACCTGCTGGAGCTCACGCAATTGGTCGCCCTCATCACCATGCTGGAAGGTAAAGATGGCGAAGAACAGGACGCAGTCAAACTCTCCACCCTGCACGCCTCAAAAGGTCTTGAATACGGCCACGTATTCCTGATCGGCTGCGAAGACGGCATCTTGCCGCACCGTGAATCGATCGATAACGACCAGATCGAAGAAGAACGCCGACTCATGTACGTAGGCATCACCCGGGCACAAAAATCCCTGAATATCACCTGGTGCAAAAAACGTAAACGCGCCGGCGAAATGCAAGCCTGCGAACCTAGCCGTTTTATCGCAGAGCTGCCTAAGGACGACGTCAAACACTTCGGCAATCCGTTTAATAGCAACGGCGAACCAGCCAGCAAAGATTATGGCAAAAGCAAGATGGCGAATATCAAGGCGATGCTGAATAAAAGCCAGGCGAGTTAGCAAACTGCTGGCAGTGTAAAGTTATTTACATGAAGTGGCATCAACCTTATGTATAATTCCAGCTATCAGGCATTTGGTTAAGTTCAGATATCAATCCTTAACAGATTCTCCATTAATAATTATTAAAATGAACAAAATAGCAATCATTGGGCTGGGGTATGTCGGCCTTCCACTGGCGGTTGAGTTTGGTAAATTACGTCCTGTGGTGGGTTTTGATATTAACTCTCATAGAGTGGATGAATTAAGCAACGCAAAAGACAGCACGCTTGAAGTTTCCCCTGACCAATTAAAAGAAGCCACGCTGCTTGAGTACACGACCGATCAGTCCAGGCTGAAAGAATGCTCGATTTTCATCGTCACTGTCCCCACACCGATTGACAGTGCAAATCGGCCAGACCTGAGGCCGCTTGAGAAAGCCAGCGAGACGGTAGCAAAAGCTTTATCCAAAGGCAGTATCGTTATTTACGAATCTACTGTTTATCCTGGATGTACCGAAGAAGTCTGCGTGCCCATTTTGGAAAGATTTTCCGGGTTAACTTTTAACCAGGACTTTTACTGTGGTTACAGCCCTGAACGTATTAACCCGGGCGACAAGGTTAATACCCTTACAAAAATCAAAAAAATCACCAGTGGCTCAACGCCAGAGATATCAGAAAAGGTCGATGCGCTTTATCGCTCGATTATTACCGCTGGCACCTACCCTGCTACCTCTATTAAAGTAGCTGAAGCGGCCAAAGTGATTGAAAATACACAACGCGACTTAAATATCGCGCTGGTCAACGAGTTATCAGTCATTTTTAATCGCCTGGAAATAGATACCTTAGAAGTGCTTGAGGCTGCAGGCAGCAAATGGAATTTCTTGCCTTTTAAACCCGGTATGGTTGGCGGACACTGTATTGGTGTTGACCCTTATTATCTCACGCACAAAGCCGAGCAAATTGGTTATAACCCGCAAGTCATTCTTGCGGGCAGAAGAATCAATGACAATATGGCAAGATATGCTGCCAGAAATGTCATCAAACTGATGGTAAAGAATGGCATTGACGTTTCAAAAAGTAAAATAGCAGTATTAGGCATTACATTTAAAGAAAATTGCCCGGATATCCGCAATAGCAAAGTGATTGACCTGATCAGGGAACTGGAATCATGGGGCGTTGAAGTCATTGTGACTGATCCATGGGCAGACGCTCAAGAAGTAACCCATGAATATGGCATTCAGCTAACCGCGTACGATGAGCTCAAGGATGTCGACAGCGTGATTGTAGCGGTCGGCCACAACGAGTACCGTAAACTTGAGCCCGCTCAATTAAGAAACCTGTGCAGACAGGATAATCCGGTGTTAGGTGATATTAAAGGACTTTATTCGAAGGAACTGAGCCAGCGCTCAGGCTTCACTCTCTTCAGACTATAGTTAAAGCCAATATGCATACTCCCATCATTGATAGAAAAATCCGTTTTGCTTTAGTTGGCTGTGGCCGCATTTCAAAAAACCACTTTGATTCCATCAAGCAATTGTCAGCCCAAGCTGAATTAGTGGACATATGCGACATTGACCCGGTTGCACTCAAAGCTGCAGCTAAGCAAACAGGTGCGAACCCTCATCTCAACTTGCACGCCATGTTAGCAACTACAACGGCGGATATCGTTATATTGACTACGCCTAGCGGTTTGCATGCTGACCAGGCGGTCATATGCGCAGCAGCAGGCAAACATGTCATTACCGAAAAACCCATGGCTACCCGCTGGGAAGACGGCAAGCGCATGGTCAGAGCCTGCGATGAAGCTGGCGTTCGCCTGTTTGTTGTCAAACAGAACCGACGCAATGCGACCTTGCAGCTATTGAAAAAAGCATTAGAAAAGCAGCGTTTTGGCAAAATCTACATGGTGAATGTCAATGTGTTCTGGACACGTCCGCAATCTTATTATGACCAAGGCGGCTGGCGTGGCAAATGGGAATCTGATGGCGGTGCTTTTATGAACCAGGCCAGCCATTATGTCGACTTATTGCAATGGCTGATTGGCCCGCTCGAAAGCCTGCATGCGTACACGGCAACCCTTGAAAGAAAGATTGATGCAGAAGACACTGGCGTGCTCAGCCTGAAATGGCGCTCAGGCGCGATGGGGTCGATGAATGTGACCATGCTCACCTATCCTAAGAACTTTGAAGGTTCGATCACCATTCTGGGTGAAAAAGGTACCGTCCGTGTGGGTGGCGTTGCAGTCAATGAAATCCAGCATTGGGAGTTTGCCGAACCTGATCCTGAAGATGCAAAAACCCATGACAGCAACTATCAAACCACGTCAGTGTACGGCCTAGGTCATCCTATGTATTACGAGAATGTCGTCAAAGTCATGCGCGGTGAAGCAGCGCCGGAAACCGATGGCAGAGCTGGGTTGCAATCGCTTGAAGTGTTGATTGCTACTTACCTTTCAGCCCGTGACGGCAAACGTGTCGGCTTCCCTCTGGATTACTAAACCATGGCCGTTTCTATTCATGCAACAGCCATTGTTGATGAAGGTGCCAGCATAGGTGAAGGCACGTCCATCTGGCACTGGGTGCATATTTGTAGCCAGGCTCAGATTGGCAGTCACTGCTCATTAGGCCAAAACGTCTTTGTCGGCAATAAAGTAGTCATTGGCAACAATGTCAAAATCCAGAATAACGTCTCGGTATACGATAATGTCACGCTGGAAGATGACGTATTTTGTGGCCCAAGCATGGTCTTCACCAATGTCTACAACCCACGCTCATTTATTTCCAGAAAAGATGAATACCGCAACACTTTGGTCAAACGTGGCGCAACCATAGGTGCAAACGCGACTATTGTTTGTGGCGCCACCATAGGCGCTTACGCATTCATAGGCGCGGGTGCTGTCATTAAAGATAATGTCGCGGATTATGCATTGATGGTAGGCGTCCCCGCCAAACAAATCGGCTGGATGAGCAAACATGGCGAACGCATTCCCCTGCCCATGTCCGGCCATAGCGAATACACCTGCCCCCATACCGGTGAGCGATACAAGCTCAACGGCAACAACCTTGAATGTACTGAAAAATGACCATTCCGTTTATTGATCTCAAAACACAATATCGCGCGCTGGAAACTCAAATCCAGGCAAGGATCAACCGTGTTCTCGAGCATGGTCAATACATCATGGGCCCGGAAGTCCGCGAGCTGGAAGAAAAGCTGGAAGCATTCACAGGGGCCAAACACTGCATTACTGTCGCTTCTGGCACAGAAGCGTTGTTGATCAGCCTGATGGCATTGAATATTCAGCCAGGTGATGAAATCATCACCACCCCATTCACGTTTGTAGCAACCGCAGAAGTCATCGTGTTGCTTGGCGCCATACCCGTTTTCGTCGATATCGAACCAGACACCTGCAATATAAACGCATCCCTTATTGAAGCCCGCATCACGCCAAAAACCAAAGCCATCATGCCAGTTTCCCTGTATGGGCAACCAGCAGATATGGATGAGATCAATCAGATTGCCGAAAGATATCAACTACCTGTCATTGAAGACGCCGCACAAAGTTTCGGCGCTACATACAAAGGAAGAAAAAGCGGTAATCTATCAACCATAGGTTGCACCAGCTTCTTCCCGAGCAAACCATTGGGCTGCTACGGTGACGGTGGCGCGATTTTCACCAATGATGATGCACTTGCCCAGGCCATGCGTGAAATCCGCGTACACGGCCAATCCAAACGCTACGTGCATACCAGAGTCGGTGTGGGCGGCAGAATGGATACGTTGCAATGTGCGATAGTCCTCGCAAAACTGGAGCGATTTGATTGGGAGATCGAGCAACGCCAACAAATAGGCCAACGTTACAATGAACTCTTAAGTGACAAAGTCCGCCTGGTCACCCAGCGCCCTGACCGCACCACTGTTTATGCGCAATACACTGTGTTTACAGATGCAAGGGAGCAACTGCAGGCAACGCTGAACGAACAAGGCATACCAACCGCCGTGCATTACCCTATTCCCCTAAACGAACAGCCCGCCTATAAAAACCTGTGCTCTCAAGAGCCTACGCCAGTGGCGAATAAAGTGGCCCAGCAAGTGATGAGCCTGCCAATGTCGCCAGATCTGGACAGTGACACTCAGAACACCATTGCCAATGCGCTATTAAAAGCATTACCAGTTTTAAATGCTTAAAACCTTGTTCAGGTCGCGTGTATTTGGCAACACGGCAATTTATACACTAGCAAATGTGCTCAATGGTGCAATTCCATTCTTGCTTTTGCCAGTATTGACACGTGTGTTTACACCCGAGGAGTATGGATTAGTCACATTAATTAGCCTTTTGATTTCAATTTTGGGAGCATTTACAGGCTTAAGTATTCATGGTGCGGTGAGTGTCAATTTTTTCAACAAATCTATCGACCATCCGCGCTTTGTTGGCTCATGCGTACAGATTTTAATTGGTAGCACATCCCTAACCCTTTTAGTCGCCTATTTGTTTTCCAACCAAATATCACACTTTTTTCATATCCCGAAAAACTGGCTATTAATAGCAACCGTTGCTTCGGCAGCACAATTCATTATCAACATCAGATTAACCTTATGGCAAGTTAAAGAGAAAGCTTTGCATTACAGTGTTGCGCAGGTTTCGCAAACTGTTTTTAATATTTCACTTTCACTTGCATTAGTATTTTGGTTGTTCCTGGGTTGGGAGGGACGCGCCCTTGGCATAGTACTGTCATCATTGTTTTTTTGTTTTCTAGCATTATTGTCAATGCACAATGACAAAGCCATCATCTGGCAGGGTGATCGCTTATATACCAAGAAAGCATTGCTTTTTGGCGTACCTCTCATTCCCCATGTGATTGGCGGGTTAGTAATGGCGATGTCTGACAGATTTTTTATAGCGAAACTTTTGGATACGAGTCAGGTTGGAATTTTCACAGTGGCGCTTCAAGTATCATTGATTATTAATTTTATTGTTGACGGACTGCTTAAGTCTTACTCACCTGAGCTAATGAGACAATTACAAACGAATAATGAAACAGAAAAATTGGGTATCGTTAAAAAAACATATTTAATTTTTGGTTTTTTGTTTCTGATAAGCAGCATCTACATTTTTGCATTGCCTCTTGTATTACCATTTATCGTCGGTGACAAGTTCAATGCATCTATTACCTATGTACCATGGTTAGTCTATGCGGGCATGTTTTCAGGACTGTATTATTTGGTTGGACTTTATATTGTGTTCGTTGGAAAAACGCACCTATTATCAATCATAACGTTGACAGTAAGCCTGATACATTGCGTATTGCTGTATGTGTTGATTAACGTAAATGGTTTGATAGGTGCAGCTCAGGCAGCCTTAATATCCTCTGTATTAATGTTTGTTTTTACCTGGTTGTTTTCATCCCATGTTTATCCGATGAAATGGCTTTACTTTGTTCCGGCGAGGGTTAATCATGAATAAAGTACTTATCATAGGGGACTCGCTCTCTATGGTCAGGCCAGACCAAGATATCAAACATGAAGATATATATGCCTACCTTCTCCAGCAAGAGTTGAATAACGATGGCTATAACTATTTCGTCTTGAATGCTTCTTGCAGAGCAAACTCCTCTCAGAATGCAGTCTCAACAAACTTTTTATGTGAAACGCTAGATTCGATAAAGCCAGATTTGATTGTATATTTCCTAGGGATTGTCGATTGCATGCCTAGACTGTTTGGTCGTTACCAGCGACTCTTAATCCGCGCGATGATGTCGGTTAAATTGCTGAGAATTCTGGGGAAATTAATCATTTCATATCATTCCAGGAATAGGTATTTATTCACTCAACGGAAACTGATTCAATTTGTTCCTATAGATTCGTGGAAAGAGAATCTGGAGAAATTTGTTGAGAAAACCTCTTGTAAAATAGTTTTCGTCAATATTCCTCATCCAGGGAAGCAACTGCAAACAAGGAATTTTGAGATTGAAAAAATCATTAAAGACTACAACAATTGCCTGAACGTTATTGCCGAGAATAACAATGCTATAGTTTTAAACTTTTACAATGAAACATTCAAAAGACCCGATCTTCTTCTGGATGATGGATATCACATTACCAAGAATGCTCATCAATGGCTTACTAAAGAGTTACTAAACATAATCAAGCCAGAAACTAAAAATAATCTTAAAACACAAGCAGAAATCTAGAGATACTTATGATTCCATATGGCCGACAAAATATCAGTGAAGAAGACATCTCTGCTGTCGTAGAGGTGCTTCGCTCCGAATGGCTAACTCAAGGACCTGGAATTGCTCATTTTGAAGCAGCAGTGGCGAATCATTGCCAGGCTAAATATGCAATTGCAGTCAGCAATGCTACAGCAGCACTACATATTTCCTGCCTGGCACTGGATGTCAAAGCCGGAGATATCGTATGGACAAGTCCAAATACGTTTGTTGCTAGTGCAAACTGCGCAAGATACTGCGAGGCTGATGTCGATTTTGTCGATATTGACCCGATCACGCTCAACATGAGCGTCAGTGCGCTTCAAGCTAAACTTGAGGCTGCTGAGAAAACTGGCAAATTACCTAAAGTGGTCATCCCGGTACACTTTTCCGGTCTGCCTTGCGATATGAAAGCAATCCATGCATTATCAAAAAAATATGGCTTTCGTATTATTGAAGATGCATCTCATGCAATTGGTGCGCAATATGAAGGTAAACCTGTCGGCGCTAGCGAGTATAGCGACATTACCGTTTTCAGCTTTCACCCAGTCAAAATCATAACGACCGCTGAAGGCGGCATGGCTCTCACTAATCAACCAGAACTGGCTGACCGCCTGGCACGCTTGCGAAGCCATGGGATCGCCCAAAGAAAAGAGCATTTAATTAAACCGGCAGAAGGTGCTTGGGAATATCAGCAGTTAGAACTTGGTTTTAATTACAGGATGACAAATCTACAGGCGGCTCTAGGATATAGCCAGCTGCAAAGACTTACAGAGTTTGTATTAAAGAGAAGAGAGCTTGCTCGGCATTACCACACGCTTATTGAAGGCCTTCCAGTGACCAGGCCTGCGCAATCAGAGAACTCTTCCTGGCACCTTTATCCTATAAGAGTCGAAAAGAACAAAAGAAAGAACATGTTCGATGCTTTTAGACAAGCTGATATCTGGGTTCAGGTACATTACATACCAGTACATACACAACCCTATTATCAAGCGTTAGGTTTTAAGTGGGGAGACTTCCCCAATGCTGAAGAATACTTTCATCAAGCAATTAGCATTCCTCTATTTTTTGATTTGTCACATGATGACCAAGAGTTAATCGTGTCTTTCCTTAAAAACAACCTGTATTAAAGCTCAATCTGCTCTAGCGTTTTTAAATAGAAAATATATGAACAAAAAAACACTACCTCTGATTTTTGAATGTGCAAATGCACATGGCGGAGATTATGCATTATTGGAAAAAACCATTCACGAATTCGGTAATGTTAAATACGATGAAAAATACATAAAATTTCAACCATTCCATCCTGACAGAATAGCGACATCAGATTACGAATGGTACAACGTTTATCAAGAGCTATTACTGACAGCTGAAAAGTGGCGCGATCTCATTCAACTATCAAGCAAATACTTCACAGGGATTTTATTAGACATTTTTGACACCTATGGCGTAGAGATCTTTGCGAACAATACTGAACTGCTAAGAGGTATCAAGCTGCAGGCATCAGTATTAGATAATCAGGAAGTGATTTCATCCATTCAAGGGATTAACCTTTCAGGTAAGTTACTGATATTAAATATTTCAGGCTTTGAAATCTCTCAAATTGAATCAATCATCGAACAATTTAATTTAATTGCCCCAGATGCAGAGATTGTGCTTCAAATCGGATATCAGGCATATCCAACTAAAATAGAAGACTCGGGATTACAAAAAATATCCATCATCAAAGCGGCCTTTCCTCAATACAGGATTTGCCTTGCAGATCATGTCGATGCTGAAAGTGAGTGGGCTACGATTTTACCGCTATTAGGCATTTCTTCAGGATGCTCCATCATTGAGAAGCACATTACCCTGGATAGAAGCAGCGCTAAATATGATAAATTCTCTGCTCTGCATTTAGCAGAAATGCAAACGCTAGCTGATAGACTTACTTCGTCTGAAAGTATCTTGCACGGTTTATTTATCAGTGAAACTGAAGAAAACTATCTTAAAAAGACAGTTCAGATCCCTGTTTTGAAACACGATTTGGCAGCTGGTAGTCTTTTATCCAAAGCGGATATTATTTTCAGACGGACGCCTTTGACCGGTATCACATTTAAACAAATCACAGATATCCAATTTGATAAAAAAGTGACAAGTTTGAATTTAGAGGCTGGAGATGTCATTCAGTCATCTAATTTTAAACCGGCAAAAGTTGCGGCTATAGTCGCTTGCAGAATGAAATCTACGCGCTTGAAAGATAAAGCCATCTTGCCGATTCATGGCACTCCTTCGGTAGAACGCTGTTTAAAAAATGTCTCACGGATAAAAGATGTTCAGGAAGTCATACTCGCCACATCGACGATTGAAGAAGATAACGTCCTTTCCAACTACACTCTCGGTCAGAAAGTTAAATTCTGGCAAGGAGATCCTGACGATGTCATACACAGGTATCTAGGTGCATGCGACCTTTATGATATTGATGTCATCGTAAGGGTGACCGCAGATTGCCCTGTTGTCTCTTCAGAAATCGCAGAATACTTGCTAACACAGCACTTCCAGACCGGTGCCGACTATACGGCTGCCAAAAATTTTGCCGTGGGTACAGCGTGCGAGATTTATAATACGGAAGCACTGAGGCGAGTCATAAGCTATTTAGGCAGCGCGCAATACTCGGAATACATGACCTGGTATATGCAAAATAATCCGGATATTTTTAAAGTAGAATTGGTTGATTTACCTGAGCAACTGGTCAGGGATTACAGATTGACGCTGGACTACCCGGAAGATCTTGAGCTTTTTGAAAAACTATTTGAGCAGCTCGACTCTGAAAACAAGGAAGCAACCCTTGAGAACGTTTTCAGTATATTAGATAAAAATAAAGAATTAGCGGCATTAAATGCACATCTAGTTTTAAAATATAAGACTGATCAGGATTTAATCAACAAATTAAATCAGGTTACAAAAATACAAAAAACCTGAATCGGTACATTCAACTCCATTAAGCTAAATTAGGGATAACGATATTTAAATGAAAGAAAACGAAAAATTTTCGACAGAGCAAGAAGCGTTCTGGGCTGGCAGCTTCGGCTCCGATTACATATCTCGTAACCAGGGAGAAATGTTACTGGCGTCTAATCTGAAATTCTTTAGTAATGCACTTGCAAGAGTAGCCGACATCGGCACCTGTATCGAATTTGGTGCCAATATTGGCATGAATTTACGGGCGCTCAAGCTGCTCTACCCCAAAACACAGCTGAATGCGATTGAAATTAATCCGGATGCTGCTAAAGAGCTTTCGCAAGTGATAGGCGAATCAAATGTGTTTGAAGGATCTATATTTGAATATCCGGCAACGCAAAAATTTGACCTTGCTTTGATTAAAGGTGTGCTTATCCATATTAATCCAGAGATGTTAAGCAAGGTCTATCAAAAGCTATATGACGCTTCAAACAGATACATACTGGTATGCGAGTATTACAACCCATCACCCGTGAGCATTAACTACAGAGGCCATACAGACCGTCTGTTCAAGCGTGATTTTGCGGGGGAGATGCTAGACACTTTTAGTGACCTTAAACTCATTGATTACGGATTCTCGTATAAACGTGACCCATCCTTCCCGCAAGATGATATCACTTGGTTTTTGATGGAAAAAAAGGGTTGATATGCTGAAATACTGCGTACGTTGCGTGATGCCGCACACTAAGCCGGACCTTCATATTGATGAAGAAGGTATATGTAATGCATGTCGCTCAATTGAAAAAAGAAAAGAAGTTGACTGGGACCAAAGGCACCAGGAACTACTGACAGTACTCGAGAAATACCGCAAGAATGGTACTAACTGGGATTGTATCGTGCCGGTGAGCGGTGGCAAAGACAGCACTTATCAGGTTATCCGCATGCTTCAATTGGGGCTTAACCCATTGTGCGTGACCTCTACCACCTGTGACCTGTCAGAGATCGGTCGAAAAAACATAGAGAACATAAAAAAACTCGGCGTAGATTATGTGGAGTTCTCCCCTAACCCGCTGGTCAGGGCGAAACTGAATAAAATCGGGCTGGTTGAAGTGGGCGATATCTCCTGGCCTGAGCATGTAGGTATTTTCACCATTCCAGTTCGCGCAGCCGTTCAATACAACGTGCCATTCATTGTCTGGGGAGAAAACCCTCAAAATGAATACGGTGGCCCTGCCGCAGCATCGGATAACAATACCTTGACCAGACGCTGGCTTGAGGAGTTTGGCGGCCTGCTTGGCATGCGTGTGGCCGATCTGACTGAAAGCTATGGCATTGAAGCAAGACACCTACTGCCCTATCAATATCCTAGTGATGAAGAATTGCAACGCGTGGGCGTGACCGGGTTGTTCCTCGGGCACTATTTACCGTGGGATGGGTTATCCAACGCATTGATTGCCCAGGCCAATGGATTCGTCACTTTTGATCAGCCGGTTGAAGGCAGTATGGTTAATTACGAGAATTTAGATAATCACCAAACCGGTATCCATGACTATTTTAAATACCTGAAATTCGGTTTTTCACGCGCAACCGACATTGCCTGCCTGCATGTGAGGCGCAACCGGATCACCCGCCAGGATGCAATTGAGATTGTGAAAACTCGGGACGGTAAATTCCCATGGACATACCTCGGCAAGCCGATTGAGAAAATTCTGGAACCATTGGATATGTCGGTCGATGAATTCATCAAAATTTGTGACAAGTTCACAAACAAAAAGATTTTTAAGAAAGATGCTTCAGGCAGCTTGATTAAAGACAAATATGGCAACCTTGAGAAAATCAATTACGACAACGCATGAAAGTCGCGATTATAAATTACGGGATGGGCAATTTAGGTTCCGTACGCCGCTCTTTTGAGGAGGCTGGTGCAGACGTAGTCATTGCAAATCACCCATCTACCTTATACGAAGTGAATAGAATTGTTTTGCCTGGCGTGGGGGCTTTCCCTGAAGGAATGTCGCACCTGAATAAAGGGGGCTGGGTTGAAGCCTTGCAAGAAACGGTATTGCAACAAAAAAAACCTTTGCTGGGAATTTGCCTGGGCATGCAGATGCTGGCAGATAGTGGCGATGAAGGGGTAGAAACGCCAGGATTGGGCTTCATTGCAGGCTCAGTAAAAAGAATTGATCAGCTGGGCTGTGATCAACGCGTGCCTCATATGGGTTGGAATGAAGTGCACTATCATGATGCGAAGCATGCATTACTCCAGCATATTCCGGATAGCTCAGACTTTTACTTTGTGCATAGCTATGCTTTTGAAACCAAACATGCTGAAGATTTGTTGGCGACAACGCAATATGGCAGCGACCTGACAGCCATCGTCGCCAAAAACAATGTATTTGGCTGCCAGTTTCATCCTGAAAAGAGTTCCAAGGCTGGCAGGCAATTGCTTAAAAACTTTATGGCGTATGCATCATGTTAAAAGTAAGAGTCATCCCAACCTTGCTATGGAAGGATTTTGGCCTGGTAAAAGGCGTTGGCTTCGATAGCTGGCGCCGGGTGGGTTCGGTATTACCGGCTATCAAAGTTTACAACTCCAGAGATGTGGATGAGCTGATTGTGGTGGACATCACCGCATCCCATGAGAAAAATGCGCCTGACCACGAGTCAGTAGCAGATTTTGCTGAAGAATGTTTTGTACCCCTGACAGTTGGCGGAGGAATCACGCGGCTGGATGAAGTACTGCACTTACTGCATGCGGGGGCTGATAAAGTTTCAATGAATACAAGCGCTTATACAGACCCCAGCCTGATTGATCAAGTTGCAGGAAAGTTTGGTGCACAATGCGTGGTCGCAAGCATCGATGTCAAACTTGATGCGAATGGCGTTTACAAATGTTTTAGCCATGCCGGCTCCATTGATACAGGCAAAGACCCGGTGACCTGGGCGCGTGAACTGGTTGATCGTGGCGCAGGTGAGATACTGCTTACCTCGATTGACAGGGATGGCACAATGCAAGGGTATGACCTGGCGCTCACCGAACAGGTGACACGGGCGGTCAATGTGCCTGTGATCGCATCCGGCGGTGCTGGCAATTATCAGCATATGATTGATATCGTCACGCAGGCAGGTGCTTCAGCTGTGGCTGCTGCCAGCATTTTTCATTTCACTGAACAGACACCCGCTGGAGCAAAACAGGCAATGAAAGCAGCAGGTATTGCTATCAGAGAAAACTTTGTGAGCTACCCCTAAGTGAAGATCCTGTTTCGTACCGATGCATCTGCCGAGATAGGCACCGGGCATGTCATGCGCTGCAGCACATTGGCTGAAGAGCTGCATGCGCAAGGTGCTGCTGTACATTTTGTATGCCGGCGCTTGCCAGACGATCTGCAAAGCATGTTGCTGGACAAAGGCTTTACTGTCTCGCTATTGGACGAGATTCCAGAGAGCTCAGAAAAAGACGACGCGCTATTACCTCACTCTCATTGGCTTGATATCTCGCAATCTGCAGACGCCTCGGCTACTTTAAATGTCATTCAAGGTGATCATTTCGACTGGATTATTGTAGATCATTACGCGCTGGACAAGACTTGGGAAGCAGCGATGCGACCCGTGACCCATAAAATCATGGTCATTGATGACCTCGCAGACCGGGAACATGCGTGCAATCTCTTGTTTGACCAGAATTTCCATCTAGATCAACACCACAGGTATCAGCATTTGGTACCTAAAGATTGCCGCATGCTGATAGGCCCTGAATATGCACTGCTAAGAAATGAGTTTAAAACATGCAGAATGCAAGCAGGCATTCGCAGTGATAGCGTAAAATCCATATTGGTTTTTTTTGGTGGTGTCGATCAGTTCGACTTCACCAGTAAAGCGGTCTTGGCATTAGCAAACATACGTGATGCAGATTTAACGGTAGATGTTGTCATTGGTGCTCAGCATCCTGCGCGCGAAGCTTTAATCGCATCATGCGCCGCTCACGGCTTTAATCTGCACATACAGACCAGTCACATGGCAGAATTAATGCTTAAGGCTGACCTGTCGATTGGTGCAGGTGGTGGTGCAGTATGGGAGCGTGCATGTCTGAAGTTGCCAACGATCAGTATCGCAATTGCAGAGCACCAAGTCAGCCAATTAAATGATCTGTCTCAAACCGGTATGATTTATTCGTTTGACAGTCATGATGTGACACCACTTAAAATACAAAAACATGTGGAAGCCTTAATAGAAAACCAGGCGCTGCGTCACCTGCTTTCAGTCAACTCAGCCGCACTGGTAGATGGGGCAGGCGCAACAAAAGTAGCACGCATTTTACTCACAGCGACACATTTGGATATGCGTCTTGCGACGATTGCAGATGAGCAGGATTTGTACGAGTGGAGAAACCATCCAACAATCAGAGCAGTTTCTTTTAACCAACAAGCGATTACCCTGGAGCAGCATACACAATGGTTTAGAAGTACACTTTCTAACCCGCAAAGGCTATTACTGATTGGTGAGCTGAAAGAAAAGCCGGTCGGTGTTGTAAGATTCGATATTGATGGAGACTCAGCCGAAGTTTCCATTTATTTAATACAAGAAAATCATCATAAAGGCTTGGGGCAATCACTCCTGAGCAGCGCTGAGCAATGGTTGAAGGCAAACAAGAAAAATATTTCAGTGATCAAGGCCAACGTCATTGAAGAGAACAGCATTTCACAGCGATTTTTTACGCAAGCTGGTTACAAGCCTGTCTCCAGAAGCTATGAGAAAGTACTTTAAAACATGAAACAAGCTATTTCGATCGGCCATCACGCTATTGGAGCCGGGCACGCCCCATTTGTGATTGCAGAAATGTCAGGCAATCATAACCAGTCTTTGGATCGCGCCCTTCAGATCGTTGAAGCCGCCGCAAAAACCGGGGCACATGCGCTTAAAATCCAGACTTACACGCCTGACACCATGACGCTGGATTTAGATGAAAGAGAATTTCATATTGCGGATGCTGGCAGCTTATGGAATGGCACATCCTTATACAAGCTTTATGGTGAAGCTTATACGCCGTGGGAATGGCACAAGCCTATTTTTGACAAAGCAGCCGAGCTGGGCATGCTTGCCTTTAGCACACCGTTTGACGAGACCTCTGTAGATTTCCTCGAATCACTCAATGTGCCCTGCTACAAAATTGCTTCATTCGAAAATACTGACCTGCCCTTAATCCGCAAAGTGGCAGCGACCGGAAAACCGTTGATCATCTCGACAGGCATGGCCTCGATTGCCGAGTTAGACGACACGGTGCGCGCAGCACGAGAGTCTGGCTGCGAGCAATTGATCTTATTGAAGTGCACCAGTACTTATCCTGCCACACCTGAGAACACCAACATTCTTACCATTCCACATCTCAGAACACTGTTCGATTGTGAAATCGGGCTGTCAGACCATACCATGGGTGTCGGTGTATCAGTGGCCAGTGTCGCCCTCGGTGCCACGGTAGTTGAGAAGCATTTTACGCTCGACCGCTCAGAAGGCGGGGTCGACAGCGCTTTCTCGATGGAACCGGCTGAAATGGCGCAATTAGTGGTCGAAACTAAACGCGCCTGGCAAGCCCTTGGCAAAGTCAGTTATGGCGTCACGCATGCAGAAAAAAAATCGCTGCAATTCCGCCGTACACTTTATATTGTGGAAGACATGAAAGCTGGTGATGTGCTTTCCCCAACGAATTTAAGAGCTATCAGGCCGGGGCTGGGCCTGGCACCAAAATATTTATCTGTATTTTTAGGCAAGACATTAACCAAAGACTGTCCAAGAGGGACTCCGCTAAGCTGGGATCTTATCTAATCAGCCATGATAAGTTTGCAAGATATTCTTGAAGTCGAGAATGACTCGACCTTGCTTGATGTCAAGTGCCCTCAGACCGGGCTTTTATTATGGCCGCTAGTTCGCCAGGAAGTCATCCAATGGGTGATTTCCGAACAGGTATATAAAACCGCTGCTTTGATCAACCTGTCGCCACACGTACAGAGCCGGACAAAAGCCATGAGCGCACTACTGAAAGCCGCGTGGCACAACCTGACATCCCCTTCTAAACCCAGCCCTATCCTGTTGATGGCAACCGGTGCTGGCCTGATCACAAAAAATGGCCAGCTGTTTAATCGGCTTAGCGATTATTTTGCATTGCAACATCATGAAAGTACGCTGGTGATTGAAGATTTATTCAACTGGAACTGGCCCGAAAACAGGGCGAACAACAAGGTGATGTACCACACACCGACCCAGGTAAAAGTGTCCATATATTCAAACTTGAAAGTGACGCACAAGCATGTGTCGCTGGCAAAACAGTTGCTTGATATATTTACATTGAATCTCAAGCATCAACTTGGCATCATGTTGCCAGAAAACGTTTATCAGCTGGTACAACGCAGATTATCGAAAAAAATCGCCATTTTGCCTGTCAGAAAACAGTTTTACCAAAAACTCTTGGGTAAGCTGAAACCGACCTTGCTGGTAAAGGAGGAAGCTTGTTATGGCCATTCCGGTGTCATTAACCATACAGCAAGGGAAATGGGCATTTACGTGGCTGAATACCAGCATGGTGCCATCAATGCCGGACACGATGCCTATAACCATGCTGCCAGACTGATCACTGACAGGGACTATCAGTCGCTATTGCCAAACGCCCTGTTAAGTTATGGGGAATGGTGGCATCAATATATCAACCTGCCTGTTGAAAAGACAGTGATAGGCAATCCGCACAGATCAGAAAGACTTGCCGTAACCTCTGTCGGGCAAATGAATAAAAATGAAATCCTGGTGCTGGGTGATGGGGTCGAGACTGGAATGTACCTTGAGCTCGCGGTTTTTTTATCCAAAAACCTGCCCGCATTCAAAGTCGTTTTCAGACCGCACCCCTTAGAACGGCAGAAGCTGGCTGAAATATTGTCATCGACTAGCCTGGATAAACTCACAATAGACTCGCGTCTGGATATCTACGATTCGTTTAGAAGCGCACATGTAGTCATTAATGAAGTTTCAACCGGCCTGTTTGAGGCTGTTGGATTGGTAGACCGCGTATTGATCTGGGATACAGCAAAATCCAGATTCTACTTTCCGCATCATCCTTTTGAGTCGTTTACTGATAAAGAAGACCTGCTTTCAAAAATACGACAGCCGGATCAAGGGCTTGTCGCCCCGGCCCAGGCTGAAAAGATATGGGCAAGTGGCTGGAAAGAGAACTACCAGCACTTTGCCAGGGAGCACTTGATAAATGTATAGGGATTTCGTTTGATAGCCATCATAGATTACGGTATGGGCAATGTTGGCTCCGTATTTAATATGTTACGCAAACTGCGTAGCCAGGTCATTATTACCAGCAAGCCTGAAGAAATCGAGGCAGCTGACAAGCTGATTTTGCCTGGTGTAGGGCACTTTGACCGTGGCATGGCCAATTTAAAGGCTTCCGGTTTAATTGAACTGCTCAATGCGCAGGTATTAGAACAACAGAAACCGGTCATGGGAATTTGCCTCGGCATGCAGATGATGACCAGAGGAAGCGAAGAAGGCAGTTTACCTGGCCTGGGATGGGTGTCTGCTGATACGCGCAAGTTTTTACCTGTTGATAACCTCAAGATTCCGCACATGGGCTGGAACCATATCGCTGCCCAACCAGATCGAAAATTATTTGACTCTGCTACACCGGAACCAGCGCGTTTTTATTTTGTACACAGCTATTATGTGCAAGCCGACAGTCATCACGATGTGGCAGCTTATTGCCATTACAGCCATGACTTTGTCGCTGCATTTGAAGTCAATAATATTATGGGGGTGCAATTTCACCCTGAAAAAAGCCATATGTTCGGGATGAACCTGTTCAGAAAGTTTGTCGCGTTATGAACGGCTTGTTTAACCGTGTCATCCCTTGCCTGCTATTACAGGATGGCGGGCTGGTTAAAACCAGGCAATTTGGCCATCCCAAATATGTGGGCGACCCGATCAATGCGGTGCGGATATTTAATGATAAATATGTCGATGAATTGATATTCCTGGATATTCGTGCCTCCCGTTTAAATCTTGAACCTGATTACGACTTGATTGAACGCATCGCAGGTGAGTGCTTTATGCCACTTTGCTATGGTGGCGGTGTAAAAACTCTGGCGCAGGCAAAAAAACTGGTCGCACTCGGCGTTGAAAAAATTGCTGTGAACAGTGCGTTCATACACGATCCGCAATTGATTCAACAGCTAGTTTGTGAATTGGGTGCGCAAAGTGTAGTTGGCGCCATCGACATTAAACGTAACTTTTGGGGCCATGAGCGTGTCTATGACGCCAGCCGTCAACGCCTGACAGCACTTGAACCTGAAACACATCTCAAACAGCTCATCGCCGCAGGTGTTGGTGAGATTCTGATCAACGATGTTGAGCGTGACGGCATGTTCACTGGCTACAATATTGAACGACTGCAACACCTTTCCCAAATCAGCAGCGTGCCCCTAGTGGCTTGTGGCGGAGCGCAAAGCCTGGATGACATGCAACAAGCTTTTGACAACGGCGCATCTGCTGCGGCAGCGGGCAGTATGTTTGTATTTTATGGGCCACATCGTGCAGTGCTGATTACTTACCCGGAATACGCCCAGATCAAAAAACTGTTTGCAGGAAACGCTTTATGACTAGACCATTACAAGAATGCACCCGCTGTGTAATGGATGAAAGTGCTTCAGAGATCACTTTTGACCAGGCTGGCCAATGCAACTACTGCACCGAGACATTAATCAAGCTGAAAAACTTTCAGCCTGCCAGCAAAGAAGCACTGCAGGACAAATTTAACCAGCTGATCGCCGATATCAAACAGGCCGGCAAAGGCAAGCCTTATGACTGCATTATCGGTGTTAGCGGCGGCGCTGACAGTGCTTATGCTTTATACATCGCAAAACGCAATGGTTTGCGGCCGCTGGCAGTACATATGGATAACGGCTGGAACTCAGAACTAGCTGTCAATAACATCGAGAACCTGGTGAGAAAACTGGGCGTGGATTTATATACACACGTCATCAACTGGCATGAATACCGCGCCTTGCAACAGGCTTTTTTTGACGCAGATGTGATTGATATTGAATTGCTTTATGACAATGCCATGCTCGCAGTTAATTACCGTCTGGCAGCTAAATACGGAATTAAACACATCCTCGCGGGCACAAATACCACGACTGAAGGCATGAGAATGCCCAAAGGTTGGAACTGGTTCAAGTTTGATCAAACCAACATCAAAGCCATCGCCAAAAAATCCAATGCAAAACTAAACAGTATGCCTACTCTAAGCGTATTGAGTTACGCCTGGTATCGATTTGTGCGTGGCATCCAATGGCTGGATTTCCTGGATTATATTGATTACCACAAACCAACATGCCTAGCAGAGATACAAGAAGAAATCGGCTATCGGCCCTACCCTTATAAACATTATGAATCTATCTTCACCCGCTTCTACCAAGGCTACCTTTTGCCTCAGAAATTCGGGGTTGATAAAAGACGCTTGCATCTTTCCACCCTTATCTGCTCAGGGCAAATGACAAGGGCGAAGGCCACAGAGCTTCTTGCACACTCCCCCTATCCGGATGAAGATGATCTGAAATCAGATATCGATTATTTTCTGAAAAAAATGAAATGGTCTGAGCAAGATCTGGCAGACTATTTAACCAGGCCAGCGAAATCACACGCTGATTACGCTTCAGAATACCTGCAAGCTCAAAAATTAAAAAAAATATATCTAACTTTTACTAATGTACTTAAGGGAAAGAAATGAGTGAATCATCAATACTGCTTAAAAGCGATATCAAGTTTTTTATTAAAAATTTTCTGAAAAAAACACTGGGTATACAAATAAAAAAAGTACGCAAAGAGGATGCACGGATCAAAAGCAAAGTGTCAGTCAGCGCAATTAAAAAACTGATCAGGGACAAAGGATTCGCTGTTTCAGATGGGCAGGCTTCCTGGTTTTATACCGCTTACGAAAGAGGCGATCTGGATCCGCTAACAAACTTTGCCATGACATTCCTGGAAACAAACATCGATAAAAAATCGCCCATCCTGATCACAGGTTGCGGTACCGGGATCATGGCATTCCATCTCGCAGATGCTGGTTACACGAACATTGCAGGATTTGATTATCTGCATGAATGCGTCGAGGTCGCCCAGCAAGTTTCCATCATGGGCAATTACAACATCACTTTTTATCAGGATGATGGTTTTAATCCTAAAGACACTGGTCAAAAGTATGATGCCATCACGGCCTTGCATTGGGTGTTTTCTGCCTGGATGGGCAATTATGGCAATAAAAAGCTAGCTGCTGAAAAAGTAGCATCTGCCGACTTCAGAGAAGAGTTACTGACTGATTTCTTGCAAAAATATTCGACCTTATTAAATACAAATGGTGTCTTGATTCTGGAGTTGACCGATGCAGTGAGCGATTACCGCATTCCAACTGATCATTATTTGGGCGAATTATCAAAAGACATTTATCCGATAAGACACTCGCCAGAACAAGTTGAAAAATGTGCTGCGGTAGCCGGCTTGTCAGTCATATCGAAAAATCTGAGTGTTTTGTATGGCCATCACCCAAGAGCACAATACATTCTTAGAAAACTATAAGCTTTCGTAATGCGAGTTTTATATCTGCATCCCGCTGGCGCATTCGGAGGGGCTTCTAAAAGCCTGATCGAGTTGTATGTGGCGGCAAAAAAACTGGGGAATATCGAGGCCGTCGTACTGACACCAAGTGGAACGGCTGCAACCGCTTTTGAAAAGGCGGGTATGCAGGTGGTAGAAACCATAGGCTTATCGCAATTTGATCACACCAGATATGGATACTATCGCCATTTAAGATGGTTAATTCTACTGCGTGAATTACTTTATTTTCCAGTCACCTTGGTCGCTTTACTCAGGTTGAGCAGGACGCAAGCGAATTTCGACCTTATCCATGTGAACGAAATCACATTATTGCCAACAGCACTGCTGGCAAATTGGGTGTTTAAACTGCCTATGATTTTTCATGTACGTTCTGTACAACACCCGGATCAAACAAGCTGGCGTACACGCCAGGTATTCAAACTACTGAGCAAATTTGCCAGCACAGTGATTTGTATCGATGAAACCGTACGTGCATCTGTGCCCAACTGGCTGAAAACCACGGTCATTCATAACGGTATCAGCATTGACTCCGGGCTTGGTCAGCCTCGTACTCACACAGAGATTATCAACGTCGGTATGGCAGGTGTCTTGTTGCGCTCCAAAGGCGTGTATGAATTTTTACAGGCAGCAGATATTCTCGTTAACGATAGGCAAAGAAAAGTCCACTTTACGATTGCTGGTGAAAATGCAAGAGATACGTCCGGTTTAAAACAGTGGATGCTCAAAAAACTTGGCTTTTATGAAGATGTACTTGCACAAGCCAAAGAGTTTGTCAGGGAAAATGGCCTTGAACAGCACGTGACTTTCAAAGGCTTTCTGCCAGATATTCGAAAGTTTTACCCTGGTATGGATGTGATTTGCTTTCCTTCGCACTTGAATGCCTGTGGCAGGCCTGTGTTTGAAGCAGCGCTTTTTGGAATCCCGAGTATTGTAGCAATCCAGCATCCACTAGAAGATGCCATTATTCATGGTGTTACCGGTTTGGCAATTGATCATCCATCTCCAGTATTGTTAGCAGATGCAATTGATACCCTGGTGCTTGACCAGGACTTTAGAGATTCATTAGGCCAGCAGGCACGAGATTGGGCACTTACCCATTTTTCTATTGAAAGTAGCGCAGCGCATCTCCTTAACATCTATTATTATATTTTAAAAAAAATAAAATAACTTCCACTTCTCTTAGCGCTTACTTTGCCCCCCCCCCCTACTCTGCTAAAATATAATTGGCGGCAAAATAGTTTCTGAGCTGATCTCACAGCGATGCTCTGATAACAAAAAAAACAGGAAATCACGAAAAAGATGATCCTGCCAAAAAAAACCAATCAATCGCGATGCTAAAAACCTCTTACTTCCCACTCGCACTCATGTCCAGCAACCTGGCCATGACCGGCCTTTTAATTGTTTGCGGCCTTGCAGGCTTAAACGAACTTGCAGCGGACATTGCGATTACCCAAGCCGTTACCCTTGCGTTATTTAGTGCATTTTCAGCCAATGCCAGAAATCTGATTTTAAAAAGCAGCTCGCCATTAGCAGCAAACCAGTTACTTTACTATCGGCTTATTTTTTTACTGCCTCTGCTAGCCCTTGCCTACTGGCTTTCATCAATCTCCAATGTAAATGCGTTTATTGCGCTTATTTTGCTGTTACGCAGGTCAATTGAATGGTTGGATGAAATATTCCTTTCAGAAATGGAACGGCTCAATCATAAAAAAGTAGCTTTCCAATATTTTGTGATGCAATCGCTACTGCTGGCTTTCGCATTGGTTTGGTTACTTACCAACATGCCCTTCCCTTTATTTGGCATATTGCTTTGGGCAATTTCGCCACTTGGCTTAAGCGGGCGTTTTTATTTACGCATGCCAAATACCGGCCTGGATCAGCTGTACAGCATCGTCAGAAGAATCTCACCGCATATTGGTTCAACTGCCGTGATTGGCATCACTGTTTATGTCTTCCGGCTGCTGATGATTGATTTGCTAGGCAAGCCTGTCGCAGGTGATTTGTTTGTGGCATTTGCTATCGGGGGTATTTTGGGGTCCGTCATTGCCAACGCATTTGGCCCAACGATGGTCTTTGCGCAACAGGCAAACAATCATATTCAATACCCAACATTGTTAAAAATATTGATGACTGTATTTTTCATCATGGGTACATGCCTGATTTTCACATCGCCCATGCTCGTGCTTTTTAATAAAACACCATTATTCTGGCAAGCGGTAGGCTTATCCATGATAGGAGCCGTCCCTATGGTCATTGCACAGTTGACCAGACATCGGCTATTACAAACGCACGACGACCATGACTTATTTGGTCCGGACGTTTTAATGAACGTTTTTTTGGTCGCTATCATGCCACTGGTTTACTACCTGCTGGGTATTCAGTGCATGGCAGCCATGTACTTGTTCAGCTCGGTATTGGCCTGGTTGTTTTATAAAAGCTATGAGTCTTATGAGCTCGGCCATCTGGCACATTGGAGAAAAACCTTTGCGCAGATGACGCCGCTACTTGTGTGTTTACTGGTCTTGCCGGTTTTCTTTCAGTTTGGTTCCGGCATTTTCACTGCGCCAGATCTCTTTTTCGATAGCAATCGTTCCATCTCAAGGCTGCCATTTCCTTTTTCTATCATGGCTAACTTTGCGATTTTATTGGGTATTGGCGCTTTCTCGCGTGCCAGGGTCTCCCTGCTATTTATCTTTGTTTCTTTCGTGCTGATGACGGTTGCCGTTGTTATCAGCACGCCTGCAGCCACACTTGCTCAAGAATCCAAGTTTATTCAAATTGCACAGTTTACGTTGCCGATGTTTGCGCTTATTTCCGGTCAATTTTTTGAAGAGAACAAAAATCAGTCTGTATTCACTTTCGAAAAGATATTTTTTTACACAATCTTACTTGTGGTTTCTTTGCAGCTTGCATGCACTTTATTAGCAGGGTCAGCAACGTTATTGCCATCGCTGAAAATATTCAGTATCTATCAATACCTACACTATGTCCCTGTCATGTTCATTATCAGTTACACCTTTATTTTCGAACGGTTATGGCGTGATGCGTTCAAGCCTGTCTTGTTGCTGTTGTTATGGGCATTACTGGCACTATATTCGGTCATGACAGGCTCACTTTTCATTGTCGCGACCTATATCGTTTGCATGCTGTCTTATGTGGTTTTCTTCGGGAAATTGAAACAACACAAACCGTTAAAAGTATTTTTAGGCATGATTTTCATCACTATCACTGCTTTTACTTACCACCAGCATTCCAACTTGACGAAAAACGTTGATTTAGCCGCAGGCCCAGTAAGCATGATCACCAAAGTGCAGTATGGATGGGATCAGAAATCAGATGGATGGGGAAGTCATTTAGAGGCAATATATCAACATCCTCAAACATTTTTAGTAGGTCATTCACATATTTCAGCGCGCGGAAGCGCCGCCAGCCCTCACAACTACTACCTGGATTTCATTTATAATTTTGGCGTGGTGGGGCTATTGCCATTATTCGCGCTGATCGTATTTACCGTTTACAAAACGTGGACTGAATACAGGCAAGTCATTTGCAACTCACACCTCTTGTACCCGTTGTTATCGATTGTATTTCTTCTGTTTATTGAAAATACCTTCTACATGGGGTTAAAGCAACCTTACCCCGGTATACTCAGTTTTTTTCTGTGGGGCATTTACCTTAGTCGCATAGATCAACCTAAAAAAAGAATAAAATCAATCGTATGAACTTATCATTAATATTTAACAACTTTCAAAACACGTTTCAATACTTCCGTGAAGAAGTCACTGCACTTCAGCCTGACTTTAACAGACCATTATTTAACATTTCAAGATATTTCCAGTGAAGAAATTAATAGGGAAATATGTGAAAAAAACAAATAATAAAATTGTTTTGTATTTAGTAGCAATAGGATTGTTTTCGCCAATTTTCTTTCAATTGGCGAGTGGGGTCTTTTACTCGGATGACTATAATTATTCAAGTCTTGGGAAGTTAACATTACTACCAATTCCATTTTCAATAATTATTTGTTACAGCGCATTGATATACTTTAGAAAGTTCATTGAAGTAAGAGAGTCGTTATTAGTACTTTTTTTTACGGTAATTACAATGGTATTTGCGACGGTAATTTTATCCTTAAAAGAAGACAGCTATAACCTGTCTAAATTTGTGCTACTGCTACAATTTGTTTTACCTATGTTTGCACTAGTTGTGGGACAACAATATGGCAGTAAAGTCGAGGCAATGAATATTTTAGGAGTTGTATTTTTTTGTATACTTGCTGCAATTGTTCCGCTGCAGCTGCTATCAACTATCACTAGTAGTTCAGAAGTTCTGTCCCCATCCATATTTATCTTTAGTATTTATCAACACCTACAATATGTGCCGGTAATTTTTGTCAGCATGTTTTTGTTTGTTATTTTTATTAGCGATCAGATCCCAAAAATACGAAGATTAATTCCAGTTTTAGCAATTCTTATGGGGGTTTATGCAGGTCTGTCTGCATCATTGCTTGCGATTAGTTTATTGGTTACTTTACCACTTGGCTATATTCTCTATAAATGCATTAGAAATGATAAATGTTTTTTTGCAATAAATACTTTTTTTATGATCATATTAGGTTTATCCATATTTATTGCTTATACAACTGTCCCAGAGTTGTTACGAAGTAAATTTATTGATCCGAATGAGTCAGTTACTCAAGATGCTGGAGTACCCGTCAATGTAACTGCAAGAGTTTTTTATTGGAAGTTTTATTTTTCTAATATTTTTTCAAATACATCTTCCCTATTTTTAGGGCATTTGGAAACTCCTAATAGAAACATATACCCCAGCGCTCACAATTATTATTTAGACTTCATCTATAACTTTGGAGCTTTAGCGTTATTACCTTTACTTGGATTGATAAGTTACACCGCTTTAAAAACCATCCAAAAAATGCATTACATTTGGCAAAAGCCAGAGTTACTCTGTTTGGTATTAATTATTTTTTTTCTATTGTTTATAGACAACTCATTGAAGGTGGGCTTACGTCAACCGTATCCGGGTATCGTTTCTTTTTTTATGTGGGGTGTATTGTTAGCATTTATTACTGATAAAAAACGCCTCCCAAACTCATACCCTAATGCCGAAGATAACTTTCATCATATCGAAAACTAATTAAAAAGTTTTACTACTTAAGTTACTCAATTATAGTAAAAAATAAAATGAATCTCACCTACGCATCTTTAGCAGACAACAAATTATCAAAACCGCTTATTTATCTTTTTTGGGCGGCTATATTTCTACTCTATGTCATCAGTGCAGCCAAATACACAGGGCAAGCACATGTCTATTTGATATTTAGCATCACCTCTAACCTGTTGCTTTATTTTGGTTTTAGAAAGAATGCTGTTTTTTTCGATACTTTTATCGGGATTTTTTTCTGGATAGGGTTTTGGCTTAAATGCGCCATCAGGCTTATTTCTACCAACGGCGTGTTTTATGTGCCGGTTGGTAATTTTGATGGTTCAGCAGCGGCTTTCGATCAGGGACTACTTGTCAGCAGTGTCGCTTTTTTAGGGCTGCTGGTTGCAAGCCTGCTGAGAGAGCATTTTTTATTCAATTACCCGGAAAAAATCGATGCTGTAAAAACTGGTTTATTTGATTTTTACATTCGTTATCGCAAGTCAATCTGGGTTGCTTTTTTAGTACTGATTTTATTTATTGGAGCCAGTAATGTGTATCTTGGGATTTATCAGAGAGGGGGCATCACCAAAACAGTTTTGCCCTTTGGCCTGAATGGAGTATATAAATGGCTGCTTTTATTTGGCTTGGCATCTATTTCAGCAGTCATACTTTGGCTCGAATTCCAAATCAAAAAATCAACGTCTATCACCGTTATTTTGTTAGCCTTAATTGAAGCATTCATTTCAAATGTCTCTCTTTTAAGCAGAGGAATGATTTTAAATTCATCTGCATTATTATATGGCATTCTAAAATGCTTAAAATTTGACACCATTACATTTAAATTGCGCCATATCATTCTCACGTTTTTTGTTTTTTCATTTCTTTTCATTAGTTCTGTTTATCTAGTCAACTTCTTAAGGGCTTCTCTTTTTAATGACTCTTACACTGATGAAGAGGTCGTTCAAGAGATGCACTCCAGTACGACACCGCTGTTTATCGACAGATGGGTAGGTATGGAAGGAGTATTGTCAGTTTCTAGTTACCCCAAGCTAGGCTGGCCTTTATGGAAAGAAGCCGTGAATGAAGTTTATAACGAAAACCAGACCAGCTTTTATGACAACAACTTCATTGAGTCCTCTTACGTAAAAACCGATAAAAGCAAGCACCACTTTATCTCACTACCTGGCATCGTCGCCTTTTTCTTCTATCCAGGGTCATTTGTGTTTCTGTTCTTTGCCATGCTGACTGTCGGTTTTGGTGCTGCTCTGATTGAATATGCTACTTATCAGCTTGGCGGAAAAAATGTGATTCTTTGTTCACTGTTTGCGCAGGTGATCGCATTCCGGTTCGCAAGTTTTGGCTATGTGCCCAAGCAGTCCTATTTACTGTTTGGCTCATTAGCATTAAATATCCTGCTCATCTTCATTGCCAATAAATACCTCTCAACGAGAAGCAAAAGCCATTCAAAATGAAAGTGCTGATCGTCTCTCAATACTTCTGGCCTGAAAGCTTCAGAATCAATGAAGTAGCTCGCGATTTGCAGCAATCAGGCCATGAGGTTGAAGTACTGACAGGAAAGCCTAACTACCCTGAAGGGATTTTTTATCAGGGATATAGCGGTGCTAGGCCGGTGGAAGAGTTATGGAATGATATTCCTGTTCATCGGCTGCCTATGATTGCGAGGGGCAAAAATAACAAGTACAAACTTGTCCTGAATTATCTTTCGTTTATTTTCTCAGGCCTGTTGTTAGGCCCATTTATGCTGCGTAAAAAGCAGTTTGATGTCATTTTCGTTTACGCGCCCTCGCCTATTTTTCAGGTGATTCCTGCCTCATTTATCGGGTGGTTGAAAAAAATACCGGTGGTATTGTGGGTGCAGGATTTGTGGCCGCAAAGTGTCTCAGCCACCGGGCATATTGAATCGAAACTTGCCTTGAAATTGCTTGAGAAAGCAGTCTCGTTTGCTTATCAGCATACTGATTTATTGTTGGCGCAGTCCAAGGCATTTATTCCGCAAATCAAGCGGCTCAGCCCACCAGACCCACCGGTGAAGTATTTGCCTAACTCTGTCGACGACTCATTCCTAAGTCCTGTGGCTGAATATCAGGCATCCATCCAGGCACTGGAGACAGGCTTCAATGTGATGTTTGCAGGCAACATCGGTTCTGCACAGGCGATTGAAACCATTGTCGATGCCGCCGAGAAACTCAAATTAAATGCAGAGATCAAGTTTGTCATCCTTGGCCGTGGTAGCAAACTGGATTGGTTGCAAGCGCAGATTAGTAGCAGGAATCTGTATAACATTGTGCTTGCGGGCCATCATCCGGTGGAAGCCATGCCACATTTACTAAGGCAAGCCTCTGTCTTGCTGGTGACTCTGGCCAAACAGCCAATTTTTGAATTGACCATCCCCAGCAAGATACAGGCGTACCTAGCTTCTGGCAAACCGGTGATCGCCTGCCTGGATGGCGAAGGTGCGCGTGTCATCCGGGAAGCGCAAGCCGGGTTGACCGTGCCGGCAGAAAATGTAGATTTGCTGGTAGAGGCGATCATGCAACTGTATGAAACGCAGCAGAATGATTTAGAACAAATGGGGCTAAATGGGCAAAACTATTTTAAAATGCATTTTCAGCATCATTTAGTCATGAATTCGCTTATCAGTCATCTGCAAGAAGCGATACAACAAAAACAGGGGCGTTAACTTGAGAGTTTTAATACTCGGGATCAGTGGCATGTTGGGCAGTGCCATGTTCCGTTTTTTTTCTGAAAAAGACACGCATGAGGTCTGGGGTACAGTCCGTAACAAAAGCAGCCTGCGTTTCTTTCGTGAGAAAGACCACGCCAATATCATCAGCGATGTGGACGTGCTTAACCACCACACGCTGGTAACCATTTTAGCGCAGGTGAAACCAGACTATGTCATCAACTGTATCGGGCTGGTCAAACAATTAGCTGAAGTCGATGACCCGCTCATCACCTTACCGGTAAATGCTTTGCTACCTCATCATCTGGCAAAGTTATGTGCTTTGGGCGGCGCCAAGCTGCTACAGATCAGCACTGATTGTGTTTTTTCCGGAAGCAAAGGCAATTACTCTGAAAATGATGTTTCCGATGCCACTGACCTATACGGCAAGTCAAAATTCATAGGTGAACTGGCGTATGCGCATACCGTCACAGTCAGGACCTCTATCATAGGGCATGAGTTGCAAAGCAAGCATAGCCTAGTTGACTGGTTTTTATCCCAGAAGGAAACCTGCAAGGGCTACACAAAAGCCATTTTTTCTGGCTTGCCAACCATCACACTGGCTGAAATCATTCATGATGATATTCTGCCGAACACCCAACTCACCGGTGTGTATCATGTAGCTTCAAATCCTGTTTCAAAATTTGAGTTACTGTCACTTATCGCACTACAATATGATCAAAAAACGGCCATTGTCGAAGATAACAGTATCGTCATTGACCGCTCTTTAAACGCTGACAAGTTCAAGCTGGCGACAGGCTATGAGGCCCCTTCCTGGCCCATCCTCATAAAACAATTACATCAATACTATCAATCTTTAGGAAATCATCGTGTTTGATAACAAAGTGCTCATGATCACCGGTGGTACCGGCTCCTTTGGTAACACCGTACTGAAACGATTCTTGTCTACAGATGTACGCGAAATCCGTATCTTTAGCCGTGATGAGAAAAAACAGGAAGACATGCGCATTGCGTTGAACAACAGCAAGCTCAAGTTCTATATTGGCGATGTGCGTGACTACCACAGCATTTCGCAAGCCATGCAGGGCGTGGACTATGTATTTCATGCCGCAGCATTAAAACAAGTACCTTCTTGTGAGTTTTACCCGATGGAAGCGGTGAAAACCAATGTATTGGGGACTGAAAATGTGATGAATGCCGCGGTTGCCAATCACGTAAACCGCGTGGTGGTGTTAAGTACAGACAAGGCAGTCTACCCGATTAATGCCATGGGTATTTCCAAAGCGATGGCCGAGAAGCTGGTGGTTGCCAAGGCTCGCCTGCAGCCAGAAAATAGCACTGTATTTTGTTCAACGCGCTATGGTAATGTCATGGCCTCGCGTGGTTCGGTGATCCCGCTGTTCGTTTCACAGCTTAAATCCGGCCAGCCATTGACGATCACAGACCCGAATATGACGCGGTTCCTGATGTCACTGGAAGATTCTGTTGACTTGGTGTTATATGCATTTGAACATGGCACGCAGGGAGATATTTTTGTGCAAAAAGCACCTGCTTCTACAGTGCAAGATCTGGCCGTTGCATTAAAAGAAATATTCAATCAGGCGGGCGATATACGCCTGATAGGCACGCGTCACGGTGAAAAACTGTATGAGTCCCTGATCTCGAGGGAAGAAATGGCGCATGCGCAGGATATGGGTGGTTATTATCGCATCCCTGCTGATAACCGCGATCTGAACTATGCCAAATACTTTAGCGAGGGTGAAGAAAAGATCGCTGAATTTGACGACTATACCTCGCACAACACGCAAAGATTGAATGTTGAGCAAGTCAAAACACTATTGCTCAAGCTGGATTACATACAGGAAGAACTGAATGCTTAAGGTAATGACTATTGTTGGCACGCGCCCGGAACTCATCAAGATGAGCCGGGTGATTGCCACGTTTGACAAGCATACCAGGCATATTCTGGTACATACCGGCCAGAATTACGACTACGAGCTCAACCAGGTATTTTTTGATGACTTAAGCATACGCAAGCCAGACTACTTTTTAGAAGCGGTGGGTGAAAACGCAGCGCAAACGATTGCTCGCGTGATCGAAAAAGCCGATGAAGTGTTTGCGCTGGAACAGCCTGATGCCGTGATGTTATATGGCGACACCAACTCCTGCCTGGCCGTGATCGCAGCCAAGCGCCGTAAAATCCCGGTTTTTCATATGGAAGCAGGTAACCGCTGCTTTGACCAGCGCGTACCAGAAGAACTGAACCGTAAAGTACTCGATCACCTGAGCGATATCAATATGGTGCTCACAGAACACGCACGCAGGTATTTGCTGGCAGAAGGTATTCATCCGGAAACCATTATCAAAACCGGCTCACACATGCGTGAGGTGCTTGATCACTACATGCCCAAGATCGCAGCTTCTGATGTATTAACTACGATGAAATTGGCATCCAGGCGGTTTTTTATTGTCAGTGCCCATCGTGAAGAAAATGTGGATAGCACGCAGAACCTGACTGACTTGCTCGAAACACTGAATGCGGTTGCTGAAACGTATGATATTCCGGTGATCGTCTCCACCCATCCCAGAACGCAAAAACGCCTGGATGCCCTGGGCGAGCAAACGATACACCCTCACATACAGTTTATGAAACCGTTTGGTTTCTGTGACTACATCAAACTGCAAATGGAAGCTTTGTGCGTGATCTCCGACAGCGGTACGATTACCGAAGAAGCTTCGCTGCTCAACCTGCCAGCCATCACGATCAGAAATGCACACGAACGCCCCGAAGGCATGGATGTCGGTACCCTGATCATGAGTGGCCTGAAAAAAGAGCGCGTGCTGGATGCCATAAAAGTTACTATCGACCATCACGATGCCGGTCATCGCACCGTGCATCCGGTCACTGATTATGAAAACCAGTTCGTGTCCACGCAAGTGCTGAAAGTCGTGCTGAGTTACGTCGACTATATCAATAGAACCGTGTGGTCAAAACCCCAAGTCTGATACATGAAGTTATTGATCACAGGTACAAGTGGATTTGTTGGCCAGTTTTTACAAAAAACATTAGCCGGGCAAGCACATCATGCAGTTACGCTAAGCCGCGGAACCACTGAAGACTTGCTAAAAGCTGAATCTTACCCAGGCGTTTATCAGCAAGTGGACACCCTGATTCACCTGGCCGGTCGTGCGCATGTGATGCACGAGACAGCTGAAGATATTTACCAGGCATATGCTGCCGTGAATATTGATTACACGCTTAAAGTCGCTGAACTGGCAAGGCGCTTAAAGATCAAGCGCTTTGTGTTTCTGAGTTCGGTAAAAGTGAATGGCGAGGCCTCCAGCCAACCGTTTACTGAAGCAGATACGCCAGCGCCACTGGATGCTTATGGCCAGACAAAGCTGGAAGCGGAAACTGCGCTAAAAGCATTCTGTGCAGCGAATGATATGGAATTAGTGATCATTCGCCCTCCCCTGATTTACGGGCCAGGCGTGAAAGCCAACTTCAGGCAATTAATTAAACTCTGTTTGCTACCGCTGCCCTTGCCATTTGCTGCGGTCCATAACAAAAGAAGCTTTATCAGCCTGGATAATCTGGCCGACTTTATTGTTTTGTGTAGCTGGCACCCCAAGGCGGCTGGTCAGACCTTTCTCATTTCAGATGGCGAAGATCTGTCTACAGCGACATTGATTAAAACCATACGGCAGGCTAGCAAGAAACATTCACTGCTTATCCCTTTACCGGCTGGGCTGCTGACGGTGCTATTCAAACTGATAGGCAAATCCAGCCTGGCGCTGCGATTAATGGGTTCGTTGCAGGTGGATATCACTAAAGCGAAAACATTGCTAGGGTGGCAGCCAAAAATCAGTTTCCATGAAGGTATTGTGCGGACATTAAAAGAATAACCATGTTGAAGAGACTACTCGATATTGTTCTGACGCTTAGCGGAGTCATTGTGTTACTTCCGTTTATGATTATCACTTATCTGCTGGTGAAACTGACTTCTGCCGGACCGGCTTTGTACTGGAGCCAGCGTGTCGGTCGCCAAAACCAGCTGTTCCTGATGCCAAAATTCCGCTCCATGCGCATAGGCACACCTCAAATCGCCACACACTTAATGAATCAAATAGCCAACCCTGATGCGTTTTTGACGCCTGTCGGTAGTTTTATCCGCAAGACCAGCCTGGATGAATTGCCACAGCTATGGAGTGTGCTAAAAGGGGATATGTCTGTTGTCGGCCCACGTCCGGCCCTGTTTAACCAGGATGACTTGATCAGCCTGCGCACAGAAAAGAACGTGCATACCCTGAAACCAGGGATTACCGGCTGGGCACAAATCAATGGCCGTGACGAGATTCCTATCCCTGCAAAAGTGACGCTGGATGCTTATTATCTTACGCATCAATCCCTGTGGCTGGATTTTAAAATCATCCTGTTGACCATACTCAAAGTGTTAAGACGTGATAACATCACTCATTAATTTCTAATAATAAACGTTTAAATGCTCAAACTCCCTGTTCGATTTTTATCCGGGCTTGCCTACCTGCACGATGGGCTGGCATTGGCGTTGGCGTGGTGGATAGCGTTTTTATTTCGCTTTAACTTTGAAGTCCCGGGTGCGTACCAAGGCTATTTTTTAGAGAGCCTGCCTGGCGTCTTTCTTTTTTATAGCATCTGTTTTTATGTGCTGGGGCTTTACCGTGGCCTCTGGCGCTTTGCCAGCCTGCCTGATTTGAAGCGTATCGTGCGCGCGATTGCTTTTGGTGCCCTGCTCACGGCCAGTTTTGCTTTAGTGGCACATCCGTCTATCATCATTCCAAGATCAGTGCTGTTCATACACCCGATGTTACTGGTGATCATGATGGGCGGCAGTCGCTTCCTCTATCGCTCGTGGAAAGAAAGACGTTTATTCAACACTGTCGCCGCACAAGGTAAGCCAGTCATCGTCATTGGTGTGGAAGACAGCTCGCTTAATCTGATTAAAGAATTAAGCAAAAGCCCGGAATGGCGCGTGGTGGCGATGATAGACCCGAATGGCAAGCTGGTTGGCCGTGAGATCATGCATACCAAAGTGGAAGGCAGTTTGCAGGATATTCCACAAATTGCAGAACGCCATGGTTCATTGCATTGCATGATCGCGATGCCTGGCAGCCGCCACGAGAAACGCCGCCAGGCGGTCGAGGCAGCCCGTCAGGTCGAAGGCATGGAGGTGTTGACCTTGCCGGCGATGTCAGACCTGATCAGTGGCCGTGTCAGTTTGTCGCAGATCCGCAAGATCGATGTCGAGGATTTGCTGGGACGTGATGTCGTACAACTGGATACGCATGAGCTGAGCGCCATGCTGGCGAATAAAGTAGTGCTGGTTTCAGGGGCTGCGGGTTCTATCGGTTCAGAGCTATGTCGGCAGATTTTAAGCTTCCATCCGACACAGCTTGTATGCCTGGATATTTCAGAATATGCACTTTATACCTTGCAACAAGAATTCAGCCAGTGGACGACGGATACAGAGCTGGTTTATGTCGTCGCCGATGTAAAGAACCGCGTACGCATCCAGCGGGTCCTACAAAACCATCGGCCAGATGTGGTACTGCATGCCGGCGCATATAAACATGTGCCTATGATGGAGCATTTCAATGTGGTCGAAGCGTTACAGAACAATGCTTATGGCACCTATCAGATCGCATCAGCATGTCAGGCAGCCAGGGTGCCTACGTTCGTACAAGTTTCAACCGATAAGGCCGTTAACCCGACCAATGTGATGGGCGCTAGTAAACGCCTGGCCGAGCTGATTTGCCAGAGCTTGCAGCATAGTGAAAAATCGGTGACCCGCTTTATTACCGTGCGCTTTGGCAATGTGCTAGGTAGCAGTGGCAGTGTGATCCCTAAGTTCCGCGAACAGATCGCGCACGGCGGCCCAATTACCATTACTCATCCGGAAATCACGCGTTACTTCATGTCTATCCCTGAGGCGGCACAATTAGTGTTGCAAGCGGCCACCATGGGCAACGGCGGTGAAGTATTCGTGCTCGATATGGGCACGCCGGTCAAAATCATAGACCTGGCGCGCGACATGATTAAGTTGTCCGGACTGCAGGAGCATGATATCCGGATTGAGTTCACCGGTTTGCGCCCGGGCGAAAAACTATACGAAGAGCTGCTGGCGGACGATGAAAACACGTTGCCTACCAGTCACGAAAAATTGCGCATCGCGCAGGCGCGTACGGCTGATAGTGTTTGGTTAGCCAACCTGCTTGAATGGTTGACCAATAGCCCGCATTTAGCTGAATCACAGCTTAAACAGGATTTACAGCGCTGGGTAGAAGAGTATCAGCCTGATACACGTCCGGCACCAAGCATTTCCTTGCGCGGCGAAACCCTGTCTCTAGATACCCTGCCGTCCCCTTCGCAGCAGATTCACTGATAGCGCACACTCCCAACAGGTTAACCTGGCCGTTGGGAGATACTTGGTTGAGCCAAGCCTACTTTTGACAGCGAATAAACAAGACCGGCAATAACATCATTAAAGAATGGGTTAATGGCACATCAACCTAATCCCACCTGCCGATAAGCCGCGATTGCTTGCCTAAAAAGCATATCGAGCGCGCTATGCCCCCATATACTTTTTTATTTACGCATTAAGCGTAGTCTATGGTTTGATGTCGTTTACAATGTCGGACCCACTCAACAACCTCTGCACCAACGCCCTTTATGCCTCATATTACGCTTGATAATGCTAGCTTAGCATTCGGTCATCATGCCTTGCTTGCCCAAGCTTCATTTCAATTAGACCCCGGCGAACGCGTCGGTTTGATTGGCCGCAATGGTGCAGGTAAATCAAGTTTACTTAAAGCGATTGCGGGCACTATCAAACTGGATGAGGGAACCGTATGGCGGGCTCCTAGCGTACGCGTCGTCTATGTGCCGCAAGAACCCGAACTGGACGATAAGCACACCGTATTTGAAGCGGTCGCAGAAGGCCTGGGCAGCTTGCAGCAAACCATCATAGACTACCACCAGGTCACCCATGACATGGGTATGCCCGACGCAAACATTGAAGCGCTGATGGAACACATGCAAGCATTGCAGCATGAAATGGATGCGCAAAATGGCTGGGTAGCGCAATCACGTGTCGAGACCGTGCTCAGCCGCCTGAAACTGGATGCCGATGTATTGGTCTCCACACTGTCTGGTGGCTGGCGTAAACGCGTTGCACTCGGGCGTGCCCTGGTAGCAGAGCCAGAAGTGCTATTACTGGATGAACCGACCAACCACCTGGACCTGGAAGCCATCGAGTGGCTGGAAGATTTGTTATTGGGGTTTAATGGCAGTGTGTTGTTCATTACCCATGACCGCCGTTTCCTGGACAAGCTCGCCACACGCATCACCGAACTGGACCGTGGCAATCTGACCGACTTTGTCGGCAACTTTTCGCAATATCAGATTAAAAAAGAAGAGCTGCTCGCGGTTGAAGAAACCCATGCGGCTAAATTTGATAAGTTTCTGGCACAGGAAGAAGTCTGGATCCGCCAGGGGATCAAGGCGCGTCGTACACGTAATGAAGGCCGCGTGCGGAGACTGGAAGCGCTACGCCTGGACCGCGCAGCCAGACGTGAGCGTCAGGGCGATGTCAAACTCAACCTGGACGCGGGCGAACGTAGTGGAAAGCTGGTAGCAGAGCTTGATCGTGTTTATAAATCCTATGGCGATAAAGCATTGATCAAAGGCTTCAGCACCCGTATTTTACGTGGCGATAAAATTGGTTTACTCGGCCCGAACGGTATCGGTAAATCGACGCTATTGAAACTTATTCTGGGCGACATTGAAGCAGATAGTGGCGACATCCAGCGCGGCACAAAAGTGAATGTGGCCTATTTTGACCAGATGCGGGAGCAGCTGGATGAAGAAGCCACATTGGCTGACACCATCAGCCCGGGTTCAGACTTTGTGGAAATCGGTAATGAGCGTAAACATGTCATCAGCTACCTGGAAGACTTCCTGTTTCCACCACAACGCTCACGTTCACCAGTAAAATCCCTTTCCGGTGGCGAACGCAACCGTTTACTATTGGCACGCCTGTTTGCCCGCCCTGCCAACGTACTTGTGCTGGATGAGCCGACCAATGACCTGGATATTGATACCCTGGAGTTGCTGGAGAATCTGTTACAGGATTACACAGGCACCCTGTTCCTCGTCAGCCATGACCGTGCTTTCCTGGAAAACACCGTTACACAAGTGATTGCTTTTGAAGGACAAGGCAAGTTAACCGAATTCGGTGGTGGATACGATGACTGGTTAAGATTCAGCCAGGATAGGAGTAGCAAAACACCTCCTACGCCTAAAGCACCGGCCGCGCCCACATCACCGCCCCCTACGGCAACCACGCGGAAAACCTTGAGTTTCAAGGAGCAACGTGAACTGGAGACCTTGCCGGGAGAGATTGAAGTACTAGAACAGGAACAAGCCGCGATTCAAGCACAATTTGCGCAAGGCGATATTTATAAACAGGCGCCAGACCAGGCAAAAGTGTTGCAGGATAGACTCAGTGAGATTGAAGCATTGATATTGCAGAAACTGGAACGCTGGGAAGCGCTGGAAAAACAGCAGTAACCCAGCACGATACGCGCGAAATCCGCACGGAATCAATTGCTTAGCGGATCTAAACCACGCAATCTGTATTAAAAAAGCCGAATCGATTTGATTCGGCTTTTTTGATTAAACGGGAAACACTTACACAGAGAAGCTGGCGCGTGCGCTGTTGCCACCACGTGACTGGCCATTTTTGCCATACAGTTGTGTGCTATTCGTCGTATTGCCTTGCAACACATCTAGTTTTTCCTGGTTGCGCTGGAAGTGCTTATTGATCAGTACACCATTCAGGCGATTAAGCTCTTTTGCTTGCGCCAACTGTTTCTGGAAATTGATCCAGGCATCATCCATCACTGGGCTGGAACGTAATTCCAGCCATTTGGACATCCCGTTTTCATTTGCCTCAAAGCCTGCCGCCGCCAGCGCTGCATAGCGTTGGTTGGCAGCTTCGCCCAAGGATTGCAACAGTTCCACCCGTTTGTCTACCATCTGTTCAATGGTATCAAGGTCAGCAGAAACCAATGCCGTTTGCTCGTTATGCAAATCCTGAATCAACTCGGCCACAAGGGTGGCATCGGCTTCAAAACTAATGGCCGGAACTGAAGTGCGATTTGCATTACTCATAACGTCATCCTTTATTCGGTTGTATCAAATCTTTAACGGTTTGCAGTAAACCATCCGCCACTTTGGCAGTGTCTACCGAGAAATCACCACGCGCAATCGCTGCTTTAATCTCTTCCACTTTATTGGTGTCAAAGACTTCACCGTTAGCCAGACCGGCTTCCAGTGATTGCAACTGCACCGAAGCCGCTGACAAGGTCACATTATCTGACGATGCGTTGGACGAAGTAGCAGATGCTTTTTCGCTGCTTTTGCTGTTGCTGCTTTTATCTAATACCGGTTTATCAACGGTACCAAGTTTCTTAATGGAGTCTGAAATATTCATGCCGTGCCTCTGTCTCTGTCTATCTGGTTGTAAGGGTCTTTAAACCCTCAATTGTTAACAGTACTAACGACATAGTTTAAGCGAACTTTAGGGCTTAATATACTTTTTATCTCAAGTTTATGATCAATAAGCATTTTTCGACTCTAAAAACCCTGAATACTGTTGCTGGCTAAAAACGCACATCCACTTTACCGGAAGCTTGCGCCACGCCTTTAATCACCTGGCCACTGCTGACTTTCACATCGACCACCTGTCCGACATTCGCCGTTTGCATGGCGGTACCATCTGCCGAGATGACGAATCCCTCACCACGGCTGTTTAACTGCACCATCTGGCCCTGCATAATTACTGGCATCGCTTTGAGCAGCTCAGGTCTTAATACAGTGCCCAATGGCATATTCAACGAAGCTTTTTTACCTTCCAGCATAGCTAGGTCAGTGATGATGCCTGCGGGCAGTTTGGTTAAATCACCGGTCTGCATCACGATATCTGATGTCTGCACAGGTGAGCCCTGGCTGACAGGTAACGCGGTCACTGCAAATTCGCCCCAAACCTGCACATCAGCTTGTACGTATAAGGTCCATGGCTTGGTGGCTGATTGCAAACAGCGCACACCAATATGGGTTTTGCCCCATAAGCGCGCGCCTTGTACGGTAAACCCTTCCATCAAATCACACTCAGCAATGCGGATACGGTTATCTAACGGCTGGATTTCAATATTCACTTTGCCTGGATAGCCCTGCGTCTGACTCTGTACATACTGCATCACCGCCTGGTAGACACGCGATTGCATATCACTTGCAGCAGGCGCTACTACACGCTGGTTAGCCGCAACTGCATTGTTAGGCACACGATCAGCCGCCTGCACATGACAGGCAAAAAGCCAGATCAGGCATGGGATCACTGCAGCAAAAATGGTAGGCAGACGAGGTTTCATGGAGTCTTATTCTACGCATGGCAGGCAGAAGTCATTCATGAAATAAAGGCTATTTACCCCTCTTAATTCAAGAATCGTTATTGTCATCGCCGCGTACACTAAGCACAGCTAGTAAAAGTCATGTGTGCGTGAAAGCAGGCCCGCTTAACTGGGTTAACGACGGCAGATGGCAAAACTTTAAGAGTTTTTTCGGGAACACCCGGGAAAGGAAAGACGATGATCAACAAACTGGATGCCGCGCTGAGTTTTCACCAGACGGCGCTGCGCGTGCGCAATCAGCGTCAGGAATTGCTTGCTTCTAATATTGCCAATGCCGATACACCGCAATACAAGGCACGCGACATCGATTTTAAAGCGACCATGCAGTCGGCATTGCAGCAAAGCGCAGGCGGAAAGTCTGCGCAGCAACCTGCAGGCCTGTTACAACAAACCAACAGCGGGCATATGAATGCCGCTGGCGGCAACGGCAACCTGGGTTCTAGCGATGTGCTGTTCCGCTCTGTACTGCAAGGTTCAGTCGATGGGAACACGGTAGATATGGACGTCGAGCGTAATGCCTATGTAGATAATGGCATCCGTTATGAGGCCAGCCTCACCATGATGTCTGGCCAGATCAAGAAAATGCTGTCAGCGATCACCGGCCAGTAAGTTAAAGGAGCAAGCATATGTCTTTATTCAATGTATTCAAGATTTCCGGCTCGGCCATGAGTGCGCAATCGCTGCGACTCAATACCGTAGCCAGCAACCTGGCCAACGCGGATAGCGTAGTCAGCTCGGACGGCAAACCTTACCAGGCCAAACAAGTGGTGTTTAAAGCGGTGCAGGACGCAGCCAGCAACACCAGCACGGTACAGGTAGACCGTGTGATTGAAGATACCAAGCCTGGCAAGATGGTCTACGACCCCAAGAATCCGATGGCTAACAGCGATGGTTACCTGACCATGCCTAACGTGAATGTCACGGAAGAAATGGTGAACATGATTTCCGCATCCCGCGCTTACCAGAACAACGTGGAAACCATGAATGCTGCCAAGTCCATGCTGCTCAAAACACTCAATATCGGTCAATAACCTTATATAAGGATTTTTCAACATGACAACCGTCAATACAAACAATCAGGTATCGCAGGACATTCTTGATGCGGTCAACAAAAAAAGTAATTCTAAAGGCAGCAATGTCGATGAAGCACAAGACCGCTTCATGACACTACTGGTCACGCAGATGAAAAACCAGGACCCGCTCAACCCGATGGATAACGCGCAGGTGACCAGCCAGATGGCGCAACTGAACACGGTGACCGGTATTAACAAATTGAATGAAACCATGGGCAGCCTGATCAGCAGCGTACAGCTGGGCCAGTCTTACCAGGCGACCAGCATGATAGGCCATAGCGTATTGGTGTCAGGCAATAGCCTGAGCCATACCGACAAAGGCGGCTATTTTGGTGTGAATGTGCCTAATGGTGCAGACACGGTCTCGGTGAACATCAAAGATGGCGCAGGCCAGGTCGTGCGCACACTGAGCTTCGGCAAACAGGATGTAGGCGTGAATGCCCTGAGCTGGGATGGCAAGGCCACCGATGGCACTGTTGCACCAAGTGGCGACTACACCTATGAGATCACCGCCAAGATCGGCGATGCCACCACCACCGCCACCGCACTCAGCCTGGCGCAGGTACAAAGTGTGTCTAACAGCAGCAGCGGTATCAAACTGAATCTGAGTAACAACTCGGCAGTCGCAGTTTCTGACGTCGTCGAAATCTTCTAATCGATATTTTAATTTTTATTTGCAGCATACAGTCTTTCTCCAGGAGATCACATCATGAGTTTTCAACAAGGTCTAAGTGGTTTGAACGCAGCTTCCAAACAATTGGAAGTCATTGGTAACAACGTATCCAACGCCAACACCGTCGGTTTTAAACAGTCACGCGCCGAGTTTTCCGATATGTTCGCCGCTTCGCTGATCGGCAGTGGTGCGGCACAAATCGGTATTGGTACCAAGCTGGCCAATGTGGCGCAGCAATTTACGCAAGGCAACATCACTGCGACCAACAATACATTGGATATTGCGATCAACGGCGGCGGTTTCTTCCGTTTGAGCAACAACGGTGCGGTGTCTTATACCCGTAACGGCCAGTTCCAGCTCGATAAAAACGGCTTTATCCAGACCAGTGATGGCAACCGCCTGATGGGTAACCCTGCAGATAGCATGAATGGTTCATCCCCGGTCGAACTGCAAATCGATACCAGCGACTTGAAACCAGTGACGACCACCGAAATCACCGGCCAATTCAACCTGAACTCCGAAAGCCCGATCATCGATCAAACAGTGCGCCCTTTTGATCCGCAAGACCCGCAAAGCTATACCAACGCGACAGCCATTAAAGTCTATGATGACCTTGGCAATGCACATAACATCCAAAGTTATTTCGTGAAAACTGCAGCCAATAGCTGGCGTTTATACACCACTGCTGATGGCACCAATATCACCCCTAACCCTGTTCCGGTCATGAACTTCTCCGGTACCGGTGTGTATGACACTGCGACCTCCACTGTGGGCAACATCACTTTCACACCAACCACAGGTTCAGGCCCGGTCACTGTAGCCATGGATTATTCCAACAGCTCGCAATACGGTGCGACTTTCAGCGTGAACAAGCAAAGTCAGGATGGCTACACTTCTGGCCGTATCGCCAGCTTTAGCGTGGGCGATGACGGTGTGATCCTCGGCCGTTATACCAACAATGAAACCAAGCAACTGGGTCGTGTTGTGCTGGCTAACTTTGCCAACCCCAATGGATTGAAATCTTTGGGTGGTAACCAATGGCAAGCGACTAACGAATCCGGCGCTGAATTGATAGGCTCACCGGGCAGCAGCACCATGGGTGTCTTGCAATCGTCTGCCCTGGAAGACTCTAACGTCGACCTGACTGGCGAGCTGGTGAACATGATCACCGCCCAACGTATTTACCAGGCCAATGCGCAAACGATCAAGACCCAGGATCAGGTCTTACAGACCCTGGTCAACCTGAGATAACGCTTTAACTTGAGCTAGCTAGCGCACTAACTTGAGCTAGCTGGCTTAACCCTGAATCTTAATATTGAATGACTGAGGAGCTGGTATGGATCGCCTGATTTACACTGCAATGACAGGGGCCAAACATATTCTGGAACAACAGGCCACGACTGCCCATAACCTGGCAAACGCGACCACCACCGGCTTTAAGGCACAGGTAGACAGTTTCAGAGCGGTGCCGGTACTCGGCGACGGCCTGCCTACACGCGCTTTTGTCGTGGATGCCACGGTAGGCACCGACTACAAATCGGGTGCTATCCAGCAGACCGGACGTGATCTGGATGTCGCCATCACCGGCGAAGGCTGGATCGCGGTGCAGCGTGCCGATGGTTCCGAAGGTTACACCCGCAACGGTGCATTGAAGATCAATGAGAACGGCCAGCTGCAAACCTCTACCGGACTCAATGTCATGGGCGACGGTGGCCCGATCAGCATTCCGCCTGACTCGGCCATTGCGATAGGCAAAGACGGCACCATTTCAACCGTCAGCAATTTAACCACGCCTAGCCCAAGCACCATCATCGCCAGGATCAAACTGACCAACCCGCCGCCAGCCAGCATGAAGCGTGCTGACGATGGTGTATTTGTCACGGCAAATGGCCAGGCAGCGCCGGCTGACGCCAATGTCACCGTCGCCGGTGGCGCATTGGAGAGCAGCAATGTCAACGTGGTGGAAACCATGGTCAATATGATCAGCCTGGCACGTGGTTTTGAAATGCAAATGAAGATGCTGGAAAACGCTCAAAACAACGCCGGAAAAGCCGATCAACTCTTCAGTTTGAATGGCTAAGGTCTGTATTACTATTTAAGTATGAAAAAGGGGAATACCCGAAGGAGTAAAGCATGATACGTTCATTATGGATTTCAAAAACCGGTCTGGATGCGCAACAAACGCAGATGGATGTGATTTCACATAACCTGGCCAACGTCAGTACCAGCGGCTTCAAAAAATCACGCGCTGTCTTTGAAGACCTGCTCTACCAGAACATCCGCCAGCCTGGCGCGCAATCCTCACAGCAAACCCAGTTACCTAGCGGTTTGCAACTGGGTACCGGCGTTAAACCAGTGGCGACAGAACGTATTTTTACCCAGGGTAACCTGCAACAAACAGATAACAGTAAGGATGTCGCGATCCAGGGCAATGGCTTCTTCCAGATCCTGATGCCGGATGGCAGTACTGCGTATACGCGCGACGGCTCTTTCCAGATGGATAGCCAGGGTCAGCTGGTGACTTCCAGCGGTTTCCCTGTGCAACCTTCGATCACTATTCCTGCCAACGCGCAAACACTGTCGATAGGCCGTGACGGCGTGGTATCGATCACAACCGCGGATTCAACGGCATCGACACAGATCGGCCAAATCCAGCTGGCGACTTTCATTAACCCGACCGGTCTGCAATCAAAAGGTGAAAACCTGTATGTAGAGACTACGGCTTCTGGCAACCCGAATACCAATACGCCAGGCTCCAACGGCGCAGGCTTATTGCAACAGAACTATCTGGAAACATCCAACGTAAACGTTGTCGAAGAACTGGTGAGCATGATTCAAACCCAGCGTGCCTATGAGATCAACAGCAAGGCCATTACAACCTCGGACCAGATGCTGCAAAAACTGTCACAGATGTAATCTTTGTTTGAAGGCTATCATTATTATGAATAGATTGGTTACCAGCTTATTGTTTTGTTTAGCGCTCTCACAGTTGCTGGGCGGCTGCGCAGTCACGCCTTCTACCATCGTACAAAAACCGGAAACACCACGCACCACCCTGGGACGCCCTGACGCACGCACCGAAGGCGCCATTTTCAATACTGCTGGTTATCGCCCTTTGTTTGAAGACCGCAGACCACGTTATGTCGGTGATATCCTGACGGTGCGCATCACCGAAAACACCACGGCCAACAAGGCTTCTGACAATGGCCAGAGCAAGGATGGTTCAGTTGGCGCTTCCATCACCGGCCTGTTTGGTCATAACGTACCCAAATCAGCCTTTAACGCCAGCTCCGGCCTGTCATTCAAAGACAAAGCCAGTGCCGATGCCAGCAATAACTTCAGTGGTTCTGTCACCGCGACCGTGGTCGACGTATTACCTAACGGTTACCTGGTCATCAGTGGCGAAAAACAGATCGGCTTTGATAAAGCCACCGAGTATGTCAGGTTCTCCGGTGTGGTTAACCCGGATACCATCACCCTGGGCAACGAAGTGCTTTCTACCAAAGTGGCCGATACACGTGTCGAGTATAGATCCGCCAGCAAAATGGATGCTGCCGAGGCCTTCTCCATCTTCGCCCGCTTTTTTCTTAGCATGATCCCGTTATAGGAGAGTTGAACATGCCACGCCTGTTTAACACATTCACCCGCACTGCCACGCAGCTACTTAACCTGATACTGGTATCAGGTTTGGTGCTATCCGCGCCATTAGCGCACGCAGAGCGTATCAAAGATATCAGCAATATCCAGGGCGTACGCGCCAACCAGTTGATCGGTTATGGTTTAGTGGTAGGCCTGGATGGCACTGGTGACATGACCACGCAAACACCGTTTACCGTACAAAGTATCATCAGCATGATGAACCAGATGGGCATCACTTTGCCGCCTGGTACCAACCTGCAATTGAAAAACGTGGCTGCCGTCATGGTGACCAGCTCCCTGCCCGCTTTCGCACAACCAGGCCAAACCCTGGATGTGACGGTATCATCCATGGGTAACGCCAAGAGTTTGCGCGGCGGTACTTTACTGATGACACCACTAAAAGGTGCGGATGGACAAATTTATGCCATGGGCCAGGGCAACCTTGTGGTTGGCGGCGTAGGTGCTGCAGCCAATGGCAGTTCTACACAGATCAATCACCTGAGCGTAGGCCGTATTTCAGATGGTGCGACCGTTGAACGCGCCCTGCCCAACACCCTGCTCAACCAGGACCTGGTTAAACTCGAATTGAAAGAAAGTGACTTTTCCACTGCCAATAATGTGGTGGAAGCCATCAACAAGAAATTTGGCGCTATGACTGCACAGGCTGAAAGCGGCCGCGTGATCCAGGTGCGTCCACCGGAAACCATGAGCCGCGTCTCTTTCCTGGCTAACCTGGAAACCATTAACGTGGCACTGGCGGCAACACCTGCCAAGATCATCATGAATGCACGTACCGGTTCAGTCGTCATGAACAAGGCAGTGACACTGGATAGCTGCGCAGTTTCTCATGGCAACCTGTCTGTGGTGGTCAATACTTCACCAGTAATCAGCCAGCCTGGCCCATTCTCGAATGGCCAGACCGTATCCACTGCGATTTCTGAGATCAATATCAATAAGGAACCTGGCAAAGTACTCAAGTTGAACAATGGTGCCAACCTGGCAGATGTGGTGAAAGCGTTGAACTCGATTGGCACCACGCCACAAGATTTGCTGGCGATTCTGCAGGCGATGAAAGCAGCAGGTGCGCTGAACGCCGAGCTAGAGGTCATCTAAGCGAGATCGCCATGCAACCACGTGTCGATCCCAACAGCCTGGCCATTGATGGCAGCGCACTCAACGGCCTGAAGAACGCCAAAAGCGATTCCCCGGAAGCCATCCGTGCCGTCGCCCGCCAGTTTGAAGGCGTGCTGATGAACATGATGCTGAAAAGCATGCGCGACACCGTGCCGCAAGATGGCATCACTGATAATGAACAAAGCAAAATGTTCATGGGCATGCTCGATCAGCAGCTCACTACGCAACTCAGCCAGAAGGGCATGGGCCTGACCGAAGTATTGGTCAGGCAATTGAGCAAATTCAGCCCTAAACCCGCTGAAGAGGCTGACAAGGCAAAAACATCATTGCAAGACACAAAAAACAACCTGGTGAACGGCCTGTCATCAAGCAACCCATCTTCAGGCAAAGCGGTGCTCATGCAAGCCGCTCAAAAAATCCGCGAAGCTTACCAGCAATGGGAAGCGACTACCCCTGACAACACGACAACAGATAATGATACCGCCTGGGCGCGCGGCATCCCTGAATTGCCACCACTAATGGAAGAAGCGCAGGCAAATGTGAAGAATTTCACCTTGCCACAAGCTGCACCGTTAACGACAGCCATGAGTGAAGTCGCCAGCAAAACACAGCAGTTTATCCAGCGTATGCTGCCACATGCACAAGCAGCCAGTAGCGGTTCAGGCATTCCGGCCAAATTCATGATTGGTCAGGCAGCACTTGAAAGCGGCTGGGGAAAACATGAAATCAAGACCACCAACGGCGTGAATAGTCATAACCTGTTCGGCATCAAAGCGGATGCCAGCTGGAAAGGCAAAGTAGCGAATAGTGTCACCACCGAATACGTCAATGGCGTTAAAGAAACACGGGTAGAGAAATTCCGTGCCTATGACAGTTACAGCGATGCATTTAAAGATTATGCCAAGCTGATCTCACAAAACCCGCGCTATGAACAAGCCATGAACAATACCCACGACGCCAGTGCTTATGCGCATGCGCTGCAACGTGCCGGCTACGCCACTGACCCGCAATACGGCAAAAAACTGACCCAGGTGATCAAGAACCTGCAAAGTTAATATTAAAGTAATTTGAAAAACTGCCGTTAGGCTTATTAATTGTAACTTTACATTGGTGTCAACCGTTCTGCAGGACCAAGACACATAAGGGCTTTCACGTATGTCCAACATATTAAATATCGGCAAAAGTGCTTTAAATGCAGCCCAGATCGGGATTTCAACCACTGGGCACAACATTGCTAACGCATCCACCCCTGGCTATACCCGGCAGGTGATCGTGCAATCAGCCTCACAAGCGCAGAACTTTGGCTATGGCTTTGTCGGCCAGGGCACGGACATTACCGCCATTACGCGTGTATACAACGACACCTTAGCCAAACAATTACTGAGTACGACCTCTACCAGCAGCGCCAGCACAGCCTATTACAACAGTATTAATGAAATCAACGGCTTGCTGTCTGATTCCAATGCCGGTCTAAGCCCGGTCATGACCAAGTTTTTCAGCGCAATCAGCGCGGCAGCAGCCAACCCGTCAGATGTCGCCACACGGCAAACCGTCATTTCCTCGGCAAACTCACTGCTGAACCGCTTTTCAGCAGTCAACAGCCGCCTGGATGATATCCGCCAGAGCCTGAATACGCAGGTCTCGGCGAGCGTGAACACCATCAATAGCTATGCTACCCAGATCTCGCAATTGAACCTGGTGATTGACAAGGCGATGAGTACTACCGGCAATCCGCCTAATGACCTGATGGATCAGCGTGATCTCTTGCTTACCAAGCTGAGCGAACAAGTCAAAACGACAGTGGTGAAGCAAAGCAATGGTAACTACGATGTATTTATCGGCAATGGCATGCCTTTGGTGGTCGGTGACGACACTTATCCACTATATGCACAATCGAGCTATACCTCGCCAAACCGGCTTGAGATCGCTTATGGCGATAAAAGCAATCCAAAAATCATTGATAGCGCCACCCTGGCTGGCGGCGCATTGGGCGGCATTCTGGCTTTCAGGAATGAGACGCTGGATACAGTACAAAACCAGATAGGCCAGTTGGCGATCACGCTGGCGACACAGTTCAATGAAATGCAGCAAAATGGTTACGACCTGAACGGTAATGCCGGTGTTGCCATGTTCAACATCCCGCAACCGCAGACCACCAGCAGCACTAATAACGTAGATAAATCCAAACTGGCCAGCGCGACATTTGTGCCGGGACAATCGCAGCAGCTGACCAGTAGCGACTACACGCTGAAATATACCGGTGGTCAATACAATATTATCCGCAACAGCGATAAAACCGTGACCAGTTCGGCGACCCTGCCTGTCACTGTCGATGGTATTGAGTTTAATGTGAATACATCGACACCGGCTGAAGGTGACGAGTACATGATCCGCCCTACCCAGGGTGCGGCGGGCAGAATCACACTGGCATTTGATGATGTTGAAAAACTGGCACTGGCCGAACGCGTGGATGCCAATGGCAACGTGGTCGCTTTTAAAGGCCCGGGTGACAATACCAACGGTTTGCGGCTAGCCAAGCTACAAGACGCAGCAAGTGTGCGTTTGCTGGGCAGTAATGCCAACCGCTCCTACGCGCAGGCGTTTGCCTTGATGGTCAGCGCCGTCGGCACCAAAACCAACGAGATGATGGTCACCAGCAAAGCAGATGCTTCTGCGCTTGAAGGTGCTACCAGCGCGATGCAGTCTGAATCCGGCGTCAACATTGATGAAGAAGCCGCCAACTTGTTGCGCTACCAGCAAGCCTACCAGGCTGCTGGCAAAATGATGCAAATCGCCAGCCAGCTGTTTGATGTTCTGTTGCAGCTTGGCCAGTAATATTCTGAAGGATAGTGAATCATGAGAATCAGCACCAATTCAATTTACCAGACCGGCACCAATCGCCTGATGGATTTGCAGAACGACCTGAGCAAACTCAACGAGCAGATCTCTTCTGGCAAAAAAGTGCGTACCCCGGCAGATGATCCGGTCGCCGCAGCGCGTATTCTCGAACTGACGAACTCCCAGAACCTGAATGACACTTATGCCGCCACGCGCAATGTAGCCAAAACCTCGCTGGAAACCTACGAAACCAATATGACCAGTATTACCAATGTGATACTGGACGCACAGTCATCTCTAGTGGCTGCCGGTAACGGTGCCTACAACGACCAGCAGCGCTTGAATATCGCCAGTGAGCTGCAAGGCCGTCTGGATAGCTTGATCGGTCTGGCGAATACAAAGGATGCACAAGGTAATTATATGTACGCCGGTCACAAGACCAGCACAGTGCCATTTGTCTTGAACACCGTGACAGGTGATATGGATTATCAGGGTGATAGCTCAAAACGCGCCCTGCAAGTGGATGTACAACGGCAGATGCCGGTGACTTACACTGGCAATGAGCTGTTCCAGGCCAATGGCAATGATCTGTTTGCCACCCTGAAAGACATGGTCGCCTTGCTAAAAACACCTATTACCGACGCCACCACCCAAAAAACGTTTAGTGATGGGCTGGCGAGCACCATCACCAAAGTACAGGGCGTGCTGGACCAGGTATTGAACGTACGTGCAGACCTGGGCAGTAAATTGAATGAAGTCGACACCCTGGACGTGACGGGCAGTGACATGGATCTGCAATACACATCCTCCATCTCAAAACTGCAGGATCTGGATTACACCGAAGCACTCTCAGACTTGTCTAAGAGAAGCACGATTCTGGAAGCTGCACAAAAATCCTATGTGCAGACCTCGCAGCTTTCCTTATTCGCATTCATTTAAGACGCTGCTTTCACAAGTGCATCACAATAAAAAAGACCCTGACGGGTCTTTTTTACTTAGTGCTTTTTAACGTACTCTAGATTGCCTAGATTTTCTGGCTACCAAACCTGCAACCATGATCAAACCGCCAAACATCATGCCATAAGTACTTGGTTCTGGTACCGCTGTCACACTTACGTTATCCAACAATGCACCTATGTTATCACCACCACCATTTTGAAAGGCTAAGGTTGTTGCAGTCAGCGTGGTAAATGTAAACGATTTAGCAAGAAAACCATCACCACTAGCTACGGTATAGTTCCAGGTATTTCCACCAAAGCTAACGACAACGTCATTAGAATCGCCTCTTTGGCTTCCAGCCAAGTCAAAATTGATCACATAGCTGCCCGGACCAAAAATAATACTTGTCGCTATTTGACCACCACTATTAGTAGACCCGTCTAAATCAAGATACTTACCTTGAACACCAGAGAACCAGTCATAAGCAGTACCTGCGCCGATGATATCCACCGAACCACTAATGACATTCCAACCACCAAAACTAGCAGCGGCCGGAATTGCTTCGCCATAAGAATTAAAATCATCTGAAAAAACGACTGTTGCTGAGGCTGAACCAATGCCAATGGCATTGATAGCTGCAGCCAAGACTAACGTTGAAAGTACTTTCATCACATCTCCCCGAAAGAATACTACCTAGTGAAATACCAGCAGTCATCTTGCAAACACATCGCTGGTAGTACTGACAGGTGCCCCATTCTTAACTGAGCGATTGCCGAAACGGACTAATGCCTGACAGGTTGACTATATTGACACACATTATATTTGTTTGCTAGTACCCAAATTGACTACTACTGGCATCAGCATACGAGCAGGCTCCAAGCCTCAATAACAGCGCCATTCAGACAGGTTAATCCGGATCGGATAAGGGTTTGCTAAGGGAAGAAAATGCGAAGCAACGTGTGAGTTAAGAGCGCTAGCGTATCACTTGCAGCATCAGTTGCTGCGCATCTATCAGCCAGCGATTCACCGGGTTCACTAATGAAGGCAGGCTTAACAAAGTCATCACCAGGCCAACAGAAATAGTGATGGGAAAGCCGATACCAAAGATATTGAACTGCGGGGCGGCTTTGGTGAGTATGCCCAGCGCCATGTTGGTGATCAACAGGCTGGCCACTACAGGTAATGACAATAACAAGCCCTGCGAAAAGATATGTCCACCCAGTTCGGCGATCACCTGGCTATTCAGTTGCCAGTGATCCAGCAAAATAGGCATGGTTTCAAAACTCTGTAACATCACCGCCACCACAATCAAATGCCCATCCAGGCTCATAAACACCAGCAGCGCCAGCATGGTCACAAATTGCGCCACAGCCATGGTCTGCCCTTCGGTTTGTGGATCATAAAAGCTGGCAAAACCAAGCCCCATGCTCATGCCCATCATAAAACCTGCCAGCTCCACCGCCGTGAACATCAGCCGCATGACAAAGCCCATGCTGATGCCTATGACCACTTGCGCCAGTAATGAAAGCAGGCCTTGCCAGGACATGACATCTATCGCAGGGACTTGTATGGATGGCAGGATCGCCAGCGTAATCACAAAACCTATGCCCAACTTCATGCGGTTGGGAATGGAAGGATGGCTAAATAAGGGGACGACTGAAACACAGGCCAGGATGCGGGTCAACGGCCACAGCAACTGCACTATCCATTGTTGCAGGTCAGAAGCGTGAATGGTCAGCATGGTGTGATGCGATCGCGAGATAATGCGGCGATTAAACGGACAAAAGCTTAATTGACCAGCTGTGGGATCATGCTGAACACATGGTGCATGTAATCTACCAGTGTCATCAGCATCCAGTGACCAGCAAGTAACAGCATCGCCATCACACCCACCAGTTTTGGGATAAAAGACAGGGTTTGTTCGTTGATCTGTGTCGCAGCCTGGAAAATACTGACGATCAGGCCTATCGCCAGTGCAGTGCCTAAAATCGGCGCAGCGACCAACAGGGTGGTCTGCATGGCTTCACTGCCTATGGTTAATACTTGTTCCGGACTCATGGTTGCTCCTTTAATCTTAATCGGTGACAGTGTCAAAACGCATCATTAGTACGTCATCACATGACAAAACTCTGGGCCAATGACCCCAGGATCAGTTGCCAGCCATCCACCAGCACAAACAGCATCAGCTTGAAAGGCAAGGACACAATCGCCGGAGAAACCATCATCATGCCCATGGCCATCAGGATACTGGCTACCACCATATCAATGATCAGGAAGGGAATGTAAATGGCAAAACCAATCTGGAAAGCGGTTTTCAATTCACTGGTCATAAAAGCAGGTACCAGGATGCGCAATGGCACTTCATCCGGTGTATTGATTGCCTGCGTATGCGCCATATTGGCAAACATGGCGAGGTCACTTTCACGGGTTTGTTTGAGCATAAACCCTTTCAGAGGCAAGGCGCCACGATCGAGCGCTTCCTGCATGGTGATTTTGCTTTCAGACAAAGGCTGGTATGCATCGACATAAATTTTGTCGAATACCGGGCCCATGACAAAAAAGGTGATAAACAGGGCCAGCCCGATCAGTATCTGGTTAGACGGGGCTGACTGCGTGCCCAGAGCCTGGCGCAATAAAGACAGCACGATCACGATGCGGGTGAAACCGGTCATCATTAAAATCGCGGCCGGAATAAAGGTCAGCGAAGTCAGCAGGATCAGGGTTTGCAGGCTGAGGGTGTAATCCTGGCCACCGCCTGCCGCTGGGGTGACTGAGCCTATGGATAAGCCCTCTGCCGCCCAGGAATGCGCTGGCCAAAGCCAGATCAACCCGACCAGCAAGGGAAATAAAATGAATTTCAACACAGAGATTACACGCATTTATCAGCACACCCGGAGTTTAGTCATGCCGCCAATACCGGGCATGATTCAAAAGATGTAGATAGTGTACGCTGGACCAACCTGTTTCAAAGGTTGGAAATGAGCGACTCAAGGCTTGTTTTTGAAGGATTTGACCGTGTGTTGCATGGCTTGCTGTAATCGGACGGCGAAAGAAGCTTGCGGATCAACAGGCGAAGTTGCTGAAGAATGACTTTGATGTTCTGTCACAGTATTTGTCGCTAATGGCGTCACTTCGCCCAGTGCTGTCATTTGCCCCTGGCCGACACCAACTACCAGCCAGCGCCCTGCCACTTCCAGCACGACAACGCGCTCACGTGGCCCCAGCTGCACTCCGCCGACCTGTTTGATGACACCAGAATGCGACAAGCCCTGCCCTGGTAACACACGCCTTAATACCCAGGCAATGGCAGCAATCACCAGCAAGACAATGACGGTGCCGAATACCATACGGCCTAGGCTATCGCTGGCCGAAGGCGGTGGCACGGCTTTCACGGCTTCAGCTGAAAAGGCCAAGGCAGGCCAGCACAGGCTCACCGTGATAAATGCTGCTAGTTTGTAATACTTCATGTGTGCGTGGATTAACGATTCAATTTACGGATACGCTCGGCCGGGGTGATGATATCTGTCAGGCGGATACCAAACTTGTCATTCACCACCACTACTTCACCCTGGGCGATCAGGCAGCCATTCACCAGCACATCCATCGGTTCACCTGCCATGCCATCCAGCTCGACTACCGAGCCTTGTGCCAATTGCAGCAAGTTCTTGATAGAGATTTTGGTGCGGCCTAATTCTACCGTCAGTTGTACCGGAATATCCAGAATGAAATCAATATCATTCTGCGTGCCTTCCAGTTTATTGTTGGCGCTAAACTCGTTAAACACGGCTGTTTTACTGGTTTGCTCCTGCAGTGCTGAAGACTCGGCTTGCGTTTGCTCAGCCAATGCAGCCCCCCAGTCGTCTTCGGCGATGGTTTGCACATCACCGGTATCAGACACACCCATCGCAGCCATCGCCGCTTCCATATCATCATCAGCACTGTTACCAGTGGCGGGATCCATAGCCATTATGACTCTCCTTGCAATTGCTCTTGACTACCGTCAGCGCGAATTAATTTTTCAACTTTGAGGGCGTACTGCCCGTTAAATACCCCGTAGCGACATTCCATCACCGGGATATTATCAATCTGTCCTTCAATGGTGTCACTGATACTAATAGGAATCACATCGCCTGCTTTCAATTCAAGTAAATCTGCGACCGTCATCCTGCGCGTCGCCAGGTTGGCAACAATCTCAACTTCTGCCGCCTGGATCTGTTGCGTCATCATTTTGACCCAACGTTTGTCACCACCCAGGTTTTCACCCTGCAATGGCGAAGTCAGCAGATCTTTAATCGGCTCGACCATGGAATATGGCACGCAGAAATGCATTTCACCACTGTTCGGGCCCAGCTCGATATTAAATGTGATGGCTACTACCACCTCATTCGGCGTTGCAATATTGGCAAATTGCGTATTCATTTCTGAACGCAAATATTCAAATTGCACCGGGTAAACAGGCGCCCAGGCTTTGGCATAAGAATCAAACATCAAAGTCAGGATGCGCTGGATAATACGTTGTTCGGTCTGTGTAAAGTCGCGGCCTTCTACCCGGGTATGAAAGCGGCCATCGCCGCCAAACATATTATCGACCACCAGAAACACCAGTGTCGGGTCCAGTACCATCACGCCAGTGCCACGCAAAGGGCTCATATGGATCAGGTTTAAATTGGTAGGTACCACCAGGTTACGGATAAAGTCGGTGTACTTGATGATCCTGACCGGGCCGACTGATACTTCGACAGTACGGCGCAAAAAGTTAAACAACTCAACGCGCAACAGTCGTGCAAAACGCTCATTGATGATTTCCAGCGTCGCCATCCGGCCACGCACAATCCGTTCCTGCGTCGCCAGGTTGTAGTTGCGGATACTGGACTCGTCTGTATCCGACGCGTCACTATCGTCATCGCCCTCAACACCTTTGAGGAGCGCGTCAATTTCATCCTGTGATAGAAACTTGTCAGCTGACATGGTTACTCGCTATAAAACTGGTCTTAAAACGGCGGCTTAAACTTACTGGATCACAAAAGAAGTGAACAGTACCTGCGTTACCTTGAGTGGCTTGCCACTGGCGGTTAACGGTTTTTTCAATTCTGCCAGCAACTCTGCGCTTAATTGCGTTTTGCCTTCAGGCGTTGATATATCCGTGGCCTTTTTGCTGGTCAGCAATAACAGGATGCGGTTACGTAACACCGGCATCTGTGTTTTGAATTTTTCGGCCAGCTCGGCGCCTTTGACCTCTACGGTCAGGTCCAGCTGTAAAAACTTGTCATCAGGGTCTGGCAACAGATTGATGGTAAATGTTTCAAATTGCACATAAGTTAAAGCGGTTTTAGGGTCAGCGTGGCCTTCAGCCTCGGCTTCTTCTTCATGCTCGCCGGCTTCTGCTTCAGCCTCCTCACCTTCATGGGCAGCTTTAGCTTTGGCATGGTGCGGATCTTCTTTTTTCTGCATCAAAAAGAAAGCAGCACCGCCACCAACGGCAGCCAATGCCAGTACGATGGCAAGAATAACGATCAATTTTTTCTTGGACTTGGGTGCTGCTACTGCAGCTTCCGCTTTAGCGGGTTCTTGAGCCATTGCACAAAACCTTTCATGTGAACTTCAAAATAGCGTGAGAGTTTGTGACATTATGCCCATGGCGAGGGCTGAGAGATTGCTGAATAAAAGGGTGAATTCGGTGCTTAATCAGACTTTGTGCAACGCCAGCCACCAGGCTGGCGCGCTCATCAGGTGTAATGTGATCAGGCGAAGGTATCCACCAGGCCGCGTGCGACTCTGGTTTTTACCGCGGTTTGTGGGGCTGCAGCGGTTTCAGCTTCGGCAGAAGATGCTGCCGCCCTGCCGTTACCTTTGGCGGATTGTTGTTCAAAATGCTGTTCTGCCTGCTGGCCATTGCCGACAAAGGTATTACCCAGTTCCAGGCCTTGTGACTGCATACGGTCACGCAAATCCTGCAAACCATCTTCCAGTGCCTGGCGCACTAATGGGTTGTCGGTAATAAAACTGGTGTTCACTGACTGGTTGTCCACTTTCAATACGACCTGGATAGGTCCCAGATCTGGTGGTGACAACGTCAGGCTGGCCACATCATCGCCACTACCTGCCATGTTCAGCACATGCTGGTTTATCGCGGTTTGCCAGCGCTCATTGCCAAACGGAGTCGCTACTTGCGACATCATGACATTTGAAGTCTGCGACACGCCAGCCGCATTCAACCATGCGCTATTAGGCAAGGCCTGTGCCGCAGGCAGCGTGACGGTATTAGAAGTTTCAGACTGGATATCAATATTACCAGCCCTATCAACGGCTTTTTCAGTGGCTATGGTTTCCTGCACGGCTTCTGCAACCGATTTTGCGATGCCCAGGGTTTCAGAGAAATGCGCAGGTTTTTCAGCCGCCGGGCTTTCAGAGCTTATGCCGGTTGTTTTAGCCTCAGGGCTTACGCCTGCAGCCACATTGGTCGTCAGGGGGTTACCTGCTTGTTCGGGGGCAACTGTCGCTGATGCATCCAATAATAGTTCAGCAGATGGCAACGCTGTTTCATCAACCGTACTGGTGAATGCCGCCTGGTCACCAGTCGTGTTCTGAGCTGAAGGCTGGCGCATCGCCAGCATGGTTTGCATCCACGGCGTGAGACCTACCTCGGCTGGATCAGTGGCTTCCAGATTGGTGATCAGGCGTTTTTTGATATTCAGCGGCGTTTCATCCAGGGCAACAGTTTCTGTTGTCGCGGCTTTATCTTCGACAGTGGTGTTTTCAGCAGCCGGCTTGTCAGTTGCTTTCTGATCACCTGCTTTTGCAGAAGTCGTTTTCGCCGGCTCTTTAGAGACAGGCTGCTCTTTATTGGATTCGTTTTTGGCTAACTTGGCTGCTTCTTGCGCTGATTGCGCATGCATGGTCTCTTTCGCCGGCGGATTATTCTTGGCAACCGCGGGCGTCGCAGGGTTGCTGGCAGGTTTATTGGCCTGCTGCAATTGTTTACGTAAAGCCTGCGCGAACTCATCCGACTGATTCGCCTGAATTTCCTGCACTGGCGTATTGCTGGATGCTTTTTTAGCGGCATCCGCCGCACCCATGTTTAACAAGCTTGCAGAATTTAAAAATGCCATTTCATTCTCCCGTACGATGCAAGGTTACATAGTCGTGCGTTTGGCACGGCTGGCAAACTCATCCATCATTTTCTGATCACGCTTGCGCTCGACTTTCTCATGCAATGAGTTTGCACGCGATATCAGCACTTCATACGACTTTTGTTTACGCTGTTTTTCCTGCAGCATCTGTTGCCGCTGCAGAACAACTGACTGTAATTGTTCGATTTGAGCATTTTGACTCTGCACAGCAGTTTCCAATTGCGAGAAAAAGCCCTGAAAATTGCGGTATAAATCTGCTTTGAGTCCTTTTTGCACCACGTTTTGCCACTGTTGCTCATACTCTTGCTGATATTGCCCCAGCAAAGACTTCTGCTGCTGGCCTTGTTCCAGCTGCTTCATGGCCTGCGCCAGCGCTTGCATGGCAAGCTCTACTTCATCGCCAGCTAACTGGCTCAGCAGAGTTAAGGTCTGTGTCGATTGTGTCGCCATATTTCTTGTTCAATCCGCTTAAGACACGACTTGTGCCAAATGCTGCAGGCTGAACTGCATATCTGCACATTCATGAATATCCTGCTGCAGAAAGTCATTGATCTGGTCACGTTTTTTAATGGCAACATCCAGCAAGGGATCTGCTCCCGCCTGGTAAGCGCCCACGGCAATCAGATCCTGGTTACGCAAATAGCGCGAGTACAGTTGTTTGAGTAAACGCGCCTGCTGCTGGTGTTCACTGTTGGTGATGTTGTGCATGGCGCGGCTGATCGATTGCTCGATATCAATCGCCGGATAATGCCCGCTCTCCGCCAGTGTACGATTGAGCACGATATGGCCATCGAGAATGGCGCGGGCTGAATCGGCAATCGGGTCTTGCTGGTCATCGCCTTCGGTCAGCACAGTGTAGAAAGCAGTGATAGAGCCTTCGCCGCGTGCGCCGTTACCGGTGCGTTCGACCAGCGCCGGTAACTTGGCAAATACTGAAGGTGGATACCCTTTGGTGGCTGGTGGCTCGCCAATTGCCAAGGCAATTTCACGTTGCGCCATGGCATACCGCGTCAGTGAATCCATAATCAATAATACGTTTTTACCCTGCTTGCGAAAACCCTCGGCAATCGTGGTCGCATAGCTCGCACCTTGCAAACGCATCAATGCAGATACATCCGCCGGGGCAGCGACGACCACTGAACGTGCCAGGCCCTCAGGGCCTAAAATTTGTTCGATAAATTCCTGTACCTCACGGCCACGTTCACCGATCAGGCCGACCACAATCACATCGGCAGTCGTGTAACGCGCCATCATGCCCAGCAACACACTTTTACCGACGCCTGAACCGGCAAACAAACCCAGGCGCTGTCCGCGCCCGACTGTCAGCATGGCATTAATCGCGCGCACGCCAACATCCATGGTTTCTTCAATCGGCGCCCGCATCAGGGGGTTGATCACGCGTCCACCCAACGGCGCCGTGATATCGGTCGCAATCGGGCCTAAACCATCCAGCGGAATACCAGCGGCATCGACCACACGACCAAGCAAAGCATCCCCTATCGGGAAATGTCGCGCACGGTCTTGCGCTCTTCGACGTGGCGGACGGCCAAACTGTGGTTTAGGCAGCGTCTCGGTCACATCCATACTGAAGACCTTGGCGCCAGGCACGACGCCTTCCACCGCAGTTTGCGGCATCAACAACAGGTTTTCGCCATCAAAGCCGACGACTTCGGCTTCAACACGGCCACCATCTTGCAAGGGGATAAAACAGGCGCCGCCTATCGGCATTTTGATACCAGTGGCAACCATGACCAGGCCGGTGACCTTGATAATACGGCCAGCCACTTCAAGCGGTTCTACCAGGTTGATAATCTCGCGGCAGTCTTTCAGATAGCTTTGCCAGCGCTGGCTGTGGATATTGTCCGGATTGGAAGTTGCGGTTTTAGGTGTTTCGTCTACAGCCTGCACCTCAGGCGCGGCTGTGTGTGCTACTGAACCTGTATCCTGTTCAGCGGGGATAGCAGATGGCATGTCAGCATCGTGTGCAGTGGTCATGTGTTATATAACTCTCATACCGGAATAACGTCAGGGGTGGGTTGAATGCTTTTTTTACTCATTCGTTGCAGCAGGTTTGTGCCAGTCATCATAGCGGGACAAGCCTTGCACCAGGCGTTTCCAGCGCATCTCATTGGTCGCATCGATCTGGTTTTCAGCGGTTTCTACCAGACAGCCACCCCGTTCAATCTGGCTATCCTCCACCAGGTTCCAGCCTTGTTCTTTCATTTGCTCAGCGATGCTCGCGCGCAGGATCTTGGCATCCTCATGATGCACAATGACGCGGGCAGGCTGTTTCACCTGTGGCAGGTATTGCATGGCATCCAGCACCACCGGAATAATGCTTTGCGGATCTGCCTGCAGCTTGCTTTTCAGCATGGCTTTTGACAGCTCTAGTGCCAGTGTCAGTACCGATTCAGCAATCGCCACATCCTGCATGGAGAGCGCTTGTTGAAAATTACCGGACAATTGCAGCAATTGCGCACGTTCGGCTTCGATTTCACTTTGTACTTTGCTCAGGCCGTCGTTGTAGCCGCTCTTGAAGCCTGCTTCATAGGCTTCCTGCCTGACCTGCTTGAGAATGTGGCTGACCGTGCGTGCATTTTCCTCTGCCTGCACACGATCACGCCTGACACGCTCGCTGGAGGCGACATCGTCAAAACTGGCCATTTCCCAGCGTTGATAAGCGGTCAATTGTTCTTTAGGGGTTGCAGAGGCTACCATGCTGAATATTCCTTCAAAAATACTTTACACATACTGCTCGCTGTCACCTTTGCCAGCCAGCATGATCTGGCCTTCATCGGACAAGCGTCTAACAGTTTGCAGGATCGTTTTTTGTTGCGTTTCAACTTCGGATAATTTGACCGGGCCGCGGCTTTCGAGATCTTCGCGCATCATATCGGCGGCACGTGAAGACATATTGCGGAAGAATTTTTCGCGCATCTCTTCAGAGGTACCTTTCAGGGCGACGATCAGTACATCGGATTGCACTTCGCGTAGCAATACCTGTATGCCTCTGTCGTCGATGTCGATGATGTTGTCGAACACAAACATCTGGTCCATGATCTGCTGCGCCATGCCATCGTCATAACTCTTCAGGCCATCCATCAGCTTGGCTTCATTCTCACCGCTCAGGAAGTTCATGATTTCAGCAGCCGTTTTCACGCCGCCTATGGTCTGGCGTTTGAGGTTATCGTTACCGGCCAGCATTTTCAACATGCCTTCGTTGAGTTCTCGCAAAGCGGTCGGCTTCACGCTATCCAGGGTCGCGATCCGTAAAATCACATCCTGGCGCAGACGCTCGGTAAAATGGCCCAGGATCTCTGCGGATTGCTCTGCTTCGAGATGCGACAAAATCGTCGCAATGATCTGCGGGTGTTCATTCTTGATGAAATCAGCCACGCTGAATGCATCCATCCATTTCAGGCTTTCGATACCTGCCGCGTCCTGCGACTGCGGGATACGATTCAGCAGATTGGAAGCCTTGTCATCGCCAAAGGCTTTGACCAGCACCGAGCGGATATAACTATCTGAGTCCAGACCAAAGTCGCTGCTGCCAGCGAAATCGAGCATGAACTTTTCAAGTACTTCTTCCACTTCCTCTTTCGGCACCGGCTTCATCGAAGCCATGACGATACCCAGCCGTTGTACTTCCTTGGGCGACAAGTGCTTCATCACCTCGGCAGCTTCATCCTCACCGAGTGCCAACATCAGAATGGCGCTTTTTGTTAATCCATCAGTCGCCATTGCTATTTCTCCGCAGAAGTCCAGTTAGAAACAACATTTGCCACCATGCGCGGATTATCTTTCGCCACCTGTTTTGCTGCTTCCAGTGTCTGATTCAAAGAACTCGCACCGGGTAATGCAGGTGTTTCACCACTTAAGGTCACCAGTGCGTCTTCTTCACTACTGCCTTCTGCGCCAGGGAGCGCGGCAGCGCCTGCCACCAATTCGAGTTCTTTTTTGTCTTTGCCTGTCAGTTTATTGGACAAAGGCTTGAGCAATTTTTTGTAGATCATCATCAGGACAACGATACCAGCCAGGAAGCGCAAGGCATCCTTACCGTATTCAATCGCCATCGGGTCTTTCCATAATGGTGGTTCGACCAGTTTTTCCTGTGCTTCACTGATAAACGGCGTATTGACCACTGAGATAGTGTCGCCGCGCTCGCGGTTGAAACCCATGGCCTGCATGGCCAGGTCACTCACCTGTTGCTTCTCGGCCGTATTCAATGCGCGGTAAGTGGTTTTACCGGTGCTATCCACGACAGGGATATGGTTGACCACCACCGCAACATGCAGGCGTTTTACGCCACCTTTGGCTTGCTGGATATAACTGACTGTTTTATCCAGCTCATAGTTAGTGGTGGTGTCTTTTTGCGTGTTTTGTGGCGGTGCTGGCGGAGCAGCGGGTGGCGTTTCACCGTCTGCTTGTGCTGCACCCGGCGCATTGATAGGCGCGGTAGCCTCACCTGGGGGCTGGTTAGAGACCGCACCAGGCACTGCGCCGTTGGCGCCACTGCTGTTTTGCGACTCATGGTTCTGAGCGCTGCGGACAGCCATGTTTTCCGGCTTGCTATTAGGTTTGTAGCTTTCATTAGCCTGCTCAGTGTTTGAAAAATCAATTTCAGCACTGGCTTCAGCATGTACATTCTTGGCGCCTACGATAGGCGTGATAATAGATTCCACGCGACGGGCGATGTTGCTTTGCATGTTTTCGACATAAGCCATCTGCTCAGGATCAAGCCCGTTCTGTTTGGCCTTATTGGCATTGTCAGACAGCAGATTGCCATTCTGGTCGACCACAGTGACATGGTCTGCAGAAAGGTTAGGCACGCTGCTGGCAACCAGATGGACCACAGCAGCAACCTGCTGGCCATCCAGGCGGCGGCCATTATGCAGATTCAGTAATACAGAGGCAGTTGGGTATTGCTGCTCACGGACGAAAACACTGGGTTTTGGAATCGCCAGGTGGATACGCGCGGCCTGTACGGCTGAGATAGACTGGATGCTACGCTCGAGTTCGCCTTCCAGGCCACGCTGGAAGTTCACCTGCTCTACGAATTGCGATACGCCAAATTTCTGGTTCTCCAATAACTCAAAGCCGATATTGCCGCCTTTAGGCAGACCCTGTGCCGCCAGTTTCAAACGTACCTGGTGCACCTGGTCAGCAGGGATCATGATCGCACTGCCGCCTTCAGAAAACTTGTAAGGGATATTGAGTTTGTCGAGTTCAGCGACAATGGCACCGCCATCTTTGTCGGCAAAATTAGAGAACAGCACACGGTAATCCGGCTTCTGGCTCCATAGCCAGAACACCACCATCACCGCAACAATAGCGGCAATGCCGGCAACAAGCATCAATTTCTGGCCCAGTTGACCGAACATATTCGGTGCAACACTCCCGGGCTCTATATTTGTCGCAAGCGTGGCATCAGCAGCAGCCATTTAAATCTCCATGTTGATAACCTGCACGAGGCATGTCATAAAACTGAACAGAACACCAATACATTGGTATTCATACATGGAACACATTATGCGCCTTACACCCAAATTCAAATTGGCAAATAAGACGGCTTAATATCGCCTATCTTTCAGAGCGACTCATTTGTAGCAATGTTAAAGTGGCTCCATTGTCATTAAAGGGTGCATACACCCGATATAACGAAAGGAAACCACATGAGCGTAGGCGGTATAGATGCACAACGCATTTCGTCCATGCTGGCACAATTGCGTGCAGCAGCACAAAAACCCGAAGGCCTGGGCGCCAGCGCGACACAAGCACTGAACGCAGTACAGAAACCGACTGCCACCAGCCCGACCAGCCAGGTCAGCTTTAGCGACGCCCTGAAATCCTCTCTGGATTCTGTCAACAATATGCAACTGCAATCAGAAAAGCTGGGGCAGGACTTTGCCATGGGCAACGATAACGTCAGCCTGTCTGATGTCATGATCTCCGGCCAGAAAGCCAACATCGCTTTCCAGGCTACCGTGCAGGTGCGTAATAAACTGGTCAGTGCCTACCAGGATATGATGAATATGCAGGTATAACCCCCTGCATTTAGTTAGTTCCATCACACCAAATCTCTGTGCTCTCCGCTATTGATTAGCGGCGCCAGCTGCCTGTTAAACTAACGGCGCTTCACGCACAACGCCCTGCTCTAACTGATACAGCCAGGCCAGAATTTCGGCAATGGCCTGATATAACTGGGGCGGAATATGCGCATCCAGTTCGACTTGCATCAACAATCCCAATAACGCCTGCGACTCATGCACATACACATTGTGCTCTTTGGCAATCGCGATGATACGTTCGGCCAGCAGGCCGTTGCCTTTTGCCACCACGCGTGGCGCCAGGTCTCCTGCTTCATACGCCAGCGCGATGGCTGACTGGGTCAGAGGCTTATCCGGCAGCATACTGTTGCCTGTCTGCTTCATGCGTCTCGCTGGTGATTTGCAAGGACTCCAGGGTCAGCCCGACAGACTGCAAATTCATGGCCAGCTCACTACGGTTAGATTGCATGGTATTGAATGCATCTACCTCTTCAGGTTGCACACGTATTGAGAAACGGCCGTTAACCATGGTGATACGTACTGTGACTTCACCCAGCTGCGGGAGTTGCAATTTCAGGTTACTTTGTATTGCATTCAATGTAGGGTCGTCTGCTGACTGGGCGGATGACTCGCGCTCGCTGATCTCCCAGTGCATGTTTTGCCCGGGCCACACTTCGCCATGCCAGGCCAACCGTTGTTGTTCCAGCACCTGCAACTGCTGTGCCACCATTTCTGGTGGCATAAAATTGGGTTTATTTTGCGGTTCCTGCAAAAGCTGGTGCCAGGGACGGCTACCCAGCGCCGCATCTTTGAGGTGGGATTCGTAAAACAGGCCGGAGCTATCCAGGGCATGTTTCAGGTCCTGCGCCAACACCTGTGGTTTTTGCGGGCTATGGCTGACGATGGCTTGTGCCTGCAGGGTGCCCGCTTGCTGCTGGAACATGGGAGAACTTAACCAGCGCTGTAATTGTTGGGCCGGGTTGCTTAAATCGACCTGGCTGGCAGTCTGGCCAGCCATGGCACCTAATAGCTGAGGCAGGTAATCAGGGCTCTCGGCCTGTGATGTATCTGTGAGTAATCCGCTAGTCACCAGGCTGGTGGCAGGTTCAGCGCCTTTGCCCTGTGTTTGTATTCCCCAACGCACCTGCGGATATACGCTTTGAGCGTCTTTGCCAGTGGCAGCCTGGCCCAGGTATTGCATTTGCAAGGCTTGTTGCTGGGCAAGGTGGGCCGGTAATTGCATCTGGACCACGGCGGGTTGTTGGTTGGGTAACTGTACCTGGACTTTGAAATTGGCTAATTCTGAGCCATTGCCAGCATTGGATTCTTTTTGCAGGACCATGCCGGTGAACTGCATTCCCGGGCGTAAGCGGCTCCATAAAGGCGCTTCGGATTGTGCCCCTTCAACCGGCATGATCGATGAGACAGCACGCAAGCCCTCTGTTTCCTGTGCTACGAAACGATTAGCGAGAACTTGCGGGATAGGGAGCATCTATATGGCGTCCGGCGGGATGCGCGCATGTAATTGCGCATCAAAAATCATATCGGTAATTCTGTGCATGACCGGATACAGCAGGTTACGGATCTCGCCATCGTCGGCCAGGATCTTCTGCACCAGTTTTTGCTTGCGTGTATGGTCTTCTGCACTCAAGGTTTCAGATTGCAGGCGCAGGTTTTGTTCCAGGGTTTTAATCACCTCAATTTTGAGCATATAAGATTGCTCGAGCTCGGTGACTTTTTCCCAGGCACTTTGCCGGGCGGCGATCAGCATCTGCTCCATGATTTTCGCAGAAGATTCATAGGTATCAATAAGTGCTTTCGACATGATCTTATACTCCGGCAACAGCCAAGCGATTAGTGTTTATTGCAGGAATGGACTGCGCCTTTTGTGAAACCAGTGCATCAAACGGGACGCTGCTCGGGGCGGTTTTATTCGCGCCAGATTTTTCCACGGTTTCCCATGCACTCTTTAAATCCATCAGTAACTGCTGGATCTCACCTACTTTTCTGACATCCAGACGCAGGCTGGCCTGCATCAGGCTACGTGTCATATATAAGTACAGTTCATCCAGGTTGCTGGCGATCTGGCCACCGGAACGTTTGTCCAGGCTGGCACGTAATCCATTATCAATGATTGAAATCGCTTTGGTCAGGCACTCGCCTTTTTTGGTGATATCGCCCTGCCCCATGGCCTGTTGCGCATTGATACAAGCGGTGATCGCCCCCTCATACAACATCACGGTCAATTTCAGCGGGCTGGCATCTACCACGCCTGTTTCCAAGCCAACTTTTGCATAAGCATTAATGCCTGATTGTTTCATTCCAAACATAAAATTCTCCTGATTCCTAATTCCTGATGCTGTTAGCTATTATTCAATGCCGAAATTTGTTGGCTGAGGAAAGAACTGGTGCTTTGCATGCTGGAAAGCAATGCATCCAGCCTTGCATATTGCGCCCGGTATCTGGCCTCAATCGCTGGCAATTTAGCGCTTAAATCGGTTGATTTTTTGTTCAATGCCTTGATAGAAGTCTGGATGCCTTCTGTTTTTACAGTTAACGATCCTTCCGTATCTAGCCATCCGCCTATCAAGCTACTAAGCTCACCCGCCAGCCCTTTGCTAAAAGTCACGGTACCGCGACTACCGGTTGCAGAGCCATTGATGGACACCTTGAGACCCTGGGCTGCATTGTCAGCGCCACCAATCAGGCTGGCACCACTACCCAACGCTGTCACCCCGTTGATGCTGCCCGCAGCATCTTGCGAAGCACTGCCCAGTTGGCTCACGTTAATCGCATAAGTCCCAGATTGTGTTTTACCAGAGCTAGACACATAAGTGACTTGCGGGTCTGAAGTGGTCGCCGAGGGTGCAAACAGCTTGGCTACATCATTTAAATTGGTGTTTAACGCGGTGGTTAATTTGGCAGTATCCAGGGTTAACACACCATTTTCACCAGACTTCACCCCGATATCACTTAAAGTGCGGAAAGTGGTTGCCGTGGTTGAAGGGCGTGCCAGCATGGATTTCAACTTGACCATGATGTCGCGTGTGGTTGAATCACCGAGCAATGGCCCGTTGGAGGTAGAACCACCCTCTACAAACTTGGTCAGGTCACGCAAGCTGGAATTCAGCTTGTTGTAGGCATCGACGAAATTCTGTACCGACGCCTGTATCGCCTCAGTATCTGTCGCGATTTCAAGCGTGGTATTCACACTGGTGATCGATTTCAGGTTTAAAGTCACACCCTGGATCACATCATTCAGCGTATTGCTTGGCTTGCTGATACTCAGGCCATCCACTGTCAGTAGCGCATTTTGTGCACCCACCAACTGCGTCATGTTTTTGCCTGCGCCTACAGTACTTAATGGATCATAGGCCAGCGCAGATAACCCAGTCCCATCCGTGCTATTACCATCGGTATCGGTGACATCGATCTTCAGGCTGTTGACCGCGCCGGTGTCTTTTGAAGTGATCACCAGGCGATTACCAGTACCGTCATTCACAATCGAAGCCGATACTGACGCGTTTTTGGCATTGATGGCATCACGAATCCCGGACAGCGTATTGTTGGTACTGTCTATGGTGATACTCAGCGCATCCTTGTCAGCATTGGCAGTAAAACTGGCCGGGCTCGCAGTATAAGTGCCGAAAGAAATATTCAGTGTACCGGTGCCGATGATATCGGTGGCACTGGCATAGGCTGAGGTGGCAAGTTTCTGTGAGGTGGCAAGCTGGGTGACTGCAATGCTGTAGCTGCCGCTTGCCGCAGTGCCATCAGCAGTGGCCGCAAGGCTGCTACTGTCAGACAACTTGGCAGATTGAGAGGTGAATTTGGCAGCTGTTGCCAGTTTATCAACCGCGGCCTGAAAAGTACTTAAACCGCTTTTCAACGTGCCGTAAGCGGTGAGTTTGGTATTGTATGAGGTGACTTGTTTCTTGACTTGAGTGATGGGCTGTTGCTCAAGCGTCATCAACCCGGTGACTATCGAGTCAATTGCCAGTCCGGATGCACCGGTTGTTGATGTAATTGAAGCCATCTTTTAATCTCCAGACACTTTAAAACAGTTGCCCTAAACTGCCTGCCTGATCACCAGACCACGCAATTTATCCAGGGTTTTACTAATCGCAAGTACTTCTTCGTTCGGGATCTGGCGCAATACTTTTTGTGTTTCAGTATCCACCACCTTCACGATGATGCGATCAGACTCATCATCAATCGAAAACTCTATGGTTTGCAATGCAGGTGCAACATACTCATTCAGCTTGTTGACTGCCCCTGTCAAAGTTGCCTTGTCTAATACCTCAGCAGCTTTTTGCTCACCATTACCATACTTCACCAACTTAAGACTATTTACAGAAGCTAGTCCGTTCACCGGACGTCCGCCTATTCCATCTATAGATTGACTCATGATATTGCTCCTTCTGCTTAACCTAAATCCACAGAGACGGATCTCTGTGGATATGATTCAACTGGTTGGGGAATTAACCTCTTAACAGTGACATCACTTGGTTAGGCAGCTGGTTAGCTTGAGCCAACATCGCTGTACCTGCTTGTTGCAGAATCTGTGCACGTGTCATTTTCGCTGTTTCTGAAGCAAAGTCAGCATCCATGATACGAGACTTGGCAGCAGACATGTTCTCAGACGAAATCTGCAAGTTGCTGATCACAGATTCAAAACGGTTTTGGTAAGCACCCAATGTCGCACGGCTGGTGTTCACTGTAGTCAGTGCATCATCAATCGCTGAAATTGCAGCAGTTGCAGCAGCAGCATCTGATAGAGAGCCACTCATACTTACAGCATCGACTGAGCTTACGCTGATGGTGTCGGTAGCGTCAGCACCAACCTGGAACTGATAACCTTTGCCCAATGCAGCTTCGCCGTTAAACTTAGTCGCAGTTTTCAAGCGATCCAACTCTTCTGTCAGTTGTTTATATTCAGTATCCAGGTTTGCACGGTCACCAGAACTGTAAGTACCGTTAGCTGCCTGCACAGCCAATTCACGCATACGTTGCAGTGCATCTGTCCCTTTAGACAAACCACCTTCAGCAGTTTGCAGGAAAGAAATCGCGTCGTTAGAGTTACGAATCGCAACATCCATACCACGCACTTGAGCATCCATACGTGTTGCAATTGCCAAGCCAGCGGCGTCATCTTTAGAACTGTTGATACGCAGACCTGAAGACAAACGTTGAATCGATTGATTCATGCTTGACTGAGAAGTGCTCAGGTTACGTTGTGCGTTTAAAGATGCAATGTTTGTGTTAATTACTGCAGCCATGTTATTTCTCCTTGAGAGTCGTATATCCAGTTAAGTGTCAAATCGTCGTATTACTGTTTCCTCAACTTTGATTTGCTTACTACCAGTTTTCAATTTGCAAATTCATCGTTGTTATTTGTGTTATCGACCAGACCAGAAATTTCTTTAATGTTGCGTTTAAATTTCTTTTTTCTAATCAATCAAGCACTTGAAACTATTTACGACACACTGACTGGAAACTTTAATATCTCTTTCTCAAATAATTAGAAGTAATCACATCGCTAAAGCTATTACTACTGTAACAACCGCGGCTAGCCCTTATAAAACCTGTGTATAGCGTCAACCACACGCTCTACATCCGACTGTGCCAACTGTGGACCAATCGGTAAACTTAATACTTGCCTGGCATCATTCTCTGCTTGTGGCAGATGCATGCCCACAGAGTTTGAATAAGCCTGTTGCTGGTGCGGTGGCACCGGATAATGAATCAATGTCTGGATACCCTGGGCCTGCAAAGCACTCTGCAGCGCATCACGCTGCTCTGTTGCCACCACAAACAAATGCCAGACGGGAGTCGCCCAATCCGGCGCTTGCGGTAATCGCAAAGGCAAACCGGATAATGCATGCATATAATGCTGTGCGATTTGCCGGCGGCGCTGGTTCCATTCATCCAGATGCGTTAACTTGACAGATAATACTGCTGCCTGGATAGGGTCCAGGCGACTGTTCACGCCAAGCACCTCGTTGTAATATTTGACTGAAGAGCCATAATTGCCTAATCGGCGGATACGTTTAGCCAATTCCGCGTCATTCGTGGTCACGGCCCCGCCATCACCAAGTGCACCAAGGTTCTTGCCCGGGTAAAAACTCCAGGCAACCACATCACCATGCGCGCCTATGCGCTGCTGCCGCACTTCGGCGCCATGTGCTTGCGCGGCGTCTTCAACCACAAACAATCCATGCTTCCTGGCCAAAGCACAAATCGCATGCATATCCGCAGGTATGCCATGCAGATGTACTGGCATGATGACTTTTGTGCGCGGAGACAGCTTTTCTGCAATCGCCTCCGCATCTATCACACTGCTACCGAATGACGGTTCCACCGGAATAGGGGTGGCGCCAACGGCACTGACGGCCAGCCAAGTCGCGATAAAGGTATTGGAAGGGACGATGACCTCATCGCCCTCGCCCACTTCAAGCGCTCGTAAAGCCAGCGTTAATGCATCCAGCCCATTACCAACACCGACACAATATTGTGATTGCGTATAACGCGCAAAAGCTTGCTCAAACCGCTCAACCTCCGGCCCGCCGACATACCAGCCTGAGCGGGCAGCACGTAATACCGCTTCATCCAGCTCCGCGCCAAGCGCGTCATAAGCAGCTTTCAGGTCCAGAAATGGAATCATGCATTGGCCCATCTTGCACGCATAAAATCATCGTAACTACGGTGGTAGTCTGCTTCGCTATATTTTTCAGAGGCCAGACACATGAGGACCGAGCCTGAAGAGAAATTATCGATTTCCCGCCAGATCATAGGACACACATATAAGCCATAGTAGGAACGTGCCAGGTGAAATGTCTTTTTATCTTTGCCGTCGTCCAGGGTGATATCAAAACTACCGGACATGGCGACAATAAACTGATGCAGGTTTTTATGTGCATGGCCGCCACGTTCCGCGCCGCCCGGTACATCATAAACATAGTAGACGCGCTGCATGGTGAATGGCAGCGTGTCGTCATTCTGCACAAACGTTAAATTGCCATGCGGATCATGGATCTTGGGAAGCTCAATAATGCGGCAGTCTGCTAATGGCATAGATTCACCTGTAATGTCACAAACATCTTGAATACGATGTCTGACACTATAAGGGTAGCAATGTGTTTTTAATTTTGCTAACAAGCCTATAAAACACTTGCTTCTTTTAGCGTGAGGGTTTGCAGCGCGGAGATATCACCTGCATGGCGAACCATAGGCACTGATTTTCCAGTGATGCCTTTAATACCTCATAGCGCTGCCGCTAAACGTATTTTTAGCGGGCATACGAGGTGTTTAAAGATATTTCAGGTGTTTAAGCGGGTTTCTGCGTAATGCAACCCTTGAATGATCTGATCATTTAACGAGGTGACAAAAAACCCGCTGGACATGGCTAACAACTCAATCCCCGGGTGCAAGGCAGACACCGCCTGGTGATCATGGTCCCAGGCATCTCTGGCCTTGGCATCTGGCACCAGAAAGCCACCAGGCACAGACTTCACCGCGGCCAGCAATGGTTTGCTCTCTGCCGTCACCATGCCCATGGCCACCAGCTCAGCCAGTAACACGGCTACAATCTTCTCATCCTCTGGAGACTCGCCATATAACTGCTTGAAGTACGCCTGATTAAACTCGACCACGATATTCATGTCATCATTTGCATCATCAGCACATGCGGTCTGGTTAGTGATGCGATAAGCACATTTATCCATGTCCAGCACATGCAGCAATGTATAGGTTTTCCTGACATCTTCTTTTTTCAGACGCAAGAACAATATCGCAATCGACGCTTTGATCTCCTGCACCGTCGCGGGCTGTTTACCTGAGGCCTTTAACAACGCTGCCGGTGCACCCGTCCAAACTAATTTATCAGTCTTTAATACACTGTCAGGCAACTTTATCTGCCAGCCATCTGCAGTTTTTTCTACAGACTGTATCGGCTGTTGCAGGTAAGTGATATTAGGATGTGCCAATAGCTGCTGCCTGACCTGCTTGACCATGCCAGCAACGCCACCGCTTACAGGGTAATGCAATAGCGTAGGTGGCAATGACACCGGCTGCCCCTGAAAACTACTGAGTAGTGTTTCCGGGTAAAACAATGGTAACCAGGCGATACGGTGATAACGTGCCAGCACCTGATCCGCAGTCACGCCCAGCGCTTTGGTGAGATAAGGCGCGATGATGTGCTCATGCATACTTTTGCCGTGGTTGGCCAGCGAAGCCGTGAGAAAATCCAGTGTGTGGTAAGCATGACCACTGGCTTTTTGGCGTGCATGGATATCTGGCGCTACTGAGATATCTTGCAGCTCACTGATGCTTTCTTTTGCAAATGGCAGTTGGCTGAACGTGTGGTAGCTGTTGCTTAACATCACATCATCATAGGCTTGATTCTGTAACCACATTTTGGGCATATCGCACTGATGCAATGGCGTATATTGCAATGCCCACGCATGGACAATGTTCAAAAAACGGCCAACGTCATTCCGCGTGTGAGGGTCATAGGTGGATAATTGATTCACCTGATCCAGGTAACCATTCAGTTCAAGTACCACTAGCCCTGCATCAAACATCACGCCATCGATCTCAAACCCGGCAAAGTAGCCACCCAAAGGGCCACCGGGGTTGACCAGCGTGACTGGTTTACCCTGATTGGCTAATTCCAGCGCGGCGACCATACCCGCCAGCGCGTTGCCTACAATCACAGTGTCATGCGTACTCATCTTAATCCTCACGTTTGAGATTCACGTAGATTTCGGACCCATTTTCCGGAAAGTGTTTAGTCAATGCCCACAGGCCATCCAGCATTTGTGCGGTGATCTTGCCTTCATTCACCAGAGACATCATCTGCGCATGCGTAAACAGCTTCATAAAAAGTGATCCGCGATCAACCACTTTGAAGCCTATGCCAGTGACCAGACTTTCCAACTGATCCAGATCAAAGATGCGCGGTTGATTGAGGGATTTTTGCAGATCGGACTGCGTATAGACACTCTCGATCAAGCCCATTTCCAGGGCCAGCAATCGATGCATGGACTTTGCATTTGGCACATTAACATGCACCAGCGTGTCTGGCCCGCACAATGACCTGGTACTTTGCATCAGCAAAGCAGGATCAGGCACCTCATGCAACAAACCACTCAGTAATATCAAGTCATAAGAGTGTGTTTGAAGCGTCTCGGCAGCCTCCTCGACAAAGGCTTCCACCATACTGGCACCGGTAAGCGCTGCAACATCCTGCCGTGCTTTGGCAGCAAACTGTGCGCCGGGCTCTACAATCGTTAATTGTTCAAACCCGGACCAGTGATTGGCGATGGTATCCCAGCCACACCCGATCTCAAGCACGCGTTTGGGCTTCACGCTATCTAGTAGCTCCAGCAGCATTTTTTTGCGATAACTCGCCTGTACCACCTCAAAATTACTTTCGGTGTAAGCTTGTTCATATTCAGCGATTGCCTGTTGGCGGTTTACAGCACTCATACACACTCCATTTCCAACCATTGCATCATTGTCGTCCGGCCACCGAACATTTCTTTTTGTGCGCAAAGGCCTGCATTCAATTCTCTGCCACTGTCATAAGTAGATATGCCAAAATTGAAATAAGGCTTATCACTATATATTTCACTCACCAGGGTTTCCAGCAACAGGTCCAGCGCACCAGTCTCACGCGCGGCATCTGTCAATGCAATATATTGCGTATGCGCGACCTGGCTGTAAGCATATACCACGACCCCGGCTACCGGCTTGTCATCCAGATAGGCCATATACAATGCGATTTCAGGACAGCGACTGGCTAACAAGGTGATCTCTGACAAGGTATGGGTAGGTTTTACACCATGGCGATCTGCCAGATTGGCAGTCAGCATCTCCCAGCATGCAGCGTAATCCTCACTTTTTTTGATGACTACGCCTGCCTTGAGCGCTTTGCCTTGCAGACGTTTGCGCATTTTGGATACTGGCAGACGGTTGGTTTGATCTATGGTGGTAGACACATCGACGCGTACGGTTTTGGCTTGTAATCGATGCAGCGCATATAAATCCTCTTCACTTGGCGCCGTGTGATAAATGTGTGGCACAGGCTTGTAAATCAATTTACGGATACCATTGGCCGCCCAATACGCGCGTAATTGCGTAAATATCTCCAGCACTTCGGCAGCACCTGCTTTGTTGCCTAGTACAAGGCCACCAAACGTCAGGCCGCCATGGCTGATAATCGTGTCGCCATCCAGGCTGGCAGGGAGGATGGCAATCAGCTGCTCGTCTTTTTTGACACAAACAGAAGCATCCTGGAAACGATCCGCGTGATAATCCATGTAATCACGGTTGAATAAGAATGTGCCGTTACGGCTTTGCGCCAGAAACACATTCCATTCTGCGGCCTGTTCAGGCTGATATGGGAGACATTGCATCTGTGCTATATCCTTGTAATAGTTGTGCGCTAGTCCAGTCATCAAAAGCCATTAATGTTTCCCATGCCGCCAGGAAATCCTGCTCAAATGACGCGCTGGTGACACGCTGGGATGCAAATACGGCAATCAAGTCCTGCATATCACTGACATGAGCGTAACGGCTGACCAGCACCTTCTGTATCCTGTCAACGACACTCTGCAACCCTTCAACTGAGAGCTTGCCCAGTTTGCAAGCACCTAGCGCCAATGCCACCCAGGCAACAACGCCACACTTGAACACACGTGAGTCACCCTGAACGCTATGCTGGTTACCGTGTTGACGGAAAGCCCCCAGATACTCTTTGACCAGGATCACTTTCTGGTTCAACGCAATTTCCAGGAAAACCCCAATATCGCCTAAGCCATAATAAGGCACATCCGCCATCCGGTAGCGGCCATATAATTTAACCGCGTCTAATGTAAATACTGCATTTGAGAACTCGCCTAACCAGTTATTGCAATGCGGAATCGTTGAGCCAAACAACTGGTCTGCATCCAGCGAAACGTTGGCTGACTGGCTTGCATTGACAAAATCAGGCACGGGAGTCACCGCATACGGCTGCCCTTTTTCGTTGCAGAACCAGCGGTAGCTGACAGAAACGCCGACATTTTCTTCCAGATGCGCCTGTACATGTTTCTCGTAAAAGCGCGGATAAACCAAATCATCATCAAACAAGACGTGTATCAAATCATGTTCATCATCGCATTGTGCAAACAAGTGAACGATGTTGGTCATAGTACCTTTTCGTGGCCCCTGCACAACCTGGATATCAAGCGCTTGCACCAGGGGTAAAAACTCGGCAGTGGATAACAAATGCGTTACTTTTTGTTCTGGACTATCATCCGAAATAATGACCCTGAAATGCTTGTATGTCTGGGTAGTCAATGACATTAACAATTCTGCCAGATACTCGCACCTGTAAGCAGGCACCAATGTAGTGATGCGCGGCAAGCCTTTACCTTTTATTTTGCTGGCGTCATCTTTTTTCGCCTGCTTTTGTGCAGCAATATCACCGCGCAGCAAGGCAGCATTATCGGCAGACAAGGCATATTTCAATGCATGCGTGATGGCGGCTTCGGCCGTGGTAAAGTCTTCGAGCATGATAAAGGCATCAATATAAGTGACCCAGTATTGCTCGTTTTGCGGAGCAGAGGTCACTGCCGTTTCCAGATATGGCAAAGCATGCTCTACGCCCGCTGTATGCACTTTGATAAACCCAAGATGATGGTTCGCCTCCGCATGATGATTATCAATCTCCAGGATTTTCTGATAGAGAACCACGGCTTGTTCAATGTCCCCTGCCTCCTGATGCTGTGATGCAAGGCGTGCCCATCCAGAAATATCTTCTGGCTGATCGTCCACAATACTGCTATCACGCATAGTGACTCCTGTTGGTAGTTCATGAGTTTCCGAGATTGACATGGCAAAGCTTTGCGGCGGATTGCCTGCACACCAGCGTTGCCACATCAGGCGTAATGCATCAGCCAGAGTGGCTGATAATTTGGCAGGCTGTGACAACAATGACTGTTGCAGGCGGTCACGCATGCCGTTACGTACTTCTGCCAGCGCAGCAAGGTCAGCGCATAAAGCCGCTCCTTGTGCTACCCAGGCTTGTGCATCAGCAGCGATCCACTGTGTTAAACCTGCATGCTGCATCAATGCCATGGCACCACGGCTGGTCAGGCGATCACCGGTCTGGCAGAGCGTAGGCACGCCCATCCATAAGGCATGCGCAGTGGTGGTTAGCCCGTTCGATGGAAAAGTATCCAGGCAAATATCGACACGATGGTATTGCAGCAAATAATCAGCCATATGACTGCGGGCGACCAGCTCCAGGCGGTCGCTAGGAATGCCGGCCTGTTCAAACCAGCTGACGAGGTGACTGCCATTTTCTGAAGCGGCTATACCACCGATGATCATTCGGCTACCAGGTACGGCGAGCATCAGTTGTGCCCACAATTGCACAGTGGCCTGCGTGATTTTATTCGGGCGGTTAAAGCAGCCAAAGGTGATATAGCCATTGTGCAATGCTGGCAATGCCTCAACGTCAGACATACTTGCGTCTGGCATAAATGGCGCATTGACAGGCAGCTGGACCAGTTTTTCAGTGAATTGGGCATCAAATTCGCCCATAGGCGTCAATGCCTGGTCTGTCAGGTAATAATCCATGGCGCTCAGGCCAGTGGTGTTCATATAGCCCAGCCAGCTGATTTGTACAGGCGCAGGTTTTCTGGCGAATGTCAGCAGGCGGTTACCTGAGGTATGGCCAGACAAATCAATCAGGATATCAATCGCATCGTGACGGATGGTCTCAGCCAGCGATGCATCAGATAGCTCGGTCACGTCTTTCCAGTTAGCAAAGTATTCACGCATTTTTGCGGTGACTTCGTCGCTCAATGGATGGTTGTAATAAGCATACAATTCCAACTGCTGGTCGCTGGCCAAGCCTAACAATAATGGCTTGAGAAAATGTGGAATAGAATGCGCCCTGAGATCAGCCGACACAAACCCTACTCTCAAAGGCCTATCCAGGTCGCGGTTGTTGCCATGTGGCAGCCATTGCGCTTTTAACGGGGCTTCATACAATTCCGCATACGCCTGGTGCGCTTGTAACAATTCTGCGGGTGGCATGCCTTGCGCATGGCTCATGCAAAACAGCAGATTGCTGAAACAACCGGCATCATTAGGCTGTATTGTCAGTGCTTGTTTGAAGTGGCCTATGGCTTGATCCACTGCGCCCAGGTCTTTGAGCACAATGCCTAAATTGTTATAAGCAGCCGCATAATCCGGTTTTAGCGCAATCGCCTGTTCAAAAGCTAACACGGCCGCATTCAAATCACCCTGCGCCTTCAGCACCAGGCCGTAATAGCAATGCTCCACCGGGTCGGCCGCATTGAGCGCCAGGGCGCGCCTGGCTGGCTCGCGTGCATCCTCTTTCAGCAACATGCGTACGTCACTCAGCATTTTCCAGCCGTTCAACCAGTCCGGATGCAATTGCAGCAGGCTGTCCAGGCGTTGTTGCATCTCTGTGTATTTCGCTTGTGCGAACAATGCCAGTAAGGCGGCTTCTTCAGCTTCCAAGGTTGCAACACCACTCGCCTGCTCTGCCAAGCCCCATGAATTCAACAATGCTTGCAGCGCTGGCGTGTGATGGCCGCGCTCTAAGGCCTGTGTCAACACGGGCTCGAATTGGGGGTTGCCTGAGCTGTGTAAAGCATTCAGGTAATTGCACAGCAATGACCATTGCTCTGGTGCCAGCGCATGCGCCTGTTCAAACAGAGCAATCGCTTGCGCGTCTTGCTGTGCATGCCAGGCGATCAGGCCCAGGTTATGTATTGACAAAGCATGCTGCGGATATATCTGCAAGATTTCCTGGTACAAGGCACGCGCTGCTTCATGCTGTCCCTGTTGCTGTTGCTCCGCGGCCAGATCAAACACCTCGGCAATTGAAGCCTCCAGCGCTGTCGAAGGCATCTGCTGCGCGGGTTCCCACTTTTGCGCGTATTGCTGGTATTTATCACGCCAGCGCTGGGTACCAAACGCACCGCCGCTCTGGTGGGTCATGCGCAGTGGCCAAACCCCCAGCTGTAATCCGGCACTGGTGGCAGTACGGCAAAAATCCAGGTCATAAAAGTGAAAGTCAAACTGCGTATCAAAACGTACCTGCGATTCAACCAACCGCTGCTTGTAAGCAGCCAGGAATACGCCATCCATTAACTGGGTGGCGCCAGCAGGCTCGCCATAAGCGGAAGCCGGACCAAAGGCATGTTGACCATGGCCGACCGCGCCGCGCAAATAAGCCGTGTCATCCCAGGTGAATTGCGTATCCACAAAGCACCAGCCGGTTTGACCAGGCTGGATGCGCGCATTGCCAGCCACGCCTATCACGTCGTAATGTCGCAGGCCCTCAGAGATTGTCTGTACAAAGGTATTCTCATCGATCCAGACATCATCATGGATAAATACCAGTAAGGCATCTTCGGGTGCTGCAGCAATGGCGTCATTAAAAATCTCGGACAAGCCGCGTGTGTTTTCACAAGCGATGCTGGCCACCAGCCGTGCATCCTGGCGCATATGGCGTTTTAGAGATTTGCCCAGTGCCGCATCACGCCAGAAGGCTTCTTCAGTCATGCGTGTGGCACTGACCACCCATACTGGTTGTTCACCGCTAAATACGGATTGCACGGGCGCTTTCGCCAAGAGCTGATGTTCACCCAGGCCAGATTTGACCTGTTGCCACAGGCTGAACAGCAGTGTTTCAAAATCTTGTGCGAACTGTGCGGCATCCATCAATGGTGATTGCAAAACTTGCGCACGCAAGCCTGAGCGCGTGGCTGCCAATGCCGGCAAATCACTGGCGAAAGCTACTGCTTTATCTACATAATCGTCCGTGCTTGCTGCTACCCAGTTACCCAGGCCTGCGCATGTCAGCATGCTCGCGCCCTGGCGGCCTATCAAGGTATCACCCGGCAATGTCACTGTCGGCACGCCCATCCATAAGGCTTCGCAAGTAGTGGTACCGCCACTGAAAGGAAAGGTATCCAGGATCATATCCACTTCATGATGGCTTTTCAGGTAAGCCTCACGCGTGACCATGCCCAGTAACTCGCAACGTTCGGCGCTGATACCAACCTTAGCTAATCTTTCGACGGTTTCTGCCTTGGCAGCGGCGTCATTGAATGTCTTGCACTGCCAGCGTAATCGGGCACCTGGTTGCGCTGCAAAAATGCGTCCCCAAAGCGTTAATACCGCATCGGTCACCTTGGTGTAGTTTTGATAGCAGCCAAAAGTCACCACGCCAGATTGTGCTGCCGGCAAAGCATTCACGCCAATCTCGAACGGCGGTGGCGTAAAGCACAACCGGGTGTGTGGCAGATAGGCCATTTGTTCGGTAAAGCGTTGTGCCACCTGCGCGTTGGCAGTGATAGGGTCAGCAATCACGTAATCCATCACCGGCAAGCCAGTGGTGCCCCAATAACCCAACCAGGCCGCCTGCACCGGTGCCGGTTTCCAGGCGAATACCGGCAAGCGCGTGCCGCCGGTCAGTCCGGATAAATCCAGTAATACATGAATGCCATCACTGTGGATCAGGCGTGCAGCCTGCTCATCGGTCAAGCCAGCCAGAGAGCGCCATTCGTTGCAATAGCCTTTAAGTTCGTGCGTCAGTACATCTTCACGGCCATCGGTAGAATAGCCATACACTTCCAGTTGCCCGGGATGGAAATGCTTTAACCAGTTTTCAATAAAATAGCCAACCGGGTGACGTCTCAGGTCTGCCGAGACTATACCTATGCGCAAACGCTGGTCATTGTTGTGAATGTTCCATGCCTGGAATGGTGTTTTATCCTGCATCATTAACTGCCCTAGCCTGGCGACATAGTCAGCATGTTTTGCTTCAGTCAGGTAATTCACATAGCTGTCTGAAAACAACAGGTTTCTTAACGCCATGCTGTGTTCAGGGTCTTGTGCCAGTACTTTTTCCAGCGTTTCTATCGCCAGTTCTGCTTTACCTAAATCCAGGTAAATACTGCTCAGGTTGATATAAGCCGACAGATAGTCTGGTTTAAGGACGATAGCCTTTTCCAGGCTGGCAATCGCCTCCGGATAGCGACCCAGCAAGCGTAAACTGATGCTGTAATTGCTCAGTATCGCTTCTGAGTCCGGCAATAATTCCAGCGCCCGCTCAAAGCTGAGGCAGGCTTTGTCAAACGCCGAACGTGCATGTTCAATCAGCCCGAGGTTGCCGTAGATATAGGGATTACCCGGATCCTGTTCTAGGGCCTTTTTGCAATAGCGTTCAGCCTCTCCGAACAGGTTCTGGTTCAGCAACTCAGCCGCAACATTATTCAGTTGCACGGCATTAAAGTCCTGCAACTGCATGACCTGGTCAACATACTGTTGATACTCGCGTGTGCGTTGCGTGACGCGGTACAACTTGGTCAGATTTTTTAAAATAGATAATTCTTTTGCATTGACTGCGTATCCGGCGAGTAACCATTGTTCGGCTTCCTCAACATTGGCTTTTTTGAGGTAGAGCGCACCCAAATGGCTGTAAGCCTCGACATAGTCAGGCTGGTGCGCAATCGCGGTTTCATAAGCCTGAATGGCTTCGCTTTCATTGCCTAACAGCTCAAGCGCGGCTGCCATATTAAAAAAGATGATGGGATTGCCTGGCTCGATCGCGGCCGCTTCGCGGTAATACTGGATCGCTTCCAGTGGCTTGTCGGCTTCATGCAGCAAGGTGGCCAGTTCAAAGTTGACACGACCATCCTGCTGGTGAAGATTCAGGCCACGCCGCAGCAGCTTTTCAGCCTCTTTCAACTGGCCGATTTTTTTAAGCACACTCGCCCAGTTGGCATAGGCACGACTAAAAGCCGGGCTTAGCTTAAGCGTTTGGCGGTAATGTTTGATGGCTTGCGGATGCTCCTGCAACTGCGCATGCACATTGGCGAGGTTATAAAACACCTCGGCATCTTTTTTCAGCAGCTTGCCTGCTTGGGAAAAAGCCTCTACTGCTGCGTTTAATTGATCTTGTTGCTGGTACAGGCTGCCCAATAACTTCCAGGCCAGGCCTTCCTCAGGAAAATCAGTTGTGATCGTCTGGGCCAAGGTCAGGCACTTAGGCCAGTCGCCCTGTTTCCAGGCCTCGACCAGCTGTTGCATCCAATAGCTGCAATCCCTTTCCAGGGAGTGAGCAGACGGCAAGACATCGGGCGACAGACGCATAAAAAAGAAATTCCAAAAAATTTCTCTTATTATTGTGAGTTTGCGTCGATATAGATTGCCGAAAAAAAGCGGGAAAAGCCAGTCAACTTAAGTGTTTCAAACTGGTCATCTTGGCTGGAATGCCCTACCAGCCTTTGCCTGGCCTCAAAGTGACGAAAAATCTTGCGTCAGCAGATTTTATTGCTTGGCAGTGCCAGATTAAAGCTTATGGAAAAAACGCCGTAAACAATGCGTTTTTTGCAAACGTACTTGCGGATGAGTAAAGCGAGCTATTAGCGAATCAAAAGTAGAGCACTACTTAAGCTACATATTCCTGCAAGTTGGGGAGATCAGGCTCCCAGCGCACAAGGTCATATAACTCGCATTGCAGGTAAGCACACAGCTTATTGAGGTGATCAGTACTGGCGTTGTAACTCTGATCTTTGAGCATACGGTGCAAAGTCATGCGGCTAATACCGCTAGCATCCGCTATTTCTGTGATGGTAATGGTTCTACCCCACGCCAATTGTTTTTTGAGGATCACTGATTTTAATTCAACGTAAATCACACAACTTCTTTCACTTTAATACTCAGAACACATTAGCCGGCACTTTCAGCATACTTTTCCTGGACCACTCTTTGGTTGATAAAGATCAACCACACTTAGAAAAAGCATTGAAACCGGATAACATTCCTACATTATACAAGTTTATATAATATTAAAATGACAAAAAGAAATATTTAATCATGTGTGACTCTATATTCAAACAGCAACTAACTTGGCTTGGCAGGCTGTCTTCGAATTGATTTGGCTTTTTTAGCGCGTGCAGTTTTGGCAACTTCACTATCTGGCGCCAGCGCTTTGGCACCATTTTCGGTTAACGCACTTGTCAATTCAGGTGGCGTTTCCTTATGTTTGCGTGAGCCAAAAATATGCGAATACGCCCAGGTAAACTCAGCCCCCATCAGGAATATCTGTGCGGAGTAATAGATCCAGATCAACAACGCCAACAATGAACCGGCCGCTCCATAGCCGCTTGAAATCGCGCTTTTACCGATATATATACCGATCAGCCACTTGCCTACTGTAAACAAGGCCGCCGTCAGCGTAGCGCCTATCCATACCTCGCTCCAGCGTATGTTCACGCGCGGCATGATCTTGTAAATCATGGCGAACATGCCGGTGGTCAATAAAAAACTAAAAATAAAATTAAAAATACCGGCCACTACAATCCAGCCACCCAGCACCGGCGACCACCACTTACTCATGGCAGATAAACCCGCGCTGAACACCAGTGACACCATCAGCAGAAAGCCTATGCCCATGATCATGCCAAAGGATAGCAGCCTGACCCTGACCAGGTTCCACATGCCGCTGGTGACCATGGCAGGCGCTTTCCAGATGCGGTCCAGTGAATTCTGCAACTCACCAAATACCGTGGTCGCCCCAACCACTAGCAACACAACGCCAATGATTGTTGCAGCGATTCCCTCCGTTGGCTGACTGGTGCTTTCAAGCAGGGTTTGCACTGCCATTGCGCCCTGCTCGCCCATCAGGTTATTCAGCTGCCCGAAAATCTCGCCTCTAGCAGCCTCCTGGCCAAAAATAATGCCGGTGATGGAAATCACTATCAGCAATAATGGCGCAATCGAAAACATGGTGTAATAGGCCAGCGCTGCCCCCATGCTTTGCGCATAATCATCACTCCAGGCCGTGAATGCGCTTTTAATCAGTACCCAAATGTCTTTCATTGTCATCTCTGTATGTTCGCTTTTGTTATTTAGTGAGTTGATAGTTAAGTCAAAAAAAGCCTGCTGCCATCAGTCACGAGGTCGCAGGAGAAAAAGCTGCCTCTAAAACATCAAACAACGGCGTGGCTTATTCCGGACACATGCAACACACCTGCCATGAAAACAGAAACGGTGCCTATATGGCGCCGTTTGATGCCGCGCTCAACATGAGACAAACTCATGTGAACCAGCAAATTCAGGATAGCGATTTCAATACGCCTCCGGCATAAGCAATAAGCGCATTCTGTTGTCAGAAATGACTGACGTAGAGGGTTTTATTGAACGTATTTAAAATCAGGGTGAGTTTGAGGATATTTGATCGGGCGACTCAATCGCATATTTCATTTGTTATTTGAACGCTGACTGCATTTTTGCCAACAAGCTTGTGTTTGTCTTCAACACTGATGTCTCAGACTGATTAGCTTCGGGGTATAGGCTGACAATTTTTTAAGTGAGCTAAAGGCCTTAAAAAGTAAGTGTCACTGTTTGTTCATTTCCAACAAAGACCGTACAACGCACATCCGTCCAGCGATCGGTAACCGCGTAGCCTACGCATGAAGCACTGACCTTTTTGTCGCGGTAAGTACCGCCGCCAATTTCACCAGAAAAATTGTACCTGTCGACTGGCTTCCTGACGATCACCTTTTCGCTGCCAATTTGTACTGTCAAAAACGCCCCATGATAAGCCCAGTCATTCCCATACTTTTCCAGCAACCCGGTAATTTTGGTAGATGTATCATCTCCCTCAAAGTGATAACTTTGAACAGGCGAAACCTCACGGTTTTTGACCTCTGGTGTGCTGATGCAGGCAGGCAAACCAATGGCGATGAGCAGAACTAAAAAGTATTTCATGAGTACTCCTGTTTATGCCCTCATCATAGCAAGGAACCTGCTGTCATCACAAAGGTGGCTGGTAGCGATTTGGCTGGGGAATCTAAATAGACTGACCATTTACTCATCAATCATGACCCATCTATTTTCAACATATTGCTCAGGGTTTGAGCCATGCATTGATGAATAAATTCCCGTAAGATAATTCCTACACGGTTATCAGACATGTATGTATAGAAATTCAATGTAAACCACTTTAATTTATTTAGTTGGTTATCCGTTGACTGTGATTAAAAAGTGAAAGGAGCGCTTAATGACTTTGAATCACCATGAAAAAAATTGCAATGATCATTTAGATGATAATCAATCGGAATCAACCTCTAGTCAGTCACCCCGTTCAAATCGAAAGCTGACTGCCAAAACCAGCAAAAAAGCCAAATCCATCCATTCGCATGCTTTAGACCCAGACATCATCCCCCCCGCAGCGGTAGGTGAGGAAGAAGATATTGATTCAGAGTTTTATCCAGAAGTGTATATTCCTTGAACAGGGATTTTTAAGCTCACAGATACAGTGATTTCATTAACACCATCAATTCAGTTCACACACTAGCGCTACTGCACATACTTTCTCATCTCGTCTTCGTTCCTGATTGGCTTGGTAAAATCCAGTTTCATCGCTGAAGGATTAGTTTGCCAGTTGGGGGCCGAGAAAGTACGCAAGCATCCAAGCGCATTGGCGATATTTCCCGCACTGTCCTGCTTGCAAATCTCAGCAGCCGCAGTCATACAACGCGCGCCATATTCAAAACCAGCCCTGATCTTGTCCACACAAACCGATTCGCCTATCAAGGGACTGGTGGCTGGATCATCCATCTTTTGCTTGATCAGATCATAGGCATTCAATTTAGAGGTCACACAGTCTTTAAACGCAGGAATATTCCCGGCGTTCCTGTAATCATGACAAGTATTCAACTCTTTAAACAATAGGAGTTTGGATGATTTGTAGAACCACGTATTTTTTTCTGCACTCGCTACACAGGAGTAGATCAGGAAAGTCAGTGCCAAAATTAGAGGTTTCATCATATGCTTAAATGTTTTTCTTTCGAATGGACGTGCGCCTTGGTGCATGTATTTTCAATAGCATAAACCTAGTCCGCTCCTTTTGTCACCCGATTGCAAACACCAAACACCTGCCCTCACTGCCTTAAATTCTCTTATACCGTTTTGCAGCACGGAAATAACACGTCATCCAGGCCCTCATTCACTGCAAAAGTCTTTTGGCTTATTGGTTCCCGCAGATATGGATGACCAACCGTCGCGCAACTAGACACAGGCAAACTGAACGATAGAGATATGCGGTGAAGGCGGATGAAGCATTTAGGCACAAAAAAACCAGCTGACTAGCTGGTTTTAAAGTATTAATGATGTGGTGCCCGGAGCCGGAATCGAACCGGCACACCTTGCGGCGAGGGATTTTAAGTCCCTTGTGTCTACCAGTTTCACCATCCGGGCGGTAGGTCTGACAAGCTGCGTATTTTACCACCTTGAAAGGTTTTGCAAACCCTTGGGTGACGTGCTTGCTAGAAATTTGGAGCGGGAAACGAGTCTCGAACTCGCGACCTCAACCTTGGCAAGGTTGCGCTCTACCAACTGAGCTATTCCCGCATATCTGGAGGCGCGAGCCGGAGTCGAACCGGCCTAAACGGCTTTGCAGGCCGCGGCATAACCGCTTTGCTATCGCGCCAGAACCAACAACATAAAAACATCTTATGTTAAAAAGGGAAAGCTGTGCTTTCCCCTGAATTTGGAGCGGGAAACGAGTCTCGAACTCGCGACCTCAACCTTGGCAAGGTTGCGCTCTACCAACTGAGCTATTCCCGCGTATTTCCTTGCGCCATGCGTCGTAAGGAAGCTGGCATTTTAATGATTTTTGACCCTGTGTCAAGGAAGATTTATGAAAAAACCTGACTTTTCCCAGGAATGCTTTTTTACAGCGTTTCGCGAATGGCAGGCCAGGCTGCGCGCAGGTAATACCCCATGGAAATCAGGGTCAATAATGCAGCGATGACGATCAGCCATTCCCCTAGCCATTGAATGTTTAATCCGAATAGCGGGTCGTACCACAGCAATAAAGTAATGGCCAACATTTGTGCGGCGGTTTTTACTTTACCCACTACAGCGACGGCGACATTGGCACTTTTACCGATGCTGGCCATCCACTCACGCAAGGCGCTGATGGCGATTTCACGGCCTATGATGATCAAGGCGACCACAGCCCCTACCCGATTAAGTTCTACCAGCACGATGAGCGCTGCCGCCACCATTAATTTATCGGCTACCGGGTCTAGGAAAGCGCCAAATTTGGACATTTGATGATATTTGCGCGCCCAGTAGCCATCCAGCCAATCGGTAAAGGCGGCCAGCATGAATACTGCGGAGGCTGCGAGATTCACCCAGTGGGCGGGCAGCCCTTGGGCTGAAACGGCATTGGCTGGCAGGTAGAACATGCCGACGAACACCGGAATCATGGCGATACGCAGCAAGGTGAGCAGGTTGGGGATAGTCCACATAGATATCTGTTTCTGATGTATGTCGCGGGTAAGTACGTCGCTTTAAATTTTAATGCAGGCGCTCGTAAATGCTTTGCGCCAAGGCCAGACTAATGCCTTCCACTTGGGCAATTTCATCTATGCTAGCACTTTTTATCCCATCCAGGCCACCAAAACGCATGAGCAGGGCTTTGCGCCGCTTGGCACCGACACCTTCGATCTCCTCAAGACTGGAGGTAATACGCGCCTTGGCACGCTTGGCGCGGTGGCCGGTAATGGCGAACCGGTGTGCTTCGTCACGAATTTGTTGCAGCAGATGCAGGCCGATATTATCCGTCGGCAGATTCAGCATTTCACCGGTATCAGAAAAGATCATGGTTTCCAGTCCAGGCCTGCGCTCTTCGCCTTTGGCGATGCCGACCAGCAGGATATCGTCCAGGCCTACTTCCTGCATTACTTCGATGGCGACGCCTAACTGGCCTTTGCCACCATCAATAAATACCAGGTCCGGGCGTTTGCCCTCTCCTGCCGCGACTTTGCGGTAGCGCCTGGTCAATACATCGCGCATGGCTGCATAATCATCGCCTGGCGTGATGCCGGTGATGTTGTAGCGCCGGTATTCGCTGTTTTGCATATCGCCGCGGTCAAACACCACACAGCTGCCTACAGTCGCCTCGCCCATGGTGTGGCTGATATCGAAACATTCGATGCGCTCAGTGCCTTCTGTCAGGTGCAATGCTTCCCGCAAGGCGACCAGGCGTGCATGCTGGTTAGCGGAAGTGGCCATGCGTTGCTGCAAGGCCAGCTCGGCATTGGTTTGTGCCATTTTAAGCCAGACTTTTTTATCGCCGATGGCATTGGTCAGCACACGAATTTTGCGGCCAGCCTGGTCACTCAGCACTTCCTCAAACTCTTCTTTATCTACTTCAGCCCCGCACACCAGCAATGGCGGCGTGTTTTGCGAGATGTAATATTGCGTGAGAAATGCTTCCATGGTTTCCGTCAGCTCAGCATCCTGGCTGTTTTTGGGGAAAAAGCTTTTATCCCCCAGATGGCGTCCGCCGCGAATCATGACCAGGTTAATGCAGTGCTGCCCTTCTGTTGCGGCACAGGCGATGACATCCGCATCGCTAACGCTAAAGTCACTCACAAACTGCTTGGCCTGCACCTGTCGCAAAGCCTGCATGCGGTCACGTAAAATCGCTGCGTGCTCATACTCCATATCCTCAGCGGCCCGGTTCATTTCATCACCGATGGCATCGATCACTTCATTGGTTTTACCCAATAAAAACATCGCGGCATGCCGCACATCCTGTGCGTAATTTTCTTCAGAGATCAGGTCTACGCAAGGCGCTGTGCAACGCGCGATCTGGTATTGCAGGCATGGGCGTGAGCGATTGGCAAACACCGTATTTTCACAGGTGCGTAACTTAAACACCTTTTGCAATAACTGGATACTTTCACGCACCGCCAGGGTATTGGGGAAAGGTCCGAAATACTGGTGACCTTTGCGCTGTGTGCCTCTATGAAACGCCAGCCTGGGGAATGCGTCGCCAGTCAGGCTGATATAAGGGTAGGATTTATCATCGCGAAACAACACGTTGTAGCGCGGCATCAACCCTTTGATCATGTTATTTTCCAGCAGCAAGGCCTCGGCTTCAGAGCGCGTCACTGTGGTTTCTATGCCCATGATCTGCGACACCATCATTTTGGTGCGCGGGCTATTCAGGTTTTTATTAAAGTAGCTTGAAACCCGTTTCTTCAGGTCTTTGGCTTTACCTACATAAATCACCGTGCTTTCCGCATTCAGCATGCGGTAAACCCCTGGCAAATTGGGTAGGTTTTTGAGGATGGGCTTGGAATCAAACATGCGTGTATTTTACACGCATGTGCCTAGGTTTGAAGGCTCAGCTTTGAGGGCGTCAACCCAGCAATTCGCCACCAATCGCCCAATCTTCATACGCCACCTCTTCAAACACGATATAGGTGTAGTTGGCAGGTTTCTGGGCATGTTTGGTCAAGGTTTCGGTGATTTCCTTGGCGATTTGTTTTTTCTGTTCTTTAGTCACTGAACCTGCGAGTTTGATATTCACGTAAGGCATGATGTTTCTCCTTCAGATTAATGTCGGTGATGGCTAATGTGAGTGATTAATCGTACCGCGTCGTATGTCCTTGATTAAATTAAGGGTAACGGCAAATAATAATACTGAGATCACGATAGACAAGATCGGGTCTATCGTCACCCAGCCGGTAAAATAAATCACAACCCCTGCCACAACAGCAGTGACTGAACCTAACAGGTCGCCAAGCACATGTAAAAAAGCCGCCCTGTGGTTCAAGCTGGCGTCGCCGCCCTGGTGTTCATGCTGGTGATGCATATGTTTGGCAACAAAAATATTCACCAACAGGCCCAAAACGGCAATGATACTGACGTAGCCACCTGCTACAGGTACGGGATTTTTGAATCGCTCTACGGCCTCGATGATGATCCACACCGCAACCACTAGCATGGATACAGCATTTACCATAGAAACACGCAACTCCAATCGGCTAGGCCTTGGGCTTTTGCGGGCGTGGTGCGCAGCCCACATGGCTAAGCCCAAAGCCAGCACATCAAACAGCATATGCCAGGCATCACTCAACAGTGCCAGCGATTGCGTCCAGATGCCGCCTGCAAATTCGACCACCGCAAACAATGTGATGGCTAGAAAAGGAATTAAAAACGGGTTGCCATGAGCGTGGTCACTATGTGCATGATCATCATGCGTGTGAGCGTGTTTTTCATCATGCGCATGATGTCCTGAACCACAGCAATCGTGTGTATCAGTGTGTTTGGTATGCGATTTGTCCATGTCTGCATGCTAAAGCAATTTGGGCTGCTTCTACAATAGTCCGCAAGAAAAATGCAGAGGGTGACCGCAGCATTGTGATTTATAATGGCGTGTCTTCACGAGCCTTGCCATGTTAAGTTACCGCCACGCCTTTCACGCCGGCAATCATGCCGATGTCCTCAAGCATTGGGTTTATAGCCTGGTGCTGGATTACTTTAACCAGAAAGATAAAGCCTACTGGGCGATTGATACTCACGCGGGTGCAGGCATTTACCGCCTGGATACAGCCGTTGCCAATAAAACGGCTGAGTATTTAGGGGGAATTGCCAGGTTGCAAGCAACCGCCGCCCCCGAAGCCTTTGATAGCTACCTGCAGGCCATTGCCGCGACGCATGCCCAAAGCGGCCCGGATACTTATCCTGGCTCGCCCTGTATTGCAGACTATTTTTTGAGGGCAGATGACAAATTACGTTTGTTTGAGCTGCATCCTGCAGATGCGGCATTACTTGAGCAAACATTCGGGGCTCAGAAAAGACGGATTGCCATCCAGGCCAAAGATGGATTTGAGGGTATTAAAGCCTGTTTACCGCCGCCAAGCAAACGCGCCATGATTTTGGTCGACCCGCCCTATGAGGTGAAAGACGACTACATGCGCGTGGTGGATTGCATCAAAGATAGCCTGAAGCGCTTTGCCACTGGCACCTATCTGATCTGGTATCCGCGATCACAGCGGCCGGAACCACAACAAATGCTGGATAAATTGCGCAGCCTGAATACGGATTATTTGCATATCTGCCTGGATGTACAGCAAGCGAGTGCAGACGGCTTTGGCATGCATGGCAGTGGTATGTGGGTGATCAATCCGCCATGGACGTTAAGGCAAGCCATTGAACCTCACCTCACCTGGCTGGCGCAGACCCTGGCGCAAGACGCGCATGCGCGTGCATGGTGTGAAGGCCAGCAACGCTAAGCTTTAATAGCGTATGCGTACGCGGCGATTCACCTCTGAGGGCGTGCCGATACTGACACTAAAGGTACTCACCGCGATCGTTTGCCTGGTAGACGTTTGAATCTTTACCCGCCATTCGCCCGCCGTGACATTGCTTTTATAGGTATAGCCACGATAGCCATTATCCCGGCCTCCCGCCAGCGAAAAACCAGGCGTTGAGACACTGACCCATTGCCCAGCCACTTTCCTCTGCCAGTCATGCACGAGTTTGGTATGCAAACCCTGTGGCGCAAACACCGATGAAAAACAGACAAGCTTCTGTCCTGGTGCCAGGTAAAAATGATCATTATCCACGCGCCAGAAATTCCACCACGGCGACTTTTCCACTGTCATCCAGTAGCCCTGCGGTGATTTTTCCAGGTCATAAGCAACCACCACGGCCTGTTTAACCAACGGCACCGGCGGAATCATGTCGGCCCTGTAAGCCACCATCAACAAGCCTGCGATCACCCACACTGGCCAGATGCGCCCGGCATGGCGCGGCGCACGCTGGTAGAGCACATAGGTGATGGTGGCGCCTAACAAGGTGCTCAAATAAAACCACACGGCATGCACACTGCCAAACAGGAAAGGAAAGGCAAAGTTACACCATAAAATGGAACATAAACCAAACATGCTCCAGCATAAGCTTAAGCGCCGGTATTCACTTTCCATAAATTCATTTGCGACCAGTAATGCGCCTAATAGCAAGGTCAGCACCCAGGCCAGGCCATAACTGGAGCTTTTGAAATAAAGGATGAATAGCGCACTCAACACACTGCCAAACAGGAATTGCAGTATCCAGTAAGGCCAGTCATGCACTGCCCAGCTAGATGCCTTGTTTTGTACCCACTGCCACCCCAATAACCGCTCGCCCACGCGCCGCGCGCTCGAAGAAGGTTCTGCCAGCTGATACATCAAGATAGCCGCCACCAGCAAATACAAGGCAAAAATCACCATGTCCAGCATGGCGACTTTCTTGCCTATGGTGATGGCATCCCACAAGAATCCGCCAATAAAAAAGGATATCGGTAGCAATGCCCTGGTACGTACCAGGCAGCGGGAGATAAAAGAAGGTGGCGCGCAATCAGGCGTAGTGGGGGTGGGATCAGTCATTATCTGGGGTAAAAGTCAGCAAACCATGGGTTTTTTATCATATCTTGCAGTAAGTGTCACTGGTTAAGGCTCACAAAGGTAAACTTTCTTTGATTATCAAATCCAGCCTGTTAAACTTTAAGTTATCTTAAGAATCTGCCGTTATATATTCAAATGAAGATGACTAGACGATAGGCATCTGCCCCGATATGACATAATTCCGGCCGCCATGAAGCATGCGTGATTTACTCAGACAAATAATAAATAAGTTAATCGAGATCAAATCTGTCAGTAATGAGACTGAACAGGCATTGATTCGCGTAACGTTTGTCAGTTTCATCACACTTTACCTGCTATTTAATGGTAGCAGTTACCAACCCGTAGGCGTGTGCCTGATCTACCTGTGTTGCGGCTTCCTGATGCTGTTCAATATTCTGCGCAATCCGCAGAAGAATGAAAGACGGCAATGGATCGCTATGGTCATGGACATCACGGCCACTTCACTGGAACAAATGATTTCCGGTGCCATGGCAGGCGTGTTTATCGGTATCTATTTATGGCTGATTATTGGCTATGGGCTGCGCTATGGCACCAAGTTCTTCAAAGGTTGTTATGCGCTCAGCCTGATCGGCTTCAGCATAACGCTCTACCTGAATCCTTACTGGAACCAGCACCAGCATTTGGCATATGGTTTCCTGCTGACCTTATTGCTGATTCCTCCGCATACCCTGCGTCTGCAGATCAGCCTGGAAAAAGCCACCAAGCAGGCGGGTGAAGCCAATGAGGCCAAAACCAACTTCCTTTCCAATATCAGCCATGAAATGCGTACCCCGCTCAATGGCATTATTGGTGCCAGTGAGTTACTGGCACAATCCAAACTGGACAAAAAACAGTCCGAACTATTAAAAATGGTTGGTGCGTCCGCCAACAGCCTGAAAAAACTGATCAATGACGTGCTTGATATCAGCAAGATCGAGAAAGGTAAAATTGACCTGGAAGATATTCCATTCTATTTACCTGACCTGATCCAGCGGTTGCAACTGATGTTCCAGATCGAAGTAGAGCGCAAACAATTATGGTTACGTTTTAATCTGGAGCCGTCCGTTGAACGCCATTATGTCGGCAGCATGCACCATATCGAGCAGGTATTAATGAACCTGGTAGCGAACGCGATCAAGTTCACCCAGCACGGTGGTGTAGATGTCGTGGTCAATGTGACGCAACATTATGCCAATATGAGCATACTCAAATTCCATATCCGCGACACAGGGATCGGTATCAAGCCAGAGGCCCTACCCCATATTTTCGACAGTTTCACCCAGGCAGACAGCAGCATTACCAGACGTTACGGCGGCACGGGTCTAGGTACCTCGATTGCCAAGCAACTGGTTGAATTAATGGGCGGCAAGATTCAGGTCAGCAGTGATGAAACCAACGGCACTACCTTTGAGGTGATGTTGCCTATGGCCCACGGTGAGCCCTCCGCACAACATGTTTCAAATGAGGTCAATCTTGAAATGACCTCAAACGTGGTGCCGTTGAGCAGCCATACGCGCTTCCGCAAAAAAATTCGCGTGCTGATTGCAGATGACAATGTAGTGAACCGGATGATCCTCAATGAAACACTGCAGCGCATGCATTGCGTGGTGAAAGCCGCCGATAATGGCGATGAAGCGCTGGATGCACTGGAACATCATCAGTTTGACCTAATGATTCTGGATTACAACATGCCGGAAATGAATGGCCTGGAAGTGTTCAACATCTATCATGCCCTGCCCGGCAGCAAACCGCTACGCACTGTCATCCTCACCGCCGATGCCACCAAGGCGACGCAGGATCGCTGTCTGAATGCAGGCGTTTACCAAGTGCTGACCAAGCCAGTGATTTCACGGCAGATTCAAAGCCTGATAGAAGCCGTCGCACAAACCATAGAAACAGGTATTAGCAATCCGCCTGAGGTCAAACCGGCAACCCGTGTCTCTCGCGCAGCCACAGCCGCGCAAACGCTGATCAACACCAATATGCCGCGCACTGAACCGCCTATCGAAAAAGTAGCCAGCATGACACCCCACAGCGAGCCGCTGCTGGACAATGACCGCATGGAGCACTTATTGAAACTGGGTGGCAGCGAAGCCTTTTTATATCGCCTGATCACCGAGTTTATTGAAACCACCGATGACCTGATTCGCGCCCTGGGCACAGAATGCCTGGACCTGAAATTTGAACACGTACACAAGCTGGCACATACACTGGCCGGGGAATCCGCCAATATGGGGCTGATTCCACTCAGCAAGCGTAGCCGCCGCCTGTTAAGCTTAAGCATGGAAGATGCCCAAACGATTTCCGGCCTGTATCAAGCCGTGGTTGATGTCTACGAAGAGACCCGCACGCAACTGCACAAGTATCGCAGCAAGCTCTCTTCTAAACGATCAAACAAATGATTGGGCATCAGCGTGCTTAAGCATGATAGATAAGCTGCAATATCATTGATTGACAGCATGCTGCTGCATCATTTGAGCGTCCTGCTCATCCTGGCTCGCCGCTTCCTGGGCTGGAAACAAACGAGACTGTGCACGACAAAAGCGGTCCATCACTTTTAAATCGCGTTCAGTCAGTCGCAGTGCATTTTCCACCCATACATTGACGATATCCTCAAGCTCGCTATACGTTAACGGGTTGATTCTCGCCTTGGCTTTCTGCGCAGATAAAAAGCCCTCTGACTGACGGCTGTTTTTCTGGATAAAAGCCTGCACTGCCTGTTCGCCCTCGCCTTCATCCACGACCACATCAATCAGGCCCATTTCCAGGCATTGATCAGCGGTGAATCGCTCGCAACCGAGAATCATTTTATCGGCCACCGCCATGCCTGCTTTACGGGCGATAAAGCTGTAAGCACCCATGCCAGGAATCATGTTAAAAAATAATTCCGGGAAGCAAAACACCGATTGACGCTCTGCGATCAGCACATCGCTGGTTAACGCGGCTTCAATCCCCGCCCCTAATACTTCTCCCTGCAACAGCGAAATCTTGGTGACATGATCCAGGTTAAAGCGGAATGCGCGCTGCGCCACCACATCAATACTCAGCTTGGCATAAGCCTGCAACTGGGCACGGTCCTGATTGCGGATCGCTTCTGCCATCTTTTGCAAATCGCCACCCATATTGAAATAACCTGGCGTGGCTGAAGAAAATACGGAATATTTGATAGGCAGTACCTCTTCAGAATCCAGCTGTACATAGCCCCCGCTGCGCTGGATATCTTCATGATGCGCATGCAAGTTCAGCAACAATGCATGGTTAATACAAGGGATACGTTCTGGTTGATGCAAATAGCTCCATAAAGCCTGTTGCTTGGCATCAAAACGGCAAAATACCTGACCGTAATCATGCGCCAATAAACGATGTTGATAATTAACCAATCCTTGGTCAAACGGTTTCATGTGCTTCTCCTTGGCTATGAAAAAATGGTGATGGACTCAGCATAATCTGACGCGTGCGCATCTAAGGTTTTATGCCAGCAAATACATCATAATCAAAACTGGTGTCAGCAATGCAGGTTTTACAGTTGCAAGGATGCGTTCTGAATAAAAACAAAAAAGGGAGCCTAAGCTCCCCTTTGTCAGTCACACAAAAACGCTTATGCTGTTTCTTGAATCGGGATGACTTTTCTCACATTTTGCAGGGAGTCTGCATATTGTGTCATCTGGTCAAAATTAAGGTATTTGTAAATCTCGGCGGTGTTGGTCAAGCGCGTACCCAAGGTGTCCAGGTATTCTTGCACGGTTGGCATCCTGCCCAGCTTGGCGCACACGGCCGCCAGCTCAGCCGAGCCCAGATACACGCGCGCATCTTTACCCATGCGGTTATCAAAGTTACGGGTAGAGGTCGAGAATACCGTAGCCTTATCGGCGACACGCGCCTGGTTACCCATGCACAACGAACAACCCGGGATCTCGGTACGCGCCCCGGCAACGCCAAATGTGGAATACACCCCTTCGGCACGCAATTGCGCTTCGTCCATCCGTGTCGGTGGCGCGATCCACAAACGGGTTGGGATACCGCCCGCGCCTTCCAGCACTTTGCCAGCCGCACGATAATGCCCGATATTGGTCATGCAGCTACCAATAAACACTTCATCGATCTTGTCACCGACGACTTCAGACAACTGTTTGATATCGTCCGGGTCATTCGGGCAAGCGACCAAGGGTTCTGTGATGTCTTTGAGGTCGATTTCAATAATGTGTGCGTACTCGGCATCGCTATCCGGCTGCAACAGTTCCGGTTTTGCCAGCCAGGCTTTCATGCTGGCGATACGGCGCTCCAACGTGCGTGCATCGGCATAACCGTTTTCTATCATGTTCTGCATAAGCACGATATTGGAATTCAGGAATTCAATCACCGGTTCCTTGTTCAGCAACACGGTACAACCGTTAGCAGAACGTTCAGCCGAAGCATCCGCCAGTTCAAAAGCCTGCTCGACTTTCAGGTCTGGCAAGCCTTCGATCTCCAGCACGCGGCCATTGAAAACGTTTTTCTTGCCTTGTTTGCCTACGGTCAAGGTGCCTTCTTTAATCGCAGCGTATGGGATCGCATTCACCAGGTCACGCAAGGTGATGCCAGGCTGCATTTCGCCTTTAAAGCGCACCAGCACAGATTCCGGCATATCGAGTGGCATGGCACCGGTTGCAGCAGCAAATGCCACCAGTCCGGAACCGGCCGGGAAGCTGATGCCGATAGGGAAACGCGTATGCGAGTCGCCACCAGTGCCCACAGTATCAGGCAAAATCAGGCGGTTGAGCCAGGAGTGGATCACGCCATCCCCCGCGCGCAGGCTAACGCCGCCACGGCTGGACATAAACTCCGGTAAATCGTGTTGCAGCTTGATATCGACAGGCTTTGGATAAGCCGCAGTATGGCAGAAACTCTGCATGACCAGATCGGCGCTAAAGCCCAGGCACGCCAGTTCCTTCAGTTCATCACGCGTCATACCGCCGGTGGTATCCTGTGAGCCCACCGTGGTCGCTTTAGGTTCGCAATAAGTGCCTGGACGCACGCCAAAGCCTTCAGGCAGACCGCATGCACGGCCAACCATCTTCTGCGCCAGCGTATAGCCTTTGCCGGTATCTTTGGCTGGAATCGATTTAATGAACACATCAGTTTCTGGCAAGTTCAAAGCCTTGCGCGCATTCGAGGTCAGGCCGCGCCCGATAATCAGCGGAATACGGCCACCGGCACGTACTTCGTCCGGCAAGGTAATCGGGTTCATTTCAAAGGTAGACAGTAATGCCCCCACTTCGGACAATACTTTGCCTTCATAGGGTTTGATCACAATCACATCACCGGTATTCAGGCCGGAAACATCACACTGGATCGGCAAAGCGCCGGAATCTTCAGCGGTGTTGAAAAAGATAGGCGCGATTTTGCTACCGATGACTACACCACCGGTACGTTTGTTCGGGATAAACGGGATATCGTCACCCATCCACCACTGCACTGAGTTAATCGCTGATTTACGTGAAGACCCCGTGCCGACCACATCACCGACATAAGCCAGTGGCAAGCCTTTTTGCTTGAGGTTGGCAATGGTTGCCAGGCCGTCTGTCAGGCGGTTCACCAGCATGGCTTTGGCATGCAACGGAATATCTGGGCGGCTCCAGGCATCTTGTGCCGGGCTTAAGTCATCGGTATTGGTTTCACCTTCGAGCTTGAAAACCACCAGTTTGATTTCTTCAGCCAGGGCAGGCTTGCTGGTAAACCATTCGGCGTTGGCCCAGGAGTTAATCAAGGCCTTGGCATGCGGGTTGCCCGCCTTCATTTTTTCATCGACATCGTGAAACGCATCGAACAGCAGGATGGTGGTAGACAACGCTTTGACTGCAGGGGCTGCCATAGGCGTATCCAGCAAGGCTACCAGCGCCTGCACGTTATAACCGCCCAGCATGGTGCCTAGCAGTTCCACCGCTTTTTCGGCACTCACCAGGGGTGAGTGCGTTTTGCTATTGGCGATATCGGCCAAAAATGCCGCTTTGACATAGGCTGCCTGATCTACCCCGGCAGGAATGCGGTTTTGCAGCAGTTCAACTAATAAGGCTTCTTGTCCGGCAGGAGGATTTTTCAATAACTCAACCAACTCAGCCACTTGCTCGGCATTGAGCGGCAAGGGAGGCAGGTTTTGCGCGGCGCGTTCTTTTACGTGGATATCGTATGCTTGTAACATGATGTAGGCTCTATCAAAAAACAATGTCAGTAGTGGTGCAAAGGGTGATGCAAATAAGGCTGGATGCGCCTGTGTGCGAGGGGTTAGCTCACTTGATTATAAAGCAGTCCATTCTGCAGAATGTTAACTGGTTGTAACATTCAATATTATCCGCAAATTGACAGGCATCGACAGCAGGAAATACAACACTCTCCTAAAATTCAATACTATCGATTACTGTCGCTATATAGTTCTTTGGCAAATGGTGTGCTGCAGCTTTTTCCAGCGGCAGACGACTCCCATTTATCCAGCAATTCTTTCTGGTAACCTTTGCCATGCTGTTTTTCCAGATAGGCGCGGACTTCAAACACATCAGCAAAGCCGTTTCTATCGGTATCCATCAAGGCGACCTGGTCTTCCAGTGATGGCCCGTTATAGCGGCCATCCTTGTCAGTAAAATATTCCAGCGCGGATTCCGCATGCGCAACCAGGCTGACACTACACATCAGCCACGCACATGCCAATAAATAACCCACTTTCCCACGATTCATTTTTATCATACCGGCCTCATTTATGCCCTTAGTAGTATGACGTATCTTTCACCTATTCGTGCGCAAACTCTGTGATTTCAGGCACATGAATGCGTTTTAAAATCACACAGCGAGCAAGGCGATCTTTTTCTTCCAGAGCGCAGGCCCGGTATTGTGCACTGATTCACCATTCGCACTGACGGCTACCGTCACCGGCATATCCACTACGTCAAACTCATAGATCGCTTCCATGCCCAAGTCTTCAAAGGCCAGTACCCGGGATTTCTTGATCGCTTTACTCACCAGATAAGCCGCGCCACCCACAGCCATCAAATACACCGATCGATGTTTGGCAATCTCGACCAGTGCTTCTTCACCCCGCTCGGCTTTACCAATCGAACCTAGCAGGCCAGTGCCCAGCATCATGTCGGTATAACTATCCATCCGGGTTGCGGTGGTGGGGCCAGCCGGGCCGACGGCTTCATCGCGCACGGCATCGACCGGGCCTACGTAGTAAATAAAACGGTTATTAAAGTCCACCGGCAATGGCTCGCCTTTATCCAGCATGGTTTTAATGCGTTTGTGTGCCGCATCCCTTCCGGTCAATATTTTTCCAGTCAGCAGCAAGGTATCGCCATTTTTCCAGGTTTGCGTGTCTGCACGCGTCACTGTATCCAGGTTGATGCGTTTGGCTTGCGGGCTAGGTGCCCAGTGCACATCGGGATAGACATCAGCGCTGGGCGGCGTCAGCTCAGCCACACCTGAACCATCCAGTGTAAAGTGCACATGCCGTGTCGCAGCGCAATTGGGAATAATCGCCACCGGCAAACTGGCCGCATGGGTTGGGTAATCCAGGATCTTCACATCCAGCACGGTGGTCAGGCCACCCAGGCCTTGTGCGCCTATGCCTAGCTGATTGACCTTTTTATATAATTCCAGCCGCAGTTCTTCAATCCGGTTTTGCGGGCCGCGCGCCTGCAGTTCCTGGATATCTATCGGCTGCATCAATGATTCTTTCGCCAGCAGCATGGCTTTTTCTGCGCTGCCGCCTATGCCTATGCCCAGCATGCCGGGCGGGCACCAGCCAGCGCCCATTTGCGGCACGACTTCCATCACCCAATCGACAATACTATCGTTAGGGTTCAGCATCGCCAGCTTGGACTTATTCTCCGAACCGCCGCCTTTGGCTGCGATCTGGATATCGACAGTATCGCCCGCGACCATTTCAACATGCGTAATGGCGGGTGTATTGTCTTTGGTGTTTTTACGCGCACCGGCAGGATCATTGACGATAGAAGCGCGCAAAGTATTTTCCGAATGCAGGTAAGCACGGCGCACGCCTTCATTCACCATGTCTTCCAGCGTCATATCGCCTTCAAACTGCGCTTGCATGCCTACTTTCACAAACGCCACCACAATGCCGGTATCCTGGCATAAAGGACGCTTACCTTCTGCGCACATGCGCGAGTTGGTCAAAATCTGCGCAATCGCATCCTTGGCGGCTGGTGACGCTTCTTTTTCATAAGCCGCAGCCAACGCCCGGATATAGTCTTCCGGGTGGTAGTAAGAGATATATTGCAGGGCATCAGCAACACTCTCTATCACATCTTGCGTTTTAATCAGGGCCATGGCTTTTGAAAATTGGTGTTCTTGAAATGATTATTATCGTTAGCGGGCGCTGCTTTTCATGTAGGCAATCGCCGGTCCAACATCTTTACGTAGGATTTTACCATTTTTAGTGCGTGGGAATTCTTTAGCCAGGTAAACGGTTTTCGGTGTTTTGTAAGCAGCCAGGTGTTGTTTGCCAAAAGCGATCAACTCATCTGCCTGTACTTGGCTCTCCGGTTTTGGAATCACGTAGATCACCACCAGTAATTTGTCTTTCTCTATCTCTTCACCAATGGCAGCGCAATCCGCCACGCCTGGGTGGCCTTTGTAAACGCGCTCAATCTCGTAAGGCGAGACGCGGTAACCAAAACTCTTGATGATGTCATCCTTACGACCCAAGAACCAGATATAGCCATCGGCGTCATATTTGGCATAGTCACCGGTGAAGAAATAACCATCGTGTTTGTATTTGGCGCTTTCTTCTGGCAGGTTCCAATAGCTCAGGAATAAACCAGGATCAGCCTCCGGCACACAAATCATCCCCTCTTCACCTGCGGCCACTACATCCAGGGTTTCCGGATTCAGCAACAGCAAATCATGCCCTGGCTGCGGAAAACCGGCCGACCCGGCGCGTATGGGCCGGAAAATGCTTTGCGACAGGTAATAGGAAAACTCACTCATGCCCACGGCTTCATAAATATCCACGCCAAAACGCTCGCGCCATTGCGTAAGTACTTCATCAGACAAATGCTCACCGGCACTCATAAAATGGCGCACGCTAGGCACATCGGCTTGCGTGGCCGTGGTTTTTTGCAGCAACTGGCGGTAAATGGTCGGCACACCGATAAAAATAGTGGCCTCGTGTTTAGCGATGAGTTCCAACCATTTTTGCGCGTCGTTCTTGCCTTCATGCACAATCACGGTTTTACCCAGATACAACGGATCCATCAGGCCAGTGCCCAGGACGTAGGTCCAGTTAAACTTACCTGAATGCATGATGCGGTCCTGCAACTGATCACTGTAATTAAACCAGTACTCCGCCGCAGGCTGGCGCCCTAGCAAGGCCCGGTGCGCGTGTAACACCCCTTTTGGATACCCGGTCGTGCCTGAGGTATAGACCAGGTAAGCCGGATCTTCCGCCCGCGTGGCATAAGCAGCCTGTACTTTTGTGACATCAGCCAGTGCGGCTTGCAATGACAAGACATTGACCACCGATGACGCCACAACCTCACCCGCCAGTTGCGTGAGTAAAATATGCTTCAGGTTAGGCGTCTGTGCGATGTTTTCCTGCATTTTGGCAGACATGGCGTCCCAGGCAGCAGCATCGGTGACCAATACCACCGCGCCAGAGTCTTTCGCCAGATAAGCCACCTCTTCTGCCGTCAGCAAAGTGGATGTAGGCACCGAAATCGCCCCCGTTTTCATCGCGCCAAGAAACGCGATAGGGTAATCCAGGCTGTTTGGTAAACGAATCAGGATACGATCACCTGCGCTGACACCCAGATCACGCAACACTTGCGCGAATTTATCCGTCTGTTCGGCCAGTTCAGCAAAAGTGATCGTGCTGGTGCCAAAGCTGTCATCTTCCACAATCATGGCAATCTCATCTGCTTTTGCAGTGCCCAGATGGCGGTCGCTACACGCGACGCCAATATTGAACAGCTCGGGGATATCCCACTGCCATTGTGGATAAGGCGCTAACTTTGTCATCTTAAAACCTTTCCTGAATTTCTAAGCGTGCATAGTTGGTGTCACGCGTCACACGCATTTCTTTTGGAAATGCCTTTTAAAAATAATGATCATCAATCGCTATCAATGAGCGAGCGGGATGAAGCACAAGGCGCACGGCACGCAGAAACCGGAATGTACTCAAGTACATGAGGATTTCGAGTACCGCGCAACGCCGTGATTCGCCCGCGCAGCCATTGATCAAAGCAGAATGCCGTAGGGCCAGTTCTGGCGTACTACCTGCGCCGGCATCAACTGCAACACATGCAGGGCAAACTCCATATCACTGGTCTTTAACGCGCTCAGTGCATGCGCCCGCAACAATGTCTGCAATGCTTTACCAAACATGGGCGGATCCAGCATCTCACCTTCAAACTTGATCGCCCCACCCAATAGTGCATCCGCTTCGATCGCCGCTTTCAATATGGCGACCTTCTGATTAATTTCGGTCGGCGAAGGCGTATAAGCGGTTTTACACAAGTGGATATGGCCAGGATGAATGACTTGTTTACCGGTCAGCCCCATCGCGGCTTCCTGGCAGGCATGCTTGTACACCACGCGTGATTCATTATCGCCATGCAGATCCAGCCAGCGGCGCACGTCATGCGGCTCGACAAATTTGTCCGGCATGATATTGCTGCCTATCAGCGTTTCAACGCCGCCAATCACGCCTTTACCGGCGATCCGTGCTTCAAAAATCAGCTGGTTGATAAAGTAAAACAGTTCTTCTATCCAGTGCTCAGGCGTGATGTGTATGCCCAGCGCCTTAGAGAAGTCATGAATACCGAACACTACATGTTTCACCGTGTCGTACTGCATCAAATCCGGTGCGATCTTGAGCGACTTCGGGTGCTCGATAATCGGCTGTATCGTGATATGCGGGTTGATGCTGATTAAAAAACTGGATAAATCCCGCACTTCTGCCGCGCCATATGACTCACCCGCCTTCGCCAGCATCACGACATCGATATACTCGCCCATGTCGCGCACCAGCTTCATGTCTTCTTCGTACTCATCAGTACGGAAAGAATTGGCGCGAATCGCGATCGTCACGCGCTCGTTGACTTTACGCAGTTTAGGCAGCTCCTGGCGCAACAGCGTGCGGCTCATTTCCTTTTGCCTACAGCCATCTTCCAGGTCAAAAATCAGGGTGTGTGCATTGGTGAAATGGGCATGCTTGACCATGCGGTTGGCCGCCTGTTCCATATCCTCATAAATCCCCAGGCTAGGCGCATACTTCACCGGCGGGTAATACAGCTGTATCCCTGGCCAGTAATCACCCAAAGCGCTGGCATCCAGCGCAATTGGCTCTTCCCCCATATGCTGAATCATGCGATTTCCTGTTCTGCCGATGGTCGGCTCGCTCTTAATTTTTGCAATACCGCCGCGTGTGCTGTCGCCAGCGATTTTGTGGTTGATGCATTTATCTGTGCATCCTGTATCAATTCCCAGAACACGCCATCCGGCAATTCCAGCAAGGTGTCCAGCTGCGCCATTTCTGCCATGGTCAGCCCATTAAAATGCTCGCTGACAAAGCGCTGCAATACGATATCCAGTTCCAGCATGCCGCGGCGGCAGCGCCAGGCCAGTCGCCGTTGTTCTGCTTCACGTAAGATTTCTGCATTTAACATGGCGTCCCCTTAAAGCACTTTGATACCAAAGATTTTTTTGCCCGGCGCATCCTGCTTGTGCGCTTTGACACTCTCTATCTTTAAATCCTTGATGGCTGCGATCGCGGCATTTGGATTGAGTTTTTTCGGGCAGACATCGGTACAGTTCATAATGTTATGACAACGATATAAACGGTAAGGGTCTTCCAGGTTCTCCAACCGCGCTTCCTGCTCCTGGTCACGGCTGTCAGCGATAAAGCGGTAAGCCTGCATCAACCCGGCCGGGCCAACGAACTTGTCGGGGTTCCACCAGAAGCTGGGGCATGAGGTGGTACAGGCGCCACACAAAATACATTCGTACAGGCCATCCAGCTTGGCACGATCTTCCGGGCTTTGCAGACGCTCGGTTTCCGGCGGTGTATCGTGATTTTGCAGATATGGCATCACCGAATGGTAGTGATCAAAAAACTGCGTCATATCCACCACCAGGTCGCGGATCACCGGCAAGCCTGGCATGGGGCGCAACACCACTGGCTCTTCCAGCGTTTCCAGCTTGGTGATACAGGCCAGGCCATTTTTACCATTGATATTCATGGCATCTGAGCCGCACACACCTTCGCGGCAGGATTTACGCATGCTTAATGTGTCATCGAAGACTTTCAGGCGCATCAGCGCGTCCAGCAACATCTGGTCACTGTCTTCGAGGGCGATATCGTAATCCTGCATATAGGGCTTTTTGTCTACGTCCGGATTGAACCGGTAGATGGAAAAACGCATATCAATACACCCTTTTCTTCAACTCGAATGACTCAACACTCAGTGGTTTCAAACGGACCGGCTTATACACAAGTTTTTTCTCGCTGGCGAAGTACAGCGAATGCGTCAGCCACTTGGTGTCATCCCGCTCAGGATAATCTTCACGCGCATGTGCACCACGGCTTTCCTGGCGGGCATGCGCGGCATGCATGGTCGCCACCGCCACTTGCATCAGGTTATCCAGTTCCAGCGCCTCGACACGGGCAGTGTTGAACACTTTACTTTTATCGGTGATGCGTAAATGCTGCGCACGCTCAGCCACTTGCTCAATGGCGCTGACACCCGTTTCCAGCAGATCGGGGAAGCGGAACACGCCGCAATGTTTTTGCATGGTCTGACGCATGGCGTCACCTGTTGCCGCCACATTTTCACCGGCGTTGGTGCTTTCCAAACGATGGACGCGTGCCAGCGTGGCTTCAGCCGCATTGGCTGGCAGAGGCTTGTGCGCCTTTGCACTACCGATATCTGCAGCCATTTTGTCACCCGCGGCTTTGCCAAACACCACCAGGTCCAGCAGTGAGTTAGAACCCAATCGGTTGGCACCATGCACCGAGACACAGGCGCACTCACCCACTGCATACAACCCTTGAATGACTTTTTCAGACTGCCCGTCATGAATCACCACCTGGCCATCCAGATTAGTAGGGATACCACCCATCATGTAATGCGCTGTTGGCACCACAGGAATCGGGCTATTGATAGGGTCTACCCCGGCAAAGGTTTTGGCGATTTCGCGGATACCCGGCAGGCGCTTGCTGATAATGTCTTCGCCCAGATGATCCAGTTTGAGGTAAACCGCGTCCTTATGTTTGCCTATGCCACGACCTTGCTTGATTTCAGTCGCCATCGCGCGCGAAACAACGTCGCGGCTGGCAAGGTCTTTCGCGCTAGGCGCATAACGCTCCATAAAGCGCTCACCCTCGCTATTGACCAGGTAGCCACCTTCGCCACGCACGCCTTCGGTGATCAGCACGCCAGCATTGAGCACGCCGGTCGGGTGAAATTGCCAGAACTCCATATCCTGCAACGGCAGGCCGGCACGTGCTGCCATGCCCAGGCCGTCGCCGGTATTGATAAAAGCATTGGTGCTGGCCTGGAAAACGCGGCCACCACCGCCAGTGGCAAGCATGGTCGCCTTGGCATGAATGACATGGATATCGCCAGTTTCTATCTCCAGTGCGATCACCCCAAGCACATCGCCATCACTATCGCGGATTAAATCCAGCGCAAACCATTCGATCAAAAATTGCGTGTTGGCTTTGACATTACGCTGGTACAAGGTATGCAGCATGGCATGCCCGGTACGGTCGGCCACGGCACAGGTGCGTGAAATCGGTTGTTCGCCAAAATTGCGCGTCATGCCACCAAACGGACGCTGGAAGATACGGCCATTTTCAAGGCGGTCAAACGGCATACCGAAATGTTCCAGTTCGATAATCGCCTTGGCTGCGTTGCGGCACATATACTCGATGGCATCCTGGTCACCCAGGTAATCCGACCCTTTGATCGTGTCATACATATGCCACAGCCAGTTGTCGTCCGAGACATTGCCCAAAGCCGCGGCGATACCGCCTTGCGCGGCTACGGTATGCGAGCGGGTTGGAAACACTTTAGACAGCACCGCCACATCCGCGCCAGATTCCGCCAGCTGTAACGCCGCGCGCAAGCCAGCACCGCCACCACCGATGATGACGGCATCTACCTTGTGATACTGAATATCGCTTGCACCTGTCATATTGTTTAAACCGGCCATGCCACTCACCTTAATACTTCATTCCAAACAGAATCCACAAAATCGCCAGCGAATTACCCCACACAGCGAGGTTCACCAGCCATTGCAGCACATAGCGGCAACGTAAATTGGGGACGTAATCACGTAACACATCGCGTACACCTAACCATGCATGCATCAGCATGCAGATAAAAAACCACACACTGAGCACACGCCACCACAAGGGTGAAAATACGGCTAGCCACCCGGCATAATCATGTGGTGCCAGCCACCATATCCGCAGCCAGAACAGCAGCAAACCCACCGCCATTGAAAGCGCGCACAGCCGTTGCGTCAGCCATAACCGCATGCCTGGGTATTTTGCGGTCAGTAATTCAAAAAGCATGGCTGCAACTCATTTCCGGGACGTATCTACCAAATGCCATAAACAACAAACAGCATGGTAAAAGCCACCAGGCCAAGCACGACACGGCTGGAGAAACGTGCTTTCTGCAAGGTTGTCATCCAGTGCACATCCATCGCCAGATGCCGAATCCCGGCATAAAAATGATGAAAAAACGCCCAGGCAAGGCCGGTCAACAGCAGTTTCACAGGCCATTGCTGCAATTGCGTGGCAACGATCGAGTAACCTTGCGCATTGCGTAATGAAAGATAAAGCGCCCATAGCAATAATGGCTGGACCAGAAATAAAACCACGCCACTGGCCCTGTGCATGATCGATACCACTGCATTGACCGGTAACCGGATCGTGAACAGGTTCAGGTTTTTAGGCCGCTGTTTTTTTTGTTTCTTTACAATCATGTCTTGCTTCCAGCCTGGCCTTTAAACTTCTTTTGCCGCGCGTGTCACTGCGCCCGACACATAGGCCATCAGGCGCGGATCAAACGGTTTGGGAATAATATAATCCTTGCCAAAGCTGAGCGACTCCAGCTGATAAGCCTCCAATACTTGCTGCGGCACGGGTTCACGCGCCAATGCGCTTAATGCCTGGGCAGCTGCGACTTTCATTTCCTCGGTGATCTGCCTGGCCTGTGCATCCAGTGCACCGCGGAACAAATACGGGAAACACAAGGCATTGTTCACCTGATTGGGAAAGTCACTGCGGCCAGTCGCCATAATAGCGTCATCGCGTATGGCGAATACCTGGCTGGGCAAAATTTCAGGGTCCGGGTTGGCCAATGCAAAGATAACAGGCTTCGCAGCCATGCCAGCAACCAGTTCTGGTGGCAAACCGTTTTTGGCAGAGACGCCGATAAATACATCCGCACCGGGCATCGCATCCACCAGGGTTTTGATATCCCCGGGCGCAATCGCTAATTCGCGATTGTTGTCATGTAAATCGTCACGTGCAGTATCCAACACCCCTTTGCGGTCCACCATGGTGATGTTGGTCGCGCCCATCAACTTGAGCAACTTGGCGCATGAGCAACCCGCTGCACCCGCGCCTAAAAATACAATCTTCACACCCGGCAAGGTTTTGCCTTGCAACTCAAGCGCATTCAGCAGTGCTGCCGCGACAATCACCGCCGTGCCATGCTGATCATCGTGAAATACCGGGATATCCAATCGCTTCTTTAATTCATTTTCGATATAAAAACAGTGCGGCGCGGCAATATCTTCAAGGTTAATACCACCGAAGGTAGGCGAAATATTCACCACGGTTTGGATAAACTCATCCGGTGTCGCAGCACTCACCTCTATATCAAACACATCAATGTCGGCAAAACGCTTGAACAACACGGCCTTGCCCTCCATCACCGGCTTACCTGCCAGCGCACCCACATTACCCAGCCCCAGCACTGCCGTACCATCGGTAATCACGGCCACCAGATTGCCTTTGTTGGTGTATTTATAGGCATTGGCCGGGTCGGCCTCGATTTCACGCACAGGCGCAGCCACGCCCGGCGTATAAGCCAGCGACAGATCTTGCTGCGTAGCGCATGGCTTGGACGATTCAACGCTCAGTTTTCCCGGTTTGGGAAACTGGTGGTAATCCAGTGCGCGCTTCTTTAAATCGTCCATCGTTAAACCTCTTTTTTCTTTCGTGCCTTTATTGTCGGCAACAAGACTTTTCAAAATGTATTTTCAAAAGCCGCTCTACTTATAGAGAATGATTCAAAAACTTCAGTAGCAAGGCAGATGAGAGCAGACAGTGCGGATAGCACGGCAAGCGAAATCTAACGTCGCTGATGAAGGTTTTTCAATCATTCAAGTTCGCTCATGTAGTGGTGGTCGTCCGTCAGGCACAGCCCAAACCGCCATTCCATCGGCTTATCGCCATAAGTAAACGACACGCGCTCAATGCTTAATAGTGGATAGCCTTCTTTCAGGCCAAGCGCTTTAGCCACTTCCACATCCGCCGCCACGGCTTTGATACGCTCTTCAGCACGGATCATGCGGATACCAAACTGTGACTCGTACATGCTGTACATAGAGCCGTTGCTTTCTTCCACCTTGGCGCGATTCAGGCCTTTGAAGGGCGCAGCTGGCACCACGATATGGTCATAAATCAGGGGGCGGCCGGAGAAAGTGAGCAGGCGTTTTACTTCAATGGTAGTTGCACCAGCCTTGATTTCCAGCACTTTGCCAATGTGCGCATTGGCCTTGCTTTTGATACAGGAGAGAAACTCGTTTTGCAGTAATTCTTTCTGGCCATTTTCTGCCGTGAGCCGCAAAAAACGTAACTTCACATCATCCTGGTTATGCGTGGCGACAAAGGTCCCTTTGCCCTGGCGGCGAATCAGGATATTTTCAGTCGCCAGGCTATCAATGGCTTTGCGCACTGTGCCCTGGCTCACTTTATAGCGCTGCGCCAGGTCGATCTCACTGGGAATCATGTCACCAGGGCGCCATTCACCACCTATCAGGCTTTGCGTGATCAACACCTTGATCTGGTCATATAAAGGTCTGTAACTCGCCGATGCAAACTGCTTGTCCATGAGGTGAATGCTCCAGATAAACGCTTTATTCAATTCAATATGCGGGAAAAGGCTCCCGCCATGCTTAATTAATTTATACCACAGACAAAACTCAGATGTCCACTGTTTTATATCTTATATAAGACATAAGATATTCATTGACAGGCAAAATTTTATCATTAATAATTCAATTGAAGCTCCTTCAACAAGGGAAAAACAATGTCCTACCCACTCAGACCCAGACGCTCCATGCTGTATGTGCCAGGGTGTAATACACACTACCTGGAACGCGCACGCACATTGGCGGCAGATTCAGTCATTCTGGATCTGGGTGACCCGATATTGATCGATGCCAAACTGCTTTCGCGTGACAATGTGGTGCAGGCGGCCAAGCAAGGCGGCTACGGCAAACGCGAAGTCGTCATTCGCGTCAATGACCTCGATTCGATCTGGGGACACGACGACATTCAGGCCGTGGCCAATGTCGGTGCCGATGCCATCCTGTTCCCAAATATAGAGTCCCGCGAAGATGTACTGCGTGCGCAACAGCTACTGGACGATGCCGGTGGCAAAGATGTGCCCATGATGGTGATGATAGAAAGCCCGCTGGCGGTATTGAACGCCAAGGAGATCGCCGCCGCTTCCGAACGCGTGATCTGTATGGTGATGGCGACTTCTGACCTGATTTCGCAGCTGCATGCACGCGTGACGCATGAGCGTTCCGCTATCCTGACTTCATTATCCCTGGTCATACTAGCCGCGCGTGCCTATGGCAAAGGCGTGATCGACGGCATCACCAGCGATTTCAAGAATATGCATTCGTTTGAATATGCCTGTCGCATCGGCAGGGATATCGGCATGGATGGCAAATCACTGGTACACCCGGCGCAGATTGCTTACTGTAATGACGCTTATACACCGCAACGGACAGAAGTTGAACACGCACGCCTGATCATCAAGGCATTGAAAGAAGCCAATGATGCAGGCCGCGGCACCGTGGTAGTCAACGACAAACTGGTAGAACACCACCATATTAAAGCCGCACAACGATTGATCCAGCTGGCCGAGGCTATCAGCGAACTGGAAGAAGAGTTTATTTAATGACCCAGCCCTTATTCATCGCAATTAAAGGAGGACATTATGCAAAGTAAAATCCATGCAGGCCGTTTCTTCGAAGACTTCAAACTGCACGAAGTCATCCAGCACGCCACGCCACGCACCATCACAGCCGGCGACAGCGCGCTTTACATCGCACTCACTGGCGCACGCAACCCGCTCCATTGCAGCGAGCCGCTCGCGCAAGCCTTAGGTTACCCCAGCACGCCGATAGACGACCTGCTGGCGTTTCATATCGCCTTTGGTAAAACTGTGCCGGATGTGTCAGTGAATGCCGTTGCCAACCTGGGGTATGCCGATGTGCGTTTCCTGCAACCCGTCTTTGTCGGTGACACCCTCACCACTTCAAGTGAAGTGATAGGCCTTAAACAAAATTCCAGCGGCAAAAATGGTGTGGTCTGGGTGCGCTCGACTACGCTGAACCAACAACAGCAACCCGTACTCAGCTGGGTGCGCTGGGTGATGGTACAAAAAAGGAATCATGAAGCGCCGGCACCGGAAACCGTGGTGCCAGAACTGCCGGAATTCGTCGCGGCTGACTCATTAGCCTTACCCGCCAACTTCACGCCAACAAACGCCCTGGGCGTGGCTACCGGCGGCAAATACTGGTGGGATGATTACGAAGTGGGCGAATGCATGCGTCATCCGTCTGGCCTGACCATCAATGAAAGTGACCATACCCTGGCCACGCATTTATACCAGAACAATGCCCGCCTGCACTTTGACGCGCACCTGATGAAAAGCACGCCGCAAGGCAAGCGCCTGGTCTATGGTGGCGTGGTGATTTCAGCATGCCGGGCGCTCAGTTATGAAGGCCTGGAAAATGCGATCTCTATCCTGGCGATCAATGGCGGCACGCATGCCAACCCCAGTTATGCAGGCGACACCATTTACTGCCTGACCAAGGTGCTGGACAAATGGTCCCTGCCCCATCCTGAGTTGGGCGCCTTACGCTTGCGTATGGTCGGCGTGAAGAATATGCCTCCCACCACGCTGGAAAACATTAAAACCACACAGGGCTATCACCCGCATGTGGTGCTAGACCTAGATTACACGGTACTTATTCCACGAAAAGGAAATTGATGATGGCTGTACATCCAAATCAGGCATTGTTTGGCGGTGAAAAACCGTTCCCGGTGATTCCAGCCTGTGAACATTTTGCCGGCAGTGAAAAACTGATTTTAAAAGCATTGTCCTTGCAAGACCCGGCCAACCCTAATGGCGTCGGCCCGGTATTTGATATCACCTGCGACTGCGAAGATGGCGCTGCCAGCGGCCAGGAACAGGCACACGCAGAAATGATAGTCCGCATCCTGAATTCTGAAGCCAACCAGCACAAGATGGCGGGTGCGCGCATCCATGATTACACGCATGCGCACTGGAAAAAAGATATCGACATCCTGGTCGGCGGGGCTGGCCAGGTATTGAGTTATCTGACGATTCCCAAATGTACCGATATCGCGCAAGCGCGTGAAATGATCGCCTATATCCAGCAGGTTGCCCAACAGCACGACATTACGCGTGAGATTCCTGTGCATCTGCTGATCGAAACCCACGGCGCCTTGCGTCAGGTGCATGAAATCGCGCAACTGCCATGGTTGCAGGTGCTGGATTTCGGCCTGATGGATTTTGTCAGTGCGCATCACGGTGCTATTCCGGCCAGCGCCATGCGCAGCCCGGGGCAGTTTGACCATCAATTACTGGCGCGCGCCAAAAGTGAAGTCGTGTCTGCCGCGCTGGCAAATGGCGTAGTGCCTGCACATAACGTCACGCTGGATTTAAAAAATGCCGAAGTGACGTATAGCGACGCTTTCCGCGCACGCAATGAATTCGGGTTTATGCGCATGTGGAGCATTTACCCGACGCAGATCCAGGCCATTGTTGACGCCATGAAACCTAACTTCGACGAAGTCAGTGATGCCGCCAATATCCTGCTCACGGCGCAAGCGGCTGATTGGGGCCCGATCCAATACGCCGGCGAATTACATGACAGGGCCACCTATCGATATTTCTGGGAAGTGCTGCAAAAAGCAAAGCACACTGGCGTCACCATGCCTGCAGAAGCTGAAGCGGCTTTTTTCTAATACCGACTAACAGGAATACCCGACCATGACTCAATCGCTTACGCCAGGTGCGCGTTTCCGCGCTGCGCTGGCAGCAGAAAAACCCTTACAGATCATAGGTGCCATCAATGCCTATCACGCCATGCTGGCGACCCAAAGTGGCTTTAAAGCCATCTACCTGTCTGGCGGCGGCGTGGCGGCAGGCTCATTGGGTTTGCCAGACCTGGGCATTTCCTCACTGGAAGATGTGCTGATAGATGTGCGTCGTATCACAGATGCAGTGGATACGCCTTTGCTGGTGGATATCGATACCGGGTTTGGCGGTGCGTTTAATATCGCCCGTACCATCAAAAGCGTGGCTAAAGCAGGTGCGGCGGCGGTGCATATTGAAGACCAGGTAAGTGCCAAACGCTGCGGACACAGGCCGAACAAAGCGATTGTCAGCCTGGATGAAATGGTAGACCGCGTGAAAGCTGCCGTGGATGCCAAACCCTATGATGATTTTGTCGTGATGGCGCGCACCGATGCACTAGCGGTAGAAGGCCTGCAATCCGCCATAGACCGCGCGAGTGCCTGTGTGGAAGCGGGTGCCGACATGATATTCCCCGAAGCGATGACTGACTTGAAGATGTACCAGCAATTTGTTGAGGCGGTGAAAGTCCCGGTGCTGGCCAATATTACAGAGTTTGGCGCGACGCCCTTATTCACAGTCGACGAACTGGCGAAGGCAGATGTGAGCATGGTGTTATACCCGCTCTCCGCCTTCCGCGCCATGAACCAGGCGGCACTGAAGGTTTATGAAAGCGTGCGTAAGGATGGCACCCAGCAAAACGTACTCGACCTGATGCAAACGCGCGCCGATCTGTATACCCACCTCGGCTATCACGCTTTCGAAGAGAAACTTGACGCCCTGTTCAAGCAATAAGGGCATGCAGGAGATCACTATGAATACACCTACTGATTTGAACCCATCGGCAGAAGCCCCCAAACGCAAAAAAGGCGTTGCCCTGGCCGGTGTGGCTGCCGGCACCACCGCCATTTGTACCGTTGGCCATAGCGGTAATGACTTGCATTACCGCGGTTACGATATTATCGAACTGGCAAAACATGCCACGTTTGAAGAAGTCGCCTACTTGCTGATCTACGGCGAGCTGCCCACCCAGGCACAACTCACGCAATATCATCAAAAGCTCAAAAAGCTGCGCGGCCTGCCCAGTGCACTCAAAGCCGTACTGGAACAGATTCCAGCCAATGCGCATCCTATGGATGTGATGCGCACAGGTTGCTCCATGCTGGGCACGCTGGAACCAGAAGCCACTGACCGCAATATTGCGGGTGCGCAAGCACTGGGCGACAGGTTGATCGCCTGTTTCGGCTCGATCCTGGTGTACTGGTACCACTTCAGCCAGCGCGGTGTCCGTATAGACGTTGAAACTGACGATGACTCAATTGCCGCTCACTTCCTGCATATTCTGCATGGTAAAAAACCATCCGAACTGCATATCAAAGCCATGAATACTTCACTGGTGCTATATGCAGAACACGAATTCAATGCGTCTACATTCACGGCACGCGTCATTGCCGGCACCCTCTCCGACCTGTATTCGTGCATCACCGGTGCTATCGGCGCCTTGCGTGGCCCCAAACATGGCGGTGCCAATGAGGCGGCGATGGAAATCATAGAACGCTACAACAATCCGGATGCAGCAGAAGCGGACATCATGGCACGCATGGCACGCAAGGAAATCATCATTGGCTTCGGCCACCCGGTGTATACCATTGCCGACCCCAGAAATGAATCGATCAAAGCAGTCAGCCGCTCGTTGGGCGAAGACGCTGGCGACCTGAAACTGTTTGATATTTCTGCGCGCATTGAAGAAACCATGTGGCGGGAGAAAAAAATGTTCCCCAATCTGGATTGGTATAGCGCCTCCAGCTACCATCTGATGGGGATCCCCACCGGCATGTTTACGCCTATCTTTGTGATCTCACGCACCACTGGCTGGGTCGCGCATGCCATTGAGCAGCGTATCGATAACAAGATCATTCGTCCGAATGCGGAATATAACGGCCCGGATAACAGACCGTTTGTGCCGATTGAACAGCGTTAACCACGCATTTTTTGCCGCACCTTTAGCAATTTCCGTTGCTTTAAAACATAAAGCATCAAGAGCAAGGTACGTCTGAATTGAAATATTGAACGCATCACACAACGCAGTGATTCGCTTTTAAAACATTTGATAAAGGTATAAAAAAACATGTCAGCCCATATTTCTAATATCCGCCCGGATCCAGACCAAGTAATTGTTGATATTGCCAACTACGTGGCAGACTTTGAAATCAACTCCACAGAGGCTTATGACACTGCGCGTAATTGCCTGATGGATACCCTGGGCTGTGGCTTTGAGGCGCTCGATTACCCTGCCTGCACCAAACTGCTGGGGCCGGTGATTGCTGGCACAGTGGTGCCCAATGGCGCCAAAGTACCAGGTACGCCCTATCAGCTAGACCCTATCCTGGCGGCGTTTAATATCGGCGCAATGATACGCTGGCTGGATTTTAACGATACCTGGCTGGCTGCCGAGTGGGGGCATCCTTCAGATAACCTGGGCGGGATATTAGCTTCTGCCGATTATATTTCACGTAAAAACATCGCTGAAGGCAAAGCACCGCTCATCGTAAAAGATGTGCTGACTGCTATGATCAAGGCGCACGAGATCCAGGGTGTGCTGGCGCTGGAAAACAGCTTTAACCGCGTCGGGTTAGACCACGTCCTCCTGGTGAAAATCGCTTCTACCGCCGTGGTGACCAAGCTGCTGGGCGGTAACAAGCAAGATATCATCAACGCGGTTTCCAATGCCTTTGTCGATGGCCAGAGCCTGCGCACTTACCGTCATAGCCCTAATACCGGCTCGCGTAAATCCTGGGCGGCGGGTGATGCCACTTCACGCGCTGTACGCCTGGCCTGGATGACTTTGCAAGGTGAAATGGGCTATCCAAGTGCGCTCACCGCCAAAACCTGGGGCTTTTATGACGTGCTGTTTAAAGGCAATGCTTTTAAATTCCAGCGTGCTTACGGCAGTTACGTCATGGAACAAGTATTGTTCAAAATATCTTTCCCGGCCGAGTTCCATGCGCAAACCGCTGTAGAAAGCGCTTTTCAACTTAATCAGGAAGTCGGTCAGCGTTTACAGTCACTGGATGACATCGCCAACATCGATAAAATCGTCATCACCACGCATGAATCAGCCATCCGTATTATCGACAAAACCGGCCCTATGAATAACCCGGCAGACCGTGATCACTGCATTCAATACATGGCGGCCATCGGTCTGCTAAAAGGCAGTTTAACGGCGCTGGATTATGAAGACGAAGCAGCCGCTGACCCACGTATTGACGCCTTGCGCGACAAAATGAGCTGCGTGGAAAAGCCAGAATATACCCGCGATTACCTCGACCCGGCAAAACGCTCCATCGCCAATGCTATCCAGATATTCTTTAATGATGGTACGCAATCCAGCAATATCGCCGTCGAATACCCGATCGGCCATAGACGCCGCCGTGAAGAAGGCATCCCGGAACTGGTGAAGAAGTTTAAGGTAAACCTGGCACGCCGCTTTGATGCAAAAAAACAGGCCGATATCCTGGCGACCTGCCTGGATCAAGCCAGCCTCGAAGCGATGCCAGTCGATCAATTCGTTGATATGCTGTGTGTCTGATTTATTTATCTGATTGCTCAACATCATCACCAAACCCATGCTTTACATGAAAAACCCAAGTCTGAGGCTTGGGTTTTTTTAAGTCTTTTTAGTGATAGATAAATCAGCCCAAATGCATATCTCGATAACATTTACCTAATTAAAAACTCTCCCTTAAATAAATCACAGGCGATTTATAAATCCCGAATGTAGCCTTGCCCAAAGGCTCAGCGCCAAACCACGGCAAAGCGCCACTGGTGGCGCTGGTGACGGTGGTGCTTGAGCATGTTTGCTCACCTGATGCGACATTACCTGTATTGATTTCAACATCCACACTGCCGCCGTTAGGCCTGCCATCACTGCCTATGCCAGGTGCGCTCAGCTTGATATTAGAAAGCCCATTACTCAGATTGGCAGTGCCGCTGAGTTGTGTTTCACAAGCAGTCAAATTACCATTGGCATCCACCACGATAGCCATCCCCTGAACACTTTGAACAACACCAATCACTGTAGCCATTTTTTTGCCCCACTTAAAGTTGAGAGAAACTCAGATAGCGACTAATTAATCTGCAATGTGTCAATTTAATTTGCTTACAATTAAATTGACACATGTTAACTTAGTAAATTTATACTAACATGAATGTAAGCAGTTTAACTACGAGGGCATATTTGATACTGAAAAAAAACCATTGAAAAATGCGTTAGTTACCTTTTTTTAGATCAATACAATGTAAATAAATAATCAATCGGATGCCATGCTGCGTGTGAAAAATGATCCGTTGAAATATGCATTAACCCGCATAAATATTAGGTTTTCATGCGTATCAACTAAATTAGCAGCCATAAAAAAAGCGACCCGAAGGTCGCTTTTTTAACATCTACAGTGAGTATTAATCTGTGATGAGTTTTTGCTGTGACAGCAGGTTAGTAATGATTGCTGCATCGTTAGATTGACCAGTCACCAGGTCTACACCTGTTAAGACAATTTGTTGCGTTGTCTGGCCACTGCTAAAGGTACCTGCTGCATATCCACCACTAGAACTGATGTGGATCACAGTGTCGCTACCAGATTTCTCAAAGTGCAGGTAGTTCACCAGGTTAGTGCTGTTTTCGCCTTGCAGCAAATCACGTACATCCAGGATATCGCCACCTTGAGACACTGCTGCCTTGTTGAAATCAAGGATGGTGTCACGTGCAGGAGTACCTGCCACGCCATCATCACCTCTATCCCATTTGAAGACATCTACACCTGCGCCACCGGTCAAAGTATCGTTACCTTTGCCACCAATGAGGATGTCGTTACCAGCACCGCCATCCAGTTTGTCATCGCCTGCACCACCGCGCAAGATGTCATTACCAGCGCCACCGTTCAAGATATCATTACCGCCTAAACCGTAGATGATGTCATTGCCAGAAGTACCGTTCAGCGTAGTGTTAGCTGTATTATCGTTTCCATTAGTGCCGGTAATGATGGATGCATTGTTACTGTTGCTCAACAGATCAAGGCTGACCAGATTCGTTGAAGTCGCAGTGTCGCTCAGGCTAGTACTATCTGTCGCAGTGATAGTGAACCGCTCCAGTGCATTCACATTCACAGCGCTGTCTGTTCTGATGGTAGACAAGAACTCATTTAACTTCAGGTTATCGATCGTACCATTATCCAGCGCGCTGATAGACAACTCACCTTTGACACCGATCACGCCCAGCAAACCACTTTCGTTGTAGGACACTTTCAGGCCTAATTCAGCAGCCACTGCTTGAGAGTAAGTCAGCAAAGTACCACCCAGCGACACACTCAGCAATGCTCCGGCAGTCACCGTCACATTAGTAATGTTGTTGTTCACATCTCTCGCAGTAAATGCCTGACGGCTTGAGAAGTTCAGCAAATCAACATTCAACAGGCCAGGAATGGTCAACAACCCTGCTGCATTGATACCTGTGCTTACATCCGGTGCCACTTGTGGGATAGCCGTTACTTTGGCGACATTCACAGTCAGTGTCGCTGTGCTGGTATCACCATCTTTATCGCTTAATGTGTACTGGAACTGGCTTGAACCTGTCACAGTAGTATTTTTAGGCGTGAAAGTGAACAAACCGTCATCCATGTCTACCAGCAATGTCCCTTTTGAGGTGGTGATAGTCAGTTTATGGTTAGTCGCATCATAAGCATAAGTGTTGTTTGTACCACTCGTGGTGATTGCACCATTTGTCGCATTGAAAGTGTAGGTTGTACCATCGACAGTGATCGATTTCACAAAACCACCATCCGCACCAAAACCACCGCCTTCAACCAGGCTGCCAGAAATCGGGCTGCTCACAGTCTGGCTTAACACATTATCCAGCTGGTCAAATGAGGTGACTATTGTTCCATTGGTATTTGTGCCGGTCTGACCATCGTAAGCAATCGGATTCAGCTGAGCATCTGAGCTTATGCCTGACCCCATGCCGATCGCATAAGACTTGACCTGGTTAGCTTTCAGGAAGTCAGTCCATGTCTTCTCTTCAGCTGTTTGCAGGCCTCTATCATTGGTTGCACCACTTTCTGGACCAGTCAGGCTGTCGCTACCACCTGAACCGTGCGTAGGTTGACCATCGGTAAAGAAGTAAGACACATTTTGTGCATTATCCAGCTTGCCTGTGGTATTAAAGGCATCCATGGCTTTACTGATACCCGCATCATAGTTTGTGCTACCAGTGGTAGACAAGTTAGTCAGCAGCGCGTTAGCCTCTGCAACTGTCAACCAGGTTGTCCCTAATTGTCTTGTCTGACCTGCGCCAGCAAATACAACCAGAGCCACTTTTACATCACCCAACTCATCATAGCTGCTCAACAAGTTACGCACAGATTGAATCGCGCTTTCCAAACGTGTCTGGGTGGTATTGCCAACTTTCACACCATCTCTGTCATTCATACTGCCAGAAACGTCCAGCGTGATCAGCACGTTGGTGTTAGCAGTGTTGGTAGCAATCACAGTCTGGTTAGTTGCCACTGGTGAGTCATCTTCAATCGTCACTGGCAAGGTCGTAGTTTGTGTTACACCATTTACAACCGCTTTTACACCAACATTGGTCAGTACATTGTCTTCAGTCGTTTTATCTGGATGATCTACTGGAGCACTCAATGCGATTTTGTAGCTACCATTGTTATCAATAGTCACAGTCAACACTGTTTTATTGCCTGCTGAACCAGTCAGTGTCTTGCCATCTGTAGACAAGGCCCAGGTAACAGCCACGCCGCCCGAAGTGATTGCAGGGCCAGTTGGCGCTTCTAAAGTCCAGACTGCACCGGTATTCGTTGCACTGCCTCCAGTAGAAGCATTCAAGCTGAATGTGCCTGTGGCTTCCACTGAGTTTGTTGTATCAGTGTTACCGCCAGTATCTTTCAAACCACCAGCAAGACCTTCTTCAGACACAGCCGTTTTGCTACCAGTAACCAGCGTGAAACCACGATCGTTGTCCAGGATAGAACCAACAGCTGTCGCAGTGCCCACAGTCAGCGTCAGTGTTTCTGTTGGCTCAATCAGCTTGTCATCAATGGTCGGTACGCTTACATCAAACTTGGTCACACCAGCTGGCACTGAGATCTTGCCAGTCGTTGCGTTGTAAGTCACACCATTGCTGAAGGTCACTTTTGACGGATCATAGTCAAAGTTAGCGCCAGGTGTCGCAGTGCCGCCCAGGCTGAAGCTGTATTCAACCGCATGGTCAGCTACGTTGCTCAGGGTAACGTTGTAGGTCAGGGTATTGCCTTCAACGACGCTGTCGTCTTTCGTGTCTAACGTACCATTGACGGTGATCGTTGGCGTTGCACTGTCGTTATCTTTGACAAAACCAGTGGCTACGGCATTTTCGATAGTCAGCGTGATTGTTTCTGTCTTCTCAATCAGTGCGTCATCAATGGTCGGTACGCTCACATCAAACTTGGTCACACCAGCTGGCACTGAGATCTTGCCAGTCGTTGCGTTGTAAGTCACGCCATTGGTGAAGGTCACTTTTGACGGATCATAGTCAAAGTTAGCGCCAGGTGTCGCAGTGCCGCCCAGGCTGAAGCTATATTCAACCGCATGGTCAGCTACTTTGCTCAGGGTAACGCTGTATTCCAAAGTCTGACCTTCGGTCACGCTGTCACCAGCTGATTTCACGGTGATCGTTGGCGTTGCACTGTCGTTGTCTTTGACAAAACCAGTGGCTACGGCATTTTCGATAGTCAGCGTGATTGTTTCTGTCTTCTCAATCAGTGCGTCATCAATGGTCGGTACGCTCACATCAAACTTGGTCACACCAGCTGGCACTGAGATCTTGCCAGTCGTTGCGTTGTAAGTCACGCCATTGGTGAAGGTCACTTTTGACGGATCATAGTCAAAGTTAGCGCCAGGTGTCGCAGTGCCGCCCAGGCTGAAGCTGTATTCAACCGCATGGTCAGCTACGTTGCTCAGGGTAACGCTGTATTCCAAAGTCTGACCTTCGGTCACGCTGTCACCAGCTGATTTCACGATGATCGATGTCGTTGCACTATCGTTGTCTTTGACAAAACCAGTGGCTACGGCATTGTCGATAGTCAGCGTGATTGTTTCTGTCTTCTCGATCAATGCGTCATCAATCGTAGGGACACGCACATCAAACTTGGTCACACCAGCTGGCACTGAGATCTTGCCAGTCGTTGCGTTGTAAGTCACGCCATTGGTGAAGGTCACTTTTGACGGATCATAGTCAAAGTTAGCGCCAGGTGTCGCAGTGCCGCCCAGGCTGAAGCTGTATTCAACCGCATGGTCAGCTACGTTGCTCAGGGTAACGTTGTATACCAAAGTCTGACCTTCGGTCACGCTGTCATCATCTGCTGTCACAGTGCCATTGATGGTGATCGTTGGCGTTGCACTGTCGTTGTCTTTGACAAAACCAGTGGCTACGGCATTGTCGATAGTCAGCGTGATTGTTTCTGTCTTCTCGATCAATGCGTCATCAATCGTAGGGACACGCACATCAAACTTGGTCACACCAGCTGGCACTGAGATCTTGCCAGTCGTTGCGTTGTAAGTCACGCCATTGGTGAAGGTCACTTTTGACGGATCATAGTCAAAGTTAGCGCCAGGTGTCGCAGTGCCGCCCAGGCTGAAGCTGTATTCAACCGCATGGTCAGCTACGTTGCTCAGGGTAACGCTGTATTCCAAAGTCTGACCTTCGGTCACGCTGTCACCAGCTGATTTCACGATGATCGATGTCGTTGCACTATCGTTGTCTTTGACAAAACCAGTGGCTACGGCATTGTCGATAGTCAGCGTGATTGTTTCTGTCTTCTCGATCAATGCGTCATCAATCGTAGGGACACGCACATCAAACTTGGTCACACCAGCTGGCACTGAGATCTTGCCAGTCGTTGCGTTGTAAGTCACGCCATTGGTGAAGGTGATTTTTGACGGATCATAGTCAAAGTTAGCGCCAGGTGTCGCAGTGCCGCCCAGGCTGAAGCTGTATTCAACCGCATGGTCAGCTACGTTGCTCAGGGTAACGTTGTAGGTCAGGGTATTACCTTCAACGACGCTGTCGTCTTTCGTGTCCAACGTACCATTGACGGTGATCGTTGGCGTTGCACTGTCGTTGTCTTTGACAAAACCAGTGGCTACGGCATTTTCGATAGTCAGCGTGATTGTTTCTGTCTTCTCAATCAGTGCGTCATCAATGGTCGGTACGCTTACATCAAACTTGGTCACACCAGCTGGCACTGAGATCTTGCCAGTCGTTGCGTTGTAAGTCACACCATTGCTGAAGGTCACTTTTGACGGATCATAGTCAAAGTTAGCGCCAGGTGTCGCAGTGCCGCCCAGGCTGAAGCTGTATTCAACCGCATGGTCAGCTACGTTGCTCAGGGTAACGTTGTAGGTCAGGGTATTGCCTTCAACGACGCTGTCGTCTTTCGTGTCTAACGTACCATTGACGGTGATCGTTGGCGTTGCACTGTCGTTATCTTTGACAAAACCAGTGGCTACGGCATTTTCGATAGTCAGCGTGATTGTTTCTGTCTTCTCAATCAGTGCGTCATCAATGGTCGGTACGCTCACATCAAACTTGGTCACACCAGCTGGCACTGAGATCTTGCCAGTCGTTGCGTTGTAAGTCACGCCATTGGTGAAGGTCACTTTTGACGGATCATAGTCAAAGTTAGCGCCAGGTGTCGCAGTGCCGCCCAGGCTGAAGCTATATTCAACCGCATGGTCAGCTACTTTGCTCAGGGTAACGCTGTATTCCAAAGTCTGACCTTCGGTCACGCTGTCACCAGCTGATTTCACGGTGATCGTTGGCGTTGCACTGTCGTTGTCTTTGACAAAACCAGTGGCTACGGCATTTTCGATAGTCAGCGTGATTGTTTCTGTCTTCTCAATCAGTGCGTCATCAATGGTCGGTACGCTCACATCAAACTTGGTCACACCAGCTGGCACTGAGATCTTGCCAGTCGTTGCGTTGTAAGTCACGCCATTGGTGAAGGTCACTTTTGACGGATCATAGTCAAAGTTAGCGCCAGGTGTCGCAGTGCCGCCCAGGCTGAAGCTGTATTCAACCGCATGGTCAGCTACGTTGCTCAGGGTAACGCTGTATTCCAAAGTCTGACCTTCGGTCACGCTGTCACCAGCTGATTTCACGATGATCGATGTCGTTGCACTATCGTTGTCTTTGACAAAACCAGTGGCTACGGCATTGTCGATAGTCAGCGTGATTGTTTCTGTCTTCTCGATCAATGCGTCATCAATCGTAGGGACACGCACATCAAACTTGGTCACACCAGCTGGCACTGAGATCTTGCCAGTCGTTGCGTTGTAAGTCACGCCATTGGTGAAGGTCACTTTTGACGGATCATAGTCAAAGTTAGCGCCAGGTGTCGCAGTGCCGCCCAGGCTGAAGCTGTATTCAACCGCATGGTCAGCTACGTTGCTCAGGGTAACGTTGTATACCAAAGTCTGACCTTCGGTCACGCTGTCATCATCTGCTGTCACAGTGCCATTGATGGTGATCGTTGGCGTTGCACTGTCGTTGTCTTTGACAAAACCAGTGGCTACGGCATTGTCGATAGTCAGCGTGATTGTTTCTGTCTTCTCGATCAATGCGTCATCAATCGTAGGGACACGCACATCAAACTTGGTCACACCAGCTGGCACTGAGATCTTGCCAGTCGTTGCGTTGTAAGTCACGCCATTGGTGAAGGTCACTTTTGACGGATCATAGTCAAAGTTAGCGCCAGGTGTCGCAGTGCCGCCCAGGCTGAAGCTGTATTCAACCGCATGGTCAGCTACGTTGCTCAGGGTAACGCTGTATTCCAAAGTCTGACCTTCGGTCACGCTGTCACCAGCTGATTTCACGATGATCGATGTCGTTGCACTATCGTTGTCTTTGACAAAACCAGTGGCTACGGCATTGTCGATAGTCAGCGTGATTGTTTCTGTCTTCTCGATCAATGCGTCATCAATCGTAGGGACACGCACATCAAACTTGGTCACACCAGCTGGCACTGAGATCTTGCCAGTCGTTGCGTTGTAAGTCACGCCATTGGTGAAGGTGATTTTTGACGGATCATAGTCAAAGTTAGCGCCAGGTGTCGCAGTGCCGCCCAGGCTGAAGCTGTATTCAACCGCATGGTCAGCTACGTTGCTCAGGGTAACGTTGTAGGTCAGGGTATTACCTTCAACGACGCTGTCGTCTTTCGTGTCCAACGTACCATTGACGGTGATCGTTGGCGTTGCACTGTCGTTGTCTTTGACAAAACCAGTGGCTACGGCATTTTCGATAGTCAGCGTGATTGTTTCTGTCTTCTCAATCAGTGCGTCATCAATGGTCGGTACGCTCACATCAAACTTGGTCACACCAGCTGGCACTGAGATCTTGCCAGTCGTTGCGTTGTAAGTCACGCCATTGGTGAAGGTGATTTTTGACGGATCATAGTCAAAGTTAGCGCCAGGTGTCGCAGTGCCGCCCAGGCTGAAGCTGTATTCAACCGCATGGTCAGCTACGTTGCTCAGGGTAACGCTGTATTCCAAAGTCTGACCTTCGGTCACGCTGTCACCAGCTGATTTCACGGTGATCGTTGTCGTTGCACTATCGTTGTCTTTGATATAACCAACACCCACTGCATCACCCACTTTGAGTGGCAGGGTCTCGGTCAACTCAATGATAGCGTCATCCACTGTTGGTACTGTGACGGTGAAGCTGCTCACGCCAGCCGGTACAGTAATCGTGCCATCATTATTCAGCTTCACATTGTTGCTGAAGGTAGGTGTTCCATAATCAGCCGTAGAAGCAGTACCAGTAGCACCACCAAGTTCAAACTTGTAGGTTGCAGGTGCAGCGGTCGTTGAACTTAAAGTCACTGTGTACACCAGGTTATTGCCTTCGACGACGGTATCATCACCTGTACCCGGTTTACCTGGCTCAACTTCAGTGATTGTTGGTTGGCCGTTACCATTGAATTTAACGGTATTAGAAGCTGTATCACCATCATTATCAACCAAGGTGTAATTAAAGCTTGTGCTTTCACCAGCAGTTAATGGACGGCTACCGTAATAATCATACTTACCAGTCACCACGTTAACCGTGATGGTTTCACCTTTATCTGTTGTTACGCTTAATTGTTTACTAGTTGCGTCATACACATAACCAGTGACTGAAGGGGATGTACCGGTCACACTGATTGCGTTTGAACTTGCGCTGTAGGTATACGTTACATTACTAATCGTAATGCTTTGTACATGGCCACCATCTGCACCAAAGCTTCCCAAACTACCTGTGGCTGTTGAAGCTGCTGGATCAATAGCCAAGTGACCGCTCTCAACAAATTTGGCCAAGATGACTGCGCTATCATTGGTACCGTAAGCTGTTTCCAGGTTAACGCCTTGCAGAACAATCGTTTGATCTTCACCAACGCCATTGTTCAAGCCACCTGTGCTACTGATATGCAAGATTGTGTTTCCATTCACAACGGTCACACGGATGAAGTTGGATAAGTTACCCAAGTGCTCGCCTTGCAGTAAGCTTCTCAGGTCAATGACATCATCAGCCAACTTGAAGTCGTTGATGGTATCCACTGCTGGCGTTGTTGATGTACCCTGATCACCTTTTTCCCAACGGAAAATGTCACGGCCATCGCCGCCAATCAATGTATCATCACCAGCGCCACCGATCAGGATGTCATTACCAGCACCGCCATCCAGCTTGTCGTTGCCATCACCACCGCGCAAGATGTCGTTACCAGCATTCCCATTCAGGGTGTCATCACCACCATAACCGTACAGTTGGTCATCGCCAGAGGTACCAGTCAACGTATTACCGTTGCCATTGCCTTCTTGCAGATTAGCATTATTGGCAGGGCCACTCAGCACGCTAGCATCAGCCAGTGTTCCGATAGCGGCGGAAGAGGACGCACCTTGGGCATCGGTCACTGTGATGCTGGTTGCATTCAATACTTCAGCACTGATTGCACCGCCATTCAAGCGTGCGGTCGCTAATAATTCGTTAATGGCCAGGTTATCGATCGGGCCACCATCCAGTGAAGTGATCACTACGTGTGAAGATGGTCCAACAATGCCAAACAAGCCTGCACTATTAGTAATTTCTACTTTAAGACCTAACTCGGCGGCCAGATCTTGAGAAATCGTGAATTGACGTGGGCCGAGCAAACCACCCAGAGAAATCAATGCCTGGTAGTTCAGCTCAACTTTACTGATATTGTTGTTAGCATCAGTCGCACCAAATGCAGTACGTGTGCTCAAGTTGATCAGGTCCAATGCAGACAAACCAACCAGACCTAACAGGTTGCCACTGCTGGAAACGGTCGCAACAGGCGGTACGTTTGCTGTATTTGCATTATTCACAACCACTGAAGCGCCAGGTGCCACAGGAGCGTCATCTTCAATAGTGACCGGGATATTCGTTGTTTGCGTGACACCATTGACTACAACTTTAACACCTACATTTGCCAGCGCTGTGTCTTCGACATTGGCTGTCTGATGATCGATCTTGCCATTCAATACGATTTTGTATTCACCGCTATCGTTAATCGTTACGGTCAATACTTTTTCGTTACCTGCAAAACCTGTCAGTGTTTTACCACCGTCAGACAACGTCCAGATCACAGCCACGCCACCAGATTTCAGCGCTTCAGTTGGCACAGTCAGTGTCCAAACTGCACCGGCACTGCTGCCATTCAGCGTGAATCCACCAGTGGCTTCCACTGAATCTGTTGTGTCTGTGCTACCAGTATTGTCTTTGATACCGCCAGGCAAGCCTTCTTCAGACACATGGTCTTTGCTGCCATTGACTAAGGTGATACCTCTGTCATTGTCCAGAATAGTACCTATCGCAGATACATCCTCTACTTTCAGAGTCAGCGTCTCTGTCTGTTCGATCACGCTATCATCGATCGTTGGTATAGTGATAACAAAGTCTTTCACACCAGCTGGCACCTTGATCGTGCCTGTGAGTGCATCGTAAGTCACATTGTTGCTGAAGGTTACTTTTGCCGGATCATAGTCAGCGTTAGCGCCAGGAGTCGCTGTATCTGTAGCAGCTTTACCAAGCTCAAATTTATAAGTGGCCTCGGCATTGGTTGTTGTACTTAAAGTCACTTTGTAACTCAGGGAGCCACCTTCAACCACGGTGTCACCACCAAGGCCAGGCTTAGCTGGATCAACAGTCACCACTGTTGGTTTATCGTTGTCCAGAATATTGCCTGTACCAGTCTTAGGTGTACCGGTCACATTACCTGTGTTGTCCACGCTAGACACTGTCACAGACACTGTCTCGCTGTAATGCGCATCAACGACAGTGTCATCAATCGTCGGCAGGCTCACTGTGAAGCTTGTTACATTCGCTGGCACCTTGATCGTGCCTGTGGCTGCATCGTAAGTCACATTATTGCTGAAGGTGACTTTTGCCGGATCATAATCAGCACCAGAAGTCGCTGTATCTCCAGCTTTACCAAGTTCAAGTTTATAAGTGGTCTCGACATTGGTTGCAGCACTCAATGTCACTGTGTAAGTCAAGGTGCCGCCTTCAACCACGGTGTCACCACCAAGGCCAGGCGTACCTGGATCAACAGTCACGACTGTTGGTTTGTCATTGTCCAGGATATTACCGGTACCAGTCTTAGGTGTACCGGTCACATTACCTGTGCTGTCCACGCTAGACACTGTCACAGACACTGTCTCGCTGTAATGCGCATCAACGACAGTGTCATCAATCGTCGGCAGACTCACTGTGAAGCTTGTTACATTCGCTGGCACCTTGATCGTGCCTGTGGCTGCATCGTAAGTCACATTGTTGCTGAAGGTGACTTTTGCCGGATCATAGTCAGCACCAGAAGTCGCTGTATCTCCAGCTTTACCAAGGTCAAACTTATAAGTGGTTTCAATATTGGTCGCAGCACTCAAGGTCACTGTGTAAGTCAGCGTACCACCTTCAACCACGGTGTCACCGCCAGCGCCAGGCGTACCTGGATCAACAGTCACGACTGTTGGTTTATCGTTGTCCAGAATATTGCCTGTACCAGTCTTAGCCCCTGTCACATTACCATTGCTATCGAAACTACCCACTGTCACAGACACTGTCTCGCTGTAATGCGCATCAACGACAGTGTCATCAATCGTCGGCAGACTCACTGTGAAACTTGTTACATTCGCTGGCACCTTGATCGTGCCTGTGGCTGCATCGTAAGTCACATTGTTGCTGAAGGTGACTTTTGCCGGATCATAATCAGCACCAGAAGTTGCTGTATCACCAGCTTTACCAAGGTCAAACTTATAGGTGGTTAAAGTATTGGTCGCAGTACTCAATGTCACTGTGTAAGTCAGCGTGCCACCTTCAACCACGGTGTCACCACCAGCGCCAGGCGTACCTGGATCAACAGTCACAACTGTTGGTTTGTCATCGTCTTGAATGATGCCTGTACCTGTCACGCCACCGATGGTCAATGGCAGATCTTCATAGAGGGTCTCAACAATAGAGTCATTCACTGTAGGCACTGTCACTGTGAAGCTGGTCACACCAGCTGGCACTGTGATTGTTCCATTCGCAGGGTTGTAAACTACATTGTTACTAAAGGTTGGGGTATTGATATAGTCACTTGGTGTTTGCGCCGCGCCTCCACCAAGTGCAAAAGTGTATGTAACAGGTGCTTGTGTGGTGGCACTAAGCGTGACCGTAAATACAAGATTTTGACCTTCAATCACAGAATTACCGGCTGGGCCAGGCACGCCTCCCGATACAATACCGGTAATTGTTGGATCCTCTGGGAAATACATGTAGTTTTGCAAACCGTTTTCAGCCGCTGAACCTACACCGCCAGTGCCACCATCAAAGGTTGAACCGGTAACGCTTTCCGAAATACGGTCAAGGTTAACAAAGCTTGCATTACCATCACTGCCAGCCTCACCAGCCGCAGGGCCGTCGAGTACTTCAGTGATATCACGGCCTTCATTCAATGCAGTCAGCACGGCATCAAAAACGGCCTGATTCACTGCATTTTCAGTGACATCTGACACATCTACCTGTGCCAGGTTGTCAGTGATCTTAACTGTTTGTGCTTCAGCGAAGTTAACGGTTTCGCCGTTCGCAAGTTTTACGGAGACCGTTGCACCGCTCGCAGTGATGACTTTATCACCGGCATGCAAAACCTCACCTACTTGTAACATATGACGGTTGCCATTGGCATCCACCACGATAGCCATACCTTGAACACTTGTAACAGTACCAATCACTGTAGCCATTTTATTGCCTCACTTAAAATTGAGATAAATTAGTTAGTGATGCATTAAACGACAATACAATATGAAAATCTATTGTACTGAAGTACAGTATTGGCAACTTGTGGGGAAGGGTTCAGCCTGGATGGCTAAGAGATGGTGCACTAAACAGGAATGGTAAAGCTCAAGTTCTGAATACAAAGGTGCTGCATATTAAAAAGCGAAGCTGTTTCCAGCTTCGCTTTTTATTCATCACCTGCAATCAATCAGGTGAAACAATCAATACTGATTACTCAGCAACTGACTGAAAACGGATCACTTCAACGCGGCGGTTTGCGTCATTACCGTTGATTGGGTCATTCTCAGCAATTGGCTGTGAGAAGCCATAACCTTTCACTACGATACGGCTGCCATCCAGGCCTTTTTTGACCAGGTAATCAGCAACTGCTTTCGCACGCTTTTCTGACAGCAACAGGTTGTATTTCTCTTTTGAAGTATTACGCTTGTCTGTGTGGCCTGCGATTTCAACCTTATCGGTACCCCACTCTTTGACTACGTCATAAACGATGTCCAGGTCAGCGTACGATTCTGGCAAGATGATGGCGCTATTTGCCTGGAACAGAATACGCGGCGTGAATTTCATCGTCGCTTTTTCTGGACCTTTAGGTTTAAAGGCTTCGCCTTCCCATGGTTTTGCATTAGCCAGCAAAGCTGCTTTATCGCTTACCAGTTGTGTTGGTGCCAGAGCCTGACACACATTCTCGCGGTCCAGGTATTCTTCACGGGCATACTCACCCACATCAGCACGCGTGACACCCAGTTTACGCAACAACAGACCTTGGCCAGCATAGGTCCTTGCATAAGAAGTGCTCAAGTCCATTTCAGCATTGGTGAAGTTACGACGTGACTGGAAGTATTCGTTTTCGGTATCCAGCAAGTCAAGCAATGTACGTTGGCCAATGTCGTATTGCTTACGATAAGCCAGACGTGCATTCTCAATGGAGTCTTGGTGCTGTTTACGATAAGCCACTTGCTCGTTCAACTGTTTGATGTTGTTGTAAGCAATCGCAACCAGCTGGCGTGTATCGATACAAGCCTTGTCACGCAGATCATGTGAACGATTCAGTTCTTGCGAAGCAGAATCAAGATTGTTTTTATCAGTGAAGCCGTTGAAAATGTTCCAGCTAGCTGTCACTTCCAAGGTGTCTGCAGCCAATGTGCTGTTTCTGCTGGCGTCGTTGACATCCAAAACTTTACGACCTTGCAAATCCAGGCGAGGCATGAAAGGTGCCTTGCGGCCTGACACAGATTTTTCAACAGCAATGATATTTTCAATCGCGGCCAGGATGTTAGGGTTTTGCTTGTAAGCAGCGTCTAGCACTTGGTCAGCACTGTCAGACAAGCCTTCACCTGTCATTTGCACTTCAACCACATTTGCAGGAGGCAATTCACCTACCAGGCGTTGGAAACGTGCAGAAACATCATACAGATTAGTAGTTTCTGTCAGCAGGTTAGCTTCTGCTAACGCTAAACGACCAGTTGCCTGTTCGAGGTCAACTTTTTTACCTACACCCGCGTCAACGCGGGATTTGATTTTTTCGTGCACTTGCTTGTGCACTACAAAGTTATCTTCTGCATAAGAAACTAAACGGCGATAACGCAACAAATCAAAGTAGGCAGTCGCGGTATCTAGTGCAATGCCTTGCATCTGGCCTTGCAACTCATAGAAACGGGATTTGGCTACGTGATCCAGACGACCCACTTCTGAAGGTGTCGCCAGGCCATCAAAAATCATTTGTCGCAACGTCAGCGTTGATTGTTGATTAGGCGTGAATGTGTTGTTGATGTTTGGGGTCAGGCGCTCCTGGTTACGGAATGTCTGATCCACTGTCAGGTTAGGCAAATAACGGCCTTTTGCAGCTGACTCATCAAACTCAGCGCCCTTAAAAGCATGAAAGCGGGCCTGAACCTCAGGGTTCTCGGACACCGCTTTTTCGATTATCTTCTCCAAAGTTTCTGGACTTGCAGCCCAAGACACGGAGGAGCAGGCGAACACTCCCATGATTAGTGCAGAGGCAATTTTTTTTAGTTTCATGTGCAGACTCTTAACAAGTTATTAAAGATTCATCCTGAAGTTAGTATAACGACAGTATTGTTAAGGCACAAGTGTTACCCACCCTATTAAAGTGGGTTTAATAGGGGGTTTTAGGGGAAAAAGTCACAAATCCACTCTTGTGACTCTATGAACCTATATAAAAATCCCTTAAATCCTATTATTTTAAATATTATTTATGTAAATGCAGGTATGCATTTATGAATTCAGGTGTGCTTTATTTGAAGCACCAGCCTTGACACTTTTATCGAGGCCAAAGTGCCCTTGCGGAGACTGACCTTGTAATACCAATGCCAGATGCAAACGATCCCTTACTTTCAGGGTATCAAATACGGATGTCAGATGCGCTTTAACCGTGCGTTCTGAGATAGAAAGTGTTCTGGCGATTTCTTTATTGCTGTTGCCTTTGGCAGCTTCCAGCGCAACTTCACGCTCGCGCTTGGTTAAGGCTTCCAGCACCTCTTCTAGCACATCGACTGTTTGACGTGAGCCACGAGCTGTTAACGTTATCAAGTGCTTTAACAAGTCACGGCCTAACCAGATACCACCATGCGATACCACGCTGTAGACTTCTTTTAATACCTGGTGGTGCGCATAAGCGTGCAGGTAACCAACCACACCAAGTTCCAGCGCCTGCATGGCTTCAGCCTGCTCAGGATTATTTGACAATACAATGACTTTTGCTGATGGAATAAGTGACAACACTTGTTGCACCTGTGTGCGCCACTGGTTGCTACTCTCTAATTGCGCATGCACCCAGACCACGGTCGCGCCGGCAACATCAGCAGAAACCACTTCTGCACTGGAAACCAGATTAGGAAAGGCATTCAGCCAGGCTTCAACAGGCTGCTTTAATGATGTGATAAAAATATGTTTCATAGTGATTAGCGCTCGGTTAATGCATACGATTTAGCCTTCAGCACAGGTTTCAGCAAATAAGACATCACAGTTTTCTTGCCGGTCAAAATATCTACCTGTGCCACCATACCAGGAATAATTGGCAGATGGTCGCCGATATTATTCTTTATTGTCCTTACTTTAACGACATAAAAAGCATTTCCTTTATCGTCTATCGTCGAATCTGCTGCAATATCTTCAACTTCCCCGTCCAGACTGCCATAAATGCTGTAATCATAAGCCGTCAGTTTGACAATTGCGGGCTGCTTGGGGCGGATAAACGCAATATCCTTGGTTTGCACTTTGGCTTCTATCACCAGCGCATCGTCAGAAGGCACTACTTCCATGACTTCTTTCCCTGCCTGGATCACACCGCCAACGGTGTTGTAATACAGCTTGCTGATTTTGCCGTTCACCGGCGATAGCAGCGTCGATTGCTTTACCTTATCCGACAATGCCAGGCTAGACTGAGTCAGGCTGTTTATTTTTGCCGTTGTCTCGTTCAGCTCGGTACGCACCTTGCTCGTAAAGGTTTGTTGCGCCTCTGAAATCTTGCGCCGCGCTTCTGAAATAGACGCAGTGATACGCCCCATCTGTGCCGAAGCCTGATCAATATCGCCTTTTGCCCTGTTGGCCTCACGCTCCAGGCGCAGGATTTCAATCTCAGACACAGCGCCACTATTGAGCAAGGGACGGTTCGCTGCCAGTTCACGGCTGTTCGAATCATAAGTCTTGATTGCGACTTCTTTTTTAAACTGCACTTCTGAAAGCTCACGCTCACGCTGTGACAATTGATCCCTGGCGATATTCACTTGCGAATCCAGCTCTGCACGTCCCGCATTAAACAATTGCAGTTCTTGCAAATAGGTATCCGGCACTTTCAGCTGCACTTCACTAGGCGGGTTAAAAGCGCTGCCATTAGCCAGCGCTTTCAGGCGCGCCTCTTTGGCTGTCAATGATAGATACTGGCTTTCATTTTCTTTCAGGGAAGAAATCGCCCTCGTCTCATCAATTTTGATCAACGGCTGACCACGTTTCACCGTGTCACCCAACTTAACCATGATATCAGTCACAATACCGCCATCCAGCGATTGCACCAGCTGTATCTGCCCGGAAGGGATCACGCGACCTTCGCCACGTGTCACTTCATCGACTTCAGCCAGGTTCGCCCACACGAGCAACACGATCAAAATCACAAAGATGGCATACATGATCAGCTTGGCGTGCAGCATGCTGTCTTCAACCATCACATCATGTGCCTGCTCTGTCCATGAACGGTTTTCTGCGGTGTCGGTCTTGATGATTTTGTCGACTAATAGATGTACCGGCTTGCCAAGGCGCATCCAGATGCTATCGTTTTTGGTAATGTCACCATATTTATCGAATATTTTTTTTGCCATGATGCTTACCTTGCCTTACCGACTTTACCCGCACGCAGTGCAGCGGTAACGTCTTCTTTAGAACCATCAGCCACAATCTGCCCGGAATCAATCACGATTAAACGTTCAGCCAGTTCCAGCATGCCATTCCTGTGACTGATGACAATCAGGGTTTTGTTGACTGTCGCTTCAGCAATTTTATTTTTAACATTCTCTTCGCCTGAGTGATCCATGGCACTGGTAGGCTCATCCAGCAGCACGATCTGCGGGCTGGTCACAAAGGCACGCGCTATGCCGACGCCTTGTCGCTGGCCACCGGACAAAGTATCGCCACGCTCGCCCACTTCCAGGTCAAAGCCTTTGGGATGTGCATTCACAAACTCGGCAATGCCACCTACCTGGGCCGCATTCAGCACAGCGTGATCATCGGCGTGTTGGTGGCGCAAAGTGATGTTGTCGCGCAGCGTGCCATAAAACAGATGGTTATCCTGCTGCACATAGCCAATACTGCGACGCAATTCGGCCGGGTCAATCTGGCGTGCGTCAATCCCGTCAATCAGGATCGCACCCTCACTTGGCTGGTACAAGCCAAGAATTAATTTGTTAATCGTTGTTTTGCCAGACCCCATACGCCCGATAAGCCCCACATGCTCACCTGGACGAATCCTGAAAGAAATGCCATTTAATGCCAGCTCATCTGTGCCAGGATATTTAAAAGACACATTCTTGAATTCGATTTCGCCTTTAAAGGCGGGGCGGGAGAGAAAACTCACATCCTTACCGCGCTCTACCGGCTTTTCCATAATGGCTTCTAACGACTTTAATGAAGTCGCGGCAGTATGGTATTGCGTAAACAGGCTGGCAATTTGTGAAATCGGCGCTAATGCACGGCTGGTCAATTGCGAACACGCGATCAGGCCACCCATGGTCAAATCGCCATTCGAAATCAGGTATACACCGAGGATAATGATTGCAACGCTGATGATTTGCTGCAAGGCGTAAGAGCCATTGGTAATCGAAGAGGATAGCAGCTTGAGCTTGCTGCCGACTTCAGACAAAAATATCGCACTACGTTCCCACTTGCCTTGCATCTGCCCTTCAATACCCATGGACTTGACCGTCTCCAGGCCTACTAGGCTCTCGATCAGTGTGGCATTACGTTGCGCACTGGCCCGGTACATGGTCTCGGACAAGTCGTGCATTTTGCTTTGTACACTGAGTGAATAGATGAGTACGACCGCGCCGCCTATCAAGGCCGGCAACACCATAAACGGGCTGATCCAGGCAATCACTATCAGGAAAATAATACCGAATGGCAAATCGATAAGGGTCACGACAGTGGCGGAAGTAATAAAATCACGCACGCTCTCGAATGAACGCAGATTGGAAGCAAAAGAACCTACAGAAGAAGGTTTCGCATCATAGCGCGTACCCAGTACCTTCTCCATGATCTGGCCACTGAGTTTCACATCGATACGTGCACTGGCCCAATCCAGGAAATAGGCGCGCATGGATCGTAACAGCAGGTCACCCAGCACAATCAGGCCTACACCAATCCCCAATACCCATAATGTTTCCACTGCCTTGTTAGGCACTACACGGTCATACACATTCATGGTGAACAGTGGCATGGCCAGCGCAAAGATATTGATCAGAAAGGCTGCGACCATCACATCGCGATAAATACCTTTGTTCTCAGCGATGGTGCCCCAGAACCAGTGCCGGATCTTCACTCTGCCGACTTCTGGCGTACGTGCATCAAAAATATAGTTCTGCTTGGTGACCAGCGCATAGCCGGTATACTCTGCGACCAGATCGGCCACGCTCATGGTGACCGGTTCTGGTGACAAATCGGGGAAAACCACCTGCGCAAAATGGTGGCTGTCATCGACCTTTAATAGCTGGCACGCCCGGTGATTATTCAGCAACAAGGTGATATCTGTTTGTGGCTGATTGAGGGCAGTGATTGCGCTTTGCTTAACGATGACGTCGAGACGCAAGCGTTCGGCAGAGCGTTTGAACAAGTCGGGGTTGAGCTTGCCATCTTCAAGTGGCAAGCCAGAGGTTAACGCATCCCGAGTAGTTGCCAGCCGGTTATGGCGGCAGATATAAAGCAGACACTCGAGTAAAACGTCTTTGTCAGTTTGGTTAAAATATTGCGTCGTTTCCATGGCAGGTTTGTTATTGTCCTTATCAACGGCTCAAATACTTATGTTTAAGTATTTATATTATTTGTATCCCTATTATAGGTAATCACCACCCCATCCAAAACGCTGAGTATATGGCAAAAATCCCGTGAATTACAAAGATTGACAACTTTTACTACTCCCCAAATTGCAGGGTTTCCTGCACAAACGGCCCTGTCACAGCTTCGATACCTACCGAATTCAGGCTATCCAGCTCCTGCTGATCCTGCACGCCTTCGGCAATCGGCATGATGCCCATGGTGCGGACCATCATACACAAACCGCGCAGCAATGACTGCTGCTGTGGCCGCATGTGGATGTCGCGAATCAGTGAAGCATCAAATTTAACAAAATCCAATCCTAGCTCATGCAAGTCACCCAGCTGGGCAAGGCGCGTGGCCACATGTTCCATGCCGACGATACATCCCAGTGATTTCACCAGGTGCACAAAGTTTTTGAACTGCACAAAATCGCTAAATGCCGCCTCTTCCGAAATTTCAAAGCTCAATCTCGAAGGCTGGGCAACGGTCAGGATCAGGGCTTGCAGCTTGTCGCGGTATTCGTCACTGCGCATTGCGGCGGCAGACACATTCACGCTCAGGTTGGCGTTATTTTTGTCCAGCATATCGACGGCGTATTCCAGCGCCAGTCCATCCAGCGTCTTGATCATATCCAGCTGGCTGGCCCAATCGATAAAGGCTCCCGCAGCCAGCCACTGATCGCCTTCATCAATATGCAAACGCAACGGGCACTCGTAATGCAGCAACTGCTGCTCCTTGAGCATGACCGGGTAGCAGGCAAGTTTGATCTGCTTGTGCTCAATCGCGTGCAAGAATTGCTCTTTCCATTGATTAAGGTAATTTTTTCTCGATGTGACTATGCTATTGGCATTCATCACCCGCATAGGCACTGCCGTCTGATCACCCGCCAGGTCGAGAATAAATTGCATGACCCGGTGAATATCCACGAAGTCATCGCCTTTTTTGGTTTTGGTATGTGTCACCACAAACTGGAACTGGACGATTTGCTGCGCTGCATTGAGCTTTTCCAGCACCAGCTTGAGTTCTGAGGCAACGATAAAGTCATCCAACGGCTGACGGCTGAAAATCCCGAATTCACTGCCAGAGAGCCTGCCGCAAACCACATCAGGATAATGCGACATTTGTTTTTCAAGCGCATCGCCGACTTTTTTAATCAACTGGTTGGTGACGCTGTAGCCCAGCTGCTTGTCAATATCAGACAGGTTGCGCAATTGCACCAGCGTCAGCATGCCTTCGACAAAGCTTTCATTCTTGAGGGCGACCGACGCGGTATTGGTAAAGTGTGACTGGTTCATCAAACCAGTGACCTCGTCGTAGTTGATCTGCTGGTTAAACACATTGAGGCGTTCAGACTCAGCCGTGACCATGGATTTAACCCGGTCAGACAACGTATTCATGGTGCGCACCAGCTTCTTGAACTCTTCAGTCTGCGGCTCTTCAATGGTGATGTATTTGCGCTCACCCAAGGCTTCTGCCTGAGCGATCACGTCATCCAGTGGTTTCAGTATTTTCTTCAGCCAGAAACCGGAAACCACATAACTCAGGAATGCCACGATCAAGGTCCACAGCACCGCATGGCGTGAAGTTTCCCACAACTGGTCATACGCCAGCGAAGGTTCGCTTTCAAGCACCAGGGTGCCATATTGTTGCCAGCCTGACTGAATATTGGCAATACCAGGATGGATGCTGACGGAAAAAAGCGACTGGAACCAGGCCGGCGCCACTGAGTGCGGGTTGCGGTTGATGCGCTCTATCATGGGCTTGTTATCAGGCGAGATAATGGCAATGCGGCGATAGTTACCCATATCAAACTGGGCACTGATGATCAGCTCTACCGTGACACTATCTTTCTGGATATTGGAAAGTGTGATGGCCAAACCATTGGCGTTGTCATTATTTTTTTTCTGCAACTGCTCGGCCATAAAGCGGTGGTCATCATAAACCCCTAAAAACAGGCAACCCGCCGCCACCATTAAAATAATGACAGAAATCGCAATGCGTATTTGTTTTATTAATGACATGTTCTAAGCCCTCTTTTTTTCTTGGGGTAAAATCATCCACAACCCGGCGTTCATGCAGGCTTTATCTATAAGCCTAGCATTAACTTTCCCCGTTAACCATATCTTAGCCAAGGTTTTCAAAGATTCCGCGTGATTCAGGTAATTCAATGTGTGCATTTATTCCAACCCGTCCTGGCGCATACGCGTCAACACATCGCGCCACTTGGAAATATTGTTTGGAGAACCGGCCCGCATATTCGGGTTATTCGCCACGAACAGGCCTTTATCATTAAAGCTGAACACCGGGAACAGGTCACTGCGCCTGGACGCGGGCAATATCTCAAAGTTGAGGTTATCCAGAATGAGCGGGTCGCTGGCTGGCATCGCATAATACGCAAGCACCATGTGCGGACGGATGTTACCGCTGGCCATGCGCGCCCGGACATAGGTCAAGCGTAGTTTGTCCTGCGGGATACCGAGTTTTTTGAGTAAGGTGTATTTGGCGATACTAAAGTCTTCACAGTCGCCCGCCCCTTTGCCAAAGGTTTCCAGCGGGCTGGCCCAATAGTCTTCCATACCCCATAAATTAATATCATCGACAAACAGCACATGCTGATTGGTAAAGTCATTAACCATGCCGATCTTGGTCATTTCGCTGGCGCCGCCCAACTGGTTGAACAGTTCATTCAGGCGCATCACATTCTGGTAGGCTTCTTCACCATACCGTTGCCTGACCTTTTCCAGCATCGCCAGCACGTAATCATCCGCCAGTATCTGCGACCATAGCAGACACAGCGTCAGGCATAAGCCTGTCGCAAAACTAATAAAGGATGGAGAAACGGGGCGTCTCATGTGCAATAGATTTCCAGTGAGCGATTATGTCACGGCACCAGCAAGCCTCATTTGCCAAACAAAGCGGTTTTCATCTGCAAACTCGGCGATCTTGAAGAATACTATATATTGACAACAAGGTATCGTGGATACAGCACCATAACAAGAATAGAAAAACACAAGCGGTGCCGGATTGGGTAAAATGTCGACTTTCAAATCCACACCGCTTTATATTCATGACGTCTCTTACCCCGCTCAATGCACTCTCTCCTTTAGATGGCCGTTATCACGCCAAACTCGACCCTTTGCGCCCTTTCTTTAGTGAATACGCGCTGATCAAATACCGCGCACTGGTCGAAGTGGCCTGGTTAAAAGCACTGAGTGCCGAACCGCAACTGGCAGAAATCGCACCATTCAGTGCAGATACCATTGCTGAACTGGATACAGCCATCCACGCTTTCAGCGAAGATGATGCCATGCAGGTAAAAGCGATTGAAGCGCGTACCAATCATGATGTGAAAGCGCTTGAATACTGGCTTAAAGAAAAATTCGATGGCAATGCCGAGATCAAAAAAGCCAGTGAATTCATCCATTTCGCCTGTACTTCAGAAGATATCAACAACCTGTCACATGCCCTGATGCTGAAATCTGCACGTGACAGTGTGGTATTGCCTGACCTGGCTGCCGTGGTCGCCAGGCTCACCGAGTTATCACACGCACTGGCCGAACAACCCATGCTGTCACGCACCCACGGCCAGACCGCCAGCCCGACTACCATGGGTAAAGAACTGGCCAATGTGGTCTATCGCCTGCAACGCCAGCTCAAACAACTGCAAGCCAATGAAATCTTAGGCAAGATCAACGGTGCCGTTGGCAACTTCAACGCACATTTGTCCGCCTACCCGGATATTGACTGGGAAAACTTCGCGAAAACCTTTGTGCAATCATTGGGCCTGACTTACAACCCGATGACTATCCAGATCGAGCCGCATGACTACATGGCTGAACTATACGATACGCTGTCACGCATCAATACCATTTTGATCGACCTTAACCGTGATATCTGGGGCTATATCTCGGTCGGTTACTTCAAGCAAAAGGTCAAAGCCGGTGAAATTGGTTCTTCTACCATGCCGCATAAAGTCAACCCGATTGATTTTGAGAACTCCGAAGGCAATTTAGGCCTGGCCAATGCCATCTTGCGCCACCTGGCTGAAAAACTGCCTATCTCCCGCTGGCAACGCGACCTGACTGACTCTACTGTATTGCGCAACATGGGTGTGGCACTGGGCTATTCCCTGCTGGCTTATGATTCCTGCCTGCGCGGCCTGAACAAACTCGAGATCAATCCACAACGTTTGCAGGAAGACCTGAACAATAGCTGGGAAGTGCTGGCTGAGCCTATCCAGACTGTGATGCGTCGCTACGGCATCGAAAATCCGTATGAGCAGCTGAAAGAACTGACGCGTGGCAAAGGCGGTATCAATCAGCAATCATTGCATGCCTTTATTGAAACCCTGCCTATCACGGCCGAAGCCAAACAAACCTTGCTGGCGATGACGCCTGCAACTTATACCGGCAAGGCAAGTCAATTGGTAAAACATATTTAGTGACTTGTTCAGGGATTGTTCTGTTTTTAACTTCGCACTCAACGCTTTAAGGCAAACAACCGCTGGTTCGATTGCCTGTTTCTCACTCGCCTGGCCTGATTGCCGGGCGAGGTGCTATCGCAAGCATAGCGCCTTGCTGTTAGCGTGGTTAAAGTACTTTTTGCCGTTGCGTTTTAAGCAGATCACTGTCAGCCTGGCCGCGCACAACCTCACTACTTTCGTTTTCCTCGCGTCTTTGCTTATGCATATACCTTCTGCACAAGCGCAGGAGGCCGAGTGGTTCCAGGTCAAACAAGGCACTTACCAGACGCGTTTTTCGCTCAATAGCGAAACATCTCCCGAAAACAAACAGCAACTGCATGAGTTACTTGAAAAACACCTGACGCTGCACGAATCCATGCAAAACCCGCGCATGAACGAGGGTGAATGGCGGCGGCTGATCCAGAAAACCCCGCAGGAAATCGCTGACCTGCTGGCCACCGAAGGCTATTTCAAAGTAAAAACAGTGGCCTACCAGCCTGTCGCAAATGTGATTGAGTTTCACGTGAATTTGCCGCCGCAGGCAAAAGTGAACAAGGTTGTGCTGACCCTCAACGGGGAAATACAGCAGCCCGCACACCAGGAAATACTGGCAGAAGCCAATAAAAGCTGGTCATTACAAATCAACAACGTGTTTACCCAGCCCGCCTGGGCGGCCGCCAAGCGTGATTTGCTGGCTGCATTGCTGCGCGCAGAATTCCCCAATGCCAGAATCACGCAATCACAAGCCATCGTGCAACCGCAAACCCAGGAAGTCTCCATCAATATCGCGGTGGAATCCGGCCCGGCAGTGCATTTTGGCAAGGTCAATATTCATGGCTTGCAACATTACCCGGAAGCCTTGATCCGCCCGTTGAACACCCTGAAACCCGGCGCGCCTTACCGGCAATCAGATTTATTGCTATTGCAAAACAGTTTCATGAGTACCGGCAAGTTCAGCCAGGTAGATGTGGTGGCAAACACACACGCGCTGAACCCAGACCGCACCGCTGATGTCGATGTGACCGTGCGTGAAATGGAAGAAAAATCCTTCCGCATAGGCGTGGGTGCCAGCACCAATACCGGCGCGCGCATTGTGTTTAATTACACTGATCGTAATTTATTTGAGCGCGGATTACTGTGGGATAGCAGCATACGCCTGGAACAGCGGTTACAGGCGGCCACCTCCAACATTACCTTTCTCACAGATGACAAGGGTTACCGCGACAGCATACAGAACAGCCTGACCCGCACCGACCTTGAAGGGCAAGTGACCACCGCCTTTCAAAACGGGGTGCGGCGCTACTGGGGCCAGCCGCGCAAGTTTGAGCAATTTGTAGGCGCTAACTTGTTGTATGAATTTCTGGAGGTGGATGACGTCACTTCGCAGTTCAATAAAGCCGCCACAGTCACTTATGGTTTGAATATGCGCGAGCTGGATCACCAGCAGGCGCCGACCAAAGGCTGGATATTGAATACGCAATTTCAGCTTTCGCCGTTTGAACGTATTTCTGATGGCCGTTTTTTGCAGTCGCAAGCCAGGTTGCAGGCGTTTTACCCGCTGACCAGCTCGACCCAATGGCTGGGCAGGATTGAAGTAGGCAGTGTCAATGGCTCCGCCAGCAAGGTACCTGCGACTTATTTATTCCGTGCCGGTGGTGACCAGTCTGTGCGTGGCTATGCTTTCCAATCATTAGGTGTAAATGAAGGCGGCGCGACAGTCGGTGGTCGCGTATTGCTCACTGGCAGTAGTGAAGTGGTGCAATGGCTGACGCCTTCGTGGGGCGCAGCGGTGTTTGTGGATTTTGGTAATGCTGCCAACAGCTGGAAAGATTATGACCCGGTGCTCGGCTATGGCCTGGGCGCGCGTTTCCGCAGCCCGATCGGGCCGGTAGGCGTCGATATCGCCTATGGTGAAGAAACCAAGGAATATCGTTTGCACTTTAACCTGGGAGTGAATTTTTAATGTCATTTGTTCATTTACTCTCACACCTATGCAGATTAAGCCTGGTGACCACGCTTTGCCTGAGCCTGATCATCACGCCACAAATGGTCTGGGCCGCCAATGTCATGGTGGTGACCAGCCTGAAAGAATTTGAAACTGACCTCGGCAATGCCACGCTCAAGGTTGAAGGCATTGCTTCGGATATGCGGCTGGGGGTCACACCCCGCGGCGAACTGACTGTATCGAGCTTTACCGCCAGGCAGGTGACTTTACAGTTCAAAACGCCTGCGGAGACGCCGCCTGCCAGCCCTAAAACAGCAAGCGGCCCTTTGCCAAAGCGCATCAATATCCCACTCCCCTTTCATCTGCTGTCAGGCAATATTGAACGCCTGACCATTATCCAGGGGCAAAGCACTTACCATATCGAACAGATCCGCTTTGACCTAGATGCCGACAACCAGGCCATGCAGTTCCGTATCGCGCAGGCGCATAGCCCGTGGGGCGAAATCAGTACCCATTTCCAGATGCAGAATTCGGCACCGTTTCCTTTAACTGGCTGGATAGATGTGCAGCAGCCACAAGGCAGCCTGCCCTATCATCTGCGTACAGAGTTACACGGTGACCTGACCAAACTGGAGATTGCCGCCAGCCACCATTACCAGCCTGATGCCAAACCATTTGTGATTGTGCCTGTCACGCAAGACGGAGAGGACGTAGTGGCGCTCAAAGCCACTATCGGCCTGGATGAGGCGCGTAACAGCCACTTTCTTTTCCATTTGCAGCAACTCCAGGCCAGGCATGTGCATCCACAGCTGGCAGGGCATATGGATTTAAAAGTTGTGGCTGATGGCAGCCTCACCGACCAGGGTACGATACAAGTCACGGTAGATGCCGGAGACAGCCGTTTGCAGTCGCAACCCCTGATTGTACGCGGCACGGCGACCCTGCAAGCTCAGCAACTCACCCAGCTGGATTTGCTGGCACAACTGGATAAAAACACGTTCAGCATCCGCGGCGCCCAGCCTGCGCCACCCGCAGGCACCCAGTTGAACTGGCAGGCCGATCTACCCAACCTGGCGCAGTTTATGCCGGGATTCTCAGGCCAGGTCAAAGGGGATGGTACGGTTCAGCATCTTGCTGATGGCTTTTATGCCAGCTACCGTTTGTCTGGCCAGCAACTGCAATTACCTAAAGGCCTGGTCATCGCCGGGTTTGAGGTAAAAGGGCAAGCGTCGGACAATCTGCAGGCCGCCATAGACCAGCAGATCAAACTGCACGGCCTGTCGCAACAGAACAGCCAGGGCACTGACAGCCCGCCGATTGAGGCAGAACTGAATTTAAAAGGCACACTGGCGCAGCACCAGCTCACACTGCAAATCAAGGATTCTGATCCATCATTGCAACGTAATATCCAGCTCGCACTGAATGGTGCCTGGCAGAACGACAGCTGGCAGGCCCAGCTGACACAATTGCAGGACGCCAGCGGTAAAGTTTTCCGGCTGGCAAGTCCGGCAACCATGTCGTGGAGCGCTGCTCAAGGATTCGACCTGCAACAGATGGCACTGAATGTGTTTGCCGGTCAACTGCAACTGGAAAAATTACACTACCGCCCTGCCCAGACTGAGAATGCTATGTCTGGCCAACCGTCACAGATGATGCAATTACAATCGCGCGGTGCACTTAAGGATTTTCCCGTACAAGCACTAATGGCCTGGCTGGTGCCTGAACAATCAGCGCCGTTACCGGCAGACCATCTGCAATTATCCGCACAGTGGGATATGCAGCTGGACCAAAGCCTGAACGGTTTCTTGCAACTGCAGCGCAGCCAGGGCGACTGGCAGGTGTATGACATCAACAATGCCAAATGGCAGGGCTTGGGGTTGCAGACGCTCTCGGCGGATATCAAAGCTGCAAATAACAACGTGAGTGTTGCCAGCACCATCAGCTCCGCCGAAGCCATCAACCTGCAATTGACGGGAAACACCGTGGTTACACCAACACTGGCCGGATTTGTCATCAAGAATTCGGCCCCGGTTTCCGCCAGCCTGAAAGCGGATATCAAACAACTGAACTGGTTCGCCAAACTGTTCACCGACATACAGCCTGCGGGCAGCCTGGCGGTAGACGCACAGATCAGTGGTGTGATGGCAGATCCGCAACTGAAAGGGTCTATTCAAGGTGAATCACTTGCCTTGCAAGTACCTTCACAAGGGGTATGGCTGGAACAAGGGCGCTTGAACGCGACCATGGCAGGCGATCAGGTGACTTTCAACCAGCTGCATTTTGCAGGCAAGAGCGGTGAACTGAATGCCACCGGGGTGTTAGCCTTGAAGCAACCTGGCTGGCAACTGGATCTCTCCGCGCAACTGAACAAGCTGCAGGCACTCTCGCGGGTTGACCGCTGGGTGCAACTCAGCGGGGAGACCAAATTGCGGCTGAATAGTGAAAACACCAATATCAGCGGCAATCTTAAAATCCATAAAGGCTTATTTGAATTACCTAAGGCGGATAAGCCACAACTGGATGAAGATGTCATTATTGAATCGCCGGAAAATGCCGTAGCCAAGCAACAATCACGCGTGACCTTCCAGGATTTCGGGCTGGATTTTGGCGATAAACCACTGGTACTACCCTTCAAGGAATCTGAACAGTTCATGCTGCGCGGCCAAGGTTTGAATGCCGCCCTGAGCGGGAAAATGCGGCTGGATGGTGCACTGGATGACCTGGGGGCGACCGGGACGCTGGATTTGACCGGCACCTACCTGGCTTATGGACAATCGTTGAATATAGAAACCGGCCGGCTGATTTTCAGTGGCAAGATCCCGAATATCGGCCTGGATATCTTGGCCACGCGGCAAGTAGAAAATACCAAAGTCGGCATACAGATCAACGGCAGCCTGCAAACACCAGAACTCAAACTGGTTTCCACGCCGGAAACCAGCAATGAGAACAAAATCTCGCTACTGGTGCTGGGGCAACCGATGTCGGCGGTCGGCAGCAATGATTTGGCCATGCTATCGGTAGCAGCCAGTGCATTATTGTCACAGGGCGATTCCGTCTCCCTGCAAACCAAAATCGCGCAGACCATAGGCCTGGACAGCATTGATGTACGTGGCTCAGGTTCTACCAACTATGCGGTCAGCGTAGGCAAACGCATCAATAACAAACTGGTGGTCGGCTATGAAAAAAGCATTGTCGGGCTACTAAATGTTGGTAAACTCACCTACCAATTAACCAACCGCATCTCGATTGAAACCAGGACCGGTTCGGATAATGCGCTGGATGTGTTCTACGGTTTCAGCTTTGATTAATCCAGGAGGATGGCATGCATCAGGACAATAAGAATCCACGACTGGCAGTCTTGATAGATGCTGACAACACGTTCAAAGTCATTCCTATCATTGATGAACTGTTTGAAGAAATGTCCAAATTCGGCGACATCAGTGTCAGGCGTATTTATGCCGACTGGACTTCTGACCACGTCAAACAGTGGAAGCCGGTATTACCCAAACACGCTATCCAGCCGATACAGCAATACGCCAATACCAAAGGCAAAAATGCCACCGATAGCGCCCTGATCATTGATGCCATGGACTTGCTCTATACCGCCCCACTCGATGGTTTCTGTATCGTCTCCAGCGATAGCGACTTTACGCGGCTGGCGATACGCTTGCGCGAAGCCGGCAAATTTGTGTATGGTTTCGGCGAGAATAAAACGCCGGAATCATTAAGAGCCGCCTGTAACCAGTTTGTGTATTTTGAGATACTGCTGCAGGAGAAAAGCGTAGAGGAATCTTCTGCGCCAGTGGAAGCCACGACCAAACCCAAGCCGGATGACGAGCAAATCACGCTGGTCCCGATTGGCAAAAAAACCAAACAACAATTAGCGAACGATGCCAAATTGGTTTCACTGATCCGCTCAGCGATTGAAGGATTATCTGACGAAAGCGGTTTTGCCGCCATGGGCGCGGTGAAAAACCACATCGTCAAAAACTTTTCCGCCTTCGACTCACGCAATTACGGTTATACCAAATTCAGTGAACTGGTCAACGCCATCGGCTTGTTTGAATTAGACGACCAAAAACAGAAATTACGCGACAAACGAAAAAAATGACTGAAATCCTGATTCTTTATTATTCCCAGGGCGGCGCTGTCAAAGAGATGGCGCAACTGATCGCACGCGGTGTGGAAAGCGTGCAGGGCGCCAACGCAAGGCTGCGTACCGTGCCAAAAATCTCCGCCAACCACGAAGCGACAGAGCCGGATATCCCGGCTGCGGGCGCGCCTTATGCCACTTTGCAGGACCTGGAAGAATGTGCCGGACTGGCTTTGGGCAGCCCTACCCGTTTTGGCAATATGGCTGCACCGATGAAATATTTTCTGGATGGCAGCACCAGCCTGTGGCTGAAAGGCGCGTTGATCGGCAAACCGGCAGCGGTGTTCACTTCCACCGGGTCCATGCATGGCGGTAACGAAATAACACTGATGACCATGATGATCCCCTTGATGCATCACGGCATGCTGATGGTGGGCCTGCCGTACTCGGAACCGCAACTGGGCACGACCAAAACTGGCGGCACGCCGTATGGCGCCAGCCATATTGGCGGCGCGAAAGATGACCAGCCGATATCAGACGATGAAAAAAAATTATGCATGGCGTTAGGGAAACGCCTGGCCGAAACCGCACTCAAATTGCAATAACTGTTTACTGAGGAAAACTCGTATGTCCGCCGCTCTCACCCGCGAAGCCCGCCAATTTCTATTCGCCACACGCCATGCCGTGTTGTCCACCTACTCGATGAAATATCCAGGCTATCCGTTTGGCGCCATCGCGCCGTTTGTGTGTAACCAGCAAGCCGAGCCTGTGATCCTGGTCAACGCCAATGCCGAACATGCAAAAAATATGCATGAAAATGCCAAAGTCTCATTGCTGGTATTCTCTGAAGCAGGCAACCAGCAGGCGCAACTGACATTGATAGGGGAAGCGCTGCCCTGTGAAAAAAATGACGCGGATTTCCGTGCCCGTTACCTGCGTTATTTTCCCGATGCAGTGACTTATTATGACCTGGATGAATTCCATCTCTACCGTATCCGGGTGGAACATGTGCGCTTTATTGCCGGGCTTGGCCGGGTGGACTGGTTTGAGGGCGACAGCCTGAATGAAGATTTAGCAGCCAGCATGCTGGCTGCACAGGAAGCAGGCATCGTTACACATATGAATGATGACCATATCAACAGCATGCTGGAATACTGCCAGCATATTCACGGCATCACCGCCGACCAGGCCGAAATGACCGGGTTGGATGCCGAAGGTTTTGACGTCAAATATACGCAAGGCGAAGAAAACTACGGCCAGTTACGCTTTCAGTTTGAGCACCCGGTGTTAAACGCGATGGATGCCCGCAAAGCCCTGGTCGCGCTCGCACAAGCCTGCCGATCATGATAGCGACGATTTTGAAACGGAGTCGCCTGGCTGCCAGTATCAGCCTGCTGGGTTTGATCCTGTTATGCCTGGGCTGGGAGATTTTCTGGTCACCCCTGCGCAGTGGTGGCAGTTTGCTGTTTTTAAAAACCCTGCCTTTGCTGGCACCATTATTCGGCATTTTGCGCGGCAAACGCTATACCTACCAATGGGCTGGCATGCTGATCCTGCTTTACTTTACCGAAGGCGTGGTCAGGGCCTGGTCTGAATCTGGCGTCACGCGTGCACTGGCATGGACGGAAATCGTATTGAGCCTGGTTTTCTTTGCCAGCGTGGTGGCATATGCCAAATATACCGGAAAGCGTTACCAGGTTGCCTGATGCTGCCATTTGGCAATCGCTGATCCGAATCTGAATACCCTAAATTCTTTCATGTACCGGCATAAACAAGCGCACTAAACCTTATATAATATCCGGCATGAAAATCCTGTTATCCAACGACGATGGCTACCTGGCTCCAGGCCTGGCTGCCCTGGCACAACACCTGAGTAAAATTGCCGATATTACGGTGGTCGCGCCAGAACGCAACCGCAGCGGCGCCAGTAATTCCCTCACGCTGGATAGACCCTTGAGTGTCAAACAGGCCGCCAATGGCTTTTTTTATGTGAACGGCACCCCCACCGACTGTGTACATATTGCCCTGACGGGGTTGATGCAGGAAATGCCGGATATGGTGATCAGTGGCATTAATGACGGTGCCAATATGGGTGATGACACCATTTACTCTGGCACGGTAGCGGCAGCGACTGAAGGTTATCTGCTGGGCATCCCCTCTTTTGCCGTTTCGATGTCGCAGCATGCGCCAAGCCACTTTGAAACTGCTGCCAAGGTGATGGTAGATCTGGTCCAGCGTTTTAACCGCAGTGAAATCCTTGAGCCTACCCTATTAAATGTCAACGTGCCAGATGTCCCAATGCAAGAGATCAAAGGCCAGAAAATCACCCGCCTGGGCAAGCGCCACAAAGCTGAACCGGTGATTCAACTTAAAACCCCGCGTGGCGAGACCGTGTATTGGGTCGGCGCGGCTGGTCAGCCGAATGACGGCGGCGAAGGCACTGATTTCCATGCAGTTTCACAAGGGTTTGTGTCGATCTCACCCATACAGGTTGACCTGACCAAACACTCCCAAATCAACACCATGCAACAATGGTTACAAGCCAAGAATTAAGCACCATGGCAATTCCGAGAACAACCAATAAAACCGGCATAGGCATGACCTCTTCGCGCACGCGGGAGCGCATGCTTACGCGTTTGCGCGAGCAAGGCATACAGGACGAAGTCGTTATCAATGTCATGGCCGAGATTCCGCGCCATATCTTTGTCGATGAAGCACTGTCTATCCGTGCCTATGAAGATGTTTCTTTGCCGATAGGCTATGGCCAGACCATTTCGCAGCCCTATATCGTGGCGAAAATGACGCAGATTCTGCGCAATGGCAAACAGCTGAACAAGGTGCTGGAAATCGGCACCGGCTGTGGTTACCAGACCGCCGTGTTATCGCGCGTGAGTAATGAAGTATTTTCGCTGGAGCGTATCCGGCCACTGGTCATGAAAGCCAGGACTCATTTGCGGGCATTGAAGTGTACCAATGTAAAACTTGACCACGCAGATGGCAGCATAGGCCTGAAAGATTACGGCCCGTTTGATGCCATCATGGTCACGGCAGCCTCCAGCCATGTGCCGCAAGAGCTGGTGGACCAGTTGGCTGTGGGTGGCCGCATGGTGATCCCGGTCGGCACCTCGGAACAGGTGTTGCACCTGATTGAAAGGACCGCGCAAGGCGTACAGAAAACCGCCCTGGAACCGGTCAAATTTGTACCATTATTAGGGGGAACCGCTTTATCATGAGATTACGCTCGCTGCTGATCACCGCATTCACTGCCACGACTTTGGCAGCGTGTGCGCTTAACTCCCCCATGCCGCGCGCACCGGTGAGCAGCGCCTCCAAAACCCCAGAAAACAAAACAGCGGCCCCAGTCTCAGTCGGCGCTAACCAGTATCTGGTGCAAAAAGGCGATAACCTGTTCAATATCGGCAGGAAATTCGGCATCCCTCACCTGAAACTCGCTGAAATCAACCAGTTGCAAGCGCCTTACGAGATTCATGTCGGCCAGGTATTGAATATTAAAGCGCCAGCAGCTGTGGCAAACAATAAAGCCAATGATACATCCGGCGCAGACGACGCTGAAGTCGTGACTTCCGCCATCACGCGTCCTGAACTTGCGCCTGCTGGTGAAACTGCCAATTCAACTGTAACCAGCCCTGGCACTGCAACAGATGGTACAAAACCAGCGGCTGAAGGACAGGATATTGAAGCTGTTGCCGATAGTGATATTCAATGGCAATGGCCAGTTTCCGGCAAAGTCAGTGCCGGGTTTGACCCGCAACTGAATAAAGGTTTGAATATCACAGGCGCCGCCGGGCAAGCAATTAACGCTGCCGCTGCTGGAAAAGTCATATACAGTGGCATGGATGTGCGCGGTTATGGCAAGCTGATCATCATCAAGCACAACAGTAATTTGCTGTCTGTATATGCGCACCAGGGAAACTCCCTGGTCAAAGAAGGTGTCTTTGTGACACAAGGTGAAAAACTGGCGATACTGCCCGCCGCAAGCAATAACAAACCACCCACGTTGCATTTTGAGATTCGGCAAAAAGGCAAACCGGTTGACCCGGTCAGCTACTTGCCTGGCAGCCCAGGTACCAACTCAAGCGCGGCAGGCAGCAACAGCAATAGCTAACTTTACGACGGCGGATGTAGTATCCGCTTGATAGTAGAGGTGTATCAAACGGTCAATCGCACAGTGTGCAGGATGTTTGGGAAAGGAATTGCTGTATGGATCCTGATCAATTCAACAAGAATCGCGACATTCGCCCGGATGGTGCCTGGCAGGTATTGCAGGCCATCATCACCGTCGCCCTCATTATCTGCGGACTGATAGGCATTGCCGTCCACATGTTTGGCTCCGGTATCACGCCCTATGACTGGTGGTATTGGCTGACCGCCTCGCCGCTCAATAGCGCGATCGCGGTGCTGGCGATTGTGGTGATCATAGTTTTCCACCGTTACAACTCTCATATCAGCAACCAGAAGCGGCGTTACGCCAGCAACCTGCCAGTCTATTTCATGATGCTGGTGGGCGTGTATTTCATCTATCGCTTGCTGACCACCGGGCACTGGTAAACGGTAGCATCAGCCATGCGCTGGCATGACTGACCCCCTAAGTTATAAGGCAGACTTGGTTATCAAGCAGACTTGGCCATAGCCCCTGACACCATGCCTTCTGGAACCAGATCATCTGCAGCAAGACCAGAGCGATTGATACCACTGATGATCGCCTGGATGGAGGCAGTCACAATATCCGGGTGTATGCCTACGCCGTAATACACTTTACCGCCGCAAACAACCTCAACAAAAGCACACGCCGACGCCTCCCCAGCCGAAGCACTGGCGCCGATAGAGCGTTCCTCGAAACTACGCACCTGGGCAAATACACCTATCCCTTGCAGTGCATGAATCGCGGCATCTACCGGTCCATTGCCCTGCCCGCTCAGTATCGTCGACACGCCATTGACATCCACGGTCAGCCGGATGGCCTGGCCGCCTTCTTGCGATTGCAGTTGATACTCATGAAAACTCAGCGATGAGGCGGGTTCGGTATAAGTGCGGTTAAACAGTTGCCAGATATCCTTCGCCGTCACCTCACTGCCATGCGTATCCGTGTATTGCTGCACGACACCGGAAAACTCCACTTGCAGGCGACGCGGCATCACCACGCCATACTGGCTTTCCATCAGGTAGGCGACGCCGCCTTTGCCGGACTGGCTGTTGACGCGAATGATAGAGTCATAACTACGGCCCAGGTCTTTAGGATCAATCGGCAGGTAAGGCACATTCCAGCGCGCATCTTCCTGCTGGCTGGCGAAGCCTTTTTTGATCGCATCCTGGTGTGAGCCGGAAAACGCCGTAAATACCAGGTCACCGGCATATGGATGGCGCGGGTGAATATCAATCTGCGTACACTCTTCGACCGTACGCCCTACCGCATTCATATCCGAGAAATCCAGGCCAGGATGCACGCCTTGCGTATACATATTCAGGGCGACCGTGACCAGATCGACATTGCCGGTACGCTCGCCATGCCCGAACAGGCAACCTTCTACCCGGTCAGCACCCGCCATGATACCAAGCTCAGTCGCGGCCACTGCCGTACCCCTGTCATTATGCGGGTGCAGGCTCAGGATCACGCTGTCACGTCGCGCAAGGTGACGGTGCATCCACTCAATCTGGTCTGCATAAATATTGGGGGTGGCGACCTCCACTGTCGCCGGGCAATTGATGATCACCTGGCGATCAGGCGTCGCGCCCCAAGCCTCTGTCACCGCATCACAGACTTCTTTAGCAAACTCAAGCTCAGTCGCAGTAAAGGTTTCCGGGCTGTATTGCAGAATCACCTCTGTTTCTGGCATATCGGCCGCCATCGCTTTGACCAGTTTGACAGAGTCAACCGCCATCGCTTTCACTTCAGCTTTGCTCATGTTGAACACCACTTCGCGAAAAGTCGGCGAAATCGCATTGTAAATATGCACGATCACACGTCGCGCACCGCGCACCGACTCCATGGTGCGGCGAATCAGGTGCTCACGCGCCTGCGTCAGCACTTCTATCGTCACATCTTCAGGAATATGGTTTTGCTCGATCAATGAACGGACAAAATTGAAATCCGTTTGCGAGGCAGAAGGGAAAGCTACTTCAATTTCTTTAAAGCCGATCTGGCACAGCATATTGAACATACGCATCTTCTTGTCCGCATCCATAGGCTCGAACAGCGATTGATTACCATCACGCAGATCGGTACTCATCCACACCGGCGGCTTGGTGATCACGGCACTTGGCCACTGGCGGTCCTTGAGTTGCACAGCAGGAAACGGCTGATATTTTTGTGAAGGTTGTGCGTGCATGTTGTCATTCCTGAATAGTGATTCGATAGAAGACATGATAGTGATTTTATAAAAAATATTATTGCTTATTTTGTTTAAAATAGCTTAATATTGAAATTCAATTTCAATTTATAAATAATAAATGTAATATTATTTCAATTTAAAATCTAATGCGCAAAAAAAATGAAACTAGACCGTTTTGATAAGCTTATTCTGGATATCCTGCAAACAGATGGACACATCAGTAACCAGGAACTCGCTGAGCGCATAGGACTCTCTCCTGCCCCTTGTTTGCGCCGCGTAAAAGCACTGGAACTGGCAGGCCTGATTAGCGGCTACCAGGCCTTGGTCGATGCCAAAAAACTGGGATTGAGCCTGATGGCGTTAATCGGTATTTCTATGGACCAGCATACGCCGGAGCGATTCGCCAATTTTGAAGCGAGTATCGTCAATGTGCCGGAAGTGCTGGAATGTTTGTTGATTACCGGGCAGCAATCAGATTACTTATTGAAAGTGGTGGTGAAGGATATGGATGACTACCAGCATTTATTACTGCACAAGATTACCAGGATCGCTGGGGTGACTGGTGTGCATACCAGCTTTGTCTTGCGCAATGTGATTGCACGTGCCAGATTGCCTATCGTGTAAAAAACAAAAGGCCATGCAATGCATGGCCTTTTATACACGCATTATTTAAGCCTTGTTTTTCTTCGCATCTTCTTCAGCATAATGCTTGCGGATCTGTGTCATGTCATAGTCACGCGCCCATTTGATGATCTCTTCCAAAGCGGGGGCACCAATCTCGCCCACTTGCGCATTGATCCCTGCACGCTCGCGAATCACCAGCAGGCCCGGGATCTGTTTCACATCAAAATATTCGGAGATTTCCGGGTCGGCTTCCGTATTGACCATACCAAACACGATGTCTGTATGCTTGGCAGCGGCGGCTTCAAAGGTTGGTGTGAATGCCACACATGGATCACACCACGGCGCCCAGAAATCTACGATAACAAAATCATTGCTTTCAATGGTTTCTTTAAAATTCGCTTTAGTCAGCGTTAATACTGCCATGATATTTCCTGTTCCAATGGATTAATTTTTGTGTCGTTATTGTAGCAGAGGATACGACTGCTATTACCAACCCGCAGACCAAACTATACCTCCGGCGCTCTCTCTGCGCTATGTCACATAAAGCGGCAACACTTGAATAACATTTCACCTGAGGTATGATGAAGCCAGGAAGTGAGGACAACCCCACCGCTCCATTTGCTCCAGGGACGACCCTGATTTAACCTGAAAGGAATGTAGTATGGCTTGGTTTATTCTTGTGATTGCAGGATTGTTTGAGGTGGGTTGGGCGATTGGCTTGAAGTATACCGATGGTTTCAGCAAATTATGGCCTACCGTAGGCACCGTGTTAGCCATGGTCATCAGCCTGGGTTTGCTGGGGTTAGCGATGAAAACCCTACCTGTAGGCACGGCCTATGCCATCTGGGTAGGCGTTGGCGCCATAGGCACCGTGATATTAGGCATGATATTGTTTGGTGAACCGGCAACGCCATTGCGTATAGGCAGCCTGGTGTTGATTGTGGCAGGCATTATTGGCCTTAAAATAGCAGCCCTGGTTTAATCTTTCCAGGGCATTTCAAACGAAGTGGGTGCAGCCGCGGCCACTTCATTGAGAATCTAAACCCTTTACCATAAAGATAAGGATGACAGATGATACTTTACGTCGATGCCGACTATCTCTCGCCCTACGCCATGTCGGCTTTTGTCGCGCTGCGTGAAAAAGGCCTCACCTTTGAACTGCGTCTGTTAGATCTGCAACAATCCGAACAGTCCGCACCCGCCTACGCCGAGATTTCAAGCACGCAACGGGTGCCCGCCATCGTCGATGATGACTTCAGCCTGTCCGAATCTTCCGCAATCAGTGAATATATTGATGAATGCTATATCGGCCCTAAACTGTATCCCATCGACCTGTTAGCGAGAGCGCGCGCAAGAGCATTGCAGGCCTGGCTAAGGAGTGACTTGCTCCCTATCCGCGAAGAACGCTCGACAGAAGTCGTGTTCCTGAGCCGCTCACCACAGCCATTATCAGCAAAAGCACAGGCGGCGGCCAACAAGCTGTTTCACGCAGCAGCGCAGTTATTGCAACCTGGCCAGCTACATTTGTTTGAACAATGGTCTATTGCCGATACCGACCTGGCACTCATGATTAACCGCCTGGTATTGGCCGGCGACCCCGTGCCTGAATACCTGGCCGATTACGCGACGTTACAGTGGCAACGCGCCAGCGTGCAGGATTGGGTCAACCTGCCCAGAAAAATCACGTAATCTATGGACATAAAAAAGTGCGATAGGCCATTAGCCATCGCACTTTTACATTAGCGCTGCAAATACATTCGTGCAGTGAAACTTGGCTACACTACACGCTTGCTGATAAGGCTATCCCAATTTAGATAATTGGATTTTCCCAAGCGCCATCAAAAAACAACTCACCCAGTGGCTGACGATTACGCGCGGCCAGTTCCCGTTCCTTCACATCGTCAGGCAAGGCCTCTACTGCAGCCTGGTAACCGACAGTCACCATAGGCAAAATCTGGAAGCGTTCCGGCACTTTAAACGTGGCGCGCGCTTTATCGGCATCAAAGCCCCCCATCTGGTGCGCCATCAAGCCTAATGCAGTGGCCTGCAAACACAAGTTTTCTGTTGCAGCACCGGTGTCATAAGGAGCCCATTTGTTTGGTTTGCCATTCGCCCTGAATACGGTGTCTGCGCAAATCAGCAGCAATACCGGCGCATTGACCGCCCAGCCCTGGTTACCTGGCACCAGGCAATCAAAGGCCGCTTGCCAGGCCTGCATATTATCGGCCTTGTTACACACCACATAACGCCACGGTTCATCCCCAAAACAGGAAGGTGCCCAACGGGCGGCCTCTAACAGGCTGATGACTTGCTCTTTGGCCACCGGCTTGCTGGCATCATAGGCTCGGCCGCTCCAGCGGTTGGCGATGACTTCATGAACAGGTTGTTGGGTGATTGCTGGTTTTTGTATGGTCATAAATCCTCACGATTGTTTTCTAAAGTCTCACAGTTGTTTTTTTAAAGCATAGAGCAGTTCTAAAGCCTGCTTGGGCGTTAAGTCGTCTGGTTGTATGCTTTCCAATGCTGCGACCACCGCATGCAGTGGCGGTTCCTCAGGTTCAGCATTGGCGGCAAACAAATCATTTTGCGGTGTGGTGGCCATGCTCTGGTTTTCCAGTTGCTGCAACTTGCGCTTGGCCAGTTGCACCACTGATCTTGGGATACCAGCCAGTTGTGCCACCTGTATGCCGTAGCTCATGGTTGCAGCGCCCTCTTCTACCTTATGCAGGAACACAATACCCTGACCATGTTCAACCGCGTCCAGATGCACATTGGCCGCGTGTTTGGCTTCATCGACGATGCGCGTCAGCTCAAAATAATGTGTGGCAAACAAGGTCAGTGATTTGTTTTTTTCCAGCAATTGCTTGGCGACAGCCCAGGCCAGGCTCAGGCCATCAAAAGTACTGGTACCACGGCCAATCTCATCCAGCAACACCAGGCTATTGGCGCTGGCATTATTCAAGATGTTGGCGGTTTCAGTCATTTCCACCATAAAAGTAGAGCGACCGCCGGCCAGGTCATCCGACGCGCCTATGCGGGTGAAGATGCGGTCAATCTCTCCAATGACTGCCGTCTGTGCCGGCACAAAGCTGCCACAATAAGCCAGCAGTACAATCAGTGCAGTCTGGCGCATAAAGGTAGATTTACCGCCCATGTTAGGGCCGGTGATCAGCAACAACTGGCGATAAGGATTCAGCACCACATCATTTGCCACATAAGGCTGGGCGATGCTCTCTACCACCGGATGGCGACCTAGCTGGATATCTAGGCCAATATCGGCACGGAATTGCGGTTGTACATAATTCAACGCCCGCGCGCGCTCGGCAAAACAGGCGAGTACATCCAGGGTGGCGACTGCGGTGGCAATCCGTTGCAAGGCCGTGATATGCGGCAACATGGCATCCAGCACCTGTTCATACAGCATTTTTTCACGCGCAAGTGCCCGCTCGTTGGCGCTGAGCACCTTATCCTCAAACGTCTTGAGTTCCGGCGTGATAAAGCGCTCCACATTTTTCAATGTCTGGCGGCGACGGTATTCTGCTGGCGCACTCTCCGCCTGCAAACGGCTGATCTCGATATAAAAGCCATGCACGCTGTTATATTCGACCTTGAGGTTGGCAATGCCGGTCCTGGCCTTTTCTGCCGCTTCAAACTGCAATAAAAAGTCGCCGTGGTCAGTTTGCAAAGCACGTAGCTCATCCAGCTCTGCATCATAGCCGTTGGCAATCACGCCGCCTTCACGCAGGATGGCTGAAGGCTCGGCCTGAATCGCTTGTGCCAATAACTGTAAAGCGTCCGACGGGATCTGCAACTCCGCCAACAGGCCGAGAAATAAACTGGATTGCACATGCGGCAATGCCTGGGTGAGGGATGGCAATTGCAACAAACTATCACGCAGGCCGGACAAATCACGTGGCCGCGCACTTCGGAGTGCCACGCGCGCAGTCATGCGTTCAATATCACCGATAGGATGCAAAGCCTGCTGCAAGACGCTCTCTAAAGATTGCGCCAATAACTCAGCCACCGCCAAATGGCGCTGCTGGATCACATGCTGGTTGCGCAAAGGATGGTGCAACCAGTGCCGCAACAAACGTGCGCCCATCGCCGTTTGCGTTGAATTCAACAAAGAATATAAAGTGGGGCTAGACTCACCGCGAATGGTGGTGTCTATTTCCAGATTGCGGCGGGTGGCAGCATCCAGTTGCAGATAATGGTTAGTCTGTTCTACCCGTAAACCGGTGATATGCGGCAATGCCGTGCGCTGGGTATGCTTGACGTAATCCAGCAAAGCACCTGCCGCGGCCACCGCTACCGGCATCTCGCCACAACCAAACCCGGCCAGGTCATGCGTATTAAACTGTTGGGAAAGACTACGTTGCGCTGATTCCTGATCAAACTGCCAGGGCGCCAGCCGCTTCTTCGCACAACGCGCCTGCTGCAACACCTCTGACACATGATCATCACCCGTGATCAATTCGGCAGGATGAATACGTTCCAGCTCCTGTGACAAATGACCGGGCGCAATCTCGCTCAATACAAATTCACCGGAAGCAAGATTCAGGCGTGCCAGCCCCAGCACGCCATCGCCTTTGGCAATACAGAGCAAAGTATTGTCGCGGGTTTCATCCAGCAGCGCTGCATCCGTCAAAGTGCCAGGCGTTAAAATGCGCGTCACTTCACGCGCCACCGGCCCCTTGGAAGTCGCCGGATCACCCACCTGCTCGCAAATGGCGACCGCCTCCCCCATTTTTGCCAGCTTGGCCAGATACTGCTCGGCAGCATGATAGGGCAACCCTGCCATTTTAATCGGCTCGCCATTACTGGCGCCGCGGCGGGTGAGCGTGATCCCTAACAACCGTGACGCTTTTTCGGCATCTTCAAAAAACAGTTCGTAAAAATCGCCCATGCGGTAAAACAGCAGCATGTCTGGATACTGTGCTTTAAGCGCCAGGTATTGACGCATCATTGGGGTGTGGTTTTCGAAGGCCATGCGGGAGGATAGATTTATAAAGATGATGAGTATAAAAAGCTGTTGTATCTTACAACAAAAGCGGCATTTTTCAGTGGGAGATTGCTTGAATAACTTTTAGCAGGATATTCGCCGTAGCAGATCATTATTCAGGCGCTGGCGGTCAAGGTATTGGCTTGATTCGAATAGAGAACGATTGTTGCATTTCCTGCGAAGTTCTAAATGGTATTTCTTTGGATAGTTCTGTGCTCTATTTCACCATTTTCTTTCGCCTCTAGGCGAGTGACTTTTCTTTGCTTGCCCAAAGAATAAGTCACCAAAAGAAAAGGCACCCTAGCTTCCGCTTGTTTCCTCCGTTGCTCGCCAAAATAAGCGGTCACGAAACTCAACCTGGTAGCTCACACAAACCGTGAGCTACTGCGGGATTCGGACAGTCGCTCCCTTCCTCCTTATTTTGCCTGCGCTACTCGGCGCGTCAGATAGGGGCCCGGTTAAAACCACCACGATGAGATGTTGGTTAAACGTATAGCACTCAGGGCGCTAAGTGACTTTTTTATAAGACCTAAAGCAAATGACCAACAAACTACTTTGTTGGTCATTTTGTCCGTTTGCTTTGTTCTATTTCAATGGTTGTACGGGACGCAATGTAAGAAATCTCACTTAAGTAACCGCGTGGTGCTTTTCACGGGCCCCTATCTGACGCGCCGAGTAGCGCAGTCAGCGTGGGAGTTGTCGGCCAGCGCTTGTTTGAGCTCCGCGGTGGCTTGCGTTCTTTGCAAGCCGCTAGGGCGAGTTCCGCTGGACGCCCACGTTGACGAGCAACGCAGGAAATAAGCGGAAGCTAGGGTGCCCTTTCTTTTGGTGACTTATTCTTTGGGCAAGCAAAGAAAAGTCACTCGCCGAGTGGCGAAAAGCATCCGTCCAACAGAGGAACAATAGCAAACTACTCCCCTACAGGCGATAAGCAACCGTGAAATCATCTAAAGAATTACCGTTTAAAACTTCACCGCAAATGCATACTTCGCGCATACGCCACCCACAAAAAAACCCGGCTATCACTACCCGGTTTTTTTCCCAACACTGACCAGACCTACGCCTCTAACGTCGGCGTCTTAATCCGCTCCGTCAAATGCGGTGCAATCACCTGCAACATCTGCCCGAACACCTTCGGGTTCGCCGCCACAATATTCCCGGTCCGTAACCAGCTCTCATTACCTTCAAAGTCACCAATGATGCCGCCTGCTTCCTGCACTAACAACGCACCGGCAGCGATATCCCAAGGTGACAAATTGATTTCAAAGAATCCATCCGAGAAGCCTGCCGCAACATAAGCCAGGTCAAGTGCCGCTGACCCTGGACGGCGCAAACCAGAGGTTTTCTTCGCCATGTCACGGAAAATATTGATGTAGGTTTCAAGGTAGCTGAAATCCTTGAACGGAAAACCGGTAGAGATCAGGCTTTCTTGCAAACGGGTGCGTTGCGTGACGCGGATACGGCGATTATTCAAGAATGCACCGCTGCCCCTGGTGGCTGTGAACAGGTCATTGCGTACCGGGTCATAGATCACCGCTTGTGTGAGTACGCCTTTTTCCTGCAAGGCAATCGAGATACAGTACGCCGGGAATCCATGCAAAAAGTTGGTGGTGCCATCCAGTGGATCAATGATCCAGATGCTTTCTGCTTCAGCATTGGATTTACCGCTTTCTTCCCCCAAAAAGCCGTGTTTTGGATAGGCATCTTTCAAGATATCGATGATCGCTTGTTCAGCACCGCGGTCGACTTCGCTGACAAAGTCGTTAGTATCCTTTTGCTCGATTTTTAAGGCGCCAATATCCTGGGCGGCACGGTTAATGATTTTGCCTGCTTCACGCGCGGCGCGAATGGCGACATTTAGGGTAGGATGCATGCTGTATTTGGGAGGATCAACTGATAAAATAGCATTTTAACGTTTTATCATGCGTTCACAAAATGAATTGCAGTTTAAATTGAATAAGTGATTCATTAAGTACGCGCCAGTTCTATCACCTCAACCAGCCAGGCCATGACTATCCACTTCAATAATATCCGCGTTGTACTCTGCCAGACCAGCCATCCCGGCAACATTGGCTCCACTGCCCGCGCCATGAAAACCATGGGGCTGGACCGTCTTTACCTGGTCAGGCCCAAGCACTTCCCTGATCCTGAGGCAACGTCACTCGCTGTGAATGCCGCGGGTGTACTTGAGGAGGCAGTGGTCACACAAACACTGGAAGAAGCACTGGCTGACTGCCAGTTTGTGATCGGGGTCAGCGGTAAAGAGCGCTCACTGTCACAGCAGGTGATGACTGTGCGTGAAGCGGCGCAAGTAGTGAAAACGACTTCTGAACATAGCCAGGTGGCTTTGGTATTTGGGACTGAGATGAGCGGGCTGAGTAATGCCGAGGCTGATCTCTGCCATGTATTAGCCACTATTCCGGCTAACCCGGAATACACTTCACTGAACCTGGCACAAGCGGTGCAAATCATGAGTTATGAAGTGCGTATGGCGGTGACCACTGGTGAACTGCACTACCAGGAAAAACCATCTGAGCTGGCGACGCAAGATGACCTGGAACGCTTTTATGAGCATATGCGTGAGGTGCTGGAACATATAGGTTATATCAACCCACGCGCACCGAAAAAGCTGTTTGAGCGCCTGCGCCGTTTATATGGCCGCACCCGGCTGGAAAAAGAAGAAGTGAATTTGCTGCGTGGGATACTGACATTATCGGTGAACCCTAAAAAGCATAATAAGTATTAAGCATGACAAGTTGAGAACAACCCCATCGAAAGTTGCTCGCTGCCAAAAGTTGCCTTTGCGGCTGTCGCAACAACTTATGGCATAATGCGCGCATGTTTGATCACCTCAAAGAAGATATCTCAATTGTGTTCGACCGCGATCCGGCGGCACGTACACACTTTGAAATCCTCACTACCTATCCTGGCGTACACGCACTCATTCTCCACCGGGTTAGCCACTGGTTATGGACGCACCGTTTGTACTGGCTAGGCCGTTTGCTTTCTCATTTCGGGCGCTGGATCACTGGTATTGAAATCCACCCCGGTGCGGTGATTGGTCATCGCGTCTTTATCGATCATGGCATGGGCGTGGTGATTGGCGAAACAGCCATTATTGGTGATGACTGTACTTTGTATCACGGTGTCACGCTTGGCGGGACAAGCTGGAATAAAGGCAAACGTCACCCTACGCTGGAAACCGGCGTGGTGATAGGTGCGGGCGCCAAAGTGTTAGGCCCAATCACCATAGGTAAAAATGCCAAAATCGGCTCGAATGCGGTGGTGGTGAAAGATGTGCCTGAGGGCGCGACCGCTGTCGGCATCCCTGCCCGCATCCTCGAAGAAGAAAAGAATAAACAACGGCAAAGCGCTGCGCAAAAAATGGGTTTCAGTGCCTATGCGGTGGGCAATGATGAAAATGATCCCATGATCAATGCCATCAACAGCTTGCTCGACCATGCGCATAAGCAGGAAACCGATATTGCGGAACTAAAAGCGCAGTTAGCCAAGCTCAGTGACGCTGAAACCGAGTCTGGCGTCGGTGAAGCGTTCGCCAAAAAACCGGAATAAGAACCGTTCTCAACACCAATATCTATGCGGCATTCAGCCCCTTTTAAGCATTGAACTTTTCGCCCATAATAATTGACTAAATTAGTAGGTTATTATACAATTTCAGTCTGTTTTAAAAGGTGTTACATAGATGCGATTAACCACTAAAGGACGTTTTGCAGTCACAGCCATGCTGGACATAGCGCTTTATGAGGCTGACAAACCGATCACATTGGCTGGTATCAGTGAACGTCAAAGCATTTCCCTTTCTTACCTGGAGCAGCTGTTCAGCAGGTTGCGCAAGCAAGGCCTGGTTTCCAGTGTACGTGGGCCTGGTGGCGGTTACCGAATTGCCAAGGCACATGCCGAAATTTCAGTCTCTGACATTATCACCGCGGTGGATGAGCAGATTGATGCTACTCAATGTGGCGGCAATGAAGACTGTCATGATGAGGGCCGTTGCATGACGCATGAGTTATGGGCATCACTGAATGGCAAAATCCTTGATTATTTGTCTGGCGTGAGTTTGGCTGACATGGTTGAAATGCAAAAGAAAAAAGGCGCTGGCACAGTGCATTTTTCACCGCGCAAATGTAACTCTGACGCTACGCTTGCAGCTTAAGGCTGATTAAATTCGCATGAATACGGTTTACTTTGACCATAACAGCACCACCGCTTTAAAACCTCAGGTTTTGCAAGCAATGCTGCCCTGGTTAACTGAAACGACCGGTAACGCAACTAGCCGCCATGTATATGGGCGCAATGCGCGCGATGCCGTTGAATCGGCCAGAAAACAAATTGCTGCCTGCCTTGGTGTGCAAGCGTCGCAAGTGGTGTTTACCTCTGGTGGTACTGAAGCGAATAACTTCGCTGTTAAAGGCATCACTGCCAATCTGGCGCCTGCGCAATTACTGGTCAGTGCCATCGAGCATCCTTGTGTATCGCGCCCTGCGCAATCGCTAGCCTGGCATTCTTGGCAGGTGCAAACGATACAAGTAGATGCCCAAGGTGTGATTGACCTGGCAGATGCCGAGCAAAAGTTAAGCACGCGCACCGGCCTGGTTTCAGCCATGCTGGCAAATAATGAAACCGGTGCCATACAGCCCATTGCAGAATTGGCAGCACTGGCCAAAGCCCACGGTGCCTTATGTCATACCGATGCAGTACAGGCGTTTGGCAAGTTAGCAGTAGATTTTAATGCACTTGGCGTCAACGCCATGACGATTTCCAGCCACAAAATAGGCGGGCCGGTGGGTGTAGGTGCCCTGATACTGGATAAGCGTGTGGATATTGCACCGCTGTTACATGGCGGTGGCCAGGAACGCGGCCTGCGTAGCGGCACCGAAAACGTCGCAGGCATTGTCGGGTTTGCTGAAGCCTGCAAGCTGGCAGCCCAGACATTGAAATCGCGTAGCGAGGCCCAATCTAAGTTACGTGCGCAGCTTGAAGTCGGCTTGCAAACGCTGGGTGTTACTTTATTTGGCCAGCAGGCCAACAGGCTGCCAAATACCAGTTTTTTTGCTATCCCCAATATTGAAGGGGAAACACTGGTAACCGCGCTGGACAAAGCCGGTTTTGCTGTAGCAAGTGGCTCAGCGTGTTCCAGCGACAGCACAGAGCCCAGCCATGTGTTACTGGCGATGGGTGTCGAACCCGATCTGGCACGTGGCGCAGTGCGCGTCAGTGTCAGTGACAGCAATACTGAAGTTGAAATACAAGGATTTTTGAAAGCGTTGCAGCAGGAAGTAAAACGCTTAAAAGGATTAAGTGCCGTTGCGGTATAAGATTTTTATTGAAAGAGCTGAAACATGTCTGATAGAAAGCCGATTTACCTGGATTACTCTGCGACCACACCGGTAGACCCGCGTGTTGCGCAAAAAATGATCCCTTTTTTGACTGAAGATTATGGCAATCCTGCTTCACGCAGCCATCCATACGGTTGGACTGCTGAAAAAGCAGTTGAGGACGCACGTGAAGAAGTGGCCAAACTGGTGAATGCCGATCCACGTGAAATCGTGTGGACCTCAGGTGCGACAGAATCGAACAACCTGGCCATTAAAGGTGCGGCGCACTTTTATGCAGAGGGCAAAGGCAAGCACATCATCACGGCGGCAACTGAACATAAAGCTGTGCTGGACACCTTCCGCGAATTAGAACGCGAAGGTTACGAAGCGACTTATCTGCAACCAGAAGCAGATGGCCTGATTAATATCGAGACCTTCAAGGCAGCCATTCGCCCGGATACCGTGCTGGCTTCCATCATGCTGGTCAACAACGAAATCGGTGTCATTCAGGATATTGAAGCACTGGGCAATATTTGCCGTGAAAACAATGTGATTTTTCATGTGGATGCGGCACAAGCGACCGGTAAAGTCGTAATCGACCTGGAAAAACTGCCAGTCGATTTAATGAGCTTCTCAGCGCATAAAACCTACGGCCCTAAAGGCGTTGGTGCATTGTATGTGCGTCGTAAACCACGTATCCGCATCGAGGCGCAAATGCACGGTGGCGGCCATGAGCGCGGCATGCGTTCCGGCACACTGGCCACACACCAGATCGCGGGCATGGGCGAAGCCTTCCGCATCGCACGTGAAGAAATGGCAAGTGAGAATGAACGTATCCGCATCTTGCGTGACCGCTTGCTTCACGGCCTGCTGGATATCGAAGAAACTTATGTAAACGGCGACCTGGATCATCGCGTGCCGCATAACCTGAACGTCAGCTTCAACTTTGTTGAAGGTGAATCACTGATTATGGCGATTAAAGGCATTGCAGTTTCTTCCGGCTCTGCATGTACTTCAGCCAGCCTGGAACCAAGCTATGTACTGCGCGCACTGGGCCGTTCAGATGAACTGGCACACAGCTCTATCCGTTTCAGCATTGGCCGTTTTACCACTGAAGCCGATGTGGATTACACGATAGACCTGCTGAAAAGCAAGATCGACAAGTTGCGTGAACTCTCTCCATTGTGGGAGATGTTTAAAGACGGCATTGATCTGTCCAAAGTAGAATGGGCAGAGCATTAAAAATTGATCTTTGACCGCCTGGTGGCGTAGTCGGATAGCTTGTTTAGAAAAACTAAACGGCGCTACCCTCTGCCTTGCCAGACAGTCAAATCTTCAATTTTTTAAAGAATGGAAGTTTAACTAAAAATTAAAAGGCGAAACAAAATCAAGGCGGTGAGGCGCAGACAGTATGTTTAGTACGGCAAACCGATCCAACGCAGAGTTTGTGAAGCATTTTAATTTTCGAGGAGTATAGAGATGGCATATAGCGATAAAGTTTTGGACCACTACGAAAATCCACGTAACGTTGGTTCCCTGGATAAAAATGATCCTACAGTAGGCACCGGCATGGTGGGCGCGCCTGCTTGTGGTGACGTGATGAAACTGCAAATCAAGGTCAACACAGCTGGCGTGATTGAAGATGCCAAGTTCAAGACTTATGGTTGCGGCTCAGCGATTGCTTCTAGCTCACTGGTCACAGAATGGCTAAAAGGCAAGACGCTGGACCAGGCGCAGGAAATCAAGAATTCAGCGATTGCTGAAGAATTGGCCCTGCCGCCAGTGAAGATCCACTGCTCTGTACTGGCAGAAGATGCGATTAAATCTGCCATTGCTGACCTGAAATCCAAACAAGGCAAATAAGATGGCGATTACCCTGACAGAAACTGCGGCTCAACGCGTAGAGAAATTCCTGGCCAACCGTGGCAAAGGGATTGGTCTGCGCCTGGGCGTGAAAACCACCGGCTGTTCCGGCATGGCTTACACGCTGGAATTTGTCGATGACATGCAACCTGAAGACAGCATGTTTGAAAGCTATGGGGTGAAAGTGATTGTAGACCCGAAAAGCCTGGTGTATATCGATGGTACCGAGCTGGATTTCACCAAAGAAGGCTTAAACGAAGGGTTCAAGTTTAACAACCCGAATGTGAAAGATGAGTGTGGCTGCGGCGAGTCATTCACGGTTTAGGCCGGAGAATGATTTGCTTCAACCACCTTACTCACTCTGGTTGACCGTTAGGTAGATTTTGCATCCTCTTTTTTGTTTTTGCTGCTAACCATGCAAAATTATTTCGCCTTATTTCAGCTCCCGCAGCAGTTCAATATTGAACCAGCAACGCTGGATGCTAATTACCGCACCTTGCTGGCTGAAGTGCATCCGGATAAATTTGTGAATGCCTCACCGGCTGCGCGCATGCAGTCCATGCAACAAGCCACACTGGCAAATGAGGCTTACCGAACGCTTAAACAGCCGACCGCGCGGGCGAGATACCTATTACAGCTCGCTGGCGTCGCCACCGACGAAGAGAACAATACCGCCATGCCTGCTGATTTCCTGATGGCGCAGATGGAATGGCGTGAAGCGATGGATGATGCCAGATCTGCCAAAGATATCGCCGCGCTGGATGCACTGCTGAAAGAAATGAAGTCACAGGCCGCTGCCTTGCAACAGCAAGTGGCAGATGAAATCACCCAGGCACCTGCCGAAGCAGCCAAGACAGTCCGCAAACTGCAGTTTATTGATAAAGTGAGCGAAGATGTGAATGCATTGATCGCTCAGTTGGAAGATTAAGTTTCATGGCGTTATTACAGATTTCAGAACCAGGCATGTCCCCTGCCCCACACCAGCACAAACTGGCTGTGGGTATTGATCTAGGTACCACCAACTCGCTGGTGGCGACGGTACGCAGTGGCATGAGCACAGTATTACATGATGAACATGGCCATGCTTTGCTGCCTTCCGTGGTGCGTTATCTGGCGGATGCCGTGATTGTCGGCCATGAGGCGCAAGCAGCGCAAAGCCTGGACCCGGTCAATACCATCGTCTCTGTCAAACGCTTTATGGGACGTGCCTTAAACGATATCACCGACCGTGCGCATATTCCCTATCACTTTGTCGAAAATGCAACGTCTGAAGGCATACTGGAACTGAAAACCCGCGCTGGCCTTAAAAGCCCGGTCGAAATCTCCGCTGACATATTGAAAACATTAAAAATCCGCGCCGAGAAAGCGCTGGGTGGTGAACTCACCGGCGTGGTTGTGACCGTGCCTGCCTATTTTGACGATGCCCAACGCCAGGCCACCAAAGATGCCGCTAGGCTAGCTGGCCTGAACGTATTGCGCTTATTGAATGAGCCAACCGCCGCCGCAGTCGCCTATGGCCTGGATAATGCCGCTGAAGGTATTTATGTGATTTATGACCTGGGCGGTGGCACCTTTGATATCTCGATCCTGCGCCTGAGCAAAGGCATCTTTGAAGTATTGGCGACCAATGGTGATTCCGCACTCGGCGGCGATGATTTCGATCACCGCATCTATTGCTGGGTACTGGACCAGGTGCGCAGTAAAACGACAGATTTCAAGCCACTGACTGAAGCCGACACGCGCTTGCTGTTGACCAAATCACGCCAGGCAAAAGAATGGCTGACCGATAACCATGAAGCGAATATCTTGTGCAAACTCAGCAATGGCGCACTGGTGGATGAAACGCTGACAGTAAACCAATTTATCAGCTTGACCGAAAACCTGGTCAGCAAGACTTTAAGCCCAACCCGCAAAGCCATGCGCGATGCTGGTTTGAGTATGGAAGAAATCAACGGAGTCGTGCTGGTAGGTGGTGCGACGCGTATGCCGCATATCCGCCATGCGGTGCAGGCGTTCTTCCAGCAGGAACCGCTGACCAACCTGGACCCTGACAAAGTGGTCGCACTGGGCGCTGCCATTCAGGCCAATGTGCTGGCTGGTAATCGTAGTGACGAAGATTTATTGCTACTGGATGTCACCCCCTTGTCATTGGGCCTGGAAACCATGGGTGGGCTGGTAGAAAAAGTCATTCCTCGTAACTCGACTTTACCGATTGCACGTGCGCAGGATTTCACCACCTATAAAGATGGCCAGACTGCGATGGCGATACAAGTGGTACAAGGCGAACGTGAACTGGTAGCCGACTGTCGATCGCTGGCCCGCTTTGAGTTGCGTGGCATTCCGGCCATGGCCGCGGGCGCTGCACGTATCCGGGTGACCTTTCAAGTCGATGCTGACGGCCTGCTTTCCGTGAGTGCACGCGAGCAAGCCAGCGGTGTAGAAGCCAATATCACCGTCAAGCCATCTTATGGCCTGAACGAAGACCAGATCACCAGCATGCTGAAAGATTCATTTGGTGCGGCCGAAAGTGACAAAGCAGCGCGTATGCTGCGTGAAGCGACGGTCGATGCGCAACGCCTGATCGAAGCGATTCAGGCTGCCCTGGCTGAAGACGGCGCGACCTTACTCGAACAAGACGAACGTGACACCATACAAGCGCACCTGGACGCCTTGCACACCTTGTGCCAGGGCACGGATAGCCTGGCCATTAAACAAGGCACTGAAGCATTGAACCATGCGACAGAAAACTTTGCTGCCAAACGCATGGATGTGTCTGTACAAAAAGCCCTCGCGGGTAAAAACCTGGACTCTTTGGAACTGTAATATGCCTAAAATCACTATTCTCCCGCATGCTGAACTTTGCCCGAAAGGCGCTGTGATCGAAGCAGAAAAAGGGACCTCTATTTGTGATGCACTACACAATCATGATATTGATATTGATAGTGCCTGCGGCGGTGTCTGTGCCTGTACCACTTGCCATGTAGTCGTGCGCGAAGGGTTTAAAACCCTGAACGAGATCGAGGAAGACGAAGAGGATATGCTGGACCGTGCCTGGGGCTTACAGCCTTTCTCACGGCTCTCGTGCCAGGCCATTTTGCAAGAGGCCGATGTGACGGTGGAAATCCCCAAATACAGTATTAACCTGGCCAAAGAAGGCCATCAATAATCAAAAAAGCCGATGTCAACATCGGCTTTTTTGTTTGGTAGTGCTGAGTGACTCATTCTGCTTAGTCGCCAAGCACGTAGTCATTAGCCTACATACGTATCATCCAGGAAGTTCACCTTACCTGTCGAAATATCATAGATCGCACCAACAATCGCAATTTGCTTGCTTTGTATCATGTCATCCACGATATCGCTGCTGCGGATAATCGTATCTATCTGGTACCTGACGCTTAATTCATTGATCTTTTCCACAAAATCAGGATTTTTGGAATTACGTTGTGCCGGGTCAGCCACCGTTTTTTCATGACGGATCGCAGGTTTGATCAGGTTGATGATTTCACCGATATGGCCATCTTTAAAGTCATCACACGCAGCTTTGACTGCGCCACAGGAAGTATGCCCCATCACCACAATCAATTTGCTGCCCAGGTATTTGCTGGCGAATTCCAGGCTGCCCATGGCTTTGTCTGACGCAATGTTACCTGCCAGGCGCACACTGAAAATATCACCTAGTGCCTGATCGAATAACAACTCGACCGGTGCGCGCGAATCACTGCAACTGAGGAAAGAGGCAAACGGATGCTGTTTGTCTTTAGTGATCTGAATCAGCGCCTTGAAATCCTTTTCTTCCTCGATATCTGAAGTAAAACGACGGTTACCTTCTATCAAGATATCCAGCGCCTCGCGCGGCGTCATATTTTCACGGTCCAGTAAGGGGTGTTTATACATGCTATATCCTCTAATAAATTATTGTATTTGCAGGGCGCAAGGCCCTGCTTTTCATTAATGCCCCAGCAAATGCTTGGGCGGGTTGAAGGCGATCGTTTCTACCGTAATATTTTTCAGCTTGGCGTGCTGCTGATAGCCATGGATAAACTCCACCACATCATAGGCAATCGCTTTGCTGTTAGTGCAATCGATGATGACTTTACTGTTGGGTGGAATGGCTTCCAGCACTTCCAGAATGCTGGCCTTGTTAAAGAAAGACACTTCTTCTGCCAACGCCAGTTCGTACACATCCTGCCCATCTTTAGTGGTGCGGGTCTGCTTGATGTAGTGCGAGTTGCGATAGCTGTGATGCAAAGTAAAAAAGATCGCGACCACTAAACCCAGGCCTATCCCGGTCAGCAGATCAGTAAAGACAATGGCGACGATAGTGACAATAAACGGGATAAACTGTTCCCAACCCAAGGCGTAAAGCTGTTTGAACAAACTGGGTTTAGCCAATTTGTAACCCACCATGATCAGGATAGTCGCCAGGCTGGCAAGCGGGATCAGGTTCAGGAAACTGGCAATGGTAATCGCGCTGAGCAGCAACCAGAAGCCATGCAAAATGGCGGATATTTTAGTTTGCGCGCCAAAAGTGATATTGGCACTACTGCGCACGATCACCTGGGTGACGGGCAACCCACCAATCAAACCAGAAACGACATTACCCAGGCCTTGCGCTTTAAGCTCACGGTTGGTCGGCGTCACGCGTTTCAAGACGTCCAGCTTATCGGTTGCCTCTACACATAACAATGTTTCCAGGCTGGCGACAATCGCCATCACCAAGGCTGTTTTAATCACTGCAGGATTTGCAATCTGGCTGAAATCAGGGTGGGTAAAGAAGCTGGTGAATTCACCCAGGCTACCTGCTACCGGCAATCGTACAATCTGATCTTCAGCCAGCGTGAAATTTAACCAGCCGCGCATAAAGGCAATATTGAACAATATCCCGACCAATACTACTACAATCGGGCCTTGCAGCAACTGAAAGATCCTGTGTTTTTTGGTTAATACGGTATCCCACAGAATCAGGATTGCGAAAGACACCGCGGCGATTAACACAGCCCCTGGCGTCAACAAGTCCCATGCTTGCAAAATATCGCTGAAGGTATTGTGCCCATCAAACGCATCAAAGGACTCATCGCCTTCGTAATCAGCGTCGTAACCGAAGGCATGTGGGATCTGTTTCAGGATGATCAGTAAGCCGATACCGGTCAGCATGCCGGTAATTACCGAAGAAGGCACAAAATAGGCGATAAATCCGGCCTTGAACTGACCCAGTAAAAACTGGAACACACCCGCCAACACCACGGCAGCTAAAAACACTTCATAAGAACCAAGGTTGCCGATCGCAGCCATCACGATCACGGCCAAACCAGCAGCCGGACCACTGACACCCAGTTGTGAGCCACTGGCCAGGCCAACCACGATACCGCCGACGATGCCTGCGATCACGCCTGAGAATAATGGAGCACCAGAAGCAAGTGCAATCCCCAGGCAAAGCGGGAGTGCGACAAAGAACACAACAATTGAAGCCGGTAGATCCCGGTTAAAATGCTTAAACAGGTCGAAAAAATTCGACCTTGATGATGCAGCGGACATAGTGTTTTTCCTTCACAAATGAAACAATTATTTATTATATTATTATCGTTAATTATAATTAAATTTTCTAATTACGCCACATACACAAAACCCCGCACGCATGCGGGGTGATTAGAACTTAAACACAATACTCAGTTCGCACTTAGTCTCTAGGCGTATCAGCAACGTATGGACGCTTGCCAATAAAGTTTAAACGCAGTTGCTGGTGCTTATCAAAGCCTTTGTCTGGTTTGTCAGTCACGATACCTGCGCCTTCCCATTTATCTTCAGCATTTTGCTGTTTAGCGACCGGTGTTTTACTGTATGGACGCTGGCTGCTGAAGTTTTTGTGATGCAAGGTACGTACATCATTATCCTGCGTTTGTGTTTCATCTGCATGAACATTCGCTAACAAACCGAATGAAACCAATACTACCAATAATAATTTACTCATTTCATACTCCTTTATCATTTAATCCGTCACGCAGCCTTCATGCATCCTACATAAGGCCTGGCAGCATTATCTGCCAGCAACCTTACGCGACTCTGACTACAGCGGGCGTTTACCGATAGAATGCATTCTCAGCAATTGCAGGTGTTTTTCTTTCTGTTCCTGGCCGGCAGTCATAGAAGCACCGACCCAGCCTTGTTCAGCATCGGCCTTATTCGCCACCACGACTGGTGCCTGATAAGGACGCTTGCTCAAAAATTGTTGATGATGCACTTTAGATTCCACAGCCACTTCTTCATCCTGTGCATGTACTGGCAACACAGCTACCAGACCAAATACCATTACTACTGCAGCATATACGTTACGCATGTTGTTACTCCTTTTCATTGTTTGTTGGACACTCATTGTTCGGTTGGGTTTTAACTGATTCATCATGGTTTGCATTTTGCACCGTGCATGACAACAAAAAATCTACCGATATAGGTAGTTCGGTATATACTTAACGGCATATGCCGAATGACAGCCCCACCCCAGAAGCCGAGAGCGCGTTTGCCCTGCGTAGCACCCTGAAACAAAGCCAGGCGCAAATGGCGCAGGACAAACTGTTTGAAAAATTCGGCCAGCAATTATTCGTTTCCGGCTGGTCTACCGAACTGTTGCAATGGTTGCTGGATGAAATTTGCCTGCAATTTGGTGCCCAGCATGGCCTGATCAGCCAGCAGCACGGTGGCGCATTAAAAATACTGGCCCAGCGTGGCAAGAGCTTTCCTGTCGGTGCGCGCATCCCCATGCTTGGTGCATTGGGTCAATGGTTGAAAGAACCTATCCGATTTGAAGTACATACCCACTATGTGCCCAGCTTATGGACACTGCCTACCCCAATAGATGTCAATCTGCATTCCTATCACCTGCCTATCGCCTGCCAGCAACGTGCAGTCGGCTTACTGGCGCTGGTTACCGGCAACCCTTTAAGCCATAGCAGTTTGCAGATTCTGTATAGTCTGTGCGGCATGCTGGGTTTTTCCTTGTATGGCCAGGCCCAGGCCACCAGTGTGGTGGATGACAGTTATGTGCAAAAACTCACGCCGCGCGAGCGCGAAGTATTCGCTTTATTGCCTTCTGGCGCCAGCAATGCCTTGCTAGCCAGCAAGCTCGGCATCTCTCCCGGCACGGTTAAAATCCACATTGAACGCATCCTCAGCAAGCTGGACCTGAATGACCGCACACAAGCCGCTGTCAAAGCGGTGGAAGCCGGATTTAAAAGCGATGGATTGTGATCACTGATATGGCTTTCCGTCATTTAAAAGCATTCAGTTACTTGAACCAGCGTTGGCAGGATGCGCCGTTGACCATCAAGGGCATTATCTTAAATACCCTGCCACTGACCGTGTTGCTGGCTTCCCTGGCCCTGATCTTTGAAAGTGAACAACAGGCAGCCTTGCTCGAGCGACGCGTGCAAAATGCCTTGCAGATCCAGCAAGACATTCAAACCCTGCAAACGCAATTGCTGGAAGCCTCCACCGGCGTGCGTGATTACCTGCTGACCGGCAATCACCAGTTCTTGTCCGGTTATGAAAGCGCCAAACAGGCCATGCCACAGCTGCTCACTTCGCTGGAACTGCGGCTGGATGACCAGGCACAGCAGAAACTGCTATTGGTAATACACCCGCTGGTACAAAAAAACCTCAACGACCTGGCCGCGCTGGCCAGCAATACCGAGAAGGAAGCGAATGAAGAACTGATACGCAAATTCAGCTCACAGGGCGCAGCGCTGAATCAGCTCCGTACGCATCTGGACCAGATGAGTTTGCGCGAGTCACGTATCGTCGACCAGGATAAAAACGAAGTCATTTATGAGCGCAAGCGTAACTTGCGCATCACTCTGATGGCGGTGATTGCCGGTGTATGTGGCTCGCTGATAGGCGTATGGGTGTTCACACAAACCATCGTCGCACGCGTGAGGACCATACGCGACAGCGCCATCCACCTGGTCAAAAGCGAGCCACTGGCACTGCCCAGCATCAGCCAGGACGAGCTCGGCGAGCTGACCATGGAACTGGAACATGCATCACAATTACTGAAGAAAAGTGCGCAGGAAGCCCACCTGGCGCGCGTCGAGGCCGAAGAAGCCAGTGCCGCCAAAAGTAACTTCCTGTCGCGCACCAGCCACGAACTGCGCACCCCGCTCAATGCGATTCTAGGCTTTGCGCAGATTCTGGAAAATGATCTGCCTGACGGCCGCCAGAAAGACAGCGCGACCCTGATCCATAATGCCGGCCAACATCTGCTCAAACTCATTAACGAGGTGCTGGATATTTCGCGTATCGAGAGCGGCGATATCGGCATGTCTATGGAAGTCATCGCGCTCAACCCTTTGCTGGAAGAAGCCTACCACTATCTCAAACCGCTGGAAAAAGTACGCGACATGAGCATGGAAACCCTTTTTGAACCTGGGTTGAAAGTGCGTGCCGACCGCCAACGTCTGTTGCAAGTGATTTTGAATCTGCTGGCAAATGCGCTGAAATATGGCCCTGAAAACACATCAGTTAAAGTCAGCGCCTATCGCCAGCATGGCCAGATCCGCGTCGAAGTGCTTGATCAGGGCAAAGGCATTCCGGGGGAACTGCGCTCACGCCTGTTTACGCCATTTGACCGCCTGGGCGCAGAACGCACAGTGACCGAAGGCACCGGGCTGGGGCTGGTTCTCAGCAAACAGTTGATGGACGCCATGGGCGGGCAGATTGGCGTGGCTGAAGATCAAAGCATGTTCTGGTTCAGCCTGCCAGCCTGCGAGGATGAACTGCAGGCACAGGCATCGCCAGAGTCTGCCACTGAGCTTAATGTGCAGGGCTCAGTCACCACATCCTCCCGTAAACGCCATATCCTGTACGTGGAAGATAACCCGAGCAACCAGGCATTGATGCAAGCCATCATGACCAAACATCGCCATATCAAGCTGCACATTGCCGCCAGCCTGCAAGAAAGCATGGTCTGGCTGCGCGACATGACGCCGGATATGCTGTTGCTGGATTTAAACCTGCCGGACGGCTCCGGTGAATCGCTGATTCAACATATCCAGTCTACCCGCGATAACCTGCGCGATGTCCCGCTGGTGATTTTGAGCGCCGATGCCTTGCCTGAAACCATGCAACGCCTCAATGCACTCGGCATCACCCATTACTTTACCAAGCCGTTAAACGTTGCCACTTTTAACCAGCTACTGCTAAAAATACTGCCTGAACCGACACCATGAATATTGAACAACCATAAGTATTGAACGCTATGAACATAGAACAATTGCGCGCCTCCAAAATCCTGATCATCGATGATGCCGAAGCCAACCTGCGCTTGCTGGAAGAGCTGCTGACCAAAGAAGGCTTTGAGCAGGTCATCAGCACTACTGACCCGACCAAAACCATGGACCTGGTCAATGCCTTCCTGCCAGACCTGATCCTGCTGGATTTGATGATGCCGGTGCTGGATGGTTTTGCCGTACTGGACCAGCTCTCTCACCATGTCGGCCCGCATGATTTCTTGCCTGTATTGGTATTGACCGCTGACGCCACCATCGCTACCCGCCGCAAGGCACTGGCATTGGGCGCCAAAGATTTCCTGACCAAGCCGTTTGACCATATGGAAGCCATGCTGCGGGTGTGGAACCTGCTGGAAACACGCTGGCTGTTTAATCAGCTCAAAATGCACCAACCCAATCTGCATTTACCAGGCATGAATACGCAAACACCTTAAACCCCCTGCAAAATTCAGCGTGAATTAAGGCACACAGACTATCGTGATCATTCAACCCCTTTAATTTGGAGATCACGATGAACAACTTTATTCAAACATCCAGCCGCGTCCTGATGCTCAGCCTGCTTTGCGGCATACTGGCAAGCCAACCTGCCATGGCAGACGATGATGGCGACGATATTCAGAAAATGACCGAAATGGCAAAAGCGTTCGGCTTTATTTCGTGGGAAGAGGCACAAGCCAAAGCCCTGGCAGCTAAACCTGGCGTGGTGAAAGAAGTCGAACTGGAACGCCGTAAATTCAAATCTGGCTACGATTACGAAGTGGAGATCGTCGATGCCAATGGCGCGGAATGGGAAGTCTATATCGATGCGAAAACCGGCAAGGTGAATAGCATTAACCGCGACTGGTTTTAAGCCTTGGCGGCTGGGTTCAATCTTGGGTCAGCGGCTGACCTGATGCCTGTGTCATGCAGGCATCAGGCTTAATTGAATACGCAAACCACCCAGCCGTGCAGAATGGTCCAGCGCAATGCTGCCATGATAATGCTGCACAATATCCTGCACGATGGCCAGACCCAAACCACTGCCCGGTTTGGATTCATCCATGCGCATGCCGCGTTGCAGCAGTGTTTCCAGTGCTGGCGCGCTACTGCCCGGGCCGTCATCTTCCACCACGATTTGAATGTCACGCTGTCCGGAAGTATTCAGTTGTACCTGTATATTCAACTGCACCTGGCCACGACACCATTTAAACGCGTTATCCAGTACATTACCCAGCAGTTCCAGCATGTCTTCCCTGTCTATCATCAGCTTGGTCTGCGCAGTGTGCTGCCAGGCAAAAGCCACCTGCTTTTCACTATAGATCTTTTGCAGGGTCGCCACTAGTTTCGGCACTTCTATTTCGAGGTCGGTCTGCTGGCTGGTATACACATCCCCCATGAGCCGGGCGCGCTTGAGCTCACGTTCTACATCCTGGTGGATTTCTTCTGCGCAGACTTTCATCGACGCTCGCAGTTGCGAGATGCCTATCCTGGCGTCGCTATCAAATAGCAGATTCAAATGCGCCAGCCGGGTTTTAAGTGCGTGGGCAAGATTGCCGATCGACAGGCGCGAACGCTTGGTTTTCTGGCTGGCACTTTTCAGGATGCGGTTGAATTCATTGACCAATGGCATCACCTCTGCCGGGCCATTGGCATTGATCTGCTGCAACTCGCCGCTAGCAACGCGCGCCAGATTGTCTTTGATCTCATGTAGCGGGTTTAAGCTATTCAGCACGATCCAGCGCTGCAAGGCTAACAATGCCAGCAGCCCTAACAGGGATAATGCGCCATAAATACCATGAAACACCCGCAAACTATGCTGCAACTCGAACAGGCTTTCAGCGATATAGATGGTGATATTGTGCTGCTGTTTACGGTAGCCGTGCCCTAAAAACAGCAAAGGCTGGTCTTCAGGGCCGGTGATGCGCGTCACTTGCTGTTCGCCCACCGCCAGCTGCGTCACGGGCAAGGTGACATCCCAGGCGGAACGTGACTGGAGCTTATGCGCTTCATCCGTCATCACCACAAAATAGCGGCCGGAAAAAGGTCGCTGGTAGCCACTGGTGATCAAGCGCTGTTCTACCACTGGCTGGCCGCGGCTGTTGATCGTCACGCCCGCCAGCAGGCCTTCTGCCTCTTGCTGCATGCGCTCTGTCATCTGCGACTGCACCAGGTGGTCTATGGTAAAGGTCACCACTGCCCACTGCAACGTGAGCAGCCCGACCAGGCTGAGCGTCAGGCCCAGTGTCAGCTGTCTGCGTAGCGATTTCATGATGAATGACTTTCAGCAGCAGCGTTGCCGAATACATAGCCTTGCCCGCGTCTGGTCTGGATCTTGTCGACACCGATCTTCTGCCGCAAGCGGTTCACGTACACTTCGATCACATTGCTGTCTTTATCTGCATCATAGGCATACACATGCTCGGTAAGCTCACTTTTGGAGAGTATCTGCCCCGGATGCAGCATGAGATAGCGCAACAGGCGGAACTCGGTCCCGGTTAATGCGTAAGATTCAGCGCCCTGCCAGACCGTTTGCGTATGCTCATCCAGCCGCAAACCTTCCATGGCAAGGTCACCACTAACCAGGCCTATGCTACGTTTATGTACGGCACTGATACGCGCCAACAGCTCCTCGATATGAAAAGGTTTGGTGACATAGTCATCGGCACCCAGGTTAAAAGCTTCTACTTTTTCCTGCCAGCTACTGCGGGCAGTCAGTACAATCACCGGCATGCTCAGCCCTTCCGCACGCCAGGCTTGCAGTATTTGCAGGCCGCTTAGCCCCGGCAAGCCAAGGTCAAGGATAGCCACATCATACGGTTCCAGACTGCCCTGGACTCTGGCTTCATTGCCCTGCTGAAACCAGTCGCTGGCGTACCCGGCCGCTTTCAGGGCCTGTTGCACATTGGCGCCCAGCAAAGCATCATCTTCCGCCAGCAGCAAGCGCATCAGTCATCCAGTTCCATTTTGAGCAGCTGGCCGGTTCTGGCGTCCAGCTTCAGTTCCCACACCTGGCTACGCGTGTCGAGGATCTCCACCTCATACAGGTAGCGCCCATGTTTTTTTTCAAGTTCCACCTCCAGGATTTCGCCAGGTTTGTGAGCCTTCGCCAGTTTGGATATCTTCTCCAGGCTTAAAATCTGGCCTTTGGCAGAAAGCTGCCCGGCGCTGGCCGGGCTCTCTCCCGAGCCGGCCTGTGGCAGCAACCAGCCGCCTACAACCATACTCAACACCACTAAACCCGCCATCATCACCATGCGGGAGATGGTCAAAAACTTGTGCATATCACTCCTCGAGCTCTGATAGTCAGCATGCATATTGGCTAAAAGTGTAACAGCAATAAGATTAAATCAAGCTGAATAGTCATATGCGTCCGGCTATTCTGTGTTTCTGGCAGTCACGTTTTTACAGCAAAAAATACATACGAACATGCATGTAAACGTTACAATAACGCATTGAAGATTGAAACGATTCCACCAGTTAAAAACATGCAATTCCTTACCCATAGTTCCAGCGCCAAGCTGCCTACGCAGTATGGTGATTTTGATCTGCACGTGTTCCAGGACAACCGTACCAACGTTGAACATATTGCACTGACCTGCGGCGACATCACGCGTTCACAGAATCCGCTGGTACGTGTGCATTCCGAATGCCTGACCGGGGATGTGTTTTCTTCTACCCGTTGTGATTGCGGCGAGCAACTACACCATGCCCAACGACTCATCCAGGAACACGGCCACGGGCTGGTGTTATACCTGAAAAACCACGAGGGCCGCGGCATAGGCCTGAGCAATAAAATGCGCGCTTATGCCTTGCAGGATCAAGGGCTGGATACGGTAGAAGCCAATGAAGCGCTCGGGCTGCCGGTTGATAGCCGCAGCTATGAAGCCGCTTCTGAAATGCTGGCTTTTTTTGAGATCAATTCTGTACGCCTACTGACCAATAACCTGGGTAAAAAGTCTGCCCTGGAAGCGCTGGGCGTCACCGTGCATCAGCAAGTGCCCTTGCTGACAGAACCTACGGCTGAAAACCTCAAATACCTGCAAACCAAATCCATCAAGCTCGGTCATATTATTCCTGACCTGATGGGATAACCCGCGCAAACGCGCTGGGCGCGGTTGATTTATATGCTGCGCATGCCGCCTCAATTGCAGTTATAAGCATTCAATTAAATGTTATAAACGCGATCAAACGCCAGGTTTATACTGCTTTCTTGTCGCCTACAAAACAAGGAGCAAGCGAAATGAAACCTGAAACCATCTCCATCCATGGCGGCTACTCGCCAGAAGCCACCACCAAAGCCGTGGCAGTGCCCATCTACCAGACCACTTCTTACGCATTCGACAATACCCAGCACGGCGCCGACCTGTTTGACCTCAAAGTACAGGGCAATATTTACACGCGTATCATGAACCCGACCACCGCAGTGCTCGAGGAGCGCATCACGCAACTTGAAGGCGGCATAGGCGGCCTGGCAGTGGCTTCGGGTATGGCCGCCATCACCTACGCGATTCAAACTATTGCCGAAGCCGGCGACAATATTGTCTCGGTTTCCACCCTGTATGGCGGCACTTATAACCTGTTTGCACACACCTTGCCCAAGCAAGGCATTGAGGTGCGGTTTTTTGATTACCGCGACCCGTCCTCGCTGGAGAAGCTCATCGATAGCCGCACCAAACTGGTATTCGCCGAAACCATAGGCAATCCGCTGGGCAATGTAGTGGATTTGGCCGCGATCAGCGCAGCCGCGCACAAACATGGCGTGCCGGTGATCGTAGACAATACCGTGGCAACGCCTATCCTGGTAAAACCGTTTGAACATGGCGTAGATATTGTCGTCCACTCGCTCACAAAATACATAGGTGGGCATGGCAACTCCATAGGCGGCATGATTGTGGATAGCGGTAAATTCCCGTGGGCAGCGCACGCAGCACGCTTCCCCAGCCTGAATACGCCAGACCCCAGCTACCACGGCGTCAACTATGTCGAGGCCCTGGGCCCGGCTGCGTTTATCGCCCGTGCGCGCGTGGTGCCCTTGCGCAATACCGGCTCGGCCATCAGCCCGTTTAACAGCTTTCTTATCCTGCAAGGGCTGGAGACATTATCATTACGCATGGAACGGCACAGCAGCAATGCGCTGGCGATTGCGCATTACCTGAAACAGCACCCGAAAGTGAAATGGGTCAACTATGCCGGCCTGGAAGACCATAGCGATTACCCGCTAGTTAAAAAATACCTGAATGGCCTGGCGTCCGGCATCCTGTCTTTTGGCGTGCAAGGCGGAAAAGAAGGTGGCACCAGGTTTATTGATGCATTGCAATTATTCACCCGCCTGGTCAATATCGGCGATGCCAAAAGCCTGGCCTGCCACCCGGCCACCACCACGCACAGACAACTCAATCCCGAAGAGCTGGCAAAGGCAGGCGTAAGCGAAGACTTGGTCAGACTTTCGGCTGGCCTTGAGCATATTGACGATTTGATCAGCGACCTGGAACAAGCGCTGGCAAAGGTTTAAGGTTTTTTAACAGCTAGCCCCTTTGATGCAAATTCAAATCTGGCATACTGTTCCCACTCACTTAGCCATAGGAAAACACGTGAAGTATCTTTGCTTATTCATCCTGAGTTTTTTCATTTCCACTTTTTCCGGCGCGGCGCTTGCGCAAGACGCATACATCGGCCAATTCCTCTTCAAATATGAGGGTGGCAGTGTGTATCGGGTGACGGTCAATCACGCGAAGTCCATGTCATGGGAATGCATACAGGGCCCCGAAAAAGGTGCGAATGGCATTGAAAAACCTGATCGATTGAAAGTAGCAGATAAGATTTACTTTGTCAGCTGGGTGGAGAAAACCGGGATCCACGTGTCGCAAGTCATCAATTTAAACACCCTGAAAGTTTACTCTACGATTATTGACGGTAAAGAACGCTATGTGGTCTCTGGCGATATCGTGCGCGAGAAATAACTGAAACTTGATCGCCAAGAACTTTTCATGTGTAGCTGACATCAGACTGGCAGACAGTTTTTTTGTTTGCCCGGATTTTGAGCCACAATAAAAACGATACGCGCCAACGTTTCCTACTAATAAACCTTCCTCTTAAGGAGAAAATATGAAAAGTATCATTGCATTTACCCTGGTGCTTGCTTCAAGTGCGGCATTGGCAGATATCGTAGTGCCATTAAATGTAGTAGATGAAAAAAGGGCAGGTGCCAGCGCGGGCAAAGTCACTATTTCTGAAACCAGATATGGCCTGGTGTTTACACCTGAGCTGCAAGGCTTGCCTGCGGGGACGCATGGGTTTCATATCCACCAGAACCCAAGCTGCGAGCCTAAAGAGAAAGATGGTAAAGTCGCGGCCGCTGGTGCTGCCGGTGGTCACTATGACCCTGACAATCGCAATAAGCACGATGCACCCTGGGGCGATGGCCACCTGGGGGATCTGCCAGCGCTGTATGTGAACGCCAATGGCACTGCCACTCAACCGGTATTGGCACCACGCCTGAAACTGAGTGATGCCAGTGGCCGTGCGCTGATGGTGCATGTAGGCGGCGACAACCACTCCGACCATCCTGCCACGCTGGGCGGTGGCGGTGCACGGTTTGCCTGTGGCGTGATTAAATAAAGCTAACCAGAGATCATCTCATTGCATGACTCACACTAAAACCAAGGCAAAGCATGTCAGACGCAGATAAAATCAAAGGCCCTGCTTCCTACTTTCCGTCGATAGAACAAAAGTATGGCCAACCGGTTGAACACTGGTTTGATATATTGCGCCACGCGGGCGACCTCAAACATATGGAACTGGTAACGCTGCTTAAATCAGCGCATGGCTTGGGGCACGGTCATGCCAATGCCCTAGTGGCGCACCATCTGGCAAAAAATAAAGCCTAGGCTATAGAATCAGATTTTAAGTGGTACTGAGAGTTAAACTTTAAGTGGTACTGAAAACAAAAAAGGCGTAACGATCACCGTTACGCCTTTTTCATTTTAGTGCTGATTAAAACACGCGCAATTGCGTAGGCTTGAGGTATACCGTCTCGCCCTGTTTGAAGTTCAGCTGATTGAATACGTCACGGCCTAATTCAACATCTACATACTGCTCGTTATCGCTACGCTTGATCTCCAGGCGTACCAATGAACCGACTGAGTGTACATAGGTCAGCGCACCGGCAATGCTGTTCAATGCCGGCTCGCGGCTGACTGCGATCTCGTATGGACGCACAAAGCCTTTGCCCTGTGGCGTCTCAAATGCGTTCACATTGCCGAGGAACTCATACACAAATGGCGTAGACGGGTTGTCGTACACAGATTGCGGTGAACCCACCTGCTCGACTTGTCCGTGGTTCATGACGACGATGGTATCCGCCACTTCCAGCGCTTCTTCCTGATCGTGGGTGACAAAAACGCTGGTGACATGCAGCTCGTCATGCAGGCGACGCAACCAGCGGCGCAGGTCTTTACGCACTTTCGCATCCAGCGCGCCGAATGGCTCATCCAGCAATAATACTTTTGGTTCTACCGCCAATGCACGTGCCAGGGCGATACGCTGACGCTGGCCACCGGAAAGTTGTGGCGGGTAGCGGTCTGCCAGCCAGTCCAGTTGCACCAGTTTCAGCAGATCATGCACGCGTTTTTTGATTTCGGCGTTGGAAGGGCGGGTTTCCTTAGGACGCACGCGCAGGCCAAATGCCACGTTTTCAAATACAGTCATGTGCCTGAACAGCGCATAGTGCTGGAATACAAAACCCACCTGGCGGTCACGTACATCCGCATGTGTGGTATCTACGCCATCAAACAGCACCTGGCCACTATCAGGTGTTTCCAGGCCTGCGATAATGCGCAGCAGTGTGGTTTTACCGCAACCTGATGGCCCGAGCAATGCGACCAGTTCACCACTTGGCACTTCGAGGTGAATATCACGCAGCGCGCTGAATTGACCAAAACCTTTACTAATTTGTTGTATGGTGATGCCCATATTAAACCGTCACTTCCTTTTCCTGAGTAGCGGCATCATGTGATGCCCGCCATTCGACATAGGTTTTCAAAACCAGCGTTACCAGTGCCAGCAAGGTCAGCAGTGAAGCCACTGCAAACGCTGCCGCATAGTTATATTCGTTATACAAGATCTCGACATGCAGTGGCATGGTATTGGTCATGCCACGGATATGGCCGGATACAACGGATACCGCACCGAACTCACCCATGGCCCTGGCGTTGGTGAGGATCACACCGTAGATCAACCCCCATTTCACGTTTGGCAAAGTCACATGCCAGAGTATCTTCCAGCCGGAAGCCCCCAGCACCAGTGCCGCTTCTTCCTCTTCCTTACCTTGTGCTTCCATCAAGGGGATCAGCTCGCGGGCCACAAACGGGAAAGTGATGAAAATGGTCGCCAATATAATGCCCGGCACGGCGAAGATCACTTTGTAATCATGATCGATCAGCCACTCGCCAAACCAGCCTTGCAGGCCGAATATCAGCACAAAGATCAAACCGGCAATCACCGGTGACACGGCAAATGGCAAGTCAATCAGCGTGATCAGGAAGCTTTTGCCACGGAAATCAAACTTGGTGATTGCCCAGGCAGCGGCCACACCGAACACCAGGTTCAGCGGCACAGCAACCAAGGAGGCGATCAGTGTCAGCTTCATGGCAGACAAGGCATCTGAATCGGTAATGGCTGCCAGGTAAACACCCCAGCCTTTACGCAACGCCTCTGAAAAAACCGCTGCCAGCGGGATCAGCAGGAATAAGCCCAGGAACACCAAGGCGGTGGTGATCAGCGCCCAGCGCACCCAGGCAGGTTCTGAAGTGGCACGTTTATAAGCCACTTTGCCCTGGTATTGTTCAAATTGTGTTTTATGCATAGTTGTTATCGTTTAATTAAAACATTCAAGCGGCGGAATCATGCGCTAGCCATATCACAGAAACCGGGAGTGGCTGTGTTGTCATCGTCTGCGCAGTCACTATTTACCGCCATGGCGATGGCTGCTCCACCATTGCAACAGATTGATCAACAGCAGCAAGGCGAAGGAGATGACCAGCATGACCACCGCAATCGCGGTGGCACCAGCGTAATCATATTGCTCCAGCTTGGTGATGATCATCAATGGCGTGATTTCTGAAATCATGGGCATGTTGCCAGCGATAAAAATCACCGAGCCATACTCACCTACCGCACGGGCAAAAGCTAATGAAAAACCGGTGAGTAGCGCAGGCCAGATGGCAGGCAGAATGACTTTAAAAAAGGTCTGCCAGCGATTAGCACCCAGGCTGGCCGCAGCTTCTTCCAGTTCGGTACTGAAGTCTTCCAGCACGGGTTGCACGGTACGCACCACAAACGGCAAGCCGATAAACGTCAAGGCAACCACAACACCCAGTGGCGTGAAAGCGACTTTGATACCGTGTGGTTCCAGCCATTGGCCTAGCCAGCCATTGGGCGCATAGATCGCAGTCAGAGAGATACCTGCCACGGCTGTGGGCAAGGCAAATGGTAGATCGACCAGCGCATCAAGGATTTTTTTGCCGTAAAACTGGTAGCGCACCAGCACCCAGGCCGTGAGTAAGCCAAACACCAGGTTGATCAGGGCTGCAAGCAATGAGGCACCAAAGGTTAAACGGTAAGTGGCCAATACCCGCGGTGTGGTCACTACTGCCCAGAACTCGCTAAAGCTCAATTCTGTGGTGCGCAGGAAAACGGCTGCCAGCGGGATTAATACGATCAGGCTTAAATAGACAAGGGTGTAGCCTAATGAAAGGCCAAAGCCGGGCAATAAATGTTTTTTTCTAGTTGTCATATTGACTCGTGACCGGTTTGAACAGGGGCTAATGTAGCCGGATTCTTATTATTCACAAAAGAATGTTTAATCATTAATTTATAATTGACTGTTATATCAACACTGCCGGATGACCTGGTAGGTATTTTTCAGTCATTCCAGCAGTGCAGCATTATAGTATTTAACGCATGTGCATGATTAACCACACCAGCGTTTAAGCCACTTTAGGGGCGCGATGCTGGAACTGGTCATTCAACACCTTGGCAACCACTGGCTCAGCCAGGAAGTTGCCTTGCAGTATGGTCGCACCGGAAGCAATAGCGATATCCAGTTGCTGTTGTGTTTCCACACCTACAATCACGGGTGTACTGCCAAGATCCTGCACCGCATGCACCAGCCCGCCTAGCGCTTTGGCCAATGAAGGTTGTTGTGCGGCCTGGTGGATGACGGAGATATCAAATTTGATAAAGTCGTGCTGCGCACCCCACAAACGATACAGTTTGCTTTGGTGGTTGCCGACATGGTCAAACGCGATCCTGTAGCCCAGTGAACGGTAGTTCTCAATCGCTGCAATCAGGTGCTTATCCTGATCGATCAGTGACTCATTGATTTCCAGAACGACTCTGTCTGTCGGCACCGAATACTGGTGCAATATCTGTTCAAACACCTTGCCGTGCGCGCTGACTTCCAGCAACAATTTAGGATGCACATTGAGGAACAGCAAGCCGTTTTCCTGGTGAATGGCGCGGAAGTTGAGCACATGCTGCGAGCGGCATACGCGGTCAAACTGCACCAGCTTGCCAGACTGTTCGGCATAGGTGAATGCGAATTCCGGCGTGCTACCCAAGGTGCCAAACAATGAAGGACGGATCAGGGCTTCATAGCCGTAGATATCGCCCTGCTTGGCGTCGTAGATAGGCTGAAAAGCCGTTTTCAGATGCACGCCGATAAAGGTACTTTCATACTCACCGGTATTGGCTTCAATTAGCCCTAACTCTTCCAGATCCAGCGCCAGCACTTGCTTTAGCTCGGCGCGTAACTGCACTACATGTTCTGGTTCCTGATGTTGTTGTCGCTGGGTCATCATCCCCTCCTTATACGATGCTGCATTATTACTATTGCGTTTATTTCTGGTAGATCTGGTCGAAAATGCCGCCATCACTAAAGTGTGTGTTTTCAGCGTCAGTCCAGCTACCGAATGCTTCTTTTACCGTGAAGGTATGAATCTTTTTAAAGGCTGGCTGCGCGGCTTCACTCACTTGCGGACGCAAATAATGTTTTGCTGCGATCGCCTGGCCTTGTGGTGAGAAATGGTATTCAAGGTAAGCTTGTGCCTGCTTGCGTGTGCCTTTTTTATCGACCACTTTATCCACCACAGACACCGGGTTTTCAGCCAGCACAGTCACTGAAGGATAAACGACTTCATACTTGTCTTCGCCCAGCTCTTTTTGCAGCAGATACACTTCGTTCTCAAACGTCACCAGTACATCACCGATTTCGCGTTGTGCAAAAGTGGTCGTAGCACCACGGCCACCGGTATCCAGCACTGGCACATGCTTGAATAATTCCGTCACGAATTGACGGGCTTTAGCGGCGTCACCACCTTTTTGTGTGACATAGCCCCAGGCAGCCAGGTAGCTGTATTTGCCGTTACCGGATGTTTTCGGGTTAGGGATCACAGAAGTCACACCTGGGCGGATCAGGTCATCCCAGTCTTTGACATGCTTGGGGTTACCCTTGCGCACCAGGAAAACCGTAGGAGACGCGCTAGGTACGCTATTGTTAGGCAGGCGTGTTTGCCAGTTAGCCGGGATCAATTTACCTTTTTGCGCCAGGATATCGATATCCGCACTGCGGTTCATGGTGATCACATCAGCTGGCAGGCCATCTACGACTGAGCGTGCCTGTTTGGTAGAGCCGCCATGCGATTGATTGATCGTCAGCGTCTCACCGGTTTTTTCTTTCCAGTATTGTACAAACGCCGGGTTGAAATCTTTGTAAAACTCGCGAGTCACATCATAAGAAGCATTTAATAACTCGGCGGCTTGCAGTGACACACTGCTAAACAATACGGCCAGAACGGCACTGCGTAACAAAGATGACATACCCTACTCCTGAGATGAATTGGTCTGCACTATACAGACCTATTTATATTTTTAAAAAGAATAAAAAATAATATATTTATAATCTAAAAATATATTAAAAAAGCTCACTTATTTTACTTCTATTTTATTGCAAACCGCCACGCAGAAGAGTAGCTTTATAGCCTCGATAGATTTATACCAATGTCTTATAAAGAGACTTTTGAATATTTCTTTACTAATAACCAAATGGAATAAGCAAATAATTAATAATTATTTGACTTAAACCCTGTTCAATTACAGAAGTTTATTTTATAGTGAGCGCACAATTAGCTGTCTAGACCACTGGAAGCCAGTTTGCACTCATGATGCAACTGGCTTTTTTGTTTTTGAACAGCCACCAAAGCATACTGACAGGACGAATTGACGATGCAAGAAATCGCGATCGAACACATCGTGCAGCAACTGGCCAACATCAGGGAAAGCGCATTGCAGCAACGGCAGCGACTATCGCAACCACCCAAACTGCCTTCACGCAAGGCGCTGGGACAGTGCGTAGAATGGCTGGCAGCAGCGCTGTTCCCCAACCGCCTGGGCGACCCGGATATTCAGGCGAATGCCATTAATTTCTACGTGGGCACCACGCTGGATAAAGCGCTGCGTGAATTGCAACACCAGATCCGCCTGGAACTGGCGTTTAAATCGCCCAGTGAACCTGCCAACCAGTTCAGAGCTCAGGCACATACACTCACCGGCCAGTTCTCCGAACAATTACCGCGTATCCGTTTGCAGCTGGATACTGACCTGGAAGCCGCTTACCAGGGTGACCCGGCGGCTGACAGTGTGGATGAGATACTGGTCAGCTACCCAGGTATCCTGGCATTGATCCATTACCGTATCGCCCATGTGTTGCATGGGCTGGGATTAACCATTATTGCGCGTTTGATCACCGAAATCGCCCACTCGCAGACTGGTATTGATATCCACCCCGGCGCGCGCATTGGGGACCATTTTTTCATTGATCATGGCACGGGCGTGGTGATCGGTGAAACAGCGATCATCGGCAACCATGTGCGCCTGTACCAGGCAGTCACACTGGGCGCAAAAAACTTTCCTAAAGATGCCAATGGCCATCTGGTGAAGAAATTCGAACGTCATCCCATCCTCGAGGATTACGTGGTGGCTTATGCCGGCGCGACTATTTTAGGTCGTGTCACCATAGGCAAACATTCAGTGATAGGTGGTAACGTGTGGGTGACCCGCAACGTGCCCGCCAATAGTCACGTTACACAAGCGCATTCAGATGCTAAGCCCATTCCGGCCGCTGCTTGATTTTTTTGTAGTATTTTAAAGCCATACCAAATAAGGAGAACACATGTCACAACAGCCAACACAGAGTGCATTAGGCGATGTCGCCGCACGGACGCTTGCCAATGCGACCAAATCGGTCCCTATGCTCAGTACCATCAGCCCACGCTGGCTGGTGCATTTATTGAACTGGGTACCGGTAGAAGCAGGTATTTACCGTGTTAACAAGGCGAAAGACCCGGCTGCGATTACGGTTGATTGTTCAAGCAAGGACGAAAAAGACCTGCCAGCGACCTTTGTGGATTACGAAGAATGGGGCCGTGAATATGTGTTGAATGCAGTGAACACGGTGGTTGATGTACATACCCGTGTGTCTGACCTGTACAGCAGCCCGCATAACCAGATCAAAGAACAGTTACGCCTGACCATTGAAGTTGTCAAAGAGCGCCAGGAAAGCGAACTGATCAATAACAAAGAATATGGTTTACTGAACAACGTGGCTAAATCACAAATCGTGAAAACACGTAATGGCCAGCCTACACCGGACGACCTGGATGAGTTGCTGAGCAAAGTATGGAAAGAACCTGCGTTTTTCCTGGCTCACCCGAAAGCGATTGCCGCATTTGGCCGTGAATGCACCCGTCGTGGCGTGCCTCCACCAACCGTGTCATTGTTTGGTTCACAGTTCATCACCTGGCGCGGCATCCCGCTGATCCCAAGTGACAAATTGCCTATCGTCAATGGCAAATCAAAGATCCTGCTGTTACGCGTGGGCGAAAGCAAACAAGGCGTGATCGGCCTGTATCAACCTAACTTGCCTGGTCAACAAAGCATGGGCTTGTCTGTGCGCTTCATGGGCATTAACCATAAAGCGATCGCTTCTTATCTGGTTTCACTCTATTGCTCACTGGCAGTGTTGACTGAAGATGCGATTGCCGTACTGGAAGATGTCGGAGTTGACCACTACTATGACTACAAGTAATCCAAACACACATCAGGCACTGGATTTGGCCGGGTTTGACCCGGAGGCCATTTTGGCCTCGCTGCCGGGCGAACATCCGAAAATGACGGCTGCGCTGGGTGTAGGCCGTGAGCTGGAGCAAACCGGATCACTGGATATCGACACACTCAATCAGCTGGTCAATGAGTTATACGCGGAAGGGTTTCCCGCGACCGCGCCATTTGCGGCGGCACAGTTTGCGCAAACGCTGGTAACGCCGGCACAGGTGCAAGCCAAGGTACCGGCGACAGATTCATTGACGACGCAAGTCGGCGTGGTCACTGGCGGCAACGCCAGAGACATCACCTCGCCGAGTTTTGCACAATCGTTTGTACAGCCGGTACTGCTTGAATCCCAAGGGCAGCAGCTGACACATGCGCCTGGCACGGAGACGCTGGCCAGTGACCATACGCATCTGGACGTGCTGCATACAGATCCCGCTTACCTGGTACCAGGGCAATTAGCAAGCCTGGGCATTGATATCCCATATCAGCAGGAATTAAACCGCTGGCTTGGGCAGTCAAATCCGTCGATTCCAACGACTCAAACCCAGGCATTGAGTCATGGATCTCCTGGCTTAGGATCGCCAGGCAATGTACCGCCTGCCAAGACGTCTTCAGGCGGGCAGTCATTCTACTTTCTGCAAGCTGAGCAACCTGCACTGCACAATAGCCTGCCTGCTTCAGCACATCCGGCATTTGATGTGTTGAGCGTTCGCCGGGATTTTCCTATCCTGAACGAAAAAGTGAATGGCAGGCCACTGGTCTGGTTTGACAACGCGGCGACCACGCAGAAACCACAAGTGGTGATTGATAGAGTCAGCTATTTCTACGCGCATGAAAACTCCAATATTCACCGTGCTGCGCATGAACTGGCAGCGCGTGCGACTGATGCCTATGAAGATGCCCGCGAAACCGTGCGCCGCTTTATCAATGCACCTTCGGTGAATCAGGTCATTTTTGTGCGTGGCACTACTGAAGGCATCAACCTGGTCGCTAAAACCTGGGGTAAAAAACACCTGAGTGCTGGCGATGAGATCGTGGTTTCCAACCTGGAACATCACGCCAATATCGTGCCCTGGCAGCAACTGTGCCAGGAAACAGGTGCGGTGCTGAAGGTCATTCCTGTGGATGATAGTGGCCAGATCTTGCTGGAAGAGTATCAGCGACTGCTGACACCAAGAACCAAGCTGGTTTCGTTTACGCAAGTGTCCAATGCGCTAGGTACCGTCACGCCTGCGAAGGAAATGATCGCCATGGCGCACAGAGCCGGTGCGAAAGTGTTGCTGGACGGCGCGCAATCCATCTCGCACATGCGTATCGATATCCAGACGCTGGATGCAGATTTTTTTGTATTCTCAGGCCACAAGATATTTGGCCCTACCGGCATAGGCGTGGTGTATGGCAAAGCAGATGTGTTGCAAGACATGCCTGCCTGGCAAGGCGGTGGCAATATGATTCAGGACGTGACGTTTGAAAAAACCGTCTATCATGCAGCCCCGGCCAAATTTGAGGCAGGTACCGGCAATATCGCAGATGCGGTCGGGCTGGGTGCAGCACTCAAATATGTCGAGCGCATTGGCATTGAAAACATTGCCAGTTACGAACATGCCCTGCTGGAATACGCCACCGCAGCCATGCGTGATATTCCGCACTTGCGGCTGATCGGCACTGCCAAAAACAAAGCCAGCGTACTGTCTTTTGCACTTAAAGGCTACCAGAGTGAAGAAGTAGGTGCTGCACTCAACGAGGAAGGCATCGCCGTGCGATCCGGCCATCATTGTGCACAACCTATCTTGCGTCGTTTTGGGGTAGAAACGACCGTGCGACCTTCAGTGGCGTTTTATAACACCTATGAAGAAATTGATCGCATGATCGTTATCTTGCAACGCCTTTCATCGCGTCAGCCTTGATATCAATGCCGCAATGATCAATGCAGCCAGGCAACTGGCTGCATTTTTTCTTTGCAGCCACGGCACTCTTCTGTTGTGACATTCTCTGCAACCCTCTGTAAAATCCTTTTCATCCCGACAACATACTGATTCATCTGCTTTGAGATGAACCGCCCCCTACAGATGAAATTTGACCCGCGCAATAATAAATTCACCGCTATTTTCACCGGCGAGATCCTGGGCGCCATGCTGCCATCTATCCTGCTGATCTGCCTGGCGCTGTTTGTCGCCTATAAATTTATTGACCCTGCCCCACCGCGCAAAATCGTGATCGCGACTGGCAATAACGATATCAATTACAAGGCGTTTGCTTCTATCTATGGCGTGTTCCTGCAACAGGAAGGCATTACGCTGGAGACCCGCACGACCTCTGGTGACAAAGAAAATCTGCGCCTGCTCAAAGACCCGGATTCCGACGTAGACATCGCGTTTATACAGGATGGCGAAGCGCATGCCGAAGGCGCGGGTACACTGTTATCCCTGGGCAGCCTGTATTACCAGCCGGTATGGATTTTCTGTCGCTGCAAGCTGGAAACCACGCACCTCTCAGCGCTAAAAGGCAAAAAAATCGCCGTCGGCTATGCCGGCAATGGTACCAACACACTGGTGAGCACCCTGCTGGCTGAAAGCGGTGTCACCGCCGAAAACAGCAAGCTGGTTGAAACCGGTGGCGAAGAAGCGGCGGAGGCGTTGCGCAATGGCAAGCTGGATGCTGCGTTTTTTGTAGATGTGCCGACTTCTTATGTGATTCGCAGCATGGTGGAAGATAAACGATTGAGCATGCTGAGTATGGATACTGCAGAAGCTTTCTCCCGCAAGTTTTCCTTTCTGCACCACCTGGTATTGCCAGAAGGGGCCATGGACCTGGTGCATAACGTACCGCCCCATGATGTGCACATGGTGGCACCAACGGCCACCCTGGTGGTGAAAGAGAACATGCATCCGGCGCTGGTTTACCTGATGATGAAGGTGATTGCGCAAGTGCATGGCAGCCCTGGCATGTTCAATACCAAGGATGAGTTTCCTTCTGCCAAGGATACGGACTTCCCCTTGAGTACCCAGGCACTTAACTTTTATAAATCCGGCCTGCCATTTATCGACAAATACCTGCCGTTCTGGGCTGCCACGTTTGTGAACCGGACCTTGATAGTGATCCTGCCATTGCTGGCGTTGTTGATCCCGCTGACCAAGATCATCCCTATGATTTATGTCTGGCTGGTCAAACGCAAACTATTCCGTTATTACGGCGAATTGCGTTATCTGGATACGCAACTGCGGGAAATTAAAACCGCCGAAGACCAGCGGCTGTTTGTAGAAAAACTCAATGAAATTGAATCCAAGGTGATTAACGTGCAGCTACCGGTGCCTTTCTCGCAATATGCCTACGAGTTACGCGCACACATCGAGCTGGTCAGGTCTAAGCTACAGCATGAAAAGTATAACGCTGCTGCAGAGTGAGCCTCAGGCTAGCTTTATTAGCTGAGCGCGCGTATTAACCCCGCGCTTGCACCCATTGCTGCAACGCGCGCTCAGTCATGGGTTTAGCATATAAAAAGCCCTGCACAAAATCACAGCCCAGCCCCTTGAGGTAATTGGCCTGTGCTTCCGTTTCTACCCCTTCGGCCACAATCTGGTAATGCAGGTTTTTGCCCAACACGACAATCGCACTGGTCACCGCTTCTGACCGCTCTTTGCCCGGCACATCGTTGACAAAAGAACGATCCACTTTCAGGTAGTCCCCGGGAATATCCCGCAAATACGCCAGGCAGGAATAGCCGGTGCCAAAATCATCAATCGCCAGTTTCACGCCTATGTGTTTCAAGGCCTTGAGATTCTCCATGCTTTTGCAATCAGAATGCACAAAGGCGCTCTCGGTGAGCTCAATCACCAGCCGCTCGGCAGCGAGGCCCGTTTCACGCAACACCTGCGCCACATACTCAGTGAATCCTTCAGACTGGAGTTGCAGGGGCGAAACGTTCACCGATACTTTGGCATTCGCCAGCTCGTGATTTCGCCAGTTGGCGACTCGCTGGCAGGCGGCTTTAAGCACCCATGCGCCCATAGGCACGATCAGCCCGGTCAACTCTGCCACGCCAATAAACCTGTTTGGCGGAATAACGCCATGTTGTGGATGCTGCCAGCGAATAAGCGCTTCTACACCCACCATCTTGCCGCTCTGGAAATCAATTTGCGGCTGATACACCAGATAGAATTCCTCATGTGCAATCGCGGCTTCCAGCTCACTGGCAAAAGCCAGGTCTTCAGGCGGTAATACTTGTTCGTGGACGACACCTTTACGGTAATAAGTGGTGGTCATGATGCTGACAATGGCCATCAGCGCCACCGTGATAATCATGGGGGTGACGCGCGGGTCATGCTTGAAGTAGACACCCACGCCACCCAGGACAATAGAGCAGAGAAATAAAATACAGACGATCCAGCGCAAATGTTTGCCGGAGTCATCCAACAATAACAGATAGCTCATGGAAGTTTGCGAGATTTGCTTGGCCAGCAATGCAGCAGCGCATAGCAGCCCACCCAGGCTCGCCAGCGGCGAAAGTTGCCCATAGGCATCAGGAATGCCATACAAGGAAGCCAGCAAGCCGTTGACTGGCATCAGTATCACAATGCACAGCAATGCCTGGCTGCTCTTGCTCCATTGAATATGGCACAGCACAGATGCCACCATGACTAAAGCCGCCATGACTAAATCTGTGGTCAATTGATCAAGGCTGGCGGCATCAGGATACGCGCTGGCAAGGTCAAAATCGATATGCCTGTGGCTGCTGACCACCAGAAATATTTCAGCCAGGAACAACAATACGACCGAAGCTGCAATGCCTTTGGTCAGTCGATCCTTACGCCATGTTTCGAGCAGCGTACGCAAACTGACCGTGATAAAAATCAGGTAGCCCAGGCTCAGGGCGATACAAAAACCGTATTCGTTGGGAAAAGTAATAAAAGGAAACGTCAGGAACACCGTGACAATACTGGCAATCGCCAGCCATGGTGCCTGCTTCTGCACACTACGCAAAAAACGGTGGCGCATATACTGCCGTTGCGTGCCACACTCTTGAACATTCACAGCTAACCAGTCGATACTGGAAACTGACATATGACGCCCCCTGTCACTGACGATTATTATCACCGGCCTGGCCAGTGGTTTTTTTATACTATAGGGGCTGCGGCAACCGGATTATCGAGGAAGTAACACTGGATTAATCTTCCTTTTCATTTGATTAGTTTGATATAAATCAAAACGTTCACCAAACATCATGGCTACACACCATCTGTTCTGAAAAGCATATGTATTAAATAAGGACACGGCATGGCAGATTGCAATACCGAAGTTGGCCATGACCAATCAGGCGAGCTGATAGCCACAGTAGATAATGTTTACTTGGGGATGGTGGCAGGCAGGCTTTCGGTTGCCCAACGCTCTAACGCTTCGGCTTCCAGCGGACGTGAAAACAAGAAGCCTTGTATGATGTCGCCGCCTATGGCCTTGATAAATGTCGCCTGTTCCTGGGTTTCAACACCTTCGGCAATAATGCGGTAATCCAGGCTCTTACCCAGGCTGACAATAGCCTGAATCACAGCTTCCGCTTTATTATGGCCAGGGAGCTCCATCACAAATGAACGGTCTATCTTGAGATAGTCACCAGGGATATCGCGCAGGTAAGATAGACACGAATAACCAGTGCCAAAATCATCGATCGCCAGCTTGATGCCAGCTTGTTTTAACTTGTGCATCATGCTGGCGTTCTGGCCATCATCCTGCACAAAAGCGCTTTCTGTCAGCTCAACCACCAGCCGCTGTGGCGCTAAACCGCTTTCTTCGAGTATCTGCAAAATATCTTCTACCAGCGTGCCAGACTTTAGCTGCAATGCCGAGACATTCACAGCCACTTCTATATTGCCCAGCACCGGGTGATTATTCCATTGGGCAGCCTGCGTACACGCGGTGCGCATCACCCACTTGCCCAAAGGCACGATCAGGCCGGTCAGCTCGGCCACACGAATAAATTTTTCTGGTGAGATAATGCCTTTTTCGGGATGTCGCCAGCGTATCAGTGCCTCTACCCCTTTTAACTGGCCAGTATTAAAATCAATCTGCGGTTGATACACCATGTAAAACTGATGGTTATCTAATGCACTCTCGACCTGGCTGGCGAAATCCATATCGGCAGCTGGCAACACGACTTGTTCGCTGGTTTGCCCTTTACGGTAATAAGTGGCTGTCATAGTGTAGATAATGGCCAGAATAGACACCACTACCACGACTGGCAGCGCGCGCAACATGCTGTCACCAAACTCTACGCCAGCCCGCGCCAGCATGATGGCAAAGAAACTCAGGAACACGATACTGAAACGTATCTGCTTGCCATTATCGTCCATCAGCAATAAATAGGTCATGGGCGGGTGCGAAGCATGTTTTGCCAGCAAACTGAATGCGCACAGCAGGCCGCTCAACGTGGTGAGTGGTGACATGATGCCGTAAGGCTGTGCCACGCCGCAGAAAAAGCCTAATAAAGGGATCAGTGGGATCATGACGGCGACATACAGGATCGCCTGGCTAGTCGCTAACCAACCCGAGCGCTGGAATAAGTAAGAAGTGGCGATAAGGCAAGCCAGCAAAGCTCCGGCAGCATATTCAAGCACCTGCGTGAAATGATGCACTTGTATATCACTGCTCATGCGTAACAAATGCGCAGTGTCATTGAAATCGGCCGCGTAGGGAGAAAGCTGGACAACGAATAAACTCACGGTCACCAGCGACATGGTCAGCATGGCCAGGTTAGTGCGTCCGTTTTCAAGCAGCAGGTTGTAACTCACCAGGATGAAGGTGAGATAAGTGAGTAATTGTGCCAACCAGACATTGTTATCCACGTCCAGCAGATAATGAGGAAAGCCCAATAAGCCGCATACCATGCTGGTCATGGCCAGGAAATGCGTATTGTCCTGTACTTTGCGTACAAGACGATGGCGCATGAACTGGCGCTGCGTGGCATTTTCATTGAGTGGCGCTGTTTTCTCGCCAATCCCGTTTTGACTCATTATTTACCCTTGTAAACCCATACACTGCAATTTTGTGCGTGATGCACAAAAGACTGATGAGTAATGCCATTTAACCTTAAAACCCTAACTGTTTATCGGCTGATAAGGAGGATAAATTTATACTAAATCAAAGATAAATGTAAAAAATATTTAAATATGACACCAAAGCATGATCAGGCGGCTTCCAGCACACGTTGCATGCCATCTGCGCTGTTGCGTGTGTAGACCACTTTCAGGCCACGTTTTTGTGCGACATGCTTGATACGGTACATCATGGAGTGATTCAACCAGCCGGTCACCAGTACGATCACATTCACATTGGCAGGCAGTTCACGTTTGACATCGCCAGGTTTGCGGCCTGTCCAGTGATCGATTTTGTCTATGCCTTGCGCGTGTAATACCTGTTTAATACCTTCGATACGGTCACCACCAATGACTAATGCTTTTGACATACATACTCTCCTTATAAGAGAAAAAGAAAAAGGCATTGGATAAATGCCTTTTTCTAGAATCACAGCTTATTTTTGGTAAATCTCATCAAACACGCCGCCGTCGGCAAAATGTGTTTTTTGCGCTTTCTGCCAGCCGCCAAATGTTTCATCGATCTTGATCAGATTCACTTTTGGGAACTGCTTTTCGTACTTTTTAGCGACAGCTTCCAGGGTTGGGCGATAGTAGTTTTTCGCTGCAATCTCCTGGCCTTCTTCACTGTATAAATACTGCAAATAGGCTTCGGCTACTGCTTGTGTATTGTGGCGTTTAACATTCTTATCCACCACAGCTACTGGCGGTTCAGCCAGGATAGACAGTGAAGGCACCACGATATCGAACTTGTCCGGGCCCAGCTCTTTTTGCGCCAGGAAAGCTTCGTTCTCCCATGCCAGCAACACATCACCGATACCGCGTTCAACAAAAGTGGTCGTTGATCCACGCGCACCGCTATCCAGCACCGGCACATTCTTGAACAACTTCTTCAGGTAGTCTTTGGCTTTGGTTTCGTCCTGATTGTTTTGCTTGAGTGCGTAAGCATAAGCAGCCAGGTAATTCCAGCGTGCGCCGCCTGATGTTTTAGGGTTAGGCGTGATCACAGAAGTACCAGGTTTCACTAGGTCGCCCCAGTCCTTGATGTTTTTCGGGTTGCCTTTACGCACCAGGAAAACAATCGTAGACGTGTATGGAGAACTGTTGTGCGGCAAACGTTTCTGCCAATCGGCCGGGAACAGCTTGCCTTTGCTGCCGACTTCGTCAATGTCATAAGACAAAGCCAAGGTCACCACATCTGCCTGCAAGCCATCAATCACCGAACGTGCCTGCTTGCCGGAACCACCGTGCGATTGCTTGATGATCACGTTGTCACCGGTTTTGGCTTTCCAGTAATTGGCAAAGGCGACGTTGTAATCCTGATATAACTCACGCGTCGGATCGTATGACACATTCAGCAGGTTAACATCCGCTGCCCAGGCCGCGAACGGCGAGGCCAGAGCGGCAATCAACACTGCCTTTTTAAATGTTTGGTTCAGTTTCATATCTATCCTCTATTTAGAAGCCGTACAGGGTTAATTCTGTGTAGAAAAAGTCAGAGCTCTTGGAACGGTTTTGATCGAATGTGTTAGGGTTAGTCCCAGTTTTTACTGCATCCTGAACAAAATCACCGGCCCAGAAGTGCGCATAACCCAGGTTAAGTGCTGCATATTGATTGATTGGGAAACGTACGCGCAGATCGTACTCTTTACCCAGATCTCGGCCAGAACTGCCTGTCCGGTCACGTAGGTTGGCACCGGCAGCCCAACGGTCACTTGCATCATCGAGCTGATACCAGCTAAAGCCTGTATCCACTTTCACATTGTCCAGGAAAGGCACTTTCGGATCGAATTCCACGCGCACTTTAGCAGCACGGATGTTTTCCATCTGAATGTAATCGTTGTTAGACCATGGACGGGCAAAGCCGAACAAGCGGTCAAAACGGCCGTTATCAGTTAAATCATTGCCTGTCGCTGGACTCTTATCGCCGGAAGCAACACCATACGAAGTACTGAATCGTGGTTTCCATGAAAGTTTATTAAAGGTGTAACCCACTTCTGCGTTATAGGCAAAAGCATCGTGGTCAACCTTCACATAACCAATGGTATTACTGATGAAACGTTGCTGGTCACCCCATTGCTTGACATAGCTGGCGTCATAATCCCACTGCGTGCCTGGCAGCACACCGAATACGCGGATACCACCGGTGTGAATTTCACGGTCGATTCTGGCTTGGCTCTGTGCAGCGGCAGTAATAAAGCGGCGATCACTGAGTGAATTACCGTTAGTGTCGTACACCACATCGTCGCCATTTTGTCTTAGCAAGAAGTAATAAGGCTGAATGGTCACGTATTCTGACCAACGGCGCCAATCACCGATCACACCATAGAAATTCTGTGAGTGATCCACTTCATCCAGTTTGTCTGTAAAACGTTGTACAGGTTGTACTGCAAACGCTTCTAATTGCCAGTCGTTCTTTTTCTCACCGATATTGGCACGTACACCCTGGAACGTATTAGTGGTGTTACGCCATTCGTTACGCGCAATCAGGCGACGATCCAGACTTTCCCAGGCCAGGCGTCCGCCACGAACCCAGAATGGACGGCTGTTACCCAGATCATCCTTGCCAAAGATACTGTCTTTGAAATACAGCTCTAAATAAGCTTGTACAAAATCTGCCTTGTCCACATCACGTGTATCGTTGCTACGGGTGTAGTCACTGTTGTTACGGCGTGAATCCTGTGCTTCAACCGCAAAACGGAACGGATCCAGAATGTTTTTTAAACCAACATAGGCACGTGTACGCAACAAGAGTGGCTCATCCAGGTTTTCTCTTGGGCGGCGGAAATCATTGTCACGATATTCGTAACGTGCGCGGTATTCCAGGCCTACATCCAGCCAGTCAACATCCGCAAACGCGTCATAGTCTTTCAACCATGTTTTGTTCAGCTGTTTGACGTAACGTGGTGGCTCGGTCTCTTTTTGTGTACCGTAGCTGCGACGCTCTACGTAATAACCATTAGCTGCTTTGGCAGCTGCTTTTTCCTCGGCTTTGATTTCAGCCAGGCGTGCTTCAACTTTTTTCTTTTGTTCAGTATCTTCTACTTGTGTGGATGTAGTATCTTCCGCAGCATAAGCTTGCGAAATCCCCGCGATACCAGTTGCCCACCATAACCCGGTCGCAGCCATTGCGAGCGTTATTTTTTTTAAATGCATTTAAATCTCCCTAGTGATATAAAACTTCCAGCGGACTGGTCAGCGCCATAAAAATCATGAATTACTTTTTCGGTTTGCTTGGTTCGAAACGCACTTTTTCGCGTCGCTCGATTTGAGTCACGCGCCCATCATGCACAGTGACTTCTATAGAACCGTAACCAGTGTCGCGCTGCACCGCGATAATCGCGGCATTCACAGCAGCCAGTACAGCTTCGTCATATTGAGTATCCGGCTTGGTCAGAGTTGACGACATGATGCATCTCGCTTGAATGAATGAGCGGCATTATTTCAGACTATGTATATTTTAAAAAATAATTATTTATTATTTTTATATTATTAATAGTTATATATGAGATAAAAAAATCCCGCCAGGTGGCGGGATTTGATTTAAAGCAGTTAAATCAACAGTTAGAAGTTGTATTGCAGTTGTACGCGCAATGCTTCTGCTTTGAAGTTCTCGTAATCCTCTCGTGCCGGTAAGTTGTTACTCGTACTCGCTGCGTTACGGGCACCCGTCACCAAGTTAGTGCGGTTCATACGGTGGTACACCATCGCAATTTCAACCTCTGGTGCCAATTGCCATTCCACACCCAATTCCCAGTCATTCACATGGTTTTCTGGTGAGTTAGTTTCGGCTTTGTTGTAACCATCAAAGTATTGCCATTTAACAAAAGGAATCAACGTGCCGTTGGTACTCAAGAATTGGAAATTATCAATCTTGTACATCGCCTGCACATAACCACCGTTCAGACTTTTCTTCTCAATCACGTTTTTGGCGATATCTAAACCAGGTGTATTACCCCAGTTCCATTCTGCCTGGATACCAAAAGGTTGAGGGTACATAATGAAGCTGATACCGACGCGTTCATCTTCAATGCCGTTTCTGCCTGACAACGGTGTACCTGTCCCTAATGTTGGCGTAGCCGCAGCCAGCGCGCCAGCCGCGTTACGACGGCTATATGGGTTGGTTGATGATACGTACTCACCTCTATACGCCTGAATCCCTGCCTCGTAAATTTGACCACTTTCTGTTTTCCATGGGTAAGTAAAGCGGGAAACCACATGGTAGTTATCATTTTGTTCTGGGCGGTTTGCGCCTTGACCATTGTAAAGACCAAGCGCGAACATACCGTAGTTGCCAGAGTGTTTTAGACCTTGTTTGTTAATATCTTCAAACAACGCTTGAATGTCTGTAGGTGTGTAGTAGTAGAAAGCACCCAGATCACGCTCATCACGCACCGCACTGTTTAATGCATCGTTACGATCCAATGCTAAACGGTTTGAGCTGGATTGCAGGTTTTCAAAACCATAAGGGACTTTGGATTGACCAACGCGGATACGGTGTACGCGTGTTTTATCAATATATACGTCACCATATGCATCACGTAACTGTGCAAAGTTGTTATTACCCGTACCAGCTGTACTAGCGAAGTCTGGCTGGATGTAGTAACTCAGGTGATCACCAAAATCACCGAAGATGATCAAACGTGCACGGCGGATCAGGAAGTTTTTATCCGCATCACCCAGGGACTTATCATCACCCACTGAACGGTCTGACCACAAGTTAATGCCGTCATCACCACCTAGCATGGTGGTGTTACGTACCTGCACATAACCACGCAGGTTTACGCGGCTAGTCCAGCTTTTGCTTTCCTTTTTCTTTTGCACTTCGACCTCAGTACTACGGCCCTTGCTCAACAAGGCGCCTTCCTCTTCAGTCAACACCCCTTTGCTTACTAAAGCTTGTACCAGATCCACGGTCGAGTCCGCCATGGCAGGCAATGATAGGCCAACTAACATGCTTCCCGCCAGGGCGGACAACACGATGTGACGTAATTTTGAATTCATATCTTTTCCCTGTGTGTATATTCATCAATGCAACGGGGCGTATTTTGAACAAGCAATATGACAATTTGATGACAAATAGATGTCTTGGTACTACGGAAAGACTAGTCCGTTGCTAGGCATAAAAAAAACCACCCTAAGGTGGTTTTTTTATCACTGTGCAGCTTATTGTTCGGCACGCATATGCGGGAATAAAATCACATCCCGGATGCTGGCGCTATCGGTGATCAACATCACCAGGCGGTCAATGCCAATGCCACAGCCACCGGTCGGCGGCATGCCATATTCCAGCGCACGGATAAAGTCGGCATCGTAATACATCGCCTCCTGGTCGCCCGCTTCTTTGGCTTTCACTTGTGACAGGAAACGTGCGGCCTGGTCTTCTGCGTCATTAAGCTCGCTAAAGCCGTTGGCCATTTCACGCCCGGTGATAAACAGTTCAAAACGCTCGGTGATTTCCGGCTGCTTGTCTGAAGCACGCGCCAGCGGCGACACTTCGACCGGGTAATCAATAATGTAAGTAGGTTGCCAGAGTTGGCTCTCTGCCGTTTCTTCAAACAGCGACAACTGCAAAGAACCTAAACCGGCATGGTCAAATGCCTTGACGCCGAACTTGAGTAATTCCTGACGCACAAACCCCGCATCATTCAATTGCTCTAAGGTGTAATGTGGCGCATATTTCTGGATCGCACCGATAATGGTCAGGCGCTCAAACGGTTTGCTTAGATCGACTTCTTTACCGGCGTAACTCAGCACCGCGGTGCCTCTGGCTGCAATCGCTGCTGCGCGTATGCATTGCTCGGTAAAATCCATCAACCAGTGATAGTCGGTATAAGCGGCGTAAAACTCCATCATGGTGAATTCAGGGTTGTGGCGTACGCTCAGGCCTTCATTACGGAAGTTACGGTTGATCTCGAACACACGCTCGAAACCGCCTACAATCAGGCGCTTCAGATATAGCTCAGGAGCGATACGCATGAACATCTGCATATCCAGCGCATTGTGGTGCGTGATAAATGGTTTGGCCGAAGCGCCGCCAGGAATCGGGTGCAGCATAGGCGTCTCTACTTCCAGAAACGCGTTGTCGTTCATGAACTGGCGAATCGCGGTGACGACTTTTGAGCGCGCCTTAAAGGTTTCGCGCGTTTCTTCAGAAGTGATTAAATCCACATAGCGCTGGCGGTATTTGATTTCCTGGTCTTGCAGACCATGAAATTTTTCAGGCAATGGACGTAAAGATTTGGTCAGCAAACGTAACTCGGTGACATGCACCGACAACTCGCCAGTGCGGGTTTTAAACAAGCGGCCGCTGGCGCCCAGAATGTCACCCATATCCCAATGTTTGAAGCTTTCGTATAACGCTTCGCCGATCTCATCCCGCGCGACATATAACTGTATCCTGCCGCTGCTATCCTGGATCGTGGCAAAACTGGCTTTACCCATCACGCGCTTCAACATCATGCGGCCAGCCACCACCACTGGGATCTCTTGTGGATCCAGCGTTTCCTTATCGGCTTCAGCATAAGCGGTTTGCAACTCGGCAGCCTGATGTTGCGGTTTGAAATCATTAGGGAACACAGCCGACTGACTTGCCGCTGCCTGTTCGCGCATCAGGCGCAATTTTTCCCGACGTTCTGCGATGACATGGTTTTCGTCAACGGCGGCTTCAATAGGCGCCGATGATGGTTGATTGGATGATTGTGCTGTCATAGTTATCCGGCTGTTGGCCTGAGTGATTTTTAAAACCGCTTATTTTAACATTGTTGCGACTGAATACGTGCGAATTCAGCCGACAGAAGACTGGTTGGGATAAGGCAAATGGATACGCACCATAAACCCGACCGGCGACAGATTGGCCGCTTTGACATAGCCACCGTGCGCCTCTACGATATGCTTGGTCATGGCCAGGCCTATGCCATGACCATCGATTTGTGAAGCACTGCGGCCACGGATAAACGGTTTGAATATCTGCTCCAGTTCTTGCTGCTCTACGCCATTGCCCTGATCCTGTACTTCAATGATGACTTCGCCAGTACGCTCGCTGCGCTGCAACTCAATTGCCACTTCGCCTAACACCGGGCCATATTTGACCGCGTTACGCACCACATTTTCAATCGCGCGCTGCAGCAGTTCCAGTTGTCCGTGTATCAGAATGGCACTCTCCGGCATATCCAGGTGGATGCGTGCATCCTGCCTTTCAAACTGCACATCGCCAACGATGCCTGCCAGCAATCCTTTTAAATCAAGGTCTGTTTTCTGCAGCTTTTGCATGCCGGATTCCAGGCGGAAAATTTCCAGCAACTCGGCGATCATCTTTTCCATGCGCACCGCTTCAAGCTCAACGCGTTGCAATGAGCTTTGCATTTTTTTGGGATTTTGCATCACCAGCCCAACTGCCATCTGGATGCGCGCCAGCGGTGAGCGCAACTCATGTGATACATGGTGCAGCATATTGGATTGGCTTTTGATCATGCTATTCAGCCGCAAAGCCATTAAGTCGAAGGCGGCGCCCAACTCGGCAAATTCATCATGACTGACGGTGATTTTCGGGCTGACGCGTACCAGGAGATTCCCTTCAGCGGCAGTCTTCAGGTGTTCAAGCAGTAGTTTGATCGGATGGGAAATAGACCAGGCCAGCACCCCGGCAAAAATAAAGCTGGTGATTAAACAAAACACCAATGCAGAGAACGGGAAGTTTAATAACAGTTCAACATAATTCAGCTCATTGGGCACATGGATATACCCGGACTGGTTTTCAACTGTTTTGGCGGGAGATGAACTACCAGGAGTCGTCAGCGACGATGATTGCGAGTGGGAGGCATGCGTGTGCGCCGCTTTCTGATGCAATTCCCATTGCACGATATTCCCTACCGTGATCACGGTAGAGATAAGCGCTAGAAACAGTGCGGCAAACAACTTCCAGAACAGCCGTCCCATAGCCCCCGCTATTATTTCAAATGGTTAGTCTCGGACTAATTGATAACCGACGCGGTAAATCGTTTGAATCACATTTACGCCGCCGGAAGCTTCTGATATTTTTTGCCTGATACTACTCAGGTGCACATCAATACTGCGGTCATACTTTACTAATGATCGACCCAAGGCTTTGATCGACAAATCTTCTTTACTGACGATAGTGCCTGCATGCTTGGCCAAAATCTCGATCAAACTGAATTCGGTGCTGGTGAACACAATCGGCTGGTCACCCCAGAACACTTTTCTGCGTTCACCGGAAACCACCAGTTGGCCAACCACAATATCATTGCCTTTAGGGGCGTCGCTATTCTGACGACGCAAGATAGCACGAATACGGGCCACCAGTTCGCGCGGCAGACACGGCTTTTGCACATAGTCATCGGCCCCGCCCTCCAGCCCTTCAATACGGCCTTCATTGTCGTCTTTGGCTGTCAGCATCAGCACAGGGATATCCGAATGTTGCCTGACGTTTTTTAACGTCTGCATCCCATCCTGGCCTGGCATCATCACATCCAGAATCACCAAATCGAACTTACCGGCCAATACATATTGTTCTCCGGTTAAGCCATCGTGCGCAGTTGTGACACCAAACCCCTCTTGTGTCAGGAACTCTTTTAGCATATTGGCTAGCTCGACATCATCGTCAATCAACAGCAGCTTGCTCATTTTATCCTCTTACTGATTAACAGAAGGCTTTTGAACCTTAGCCTCGGAATCTTATAGAACAATCAAATCGATTAACAAGCGTTAAGCAACTAATTTACCCAAGTTTTCACAGTGTATCAAGTTTGTTAATCTTTTTAAATTATAAACCGATTTGATTGATTACAACATATTTAAATTGAACTAAATGCTTCACATAGCTGACTAAGCAACTGACCAAACAATGGCAGCACTTCTGCGGCCCCATGCGGACTTTCGTCATCAGTGGCAGCAATAATATAACTGATTGTCACTTTATCCAGGTTCTCGCGATACTCCAACCAGTGCTCGGCATCCGCTTCCGCAATCAGTCTAAACTTATGAAATCCGGATTCGATAATCTCGGCCAGCAACTCAGCAGAGATCCCTTCAAACAGCGCACTGCCTATCCTTATCTGTGCTTCGTCGTAATCGGGCTGATGCCCTTCCTGAACCAGAGGCATAGTTAAGAAAGCAAATACCAATAATGCGAAACACTGGTAGACGCCCAGCATTTCAAAGTCACTTTGCAGCTCTTCACCCGGATGGCGTCCAGCGGTCTGTATCGCCTTGAATGTCACAAAACTGGCGATGTAATAAGTGGCCTGTTCTACATCTACATTGGCAAACGCTTCCCGCGCTTCTTCTTCAGAGCGCTGCACACCCTGCCGGGTTTCAACCTGGCATAGCTGATGCAGTAATTTCAGGCGTTCGGTGTAAGTCATTTCCATTGATGATCCTTCATTAAAAATTCAGTCACTCAGGCAGTGCTTCGAGCTTTTCCTGACATGCCAGCCATTCACTTTCAATCTTGTCCAACTGCTTGCGATTCTCTGCTTGCGCCATCAGCAAACTTTGTAATTCGGCTTTTTGCGAGACCTCATAGATAGCACTGTCAGCCAGGCGGCTTTCGAATGTATTTTTTTCAGTTTCCAGCGTTGCCATTTGCTTTTCCAGGCTGGCTAACTCTTTTAATAATGGCCGCCGTTCAACCAGCCTGGCCTGCCGGTCAGCTTTTTGCTGATGGTAGCTGTTTTGCTTGGGCGCAGCGCCGCTGTCGGCAATGGCAGACACTTGCGTCATTTTAAGCAGATGCTGTTTGTAGTCATCCAGGTCGCCATCAAATACTTCGGCCTTGCCATCCGCCACCAACATGAACTTTTCGCAGCAAGTCGCCAGCAATGTGCGGTCATGAGACACCATGACCATGCCGCCTTCATACGCTTGCAATGCCAGCGATAATGCATGCCGCATTTCAATATCCAGATGGTTGGTCGGCTCATCCAGCAAAATCAGGTTAGGCCGCTTCCAGATCAGCATGGCAAGCGCCAGTCTGGATTTTTCGCCGCCGGAAAATGGGCCGCAAGCGGTTTTGGCCATTTCGCCACGAAAATCAAAACTGCCCAGAAAATCAAGTAACTCCTGTTCACGCGCGGCAGGGTCCAGCCGTTGCAGATGCTGTAATGGCGAATCAGCTGCAATCAGTTGTTCCAGTTGATGCTGGGCAAAATAGCCAACCCGCAGATCTTTGCCTTCTATCCGTTCGCCCGCCAGCAAAGTCTCAGACTGTGCCAATGTTTTGATCAGAGTGGATTTACCGGCGCCGTTCTTGCCCAACAAGCCGATACGCTCACCCGGGCGGATAGCGAGATGCCCGAAACTGACCAGCACTTTATCGGTATAGCCCAGTTTGGCCTGATTCAATACCAGTAAGGGATCAGGCGCTGAGCCAGGGTCACGGAAACCGAAACTGAAAGGCGAATCCACATGTGCCGCGCTGATGCGCTCCATGCGCTCCAGCGCTTTGATCCGGCTTTGTGCCTGCCTGGCCTTGGTAGCCTGCGCCCTGAAGCGGTCAATATACTTTTGCAGATGCGCCATATGTTGCTGCTGCTTCTGGTAACTCGCCTGTTGCAAGGCCAGCTTTTCAGCACGTTGCCGTTCAAAATCACTGTAACCACCCCGGTATAGCTCCAGCTTGCGCTGCTCTATATGCAGGATATGATTCACCGTATTATCAAGAAATTCGCGGTCATGTGAAATCAATAACAGTGTGCCACGGTAGGCATTGAGCCAGCTTTCCAACCAGATCACCGCTTCAATATCCAGGTGATTGGTCGGCTCATCCAGCAATAGCAAGTCCGAGCGGCACATCAACGCCCGCGCCAGGTTCAAGCGCATGCGCCAGCCACCGGAGAAGTCACTCACGGCCTGTGACAACTGCGCCTGCGAAAACCCCAGGCCAGCCAATAAAGTACTTGCCCTGGATTCGGCACTATAGCCATCGATATCGGCCAGGCGCTGGTGCCATTCGGCGACCAGCAATGGGTCATGCGCTTCACCATTCTGCGCCTGGGCAAGATTGGTTTGCAAGGCACGCAGTTCTTCATCTCCATCCAGCGTGTAGTCCAGTGCGGATTGTGACAGGGCCGGCGTTTCCTGGGCGACATGCGCGATCACCCAGTGTGCAGGGATCAATAACTCGCCGGCGTCAGCCACCAGTTCCCCACGCAACAAGGCGAATAAAGTCGATTTACCGGCGCCGTTTGCCCCGGTCAAGCCTATCCTGTGTCCAGGATGCAATTGAAAACTGGCATCTTCAACCAATGCCTTGCCTGCTCTTGAAAAAGTCAGCTGCTTAAACTGGATCACTGCTGACCACTTTCATTGAACTTGATATCCACGGTGTGACTTTCACTTTAAATTCATTCACTAATTTCATTCACTGCAGGTTGATTTGCCGCTTATTGACTGGTGCAGATCAACTTAACTGTTGCCCCAGAATCATGCAAATTCGGCATTTTAAACGATTCATCCTGATCAGACTGCATAATTCTCGCCGTTAAACCAGCATCTGCTGCGGTGCTGCAACTGTTTTCGAGTAAAATAGTCTGTTGATAAACCACCTGCATCCAAGACCCGTCACTGCTCATGCCTCTGCAAAAAATCAAACGCTGGCTACTCACCCTGCTTATTGTCATCTTGGTGATCCTGGCAGGCATTATCGGTGTGATCCAGTTTTATGTGTTTCCACATATTGATGATTACAAAGACCGTATCGCCCAGGCACTCAGTCAATCGATGCAGCAGGAAGTCACGATTGCACACATCGGCATCCGCTGGAGTGGTTTTGCACCGCATGTGACCCTGGGTAACGTCACCGTCTTCGACAAGCAACAACGCCCTGCGCTGGAACTCTCAAAGGTCACCACCCGCCTGTCGTGGAGCAGCGTGGTGCTGTTATCCCCTTCATTGATCAGCCTGCGTATAGACGCGCCTAACCTGATTATCCGGCGTACAGAGAATGGCGAGCTTTACCTGGCTGGCATCTCCATGTCTGGCAAAGGCAACCCGGCGTTTTCAAACTGGCTGCTGTCACAAAGACGTATCAGCATCACACACGCTACCGTGACCTGGGTCGATGAACAGCGACAGGCGCCGCCTTTATTGCTTGAAGATCTGAATATAGAAATCCTGACCCCGGTATGGCAACGCTTGCTCAACCGGCACACCATCCATATGGATAGCCTGGTGTCTACCGGCACCCAGCAACGCATTACGCTTGATTCGGTATTGATAGGTCACGATGTGGCTAAACCCGAAGTCTGGCATGGCGAAGTTTCCCTGCGCTTGCCGCAGATGGATCTGGCTGCCTGGAGTCCATGGCTGGATCTGCCGGTGAAGGTGCATCAAGGGCAAGGCAGTTTAACCACGACCTTTGCGTTTGAAGCCATGCAATTGCAACGCGTGGCTGCCCAGGTGAATTTGAAAGCGGTTTCTGTCACACCGCCTGATGGCAGCGAAACTTTTTTAGCCAACGCGGTGAGTGGCGAGGTTCGTTGGCAGCGCGTTGAGCAACGCCACATGGTCCATCTGAAACACTTCTCTGCGGATATCCATCCTGGCTTAAACCTTGAAGATGCCAACGGTGAGTTGCAATGGGAAGCGCAAAGCCACGAAGGCGTGCTGACGGTTAAAAAACTGGCGCTAAAGCAAGGCGAAGCGCTGGCCAAGTGGCTGGACGTGCAAGCGGTAGATTCAGCGCCGCAAACTGCAGGGCCACAAGCTTCGCCAGCAAACACTGAACAATCAAAGATTGCACAAATACTCGAGCACGCAGCCCCCAGCGGCATCGCCAGCCAGATCAAACTCCGCTGGCTGAATCGCGCAAACAAATGGCAGGACTATGCACTTGAAGCCAACCTGAATGCCATTCACACAAAAGCTAACGAACAGCTCCCGGGGTTAGAGAACTGGTCGGGGCGGCTGACTGTGCGCCCCAATGCCGGCAGCATTGAACTGGATACACAAAAAGCCAGTTTAGATCTAGCCGGCATCCTGCGTTGGCCGGTACCGATTGATCGTTTGCAGGGCAGTGTCGAGTGGGACAACAACGGCAAAAAAACCCTGATCAGCTCCCGCAACTTGCAATTGTCGAATCCACATATTGCACTACGCACAAATCTGGAATACCAACTGGGCGCTGCCGGCGGGGACACCATACAAGTACAAACGCAGATCGAACGCGGCGATGCCAAACACGCGCCGTTTTATTACCCGCTGATCCTCGGTGAGTCGACATTGCACTGGCTGGATACCTCTATCCTTTCTGGCCAGATCCGGCGTGGCGAGTTGATCATCAAAGGCCGCGTCAAGGATTTTCCGTTTGTGAATGCAGCACATCAGGCTGACCCTGCATTAGGCATATTTAAGGTCACCGCCCAGGTAGATCATGCCAGCCTGGAATACGGCACCGGCTGGCCATTGATTCAAGGCGTAGATGCGTTCCTCAAGTTTGAAGGCACGCGCATGGATATCGCAGTGAAGAATGGCACCACGGTCGGCCAGCGTATCACGCAGGCGCAAGTTGAAATCCCACAGCTGGATGCAGACTGGCCGATGCTGAACGTCAAGGCCACGGTGACAGGCACCGTTGAGCAAGGCGTCAAGTTTGTGAACACCAGCCCGGTACGCCAGGTCACCATGGGTTTTACCGATTACCTGAAAACTGCAGGCGATGCTGAGTTAAAACTGGCATTGCAGATTCCGCTCAACGATGTAGACCAGAGCCAGTTCCAGGGTGATTATGCGATCAAGAATGGCCGCATTGCTGCCAATCCAGAGATCGCCATGCCGGAAATGACCAATATCAATGGCCACCTGAAATTTACTGAAAAAGGCCTGCAAGCACAGGGTGTGCAGCTATCACTTTTTGATAATCCAGCCTCCGTCAGCCTCACTTCCAGGAGTGATAAATCCGTCATTATCCAGGGTAGCGGCCGTATCACGGATGCCGCGCTTAGAAAACTGGACAGTAATCTGCTGACCAAAGCACTGCATGGCACCACAGACTGGAAAAGCAGCCTGCTGATCCAGCCACCCGGCAATATCCGCCTGGATATCCGCTCGCAGTTGATAGGCATGGGCATTGATTTACCAGAACCCATGAAAAAGGCTGTAGAAACACCGGCCAATTTAACCATACGCCTGCGGCAGGAAAGCAACCAGGCCGACAAGATCGCCATTCATTATAACGACTGGTTGCATGCCAACTTGTTACGCACGACCGGCGCGCCAGAACCGAAGATCAGTGCCGGTGAAATCTCGGTCAATACGCCGCCACGTCAGCCTTCTGGTGATGGCATTAACCTGCGGGCAGATTTCCAGAAACTCAACGTAGACGAATGGCTGGCCTACACAGGGCAAACCACAGGCGCAGGTACGGAGCCCGCGCAGCCCATGAGTATCCCGCTCAATCGCATAGATCTGAGTGCTGGCACCCTGCAAGTGTTTGACCGCAACCTGCACCAGATTAAACTGAGTATCACACCAGACCAGGAACGCCTGAAAATGTCTATCCAGAGCCAGGAACTGGCGGGAGACGCAGACTGGATCAGCGCGAAACCGAATAACAAGCTGATTGCCAAATTGAGTTACCTGCGCGTACCGCGCAGTATGGATACCGACAACACACCCGCCGCCCCCGGCGAAGTGCGTCGGCTGAATATGACCTATCCTGAGGTGGAAATCTCTGCACAGGAGTTCCAGTTTGGCGACAAGCAACTCGGCAGCCTGGATATCAAAGCCTACAACAGTGCTGAAAACTGGGTGATCCAGAAAATGAACCTCAACAACCCGGATAGCCAGCTGACTGCTGATGGCACCTGGCGTAACTCTGTACGTAACCCGCAGACCAGTCTCAAATTCAACTTGACCTCCAGCAACCTGGGCAAGACCCTGCAACGCTTCCAGCCTGGCGGCGAGATGGTCAAAGGTGGCACGGGCGAGATCGCTGGCCAGATCGGCTGGCCGGGTAGCCCGCATCAATTTGCGGTGGAGCGGCTGGATGGCAACTTCAGCATGCAGCTCGAAAAAGGGCAGATCCTCAAAGTGCAGCCAGGCGTAGGCCGTTTGCTGGGCTTGTTGAGCTTGCAGAGCCTGCCACGCCGCTTGACGCTGGATTTCCGTGATTTGTTCAGCCAGGGCTTTGCGTTTGATAAAATCACTTCTACCGCTAATATCCGTGATGGCATCTTGCACAGCGATGACCTGTTTATGACTGGCCCAGCGGCCGAAGCAAGGCTCAAAGGTGAAACCAATCTAAAAACGGAAACCCAGCGCCTGAAAGTGAAAGTGATCCCGCATATCAGTGATTCGGTTTCCCTGGCTGCACTGGCAGGCGGGCCTATTGTGGGTGTTGCGGCCTTTATCGCGCAAAAGCTGTTAAAAGACCCATTGAATAAAATCAGCTCCAGTGAATATATGATCACCGGCACCTGGGATAACCCGCAAGAAGTGGATATTGATAAAGCAGAACCAACTAAACAGCCTGTTCAACCCTTAAAAAGCATACAGTGATGTCACACTGGATGCAGTTAACACATTCATTCTAGTTTCAACGGAAAATATGCCATGGCAGACAATAAAACAAAAAAACTGAAATCCGCAGCAAAAGACGATATCGTTAAAGTGGCCGCCATTCAGATGGCCTCCAGCCCGAATGTGGCAGCCAACCTGGTGGAAGCCAAACGCCTGATAGAAATGGCAGTCAAGGCTGGCGCCAAACTGGTTGTGTTACCCGAATACTTTTGCATCATGGGCCTGAAAGATACAGACAAGGTCGCCATCAGCGAAAAGCCGAATGACGGCCCTATCCAGCAGTTTCTAAGCAAAACGGCCAAAGCGTTCAAGCTATGGATCATTGCCGGATCAGTGCCTATGCAAAGCAACCACGCCAAAAAGATCCGTAACAGCTGCCTGGTCTATAACGAAAAAGGTGAACAAGTCGCCCGTTACGACAAGATCCACCTGTTTGGCCTGGACATGGGTACCGAGCACTACCATGAAGAAAACACCATAGAACCTGGTGACAGCGTGGTCGCTATCGATACGCCTTATGGCCGCATCGGGCTGTCGATCTGCTATGACTTGCGCTTCCCCGAACTTTACCGCGCCATGGGTGAGGTGGATATGATCGTCGTGCCTTCCGCATTCACCGAAACCACCGGCAAAGCGCACTGGGAAACGCTAGTGCGTGCCCGCGCCATTGAAAACCTCTGTTATGTGGTTGCCTCGGCGCAAGGTGGTTACCACCTTTCTGGTCGTGAAACCCACGGCAACAGCATGATAGTCGACCCATGGGGCGTAGTACTGGACAGATTGCCACGCGGCTCGGGGATTGTAATTGCCAATATCAACCGCAACTATATCAAGAACCTGCGTCAGAGCTTACCGGCGCTGAAACACAAAACCATTACCACTATTTCATGAAAATGCTGAGTGCCATGCTGGCACTCTTTTCATGAAAACACTTCAAACAATGACGTATTAATAAGTTGACCACTATGCAAACGCTACTCACTACTGCCAATGACATGCTCCTCCGCCCTGCCGGGCTGGATCAGGACGCCTTGAGCAAAGTCCTGTCTGGCATGATGACGCACAATATTGATTATGCCGACCTGTACTTCCAGTACAGTCGTAGCGAGTCGTGGGGGCTTGAAGAAGGCCAGGTCAAATCCGGCAGTTTTAATATTGACCAGGGCGTGGGCGTGCGTGCGGTCAGTGGTGAAAAAACGGCGTTTGCCTATTCGGATGATATCCATCTGGATGCCTTGCAACAAGCGGCACAGGCGACACGCGCCATTGCGAGTCTGGGGCAAGAAAAAACTGGCCACAGCATATTAACCCGTAGCCATGCCCCGCTCTACTTGCCGCAAGACCCGATTGCAAGTTTGAGTGCCGATGCCAAGGTCAAACTGCTGGAAAAACTGGAGCGTTATGCCAAAGCGCAAGACCCGCGCGTGACGCAAGTCATGGCATCTATTGCGGCTGAGTATGAAGTAGTGATGGTCGCGCGTAGTGATGGCGTGATGGCAGGCGATGTGCGCCCGCTGGTCCGTTTGTCATTGCAAGTGATCGCCGAACACAATGGCCGCCGTGAACAAGGCAGCAGTGGCGGTGGTGGCCGGTTTGATTACAGCTATTTCACCGATGAAATCCTGCAGGATTATGCGCAAAAAGCTGTGCATCAGGCATTGGTGAACCTGGATGCTCGCCCTGCTCCGGCTGGCAGCATGACCGTGGTACTTGGCAGCGGCTGGCCAGGCATTTTGCTGCATGAAGCGATTGGTCATGGCCTGGAAGGCGATTTCAACCGCAAAGGCAGCAGCGCATTCAGTAACATGATAGGCCAGCAGGTCGCTGCCAAAGGCATCACCATTGTTGATGACGGCACCATTGCCAATCGCCGCGGTTCATTGACCATGGACGACGAAGGCAATGCACCACAAAACACCGTGTTGATCGAAGACGGCATCCTGCGCGGTTATATCCAGGATACGCTCAATGCCCGCCTGATGGGTATGGGCCTGACCGGCAACGCACGTCGAGAAAGCTATGCGCACATTCCAATGCCACGCATGACCAACACCTATATGCTCAACGGCAACAAAGACCCGCAAGAGATTATCAAGTCAGTGAAAAAAGGCCTGTATGCAGCCAACTTTGGCGGTGGCCAGGTCGATATCACCAGCGGCAAATTCGTATTCAGCGCCGCTGAAGCGTATATGATCGAAGATGGCAAGATCACCTACCCGGTCAAAGGTGCGACCCTGATCGGTAACGGTCCTGATGTACTGACCAAAGTCAGCATGATAGGCAACGATATGTCACTGGATAGCGGCGTAGGCACGTGCGGTAAAGAGGGCCAGAGTGTGCCGGTAGGTGTAGGGCAGCCTACATTGAAGATTGATGGATTGACGGTGGGCGGGACTTCAGCTTAATCTGCTATGAGCTGCATGCTGCTTTGCTTGGGCATTGCTGGACATTCCAGCCCTGATTCAGTTGTAAAACGGCTTTATCACTATAAAAAATTTTAAAACAATAAATTTTAAAAATATTTTTTAGACTATCCCATGGCTGCAATCACTTACCCGCGTCTGATAAAAAGAGTACGTGCTGTCCTGATCGATTGGACATTCACCATACTCGTCATCTTCTTGAGTATCTGGATTGGTAGCAAGATGGGCGTTTCAACGGTCACGGGCAAGGTACTGCTGATTGTTTTACCAATCTTGATCCTGGACCCCATGTTAGTGACCTTCACCGGAGGCACGATAGGGCATCATCTCATGGGCATACGCGTGACACGCATGGATGGCCTGACCAGGATCAATATTGTGGCCGCTACTGCCCGCTTTATTGTAAAAACGTTATTAGGCTGGTTCTCGTTTATTTTCGTACTGACAACCTCAAGGTATCAAGCGGTACATGATGTACTTATGCATTCAATCGTCGTACACAAAGATCCACAAGGGCTGCCCAGCTACGAAGTCCTGACTGAGCGCCCACCCAAAAATGATCCCTACCTGTATCCCTCAGCATGGCGCAGGTTTTTAGTCATCGCAGCATACTGGGTGTTGTATACCTTGATCATCAGTGTCTGCTCGGCCATTTTCATCACACCAACCTGCCTGGATCATCAACGTTGCGGCGCGCCTGAGGATATCACAAGCTTTATAATATCTCTCGCCTGGTTACTGGGCATAGGCTGGATCACGGTTCGTGGTTGGGGTGGAAGATTATATGGCGGTAGAAAAAAACTGCCTGCGACACCCCAGCATGATTGAAAACATTATCCTGCGCGTTGTGTCAGGTTTTTAAAGCCCAGCCAGGCAATGTACACATAACAGATCACCGGCAGGATAAACGCATGGTGCAAGCCCAGGCGGTCAGCCAGCAAGCCAGTCAATAAAGGCACGATCGCGCCCCCTAAAATGGCCGTGGCCAGTAAGCCCGAGCCCTTCTTCTCCTGCCCGGCTTTCAGGCCTTTGATACCCAGAGTAAATATCGTTGGGAACATAATCGAATTACAAAGACCGACCAACACCATGCTGCCTATCGCCAGCGTGCCTGAAGTTTGCATGGAGATCAGTATCAGGATCACAGCAAGCAACGCATGGGTCATCAGCACGCGTGCTGGCGCAAATGCTTTCAGGGTGAAAATACCGAGGAAACGCCCGACCATAGCGCCACCCCAATAAAAGGCGACCAGAGGCGCAGCCTGGGTTTCTGTGACCTGGCTGATATCCATCACATAATTGACCAGAAAGCTGCCGATGGCGACTTCAGCACCGACATAGGCGAATATACCGATCACCCCCAGTAACAAGCCTTTTTCTTTTAATACTTCCAGCCAGCCGCTTTCATCTGCGGTTGTGCTTTCAAGGCCGGTCAGGTTAATGCGCGAAAGCACCAGCGCAATGATGATCAGCACAAACGCAATAAAGAAATAGGGATAGACCACGCCTTCGGCATGTGAGGAGTTCGTCATCGCAGACAGGATGAAGTAGGCCCCGAACAACGGCGCGATAAACGTGCCCAGCGAGTTAAATGCCTGCGCCATAGTCAGGCGCGAAGAAGCCGTTTCTTTGGGGCCGATGACAGACACACAGGGATTAGCCGCCACTTGTAGCAGCACGATGCCGGACGCCAGCACGAACAATGCACCTAGGAAAAGTGGATAGGTATGCAATATGACCGCCGGGTAAAACAGCAGGCAACCTAATGCGGCTAATGCAAAGCCGATCACCATGCCTTTCTGGTAGCCGACACGCTCGATCAATTTGCTGAATGGAATAGACGTCAGCCCGTAAGCCGCGAAAAAACAGAACTGGACCAAAGCCGCCTGACTATAGCTCAGCGAAAAAATCGCTTTCAGGTATGGCACCAGGATATCGTTCAGACAAGTGATAAACCCCATCATAAAAAACAAGATGGTGAGTGAGGTCAGGGCCTTTTTATACATGGATGTCCTTATTATTGCGGGTGCGCAAGCACTACACCATAAATCACCTGGCTTGAAAAGGAAATAATCCCAAATGGAGTGGCGAACTAGTCATTAAATTCAGAGTCTGCTCATTTAACGGCTTGACGGCAAGTGTTATTTTTTAATAAGATAATCCACATGAGGCCACAAGCCTCATCCCTTTATTCCACTCTAGATCAAGGAGATATGATGGCCACCAGCAAACCCACTGACAACGGTATTAAAAAACCTGTCGCCAAAAAAGCAGCTGCACCTAAAGCCGCCGCATCCAAACCAGCAGCCAAAAAAACTGCGAGCAAGACAACCACCAGTAGCAAAAAAAGCAGTTCACCTTCGATTGTCACCAGCGCAGACCGCCTGCAGATGATTGAAGTGGCAGCCTATTACATTGCCGAACAACATGGCTTCAGCGGCCCTAGCGCTGATCACTGGCTCGCGGCAGAGAAAAAGATCGATAGCAAACTGAACGCTTAAGGCGTTTACCAGGCCCGGCACTAGTCACAATCAGTGCTGGCTACCATATGGATATAGCGGTGCCGAAGTAAATTGTATGTCGGCGCCGCTATGCAACGCGTATTGCAAAAAGCCTAACACTTCCGGATGGCTCAGGCGCAAGCCATAAGCGATGTATGGGTACTCAGACAGCGGTACCTGTTTTTGGAAAAAAGGCCAGTGTGGGCTAGGGTTATAAAAGCGCTCTACCAGACTGGTGATCCCCAGCAATTCATATTCTCCGCGCGCATTCAGCACCAGCCAGGGGCCGCCCGAGTCGCCTACCGTTGGCATGGCGATAGTATGGTCATACTGATCCATCTCATTCAGCCGATTGACAGCCAGCAGCGCTTTTTCTGCATGCACCAGTTCCTGCGTATAGGCGAATTGTGTCTGCGCCTGCAAATGCAACATCTCATCCATCTCGCGATAGGCTTTCGGTAACACCTGGTAGAAATCAGATAGATCGCGCACGGGCTTACGCTCGCCGCAGCGAGGGTGCCTGGTGTCTGCTTCGCCATAGCCACGTCCGTAACCGCAGATCATCAGCATCTCAGGCAAACGATCATCCAGACGGATGCGCACAGGTTGTATCGGGCTCAGCACTTTCGCGTCGAACACCAGCACGGCTACATCCTGGGTCAAGTCTTCTGATACTTTATCGAAGGGCCGGTAAAAAGCCTGCTTGAGGCGAATATCTTCAATACCTAACAATTCCGGCTGCGCGATGGATAGCATGGGCAAATCCGTGGGGCCGGTCAGCCGAACTTCTTTCAGACAATGTGCGGCGGTGAGCAGTGTGAGCGGCTTGCGGCCGACAATGACAGCGCTACAGATCGAGTCGTAGTATTCCCACTTCTCTACTGACTGCAGAAAATGTGCATGCTGGATACTCAACTTGACGGTGGAAATCGCCATGCCGGGGAACGTCAGCCCATGAATCAGAGCCTGGGTCGAATGGCCCGTGGTTAACCCCAGGCATACCACCATGACAGGCATGATACGCCTGAGCAATAGTATTCTTGATTGCCACATGCAGCGACTGCGCTTCAATCTCAGGGCAGGCTTCTGCTTGCATTATTCTTTAACTCCAGCGGGCCAAAGCAGGCCTCCAGTGACGGATCGTCATCGTCACAGGCAATAAAGCTGCGCCCATCCGGCTGGAAAAGCACATAGCTGGTTTGCTCGGTGTTGATCTCAGAAGTTTGCCGGGTACAGTCCAGACCTTTATTGCTTAAGGTGACGCGATGAGTGAGTTTAAAAAACCCTTGTGCATCCGGCTGCGGGGTGACCTCATAGCGCGCTTCCAGTTGCTCATCGCCACTGGTCAACACTGCCGTGCCGTCTTCTTTGAACCAGTAAGTTTCCAGACAACCTGTCTCGCGGACTGTTGATTCCCAGTATCCAACCAGCGGATGTTTCAGCGAACGTGCGTCAGTCTCAGCCGCCGGCACCGAACTCACAGTGAGCCCGATCAAGCTCAGCAGACACATGACCATGACTCGTTTATTGCTGACAAGCTGATGACGCATTGCAACCCTCCTGAGAGTGAGATGATGTAAAGCTGTCAGCGATTGTCAGTGAAAAAAATCATTATCAACAGTGAATCTTTCCCAAAAATTGACGCAACATTTCCCTAAACATCTATCACTAACATCACAAAATACACTGCTGGCAGGCAACAAAAAACCCCAGGCTCGCCTGGGGTTTCTTTTAATGCTGGGTAAACGTTGCGATTACTTCATCACGCGGTTACGATATTCGCCAGTACGGGTATCGATTTCGATCCTGTCACCCTGGCTAACGAACAATGGCACCGGGATTTCAAAACCGGAAGCGATTTTCGCTGGTTTCATAACTTTACCTGAAGTATCGCCTTTGACTGCTGGCTCGGTGTAAGTGATTTCACGCACCACTGTGGTTGGCAGTTCAATGGAAATCGCTTTGCCGTCGTAGAAACGCACTTCACAGGGCATGCCGTCTTCCAGGTATGGCAGCGCATCTTCCATGAATTCTGCATCTACGTCATATTGGTTGTACTCTGCATCCATAAACACATAGGTCGGGTCAGCAAAGTAAGAGAAAGTCACTTCTTTCTTTTCCAGTACGATCACGTCAAACTTGTCCTGCGCTGCATAAACGTTTTCGCTTGGCGCGTCAGTCAACAGGTTTTTCATTTTCATCTTCACGACCGCTGAGTTACGGCCGGATTTGTTGTATTCGGCTTTCACAACAACCATAGGATCATTACCAATCATGATCACGTTGCCTACGCGTAAGTCCTGAGCGATTTTCATACTAGAGCCTTTAAATAGAATTTGTGGATAATAAAGCGGCGCATTATACCCGATTTGCGCGCAATTTCTCAATAAAAATCACCAAGTTAGTGGTAAGGTCTGGCTGCTCAGATAACTGGTCCGCATAGTGACGTGCATGCTGCGAAATACTGTCACGATGCGTGATAAAGGTATGCCAATGCTCGGCAGACCACTCCCCTGTCGCCCAAGCTTGCATCAATGGTTGCAGTGCGGCGTTCACCTCATCATTTGCTGATGCCAGGTAATGCTGCACAAAGGCTGCCAGCTTTTCCAGGTGTGTATTTTCAGATTGCTGATAGGGTAACCAGACCATGGGTTTGGCCGCCCAGATCGCGCGTATCCAGCTATCCTCACCGCGCACAAAATTCAAGTCACACAGCGACAACAACAGGTCATAGTCGCTTTGGGATAAAAATGGGATAACTACTATCGTGCACTGCTGATGTTGCAGGCTCTGGCCTGCCTCTAACGTTTTCTCACCCAAAGTTTGTGCGACTAGCGGCGCCACACTCTCTGGCACAATTAAGCGCACAGCTTGCGGAGAATCAGCCAGGGAAGTCAGCAATGCCTTGACCGGTGCATGTGCATAGCAAAACAATGAAACGTTGATGGCTTGTGGCATGGCTGGCAAAGCCAATTGCTGCCAGGCAGCGGCTGGCGATTGCGCAGCCTGCAACGCTAGTGCAGGCAGAAACTGCTCGCGCAGCAAGCCGCCAGTCTGCGGGTTAAAACCAGGGTAAAAGAAATAGCGTATGCGCCCATTGGCTTGCGGAGATGGCCTGCCATGAAAGCCCTGCACCCATGCTTCGGCGGATAAGTAATCGATATTCAGCCAGAGTGTATCTGCTGACATAGCCTGTTGATAGCTATCAGGCAGGCCGCAGCTAAAGGTTTCAATCACCACTTCTGCTGGCTGTGAAAAACGGGAGTCTTCCGTCCAGTGCATCAAGGTGACCAAAGGATGGCCGCTGCCAGAAAACCGTCTGGCCAAGGCGATATCATCCACCCACAGCCGGATATGAATCGCATGCTCATGCGCCAGCTGATGCGCCATGCGCCAGCTGACACCAATGTCGCCGAAATTATCGACCACACGGCAAAAGATATCCCAATGGGGCACAGGTAAACTTGGGGAAGACATGACTGGTGTAAACGATGCTGTTAAACAGGGAACTCGGATATAGCGGGATAGTGTACCTGAAGCGCTGGTAACCACCGCCTGTTTGTCGCGAAACTAGCTGGCGAAGGCAGTCGTCATTTCCATGGTTTTTAACCAGGTCAGTTGCAAGGCTTTGGCATCAATGGCCGCGCGGTGCTGTTGTAAGCCGAACGCTTCACGAATACCCTGTTTGGTGTCATGCCAGACCGTTTTTTGCTCGGCGGTGAGCAAGACACTGAGATCTTCGAGTTTGAAAGCCGGGCTCATGCCAGCCACTTCGTACAAACTGTGCAACCAGACGAAATCCTGGTACCAGCCATCGGTATACAAGGTTTGGCCGGCGAATGTTTTATTCAGGTGCATGGCGATCGCACGGGCGGTTTGCCCGTGCTGCACCAGTTCCTGGCGGGATTGCTGATGCAGTTTTTCGGCTTCGTGATCCCAGTGCTCCCATTCGGCATGTGGCTGTACCTGTGCACTCCACATTGCGCCTGCCGCGTCGATATAGCCGATTTCAATCGGGTAGCTGCCTACGCCAAAGCCAGAAGCTTCAATATCCAGAATGATGGGGGGATTCATGTGTACTTTTTTAATGCCTGAAAATCTGTTTGAGTTGAACGCGTCACTGGATGAGTGACTGTCATACCCCACAGAAAATTCAATGACAGATTGCCTGATTATTTGAGTCAAGCTGCGATTATACGCATGGATATCCCAACTCATCGTCTAAAAATCATGCATTTTCAGTCGCTTATCATGATTTGCATGACATTGTAGCGACAGACTTCTGTTCTAAATTATTTAAAAAACAGAGGCCTGCCCATGCAGCGACTGGCATAAACCACCAGTCGCCAATGCGTGGCTTAAGCCTTGCTAGCCTCAAGCCAGCGACGTTCTACTTCGGCCCAGTTAACCACGTGGTAAAACGCAGCGATATATTCAGGGCGTTTATTCTGGTAGCGCAGGTAATAAGCGTGTTCCCAAACATCCAGGCCCAGGATGGGTGTATTGCCATGCATCAACGGGCTATCCTGGTTGCCACTGCTTTCAACGATGAGTTTGCCTTGCGGATTCACGCTGAGCCAGGCCCAGCCACTGCCAAAACGGCTGATCGCTGCTTGTGTAAATGCGGTTTTAAACGCCTCCAAACCGCCAAGGTCACGGTCGATGGCAGCGAGTAAATCAGCGCTGGGCTGGCCATCGAATGCCGGTGTCATCACACTCCAGAACAAGGTGTGGTTGGCGTGACCACCGCCCTGGTTGCGCACTGCGGTCTGCAACTTTTCAGGCAGGCTATCAAAACGGCGCAGTAGCTGCTCAACCGGTTCCTCTTCCAGGCCAGTACCCGCCAGTGCGTTATTCAGGTTATTGATATAGGTCTGATGATGGCGCTGATGGTGGATCTCCATGGTCTGCGTATCGATGTGCGGTTCAAGCGCATTCACGGCATATGGAAGAGGTGGCAGGCTGTGCGGCATGGTATTTCCTTTTTGTGTGGAGTATAAAAATCAATGTACGCGGGATGGGTGTAGCCTGCTTTCAGGCGTCATCTGCATGTGAGGTTGGGTACGCGCAAGGCAAGCCTCCACCAGCAGAAAGACGCTTGCATCACCCTGCAAATGCGCAAACTGCGTGAGTGCGGTGTAGGTCTCGCGTTGATGGCGGCAGGCGGCTTCGCGCAGTGCAGGCTCGGCGCCCGGATGACAGCTGCATATCACCAGCCGCTCGTGCGCCATACACAAGGTGTCAGCCGCCTCACCCCTGCGGCCAAGGCGCTGCTGGGTGTCGGCCAGGTTGAGATAACTAACCACCAGTGCCGCCACGGCGTTATCCGGCGTATCCCAATCTTTAAAATGTTGTAACAGCATGCTGCGGGCATGTTCGTAGCAGGCGAGCGCCTGTATGTAAGCATGCTCGTGAAAATGCGCATTGCCCTCACGGATCAGCGCTTTCCATGTGTCGCAGATATGGGTATCGCTACTTGTGTGTGCTTGCATCATACCGTTTGTGGATTTACGCCAACGCGGTGTCCAGCATCATCATCAGCACAAAACCCACCAGCAAACCGGTAGTTGCAAACAGCTCGTGCCCCTGCCTGTGTGATTCCGGGATCACCTCATGACTGACCACGAACAGCATGGCGCCGGCGGCAAACGCCAGCCCCCACGGCAACAGGGGCTGGCTGTAAATCAATACCGCTGCGCCTAATACGGCGGCAACGGGTTCAACCAGGCCGGATGCCGCGCCCAGTAGTGCTGATTTCCATTTACCCATACCGACACTGCTCAACGCAAGTGCGACGACCAGTCCTTCAGGCACATCCTGTATGGCAATGCCGGTGGCTAACGCAGCGGCACGTGCAGCGTCATTCCCGGCGGCGGATACGCCTATGGCAAGCCCTTCCGGAATGTTATGCAGCACGATTGCAAACACGAACAACCAAAGCCTGCGGATGCGTTGCGCACTTTCCGTCCCGGCGCCACCGAAGAAATGCTGGTGTGGTAACTTGCGCTCCAGCAACATCAGGCAGCCTGCCCCCAACAATATCCCCGCCCCCGTCAGCATAGAGGCGCCCCAGCGGCCCATGCCCTGTGTCTGGGCTACATCCAGTGCAGGTACTATCAGTGAGAAACAGGTCGCAGCCAGCATGACGCCTGCGCCAAAGCCCAGCAAAGTGTCATGCACACGACGACCCGGCGCACGGGTGACTAACATAGGCACCACGCCTAGCGCAGTGGCCAGTGCCGCAATAGACCCAGAGCCCAGGGCGATGCGCAAGGTGGGCTGGCTAGCGATCATTTGCCAGGCTTCATGCAACAGAAACACAGCGCCGAGGGCGCACACTATATAGCCCAGCGTGCGCCAACCGTAGCTCGCTGCCAGTCTTAAACCATTTTTCTGAAGGATGGAGTGCATGTATCGCCTTTCAATCGCTGAATGTGTGCAGGCTGGAAACCAGACAGAATTGTTCTTTTAATCATTATAAATACGAATCATTATTATTCGCAATAAATAAAAAAGCTTTTTACTGGCATAAAAATGTGACTAGGTGGATGCAAAAAAATTCGCTTAGTGGGGTCAGATGACTGAACTTCGCGTGCGCATTCCTGACCAATGAGAGTTACAAAAAACTTTTTTCAGGAGGAAAATAATGCATAACAACATACTGACGGTTTCATTATTGACAGCCGCAATCGGCCTGTCCGGTTGCGCCAACATGAGCGAAACCCAGAAAGGCACGGCCAAAGGCGCCGGTATAGGCGCAGCAGCTGGTGGCGTTATCGGTGCCATCGCCGATGGTGGCAAGGGTGCTGCGATCGGTGCAGCAGTGGGTGCAGGCGCAGGGGCTATCGCGGGCAATATCTGGTCTAAAAAAATGGAAGCGCAAAGACAGGAGATGGAACAGGCGACTGCAGGCACTGGTGTCGCCGTGACCAAAACCAGTGACAATCAGCTCAAACTGGAGATCCCTAGCGATATTTCGTTTGATAGCGGCAAGTCTGATATCAAACCGAACTTCCGTCCTATCCTCGATAAATTCGCGACCGGCTTGCAAAGTAACCAGGTGGCACGCGTGACCATCGTTGGCCATACCGACAACAGCGGCTCGGATGCCGTGAATGATCCATTGTCAGTGAATCGCGCTGCCAGTGCCCGCAGATATTTGTCTGAGCGCGGCGTGGCTACCAGCCGCATCACGATAGACGGACGCGGATCGCATGAGCCGGTTGCAGCCAATGACACTGCCGCTAACCGTGCAAAAAATCGCCGGGTAGAGATTTTTGTCGCCGAACCTGATCCGGCTGCACCGAAATAAATCTTTCAGACAGCAAAAAGCCGACCTGAGGTCGGCTTTTTTTATCACACGTGAGACCCGATGACTGATAAACAGTCACCGCGGACAGGCAGGAGTTAATCAATCAGTAAAGGTGCAACAAACGCAAAGAATGCGCCGGTCACAAACAAAACCACGGAAAACACATACACCCACAGGCTTTGTTGACGCGTTCTTTTACACAAGGCCGCTAATGCCGGGTCTGCCGGGCAAGGCAGCAGGCGTGCCTGCCATTGCAACCAGCCAGCCACCAGCAACATCGCCCCTGCCAGACTAAACACGAGTGGTTTATGCTCACTGATCCAGATCAGCTGCGGAAACTGGCTGATCAAACTGGTCAGCGTTGCCACCGAGCCAATCGCCACCATCGCAGCTGGCAATGCACAACAAATCAAGGTTGAGCCACTGGTGAATAGCGATAACAGATTGAGCCGCTTGGTCGCCTGCAACCTATGCATTTCAGCCGCCATCACTTGCCGCCTGCTTTCCCGGCATTCGCCACTTGCGCTTGAATCTCAGCCAGGGTCAGGCTCACCCGCTCTACTTTGCTGACCGAATATCCGGCATCCTGAATGACCTTGTTAAACGCTTCATCGGAGACATCTTTTGCGTCTTTCAGCTGCAAGGCCACCACGCGGCTTTTTAAATCCACAAAAGTGCCCTGCCCTTCCGGCAATGCCTTGAGCTTTTTCTCTATGCCTTTGGCACAAAACGCGCACACCATGCCATTGACCTCGGCTTTAATGGTTGTCACCGCAAAAGCGGCCGGTGCCATGGCAGATAACATCAGGGTAATCAGTAATCTTTTCATCGTAAAATCCTTTTAAATAAGCTGGTTAAAACACAAACATGGCATTCAGGCGAGGCGCAAAGCCTTCTCCCTGCCATGGATTGGTTACACCAAATTCGAGAAAGTAGTTTTTGTTGATCAGGCGCAGTGCGGGCGTGACCTGCAGGCCAGGGTCGTTATTGCGCATGGTTTTGGCTTCGATCACAAACCATGGTTGTGTCTGGTCAAAGCCGGTTTCATAAAATGAAAACCCGGCCTGGACTGCCGCCGTGTCGTAGTTCATGCCAGGCGCACGTATCATGCGGGCCTTGGCCAGAAAATACAGACGGGTCGATTCCATATCAAACTGCAGGCTGGGGGTATAGGCAAAGCCATCGTACTGGCCTTTGGCCTCCCCCACACTGCCGTTGAACCAGATATTGGCTTGTGCAGCTGGCAGGTTCCAGCGTTTGATCAAGCCGGTGTAATTGATCCCAGTGATGTTGGTCGCCCGCTCGCCTTTACCCGACATACGCATCTGCTCCACGCCAATGGCATGCCCGAGTGCGGGCGAGTAGTTCAACATCCACTCCTGGTTATAGCGACCGATTTCGGTCATCAGCATGGCGCTATCTTCAAAACCCATCAGTGCCGCCGCTTGTGCTGGCAAAACTAACTGGCTTAAAAAGAAGGCGCCCAGTGAGAAAACAGAAAAAGGTGCAATGGTGTATTGCTTGGACATAAGCCCTCCATATTCAACTTAGCAAAAACGCTTTAGAGCAAAGCGTAATAACGATGCGGACAAATCGACAGACGGATTTGTCCTGCGTGCTAACTGAATATGGGTGGTTTGATGGCGGGAGGATAAGTTTGGGAATGTACCGGTGCGCCCATAAACAATGGCGCAGCCGAACTCAGCGCTAACAGTGGCAGATTGGAAAGTGCGTGAAAATGCGCAACACCACCGCTGATCGCGCAAAATCCGCAGACATCGCAGTGGTGGATCTGAGTTGTGCTTGTTTCATTGGCTGTTTCAGAACTATGCGCAGACTGGTGCTCATGGCAAGGCATCTCACTCATGGCCTGCGCATCGTGCGCATGCGCTGCTGCCTGCTGTGTCTCTAAAGATAATTGCGACAGCATCATTTGCATAGACATGACGCTAGCGGCCATGACAAAGCATGGCAACCAGCAGATCAGGAAAATACAAAGACGTTTTTTCATCGTGGCAATATAGAGAGACTGAAGTCTATTTTAGTTCCAAATCACGCAGTCAGGCATTTATTCATAGCGGATATCTATGATTTCGTATTCAGTTTCGGCGGCAGGCGTGACCACACGTACTGCATCGCCGAGGTTTTTACCCAATAAGGCTTTCGCCATAGGCGCTACCCACGAAATATAACCTTGTGCAGGGTCCAGCTCATCCTGACCGACAATGCGGATGATCATTTCACTGTCATCATCCAGGTTGAACAAGGTCACCCAGGCGCCAAAAAATACTTTTTCGGTGTTGGTTTGCGTGCGGCTATACACGATTTCGGCGGCATCCATGCGCTTGGTCAGAAAGCGTATGCGCGAATCAATTTGGCGCAGGCGCTTTTTGCCGTAAATATAGTCGCCGTTTTCACTACGGTCACCATTGCCCGCCGCCCAGCTCACAACACGCACCACTTCCGGTCTATCAACCTTGATGAGGTATTGAAACTCTTTCTCCATCGCGGCGTAGCCTTCCGGCGTAATGTAGTTTTTGTGCTCTGCCATTGATTAATAACTCTATTCAGGGTCACCCCTGCTCTTGTTCATTTCAGCCTGCACATCATACAACGGTTCTCGATTTCTCCTCAAAATTCATTCAAATCCATGCATCGTTATATGAAGGTTTTGTGAAGCTTTTATTTTAGCCTTCAGTTATGGGTTTTTCATGCGTAATTCACATGTGTGCTGCTCAAACGCCACATAGTTAAGGCAACGCCAGTTGCTGGTTATTCAAGCATTATCTAGAGGAATTCATGAAAAAATCCATTGCTCACCTGAATGTAGGTACCCGGTTATTCTTAGGGTACGCATTGCTCATTCTGTTTACCGCTTTTATTTTTGCCATTGCCTGGCGCGGCTTTAACCAGATCCACCAAACCTGGCAGCATTTTGAGAACACCAACCTGGTCAAACGTACCCAGATTGAAAATGCCAGCAAGGGTTTAAGCGAAGGTGTGCACCACTTTAAAAACTATGTGTTACGTGGCGGCCGTGAAGCCAGCAGGTTCCAGAACAGTATGCAGGATATCGAGCAGGCCATCGCCGCTTATAAGGCGACTGGCGAAATCAACCAGCAGGAAGAAGAGATTCTGGGCAATATGGCACTCGGCCTTGCTACTTACCGCGCCGCGATCGCCCGTTGTGAAGAGCTTAAAAATGGCGGCATGAGCGTGACCGAGATTGACGCAACCGTAAAAGGCGCAGACAAGCCACTGAACCACTCGCTCAGGTTGCTGATGGATATGAACATCGCTGGCGTCACCGAGGCTTCCAGCCAGTTCGCCACCACTATTGCCAGGGCCAACAAACAGATTGAAATCGCGTTGCTGGTTGCTGTGATCATGGCGATAGGCATTGCCTGGAAAATGACCCGTTCGATCACCCGCCCGCTAAATCAGGCCCTGCATCTGGCGCACCAGATCGCTAAAGGGGAGTTTATCGCGCATGACGGCCCTATCCGCAATGACGAAACTGGCAGGTTGTTGCAGGAAATGCAGCGCATGCAAGCGACTATTCAGCGCATTGTCGAATCACTGAATACGATGTCTACGCAACACAGCGCAGGCCTGATCGATCACCGTATCGACAGCCAGCAATTCAATGGCGCTTACCAGCAACTGACCGAAGGCATCAACCGCATGGTGGAAGAGCATATTCTGGCGCAGACGAAATCATTGCAGATTGTCACCGCGTTTGGCGAAGGCGATTTTAACCAGCCGCTGGAAGCATTTTCCGGTCAGCGCAGCTATATCAACCAAAGCATAGAGCAAGTGCGCCAGAACTTTAAACTGTTGATCGAAGATGTGCAGACTTTGTCCCACGCGGCGGAAAATGGGCAATTGAATATCCGCGCCGATGTGTCACGTCATCACGGTGATTTCAAGCAGATTGTCGCTGGCTTTAACCAGACGCTGAACGCAGTGGTAGACCCGTTGCAAACCACTGCGCGTTACCTGGACGAAATGGCGGCTGGTCATATCCCTACCCAGATTGAAGCGCATTTTGTCGGTGACTTCAACCTGGTGCAAATCAGCCTGCAACATTGCGCAGGCGCCATCCATCAACTGATCACTGATGTGCACCACCTGGCTTCTGACGCCCAGCAAGGCCAATTGAATACCCGTGTCGATATTGAAGCGCATGCCGGTGATTTCCGCAAGATCATCCACGGCATCAACCAGACACTGGACGCCGTGGTATCACCTTTAAACGTGGCGGCTGATTGTGTGAAACGCATTGCTGCCGGGGATATTCCTGCGCCTATCGATAATCAATTCCATGGCGATTTCAAGGTATTGATCAACAACCTGAACACCTGCATTCATGCCGTGAACCGCCTGGTGCAAGACACGCGTGAGATTGCATGCGAGGCGCAGCAAGGCCAGCTTTACAGCCTGGTGGATGTCACCGCCCACACTGGCGACTTCAGGGAAGCATTACAGGGTTCGCAGGATATCCTGCAACGTATGGTCGCGCCTATCCAGACCGTGAAGATTGCTGCCGAGACTATCCAGGTCGCTGCGGCAGAGATCGAGAAAGGCAATAACGACCTTTCGCGCCGCACTGAAACCCAGGCTAACGCCTTACAGGAAACCGCCACCAACCTGGAGACCTTGACCAGCAACATCAAGCAGACCGCTGATCATGCGCAGCAAGCGAATCAGCAGGCCAATCAGGCCAACCAGCTGGCGCTGGAAGGCGGCGAGGCTTTCAGTGCGCTGACCACCACCATGCAGGCGATTAATCACACCTCGGCGCAAATCGAGCAGATCACCGGCGTGATCGACAGCATTGCCTTCCAGACCAATATCCTGGCATTGAATGCCGCCGTGGAAGCTGCCCGTGCGGGAGAAGAAGGACGCGGTTTTGCCGTCGTCGCCGGTGAGGTGCGCAACCTGGCCAAACGCTCTGCCGCTTCTGCCAAAGAGATCAAGGAACTGATCGCCGCTTCTGTCTCGCAAACCAGTGACAGCGCCAAACAGGTCAGCCTGGCCGGGCACACCATGCAGGAGATCGTCGGCGCTGTGCAGCAGGTATCACACAGCATACAGGCGATTTCTGAGGCGTCCATGCAGCAAAGTAGCGGCCTGGAACAAATCTATGAATCCATGACTTCCATCGATGAAACCACCCAGCAAAATGCCGCACTGGTAGAACAAGCTGCCGCCGCGGCAGAAAGTATGCTGGAGCAGGTGCATACCCTGGTGGTGTCAGTGAACCAGTTCAAAACAGAGGGTGATGAAACAGACACCAGGCAACCTATGCGTTTAATTGCTTAACCACGTATTCATTTAACCATATAAAAATGCTCCCTTTGGGGAGCATTTTGCGTTTTACCAGGTACCAGAAATCCTATTTCTCGTCTTCAATCGCTTGCGCATCATAGACATAGTGGCTGGTCTCGCCAAAACAGCTGGAGGGCACACCTTTGTGCTCTTTGTATAACAGCCTCGCCCGCTCGCCTGCCAGCTGGTTCACCCTCAGTACCACCGCCGGGTCACGCACCGTGAAATGGAATTTTTCCGCTTGCGTACCGGGGATGGTCACCAGCACCAGTTCGCCTTCCCAAGTTTTGCACACCCAGCCTTTGTTAGAGAGTTTTTGCACATAACCGATCCGCTCGCCGTAGGAGTAGACCCAATTGAGCGATGCCCAGGTATACAGCGTGAAAAAAACCACCGGAAACAGGATCAGCCAAAATATTATTTTTATAAATTTCCCCATATTTGATATGCACCTAATTAAATATTGTTAGAATCAGCTAGCGTTAAGGATTGATATTACATGAGAAAATCATCAGTTGAAGAAATGATATTCACCACGCACCAGCTACGCAGTGATCGTGTGCCCGTATCGCATTTGAGCGCAACCATATGCCATCCGCGACGCAAGCAAACCCATCATGCCTGAAACTGCCAACCCACTTATTCATTACGCTTAAATTTTCCACCGGATGCATTCCCAGCTCATAGCAAATAAACGCATTATTTTATGCGCCTCCGCGCGCCTGGCACAAGGCATCCGCCAGACCCTGCAACAACAAAGTCAGCAACAAGGCTTGTCACAGTGGGAGGCGCCCGAGGTTTACCCCTTGCAGGACTGGCTGAACCAGCTGACTGAACACGCGATTTTATGCGGGCAGATTGCGGTATCAGATGCGCCGCTGGGCATGCTCTCTGCAACGCAGGAAGCATTGCTGTGGGAACAAGCCATTCAATCCAGCCTCAGCCGCCACGAAGCTGCAGCGCTGTTTAATACCAACGGCCTGGCCAGCGCCGCCCTGGAAGCCAACCGCTACCTGATCGAGTGGAACATCAGCATCGACATGGACACGGCGACTGAAGAGACACGCCAGTTTATGCAATGGCGCCAGCAGTTTCAGGCCTTGTGCAGGCAGAGTGGCTACCTGGAAAGTGTGCGTTACCTGGCCTGGCAATCAGGACAATTGCAGCAACACCCTTACAACTTGCCTGCCGATATACAACTGGCTGGATTTGACCGTATCAACCCGCATTTACAGGCTTTGATCAATGAATTGCAGACGCAAGGCGTCAGCGTGACCACCTTTGATATGGGCGCCGCCGCGGATGAGGTCAAGCGCATGCAGTTTACCGAAGCCATGGACGAATGCCGCGCCGCCGTGTACTGGGCGCAACAACATTTGGCCACGAATCCCCAGGCCAGGCTGGCGATAGTCGTACCTGAGCTGGATGCTTTGCGAGACACACTGGCACATCTGCTGGACGATGCGTTCCACAGGGAGGCGTTGCACCCGGCACATGCCGAAACACCGCGTTGCTATGAATTTTCGCTAGGGTTAGCCCTTAACCGCTGGCCGCTGGTAGAGACGGCGCTCAGCTTGCTAAGGCTGGCTTTTCAGCAATCGCCTTTCACACAAACCGAGTTGTCTGCCTTACTGGGCAATGTGTACTGGTCGCAAGCACAATATGAAGCCGACCCGCGTGCAGCAATCGATGCCGAGATGCGCAGGCAACTACCTTTGCAGGTAAAAGCCTCGACCTTTCTGCGTTTTATCGAGCGCAGACAGCAGGATATCCACCCTATCCTTTGTCCGGCGCTGGCCGCTGATTTGAATGCCCTGCTCACTCAGGCAAAACAAACACCGCGCAAACAATTACCTTCTGCCTGGGTCAGCAGTTTTAATCAGTTGCTGGCAGCAACCCATTGGCCGGGAGAGCGCAGTTTGTCCAGCCACGAATATCAATGCGTGCAATCCTTCCAGCGGGTATTGAGTCAGCTGGCCGCACTGGATGCGTGGTTAGGCAGCATAGATGCCATGTCTGCCCTGCACCGCTTATTGCAATTGTGCCAGTCACAGATTTTCCAGCCGCAAACGGTGCGGGTGCCCAATATCACCCTGATGGGTATGCTGGAAGCCTCCGCCCAACCGCTGGACGGGCTGTGGGTAATGGGCATGAATGACCATGTGTGGCCACCGTTATCACGCACCAACGCCTTGATCCCCGCCGAGTTGCAACGCCAGGCGGCAACGCCTAACGCCAGCAGCGAAGTGCAGATCGCCTTTGCCAGCCAGATCCACCAGCGTCTGCTGCGTTCGGCCAGGCAAGTGATTTTCTCCTATGCTGACCGCGAGGGTGACCGGCTGTTACGCATCAGCCCGCTGATACAGGCCATCCCGGAAACCACCGCTACACCAGGCGCGGCCACCCTGGCCGAAACGCTGGCGCAACACAGCAGCCAGGACTGGCAATGGCTGGATGACCATCAGGCACCCGCAGTGCAAGATGGCGAACATGTCAGCGGCGGCACCGGTTTACTGCGTGCGCAAGCGCTGTGCCCAGCCTGGGCGTTTTACCAATACCGTTTAAAAGCCCGCAAACTGGAAACCCCGCACAATGGCCTGGATGCCATGCAACGCGGCGATCTGATCCACCGCGTGATGGCAACCTTCTGGGCACAACAACCGTCTGTCGCGTGGCCCACCGTGCAGGCAGAAACCCTCAAAACACAACTCGACCAGATCGCCACCGCAGTGATTGCTGATTTCAACCAGGCATTTTCACAGCCGTTTTCAGAAGTATTCTGCCAGCTGGAAAGCGAGCGTCTGAGCAAACTGGCATTGACCTGGTTATGGGAAGTCGAACGCGAACGCCCGCAAGCATTTAACGTGACGCTGACAGAAGAAAAATTCACGCCGCTGATCGAAGGCATACAGGTCACCCTGATCATAGACCGCGTCGATACGCTGGAGGATGGCCGACTGGTGGTGATCGACTACAAAACCGGTAGCGCACCGGATTATAAAAACTGGGCCAGTGACAAAATCACCGAACCACAGCTGCCTATCTATGCTGCTTTTATTTTGCAGGATGAGGACATCGCTGCCGTGTGCTTTGGCAAACTGCGGCTGACAGATGGCGGATTCACGGGTGTGGCGGCTGAAGATGACATCGTCACTGGTATCAAAGCATTTAATCACGAAAAAAATAAATTGTTTGATCCGCAAGCATTCCCCGACTGGACTTCGATATTGCAACACTGGCGCAGCCAGATCACCCAAACCGCCCTAGCCTTGAAAGCAGGCGAAGCCGCGGTGGTATTTGAGTCAGAGCAGGATCTGGATTATTGCGATGTGTTGCCATTGTTGCGCCTGCCTGAACGGCAACTGCAATTTGAGCACAAGCATCATGGTGACCAGCCATGAGTGTGACTATGCAGGATAATGACTTGCAGCAGGCACTGGCTAGCGATACTGCTAACCGCCAGCGCGCTTTAGACATTGAATCCTTTATTGTTGAAGCGCCGGCTGGCGCGGGTAAAACAGAGTTGCTGACACAACGCGTGCTCAAGCTGTTACAAACCGTGCAGGCGCCAGAAGAAATCATCGCCATTACCTTCACTAATAAAGCGGCTTCTGAAATGCGCGCGCGTATTCTCGATAGCCTGCAACTCGCGGCGGCAGGCGTGCTGCCAGAAGCGCCGCACAAACAGATCACTTTTGAATTAGGCCTCCAGGCACTTAAACGCTCCGCCGAACTCAACTGGCATTTGCTGGAAACACCCGCCAGATTACGTATCTACACCATTGACTCACTGTGCGCCAACCTGGCGCGGCAAATGCCTTTATTAAGCCGTTTCGGTACACAACCGGCGGTCACTGAAGATGCGTGGGCCTATTACCGTGAAGCGGCCGGGCAAGCGCTGCAAACCATGGACGAGGCCACGCTGGGTGAGCCGGTACGTCTGGTATTGCGCTATATGGATAACGACCAGACAAGGCTGGAAGGCCTGCTGATGGCGATGCTCTCGAAACGTGAGCAATGGCTGCATTTGAGCCAGACTGGCAATCAAACTGATGCGGCTAGGCTGGCATTGTTACATTTAATCGAGAGTGAATTACAGCAGGCAGCGCAGGCATTGCCTGCCCGCCTGCAGGCAGCGCTGATGCCGATCGCACGTTACGCCGCCAGCCAGCTTCCACCCGATCACACTATGTCTGCCTTGCTGGATTGGCAACAGCCATACAGCGCAAGTATTGAAGACTTACCCGGCTGGCGCGCGCTGACCGAGTTATTACTGACCGCCAGCGGTGGCCTGCGCAAGCGGCTGGACAAAAACATGGGTTTGCCAGCGACTGAGGAAGCCAAACCCTACAAGGAAGCCCTGACCGAGATACTGGACGGGCTGGCACAACACAGCGACAGCGACAGCGAGGCCAGCATTGCCCGCATCCGCATGCTGCCAGACCCGGACAATGAAGACGATGCCATGATCCAGGCACTCAGCCAGCTACTGAATATCGCCGCCGCGCAATTATGGCTATGTTTTCAGGCGCAAAACGAAGTGGATTTTGTCGAGATCGCGCAGCGGGCATTGGCCGCACTGGTCGAAGGCGGTGTTTCCACTGAGCTGGCGATGCGCCTGGATTACCGTATCCAGCATTTGTTGGTCGATGAATTCCAGGATACCAGCCCCATGCAGATAGACCTGCTCAAGGCACTGACGCGCGGCTGGCTGCCCGGCGATGGGCGCACCCTGTTTGCCGTAGGCGACCCCATGCAGTCGATTTACCGCTTCCGCAAAGCCAATGTCGGTTTGTTCCTCAATGTCGCGGTCTATGGCATAGGCGATATTCTGCTGACGTCGCTCAAACTGTGGCGCAATAACCGTTCGCGACCGCAGGTGGTCGACTGGATCAACCAGACATTTAAAGGCATGCTGCCCGCCAGGGACGCACCACAACAAGGCGCCATCGCTTACCGGCCATTCGTGGCGACCAGGGCTGAAGCAGAGGGCGCAGGCGTGTTTGTGCACCCGCTATTGATCCCGGTGGCTGAAGCCGATGACGAGCCCGCCGATATCCGTCACCTGGAAGCCGAGCAGATCATACGCATCATCCAGCAAACGCGCGCGCATAAGCCGGACGCCACCATCGCCGTACTGGTGCGCGCACGCCGGCATCTGCACGCTTTGGTGAGCGAGATGCGCCGTAACCACAGCGAATTAAGTTTTCAGGCGGTGGAGATCGAAGAACTGGCCAACCGCCAGATTGTGCAGGACTTGCTCACCCTCACCTATGCCTTGCATCAACGCGCCGACCGCGTGCACTGGCTGGCGTTGCTGCGTGCGCCCTGGTGTGGTCTCACGCTGGCAGACCTGCATGCATTGATAGGCCAGGACAGTCATAGAAGTGTGATGCATCTGCTCAGCGATGAAGCCGTACTCGCCAGGCTGAGTGACGATGGCCAGCAGCGTGCCCGCCATCTCAGAGAAGTCATGCACTCTGCGCTGGAATGGCGCGGGCGCGCGAGCGTCAGCCGCTGGGTGCACAATACCTGGTTACGGCTGGGCGGTGCGCAATGCCTGTGGAATGAAAACGATGTGCAGGACGTGCAGGCGTTTTTTTCCCGCATCGCCGCACTGGAACAACACAATCAGTTCAACCCGCAAGCACTGGCGGAAGATGTGAAAAAGCTCTACGCCGCGCCGGATGCCAAAGCCGATGCCAGTTTGCAGTTCATGACGATCCATAAATCCAAAGGCCTGGAATTTGATACCGTGATCCTGCCCGGGCTGGATGGCGGCAACCCGCCCGATGACGCCAAGCTGGTGATCTGGGAAGAAGTGACACTCGCGCATGGCACCACCGAACTGGTCGCGGCGCCATATGTGCCTGCGGCGCGTAAACGGCAGCAGGCCGCGCTGGGTAAAACCGCCGTGGTCACGGCATACGACTATTTGAATGACCTGGACAAAACCCGTGCCGCTTATGAAGATGCGCGCGTGTTGTATGTGGCGGCGACACGTGCCGAGCGCCAATTGCACTTGTTAGGCGCCGCCAAAGCGGATAAAAATGGCGATCCGCAGCCGCGTAAAAACACCTTTCTGCACTTGCTATGGCCTGCGGTGAGCACATGGTTCACCACAGAACATGACCTGGTCGCACGCGCACCGCTTGCGCAAACCGATGCCGATATCAGGCAATTCGTGCCGCAACTTATCCGCGTACGGCAAGCAGAAACGCCGGCTGTGCTACAAGTATCCGGCACCCTCGCCGCGGCGAGCCATCACCAACAGACCGAAGATGCGCCGGTAGCCGCATTAGAAGCCGACACCGGCACCCTCGCCCACTTATACCTGCAACTGATCGCCGGGCAAGGCATAGATCGCTGGGCAGAGAGTGTCAAAAATCAATTCCTCATGCACGCACCGGCAATGCAGCGCTGGTTAAAACAACGCGGATATGCCGAGAATGAAGCCACGCTGGGCGCAGCCAAAGCCGCCAGCTTATTAACAACGACGCTGTCATCCACCGATGGACAATGGGTGCTAGAGCCGCACGCACAAGCCGCTTCCGAACTGGCGATAGAGCAACTGGCTGATAGCAAGAAGGTCATTGATCGCACGTTTATCGCAGATGGTGTGCGCTGGATCATCGACTATAAATCCATGCCTGTGACCAGCCAGCAAGACCTGAAGGCTTTGGCAGCTTACTTCAAGCCACAGCTGACGGCTTATGCACAGTTGTTCCAGCAAGAAAGCCTGCCGATAAAAACCGCCATCCTGTTTTTGAGTATTGGTAAATTAGTCACCATTGATTAAGGATAAATAATGATAGCGCAACAAGCCATTCTGGATGCCTTCCAGTTCCGCCATGCCTGCAAGGAGTTTGATGCCAGCAAACAGATTCCCCCTGAAGAATTCGAGTTAATTTTGGAATCTGCCCGCCTCTCACCCAGCTCGTTTGGTTTTGAACCCTGGCACTTTATTGTGGTGCAGGATAAGGCCTTGCGCGAAAGCCTGAAACAACATGCCTGGGGCGCGCCACTGAAACTGGATACTGCCAGTCATTTTGTATTGTGCCTGGCCATGAAATCACCCTTTTTAAAACCGGAGGGTGCTTACCTGCCCACTTTTATGCGCGAAGTGCAGCATCACCCGCAGGAAGTGATCGATATGCGCCTGGGCTTTTATAGCCAGTTCAAACAATCCGATTTTGATTTGAGTGATGAGCGAAAATTATTCGACTGGGCCAGCAAGCAATGCTATATCCCGCTGGCCAATATGATGACAGTCGCGGCCATGCGTGGTATAGATTCATGCCCGATCGAGGGTTTCAAGCAGAAGGAAACCGATGCGTTGCTGGCAGAACAATTCGGCGTGAATCTGGAGGAGTACGGCCTGGCGTATATGGTAGCGTTTGGTTACCGCAAAACTGAACCCAAGCCGAAAACACGTCGCGAGATCAGCCAGGTAGTGACCTGGAAATAAAAATGTAAGAAATAAGAATGGGGAAATAATAAACGCCTCAACAAAAAAGCTGCCTATCGGCAGCTTTTTTTATTCGTGCTCGTTTTTAAAATGTCTGCGCACATACCAGACGATAAATATCAGCCCCAGTGCGGCAATCACATAATGGGATTCATGGAAGTAGACTTTGAGGTCTTCCCAATGCTCGCCGGCTTTCATGCCGATATAGCCCAGCACCCAGCACCAGATCAATGAGCCGACAAAGGTATAAGCCACAAAACGTGTCATGTTCATGCGTGCTACGCCAGCCGGGAAGGCAATAAAGGTGCGCACGGCAGGCAGCAGGCGTGCAATAAAAATAATGATCTCACCATGCTCGGCAAACCAGCGGTCTGCCATATCCAGGTCTTTTTTGCTGATCAGCACATATTTGCCGTATTTTTCTACCAGCGGGCGGCCACCGTACATGCCCAGGTAATAGGCAGGGATAGAGCCTACTACGCAACCTATCGCGCCTGCCAGGGCAATGCCCCACAAGGTCATTTCGCCTTTGGTGACCAGGAAGCCGGCAAACGGCATGATGATTTCTGAAGGCAAGGGAATACAGGCGGATTCGATCGCCATCAATAACACGATACCGCCATACCCCATGGTGGAGATGACGCCCATGATCCAAGCGGCGATGGCGGCGAGTAATTTTTCTAACATCAACTAAATTCCTTCAATAAGGTTTTCACCAGTTCTACCCGGTGATTCAAATTGCCCAGCTGCACTGTAACACGTAATTTATCCGGCCCATTCATGCGGCAGCGCTTGTCGCGTTGCAATAAATTCACCAGCTTCATCGGGTCGATATCGGCTTTGACATTAAATTGTAGCTGGATGGCCGCATCGGAGGCGTCGACCTTGATAATGCCCAGTGGCTTGGCGGCGATACGCAACCTATGGCAGGCAATGAGCGCCTCACCTGGCTCAGGCAACAACCCAAAGCGGTCTATCAGTTCTTCCTGCATCACATCCAGCGCTTCGTCGTCCTCACAGTTAGCCAGGCGTTTGTAGAGCACCAGTCGCTCATGTACATCCGGGCAATAGTTGTTGGGTAATAAGGCGGGCGTATGCAGGTTGATTTCGGTGGTCACGCCCAGTGGTGAATCCAGATCAGGCTCTTTACCCGCTTTAAGCTGTTTCACCGCATGGTTGAGCATGTCGGAATACAGGTTAAAGCCTATCTCCTGCATCTCGCCGCTTTGGCTATCGCCTAACAGTTCACCTGCGCCGCGGATCTCCAGGTCATGCATGGCCAGGTGGAAACCGGCACCCAGGTCTTCCAGCAACTGGATCGCATCCAGCCGTTTTTGCGCTTGCGGCGTGATGGTGCGGTGCGGGTCAGTCAGCAGATAGGCATAGGCCTGATGATGGCTGCGACCCACGCGGCCGCGTAGCTGGTGCAATTGCGCCAGGCCGAACATATCTGCACGGTTGATGATCATGGTGTTGGCAGTCGGCACGTCGATGCCGGTTTCAACAATGGTGGTACACAATAACAAATTGGTACGTTGCTGGTAGAAGTCGCGCATCACATGCTCCAGCTCGCGTTCGCGCAACTGACCATGGCCAATTGAGATCCGCGCTTCGGGTAAAAACTTCTCCAGTTTTTCCTTCATCACGTAAATGGTATCGACTTCGTTATGCAGGAAATATACCTGCCCGCCGCGTTTAAATTCGCGCATCACCGCTTCGCGGATAATGCCTTCGGAATATTCGGTATGGAAGGTTTTAATCGCCAGCCGTTTTTGTGGCGGCGTGGAAATCACAGAAAACTCGCGCAGGCCTTCCATCGCCATGCTTAAGGTACGCGGAATCGGTGTTGCGGTCAGGGTGAGCACGTCCACCTCGGCGCGCAGGGCTTTCATTTGCTCTTTCTGGCGCACACCAAAGCGGTGCTCTTCGTCCAGGATAGCAAGCCCCAGGTTCTTGAACTTGACATCTTTCTGGATCAGCCTGTGGGTGCCGATAATAATATCGATGCTGCCATCTGCCAGGCCTTTGAGCGCTTCGGCCTGCTCTTTGGCGGTACGGAAACGTGAGATCTCGGCGATCTTGATCGGCCATTCGGCAAAGCGGTCGACAAAGTTCTGGTAATGCTGCTCGGCCAGCAAAGTGGTAGGCACCAGCACAGACACCTGGCGGCCACCCATCACGGCGACAAACGCTGCCCGCAGCGCGACTTCGGTTTTGCCAAAGCCGACATCACCACACACCAGCCTGTCCATGGGGCGGCCAGATTGCATATCTTTGATGACATTCTCAATCGCTTCCAGCTGGTCTGGTGTTTCTTCAAACGGGAAACCTTCACAGAAAGCTTCGTAATCCTGCAAACTGAGGGTAAACGCATGGCCACGGCGCGCAGCGCGTTGTGCGTATAGGTTGAGCAGTTCGGCTGCGGTATCACGGATCTGCTTGAGTGCTTTTTTCTTGGCTTTTTCCCACTGGCCACTGCCAAGCCTATGCAACGGTGCGCTTTCCGGCGGGCCGCCGGAATAGCGTGAAATCAGGAACAGTTGAGATACCGGCACATATAACTTATCTTCGCCGAAATATTCGATCAACAGTAATTCTGTTTCGCCTTCGCCAAAATCGATATTGACCAGGCCTTTGTAACGCCCCACGCCATGTTGCTCATGCACCACCGGGTCATCCAGGCGCAACTCAGAGAGGTCTTTAAGCATGCCCTCGGCATTACGCGCTTTCTCCTGGTTACGGCGCCGCTGCTGGCGCACAGTGCTGGCATAGAGCTCGGCTTCGGTAATAACGGCTAATTCACCATCCACAAACCCCTGGTGTAATGGCGACACGCCGAGCATGACTGGAAACTGGCTTTTCTCAAACCCGCCCCAATCCTCGGCCAGCGAAAAAGTCACGCCATGTTCGCTGAACAATTGCGCAATGGTTTCGCGGCGGCCCAGGCTTTCAGCCGCGATTAACACGCGGCCATCAAACTGGCTGATAAAACCTTGTAATTTATGCAGGGGCTGTTCTGCCCGACGGTCTACTTCTACCGGTGACATCGTGGTGACGTTTTGTATCTGCTGATGCACCAGCGCAAAGGCATGCGTCTGCTTGAAAAACTCATCGGTTTTTTGTAGCAGGGTTTCTGGTCGTAGAATCGGTTTCTCGGCATCGTAAGCCATCAGGCGATGACGGCTATTGGCATCGGCCCAGAAGGTTTGCGCGGCTTTATCCAGATCACCATGCAGGCACAGCACGGTTTGTTTGGGCAGGTAATCGAACAGGCTGGCGGTTTGCTCAAAAAACAAGGGCAGATACCATTCAACACCACCGCTGGCGGTGCCTTTGCTCACATCCTTGTAGATTTTCGCGCGCTGCGGATCGCCTTCAAAGTATTCGCGGAACTGGCTGCGGAACAATGTAATTCCGGCTTCATCCATAGGGAATTCGCGCGCTGGCAACATACGGATCTCACCGACCGGATAGACGCTGCGCTGGGTATCGATATCAAAGGTACGTATGGTCTCGATCTCATCATCGAACAAATCGATACGGTAAGGCAGCGTGCTGCCCATGGGATATAAATCGACCAGCCCGCCACGCACACTGAACTCGCCCGGGCTCATGACCTGGCTGACATGGTGGTAACCCGCCTGGGCGCACTGGTTGCGCAAGGCATCGACATCCAGCCGCTGGCCTTTTTTGAGCATAAAGGTATGCGCGGCCAGGTAAGCTACCGGCGGCAGGCGCAGTAACGCCGTCGCAATCGGCACAATCACTACATCGCTCTGGTTCTGGCTGAGCTGGTATAACGTAGACAGCCGCTCGGAAATTAAATCCGGATGCGGGGAGAACACATCGTAGGGCAGTGTTTCCCAATCCGGCAGCAAATGCACTTCAATGCCTTTGGCAAAATAGGGAATCTCATCCATCAAACGCTGCGCTTCAAACGCATTGGCAGTTAAAATCACCAGCGGCGATTGTGTTGCTTTTAAACCACAGGCCAATTCGGCCAGCGCTTTACTGTCCAATCCCTGACTGTGAAAAGAAAAACGCTGGGGATGTCCGACGACGGGAAGAGAAACTGCCATAAAAGAATAAAATCTTATTGCTCAGGTTAGGTGAGTAGTTCTTGGCGAATCTGCCGAGTTTGCTATTATAACTGCAAGCGTCCGCTGGCTGTACCGGCATTATAATGAGACGCTCGAGCGATTACGGTACACAGACACGAAGTTTGTGCATAAATCCGGCACGGAGAAAGCATATGAACGATAAACAGGCCGTCGCGCTGGAAGCAGCCAGCTACGTCAAGAACGATATGATTGTCGGGTTGGGCACAGGTTCCACCGCCAATTATTTTATTGAGGCACTCGCCACCCGCCAGCAACAGGAAAACCTGCGTATCACTACCGTGGCCAGCTCCAATATCAGTATGATCAAAGCCCAGTCTGTGGGACTCACCGTATTGAGCTTATCCCAGCTAAGCCAGATTGATTTGTATGTCGACGGGGCGGACGAAATCACTGCCGATAATAGCCTGCTGAAAGGCCGTGGTTACGACCTGGTCATGGAAAAACTGCTGGCAAAAGCTGCCAAAGAATTTATTGTGGTGGCCGATAAAAGCAAACTGGTCAGCCGCATCGGCGAAAATTACCCTATTCCGATTGAAGTGATGCCGTTTGCCTGGCAAGCAGCCAAACGTAGCATAGAAGCCATTGGCGGCAGCGGCGATTTACGCCCGAATGCGGCCAAAGATGGCCTTTCTATTACCAGCTACGGCAGTCTGGTACTCGATATGCATTTTGACGCCGATTTAGATAGTCATCAATTAAATACTTTACTCAACAACATCCCCGGTGTGGTTGAGCATGGCATCTTCACCAGGCTGGCAAGCACCATACTGATTGCCGACCAGGGCAAGATCGAAACGCGGGCTTAATCGCTTTTTCGTTCTCTACAATGCGTTTTCTAAACTGTATTTCTGCGCGTCAGGCATGGCAATGGGCGTTTCTTGTCTGTTTATGCGGTGGATTGCTCGCCTGTAATGACCCTGGCACGCCCAAGCAACCTGCCTTGGAAAAACCGAAACCAGACCCCTACACTATCCGTTTTGTCACCATCAACAGCCCGGATACCTATTTTATTGATAGCCAGAACAATTATGCCGGGCTGGAATATGACCTGGCCAAACGCTTTGTCGATTTCCTGGGGCCGCCTTATAAACTTGAATTCATCGTGGTGGAAAGCTTTGATAAGGTTTTCCCTGCGTTGATGCGCGGCGATGCTGATATTGCGGCGGCTGATATCAGCATTACCGCCTCGCGTAAACGGCAATTCCTGTTCGGGCCCGCCTTTAATCAGGTGCAGTCCATGGTGGTGTATAACCGTGATCAGAACAGTGAACCCGCCAAGCCAGATGCATTATTCAATAAAAGAATCGTGTTACCGAAAAGCACCAGTTTTGTTGAACGCATGCGCGAACTGCAATCGCAACATCCGCAACTGATCTGGCGCGAAACGGAAAAACTCAGCTCTGAACAATTGATAGAAGCCGTGGCGCGCAATGAAATCGATTTCACGGTGGCAGACAACCACTTGCTGGCCATCATGCAATATCTTTATCCGCAACTGGATGCGGGATTGATGCTGGGGCCGGTCGATAAAATCGCCTGGGCACTGAACAAGTTTTCCGGCGAAGAAAAACTGAAACAGGTGCAGGCGTTCTTCAAGAAGATAGAAAAAGATGGCACTTTGCGCAACCTGCTAGACCGCTATTACGGCCACACCAAACGTCTGAAACAGGTTGATGTAGCGACTTTCCTGAGCAAATCCAATACCTTGTTACCGAGATATACGAGGCTGTTCAAAGGGGCGCAAGAAGTGACTGACATAGACTGGCGCCTGCTCGCCGCGCTCAGTTATCAGGAGTCGCACTGGGATAATTACAGCACCTCACCGACCAACGTACGCGGCTTGATGATGCTGACCGAACAAACCTCTAACATGATGAATGTGACCAATCGGCTGGACCCTCAGCAAAGCATCATGGCCGGTGCAAAGTTTTTGCTGTGGCTGAAAGACCGCCTGCCCACGCGCATCCCTGAGCCGGACCGTACTTTTATGACGCTGGCAGCTTACAACAACGGCGTTGGCCACCTGGAAGATGCGCGCATCATTGCGCAACGGCTGGGGCTCAACCCGGATAGCTGGGCGGATGTGAAACGCGGCTATCAACTGCTGAATGACCCGGAACATTATGTGAATGCCAAGCACGGTTACTGTAGCTGTGGCGCGCCGGTGATCTACACCGAACTGGTGCGCAGCTATTACCAGATCATGCAGAAATATTACCCGATTTATGAGCCTGGCCTGGACCCATACAAGATCGCAGATAACAAAATGCCCTGGTTGTTAGCCAGGGCAGAGTAAAAATACCTAGTGTTTCAGATCAAGCCGTGATCACGGTCTTGCCACCCATATAAGGCTGCAGTGCTTTCGGAATCGTCACGCTGCCATCCGCATTCTGGTTATTCTCCAGCACCGCCACCAGCGTACGCCCTACTGCCAAACCGGAACCATTCAATGTATGTAACAACTCTGGTTTGCCATTGGCGTTTCTGAAACGTGCCTGCAAACGCCTTGCCTGGAAAGCTTCACAGTTAGATACTGAAGAGATTTCGCGATAGGTATTTTGCGCAGGCAGCCAGACTTCCAGGTCATAGGTCTTGGCAGCGCCAAAGCCCATATCACCGGTGCACAGTGACACCACGCGATAAGGTAATTCTAAGGCCTGCAACACGTTTTCGGCATGGCCGACCATCTCTTCCAGCGCCTGGTAGCTGTTTTCAGGGTGCACGATCTGCACCATCTCGACTTTATCAAACTGGTGCTGACGTATCATGCCCTTGGTATCACGGCCATAAGAACCCGCTTCTGAACGGAAGCAAGGCGTATGCGCGGTCAGTTTGATAGGCAGTAACTCCAGCGGCACGATCTCATCACGCACGGTGTTGGTCAAGGTGACTTCTGAAGTCGGGATCAGGTACAGTTTGCTATCGTTGTGCGGCGTAACAAACAGGTCTTCTTCAAACTTGGGCAATTGTCCGGTGCCTACAAGGGTTTCGCGATTCACCATATACGGCGTATAGCATTCGGTGTAACCATGTTTTTCGGTTTGCAGATCCAGCATAAACTGCGCCAGCGCACGGTGTAACCTGGCGATCTGGCCTTTCATCAAGGTAAAACGCGCGCCTGACAACTTGGCGCCGGTATCAAAATCCAGGCCTAACGGCGCACCGACATCGGCATGGTCTTTCACTGCAAAGTCAAAATTACGTGGCGTACCCCAGCGGCGTGCCTCCACGTTTTGCGTTTCATCGTTTCCAACCGGCACGCTTTCATGCGGCAAGTTAGGCACATTCAGCATCAAGGCCTGCAACTTGGCCTGAACCTCATTCAGCTGTGCTTCAGCAGCCTTTAACTCATCACCCAACCCAGCGACTTCTGCCAGGATCGCACTGGCATCTTCGCCTTTGGATTTGGCAATACCGATCTGCTTGGACGCCGTATTGCGTTTAGCCTGCAGATTCTCAGTATTGGTCTGTATCGTTTTACGCTCTGCTTCCAGTGCTTTAAACACATCTGCCGGAAAATCGAACTTGCGCGCTTTCAGGCGCGCGGTCACATTGTCCAAATCGTTTCTAAGTTGTTGTATATCTAACATTTATTTTTTCGCTTTGCTGTTCAGGTGTTCTTGATCTAGTGCTTGTAAGTGATTGAGCTTTTCGCTTATTTTACCTTCCAATCCACGTGAGGTGGGCTGGTAAAACGCCTGCGCAGGTAAATCATCCGGGAAATATTGCTCGCCAGCGGCATAGGCATTCGGCTCATTGTGCGCGTAACGGTATTCTTTACCGTAATCGAGCGCCTTCATGAGTTTGGTTGGCGCGTTACGCAAATGCAAGGGCACCATGCGTGATTTATCCTGAGCCACAAAGGCTTTGGCCTGATTGTAAGCCATATATGCGGCATTACTTTTCGCCGCCACGGCCAGGTAAATCACGGCATTGCTGAGGGCAAGCTCGCCTTCTGGTGAGCCCAGGCGCTCGTAGATCTGGATGGCTTCCAGCGCGATGGTTTGCGCTTTGGGGTCAGCCAGGCCGATATCTTCCACCGCCATGCGCACAATGCGCCGAGCCAGGTAAAGCGGGTCAGCGCCGCCATCCAGCATGCGCATAAACCAGTAGAGCGCGGCATTGGGGTTGGATCCACGCACCGATTTATGCAGGGCAGAAATCTGGTCATAAAACGCTTCGCCACCTTTATCAAAGCGGCGCAGCTTGCTGGCCATGCTGGATTGCAAAAATGCATCATCAATGGTATCGATCCTGGCAATTAAGGCACCGTTAAACAGCCCTTCTGCAAAATTCAGCAAGCGCCTGGCATCGCCATCGGCGTAATCTAATATCTGCTCTTTGACTTTATCGTTAACACTAATGTCTGGCGCCATTTTCAGGCGTGCGCGTTCAAGCAACTCAGCCAGCTCATCTTCAGTCAACGCGGTCAGCACGAATACTTGCGACCGGCTGAGCAACGCGCTGTTCACTTCAAATGAAGGGTTCTCAGTCGTCGCACCGATAAAAGTGATCAACCCGCTCTCGACAAACGGTAAAAACGCATCCTGCTGACCTTTGTTGAAGCGATGGACCTCGTCAACGAACAAAATGGTATTGCGGCCGGTTTGCTGCAAGGTAAGCTCGGCGCGCTCTACCGCTTCGCGGATATCCTTGATACCAGACAGCACGGCAGACAAAGGCACGAATTCGGCCTCCGCAGTTTGTGCGATCAGGCGCGCCAGGGTGGTTTTACCCACACCGGGCGGCCCCCACAGAATCATGGAAGGCAACTTGCCGGACTCGAACGCGCGCCGTAAAGGCTTGCCCTCGCCCAGCAAATGCGTTTGCCCGACCACTTCATTCAGTGTTTTCGGGCGCAGTTGCTCGGCAAGCGGGACGGAAGATGGTGTTTGTGGCTCAAACAGGGATGACATATAGCCTGTGCAGTGGTGATGGTTTATTCACCAACCACATCTACCCCTTTGGGAACGGTGAACAGGAACTGCGAAGTATTCAATGACGGATTCACTTCTACGTTCGAGAACACAATGTGGGTGCTTTGGCCGAACGCATCCACCAGGCGCATCTCGGCCAGCTTGCCATGATTAAAGGAAATAATCACCACCTGGAAACCGCTGTCTTTTTGTTTAGGCTTGGCCTGTACGCGTTGCAGGCCTTCATAATCGACCAGGCGAGACAAGCGGAAACTCTCTTCCACATTGGGCCCACCAGCGAGCAAAGCAGCCGGGCTGGTGCCTAGTACTTTATCAACTGTGCGCACGCTGACCTGCTGCAGATCCACATCAAACAAAAATACCTGACGGCCATCGCTGATGATTTGCTGCTCGTAAGGTTTTTGATAATCCCAGCGGAATTTATTAGGCCGCTGCAACAGCATATTGCCATTGACCTCTTGCAGCTTGCGGCCCTTCTGGTCGAACACGGTTTGCTTGAATAGCGCGCGCATGGATTGCGTGGATTGATAAAACTGCTTTAAATCATCGACACCATCGGCATACACCATGGTCGGGGAAACCAGGCCAACCAATAACGCGGCAGCACCTAACGGTGCGCTCACCACTGAAACAACTCTCGAAAAAACCGCGGCAGCCGCTATGCGGACTGGCCATTGTTTACCTGATAGATTACTCATGGTCACCTCCAGCTTTCACTAATACTTCACGGTTACCATTACTTTGCATCGCGGATACCAAACCTGCACGCTCCATATCTTCAATTAATCTTGCTGCCCGGTTATAACCTATGCGCAACTGGCGTTGCACTGACGAAATAGACGCACGGCGGGTTTTCAGTACAATCGCTACCGCTTCATCATACAGCGGGTCTTTTTCCCCACCGGCATCATCGCCGCCCAAGACACCATCGGCATCACCACCTTCGGTCTCATTGGTCAGAATGCCCTCGATGTAATTAGGTTCACCCTGTGCCTTGAGGAAGTTAACCACATTGTGCACTTCACCATCACTGACGAACGCGCCGTGGATACGTTGCGGGTAGCCGCTGCCGGGTGGCAGGTAGAGCATATCGCCCTGGCCTAGCAAGGTTTCAGCGCCCATCTGGTCGAGGATGGTACGCGAGTCTATCTTGCTGGATACCTGGAAAGCCACCCGTGTCGGCACGTTGGCTTTAATCAGGCCGGTGATCACATCCACCGATGGTCGCTGGGTTGCCAGCACCAGGTGGATACCTGACGCACGCGCTTTTTGTGCCAGGCGGGCAATCAACTCTTCCACTTTCTTGCCAACCACCATCATCAGGTCTGCGAGCTCGTCGATCACGACCACGATCAATGGCATTTCATCTAAGGGCTCCGGCTCATCGGGCGTCAGGCTGAACGGGTGCGGAATAGAAGTCCCTTGTTTTTTGGCTTCCTGTATCTTCTGGTTATAGCCTGCCAGGTTACGTACCCCCAGGGTAGACATCAGCTTGTAACGGCGCTCCATCTCCGCCACACACCAGTTCAGCGCATTGGCGGCCTGGCGCATATCTGTGACTACCGGTGCCAGCAGATGCGGAATCCCTTCATAGACGGACAACTCCAGCATTTTCGGGTCGATCAGGATCATGCGTACACGGTTGGCTTCTGATTTGTAGAGCAGGCTCAGAATCAGCGCGTTAATGGCGACAGATTTACCGGAACCGGTAGTACCCGCAACCAGCACATGCGGCATTTTGGCCAGGTCGGCCACAATCGGTTTACCAGCGATATCCTTACCCATGGCAATGGCGATAGGCGAATTCATATCGGCATAGGCCTGGCTGCCCATGATTTCTGACAGCGACACGATCTGCCGTTTGGGATTAGGGATTTCCAGCCCCATATAACTTTTACCGGGGATGGTTTCTACCACCCGTACGCTGATCACTGACAATGCCCGCGCCAGATCCTTGGAAAGATTGGTGATCTGGCTGCCTTTGACGCCTGGCGCGGGATCCAGCTCATAGCGCGTAATCACCGGTCCAGGCTGGGCAATGACGACTTTGACTTCAATGCCAAAGTCCATCAGCTTGCGCTCTATCAGGCGCGAAGTGAAATCCAGTGTTTCTGCCGATTGCAACTCCACCGATTGATTAGGTGCATCCAGCAAATGCAAGGCTGGCAGGCCTTCCTGCTCAATGGCCTCAAACAATACGGTTTGTTTTTCTTTGACCACACGTTCACTGGGGACGACCAGCACTTCAGGCACGCTGATCTCTACCGGTTTGCGGTCTTCTACGCGTTTGCGTTCCGCCTCGACAAACTCTTCACGTGCCTGTAAGGCCTGGCGCCCGACTTTGCGGTCTTGCCAATCCTGGAATTTCAGCGTGCTCCATTGGTGGAAGTGGATCACCCACTCGCCCAAACGCTCGCTCATGCTGATCAGCGACCAGCCGGTAAACAGGCTGAAGGCAGTGGCAAACAACACCAGCAACAACATGGTCGAACCGGCAAAACCAAACATATTGCGCAGCAAATGATCAATGCCACTGCCGATCACCCCGCCCTGCTTGAGCGGAAAATCCGCCGGAAAGCTGACCAGATGGCCGGATTCAAGCGCAGCTGAAGCCAGCAGCAATAAAGCAAAGCCGACGCCGTTCAACCACCAGTCCTGCCTTTCGATGGCATCGAGATGCAGCCGCTCATACATCAGCCACACGATGTAAAAAGCCAGCACCACAAACCACCAGGAAGAAAAACCGAACAGGGATAGCAGCACATCAGCTATCCACGCACCAACGGTGCCGCCAGCATTATGAATAATGTCGTTCTCGCCTATCGCATGTGTCCATCCCGGGTCTTCATGCGAGTATGATGCCAGTATCACTGCCAGAAATACGCCAAGTGCTGCCAATGCAATCCAGCTGACTTCGCGCAGCAATTTAGCATCGCGCAGCTGTTTTTCTGTCGATACTTTTTCCAAACGGGCATTGGATACATTTTTTTTATTAAAAAACAATGCGTTATCTCTTTCTTTACGCAAGTGAACTTAAATGATTATAACAAAATCAAATTGCACACAGGCACTCTAGCTTTTAAAATACATTCAACGACAACAAGGAGACATCATGGACATTGGTATTAATAATAAAGACCGTCACGAAATTGCAGAAGGCGTATCAAAACTGTTGGCAGATACCTATACTTTGTACCTGAAAACCCATTACTTCCATTGGAATGTCACCGGGCCCATGTTCAATACTTTGCACCTGATGTTTGAAACACAATATACCGAGCTGGCACTCGCAGTTGATTTAATCGCCGAACGTATCCGCTCACTGGGCGTGCATGCGCCAGGTACCTACGCGCAGTTCTCCAAACTGACTTCTATCGAAGAAACTGTGGATGTGCCTAAAGCACAGGACATGATCAGCGAACTGGTCGCTGGCCATGAAGCGGTCTGTCGTACCGCACGTAGTGTGTTCCCGGCGGCGGAAAAAGCGGCTGATGAAGCCACCGCTGATTTACTGACTCAGCGTTTGCAACTGCACGAGAAGACTGCATGGATGCTGCGTAGCTTGTTGGAAAAGTAATTCTTTGCCATACAGCTATATTTAGCACCTGAATTTGGGGATGAAACCTTGCAACAAGTGATTTCATCCCCATTTTATTGAACAGATCAAACCAAAAAAGAAAGAAAAGTATGGCTACCAAGCATGCACGTTTATTGATTTTAGGCTCCGGCCCAGCCGGTTACAGTGCAGCCGTTTATGCGGCCCGTGCCAATTTAAGCCCGGTGCTCATCACCGGCCTGGCGCAAGGTGGTCAATTAATGACGACGACTGAAGTGGATAACTGGCCTGCGGATGCTGACGGCGTGATGGGCCCGGAATTGATGGAGCGTTTTCAGAAACACGCTGAGCGTTTCAATACCGAAATGATTTTTGACCATATCCACACCACGCACCTGAAAGAAAAACCGATCCGCCTGGTGGGTGATAATAGTGAATACACCTGCGATGCCCTGATTATTGCTACCGGCGCCTCAGCCAAATACCTGGGCCTGCCTAGCGAAGAAGCGTTTGCTGGCAAAGGCGTGTCTGCTTGTGCCACGTGTGATGGCTTCTTCTACCGCAATCAGGAAGTCGCCGTGATCGGTGGCGGCAATACCGCTGTCGAAGAGACGCTTTACCTGGCTAACATCGCCAGCAAAGTGACATTGGTGCACAGACGCGACAAGTTTAAAGCGGAAGCCATTCTGGTCGACAAACTGATGGAGCGCGTGAAAGAAGGCAAGGTAGTGCTGGAAACGTTTAATACGCTGGACGAAGTGTTGGGCGACAACACCGGGGTTACCGGCATGCGTCTGAAAGATGTGAACTCTAACGCCACCAAAGATGTGCCATTGAAAGGCGTATTTATTGCGATTGGTCACCAGCCGAATACGCAGATCTTTGAAGGCCAGCTGGAGATGGAAGGTGGTTATATCGTGACGCAGGCCGGTCGTCAGGGTAACTTTACGGCCACCAATATCCCCGGCGTATTTGCAGCTGGCGACGTGCAGGACCATATTTACCGCCAGGCAGTAACCAGTGCGGGTACTGGTTGTATGGCGGCACTCGATGCCGAGCGCTACCTGACCAGCCTGGAATAATCAGTTCGGGCCAGGTATTTGGTCACAAATGCTCAGCAAATCAAAAGCGCACCCAGGTGAATACAACTAGGGGGCGCTTTTTTCTTTTAGAATGCAGCCTTGCGCTAGTAAAATAAATCGCCATGACCAACGACGTGCCAAATACAGAGGATGACGACGACATTCACCTGTTCCATGAAGCAGTCAAAGGCGCACGTCCGGTAGCCCCCAAGCGTATCCTGCATGCGCCGAAAAAACCCAAACCGATTCCGCGGCAACTGATACGCGATGAGCAGCAGGCGCTGGTCGATTCCTTAAGTGACAATTATATCCCCGCACACGAACTGGAAAGCGGCGAGGAGCTGCTTTACCTGCGTGATGGCCAGTCACCTGTCATCCTGAGTAAACTTCGCCGCGGCCACTGGGTGGTGCAGGCCCATATCGATCTGCACGGACTGATCAGTGATGAAGCCAGGCTGTATGTGTCCGAATTTATCGCCGATTGTAAAAAGCGTGGCTTGCGTTGCATACGCATTGTGCACGGCAAAGGCTTAGGTTCCAGAAATAAAGAACCGGTCCTGAAACACAAATTGCGTAACTGGCTGATGCAAAAAGATGAAGTGATTGCCTATGCCCAGGCCAGGCAAACGGATGGCGGCAGCGGCGCCGTGATCGTGTTGCTTAAAGCATAAACGCGACACCTTTTCAGGTATCGCGTTTCCGTTTTACAAGGTCATTCAGGTTTCAGATTCAAGTATTGCATTCCCTGAAGATGACTAACCGTTATTCCCAATAACGACGTTGTTTATGTGCGCCGTGCCCTTTACCAGCTTTCGGGCGGTAATCAGACTGGCGGTAAGCCGCGGGATGATACACAACAGGTACTGGCTGAATCTGTGTGTAGTGCGGCCTCATCACAACCGTCACATCCATCACCGGGCCAGGGTCCCTGTCCATTAACGTACTGTACTGCCGGCCCTGGTATTCATAATTAACCATATAGCCAGTCGTCACGGTTTGCCACTGGTCAACCACCACACATTGCTCAACCGGCCGTGTCACCACACGCTCGTAGCCGTAGGTATTCTGGTTGCCAACACGGTCGCCAACGATTGCACCGACACCGGCACCCACTGCGGCAGCAGCCACCCGGCCACCACCTTTACCTATCGTGCTACCCAGCAAACCACCGGCGACACCACCAATGATGGCACCGGTGTTAGAGCGTGCAGGTTGTTCGTAGACGCTTTCACGCATATAACCGGTGTGGCATTCCTGGCGTGGCTGGTTGATCTGCTGCATTTGCGGGCTGACCGACAGCACTCTTGCCCGGTCTATAAATTGCGCATCCGCAAACGCCATCTGGCTGGTCGCCATCAATACCACACTTAACCCTATCAGTTTACGCATTCACTTTCTCCTCTCAACAGCCTGCTTGATGCAGTTATTTCCATAACGTGCATTCAATCACGGCAGATGACTGGTGAATGTATCGATGTGTGGCGGATTTGTATCGCTGGAGATACAGGCCGTTTTATTGACCGCTGTTGGCCAGCTTGAGCAGCTCGCCGCGTTGCTGGATTTCAATCACGCCCCGGCCCATGGTCAGCCAGCCTTTTTGCTCCAGCCGCTTTAACTGGCGGCTGATGACCTCCCGCGCCGTACCCAGCTCATCGGCGATCTGCTGGTGCGTGCGGTGGATATTGTTATTGCCGATATCCAGCAAACATTTGGCCAGGCGCGCATCCAGTGTCTGGAAAGCCACTTCGTCCAGCAACACGATCAGGTCGCTGATCAGCGCGCCGTAATTCTGCATCACGTATTGCCTGAATACAGGCGAATCTATCATCAGGCGCTGGAAAATCGCATCCGGCACGATCACATCTTCAATCGCCTCTTCCACAATGGTAGAAGCCGGGTACTGGCTATTGCCCAGCAGGCAAGTGGTGGTAATGACGCAGGTTTCGCCAGCTCCCACGCGGTAAAGCAGGATCTCCCGTCCGCTGGCAGACATCTTGTAGACACGCGAACGGCCCTTCAGGCGTAATACATAGCCGCCACAGTGATCGCCTTCCTGATAACCGATGGTGCCAATCGGCGCTTCTACAATACGCGCATATTGCAGCAATAACTTTTTGCCCGACTCTTCCAGCGCTTCCAGCTCGGGAAAAAGACTCATCCATGATAATGATTGCATACTGTACTTTTGCCCCTATTCGTTTTTTTGTTGATGCCCCGGTCACGGCTTCGCTTAACATTCACAGCGTCACTTAGCATTCACAGCTTTACTTAGCATGAAGTCACGCAGAAAGAACCATGACAGACTTTTATGCGATAAACTTTATCATAATTGATACATCAATCGTCATGGCGGTGACACGATATGACAGACGGATGATTCAATTACATCAATTCATACAATATAAAAATAATGTTCTTCATAGGGGTAGTATGCAATGTCTGAGATCACAGCGAATATTTTTGAGCAGTTGAGAGCATCGGCCGACCAGGCCAGCAGTCTTTTAAAGGTGATGGCTAATAGCGACCGATTGATGTTGTTATGCCAGCTCTCGCAAGGAGAGAAATCCGTCAGCGCCCTGGAAAGCAATTTGAATTTACGACAACCCAGCCTGTCACAACAATTAACCGTGTTACGCGAAGCACAACTGGTGATTACCCGCCGCGAAGGTAAAAATGTGTTTTACCGCATCAGCAGCCCGGCGGCACTGGCTGTCATTCAGGTATTGCACCGGGAGTTCTGCCAGCAGGCGATCCGTTTTGAAAGCGCTTAGGAGTCAAAGTATGGAAGTGAAACAGATAGACCCGCGATTCAGTGTCGCTGGTCAGTTAAATGCGGCTGATCTGGCAGAGATCGCCGATCAGGGATTTAAAGTAGTGATTAATTTCCGCCCGGATGGTGAAGGCGGTGACGCTCAGCCAGCCAATGCCACACTGGCAGAAAAAGCACAGGCACTTGGCCTGCATTATGCTTATATTCCTGTGGTACCTAACCAGATTCAAGCCAGCCATGTTGATGAGCTGCGCACATTTTTAACGCAACATCCAGGCCAGACGCTGGGTTTTTGCCGCACAGGCAATCGCGCGAACCAAGTTTACCAGCAAGTGCTACAGTCTGGCAACCTAGGCTACGATGCCAGCAAACCCGCCTGTTGCCAGCCACAGAATGCGCCGGAAAACCTGTCGTCACGTGTATTGGGCTGGATTAAGCGGTAAGATTGGCAAAACCAACCTTATGTGAGTATGCAAACTTATGAGCAACACTTCTTTTGAAGTCGTCATCGTCGGCGGTGGCAGCGCAGGCTGTGCCATTGCTGCCAGCCTGAAAAAACGGGCGCCTTCCCTCAAGATTGCCATTATCGAACCCTCTGCCCAGCATTATTACCAGCCAGCCTGGACGCTGGTCGGTGCCGGTGAGTTTGACGCGAACAAAACCGTCAGACCCATGACGCAAGCCATTCCCGATGGCGTGACCTGGTTGCAGACGGCGGTGACTGCATTCAACCCAGCTGAAAAACAAGTCACTACCGCCACATCAGGCACTATTCAATATGCGCAACTGGTGGTGGCTGCTGGCCTGAAGCTGAACTGGGAAGGCATTAAAGGCCTGACTGAAACGCTGGGTCAACATGGGGTCACTTCCAATTACCGCTTTGATCTCGCGCCTTACACCTGGAAACTGGTGCAGGAATTGCAATCAGGTGTCGCTATTTTCACGCAACCACCCATGCCTATTAAATGCGCAGGTGCGCCACAAAAAGCACTGTACCTTTCCTGTGCCGAATGGCTGGGCAAAGGCCGCCTGGGCAATATCAAAGCATCGTTCTACACGTCAACTCCCGCCCTATTTGGCGTGAAAGAATACGTAGAGCCGTTGATGCAGTATATCCGCCGTTACCAGGTAGACCTCAACCTCAATAGCACGCTGGTAGAAGTGGATGGCCCGGCAAAAACTGCCTGGTTCAATGTGAAAGATGCTGATGGCAATGTGAACCGCATCAGCAAATCATTTGACTTGCTGCATGTGGTGCCGCCACAAACGCCACTCGACTTTGTGAAACAAAGCCCGCTTGCCAATGCAGATGGCTGGGTGGAAGTCGACCAGCACAGCTTGCAGCATGTGAAATACCCCGAGATTTTTGGCGTAGGCGATTGCACCAATACGCCCAACGCCAAAACAGCGGCTGCCGCGCGCAAGCAGGTGGTGATCGCCGCGGAAAACCTGCTGGCACAACGTGCCGGACAACCGCTGCCCTCACGTTATGATGGCTATGGTTCCTGCCCGCTGACGGTAGAAAAAGGAAAAATCATACTGGCCGAGTTTGGCTATGGCGGCAAGATCGTGCCGACTTTCCCGTGGGATTCGACCAAACCACGTCGCTCTGCCTGGTGGCTCAAGAAATATGTTTTACCGTGGCTGTACTGGAACCTGATGCTTAAAGGGCGCGAGTGGCTGGCGCGTTGCGGCGCCTGCGGTTAGGCATGCCAATTATTTTGCGCCAGAAAATCCTGTAGCCATTGCAAGGTCAATGCCACGCCAAAGCCATTGACCTCACTGGCGACTGCGCCCAGGCCATCTTTGTGGGTATAAGAAGACAGATCGACATGACACCATGAGATATCACCTTCAATAAACTTGCCGAGAAAGCGCGCAGCAATGATATGGTCAGCATCGCTCTCCATGGTGCACTGCTTGATATCGGCGATCTCGCTATCCAGTTCGCTGTCATAGTCTTCCGCATAGGGGAAAGCCACCACGCGCTCGCCACTGGCAATGCCCGCCACCACCATTTGCTGATTCAATTCATTACGATTGGCGACGATGCCACTCATACGTGAGCCTAATGCCGTCTGCATGCTGCCGGTCAAGGTGGCGTAATCAAGCATCACATCGGGCTTATCCCGGCTGGCTAATGTCAAGGTATCGGCCAGCACCATACGCCCTTCGGCATCGGTATGCACGATTTCAATGGTCATGCCATTGAGCGCCGTGACTACGTCATTCTGTTTATAGGCGTTTGGGCCGATATGGTTTTGCGCGATGGCCAGCCAGCAATCGATATTCACCGGCAGTTGTTGCGCGCTAATCGCCTGCAACACACCCACCGCTACCGCACTACCATTCATATCCTGATGCATGCCCTGCATATATTTGGCCGACTTTAAATTATGGCCGCCGGTATCAAAACAGATGCCTTTGCCGACCAGGGCAACGGTTTTTTCTGCCTGCGGATGCCTGTACGACAATCTGACGATGGCTGCATCTTGCGGCGCTGAACCTTGTGCCACAGCCAAAAATGCGCCCGCGCCGATGGCGGCTAACTTTTCACAATCCCATTCTGTATATTGCCAGTGCTGCGCAGTGGCCAATGCGTGCAAGCGCTGGCGGTAAAGCTGGGGCGTTTGCTGGTTGGGTGGCGTGAGCGTGAGCGCGCGGGTTAAGGTATTCCCTGCCACAATCGCATCGACTTCGGCAGTCCATGGCAGATTCTTGACGCCAAAAACACAGATATCCTTTAGTGCATTACATTTAGTTTCACGTTTAAGCACGGGCAGATTCTGGGCATTCACCACAGCCACATAAGCCGCGTGGCGGGCGATCTGGCTGATATCTTCATCTTTGCCGACAATCGCAATCGCAAGGCGCTGCGGGCGCTCATCCAGCAAGGTTTTAACCGCTTGCCTGAGCAGCGTCAGTTGTTCAAATACCGATTGCGTTGTCTTAATCTGCACAGCGCTGGCCAGCACCCCATTTGCCAGTTCCAGCGTCAACGGTTTCTCAGCGATATCCTGCAAAGAGCGCTGGCTGCGCTTGAGTTTATGATCCAATGTCTGTTGAAACGGGATGTTTTCAGGCAATGCATCTACAAACACCAGTAGCAAATGCTGGGAAAAATCCAGCATGGCGGATTCGTTTATCTCGGAATGATGGGTCCAGTTAATCGTCATACAGTCAGAAAACACTCTTATATAAAATATCAAATAAACGTAGCAAATACCTGTAGTTACGCATTGTTAATTCATGCAAAACTTGACCAAAAGCAGCAAAAAAGAGACACTTACGGCTGATTGAAAGGTTGGCTTCCCGCAACACTATGGGGACGCGCAACGTGATACCATTAAAATAACAAGTATCCGATTTCGGAACCCCTTCTTGGTAATCAACAATTGCTCAACTCCAGGCACTGCTACTTGGTTTAGTACCCAGCCCTGGATTATACGCACAGCGACTTAAAACTCGGAGAATCCTCACGCATGGCAACGCATTCGCAAGCACACCTCAATGAAACTGATGCTCAAGAAACCCAGGAATGGTTAGACGCACTCAGTGCAGTAATTGAGAATGAAGGGCCAGAACGTGCCCACTTCCTGCTGGAAGCAATGATAGACCAGGCTCGCCGTTCAGGCGGCCATTTGCCGTACAAAGCAACGACTTCTTACGTCAACACGATTCCCACGCACCAACAAAGCAAGTTACCTGGCGACCCGGAAATGGAGCGCCGTATCCGCGCCCTGATCCGCTGGAACTCGATCATGACCGTGCTGCGTGCAAACGAAAAATCGCCTGGCATTGGCGGTCACATCGCCAGCTTCCAGTCGGCAGCGACGTTGTATGACGTTGCTTTTAACCATTTCTTCCGTGCTGCGAATGAAAGTTTCGGTGGCGACTGTGTGTATTTCCAGGGCCACTCATCCCCAGGTGTTTACGCACGTGCTTTCCTTGAAGGCCGCATCACCGCAGAGCAGATGGATAACTTCCGTCAGGAAACCGGCGGCAATGGCCTTTCCAGCTACCCTCACCCATGGTTGATGCCTGATTTCTGGCAGTTCCCTACCGTGTCTATGGGTCTGGGACCATTGGCCGGTATTTACCAGGCGCGTTTCCTCAAGTACCTGCATAACCGCGGTATCGCAGACACGGCTGACCGTAAAGTATGGGTATTCTGCGGCGATGGCGAGATGGATGAGCCAGAATCACAAGGCGCGATCTCACTGGCTGCACGTGAAGGCCTGGACAACCTGATCTTTGTGATCAACTGTAACTTGCAACGCCTGGATGGCCCGGTGCGTGGCAACGGCAAAATCATCCAGGAACTGGAATCCAACTTCCGTGGTGCCGGCTGGAATGCGATTAAAGTCATCTGGGGCTCTTACTGGGATCCGTTGCTGGCGATGGACAAAGACGGCCTGCTACGCAAACGCATGGAAGAATGCGTGGATGGCGAATACCAGAACTTCAAGCAAAAAGGTGGCGCGTATACGCGTGAACACTTCTTTGGCAAGTATCCTGAACTGCGTGAGATGGTGGCAGCGATGTCCGACGCCGATATCTGGCGTCTGAACCGTGGCGGTCATGATCCGCATAAGGTTTATTCCGCTTACCATGCGGCAGTGAACCATAAAGGTCAACCAACCGTGATCCTGGCTAAAACCGTTAAAGGTTATGGCATGGGCGATGCGGGCGAAGGCCAGAACACCACTCACCAGCAAAAGAGCATGGACTTTTCTTCACTGAAAGCCTTCCGTGACCGCTTTGACCTGGCACTGACAGATGAGCAGGTAGAAAGCCTGTCTTACTACCACCCAGGTGAAGATAGCCCGGAAATCAAGTACATGATGGAACGCCGTGCGGCATTGGGCGGCTTTGTGCCTGCCCGTAGACGTAAAGGTAACGAACTGACCGTGCCTGAACTGTCAGCCTTTGAGAACATGCTGGGCGCAACGGGTGAGCGTGAAATCTCCACCACCATGGCGTTTGTGCGTATCTTGTCTACCTTGGTGCGTGACAAGCAAGTCGGTAAATATGTCGTGCCTATCGTACCGGACGAAGCGCGTACCTTTGGTATGGAAGGCATGTTCCGTCAACTGGGCATTTACTCTTCAGTCGGCCAGCTGTACGAGCCACAAGATTCTGACCAGGTGATGTTCTACAAAGAATCACAAAGCGGCCAGATCCTGGAAGAAGGCATCAACGAAGCCGGCTCATTTGCCAGCTGGCTGGCGGCTGCCACGTCTTACAGCGTGACCGGCACGCAAATGATCCCTTTCTACATCTACTACTCCATGTTCGGCTTCCAGCGTATCGGTGACTTTGCCTGGGCCGCTGGTGACAGCCGTGCACGTGGCTTCCTGCTGGGTGCGACTGCTGGCCGTACGACTTTGAATGGTGAAGGCTTGCAGCATGAAGATGGCCACAGCCACCTGATGTCAGCGACGATTCCAAACTGCGTGAGCTACGACCCGACCTTCTCTTACGAGCTGGCCGTGATCATCCAGGAAGGCATGCGCCGCATGGTTCAGAATCAGGAAGATGTGTATTACTACATCACCCTGATGAACGAAAACTATACACACCCTGCCATGCCTGAAGGCAGTGCCGAAGGCATCCTCAAAGGTATGTACAGCTTTAGCAAATCCAAAGCCAAGGGCCCGAAAGTACAATTGATGGGTTCAGGCGTGATCCTGCGTGAAGTGATTGCCGCCGCCGAGTTGCTGGAAAAAGACTGGGGCGTGTCTGCTGATATCTGGAGCGTGACAAGCTTTACTGAGTTGCGTCGTGAAGGCATTGATGCCGAGCGTAAGAACCTGCTCAACCCTGAAGCCAAGCCAACACTGAGCTATGTGGCGCAGTTGCTGGCAAAAGCAGAAGGTCCGGTGATCGCGTCTACAGATTACATGCGTTCATTTGCCGACCAGATCCGTAACTTTGTGCCTAACCGCTTTGTGACACTGGGTACCGACGGTTATGGCCGCTCTGACTCCCGTGAAGCATTGCGTAGCTTCTTTGAAGTGGACCGTTACTACGTGGTTCTGGCAGCCTTGAAAGCCCTGGCTGATGATGGCAAATTGCCAGCCGGCAAAGCGACTGAAGCGATCAAGAAATACAGTATTGATATCAGTCGCGCCAACCCGACAACGATTTAATGAGTGATATGGGTACTGCATGACTTTGCAGTACCGCGTTTTTATAAAGGTTTAATACATGAGCTTAAAAGAAGTTCTGGTACCAGATATCGGCAACTTTGACACCGTAGATGTCATTGAAGTCCTGGTCAGCGTAGGTGACACGGTTGCCAAAGAAGACTCTTTGATTACCGTTGAATCTGACAAAGCCTCAATGGACATCCCCTCCTCTTTGGCGGGCGTGGTCAAGGAAATCCACATCAATGTGGGTGACAAAACCAAGCAAGGCGCGCTGATCATCACGCTGGATACCGCTGGCGAAGCAGCCCCTGCCGAGAAACCAGCACCACAACCGACGGCAACGCCAGTAGTGGCAACGGTGAAAGTCGATGAGAAAACCGTAGCCATCCCCGAGCCTAGCCGCCCGGTGGCAGAAGCGCCAAAAGTCGTGCAACCGCAATCCACCCCCAACCCGGTGGCAGAATCCAGCGTAGGCACTTCCGGAAAACTGGCGCATGCCAGCCCGTCGGTACGTAAATTTGCACGTGAACTGGGTGTGAATCTGTCATTGGTGAAAGCCACAGGCCCCAAGAACCGTATCGTGCAAAGTGATGTGCAAGGCTACGTTAAAGGCGAATTGTCCAAACCTCGTTCAGAGAATATGGGCGTTGGCACAGGTTTGAGTACATTGCCTATGCCGGTCATTGATTTCAGCCAGTTTGGCGAGATCGAAACCAAACCGCTGTCACGTATCAAAAAACTGTCCGGCGCTAACCTGCACCGTAACTGGGTGACTGCCCCGCACGTCACGCAATTTGACGAAGCAGATATCACTGACCTGGAAGATTTCCGCAAGTCCATGCTGGTTGAAGCAGAAAAACGCGGCGTGAAACTGACGCTGCTGGCATTCCTGATGAAAGCGGTGGTCAACGCGCTACGCACCTACCCTAACTTCAACGCGTCACTGTCGCCAGAAGGTGATAGCCTGATCCTCAAGCAGTACTACAACATCGGTTTTGCCTGCGACACGCCGGATGGCCTGGTCGTACCCGTAGTACGCGACGTCAACCAGAAAGACGTGATGGACATTGCCCGTGACCTGGCTGACCTATCTGCCAAAGCGCGTGAGCGTAAATTGAAGGTCGAAGAGATGCAAGGCGGCTGCTTTACCATTTCCAGCCTGGGCGGTATCGGTGGCACCATGTTCACCCCTATCATCAACTGCCCTGAAGTCGCCATCCTGGGTGTTTCCCGTGCAGCCATGCAACCGGTCTACAACAAAGACTCTGGCGGCTTTGATGCACGTCTGATCATGCCATTGTCACTCTCATACGATCATCGTGTGATTGACGGTGCCGATGGTGCCAGATTTACTAGCCACCTGCGTGTGATGCTGAGTGATGTAAGAAGGTTGTTGCTGTAATTTTTTTACAGATAAAACAAAAGGCGCTTTCAGCGCCTTTTGTTTTTTTTAAGCTTGCAGCAGACGCTTCATGAAATCACCTTCTTTGATCAGCACCTTATCAGCGACTGGCCATTGATAGAGATATATCCAGGCCTGTACGGAAGCGTTGCCATCTATGGCATCAATATGTGCTTGCACACGTTGATATTCCGCAGGTTGCGCATGCGCCACACTGCATTCTTCATACGCATCGAACACCGCGAGCGAAGTTTGCGCATCATGTAATCTGTAAACCTCACCGTATATGCGATCTTCCATTTGATCAGAGGCAATCACGCCCGGATAAAAGCTGATCTGGTACATGCGTCCACGAAACCAGCCACCCGTTAGAAACGTAGCATGCGTGGACAAGTACTCTGCCATCTGATTAGAATTCCCTTTACGCAGCGTCCCATAGACAAATAGCAAATCAGACATGATAGTTAATTAAAACAGAGCCAACTGCGGGCTTAGAGATTTCTGATGCCACGATTCTGGTACCACAAACAAATCCGTACGAAAACCTGTCCGTTCGCCCGACATGCCCAGTTTGTGGCAACTTAGCTTGAACCGATTCGCCAGCAAGTCTGCAAAAACACCCTCACCACGCATGCGTTTGCCAAAGTCACTTTGATAAGTCTTGCCACCGCGGCTTTGTTTAACCAGGCTCATGACATGTGCCGCTTTTAACGGGAAATACTGCTGCAACCAATCTTCAAACAAGGTCGTCAGTTCGTGCGGCAAACGCAGAAACACATAACCGGCTTTTCTCGCGCCTGCCAGGTGCGCCTTTTCCAGTATCTGTTCCATGTGATGATCCGTCAAAGCCGGAATCACCGGCGCAACCATCACACCGGTAGGGATACCGGCTTCGCTCAATCTGCGTAATGTCTCAAAACGCCGCTCAGGCGCAGCGGCACGAGGCTCCAGGCGGCGGGCGATCTGCCGGTCCAGTGTGGTGATGCTGAGGTAAATGCTGGCGAGGCCTTTGGCAGCCATGGGTGCAATCAGGTCGATATCGCGTTCGACTAATGATGATTTGGTGACCAGGCTGAAAGGGTGATTGGCCTCACTGAGCACCTGTATCACTTGCCGGGTAAGCTGGTATTCACGCTCTATAGGCTGGTAGCCATCGGTGTTCATCGCCAGCGAAATCGGTGCGCATTTGTAGTTGGGGTGTGACAATTCCTTTTTAAGCAGCTCGACCACATCTGGTTTCATGAGTAACTTGGACTCGAAATCGAGCCCGGGCGACAGGCCGAGATAGGCATGGGTTGGACGTGCGTAGCAGTAAATGCAGCCATGCTCACAACCGCGGTATGGGTTCAGGGTGCGATCAAAAGGCAGGTCTGGCGATTGTATGTAGTTGATGACGGATTTGGTCGCATCCAGCATGACTTCGGTGCGTAAGGGCGGTGCACCTTCATCCAGACTGCCCCAGCCATCATCCGTAGACTCACGCGTGCAGGGGTCAAAGCGACTGACCTGGTTGCTGCTGGCCGCACGACCTTTGTAGATAAGCGGTTTTTCATTCATCAACATCGCATTCCTGAAAAAAGGCCTCTGACAAAATGCTATTTTTTGTTGTTGTTAACCTGCCAAAACCTTTATTGAATAATGCGTTAACCGATGGTTGAAGTCGGCTAACGCTTTTTAAATCACTTATAGATATCTGGAAATCGCTAGCGCTTTTCCGAGATCCACTGACAAGCTACCGCGCTCCAATAAGGCAGCGATTGCAATGCGAGCATGGAAACCCACAATTGCGCATCCAGGTTACTGAAACCGCGCGCGTACAACATGGCAGAACCACTTAAGATCAGGAAAATCAGGATCAGCAATTCTTCTTTGATCGGGTCTATCAACTGCCAGTTGCTGAGTTTACCTTTGGTTTTGTTGGTTACCACGAACACGCCCGCTTTATGGGTGAGGCCGCCGATAATGCCTCTGGCAATCGCATGTGACAAGCCCAGGCTGGCCAGTGAAGCCCCAAAAATATCGGTCCAGCTGCAGTGCATGGTTTTGCGGTAAAGCACCGGCCCCAGAATCGCTTTGATCGCCAGAAAACACAAGATAGGCACGATCATAACCACCACCGGCAAACTGAAGTGTTTTGGGAACAGCAGCATGGCGATGGTCCACAACACAGAACCAATGGTGAACATCAATTGCAGCGCCTCACCAAACCAGCCAAACCAGCCAGTGAGGAAATGGTAACGCTGGCTGAAATCGAGCGTCGATTTACCCAGCAGTTTAGGCATGTGATGCTTGAGGATCTGCATGGCACCGAAGGCCCAGCGATTGCGCTGTGACTTGAGGGCCTTGAAGTTAGCGGGTGTCAGGCCACGACCAAACGTTTCATCGATATAGCGCAGTTCCATTTTGTTTTCGAGCAGGCGCAAACCGAGTTCGGTATCTTCACAGATACACCACTCAGACCAGCCACCAAGAGTTTGCAGTGACTCGCGACGGATCAGCGTCATGGTGCCATGCTGGATCAGCGCGTTGCGTTCGTGGCGATGATGCATGCCGATACGGAAAAAGCCTTCAAACTCCCAGTTACACATGCGATGGAAGAACTGATTCTCCCATTCACGATGCGCCTGCGGTGCCTGTACCACCGCGACTTGTGACTCAAGGAAATGCGGCACCAGGTCAGACAACCAGTCTGTGGTCACCACATAGTCAGCATCAACCACACCGACCACTTGTGCATCCGGGTGCGTTTTATCCAGCGCAAAATTCAGCGCGCCAGCCTTGAACCCTGGCCACGAAGGCAAGTGATAAAAATGGAAATTATCCGGCAAGGTCGCCATGTAAGCTTCAATTGGCTTCCACTTGGCTTCGTCCTTGGTGTTGTTATCGACCACGATCACTTCGTATTGCGTGTAACTCAAGTTACGCAGACTTTCGATCGTCGCAATCACCATATCCGGCGGCTCGTTATAACAGGCCAGGTGGATAGAAACAAACAACTCTTTTTCTGCGGGTAAAGGCGTGGCACGCTTGAATAACCGTCGCCATTGCGGTTTGAACATCACCTCGCTGAATTCTGCGGCGTAAATCATCAGCACCATGGAAGTGAGCGCAATCGCCAGGATCAGGCCGATCAGCACCACAAAATCCCGCAGGGTGTAGTAGTAATCACCCGGCAGGTTCCAGGCGATAGTCAGTGTGGTGATACACGCCTGGAACAACACTGCCATCGATAATACGCCGCCTATGCCCCAGTGCTTGAAGCGCCAGGCGATAAACATCATGGGGATAAATGCCAGTACCGTAGACCAGGTGGCTTTGGCGATCCAGCGTGTATTAGGCGGCACTGCGCCTTGCAAGGAATACTTCTGGTGGCGATCAGCGTTATACATGCCCCAATAAGCACCCGCCCAGCCTTCCAGCGCGACTTTCCAAGGCTGGTCAAAGGCTTCCATCAGATAAAAATCCAGGTCTTCGATCGAATTACGTGCCAGGAACTCACGGATAAAGCGTGCCTGGTTCACTTCACTGGCGACTGAAGCGCCGATGGAAGGCCCGCGGCTAGGCCAGCCCACTTCGGTGATCACGATCTTTTTACGCGGGAAAGCCGCCATCAGCTGGTTATAACGCTCAATGGTATATTGCACCGCGCCTTCAACCGGCACGCCTTCGTGGTAAGGCAGCAAATGGACGGCGATATAATCTACATGTTTGACCAGCTCAGGGTGCTTGAGCCATACATGCCAAGGCTCGGCGGTAGAAACCGGCACGGTGCTGTGCTCGCGGACAAAATCCAGGTATTTGATGAGCGCTTCGGTCGGCAAGTCATTACGCAGCAATGCCTCGTTACCAACAATCACGCGATCAATATTGCTGTAGTTCTCGAGCTTTTCCAGCAAGGCAGACACTTCGCGCGTATTTTTTGCACCATCCGTATCTATCCAGGCACCGGCAATGACCTTCATATTGCGTCTGGCTGCCAGCGGGATCGTCTCATTCAGATCCAGCGAAGAATACATACGGATATGCTTGGTATGTTTGGACATCAGGTCCAGATCTTCCGCCAGCTCGGCAGTGCTGGGGTGTTGCCCATCCAGAGGGCTCTGGTTGCCGCGATAGCCACTGTACGCAAAGCCGTTCACGGCAGGTTTGACACTGATAAGCGGTAAGGCGCGGTTAGCCAGCGCCCAGACCCCGAAGTGCAATGCAGAAAACAAAATGGCAAACACCAGGCCAGGGATGAGTTTTTTAAACCAGGACAGTATCACTTCTCACACTTTCTTAAACGATGCGTATTTAAACGATGCTTTTTTCAATGCCAACCATCAAGCGGCAGTGGTTTTGGCAGCCAGTTGCATGCTCTTGGCAGGCAACACGAATAATGCCACGCCACAAACCAGAGTCCACCACCAGGCGGTCAGGTTGCCGGGCTCTGCCATGGCAACCGCCACTGACAGGTTAGCTGCCAGCAATACCATGACGACAGTGAACCAGATGCCGGTCTGTTGCCCAGGCGCTGATACTGCCTCAGGCTGCCGGATAGTGATTAAGGTCATCAGCAGACTGATCAAAGGCAACCATGACAGAATCAGCGGGAAATCCAGATAACGTCCATCAAACGCTAAACCTGCACTGGTGACAAACAGCCCGATGGCAAATAATCTGAGCAGGCATTGCTCAAGGCAAGGCTTGGACGCTAACCCTAACCAATGACGCAGTTGTAATAACACCAGGCCCCAGCCAAGCAGGACAAAACCGCCCAGGGCTGCGAACTCCAGCGTGTTACGTGCGGCCAGTTGCACATAATCGATCTGCAAATAAGCATGCAGACCAAGCGCCGCGGCCACTACACCTGACAGGACTTTCTGGCTAGTAGGTAATTGTTTGTGCGTTGCCCAACCGGCAGCGCCAGCCGCTAATACCAGGGCGATGATGTAAGGTACCCAACCATCAGACCGTTCTGATACTGGACCTTGCAAATTGAATTTTGGTTGCAACTGATCGTTAAAAATGCCCCAGAAACCGCCGACTGTGCCTTCCAGTTCACGCTTCCAAGGCTGATCCATGGCTTCGATAATATTATATTGCCATCCGGTTTGCTTGGCAGCCTGTAAAAACCCGCGTACATACAGCACCTGGTTGACCACACTTGGTTTGGCACGGAAGCGCTGACGCCCTTGTGAAGGCCAGCCGGTTTCGCCTATGACCAATGGTTTTGTAAACACGGTGCCCAAATGCCCCATCACCGAAGCGGTATGTGCCACCGCCTGGTCGATCGCTACTGGCTTGTCTTCCCAGTAAGGCAGAATATGCACTGTGACGAAATCCACTTCTTGCTCAAGTGCCGGATACTTTAACCAGTATTCCCAGACGTCGGCATAGGTCAAAGGCACTTTGGTGCGCTCTTTTGCCCATTGCAGGTATTCGTGCATCCTGGCTTCGGTCTGCTCGCCGCGCAACAACACCTCATTACCCACCACCAGGCCGCGCACAGTGTCAGGATATTGATTAGCCTGCTGTACCGCCAGTTCGAGTTCTTTCCTGTTATCCGCATCCACCCAGCCTATCCATGCGCCGAGTATCACCTGCATGCCATATTTCTGCGCTGCTTTAGGCACATAATCCAGCCCTTGTGAAACAGAATAGGTACGTACGCATTTGGTGACTTTGGACAGCGCTTGTAAATCCTGTTCAATCTGCAGCGGATCGACAAAGGTGTCTTTGATGGTCGGATTCATGCCGGGCTTGTAGTAAGGCGCATAAGAAACGCATTGCAATGGCAAAACGTCCGCGGGCACCTCTATCAATGGCTGGGGTTGTTGCATCCGCCATACATAAAAGACTGTTCCGATCAGAAACAGGCTTGCCCAAAATAACGCCGGAATACGGTAAAACGAACGTTGCACCATGATGGATTCTGAAAGTCAGCTGTGTAGAAAGAGCGTGTATTCTCTCACAAATAGCCGATACATGCGTCCTACAAGGTTCTCACCTGAAGCGCTCTACTGCTAAAAGAGACTTGGTGATTTAAGCAATTGGAATTATGATGAAACGATATTTAAAAAGTATAGCCAAAACTGCTTACTTTTAACCCTCTCTCGCCAAATAACTATCTCAGAAGTCATATGAACGTTAAATCCTGTTTGACAGCAATTTGTTTGCTATCCGCTTTTTCCATGCCTGCTTTCGCAGCCCCTGCCGTTGTGACAACAGATTACAGCGGCGAGTACCTGTGCAAGGGCAACAACATCACTGTCGGTGATTACGAGGTCACGATCTACCTGAAGAAAAACCGCCGTAACAGCACCTCACAAATCGCCGTGTATGACCTGGCCACCCACACTGAAAACAAACAAAGCTATACCGGGCAAACCATTACACGCGGTAAACAGCTGGCCATGACCTTTAAATTGTCTGATGCGAAATTTGCAGAATTCTCTACCGGCCTGGGCCAGTTCACCAAAGCCGGCAAGCTGTGGTCATTCAAAAATGACTATTACGAGCCTGATGATACCGGTGGTAATTACGGCCATGAAACCTGCACGCAAAAACCGGTACTCCTTTCAGCACCGGCCAATGGAAAAATTCCAGTGACTAACCGTTAAGCCAGCTGAACACGCTAAAACTGATATCGTTTTTTTGGTGTTAAAATAGCAAAATTCTTCTGAACGTAAGGTTTTCATGAGTCAAATGGTTGAAGTAGTGGTGCCGGATATCGGCAATTTTGACAGCGTCGATGTCATCGAGGTATTAGTCGCGGTCGGCGACACCATCGCTAAAGAAGATTCACTGGTCACAGTCGAATCCGATAAAGCGTCCATGGATATCCCCTCCTCCCACGCTGGTGTGGTGAAAGAACTCAAAATCGCAGTCGGCGACAAAGTTGCCAAAGGTAGCCTGATCCTACTGCTGGAAAGCGCTGCCTCTGCCACAGCAGAAACCAAACCGGCAGCCCCTGCCGAGACACCTGCAGCTGCGCCAGCAACTCCTGAAAACAAAACATCTGCACCCCAGGCTGCAGTCGCCACTGGCGATCACGATGTGACTTGCCAGGTGATGGTGCTTGGCTCGGGCCCTGGCGGTTACACCGCTGCTTTCCGTGCTGCAGATTTAGGTCTGAAGGTCGTTCTGGTTGAACGTTACCCTACGCTGGGTGGTGTCTGCCTGAACGTAGGCTGTATTCCTTCGAAAGCGTTATTACACACTGCCAAAGTGATTACAGAAGCTGAAGAAACCGAAAGTCATGGCCTGAGCTTCGGCAAACCAAACATTGATCTGGACAAGCTGCGTAACTGGAAATCCAATGACGTGGTCAACAAGTTGACTGGCGGCCTGGCACAAATGGCAAAAGCGCGTGGCGTGACAGTCGTGACTGGTCTGGGTCAATTTACCAGCCCGAATCAGATCGCAGTCACTGCCGCCGATGGCAAAGCAACCTTGATCGGTTTTGAAAACGCCATTATTGCCGCGGGCTCACAAGCCACAAAATTCCCTGGCGCACCGGACGATGAGCGTATTATGGACTCCACCGGAGCACTGGCACTGGCAGACATCCCTGGTCGCATGCTGGTGGTGGGTGGCGGTATTATCGGCCTGGAAATGGGTACTGTTTATGACGCGCTAGGCACTAAAGTCAGCGTGGTCGAATTTATGGATGGGTTGATCCCTGGCGCTGACCGCGACCTGATCCGTCCCTTGCAGAAACGTATGGAAAAACGGTTTGAGAGCATTATGGTTTCGACCAAAGTGTCCAAGCTGGAAGCCAAAGCCGATGGCATCTATGTCGATTTCGAAGGCGCGAATGCCCCGAAAGAAACACAGAAATATGACCGCGTACTGGTTTCTATCGGCCGCCGTCCAAACGGCAAAAATATAGGCGCTGAAAATGCAGGTGTCGCTGTGGATGACCGTGGTTTTATTGCGGTGGATAAACAGATGCGTACCAATGTCCCGCATATTTTTGCAATTGGCGACATTGTCGGCCAGCCTATGCTGGCGCATAAAGCCACGCATGAAGCCAAAGTCGCTGCCGAAGTGATTGCAGGCCACAAGGTGGAGTTTGTGGCGACGGTGATTCCATCAGTGGCTTATACCGACCCTGAAATCGCCTGGGTGGGCTTGACAGAAACTGAAGCCAAGGCCAAAGGCATAGAGATCGATAAAGCCAGCTTCCCGTGGGCAGCCAGCGGCCGCGCACTGTCGATTGCGCGTACTGAAGGTGCCACCAAGCTGATTTTTGATAAAGAGACGCATCGCGTGATCGGTGCCGGCATTGTAGGTATCAATGCCGGTGAACTGCTGGCAGAGGCCGTTCTCGCCATCGAAATGGGCGCAGATGCCCATGATTTGGGCTTGACGATCCATGCACACCCGACGCTCTCCGAAACCGTATGCTTTGCGGCTGAAGTAAAAGAAGGCACGATCACTGATATGTTGCCTCCGAAGAAACGCTGAGTCAGCAACGCTAAGCCACTGAGGTGTTAAAGCAAAAAGCCCGCAATCGCGGGCTTTTTGTTTGGCTCCGGCAAGCATCACTGACAAGGTATTTCTTTCAGCACTGCATCCGGGAATTGTGACTGCGACTTCTGCAATGCCGAAAACTGTTGCGGATTGACACTAAACAGCTTGATGACTGACTGGCCTTGACCACTATTGCGTGTGGATTTGATCAGCAAGCGCACGCCTTTGGCTTTCAGGTCTTCCATCAATTTATCTGCCAGTTTTTCATCGCGGAATACGCCGAATGAAATCGCATTGCGCCATTTGGGATCATCCTGGACGATAAAAAAGTCTTCTACCCCCAACTTTCGCAACTCATCTGCTTTTGTTTGCACTGCTTCGGCTGAGGCCATAGGTGGTTTGTAGATCCAGTAGCGGATATTTTCCTGGCCGAATACCGGCTGGCCCACCTGCGATTTAATATTTAATTGCTGCGCCAGGTTGACAGCCTCGTTGACCCTGGCAGTATTAAAACTACTCCATTCATAACAGACTCCAGCGACCACTGGACGCGATTCAGCCGGTTTGGACAGCTCTTTTTTATCCGCAATTTTGGGCGCTGGCATCACAGAAGTTGCAACCTCCTGCGGTGGCGGGCTGGCCGCTAGTGAGGTGTCTTGCGCAGGTGCCACCGTGCGTTTTGGGTAAGTTTCCAGCGCACTGGCGTTGAGTAGCTTTATTTGCTCAGGATGGACTTCGGGTTTAAGGCTACTCACGGCAGGTGATAAGGCGTCGCGCTTGAAATAGGCAAACACCAGCAGATTCAGCAGCAGCAGTACCCAGAATAATCTTTTCATTGTTAATTACTTTCAGCCAAACAGGCCAGCCCCTTTAATACCAGATTATCCACAATAATCGCGTTTAATGACAATGCATCTGGCAAATATCTCTGCAAGATGATCGCATCGCCACCACTCAACACCAAAGCGGGTTGACGTCCTTGAGTCAGGGCCTGCAACTGTGTGAACTGGCTAGCCATAGGCGCAATCAATGCCTGCACGCACCCTGCCCACATCGCCTGCTGGCTGTTGCGCGCAAAACCATTGGAGAGCCCGCTATTGTGCGGGTATTCATAATCAAGCTGCGCAGTTCCCTGTTGCAGGCTTTGCCACATCAGGCTCAAACCCGGCTGTATGCTGCCACCAGTAAAAGTAGCCGTACGTTCCGCAGCCTCAGTTTGGGTAACCAGTGCATCCATGGTCATGGCCGTGCCCGCAGTCACGACCAGGGCATCCTGTTTATGCAATCGCCACACCGCCAGCAGACTGCACCAGCGGTCACTGCCTAGCTGAGCTGGCAGGCTATAACTGTTATTCAAGCCCAAGATAGCCGGCGTGGCTTTGATCAAGATGACTTTTTCTTTTACATTAGCCAGTGATTGCAACCAATCAGCACCCGCCACATTACTGACCCAGATCTCATCAGCTAGCGCGATGGCGGCTTTTAGCGCCTGGCTGTCCGGGCACGCACTATCATGCAACCATAACTGGGTTTCCAGCGCCACCATCTCTAAATGCATATCCAGCGCCAGTGGCTTTTCAGGGCACCATGCCCATTTGGTACGCGTATTACCGGCATCGATCAGTAATTTCATGCTGCACTCCGCACGCTGATTTCTCCTGCATTAAACCGTTGCTGGCCATTGGCTGTTTCAACCAGCAGGCTGCCCTCTTCCGCCACGCCTATCACTTGTCCCGGCACGACTTGCCCATTGGCCATTAATAAATTCACCGCTTGCTGATGAAAAGCGTGGTGCGCCATCCATGACTGCTGGAAATAGGTAAAGCCATGTTCCGTAAACTGGTTCAAATGCACTGCTAGGGCCGCCAGGCAACGGCCCAGCAATTCGTTCGCATTCAAGGTTTGCCCTGACAATTGGTTCAGGCCCAGCACTGGCTGGTCTATCTGCTGGCGCATGCCCTGCTCGATATCCAGGTTTAGCCCTATGCCTATCACCGCCGCACTTGGCCCTTCCATATCGCCTTGCAACTCAATCAGAATCCCGCCCAGCTTGTGCCATTGCCCTTGATGCATGACGACCAGGTCATTCGGCCATTTAAGTTGCACGTCAGTCAAGCCGAGTTCATGCAAGGCACGCAACAGCGCCAAGCCAATCACCAGGCTTAATCCGGATAACCCGGCCGCACCACATTGAAATCGCCACAATAATGAAAAGGTCAGGCTACCGCCCAACTGCGAAAGCCAGGTACGGCCACGCCTGCCACGACCAGCGGTTTGAACCTGGGCGACGGCGCAAGTCCCATGCGCGACACCACGCGCACTTTCCTGCATTAAATAGCGATTGGTCGAATCCACCTGTGCCAGCACCTGTAAATGAAACCATGAAGCATATTCACCACAGGCCTGGAAAATGGCATCGGCATCCAGCAGCGTCACCGGTTTGGGCAAACGATAGCCACGTCCGCGCACTGAAAAAACCGTAATGCCTATAGCCTGTGCCGCCTGGATAGCGTTATACACCGTGGCGCGTGTCACGCCAAACTGCTGCGCCAGCGCTTCACCTGAGTGAAACTTGCCATCGGCCAATACCGCCAATATGGGAAATGTCAGCTTATTCATCGGGTTATTTTAAGCACAAGATTTGAGAGCGTCATCACAGTGTGCAGTTTAGCATAGCCGCCTGGCGCAGCCGGTTGATTAAAGCCTGCCACAAAGCGTATTAAGCGTTTTGGGTCAGGTGATGAAGCGTGTAAAATAAACACACTTTAGAAACTTCAAGATTTGCCATGTCTACAGAAAAAGAACCGATTCCAGCTGCCTCCAACTTTATTCGTGCCATTATCGAGAAAGATCTGGCTGAAAATAAATATGCCAGCAAACACTGGGCAGGCTCGCCGGGGGATGCTGCGCATCAATCCACCGGCCAGGTAGACTTTGCCAAAATCCGCACCCGCTTTCCACCCGAGCCGAATGGCTATTTGCATATCGGCCACGCTAAATCCATTTTTCTCAACTTTGGCCTGGCGCGTGATTACAACGGTGTCTGCCATATGCGTTTTGACGATACCAACCCGGAAAAAGAAAGCCAGGAATATGTAGACAGCATCTCTGACATGGTGCAATGGCTGGGCTTTGGCTGGAACAACAACACGCCAACTGGCGCAGAAACCAACCTCTATTTTGCATCGGATTATTTCGATGTCATGTACCAGGCTGCTGAAGCGCTGATCACCCATGGTCATGCCTATGTAGACGAACAAACCGCAGAAGAGGTGCGTATCAACCGCGGCACACTGACCGAGCCGGGCAAAGACTCGCCTTTCCGCAACCGCAGCGTAGAAGACAATCTGCGTATTTTCCGTGAAATGCGTGATGGCAAACACCCTGACGGCAGCATGTTGTTACGCGCCAAAATCGATATGGCCTCGCCTAACATCAATATGCGCGACCCGGCCATTTACCGTATCCGCCGTGCGCATCACCACAATACGGGCGACCAATGGTGCATCTACCCGATGTACACTTTTGCCCACCCGATTGAAGATGCGCTGGAGCAAATCACGCACTCTATCTGTACGCTGGAATTTGAAGACCAGCGCCCGTTTTACGACTGGCTGATGGCGCGCCTGGTAGAAGCCGGTTTACTGGCAAACCCTGTGCCTTACCAATATGAGTTTGCGCGTTTAAACCTGACTTATGTCGTGCTTTCCAAACGCAAACTGATCCAGCTGGTAGAAGAAAAACACGTCAGCGGCTGGGATGACCCGCGCCTGCCTACACTGGCTGGCGCACGCCGTCGCGGTTATACACCTGAAGGTTTCAAGCTGTTTACTGACCGTATCGGGGTTTCCAAAGCAGACTCATGGATAGACTACAGCATCCTTGAAGACTGCATGCGCGAAGTGCTCAACGAATCCGCACCGCGTAAAATCGGCGTGCTCGACCCGATCAAACTAGTGATTGATAACTATCCAGACAATCAGGAAGAAGACTGCTACGCACCCAACCATCCGCAAAAACCGGACCTCGGTAAACGCGTAGTCAAACTTTCCAAAGAACTGTGGATCGAACGCGAAGACTTTATGGAAGAACCTTCTAAAGGCTACTTCCGCCTGTTCCCCGGCAATATGGTGCGCCTGCGCTACGGCTATGTCGTTAAATGCCTGAGCTGTGAAAAAGACGCTACTGGCAATGTGACGGTTGTGCATTGCGAATACCTGCCAGATACCAAATCCGGCACACCGGGTTCAGACAGCGTCAAAGTCAAAGGCAATATCCACTGGGTAAGCGCAGCACATGCCTATGCAGCAGAAATCAGGCTGTATGACCGCCTGTTTAAAGATGCACATCCGGGCAGTGGCGATAGGGATTTTCTGGATGACATCAATCCGAACTCAGTCACTTCCATCACGGCACAACTTGAACAAAGCGCTCAAGAGGCGAATGCAGGTGATATTTACCAGTTTGAGCGCCACGGTTACTTTGTCGCTGACCGCAAGGACAGCGTAGCAGGTAAGCCAGTGTTTAACAGAACAGTGACATTGAAGGATAACTGGCAGAAATAAGCCATTTTCACCATGCAAACAGTAGAACTCACCAAAGCTTTCAGGCTTATTAACCACGGCCCCACGACCATTATTACATCTGCCCATGCTGGCAAACGTAATATGATGGCCGCAGCCTGGGTGTGCGCTTTAGACTTCAAACCACCCAAAGTCACCGTAGTGATCGATAGTAAAACCTACAGCCGTGAGCTAATGGAAGCAGAAGGTACTTTTGCCATTAACCTGCCTTGCGTGAAGCAAATCGAGATGGTGAAACAGGTCGGCAGTATCAGTGGCAGAGATTTTTCTAATACGGATAAATTCGCTGAATACGGCATTGAAACCTTTGCCGCACAGCAAATAAGCGCGCCGTTGGTCAAAGACTGCGTGGCCTGGCTGGAATGCAAAATCATTCCTGAACCGCATAACCAGGGCACTTACGATTTGTTTATTGCCGAAGTAGTTGCTGCCTATGCTGATGAGCGGGTGTTCAGTGATGGGCACTGGCACTTTGACGGGCATGATGATTTACGCACTATCCACCACGTTGCAGGTGGTGTGTTTTTTGCCACTGGCCAGCAATGTTAATGCTTTAATACCACCAGATTGCTCAAGAAAAAGCCCTGCGAATCGCCCGCAGGGCTTTTTATTTTCAGACGATTCCTACAGACCCGCACTAAACTTCTGTTGTACGCTAGTGTCACTTTATATATCAATTTTGCTGGTTAGTGACACGGTGCTTTCTCATGAAAGCAGCGATACGGATGCCGATGCATTCAAACAAGCAAATATATGTGCATCGCACGCTTTCCTACATTTCACTAGCTAGCTGTAAGCACAGACGATAGGCCCAAGCGCCTGTTGATCTGTCGTTCAGGTTTTAAAAATGCTGTTAGGAATGTATGCGTGCGCCACATCAACAAAAAAATGACCCTTTATATGTATTGCTCATCAGTGTTCATGGCTTGATCCGTGGTGAGGAGCTCGAGCTTGGTGTAGATGCAGATACTGGCGGGCAATGTACTTATGTGCTGGATCTGGCAAAAGCTTTGGCTGAGCATCCGCAGGTTGGCAAAGTGGATTTACTCACCCGCCTGATCCAAGACCCGGATGTAGGAGCTGACTACGCGCAGCCTGAAGAAAAGATCAGTGATAAAGCGCGCATCATCCGCGTGCCTTGCGGGCCAAAACGCTACCTGCGCAAAGAAGTGCTGTGGCCGCATCTGGACCAGATGGTAGACCGCTGCCTGCATTATTTACGCCAGCAAGGCCGTCTACCGGATGTGATTCACTCACATTATGCCGATGCAGGCTATGTCGGGCGCCAGCTATCGATGTTATTGGGCATTCCGCAGATTCATACCGGCCATTCCCTGGGTAAACCCAAGCAGGATCGTTTGCTTTCCAGTGGCCGCAAAGCAGAAAAAATTGAAAAACAATTCAATTTCGAACGCCGTATCACTGAAGAAGAAGCCTTGGTGCAGCATGCCTCGCTGATAGTCACCAGCACCCGCCAGGAAGTCGAACTGCAATATGGCATGTATACCCGCCCCGATCCCAAGCGTTTTCGTGTGATTCCACCGGGCACTGATACCTCACGCTTTTTACCGCCAAGCAGACGGCCTATATCCAGCACGGTCGAGCAAAGTATCAACCGCTTTCTGGATAATCCGAAAAAACCGATGATCTTATGCATTTGCCGGCCGGAGCTACGCAAAAACATCAAAGGACTGATCAGCGCCTATGGCAACAACCCTGCCCTGCAGCGGCGCGCCAACCTGGTGCTGGTGGCTGGCAGCCGCGAGAACATCCGTGAACTGGAAAAATCACAGGCCACCGTACTCACTGACTTGCTGCTGGATATAGACACTTATGATTTGTGGGGTAAAGTCTCCATCCCGAAAACACATGCGCAGGAAGATGTGCCGGAAATGTACCGCATGGCGGCAAAAAGCCGTGGGGTGTTTATCAATGCGGCGTTTACCGAGCCATTTGGTCTGACACTACTGGAAGCCGCAGCTTGCGGATTGCCGGTGATCGCGCCAGACGATGGTGGCCCGCGCGACATCCTGGGCAATTGCCACCATGGTTTGCTGGTGGATACCCTGGATAGCCAGGCAATCGGCGATACCCTGCTCTCGGCTTTAACGGATAAAGCACGCTGGAGCAAATGGTCCAAGAGTGGCGTGCTGAATGTCAAACGCCATTACACCTGGGCCGGCCATGTGAACAAATACGTGAAAGAAGTGCGCAACTTGTTACGCAAACAGCGCAAAAACCTGCGCCGGCAACAGATCGCCATCCATAACGGCAAGTCACATATTCCGCTTGCACAACATGCCTTTATTACCGATATCGATAACACCTTATTAGGCAATCGTGAAGGACACGAAGCATTGGTGGACTGGCTGAGGACCAACTCCGGCTACAATATTTTCGGCATCGCCACCGGCAGGCCGCTAGAAAGCGCCATCGATATTTTGCGCAAAAACCGTATCCCCATCCCGGATGTGTTGATTACCTCGGTTGGCTCTGAAATTCATTATGGTTTGCGCAGCATCCCCGATGTCGGCTGGGCCAACCATATCCGGCATTTGTGGCGCCGGGAATACCTGCTGGAGGCCATGAAGCAAATCCCCGGTATTCAATTACAGTCTGCAGAGAACCAGCGAGAATTCAAGATTTCTTATATCGTCGATGCGAAAAAAATGCCTTCGGTAGAAGACATCTATGCACATTTGCGCAAGCAACACCTGCATGCCCAAGTGATTTATTCGCATGGTGAATTCCTGGATCTGTTACCCATGCGCGCCTCTAAAGGCCATGCCATCCGCTACCTTTCTTATAAATGGGGGCTGCCATTGGCTAACTTCCTGGTGTCTGGCGATTCCGGCAATGATATAGAAATGTTGATGGGCGACACCATGGCGGTGGTAGTGGGTAACCATAGTGAGGAGCTGACGCACCTCAAAGGCGTCAACCGTATCTATTTTGCCGAGGCGAGTTATGCGCATGGCATTCTCGAAGGCATGCAGCATTACAAATTCGGTGCATCTGACCAAGGCGACAAAACCACAGAAGCACTGCCAAGCAAGACGAAAAAGAAAAAGTCGCACGACCCCCAGGCTGAAAAAGTGATTTAGGAGCACTCAATATGTACGAACAAATCTCGCATTCTTTGCTGAATGACATTCTGACAGAACTCAAACAACCCAAAGGTGAAGATTGGCAGCATTTTTATACCCGGCTGGGCGCCAACTTTTATGCGATTTATTCGCTGTTCCAGCATCTCTACGGCCAACGCGAAGATTTCAAACCACAGCTGGCCAGCCTGGTGTCGGTGCTTTCAAAGCAATATGCCCAGCGCGCACCGCATTTGCGCTCAAAAGACTTGGAACGTGAAAAGAACCACGACTGGTTCATGCAGCAGAAAATAGTCGGCATGGCGCTGTATTGCGAAGGCTTTGCCGGCAACCTGGCCAATATGAAAGATAAACTGGCTTACCTGCAGGAACTGGGCGTGAACCTGGTGCATATCCTGCCGATTTGTGACTGCCCGGAGCAGGCCAATGATGGCGGGTATGCTGTGCGTGATTTCCGCAAAGTGGATCCACGCTACGGTTCTATGGAAGACCTGGAGCAGTTGATCACCGCCATGCAGCAGTGTGACCTGTTGCTGACGCTGGACGTGGTGGTTAACCACACTTCTGACGAGCATGCCTGGGCGATTAATGCGAAAAACGGCGACCAGCGTTACCAGGATTACTACTATATGTACCCTGACCGCGCCGTGCCGGACATGTTCGAGGCTTCCATGCCGGAAGTGTTTCCTGAGCATGCGCCAGGCAGTTTTACCTTTAACCCCGAAACCGGCAAATGGGTGATGACGGTATTCAATAACTATCAGTGGGACTTGAATTACAGCAACCCGGCGGTATTGATAGAGATCGTCGACATCATCCTGTTCTGGGCCAATAAGGGCGTCGATATCCTGCGGCTGGATGCGGTGGCTTTCCTGTGGAAAAAGATAGGCAGCACCAGCCAGAACGAGCGCGAAGCCCACCTGATCCTGCAACTACTCAAAGACTGTTGCCAGGTCACCGCACCCGGCGTGATCTTCATTGCCGAAGCGATTGTGGCACCGCTGGAGATCATTAAATATTTTGGCGAAGATGCGGTGAATGCCAAGGAATGTGAAATCGCCTATAACGCGACCTTTATGGCCTTGTTGTGGGATGCAGTGGCGACAAAAAATACGGTTTTACTGACCAATGGCGTCAAAGATCTACCTGAAAAACTGGACCGTGCGACCTGGCTGAATTATGTACGCTGCCATGATGATATCGGCCTCGGTTTCAGTGACCAGGCGATTATCGCTTCGGGCTTTGAGCCAGTTTCGCACAGGCGCTTCCTGGTCGATTATTACACCGGGCAATATCCCGATTCCAATGCGCGTGGTTTTGCTTTTGGCGTAAACCGTAAAACCGGGGATGCCCGCATCTCGGGTGCGCTGGCCTCTCTGGCCGGCCTGGAAACTGCGCTGGCAAACAATGACCAGCCAGCGATTGATAACGCCATTCTGACCATCGTCCTGCTGCATAACCTGATCATGTCATTTGGTGGCATCCCGCTGCTGTACTACGGTGACTCGGTGGGCACCTTGAACAATGACGGTTACTTGCAGGATTCCTCCAAAATGCACGATAACCGCTGGGTACACAGGCCTACACTCGACTGGGACGAGATGGCGCTCAGGAATGAGCCCGGCACCGTGCAGCAACGCCTGTTCAGCCAGATCAAGCAGATGATCGCTATCCGCAAAGAGATTTCTGCATTTGCAGATTTGAATAACCGTGAATTGATAGATACAGTCAATCCGCATTTATTCGCCTTCAACCGTTACGTGCAAACCGGCATGAACCCGAAAGTAGTGGTGGTTGCTAACTTTGATGTGCATCCGCAGCGCGCGGCCCTGCATCTGTTTAAACAAAAAGGCCTTAAAGCAGGCAGCACATTAATCGACTTATGTAGCGGCCAGGCAGTGCTGGTAGAAGATGACGCCATCGTGATACCGAAACTGACCGCCTACTGGTTGCCCGCTTAAACCTTTAGAAAAAACCCTGAGAGAAAGAACCCTGAATGACAGAATGGTTTACACACTTTGGTATCGCTAACCCGGCAGAGGCCATCATACTGACAAAAACGCTGCTGCGTATTTTTGTCATCCTTGTGATCGCCTACCTGCTTAACCGCTTTAGCAAGCGCGCCCTGAATGTGCTGCGTGACAGCTTAAGCAACAAAACCGTTGATCACATTGAAGAGGTCAAGCGCATCAATACCGTGACCATGGTGCTGCGCTACATTATCACCACGGTCATCATTGCCATCACCATCGTCGAAGTGCTGCATGAATTGGGGATTTCGATCGCTCCGGTGCTCGCGGCTGCCGGTGTGGTTGGCCTGGCGATTGGTTTTGGCGCACAGAGCCTGGTCAAGGATTACTTCACTGGTTTCTTTCTGCTGCTGGAAAACCAGATCCGTAAGGATGATGTGATTGAGGTCGCCGGGAAATCTGGCCTGGTTGAAGCCATCACGCTGCGTTACATCAAGATGCGCGACGATGACGGCAATGTACATTATGTACCTAATGGACAAATCCTCACTGTGACTAACCGTTCACGCGACTTCTCCTATGCAGTGATCGAGATAACCCTGGCTTACGAAGAAAATATTCCGGAAGTGATCCAGATCATGCAGCAAGTCGCAGACGATTTATCCCGCGATGGCGTGTTTAAAAACAAAATCCTGGGGCCGGCTGAAGTCAATGATGTTGATAAACTGACAGATTCTGCTGTCGTCATCCGTTGCCGTTTCAAAGTATTGCCGCTGGAAAAAGCTGCAATCAAGCGGGAATATTTCAGACGGATTAAAAGCGCACTTCAACAACAGCAGATTGAATTAAACCCTGATTCTTGAAAATTAAAGACCGGCCTGGCGCCTTCTCTTTTGCCGTTGACGATAGGCCAGCAACAGAATGATCCCCGCCACATTCGGGAACCAGATGTACCAGGTTGACCAGGGAATCCCGTCGATCTTGAAATCCGAGATCGGCCAGAACATGGGCGTAGGGAAATATTGCAGGCTGTGGAACGGGAAATCCAGCGTGATATGAAACGGCCAGCCCAGCATGGCAAAGGCGATATCCTTGCGCCAAATGGCTACCAGGCCAATCACGGCAAAAGCGATCACAAAACTGTGGCCCACGGTATAGGCCGGATAGATCCAGGCGGGCAATGTGGCCAGCGCAGGCTTGCCCCAGCGATAAGTACCATCGATGACACGCGTCAGCATCAGGGCGCCGAAAGAGATCAGGTCAGGCATGGCGCCCATCAGTGCCGCAAATTTCGGATATTTGCGTATGCCAAACAGGCCATATCCCCACAGTGCGTGACTAAAGGTATCCATGCAGTGCTCCTTGTTTGTTAGGCGGCAAGCTGGCGGATGACCTCAGCCAGCGCTTCTGCCTGCGATTGCACCAGTGACGGGTTGAGGCCTTCTACCATGACGCGGATCTTGGGTTCAGTGCCGGAGGCGCGCAGCAATACGCGACCTTCACCATTGAGTGCCGTTTCCGCCTGTTTCACCGCATCCTGCACTGCGTTCTGCTCCAGATCCAGTTTCTGTTTGGTGGTCACGTTGATCAGCACTTGTGGATATAGCGCGAGATCAGCGCCGAGCTGTTGTAAGGTCTTGCCGCTTTCACGCAATGAATGCAGCACCTGTAGCGCGGCAATAATCGCGTCGCCGCTGCTATGTTTATCCAGAGTAAGGATATGGCCGGAGTTTTCGCCGCCCAGTTTCCAGTTCTTGCTTTGCAATAATTCGAGCACGTAGCGGTCACCCACTTTGGCGCGGCCAAATGGGATCTGGTGTTTTTGCAGCGCATGTTCCAGTGCCAGATTGGTCATCAGCGTGCCAGCGACCCCCCCCTTGAGTTTCCCTTTGGCATACAGGCCCATGGCGATGATATACAGCAACTGGTCGCCATCGAGCAACTGGCCGGCACCATCCACCATCATGACGCGGTCACCATCGCCATCAAACGCGATGCCCAGATCAGCCTGGTGCTCAACCACCGCTTGTTGCAATGCTTCAGGATGGGTAGAGCCTACTTTTTCATTGATATTGAGGCCATCCGGCTGGTTGCCGATGGCAATGACTTCGGCACCCAGCTCGTGAAACACGTCAGGGGCCACGTGATAGGTGGCGCCATGCGCGCAATCGAGCACGATTTTCAGGCCGCGTAAATCCAGGTGGTTGGGGAAAGTGCTTTTACAAAATTCGATATAGCGCCCCGCGGCATCATCCACACGCCTGGCTTTACCCAGTTTGGCTGATTCCATCACCTGCATGGGTTTGGCGATTTCTGCCTCGATCGCGAACTCCACATCGTCCGGCAGTTTCGTTCCCTGAGCAGAGAAAAACTTGATGCCATTGTCATAATAAGGGTTATGTGAAGCTGAGATCACGATCCCTGCCTGTGCACGCAGCGCACGGGTCAAATAAGCGACGGCTGGCGTTGGCATGGGGCCAGTCAGCAACACATCCACCCCTGCCGCCGACAATCCGGCTTCCAGCGCAGCTTCCAGCATATAGCCCGAAATGCGTGTATCTTTACCGATCAGCACCGTAGGGCGCTGCCCGTTGGGCAAGTTTTCCTGACCAGCCAGCACTCGGCCAGCGGCGTAGCCCAGTTTCATAACGAATTCAGGATTGATAACTGATTCACCTACGCGTCCACGGATGCCATCAGTGCCAAAATATTGTTTACCCATACTTATATACTTTCTTGATTTATTTGAGTGCTGTGACCACTTTTAATGCTTCTACGGTCGCTTTGACATCGTGTACCCGCAACAAATGCGCGCCCTGCATGGCACTTACCACAGCAGCAGCTACACTGGCATACAAACGGGCAGCGACATCATTGCCCGTCATCTGACCTAATACGGATTTTCGGGACAGGCCGACCAGCAACGGACAGTTTAATTCTAGCAATTCCGCTAAGGACTTAGCCAAAGCGATATTATGCGCGCGTGTTTTACCAAAACCAAATCCAGGGTCCAGCAGAATACGATTTGCGTCTATGCCTGCGGCCAGGCAGGCATCACGACGTGCCAGCAGAAACGCTTTCACCTCCGCCACCACATTTTCGTAATGCGGGTCATCCTGCATGGTTTGCGGCGTCCCTTGCATATGCATCAGGCAGATGCCTGCATGACTTTCTGCAACGATGTCTAAGGCCTCTGGCTCCTGCAATGCGCGCACATCATTCACTATACTGGCGCCAGCTGCAATTGCAGCACGCATCACGGCAGGCTTATAGGTATCGATCGAAATGGGGACAGGAATATTGCGTGCGACCAAGGCTTCAATCACCGGGATGACGCGCTGCAACTCTTCTTCTAGCGGAACAGGCGTGGCATTCGGCCGGGTGGATTCACCGCCGATATCGAGCACCGCAGCGCCCTCTTCAATCAATGTCAGCGCGTGCGCAACTGCAGATTCCGTGTGCGTATATTGACCACCATCCGAGAATGAGTCCGGGGTGACATTGAGTATCCCCATCACTTGAGGGGTACTTAAATCTAATATAAATGCGCCGCAGCGTAAGTGCATAAAAACAATTCTGTAAAAAAATAAAGGCTGGCAAAAGCCAGCCTTTATATTCTAACTTAAAGCCCTGAGTCTATTGATTATTTAAATCAGTTTCGTCAGTTTTAGCCGTTGGTTGTGGTGATGTGTTGACGACTGTACCACCGCTACCGCTGCCACTGCTACCAGTAGTGACTGCAGGCCCGTTTTTCGGCTTGGCCGGACGCACTGGCAAGCCTGCCATGATGTCGTTGATCTGGTCAGCATCAATGGTTTCCATTTCCATCAGCGCTTTGGTCATGGCTTCCACTTTATCGCGATTCTCTTCGAGCAGTTTACGCGCCAGGGCATATTGCTCGTCGAGAATACGGCGGATCTCAGCATCTACTTTTTGCTGGGTCGCTTCAGACACGGTGCGGGAAGACATGCTGCCCATCCAGGAGTCTTGCTCGCTACCTGCATACACCATGGTGCCCAAACTGTCAGACATACCGTACTTGGTCACCATATCGCGCGCCAGTTTCGTTGCACGCTCAAAGTCGTTTGAAGCACCTGTAGACATTTGATGCATGAAAATTTCTTCAGCGATACGGCCACCGAACAGAATCGAAATATCGTGCAACATTTTGTCTTTGTAGTTGCTGATACGGTCATGCTCAGGCAACTGCCAGGTCAGGCCTAAAGCCCAGCCACGCGGCATGATGGTGACTTTATGCACCGGGTCAGCCGTTGGCAATAACTTGGCAACCACTGCATGGCCAGATTCATGGTAAGCGGTATTCAAACGCTCTTCTTCACGCATGACCATGGATTTACGTTCCGGGCCCATGAAGATTTTATCCTTGGCATCTTCAAAGTCCTGCATATCCACAGTGCGCTTGTTACGGCGGGCTGCGAACAAGGCAGCTTCGTTGACCAGGTTAGCCAAATCCGCGCCACTGAAACCAGGCGTACCACGGGCCAAAATATCAGCCTTCACATCTGGATCGATAGGCACTTTGCGCATATGTACGTTCAGTATCTGCTCACGGCCTTTGATGTCTGGCAAGCCAACCATCACCTGGCGGTCAAAACGGCCTGGACGTAACAATGCTTTATCCAGCACATCTGCACGGTTAGTCGCAGCAATCACGATCACGCCAGAATTCGCTTCAAAACCATCCATCTCGACCAGCATCTGGTTCAATGTCTGTTCACGCTCATCGTTACCGCCGCCAGTACCAGCACCGCGATGACGGCCAACCGCGTCGATCTCATCGATAAATACGATACAAGGTGCATTTTTCTTAGCGTTTTCAAACATGTCACGCACACGCGCAGCACCCACGCCGACAAACATTTCTACAAAGTCAGAACCGGAAATGCTGAAGAAGGGCACTTTCGCTTCACCGGCAATCGCACGTGCCAGCAGGGTTTTACCAGTACCCGGAGGCCCTACCATGAGTACGCCACGTGGAATACGGCCACCCAGTTTCTGGAATTTGCTTGGATCTTTCAGGAATTCGACCAGTTCGGCGACTTCTTCTTTTGCTTCGTCGCAACCGGCCACATCAGCAAATGTCGTGCTGTTATTGGATTCATCCAGTTGGCGCGCTTTGCTCTTGCCAAAAGAGAATGGGCCACCACCCTTGCCGCCGCCCTGCATCTGGCGCATAAAGAATATCCAGACGCCAATCAGCAGAATCATCGGGAACCAGGACACGAAGATACTCATGAGCATGGATTCGCGCTCTTCTGGCTTGGCATCCACAATCACGTTATTTTTTAATAGATCAGACACCAGCCATGGGTCTGATGGAGTGAAGGTATCGTAGTTTTTGCCTTCATTGGTTGTCACGTGCAAATTACGCCCATCGATCTGGACTTTTGCCACGCGGCCATCCCTGACCTCTTGCATAAATTGTGAATAAACCACCTGACCACTATTTTTGCTGGTGCCGTTGAATTGATTAAATACCGTCATCAACAACAAGGCGATAGCTACCCAAATCGCGATATTCTTCAATAGATTGTTCAAGATGGTTCCTTAACTTAAAAAACGAAAGGCGGGGGATACCCCTACAGGTGACAATGGAGGCATTAGCAAAGTTTTCAAGCCCTACATTGTATTGTATACATAAATTTTAGGTTATGCGATGAAACTAGACGGCAAAAACCATTGCATTTCAGGGTTTTCGATGTAATCCCAGCAAGTAAACTTCACTACTGCGGTCACGTGAAGCTTTAGGTTTGCGCGTGACGACTTTTTCAAACTGGCTGCGCATTTGTTTCACGATTTCGTCAAAACCGCTACCTATAAATACTTTGACCAGGAAATTTCCACCCGGTTTCAACCAATCCTGACAAAATTCCAATGCCAATTCGGTTAAATGGGTCGCGCCTGCCTGATCGACATCTTTCAGGCCGCTCATATTGGGTGCCATATCGGCAATCACCAGATCTACCAGTTTACCTTTCAGGCTGGCTTCCAGCTGCCGCAACACTACCTCTTCACGGAAGTCGCCACAAATAAACTCTACGCCTGGAATCGGGTGCATCTCCAGCAGATCAAGCGCAATGATGCGCCCCTGCCCTTTCAGGCGTTGCACGGTCACCTGCGACCAGCTGCCCGGGGTAGATCCCAGGTCCACCACCGTCATACCGGGTTTGATCAGTTTGTCTTTGTCGTCGATTTCCAGCAACTTATACGCCGCGCGGGCGCGATAGCCATCTTTTTGTGCGCGTTTGACGTATTCGTCGTTTAGATGCTCTTGCATCCAGGCTTTGCTGGTTCTGGTAGGTTTCATAGAGTGATTATTCGCTTCGTGCTAAAATAGAGGCTGTCTTGAAGGAATGCTTTTATGCAACTAAATAGTAAACAAATCGCGCATTTACGTGGCCTTGCCCACACACTGAATCCAGTGGTTATGATTGGCAATAATGGCCTCACAGAAGCGGTATTAAAAGAAATCGATCTCAACCTGAATGCCCATGAACTCATCAAGGTGCAAGTGTCAGGCGATGACCGCGCATTACGTAAAACGATACTGGATGAAATCGCCAGCAAGGTGAATGCAGTTGCGGTTCACCATATTGGCAAACAACTGGTGTTTTACCGAGCCAGTGACACGGTGAAAGCTTCGGCAAAAATCGTCATCCCAAAAATTTAAAACGCTTGGTTTGATTAAAAAACGCGCATTATCTGCGCGTTTTTTTATTGGCTAACTGGATTTGATCACCAGCCATAAACCCAGCAGGCATTCAACAAGGTAAGCCACACTGGCTATGCCGTGCCAGGTCTTGAAACGGCTGGCAAATACGCTCTGCATGACATCATTCGGCAAAGCACTGGCTTTCAACTGTGCTAACAATGGCTGTATACCAAACTCGCCTACCAGCACCAGCACCCACATCACTAGCACGATCCAGAACAGGCTTTGCTTGAAGGCGGAAAATCCATCAGTACCCAGACGCTGTATCAGCAACCAGAGTCCACTCCCTATACCTATATAACTGACGATCGTAAACAGCTTACCCGCCACCAGTCCAGCCAGTGGCCGATCAGCGATGGTCTGGAATAGCACGCTGGCAGTGATGCCCGTCATCCACAATGCACCCACCCAGAGAGTGAGCAACACCGGCGTTAACCATGCTATCAATCCAGCTTTGCGTGCCATACGCTTTCCTTATATTCAGGGAATCTGTAGCAAGTGCTTTCAAACTAGCACTTGAATGTTAAAACGCTACTTATAAAGCACTTCTATAATTTCGTACTCTTTCACGCCACCTGGTGACTGCACTTCAGCCACTTCGCCTTCGGTTTTACCGATCAGACCACGTGCAATCGGTGAGCTGACAGAAATCTTACCGTTTTTGATATCAGCCTCATCTTCACCGACGATCTGGTAGATTTTGCTATCGCCTGAATCCAGGTCTTCAAATCGCACAGTCGCACCAAATACCACGCGACCTTCTGCATTCAGTGTCGTTGGATCAATGACTTGCAAGTTGGAGAGCTTGGCTTCCAGCTCGGAAATACGTCCTTCAATAAAGCTTTGACGCTCTTTGGCCGCTTCATATTCTGCGTTTTCTGACAAATCACCCTGCGCACGTGCTTCTGCAATGGCTTGGATAATGTTCGGGCGATCAACCGCGCGCAGACGTTGTAATTCTTCTTTTAGTAGCTCTGCACCGAGCACGGTCACAGGAAATTGATTTACTGCCATCACGAAAACCTTGAAAAAAATTAGTATAAAAAAAATAAACCACACCCGGTCGAGCGTGGCTTATTTCAATAACAGTATAGTGCAATATTTCTTAATGCAATGACCTTAGTGTAAGTTATGCCAGACGTTTGTGCAAGTCTTGCACTGAATACACGTCCATATCCTTACTCTGCGCCATACCGATACAGGCAGCGCGTGCGCCAGCCAATGTCGTGTAGTAGGTCACCTTGTTTTGCAAGGCGCTACGGCGGATCTCGTAAGAATCGGTAATCGCTTTTTTGTCTTCTGTCACATTCACAATCAGGCTGATCTCATTGTTTTTGATCATGTCGACAATATGCGGCCTGCCTTCGGCTACTTTGTTCACTGGCGTTACTTCCAGCCCCTGCTCGGACAAGGCACGTGCGGTACCTTTAGTCGCCACGATGCTAAACCCAAGGCTGACCAGATCTTTGGCGATATCAATCACTTTGCGGTGATCTTCATTACGCACACTGATAAAAGCACGGCCACCAGTCGGCATTTTCACCGAGGCGCCTAATTGTGATTTGACGAATGCTTCGGCAAACGTATTGCCCACACCCATCACTTCACCCGTTGATTTCATTTCTGGGCCAAGAATAGTATCCACACCCGGGAACTTGATAAACGGGAAAACCGCTTCTTTCACCGAGTAGTAAGGTGGAATCACTTCTTTAGTCACACCTTGTGATTTCAGTGACTGCCCTGCCATACAGCGGGCAGCGATTTTTGCCAATTGTAAACCACAGGCTTTGGAGACGAATGGCACCGTCCGTGAAGCACGCGGGTTGACTTCAAGCACATACACCACTTCGCCCTGTTCGGTATTCTGCACCGCAAACTGCACGTTCATCAGGCCTTTTACGCCCAATGCTTTTGCCATTTGCACGGTTTGGCTGCGCAACTCATCCTGCAATTCATCACTGAGGCTGTACGGTGGCAAAGAACAGGCCGAGTCGCCAGAGTGTACGCCGGCTTGCTCAACGTGCTGCATGATGCCGCCGATCAACACATCTTCGCCATCGCTGAGCGCATCAACGTCTACTTCAATCGCGTCATTCAGGAAGCGATCCAGCAATACTGGTGATTCGTTAGAGACTTTTACCGCTTCGCGCATATAACGCTCAAGCTGGCTTTGCTCGTGCACGATTTCCATCGCACGGCCACCTAATACATAAGACGGGCGTACCACTAACGGATAACCGATTTCCATGGCCAGGCGAATCGCTTCTTCAGGCGCTCGTGCAGTGCGGTTTGGCGGCTGTTTCAGGTTCAGTTTATGCAACATCTGCTGGAAGCGCTCACGGTCTTCGGCGCGGTCAATCGCGTCGGGCGTGGTACCAATAATAGGCACACCGGCTTTTTCCAGGTCACGCGCCAGCTTCAATGGCGTTTGGCCACCGTATTGCACGATCACGCCGACTGGCTTTTCGATATTGACGATTTCCAGTACGTCTTCCAATGTCACCGGTTCAAAATACAGACGGTCGGAAGTATCGTAATCGGTAGACACAGTTTCCGGGTTACAGTTAACCATAATGGTTTCATAACCATCTTCGCGCATGGCGAATGCCGCATGCACGCAGCAATAGTCAAACTCGATTCCCTGGCCGATACGGTTAGGACCGCCACCCAGCACCATGATTTTATTGTTGCTGGTGGGTTGTGATTCGCACTCTTCTTCATAAGTCGAGTACATATAAGCGGTATTAGTCGCAAATTCTGCCGCGCAGGTATCCACACGTTTGTAGACCGGGCGTACACCCAACGCCTGACGGAAAGCACGCACGGCATGCTGGTCAGTATCCAGCAGTTTGGCCAGACGGCGGTCAGAGAAGCCTTTGCGCTTGAGCCTGAACACGGTTTCTTTGCTCAGATCCGCAATGTGTTTGCCGATCAGGGATTGTTCCAGCTTGATGATCTCTTCGATCTGCACCAGAAACCAGCGGTCTATCTTGGTGATATCAAAAATCTCATCGGTGCTCATGCCCAGACGGAAGGCATCCGCCACATACCAGATACGCTCAGGACCAGGCTCGCCCATTTCCTTGACGATGCGGTCTTTGTCTTCAGTGACGCTATCCAGTCCATCGAAGCCGACTTCCAGGCCGCGCAAAGCTTTCTGGAATGATTCCTGGAAGCTACGGCCAATGGCCATCACTTCACCGACAGATTTCATCTGCGTTGTCAGGCGACTATCGGCCTGCGGGAATTTTTCAAACGCGAAACGTGGCACTTTAGTGACCACATAATCGATGGAAGGCTCAAATGAAGCCGGGGTCTGGCCACCGGTAATATCGTTGCGCAATTCGTCCAGCGTAAAGCCAACCGCCAGTTTGGCAGCCACTTTGGCAATCGGGAAGCCTGTCGCTTTGGAAGCCAGCGCAGAAGAGCGCGATACGCGCGGATTCATCTCGATCACGATCATGCGGCCATCATCCGGGTTAATGGCAAACTGTACGTTTGAACCACCGGTATCCACACCGATTTCACGCAGCACCGCCAAAGAGGCGTTACGCATGATCTGGTATTCTTTGTCGCTCAATGTTTGCGCAGGGGCAACGGTGATACTGTCGCCGGTATGCACGCCCATAGGATCAAGGTTTTCAATCGAACAGATAATGATGCAGTTGTCCGCCTTGTCGCGCACCACTTCCATCTCATACTCTTTCCAGCCCAGCAGTGATTCTTCAATCAGCAACTCATTGGTAGGCGATGCATCCAGGCCACGTTCGCAGATAGTGACAAACTCTTCACGGTTGTAAGCAATACCGCCGCCGCTACCGCCCATGGTGAATGAAGGACGGATAATCGCCGGATAGCCGATTGTGGCTTGTACTTGCAGCGCTTCTTCCAGGCTATGTGCAATCGCTGAACGTGCAGAACCCAGGCCGATCTTGGTCATGGCTTCTTTAAATTTCTGGCGGTCTTCGGCTTTATCAATCGCTTCTTTAGAAGCACCGATCAGCTCGACATTATATTTTTGCAAGACGCCATGCTTGTCCAGGTCCAGCGCACAGTTCAACGCCGTCTGGCCGCCCATGGTAGGCAGCAACACGTCAGGGCGTTCTTTTTCAATGATCTTTTCGACGATTTGCCAGGTGATAGGCTCGATATAAGTCGCATCTGCCATTTCCGGGTCGGTCATGATAGTAGCAGGATTGGAGTTCACCAGGATCACGCGGTAACCTTCTTCGCGCAAGGCCTTACAGGCTTGGGCACCGGAGTAATCAAACTCACAGGCCTGGCCGATGACAATCGGACCGGCACCGATAATCAGGATACTTTTAATGTCAGTTCTTTTTGCCATTAGCTGGACTTTCTATCTTGCATTAACTGGATAAAGCGATCAAACAGCACACTCATTTCTTGCGGGCCTGGGCTCGCTTCCGGGTGACCCTGGAAGCTGAATGCCGGCTGGTCTGTACGCGCAATGCCTTGCAGGCTGCCGTCAAACAATGAGACGTGCGTGATTTTAATATTGGCTGGCAAAGTCGATGGATCTGCCGCAAAACCGTGGTTCTGGCTGGTGATATACACGCGTTTGCTATCTACATCCTGGACCGGATGGTTAGCGCCATGGTGACCAAACTTCATCTTTAGGGTTTTGGCGCCACTCGCCAGGGCCAGTAACTGGTGGCCTAAACAGATACCGAATGTAGGGATACCTGTTTCCACCAGTGTTTTGATCGCCTTGATGGCGTAATCACATGGCTCAGGATCACCAGGGCCGTTGGACAGGAAGATGCCATCTGGTTTGTAAGACAATGCCTGTTCAGCCGTTGCCTGTGCTGGCAGCACAGTGACCTTACAGCCACGCGAGACCAGCATGCGCAGGATGTTCTGTTTTACACCGTAATCGAAAGCAACGACATGGAACTGTTGCTCAGCAGGTTTGTTAAAGCCTTTGCCTAGCTGCCATTCCTGCTGGGTGAATTCGTAAGGCTGGGTACAGCTCACCACTTTGGCCAGGTCCATACCAGCCAAGCCCGGGAACCCTTGGGCATAGGCCAAAGCCTGCGCCTCATCAACAGATTCACCGGCCATGATACAGCCAGCCTGTGCGCCTTTTTCACGCAAGATGCGCGTCAGTCTGCGCGTGTCGATATCGGCAATCGCCACGACATTATTGCTGCTGAGATAGTCTGAAAGATTTTGTTCACTGCGGAAATTGCTTTCCAATAAGGGCAAGTCACGAATAATCAGACCTGCAGCATAGACTTTGCCTGACTCTACATCTTCACTATTGGTACCATAGTTACCAATATGCGGATAAGTCAGCGTCACCATTTGTGAGGCATACGAAGGATCAGTAAGGATTTCCTGATAGCCGGTCATGGAAGTGTTGAACACTACCTCGCCGACCGTGTGACCCGAAGCGCCAATGCTAATGCCCTTAAAAACAGTTCCATCTGCTAAGACTAAAATCGCTGGAATTGTTTTTGACACCTTTAGCTCCTTAAGTTTGATACGAAACACATCCTTTAGAGGGTTCAGCCAGGCACCTGAAAGTCATTCAAACGCCGGTGAATAGATGTGCAAAACGGGAAAAGCTTTTTGGACTCTTCCCGTTTCAGAATTGCAGCATTATAGCCTAATATGACCGGTCACTCAAGAGCGGCCATACGCGAAAATGACTTAGTTTTTGTCAAAACCCAGCACATCGCGCATATCAAACAGACCACTAGGCTTATCAGCCAGAAACTTGGCTGCACGCAAAGCGCCCTGTGCAAATGTCGCGCGGCTGGAGGCCTTGTGCGTTAACTCTACCCGCTCACCCACGCCTGCCAGCACCACCGTGTGATCACCCACCACATCGCCACCACGCAAGGTCGCAAAGCCGATAGTGCCAGCTTCGCGTTCGCCAGTGACGCCTTCACGCGCATACACGGCACAATCCTTTAATGCTTTATCAATGCCTTTGGCCGCCGCCTCGCCCAGGCGCAAGGCAGTGCCAGAAGGCGCATCCACCTTGTGCCTGTGATGCATCTCGACCACTTCAATATCGTAGCCTTCGTTCAACACGCGGGCTGCCTGCTCCACCAGGTTGATCAGCAAGGTCACACCCACACTCATATTAGGGGCGAACACAATGCCGGTTTGTTTAGCAGCGGTTTCAATGGCTGATTTTTCGGCCTCAGTGAAACCGGTAGTGCCTATGACCAATTTCACCTTGGCCTGCTGGCACGCTTGCAAATACTGCATACTGGCTTCGGGCCGGGTGAAATCAACCAGCACATCTGCACCTTGCAGTGCCAAAGCCACATCTGAGGTGATTTTAACGCCAGTCACTTTACCAAATTGCTCACCGGCATCCCGGCCCAGCATGGCGCTGCCAGCTCTATCCAATGCCGCATGCAGCTGCAAACCGCTATCAGAAAACACACCATCCAGCAGGGCATGCCCCATACGGCCTGACACACCTGCAATCACTACTTTTAACATAAATCGCTCAATACTCTAATTCTTGTTGGCTGGGTTTTAATTAAAACCCGATTTGTTCCGGTGCTGCCTCTGATTGCTCAGGGCTAGCCTCAGATGCAGGAGGCGTCGTCAATTGCTGCTTTGCCGCTGGCAAATCTGTCGCAGCGGTAGCGGTTTCACGCACGATCAGCCAGGTATGCGTTGCCGGATCCAGTTTTAACTGCAATTTTTTGACCATGACATCGCGGTAAGCTTTGGCTGCGTATTTCTGCGTAAATGTCGCAACCGCGCTATCTCCATCACGGGTGACATTCACAGCATCGATTTCCAGGCTGATATTACCCTGGTTAGGCGACAGGCGTTTTTTACGCTGCGCTTCCCAGGCGCGCTTGTTCGGCAGATCTTCCGGTACAAACTCAGGCGAATAAGCAGCGAGGTAGCTATTAATGTTCTTACTACGCCAGGCTTGTGCCCAGCTTTCAATGGCAGATTCCACGCTAGGATCAGCTTCAACAGGAATCTGCACCTTCTCTTCAGAAGCTGGAGGTACTGCCACCGTCGCCTTATTAGGCAAAGCAACGACTGCCGGGACAGCAGCAGAACCCAAAGGCGCAGTCCGTTCACGCGTGATCAACCAGCGTTTCTGTGCCGGTTCATAACGCAGATCCAGTGTTTTCAACAACTCATCTTTATAGGCTTTTGCCGCATATTTCTGTTCAAACTGCACAACGGCCTCTCCGCCATCGCGCTGTACCTGAAGATTATTCAGCACCAGTGTGATTTCACCTTGCTTCGATGAAAGGCGCTGCTTACGCTGCGCTTCCCAGGTTTTTTTACTTGGCACACCATCAGGCACAAACTCAGGTGCGTAAGCAGCGAAATAGGCATTCACGTCCTTGCTTCTCCAGGCTTGCGCCCAGGCAGCCACTGACTGATTGACGCCGGCATCGCTTGTTGCAGAGGCTTGTGGCGCAGTGTCAGAGACTGGCGCAGCAGTTGGTGCCAGCTTATCGGCTTGTGGCGCTGCAGGTTTTAAAACGGAGGTCGATGTGGTCTCTGCCGCTGCTAATGAAGCTGCTGCTGCGACTGGAGGATTCGCTTTAGCCACAGGCTTCACTGGAGGCGGCGGTGGCAACTCCGGCTCAGGCTCTGGTTCAGGCAGTTGCTCGGCAATGAAAGTTGGCGCTGGCTCAGCAGCTTCACCACTTTCCTTAGGCGCCACACCCTTTTCAGTGACCTGACGCGCTTCCGCATCAATGGCTGGCGCATTGGCTTCAGCCATATTGCCTTTGACCATGTCGCCTTCGGTAGGGATCACAGGCTCAACATACTCCCCTTCAGCAATGAAAGGAATCACCTCATCATCGTCAAGTAAAGCCGGGTCTTTGGTTTTAATAATCGTAATGCCAGTTGCCTTAGATGCAGCGGCTTGTGGCACGGCAGGTTTAGCTGCTGCAGATTTAGTCGCCGATGCTGATTTTGCAGGTGTCGATTGCGAAGGCGCAGCCTTGGCGACCGCTGCAATGGCCACTGGTGCCGCTGCTACTGCTGGCTTGATAGGCGCAAGCACACTTTTTGCAGCAGCAGGCGCAGGTGGCGCTTTTACCGGTGGCGGCAATACTGGCTCTGGCTCTGCCACGACCGCAGGCGCTGCTACAGCTTCATGCTCAAAAACCGGCGGCGGCTCCACCGTTTCAGCCGCTTTGGCAGCTAAAGTTTTTTCGTTTACCGCATGCGCATTGGCTTCTGTGACCTGATTAGCGCTGGCATCCAGATTGCCTTTAGCCATATCTTGTGGCGTAGGTGCGCCCGTATATTCTCCTTCAGGAATATAAGGCACGACTTCGTTATCCGCGATAGCTGCAGGCGCTGATTCTGCCGTTTTGGCAGCTTGCGGCGCCGGAGCTGCTTCTGCGGCTGGCGCAGGTTCTGCGGGGGTATTTGTGACTTGTGGTTTTGCAACTTCCGGATTGGCAGATGCAGTTTCTGTAGCAGAGGCTGGTGCAGCAGCGATTGCGGCAGTGCCTGTCGCCTGGGTCTTGGCGGCTTCATCGCCCTTCCAGAACTTCAGCTTGTCAGACCAGCTTTCATCTTTAGCTTCTTCAACTTTTTGCTTGGGGGTTTCAACAATGGTTTTAATATCAGGATTTTCTGCAGATGGAATCACATCACCACGGACTGCCAGTAAACTATCTTTATCAAAATCGAGAATGACCCGGCGTTTTTCAACCACGGAGCCCTGCTTGCGCAGCTCATAAAAATAATCCCAGCGGTTATCTCGGAAACTATCTACAATCAGCGGTGTCCCCATGATGTAGCGTACCTGGGTGCGCGTCATGCCCGGGCGCAATTGGAGTAACATTTTGGAAGTCACCACATTGCCCTGTTGCACTTCCATTTTGAAAGGCTTCATGGATGGAAGCTTTGCGCCACACCCACTCCCCAAGGACGCAACAACCAACACAAAAAAAATAGAATTACGCATTGGATTCACTTTATAATCGGTATATTGAAAACAAACATTAATATACCACGTAGTTTCGCAATCAAATATGCCCGACTACATAACAATGGACAAAACACTATGCATGACTCAAAAGATCTTAAAAATGCCGGCCTGAAAGCCACATTGCCACGCCTGAAAATCCTGGAATTGTTCGAGCGTAGTGAGCAGCGCCATTTGTCGGCTGAAGACATCTACAAAGTCATGATCAGTAACGGTGAAGATGTCGGCCTGGCAACGGTTTACCGGGTATTAACCCAATTTGAACAGGCAGGCCTGCTGGTACGCCACCACTTTGAAAGTGGTAAAGCGGTATTCGAACTGAATGAAGGCAGTCACCATGACCATATCGTCTGTATCAAATGTGGCCGTGTTGAAGAGTTTTACGACGACGAGATCGAAAAAAGACAAAAAAGTGCTGCAGAAAAATATGGCTTCACCATGCAGGATCATTCCCTGACGATTTATGGTGTGTGCAAAGACCAGCCTTGCAATGAATAATCGTTAAAAATGACGAGTCAGCCGGTGACCTGCTGACTCGTTTTTCGATCTACCGCCATCAGACTTGACTCATATCCCGAGCACCTCCGCCGTTCACTCAGTCGGCTTCCCGCCTATTATCGGCGATTCTGCGGACATCCTGATTCTGGGCTCCTTACCCGGCATCGCTTCACTAACTCAACAACAGTATTACGCGCACAAACAAAATGCATTCTGGCGAGTGCTGGAAGCGCTGTTTCAAATTCCGGCCAACGCAGACTATGCGGCACGCTGCGCGCAGGTGAAAGCAGCAAAACTGGCGATCTGGGATGTCTGTCATTCGGCTTACCGGCCCGGCAGTCTTGATAGTGCCATTACCCAAAACACGGTGATCGCAAATGACATTAACGGTTTGCTGGCACAACACCCATCTATAAAAGCAATTGCATTCAATGGCAATGCCGCTGCCACTTTATTCAAGAAACATATACAGCTAAAGCATGCGGTCGCAACCGTTATGTTGCCATCGACCAGCCCGGCTAATGCCAGTATTCCCTATGTAAAAAAACTGGAGAAATGGTCAGCGTTACTGGATTTTCGTGATTAATCAACTGGCGTTTTTGGTTAACCAGCAGGCCTTTCGCCATTGAAAAGCTAGAGTCCGTCATTAAACAGAAGACTCTGTTCTAAAAGCGCGGCTGGAGATGCTGATTGAATTGTTATCGGGGTCTTTGGTATTGGCAAACTGGTAGCCATTCGCCTGATGCAGTGCGCCAAACACAAGACCTTGCGCCTGCGCTGCCTGCAAAAACAATGCGACATCCTGCACATCAAATGAAAGCTTCACACCCACTTGCCCCAGTTTGACTGACTTGGCGGCCTGATGCACCAGGATATTTGCGCCGCCGTTTCTGGCGCGCAACTCCACCAGCCCCTCTACGCTTTCACCGGTCGTTTCAAACCCGAAATGGTCGCGATAAAATGCCACGGTTTTCGGGATATCACGGGCGTAAATAATAATCGTGCTAAGGGTTGCCTGCACAGTAAGACCTGATTTACCGGATGGAATGCTTTAAAAAACCTGGCATCAATGCGTTGCTAACTTGAGCATTTCCCGCGCGTGATTACGCGTAGCTTCAGTGATCTGCAACCCACCGATCATGCGCGAGATTTCTTCGATACGCTCATCCACACTCAGGCCGCGAATACGACTCAAGGTGGCGCCGTTCAGCTCGGATTTGCTCACCTGCAAATGCTGCTGGGCCTGTGCAGCCACTTGTGCCAGATGCGTGATCACCAGTACCTGGCGTTGCTGGCCCAATTGGTTAAGCAAGCGGCCAACCACTTCAGCCACACCGCCACCGATACCGACATCTACTTCGTCAAAAATCATGCATGGCACACTGCCGAGCGAGGCAGTCGTGACTTGCAGGGCCAGGCTGATGCGTGACAATTCACCGCCGGAAGCCACTTTATTTAATGGTCGCGGCTCTACGCCTGCGTGGCCGGCCACTAGAAACTCCACCTGCTCCAGGCCATGGGCGGCTGCCTCGCCTGGTGTCAGCGCGACTGCAAACTGCCCACCTTTGAGCGACAGCGTTTGCATTTCTTCTGTAATGGTGAGCGCCAGTTTTTTGGCGGCCTGTTGCCGCTGGGCAGATAGCTGTGTGGCTGCCGCCTGATAGGCTTGCCACGCCGCAGCCACCTGTTTGGCTAACGCGCCATCATCGGCGAAACCTTCCAGTGACTGCATGCGTGCCGATTGTTGCGTCAACAAGTCTGGCAGTTCTTCCGGCTTGGCACGATATTTACGCGCCGCGCCGTGAATGGCCTGTATGCGTGCTTCAATCTCTGCCAATCGTTCGGGATCGAGTTCACTCTTCTGCAAATGGCGGTTAAGCGCACGGCTGGCCTCTTCCAGCTGAATCACCGAAGAATCCAGGATTTCCGCGATCGGTTGTAAACCGGCGTCTATAGCTTGCAGTTCACTCAACTTGACCTGCACTTGCGAAAGCAACTCAAGCGCATTCACTTCGCCATCTTCACTCATCCACTGCAAGCAGGTTTCCATCCCACTGAGCAAGCTGGCGCCGTTACTCAGGCGCACATGTTCCTGCTGCAAGGTTTGCCACTCTTCTGCAGAAAACATCAATTGTTTCAACTCGCGGGTACTGTCGCGCAGCTCTGTCAGTTCGTCGGCAAACTGGCTGGCATTTTTTTCATAAGCCAATTGCTGCTGGTGCAATTGCAACCAGTCTTTATATAAGGCACTCACTTGTTTCGCCAACGGGGTGGCCTGTGCATAGGCATCCAGGATCTCGCGCTGGGTAGCGACTTTTAACAAGGAGTGATGCGCATTCTGGCTGTAGATATCAATCAGGGTTTCGCCTATGTCACGCAATTGCCCTACGGTTGCGGAGGTGCCGTTGATAAACGCGCGACTGCGTCCATCGGCATAGATGACACGGCGTAATACCAGCGTGTCATCGACATCGATTTCCTGGGCTTGCAGCCAGTCACGGGCTGCCTGATTGTGCGTGATATCAAAAGTGGTGGATATCTCGGCTTTTTCATGGCCTTTACGCGTCACATCGCCTTCATTGCGCGCGCCAAGGCTGAGTGAAAGTGCATCGATCAGGATGGACTTACCGGCACCGGTCTCACCGGTGAGTGCGGTATAGCCTGCCGAGAACTCAAGTTCCAGCGACTCAACGATCACAAAATCACGAATAGAAAGGGCTTGTAACATAGTTTGTTTTTATTAAAGACTGGTTTAGCCCCAGTTTAGTTTGTTACGTAACATATCAAAATAACAGTAAGTTTTAGGATGCACCAGCTGGATTTCCTGCTCACCGCGCGCGATCCGGATATGGTCGCCTTCGATCAGGGCATGCTGGCCCTGACCATCAAAGCTGATCTGCGCATCGGCTGCGCTCACAATAATCACTTCAATCACACTTTCTGCCGGGACAGTAATCGGACGGTAACTCAAGGTATGCGGACTGATAGGCACAATCGAAATGGCGTGCAGGTCAGGATGCATGATAGGCCCACCGGCGGACAAACCATACGCAGTCGTGCCTGTCGGCGTCGCCAGTATCAGGCCATCCGAGCGCTGGCGCGAAACGAATTTACCATCCACATGCACTTCCAGCTCTATCAGGCGAAATGCGCTTTTGATCACGACATCGTTCAACGCGACCGACTGCCATTGTTGCGACTGCGCGCGTGAGACTTCCGATTGCAGCAACATGCGCGACTCAAGCTGGTACTCGCCCTGCAAAATCTTTTCAATCTCACCGAGCATATTGTCGGTTTGCAGATCGGTCAGAAAACCCAGGCGGCCACGGTTGATCCCGATCAACGGCACATTGGTGTCACGCAGGGCGCGGGCCACGCTAAGCATGGTACCATCACCGCCCATGACCACTACCAGATCCGCTTTATGGCCGATATTTTCCAGGCTGGCCAGTTGAAAACCTTCATGCCGCACAAACCGGGCGGTCTGCTCTTCTACGCATACATGCAGGTCTTGTGACATGAGATACTGCACCAACCGCGTCAAGTCATCGCGCATGTTTTGCAGCGCTGACTCATCCATGTATTTGCCGACAATGGCAACCGAGCGAAAGTAAGGAAGCATGCGCGCATTAAAGCACAGAAGCCCTGAACTGAAAAGCACAGAGGGCTGTTATCCTGAGCATAAATCGGGCAAAATCCCTCTACGTTAATAAGGCTGTAAAAAGTGGATAAACGCGCGCAAATTTTACTAAAAACCTTGGTTGAACATTACATCAGTGGCGGTCAGCCGATAGGCTCACGCACACTGCTGCAACATTCTGGCCTGGATGTGAGCCCGGCGACCATACGCAATGTCATGAGCGACCTGGAGCAATTGGGGTTTATTGCCAGCCCGCATACCTCCTCAGGCCGTATCCCCACTAAAAAAGGCTACCGCTTGTTTGTCGATTCATTGATGACCGTGCAGCCTTTGGATCATAGGGCCGTGGCGCAACTCAAAACCGGGTTTTCTTCGCCCAACCAGCAGGAGCTGATCAGCAGTGCAGCAGATATGCTTTCACAACTGACGCAGTTTGCCGGGCTGGTGATGACACCCAAGCGCACACGTAATGTGCTCAAGCATATGGAATTCCTGCATCTGAGTGAAAAGAAGATCCTGGTCATCCTGGTGACAGAAGATGGCCAGGTGCAAAACCGTATCCTGATGGCAGAAAAAGCCTTCAGCAGCAGTGAACTGATCGCTGCCAGCAACTATGTCAACAGCCATTGCCAGGGATTAACGCTGGATGAACTGCAGCATAAGCTGAAGCAGGAGTTACAGCAGGTACAGGCGGATATCAACCGGCTGATGTCAGCCGCACTTGATGCTGCCGGCCAGCCCGAACAATCAGCCAAGGAGACGGTGGTGATCTCCGGCGAGCGCAACCTGTTGCAAGTCGACGAGCTTTCTACCAATGTCACCAGCCTGCGTAAACTGTTCGAGATTTTTGAGCGCCGCACGGCACTCATGCAATTACTTGACCATAGCCAGCGCGCTGATGGTATTCAAATCTTTATTGGTGGTGAAAGCGGTTATTTGCCCCTCGATGAATGCAGCCTGATCACCGCCCCCTACGAAGCCGATGGGCAGGTAGTGGGTACATTAGGGGTGATCGGCCCTACCCGCATGGCTTACGAACGTATCATCCCCATCGTCGATATCACGGCAAAACTCTTGTCAAACGCCCTTTCTAATCAATAACTTCCTTATCTTTACAATCTTTTCTTAAATGTATGAATTGTCCGACAGGACAATCAGCCTGCCCCCTCTTCGCTTCAACTCTCTAAATTCTCATAATCACCTTACGTTCAATTCAACAGGAATAGAGGGGTGAAATGAAAAATCATAAACCATTGATATGGTCCATTTTATTAGTGACTGCACTGAGTACTTCAGGCTGCGGCTCTATGAGTTCTCGCGGTAAAAGCACCGCATTAGGCGCCGGTATCGGTGCTGTGGGTGGTGCAGTACTCACTGGTGGTAGTGCAATAGGCACTGTTGGCGGCGCAGCCGTCGGCGGAGTGGTCGGTAATCAGATCAACAAAAAGTGACCTTCACATATATCCCGCGTAGCTCAACCCTCGGGTTGAGCTATCGGTCAGTAATTTAACACTCAACTTTCACTCAAACATCAGAGTATTCAAGCGATGCCTGCCAGCAAGCGCTGGCCTGAATTTGCGCGGGAAGTGTCAGTGTTCGCTCGATTTTATAACCGTTGTTTTAGGAGTTTAGTATGAAGAAACCTTTGTTAATGCTGGCGCTTGGCTTATCCACTATTTTAAATAGTGCTTATGCTGCAACTTATGCCGCCACACCCTCCGGAGATGGCTACCAGTTCAGCAGCTCATTCGCCGGCGACACCAACTTTGATGACTATATTAGTTTCAGCACCACTGGCTTTCAAAATATCGTAGCCAGCATCTCCGGGTCATCTAGCAATACGTTCACGTTCAACACTTTCAATCTGCTGGATTCAGATAAAACCCTGGTGGCTACCGGCACTGTTTTAAACGGTATTCCCCAAGTGTCTTTTGGCTTTTTGACGAGTGCGCAAATCGGGACTTATTATCTACACGTTGTTGGTAATAGTACAGGTGCCACCACTGGTTACAATGGCACTATCTCTACAACGACCGCAGTCCCTGAGCCTGGCAATTATGCTTTAATGCTGGCAGGCTTGGGCCTGGTGGGTGTGATTGCGCGCAAAAAAATGCGTGACAATGTTTAAAACCATTGCTGTAAACCTTTAGTAAAAATCCCCGCTCAGGCGGGGATTTTTTTAGCCATGCCGGATACGCCGATGCACAATCGCCTTCATGAATGCATCTCCTTAGCTATCCCGGCCAAAATTCGCTTAAAATAACTGTATGACTTATTACAACTCCGAACCCAAGCAGACACCTGAAAGCCCATCCAAAGTAGGCATTTTACTGGCCAACCTCGGCACACCGGAAGCGCCCACCGCCAGCGCCTTGCGCCCTTACCTGCAACAATTCCTGATGGATAGGCGCGTGGTTGAGATCCCACGTTTCATCTGGTGCTGGATCCTGCATTTCATCATTCTGGTCATCCGCCCCAGAAAATCCGCCGAGAAATACGCCAGCATCTGGACGAAGGATGGCTCTCCGCTGATGGTGTACGCGCAGCAACAGAAAACCTTACTCGAGGCGCAACTGGCGGATAACTTGCCTGGTCAATGCGCCGTCGAACTAGGCATGACCTATGGTGAACCAAGTATCAAACGCGCACTTGATTCGCTGAAAGCGCAGCAATGTGACCGCATTCTGGTGTTTCCTTTATACCCACAATATGCCGCCAGTAGCACGGCAGCGGCTCTGGATGCCATCTGGCGTGTGCTGCTTAAAACCCGCAACGTGCCAGCCATCCGCACCATCAAAGATTATCACGACCATCCTCACTATATTCAGGCACTGGCGACTAAAATCAAAGACTATTGGCAGCAGCACGGACAACCAGACAAACTGGTGATGAGCTTCCACGGCGTGCCCAAATTTCATCTGGAGAAAGGTGACCCTTACTATTATCAATGCCTGGAAACAGGCCGTTTACTGGCTGCGTCCCTCAACCTGTCCACTGACCAATACGAGATTGCATTTCAATCGCGGTTTGGGCGCCAGGAGTGGCTGCAACCTTATCTGGCCACCACGCTGGATACTCTCGGTAAGCAAAAATTGAATCGCATAGACGTGGTCTGCCCCGGCTTTAGTAGCGACTGTCTGGAAACGCTGGAAGAAATCGCCATGGAAGGGAAACATCTGTTCCAGTCTGTGGGCGGCGGAGACTATCACTATATCCCTGCATTAAATGCCGAATCTGCCTGGATAGATGCCATGCGCGTCATCACGCTGGAACAGTTACAGGGATGGATAGCAACAGAGGCACCAGCAAACGCCCCACGCTAGCGAGCATAGGCATTGGGAGCCTTGCAATAAGGGTTTATAATGCCCGCTATCTCAAACACAAACTCTACTAGGCGCACGTGTGTACCAGCAACTCCCTGATGCGAAGTACATCGTCTGACATGCATTTATGATAGTTATTACCGGTGGCGCAGGCATGATAGGTTCTATCATGGCCTGGCACTTGAATACCAAGCTCGGCAGACAAGACCTGATCATTGTTGACCGCATCACCCATGAAAACCAGTGGCAAAACCTGGTACACAGGCATTATGCCGAGTACCTGGACAAAGACCAGCTGTTCGATTTCCTGGAAGACAATGACGATGTCACTGCGGTGATCCATATGGGCGCCATCAGCGCCACCACCGAGCGTGACTTCAACAAACTGGTTGCTGACAATATGCACTACTCGCAGGACTTATGGTCCTGGTGTGCCGAATATGAAGTACCTTTCTTTTATGCCAGCTCAGCCGCCACTTATGGCGCCGGCGAGCATGGTTATGACGATGCCAGCATTGAAGGCTTACGCCCGCTGAATGGCTATGGCTACTCCAAGCATTTCTTTGACCAGTGGGTGCTGGAACAGGTCAAACAGAAACAGCCTGCGCCACCTGCCTGGGCCGGGTTTAAATTCTTTAATGTGTATGGCCCCAACGAATACCATAAAGAACGCATGGCCAGCGTGGCTTTCCACACCTTTAACCAGTTTAGTGAAACCGGCACCATGCGCCTGTTCAAAGGCACTAAAGCAGGCGTTGAAGATGGCATGCAATTGCGCGATTTTGTCTATGTAAAAGATGTGGCCGATGTGATGGGCTACTTCCTGGAGGCGGCCCTCAAGCAAAAACCGGCGACCAGTGCCATTTACAATATAGGCACCGGCCAGGCACGCAGCTTTAAAGACCTGGCCACCAGCGTCATGACCAGTATGGCCCGCGAACCGGACATCACTTACATTGATATGCCGGCGGACTTGCAGGGCAAATACCAGTATTTCACCCAGGCCGAGATGCAAAAGCTGCGCAATGCCGGTTACAAAAAACCTTTCACCAGCCTGGAAGAAGGCGTGAAAGACTATGTGCAACAGTATTTAATGCAAGAAGATGCTTATTGCTAACCATGCACCTTTTACTCTCTTGCAATTTTATTCCCATGCCCGCATTTGATGCGTACACAACCACTGATTTAAAGGCGACATCATGAGCTATGTTGAATATCTCGAAGGCGAGCATGCAGCGCATATGGCTATGTTCGAGGCCTTGAAAACCACATTCCCCCTCATCAGTGAAGTGGGTATTGTCATTCGCGACTGTATCCAGCAAGGTGGCAAGATCTTGTTATGTGGCAATGGCGGTAGCGCGGCAGACAGCCAGCACATTGCAGCTGAAATCGTCGGCCGCTTCAAGAAAGAGCGCAAAGGCCTGCCGTCTATCGCCCTCACCACCGACACCTCCATACTCACTTCAGTCGGCAACGATTATGGCTACGATTATATTTTTGCGCGGCAGGTAGAAGCCTTGTGCCGCCCTGAAGATATCCTGATTGGCCTCACCACCAGCGGTAACAGTGCCAATGTGGTCAGGGCGATCGAGGCGGCGAATGAAATCGGCGCCACCACCATAGGCCTGACCGGCGGCAGTGGCGGCAAATTGAACGATCTGTGCAAATACAATATCGTGGTGCCCTCGAATGTGACTGCACGAATCCAGGAAGCCCACATTTTCATCGGTCACAGCCTGTGCGAGATCCTGGAATCCTGATGACTGGCACACAAACAAATACCAGCCTGGCAGCATTAGTGCAGCATTTTGGTGACACGCCCCAGCACGTGCTGGTCATTGGCGATGTCATGCTCGATCGTTATCTCATAGGCGAAGTGAACCGTATCTCGCCAGAAGCACCGGTGCCGGTGTTACTGATCAAATCCGAACAGCATTGTGCAGGCGGTGCCGCCAATGTGGCCGCCAACCTTGCCTTGTTAGGCATACACACGCGCATGATAGGGCTGGTAGGCGAAGACAATGAAGCCGCATTGTTATTAAACGCCATGCACACGCATGGCATAGATACGCAAGCCATGATTAAAACGGCAGCGCGCCCGACCATCGCCAAAACCCGCATTCTGGGTGGGCATCAGCAAATGATGCGGCTGGACCAGGAGATCACCAGTGAGCTGACTACCAGTGAAGCAACCCCTGTGACTGCTGCGATTCAGGCGGCGCTTGAACAGCAACCGGCACTGGTCATTTTGTCAGACTACGCCAAAGGCCTGCTCACAGAGCAGATTTGCCAGCACGTGATTCATTATTGCCGCGCTCAGACAATTCCTGTGCTGGTAGATCCCAAAGGTCGTAACTATCATAAATACCGCGGCGCAACAGCGCTGACACCGAACAAAAAAGAAACCGCTGAGGCCTGCGATACCCAGGTCAACGATGTGGCGCTGATTGAAAAAGCCAGCGCCTTGAAAGCCAGTTTATCGCTGGATTTCCTGGCAGTGACACGTGGCGAAGAAGGCATTAGCCTGATCACCGAGCGCACCGAACATCTGGGCGCGACTGCCAAACAGGTGTTTGATGTCTCCGGCGCCGGGGATACCGTGATCGCCACACTGGCAGCTGGCTTGATCCATGGCCTGTCGCCCCTGGAAAGTTTATCACTGGCCAACATTGCCGCAGGCGTGGTGGTTGGCAAAGTCGGCACCGTGCCTATCACCAAAGCCGACCTCGTGTATGCGCTTGCGAGTGCGCAAGGCAGCGCCCAGGCGCATAAAGTCAGCGAATTGCCGGACTTGCTGCAAAAAGTATCCGCCTGGAAGCAGCAAGGACAAAAAATCGTGTTTACCAATGGCTGCTTTGATTTACTGCATGCAGGCCATGTCACCTATCTTGAAGGCGCCAAAAAGCGTGGGGATAAATTAGTGCTGGGCCTGAATACCGACCGCTCCGTGTCTGCCCTCAAAGGCCCTACCCGCCCGGTAGTGAATGAGAATGACCGTGCGCGCGTACTGGCCGCGCTGGAATCTGTTGATGCCGTGATTTTGTTTGATGAAGATACGCCGCTGGATCTGATCCGCGCCATCCGGCCAGATGTAATCGCCAAAGGCAGTGACTATACTGCCGACCAGGTGGTTGGTGGCCAGGAAGTGTTAGCCTGGGGCGGTGAGATTGCACTGATTGACCTGGTCGAAGGCCGCAGTACCACTAACCTGATTAAAAAAATGCACGCATGAACAAGATTCTGGTGATGGGCCCATCATGGGTGGGTGACATGGTGCTGGCACAAAGCCTGTTCAAACAGCTGAAGATCGACCAGCCGGACTGCCAGATTGATGTCGCAGCCCCGGCCTGGACCTTGCCCTTGCTGGAAAGAATGCCGGAAGTCACGCAGGCGATCGCCCTGCCCTTCAAACATGGGGATTTAGCCATAGGCGAGCGCTACCGGTTTGGCAAGCAACTCGCCACAAAAGGTTACACACAGGCGATCTTGCTGACCAACAGCCTGAAGTCCGCCATCCTGCCCTGGGCAGCCAATATCCCCGTCCGCACCGGTTTTAAAGGTGAAATGCGTTATGGTCTGGTCAACGATATGCGGCCGCTGGATAAATCCATCCTCAAAAAAACCGTGGAACGCTTTGTGGCGCTTGGCCGCGACAAGAATGAGGTTCTTCCACAATCACTGCCACTGCCTGTACTAGCCGCTGACCGTTCAAAAATCACGGCATTGATGCAACAACATGGTATTGCACCTTCACATAGCCGTGTGCTAGGGTTGTGTCCTGGCGCCGAATATGGCGAGGCCAAGCGCTGGCCGGTGGAATACTATACCGAAGTGGCTAACGCTGCGTTAAGCAAAGGCTGGCAGGTATGGCTGTTCGGTTCGGATAAAGACCGCCCAGTGACCGCACAGATACAGCAACACACGCAACAACGCTGCGTAGACCTGGCTGGAAAAACCAAACTGGGCGAAGCGATCGATTTAATGTCGGCCTGCCACACCATGATCAGCAATGACTCTGGCCTGATGCACGTGGCAGCGGCACTGGATAAACAGCTGATTGCGATCTATGGCTCCTCAGACCCCAGCCACACGCCGCCCATGCACCCACAGGCGGTCGTTGAATATCTGGGATTATCCTGTAGCCCGTGCTTTGAGCGTGTGTGCCCGCTTGGGCACCTCAATTGTTTAAAACATATTCCGCCAGCACGGGTGATACAGCATCTTGCTTTAAGCGCGCAAGTACCTCAGGCATGACTTATCCGCTGCTGACAGCCCAACACCTCACCGGAGCACGTATCATTGAGCGTGACCCGCGTGGCATCAAAGTATTACAGTTGCCGAATGCCGATTACCTGAAAGTGTTTCGCCTGCGCCACCGTTTCAGCTGGGCGCGTTTCCAGGGTTACGCGCAACGATTCGCCAAGCATGCCAGCACACTTGCTGCATTGGGGATTCCCACCCTTAAAGTGATCGATTGCTATCAAGTAAAAGATGCGCGCCTGCTGGATGATGCGCTGGCAGTGAAGGACTCAGAAACAGCGCAAACGTTAAGCCACACTTTTGTCGTGCATTACGCGCCTTTGCCAGGCGATACGCTGAAACACCTGCTAGACCAGCAGCAATTGCAAGTAGCGCATATCAAGCAATTGGGTGCCTTTATCGCCGAGTTGCATGCAAAGGGCATTCACTTTCGTTCGCTGCATTTCGGCAATATCGTGCTCACGCCTGAGGGCAAGATGGGCCTGATCGATATTGCCGACATGAAGATCTACCCCTGGGCACTCTGGTTCGGCACGCGTTTGCGCAGCTTCAGGCATTTGACGCGCTATGCCAGGATGAATGTACCGTTTGGCATATCGAACTGGGCGATACTAGTGGATAGTTATATTGAACATGCGGCGCTCAGCCCATCTAAAGCCAATGTACTTAAAAAGAAAATGCAGCATTTTTTGCTGCATCCTCCACACTAGTCAATACGCTTAAACACCAGCAGCTGTTTTCTATGCTTGTGCCCGTAGAACGTTTTATCCAGCTGAAAACCCGCCAGTTGCTGCTGAAACGCTTTTAACCTGGCTTGCTCTTCTGCCGTGTCATCAAATTTAATCACCAGATAACTGTATTGCGCAATGCGCCCATCTGCGACAAGTTTTGCCAGATAGTCCCACTCATGATCGAATCTGCCATCATAAGGCGCATCGGCATAGAATCGCTGCTTGGCTGAGCTATAAAAGGCCTGCTGACCTGCTGGCAACTGGGATTTCACATAAGCGACGGCATCAAGTTCATAATAAAAGTCGGCACTTTTGGGTTTGATATTGCCGATAAACCCGCCCAGTACGATCAGGGCCACCAGCATCAGCAATATTTTTTTTGCATACGCCTTATTGTTTTTTGGGTAATGCAATAATTTATGCACGGCGAAACTTGAAAACACAATCAGTACGAAGCCGAACAATGCCACATAACGCGCTGATAACAGGTTGACCTTGAAGGTGATTAAACAGCCTATCACCCACGATACAAACAACAAAAACAGCAGCACCTGGTATGCCACCGGCTGCACACTTTTCTTGATGCTGTGTTTTTCAGCCAGCACCAGCAATGGGGGTGCCCAGCCAGCCACGCTCAGGCATTTGAGCGTGGCAATTGAGAAGTAGGCCAGCAAAAAGGTGAACCAGGCGTATTCCTGGAATGGTTCGCCAATCACGGCATCGCGCATGATGCCGACGCGATGCACGATATCCTGGGTGACATTCATCTCGATATCCTGAAACCCGGTAAAAAGCTCTTTGACGCGGCCCAGATCTTCCAGGCTCATATGCATGGCCAGTAACACAAAGGGCGCAATCAGGCCACCCACTATTAACAGTGAATACGGCGCAGCGATTCTTTTTAAACGCCCTGATGCATGCTGTGCAATCATGAATCCGGCCAGTGGCAACACCAGCCACTGCACCGCGCCCTCTATCCTGAATAATGTCGCCAGCAGTGCAAATATCTGCCAGTAAATAGCATGTTTCCAGCGCCCGTGCTGATAGAACAGGATCAGCTGGTTCACAGCGTGTATCATCATGGCCCAATAGCCAAGGTCACGGCTGGCCATCGGTAAGATATTGCCCACGATATAACCAGAACCCAACAACAAAACCACCGCATAAAACTGGGTCCAGTCATTCCCCCCGGCAATGCTGACCATGCGCATCAGCCCCCATACCAGCAGCATAAAAAACACCACGATCAGCAAGTTTGCACAGGTTTGCAAGCCCAGGCCAGTGACAGTATGCAGACACGCAATCAGCGCCGGATAGAATCCCCAGCTATAGCCTTCAAACGGATGCGGATCACCCAAAGCAAAATGTTGTGCCATGCCAAAGTAGAGAATGGAGTCATTGGTGATCCAGCCATGCTGAATGACGATGATGCGGCAACAGGTGATAAAAGCGAGCGCCAGGGCCAGGTATAGTGGTAAATGTTTGCGGTGGTTAATCATGTTTGATTGCTTGCAGCTCCCATAACACATGGGTCTGCGGTTTTAATTTTAGTTTTCTGAAGATGGTTTTAAGCCTGGTAGAAAGATCATCATTGGCACGATAATGCAATCTTGGATAGACCCACGCCACGCGTTTGGCTTTAAACAAGCCTGTAAAACCATAGTTTTTGCCATAACAACGCCCCTCACAAAAATAGCTATGCGTTGCATCGGTAATAAAATTCACATGCGTGGGGTCAAGAAAAGCTTCTTTGCTGGGGTACGCAGGCGTCAGGGCATAAAATACGCCGTCGTGCTTTAACACGCGCCAGATCTCGTTCATTAATTCGATAAAGGGGAAACGGGTGCCGTACTCGCCGCCATTGAGTATGCGTGGAATGTGCTCGATAAAATCGAACGCGGAAACCGCATCAAAGGTGTTATCCGCATAAGGGATGGGATCAACAGACAGGTTTGCCGTTTTAATTTCCACGCCTGGCGCCAGGATGGGATGCGCCACCAGATCTATGCCACACACCACCTCATATGAAAAAGGATTCCTGGGCTTGGCGCCGCAGCCTAAGTCGAGGTGATGTCTGGCTGTGTGCACTTTACTACCCCCTGGTGAGTTGATTGACCAATCCGCGCAAACCAGCCAGCTCCTTGATGGGAGAGTATTTGTCTTGCAGGGTGGTGATATTCTCTTTTATCTTATTAAAATCAAAATGCCCGCTATCGATTTCTTTAATTTTGTTCAGTATCATCTCCGAGAAGCTGCGGATATCGCCACACTTCACCTCATGAAACTGCCCGTCCAGCCAATACTCCTTACCCGCTTCACCGGTATAGCCTATCACCAGATTACCAGCCAGCGCCGCCTCTATCGGTGGCAAGCCCAGGCCTTCAAGCTCGCTAAAAGATAAAAATATCTTAGATCTGGATAAGGTTTCAGCGACTGCCTGCTGGTTCATGTTCTGGATAGGGAAAATCGTCCACGAGGCAGGCAGCTTTCTGGCGATATAGTTCAGCACCAGTGTTGAATGCTTCTCCAGCTTACGCGGCATGTAAGTGATGATGTTCTCTTTTTGCAGGGCCGGCTTGAACAGGTTCTCTTCTACCGACAGATGCAACCGGTAAATCTTCTGCTCAAATTCGGGAAAAAGAAACACCAGGCAGGCGTAAATATCATCCGAAACGCAGGTAATCAGTTCCGCATGCTGGTAGGCGGTATAAACAGACGCAATATCTGCCTTACGGAAAATATCATAGCCACCTTGCACTTGTATGATGTAGCGGATGCCTTTATCACGCGCGATCTTCGCCTCGCGCGCAGCCCACATCTCATGGATCACAAATACTTCATGTTTTTTATTAAAAATGAAGTTTTTCTTGAAATCCAGATTGGCAAAAGGCGCATCGCAGCGAAAATTCACATCCTTGGGATGAAATACCTGCGCTTTCACAGCAGCGATCTGCATATTGTTGATCAGTGACACATGCCGGTAGATCACCTTGACGCCGCCCGATGCTTTTTCAGCATTGGGGCACAAATAAGTCAGCGTCAATGTATGCTCAGACCGTTCATCCCTGGTCTGATACCTGAATTTTCGTAATTTGAAGATCAAATTATTGACTATCTTCGGCAGAGATAAACGCATCATTTTTTAATCTTTTGTGTAAACAGCAAAAATTGATTCAATAGCGCATCATGCCATATATGGTCAGGTTCTATCACATTTCCTTCTGCCCACTCGTTCCATGATTTGATCACAATTACCTGGGTCGGTAAATGCTGCTGGCGCTGACTCAATTGCAGATAAATCTGTTGCAGATGCAAGGCAAAAGATTGCGGATTAAATCCGCGCAAAATAGTGCCGCGCCTGAGGTGCCGCGGCGTGGTATCCCAGCCGGTGAATACAATAGGGATCTGGTGCGGGTCTTCAGACAACGGGTCGTTATCAATCACCAGTCCCTGATATTGATAAACAAATGGCCCCAGCTGCTTGAAGTGGAAGGTCCTCGCCAGTTTTTCACGGATATAAGACCACCAGTTGTCCCGCTTGCGCCACTTGAAAATACTGCCAGACTTATTATAGCCGTCGAAATATTTCTTCCAGGGCTGATGCGGTTCGGTGTTATCTGCCAGCCAGTAAATACCAGCAAAACCATGCTGTACTGCGCATTGGTTGAACGTCTCGATAAACACATCGAGATCAGGGATATCCCTGGGGCTAAAAATCGAAAATACCGGTTTGCCATCTACCAGAATGTAATTGTCAGACTGGAAGTGCGGCAACAATTGCTCAAAATAAGCGGTGTAATCTTCTGCACCCAGATACTGCTGCAACTGCAGCGTGATATTTTCGCGCTTGTTATACCAGGTATGGTTAGCCCAGCAGAAGGCATATTTGAAATCCAGCTGTTGATCGAGCACCAGTTGCATGGGCTTTTCGAGTAACTTTTTACCCTGCCCGAACCAGTAATCAAATACCAGAAAACCATCGATGCCATGCGCTTGTGCCACCGATTGCTGCCACTCGAATACGGCTGGATTGAGCAGATTGTAATCCCCGAAAGGTGTGTCAGGCTTGTGAATCTGTTGCCAGTCAAAATACGTTTTTGCCGTATTGAGCTGTTGCCACTCGGTGAACCCGGTTCCCCACCAGCGATTGTTTTCTTCAATCTCGTGGAACTGCGGTAAATAATAAGCCAGGCTGAGCAGACGGTTTGTCATGATGATTTTTTATTATTGATCCAGGCGGCTGTCTGCAAGAATGGCTTCACCATCGATGCCGCGCAATTTGGCATTGATGCGCTTGGCACCCTCACGCATGTTCTTTTCGCTAGTACCCAGTTGAGGGTTGAATATCAGCGTGGCATGGTTGAGATGGTCCACATACTGGCCCAATTGCACAGAATCCAGAAAACGCATCTCATAGCCCGCAGCGACCATTTTCTGGTGCATCACCATGCCCGCAGTCTTGTTGTCATCCGAAAAACTGGTATTCAGTGCACGGATGATATCCGTACGGTACATGGCGCAGTGGCTACGTAAATAGTATTTACTTTCATCCAGGCGATTGGGGTTATAGCCGCGATAACCAAACCATTGGTGCAATGCTTTCTTCCAGGATTGTTCAAAACGGATGCCCCAGCGCTCCAGCGTGGTTTTGGATTCAAGCTTCCACGAGCCTACACCCGCCAGCTTGGGATTCTCTGTGAAGGGCTGCAACAAGAACTGTAACCAGTCTGCCCGTTTCACAAAAGTATCGGTGTGGATAGACAGCACATACGGTGTCGTGACTTTGGCTAATGCCAGATCAAGCGCGCGCGAGTGCGACAGCGGCACAGTATCGTCCGTCGCAGGCTGGCGCTCAATCAAAGTCACCCACGGCAAAGAGCGCAAATACTCCAGCGATGCATCCTGCGAATTGTTGTCAATCGCAATGACTTCCACCTGGCTGAAATCAGTGTATTGACGCAACAGGCGCATACAGATCTTGGTGATTTCCGGCGTTTTATAGTTAGGCACCAGAATGGTGACTTGTTTGTTGTCTGTCGTCATGACCGGCATTATAAGCTAGTGTAATGGTTCACTCAAAAGGCGCAGGCGCTACTTAAAAGTCAGTATACGGCTGAAATTCCAGATGATGGCTGACCGTCACCTGGTGCTGTTTGCAATAACTTTGCCAGTCCGGCATATCGGTCCAGTCCGAGACAAATACAAAGTCCAGACCAGCCCCGGTTGAGGCCTGGTGATCAAAGCGGCTATCGCCGATAAACAATGCCGGAAACTGTATAGTGCCGTCCGCAATCATCTTCTCCAGATGCTCGTTCTTCTTGGTTGGCCCGCCGTAAATCCCCAGTTCAAATAGTTGGTCGAGTCCGCGACGCGGGAAGATCTTGCGTAGCTCTGCCTGGTCACCACCAGACATCAGCATCCATTTGGCATGCGCGGTTTTTTCTTTTAAATGTTGCAACTCCGGCGCAACCTCGCATTGCATCAGCGTTTCATCCAGGATCTCGGTGAAGGTATCCATCAGTGTTTGAAAAAACGCCTCGCTGAAAGGCTGTTTCAGGATATCGCTGATGTAATAACGGATTTTATCGTTGCGCGGGATGCTGCCCAGCTTGATATGGTAATCAACAAAAGCCTGTGCCTGCGCATCAGTGCCACCGGTGCGTTTGGAGGTATTGTAATAAGCATCCACCTTGGTTTGGTTGCTGTTCAGCACGACACCATCGCAATCAAGCACGATGGTTTTATATTTTTCGAGATTCAGGGATTGGGACATAAGCGGAGGGCAATAAAAAAGGCCTGTATGACTACAAGCCTTGATTATAGCGGATTTGATTTACCTTAATTGTGACGACTTGCGCAGTCTGAATTATTTGGCAGCAACAATCGCTGAAGCTTCTTTTGCCAGCTTGGTGATATGCGCCCAGTCTTTGCGTTCAACCGCGTCATTTGGTGTTAACCAGGTACCGCCACAGACCACTACGTTAGGCAATGCCAGGAACTGTGGAGCACTTTCAACACTCACGCCACCGGTCGGGCAGAACTTCACATCAGCAAACGGGCCAGCAAAGCCTTTCAGCAGGTTGATGCCACCCACTGCCACAGCCGGGAACAACTTCAGGAAGTAGTAGTCATCAGCATTCGCCATCATGATTTCAGAACCGGTAGACACACCTGGCAGCAATGGCAGGCCGATTTTACGGGCAAACTGGCCTAACTCAGTGGTGTAACCTGGGCTCACAGCAAACTGGCAACCAACGTCTTTAGAGGCTTGCGCATCTTTCAGGTTACGCACAGTGCCTGAACCCAGAATCGCATCAGGCACATGCTTGGCAATCTGCTCCATGGCTTGCAGGGCAACCGGCGAGCGCAAAGTCACTTCCAGCACTTTCACGCCACCTGCCAGCAAGGCTTCTGCCATAGGCACAGCATCTTCCACTTTGTTGATAACAATTACCGGAATGACCGGGCCATGGTTCGCTAAATCTAATGTGCTCATGTATGAAATATTTACCTAATTAACAATTGAATTCAATACTTAAAAATAAACTTTTATCTGCCCTGTAAATTCAAATGGCTAAGCAAGACTAGGCGCAGAAGCGCACACAGTACGATCAGTACGGCAAGCGCACTGCAACGCCGTATTGCGACGCCATTTTAATTTACAACCAGGTGATTGCGCCTTCTTCGGCAGACAGCACATTCCTGCGCATACCGCCAAACAATTCACGACCCAGGCCATGCGCATTATGGTGACGCTTGGCATCGCTCAACTCTTCAGTCTCACGTTCAGCCCAGGTATCTTCATCAACCAGTACATTCAACTGGCCAACCGTCCCATTCAAACGAATAATGTCACCGCTGCGGATTTTTGAGATCGGGCCACCAGCACTGGCTTCAGGGCTCAAGTGAATCGCTGCCGGGATCTTGCCGGAAGCTCCACTCATACGGCCATCAGTCACGATAGCCACACGGAAACCTTTGTTCTGCAGCACAGCCAGCGGCGGTGTCAGTTTGTGCAGTTCTGGCATGCCATTGGCTTTAGGGCCCTGGAAACGGACCACGGCAATAAAGTCTTTTTCCAGTTCGCCACGGTCAAAGGCGGCCAGCAGTTCTTCCTGTGCATCAAACACAATGGCTGGCGCTTCAATGATATGCCTGTCTTCAGGCACCGCAGAAATCTTGATCACACTACGGCCGAGGTTGCCTTTCAGCAAACGCAGGCCGCCGGACTCATTGAATGGGTGAGCCGCGGTACGCACGATGGTTTCATCGCCACTTTCTGCCGGATAATCTTTCCATACCAGCTTGTCGTCCTGTTTCTCCGGCTTTTTACCGTAGTCACGCATGCCACCGCCACTGACGGTGTAAACATCCGGGTACATATAGCCGCCTTCGATCAGCTCGCGGATCACAAAACCAGGGCCACCGGCCTCCTGGAATTCGTTCACGTCGGCTTTACCGTTAGGATAAACACTCGCCAGCAATGGGGTCGATCTGGCCAGGTAGTGGAAATCGGTCCAGTCGATCACGATACCGGCAGCACGGGCAACCGCTACCCAATGGATCAGGTGATTAGTAGAACCGCCAGTCGCGAGTAAAGCGACCATCGCGTTAACAATCACATGCTCATCGACCAAACGGCCAATCGGTACGAATTTATTCTTCTGGGTGTTTTGCAAGACCATACGCACCGCTTCGCGGGTCATGTCTTCACGCATACCATCGTGCGGATGGATGAATGCAGCGCCTGGCACATGCAAGCCCATGGCTTCCAGCAACATCTGGTTACTGTTGGCAGTACCGTAAAACGTACAGGTACCCGCGCCATGGTAAGCGGCAGATTCACTGGCCAGCAACTCTTCACGGCCGACCAGACCCTGCGCATATTGTTCACGCACTTTGGATTTAGAAGTGTTATCAATGCCGGTGCTCATTGGGCCTGCAGGCACAAACACACATGGCAAATGGCCAAAATGCAAAGCACCGATCAGCAAGCCTGGCACGATTTTGTCACAGACGCCCAATAGCAACGAGGCATCGAACACATCGTGCGACAAGGCCACGGCTGTACTCATGGCGATGGTATCGCGGCTGAACAGGCTCAGCTCCATACCAGGTTCACCCTGGGTGATCCCATCACACATGGCGGGCACGCCGCCAGCGACTTGTACGGTCGCACCGTGTTTACGCGCTTCATCACGGATGATGTCCGGATAATTGACGTAAGGCTGGTGCGCTGACAACATTTCGTTATAAGCCGTGACGATGCCGATGTGGGCTGGCTTTTCAGCGTAAATCTTGAATTTATCGTTTTGAGGCATGGCCGCAAATGCGTGTGCCACGTTGGCACAGCCCAAGCGATCCGGACCTTTTTCACGGTTGAGATAATCATCAATGCGCTGCAGATAAGCCTTGCGGGTCGGTCGACTGCGCTCGATGATGCGTTCTGTTACTTCAATGTGAGATTGTTTCATTGACTATCGCTCAACTGTGTTTTAACTACTGAACTACCCTGATGAACTGCTTTGACTTGCTTTTAATCACAGTTTGGGGATTTATTGTATATGAGTCCAAACCGAACTCTATTCCCGATTATCGCTAAACTACTGGAATCAGTCAAACCTAAAAGAGGGTCCACCTCTATTTTTTTGAATGATTCCAAACACTTAAACCGGAATAAGCGATTGATGGATTTAACTTTTGGTCACCAGCACATCTTCCAGCATCAGGTATTCCAGATCACAGCCATAAAACATATTCAACGCATCGGTCGGGCTGCAAATCATAGGCTCGCCACGGCGATTCAACGAGGTGTTCAACACCACGCCGTTGCCACGCAGGGTTTCCAGATGCTCAATCAGCGCATAGTAACGCGGATTAGTGGCCTTCGTGACCACCTGTGCCCGCGCGGTACCATCTTCATGCACCACTTCCGGGATACGAGATTTCCAGGCCGGGTTCACATCAAAGGTGAAGGTCATATAAGGCGCCGGATGGTCCGTTTGCAGAATGTCTTTTGCGACACGATCCAGCATACTCGGGCAAAACGGCCGCCAGCGCTCACGGTATTTGATTTGCGCATTGATACGGTCTGCCACGCCAGGAAAGCTCGGGTCACCCAAAATACTGCGGCAGCCTAATGAGCGTGGGCCAAACTCCATACGCCCCTGGAACCAGGCCAATGGATTACCTGCCGCCAGTAACTCAGCTGCTTTTTGCGGGCCATTCTCAACCCGTGTGAATGTGGGCTTTTCCGGATGCGACTCACAGGCGGCGATGCATTCTTCATTGCTGAATGCGGGCCCAAGGTAAGCATGTTCCATTTTATGGATGGTTTCACCGGCCTGGTGAGCAGCATAAGTCGCCGCACCTAAACTGGTGCCGTTATCACCGGCCGCCGGTTGCACGAATAATTCTTTCACATGCGGCAGGGAAATGATGCGCTGATTCAGTTTGACATTCAGCGCCACGCCACCTGCCATCACGATCTTGCCGGTTTCGCGGATGATGTCGCCCAGGTAATACTCAACCATCTGCAGCGCCAAGTCTTCCAGCAACTGCTGCACGCTCGCGGCATAATGGATATAAGGATCATCGATCTCATCGCCAGAGCGCTTGGGTCCTAACCATTCAATCAGTTTCGGTGTGAAATAAAAGCCTTTGCCGTTTTCTTTATACCGGCGCAACCCGACTACGTTCACATATTCGGTGTTGATCACCAGCTCGCCATTTTCAAATTTGGCCAGACGACTTAAATCATATTTCTTGGCGTCGCCATACGGCGCCATGCCCATGACCTTGAATTCGCCATCGAGCATTTCAAAGCCCAGGTACTCGGTAATGGCACCGTAGAGGCCACCTAACGAATCCGGGTCGTAGAATTCCTTTATTTTGTGAATCTTGCCGTTTTCGCCATAGCCAAAGAAAGTGGTGGCGTATTCGCCTTTGCCATCAATGCCGACAATAGCGGTTTTTTCTTTAAAGCCACTCAGATGATAAGCACTGGAAGCATGCGCCAAATGGTGCTCAACCGGCACGAATTTCGCCTTGCTCAAACCTAGATCCTGCATCAGTTTGAGGGATTTATCACGATTGCGGCGGAAACGGCGGTTACCGTTAAAAATCGCATCCAGTGCGCGGTCCGGCGCATACCAGTAACGCTTGGCGTAGTGCCAGCGCGCAGGCGAAGCCAGGGAGATCTCGCCATAGGGAAAAGCCACGATATCGACTTGCTCAGGCGTGATACCCGCTTGCTTCAGGCAGAATTTAGCTGCCTCATACGGCCAGTGATTTTTGGCGTGCTTGTCGCGTATAAAACGCTCTTCTTCGGCCGCGGCAATGATTTTGCCATCGACCAGAATAGCTGCAGAAGCATCGTGCCCCAGTGCGCCGGATAACCCTAATACAATCATTCAGTGACTCTTTAGTAGATTTAAATAGAAATGCCTGCCAGTTTTAGCGGTGTGTGATCTGCATACACCGTCTGAAAACTTTGCAACAGCGCATTATACAGCGAAGTATCGTCTTTCCAATTTTGCAGCAATCGGCGGATGTCCCTCGCATGTGCACGTAGAGCGCGTCTGGCACAGCGGTGTTCCTGCATGCTATCCAGGTCCATCACTACGATCTGGCCTTGCGGATCCACCTGTAAATTACTGGCTTTCAGATCTCCATGCGAAATCTTCAACAGGTAGAACTGGTAGCAGGTAAGCGCCAATTGCCTGAGCGTTTCTGCGCGTAAAGTATCGTTTTTAACCGTCTGAAAAAAAGTCAGTGCATCGGGCAAGGCGCTGATGGCAGACACAAAATAGGCTTCACCACGCAAGCCAAGAAAGCGTTTTTCCAGCATCGCCAACGGTTGCGGCGTTAAAAATCCATAATACTGCAAGCGATGTGCGTTAGACCATGAATGCGCCGCCCGGCTTGGGCGCCAGCATCGGCCAAGTGCATGCAGCAGGTGTTTGATATTGTAGCGCTTGATGACCACATCCAGTTGCGCCAGCCGGGCGCGTACCACGGTACTGGTATTGCCGTCTTTGAGGATACTGCCCGCGTGCATGGCCGCTTCCAGTAAATGCGGGTTCAAATCAGGCAAAGTCGCATGTGCATTGCGCGCCAATACAAATGTAGAGGTTTGCTGCCACAACACATCGCTACAGTTACGGAAGATTTTGCGCTCTACATATTCACGCACCGCATTGGCTTTGTCACGGGCGGCCCAGGCCAGTATCTGCGGTGGATGGCAGTCAGCCGACCATAGTCGTGCTTGCTGATAAGCGCTTAGCAACGGTGCCTCCCATGCCTGCTGGTCAAGTACCGCAAGCTTGCCTATCAGTGCCGCAAGCTGCTGGTAAGCAGCGCGTTTGGATAACGTTTTTTGGCGTATGCCATCGCCATCAATCGACCATACCTGCTCATGGGCGAGCATAAAGTTTTTCAGATGCAGATCGGTCTGCACCAAACCCGCCGCATGTTGCTGCGCCAGTACGCGGACGACTTTTTCAATCAGTGCCAATCGTTGACCAGCATCGCTGTGCGCATAAACTTGCTGCACGTTCTCGGCCTGGGGGATCGCAGCATAAATCAATACCTGCGCCTGCCCGTTTTGCGCATGGCCTTGCCATAGCAAGGCAGGCGTGAGCAGCTGAGCCTCAGCCAGCCACAAAGCCCCTTGCGCATCCCGTTGCGCATATCTATCTGCCTGCGGGCCAGTAAACACCTTGGCGAATACGGCCTGTCCTTGCCACTGCGCGCTGAATACCCAACGGCGGCCAGGTAACATACGGTGCACCACTAACTGCGTCAAGGCACTGCCATCTGACAGTATCACTGCACCCTCAGTGACCACCGGGCATGCTGCAGGCGCTATATCAGTCGTTAAAGGATGAGAGGTCGTTTCCAGGTCCGGCATGCAGAGTGTCGTTTCAGAGTAATGGTCTATTTTACTGCAAACCGCGCCTGATGCATGCCGCAATAGCAAAGCATAAAAACTTGGCGGCCAGTTGCGGCTTGCCCGCCAGAGTTTGTTAAGATAGGCACACCTTCAAATTTTGGTTGTGATTGATCATTCATGCTGTTTTACTTTTGCAAATGTATTGCCTGCCTGCCCCTGCGCTGGGTGCATAGACTGGGGGCCGGATTAGGCACGCTGTCCTATTGGCTGGATGGCAAAAGCAACCGCATTGCGCTTACCAATATCGAGCAAAGCGGCCTGACCGAAAACCATGATCAGGCCAGACAATTAATGAAGCGCAGCCGCATAGAGGCTGGCAAAGCCTTGCTGGAAACTTTTTTTATCTGGGGGCAATCCGCTGAACGTCTGTTACCGTTGATTCAGGAGGTAAATGGCTGGGAAGCCGTGACGCAGGCGCAACAGGAGGGCAAAGGGCTGATCTTCTTGACGCCACATCTGGGCTGTTTTGAAATCACCTCGGTTTATTATGGCTCACGCCATCCCATTACCGTGTTGTACCGTCCACCCAAAATGCAAGCGCTCAGCAACCTGGTGGTGAATGGGCGGCAAAAAGGCCAAGTGTCCATGGCGCCAGCCAATGCCAGCGGTGTCAGAAAACTATTGCAGGCGCTCAAAGCCGGGCAGGCGGTAGGCATATTGCCTGACCAGATCCCCCGCAGTGGCGAAGGCGAATGGGCGGATTTTTTTGGCAAACCGGCGTATACCATGGGGCTGGCCAGCAAACTGGCCAGCAAGTCTAATGCAGTGGTGGTGATGGCATTTGGTGAACGGCTAACCGACGGTAGAGGCTTTAATATCCACCTGTCCCGTGTCGACGATATTCATACGCCTGCCCTGCTTAACCAGGCGATTGAACGGCAGATTGCACAATGTCCGGCACAATATCTATGGCAGTACAACCGCTTTAAACAGCGGCGATACGCCATGCATAAGCTTGAAAAGCACTCTTCTGATACAACAGCAGATATACCAGACCAGTAACCCTTAGCGCATATTAACTATGTACCAAACCCTGGATCCAGCGGCTATACACTTTATCGGCCACCGTGTGTAATTGATCGCAACCCGATTCGACTTCTGCCAGCATGGATTCGGCAGATTGCACAGCCGGGCTTGACGAAGACTCGGCAATATCCGTTTTCCACTTATCAGTCCACATCCTGACCATTTCCGGCATCATTTCAATATGGCACTGAAAGCCGATATGTTTACCAAAGGCGTAGGCCTGATTTTCGCAATACGGGCTAGCCAGCACACGGCTCGCACCGTCAGGGATGGTAAAAGTTTCGCCATGCCAGTGAAAGCTGTTAAAGCCGGATAACTCGCCAAACCATTCTTGCGCTAGCTGATTATCCAGCACCGACACCTCACCCCAGCCTATCTCTTTGACCGGGTTTTTGCTCACTGTACCACCTAGCGCCTTGCTGATCAGCTGGCCACCCAGGCAATGCCCTAGCAAAGGGATATCCTTATCGACAGATTCACGGATCAGATCCAGCAAAGGTGGAATCCACGGCAAGTCATCATTGACACTCATAGGGCCGCCCATCAGCACAATACCGCTATAAGCCTCGACTGAGTCAGGCACTGCTTCGCCTTTATCAATACGTACTTCGCACCACGGAATGGCATGTTGCGCTAAAAAAGTGCCTAAATAGCCTGCACCTTCGCAGCAGGCGTGCCTGAAAACAACCACCGGTTTCATACTGACCCTTTTCGCTTCCTTTGCTTGCGACTATATTTGCTTAAATTAAACTGCTTTATATTTACCAAGCAAGATTCCGTCCAGATTGTATGGCCCGATGGCATAACGTATCAGCCGCAAGGTCGGAAAGCCCACATGCGCCGTCATTCTGCGTACCTGGCGGTTCTTGCCTTCGCTTATCTTCAGCTCTAGCCAGGTGGTTGGGATGGCTTTGCGTTCACGGATAGGTGGCTCGCGCTGCCACAAATGGGCAGGTTCAGTGATGATTTTCACCTGTGCGGGCTGCGTCACAAAGTCACCTAAATCAACACCCTGCTGCAATGGCATCAAATCTGCTTGTGTAGGAGCACCTTCGACCTGAACCCAGTAGGTTTTGATTTCTTTGTGTTTGGGATGGCTTAAACGATGTTGCAAAGCACCGTCATCGGTTAAAATGAGCAATCCTTCAGAATCGGTATCCAGCCGCCCGGCCGCATATACGTTGGGAATCGGAATATAGTCTTTAAGCGTCGCATGTTTCTCGTGAGGAGTGAACTGGCAGACGACGTTAAAAGGTTTGTTAAACAGTAACAACATGGAAAGCGCTATGTCAAAAATCAAGGTGCCAGCGACTGGCAGCAAAATCGTCGTGAATGCCGATAATACCCTAAATGTTCCCGACCAACCTATTATCCCCTTTATTGAAGGCGACGGTATCGGGATAGATATTACGCCACCAATGATTAAAGTAGTCGATACCGCCGTAGAAAAAGCCTATGGCGGCAAGCGCAAAATTTCATGGATGGAAGTCTACGCCGGTGAGAAATCCACCGCAGTCTACGGCAAAGATACCTGGTTATCGGATGAAACCATGGCGGTGCTGAAAGACTATGTCATCTCCATCAAAGGCCCACTGACCACGCCAGTCGGCGGCGGCATTCGTTCACTCAATGTGACCCTGCGCCAGGAACTGGACTTATACGTCTGCCTGCGCCCGATTCAGTATTTTGAAGGCGTACCTAGCCCAGTCAAACATCCTGAAAAAACCGACATGGTCATTTTCAGGGAAAATACTGAAGATATTTATGCAGGGATCGAATGGGCTGCCGGGTCTGAAGAGGTCAAGAAAGTCATTAATTTTCTGAGCGACATGGGTGTGCGCAAGAAAATCCGCTTCCCTGAAGCGTCTTCTATCGGTATCAAACCAGTTTCTATCGATGGCAGCAAACGCCTGATTCGCAAAGCGATTCAATACGCGATTGATAACAACCGTACCTCGGTGACCATCACCCACAAAGGCAACATCATGAAGTTCACCGAAGGTGGCTTCCGTGACTGGGGCTACCAATTGGCTAAAGAAGAGTTTGGCGCGGAGCTGATCGACGGCGGCCCTTGGTGCAAACTGCCTAATGGCATTGTGATCAAGGATTGTATTGCGGATGCGTTCCTGCAGGAGATTTTGCTACACCCGGAAGATCACGATGTAGTTGCTGCCCTCAACCTTAACGGCGATTACATCAGTGATGCGCTGGCGGCACAAGTGGGTGGCATTGGCATTGCACCAGGTGCTAACCTGAGCGACACCATCGCCATGTTTGAAGCCACGCATGGCACGGCGCCTAAAATCGCCGGTAAAAACCTGGCCAATCCGAGCTCTTTGATTCTGTCAGCAGAGATGATGCTACGCCATATGGGCTGGGTAGAAGCCGCAGACCTGGTCATCAGTGGCGTGGGTAAAGCCATCGCCAGCAAGCGTGTGACGGGAGATTTCTCCAGCCAGATGGAAGGCGCGACGCAAGTGAGCTCAGCCGAGTTTGGCGATGAGATCATCAAGCAGATGTAAGCCACCATATGCGCTACATAAGCGTCATGCGTTAAAGTAACGCCATTAAACAATGGCGTAACAAAAAACGGCTCACCAATGTGTGAGCCGTTTACATTTGGTGCCCCTAAACGATCATTATGCTTTTTGGATATTGCTTGCTTGCTTGCCTTTTGGGCCTTCCGTCAAATCAAAGCTGACGCGCTGACCTTCTTTTAAGCTTTTGTAGCCAGACTCAACGATTGCGGAAAAGTGCGCAAATAAATCGTCACCGCCATCATCAGGCGTAATGAATCCGAAACCCTTAGAGTCGTTAAACCACTTCACGGTACCTGTTGCCATTTTACTTCCTTACTTTTTTTACTTATTTAAAGGGAGGCGCCCCAAAAGTTTGTCTCAAGTACTTAAGTCGCAATAAACAAGCGTTGCTTTACTTAAAGACGGCTACAAAAAACCTGAACGCAAACGCCTTGAGGACTTTATACATTCAGCATTATTTAAATGTCAAGCGTAATTTTTCATCTTTTCGCGAATTGGCGTAAATCTGATTAAAATTTGTATAAATGCTGCATGAGAGTACGTCTTTTCTTTGATTTGATCAAAGGCCATACAAAGTATACTCAGGAAAAAGTATTGTTGTATCAATACATTAACTGGATTAACTCGAGCTCAGATATCACTTTATGGCAACGCTTGGCAGTACACAAAAACTTGGCGGTATGGCGCGTACACTGGTGCAATCTGCGCTCATTAGCGAAGATGAAGCGGGTGAGCTTCAGCTAAAAGCACATACGCAAAAAATAAGTTTTGTGGCGGCGATCCTAGCGCAGAAAAAAATCTCCTCGCGGCTGATCGCACAGGCTGCTTCAGACGCGTTTGGCTTTCCATTCTTTGACCTGGATGCGCTGGAACAGGAGTCGTTACCGGCGAAAACCATCGATATCAAACTGATGCAGTCGCAACGCGTGTTGCTGCTGCAACAAAAAAGCAATGTGGCCTACATTGCGATCTCCGACCCGACCAACCTGCAGGCACTGGATACCATACAGTTTCAAATGGGGGCGACCTTATCGCCACTGGTGGTGGAAGACGACAAGCTAGGCAAATGGATAGACAGGATTGTTGAGTCTAAAGACACCAGCATGGCGTCATTGAATGCGGGTAGCGATGACTTTGATTTAGGGCTGGAAGAAACGAATCAGGAGCAGGAAGCCGAAGTCACGCAAGAAGTTGACGACGCGCCTGTGGTTAAATTCCTGCAAAAAATCTTGATGGATGCGATCAATATGGGCGCCTCTGACCTGCATTTCGAGCCTTACGAAAAGTATTACCGCATCCGCTTCCGTATTGATGGTGTGCTCAGGGACATGGCGCAGCCGCCTCTGGCGATTAAAGACAAACTGGCGTCGCGTATCAAAGTGATCTCCAATCTGGATATCTCCGAGAAAAGAATCCCGCAAGATGGCCGCATGAAGTTGCTGCTCTCGAAAACACGCTCGATTGACTTCCGCGTCAGCACCTTGCCACTGATTTATGGTGAAAAGATCGTGATGCGGATTCTGGACCCGACCAGCGCCACGCTGGGCATTGAAGCGCTGGGATATGAGCCTGAGCAAAAAGAAGCCTTGCTTAAAGCGGTTCAGCGCCCTTATGGCCTGGTGCTGGTCACCGGTCCGACCGGCTCAGGCAAAACGGTTTCGCTTTATACCTGCTTGAACCTGCTCAATGACCCAGGCGTGAATATCTCCACCGCTGAAGATCCTGCAGAGATCCCGCTAGCGGGCATTAACCAGGTTAACGTTAACGACAAACAGGGCCTGACGTTTGCCGCGGCACTCAAATCGTTTCTGCGGCAAGACCCGGACATCATCATGATTGGTGAGATTCGCGACCTGGAAACGGCCGACATGGCGATTAAGGCTGCCTCTACCGGCCACATGGTGTTATCTACCTTGCATACCAATGATGCACCGACCACTTTGTCTCGTTTGGTAAATATGGGCGTTGCCCCCTTCAATATTGCCTCGGCAGTGACGTTAATAACAGCACAACGTCTGGCCAGGCGCTTATGCAAACATTGCAAAGTGCCTTTAGATGTACCCAAAGAAGCGTTGCTGAGCGTTGGTTTTAAAGAGGCTGAGCTGGATGGCAGCTGGCAGTTATATGATGCGAAAGCAGGCGGCTGCGAGCACTGCAATAATGGTTACAAAGGCCGCGTGGGCATTTACCAGGTGATGCCGGTCAGTGAAGAAATGGCGCGCATCATCATGGCAAGCGGCAATGCCATGGATATCGCTGCACAGGCCAAACGCGAAGGCGTGAGGGACTTGCGCGAGTCAGGCTTGCTCAAAGTGAAACAGGGCCTGACTTCTATCGAGGAAGTGGAAGCTGTTACCAACGAATAATGCACCATTTGATGAATCATCAGTAAGAAAACATTATGGCAACTGCAAATATCAAACAATCTGTCTTCCTTTGGGAAGGCAAAGACCGCAAAGGCAAGGTGGTCAAGGGTGAAATGCGTGCCAACGGCGAAGCCGTGGTCAACGCTACTTTACGGCGCCAGGGCATTGCCGTGACTAAAGTCAAAAAACAGAGCTCGCTGACCATTAAAGGGCGAGTGACGGATAAAGACATTACGTTATTCACCCGCCAGCTGGCGACCATGATGAAAGCCGGTGTGCCTTTACTACAGGCATTTGATATCGTCGGCAAAGGTCACCATAACCCGGCAGTGGCCAAATTGCTGGCTGATATTAAAGCGGATGTTGAAACCGGCAGCAGTTTAAGTGCTGGCTTCCGCAAATACCCCTTGTACTTTGATAACCTGTTTTGCAACCTGGTCGCGGCCGGTGAGCAGGCCGGTATCCTGGATGCCTTGCTCGACAGGCTGGCCACTTATAAAGAAAAAATCCAGGCCATTAAAAGCAAAATCAAATCCGCCCTGGTGTATCCAGTCTCCATTATCGTGGTGGCATTTGTCATCACGGCCGTGATCATGATTTTTGTGGTGCCTGCATTTAAAGATCTATTCAGCAGCTTTGGCGCCGATCTCCCCGGGCCAACCGTGGTTGTGATTAATATCTCCGACTTTTTTGTACACTACTGGTGGGCCATCTTTGGCACGCTCGGCTTTGGAATCTGGTTTTTCCTCTACACCTGGAAGCGCTCAGAAAAACTGCAAGCCTCCATGGACCGCCTGATGCTGCGCCTGCCTATTTTTGGCGCGTTGATACGCAAAGCCACCATCGCGCGCTTTGCCCGCACCCTTTCCACCATGTTTGCGGCCGGGGTGCCGCTGGTAGAAGCGCTGGATTCCGTGGCCGGTGCTTCTGGCAACAAGGTCTATTATGACGCCACTAAAAGGATACAAAGCGAAGTCAGCACCGGCACCAGCCTGACAGTTTCCATGCAAAATGCCAATGTGTTCCCCAACATGGTGATACAGATGACAGCGATTGGCGAAGAATCCGGTTCGCTGGATTCTATGCTGACCAAAGTGGCTGATTTTTACGAAGGCGAAGTAGACGACGCTGTCGCGTCTATCTCCAGCCTGATGGAACCGGTGATCATGGTGGTATTAGGCGTCCTCATTGGTGGCCTGGTCGTAGCCATGTATATGCCTATCTTCAAAATGGGTAAAGTGGTCAGCGGCGGCGGTTAAAAGCCAGTCTGAAAGGATACGATCACACAAACAAAAGGCCGGGGAAACCCGGCCTTTTGCCTATCATCAATGCGCGAAAAACTATTTCTTGGCAGTCTGCAGCGCTTTTTCGATCTCGTCAGCAGGCTGCGCACCTAACATACGTTTGCCGTTTTCAAAAAACAGGGTCGGCGTGCTGTTTACGCCAATCTTGTGGGCCAGTTCACCTACTTTTTCCAGCGGCACTTCGCATTTAGCGGTGGTCGTTGGCAATTTATTATTGAATATCCACTCTTGCCAGGCTTTGACGCGGTTGCTGGCGCACCAGATGCTGCGTGACTTATTGGCGGCATCCGGATGCAATTGCTCGATCGGGTAGAGGAAAGTGTAAATAGTCACATCATTGATCTTGGTCAACTCGTTCTGCTCCAGGCGTTTGCAGAAGGGGCAATCCACATCGGAGAACACCACCAGCTTACGCGCACCATTACCCTTCACTACTTTGATGGCTTGGTCCAGTGGCAAGCTATTGAAGTCGATTTTAGTCAGTTCATCCATGCGTTCGCCGGTGATGTCTTTTTTGGTTTTCGGGTCAACCAGGTGGCCTTCAGCGATCAGGAAACTGAATTTGTCATCGGTGTAGATGATCTGCCCACCCATGAAGATTTCATATAAACCGGAATAGCTGGTTTTAGTCACGCTATCGACCTTAATTTTCGGATAAGCCGCTTCAATGGCTTTTCTGACTGAAGCTTCATCTGCAACACTGTTCACTGCACCCAGCAAACCGACGCTGAGTAAGCCTGCGCTGAGTAAAACCGGTAAGCTCAGCTTGCGAATGGCAGAATGCCAAAAACCTTTTTTCATAAATCACTCTTTCTTAGCGTGCACACCACTTAACCTTGTGTGGCGGTGCGAATTAAAAATCGTTTTAGCATAGCACTGTTTTCCAACCCGCGTAAACCCAGGATAGCGGCATGCGTCCATGCCGATTCCGGCCGGGAGAACAATTTATCCAGGCCGCGCGTCAGCGCATGCATTTTCAGGATATCCATTTGCCGCATGCGCATGACGTGACGCAGAAACCCTGCATCGCCCATCGGGCGCAAAGCTGGCAGCTTGGCCAACTCACTGCACAAGGCCTGCACATCCTGGAAACCCAGATTAACGCCTTGCCCTGCCATCGGGTGCACCTGATGTGCAGCATCGCCTAATAGTAGTACCCCAGACAATGCCATGTCATCCGCTGTCTGCTGGGTCAGTGGGAACCCCAGCACAGGTCCATGTGGCCGCAGTTTGCCCAGCACATGGCCACAACGTTGCTCGACCTGTGCGGCCAATGCTTCTGGCGACAGCGCCTGTTTCATAGCGGCTTCATCTTCTGGCAACGCCCACACCAGGGAGACCTGCTGTTGCGGCATGGGCAGCAACGCCAGTGTCTCATGCGCCCCAAACCATTGCCTGGCGATATTGCCATGCGCTTGTTCAGCCAGGTAATTAGTCACCAGGGCGGTCTGCTCAAAATCTACGCCGCTGACCCTGATACCGCTTTGCTCACGTACCCATGAACGGGCGCCATCAGCACCAAGCAGCAACTGTGCTTCAATGCGATGTTGCGGCAATATTAACTGCACAATATGACCAGATTGTTGCATTGACTGCGCCGGGGCGTCAGTGATGATGGTCACTTCTGACTCATTCAATCCTTCTAATTCTGCCAACACCAGCCAGCAGGCATGTATCAGCGCCTGGCTTTCGACTATCCAGCCCATATGCGCCAGATGCGCATCTTCAGCATCCAGGCGCAGGCTGGGGCTAGCGTGCATGGCGGTAGGTGACCACAAATGCATACTGTTCATGACATTGACGCGACTGGCAGGCACTTGCTGCCACACGCCTATTTCACTCAGCCACTGTACTGTTTCATTGGTTAAGGCGTAGATACGGGCATCCCAGCGCGTGGTGTCTTCGGCCCAGCCATCAGGCAGCTGCGGGCGTGGTTTGGCATCTGTCAGCACCACTTTTTTACCCAGCCTGGATATAGCAATGGCGGCCGTCAGGCCCACCAGCCCAGCGCCGACGATGACCACATCGCTACTGATCAACGGTTTACTAGCTGCCATAACTCATCTTATTGACCAGAAAGCGACGCGCAACCGGCAACAGGCTAAGTGCGCCCAGGCCTGCCCCGCGTAGCAGCCCGACCCCAATCAGGTCATTCGAAAACACATTGACCAGGAAATCGGTAAACAGCAATCCGCGGCTGGTATCACGCGCGCGAGACTGATGATATTCGGTGAGTCTGTGCGCAGCGCCCCACTCTGCCGCTGTAGTGCTGGCGATATTCTTAGCCAGCGCCATGGCGTCCCTGATACCGACATTAAAGCCTTGCCCGGCCACGGGATGCATGGTTTGTGCTGCGTTGCCTATCACCACGCAATGTGCAGGGAAAGTCTGTTCCAGCTTGCTGAGTTTCAGCGGAAACCTGCCGCGTTTGCCTATCTGTAAAAACTTGCCGACACGATCGCCGAACGCCTGGTGCAACGCCTGTAAAAAGGCATCATCATCCAGTGCGGCGATCTGGTCTATATATGCCTGTTCACCGGTCCAGACCAGGGAAAACTGCTCGCCGTTCGGCAACAGTGCCATCGGGCCATACGGGGTAAATCGCTCGTAAGCCATATTTCGGTGCGGTAGCTCGCTTTGCACCAGGCCAACTAATGCATCATGGCCGTAATGTTTGGTTTCCCTGATCAAACCGGGGATAGCTTCCAGGCTGCGCCCACCATCAGCAATCACCGCCAGTGGCGTCACCAGTATCTCAGAACTAGCGGCAGTAGCAGTTTGAAAAGTCACTTCTGCCGCAATGGCATCCACCTGCAACTGCTGAACTGGCACCTGGTAACACACTTCTATGCCAGACTTCGTTTCAGTGATGCGTGCATCCAGGGCTTGCATCAATGCGCCGTAGGAAACCACATAGCCAAGCGCTGGCAGCTGATGTTCGCCCGCCTTAAGTAAAGCGCGGCCAAAGCCTTTCTGCTGCGAGACATGAATCGTTTCAATCGCTGTCACGGTAGATTCCAGCTGATGCCAGACACCCAATTGCTCAAGCACCTGCCGCGTGCCATATGACAAAGCCAATGCGCGGCCATCGCCGTACATGGCACCCGGCTGCTGTGCCTCAAGCACAGTCACCGGCACGCCGGACTGTTGCAATGATAATGCCAGCACCAGGCCCACCGGGCCGCCGCCTATCACTACGGGATGCGTCAGAGTTTGCTTCAAATTTGTGGGCTTCCCTGTATATACATACTTATCATGCATTGCGCATCAACGCTTCAATATCACTCACAGATTTAATCGCTGCCGCTGTCAGCACGTCATGCCCGGTGGCAGTCACCAGCACATCGTCTTCAATCCGGATACCGATATTCCAGAAATGGGCAGGCACATTTTCCGCAGGCCGCACATAGCAACCCGGCTCCACGGTCAGCACATTGCCTGGCTGCAACATGACCCAGTCGCCGGCCGCAGTTTTGTATTCCCCGGCATCATGCACATCCAGGCCCAGCCAGTGGCCGGTCCTGTGCATGTAAAACTGGCGGTAACTGCCATTCTCCAATACCTCGTCACGGCTGCCCTGGCACAATCCATAATGGATAAAGCCATCCACCAGCACATCAAGCGCAGCTTCATGCGGCGCATTCCAGTGATATTGGGGACTGACGCTGGCAATCGCGGCTGCCTGCGCGGCCAGCACCAGCTCGTACAAATCCTTTTGTGGACCGCTAAAGCGCCCGTTGACCGGGAAAGTACGTGTGATATCAGACGCATAACCGTCCAGCTCACAACCGGCATCAATCAGCAGCAAATCGCCGTCTTTCAATTGTGCATTGTTAGCGTTGTAATGCAGGGTGCAGGCATTGGCGCCGCCAGCCACAATGCTGGTATAAGCCGGTGCCTGCGCGCCGTGGCTATAGAACGCATGCAGAAATTCCGCCTCGATTTCATATTCCCATTTGCCTGGCTTCGCCACCTGCATGGCGCGGTTGTGTGCACCGGCAGCGATTTCCGCCGAGCGGCGCATCACTTCTATTTCCCAGGGGGATTTAATCAGGCGCAAGGTATCTATGTGTTGACGCACATCAACCACTGCCGCAGGCGCCTGTATGCCGCTGCGCGTTTGCGCGCGTACCGTGTTCAGCCAGCCGGTGACTTTGGCATCCCAACCGGCATCGTTGCCCAGGCTATAGAACAGCGCAGGCTGGTTCGCCATCAGTTTAGGTAATACTTCATCCAGCTCGTTGATGGAATAGGCTTCATCAAATCCGAATTCATCCTTGGCCGCTTGCGGACCATGGCGGAAACCATCCCAGATCTCGCGCTCAATATCCTTGTCACGGCAGAAAAGAATACTTTTGTTTTCTGCACCGGCCACCAGCACCAGTACTGCCTCGGGCTCTTTAAAACCGGTGAGGTAGTAAAAATAGCTATCAAAACGATAAGGGTAATGGCTGTCGCGATTACGCGTGACTTCTGCCGCCGTGGGAATCACCGCGACACCGGCCTGCATGCGGGACATCAGTTGTTGACGACGCTGGGAAAATTCTTGCCGCGAAGATTCGTGCATGGAAAAACTCATGAAAAAACTCAAAGTGATCCTGGATGGTTGGGCATTTTAGCTTATTTGGTAGGCATTTGCTGGAATGGTTCAACGCCTGGCAGACTTCAGAAACCCATCATTTCATACAGTTCTGATTGCCTGACATTTTTTTCCGCCTGTTGAATAGTGCCATCCAGTTGCCATTTTTGCAGGATATTCGCCAGGAAAGGTTTAACTTGGCTAGCACGCATGCCTGGTTTGATAGCGGGCTGATAAAGCATTTTCAGCAACAAGGCATCCAGGCCGGTTAATAGTGACTCCGGCGTATGGTCGTTAAAAATCGAGGGAAACACTTTATCTGAATCACTAGGCAGCCCCATCGCTTGTGTCGTCTCTTCCACAATGCAGGACAATAACTGGCGGTGCTCCTGCGCATAATCCACCGGGATCACCACCCAGGCTTTGCGGATGGCTTTTTTATCATCCAGGTCTAGGCCAAACATACAGGCGGCATCAGGCGGTGGCTTGAGGGATAAATTACCGCTGACCAGGGCAATGTCATTGCGCCAAAGCTGCAAGTGCGAAAACACCACCACAAAGTTGGCCTCCTGCCGCGACCTGGCAAAACTGATGGGGTGACCGGTGATTTTAGCCAAATGCTGAAAGTGGTATTTGGTGAGCAGGCTATGCTGCTCGGTCTGGTCAGTATGATGTTCCAGCCAGACTTTGACTGGCTGCAACCATTTGCGCACCGGCTGCTCGCCCACCGCATATTCACTGCGCAAGGCAATCTCAATAAACGCCTGTTGCAGGTATTCCGGCGATTGCCACGCTTCGTCTGCGCTCACCGAGAGCGTAACCATTAGACAGCACAGCGCCAGCCAGCAACGATTAGCCATGCTTTACCCCGGCATTGCCACGCAAAGGCTCCAGCAACCCGGACAGCCCGTTATGATCAATCTCCTGCATGAGTTGCAGCAATCGCCCCAGCTCTCCTGGCGGAAACCCTTCCCGTGCAAACCAGTTAAGGTAGTTACCGGGTAGATCGGCAATCAGGCGATCTTTATATTTGCCATAAGGCATTTTGAGCGTTACCAGTTGCATGAGGTCATTTGTATTCATAGTTATCTTTAATGGCGATCAAAGACTTGTTTATCGTGAAAAATACTTTTTATATAAATATTTTATTTTTACTCTCAACAAATCGCTTTCAGCGCCGTTAATCACATTAGGTAATCACATTTAGTCATTAATAAAAAGAAATTGCGATGGATTCTAACATCGCGAAAGAGACATGATGCAATACGAAATCAGTAAAGAAAAGAGTGCAGAGTATCTACGACAAGCCATCCAGCATATGTCCATGCAGGATGCTGCCTTCCATCCGGTCAGTTACGCCGTTTGGTACGAATATTCATCGGGTGAGCACGCGCACCTGATAGATGAAGTTAACTCATTGATCGAAAAAGAAAAAAAACTCAATGAAAAAAGCACTGCCCAGCTATTTAACAAACACATTGCCAGCCTGGACGCTGACAGTGCGCAAAGTATCGTTGATCGCTTCAATCATGTGGTGTCGGATATCAACGCTTCAACAGAGAAAGCCGGCCAGGATACATCCCAATTCAGGAAAACGCTGGACGCCTGGTCTGGCGAACTGCAACAACTGGATGGCGAAGTCGCCCGGCATATGGGCGAGCTGTTGTCTGAAACGGCCAATATTCAGCAATCCATGCATACCTTGCAGAATCAGCTGCATTCCAGTTTGCAAGAGATTGCCGATTTGAAAAATGAAATCGTCAAAGCCAAACAGGAAGCGATCTCAGATGGCCTGACCGGGTTAATGAACCGCAGAGGTTTTGATCTTGTGCTGAACCAGAGCCTGGAATCAGCCTCTGCGCACGAAGACACCTGCCTGATCATCGGCGACATCGACTTTTTCAAACGTGTGAACGATACCTATGGTCATTTGTTTGGCGACAAAGTCATTCAGGCGGTCGCCAGGATCATGAAGGCGGTCTCGGGTGACATGTACACCGCAGCCCGCTATGGCGGGGAAGAATTCGTGTTGTTATTGCCTCACACGCCGCTGGAGACCGCCAGGGAAGTGGCAGAAGCGATCCGTCAGCACGTAGCCAACATCAGCATTAAAAACAATGTGACCAGCAAACTGATCTCAAATGTCACGATTTCGCTCGGCGTCACTGCCTACGAACCCGGTGAATCGATTGATAGTTTCCTGAATCGCGCAGACCAGGCCCTGTATACTTCCAAGGCGAATGGCCGCAATCAGGTCACCATGATTGCTGAAGAACTGGCTGCCGCTTAGCGAGACACGGCCTCAGGCTGTCTCTCGCTTATAGCAAATCACGCTTTTGCTCGGGAATATCCTCATACGGATACCGGGCATGGCCAAATCGCATGACCAGTACGGAAATGGCTAAAATTAAAATCGCTGCCGAGACCGCCAACATATGCGTCTCGGTCATTTCCTTCATATCCAGCAACAGATACCGCGCTAAAGCCACCATCGCAATATAGATCGGATAGCGCATAGGCAGTTTTCCGGTCCCAAAATAGCTATTGATCATGGAGAAAACTTCCAGATACAAAAATAGCTGTAGCAAATCTCCCAACCCCACCATGCCGACATTCCACATTCTGGCCAATTCGTGTGCCAGCGAAAAAAACGTGGCGATGGTCACCAGTGCCAGCCCCAGTCGCTCTATCCACATCAATGCCTGATGCGCGATTTTATCGGTTTTATGTTCATATGGTGGTCTCATGATTTCCCCTGGTTTTTTGCTGTGTTTAGCCACTCATCCAGCTGCGTTAAGCGTTCTGGTGTGCCTATATCATGCCAGATCCCGGTGTGATGTTGCCCGCTGACCAGCCCCTGCTGCATGGCACTGATAAGCAAGGGTGCCAATTTGGCTGCCTCGCCACGCTTTACTGATTGAAACAGGTCTGGATGATAAACACCGACACCTGAAAAGGTCAGTTTATGATCCCCCGTTTGCTGAAGCAATCCTTGCTGTAAAGCAAAGTCACCTTGCGCATGCTGTGGCGGGTTATCTACCATCACCAAATGCGCCAGCTTGCCTGGCGCCAGGCCTACGCTCGCATAGTCGATATCGGTGAACACATCGCCGTTCACCACTAAAAAAGGCTGTTCGCCCAGCAATGGCAAGGCGTTGGCGATGCCGCCTGCGGTTTCCAGTGCGCTTTGCTCAGGGCTATACTGGATATGCACCTGCCACTGCTGGCCATCACCCAACGTCTGCTCGATCTGCTGCCCCAGATGGGCATGGTTGATCACGATCTCACTGATACCCGCCTTTGCCAGCCGCTCGATATGCCAAACGATCAGCGGCTTGCCACCCACTTGCAACAAGGGTTTGGGGGTGTGATCGGTTAATGGCCGCATACGTTCGCCACGCCCGGCCGCCAGGATCATGGCCCGCATGCCTAGTCAGCCTTTTCCAGTGACTGCAGCAACCTGAGAAAAGGACGCAGCTCTACATAACGCTCGCAGGCTGCTTGCAGATACTGCATGACCAGAGGCATATCTTTGAGATAACCGTCTTTGCCATCGCGGTGATACAGCCGCGCAAAAATACCCAGCACCTTGATGTGCCGCTGCACGCCCATCCATTCAAAATCTTTATAGAACGCGCCGAAATCTTCATTCACCGGCAGCCCGGCTTTTTTAGCCGATTGCCAGTAGCGCACCACCCAATCCATCAGGTCCTCTTCATCCCAGCGGATATAAGCGTCTTTGAACAGCGAAGCTAGGTCATAGGTAATGGCGCCTATCACGGCGTCCTGAAAGTCGAGCACGCCCGGGTTATTTTCTGTCGTGACCATCAGGTTGCGTGAATGGTAGTCGCGGTGCACAGTCACCTGCGGTTGCTGCAAAATATTGTCTATCAACTGGGCGAAGGTCTTATCCAGCACCGTCTGCTGCTCTGCTGACAATGTTTTACCCAGATGTTTAGTCACATACCAGTCCGGGAACAGCTGCAACTCGCGCATCAGTAAGGCGGCATCATACGGTGGCAACGCGTCTTTATCGGTTGCCAGTTGCATCTTGATCAATGCCTGGCAGGCATCGCCATATAAGGCCTTGGCGTTCTGCGGATTGAGTTTAGACAGGTAAGTATCGTTGCCGAGGTCGCTCAATAGCAGAAACCCTTGCGTGATATCCTGGGCGATCACTTGCGGCACATTGATACCGGCGGCCAATAACAGGCCGGCAATATTCACAAACGGGCGACAGTCTTCCTGCGGTGGTGGCGCATCCATGGCGATCAGCGTTTTTTGCGGCAGATGCACGCGGAAATAACGCCTGAAACTGGCATCGGCAGAGGCGGTGGTGAGCGTGTAAGGCTGGTCTAAAACCTGTGCCAGCCATTGTTCAAGTTGTTGTGTTCTATCCACAAATTTTCCCGGATCATGAATAAGCGATTCAAGTGCACTCGCTTGCTGTTAAAATGCGGCTCACATTTTAAGTGAAAAATGACTTTTTAAGCGTTTTAATGAATAATATAGCCCAAATGAATGGGGCATCCGGCCAGGTGGCACGAATTGCATGCATATAACAACTCTGCGAGCCGCAGAGCCTACTGAAACTATCACTCTTTGACTAATTTGCAAGTTCATTCCTCCACTTCACGGGAGCGCGGCATTCGCCTGATACTGGCGCTGGTGGCAACCGGCACCCTGACGTCCGCGCATGTGCAGGCGGACGAGAGCAACACGCCGCCTGTGGTGGTGGCTGAAAACGCCAGCCTGCCTGGCGCAGTCGAGATTGAGGGCGACACGCTCAAACTGCGTATGGACAGGCAGATGTGGGCCAGCGGCAATGCCGTGATCCGCAAAGATGGCCAGCAGGTCACCGGCGATGATATCCGTTACGACATGCAAAATGATGAGTTGCAGGTTGAAGGTAACGCCGTGATCTCAGCCGGACTCACTACCATCAAAGGGCCGATGTTGCGCATGCGCCTGAGTGAGAATATCGGTGAAATGCGCGATGTGACGATTGAGTTTCAAAGCGCCCCGCCAAGGCCTAGCAACCAGGATACCAATACCCTGCTTGATGACCAGGCGATTCTGATCAGCGATCCTAAAAGATATATTGATGATAATGCCTCCTACAGCAATCAGGAGAAAAAGAGCTCTTTTGATAATATCCGCGCGTCAGCAAAACAGGTGTTTTTTGAAGGGCAGAACATCAAGCGCCTGAAAAGCGCCAGTTACACTTCGTGTGCTGCCGATGTCGATGACTGGTATATCAAGACCGGCAGCCTGGAGTTGAATGATTACACGCGCACCGGCGAAGCGACCAATGCCTATGTCGAATTCAAAGGCGTGCCCATCCTGTATACGCCATGGATGAGTTTCTCGTATAACAATCAGCGTAAAACCGGCTTGCTGGCGCCGTTGTGGGGGACGACTTCACGCAGTGGTTTCGAGCTGCTGACGCCCTACTACATCAATATCAGCCCGGATAAGGATGCCACGCTGGCCACACGCGTGCTGAGTAAACGAGGCATACAATTCCAGGGTGAGTTCCGCTATTTGGGCGAGAACTACATGGGCTCGAATAACTTCGAGTACCTGGACAATGACAGCATGACCGGCCAGGACCGTTTTTACGCGAAACTGGCGCACCGCCACCAGTTTAGTGACCACTGGTCTGGCGGCTACAGCCTGGAAAAAGTCTCGGATGATAAATACTTCTCTGAAATGGCCACCAGGATCCAGGTGACGTCGCGAGTCAACCTGGGGCAGACGGCGTTCGTGAATTATTCGGACGAACATCTGACCTTTAACGGCACCATACAGCGCTACCAAAACCTGGATAATCTCTCGTTCGTCTACCAGCGCTTGCCGCAACTGACCGCTACCTACACCAACGACTGGAAAGGCTTTACCACCAACACCGGTGCGCAATTCGTCTATTTTGACGCCATGAAAGAAATGGTGAATGCGCCTAGCGGCAGCCGTTTTAGCTTATATCCATCGATTTCTTATCCGATGAAAAATTCTTATGGCTTTGTCACGCCGAAAGTCGGCGTACAAACCACGCATTACAACCTGACCGGCAATGTGCCGCTGGGTTACACCGAGGAATACAACCAGCTCACCAGAACGTTACCGATAGTCAGCCTTGACTCAGGGCTGTATTTTGACCGGCAAACCAACCTGTTTGATAACAGCTACACGCATACGCTGGAACCACGTGCTTACTACGTATATATCCCGTATCGCGACCAGAGCAAGATCCCTATTTTTGATACCTCGCTCAACACGCTGAACCAGAACTCAATCTTCTACGAGAACCAGTTCAGTGGTGATGACCGCATCAACAACGCCAACCAGGTCACATTGGCGGTGACCAGCCGCCTGATCGACAGCGAGACCGGCATTGAACGCCTCAGCGGCACCCTGGGCCAGCGTTTTTATTTTGATGACCTGGAAGTGTACATGCCGACCACAGCGCCGAGTACGCGCAAGTCGTCTGATATCCTGGCTGCATTCACGGCACGCCTTTCCAGCCGCCTCAACCTGGATACTTACTGGCAGTACGACCCTGACCGCGGCAATATGGAACGTAACAATTACTTGCTGCGTTATAATCCCGAGCCTGGCAAATCATTCAGTTTTGGTTACCGCTACACTGCCAACACCCTGGAACAAATCGATACCGCTGGCCAATGGCCGCTGGGTAACAGATGGTACGGTGTTGGCCGCCTGAACTACTCCATCCGTGACGGCAATGCGGTACAAATGCTAGCCGGGCTGGAGTATGATGCAGGGTGCTGGCAAGGCCGGGCCGTGATGCAAAGGGTACAAACCGCGACCGCTGACGCGAACTATGCCATGTTTTTTCAACTCGAACTGGGTGGGCTGACTTCCATCGGCGCCAACCCATTAAACGTCATCAAGCGCAATATCCCGACGTATATGCGCACTAATGACATCCCGGGAATTTACAGAGACCAGAACACCCAATGATGAAATACTTATCAACATTCTTAAAATCTGCTGTTGGCCTTGCGCTATTGCTGGGCGTAGCAGTGCCTACCAGCGCCGCTGAAAAATCCTCTATCGAAAAGATGGACAGAATCATCGCGGTAGTGGATCAATCGGTGATCACTGAGCGAGAAATGCTGGACCGCATGGAATCGGTCAGAGCACAAATGATCAAAAAAGGCGTGGAGTTGCCGCCGGACGATGTGCTGCAAAAGCAGATCCTGGAACGCCTGATCGTCGATAACCTGCAATTACAACTGGCCGGACAAACAGGGATTAAAGTAGACGATGCACAACTGGATAAAACCATAGAGCGTATCGCCGAACAAAACAAATTGACCATGCCCGCCTTTAAAAAAGCGCTGGAAGAAGACGGCACCAAGTTTTACAAATTCCGTGAAGATATCCGCAATGACATCATTCTTACCCGCCTGCGGGAGCGTGATGTGGATAATAAGGTCAATATTTCCGAAGCGGAAATTGATAACTACCTGACCACACAGGAAAAAGAAGGTGACCTGGACGAATTCAATATCTCCCAGATCCTGATCCGCCTGCCGGAAGACAGCTCACCGGAAGATATCCAGAAAGCCAGAACCCGTACTGAACAGGCGATTAAAGCCATGTCCGAAGGCATGAGTTTTGAGAAAGCCTCAGCCAACTTTTCTGACGCACCTAATGCGCTCGAAGGTGGTGAACTCGGCTGGCGCAGTGGCCAGCAAATGCCACCCCAGTTTGTTGACCTGATTAAAACACTGGATGTGGGCGGCGTTTCACGCCCCATCCGTAGTGGCAGCGGCGTGCATATTTTCAAACTGAATGAAAGACGCGCTGGAGCCAGCACGTTGATCGTAGACCAAACGCATGTGCGCCACATTCTGCTAAAGCCGAATGAAGTACTGTCCGACAAAGAAGCCCAGCAAAAAATCGAATCGATCAAGGAACGTATCGATCACGGCACGCCTTTCCAGGATATGGCGCGCCAATATTCAGATGATGGCAGCTCTTCCAATGGTGGTGACTTAGGCTGGATCAATCCGGGCGACACGGTGCCGGTATTCGAAAAAGCCATGGCCGAACTGGCACCTAATGAAGTCAGCTCGCCGGTACGCAGCCAGTTTGGCTGGCATATCATCCAGGTCATCGAGCGCCGCAAGCAGGATATGTCCAAAGAATCCAAACGCCTGAAAGCACGCCAGGAAATCCGCGCCCGTAAAGCTGAAGAAGCTTACAACGAATGGATACACGAGCTGCGTGACAAAGCGTTTGTAGAATTGCGCCTGGAAGACAAGTTTTAAATACAAGATAATTCTCACTGGATGAACACCCTCCCCCGTATTGCGATTACCGCTGGTGAGCCTGCCGGGATAGGGCTGGATATCTGTGTCAAACTGGCACACACCGCGGTGCCCGCCGCATTGGTGGTTTTGGCCGATCCGCATGCCTTGCAAGCCAGGGCAGCGCAATTAAATATCCCCCTGACACTGCATTGCTATGAAGAGGCTGCGCCTGCCCATGCGGGCGATGGCAGCTTGTGTGTATTGCCGGTGCTGGCCGGTGCCACGGTCACCGCAGGCACGCTGGACCCGAAAAACAGCCCATATGTCCTGGCCATGCTCGATCAGGCGCGCGAAGGCTGTGAATCGAACGCATTTGACGCCATGGTGACCGCGCCGGTGCATAAAGGCATTATCAACGATGCAGGCATTGCTTTTACCGGCCACACCGAATACCTGGCCGACACTACCGGCACCCCACAAGTCGTGATGATGCTGGTGGGCGGCGGTATGCGGGTCGCACTGGCCACCACCCACTTGCCATTGACGCAGGTGAGTAGCGCGATCACCCGCGAGTCATTGGCCACCACTCTGCGTATTTTGCATCAAGACCTGGTGCAGAAATTCGGTATTGCCAACCCGGTGATTTATGTTGCCGGGCTTAATCCGCATGCCGGTGAAGATGGCTATCTGGGGGACGAAGAAATCACCACCATCAACCCGGTCCTGGATGCTTTACGCGCAGAAGGCATGCACTTAATCGGCGCATTACCGGCAGATACCATGTTTTCACAGAAAAACCTGGCCAAGGCAGACGCGTTTCTGGCGATGTATCATGACCAGGGCCTGACGGTGCTCAAACACGCCAGCTTTGGCGAAGGCGTCAATGTCACCCTGGGCCTGCCTATCATCCGCACTTCGGTTGACCATGGTACGGCGCTGGATATTGCCGGGACTGGCAAAGCCGAGATAGGCAGCATGCTCAGCGCTATCAACCTCGCCATTGAAATGGTAAACAAACGCGTCGCAGCTGACTAATCCAGCCTAATGGCGAATCACCTAATCCACGAATATTCGAGTACATGAAACACCTAGCAAAAAAACGCTTCGGGCAAAACTTTCTCACCGATCAGGGCATCATCGGTAGCCTGATCACAGCGATTATGCCCGCGGCAGATGACCTGATGGTGGAAATCGGCCCTGGCCTGGGCGCCATGACGCAGCCGTTGCTCAAACAGCTTGATCACCTGCATGTGGTAGAGATCGACCGCGATATCATTCAGTGGATGCAATCGTTTTACCCTGCTGACAAAATCACCATCCATAACTCGGATGTGCTCAAATTTGACTTCAGCACCATAGGCGAACGCATACGCGTCGTCGGTAATCTGCCGTATAACATTTCCAGCCCTATCTTGTTCAAGTTGCTGGAAAACACCGCGCAGATTATCGATATGCACTTTATGCTGCAAAAAGAAGTCGTAGAACGCATGGTGGCAGCACCCTCTACCTCTGAGTACGGGCGCCTTTCGGTGATGCTGCAATACCGTCTGCAGATGGAATATCTGATCACCGTGCCTCCGGAAGCATTTGAGCCTGCGCCAAAAGTGGAATCCGCCTTTGTGCGTTGCGTGCCACATGCACAATTACCTTTTCCAGCCAGTGATGAAGCCCTGTTTGCCAAAGTAGTGATGGCTGCTTTCGGCCAGCGCCGTAAAACCTTGCGCAACACGCTTAAAGGCCTGCTGAATGATGACGGCTTTGTCGCCCTGGATATCAACCAGCAATTACGGGCCGAAAACCTGAGCGTGGCCGAGTTTGTGACTATCAGCAATTATGTTGCCGCAAACCCACTCACTGAATAAGTTTCAAGCAATCGCGTTAGGCCAGCTTTTTTTAGCCTGATATAATCTTTCTTTCCTCAAAAACAATCTTTTGGAGCATGACATGCGTTTGATTCTGCTGGGTGCGCCCGGTGCCGGTAAAGGTACTCAGGCCACTTTCATCAAAGAAAAATACAACATTCCGCAAATTTCTACTGGTGATATGTTACGAGCAGCCGTGAAAGCGGGCACTCAGCTTGGCCTGGAAGCAAAAAAATTCATGGACGCAGGCGGCCTGGTACCTGATGAAGTGATCATCGGCCTGGTGAAAGAGCGTATCAAAGACGCAGATTGCGCCAATGGTTTCCTGTTTGATGGCTTCCCGCGCACCATTCCACAAGCAGAAGCCATGAAAAACGCAGGCGTAGCGATCGATTATGTGGTTGAGATCGATGTGCCGGATGCCGCAATCGTCGAGCGCATGAGCGGCCGCCGCAGCCACCCTGCTTCTGGCCGCACCTATCATGTGAAATTCAACCCGCCTAAAGTCGCCGGTAAAGATGACACCACCGGTGAAGAACTGGTACAACGTGAGGATGACAAGGAAGAAGTCGTGCTTAAACGCCTACAGGTCTATCACGACCAGACCGAACAACTGATAGGCTACTACTCGGACTGGGCGAAATCCGGCATCGCTGGCGCGCCACAATACGTCAAAGTGAATGGCCTGGGTGAACTGAATGCAATTAAAGAAGAAATCTTTGCTGCATTGAAATAACATACGCTCTGTTAAATAAAAAAACCCGCCGTTCACTGAACGGCGGGTTTTTTGTTGCTTGTACGATGACTAATAAACCCTAGAAATCGTAACGGATCCCACCGAATACCTGGCGCTGACGTCCTGCAACCTTACCGTCAACACGGCTGATCAAATACTCTTTATCCGCCAGGTTGTGGCCGCTCAAGAAATAAGTGAACTTGGAACCCACAGCTTTAAAGTTGACCGATGCATTGAGCAAGGTATAAGCAGGGATTCTGCCTTCCTGGCCGTCCAGACTCTCAACTGTGCTGTTATCAGGGTCCACATATTGTGTACTCACATAGTCGACGCCAATACGTGCGTTAATGCCGACTGGATGCTGATAACCAAAGTTGATGGAAGCGATATCGCGTGGCGCATATGGCAAACGGTTACCACTGGTAGTTTCATCGGTGTTTTTCTTGAATTTGGCGGTAAACAAGTTTGTATAATTACCGGCAATGTAGAAATTATGCGGACTGTCATAAATCCTGCCAAAATCTACACGTGCTGCTAATTCCAGACCAGTTTGCTGTGATTTACCCGCATTGATAAAGTCACCCGCGTTTCTTTGAATCACAATCTCATCAAAGTCGATATTGAACAATGTCGCTTCAAAACCAACCCCTTTGAAATAAGAAGAACGCACACCGACTTCTGTGTTGGTGCTTTCCTCTGCACGCGTGCTGCTGATCGCGTCCAATCCGGCCAAGTCATCAAAGTTGATATCACGTGATGGCCTTGGTGGAGCGAACCCTCGATGAATACCGGCAAACAAGGTGGTATTCGCAAGCCCGTTCCAGGTCGTACCAATGCCTGGCAACCACACTGTCTGGCTGTTGGTTTTAGCAAACCCTTGTGGGTCTCCTTCTGCCTGTAACACATTGATTTTCTTTTTGTAATCTTCAACACGCAAACCTGGCGTCAATGTCCAGTCACCCAGGTAAAAAGTGTTTTGCGCATAGTAGGATTTAGCTTCAATATCAATGCGGATATCTTCGCGGAAAGAACCGAATGCCTTGGCGTAAGACAAACTTTGCGCACGTGGATCACCATCCCTGAACTGTTGGCGCTTGTTGCCTTCCTCATGATATCTAAAGCCAACGACCGCACTACTGTCTATGCCGAACAGGCTATGTTTGATATCTAAACGCGGCTCAAAACCGTAGTAATCATAACTTCTTGGACGATGGCGGCCACCACACTGAGCTGCATTTGCGACTGTTGCCGGACCTAAACCCTGGCATCGATCCATGACAGAGACACCTGTTTGAACATCAGGTGTGCCGCTTATAGTGCCAGGTGCATTGATTTGCCTGAAGGAAGTCCTGAATGCATCTACATAATAAGCATTGGTAGTTAAAGTCGCATTGGCATTGATATCAAAGATATGTTGCAACTGCAATGACTTGCGCTCGTACTCAAACTTGTCATTTTTGCCAGTCGGTGCCTGGTACTTGTCCTGTGCGTATTCAATCGCGCCTAAACCTGTTTCGGATACATGCGAATTTTCTTCATAGTAACCAACTTTCGCAATGATGCGCTGGCTTTCAGTCAGGTTCAACTGACCTTTCACCATCAGTTCACGCATTTCAAAATCATGGTTCTTGCGGATACCATCGCCTTTTTTCTGTATCGCATCAATCATGATACCGCCTTGCTCACCACCTACCCCCAGGTTTGCGGCAAAGCCGGTAAAGTCATTGTTACCAACCATACCAGTCACGCTACCTTCAAACCCGTTTTTCGGGACTGGCTTGGTCACAAAGTTGATCATGCCGCCCACCGTCTGTGGGCCGTATAAAATCTGGCCAGAACCTTTGACTACTTCAATCCGTTGTACGCGTTCGATAGGCGTGGTGTAATGCGCTGAAGGGTCTCCATAAGGACCCAGGAACAATGGCATCCCATCTTCCATTAATAGCGTGCGAGATGTCCTTCGTGGATCCATGCCTCTGACCCCGATATTGACGCCTAAACCAAACGTATTTTCGCCAACAATATGTACGCCCGGCACATTATTAATCGCCTCCTGAATTGAAAACGGCCTGCGTTCATTCAGCGCTTTTTCATCCACTACGCTATATGAACCAGGCACTGTCTCCAGGCGGTCAGGCAAAATGCCTTTTACCACAACTGAATCTACTTCTAAAGAATCGTTTTTATTACCCTGTGTTTCTGCTAATACATGTGTCCCATTGACACCCATCGCTAGTGCTGTCGCAGCCACTATGATGTTTTTATTATATGTGTACATCCTCTTTGTCCTCTTGTTGTAAAAAAATGACGGGGAGTACTAAGCAACATCTACACCACCATTAGCTCACTAATGATTATCTCGTTGATTTATTTATGCATATATATATTTTCAGAATCAATCACTTAGAAAAAGCATGCATATTCACAAATGAACATCGGCTTATAAAAACCAACATGGTTGTAATTGGTTTATATCAGCCAATTACAACCATTCATCTGATGTCGTCGTTACCCCTCACACACAACCAGCCGCAGGGTTCTCAGGTATAATTACGCTTTTCGTCATAGCGTCCCAGTCCCCATGCAACAGCAGTATCCATATAAAGAAGTCGAACAACAGGCACAGCAATTCTGGGGCGCCAGACAGAGCTTTTTAGCCAAGCCGGAAAGTAGCAAACCCAAGTACTACTGTTTATCCATGTTCCCTTACCCCAGCGGTAAGCTGCACATGGGCCATGTGCGTAATTACACCATTGGTGACGTACTCAGCCGCTATCATCACATGAAGGGTTTCAACGTGTTGCAACCCATGGGTTGGGATGCGTTTGGTTTACCTGCGGAGAATGCGGCGATCCAGAACAAAGTACCGCCAGCGCAATGGACGTATGACAACATTGCCTATATGCGCAAACAATTACAGTCACTCGGCTTTGCGATTGACTGGAGCCGCGAACTGGCCACCTGCCAGCCTGAATATTACAAATGGAACCAGTGGCTGTTCCTGCGTATGCTGGAAAAAGGCATTGCTTACAAAAAAACCCAAGTGGTGAACTGGGACCCGGTTGATCAGACAGTCCTTGCCAATGAGCAGGTGATTGACGGCCGCGGCTGGCGCACTGGCGCACTGGTCGAGAAACGCGAAATTCCGGGTTATTACCTGAACATTACCGGTCATGCCCAACAACTGTTGGATGATCTGGATAAATTGCCTGGCTGGCCTGAGCGTGTCAAAACCATGCAGGCCAACTGGATAGGCAAAAGTGTGGGCGTGCGTTTCGCGTTTCCACATACGGTGCAAAATAACGATGGCAAGCTGATTGATGACGGCAAACTGTGGGTATTCACCACCCGTGCCGATACCATCATGGGCGTGACTTTCTGTGCAGTGGCTGCTGAGCACCCGCTAGCCACACATGCAGCGCAAAACAACCCGGCCCTGCAAGCGTTTATCGATAAATGCAAACAAGGTTCTGTCATGGAAGCCGATATGGCGACCATGGAAAAAGAAGGCATGGATACCGGCCTGACCGTGACGCATCCGGTGACAGGCGAGCAGGTGCCGGTGTGGGTAGGCAACTATGTGTTGATGACATATGGCGAAGGCGCCGTGATGGCCGTGCCCGCACACGACGAACGCGATTTTGGCTTTGCCAAAAAATACAACCTGCCTATCAAGCAGGTGATCAGCGTCATTGACCAGATCTTTGATAACAGCGCCTGGCAAGAGTGGTATGGCGAGAAGAGCAAAGGCGTGTGCATCTACTCCGGCAAATACAACGACCTCAACTATGCGCAAGCCATCGATGCCGTGGCTGCCGACCTCGCCGAAAAAGACCTGGGCGGCAAACAGACTAACTGGCGTCTGCGTGACTGGGGTATTTCCCGTCAACGCTACTGGGGCTGCCCTATCCCTATCATCCATTGCGAAAGCTGTGGCAGCGTGCCGGTGCCGGATGACCAGTTACCAGTCAAGCTACCGGAAGACTGCGTGCCTGACGGTTCAGGCAACCCGCTCAACAAGCGCGAAGACTTTTTAAACTGTACTTGCCCTAGCTGCGGCAAACCGGCCAAGCGCGAAACCGACACCATGGATACCTTTGTCGATTCCAGCTGGTATTACGCACGCTATGCGTCCGGCTTCAGCGCAGACGCCATGGTCGACGCACAAACCAATCACTGGATGCCGGTAGACCAGTATATCGGTGGCATTGAGCATGCGATTCTGCATTTGCTGTACTCGCGCTTCTGGAGCAAGGTCATGCGCGACCTCGGCCTGGTCAATTATGACGAGCCGTTTGCCAACCTGCTGACGCAAGGCATGGTGCTTAACCATATCTTCTCGCGCCGTACAGCAAAAGGCGGCATTGAATACTTTGCGCCCGAAGAAGTCGAGCTGATCCAGGATGAGAACGGCAAAACGACCGGTGCCAGACTGGTTGCCGATGGCTCCACCATTGATTACCAGGGCATAGGCACCATGTCTAAATCCAAGCGTAACGGCGTGGACCCGCAATCACTGATCGAACAATACGGCGCAGATACTGCACGTTTCTTCATGATGTTTGCCGCACCACCGGAACAAACGCTGGAATGGTCTGACAGTGGCGTGGAAGGCTCTCACCGCTTCCTGAAACGCGTATGGAATTACGGCTATGGCCTGTCTGAAACACAAGCGTCTGAAATGCCGAACAAACTGACTGGCGAATTGGCCAATCACAGACGTGAGATCCATACCGTATTGAAACAGGCCAATGTCGATCTGGCCAAGCTGCAATTGAACACCGTGGCTTCGGCCTGCATGAAGATACTCAACACGCTGGAAAAACTGCAGAAAGACGCAGAAAAAGACTGGTCCGCCGTAGCGTTTGAAGGCTACAGCATCCTGTTACGCGTGCTGTCACCGATTGCCCCGCACATTGCGCAGGTCATGTGGCAAACCCTGAACCTGGGTGAAGACATCCTGGCTGCCAAATGGCCAGAGCCTGCCAATTCGGCCCTGGTGCAGGACGAGGTAGAATATGTGGTGCAGGTGAATGGCAAATTGCGCGGCAGCATCAATATTCCCAAGAGTATGGCAAAAGAACAGATTGAAGCGACTGCCGTTAACCAGGACTTTGTGCAAAAATTCCTCAATGAAGGCAGCGTCAAAAAAATCATTGTGGTGCCAAACAAACTGATCAACATTGTCGTTGGCTAGCCATGCCAGCGTTGAATATCGTAGAAAGGATGACCATGCTGCTTTCCCGCCTGACACCATTGTCACTGAACCGGCTTTCATTGGCCCGGGTTCTGCAAAATTGTGGCTGGATGGTATTACTGGCAGCGTTGACCTCCTGCGGTTTTCAACTGCGTCAGCCTTCGCCGATTGCGTTCAAGAGTATCTTTATCTCGGGCAGCTCCACCATTTCCGTCCCATTACGCAAAGCACTGACTGAGCAAGGCATCAAACTGGTAGAAAGCTCTGAAGATGCCGAGTTACAACTCGAATTGTTGAAAGAAGAAAACGAGCAGCGCATCCTGTCTCTGAGCGGTACCGGTGTGGTGCGGGAATATGAACTGTACTACCGCGTGCAGTACCGCACCAAGGCAGCGGATCAACCTGTCTGGACCCCGCCCCTGGTCATGGAAGGCCGCCGCGATTACACCTATAACGATGCTAATTTGCTGGCTAAACAGACAGAGCAAAAACTGCTGACTGAAAGCATGCAAACCGATGTGTTGAATGGTATCTTGCGCCGTCTTTCAGCATTGAAAAAAGCCGAGTAACACATGCGCATTCAAGCTGCGCAACTGTCACAGCACCTGCCACCCAAACAGCACCTGTTCGTACTGGCGGGTGACGAGCCGTTATCCATCACTGAGTCTTTGGATCAGATCCGGGCTGCCGCCAGGCAACATGGCGCGCAGGAACGCGCCAGCTTTTCTGTCGAGCGCTATTTCAACTGGGGGCAAGTCAGCCAGTTTCTGCAAAGCTTCTCCCTGTTTGCAGAGCAACGCATACTCGAAATCAACATCCCGACCGGCAAGCCCGGTGTTGAAGGCGCGAAAGCCCTGCAACAATTGGCCGAGCTGCCTGCGGCAGATACCACCATCATCATTACCCTGCCCGCGCCTGACCGCGACATGACCAACAGTGCCTGGTATGAAGCCCTGTTACAACAAGGCGTGGTCTTGACCCACAACCAGGTGCCGTTAACGCAACTGCCAGACTGGATAGGCCAGCGGCTGGCCTTGCAACAACAATCGGCAGATGAAGTATCGCGCCGCTTTATTGCCGAGCAGGTGGAAGGTAATTTACTGGCCGCACATCAGGAGATCCAGAAACTGGGATTGTTATACCCGCCGGGGCCATTACCTGAAGAAGCCATCCGCCAATGTGTGCTCAATGTCGCCCGTTTCGATGTATCACAATTGGGCGAAGCCATGCTGCACGGCGATCAGAGCCGCATCCTGCGTATCATTGAAGGCCTGCGTGAAGAAGGCGAAACTGCCGTCACGGTCATGAACCCGCTGGTGTGGTTATTCCGCCCTTTGCTGCAAGTACGCATCGCCATGCAAAACGGGCAATCACTGCAAAATGCGATGACCCAGGCCCGCCTGTTTGGTGACCGCCAGCAATTAGTTAAACGTGCGGTGGAATTTTTACCGCAAAAACATATCGAAGCAGCACTACAAAAATTGTCAGATATCGACCGCATGGCAAAAGGTGTAGGCGATGGCGATGCGTGGCTGGAGTTATCGCGCTTGTGTACTGGCATTGCACGTATGGCAGCCAGCAGATCAGCAAGAACTGGCGCATCAAGAGCACGCTAACTTTTAGGGTGAAGCTGGTTTAGGATAAAATAACAAGTTATGGACATTCAACACTATATGAAACAGCTGGGAGAGCAGGCGCGCGCCGCCTCCCGTTTGATGGCTAAGGCAGATACCAACACCAAGAACCAGGCCCTGCGCAATATCGCCAGCCTGATCCGCCATCATGAAAAAGCCCTGCTCGCCGCCAACCAGCAAGACCTGGACGCAGCCAAAGCCAGTGGCATGGAAGCCGCCATGCTGGACCGCCTGGCCCTGAGCGAAAAATCCGTGGCCACCATGGCAGAAGGCCTGGAGCAGATCGCCAGCCTGCCAGACCCTATCGGCGAAATGAGCAATTTCAAATACCGTCCTTCCGGCATCCAGATCGGCCAGATGCGTGTACCACTCGGTGTCATCGGCATTATTTACGAAGCCCGCCCAAATGTGACGGTGGATGCAGCCGGCTTGTGTATCAAATCCGGCAATGCCTGCATTCTGCGTGGCGGTTCTGAAGCCATTCATTGCAATCAGGCGCTGGCCAAGCTCGTCCATCAGGGTCTGCAACAGGCAGGCTTGCCACAAGCCGCCGTGCTGGTGGTTGAAACCACAGACCGCGCCGCGGTGGGTGAACTGATCACCATGAAACAATATGTGGATGTGATCGTGCCACGCGGAGGCAAAGGCCTGATTGAGCGCATCAGCAGTGATGCACGCATCCCTGTCATCAAGCACCTGGATGGCAATTGCCATATCTACGTTGATGATGAAGCCGACCTGGACAAAGCGGTACGCATTCTGGAAAACGCCAAAACGCAACGCCTGGGCACCTGCAACACGGCAGAATCATTACTGGTCGCGCGTAGCATCGCCACAAACGCTCTACCTAAATTAGCTGAGATGCTTATCAGCAAAGGCGTGGAGATCCGCGGCTGCGACGAAACACGCGCCATCGTTAAAGAAGCCAAGGCAGCGACTGAAGAAGATTATTACACCGAATATCTGGATGCGATCATCTCATGCAAAGTCGTCAGCGGGGTAGAAGAAGCGATCGCCCATATCAACCAGTATTCCAGCCAGCATACTGAAGCGATCGTCACCGAGAACTACACCAAGTCACGCCAATTCCTGCGTGAAGTGGATTCCAGCAGCGTGATGGTCAACGCCTCTACCCGCTTTGCGGATGGCTTTGAATATGGCTTTGGTGCTGAAATCGGTATTTCTACCGACAAACTGCATGCGCGCGGGCCTGTGGGCCTGGATGGGCTCACGTCGCTGAAATATATCGTGCTGGGTGACGGCCACGTTCGCGCCTGACAAATGGCATGAAACAAGCACTACACGGCGTTAAGCGGTGCTCGATTGATGCAATTTGAACATTGACTGATGCGCCGAAAGAATCATTAAGATGGAAATCATCGGACTATTTGGCGGCACCTTCAACCCCATCCACAATGGTCATCTTGCGCTGGCGCAAAGTGTGCTGAATACCATGCATTGCAGCCAGATCCGTTTTATCCCGGCTGCCATTCCACCGCACAAAGCCATACCAGCAGTCACGGCACAGCATCGTGCAACCATGGTACATCTGGCCATCGCCGGCCATCCGCAGTTTGTTCTCGATACCTGCGAACTGGATCGCCAGGGGCCTTCGTACACCATAGAAACCCTGCACCTGCTGCGGCATCGCCTGCCAGAGCAATCACTCTGCCTGATCATGGGGCAGGACAGCTACCTCAAATTGCCCACCTGGCACCGCTGGTTAGAGCTGCTTGATTACTGCCACCTGCTGATCGTGCACAGAGCCGACTCAGAACATCAATTGCAACTGCACGCTGCGCACGCAAGCAAGCTGGTGGATATCGCCCAGGCACCACAGCAATTTGCAGCACAAGCGTATGGCTTGATCAGTTACCTGAAAGTGACGCCGCCCGATATTTCATCCACCCGCATACGCGCTGCCCTAAGTCAGGCCGACCATACCGTCGTGGATGGCCTGCCCGAAAAAGTACTGCATTACATCCAAGAAAATCACCTATACCAATCGTAGGCTGCACTCGCTTTAGCAAACCATCAACCTGAATAGCAAAAAAGACCCGGCGATGGTTACGCCGGGTCTTTTCACTATTCGCTTGCAGGCACAAAGCCGCCAGGTGCATTAGTGCCTGGATGGCACGCCAATCAAAGCCTTTAATTGCTGCGGGTCTATTTCACCTTGGGCGCCTGTGAGTTTACCCAGTATCTCTTCCTTGCGCGCGGTAAAGGTCACTGCCAATTCACGCAGATCCAGCTCCTTGGACTTCCTCACCTCAGGAAACATCTCCTCCTCCTCTTCGTCCACATGGTGATTAATGTACTCACCGAGCACAGTCACCTTGGCATCGTACATAGGGTCTGAAGCATCCATAGCCTGGATCTGGGCGATCAGGTCTTTTGCACTCTCATGTTCAACAATGCCTTCATTGATCATTGCGGCGTCATCGGTAGCGGCAAGCGCACGTGGATAAAAAATCTCTTCTTCAGCGATGGTATGCGCAATCAGTTCGGCACAGATTTTATTGGCGATCTGCACCTTGCCTGAGATATCTTGTTTTTCAGCCAGCTTGTCGAACTGTTTGAACATTTTTTTGACTTCAGCGTGGTCATTTTTCAGTAACACGATAACATCGTGCTTTACTGTCGTTACTGGTGCAGATTTCTTTGCTGGTGCATTTGCGGCTGTTCTCATGGTAAATCTCCTGGTAAGTAGTGTTGAATCCGTTTATCAATCCAGCCATCCGTCTATCGAATGACCTTTTTTAGTAGCATCCATCATGCGGATTTAGCACTGAACACACCATGCATTTTCGGCTGAATTTATTGTAGGAAAAATCGCACTTTTGCATTTGTCCTACAAATCCTCATCACGGCTGTCATTCCAGTGTTATCAATAACACTTCCTGATAACACTTTTTTACATAAAAGGAGTATTGTTAAATATCGTTATCTCAAGATAGAAATAAATATAATGTCGCACATATAACCAACCCATACGCTTACTCACTCATTACGGGCATTGTGATCAACACAGCCTGAGGGTAGTGGCCGCACTGCTAAGGATTTTAAAAAAGTGGGATCAGATCGCTGCAGCACATCTCGTTTACACCGGCTTACACAGCTGGTGTTGGCCATTGGTACATTTGTTTCAATGCTGGCCTGCGCTGAAGAAGTGGTCCCTGACCAGGCACCGGAAGTGAGCCTGGCTTACCCTCTCCCGCTATCGCAAGAAGAGAGGGCATGGGTCAGACAGCACCCCAGTGTCAGGGTCGCCGTCAAGAGCGGCTGGATGCCGATAGAGTTTATGTTAGAGAACCAGAAACATACTGGCATCTCGATTGATTACCTCAAGCAAATCAGCCTGCTCACCGGGCTAACGTTTAACGTTGTGGATTACCACTCAAACATGACTGCCGATGACGTCGAACTCATCACCGGCGTGCGTGGCGACAACTACCCGAAAGGGTTTCAATTAGTGGCCACGCCCTATCTTGAAATCACCAATGCGATTTATGTGGCATCCGACAATCCGCTTTCTCTGGAAAACCTGAATCAGCTATCGCACAAAACGGTGGCTGTGTTCAAATACGGCCCGCTGGCACAAGCGCTAAAGGCTTCAGTGCCAGATATAGACCTTCAATTGGTGGATATCGCTGACGATGCTTTTGAATCCCTGTATGCGCACGAAGTAGACGCGTATATCGGTAACGAACTGGTGCTGGATTACCATATTGATTACCACAGGATCAAATCAGTTAAGAAAAACGGCCTTACGCCCATCACCAGCAAAGTATTTATGGCTGCCAGCGATAAAAATCCGTTGCTGCAAAGCATATTGAACAAAGCTATCCTGCAAATCGGCACTAACCCACCAGCGATTTTGAATACCTGGAAGATCAAAGACGAAAACCCATTCTTCAAGTACCTGATCGCCACCATTTCATTTTTTGCAGTGATGCTGCTGTTTCAACTGCTCAAGCTGTATCAATCCAGTAAAGAGCAGGCGCAGGCATCAGAGCAGACGATCTGGTTCCAGGCAAATCACGACTTTCTCACCCAGCTGCCTAATCGTTATTTTCTCAAAAGCAAACTCACGCAGGCTTTACTTGAATCTGAAACCAGCCAGAGCAACATCGGCGTCATTATTATCGACCTCGATAATTTCAAAGAAATCAACGATACGGCCGGCCATGCGATTGGTGATGAGGTGCTGGTGAAAGTGGCCGCACGTATCAACACCATCATCACACCGCCCAATATCATCGCCCGTTTTGGTGGCGATGAGTTCTTGATCCTGATGCAGGGAAACCCGGACGCGCAGGCCTTGCATGCATTCTGCGCCCAGCTGATCGAGATCATGGAAGCGCCTTTCAAGATTCAGCAAAAGTCATTTCTGGTTTCCTCAAGCATAGGCGCTTCACGCTTCCCGGAAAACAGCCGCAATGTAGAAGAACTGATCATGTTTGCCGATGAGGCCATGTACCAGGCCAAACGTACAGGCAAGAATAAATTCATCCTGTTTAATGAAAGCATGCATGACGTGTTTACCAAACGCACCCAGTTGGGCAATGAATTGCGCCATGCGGTGGAAAGACACCAGCTCTACCTGCAATACCAGCCTATCTTCAATTTGCACAACCTGCATTGTGAGAAAGCAGAAGCCCTGCTGCGCTGGTATCATCCTGAATTCGGCACCGTGCCGCCCAATGTATTTATCAGCATCGCCGAAGAAAACGGCTGCATTATCGAGCTAGGTGAGTGGGTGTTCCAGCAGGTGCTGAGTGACTTTACCAAACTGACAAAATACTTTGGCGAGATTGAAATATGCATCAACCTGTCGCCCATCCAGTTTGCGCAGTCAGAATGTATTCATCAGTTTATTAGCGACATCACCAGCCGAAATATCCCAGGCGCGCATTTTTGCTTTGAGATCACCGAAGGCCTGTTACTTGAGCCTTCCAACCACGTGATTGATAACCTGAACAAGATCAATGAACACGGCATCCGTCTGGCGCTGGATGACTTTGGCACTGGCTACTCATCGCTGGCCTACCTGAATAAATTCAAGATCGATTACATCAAGATTGATAAATCGTTTATTAGCAACATCACAGAAAATGCCAACGACCTGGCTTTGTGCAAAACCATTATTTATATGGGTAAACAGCTCAATATCAGGCTGATTGCCGAAGGCGTGGAAACGCTCGCGCAGGAAAACCTGCTAAAAGAAATGGCCTGTGATTACTCACAAGGCTTTTACCGCGCGCGGCCCATTACCATCCGTGACCTATCGACGGCAGATAGAGAAACTCACGCAGCTTTTTGATATGCACGCAGGGTGAATGCCGGCACCGGATTGGTGTGGCGCCAGATTAACGGACGAATACGGTTAATCTGGTATTGGATTAACGTGCGTAGCGTGCTAAAAACTGGTCCAGTTGCCGGGCAAACGCGTGACGGTCAGACGACTGCATGGCACTTGGGCCTTCGGTTTGCACACCGCTGGCGCGTAACGACTCCATAAAGTCACGCATCGCCAGCCGTTCTCGAATATTCTCCGCCGAGTAAAATTCCCCGCGCGGGTTGAGTGCATGACCGCCCTTTGCTATCACCTGTGCTGCCAGCGGAATATCGGCAGTAATGACCAGGTCACCCGCCACCAGCAACTTCACAATCTCGTTGTCTGCCACGTCAAAGCCTTGGCCAACTTGCATCGCCTTCAGGTAAGGCGATGGCGGCACAAACAATAACTTATTAGCCACGAGTGTGGTGGCTATTTTGGCGCGCTCGGCTGCCCGGAACAGGATTTCCTTGATCACCACCGGGCAGGCATCGGCATCCACCCAAATATGCATTAGCGGTCTCTGGGTTTATTCCTGTTGCCTTGGCCGTTTGCAGGCGATAGTCTGCCCGCGGAGCTGGCACCTGGCTTGGGTGTGAACAAAGCGCCCGCAGGCTTGTTGCCTCCCTGGCGGTGTGCAGGCGGATTGGCCTGATTGCCATTGGCGGCATTCCCTTGCGCAGGCCGGTTTTGCTGAGGCTGACCAGACCTGTTCTGGCCTTGTGCCGGGCGCTGACCATTTTGTGGTTGCGGTGGCTTGCCAGCATTACCGGCTGGCTTGCCCTGTGTCTGGCGGCCCTGACTTTGACGACCCTGCCCCTGGTTCTGGCGACCATTATTTTGTCCGCGTGGACTCTGGCCACGGGGCGGCCGGTCCGGCTCTTCACTGCCTTTTACCGGTGGCTCAAAGCCTTCTACCGCTACGCGCGGGATCTCGCGTTTGATCAAACGCTCAATGTCTTTCAACATTTTGAGTTCTTCACGGTCCACCAGTGAAATCGCAGCGCCGCTGGCACCTGCACGGCCGGTACGGCCAATGCGGTGTACATAATCTTCCGGCACATTCGGCAACTCAAAATTCACTACTTGCGGCAGTTGGTCGATATCCAGCCCGCGTGCGGCAATATCTGTCGCCACCAGTGCCGGAATCGTGCCCGCTTTGAACTCTGCCAATGCCGCCGTACGCGCATTCTGGCTCTTGTTGCCATGAATCGCCATCGCCGGGATGCCATCCTTGACCAGCTTTTCAGCGAGCCGGTTAGCGCCATGTTTGGTGCGCGTGAATATCAGCACCTGTTTCCAGTTATTCTGCTTGATCAGGTGACTGACCATCTCGCGTTTGTGCGCTTGCGGCACCATATGCACGCTCTGCTCGATCAGCGCGTTCGACGCATTGCGGCGCGCCACTTCCACCAGGTCAGGCGCATTCAGCAGGTTATCTGCCAGTTGCTTGATCTCGTCAGAGAAAGTCGCCGAAAACAGCAGGTTCTGACGTTTTTTCGGCAGCAGGGCCAACACTTTTTTAATGTCATGGATAAAACCCATATCTAGCATACGGTCGGCTTCATCCAGTACCAATATTTCAATACCGGATAAGTCCAGCGCCCGCTGCTGCACCAGGTCAAGCAAACGGCCAGGCGTGGCCACCAATATATCCACCGGCTTTTTCAGGCGGGCGATTTGTGCATTCACGCTCACGCCGCCAAACACTACCAGGCTTTTCAGTGGCAAATATTTACCATAAGTCGTCACTGACTCACCGATTTGTGCCGCCAGCTCGCGGGTAGGTGAAAGAATCAGGCAACGAGGTTTTCCAGTGGCCGTGTTTAATGGGGTTTCAGATAACCGGTGCAGAATCGGCAAGGTAAACCCGGCCGTTTTACCGGTACCGGTTTGTGCACCCGCCAGCAGATCGCCGCCGCGCAACACATAGGGGATCGCCTGCGCCTGGATAGGCGTTGGCACGGTGTAACCCGCATCGGCGATTGCGCGCTGTACAGGCGCACATAAGTTTAAATCAGCAAACGTCACGCTTGCAGGGGTATTGTTTTCTATGGACAAAGTCATTCACTTATAGAACGTGCGCGGCCCATATTAAAAAGGCCACGCAACAAATTATTGGGCGCTGGTCTGTTGCGAGTCGCAACACCAATCTGGACAAACGAAGAGGATATTTCTAGAGGTTTGCTAGGCCGCTGTGATGATTGGAAGGTCACAGGGTGCTGGCATTATACGGGATTTATTAAAATAAAAACGTATTACATAATATTTATGGTATTACAAAATATAAAATGTAATACTTTATAAAAATAGGAATACCTATTAAAATAAAACCACCTTATTGATTTGTAATACCAGAAAGGATGACGATGGACATTGTGACCGTATCCCCAAAGTTTCAAGTGGTCATTCCTAAAGATGTACGCCAGATACTGAATATCCATGTTGGCCAGAAGCTTCGCGCTCGAGTTCAGGGTGAGCACATAGAACTGGTGCCGGAACAACCGATGACTGCAGCACGCGGATTCTTACAAGGCATAGATACCAGCGTTGATCGTGAAGAGGATCGCCTATGAATTTGGTCGACTCCTGTGGTTGGCTGGAGTATTTTGCGAATGGCAATAATGCCGACTTCTTTGCACCAGTACTAGAAGATACTGAACACCTTTTAGTACCCGCGCTAGTCGTTTATGAAGTCTGCAAACGTGTGGCATTACAAAGAGGTGAAGCAGCCGCATCATCAGCCGCAGATTTTATGTCACAAGGCATGCCTATCACCTTCGATGCAGACACAGCGCTAAGTGCCGCTTTATATGCTGCCAAGCACAAACTAGCCCTAGCTGACAGCCTGATCTTGCAAACCGCTAAAGAGCATGGCGCGTTACTGTGGACACAAGATGTTGATTTAAAAGATCACGATGGTGTGAAGTACATCGCTAAAACCGTGTAATTCTTTTAATTTACTCTCGCCCGTGCCGTATGCAACTTCCTGTAGCTATCAATCAAGCGATGATGCCTGTCCAGGCCTTCCAGTTTCATACTGGTTGACGTCAAGCCGTAAAAACGCACACTGCCATCTACAGAACCAATCACGGCATCCATCCTGGCATCGCCAAACATCTTGCGGAAGTTAACTTCGTAATCTGCCAGTTCCAGCTCATCATCCAGCATCACTTCCAGCACGACATTCAATGCCTGGTAAAACAAGCCGCGTTCCAGCGTATTGTCGTTGTACTGCAAAAATGCCCCTACCAGGTCCTGTGCTTCTTCAAATTGCTGCAAGGCCAGGTTGATCAATAGCTTTAATTCCAGCACGGTGAGCTGGCCCCAGGCTGTATTCTCGTCAAACTGAATGCCAATCAGCGTGCCGATATCGCCATAATCATCCAGTTCGTTATTCTCCAGGCGATCCAACAGCGCTTCCAGGCTGGCATCGTCCAGTGTGTGCAGGTTCAGGATGTCTTCGCGGAACAACAGCGACTTGTTGGTGTTATCCCATACCAGATCTTCTACCGGGTACACCTCAGAATAACCCGGCACCAATATACGACAGGCAGTCGCACCTAGCTGGTCATACACGGCCACGTACGCTTCTTTGCCCATGTCGGCCAACATGCCAAACATGGTCGCGGCTTCTTCGGCGTTAGCATTCTCGCCTTGACCGGAGAAATCCCACTCAACGAATTCATAATCCGATTTGGCGCTGAAAAAGCGCCACGACACGATGCCGCTAGAATCAATAAAGTGTTCGACAAAGTTATTCGGCTCGGTCACCGCTTCGCTGGCAAAAGTCGGTTGCGGCAAATCATTCAGGCCTTCAAAACTGCGCCCTTGCAGCAATTCGGTCAGGCTGCGTTCCAGCGCGACTTCCAGTGACGGGTGCGCGCCAAACGAGGCAAACACACCGCCAGTGCGCGGGTTCATCAAAGTCACGCACATCACAGGATACTCACCACCTAGTGATGCATCTTTCACCAGCACCGGGAAGCCCTGCTCTTCCAGGCCTTTGATACCCGCCACAATGCCAGGATATTTCGCCAGCACTTCTTGCGGCACATCCGGCAAGGCAATTTCACCCTCAATAATCTCGCGCTTCACTGCCCGCTCAAAAATCTCGGATAAACATTGCACCTGCGCCTCGACCAGCGTATTCCCAGCACTCATACCATTGCTGGCATACAGATTCTCCACCAGGTTAGAGGGGAAATACACCACCTCGCCATCTGACTGGCGCACATAAGGCAGCGAACAGATACCACGCGCTGCATTGCCGGAATTGGTGTCTATCAGGTGCGAACCAAGCAGCTCACCATCGGGGTTATAAATCTCCAGGGTGTATTCATCGAGAATCTCTTTCGGCAGCGCATCTTTACGGCCAGGCTTGAACCAGCGCTCGTTCGGGTAATGCACAAATTCCGTATTGGCAATCTCTTCGCCCCAGTACGACCCGGCATAAAAATGGTTGTTACTCAGCCGCTCGATATACTCGCCCAAAGCCGACGCCAACGCGCTCTCCTTGGTCGCACCTTTACCGTTAGTGAAGCACATAGGCGAATGCGCATCGCGGATATGCAGCGACCACACATTAGGCACAATATTGCGCCACGAAGCGATCTCGATCTTGATACCCAGGCTCGCAAGCAGGCCAGACATATTGGCAATGGTTTGCTCCAAAGGTAAATCTTTGCCGGTAATGTAAGTGAGCGCATCCGCCGCCGGATTCACCATCAGCAACGCCTGTGCATCGGCATCCAGATTAGCCACTTCTTCAATGATAAATTCAGGCCCGGCTTGCACCACTTTCTTCACCGTACAGCGGTCAATAGAACGCAAAATCCCCTGACGGTCTTTGTCGGAGATATCAGAAGGTAACTCGACCTGAATCTTGAAAATCTGCCCGTAACGGTTTTCAGGGTCAACAATATTGTTGTGTGAAAGACGGATATTCTCAGTAGGGATATTGCGAGTGCTGCAATACAACTTCACAAAATAAGCTGCACATAGAGCCGATGAAGCCAGAAAGTAATCGAACGGCCCCGGCGCCGAACCATCGCCTTTATAACGGATAGGCTGATCGGCAATCACCGTGAAGTCATCGAACTTGGCTTCCAAACGTAGCTTATCGAGAAAATTGACTTTGATTTCCATGGGGGAGAATTCCAAGAATGCTGCAAAAAATGCTGAGGGCGCTATTATCTCTCAACACGATGGGGCTGCCTAAGGATAAATTGCAAGCTGCTGATTAAAATCACTTTTTAGAAGATACCGACAGAGGCTTTCATTCCCATAAACAGCTAACTATAGGCATGCGTAACAATTATCGGATAAACCAGACTCTTACTGATACCGATGTTCAGCAAGCGTAAGTTTTCCGGTTTTAGATTCGGACGGAGCTCTGCCAACAAAGCCAAATAAGACACGAAATCAACCCTTCCAGAAGTGGCCAGACATAAGTAATTATTTGGAATATCCCATACCGCTACGCCATAATACTTTTTAAGCAAAGTATCGTTAAAGTCTTTACTGATTGTGGGCTTGATTTCTGGCAATAGGTATTCGGGCGAACAAATTAAAATAGTATTGGCTGGACTAGCACCAGCACAGACAATTCATATTCTGCAGGGTGTTGGTTAATTGAATGTAGAGTTGAGAAAGTTTCAAACATCGTAGCAATTGATATTTGCAGGTACCTGATAAACTAAATAATAACTAAAAACCACCTGCCGTCATTAACTGGTATATCCAAAGTTCTTATTAAAACATGCATTATTTTATTTATTGCAGCATCAATATTTTACGAACTATTGATAGATAAAAATTCCTATCTAGGATGCAGGGGTAATATTTTTACTAAAAATAATAACTTCCGAGCCTTTCACTTTTTGATGCGCACAATAACTTAACCCATATTCAACTTGATGATAGTCTGAATATATTTTCTTTATTTCTGGACAACTATCATAAGAAACGAGCCATGCCTTATTCAAATTATTAAGAGCATCTCTTATCTGCACATGATCGTTATGATCATAATAGTTTCTATATAGACCTTTTCCCTTTACGTAATATGGTGGATCCAAATAAATTAATGCATTTTCTGGGAGTACAGATGCTTTTGTAAAAATTAAATCGACTGCATCCATATTACAGACTTCAATTCGTGAAGAAAAAGAAGCCACTCTTTTAATCCTTTTTTCCAAGCCTTCCTTGTTAAATCTAGCATCTAGTTTATAGTCCCCTGATTGCGCTTTCCCCCCAATCACTCCTCCTTTAATGATTCCAGAACGGTTAGTTCTGTTAAGAAAAAAAGTAGCAAATCCATGTTCAAGAGAAGTATAGTTCTCGGGTGCACTTAAGATATTTTTTTGTATATACCATTGGTCAATAGTAACTGGGGTTTCCTTTAACAACTCCAGAAAGTGTTCTGACATATCAGTAATAGATTTCCAAAAGTTATAAATGCCTAAATCCAAGTCATTAATAACAATTCTTTCGCAAATATCATTAAATAACAAATCTAATCCCACGGCGGCCCCGCCAGCGTATGGCTCCATATAAACCCCACCACGAAGATTATTATTTTCAATAATTGACTTAACATAAGGCGCAAATGAACTTTTGCCGCCAGGATATCTTAAAGGAGTCAACGGATTAGAGTTACCAGCCATATAAATATTATTTGTAGTTATTATTTAGACTCATCGAAAGTCCAATTATGGGGATTAATATCATGTAACGGGGCTGTTTTCTTGAATAAAATATTTAAATTCCTAAAGAATTTATTTATCTGAGCTGTGTTAATTGGGTTTTTTAACCACTCCCCAAAAATCAGTAAAAGGAAATCTTTATGAGTTGAATAAAATCTCTTATTTAACTCTCGCTGTTTCGCACCGGCTTCAATTTTGGCTTTATTAGCTTCAATATCAGATTTAATGTTTTCTAGAAAATATTGTTTACTGTAACCTTGATTTATAAGGTCATCAGAATCCCAGAATTTTGTATCTTTTGAATTATAAAGATTTAATGCATATTCAATTAGAAAATTTTCTGGTGACTGCCCACCTGGCAAACAAATAATTTTGTTAGAAAAATCTTTGCTGTCACAAGACTTATCTCCATCAAGTATACAAATGGCTTGTATAGTTGAAGACTGCAGGCACCTATCTTCAAATATATTTCTTAAATTCTCAGCCCCTAAATTAGCTTTAACTAAATGATAAAACCGACGTACCTGATGAAATCCATCTGCTTTATTTGAACTTTGATCAATATCAGCTTGATAACTGAATAAGAGTTCAATTAAGTCACGTGCCTCTTGATCTTCTGTATATATAGGCAATGATTTATCTTTATAAATCTCAGCATGATTTTTTTGGCTAAGATGCATTTTTATTTTGTAAATATCTGGACTATCTAACTCCTTAAGAGTTAGTACATTATTTACAAAATAGATTACTTTTTGCTTATGTTGAAAAGCATATTCGAGTAAAGAGAGGCTATGAGTAGTAGCAAAAACTTGCACCCTAGACTCTTCAGAAAGCTCTTTCAATTTTTTTAATAGCTTATTCTGAACGCTTGGATGAAGTGTTGCGTCTATTTCATCTATCAAAAGAACGCTCTGGGGAGTATCGTTGTCTCCTAAATTAGCCTTGCTGATTTCATAATAGTATTTCAAAGAGAGCATAGCATTAATAATAACGCTCAGATTGTCTTCTCCAGAAGAGATCGTATTTGAATCCACCCCTTCTTGCTCGCTAATAAACTCCATCCGCGTTTTCAATCCACCCATTTTTTGAGTTGTAATTGTATTTATTGACAATCCAGTAAGATCTTTATAGATTTCACAAGCCTCATGCATATAGCTTTCGGGTAATTTTATTTTTGATAATTTAATATCGTCATCATTTTCATATTCTCCAAAAGGGAGTAGACGAGATAGGCTTAAGTAAATAACAGGGCAAAATGGTAATGATGAGGCACGCCCCTCTTTATACTGAGGCTTTATGTAGTATCTTGGGGTATCACTATTTCGTGTATTGTGTCGACGAAACTCTAACGGCTGCTCCGCATCACTGTTGAAATAAGAAACACCGAATAAATTACCTTTTATACCTGAGGCTGGATCATTAAACTTTTTATCACCTCGAGCGAGGTTTTCCATTTTTGGGTTAATTTGATGATTTACACCCTTTAGTATCTTTAAGAAGTCAGCTTCTATCCATGCACATGCACCTGTAATCGCCTGAAATGAATTACTAACAATGTGGAGGAGTGTCGTTTTACATGTACCATTTGTACCGGAAATTAAATTTACATGTGGAGAAAAGCTGATTGATTGATTTTCGAATTTTTTGTACTTTATAAAATTTATCGCTTTTATCATTTCCACCCCTCAAAGTAATTATTTTTTAGGTAATATTAGTTAATTAACAATTTAACTCATGATACTAATATTGAGTAGATGGATTCAGTGCTGTTTTCACAAAATATTGAATTAGCATTAAATAATGTATACAAAATTGCATAAGTAGTTGCCAAGACATTTGTAATTCCTCCTTTAACTTCTAGCTTTACTTATCGTTGATATCGAAGTTAATTTATGCAAATCACCCTTTAAAGCATTGAATTAAATATGAAAACACTATCTTCAATGTATATACATGTTTAAAAAACTCTGATATCGTGCAAATTATTAAAAAATTACTGTGATTTACACAGAGCGAGACTCGGGGTGACATTAAAAATGTTAGAGCATAATTCTGGGAAATATTTGTATACGATACGCAGCGCGAATGGCGTGCTGGTTGAGAACTTGCAGGTGTATGGCAAATCCCGCACTGAGGCGGATAAGAAGATTCGGCAGATGTATTTGCGTTGTGACATTATCAGCTGCGGGCTGATTGAAGATATCAGGGCACGTGTGCCGAACTTGAAAATGAATTGGGTACGTCCATAACGGTTAGATAAGACTGGCTCTAAGAACCAGGCATGTTTTTAAACTCTAAAGGCGCTTTTTATAAGCGCCTTTTTTATTTGTGGTTTGCCGCTATGATTTAAAACAGGCTTAGATTGCGCGCGCGGACATTGGTTTTGGCGGCCCTTTTTCTGGCTGGCTTTTTCACTGGTGCGTGTGTGGGCGTGAGCGAAGGTTCGTCAAACAGGGATTGCTGCGCCGGGAACATGTCGCTTTGCAGTTGCGCGTTTTGCACATCGAGCCTGAGCTCGCAATCTATGCGGATACCTGATTTGGGTACGCAGCAACAAGGCAGGATTTCATCGGCGGCGATAAATGCCAGGGGTTGTTCAAGATACTCTACTTCGCCCGCCAGCAGGCGCACGCGGCAACCTCCGCAATAACCGCTCCGGCATTGGTACTCTACTTCGTGCCCGGTGCGTTCTAGGCCTTCGAGCAGTGTTTCCTGCGGGATGAGGTTAAAGCGGATGTGCTGGCTTTGTACAACGCTCACGTTGTAATTTGCTCACTGCAGCAATTAAAGTTCGAAATCATTTAGGTCGTCTGCCGACATTTCCGAATCAATCTGACCGATCAGGTAGGAGCTGAGTTCTACTTCCTGCGGGGCGACTTGCACGGTGTCTGACGACAGCCAGGTATTGATCCATGGAATCGGGTTGCTTTTGGCAAGGGGAAATGCAGGTGCCAGCCCGACTGAAGCCATGCGGCTGTTGGTGATGTATTCCACGTACTGGCAGAGGATGTCTTTGTTGAGGCCTATCATGGAGCCATCTTTAAACAGGTATTCTGCCCATTGTTTTTCCTGCTCGGCAGCGGTTTTAAACATCTCGAAGCATTCTTGCTGCAACTCGGCGGCGATCTCGGCAAACTCGGGGTCGTCTTGTCCGGAACGCATGATATTGAGCATATGCTGGGTGCCGGTGAGGTGCAGGGCTTCATCACGCGCGATCAGGCGGATGATCTTGGCGTTGCCTTCCATCACTTTGCGCTCGGCAAAGGCGAATGAGCAGGCAAAGCTGACGTAGAAACGGATCGCTTCGAGGATGTTGACGTTCATCAGGCAGCGGTAGAGCAGTTTTTTCAGCTCGCGCTTGTTGACCGATTTGGTTTCGCCATTGATGATGTGCTCACCTTCGCCCAGCTGTGAATACAGCATGGTCTGGTGGATCAGTTCATCGTAATAATGCGCGATATCCGATGCGCGCGCGGTGATGTTTTCATTGCGCACGATGTCATCAAAAATGATGGAGGGATCATTGACGATGTTGCGGATGATATGGGTGTACGAGCGCGAGTGTATGGTCTCGGAAAACGCCCAGGTCTCTATCCAGGTTTCAATCTCAGGCAATGACACCAGCGGTAGCAAAGCCACGTTAGGGCTACGGCCCTGGATGGAATCCAGCAGCGTCTGGTACTTAAGGTTGCTGATGAAGATGTGCTTTTCATGCTCGGGCAGGCCTTGGTAATCCGAACGGTCCTGTGACACATCCACCTCTTCCGGACGCCAGAAGAATGACAGTTGTTTCTCGATCAGTTTTTCGAATACCGGGTATTTCTGCTGGTCATACCGCGCCACATTGACGGGTTGACCAAAGAACATCGGTTCTTTGAGCTGTTCGTTGTCGATTTTGGTAAAGATGCTGTAGGCCATGGCCGTGTTCCCTGAGTGATAAATGGCTGCGCGGGCGAATTACCTTCATCCCGTTTGCTCACTTATTCCGTTTTTTGTTCAAACCTATTCAACCCATGCGCCTCAGCACATGGATCGTACTACTAATAACTAACGCGCTACTCCAAGAAATGCTGAATAAGCGAGCGAGTGGGATAAAGTGCAAGGCACCCGGAACACAAAAACCGGAATGTACAAGTAGTACATGAGGATTTCGCGTACCGCGTAACGCCGCAATTTGCCCGCGTAGCCGCTTATTTAAATCTTGCAAGCGCCACTCGCACAACCATCATCCTCCGCTTCAGTGCCGCCTTCTGTCGCACCGTCACGCGTGTTATGGTAGTACAGCGTTTTGATGCCCAATTTGTACACTTGCAGCAAGTCTTTCAACAATTGCTTCATAGGCACACGGCCACCTTCAAAACGGGTCGGGTCGTAGTTGGTGTTGGCAGAAATCGATTGGTCGACAAATTTCTGCATGATGCCCACCAGTTTGAGGTAACCCTCATTGTTTGGCATTTTCCACAGCAACTGGTACTGGTCACGCAGGCGGTCTATCTCAGGCACGACCTGGCGCAGGATGCCGTCTTTGGATTGCTTGACGGAAACCAGGCCACGCGGTGGTTCGATACCATTGGTAGCGTTGGCGATCTGGCTGGAAGTCTCTGACGGCATTAAGGCAGTCAGGGTCGAGTTGCGCAGACCATCTTTTTGAATCTCGGTACGCAGGCTCTCCCAATCCAGCAGCAATGGTTCGCTGCAGACGGCATCCAGATCCTTTTTATAGGTATCGATAGGCAAAATGCCTTTGGCGTAAGTGGTTTCCTGGAAGGCACCGCAAGGGCCAAACTCACGTGACAATTGGACCGAAGCCTTGAGCAGGTAGAACTGGATCGCTTCAAAGGTGCGGTGCGTTAGGCCCAACGCTTCATCGCTGGTGTAGTTAGTGCCATTTTTCGCCAGGTAATAAGCGTAGTTGATTACGCCTACGCCCAGTGAACGGCGTTTGTCGGTGGCACTCAGCGCGGCTTTTACCGGGTAATCCTGGTACTCAAGCAGGGCATCCAGTGCGCGCACCACCAGGTCGGCCAGGCCTTCCAGCTCGTCCAGTGATTCCAGCGCACCCAGGTTGAAGGCGGATAAGGTACAAAGCGCGATTTCGCCTTCGGTATCGTTAATGTCATTCAGGGCGTTGGTCGGCAGCGCGATTTCCATGCACAGGTTGGATTGGCGCACTGGTGCAACAGCCGGGTCAAACGGGCTGTGCGTATTGCAATGGTCTACGTTCTGGATGTAGATACGGCCAGTACCGGCACGCTCCTGCATCATCAGCGAGAACAACTCAACGGCTGGCAACGTGCGTTTGCGTATGCTGTCATCGGCTTCGTACTGGGTATACAGGCGCTCGAATTCATCCTGGTCGGCAAAGAAGGCGTCGTATAAGCCGGGCACATCATGTGGCGAGAACAAGGTGATGTTCTGGCTTTTGATCAGGCGCTGGTACATCAGGCGGTTGATCTGCACGCCGTAATCGAGGTGGCGCACGCGGTTTTCTTCCACACCACGGTTGTTTTTCAACACCAGCAGGGATTCGACTTCCAGATGCCAAAGCGGATAGAACAAGGTTGCCGCACCGCCACGCACACCGCCTTGCGAGCAGGATTTCACGGCAGACTGGAACAGTTTGTAAAACGGCAGGCAGCCGGTATGTTGCGCTTCGCCGCCACGGATCTCACTACCCAGGGCGCGGATACGGCCAGCGTTCACGCCGATACCGGCACGTTGCGACACATATTTCACAATGGCGCTGGTCGTGGCATTGATACTATCCAGGCTATCGCCACACTCGATCAGCACGCAAGAGCTGAACTGGCGCGTGGGTGTACGCACGCCGGACATGATAGGCGTAGGCAGCGAGATCTTGAAAGTAGATACGGCGTCATAAAAACGCTTGATCAGGTCCAGACGCGTTTGGCCTTTGTAGTTGGCGAACAGGCACATCGCGACCAGGATGTACAGGAACTGCGGGCTCTCGTAGATCTTCTTGGTGACGCGGTTCTGCACCAGGTATTTACCTTCCAGCTGCTTGACCGCCGCATAGGAGAAGTTCATATCGCGCCAGTGGTCGATATAGCCATTCAGCACATCGAATTCTTCACGGCTGTAATCACGCAGCAAGTGCTGATCGTATTTGCCAAGCTCAGTCAGGTTGGTGACATGGTCAAACAGGTGCGGTGGCTCAAACTGGCCATAGGCGATCTTGCGCAGGTGAAAAATCGACAGGCGGGCTGAAAGGTACTGGTAATCCGGCGTTTCTTCCGAGATCAGGTCAGCGGCGGATTTAATGATGGTTTCATGAATGTCGTCAGTACGAATGCCATCGTAAAACTGGATATGGGAGCGCAACTCAACCTGCGACACTGACACATTGTTCAGGCCCTGTGCTGCCCAGTCAATCACACGATGAATCTTATCGAGATTGATAGGTTCCTTGCGGCCATCACGCTTGGTGGCTTGCATGGATTCGTATTGTGACATTGATGGCTCCCAAATTCAGGAAGCGGAAGGACTACAGCAAAGACGCAAACGCAACACATATTCAGGCCGGGCAAAACCCGGCACCATGATGATTGCACTGCTACTGCCGAGGACACCCCGCCTCTAACGTTAACAAGTAAAAAAACAGACGGTCGGTCTCCTGGCTCTCAGGTCATGATTATTTGCGGTCGCCTTCCCGAATCTCTTCAGTGGCTTAAGTGTTCGCAAACAACTCGCTGATCACAGTTGCGGGGGCAGCCCTGGCTTGATGACCGCTGCGCGGGTTCACGCACCAGATTCCCTTTTAAATGCCGAAGAAGTGTTTCTTCTGCAAACCGTATGGGCACGACTATAAATCAATATCTATGGCTTTTCAATCAGACAAAACACAAGATATAGTTGTGAAGTCTAGCTTTGCTATACAAGGTACTGTTTCTATTAAAGAATATATTCAAAGAATTTTTTTAATATATTTTTTGCGAATATGCATTGCATTTTTAGTTGAATTGCGCATTGAATGTTACAAAGCTGAAACATATTCATCAGCACAGCTAAAATGAAAACCGGCCATGATGGCCGGTCTTTAAATGATCAACAATGGTGTGTATAAACATTAGTCGCTATTGATCCGTGATGACTAAACGCTTACATCAAAAACACCCGCTGTAAGCTTGATAAAGTGTCATCTTATTCAAGTGTCATTTTATAAAGTCCCACGTATCGTCAGCATGAAGTTTTGCGGATCACCGTAAAATGTTTGCAATGCATCCAGGTAGTAATGCTTGTCGAACAGGTTGTTGATATTCAGTGCCGCTGTCCAGCGGTTATCAATCTTGTAGCTGGCCTGCGCGCTCCAGATGGCATAACCACTTTGCTCACGCTTCACATTATCGACTGTCGTGGTGAATCCGGTCCTGCTTTGCATGACGACCCCGCCGCCGATAGAGAATCTGTCCCAATCACCGTGCAACTTGTAGGTGTTCCAGGCACGGAACAGGTTGCGCGGGTTATGATCGCCGTTCAGACGCACGCCATTCAGGTTGGTGTCGCCAGCCATGACATATTTGGCATCGTTAAAGGTATAGCCGGCAAATACTTGCCAGCCTGGCAATACTTCACCGCTGATCTCAGCGTCTATGCCCTGGCTTTCCTGCTTACCTGCATTGATGTAGCAAGCACCGCCGGAAGGTGAGCCCGCACAAGTGACTGAATTCAACGGGTCGATAATGGCGCCGTTAGACTGCTCAATTTTAAATAGCGTCAGTGCCGTATTCAGTTTGCCTTGATAAAACTCGCCCTTGATGCCCGCCTCGTAGTTTTTGCCAGTGGCAGGCTGTAACGCGCCACCCCCTGCGGTGAAGGTATTACTTTGCGGTTTAAAGATCTCCGTGTAGCTACCATAGAGTGACCAGTTGTCATTCACACTATAAATCAGCGCAGCATAAGGCGTGACCTCGTTGGATTGCTTGTAAGCACCATTGAATGAGCTTTCATAGTCATACCAGCTGACTCTGCCACCCAGGATCAGCTTGAGCGGATCAGCCAGTTGCAACCTGACATTGCCATACAGGCCCTGCCTGGTTTCCCTGGAATCCAGCGCAGCGGCGTAAACGCCTGGGTACACACGTGGCACTTGTGACAGGTTCAGGTTATTGTAGTCAATGGGATATTGCGGCGTATAGGCGGTGCGGGCCGTCCTGCTGGATGGCATTTCATTTTGCTGCCAGTTGGCACCGGCAAACACTTCGTGCGTCTGCCCGAACGCGTCAAACTTGCCGACCACCTGCGCGTCCAGCGCGGTTGTTTCATACAACACCCTGGAGAACTCCGCACGCAAATAACGCTGGCCAGCCAGTGTCTGCGGGTTGATCCTATCATCCGTAGGGCGGATGATCTGGTCTTCCCTGTCGTTGCGCTGATACAGCGCACTCAGCTTGAACTTCCAGGCATCATTAAAGTGGTGCGTGATATCGGCAAACACTTCTTGCGTCTGGCTTTCATACCCTGTCCAGCTCGGGCCTAGCGAGGTAGAACGTGGCAGGTTCAAATTGCTGCCATTGGTAGACATCGGCAAGCCACCGCGCCAGCGCCCGCCATACTGGTGGAAATCCTGGTAACGCATGCCGATGGCGGCGACCGTGTTTTCACCAAGGTCAGCTTCCAGCATGCCATAGAGCAGCGGCAATTTGCTGTGCGCTTCATCATAGAAATAATGCCTGTCTTCATAACCGGCAATCAGGCGGCCACGCAGTGTGCCAGCAGCATTGAGCGGGCCGGTGATATCCGCATCCAGGCGATAATAATCCCAGCTCCCTGCCCGTCCGGTCACCTGCAACTGCTGCTCGGCCAGCGGGCGTTTGCGCACCATGTTCACGGTACCACCCGGGTCACCGTTGCCGATCAACAGGCCAGGCGCGCCGCGCATCACTTCGATACGGTCTAGCATGATGGTATCCGGCGGAGTGCCTATGCCGCCATACTCGCCCATGGGCACACCATCGACCATGAAATTGCCGATCTCGAACCCGCGTGAGAAATAAGAAGAATGGCCATAGCCGCGCAGTTGTTTGGTCACACCTGTCGTCTGCGTCAACACACTGTCCAGCGTAGTCAGGTTCTGGTCATCCATGCGTTGACGCGTGATCACACTGACTGATTGCGGTGTTTCACGCAGGGTCTGCTCACTTTTACCTATGCTGACAGCTTTTGCAGTATATGACCTGGTGCCTTCACTGATGGCTGCGGATTCGCGTACCTTGCTGTCAATAACTTTGACTTCAGGCAGGATGGCATGGCCACTCTCATCGCGCACGGACGCCGCCTTGCGTAACTTCCAGTTGCCGCTACGGTCTGCAACCGCTTCCAGGCCACTGCCGTTGAGCAATCGCTGGAAACCCTCATTCACGCCATAAGCACCCTGCAAGCCTTTGCTTTGCAGGCCTGTGGTCAGCGTCGGGTTCAAGGAAAGATTGATGCCGCTGGCACCAGCGAAGGTGGCCAGGGTCTTATCCAGCGTACCCGCAGCGATATTGTAAGTTTGCCTGTTTTCGATCGCCGTTGTGTCGGCAGCACAGGCATGCATGCTGGCGGTACCAGTCATGACCACCCAGGCCAGTTGCAATGCGACGCATGCTGCTTTGCGTTTCAGCCGCGGCCCTTGATTACCTTGTTGCATATGAATTCCTGTTCATTGGTTTTTGATTGTTACATTCCCAATGTCAGGCGAAATTTAAAAAGGGGACAAGCCAGGTACATCGCTACCAAAAAAATTGAAAGTATCCAGGGGTAGAAGAACTATGCGCGGCCACTTAAAGTGACCCAGTAGGGGGTACGTTGCTGCACGACCACAGGTAACGTATCTTCCAGCGCGGCCAGAATACTGTCTGTGTTATTGAGCTGGAAGACCCCGGACACTTGCAGATGCGCGATGTCCGCATCGCAACGCATGATACCGGGGCGATAGCGTGCAAGTTCATCGACAAACTCGGCCAACGGCATTTTCACCACGTACAACATGCCTTCAGTCCACGAAGTCAGCGTTTCATCCAGTGGCCGCGGTGCCTGCAGTGCATGTGCGGTCAGGCTGCTCTGCATGCCAGCCTGAATAATACCGTCCTGTTGCCGTGCAGCGACTGGCGTGGCTTGCACTGCCCCTTCCAGCACGGCAAGCCGGGTCAGTTCAGGCTGCTGGCGCACGGTAAATCGGGTGCCCAGCGCACGCAAATGGCCTTCAGCCGTTTGCACGATCAATGGCCGGTGTGCAGGTGCGGTATCGGGTGCGGTTTGAATGAGGATCTCCCCTGCCAGCAGGCGGATCATCCTGAAGTCACGTGTGAATTCCACATTGACGGCACTGGCGGTATTCAATAACATGCGGCTGCCATCCGCCAGCACGATCTGGCGGCGCTCGCCGGTGGCCGTGCGGTAATCTGCCATCCATTGCCGCCACGGGCTATAGCGATACGCCAGCAAGCCGCCGGGGATGGCGACCATGCATGCCGCCAATGGCTTGATAAAATCTCTGCGGCTCATTGTTTGGCTCATGGGCCTGTCCAGCACCGGCATGGCGATACCTGCCGGCACTTGCGCCAGCTTTTGTGTCAGCAACCCGGCATGCTGCCAGGCCTGTTCATGCTCAGGGCTGGCGGCGCGCCAGTCGGCAAGTTTGCTTTTTTCTGCTGCTGTCATGCTGCCGGAATGCCACAACGCCAGCCACTTGGCGGCCTGGCGGATGGTCATTTTCTGCGTAGTCTCCATACTCATCTCAGTACGCCTACAGCATGGCCAGCAGGCATTGTTCAAATGCCTGCGCCATGTAACGTTTCACGGTGCGGGTTGAAATATGCAGCTGCTGCGCGATCTGGTCATAGGGCAGCCCTTCCAGTTGCGAGAGCAGGAAAGCCCGCCTGGCGTTTTCAGACAGCCCATCCAGTATCGCGTCTATCTCATGCAGGGTTTGCAGAATCAGCAAGCGTTGCTCAGGCGAGATAGTCTCTGGTTCAGGCAGCACGGCCAGGGCCTGCATATACGCCTGCTCCAGAGAAAGCCGCTGATAGTAATTAGCCAGTAATCGCTTGGCGATGGTAGTCAGGAAAGCCCGCGGCTCTTTGATCTCGGCCACCTCACTGCGCGAGGAGAGTATGCGGGTGAAGGTATCCTGTGCCAGGTCATCCGCCTGATGACTACAACTGAGTTTGCGCCGCAGCATAGTCACCAGCCAGCCATGGTGCGCCTGATACAGTTCAGCCAGGGTTAAATGCCTGGGATTTAAATGTGAGGAATTTAAATGCGAGGGCGCTTGTTGGTCTGACATGGGTATTGAATGGACGTAGGAGTCATATGAAAAAATGCAGGCCCTATGACTGATATCCGGGAACCAGCAAGCATGATACATCAAATGATAATGGTTCTCATTATAACCCAAAATCTCGCACTACGTGAATGCAGTCTGAGTATGACAGACTGAATCAAACTGTGAGTGCTCATTCACAGCGGCTACAGAGCCTGTCCGCCGGACCTAATCAGCTGGCTGGCCGCGCCCATCCTCCACCGAGTGCGCGATACAAATCAATCGACGCCTGCAACCTTTGTTGCCTGATCTGCACGTTGACATCCTGCGCTGTAAACAGCGTACGCTGGGTATCCAGTAAAGTCAGCATGGTTTCCGCCCCGGCCTGGTAGCGGGACTGGGCGAAGCTGAATGCGCGTTCAGCATTTTCCAGCGCTTCGGACTGGGCCACCGCCTGTTGCTCCAGGCCGCGGATACGGTTCAGTGCAGCCTCCACATCGGCAAACGCCGCGATAATGGTCTGCCGGTAATTGGCGAGCAGTTCCTGCCTGCGTGCTATGGCCACGTCACGCTGCGCCGCCAGCCGCCCCGCATTAAAAATAGGCGCGGCCAGGCCAGCGGCCAGGCTGTAAAGCGGGTTATCCAGCACATTGCTTAAATGATCACCGCGGCTCAACACACCGCCACTCAGCGTGATGCTGGGCAGCATGACTGCACGCGCTACCTGGATATCCGCCTGTGCAGCCAGCAATGCGGCCTCAGCACTGGCGATGTCCGGCCTGCGCACCAGCAGGCTGGCGGGCAAACTGGTGCTGGCCGGCGGCACTTGTACCTCTGCCAGCAAGCTATTACCAAGCGGCAATTCAGTGAGCGGCTGGGAGAGCAAGGTCGCGAGAATCGCCTCGGTATTGCCCTGCTGTTGTTTAAGTAATGCCAGGATACGGCGTTGTGAGGCCACCAGCCCTTGTTGCTGGGCCAGCGCCAGCTGATTGACCGCACCCGCACGGTAGCGCGATTGCACCAGGCCAAGCACTTTTTCAGCATTTTCAAGATTCTGCTGCGCAATCAATATCCGTTCGCGCAGGCCGGTGAGTTCCATCCAGGTATTGGCCACACTGGCAGTAATAGACAAGCGCACACTGTCGCGGTCAAACACCGTGGCATCCACCCTGGCCAGCGCACCTTGATAAGCCGAGCGGTTCTTGCCCCAGAAATCAATTTCGTAACTGGCCACCAGGGCAGCAGAATAGTTGCTTAAAGCAGACGCATCACTCCCGCCCCCCAACCTGCGCTGACGCCCGGCACTGGCGGTGGCTGCCACTTCAGGCAACAGGGGCGCGCCTGCCACTACGGCCAGCTTCTGTGCCTGCGTCACGCGTGCGACCGCTGCGGCAATATCGTAATTGGCTGTTTGCGCACGCTGCACCAGATCATCCAGCGCTGTATTTCCAAATGCCTGCCACCAGTCGCGCTCCAGCTTTGCATCCGCAACATCCGCCTGGTGTCGCCATTGAGCAGGCACCACGGTCAGGCCATCGTCCGCATTCAGTTGCAAAGGCTTTAACTGGCTGCATGCTGCGAGCAGCATTGCCAGGGGTATCAACAGAGTAGAGTTCATATTATTCATTCGCTAGCGCCACCACAGGGTCCAGGCTGGCGGCCTTGCGTGCTGGCATAAAACCAAATACCAGGCCGGTCACCACTGAACAGAAAAAAGCACCCAGTATCGCCGTCAGTGAAAAAATCACCGGCATGCCAAACAAGACCAGTGCGATACCTATGGATAAACCGATGACTACGCCTGTGACACCACCCACCGTGGTCACCAGCACCGCCTCGGTCAGGAATTGTTGCAGGATGTCACGCTGGCGGGCGCCCGTTGCCATGCGGATACCGATCTCGCGCGTGCGCTCGCGCACCGTCATCAGCATGACATTCATCACGCCTATGCCGCCCACTACCAGTGACACGACAGCGATCAGGGCGAGCATAAAACCCATGCTATCCTGGGTTTTGGCTTGTGCCGCGATCCAGGCCGCCGCGTTCTCGATTTGAAAATCACGCACACCATGACGGCTGAAAAGCAAGCTTTCCACACGCTCTGCCACTGCATCTATCACCGCCATGTCTTTGACTTCCAGCGTGACATAGCTGGGCTCACGTTCACCGAACACGCGCAGGCTCGCTGTTGAATAGGGGATAATGACCAGGTCGTCATCACTTTGATCACCGGTGACTGCACCTTTGGAAGCCAGCACACCTATTACCTGAAACGGCACATTGCCTATCAGTATGGTTTCACCGATCGGGTTTTCGATATCCGGCATCAGGTTCTGCACCAAGCGCTGTCCCATCACCGCGACCGTGGCCATGCGTGCATCATCTTCTTCGGTAAAAAATGAGCCTTTGATCACCGGCCACGACAGCATGCGTGACATGGCAGCGCGTGACCCTTTAATGCGCGTTTGTGCATCTTCATTGCCAAACCGCACTACTTTACTGCCGGAAAAATTAGGTAATACATAACTGATCTGCGGCAAATCCCCCAGTGCTTCTATATCGGTCGCACTGATGCCGCGCCCCGGAATACGCGAGCTCTCGCGCTTGGGATAGACATAGATGTGGTTGGTGCCAAACGCGCCCAACTCAGCGACTACCCGCTCTTTGGTGCCCATGCCTACGGCCAGCATGACGATCACCGAAGCGACACCGATAATAATGCCTAACAGTGTCAGCCCGGTACGGAAGCGATTGACCCACATCACGCGCCAGGCCGCGCGACAGGCTTCCAGTATGTCGCCACGCCATTGAATGCCGCTATCCCCGGCGGCAAAGGTCAGTGCAGGGATTTTCCTGGTTTCAGTCGTATCGTCTGCCGTTGTGCTGGCAAACCCTGTATCACTGATCACATGCCCATCACGGATCTCAATCACACGCCGGGCGCGTGCAGCCACATCACGGTCATGCGTGATCAGGATAATGGTATGGCCTGCGTCTGCCAGCTCATTCAGCAGGCACATGACTTCTTCGCCACTGCGTGAATCCAGCGCGCCGGTTGGCTCATCTGCCAGAATAATATGCCCACCATTCATCAAGGCGCGGGCGATGGAGACACGTTGCTGCTGGCCGCCGGACAATTGCTGTGGCCGGTATTGCAAGCGCTCTTCCAGCCCAAGCCTGGTCAGCAAAGTCTTGGCACGCTCAGCGCGTGCAGATTCAGTCATGCCAGCATACAGGGCTGGCATTTCCACATTCTCCTGCGCTGTCTCGGTAGTGATGAGGTGATACCCCTGGAACACAAAACCAAATGCCTCGCGTCGCAGCCAGGCCAGCTCATCTGAATCCATCAGCGCAACATTCCGTCCGGCAAAGTGGTAATGCCCGCTGCTGGGTTTATCCAGGCAACCGAGGATATTCATCAGGGTGGATTTTCCGGAACCCGATGCACCGACGATGGCGACAAATTCACCGGCATGGATATCCAGTGAAATACCGTGCAAGATCTCTACGCGCGGCTGGTCAACGCCGCCGTAATGCTTGCGGATATCACGCAAGGAGATCAATGGCTGGGCCATATTCAAAACTTGAACTTCCAGGGGCTGGCTTGTGGCGGCTTATCCGCAATGATCAACTGCTCACCCTCTGCCATGCCGGAGACGACCTCCGCACGTAGCCGTGTCCGTACCCCGGTCTGCACTTCATGCCAGTCTACTTTGCCTGCTTTATTCAGCACCCGTACTTTGAATTTACCCGGCTGACCCTCAACCGCAGCCAGGGCATTGGTAGGCGCCAGGACCACCTGTTTTGCCTGCGCCACCACAAATGAAACCTGCGCGGTCATTTGCGGCATTAACTCACCATCCGCGTTATCCACATCAAACAGCACCGTATACAAAACAACCTTATTGCTTGCTGTTGCCTGACTGGTCGCGCCGCTGGTCGTCTCCGGTTTGGGCGGCGCTGGCAACACCTGCCGCACGGTACCGTTCCAGCGGCGCACATCGCCGCCCAGGGTTTTAAAATAAACCGCCATGCCTGGCTTCACATAGCGCACATCCGCCTCGGAGACATCTGTCCACACCGTCATGGATGACAGATCAGCAATACGCAACAGCGTAGGCGTCTGGTAAGTCGCGTTCAGCGTCTGGCCGGTTTTTGCCTCTATGGAGACCACTGTGCCCGACATGGGCGCATAGATGCGTGTGAAGCCAAGCAGCGCCTCGTTCCCCTGCAAGGTGGATTGTGTTTGCACAATCTGCGCCTTGAGGTTTTTGATACGCGCGGCAGCGGTCTTCATGGTCGCTTCTGCCTGCTGCACATCTTCGGCACGCGTCGAGCCATCTGCATGCATGCGCTGCTGCCTGGCCTGCTGTTGCAGGGCAAACGCATATTGCGCCTCCTGCTCTTCAAGTTGCGCCTGCAGCCCGGCCAGCGCTGCCCGTCCGGCATCTACTGTCGCCTGCGGCACCCGCGGGTCTATCTCTGCCAGCAGTTTGCCTTTTTCTACCGCATCCCCAGGCTGCACATGCAAGGCCAGTATCTGCCCCGATACCTGCGCACCGACATCGACATAGCTGCGCGGTTGCAAAGTGCCTATTGCCGTAACGTTATGCTCGATATCCCCACGCTGGACCACTTCTGTTTCGAACGGTGACTCAGCCCTGACCTGCCACCAGCGCCAGGTGAAACCCAGCAGGATGATCAACACCAGCAATGCTGGCCATTTGTATCGACGCAATGTCATTTATGGCAACACCTCAAAACTCAATGTGGCGGTATGCCGCACATCTTCATATTTCTTACCCTGGTAAGTGGCGCTGCCGTTCACGCGCGCAGTCACTTCCAGTACATACAAACCAGGGAACAACGGTTTTAAAGTCACTGCCCCGTCTTCTGCCGGTTTCAGTGAGCGCACCCAGCCCTCACTGGTGCTCACATTGACTTGCGAGGCGGCCACGGCATTGCCTTTCCAAACCAGTTTGAATACATTGCCATTCGGCTCTGTGGGCACCAGTTCCAGATCATTGACTGCCTTGGTCTCACTGCGCCCCAGTTTTGCCTGGTAAAAATTCAATACTTCACCCTGGCTGACCACCTGCGCAGTGAATCTGACATCGCCTGCTGCCGGCGCGAGCAAAAAATGGTTTTTTTCTTTTTGTAATAGCAGTTCTTTGCCATCAGCCACAAATGCGCGGCTGCTATTCAGTGCCGCGACATCTGCTTGTACATTCGCTTCATGCATGCCAACAAAAGCACGCACCCCTTCCTGCCCGGGTTCCAGCCAGACATAATCTGCCTTGGCGGTCAGGCTGCTGATCAGGCACAGAACCACCATGGCCTGCACACTGGTTTTAACGATTGCGGTGTTCATATGAAATAGCTCCCTGCGATCTTATTATTATCAAAAATTGACGCTCTTACTGGTAATGACACGCGAGAATGGAAAAGGGGCACCTTTAAGTGCAAAAAAAATGATGCAGTGCATTTTTTCCCCCGATCACCGCCTTGCTTGCCATCCAGTAAAAAAACAGGGCGATGGCATCTATCACCATCGCCCGTGAATGCTCACCTGAAAACAGCGAGTCATACGCTGTTAGCAGATGCCTGCTTAGAACTGGTACCTCACGTTAGCCATCATCTTGCGCGGCTCCGCAAAAGTGGTGTAGTTCAGGCTATCCACCGTGGCATAGTAACGGCGGTCAAACAGGTTGTTGACGATCAGGTTAAGCTCTGTTTGCTTGTTGATCTGATATCTGGCTGATAAGCCGACCACCGTCAAACCGCTACGCTTGATGTCATAGTCGGCAGCATCATGGTTGTAAATCTGGCTATAGGTACGGATATTGCCGCCCAGGCTCCAGTCTGTGCTCGGGATACGATAGTAACTGACCAGGCTCAGACTGTGCTTGGGAAGTGTTGTCATGTAGCGGTTACCTTTTTGCTCACCATTGGCAAACTCGCTATAGACGTAGGTATACCCGGCAGATATATTCCAGCCTTCAGCGACTTCACCATTCAGGCTGAGGTCAACGCCTTCGCTCACGATCTTGTCTGCCGCTTTGTAACAGCTGCCCTGGCAAATATTGCTCGGGTCAAAAGGGACGGATGTATCAACCCTGGCAAGATTGGTTTGCTCCAGCCTGAACAGGGCAGCAGACACATTCAATCGTTTGTTGAGCAACTCGCCCTTGATACCCGCTTCGTAATTTCTGCCCACTACCGGGTCTACCCGTCCCCCACTGGCATTCCGGAAATCCTGCGGCTTGAAAATATCGGTATAGCTGGTGTAGATGGAATACTGGTCATCAAGATCATAGACCAGCCCTGCATACGGTGTGACCACACCGCTTTCGGTCTGTCTCGCAGGACCTGCCAGATCGGTAAAGCTATACCAGCTGACGCGTGAGCCCAGAATCATCTTAAGTGTGTCACTCAGATTAAAACGACCTACGGCAAACATGCCGTGCTGACGCGTCACATCATCACTGCCGTAGGTGCCACCAGGCGCAGGCGTCACTATGCTGGCAGGATCAAACGCATAAGCATTGGGAATGGTGGCGGCCAGCATATAGTCCGTGCCCTTGGTTTCAGAACGCAGCTTGGAGCCGTTCATCCCCACGGTCAGTTCGTGCGTACGCCCGAAGAATGTCGCCGGTCCGGAAGCATGCACATCCAGGGCGTCCGATTGTATATCACGCGTCAGCTTAACGTTTTGGAAGAGACGTAACCCCGCACCTGTTGCGGGATTGAGCCGGCCACTCAGCCAGCTATCTTTGGATTGGTATACATCAGTCATACCGCGCATATAGGTGGCTTTCAATCGCCAGTCATCAAACAGTTTCTGCTCTATCCCCACCGTATAAAGTGTGTAACCCTTATCGTTATGGCTATCAGGATTACCAAAGAAGGACGAGCGATTGAGGCCTGCATCCCTGCCGTTTGCCGCATAAGGCACTCCCAGATGGTTGCGTCCCAGGTCTTTCTGGTATTGCACACTGGCCGTCAGCAAAGTGGTGGGGGTGATCTCCGCTTCCAGCACGCCGTAGATGCCTTGCCTGTTATTAAAGGCATGATCAACAAATGAATTACCGTCATCCACTACCGCGACCAACCGTCCGCGTACATTGCCGGACTCAGTCAATGCCCCTGACACATCGCCTACCAGACGGCGCTGATCCCACGTGCCCAACTGCACCTCCGCCCGCGCCTGGAACTCCTGTGTGGGGCGCTTGCGTACCAGGTTGATGGTCCCACCGGGAGAGCCTGCGCCATTCAGTAAACCAGTGGCGCCCTGCAACACTTCCACCCTATCCAGAAACGCATTATCGATCAGCGGGTTACGGTTAGAGTCACTGATCCCCGTTGGGTTAAGCATACCGTCATACTGTGATTGCATGACAAAGCCGCGGCTGTAATAGTCATTGCCGTTCGCGCCCCGTTCATAGACAAACACGCCGCTGGCTGTCTTCAGCGCATCATCCACGGATGTCATGCCGAAATCGTCCATTTGCTTACGGGTGACTACCGCAATGGTCTGAGGCGTTTCTCTTGGCGACAATGCCAGTTTGGTCGCCGTGCTGGTGTATTTTGCCTGGTACGACTTGCTACCTTCTGTGATGCCATCACGTTCGACACGGTCAGCCACTTTTACTTCAGGCAAGGTATCTACTGAAGACTTCTGCCATTGACTGGCTGGCACAGCCTTGAGCGTAAAGCGCCCAGGCTGCACATCAATCGCCTGCAAGCCACTGCCTTGCAGCAATACGTCAAACCCTTGTTTTGTCGTGTAATGGCCTTTTAACCCTTTTGTAGTGAGGTTTTTTGCCTGATCGGCTTCAAATGACAACACCACACCGGCCTCACTGGCAAAGTGTCCCAGTGCACTATCCAGTGGCCCTGCCGGAATATCATAACTGTGTGTCGCTTCGTTTTCCGCGGCTACGGCAAATGACCAGTTAGCCGACAAAGGCAGAATAGCCGCTCCTAATGTGGTTGCCAGCAATGCATGCAACACACGTTGCTGTATGTACGCACACGGTCTGCGGGTTGATTGTTTGATACGCATTTCGTCTCCCTGTTGAATGAATGTTTTCATCACATAGGTCGGACGAGAAATAAAAAGGGACAATGCAAAAATGATTTTTTACAGTTTTATTGAGAAAAGACTGATACAGCGGGGCGTAAATTGACCCAATAACGAGTGAAATATTCGACACGCACTTGCGGCAACGCGGTCTGGATGGCTTCGAGGGCTACTTCTGGCCGGTCCAGCGGAAAAACGCCTGAAATCCGCTGCGCTGCCAGTTGTGGATCACAACGCAAGACGCCAGGACGATAGCGGCTTAATTCAGTGACCAGATCAGCCAGGCGCCAATCAGTAATGATCAGCATGCCACGTAGCCAGCTGGCTTCCTGCCCGCTCAACGCTTGTCGGGTCACATCCCCCTGTGCATGTACTGTCACTTGCTGACCGGCATCTACACGAAACACAGGAGACCCATTGACCGGAGTCACTTCCACGGCATGTTGCTTGACACCCAGCCAGGTAGAGGCTGTTTGCTGCCGCACCAGGAATTGGGTGCCCAATGGGTGTAGATGCGCTTGTGCCGTGCGTATGATCAATGGTCTGCGCTGCGGATCGGCATGGCCGGTTTCAATATAGATTTCACCGCGCACCAGATGCAGCATGCGTGTCTGTGCATTGAAAGAAACATTGACCACACTATCGGTGTTGAGCACCAGTCGCGTGCCATCCTCCAGCAGCCATTCGCGTCGCTCGCCTGTTGCGGTACTGTAATCAGCCAGCATGGGTTGCCATGGTTGTGTTTGCCAGCCGACCCAGGCCAGCGGCATGGCCAGGCCAAATGCGCCCAGACTTTTCAGCAGCGTGCGCCTGCGTGCCTGCATGGCAGCATTACCGGCCTGCAATACCTGACGCGTCATAGGCGCAGGTGCCAGTTGCATCTGTTGTTGTAAATGTTCTATGCGTGACCAGGCCCATTGCTGCTCCCAGCCTTGAGCCAGCCAGTGCTGCCAGGCAGCATTTTGCTCTGGTGTCACCTCGCCTGCGCAAAGCTGGCTATACCAGCCTGCGGCTTCACGCAGTACCCGGCGGGCAATCTCAGGATGCGGGATAGTGGGTGTCATACCATGGAAAATAACAGGCAATGCTCAATGGCTTTTGCCATGTATTTCTTGACTGAACTGACAGACAAATTCATCTGCACGGCAATTTCGGCATAGGTTAAGCCGTCCAGCTGCGATAACAGGAAAATCTGGCGCGCTTTCGCGCCTAGTGCATCCAGCATGGCATCGATCTCGCACAGGGTTTCAATCAGGATAGTGCGCTGTTCAGGAGACATCTGCACCGACTCCGGCATGGCTGCCAGCGCTTCGAGATAAGCGCGTTCCAGTGCAGCGCGGCGAAAATAATCCATCATGACCCGGCGGGCAACCGTGGTGAGATAAGCGCGAGGCTCCACGATATGACTGGCATTACGCGCAGCCAGTACACGCAAAAAAGTATCCTGCGCCAGGTCTGCTGCACTTTCAGTACAACTTAACTGCCGCCGCAACCAGCTTTTTAACCACGACTGATGATTTAAATAGAGCGTTTCTATTGATTGCTGCAGGACAATCTCGCTTGCTGACATACCGACTAAACCGTTAAAGCCATTAATGATAATGATTCTCATTTTATCACATGAATGACAAAATGATATTGATCAATCTTTAAAAACGCGCATGCGTCATGGCGACGCTAAGCATAGGCCAGCCCTAGCCAGGTATAGATTTGATATGAAAAAGCAGATCAAGCAAGTGCTGGATCATGGTGGATTGAATAGCTGCCATCTCCCGGCACAGATCAAACGCCGGGAGACTTCATTGTGCAGATGAAAACAATGTGTTAAAAACTGCCGCGCAAAGTCAACATCACACTACGGGGTTCGCCAAAATAGGTTTGCCGCGACCAGCCATCCAGGCGCGAGTAATATTTTTTATCAAACAGGTTATTGCCGGTAAGGCTCAAGTCCCATTTCGGGTCGATACGGTAGCTGACTTGTGCCGATGCCAGCGTATAGCTGCCCTGCTCCCATTTATTGGTGCCATCATAAGCATAGACGCCACTGCTCATATCCAGCCCGCCGCCAATCGCCCACAGGTCAGACAGACGGTATTTGTTCCATAGTTTAAAACTATGTTTTGGGGTGGCAGTGGCGAACACAAGCCCCTGCAAGCCATCTTCCGCCTTCAGGTATTTGGTCTCGAGATAAGCATAACCGGCGAATAATTCCCACTGCTCACTCAAGCGGCCGCTGATTTCCGCTTCGGCACCCTGGCTGCGGACTTCACCTACCGAGATCGAATACAGCGGGTTATTCGGGTCTGTCATGGCACGGTTTTCGTCATCAATGCGGAACAAGGCGGCATGCATATTCAGTTTCCCGCCATCGAGCTCGCCTTTGACACCCACTTCATACTGTTTGCCGGTACGCGGTTTCAGCATCTTGTTATCCGCACCCAGGCTATACTGCTGCGGCTGGAAGATATCGCTGTAGCTGGCGTACACTGCGTAGGTTTCATTCAGGCTTTGTACCAGACCGACATACGGCGTGAACTGGTTGGTGAACTCGTCGCTGCCATCCGGGTTGCCTTTGACGGTCGTTTTCCAGTTGCTGAGACGCCCGCCTAAGATCAAGCGGGTATTTTCCAGCAGTTGCAAGCGGGTCTGGCCGTATAAGCCGGTTTGCCGGGTTTGATACTCATCTGCCGGGTCATAGACAAAGTCTGGTTTGGCGATGTTGTGCGTCGGTGTAAAGATATTTTGTGTCGCGCCAAACACCTGTGCGTAGGCGGTGCTGGAATTAAAGACCCGCGTATTAAACCCCACCAGCACATGATGCTGTTTATCAAAGGCATTGAATGGCTGGCTCAGGTAAGCGTCCAGGCCATAATCGCTGGTTTTGCCCTTGCTACCGAGCAGGATACGGTCAAAGTTGCCTGAGCCATCGATATATGAATCGCCAAAGGCACTGGTTTCCAGGCCAAATTTACGATCAATGGCACTGGCGCGCAGTTTGAACTCACCGCCCTGGTCAAGATGATGTTCCAGCTCGACAAAATACTGGTTATTGTTTTCGTGCTTGTTGTCCCAGCCAGAGCCAATAAAAGTCGCCCGATTGATGTCGGCTGTCCGGCCATCGGCATAGGTAGGCAAACCAAAGGTGGGGCGCGAATCCATACTGGTAATGGTTGCGCCAACTGACAGGGTTGTTCTGGCAGTCAGGTCTACTTCCAGCGTGCCGTACAGCAGTGGCTTGCGCATGTAGTCAGAATCCACGAATGAGTGTTTATCCTGGTACATCGCCACTACGCGGCCACGCACTTTACCTTCACTATCCAGCGCGCCGGAGACATCCAGCTCGCCACGGTAATTATCCCAAGAGCCCGCTTGCATGCGTGTTTTCACCGCAGTGTCCGCCAGCGCACGTTTTCTTACCAGGTTGACTGTGCCGCCGGGCTCACCGGTACCTTGCAGCAAGGCAGCCGCGCCACGCAACACCTCAATGCGGTCGTAAGTGGTCAAGTCTTGCGAGCTGGTACCCCAGGCGCCCTGGCTATCTTGCACCGGGATGCCATCAATCTGTATGGTATCCAGGCCGTAACCGCGCATGGAAATACCGGCCGTATTGCTGCCATAGTTCACCACAGTGATGCCGGTGGTCTGTTGCATGGCCTCGGCAACTGTGGTCAGGTTCTGGTCTTCGATCCGTTGCCGGGTGATGACAGAGATCGATTGCGGGATATCGCGCAGGCGCTGTTCACCTTTGCCTATGGTCACCACGTTTGAGGTATAGGAGCGACTGCCTTCGGTGGTCGCTGTTTTTTCCTGCCTATCCTTCACCAGCACCTCAGGCAACACATCGGCTTGCGAGGATATATTGCCCACTGGCGACTTCTTCAGCGTGTAACCGCCATCTGCTGCCAGCGTGGCCTGCAGGCTGACAGGCTGTAGCAGTGAGTCAAAGCCCTGTTTGAGCGTATATTTGCCTTTGAGCCCTTCGCTGGTTTTGCCAGCTGTAAGCGCCGGATCAAACGAGAGCACCACACCGGCAGTCTGCGCAAATTTGTTCAGCACCTGCGTGAGCGAACCGGCCGGAATATCGTAGGCCTGCGCACTGTCAGCCTGGCTGCCAGTGTCGGCATAAGCCTGTGGTGATGCACTGAGTAAAGTCAAAGAACTGCATGCCAGCAACAACTGCAAGGCAACCACCACCGGCTTTTGTTTGAAATGAAACCACTGCATAGAAATAAAAACTCCCTGATGAATTGTTGTGTGTACTAGTCATGACGCACAACACAGGGAGTGAGACAGTGGCAAGGCCATATTTTTAATCTACGCGCTTTGGCACCGGTTTAATCAAGGTTAACCAGGGCGTGTACTGGGTGATGGTGACAGGCGTGGTGTCGGCTAATAAATTCAGGGTGTGCGCCGTATCATCCAGCGCAAATACGCCTGAGACATGTACTTGTGCCAACGCAGCGGCATCAAAATGCAGATGACCGGAGTGATAGCGCTGTAATTCGCCCAGCAGGACAGGGATAGGCATATCATCCGCCACCAGCTTGAAATGCGTCCATGCCGTTTCATTCTGGATATCGGCCACACCTTTGCGCAAAGGCATGCCGCGCTGCAATTGCACAGACTCGCCAGGCACTAAGGTCACACATGCAGACTGCGCAGCACACGCCTCTACACTGGATTCGATCACCATCACCCGCGTGACCTGGTGCTGGCGCTGGACGGTATATTGTGTGCCCAGTGCGCGCGCAGTACCTTCCACTGTTTCAACGATGAATGGGTGCTGTTTATCCTTGGCCACCTGTACCAGTATCTTGCCTTGCAGTAACTCGATACGGCGCTGACCATGGCTGAAATGGATATTCACTGCACTCTGCGTATCCAGTGTCAGCTGGCTGCGATCCGGCAGCTCAATCGTGCGCTGTTCACCTGTACCCATACGGTAATCTGCCAGCATCACGCGCGCAGGCAAGCTATTTGCAACGATCCCGCCAACCAGAATCACCGCTAATAAAGAGAGTACCGTGGCCGCTGCTTTGATGCGTTTGCGTTTTGCTGGCTTGATGACGGCAGTCAATGCCTGTTTGCTCGCGCTATCCTGCACCTCATCAAAATGGGTCCAGAGTTTTTCCATTTGCGCAAAAGCAGTGGCATGACGGCTATCTGACGCCAGCCATTGACTAAACGCGAGACGATCAGCTTCACTGACATCCTCCGCATGTAACTGCGTGTGCCATTCCGCTGCCTGCATGATCATGTCGGAGTAAAAAGAAGGCGCCGTATGTTGCATCTGCTCAGGCATCCTCACCATAAAAAATGTGATGGCAATGCACCATGGCCCTGGCGATATATTGTTTCACCATGCTGACGGAAACGCCCAGCATCTGGCTGATCTCAGGATAAGTGAGATTCTCAAGGCGGCTCAGCATAAAAGCCTGTCTGGGCTTATCCGGCATGCTTTCCAGCATGGCAGCAATCAAAGTCAGCGTTTCGATGACTTCCAGATGATCTTCAGGCGAAATCGCAAAATTATCTACTTGCGTCAGTGCCAGCGCCTCAAGATACGCCCGCTCGATTTTTTGCCGGCGTGCTCTGTCTATCATCAGGCGTGTCGCGGTGGTCGTCAGATAGGCACGCGGTGTCTGCAATGCCGCCAGGTCAGTGCGCGAAAGCGATAGCAGCCGGAAAAAGGTGTCCTGCACCAGATCGGCAGCCTGCTCGCCACAACCCAGTTTCCTTCGCAGCCAGTTTTGTAACCAGCCGCGATGATCACTGTAAAGGCTATGTAAGGTTTGCTGCAATACACGCTCGTTTGTTGACATACTTAAAATCAGACTTTACGTCACAGATGATAATAATTCTCATTTTAACATGTACAATCAGTTTGCATAGTCTCTACCCAGGCACGCGCTGACTTACCTTTACGGACAACGTATGACGCTTTCATATACCGTAATCACCTCCATAGCCGCGTTACGCCGCTCAGACGAATGCAACCCGAAAAGCAGCTCGGCAAAAAAGACGTTCCCTCGCTGGGGCAAATCGCCAGGGATCAATACAAACTATTGGCCCCGCCACGCTGATTGATCTGGCATTGAGCCAGGATGCCAGGAAAAACCTGTACTGACCCGCCACCTATCAGCAAATCTTTATTGCTTTGGTATAAATACAGTGTAATCACCGCTCTGTTATCACAACGCAGCGTTAATCGACTGTGCGAAAATAATATTTATCGCAATAATTGAAGTTCGCAATGACTCCGCACGCCACTTTAAGCCTGATGACGGGACGCCTGATAACAGGCCTGACCATGACTATCTTCAGTCATGCTGCATACGCTACCAACGGCATCAACCTGATCGGCTTTGGTGCCGAATCCAGCCTGATGGCCGGTGCCGATGTGGCAGTGGCGCGGGATACCAGCGCCCTCAACACCAACCCGGCCGGGCTGACACAGATCAAGGCACCGCTGCTGGACATGTTCGGCTCGATATTGCGCACCACTGATCTGGTACACAAAGACGCGCTGAACGAAGAACATGCTTCTAACCGTTACACCCCGCTTGGCGGTGGTGGCTATGCGCGGCCTTTGGAAAATTCATCCTGCACGGCAGGCATAGGCTTTTTCGCACAAGGTGGTGCCGGGGGCGTGTTCGATAAAATCCGCACGCCATTTGGCAACCGCGATGATCTTTCTTCACTGTTTGGCATTGCCAAAATCATCCCTGGTTTCGGCTGCGAAGTAACAGACAAACTTTCACTAGGCGCCAGCCTGAACATCGTCTATGCCAGCATAGAGCAGGACTTTTTCGCCAATACTTCAGTCGGCAATGCCTTTGCCGGTTACAAACTGGAGGACGCCTCCGCGTTGCGCACCGGGTTCAAACTCGGGATGCAATATCGCGTCTCGCCGACCCTGACCCTGGCTGCCACCTATACTGAAAAAACCGAATTACCACTGACCGGCGGCACGCTGGTGGCTGATTTTACAGGGGCAGGATTAGGCAAAGTAAAGTATTCGGATGCCTCGGTCAAAGGCTTTGCCCTGCCGCGCGAAGTGGCTGTAGGCCTGGCGTTTAAACCAGCGGATGACTGGCTGCTTTCATTCAAACTAAACTGGCTCAATTGGGACGATGCCATTGATGACGTGAGGTTGCGCGCGACTAAACCGAACAATCCGGCGGCGCCGTCTGTATATGGTTCCCCATCGGCTGCCGATTGGAAAAACCAGTGGGTGATCGCCACCGGCGTGGCTTACAACTGGGATGACCGCACCACCATTTATGCCGGCCACAACTATGGCAAAAACCCGATCCCACGTGAAAATTCCAGTCCTTTACTGGCAGGTATACTTGAACATCACCTGACTTTCGGCGCCGCGCACAAGATCAACCAGCAATGGCTCATGACCGGCGGCGTAGAATGGATGTTGCCGGTCAGCGTTAAATACAACAGTGCATTGCTGGGTGACTCTGAAATCCGCAATGAGGCAATCGTGCTGCACTTTATGCTGAGCCGCCGCTGGTAGCTTTGCGCCCAGGCCTTATCTCTCTGATCCTATCTCTCCGGCCTTCTGAGCTGGCGAACCAGCCTGCGCGAGCGGCGTTTTTTCAGCCAGATACGCACACCGGTCACCGTTAAACCGACGACGCCCAAGCCCATGGCGCTGACAAATATCTGCATAGGCAGCCCCCATACTTTAGCAGTATGCAAGGCGAGCAACCATTGCGTCACGGTATCACCTGCCGCCTCACCCGTTGGTAAATAAACAGCTAACTGTTGTCCGCTATCAGCATTAAACATCACGGCAGTATTAGACGACTGTTCAGACACATCGCGGCTGGAGTTCACGATATAGGTATAAGTGCCTTTACCGGCATCATAGTAGATCTTGGTTTCATAATGAATGCTGAATGCATGTGCAACACTGACTTTCTGCATGAGCGCACGACCTGTTATGAGTGCAGCGTTTACATCCAGCGTGGGCTTGATTAAAGGCTTGGGCAACCTGGGGATATCTTCGCCAAAATGCTGTTTGGCGAATACCGCCCCCATCACCGGGTAATAGACATCGCGCAGGTTAAAGGCCACACTGGACCAGGCAAATACAAACAGCATGGCCCACAGCCACAAACCACCGGCGCGGTGCAGATCAAAATTCACTTTGGCTGCGCCGCCCTGCCAGCGGACTTTCCAGGCTTTCCACCAACGTGTTAACCAGGAATGACTTTTTGATTGCGATCGGACGCTCGCTCTGCGCGGGCTGGAAGGGAAAGTTAAACAGGCACCGATAAAGCAATCCAGCGTCCAGATCAGTGCCACTATCCCCAGTACCCATCGGCCGGTTTTGTCCAATGCCAGCGAGAAATGCAAGCGGTACAAAAAGGGCAGCAAGTTGATACTGCCTTGTGAAATATCGCCCCATTTACGTTCGGCCAGCACTTGCCCGGTATACGGATCGACGAAGATCTCATCATTCACCAATCCGGTTTTGTTACCGGGCCGGGGTTGCAGATAGAAGGAAGTGGATTCTCCGGCTGCCTGATGCAGGTTGATACGATTAAACATCGCTTCTGGATATCTCGCCTGCAAAAGACCGGCCAGTGCGACTGCGCTGATTTTCGTTTGCCCAGGGTGCGGCTCTACCAACCTGAATGCAGGATGGAAGGCTTTTTCAAGCTCATCATAAAATGCGATGAACATGCCAGTCACGCCCGCCAGGATCAGAAACAGGGCCAGGACCAGCCCTGTATAGCGATGGATCAGCACAAAAAATTGACGCATTAAATCACTGCATTCAATATCGGGTTTGCGATGCTGCTTTGCCAGCCTTGATTAAAACGTGGCGGCGACACTGAATAGCACACTGCGCCCAGGTTGAAACAGCGGGGTCACGGTGTTAAAGCCCTGGTAGGTGGCGCGGTCTGCGTAGGTGTCATCAAACAAATTGCGTACATCTATGCGCCATTTGGTTTTGACTGCCCAGCCTGGCTGGTATTCGGCATAAATATTGAATACTTCATACGATGGGAAATCCAGGGTGCCATTGCTGACTTTTTTGTATTTCTGCGCAAACTCCGCATCGCCACCCAGCGTCAGGTTCAGAGATGGGAAATGATGCCCAACCGTCAGGTATAAAATCTCACCGACCGGTGTGGCCAGGTAATTACCCGCATCGCTATCGGTAGCGGCACCATCTATGGTGACATCAATATCCGCCAGGCGCGCACGCGCAAAGCTTTGCTCCCATTGATAAGCCAGGCCCAGTTCGTAGCCGCGTGTGCGTACATCGCGCGCTAAATTGGCGCTACCGGGAGCGAATCTTGCGACGCGCGCATCGTCTATATTTGTTTCAAAGACTTTGGCATCGGCAGTAAAGCCATAGAAACGGCTTTGCAAACCCACAAAATAGTTATCCGCTTTAGTCGCTCTTGGGCCACGGCCGTAGTTCCACAACGGGTTCATGATGAAGTTTTCTGCCATCTGGCTACCGCTGAACACTTCTGAATAACCCGCCTTCAACGTTAACAGCTCAGGGATGACTGATAACTCACCGGAAGCGTTGGAGCTAAAACCGGAGTGTTCCCAGCTTTCACCCCGGGTACCGGTCAGCTCATGACGGTCATTACGGATACCAAAGGAAAGCTGCAAAGGCTGCCACGGGTTGATCCGCGCCTGTACATAAGCACCGTTATTGCTGGCTTTTTCATCTGGTCGCGTTGACGGATCACGGTATTTTGCCTGGTCACGGTAGAAATCTACACCCGCAACAATAGTGCCGATCTCCAGGGGGAATTTGTTCTCAAACTTACCGTTAAAACTGGCGGTTTTACCGGTGCCATCGTAAAGCTCTTCGCCAAAACGCGTGATGATAGGTACGGTGATTTCAGTTTTGCTGTAGGCAAGCACGGCTGTCGGGTTCCACCAGTGATCCGGATTCACCTGTGTATATCGCAATACCGTATTGTCGCGGATCATTTCATAATCACGCACACGCGGTTCTGTGGCTGGCCTGTCTGAAATGAACCCGATATTGCCACGGAATGGTCGCACCGCATTGTCACGCACACGCTCATGGCTTAATTGCAGGCGATGGCCACCTTCGGCCTCCGCACCGATTTTGAAGAAACCACTGACCAGATCTGTCGCAGTACCATCTACCCTGTCACCATTGCCCGCTTCAAAGCGGTTACCGTTGGCAACAGTTAAATAAGCCAAGCCATCCAGTTGCTCTGTAGCACCATAGCCTGCCAGTGTCTGGCTGAACACATCGCCATTGGTGTTGTAGCTGGAGCGGATATAAGCGCCCATGCCAGGAGAAGTGAGGAAATCACGTGCATTCTTGGTTTCATAGGCGATAGAACCCGCAATCGCCCCTGCCCCGGCATCTGCAGGTGCCACACCCGCGTTCACGCTCACGGCTTTCATGAATAATGGATCGATCAAGGTCGTCCCGTTATGGTGGAAAACCTTATTGTTCTGGCGGCTGCCATCTATCGTCACCGCCAGATTGGTTTCCTCGATACCGTTGACATAGACTTTTTGCGACATGGGCGTGGCCCCGCCGACTTTCACCGAAGGCTGACCATTGAAGATACCACGCACATCACTCGGATTATTGCGTGCCAGCGCGGCTTCATCAATGATCAAGGTGCCCGCTTCTTTGAATGGCAACGCTTTTTCACCTTTGGCGGTCACCGCTACCTCTGGCAATGTGTCTGCATGACTTTGTGACTGTGTGGATGACTTTTTAACCACGGTATAGCCTTGCGCGGCATCACCTTGCAAGACCAGGCCGCTATTCTTCAACAGCGCATTTAATGCTTCACGGGTATTTAAATTACCTTTTACCGCAGGGGCGGCGATGTTTTCAGTGAGGTCGGTCGAGAATAGAATACGCTCGCCGGATTGCTTGGCCAGGCTGTTTAACGCTTTATCCAAAGGTTGCGCAGGAATATCAAAATCTGCCGCCTGCACTAGCCATGCCTGGCTGAGCATGACTGCCAGCAGGCTGGTGCGCTTGAGGGTTGCTGAGAAATTGTGCTTAGTCTGTTGAGTGCGAAATTGCATTAAAACTCCCATATTTAAGAGATTGAAATCAGTCTGATATGGGTATGTCGTTTGAGCGCTGAGAAATGTTGAGGTGCCTTTGGATATTTTTTACATCAAACACCGTAAAGTCAAAAATCCATGTTGAGAGCCCAGTATTTTCAATGCTCTTCTGATTGAATCGCTCAATATACAAAACTGCAGACACTCTTTATAATTGATAATGATTGTTATTCATAAATTATAGCTATGTCTGCTTCACCTACCTCTAATCATGTTTTTCACAAGCTTTACAGTGACCACTACCGCTGGTTGCTAGGCTGGTTAAGGGGAAGAGTCAGGGAAAGCGAACAAGCGGCAGATTTGGCGCAAGATACTTTCTTAAATATCCTGCATGCCGATAATGTGAAGGAAATTCGCCAGCCCAGACCTTTTCTTGCCACAATTGCGCGACGCCTGGTTTCAAACTATCACAGAAGAAAGCTGATTGAAGTAGCCTATCTGGAGGTATTGGCCGGCTTACCAGAAAGCGTTGCCCCTTCGCTGGAAGAGCATGCCATGGCGTTAGAACTGTTACAGCAAATCGACCATGCATTAAGTGGGTTACCGTACCGTGTCAAACAAGCGTTCTTGCTCGCTCATCTTGAAGAGCTGTCTTATGCAGAAATCGCCAGCATATTGAAAGTCTCCACCAGTTCAGTCAAACAATATATCAGCCGGGCTAACCAGCAATGCTTTTTTTCCATGGCTGAATAACGTATGCCTACCCCTCCATTTTCTGAAGATGTGGCGAAAGCTGCTTCCGAATGGCTGACACGCTCTATGGATGAAAAATTCGCGGCCTCTGATGCAGAACGCTTGCAGCAATGGCTGAGCGAAAACCCGGAGCATGCACGCGCCTGGCAACATATCCATCGCATAAGCGCCTCATGGCATCGTCTGCATGGAAAAACGGCATATCAAACCTTATCAACGCTGCATAAGCCTTCCAGACGCACGGCATTAAAAGCATTGCTTGGTTTTGGGGTCGTAGCGGGGGGCGGTTTACTCGCCAGCGACACAGACGCATGGCGTCTGCAAATGGCAGATTACACCACCGGCACCGGTGAAATGAAAGAAATGACGCTGGCAGATGGAACGCAGATTGCTTTGAATACCCGGACTGCAGTAGATGTGCACTTTACGGACCAGGCCCGGATGCTGCACCTGCACATCGGTGAAATGATGGTGACGACCGGACATCGCCCCAGCGAGCAGCGTCCACTTCATGTCTACACAGCGCATGGCAGCATTTACCCGATGGGCACCAGGTTTAATGTCTATCACACTGCCCACAAAACAGCAGTGAGCGTTTTGGAAGGTGCAGTCAGGATAGTGACCAAACAAGGTCATACCCGTGTTGTGCATGCTGGCGAACACACTTCTTTCTCTACTGACCAGATACAAATGACTAGTCAGGTACCTGCCCAGGTTAGCGCCTGGCAAAAGGGGTTGTTATTTGCAAACAATATGCGGCTGGCTGACCTGGCCCAAGAACTGGCACGTTACCGGACAGGCTTTATTGATTGTGATGCAGCGGCATCTGAATTGAGAATCTCAGGTGTTTTCACGATTGCCGACACCTCACAGGCATTGGCTGCACTACCAAACTCCTTGCCCGTCAAACTTGTCTATTACACGCGCTACTGGGTGCGCATCATGGCTGCAAATTGAGCGAAGAAATAGTTACAAAAATTTACAAGCCACAGACTGCCCGATGTTAATTTTCACGTGACCTCTACTGGTAATTCATTCAATCACCGTTAGGGATCATCATGTATCACCCCCAATATAAGCAAAAAACATTGCAGCTGGCTTTGATGCTGGCATTTAATACCGGCCTGACTTTTTCAGCATTTGCTGCAGACGCAACCCAGGCATCTCAGCCAGTGACCAGGCAGTATCATATTCCTGCAGGCGAGCTTGCCACCAGCTTGCAGATCGTAGCCAGCGAATCAGGGTTGACCTTGACTTTCACGCCTGAACAAACGGCGGGCAAGCAATCCCGGCCATTGCATGGTAGCTACACTGCAGAACAGGCCTTTGAAATATTGCTTGAAGGCTCAGGACTGGCCGCCAAAAAGAACCAATCCCAGCAATACTCGTTAATCAAGACGCCGGCACCAGCTGTAGCACCTGCCAATAACAGCCGCAATAGCCATGAACCGCAAACACTGCCTGATGTACAGGTATCGGATAAGACCGAAACATCAAGCACTGTTCAATTGCAACAAGAAGGCAAAGCAGCGAAGGGATACAAAGTGGATAGTATTTCTTCAGTGGGCGTGTTGGCTAAAATGAAACTACAAGACACGCCATTCGCCATCAGTGTGATGCCGCAGGAGTTAATTCAGAATATCCAGGCGCAATCGCCAGATGATATCTATAAACTCAATCCCTCGACACGAACAACCACACCTCAAATCACCGGTTTCAGTCCTAATGTCAATATTCGTGGCTTTGATGGTTACAATACCGCTGAAAATGGCCTGCGTCGCCCATACAACCACGCCGCGACCATGGAGGACAAAGAACGCGTAGAGATACTTAACGGCCTCTCAGGTTTTCTGTATGGTGCCGCCAGCCCCGGTGGCATGGTTAACTTTGTTTATAAACGGCCGACTATCGCGCGTTTAAACAATGTCAGTGTGGGTAATTATGGCGGTGACCAGTATTACGTGCATGGTGATTTTGGCGGGCGTATTGACGAGGAAGGTAACGCAGGTTATCGCCTTAACATCGTCAAGCAGAATGGCGGCACCGCCATTGATCATCAAGGCATACAACGCGAACTGGTCAGTGGCGCGATTGACTGGCAGGTGACTGACAAACTGCTGCTGGAACTGAATGCCATCTACAACCATTACCGGACTGAAGCGCCTTCTGCGTACTGGTTTGTCGCGCCGGGGCTCTCCCGCCCGTCAGCGCCAGATGCCGATAGACTATGGGCACAAAAATGGGGGAGTGATGAGTTTCACAATATCAAACTGTTGAGCAAGATTCACTATCAGCTGAACGATAATGTCAGTTTGCGAGGCGCTTACATGCGTGATTATATTGACCGTAAAGCATCTGCCGGCGTTTATAACTACCCGTCCTCAGCAACGGCTTATACCCAACTGGCACTCGCTGGTGATGATTCTAGTGATGTGTTCAACGCCGGCCAGCTATTCGCCGATATTCACTTTGACACCTGGAATGTCGCGCACAAGGTAACCACCGGCTACTACATGAATTCAGACCTGTTTCGCGGATCTAATTACAACAGCGGATCCTTCAATTTTGGCCCATTCTCGTTTGACCGCCCAAGCTATGTGACCAAGCCTGCATTCGCTGCAGATACCTCAGGCAACTTTACCAAAGGCCGGGATATCAACGAGAACTTTGTCATTGGTGATTTGATCACCTTGAACGATCAATGGTCTGTACTTGCAGGCGTCAATCGCAGCCGCCTGTTATCCTATAGCTATAGTGACCCGGGTGTGCAATCTTCGTCTTACGATCAGAGCCGCACCTCCCCTGTCACCTCGCTGCTATATAAGCCAGCACCATGGCTGACCTCCTATTTGAGCTACATCGAAGGCCTGGAGTCAGGTGGTCGCGCGCCCAATGACGTCAGCTATATAAACCGTAACCAAACGATGTCACCTATGGTCAGCCGCCAGCAGGAGTTAGGCATTAAAGCCAGCGTTGGCAATCTGCTACTTACTTCAGCCATTTTTGAAATTGAGAAAGCATATCAATATACAGAGATTACCGGGGCAGGTAATCTGTATCGTCAAGATGGCAGGCAAAATCATAAAGGCATTGAATTTGGCGCGACAGGAAAACTGACAGATCAATGGACCATCATCACCGGGTTGACCTTGCTAGACCCAACCATTAAAAAATCAGCGTTAGATGGCAAAGAACCTATCAATGTCGCAAAACAGCTGGCCAAGATATATAGCGAATATACCTTAGATGAGATGCCTGACCTGACCCTGACAGCGGGTGTGTATTTCACTGGCAAGCAATATGCCGATGATGCCAACACCGACCGCCTGCCCTCAGTAGTAACGGCCGATATAGGCGCGCGCTACAAAACCATGCTGTCTAACCACCCGCTCACATTACGCCTGAATATCAACAATATGTTTGATAAAAGCTACTGGTTGAATTCGTACTACATAGGCGCTCCACGAACCGTTGCCTTCTCGGCAAACCTGCAATTCTAAAAGCTAGTTGCTGATCAGATTTCATCCGTCCATCACGCGCTTTCGACGGATGAGATCCTCAAGTTTTTAGTGGTGTCGAATCACAATGGTGTCGTCACTTTGCCTTGCGACACGCAGCGGCATGATCTCTGGCAGCGTATCAATCAATGCATCAATGGCATTGATATCGTATTCACCAGACAAGCGGTATTGCGCCACACGGGCATCGGCGATCTTTATTTTCCCGCGATGATAACGTTGCAACTCTAGGACAACATCGGCCAACGGGGTGCCATCAAACACCAGACGCCCCTGTTGCCAGGCAATATTGGCCGAAGTACAACGGCTTTCAGAAATCATACCGGCTTGCGTGGTGACAGAAATATCCCTGGTCAGGATGCGCTGTGCGTGGGTAGTGCGCACCTCTACACTGCCTTCCACCACAGTCACCACCGCGCCTTGTGCCGTGTTGCGCACATTAAAGATCGTGCCGATATCCCTGATCTGGGTCTGGTTGGCATATACGGTGAGCGGCCGCCAGCCATGATCTACCGTGAACAAGGCTTCACCCTGTTTTAAATGCAGGCGTCGCGAATACAGGTGTTGCTCGACCACCAGCACACTATTGGTGTTTAACGCGACATGGCTGCCGTCTTTGAGGGTGTAGCTCGCCTGCTGGCCGACCAGCGTGCGCATATCTTCACTGTGCCATACCGGGTCTATCACCCAGCTCATGGCCAATGTGAGTGACAAGGCCATGCCAGCGCCGACTTTTTTCAGCAGGCGTTGCCGTTTTGTTTGCTGTTTGGCTTCCTGCAGCAATGCTTCACGGGTAGGGAAATGCTCGCGCAATGCTTCCTTGTACGGATTCAACGCATCATTTGCAGCGGAAGCGGTGGGCAATGCGGCCAGTTCGTTCGCGGTGGCTTTCATGCGGTTTGCCCCCAGTTCAGGTTGATCGCTGCCATGGCCTTGCTGAAATGCTGCGTCACCATATTGCGCGAAATACCGAGCTCGTCGGCGATTTCCTGTTGCGGCATATCATGCAGCTTATGTAACAGGAATACTTGTCTTTGCCGGGATGGTAAAGCCTCGATCATGCGTTTCAGCGCTTCCAGCCGTTGCACAAAATGTAGTACCCGTTCGCCATCGATATGATGTGCATCCACGGTGGTTTCCTGCAAAGTCTGCAGGTGTGCCTGCTGGGTCTGGTACTGGCGGTAGCGGTCAATCGCGCGGTTGCGTGAAAGCTTGCGTAAAAATGCCATCGGCGTATGCACTTGGCTGACTGGCGGGCGTTCCATCAACTCTATGCAGACATCATGCACCACATCCTGTGCAAAATGATGGTCACCAAAGCGGCGTTTCACATAGCTGACCAGTTCGTCATAGTGATAAACCAGGGTGACTACAAGTTTGGAATGTTCCGGATGAAGCAGCACGGTAAATAGGCGGGAATGAAATAAACGGCTATCTTAGCGTCCTCATCATAAAATTACAAATGAAAATCATTCTCAAATAGGTGAAGAAACGCAAATTTCATGGCAGTGTCAGTTTTAAGCGAAAAAACGCTGGCACCCCTTTTCAGGATGCCAGCGCAATCGCACTTGCAGCTGTTTTTTAATTAAACAATGCAGGAGTTATGCTGTTGCCCGCAATGTTTTCGCCGCTGCGACCATATTAGTGAGCGCTGGTAACACTTCTGCCCACTGGCGGGTTTTCAAACCGCAATCGGGGTTTACCCACAACCGTTCTGCCGGCACACGCTCAGCCGCCAGTTGCATCAACTTCACCATATAGGCCTGGTTGGGGATATTCGGTGAGTGTATGTCATACACACCCGGGCCGATCTCGTTCGGATACTTGAACGTCTTGAACGCATCCAGCAACTCCATATCCGAGCGTGAGGTTTCAATGGTGATCACGTCGGCATCCATGGCGGCAATCGACTGGATGATATCGTTGAATTCCGAATAGCACATATGGGTATGGATCTGTGTTTCATCGGCCACGCCATTGGCGGTGATACGGAATGACTCCACTGCCCAGTCCAGATACGCCTGCCATTGTGCTTTACGCAACGGCAGCCCTTCACGCAGCGCCGCTTCGTCGATCTGGATGACGCTGATGCCGGCTTTTTCCAGGTCAAGCACTTCCTGGCGGATCGCCAGCGCCAACTGGTAACATGAGACAGACCGTGGCTGGTCATCACGCACAAATGACCAGTTCAGTATCGTCACCGGGCCGGTCAACATGCCTTTCATCGGCTTGCTGGTCAGGGATTGTGCATACTTGATCCATTGCACCGTCATGGCTTTGGGGCGGCTGATATCGCCAAATAAAATGGGTGGTTTCACGCAACGCGAACCGTAAGACTGCACCCAGCCAAACTGGCTGAACGCATAGCCATCCAGCTGCTCGCCAAAATATTCCACCATGTCATTACGCTCGGCTTCACCATGCACCAGCACGTCCAGACCCAGGGCTTCCTGCTCTTTCACGCTACGCGCGATTTCAGCTTCCATCGCTGTTTTGTAGCCAGCGGCATCCAGGCGGCCTGCCTTGAATTCACTGCGGGCATGACGGATATCAGCGGTCTGCGGAAAAGAACCAATGGTAGTGGTCGGGTATTTAGGTAACTTGAGCAATGCCGCCTGTTTGCTCGCACGCACACCATAGGCATGCTGGCGCTGGCTCAATTGTGGTGTCAGGGTTTCTAATGCGGCTTTTACCTGCGGATTATTCACGCGCTGTGAAGTACGGCGCGCTTCGATCGCTGCATGGTTACTTGCCAGTGCGTCTTTCACAGCGTCACGGCCTTGGTTGAGGGCGATCGCCAGAACACTCAATTCTTCCAACTTCTGGGTGGCGAACGCCAGCCAGGACTTGATCTCGCCATCCAGCGTTTGCTCACTGTCTAAATCCACAGGCACATGCAGTAATGAGCAGGATGGCGCGGTCCATAAACGGTCGCCCAGGCGCGCTGCAATCGGTTCCAGCCAGTCTAAGGTGGCGTTTAAATCGGTCTTCCAGATATTGCGGCCATTGATCACCCCCACAGAAAGTACTTTGTGCGCAGGCAACATGCCTATCAGCGGTACGATTTCACTACGCGCGTTGATCGCATCCACATGCAAACCAGCCACCGGCAAATTGGCGGCCAGATACTGGTTATCCGCCAGTTGGCCAAAATAAGTGGCCACCAGCAGCTTCACGCGGCTGCTCTTCAACTGGTGATAGGCCAGGTTAAACGCGTGCTGCCACTCTGCATCCAGCTCTGTCACCAGAATAGGTTCATCAATCTGCACCCATTCCACGCCTTGCGTGGCCAAGGTTTCCAGCAACTCGGTATAGACCTGCAACAGTTGCGGCAACAAAGCCAGCTGATTCGAATCATCTTTGGTTTTACCGATCGCGAGGTAAGTCACCGGGCCAATAATGACCGGCTTGGCCTTGACGTTTTGCGCTTTGGCTTCAGCCAGTTGTTCCAGCAGGCGGGTCGCATCCAGTTTAAATTGCGTGTCAGTGGTGAATTCAGGCACGATATAGTGGTAATTGGTATCAAACCATTTGGTCATTTCACCGGCGGCCACGCCACCACAGCATTGGGCGTGATCTTCGCCAGATTGCACGGAACGGCCACGCGCGACACGGAAATAGTTATCCAGCGCATCACCATGAAAATCTTGTACCCGTGCTGGCAAATTACCCAGGGTGAAGCTCATGTCCAGCACCTGGTCATAAAACGCAAAGTCCGCCACTGGCGCTAAATCGAGGCCAGCTTGCAACGCCCAGTTGCTTGCGCGTAAATTTTTACCGGTCTGCTTTAAAGCTTCTAATGAAGACTGCCCTTTCCAGTAAGCTTCTAAAGCAAATTTCAATTCACGTTTTGCGCCTATGCGCGGAAATCCAAGATTGTGTGTGGTGACCATGCTAGCCTCGTTATTCATCGTTTGAGAACACGCATTCTAGAAAACACCAATCATGAAGTAAAATGGTATTATTTCAACTATCGATTAATTTTATTCATACATTAACCATGATAGAACGTATTCATTTAGCGATTATTCGCGAGGTTGAACGGCAGGGTTCACTCACAGCCGCCGCAGAGAAGTTATTTCTGACGCAGTCTGCATTAAGCCATTCCATGAAAAAACTGGAGCAACAACTGGGCACGGATATCTGGCTGCGCGAAGGCCGCAGTTTGCGCCTGACCCAGGCCGGGCAATATATGCTGGCGGTCGCCAACCGGCTGTTGCCACAACTTTCACTGGCTGAAGAACGCTTGCGCCAGTTTGCCCAAGGCGAGCGTGGCACCTTGCGCATAGGCATGGAGTGCCACCCGTGTTATCAGTGGTTACTGAAAGTGGTGTCCCCTTATCTGGCGGACTGGCCGGATGTGGATGTAGACGTGAAACAGAAGTTCCAGTTTGGCGGCATAGGCGCGCTGTTTGGCTATGAGATTGATATGCTGGTCACACCGGACCCGCTGTATAAACCCGGCCTGGTGTTTCAACCCGTGTTTGATTATGAGCAAGTGCTGGTGGTGAATAACCAGCACCCACTGGCAAAGGCTGCCTATGTGGTGCCAGAACAGTTAAGCAACGAAACACTGATCACTTACCCGGTCGAGATAGACAGACTGGATATTTATAACCAGTTTTTGCAACCGGCCGGCATTAGCCCGCACGTGCACAAACCGATAGAAACCACCGACATCATGCTGCAAATGGTCGCCAGTGGCCGGAGTGTCGCGGCGTTGCCGCGCTGGCTGGTGGAGGAATATCAAAGCCGCTTTGATGTGACGCCAGTACAACTAGGGAAACAAGGCATCGCCAAACAGATTTACCTGGGCATACGCGAAACAGATGTGCAGATTGATTATGTGCAGGCGTTTATTCAGCTGGCGAAGACCAATGCCACACACTCAGCATGACTGAAGCGCATCCGCCGCCATATTCAAACAGGAAAAGGTATTAAATCCCTTTGATATCTTTCCAGTCCAGCTCGATCACCTGGCCGGGGCCGGCATCAATCAAGATATAGAATGGCCCTGCCGGACGTGGAAAGCGGATACGGGAATGGTCATCCAACTTGCCGGAGAACAATGTTTTTTCGTTATAGCTAATGGCTTCTACCAGGGCATCGTCCAGCGGATGGCCATCCGACTCGCCGCCTTCGCAGACGATATTCTTGGCCTCGACCCAGCATTTTCCAATCGGGATATGTACACCATGCGCCTGCACAGGCAAGCACACCATCAGCGCGAATAACATACCGATACCGGCATACAGGGAGACAAGCCGCATATTATTTTTTCTCCTGAATAAATCGCGCGGTGGCGGGTGACAAGCGTTCGATCGCGAACGCCTGCTGGTAAACCTCGCCCGTTTTGCTCTCTACCGTGAGCCAGAGTTGATCTTGCAGCCTGGCTGCCGGCGGAATGTAAATGGCCACTTCACGCGTCCATCTTGCACCATGGAAAGCTAGCCCGGCCGCACGCAGTGAACGTGGCTTGCGGATCTTGAGATAAGCGGCTCGGATCTCGCTGTCACAAGACTCACAAAAACGCAGGTGAAACTCCTTGACCGGGGTGTTGCCTGCAAAAAACTCGGGGCCGTCGTGGTTTTCTTCGGCGATGACAAAGGTCCAGGGACCTATCTGTCCATGGATGGCATCTTCACGCAATACCGCCTGTTCGGACATTTTCCAGGCATTGAATACTACCCAGGCGGGCAACCCGATTAATGCCAATAGCAATACGACACGCGCAACCCCCGGCAACGGCCAGTCAGGATAAGGCGGCAACGGTTTTTCTTTACGGGCAGCGTGTTTGGGTTGCAGCGGCCACCACGGCAGCAGAAATACCAGCAGCATACCGGCAGCACTCAGTGAGCCTAACAGCAGCACCGGGCCGATATTCCAGTGCCAGCCTGCCACGCCTAGCCCCAGTGCGACCGCCAGCAAGCCCCAGCCCAGCCAATAAAGTATGTTTCGCTGAGCAATATTCAGCATATGCCCGGTCAGTTCGCGGCTATGTTTTTCCATACTCATCGCCAGCGCGGCAAACCCGGCCAGGGCAAACAAGAACACACCGATGTAAGCCATCATCATGATGCTGCTCCCGGCATCAGCCACCAGCATAACAACCACGATGGCAGCGCAGCCCCTATTAGCCACAGCCAGATATGCATGACGCTACGCGCTGCAAATACCCAGAGCACCACCGCTGCATAGAGGACAAAACTCAGCATGGTAGCCGCCAGTGTCGCTTCTGAACGGGACACAGGCAGCAGCAAGGCCAGGAGCACAGATAATGCAGAGGTGAGCGCATAACCCCCAATGATGGCGGCCAGGATACGCGAGGCCACCATCAGCCGATAGCGCGCCAGCTTGCTGAGTTTCATGGCAGTGATTTTCTTCATGACCTGGCTTTCTGCTGCAACCAGCGCTTGTTGAGCTTATAGGCGATGTAGGCAAAAGCAGCGGCGAATCCCAGCATGGTCAGGTCGAAGCCTGCCAGCACCCAATCGCCGTGCGGCAGCGAAACGCCCAGGTGTTTGTCTGTGGTCAAAACATTCAGCACAGGGATCAGCCCGAACGCCGCGGCTGCGATCAGCAGACTTTCCAGCCAGGCACGCTTGAGCGGGCGCAAACCCACGTAGATAAACATCCAGCCCCAGGCGGCAAACAGGCAATGGATCTCCCAGTTGGCGCGGTCTGCCATCTCTACCGGCAATAATCGGTTCGCCCAGAAATACATGGCCACGGCCACTGGCAGGCCGACGATGGTGCCTACATTCAGCGCTTCTACCAGGCGATGACCCAAGCCTGGCAGGTTTGCTTGCTTTCCAGTATCACCATGTTTCCCTACATATTGATTGCGGCGCTTGACTGTCCATAGCACCAGCCCGGTGCCTATCATCGCGCAACCCAGCACGCCAGAAAGGAAATACAGCCAGCGCAACCACCAGCCGGCGAAGTGCCCCTCATGCAAAGCCAGCATCACATTGCGTGTCAGCATGGTGGCATTCGTTGCATGGTCGAATGTGACAGGTGCACCGGTGACCGCATCAAAGCGCAACTTGGGCGGGAAGCCACGATTCAGCATAGACGAGTACCAGGCCATGACTTCTACATAAGGGCCTTCATTGACCGGGTGCCGCAATGTCACCATCGCCACTGGCATCTCCGGCCCCCAGGCAGCCTGGGCAGTCGCGATCATCTTATCCACGTCAGCCACAGGGCGTGTGACCGGTGTGAACACCTTATCGACTGAGTCGCGTTTGAATAGCTCGTCATATAACTGGCGCAATTGCTTTTCTGAACTGCCATACATGACATCTTTCACCGTAGGCATGTATTGAAAGGTGTAAAACACCAGCCCGCTGTAAGTGATCATGATGAAGAACGGCAACGCCATCACGCTGATGACATTGTGCGCATCCAGCCAGCTACGCTGCCCCTTGCCGGGACGAAACGTGAAAAAATCCTTGAAGATTTTTTTGTGGGTGATGATGCCGCTGATGATTGCCAGAAACATGAACATGGTACACACGCCGACAATACGGAACGCGATCTCGTAATCGATGTAATGCAGCGCATAGTGCATCTCATACAGCTCCCAACCGCCGCCCGTTTCTCTGCCTTCTACCGGCTGCTCATGCGCCCCGGTGAGCGGGTCAATATTCTCGTTGCCATTACGCCCGCGCTCCTGGCCAGGGCGTGGCATCTCCTCCCAGCCTATCGCGGCTTCCCGGTCGTTACGCTCGGCGACGCCACGATGTGGCAAGGTGACACTCCACATCCTGGCATTAGGCGCCACCTGCGCCAGCCTGTCGAACGCCACTTTCAGCACCTGTGCCGCGGGCACTTCTACCACTGGTTTGGCTAAGGGCAGCTCCGGCTGCATCCAGCGCGTGATCTCGGCGTTCATGTAGCCGGTGGAACCGGTCACGAACATAAAAAACAATACCCAGCCGACCAGCAAGCCTGCCCAGGTATGTAGCCAGGCCATGCTCTGGCGAAAACCATCTTTCACAACAAATCCTTGTTCTTTTCAATCAAAAAGCGGATAGCAATCCTATCCGCCTGAATCTCTCACTGCTGCCCGCCACTTCAGCCGGGGCAACAAGTTAAATTTAGCCTTCTTACATGTAATGACACGCGAGAATTAAAAAAGGACACCTCAACCTGCAAAAAAATTAATTTTTATCTGGTTGATTGATTATTCAGTACCTGTTGCTGACAAAACCAACACTGGTACACAGATCGTCTTCCATAAAAATGCCCTCCTGATGTCAGCCAGGAAGGCATGTTTACCCACATGTGCGACTAGAAAGTATATCTGGCCGTGACTCTGGCGCTTCTGGGTTCACCATAGCTTTCCCAGGCCCAGTTGGCAGAGGAAACGCCGCGGTAATAAGTCTTATCCAGCAGGTTGTTGATATTGAGCTGGAAATCGAGCGCCTTGCTGGCTTTGTAGCCGACGATCAGGTCTACCAGCGTATAGGCTTTCTGTTCAACATCATCCGTGGTGCCTGCTTCTGAGGCGATGGTGTAAATGCGGCTTTGACGGTATACGTTAGCGCCTACCCGCCAGTCTGACCAGTCGCCAAGCAAACGGTACATGGTGGTTAATTTGAACATATGCTCGGGCGATAAGGTATTGAAGCGGTCACCTTTATCATAGCTGTCATCCTTGATGTACTCGGTATTGGTGTAAGTATAGCCAGCGCCGATCTGCCAGTTGGGCTGCAATGCGCCCTGCACTTCCATGTCCACGCCGCGGCTGCGTACTTCGCCACTGGCTTCGGCACAGCTGGTGCCTACCGTACACTGGCTGACATCCCTGACCGCGCGCGAGCGGTTGTTCTGGTTGATCTGGAACACGGCCACACTGGTGTTCAGCGCCCCATTCAGGTATTCACCCTTGAGCCCCAACTCGTAGTTTTCGCCATCGATAGGTCTGATTACATTGCCATCGCGCCCGAGACTGCTTTGCGGGCTGAAAATATCGGTAAAACTGGCATAGAGTGAATGCTGCTCGTTGATATCGTAAATCAGCCCGGCATAACGTGTGACATTGCGCACCACTTCATAATCCGAGTTGTTGCGGTAGTTATCGAAGTCATACCAGTCCAGCCGGCCACCTAATATCAGTTTCCAGTCATCGGCCAGATTCAGGCGGGAGGTCACATACACGCCGTCTTGCTGTATGCGTGTATGCCCGGTGTTCGCATAAGGCAGCGCCGGTTTGGCCAGGGCGCTGCCACTCCAGTTATAGATATCGGTATTGCTGCCGAAGTAGGTGGTCCGGTAATTGTTAGGGCTGGCGTCGAACTGGTTACGGTTGCCGCCAAATGCCAATTCATGCTGGCGCCCGAACAAATCATATTTGCCGTTCACCACCAGGTCATAGCTGGAGGCTTTGTTCTCCTGGTCGCCACGCCAGGCCATCAGGTCACGGCTGATCGTGCCGCCAGTGTTGGTGGTGCGCATAAAAGTACCAACGCCATCGGTGTGGTTCCACATATAAGTGGTGCTTAATCTGAACTTCCAGTCCTGATTGAAACTGTGTTCCAGAATAGCGAAAAGACTCTTGTTTTCCTGGTCCAGGTATTCCCAGTTATTCGCCAGGCTGACGGAGCGGTTCAGCCTAACATGGCTGCCATCCGGGTTGACTGGCAGGCCGCCCCACCATGATCCGTCGGTCCGGTCTTTCTGGGTAAAACTACCCACTGTCAGTTTAGTTTTGTCAGAAAGATCGATCTCGCTGATGCCATACAGCAGGTGGTTTTCATAGCCCTGCCCGTCACGGAAACTGCCCGAGTCCTGCACCGAAGCCACTACACGCCCGCGTACCGAAGCGGCTTCGTTCATCGCGCCGCCCAGGTCGAGGATGCTGCCATAGTTATCCCAGCTGCCAGCGTAGGCAGTGACAGAGCCCTTGAATTCGCTGGTCGGCCGTTTGCGTATCAGGTTAATGGCTGCCGAAGGATTGCCTGCGCCCTGCATCAAACCAGTTGCGCCACGTACGACTTCAACCCTGTCATACATGGCCAGGTTAGCTTGTGCACTGGGGATGTAAGAGGACCATGGCGCCAGCGAACCGTCATACATGATATTGCTGACACCAAATCCGCGCGCCTCGAAATTGGGGCGCCCGGTACCATCTGCATTGCTGAGAAACACACCAGGCGTGCTTTTGACGACATCCGTGATATTGAGCATGCCCTGGTCATCCATACGCTGGCGTGTGATCACGGTCACGGCTTGCGGTGTCTCACGGATAGACAGTGGCAGGCGGGTCGCAGTACTCATGGACTGGGTGGTGTAAGAGTCGCTGCCTTCGGTCAGTGACTCGTCCTGCGTTTTATCTGCCACCAGGACTTCCGGCAAGGTACTGACTTGCTGGTCAGCCGCCCGCACGACAGTGAAGCTGTTGTTACCGGTGTCTTTGAGGATCAGGCCAGAACCTTGCAGCAGTTTTTCCAGCGCCCGGCGCAATTCATATTTCCCCTTAAGCGCAGGTGCTGTGTGCTTTTCAGTCAGGTCAGTAGAAAAAGAAATTCTTTCGCCTGATTTCAACGCCAGTGCGTTAAGGGCCTGATCCAGCGACTGGCTCGGGATATCCAGTTCCAGCGGTGCCGCCTGGGTGTGCATGGCCGCTGATAACAGCAGGCCTGCCAAGGTTAATTTGAATCCGGCCAGATTGTTTTGCCGGGCATGTTGATGCATAGAAAACATGAAACTCCCCTATCGGTTCACCTTCTGAATGAAGGTTTCATTAGGGTTGGCACTTGAAACAAAAAAATGTGTAGGTCGTTGCAGAATTTTTTTTATTCAGCACTCAGGAGGGCTGCTTGTGGACTTTCCTGATCAGCACTTCGCCATCGGCTGTATGGGCTATTTCAACCGGCAGGCTCTGTACCAGATCCTGAATCAGTGTTTCCACTGCTCCGGTGTCATAGACGCCAGAGACACGTATGCCTGCCGCGGCCTGATCAACCTGTATGGTCATGGCACTGTAGCGCTGAATTTCGTTGACTACCTGGCGCAATGGCGCACCATTGAACACCAGCTTGCCCTGTTGCCAGGCTGCTTCATGATCCAGGTTGATAGGGTGCACATGGCTCAGGGTGCCCAGTTGTGATTCTATCGCCTGCCCGGTGGTGAGGATCTGGTACTGGGCTCCGGCATTCACCTCAACCGTCCCCTCCAGCACCGCCACGCGCACACTGTCGGCTTTCAAGCGGACGTTAAAACGGGTGCCTATATCTTTCACGCGTACATCTCTGGCCAGCACGCTGAAAGGCCGCCAACCATGACTCACGGCAAAAGCCGCTTCCCCCTGAACCAGCTGCAATTGTCGTGTGCGTATATGCTGCTCCACCCTGAGGACACTATTGGTATTCAACACCACGCTGCTGCCATCCGGCAGCACATGGCTGGCTTGCTTGCCTATAGAGGTGGACAGGGTTTCTACCTGCCAGGCCGGATCTATCACTAACGTCGCGATGGCCAGCAATAAAACCGCCGTGCCGATGCTGCGACTCTTGGCTTTTTTACGCTTGTGGCTCAGTTGCTTTGCTTCCTGCAAGATCGCATCACTTGAAGGAAACAACGCCCGTAATTCGTCTTCGTAAGGTGAAAAAACATCTTTACGTACAGCGGATGCTTGCGGAGATGCCGCTTGATTTGCAGGTTTGCTCACGATTGATCCCCCCAGCGCGATTGATAATACTGTTGCAGTGGCGGCCATTTTTCGGCGATCTCACGTATCGCCCGGCGATAATGCTGGGTGACCATGGTTCTAGAAATATTTAGTTCTGTGGCAATTTGCTGCTGGCTGAAGTCATACAGCCGGTGCAGTAGAAACACCTGGCGGGCACGCGGCGGCAGGCCTTCAATCACCGCATGCAGGCTGAGCACATTTTGCTTGAGGGCCAGCAGATACTCACCTGACTCTGCATGCGCATAATCAGGCAGTTCGTCGACCACATCGATATATTCGGCACGCAGGTTTTCGCTACGGATGCGATTGAGCGCGCCATTGGTGGAAGCTTTGCGCAGATAGGCCAGCGGCTGCTGGATCTCGAGCAGGATAGGGCGTTCAATCAATTTGACGCACAAGTCATGCACCACATCCTGTGCAAACTCACGACCGCCGAACTCACGTCCTCCAAATTTGCGCCTGACATAATCGATCAGGTCATCGTAATGGGTGGTTAAGGCATGGAGCAAAGAAGGATATTTGGGCTGTTGCGACAACGGGAGATGGCCAATCATGGATAATCAAAACAGCCTTAAATGATAACGATTATCGTTTAATATATCCAGCTTTTCTTCAGAGTGCCGCCATAACGATCAATATCACGAGATCATATTCAGCAATATTGTCATGATGGCCTTGGATGAAAAACACCTGCGCTGTGTCTATCCATGCTAAGCAAAAACCAGGCAGCGCCGGCATATCCGGCCACCATCACATCTCTAATTATTTATTGCACCTGCAATAATTGCGCTCGCAAACTATCAATGTCATTTTGCTCGCCACGCACGGTGAAAAAAGCACCCTCGTCTTCTGAGCGCTCATTCAATACCTGGCAAGTGGCGTAGATTTTTCCGCGTAACTGTTGTGCTGTCCAGGGCAGGAAAATCTCGGTTTCTACCAGGTCCTGCTGGAAAAAATCAACAATCTTCTGGCGCAGGCTCGCCACTTCATCGGGGCGGCGCGCACTCATCACGATGCAATCCGGATATTTCAGGCGCAGGGCAGCCTCGCATTCGGCTTGCGCCGTGGCGTCACCAACAAAATCTATCTTGTTAAATACGCGGATACGCGGCACCAGATCAGCGTCGATCTCTTCAAGCACTTTATCTGTCACTTCCAGCTGACGCTCAAAACCAGGGTCGCTCGCATCGATCACATGTAACAACAGGGAAGCATCCAGCGCTTCATCCAGCGTCGATTTAAAAGAAGCCACCAGGCCATGCGGCAGGTTTTTGATAAAGCCGACAGTATCGCTGACCAGCACGCGCGGCACACTTTCCGGATACAAAGCCCGCACCGTGGTATCCAGCGTGGCGAACAGTTTATTCGCTACCAGCACCTCGCTACCTGTCAGTGCGCGCATCAAGGTCGATTTGCCGGCATTGGTATAACCCACCAGGGCGACACTCGCCATGGTCTGGCGCTCCTGGCGGCGTGCGCGTTGTGTTCTGCGTTCGCCGTCCATGACGATGATTTCCTGTTGCAGATCGGCGATGCGGTCACGGATCTTGCGTCTATCCAGTTCTGTGTGCGATTCACCTGCCCCGCGGCCACCCGCCCCGCTGCGCTGACGCCCTTGCGGACCTGCCAGCTTGGCTGCCTCGCGTAACCGTGGCGCCATATAGCCAAGGCGGGCAATCTCCACCTGCGCGCGTGCGGCGCGTGAGCGGGCATTGCGGTGAAAAATCTCCAAGATGACCATGGTACGGTCCATCACCTCACAACCCACTTCGATTTCAAGATTGCGCGCCTGAGCCGGCGAGATTTCGTGGTCTACCAGTACGGCTTCTATCTCGGGCAAGTCTGCATCCGGCGACAGTGACGCTTCTTCTACCGATTCATTATTTACATAATGGCGAATTTCTTCGCGCTTACCTATCCCAAGATAACCGGTGGTATCAAAGCTAGCGCGCTTCTGCACAAATGTGTTTACGATTTTGTAGCCCAGCGTTTTTGCCAGCTCGCGCAGTTCGTTGAGAGAGGCTTCAAACTCCACATCGCTGACATTTGGCAGTTGGACAGCTGCAACAACGGCATGTCTGACGGGCTCTTTTACTTCATTTTGCATTAGGGGATAGCATCGCTTGAATGGGAGAGGCTAGATAGTACCCGTAAATGCGAGCGTCACCATCATGCGGATTTAGATAAAGTCGAAAAAATGACTTTCACCAATGTCATGGCAGACAAAACGTTGGGCGCATTCAGCTTAGTCAACTTTAATAAGATGGATTAACAATGTATTGAAACAAAAAAGACGCACTGTTACCGCGTCTTTTTTACTAAGCCATCATTTATCTGGTTTTATCGATTAGCCAGTAATACCCCATCATCAACAGCGGGGTAGCGATGGCGGCCCATGATAGCCAGTGCCAGATGCCTGTGCCCAACAAGGCAGACAATAAACCAAACCCGGTCAGCAGGGCGAGCACGATGGGCCAACCCCATATGTGGATAAAGCGTTTATTCATGATGTCCCCCTAACTGCTTGCGCATGCTTTTGCTCCAGCTCGCTGATGCGCTGTTCAGTATGCTGTCGCCGCTTGATCCAGAGGTATAGGCCACTGACCAGCACCACGATCGTCACCAAGTCTAATAATGTCCACAAGACTTTCAGCGGCAAACCACCGTAATCACCAAAATGCAGGGGCTGTGAAAGCAACAGGGTTTTCACGTACCAGGGCATTTCTCTGGTATCGGTCAATTTTGCCGTTTGCGCATCAATCAATGCCGGGCGTAACAAACGTGAAGTGACCGGTGTGTTACCTTTTAAGAACACGGTGTAGTGATGCGGGCTGGAGAACATGCTGCCGGGAAAAGCGACAAAACTGACATGCATCTCCGGAACCGCCGCTTTGGCGGTCTCTATAGAGTCTTGCAGCGAACCCAATTGCGTGGGTGGCGGTAACCCTTTGTAAGGTGCAATCATTTCTGCCATCTGGTCACTTTGCCAGACAAATATCACGATCTGGCTCAGGGTATTGATCGCGCCTGTGATCCCCACCACCAGTGCCCACACTAACGTAGCTACCCCCAACAGGTTATGGATATCCAGCCATTTCAGCCTGGCCTGTTTCTCCCGGCGGATTGTGCCAAATGCCAGGCGCCGCATGAACGGGTGATAAAGTACGACTCCGGAGACGATGGCAGCCACAAACAGCAGCCCCATCAGGCCCAGGAACAGCATGCCGGGTATGCCGGCAAACATATCCACATGCAGTTTAAGCATCACATACATGAACCCACGGTCAGGCGGTGGTGCGTCCAGCACTTTGGCAGTGCGGGTATCTATCAGCACGATATTGGAATCATCAGGCGCAGCATCCATGGTTTTTGCCATGGAAACCAGGGTGACATTGGGGTGTTCATCCTGCTCCCAGAACATAAATCGGATCACATCCTGAGGCCGCTGCTTTTTGGCGGCCTCCGCGACTTTGTCCAGACTGATATTCGGCGTACCTTCCGGCATGGCTGGGGCTTCCACCACACCAACCAGGTGCTCGATTTCTTCGTGAAAGATCAAGGGCAAGCCGGTGATGCACAGCATCAGTAAAAATGCTGTGCTGATCAGGCTGGTCCACTTGTGAATCAAATACCACTTGCGGATACTCATAAGATGACTTCTTTAGCTGAACCTGACACCGTGTGATTAAAAGTCTGCCGTTGCCGACAACAGCAGCGTGCGCGGCATGCCGAGGTAGATATAACCTTCATTCGAAGTATTCCAGTAATCGCGGTTAAACAGGTTCTCGATATTGGCACGTATGGTCACAGGCGTGTCATGCAGTTTGGCTTTGTATCTGGCACCGATATCAAACCGGGTAATGCTTGGGATAGACAGGTTATTCGCCTGATCCACATACTGCTTGCTGGTGTAAATCACCCTGGAAGTCAGTGTCAGACCGCTGACAGGTACCGGATCCCATTCGCCACCCAGACTGACCTGCCAGTCAGGCACTCCCACTGCCGTATTGCCATCAAAGGCACCGCCCTGGGTTTTGACCAGTTTGCCTTGCGTAAAGGCGCCACCGCCAAGTAAGCGCACCCCTGGCACGACTTCGCCAAACACGTTCGCTTCCACACCGCGATTGCGCTGCTCGCCACTGACGCTGAATGTGTTCGCAGTCGTCACCGCACTTGGGCGCTCTATTTCAAACACACTGACGGTGGTGGCGATTTTGCCCCAGTCCATTTTCACACCAGCCTCTTTTTGCTTGGTCTTATAGGGTGAGAATGTTTGTCCGGCATTGGTAGTACCTACCGGCGCGACCTGACCCTGGCTTAAACCTTCAATGTAATTGGCATACAAAGAAACGCGCTCCCACGGCTTGAAAACTACACCCGCCACTGGTGTGACTTCGCCCTGATCATACTTGGCACCTGATTTATCACCAGTCGGCAGGCTATAAGCCTGTTGCTCTACATTCTGGTGCCTAGCGCCCAGGGTGATTTGCAGAGTGTCATCGAGGAAAGACAAGGTATCTGCCAGAGCATAACTGGTCAGTGTGATAGCACCGAACCTCACCATATTGTCACTCAAGCCCGAGGTGCTGGGCGTGCTGATATACACGGGTGAAAAAATATTGTTATTGATATTGCCAGAGACCGGCACAAAATGAATGTTGGTGTTTTGGCTGACCTTGGTGACACCGGCACTGACCTGATGTCCTACCGGACCGGTGCTGAATTTGAAGCGGCCACCGCCTTCAAACGATTCTGATTTCACTTCAAACAATTGCCACATGGCCGTAGAATTAAAGTTGCCATTCGCACTGGTCAGTACCGGGTTGCCGGCAACGGCATCCATCTGGCTATTACGGCTACCTATGCCGGCATAGACCATGATCGCATCCGTGATGTCATATTCACCACGCAAGACCATGGAGCGGTCTTTCATTTGCGAATGGCCATAACCCGGGTAGTTCAATTTATTGTCAGGCGCCCTTGGCATGCTGGCCAAAGCGGCATCTGCCGTAAACTGGCGTACCACCACGTTAATGGTTTCCTGCTGGTTGATAAAATCAGCAGTCACCCGTAGCTTTTCCCCGCGATAATCCAGCGCCAGGCTACCCATGAATTCTTCCAGCTTCTGGCGATCGATCGCGGTATCGCCTTTGCGGTACATGCCGTTCAGGCGGACGCCAAAGGCATTATTTCCACCAAAACGGCGGCCTAGATCGGCGGTACCGCCAAACACTGAGTCACTCATGTAGGTGACACCAAAGCGGCTCAAAGCCTCATCCGCAGCACGTTTGGGCACGATATTGATACTGCCGCCTACGTTGCCACTTGGCGGCATGCCATTCAGCAATGAGCTAGGGCCTTTGAGTACTTCAATACGTTCTGCCATTTCGACCGGCACGCGGAAATACGGCATCAATCCATACATGCCATTTAAAGCGATATCCTGGCTGGCAACCGTAAAGCCGCGGATGGAGAAATCTTCATTGATATTGGTACGCGCACTGGTTTGCCTGACCGAAGGGTCATTCTGCAATACATCGCCGATACTGCGTGCCTGCTGGTCAGCGATGATGTCTGCGGTGTAGTTGGTGACATTAAACGGGACATCGAGGAAATCACGCTGCCCCAGTATGCCAGCCTGGCCCTGACGCGCGACCTGTGCCCCGGCATATACTTTGTTTTCTTCTTTCACTTTTGCATCCGCCACCACCACTTCGGGCAATGTATCGACGCCGCTGGCCACAGGTGATGGTAGTGTCGCTTTCTGTAATTTATAGCTGCCATTCTCCTGCGTGACTGCCTGCAGGCCACTGCCGCCCAGAATGGCATTCAAGCCAGGCAATACGTCATATTGCCCGTGCAAGCCACGGCTTTGCTTGCCCTGGGTCAGCTTGGCATCAATCACCAGCAATATGCCGGTTTGCTTTGCATAAGCATTGAGTACCTGATCCAGCGATCCGGCGGCGATATCGAAAGCCTGGATAGATGCCTGCGCCTGTTGCGCCGCTTCCGCATAGGCACGTGGCATATACGCCACAGAGACCAGGCCGGAAAGCAGGAGCAAACCAGCAAGCTGGCGGATACGGAACACAGGCAATGTCGCCTGATGTTGAACTGAGTGGGGCATGGATATTTCCTCGTTGAAAAAATAGTCTTCTCTCCTATCCCGAACGAGAAAATAAAAGTGCTACACCTGAAGCGATTTTTTTTGTATCAAGGCAGATCTAAACCGCATGTACCGTCACCCAATAACTGGAAAAATAATCTATCCGCAATGGCAAAGCTTGTAATAAAGATTGCAATACCCTATCTGTATCAAGCAACGGGAACACACCTGAAACCGCCATATCCGCCACAGTTTGATCATAGCGGATCACGCCGGAACGGTAGCGGCTCAACTCATCGAGGAAAGCACCCAGGCGCATTTGTTCTGCGACCAGCTTTCCATCCAGCCATGCGCTTTCATTGGTAGTCGGCGTTAGGTTTGTAACGCTGTCGTTGGAAAACCCTGCCTGGTGGCCACTGGCAATGACCAGGCTAGGCGCCCCGCGCTCAGGACGCAGTTTCACTTGCCCTTGGTGTACCGAAACCCTGGTTTCATGCGGCTTGAGACGTACATTGAACTGTGTGCCCAATGCCTGCGCTGTGCCATGTGGCGTCTGCACCAATAACGGCCTCAGTTCATCAGCCGCGGTGCTGATAAATATCTCGCCCTGTCGCAAAATGAGCCTGCGCTCATGGTCGCTGTAGGCAATATCAACAGAAGTTGCCGTATTCATCATCAGCTGACTGCCATCCGCCAGCATGATTTTTTCTTGCTGCCCGGTATGTGTGCGGTAATCAGCCACCAGCGTTTGCCAGTTTTCACTATTGCGCACCAAGGGTACTGTACCGGTGGTGACCACAGCCAGCCCCAGCATCTGCAATAAGCGACGTCTTTTGGCGGAATGTGTTTCATCTTTGAGTAATGCAATCGCGCGGTCAGGCACCAATTGCAGTTTTTGCTGCATCACCGCGATTTCACGCCAGGCCTGTTGATGCAAGTCACTGGCAGTCAACCACTCCTCAAAAGATTGCTGCTCAGCCGCAGTCACTTCACCAGACCACAACAGGACCTGCCATTCCAACGCCTGTTGTTGCACACCTGCATAATCGCCCGAGTGATTCATGGCACGGGGTTGGTTCATACTAACTCCATGCAGGCGAGTGTGGCCTTGAGCATATATTTACGGACGGCGGCGACAGAAATATCAAGCCGGTCGGCGATTTCACTATAGGTGAGGTGTTCGAAGCGAGACAGCATAAATGTCTCACGGACTTTGCCTGGCAGTTGCCCCATGACCTTGTCAAACTGGATCAGTGTTTGCAACACGATTACCTGTTGTTCGGGAGAAGGCGTATCGACTGATGGTAGTTGCAACAGCCACTCCTGGTATGCCAATTCAAGGCGCTGACGCCGGTAGAGGTCTATCATCAGGCCTTTGGCGATTTGCGTGAGGTAGGCGCGAGATTGCTCTGGCAAAGGTCTTTTTTCTGAAACGATCAGGCGTACAAAGGTATCTTGCGCCAAATCAGCCGCCGCGTGCTGACAGGAGAGCTTTTTTCGCAACCAGGCTTTTAACCAACCATGATGATGACTGTACAAATGATGCAATTGCTGTTGTACAGTTGGGTCAGACATTGACATAACTTGCTTTTAATAAGAATCATTATCAATGATACTTAACTTTAGCCAGTCTAAGCAATAGTTACCACAGCAACAGAACACCTGCTTACATATTTGATCAACGAATTAACAACATCACCGATTTATCAGCAATGCGTTTAACCCGGGCTCTTGGCAAGAATAGAGCACTCGGAGAGAACACACGAACGCATGCAGGCAAGCGCCGCTTCTTTCTGTCAGAAGGCTGAGGTGGCAGGAAAAATCGCCTGCAAGCTTGTACACACGTCTTGTACCACAGCTTGCCAGTCACCAACGTCTGCCTGCCTAAACAATCTGGCCTGTGGATACCAGGGCGTATCATGCCTGTGCAACATCCAGCGATAGTCTGGTACAAAAGGCAGCAATATCCACACTGGCTTACCCATGGCCCCGGCGAGATGCGCCACAGAGGTATCTACACTGATGATGATATCCATGGCATTGATCAGCGCAGCCGTGTCGGTAAAATCACCTATGTTTTGTTGATGGACGGTCAAACCTGGAACATTTGCCAGTTCGGCAGCATCGGCAGGGCGGATTTCTTTTTGCAGGCAATGAAACTCGTAGGGCAATTGCAGCAATGGCATTAATTGTGCCAATGCCAGGCTTCGTCTGTGATCATTATGATGTGTATTTGAACCAGACCACACCAAACCTATGCGCGGGCGTTTCGCATGAGCTGCCATGGAACTGGAAATCTGTGGCTGGTTGGCATAAAGATAAGGCGTTTCTGCAGGGATACTGTCTACCGTGGTATTAAAAATCATAGGCAGACTCATGAGCGGCGTATGCAGATCGTAATCGGTAAAATCGTCACCTTGCGCCACGATTTCGAATGGCAGGCCGCCATGTTGAGGCTGCAAAGTCTGTAACAGATTCACCAGTGCGGGTTGTACTTCAAGTATCACTTGCGCACCAAGGGCTGCGACCAGTGAGGCATATCGGCAAAATTGGATGGTGTCGCCAAGACCTTGCTCGGCATACAACAGGACGCGTTTGCCACTGATTTCAGATTGGCCTAACCATTCCGGTTTGGATGATGGTTTGCGTAGCCCTCTTGCAAACCCGGCGATGCCCATGCCCGCCTCGAATAAAGGCCAGCCCTGCGCGTACTCCCCCAGGAGAATATGCATCAATGACTGGTTCCAGCGAAATTGGGGGGATTCCGGCTCCAGCGCAGCGGCAGAAGCGTAATCCTGCAACGCTTGCTGAATCAAGCCACGATCCAGATATAGATTGCCGCGATTGTTATAAGCCATTGCATAGCCGGGAGACAGCGCAATCACATGATTATAAAATCCCAATGCTTGTTCGAACTTGTCTTGCTCCGCCAGTGTATTCGCAAGATTAAGCGTAGTGAAAACGCTGTTGGGATCTAATGATAATGCTTGCTGGTGATCGAGGATGGCCTCATCGAAGCGTTTAGTATCGTGATAGACCAGGGCACGATAGTGGTAACCCACCATGGACCCAGGCTGTAATGCCACCGCATAATCAAAGTGCGCAAGGGCAAACGCATATTGTTTCAACGCTTTGAGCGCACGGCCACATCCGACCAGGGCATCGAAATGCTCAGGCTCCTGAGCGAGCACACGCGTATAGAGTGTTAAAGCAGCATCGGGATTGTTTTGGCGTAATAAATGATCAGCTTCTGCTAACCATTTATACAGCGCTGCGTCCTCATTTTTTTCTGCGTCCGGGTTACCCATCATGATCTGTTAATGCATGTACGCTCATATTGCAAAGAGCTCTTAATTTAGCATAGACAATGATGGCTCAAACGCCGAATAACCGCTGGTTACAGGTGCATATTCATGAAGCAAACATAAATATCGCCCACACTAAAAGCGCTTCAAAGACTCAGCCTATGCAATCAGATGCATACTGCAAGTCAATTTGTGCAGATACCCATCATACGAACTCGCAGTGATGCCCCACCGGAAGCCGTGCCAGTGCTTTAATTCCCGCCTAATGCTTTATACAAACCAGCCTGATTCTGTAATGCCAGCTGCCGTATCTGCAACGCCTGTGATTGCGCATCCAGCACACTGCGTTGCGCATCCAGCAATTCCAGGTAAGTGACCAAGCCCTGATCCAGTTTGCGTTTGACCAGTTGCAGGCGACTGCTTTCCAGGTCACTTAATCGTGTCCTGGAGGCTGACTCATCCGCGATGGCCGTGCGGGTGGACAATACATCCATCACCTCCCTGAATGCGGTTTGTATGGTTTTTTCATAATTGGCCACTTCAATATGCTGGCGTGCTTCGGCCAGGTTGAGGTTGGCTTTGTTACGCCCATAATTAAAGATAGGGATCACCAGTTGCGGGCTGAATGCCCAGTAGTTGCTGCCGGTATCAGAGAACAGTTTTGAAAACTCCGAGTTGACCAGGCCGACATTGGTGGTCAATTGCAGGCGCGGGTAAAACGCGGCTCTGGCAGCGCCTATATTGGCATTGGCGGCTTTGAGCTGATGTTCAGCCGCGCGGATATCGGCCCGCCTGGTGAGCAGGGTCGAAGGCAAACCAGTGGGCGCAGTGCCTAGCTGCAAAGCTTGCAGCGGCTTGACCGTGAAAACCGTGCGCTGTGCAGGTTCCCCCAGCAATAGATACAGCGCATTTTTGGTGGTTTCCAGCTGGCGTTGCCATTGCGCGTATTGCGCCTGCACTTGCTCGACCTGGATCTGCGCGGCTTTCACATCCAGGATCTGGTCCAGGCCGGCCTCAAAACGGCGCTGCGTGCGTTGCAAAGTCTGTTTTCTATCCTCCAGCGTTTGCAGTGCCAGTTTGAGTTGCGCGTGTATGGTCAACAGATTGACATACTGGGTAGCGATTTCGGTGACTAGTGTCGCCTGTATCGCCTGCCGGTTTTCAGTGACGGCCAGGTATTGCTCCAAAGCCGCCTGAGACAAACTTTTCACGCGGCCAAAAATATCGACTTCGTAATCGGAGATGCCTACCCCTACCCTGAATAACTCTGCTTCAAACGCCTGGCTGGAACTGAATACGGTTCTGCTGCGGTCGTATGCGAGGTTGCCTTGTACGGTAGGCAAACGGTCGGCCTTCTGGATGCCATAAGTCGCCTTGGCCTCATCCATGCGCAACACAGCGGTTTTCAGGTCACGGTTATGTTCCAGACCGACCTGTATCAGTTTTTGTAAGTCCGCATCCGGGAAATAGCTTTGCCAGGTCAATGGCGGCGCTTCGGTCACCGCATCACTGGCAGCTTGTCCGGGGTAGGTTTCAGGCACCGGCGCTGCCGGCCGGAAATATTCGGGAATCATCGAGCAGCCACTGATAGAAAGCAGCATCCCCAGCAGCAATGTGAGTCGACTTAACTTCATGCAACATCCTTGGTAGTCGCTGGTTTGCGCATCCAGCGCCCGACCACAATAAAAAACAGCGGAACAAAAAAGATGGCCAGCAAGGTCGCTGCAATAATGCCGCCAAGCACGCTGGTGCCAATCGCAACTTGTGCACCAGAGGCAGCGCCGGTTGAAAATGCCAGCGGCAATACACCCACCCCGAATGCCAGTGAAGTCATCACAATAGGGCGCAAACGCTCTTTGGCAGCCAATAGACTCGCTTGAATCAGCGGCATGCCTTGCAACACGTGTTCGCGGGCAAATTCCACGATCAGAATGGCGTTTTTGGCAGATAAACCTATGGTGGCGATCAGGCCTACCTTGAAGTAGATATCATTCGGCAAGCCACGGATGGTCACGCCTAATACCGCACCTAACACGCCCAGCGGCACCACCAACATGACAGCGAACGGGATCGCCCAGCTTTCATACAAAGCCGCCAGTACCAGGAACACCACCAGGATGGATAAACCAAACAGCAAGGCGGCCTGGCTGCCGGATTGTTTTTCTTCCAGCGATTGCCCTGCCCATTCAAAGCCTATGCCTTTGCCCAGGCCCTGCACGATTTTTTCTATGGTCTGCATGGCTTCACCACTGCTGTAGCCAGGCCCTGCGCCGCCATTGATGTTATAGGAGGGGAAACCGTTAAAACGCGTGCGTTGCGGCGAGCCCATGCCCCACTCCAGCGTCATGATGGAAGACAGTGGCACCAGGCTGCCATCAGCCGCTTTCAGGCGTATCTTCTTGATATCTTCCAGCGTCTGGCGCTGTTTGCCATCGGCTTGTATCAACACCCGGCGCACCTGGTTGCCATAGACAAAATCACCCAGGTAATCAGAGCCGAGCAAGCTGGCCAATGTCGTATTGATTTCATCCAGAGAAATACCCAGGGCATTGGCCTTGCTGCGGTTCAGCTGCATATTCACCACCGGCGTATCGTACAAACCGGCAAATAATACATTGGCCAATTCAGGGTGCCTGGCTGATTCGGCGATCAAAGTATCGCGCGCTTTCATCAGCGTCTCGTTACCCACGTTGGCTCTGTCCACCAGTTTCAGGTCCAGCCCGCCTACACTACCCAGCTCGGGCAAGGGTGGCGCATTCATGGCAAAAATACTTAAATTGGGTCTGCCATAAAACTTCTGGTTCACCCTGTCCACAATCGCCTGCACCTGCTGCTCGGCTTTGGGTCGCTCGGACCAGTCTTTCAGGGTAATAAACAGCATGCCGCTATTGGTACTGGTGCCGTAAAAGCTAAAGCCTCCGACCTCAAAGATAATATCCACCGGTTCATTCTTCTGGATATAACTGCTCATATCGGCCAGCACTTCTGCGGTTTCTGCCAGCGTCGAACCTTGTGGCAGCGACACCATGACCATAAAGTTACCCTGATCTTCTTCCGGCAGGAAGGCGCCCGGCAAACGCATGAATAACCAGCCGACCAACCCCACAATCAGGGCGAAGATGGCTAACCAGCGCAATGGCTTGTTGAGCAAGCCACCGGTCAGGGAGGTATACCGTTCAGTCAGTCGCTGGAAGCTGCGGTTGAACCAGACGAAGAAACCGGCTTTGGCACCAGACTCATGGCGCAACAGGGTCACACACAACGCAGGGGTCAGCGAAAGCGCAAGGAATGCGGAAAACGCGATCGACACCGATAATGACAATGAAAACTGGCGATAGATATTGCCGACTGCACCACTAAAAAATGCCATCGGGATAAATACCGATACCAGCACCGCAGTGATGCCGACCACGGCACCGCTGATCTGCGACATGGCCTTCACGGTCGCGTCATAGGCTGAGAGGCCTTCATCGACAATCAGGCGCTCTACGTTTTCTACCACCACGATGGCATCATCCACCAGGATACCAATCGCCAGCACTACGCCGAACATGGTGAGTACGTTGATGGAATAACCCAGCCAGTACATGACAGCGAATGTCCCCATCAGGGCAATCGGCACGACGATGGTCGGGATCAGCGTGGCGCGCAGATTCTGCATAAACAGGTACATGACCAGGAACACCAGCACCACAGCTTCTATCAGCGTTTGAATGACTTTTTTGATCGAGATAGAGACGAAAGCAGACGAGTCATATGAAAGCTGATACATGACATTCGGCGGAAAGTAAGGCTGCATCTGTTCCATGGCGACTTTGACGCGCTTGATGGTTTCCACCGCGTTAGAGCCCGGCGCGAGTTTGATCGCCATGCCGGCAGCGTTTTTACCATTCACTTTGGAGCTGAAGTTATAGTCACTGCTGCCCAGTTCTACACGCGCCACATCCCTGACCAATAATGCTGACCCATCCGGCTGTGTGCGGATAGGCACACTTTCAAAATCTGCCACTGTTTTGAGTGTGGCTTCGGCTTCGAGCGAAACACTCAGCGGCGAGCCTTCCGGCACACCACTGGCGCCCACCTGGCCTAGCGTGAGCCTGGCATTGTAGCTACGCAAGGCGTTGGAGATCTCCGTCACGCTGACATTCAGGCCGGCCATTTTCTGTGGGTCCGGCCAGATGCGCATGGCATATTCAGGGCTGAAAGACTGCACTTTGCCCACACCCTGCACGCGCTTGAGGGTGGGCATGACAGTGGCTGACGACAACTCGCCAAGATCGATTTCGCTGTAGCGGTTATCTTCAGAAGTCAGCGATACGATCAGCTGAAAGCTGTCTGCCGATTTTTCAACCGAAATGCCGCTACGACGGACGATCTCCGGCAAACGTACTTCTACACTTTTCAGCCGGTTCTGCACATCTACTGCGGCCAGGTCAGGGTTAGTGCCCTGGCGGAAAGTGACGCTGACAGACGCCGTGCCCAGGTTGCTGGTGGCCGACACATACATCAGGCCTGGCATACCGTTCATTTCGCGCTCGATGATAGAAGTCACGGTTTCTTCCACCACTTTGGCAGAGGCGCCGGGATAACTCGCGGCAATATTCACCACCGGTGGCGCGATATCGGGATACTGCGCGATCGGCAGCTGTTTGATGGCGATCAGGCCGGCCAGCACGATCAGGATGGCAATCACCCAGGCAAAAATCGGTCTATCAATAAAAAAACGACTCATGGCTTAACTTTCTGCATGCGGGCGGCTATCAAGGCGCAACAGCCCTGGTGATTTTGTCTGTCGCGTTCACCTGTTTAGGCGTCACTTTGGTGCCCGCTGTTTGCGTGGCGGCATTGGTCACCACCACCTGCTCACCCGGTTTCAAGCCCTGCTCTATCACCCATTGTTTGTTCACCACGCTGCCGGTTTGCACCTCACGTGACTCCAGCTCGTTTTTGGCATTCAGCACCCACACACGGGTAGAAAACTGGTCGCGGATCAGTGCATCTCTGGGGATCAGAATGGCATTAGGGTTGGTCGCCTGGCGGATCTTCAACCTGACATAAGCCCCCGGCATCAGTTCTTGCTGCGGATTCTCAAAAATGGCACGCATGACCACCGAATCCGTAGTCTGGTTGACAGACACATCAGAGAAAGAGAGTTTTCCGGCGCTTGGGTAAGCCGACCCGTCTGGCAGGATCAATTCGATCTTAAATGAGCCATCGCTACCCTTGAGCTGCCCATCCCGCAGTGCTTTGCGCAAAGCAAATACTTCCGACGAAGATTGCGCGAAGTTTACATACACCGGGTTTACCTGTTCCACCGTGGTCATATGCGTGGCTTCATCCTTGCCCACCAGCGCACCCTCGGTCACCAGCGCACGCCGCGCGACGCCATCGATAGGTGCGGCCACATTGGCATAGCCTACATCCAGTTTGGCGCGATTCAGCTTGGCTTGCGCCGCTGCCACTTCTGCTTTGGCCAGTTGCACCTCGGCCTGGGTTGCACGGTAATCGCGCTGGCTCACCGATTGGTCGCTCACCAGTGCCTGATAGCGCTGCAACTTGTCATTGGCATTGGCCAGGTTCGCTTCAGTCCTCGCCAGTTCGGCTTCGGCTTCCAGCCGCGCCGCCTGCAATTGTTCGGGGTTCAGAGCGAACAAGGTCATCCCGGCTTTGACGGTTTGCCCTTCCTGGTATAACCGCTTGGCGACGATGCCAGTCACGCGTGCCCGCACTTCGGCAATACGGTAGGCTTCCACCCGCCCCGGCAACTCCACTTCAGCAGGGATCTCGGCATATTGCACCTTGACCACTTCAACTTCAGGCGCACCTGCTTGCGCTTCGGCAGCGTTTTCCTGCTTGCTGCAGGCGGCTAACAATAAGGCCGTAAATAGAAAAGTGGAGCCAGACCGGAATAGCGACATACACATGCCTTTGAATACAGATGGCCCTTATTCTAACTGCAGCCATTTAATTAATCAATCGTGACTGATTAATTATTTTTTGCTATGATAGCAGATATTATTTTCTATGCATTGCATTTGCCATGGCCAGAAAAACCAAAGAGGACGCCCAAAAAACCCGTGACCAGATTCTGGACGCAGCGGAATCGGTGTTCTATCGCCAGGGGTTCACCCTGACGACGATGTCGGATATCGCCGGGACGGCGACGCTGTCGCGCGGCGCCGTCTACGGGCATTACAAAGGCAAACTGGAAGTCGCCACCGCCATGGCAGAACGCGTGATCGACCAGGTGACCCCGTTTCAGGGGGATGCGGCATTAAGCCCGTTAGTCAACCTGAAAGAATATTGCCTGCAAGAAATCTGTAGTTACATAGAACCCAGCTCTACCCAGAAAGTATTGTTTTTTCTGTATGTCGGCATTGATGATTCCCCTGAACTATTGCAACTGCGCTATGCATGGGAGAAAAAACGCATTGCGCAGATTGATGCACTGCTCAGACAGGCCATCGCAGTTGGCGAGATCAAACCTGACGTAGACTTTGAGTTGGTCAGCCTGTATTGCCAGTCGATTATTGAAGGTGTTTTCAGCATCGTGCATTTTGGCAATCTGCCGGAAGAACAACGCTGGCAGAAGGCTGAACAATTGTGTGAATACGGTCTGCAACGGCTGTCCAGCTAGAACAATCCCGCATCGTCCTGAGCATGGATCAGGGCTGTCTTACACATATAAAACATTGACGGTTTGCTACCGCATGCGGCAAGATGTGCGCTAAATACATTTATGTAAATTTAAGAATGCTTTGCTTAAGTGCGACTTCGTAAGCCTTATTGGGCGCGCATCAAATGATGTGATGCCTTCTCTGTACAAGACAGCAGGCATGCTTTTTGTTAGCCTCAGTATCACGGATTGCACCTTTTAGATGAGTAGCAACGTACGATAGCGAAGAAGCAGTTAAACAGAAATTCCTTGAAAAAATGTTCAACTTTTTAAGATGACCATGGTCAGTCATTCAAACTTATAATAAAAGCCTTCATCTAAAAGGCTACAACAAAAGCCTTCAATAAAAAGCCTTATCAATTTGCCAGAAGAAAAACACGCCTTATGGATCATAACCTCTCCCTGATAACCACCATCGCCGCTGCCTTTGCACTGGCGCTGGTGTTTGGACTCATCGCCGAAAAACTCAAACTGCCGGCACTGATCGGCTATCTGTTCGCCGGCATACTGATAGGCCCGGCCACGCCTGGCTTTGTTGCCGACCTGGAAATTGCCTCACAGCTGTCTGAAATCGGCGTGATGTTGCTGATGTTTGGCGTAGGTCTGCATTTTTCGGTTCAGGATTTAATGTCCGTCAAACGCATTGCACTACCCGGCGCCCTGGTGCAGATGACGCTGGCAACGCTGCTAGGCATGCTGGTCGCTCATTACTGGGGCTGGAGCATGGGGCACGGGCTGGTGTTTGGCCTTTCACTGTCATGTGCCAGTACCGTCGTACTGCTGAAAGCGCTGGAATCCCGGCGCATCCTTGAAAGCATGAACGGCAAGATCGCCGTTGGCTGGCTGGTAGTGGAAGACATGGTCACCGTGCTGGTACTGGTGCTGATGCCAGCGCTGGCGGGTGTATTGGGTGGCCAGGGTGAAGCGGCCAGTGCCAGTTCCATCTGGGAAACCATAGGCATGACCATGCTGGAGATCGCCGGTTTTGTGGCCGTGATGCTGGTGGTAGGCCGCCGGGTATTACCGTGGTTGTTGTGGTATGTGGCAGGCACAGGCTCACGTGAGCTGTTCACCTTAACCGTGATCGCCGTGGCGATTGGCGTGGCCTTTTTTGCATCGTCACTCTTCCACGTATCATTCGCACTGGGTGCGTTCTTTGCCGGCATGATCATGCGCGAATCCGAATACAGCCACCGCGCTGCGGAAGACTCCCTGCCTTTCCGTGATGCGTTTGCGGTGTTGTTTTTTGTCGCGGTGGGCATGCTGTTTGATCCGAGCATCCTGATCAAGCAACCGATGCAGGTATTAGCGGTGGTGGGCATTATCATCGTCGGTAAATCACTGGCAGCGGTCGCCATCGTACTGGCCCTTCGCTACCCGTTGAATACAGCGCTGACAGTCGCCGCCAGCCTGGGGCAGATCGGTGAATTCTCGTTTATCCTGGCGGGCCTGGGCGTGTCACTGGAGTTGCTATCCCAAGACGCCATGAGCCTGGTATTAGCTGGCGCCCTGATTTCAATCGCCTTGAACCCACTGGTGTTTGCGTCGATCAAGCCGTTCTCCAGATGGCTGGTCGATAATTCGGATGTCGCGCGCCGCCTGGCGCAACGCATGGACCCGTATGGTGAATTGCCGATGACCACTGAAAGAAAATTCCTCGAAGGCCAGGTAGTCTTGGTCGGTTATGGACGGGTCGGTAAACGCATCGCCATGTCGCTGGAAGCGTCCAACATCCCTTTTGTAGTGGCTGAACAGAACCGCGAACTGGTGGAAAAATTGCGCAAAAAAGGCCAGCCTGCAGTCTCCGGTAACGCGGCTGACCCCATGGTGTTGATCCAGGCGCATATCGCCAATGCCGCCATGCTGATCATCGCCACGCCTGATTCTATGGATATCCGTAAAATCGTCGACATCGCCAAGCAGTTGAAACCGGATATTGAAGTGGTGATTCGTACCCATCACGAAGACGAATATCAGCGCCTGCAAAAAGAAGTCGGCGATACGGTGTTTTTTGGGGAAGAAGAGCTGGCCAAGGGCATGTCTGCCCATGTACTGCAGCGCTTTGAGCGGCATATCCTCTAAGACTATTTCTCTTTAAAAAACCGCATCCGGGCCAATACCAAGGCCCGGATTTTTTATTCCCGTTGCTATCCCAGCAAATTCTGCTAAATTGTATCCCGCAACAGGCGCGGATACGTATCGTTACATTTATATATAATAAAAAACCGTAGAATCTTGTCAGATTGAAATAACGATTGAAATAACGATTTGAAAACAGTTTCTATGAACCCTTCCCCACCCTTATTTTCATGGCGCCGCTGTAGCAGCTTGTGTCTGATCAGCTTGAGCCTGATCGCCTGCTCCAGCAACGACAACGCCAAGAATCGTACGCCAAAAACGCCTGAAGTCGGCGTCATCACCTTGCAGCAGGTGACCCAGCCTATTGTGGCAGACCTGCCTGGGCGTACTAACGCTTTCATGATCTCGGAGATCCGCCCCCAGGTCAGCGGGATTATCCGCCAGCGTGCGTTTACCGAAGGCGCGCGCGTCAAGGCGGGCGACCTGCTTTACCAGATCGAACCAGCGCCCTACCAGGCCAGCTACCAAAGCGCATTGGCAGCGCTACAAAAAACCGAAGCCACCCTGATCACCCTGAAACTGAAGGCGGACCGTTATAAAGAACTGGTCAAAATCAACGCGATCAGCCGCCAGGATAATGACGATAGCCAGGCCGCACTGCAACAAGGTGCAGCTGATGTTGCGGCGGCCAGGGCCGCTCTGAGTACGGCCAAGATCAACCTGGACTTCACCAGGCTGGTGGCGCCTATCACCGGTTTCGTGTCTACTTCTGCCTTTACTCCTGGCGCACTGGTCACAGCCAACCAGGAAGCCGCCCTGACCACCGTGCAGCAACTGGACCCGATTTATGTCGATGTGATCCAGTCCAGCAGTGATCTATTGAAACTCAAGCGCGATATCGCCGCCGGAAAGCTGACTGGTAATGCACAAAAAGAAGTCGCGGTGCGGGTAGTGCTGGAAGACGGCACTCCCTATGCACATGCCGGTAAACTCAAATTCAGCGGGGTGAGTGTGAATATGGCTTCCGGCGCGGTGACGTTACGGGCGGTGGTGCCTAACCCGGAAGGTATCCTGCTACCTGGCATGTATGTGCATGCCCTGATAGATATGGCGCAGGACAAGGCCGCGATTCTGGTACCGCAACGCGCCGTGACACGCAATACGCGCGGTGAGCCAACGGTATTAGTGGTGGATAACGAGCAGAAAGTCCAGCAAAAAACCATAGAAACCAATGGCACGCAAAACGATGAATGGCGCGTGACTAAAGGCCTGCAAGCCGGTGAGCGCGTGATTATGGATGGCGTACAAAACATCTCCATCGGCAATGTGGTCAAGGCGGTGCCTTTTACTTCGCCCGCAACGACTGCCTCGCCAGCTACCAGCAACCAGCCGCGTTAAGCGATTCCCAGACACTGACTCACAGCGCGCTGACTCCATACTAAAAGACTGTATACATGGCTGCTTTTTTTATTCAACGACCGATTTTTGCCTGGGTGATTGCGATTGTCATCATGCTGGCAGGGATAGGCTCGATTCAATGGCTGCCACTGGAGCAATATCCGGATATCGCCCCGCCGCGGGTGTCGATTAGCGCGACTTACACCGGTGCCGCTGCCGATACCATAGAAAACTCGGTCACCCAGGTGATAGAGCAATACATGAAGGGTATTGATAACCTGACTTATATGTCGGCCAGCAGTACATCTTCCGGCACGGCCAGCATCAGCCTGACCTTTGATGCCGGGACTAATCCGGATGTGGCGCAGATGCAGGTGCAGAACAAACTGCAACAAGCCATGCCACGTTTGCCGCAGATCGTGCAAAGCCAGGGCGTGACGGTGGCCAAGACCGGCATCGACTTTCTGATGATGATTTCATTGATGTCTGATAGCCCGACCGTACGTGCTATTGATATCGGCGACTATATCTCCAGCAACCTGATAGACCAGATCAGCCGCCTGGATGGCGTGGGCGATGTGCAGACGCTAAGTTCAGGCTATGCCATGCGTATCTGGCTGGACCCGGCCAAGCTGCAAAAATACACACTGATCCCTTCTGATATCTCAGCCGCCGTACAGGCGCAAAATACTGAGGTGTCTTCCGGCCAGTTAGGCGCGCTGCCTGCCGTGCAAGGGCAATCACTCAACGCCCCGATCACCGCACGCAGCAAATTGCAGACGGTAGACCAGTTCAAGCAGATCATCGTCAAGTCTGGCGCAGATGGCTATGTCGTGCGTTTATCTGATGTTGCCCGCATTGAATTAGGCGCCGAGAGTTACACGCCGGTGGCTAACCTCAATGGCAAGACATCGGCCGCCTTTGGCGTCAAACTGGCTTCCGGTGCCAATGCGTTATCTACGGCACAAGCCGTCAAAGATAAGCTGGCCGCGCTGACCCCTTACTTTCCGCCTGAGTTAAAGCTCAGTGTGCATATCCCGTATGACACCACGCCGTTTGTGCGCATTTCTATCAAGGAAGTGGTCAAATCTCTGATTGAGGCGATCCTGTTAGTGGTGATCATCATGTATGTGTTCCTGCAAAACCTGCGCGCCACGCTGATCCCGGCGATTGCAGTGCCTGTGGTATTGCTGGGTACTTTTGGGGTGCTGGCCGCATTTGGTTTCTCCATTAACACCCTGACTATGTTCGGCCTGGTGCTGGCGATCGGCTTACTGGTCGATGATGCCATTGTGGTGGTTGAAAACGTCGAACGCGTCATGCGTGAAGAAGGCCTTGCGCCCAAGGAAGCCACGCAGAAATCCATGCGTGAAATCACCAGTGCCCTAGTCGGGATCTCGCTAGTGCTGTCCGCGGTGTTTATCCCCATGGCGTTTTTTGGCGGCGCTACTGGTGTGATCTACCGCCAGTTCTCCATCACCATCGTCTCCGCCATGCTGCTGTCTGTGGTGGTCGCGCTCACCCTGACCCCTGCGCTGTGCGCCACCATGCTCAAGCCGTCACATCAGGGCCATGACGCAACCGGCGGCCTTTTCGGCTGGTTCTTCCGCTGGTTCAACCCGGCATTCCAGAAGTTTGCTGATGGCTATCAGGCAATCGTTGAGAAAATCCTCAATAGAAAAACCTTCACCATGGTGATCTATGCCGCGATCATTGGTGTGCTGGTTGTGTTGTTTATGCGTTTGCCGAGTTCTTTCCTGCCCACTGAGGATCAGGGCGTACTCACGGCCCAGATTCAACTACCGGTGGGCGCGACCGATACCCGCATGCAGCGCGTACTCCGGCAAATCGAGCACCACCTGGATAGCCAGTCTGAAGTGATTGATGAGTATTTAACCATCGCCGGCCTGGGCCAGGGCGGCGGTGGCAGCCAGAATACCGGGCGGGCGTTTATACGTCTGAAAGACTGGTCACTGCGTGGCGAAGGCCAGGATGCCGCCTCACTGGCGGACCAGATGACCAAAGCGTTCTCGAAAATCCGGGATGCCAAATTGTTCGTCAACCAGCCATCTCCCGTACGTGGTCTCGGCCAGGGTTCAGGCTTTACGCTGGAGTTGAAAGATGTCGGCAGCCTGGGGCATCAGGCCCTGCTGGAAGCCAGGAACCACTTTATCAAAGTGGCGGCAGATAATCCCAAGCTCAATCGCGTGCGTCCCAGCGGGCTGGATGATACGCCTATGTTCCGCCTGAATATCGACGACCAGAAAACTGGCATTTACAACCTGACCACGGCCAATATCAACTCGACCTTGTCTATCGCCATGGGCGGCACCTATGTGAATGACTTTATCAACAAGGGCCGCGTGAAAAAAGTCTATCTGCAAGGCGATGCGCCGTTTCGCATGCAACCTGAGGATATCGATCGCTGGTATGTGCGTAACACCACTAACGAAATGGTGCCGTTCTCCTCCTTCTCCAGCACCAGGTGGGTGACGGGCTCGCCTTTGCTCGAAAGGTTTAACGGTATCTCTTCCATCGAAATCGTCGGTGAAGCCGCCAAGGGCGTCAGCACTGGCGAAGCCATGCGCATTGCCGAAGAGATCATTAAAGAATTACCTGCAGGCATAGGCTATGAGTGGAGTGCGCAATCCTACCAGGAACGATTATCCGGCTCGCAAGCGCCGCTGCTGTATGCCGTCTCTGTGATATTTGTGTTTTTGTGCCTGGCTGCGTTGTATGAAAGCTGGGCGGTGCCATTCTCGGTGATCCTGGTAGTGCCACTTGGTATTCTGGGCGCTGTGCTGGCCACTACGTTGCGTGGTATGACCGCAGACGTTTACTTCCAGGTGGGTTTACTCACCACCATAGGCCTGGCGGCCAAGAATGCCATCTTGATCGTCGAATTCGCCAAGCACCTGCAAGAACAAGGCAAACCCTTGCTCGAAGCAACCCTGCAAGCCGTGCAACTACGCCTGCGTCCTATCCTGATGACTTCGCTGGCCTTTATCTTTGGTGTGATTCCGCTGGCCTTTAGCCATGGCGCTGGCGCAGTCAGCCGCCAGGCGATTGGCACCGGCGTGCTGGGTGGTATGCTGACTGCGACTTTCCTGGGTGTGTTTTTTGTGCCCTTATTTTATGTGTTGATACGCACGCTGTTTCCTTACCAGGCTGAAACTGGGCAAACGGGGAATACCGCATGATCAAGCTGATTAAACTGAATCTTATGCTGCCTGTAAAATACTTGGCCTTGGTCGCTGGCACGCTGTTGCTGACAGCCTGCATCAACCTGGCGCCGTTTTACAGCCCGCCAGAAGCGCCAGTGCCTGCAACCCTGGGCACGCCTGCCATTAAGCAGAAACCATTGACTGAAGTCGGCTGGCAATCGTTTATTACCGATAAACGCTTGCAGCAGGTGATAGACCTTGCCCTGAAAAATAACCGTGACTTGCGCGTGGCTGCTTTAAATATCGAAAAATCCAGGGCGCAATACCAGGTGCAGCGCGCGAATCTGTTTCCTACCGTGGCTGCCACCTTGTCTGAAACCGCTTCCAAAGGCATGTCGAATGTCGGCAATAACGGCAATGTGTCAGCCGGTACGGTCGCAGCCAGCAACAATAGCAGCGGCAATGTATCGCACGTCTATCGGGCCACGGTTGGGTTTAGCGCTTATGAGCTGGATTTGTTTGGCCGCGTGCGTAATTTAAACGAACAGGCATTACAGACCTTTTATTCACAGGAAGAAAACCGCAAAAGCACGCAGATCAGCCTGGTGGCTGAAATCGCCACTGCCTGGCTGACGCTGGCAGCTGATAAAAAGCGGCTGGAGATTGCCCAGCAAACGCTGACAAGTCAGCAAAATACTTACGAGATCAACCAGAAAATGTTTGACCTGGGCGTGGCCAATGCACTGACCCTGAAGCAGTTGCAGACCAGCGTGGATAATGCGCGGGTGGCTGTCGCCACTTACAATATCCAGATCAAGCAGGATACCAATGCGCTTAACCTGCTGGCTGGCAGCATGGTGCCGGCTGCCTGGTTGCCGGATAGCACGCTGGCAAACGTGGCACTTGTCACACAATTACCACGCGGGGTGACTTCTAAAACCTTGCAGCAACGGCCGGATGTGCGTGCCGCCGAGCATCTGCTTGAGGGCGCCAATGCCAATATCGGCGCCTTGCGTGCGGCGTTCTTCCCCACCATCAGCATGACGACGACTGTGGGCACTGCCAGCACCGAATTGAATGGCCTGTTCCGCACCGGCTCCGGGATCTGGACGTTTGTGCCGCAGATCAGTCTGCCGATTTTCAATGCTGGCCGTAACCGCGCCAACCTCACCATAGGCGAAAAAGACCAGCAGATCCTGCTGGCGCAATATGAAAAAACCGTACAAACCGCGTTCAGGGAAGTGGCTGACGTGCTGGTGCAACGCGAAGGCTTGCAAAGCCAGCTGGAAGCACAGAAATCACTGACCGATGCCGCAGCCGCAGCCTTTATGCTGGCGGATGCCCGTTTTAAAAACGGCGTCGATAGCTATCTGGTAGTACTCGATGCACAAAGAACCCTTTATACTGCCGAGCAATCTTTGGTCACCTTGCAGTTAAGTGATGCTGCCAGCCAACTGACTTTGTACAAAGTGGTGGGTGGCGGCTGGCATTAGTTTTTTTGCCAGCGCATGCGCGCCAACGCTAGTCCAAACACCCTATTTTCACCAGCCTGCCTGACCCGTTTTAAATAAACACCTGTGCACGCCCGAAACGTGCACATTTTTTGCTTAGATTTATTGTGATGAGTACAGATATCTCCCCCGAAAAAACCATAGTCCTGGCAAAAATCAGGCATATCGAAGAGCTTGAACGCCTGGACACCTGCATCCAATTTGTCGAAAGCATAGGCCAGATCATTCACCAGATCCAGGCAGAACGTGGCGCCAGTTGCCTTTACCTGGCGTCTGCCGGCAAACGATTTGCGCCTGAGCGTGCCGATATCATCACCCACAACCAGGCCACAGAAGCAGATTTCAGGCAGGCCTTGCAACAACATTTACACCTCGACCTGTTGACTGACGCCAGGCAGCTGACATTGATTTCATGGATATTGCTGGGCTTTGACGAGCTGACTTCCTTACGGCACCAGGTGACGTTGCAGAAAATCTCGTTTGCAGATTGTATTGAATCTTACAGCCGCTTGATCAGCAGCCTGATCGCGCTGATCTTTGAAATCTCGGATAGCTCGGTCAACAGCAAGATCTCCACCTGTCTGCTCACGCTGTACAACCTGGTGCAAACCAAGGAATTCGCCGGTCAGGAACGCGCAGTAGGTTCTTATATCTTTGGTTCCGGCAGTGTGCAACTGGCGCATCAGCAGCGCTTACTGGAACTGATTGCGCAGCAAGACCGCCATACCGAATTATTCTGCCAGTTTGGCAATGAGGATTTACGTAGCGCCTGGGCTGCCTTAGAGGCCTCCAGCTTTTACCAGCAGCATCAGCAACTGCGCGGCAAGCTCACTTCTGCCAAAGACCAGCAGCCGCTAAAACCCAGTGATGCAGATATCTGGTTCGACTTATGCTCGCAAAAGCAGACCAGCATCTGGCAACTGCAATGTGCACTGATCGAGAAAATGCATGACATGCTGGAAATATTAGCGCACAAAGCCAAGCACGACCTTGAATATACGCAGGAATATTTGCAGGCGATCACCAATAAAGCTTCCCCCAGCGCGACCCTGGATGGCACCTTCTTTAATCTATCTATCCCGGTCGAAAGTGCGCTCAGTTTTCAGGCGCATGACAGCGCACAAGCGTACCCGATGACTTCCATGATCAGCTTGTTACAGCAGCAATCGCGTCAGATCGCCGATATGGAGAGTGAACTGTCGGATACGCGCAAAGCCCTGTCAGAACGCAAGCAGATTGAACGCGCCAAAGGCCTGCTGATGAGCAAGCTGGGCATTGATGAGATGGAAGCGTACAAGACCTTGCGCAACCTCGCCATGGAGCAAAAACGCAAGATTATCGATGTCGCTGAAAATATACTGACGCAACAAAAACTCCCCTCCTGAGCGCTCTATTTGATGGTGCATGCGCACTGAATAAGTGCGATGCATCCCGCTCAAAACGGCCTTCTCCCGCCCTTGCAGCGGGTTTTTCTTTCTGAATCCCGCACTTTTCCCACATTTTTGCAGTTGGCATACCGCTTGCTAGATGACACTTAAGCACCACGGAAACGGGTGCCATTGTCAACGGCGATAATGGCTCTGGGATGTGACCAGGTGTGAAACTGAATTGAATGGACTTCAAGGACAAAGGCGTCCTGATGGTATCGCGAAAGCAATGCCATCAGGACGCCTTTTTTGTTTTTCACTTTCCATATTCATTTATTTTCAAGGAGCAGAAATGAGCAGTTCCGATCACAAAAAACCAGAAGCGAATGATCACCTTGTGCCTACCACTACACTGCCTGAGCCCGAAGCTGTAGATAGCCAGCGCCGTCATTTCTTTATGCATACCCTGGCCGGCGCGTTTGGTGCTGCCGCCATGATGAATATGGTGCCCTCCGGCATCCGCAGCCAGGCGTGGGCAGCTGGCTCGGACGCGCCGGAGATCACTGAAGTGAAAGTCGGGTTTATTCCGCTCACCGACTGTGCGCCTATCATTGTCGCCGCTCAAATGGGCTTCGATAAAAAATACGGCATCAAGATCGTGCCTTCGAAAGAAGCTTCCTGGGCCGGGGTGCGTGACAAGCTGGTCAACGGCGAGTTGCATGCAGCCCATGTGCTGTATGGTCTGCTCTATGGCGTACAACTCGGCATAGGCGGCCAGCAAAAAGACATGAACCTGCTGATGACGCTGAACCACAACGGCCAGGGCATCACGCTGGCCAACCAGTTGAAAGAAAAAGGCGCCACCACCGGCGGCACCCTAAAGCGTCTGCTGGATAACGAAAACCGTGACTTCACCTTTGCCCAGACTTTTCCCACTGGCACGCACGCCATGTGGCTGTATTACTGGCTGGCCTCTTACGGCATCAACCCGATGCAGGATGTGAAAACCATCGTCGTGCCGCCACCGCAAATGGTCGCCAATATGCGCATTGGCAATATGGATGGCTACTGCGTGGGTGAACCGTGGAACGCACGTGCGATTTACGACAAGATAGGTTTTACGGTTGCGACCTCGCAGGATATCTGGACCGATCACCCGGAAAAAGCCCTGGGCACCACTGCCGACTTTTCAGCCAAACACCCGAATACGGTACTGGCACTGACCAAAGCCATCCTGGAAGCCTGCCGCTATATTGACGCCACCAAAAATCGCCCTGAAGTCGCCAAGCTGATCGCTGGTAAAGCTTATGTGAATGCGCCGGAAGAAGTGATTGAAGGTCGCTTCCTCGGCCATTACGACAATGGCATCGGTAAAAAATGGGAAGACCCGAACTACATGAAGTTCTTCAACGACGGCAAGGTCAACTTCCCTTACCTGTCAGATGGCATGTGGTTCCTGACCCAGCACAAACGCTGGGGCTTGCTGAAGTCTGACCCTGACTACCTGGCCGTGGCGAAAAAGATCAACCGGATCGATATCTATACCGAAGCCGCCAAGGCGCTGGGCATTAGCGTGCCGACCGACCCTATGCGCAGCAGCAAGCTGATTGATGGCGTGGTGTGGGATGGCAAAGACCCGAAAGCCTATGCCAACAGCTTCAAGGTTAAAGCTTAATTCTTAAGGAGAGTCACCATGAGTGTCGTCAGCTTTAACAAGGAAAACATGATACAAACCAGCGAGGACGCTGTGCAAGCAGCGCCTGCTCAACCCGTTGTTGCTGTGGTTATCCCTCTCTCGACCACAGCTACAGCAGCCACTCAGTCGTTGCAGCTGCGGAGCACATGGGCGGCAACCGCCAAACGCATGTTTGAATGGTTGTTGCCGCCTGTGATCGGCTTGCTGATATTCGGTGCCATCTGGGCCACCGTGGCAGCCCTCACACAAGGCTTGCCTGGGCCGGTGAAGACCTGGCACTCGGCTGTAGAACTGTTTAGCGACCCGTTTTACATCAACAACCCTAACGACATGGGCATAGGCTGGAACATCCTCAGCTCACTGAAACGCGTGGCAACCGGTTTTGCCCTGGCTGCGATCGTCGGCATCCCGATGGGCTTTGTGATTGGCCGTTATGTGTTTATGTCGCGCATGGCCGCGCCCATCATCAGCCTGTTGAAACCGGTATCTCCCCTGGCCTGGCTGCCGATCGGCCTGCTGGTGTTCAAAGCGGCTGATCCGGCCGCGATCTGGGTGATTTTCATCACCGCGGTATGGCCAATGATCATCAACACCGCCGTTGGCGTCAGCAAAGTGCCGCAGGACTATATGAACGTGGCCAAAGTGCTCAACCTTTCAGAGTGGAAAGTCGTCACCAAAATCCTGCTGCCTTATGTGATGCCCTACATGATGACCGGCGTACGCCTATCGATAGGCGCGGCCTGGCTGGTGATCGTGGCGGCTGAAATGCTGACTGGCGGCATGGGCATAGGTTTCTGGGTGTGGGATGAATGGAACAACCTGAATGTGGAACATATCATCATCGCCATTTTTATCGTCGGCATTGTCGGTTTGTTGCTCGAACAATTGCTGGTGCTGATCGCAAATCGCTACAGCTACGAATAACCGGATAGGACTCATCATGACCCATTTAATGCAAGACCGTTATGTGCTGATTGAAAACGTCAATATGACTTTTCCAACCAAAAATGGCAGTTTCCAGGCCTTGAAAGAGATTAACCTTTCTATCCGTGAAGGCGAATTTATCTCCATCATCGGCCACTCCGGTTGCGGCAAATCCACTGTACTTAACCTGATTGCGGGGTTGTTGCAGCCGACGGATGGTTATCTGTTCTGTGCCGGGCGTGAAATCTCGCAACCCGGTCCGGAACGGGCAGTTGTATTCCAGAACCATTCCCTGCTGCCATGGCTGACCTGTTTTGAAAACGTTCACCTGGCAGTCGAACGTGTGTTTGGCGACAGCGAAAGCAAAGCACAACTGGCAGAACGCACCAGCGCAGCACTGGAGCTGGTCGGTTTAAGCCATGCCATGGAAAAACGCCCGACTGAAATCTCGGGCGGCATGAAACAGCGTGTGGGTATTGCCCGTGCGCTGTCCATGGAACCGAAAGTGCTGTTACTGGATGAGCCGTTTGGCGCGCTGGATGCATTGACCCGCGCCGGCTTGCAGGACGAGCTGATGAACATCATGGCGCGCTCGGGTTGTACTGCTGTGATGGTCACTCACGATGTGGACGAAGCGGTGCTGCTCTCGGACCGCATCGTCATGATGACCAACGGCCCGGCAGCCACCATTGGCGAAATCCTGGAAGTGGATCTCCCGCGCCCGCGTCAGCGGCTAGCGCTGGTGGAAGACGCGGCTTATACGCATCTGCGCAGTGAAGTATTAAAGTTTTTATACGAACGGCACGCCAAAAAGGCAGCATAAGAAATGGTGCTGACAGGCGGCCACCCATCAGCACCGCATACCTCATCGAAGTATGGTTACCCACTTAAGCAAAGGAGCAACAACATGAAAACTAACGCTTACCAACGATTGCGTCAAGTCACATTAGCAGTATTGATGGCGGCAACGAGTATGCAAGTGGTGGCAGAAGAAGAAATCCTGCCTGAATACACTTTTCTGGATGCCATCAAAACCGGCAAGAACATGACCAGTTTCAGATTACGTTATGAGTATGTAGACCAGGATGGTTTGCAACCAGGCACGTTTAGCAATGCGGCCAATACGCCTAACCCGACAGCAGCACGCGAACTCAGGGATGCCAATGCACTGACCTTGCGCAGCCTGATCGGCTGGCAAACCGCGCCATACCATAACTGGAGTTTTGCCGCGCAGCTGATCAATGTCAGCCAATTAACAGATGACTTTAACGATGGCAGTAACAGTTACCGTATCAATGGCGCTTCTAACAACAATGGCAAAATCGAATATGCCAAAGTGGTAGATCCTAACCACACGGATATCAACCAGCTCTACGTAGACTGGACCGGCATCAAGAATACCCGTGTGCGTGCTGGCCGCCAGCAGGTCAACCTGGATAATGTGCGTTTTATCGGCGACATTGCTTTCCGCCAGGTCATGCAGGTATTTGACGGCGTTTCCGTATTCAATAAAACCATCCCGGATACCGAATTATTCGTTGCGCATTTTAACAAAGTGAACCAGATCTTCACGACCGAACGCAGCGGCAACCTGGAAGTGGTCAATGCGCGTTACCGTATCTCACCTACCGAATTCCTGGTTGGCTATGGTTATTTCAGCAATTTTGAAAACCTGGGCATGGGCAATGCCTGGTTCGGTGCCGGCGGCACCAATCTGCTGGCCGATCAATCCAATAAAACCATAGGCGTCCGCCTGGATGGCACGCATATTTTCACGCCTAACTACCGCGCGCACTACACCGCGGAATACGCGAAACAGTCCGACTACAAAGATGGTGATAGCCGCATTGATGCGCACTATTACAAACTGGGTGGCGGCTTTGGCATAGACAACTTCAACCTGCGCCTGGACCAGGAACTGCTTTCCAGCAATAACAACACCTATGCTTTCCAGACGCCGTTTGGTACTAACCACCTGTTCCAGGGCTGGGTAGATAAATTCCTGGTCACGCCACGCGCCGGTATCAAGGACAGCTTTGTGACCGCAACCTACCGTTACGGTGATTTTATGTTTTTTGCCGACTACCACGTGCTGGATGCCGACGAAGACTTCTTCACTGTCAATGGTGGCACCAGCCGTACTGGAAATCGCTACGGCACCGAGTGGAACGCAGCCGTGACCTGGAACGTGGACAAGCACTGGATGACCAAATTCGAATACGGAAAATATAGCGAAAGTGATGAGTTCGCCGCGACTGCAAACACCACCAGTAATGCGGCCGGTACGCGTGGTCGTTATCACGACACCGAGAAATTATGGCTGACTGCCATGTACACGTTTTAATTGTTTTAATGTAAGGAAGAAATCATGACTACAGCCGGAAAAATTTATTTGGTAGGTGCCGGACCCGGTGACCCAGACCTCATCACGCTCAAAGCCATCAAGGCCTTGCAGCAAGCTGAAGTGGTACTGGTCGATGACCTGGTCAACCCGGACCTGCTCACGCACTGCCCGCAGGCACGCATTGTGCACGTGGGTAAGCGTGGCGGCTGCAAGTCTACCCCGCAACACTTTATCAACCGCATGATGATCGCGTTGGCTGAACAAGGGCAAATAGTGATACGTCTCAAGGGCGGTGACCCGTTTGTGTTTGGCCGTGGCGGTGAAGAAATGCTGGCTTTGCGCGCCGCTGGGGTTGCTTATGAAGTGATTCCCGGCATGACCAGCGGCCTGAGCGCCTGCGCCAGCATGGATGTACCCGCTACCCATAGAGGCCTTAATCACGGTGTGACCCTGGTGACCGGGCATACGCAGGATGGCGGGCCATTGCCATGGCAGGCACTGGTAGCAAGCAATACCACGCTGGTGATTTACATGGGTATGCAGCACCTAGCCGATATCAGCCGCGAACTGATCGCCGCTGGCATGTCACCGGCAATGCCATGCATGATAGTAGAAAGTGCTACGCGCATTGATGAACGTGCGCTGGTCAGCACCATTGAAGCCATGCCTATGCTTAGCCACCAGCACCAGATGCAAAGTCCGGCCATGATCGTGGTCGGCGAAGTGGTGAAAATGGCGAATAGTGCCAAGACATTGCAGGCACTGGAGCAGTTTGAATACTTGCAGGCAGTGAATGCCAATTAAAAAAAGAATTGATCTGTATTTGCGCTGACCGATATTTACCTAGAGCGATATTTAAGTAGATCTTAAGTGCAGATACCAGTGACAGATATGCTATTTTGAATTAACCGGAGATAAACATGAAAAAGAGTTTTTGGGAGGTAGGCCACAAGCCTACGTTGTTTTCAGCGTTCTTTTATTTTGACCTGAGCTTTATGGTGTGGGTCATGCTCGGGCCGCTGGCCGTGCAAATTGCCGCAGACCTGCAACTAAACCCGGCGCAAAAAGGCCTGATGGTTGCTACACCGGTGCTCACAGGCGCACTGCTGCGTATTGTGATGGGCGTATTGGTTGACCAGCTCAAACCTAAAAAAGCAGGCCTGATCGGCCAAGTGATCGTGCTGGCTGCATTAGTCATCGCCTGGTTGCATGGCATACACACTTATCAGCAAGCCTTGCTGCTAGGCGTATTTCTTGGCTTTGCCGGTGCCGCATTTGCCGTGGCCCTGCCGCTGGCTTCACGCTGGTATCCGCCTGAGCATCAGGGCACGGCCCTGGGCATTGCTGGCGCGGGTAACTCAGGCACGGCTTTAGCAGCATTATTTGCACCAGGCCTGGCAGTCGCTTTTGGCTGGAACAATGTATTTGGCCTGGCACTGATCCCGTTATTGCTGGCATTGATCGTATATAGCGTATTTGCCAAAGATGCGCCGGATACCCCGGCACCAAAATCACTATCGCAATATATGGCGGTGCTGAAAGACAAAGATGCCTGGTGGTTCATGCTGTTTTATTGCGTGACTTTCGGTGGCTTTGTCGGCATGGCTTCTTCGCTGACGATTTACTTCCACGACCAGTATGGCCTGGACCCGGTACATGCTGGTTACTTCACGGCTGCCTGCGTATTTGCCGGTTCACTGGTGCGCCCGTTTGGCGGCCTGCTGGCTGACCGCATAGGCGGTATCCGCACCCTGAGCACCATGTATATACTCGCCGCCATTTTCCTGTTTATACTGAGTTTTGGCATCAGCACCCAAATTGCAGGGCTGGGCGTGGTTGTATTGGCGATGGCTTCCCTGGGCATGGGCAATGGCGCGGTATTCCAGCTGGTACCGCAGCGCTTTCGTAAAGAGATAGGCGTGATGACTGGCCTGGTCGGCATGGCAGGCGGTATAGGCGGCTTTTACCTGGCTTCCAGCCTGGGTTACTCCAAGCAGATCACCGGCAGTTATCAGACAGGCCTGATCATTTTTGCCGGATTAGCCATTCTGGCGCTGGTAGGCCTGACCGGTGTGAAAAACCGCTGGCGGACTACCTGGGGCGCTTCCAGCGTGACGGCGGCCAAGGTATAAGCTGAGCCAAGGTATAACCAAGGCCAAAATTCAAACCTCAATATCGATTAAAATAACTGGCTTATGAGTCTTGTTTTTAAAGTGGGTGAGCATAGCGTGATCGGCCCGCGGCCGCGTAACGAGGACTATGTCACGGTCGTCACCCCGTCTGAGTCACAACTGGCCATCAAAGGCGCACTCATGCTGGTTGCCGATGGTGTCAGTGGTGGCGCGGGCGGTGCTGAAGCGTCAGAAATGACCGCCAGAAGCATCTCGGCTGATTACTATGCCACCCCGGAAACCTGGACCATACAACATGCCCTGGACAAGGTCGTGCAAGCCGCCAACCTGTGGGTGCTGTCGCAGGCACGCAAGGATAGCAAGATGGCTGGCATGGCGACAACCTTGTCCATGCTGGTCTTGCGCGGTCAACGCTATGTGCTCGCGCATGTGGGCGACACGCGTATCTATCGCCTGCGTGAACAATCCTTGCAATGCCTCACCACAGACCATGTCTGGGACAGGCCGGATATGCGGCACGTACTTAAACGCGCCGTTGGCCTGGATGACCAGCTGACAGTCGATTACGCCGAAGGCCTGCTGCAACCCGGTGACGTGTATGCGATTGTCAGCGACGGCGTATGGGCCGCGCTGGGCGATGCTGAAATCCACCGAGCGCTGATGCTTTATCGCTCACCGCAAATGGTCGCTGAATACCTGACGGCGCTGGCGGTTGAAAAAGGCGGCCAGGATAATGCCTCAGCCGTCATCGTCAATATTGAAAGCGTGGGCCAGGATCACCTGACCGATATGCTGGCCGATGCCCTCAGCCTGCCGTTGCCGCCCAGGCTTGCAGTCGGCAGCCAGATCGACGGCTTTACCGTCACCAAAGTCATTCATGACTCGCGCCTGAGCATCCTCTACCAGGTCAAAAATGGCGCCGGGCAACTGTTCGTATTAAAAACCCTGCAACCCTCACGTGCCGATGACAAGGAAAGTTGCGAAGCCTTATTGAATGAAGAATGGCTGGCCAAGCGCGTGGTCTCGCAATGCGTGCCACAAATCTTGCCGCTCACACTTGATCAACGCAGCGCGCTTTATTATGTGATGACCTGGCATGAAGGTTCGACCTTGCAGCAAAGGCTGGATGCCGGGCACCATTTCACCATGAATGGCGTGGCGAATATCGGGCAGGATCTATTGCGCGGTTTAAGCATGCTGCACCGCCTGAATATCGTGCACCGCGATATCAAACCGGCCAATATTCATATCGGCAGTGACACCCGATTGCGCATCCTCGATTTGGGTGTCGCCCTGAACCCTACCCTGCCCATGCCTGAGCAAATGGAAAATCCGGGCACGCCCAGTTTTATGTCGCCAGAGTTATTTGATGGCAAAGTGGCTGACCGCCAGGCAGACATTTATGCGGCCGGTGTCACGCTGTACCACTTGCTGACACGCAAATATCCCTACGGTGAGATCGAGCCTTTCCAGACACCGCGCTTCGGCGAGCCGATCAAACCCAGCCGTTACCGGCCCGAGATCCCGGCCTGGCTGGAAAACGTCATTCTTAAAGCGATTGCCAGAAAAACTGACGACCGGTTTGAAACCGCAGAAGAAATGTTGCTGGCACTGGAACATGGCGAATTGAAGCCATTAGTGATTCCCCGCACACCCTTGATCGGCCGTGCAAGGCTGGTGAAATGGCAATGGCTGGCGATCTGCTCACTGTTTGCAAACGTCATCCTGATCTACCTGCTGTTTATTTCCTGATAAGAAACCACTCTTCTGCACCAGAAAAACGCCTTTTATCGGCGAAGACCCATTCTGGTGCAATCGCCTTTTTTTGCATCATAACCGTGCGTCTGGCTATTGGTGCAAGTAAGGATTGTCGCGATTAACAGTTCGAAAGCCCATCGCTCCCGATTAAATTAAATATATATAAAACAATCACTTATATTATTTAAGAAATCCGTCCAAATAACACTCTTCACCTTGGCATATCAATTGCTTATCAGGTACTAAATCTCGTTCATTTCGATGAGTATTTTTAGTAAAAGAGAATTCCTGATTCTGGGAAATCTCTTTATGGACAACGGCGTCCATAGCTTTTTTACGCAGTGCATCAGGCAGTTGCGGAATAAGCTATGGACGCCTTTTTTCGTCTTTAGGCTTTAAAAATAGTGCTTAGTAAATAGTTTAGTTAAACCGCAAGCATGTGCATGAAAGAACGAGTGCCATGCTTGCAATCTGATGGGGAACATACGATGAATCAACACACCCGCATAGTAGTTGTCGGCAACGGCATGGTGGGACATTATTTTATGCAGGAGCTGGTGAAACGCCATCCGGATCTGGAAGCCGCACAGCTGCAAGTCACGGTTTTGGGCGAAGAACCACGGCCTGCTTATGACCGTGTACACCTTTCCAGCTTTTTCTCCGGCAGCACGGCTGAAGACCTGTCATTGGTCGAGCCTGGTTTTTATGACCGCCCCGGACTGGAACTGCGCCTGAATGCGCGCGTGAGCCATATTGACCGCCATCAGCATATCGTGACCCTGACAGATAACACCACCCTGGCGTACGACAAACTGGTCTTGGCAACTGGCTCAGTCCCTTTCGTGCCTTCAGTCGCCGGGCGTGACCGCGAAAACTGTTTTGTGTACCGCACGATAGAAGACCTGGAAGCCATGACCGCGGCAGGTAAAACTGCCAAGAGTGGTGTGGTCGTCGGCGGCGGTTTGCTGGGCCTGGAATGTGCCAAGGCATTGCGCGATATGGGCCTGGATACCCACGTGGTTGAATTCGCGCCGCGCCTGATGGCGGTGCAAGTGGACGAAGCTGGTGGACGAGTACTGCGCAGCCAGATCGAGAACCTGGGCGTACATGTACATACCAGCCGTAATACCACCGCGATTGTGGATGGTGCGACTGCGCGCCACCGCATGGTGTTTTTTGATGAAACCTGGCTGGAAACCGACATGATCGTGTTCTCCGCCGGTATCCGCCCGCGTGATGAACTGGCGCGTGAATCTGGCCTGGCGATAGGCGCCCGTGGCGGTATCGCGATTGATGATTTCTCCCGCTCCAGCGACCACGACATTTACGCCATCGGCGAGTGCGCCAGCTGGAACGACGAAATGTTCGGCCTGGTCGCGCCTGGCTATGACATGGCACGTACCGCTTGCGCACATATGGCAGGCGAAACTGCATCTACTTTCCAGGGTGCAGACATGAGCACCAAACTCAAATTGATGGGCGTAGATGTGGCCAGTGTAGGCGATGCGCACGGCAAAACCCACGGTTGCCGTAGCTACCAGTACACAGATGAAGTGCGCAATATCTACAAAAAAATTGTCGTCAGCGAAGATGGCAAAAAACTGCTGGGCGCGGTGCTGATCGGTAATGCCGATGAATACGGCACCTTGCAGCAAATGACTGTCAACGACATGGCATTGCCGGAAAACCCTGAGTTCCTGATCCTGCCTGCCAGCGATGGTAAGGAGAAACCTGGTCTGGGCGTGGATGCGTTGCCCGATACTGCGGTGCTGTGTTCTTGTAACAACGTCAGCAAAGGGGCGATCGGCGAAGCGGTGGCTGCTGGTCATTGCAGCATAGGCGCAATCAAGTCATGCACCAAAGCCGGCACCGCCTGCGGTGGCTGCGTGCCGTTAGTGACACAAGTCATGAAAGCACAAATGGTCAAGCTGGGCATGACCGTCAACAATCACCTGTGCGAACACTTCCCCTACTCGCGCCAAGAGCTGTACCACCTGGTACGCGTGGAACAGATCAGGACTTTTGGCGACCTGTTGCACAAGCATGGCAAAGGCCTGGGCTGCGATATCTGCAAACCGACTGCCGCCAGTGTGCTGGCTTCCGTCTGGAACGACTTTATTCTGAAGAAAGACCTGGCTTCGCTGCAGGATTCCAATGACTACTTCCTGGGCAATATCCAGAAAGATGGCAGCTATTCAGTGGTGCCAAGGATGCCAGGCGGTGAAGTCACGCCTGACGGCCTGATCGCCATCGGCCAGATCGCCAAGAAATACAAGCTGTATACCAAAGTGACTGGCGGTGCACGCGTGGATATGTTTGGCGCCCGCGTCGAACAATTACCGAATATCTGGGAAGAGCTGATCGCCGCCGGATTTGAATCCGGCCATGCCTACGGTAAATCATTGCGTACCGTGAAAAGTTGTGTCGGCTCTACCTGGTGCCGTTATGGCGTGGACGACAGCGTCGGCCTGGCCGTGCAGCTGGAGAACCGTTACAAAGGCCTGCGCGCGCCGCACAAGATCAAGTTCGGTGTCTCAGGTTGCACGCGTGAGTGCGCCGAAGCACAAGGCAAAGACGTGGGTTTGATCGCCACCGAGAGCGGCTGGAACCTGTATGTATGCGGTAACGGCGGCATGAAACCACGCCATGCAGAGTTGCTGGCAAGTGACCTCAGTAAAGAAGATGCGATCCGCATGATAGACCGCTTCCTGATGTTCTATATCCGCACTGCCGACCGTTTGCAACGCACCAGCACCTGGCGCGACAACCTCGAAGGTGGGCTGGATTACCTCAAGCAGGTCGTGATCAACGACTCACTTGAACTGGGCGCCGAGCTGGAAGCACAGATGCAACATGTGGTGGATAACTACCAGGACGAGTGGAAGACCGCCGTCAATGACCCTGAAGTGCGCAAGCGTTTCCGCAGCTTTGTGAACAGCATGGCTGGCGATACCAATATCGTCTTCGTCAAGGAACGCGACCAGATGCGTCCCGCCACGGTAGAAGAAAAGCAGCAGGCACAGGGAAAGAAACCGGCGAAAGTCATTCCTATCCTGGCGCCAACAGAGTAATTCACGGAGTAGAAACATGAGTCAAATACAACAAACAGCTTCCTCTGATAGCACAGGCAACTTAACGGCGTTGCCCACCGCAGGTGCATGGCACGCGGTGTGTGCGCTGGATGATATCTGGCCGAATACCGGCGTATGCGCCCTGGTTGATGGCCGCCAGATCGCGATCTTCCGCTTGCAGGACGACCTGCTGTACGCCATCGATAACTACGATCCGCACAGTGATGCCAATGTCATTTCGCGCGGCATCGTCGGTGATCTCGGCGGCGAACGTGTCGTTGCCTCGCCCATCTACAAACACCACTACCAGCTGAGTACCGGCATCTGCGTGGAAGATGCCGATATCCGCTTACACACCTACCCGGTGGAACTGCGCGATAGCGCAGTCTGGGTGCAGGTTTAACCGCAGGTCGAGACCAGGCTAGCATGACGACTAAAGTCAAATCAGTCTGCCCCTACTGCGGTGTTGGCTGCGGTATCGTGATGGAAGTTGAGGATCACCCGGCAACTAAAACCCAGCGCGTGATCAAGGTCTATGGCGACAAAGAACATCCCACCAACTTTGGTCGCCTGTGTACCAAGGGCAGCACCTGTATACAGGCTATTGCCGAATCAGGCCGGCTGGAATACGCCTATGTCCGCCAGCATCGCGGGCAGGAATCAGTACGCACCGGGATAGACGCCGCCATCAAGGAAACGGCGCGCCGTTTACGCGCCATTCTGGACGAGCATGGCCCGGATGCGATTGCGCTTTATGTCTCTGGCCAGATGTCGATTGAATCGCAGTATCTGGCGAACAAACTGGTCAAAGGCTACCTGGGCAGCAACAATATTGAATCCAATTCCCGTCTGTGCATGGCCAGCGCCGGTAGCGGCTACAAGTTGTCATTAGGTGCCGATGGCCCGCCAGGCTCTTACCAGGACTTTGACCAGACCGATGTATTTTTCGTGATCGGCGCTAATATGGCCGATTGCCACCCTATCCTGTTCCTGCGCATGATGGATAGAGTCAAAGCCGGTGCCAAACTGATCGTAGTCGACCCTCGCCGCAATACCACGGCCGATAAAGCCAACCTGTTTATGCAGATCAAACCAGGGACTGACCTGGCTTTGCTCAATGGCCTGCTGCACCTGCTGGTGAAGAATGGCCATACCGATGCTCAGTTCATCGCCGAATTTACCGAAGGCTGGGAAGTCATGCCGGACTTTCTGCAAGACTATTCACCGGAAAAAGTCGCCGAGATCACCGGCCTGAACGAAAGCGATATCCGCACGGCCGCAGACTGGATAGGCACCAGCAAAAACTGGATGAGCTGCTGGACCATGGGCCTGAACCAGAGCACCCACGGCACCTGGAGCACCAATGCGATTTGTAATCTGCACCTGGCCACAGGCGCGATCTGCCGCCCGGGCAGCGGCCCGTTCTCACTGACCGGACAACCCAATGCCATGGGTGGCCGTGAAATGGGCTATATGGGCCCTGGCTTACCTGGCCAGCGCTCGGTGCTGGTAGAACAAGACCGCCAGTTTATCGAACAGTTATGGCAAGTGCCGGAAGGTACCCTGCACACCCGACTCGGTGGCGGCACAGTTGCCATGTTCGAGCAGATGATGGCCGGCAAAATCAAAGCCTGCTGGGTGATCTGTACCAATCCGGTCGCCAGTATGGCAAACCGCAAAAACGTGATCGCCGGTTTGGAAAAAGCCGAGCTGGTGATCGCCCAGGATGCCTTCCTTGACACCGAAACCAATCGCTATGCCGATATTTTGTTGCCAGGTGCGTTATGGGCCGAGGCCGAAGGCGTGATGATCAACTCCGAACGCAATATGACGCTGACGCAACAGGCGGTGAACCCACCGGGCGAAGCCATGGCAGACTGGCAGATCATTGCCAGAGTCGCTTGCGAAATTGGTTTTAGCGAAGGCTTCAGTTACAACAGTGGTGCCGAAGTCTTTGCAGAGATCACACGCACAACCAACCTGAAAACAGGCTATGACATTCGTGGTGCCAGCCATGACAAGCTGCGCGAAACATCACTGCAATGGCCTTGCTCACCAGATAGCCAGGATGACAGACACCCGATTCGCTACCTTAACGATGGCGTCAGCCAGGTATTAAAAGTGCGCGAAGACGGTAGCCAGCCACGTATTGCTTTTGCAACGCCCAGTGGTAAAGGCATTTTCTTTGCCCGCCCGCACATGGCACCTGCTGAACTCCCGGATCACGACTTTCCGTTTGTGCTCAACACTGGCCGCCTGCAACACCAGTGGCACACCATGACCAAAACCGGCAAGATCCCCACCCTGAACAAACTCAACCCGGGGCCATTTATAGAGCTGCATCCTGAAGATGCCGCCGCGCTGGCCATACAGGATAAGGATCTGGTTGAAATCCGTTCGCGCCGTGGCCGCGCCGTGTTACCCGCGGTGGTGACTGACCGTGTGCGGGCCGGTAACTGCTTTGCCCCGTTTCACTGGAATGATGTGTATGGCGAAGACCTGACCATTAATGCCGTGACCAGCGATGCGATTGACCCCATCTCCCAACAACCCGAATTCAAGTTTTGCGCCGTGACCATGACACGCGTTGCCAGCGCCCCTGCGCCGCTGGGCAAAGATACAGAAGAGCTAGCCCTCATAGCAACCGGTGAGGCAAGCACGCACAAAAAGGAACTTTCCATGAAAGATATCGATGCTTTGGCCAGGTTACTGGGCCTGGATAACGCGCCTGAAATCGTCCTCGAAGCGCAGGAACAACTTTATTTGCAAGGCTTTATCAGTGGCCTGCGCAGCGAAGAATCACGCAAAATGGGGGGCGTACCCATGCTGCCGGAAGGCGCACCACTTGCCCCGGCCAAACACTTGCTGGTCAATGGCATGCTGGCCGGATTATTTGCGCGCAGCTGGTTACCGCATGGTGACCAATTCCCTAGCGGCTTGCCTGATTTTTCTGCTAGCCCGGCAACAGCTGCTGCCACCGTGGCTATTCTTTGGGCATCGCAAACCGGCAATGCTGAAGGTTTTGCCGAAAAATGTGCGGAGCGCATCCAATCCAGCGGTCTGCACGCATCAGTAATGGCGATGGATGCTGTAAAAGTGGCAGATCTGGCTAAATATACGCAAGTACTTCTGCTCACCAGCACCTTTGGCGACGGTGACGCGCCAGACAACGCCAGCCAGTTCTGGAACAGCCTGCAAGCGGAGAATGCACCCTCGCTGTCGAATACCCATTTTGCCGTGCTGGCGTTTGGCGACTCCAACTATGACCAGTTCTGCGGTTTTGGCCGCAAACTGGATGCCAGACTGGAAGCACTGGGCGCACAACGCCTGAATGACCGCGTGGACTGCGAACCGGATTTTGAAGCACTGGCCTTAGCCTGGCTGGATAGCACAGTGGCAGCATTGGCGCATGTTTCTGCCACCGTCACCCAGCCAGCGCTGGCGATGGCAAATACAGTGGATGAAGCGGCCAACGATGTCGCAACCATGCCAGCGGCACCGGCCTACACGCGCCAACACCCCTTGCGTACCAGGCTGATCATCAACCAGCGCCTAAACGCCGAGGGTTCAGATAAAGAAATCCGCCAGTTTGGCTTTGATTTAAGTGATACACACTTCCAGTATGAAGCGGGCGATGCACTTGGCGTCTGGCCAACGAACTGCCCGGAGCTGGTGGGTGACCTGCTGCGTGCGTTAAAGCTTTCCGCTTCTACCATGGTGACAGTCAAAGACCATGGCCAGCTGCCGCTGGGAGATGCCCTGTTACATCACTATGAAATCGCGCGCATTACACCGGATATATTGAAGTTTGTACAGCAACGCAGCGCCAGCCCGGCACTCGCACTATTGATGGAAGATGACACACGGCTGAAAGACTGGTTATGGGGCAAACAGCTGATAGACCTGATACTTGACTTCCCCATCAAGGTAGAAGCGAGCGACTGGCTGGCTGTTCTAAAGCGCTTGCAACCACGGTTGTACTCGATTTCGTCCAGCCCGAAAGTCCACCCCGACCAGGTGCATTTAACTGTCTCTACGGTGCGTTATGGCGACAATCTGACCCGTGGTGGCGTCTGCTCGACCTTTATGGCTGACCGTGCCCAAGAGGTGGATGTACCTATCTTCCTGCAACGCTCAGCCCACTTCCGTCCGCCAAAAAACCCGGATGCACCGCTGATCATGGTCGGGCCTGGCACTGGCATCGCCCCATTCATCGCCTTTTTGCAGGAGCGGCAAGCGACTGCCGCCAAGGGTCTCAACTGGCTGTTTTTTGGCGAACAGCATGCCGCAACAGATTTTTATTACCGTGAACAACTGGAAACGCTGCAAAAAGAAGGCGTATTAAACAGGCTGGATACCGCGTTCTCACGTGACCAGGCCGAAAAGATTTATGTGCAACACCGCATGCTGGAACAAGGTGCAGAACTCTGGCAATGGCTGCAACAAGGCGCACATTTCTGTGTGTGTGGCGATGCCAGCCGTATGGCTAAAGATGTAGATGCGGCATTGAAAGTCATTGTGCAAACGCATGGCAATATGAGCGCTGAAGCCGCGGCTGACTATGTCTCAAACATGGCGAGTGAGAAGCGCTATGTGCGCGATGTGTACTAATTCATACGCTTATTTTTATCGGCCACAAAATTCAATACAGCTCTATTAATGCCATAACGCTTGCCGGTGGGTGGTGGGCCATCGTCAAACAGAACAATTGTAGGCATAGCCCATAAAGGCGCTTTCAATGCCCAGCCAGCAGGGGCCTGAATTCTTTTGATTAACATCGTCATCATTCCTTATGCCTTGACGTCTCGGCCTGCATGCCAAAAACTAAAGGCGTTTACCTTGTCCCAAGTATGATTGAAATGCAATATTCACAATCCCTACTTGCTTGTAAGCTGCGGCTCTGTGATTGGTTAGTGAGAGTGATGAAATGACTAACTATTTTCTGCAAGTTTCTCCTGGTTTAAGCACTTTAATGCCTTACATGCTTCACAAAAAAGGGAAGGTGTTAAACCTTCCCTATCCACTACATCCCTGTTTATAGCTGTTTAATCCACTTAAAAATCAGCCGTCACAGAAAACAATACAGTTCTTGGCGCTCCCACTGATAACCCCTCACGGGCGGCGGAGAGCCAGTAGTTTTTATCAAACAGATTCTCTATTGATCCTCTTACAGTCACAGGTACTTTGCCGGTAGTAAAGGCATAACGCGCACCCAGGTCATAGCGATTCCATGATGGGATTTTTTGCGTGTTATTAACATCCAGATACTGCTCACCGGTATGCAGCATCCGCGCAGTAAGTGTTAATCCAGGCAGTATCGGCGTGTCCCATTCAGCTGCCAGATTAAATTGCTGCCGCGGTACAGCAGGTGCTGTATTGCCATCGTTGGTGCCGCCTTCTGTCTTAACCAGCTTTCCATCAGTCAATGCAAGACCGCCTAATAACCGCACATGCTCAATCACTTCGCCTTGCGTCAGTAATTCAATCCCGCGATTACGCTGCTGCCCATTTACCACCAGCCGTGAAGTAGCTGGGTCAGTAAAGCTGGTAGCACGCTCAATCTCGAACACACTCACGGTCGTAGCAAATCGTCCAAAGTCATATTTCACACCTGCTTCGCGCTGTTTGGAAACCGTTGGTGCAAATACCTGTCCTGCATTTGGTGCCGGAGGAAGGGCGATGGGTCCTTGATTCAGTGCCTCAATGTAGTTTGCATACAAAGACAGTTGCTCAGTGGGACGAATCATCAAGGCTACGGTAGGCGTCAATTTAGACTCATCATAATGTTGATCAAGCCTGCGGCTACCTGTAGCTGGATCATAACTATCCACAATCACCTCTTGATGGCGCACACCCAGCGTGAGTTGCACTGCGTTATCAAGGATAGACATAGTATCGGCCAACGCAATACTGCGCAGCGTGGTTTCCGAAGTTTTCGGAACATTGCCTATTAATGAAATAGCTGGTTTAGCTGCGTTTTGTGGTGAGTAGATATTTGAAAAAGTAAATCCGGTAGTGCGATTTGATAAAAATCCAGATTCCATAAAATAACTGGTCATGCTCAATACTGGCTGGTGATCCAGGAATCCTGTACTGAATTTACCTCTGACCCCCACCTCACCGGTCACGGTTTTGACATATTGTTGTGTGCGGGTCGGTCTGGTCCTGATATCCCCCTGCTGACTGATCAACTGCCAGCTAGTTTGCAAGCTGTTGAAATCATATTCTGAAGCACCCAGTGCCCCATAGACCATCCAGTCTTTGGCCAGGTCAAACTCAGCACGCGCAGTGCCTGAAATCTGGTTACTGTCCCAGTTAGTCCAACTGGGGAAATAGTTACTTCTGGCATCTGGCGCTGAACCAATCTGGACGCCAGGCGCCACAAACAGCAGGCCACTGCGGGCATAAGTCAGGCGATTTTGATAATTCAGGTCACCTTCGAGACGGAATCCCTCCCCCTGGAAATCGACACCAATTGCAATGGCATCCAGTCTTTCCTTAGAGCCATCTACAGGCGTATCCCCCGAACTTTTAATGGCATTCACACGCACACCCAATTGCTGGTCTGCGCCAAAGCGTCTAGCCACATCCGCATGGGCCGCCAGCTGGCTATCGTCGATATAGGACAAGGTCAGGCGGTTTAATGGTTGATAAGCTGCACGTTTGGGCACCAGGTTGATCGCTCCACCCACTGAGCCGCCAGGCGCAATCCCGTTCAACAAGGCATTTGGTCCCCTGAGTACTTCAACTCGCTCAATGCCTATCATGGAGCTGGAGTCACGCGGTGAAATACCATACAGGCCATTGAACATGGAATCATAGTTAAACAGCGTAAAACCGCGGATATTGAACTCGTCACGGCCCGAGCCACGCGAATAGGTATTACGGATGGAAGGATCATTCACCAGTACATCGCCGAGGTTCTGTGCCTGCTGGTCTGCGATCAGTTTGGAGGTATATTGCGTAGCACTGAACGGGGTATCCATCAAATCCTTGTTACCCAGCAAACCAACCTTACCGCCACGGGCAACCTGGCCACCCGCATATGCAGCAGGAATCTCCTTAACTGCCTGATCTTTCACTTCCACTTCAGGCAACGTTTCTGCCTTGCTTTCGACTTGCTTGACGACTGAATAACCGGCTGGTGTCTTTTGGGTAGTCAGTCCGGTGCCTTTTAATAGCACCTCCAGCGCTTGCTCAACACTGTAATTACCTTTGATAGCAGGGGCTTTAAGCTTGCTGGCAAGTTCAGATGGAAATGCAATATTCTCACCGCTTTGTTTGCCCAACGTTAGGATGGCCTGATCTAGTGATTGGGCGGCGATATCTAAATTGGCTGATGCCGCAAAGACATTGATGCTGACTGAAAGCAATGCTGCGATGGATAACTGTCTCAACTTAGCTCGATGACTAAGTTGGAAATTGGAACGTGCTGTCATGGTTTCCCTTAATAAAATCAGCGATCGAGTCTGTCGCTATATCTATAAGGCGATTAGCTAAAGAGAAACTAGCACGTCACACATTAATTTTTTTGAATTTTTATTTCGCCGTCACTTAACCTGACTACTTTCACCGGGAACATTGAGTCCATACTGTCTATTAATTGTCCAACGCTGGATACGTCATAGATGCCAGTAATGAGCAAGTCCTCAACGCGGCTGTCTAACTGAATTGGCTCTTTTATATACCGCTGGATATTCGCGACAGCTTCTTTTAATGCCGTGCGGTTAAATATTATCTTCCCGGTTTGCCAGGCAGTCACCATGTCCATATTGGCTTCATATGGCACGCCAAATCCAAGATCGGAAACCTTTAGAGACTGCCCTGAGGTTAACCTCAATTGATGATCTCCAGTTTGTAATTCAACTTCGCCCTCAAGCACGGTTGCTATGAAGGCATGATCCCACCTGGCAATATTGAATACGGTACCGATATCAAGCACTTTTGTTTGATCGACTGCGACTGTAAAGGGCCTTATCCCATGTTGCACAGAGAAAGATGCCTCGCCCTTATCCAAATATAATTCCCTGGAGAAGAGTCTGAATTTGGCAGTCAGATGCGTATTTGAATTTAAATGAACGCTGCTGCCATCAGGTAGAGAAAATTGCTGACTCTCAGCATATTGAGTCGTGTAAGTTTCACTCGAAATAGTAGGGTTAACTTTCCAGAGTCCTAAAGTACAAAATGCGACAGCAACCGCATATTGGATTGCTTTTATCTTGTTCTTGCGACTATCCCTATCTTTATTTACTTCAGCGAATAGCTCTGCTTGGGAAGGAAACTTATCCTTAGCCGCTTTTATATAGGGCAATAAATCCGAAATATTCGGGTCAGATTCAGCAATGAAGTTTGGGTCTTGCTTGTGGTGAGTGTTCATCTCGATGAAGCTTCGAAAGTAATTGGTCTTGCGGGACACAGCTACATTTATTCTAAATGGATAGCTGCTTTCTGGCTATGGTGATGTTAGCAAGCGCCTTTGTGAAATGCCTGGAAACCATGTTTGATGATATGCCCATTTCAATTGCAATTTTTTGCTGTGGAATCTCGTATAACTGATGCAGCAAAAACACTTGCCTTTGTTTCTTAGGTAAAGCATCAATCACTTTTTTAATTTGCTCAATTTTCTGGGTGAACGCTAACGCAGCTGCACCATCGTAAAAATGGATGTCGTCTTCTACAGGTAAATTAGCCAGGTAATTCTGGCTTACTTTTTCATGCCGAGCCAGGTCTAACGCCCTGTTCAGGCTGGTTTTTCTGAGATAGCTTAAAGGCGAGCCGATCTCTGTCAGAGGAGGATTTTCGGCCAATTGGATGTAGACATCATGCACAACATCTTCTGCGAAATGACGATTGCTGAAATAACGATTCACATGATTAATCAGCTCACTATAATTCAAGATTAATGATGATAAAAGCTTAGTTTTTGTGAGATCAATCTGCAAGGAAGAGCTTCTACAAAAGGTTGTTTCAACAGAGCATTTATTATATTGATAATGATTCTCATTGGCAACATACACCCTCTGAACACAACAAACTTTAACCTTGGCATTTGATCACAGTTTCAAACGCAGAATAAACACTCAATCAGTTTTTAGAGAGTGAAACCGAGCTGAAAGTCACTGCACTGATCACCAGCAGTGCGCCAAACAATTGCGCAGGCGTGGGTGGCATATGCTCAAACGCGGCAATGATCATGGTGGTGACTGGCACCAGGTTCATGAAAATGGCCGCTTTGGATGGCCCCAGATGCGAGATGCTGGCATTCCAGAAAAGATAGGCCAATACACCACCGCCTAGCGACATCGTCAACAAAGCTGCGCCACCATGCAGGCTAGGTTGTACAAAATGATCACCATGCCACATTGCGGCTAAGGTCAATGCAAGTGCACCCACGGTCATGATGCCAGCAGTATTGGTGATGCCACTCACGTTTTTCGGCATCATCTTTTTCACCAGCACGTTATAAAGCGCCCAGTTGAGCGTGGCAATCAAAATGTAGATATCGCCGGTGGAAACTCTCAGCTGCGCGCCCGCACCCAATACCACGATCACCACCCCGGCGATCCCCACCGGGAAGGCGATCAGTTGCCGGTTGGTCGGCCTGTCACCAAGAATAAAATAGCCCAGCACGGCGGTGAGCAATGGGTTCAATGCCATGATCAAGGCACCATTGATGGCAGAGGATGTTTCCATTCCGAGAAAGAAAAACAGGTTAAAGCCGAACACACCAACGACACCCAGGGTCAGGTAGGCTGGCCAGTGGCGTAATGAAAAAGCTTCTTTTCTGAACTGCGCGATCAGCACCATCACGGCAGCCGCCAGCAGATAGCGGCTGGCCCCGGCGATATAGGGGCTCATTTCAGCGAGTACCGGCCTGGCCAGATTAAAATTGGCGCCCCAGAACACTGCCGCCATGGTTGCCATCAAATAGGTTTTAAGATTGCCCATTATGTTTCTCGATACAGTGTGTTATCCAAAGCGCAGGTTTATGTATGTCATGCTTGAGGAGTCTTGAAAGGCAAGACGATGATTTATCCTGACAGGCGGTAAAAACTTATGGCGCTTGCTTAAGCGAACGCAGAACTGCGTGCAGTACACCCGGAAACTTCTGTTCTATCTCGGCTTCCCTTAGTGCATTCAAATGCTCGGTGCCTTCAATTAAGGTTTCTACCAGACCGGCTGCGCGCAGGATCTTAAAGTGATGCGACATGCTGGATTTCGGTCGATTGAGGTCGAATTCGCCGCAGGTCATCTTGCGACCAGCCTTTGCCAGCCGCCCGACGATCTCAAGGCGCGTGGGGTCTGACAGTGCATACATGATGTCTGTCAGCTCTACCTGTTCCAGGCTGGGGTGTTTAATTTGCCGCATGTTTAAAATTTATCACAGTGCTTGATATTATTCTATAGTTCGATTATATTCGAACTATAGAATTTCATCTAACTCTTTTTAAGCAGGCACTATTTAAGCAGCTACTATGAAAAAAGAAACTTCGTCGCAAGGTATACCACTCGCCTTATACGCACTCATGGCGGGCGCATTTGGCATAGGCACCACTGAATTCGTGATCATGGGCTTGTTGCCAGAAGTCAGCCGTGACTTGCAGGTCAGCATCCCCATGGCAGGCTTATTGATCACGGGTTATGCACTGGGTGTGGCTGTGGGCGCGCCTGTCATGTCGATATTGATGGCAAAATTCTCACGCAAAAACTCCCTGCTCTGGTTAATGGGCATTTTCACCGCCGGTAATTTGATCTGCGCGATTGCACCTGATTACACCACGCTAATGATCGCCCGGGTGGTGACCTCATTTGCGCACGGTACTTTTTTTGGCATAGGCGCGGTGGTGGCCACCAGCCTGGTGCCCAAAGAAAAACGCGCCCTGGCGATTGCTTTGATGTTCACCGGGCTGACGGTGGCTAATGTGGTAGGTGTGCCTGCAGGGACCTGGCTAGGCCAGATGCTGGGTTGGCGCTCAACCTTTTGGGCCGTGACCCTGATAGGCCCGGTTGCGCTGGCTGCGCTGTATTACCTGGTGCCTAAAGATCATCATGCAGAAAAAGTGGACGTAAAATCTGAAATCACCACCCTGTTGCAACCGCAGGTGATTGCCGGACTACTGCTGACCATCATCGCAGATACCGGCCTGTTTGCCGTGCTGACTTATCTGGCACCGATACTCACCGATGTGGCACACTTCTCTTCTGCTGCCATCTCCCCCGTGTTTTTATTATTCGGCGTCGGCATGGTGCTCGGCAATATCATCGGTGCCAAACTCGCCGATATCCATCTCGATAACACCCTGATAGGCGCATTGATTTTCATCATTGCCATTCTGGGCTCGTTTTCATTCTTTGCTCACAATCAGATCGCGGTCGTCAGCCTGGCAGGGCTACTGGGCATTGCCGGTTTTGCGGCGGTGCCTTCATTACAGATCAAGATCCTTGAAAAAGCCAGTGGCGCGCCGACACTGGCCTCGGCCATGAATATAGGTGCATTCAATATCGGCAACGCCGCCGGTGCCTGGGTAGGCGGCCTGGTGATCTCACAGGGTCTAGGCCTGACTTCTATCGGCTGGATCGCCGCGAGCATCGTCTTTGTCGGGCTGGTACTGGCAGTGATCGAGATGCAACTCGTTTCAGGCAGCACACATTCAACTCCCGCATAAACAGCATTTAAAACTTACTTAAAAGGACTCCTTATGGCTGATTTGTTTTCTAGTTACCAATTAAAAGATGTCACCCTCAGAAACCGCATCGCAGTCCCGCCCATGTGCCAATACATGGCCGAAGATGGCGTGGTCAATGACTGGCACCTCGCGCATTACACCAGCCTGGCCAGAGGCGGCAGCGGCCTGGTGATTGTAGAAGCCACCGGTGTCGCGCCCGAAGGCCGCATCACCCCGGGATGCCTGGGCATTTGGAATGATGCGCAGGCAGACAAATTGCGCGAGATCGCCGCAGCGATCAAAGCGGCAGGCGCCGTGCCCGGCATCCAGATCGCGCATGCAGGCCGCAAAGCCAGTGCCAACAAACCATGGGAAGGCGATGACCACATCCCTGAAAATGACGCGCGCGCCTGGCAAACCATAGGCCCTTCAGCGATTGCGTTTGGCGGCGATTTACCACGCGTGCCAAGAGAAATGACCATTGCTGACATCAACCGCGTAAAGAATGACTTTGTCGCAGCTGCCAAGCGTGCGCTGGATGCAGGCTTTGAATGGCTGGAAATCCACTTTGCCCATGGTTACCTGGGGCAAAGCTTTACTTCTGCGCACTCTAACCACCGCACAGATATTTACGGTGGCAGTTTTGAGAACCGTTCACGTTTCACCATAGAAACACTGGAAGCGATCCGCGAAGTGTGGCCGGAAAACCTGCCGCTCACCGCGCGATTCGGCGTGATTGAATATGATGGCAAAGACGAAGAGACCCTGAACGACTCGATTCAATTGGTCAAGGCCTGGAAACAGCGCGGCCTGGATATGCTGAGCGTCAGTGTTGGTTTTACTATTCCTGAAACCAATATCCCGTGGGGGCCTGCGTTTCTGGCGCCGGTGGCTCAACGCGTGCGTAACGAGGCCGGCATCCCGGTTTCTTCTGCCTGGGGCTTTGGTGCGCCTGGGCTGGCAGACAATGCCATCCGTCATGAAGAATTAGATTTAGCCATGATAGGCCGCGCACATTTGGAGAACCCGCATTGGCCCTATTTTGCAGCCAAAGCACTCAAGCAGGACAACCCGGCCTGGGTATTGCCAGCGCCTTATGCGCACTGGCTCGCCAGGTATAGAAGCCCGACTCAGGAGTAAGCTGCCAGCGTGGAAGTGTCATGTGCATGACACTTCCGGCCAGCCCTCATAGGATGAAGGTCAAAGTTTTAAGCAATTGCTGGTTTGTGTTTACCAAATGCCAGATAGAGCGATGGCAATAACAGCAGATTGAGGATGGTTGAAGTGATTAATCCGCCAAAAATCACAATGGCCAGCGGATACTCGATCTCGTGACCGGGTTTGTTGCCGCTAATGATCAGGGGTAACAGTGCCAAGCCAGTTGCGAGGGCAGTCATGAGAATAGGCAGCAAACGTTCCTGAGCACCGCGCATCACCAGGTCCAGGCCGAATGGCATGCCTTCAGTTTGCTCAAGATGTTTGTAGTGGCTTAACAGCATGATGCCGTTGCGGGCCGCGATGCCAACCACTGTCACCAGGCCAACCACTGAACCCAGCGACATGGTGCCGCCACTGACGAAGACCGCGATGACGCTGCCCACCAATGCAAACGGCAAAGTGGCAAATGCCATGAGTGATAGCCGCAGCGATTTAAAATCGCTGTAAAGCACCAGGAATATCCCGATCAGCGCTAATAGACCAAAGCCAAACAGCCTGTCACTGGCCTCTTTTTGCGCCTGGTACTCGCCTAGCAGAACCGGGTAGTAGCCTTGCGGAAAATGCATGGCCCGCACGCTGCTCTCCACTTGCTGCGCCACTTCGCTCAGGGATTTGCCTTTAACATTAGCGGTGATATCTATCCGGCGCGAGGCCGCTTCTCTTTTGATTTCATTAGGCATGGGGATCACCTGGATATCGGCCACGTCCTTAAGGCGGACTTGCTGACCCAGCGGCGTATCCAGCGCCAGATGACTGATCGCAGACAAATCGACGCGATGCTGTTCGGCACCCCAGATCACGACATCTATGCGTCTCTGGTTTTCGTAGATCTCGCCCACTTTCAAGCCTTTCAGCAGAGTGGTCGTGATCCGCCTGACTTGCCCTGCAGTCAGACCATATTGCGCGAGCGCCTGCGCTTTGAGGCGGATCTCCACTTGTGGCACCAGGGTTTGCGATTCTACTTTGAGGTCAGCTATGCCATCGATAGACGCCATGCCTGCCTCAATATCGTGCGCTTTGTCCCTTAATACCTCAAGGTCGGGACCAAACAAACGCACAACGATACTGGCGCTGGTGCCGGTCAGGACTTCTTTACTTCGCTCTTTTAGATAGGTTTGCACATCGGTAAAAATGCCGGCATAACCATCCATCACTTTTTGTATCTGGCCTAGAGCCTGCTCATAGTTCACGCTTTCATCCAGGCTGATCCATAACTCTGTGAAATTTGGCCCGACTACTTCGTCAGCCACTTCTGCCCGCCCGATATGCGAGCCAAAATTCCTGACGCCTGCCACCGACATCAGATCTTTATTTGCCCGCAAGGTCATCAGGCTCATTTGCTCCAGCGAGGTCCCTGGCCGCTCGACAAAATGCATGAGGAAATCAGTTTCTTTAAAGGCTGGCAGAAACTCCTGGTTTAAGGCCAGCGACCCTAAGCCGGCACCCGCCAGACTCACAGCAATGATCACCATGGCCTTTTTAGGATAAGGCACAATGCGACTCAGCCAGCGGCGGTAGTGCCTTTGTAGCCAGACAGCCAGCCGGGTGTCGTCATGCGCAGATGTATCATTTTTTAGCAGGAAATAAGCCAGTGCAGGCGTGATCAGCATGGCGACCGCCAGAGAAGCCGCAATCGCCGCAATATACGCCAGCGCCAGTGGCTTGAAGAATGCCCCGGCGATGCCAGTCAATGCCAGCACCGGCAGGAAAATGATCATGACGATGAGCGTAGCGAACACAACCGCGCTCCTGACCTCCACAGAGGCATTCACCACGACCCGCAACCGGGTCAGCGGCTGATCCAGCAATGCATTCAACTTTAAGCGCCTGGCAATGTTTTCAACGTCTATGATCGCATCATCCACCACCTCGCCCAGGGCGATCACCAATCCGGCGATCACCATGGTATTTAAGCCTACGCCAAAACCAGTGAGCACGAGCACCGCAGCAAGCAACGACAATGGAATGGCCGCCAGACTAATCAGTGCGGCGCGCTTGTCGCGCATGAATGCAAATAAAATCAGCGTGACCAGCAGGCAGCCTATCAGCATGGCATTGGATAAATTATGGATGGCACGCTCGATAAATGTCGCCGGGCGGAAAATATGCGTATCCACATGCACGCCTGCCAGCGCGGGTGACATCTCTGCAATCGCAGCTTCTACCCGGCGCGTCACCTCCAGGGTGTTTGCGCCCAACTGTTTTTCTACGATCAGCAACAGCCCTTCGCGCCCATTGATAATGGCATTGCCTATCATGGGCGGTGAACCGACCTGCACCTGCGCCACATCAGCGATCTTAACCGGAGTCGCTTGCCTGTAATCAATGATGGCTTCAGACAGTTTGGCCGGATCGACCTTGTTGCTTTGATAACGCACGGCCAAGCGCTGGTTGGGCGTGTCCAGAAAGCCGCCTGAATCCAGGGCCATCGCCTCATTGGTGGCACGTGCCACTTGCTCGACCGTGACTTTTGCACTGCGCAAACGATCCGGGTCTATCAGCACCTGTAGTTGCTTGTCTTTTTGCCCCCAGATCGCGACGTTCGCCACACCGGGAATGGACATGATCTTAGGACGCATGGTCCATAAGGCCAGTTGCGTCATCTCCATTTGCGACATAGAAGTAGCGCTGAGCCCGATTTTCATCACGCGTGACAATGACGAAAGCGATTGCAACATCACCGGTGGTTTGGCAAGCGCAGGCAATGTCGGCGTGACCATTGCCAGGCGCTCTTGCACAAACTGACGCGCTTCTTTAAGGTTGCTGCCTGGTTCCAGCAACAGCACAACTGAAGATAAGCCGAGCACGGATTTTGACCGGATCGCCGTCATGTGCGGCATGCCATTCAGCGCATTTTCCAGCGGCATGGAAATCAACGCCTCTACCTCTTCGGTCGACAGCCCTTGCGCTTCTGTCTGGATCTCGATTTTTGGCGGGGCAAACTCGGGGAACACATCTAATGGCGCCTGTGCCACATGCTGCGCGCCGATGATGACCAGTAATATGGACAAAGCGAGCACAACGACCCTGGCTTGTACTGCAAATGTAATGATTTTCTTAAACATAATGAGCGCTATTTGGCATATCCGGTTTCAAGCGCAAACAACTCTGACGCGCCCTGGTGAACAATCTCTTTACCCTGTACCGGGCCATGCTGTAGTGCGGCATCCTGGCCGCTGACATGGTCAACGACGACACGCCTGCGGTTGTAGGTGAGCGCGGCGGTTTTTTCATATACCCAGGTATTACCGTAGATATCAAAAATCACCGAGCGCCAGGGCACGGTTTCAAACACTGCTGTTCCCCTGGTTTTTAATGCAACGCTGACTCGTTGCCCAGGCGTGAATAAAGCGGCGTTATTGTTCAACGCGTGGTACACGTCTACCGTCAAGGTGTTGACCACCGCAGTTGGTGGCGCCTTCATCGGCAGCGCCGTCACGCTGGCAGATTGATGGTTGGAAAAGTTTTGTATGACGGCGATATCGTGGATGGCCATTTGGTCAATGTCACCCACAGGCACAGCGGTGCGTATCCAGGCTTTCGATTGATTAGCGACCGCAAACAAAACCGCCCCTGCAGATACTACTTGGCCAGGCTGGAAGTTCAATACCGTCACGACACCGCTTTCAGGCGCATTGAGGGTGGTTTGAGTGCCTTTGTTCTCTAATGACCTTATGATCAATTGTTGTCGCTGCTTCAAGGCATGCAAGGTGTCATTCGCCTGCGCATGCGCTGCCTGTGCCTCTTGCAGCGTGCGTTGACTGCCCGCTTTATCTTCAAACAGCCTTTGCGCACGCGTGGCTGCGATCTTTGTCAGGTTGACCTGGGTTTCTGCATTGCTTAACTGGCCGCGCATATCGGTTAAGGTGACTTCAAGATTGGTCTTGGCTTCTGGCGACAGCATAGGCGTCAGTGCCAGGATCGCCTGCCCTTTCTTCACCTGTTCTCCGGGTCGCACAGGTTTGCCTACCGCTGACACGCTGCCGGTGAATGGCGCTTGTATGGTTAAAGACTGGTCACTTGGGATCATGACCTCACCTGTGTATAGCCGGGAGGTGGCAAGTTCCCGCTTGGCCACCTTGGCGGTACTGACTCCCAACCGCGCCTCGGCCTCTGCGGAGAGCACGATATTATTTAATGCAGATTCTTTCACCGGCGAGGCAATGGTTGCGTTGCCCGCTTTGTTTGAGGTGGCGTCAGGACTGCCAGCCTCTGAATGCTGCTGCAATAAAATGCCAAAAATAACCATCAATGCCATGCAAAGCTTGGGGTATTTAAAAGCGGAATAGAGTGTTTTAATAGTCATCATCATTACTTATCTGTTGTCAGGTTGCTCGCGGCAAACCCGGTTAATTGGTCAGCCTGAATGTGTTTCGATAGCTGATTGCCACTCCCGCGATCCATCTCGGCCCAGGCCTTGTAAATCGCCCCGTTTAAAATGGCCTCCTGAATGTTGGCATCTATCAATTGCTTGCTGCTTTCCAGCATGGTCAGGTAGGAGATATCCCCTTTGTCATAAGAGACCTGAGCCGATTGCAGCGCCTGGTCTGCCAAGGGCTTGAGTTGTTGTGTCAGGATGTTCAGCTCGGTACAACTTTGCTGGTAGCGGGTGAATTGTTGCCGTAATTCAGTCTGCGCCTGTTGCAGCAACGCTTGCCGCTGCCTTTCCGCTTTTTCCACCTCGGCTGTCGCGCGATTGATATTGCCCTGGTTGCGGTTGAATAGTGGCACTGTGACCCTGACTGCCGGACTCAGCACATGCCCACTATCGCCACTGGTCGCATCGCCTATGCCTAACAGGCGCAACCAGCTGAATCTGGAGAGTGTTTCCTTGGCCTGGTTAGTCTCAATTGTGGAAGCAGCGGCCAACAAATCCGGACGGTTATCTAAGGTTGCGGCAATCACTTTATCAATGTCCAGCAATGCGGTTTCACATGCCGGATAGGCATCCGCCTTGATTTTCAGCGGCTGCGTGTGCGTTTGCAGACCTAACAACAGCAATAGCTTTTGTTCAGCGAATGCAACCTCATAACTGGCCCGTTTTTCATTCTGGCTGGCGCGCGATGCCTCAACTCGCGCCAACAAGGCTTCAGGTTCAGAGATATCCCCGTGTTCTAAACGCTTGTCGGTGAGGCTAGCGATTTCACCTCTCAGGGATTGCGACTGGCGCTGGATAGCCTGCTGATCGCGCAAGGCGATTAAATCAATACTTGCCTGGCGTACATCGCGTATCAAATCCAGGCCCGCTTGCTGGATCACATTGTTTACCCGCTTGGCATCGGCTTCAGCGACTTTTAAGCGCATAGGCCGCAACCAGAGCGCTTCTATGGGCAGATCCAGCGCATATTTAAATGGCTTGTTTGCTACCTGAAAGCTATACATCAGTTCCGGGTTTGGCAGTAAACCCGCCTGCTCCAGATCCGCTTGCGCCAGCTGCATATCTACCAGCAGCGCTTTGAAATTCGCGTTGTTCCATAGTGCAATCAGCGCTAGCGCATTGACGTCCAGCGCTTGTTCCAGGCGGATACCTTCAGGCAGGACTACTGAAGAAACGGGTGATTCGACTGGCAGCTGGAAGCCGGTTCTCTGCTGCAGGTCATGCGCAACCGTTGCCCGGTTGAATGAACCCACCCCTGCCGTGCAGGCGCCCAGGCTCAGTACCGTAGCGACGCTGGCTACACATTTAAGAAAAGGATGCATGGTGATTTATTCCACTGTCTGATTTATCTGACTGATGCTTTATTTCAATGGCGATTTGGGCAAGTGTGCGTTGGGGAAAGAAATCTCAAATACGTTGCCAGGGAAATCTGGCTTCGATTTAACCCTGATCTGCCCTTGGTGTTGTTCAATGACGTCTTTCACAATGGCCAGCCCTAGCCCGCTGCCACTCACGCCATGGCTGGCAGCCCCTCGGTAAAACCGGTCGAAAATACGTTGTTTTTCCGGTTCCGGAATCCGTTCAGCGCCGTCCTGTATCTCGATCACGAGACTGGAATCAGTGGCATAAGTCATGACATCGACTTTACTGCTATCGACAGAATAGCGAATGGCGTTATCGATCAGGTTACGCACGGCAATACCTATCGCTTCGGCGTTGCCATTGAGATAAAGCGGCTGTGTTTCATAAAAACCGACATCGATGTTTTTAGCGGCAGCCTGGTCAAGGTGAGCCTCCAGAATCGGTTTGACGATCTGGTTCAGCTCAATCACAGATTGATGGGTAGATTGCTCCGACCCCAGCCTGGCTAATGTCAGTAATTGCGCCACTAAATTACTGGCACGCACTATGCCGGTTTGCAAGGCACTCACCGCCTCCATCCGCTCCTGCTCGTTTTTACAGCGGGCGAGTACATCGATTTGTAATTGCAATGCGGCAAGCGGCGTTCTTAATTCATGCGCAGCATTGGCGGTGAAGTTGCGTTGCAGGGCGATGGAGTTTTCCAGGCGCGTGAGCAGGCTGTTCAGTTCATTGACCACGGGCTGGATTTCTTTCGGGGTCACCTCGATATCCAGATGCTCCAGGCTTGCGGCCGAGCGCGATTGAATGGCTTTTGAAAGCTTATCCAGAGGTTTCAGGCTTCTGCCGACCGCGATCCAGATCAGTAATCCTATCAAGGGGATCTGCAGCAACAAAGGCAGCAACAAACCGGTGGCGAGTTGCCAGATATAAATATGCCTGGCTGCCTGAGGTTGGGATATCTGAATCACGCCTTGTGCACTTTCCAGGGTAAACACGCGCCACTTTTGGTGTTGATAATTCACCGTGAAGAACTTGCGCTGAGCCTGTAGCGGGAATTCAATGCGCGGATGCGTGGTATAGATCCTCTCACCAGCGGGATTCCAGACCTGGATCAGGAAATCTTCCTCTTCAAAGATCGCATCCCGATTAGCCTGCATGCGACTCTCAATCTCTGCCGAGCCTATGGATGTGGGCGCATTGAACTGTGTGCTGATCACATGCGCCAGTTCTTTCATATTGCTGTCGTACAGTTCGTTGATCTCTTCCGCTGACTTGCTGTACAGAAATAAGGCCACCAGCAAAGTGCCAATTGCCAACGCGGCGATCAGCGACAGCAATAGATAGCTATGGATGGATTTCATGATTTTTTTACCCGATAGCCGAGACCGCGGATATTGATGATGGCCTCAGTGCCCAGTTTTTTACGCAACTGGTGGATGTGGTACTCGACCGCGTTGCTCTCCACTTCTTCTTGCCAGCCGTAGAGCCGCTCTTCAAGTTGCGCCCTGGACCAGACTTTGCCGGGGCTCTCCATCAGGGCGTATATCACTGCATATTCACGGGCAGACAAAGTGAATGCCGCCTCGCGGAAATGCAGGATTTTACTCACCGTATCTAAAGAAATCTCGCCATTGGATAAGATTGAATTTGTGTGCCCGGTGGTCCGGCGCAGCAAGGCCCTGACCCGCGCTTCCAGCTCGGCCAGCGCGAATGGTTTCACCAGATAATCGTCCGCCCCGGCATTCAGGCCTGCGACCCTGTCATCAATCGCATCGCGTGCAGTGAGGATAAGCACCGGCGTCATGATTTTTGCTGCACGGATATTGTTTAATACTTCCAGGCCACTGATGTCTGGCAGGCCCAGGTCTAACAACACCAGTTCATAGGTTTCCACCTTGATTGCCTCGCTACCGCTTTTGCCATTCTGGCACCAGTTCACGGCATAGCCTTCGCCTTTGAGAAACTGGCTCAGGCTCTGGCCTATCATCAGGTCATCTTCTATCAATAGGATTTTCATACATCATTCTCAATCAATTGCGTTGGCCGAATCACTGCTAGAGGCCACTTTGCATCACATGGTGGCCAGCTTACTTAGTCAATCTTATGTGAATCTTATAGCGATCAATTTCACGTGAAATACACCATGGATTTCTGCATGACATGTGCCTGCATATAGAAATGCTCATGGCATTGTAGAGATTAACGCACAAAAATAGCTGGTGCAGTGATGGCATGCATCGTAAAACCCGTCAGTAACCGTGTGGCTACTTTCAATGCGCCCGCTCCGCTTGAACCCTGCCCTGGAAATACCCTCATCATGGCCCATACATTTCTGCAAATGATGGCTCTGTAGCCACTCTCTCCTTTTCTTTACCATGCTTCTTGTCGTGCAGTGTGATGCATTCAAATCATAATTTTAGGAGAGACACATGAAAGCAGTTGTATTTGGCGGGTCAGGGTTAATTGGCAGCAAAGTAGTTGCAGCACTGAAAGCGCAAGGGCACGAGGCCGTGGTCGCAGCGCGTAACCTGGGCATAGATGTCGTCACCGGCGAGGGGCTGGACGCCGTGTTGCAGAATGCCGATATTGTGATCGACACCACGGATGCCCCGAGTTTTGAGGATAACGTGGCACGCAGCTTCTTTGAAACAGCCACGGGCAATATCATTGCGGCGGCAAAAAACCAGGGCATCAAGCACTACATTGCGCTGTCTGTCGTCGGCACCCACAAGCTGCAAAACTCGGGCTATTTTCAAGGAAAACTCAAACAGGAGAGCCTGATCCAAGCCTCCGGCATTCCTTACACCATTGCGCGTGCGACCCAGTTTTATGAATTTGTGTTGCTGATTGCGCAGGCCGCGACGGCTGACAATGTGGTGCGCCTGCCTTCGGCAAAATTGCAGCCGCTTGCGGCAATCGATGTGGCAACTGCCATCGCTGAGCTCGCCAGCGGCACACCCTATAACGGCATTGTCGATATTGCCGGGCCGGAAAAAATCGCCCTCAGTGAATTTGCCAGAAAAGCATTAGTCGCGCAGAAAGATACGCGTGAAGTGGTGACGGATGAAAGCGCATTGTATGTGCAGACGTTCAAGATTGATGACAGCACACTCACGCCTGAGTACCACACGCTGCTGGGCAATACCGGTTTTGACGCGTGGCTGGCCGACCCTGCCAAAACATTCAAATAATGACCTTTACACTCACCTCTCGAAAAGGAGTCTGATCATGCAACTGTTTAAAACCTTATTCGTTTCACTGGCTTTGCTCACCACTACCGCTGCGATTGCTCACGAAGGCAGCCATGACCAGCCTGACCTGACCATGGTCATGAATAAAGACCTGGGTGATATTCCAGGCAAAGAAGTCATCATGTTGACCGTCAATTACAAACCGGGCGAAGTTGAAACACCGCACAAACACGAAGCACACTGTTTTGTGTATGTGCTGGAAGGCAATATCGTGATGGCAGTCAAAGGTGGCAAAGAAATCGCCTTGAGCCCAGGGCAAAGCTTTTACGAAGGCCCGCAAGATATCCACACCGTAGGCCGAAACGCGAGCAAAACCAAACCGGCAAAATTTGTTGTGTTGCTGCTTAAAGACAAAAACAAGCCACCAGTCATGCCAGTAGATTAATCGCTGATAGCTGCCGGATGCGCTTGAAAAACCATCCGGCAACTTGCCTGAGTACTTGATAAAAGGATAGCCAGCATGAGAGTGATGCAGGTAGATGCCAGCCCGAAACGCGCGCATTCCAGCTCAAAAATGCTGTCAGCCTATTTTATCGAGCGGCTCAGGAAAAGCATGCCAGATATCGACGTTGACTATATGGATACTTCGATCGAAGCCCCGCCACATCTGACACCTGCTTTTATCGAGGCCATGTATACCCCGGCGACAGATCGCAGCCTGGCCATGAAACAAGTACTGTCGTACTCTGACAAACTGTGCGCACGTGCCCTGATGGCGGATATGCTGGTGTGTGCCATGCCTATGTACAACTTTTGCATGCCTTCGAGTTTCAAGGCTTTCATCGATCACCTGGTGCGGTTAAACCTAACCTATACCCTGAATGCAGATGGCACCACCACCGGCAATTTATCCCGCCAGAAAATACTGTTTATTACCACCAGAGGGGCAGATCTACGGCCAGGCAGCCCTTGGCAAAAGATGGATGCATTGCGCCCGGCACTCACAGCAGCGTTTTCATTTATGGGTGCCGATGACCCGGTGTTTGTCGATGTACAACCGCTGGAAAGCCACGACGCGGTGTTAAAAGCAACCGTGTTAGACCAGGCGCGCCTGAGCCTGGATAGCATCGCCCAGCGCTGGCTGGCCGATATCTAATCCGCCAAAAAGCTGTGCCTGAGCTTGACCGCCGTTTCTTCAGCGACTTTCTTGTTCGGCACGTTGGTAAAACCAATGATCAGGCCATTGTGAGTGGTGTCTACAGTCCATTTTGAAATGGGGTGTATGCCATAACCAAGCTGGTTAAAACTGGCACAGACCGCAGTATCTGCATATTGTTTATCCAGTGCAGCGACAAAGTGCATGCCATTCTTATGCGAGCTGACCTGAATGTGGTCTCCCAGCACATCAACCAGCGCCTTGCTGGTGAGCTCGCGCCTGTGCGCATATAAATCCCGCATTTTTTTCAGGTGACGGGAGAAATGCCCCTCGGTGATAAAGTCATTCACCACCATCTGCGAGGTGATGGAAAAACCGCGTTGATAGATGAATGCTTTTTCCTGGCAGGCATCGACCAGGCCGGGCGGCACCACGATATACCCGATTTTCAGAGAAGGAAAAATGGTTTTACTGAAGCTGCCGGCATAGATCACCCTGTCGTATTGGTCCAGACTTTTCAGTGAAGGCAGCGGATAACCGGAATAACGGAATTCGCCATCGTAATCGTCTTCAATGATCCAGGCATTGCGCTGGCTGGCCCATTCCAGTAACTGCATGCGCCGCGCGGCAGATAGCGGCAAACCCAGCGGGCTGTGATGCGACGGCGTCACGATCGCCAGTCTGGCATCCGGGCACTGCGCAATGCCGGCACTGACGATCATGCCCTCTTCATCAATCGGCACATGCACGATATGCGCGCCCAGGTCTTTGAGCAACATGGCTGCCAGCAAAAAACCGGGGTCTTCCATCCAGATACTTTCACCCTGGAACTTGAGCACTTTGCTTAAAAAATCCAGCGCGCCCTGATAACCATTGGTGATAAATATCTGGTCAGGCTCACATACCACGCCGCGTGCCAGACGCAGATAGGCGGCGATCGATTGCCTGAGTGGCGCATAGCCTTGCGGTTCTTTCAGGCGCATTTCTTCCGCCGATAGACTGCGCATGCGGTGACCGCTTAACCGCGCCCACACTTTTCTGGGGAAGGCATCAAATGCCGGACAACCGGGCATATACACCTGCGAAACAGACGGCGCTAATTCAACATTGGCAGTCTGCGTTAATCGTGTAGAGGTTGGCGGCGCGACCGTGCGCAGTTTTTTGGTGGCCGTGTTACGCAACAGGCTGGAGACATAGGTACCGGATTGCCCTCTGGCGACAAATATCCCTTCGCCCAGCAGCATGGCATAGGCACTTTCCACCGTGCCCCTGGCAACATCCAGCTCGCTGGCCAAGGTGCGGGTAGAAGGGATACGGTCGCCGTCTTTGAGCAAATTGCCCTCAATCGCAGCTTTAAACCGGTTGTAGATCTGCAGATGTATGGGCTGGGTGGCGGAAACATCCAGTTGTATCAGTTTTTTTGCCGGGGGTTCCATCGATCAGCCGTCTGCACCGTTTATGATGCTCTGATCATACCTGAGCGATGAAACCCTCAGGAAATACTTTTTTTGGCAGCCACCGCTGTTGCGGAAATGATGCTAAATCAGGAGGCCCTTGCGCAACAATGGCAGTACATGTTCACCCAGGCGATAGGTTTCTTCAAGATGCGGATACCCGGCCAGAAAAAACATGGAAATACCGATATCCTGATATTCTTGGATGCGTTTGGCCACGTTTTCATAACTGCCCACCAGCGCGCATCCTGGCGGGATGCCTATATAGCCAAAGCCGGACCAGACATTGGGGTGGATGAAGAAATCCTCAAATTTTTTGACTTCTTCGCTGACATATTCATGTTCATGACTGAGCCGACGGGCTGAACGCAAGCCTGCGTGCGCAGCGACCGATTGCACTGCTTTTGTGCGCACGCCATCATCAAAGAAACGCCTGGCCTCTGCGATCGCTTCTTCTTCAGTCGCCCTGGTGATCACATCGATAGACAGCCCAAAACGGATCTCGTCCCTGCCATACTGTTTGGCTCTTTCTTTCACATCGGCGATCAGCACAGCGATTTCAGCAGGTGTTTCAGCGCGCATCAAATAGTAATCGGCATGCTTGGCGCCAAACTCGCGGGCCGGGATGGATGAACCGGCGGTACAAATCAGTGGCAATGCCGCTTTTTTGTGTGCGCTTTTGCGGCCACCGCCTTCGGCAGTATAGTATTTGCCGGAAAAATGGAATGACTCGTTGTGCCAGTAACCTTTGACCACCTGCAAAAACTCATCGGCGCGCGCATAACGGTCATCGTGCGCGACATTGTCGCCCACCTGTTTTTGCACTACCTCAGAGCCACCATTGATGATGTTCCATACCAGGCGGTTCTGGCTGGCACGTTGGTAAGTAGCGGCCATCTGCACCGCTGCCCACGGTGAGAAATGATAAGGCTGGAAGGCAGAAACGAATTTCAGGCGCCGCGTTTCCCTTGCCAGCAACGAGCAGACTGTCCATGGCTCCTCACCGCCAGGCGCATTGACCATCAGCACGCCATCAAAGCGATTGATCTCGGCCGCACGCGCGATCTGTGATAAATAATCGATATAGCTAAAATCGTCTTCTACCTCGAACTCGGACACCGCACCGGTGCCCTCGCCCGGGCTTCTATGCCAGTCACCACGATTCCTCGGGTCACCGGGTAAATATTGCGTATCGCCATGCAAAGGCAGGCGAGTGAAAAATAAAGGTTTACTCATGTGATTGCTCTGTCTTGTCCACTGTTCTTATAACCCAACCACTTTGCTGGCTGACTGGCTGGCTAGTTCGCGTTTGCGCACTTCTTCCCTGACGGCGGGGATGATGTAACGGCCGTAATCAATCGCGTCATATAAGGGGTCATAACCGCGATTCAAAAAGGTAGTCACGCCCAGGTCGTAATACGCCAGTAGTGATTCAATGATCGTATCCGGCGTGCCCACCAGCGAGGTGGAATCTGTGCCGCCACCGATGGCGGTAGAAGTCGCCATATATAGTGCCTTGTCATGCACATCGCCTTTTTCGGCAATAGCCAGCTGGCGCTCGGCACCGCCGCTATTGCCACGACCACTGGTGAACGGGTTGGGCTGAAAATTCTGCTTTAGTGAAGCGACGATGTGATTGGCTTTTTCCCAGGCGAGTGTTTCAGTTGCGCCGATGATCAGCCGCACCGACATGCTCACCCGGGGCGCCACTACGCCTGCGGCTTTGGCATAGCCATTCAGCTTGCCTATACGCGCGGCAATATCTTCCAGCGGCTCTGCCCATAGCGCATATAAATCGGTATGTTGCACGGCGACCTGATAGGCACCATCAGATGACCCGCCCAGTGAAATCGGGATATAAGGCTGTTGCACAGGTTTGATCGGCGAGAAACCACCTTTCACCTGGAAGTATTTACCTTCAAAATCAAACGGCGCCTCGGAGGTCCAGGTTTTTTTCACGATCTCCAGATACTCTCCGGCGCGCTCATAACGGGCGGCTTTATCGGTCAAGTTCTCACCATGTTCAGGCTCTGCCGCATGGCCGGTGACCGTATGCAGTCGGATGCGGCCGCCGGTGGTATGGTCCAGGGTAGCAAAGGCTCTGGCCGCCAGCGTAGGCGCGGTCAGCCCGGGGCGGTGTGCCAGCATAAACCCTAATTTTTCGGTGTGAGCGGCGGCATAGGCTGCCAGAAACAAGGGGTCTCCGCCGCCATTGGCGATCAGCACCCGATCAAAATCGGCCTGTTCATGCGCCCTGGCAAGGTCGCGTAAATATTCAAGATCGATTTTTCCTCTATTCGCCGCCCCAGGGGCTAACTGATTTTTGGGGAACAGGCCACCAACAAACTCTACCGGCATACAATGCTCTCTTTCCATAGATTATTTTAATAGTTCACACACGTGAAGTACTTGCTCAGGCCAATGGCTGCGCAGTGCGACACGCTTATTGCGTGTTTTCTCAGACATCAACGATAGATGGTGAATCGTTGATTAACTCTTTTGTATACGGCTGGCGCGGTTGATCCAGCAAAGTATCTACTTCACCGGATTCGATAATGACGCCGCTTTTCAACACCAGCACGCGGTCTGAAATGGACCGCACGATGCCCAGGTTGTGGGTGACAAAAATGATCGCCAGCCCGTTTTTTTGTAAGGATTTAATCAGCTCCAGAATCGCTGCCTGTACCGAGACATCCAGCGCAGAGGTGATCTCGTCACAAATCAGCAAACTGGGTTCACACACCAGCGCCCTGGCAATCGAGACTCTCTGCAACTCGCCGCCGGATAATTCTTTGGGGTATCTGTCGGCGATGGCCGGGTCCAGTGCGACGCGTTTCAAGGCGGCGTTGACGATGTCGTCTTTTTGTTTGAGCCTGGAGGGGAAATAATGACCCACCGCATTGACCAGTGTTTGCCGTACCGAATGCCTGGGGTTCAAGGACTGGTACGGATTCTGGAAAATATATTGAATCTGGTGGCTGACTTCGGCAGGCCTGCGTCTGGCCGCAAAAGCAAGAGCCTCGCCATTGAAGGAAAGGCTACCGCTGGCATTGGCATTCAGCCCCGCCAGCACGCGTGAGATGGTGGTTTTACCTGAGCCGGACTCACCGACCAGCGCCAGGCATTCACCACGTTTCAAGTGGAAGGAAACCGCTTTTAACACTGGCTTGCCGTCATAACTGGCTGACAGGTTCTTCACGTCTAACAAGGCCAGTTGATTGCCAAATGGGATCACCCGCGGTTTCACGGACTCAGCCTGACTGACCAGTTTTAATGGCGGTTGCGGCTTGACGCTGTGAATGCAGGCAACCGCATGTTGTGTGTGTGCGTTGACATGCGCCAATGCTGGCACGCTGGTTTTGCATTCGCTGGTTGCCAGCTTGCATCTGGATTCAAATACGCAACCGCTGCCCCTGGATTGCAACGAAGGCGCATTGCCCACGATAGGAATGGGAATGCTGCGCAAATGAATATCAGGAATCGCGCTGATCAAACCCTGGCTATAAGGGTGCAATGGCTGCGAGAACAATTCAGTGGCGCTGGCCTGCTCCACAATGCGGCCACCGTAAAGCACAATCACATGGTCAGCGATTTTTTTAACCACTGCTAAATCATGCGATACATAGATAGCAGCCACGCCGTAACTCTGGCATAACTTCTTTACCGTCAACAGCACTTTAGCCTGCGTGGTCACATCCAGCGCCGTGGTCGGCTCATCCAGCACGATCACACCCGGCCGGGTGATAAAAGACAGCGCCAGCATGACGCGCTGCTGCTGCCCGCCAGAAAGCTGGTGCGGATAACGATTGAGGAAGGCATCATCGTGCAATAGCTCTACATCTTTTAAGGTGCTGATGATTCTTGCGCGCTGTTGCGTCGCATTTAAACCCGGCTCATGTGATTGCAGCACATCCTCTAAATGCGCCCTGATGGTGATTAACGGGTTTAGGGCCGTGGATGGATTCTGCGGGACATAACTGACCTGCTTGCCTCTGACCCGGCGTAATTGCTGTGCATCCAGCGCCAGTATATTCAGCCCGGCAATCTTGATTTCGCCAGCGACAATCGTTGCACCCACCCGGGTATGTTTGAGCAAGGCCGTGGCGATGGTGGTTTTGCCTGAGCCTGATTCCCCGACCAGCGCCAGGATCTGCCCTTGCACCACCTGGAAACTGATCTCGGAAACGATGGCCGTGCCATCAGTCAGACTGACGGCCAGGTTGTTCACCTCCAGTGCCAGACTGGCTTCTGGCTGGGCCTGAACAGAATTAAGCATGCCCGTTCCCCTCACTTTTGCCTGCGTCTTTTTGGCTTAACTCGTTCTGGCTAGGCTCATTGTGATTTGACTCGTTGTGATTTGATTCGTTAATCCGGGAAAATCTGCGGCCAAAGCCTTCTGCCAGCAGGTTGGCGCCTAACGCAAAAACGGCGATCAACACGATAGGGATCAAAATAGAGAACGGCTGTATCTGTAATCCACCCTTGTTTTCGTTGACCATCAGGCCCCAGTCAGCCTCTGGCGGCGCGACGCCATAACCCAGAAAGCTCAGGCCTGAGAGGAGCGCCACCGACCATGACAGCATGGTGCCCAGATGTATCAGTAGCGGCGTCAGGATGTTAGGCAGTATCTCGCGCAGCAAGATCTGGTGATGCGGATAACCCATCATTTCTGCGACTTCTATATATTCGTGTTTTGAGACTGACAGCGTCAGGCTACGGGTTAAGCGGATCACGCCAGGCACAAAGGCGATCGCTACCGTGATCGCGATCAACCACTTGTCACGCCCCAACATGGAGACCACCAGTAACACCAGGATCAGGTGCGGAAATGCCAGGAAGATATCAGCGATCCAGATAATGACCTGGTCAGTTCTATTTTTAAAAAAACCGGCAATCAACCCAAACACAATACCGATGACCAACCCCAGCAATGAAGAGACGATAGACATCCAGACGATAGAAATACCGCCATGCAACACACGTGAAAGCACATCCTGCCCCAGGTAATCCGCGCCCAGCACAACGCCGGTCTCAGGGCCGCTATATCTGGCGGCCACCATTTCTGTGGCCTCGTAAGGTGCAAGCCACGGCCCTAACAGGGATACCAGTAAAATAAAAATGGTGAGCAAAAGCCCTGACTTGATCTGGCTGTTACTGGAAGCGAAAAACTGTTTGAGTGCGTGCATGGGGTTATCTGTCTATGTTCACTATTTTTATTCAGGCTGTCCTGAGTTTTGGTGTTAATAGCACCGTCACAATGTCGGCCAGCAGATTGATCGCCATCACGCCGGAAGCTAAGAACACGACCACCGCCTGGATCACCGGGATATCCCGGATATCCACCGCCGCGTTGAGGGCGCTGCCTATGCCGGGATAAGCGAACACCACCTCAACCACCAGTGCGCCACCCAGCAGCACACTGGCGATCAGGGCGATCGCCTGTATGGTCGGGATCACGGCATTGGGGATGGCATATTTCCAGATGACCTGGGTTTTATTCAGGCCGCGCAAATGCGCAGAAATAATAAAATCCGATTGCAGCACTTCAATTAAAGACCCCCTGATCAGTCGCACCAGGTAAGGCAGGCTGGTGAGTACTAATGTCAGCATGGGCAGCACCATAAACTCTAATTGTCCCCAGATGGACTGACTGGACTGGATTAGGGACACCGCGGGAAAAATATGAAACACCAGGGTAGAGAGCAGCATGACCAGGCCATAAGCAATGGCAAAACTGGGCACTGCCTTCACGAAAATGAGCAGCGAAATAGAGACGCGGTCCAATAAGGCATCTTTATGCAAAGCTAGATAGATACCGATCACAAAAGCAGCCGGGATCAATACCGCCAGCGTAAAGCCTAATAAAATCAGGGTATTTTTGACCTTGCCTGCCACCAGGGTGATGACTGGCATTTTGGAATCTATGGAAATGCCAAAATCGCCCTGCATTGCCGGCGTGATCCAGTGCAGGTACTGACTGGCCAGCGATTGATCCAGCCCTAGTTGATGATGCAGTATCTGTATGGCTTCTTCTGAAGCTTCTGGCCCCAGGATGACGCGCGCGGGGTCGGAAGGTAGGGCTTGGGTCGCGATAAACACCAGTATGGAGATAGCGAACAAGCCCAGCATGCTGGAAAGCGTACGCTTGACTATCCACTTGAATAAATAGGATGAAAAGAAGCTTTTCTTACCTTCTTTACCCGGCAGCGTATCAACTGCAGCTGCCGGCATCTCGGCGATTTTTTCCGCAACAACCGCCAGCCCCAGGTCTTTGAGGTTGGCTTTTGCCGTGCCCTGCACGTCATCCTGCGTTGCCGTTGGAAAGTCCTTGAGTTCCAGATTTTGCATACTGTGTTTTAACCCGGTTGATTCAGCCATAACTTGTCAAACCGCCAGGTAGGGAAGTGTGATCGCTCAGGTTTCAAGCCCCCTACCGCGTGGGATGCCAGATCCAGCGTATTCACATAAGACCAGATAATGAGGCCGCCTTTGTCATGCTGGATCTGCTGCGCTTCGTGCACGAGTGGCGTACGTTTTTCAAGATTTTTGGTGGAGATCGCCTGCCGGAACAGCGTATCAAAACGCTCATTGTGAAAATGCGTTTTATTGGCGCTGGAAAGGTAGCTATCAACACTTGCAGCCGTGTGCAGGAACTCGCCACCCAGACGGCTATTGGTGCTTAATTGCCAGTCCGCGCGTTTTGGCCCGCCAAAAGTGGCCGCATCGACCTGGTTGATCTTGATATTGACGCCGGCTTTTTTTGCCTGCGCCGCAAACACCTGGGCGACAGGCGAGCCCCCTGCCACCGCAGACAAACCGGGGCCTACGGTCAACTCCACGGTCAAGCCTTCGTATCCGGCCTGTTTGATTAGCGAACGGGCTTGCTCGGGATCGTATGGGCGTTGTGCGATGCCGTGATTAAAAGTGGGGTCCAAAGGAGAATAGATATCGTTGGCGATTCTGCCCTGACCAGCCAGGGCGCGGTCTATCACTTCCTGGCGGTCTATCATCAACCTGAACGCCTGCCGGACGCGGTCGTCTTTAAACGGTTCCACACTGAGGTTGAGGTCTATGGACTGGAAACCATGCGTCTGGTTGGTGATCACCTGGATCGCCTGATTACGTTTCAATGCCGTCACCTGCTCGGGTGCAACGCCATTGGCCATATCGATCTGGCCGCTCAATAACGCTGAGATACGCGCGTATTCATCCTTGAAATCGATGATCTCCAGTTCATCCGGGTAGGGCTGGCCAGACTTGTAAAAATTCTCGAAGCGGGTGAATACCGAGCGTTGGCCAGGCACAAATTCTTTCAGTTTGAATGGCCCGGCGCCTACCGGATTGGTCACCGGATGGTAATCCACCGGCACGATGCCGCCAAAGTTGACCCACGCATCTGGCAGGGACAGCAAACCACTGCCGCCGCGTATCGGAATCTGCACCGTGCGCTCATCGAGCTTGACCAGGTTATCCCTGTCTATCCACTTCACATAACCTAAATAAGGTGAGGCGAGTTCAGGGTCGGATAACCTGCGTGTGGAATAGATCAGGTCATCCGCAGTGATGGTTTTGCCATGGTGGAATTCCAGGTCTTTTTTCAGCCGCATCGTCCACAGGGTGGCATCCTCATTGACCTCCACTTCCTCGGCCAACGCCAGGTCCGGCGTCATATGCTCGCTCCACTCCCACAATTTACTGTAGAGCGCAAAGCCACGGATGATCGCACTCGAAGTCGTTGGTTTATGGGCGTCCAGGTCACCCGCCTTGCTGCCATCAATAATGCCCATACGCAGCCTGCCGCCATATCTGGGGGTCGTGGATTGGATGAAGGTGCCGCTATTGCTGTCAGCCTTCTGGTCAGAGCAACCTGTCAGCAGTCCGCCGCCCAACAGCAGGCTACCGCCCAGGGCCGCGCCCTGGATCAGAAACCCTCTTCTGGATAATTCACTGCTCATTATGCTGCCTCCTGTTGATTCACGGATTCATTGCGTTCGCCGCGCGTCGGGTAGCTAGACCTGCGCACTGGTGATAACAGCGGCACCTCAAACCCATGGTCGAGGTCCAGCAGCGGGAACAGCAAGTCGGCCACGCGTTGTGCCTCTTCGATCAATGGCCAGCCGGATAAAATAAAGGCATGTGCGCCGTTCGCTTCAAACTCTTTGATCCTGGCGGCCACATTTTTGGCGCTACCAACCAGGGTGGTGCCTGAAAGCGGCGCGACGATATTGAAACCATGCAGGGCTGGGCCAGTCCAGACGTTGGGATAAATCTCGTAGTCTTTGGCTTTAGGCAGATAGCCAGCGCGTACGGCTTCGATATTTTTCTGCACCTGGGGATTGTCACTTTTGAAAGTTTCAAAGGTTTCCCCGGGCGGCAGCTGGCGGATGATGCAATCTTTGGCGTATTGCACCGAGGTACGATCGACCAGATATTGCGCATACTCCCAGGCCTCTTCTTCCGTCTCGCGCACGATGACTTGCAGCCGCGTACCAAATGTGAGTTTTCTACCTTTCTTCTCGGCTTCAGCGCCTACACGTTTGAATTTCTCGCCGAGTAAATGCGGTTTATCCGCAAAGCTCAGGTAAACATCCAGCAGTTTGGCTGCCTGCTCAACGCCTGGCGCCGAGGTGCCTGCCCCCCATAAGGGAATATTAGGCAGCGGCTGGTTTTGCGGCCCACGGTTAGGCGTCAGTAATGGCGAAGGCTTGGGCGCGATCTTGATATATTGCCCGTCATAGCCACTGCTATCGCCGGCGTACACTTTTCTGAATGCATCCCAGTACTCATAACTGAACAGGTAGCGCTCATCATGCTTGATATGGAAACCCAGCGATGGCAGCACGCCGTCATTGCCGTTAATCACGTTATAAATCAAACGGCCATTAGAAAAGCGGTCTATGGTCTGGGCGATTTGCGCCAGCTTGGCCGGTGCGATCAACCCCGGATGCACGGCCGCCACGAACTTCATGCGTTTGGTGGTCGCCAGCATGGCGGAGGTCAATGTGTGCACTTCATCCACGCCGGTGGCAAGCAAGGCGCCGTAATAGCCTAATTTATCGATAGTGCCCGCCAACTGCTGCAGGTGATCAAACCCGGTATTCCAGCGTCCGTCTGCCTCCCACGGCACCGGGCCATCAGGGGCTGTCAAATACCATAAAATCTTCACTGCCATATTTATTCCTCTTACTTAACTAATTTAATTTTTAATGCGGCATTTAAAAGCGATACGCGTAAGTCGCCTGTATCGCGAACGGCGCTGTCGGCGTAATGAACTCCGAAGTACCACCAGTCAACCCGGTGACATAGTTCTTCTGGTTGGTGATATTCAGGAACCTGATCGCGCCATCCCATTTAGGCTGGCGGTAATACAGGGTAAGGTTCAGGTTATGTTCATTCGGCACTTTGACGGTACGCGCGATATTGGTATACCAGCTGCTGGTCCACCACCCTGAAAGCTCAGCCCCCAAGCCGGAGGGCAGGCGATAATCAATAAATGCATTGGCTGAATATTTAGGGATCGCAGGTGCAGAAATTGAGCCTGGCGCGGTCGCCCTGGTCAGTGAGTTACCATCTGCAAACACGGTCGCGTTATCGGCGACAAACCCCACTGGTGAGAAGAAGCCTGCCGGGTAAGAGATGTTGCTGAACCTGGCATTGATGGATGACAGATTGGCACCGGAACTCAGGCGATCAGTGGCCTGGAAGCGGATGGCTGATTCAATGCCTTTCACTTCCAGATAGGTGATATTGCCTGAGGTATCCGGGCTTAGATCACGCGTTTGACGATAGCCAGCCAGTGACACAAACAGTCGGTTGGGGATAGGCTCGGACTTGATGCCTAATTCGCGCAACTCGCTCAGGCTTTCAAAGGCCAGCGGGTTCAGCGTGTTGCCTGAGGGTGCCCAGGTCAGCACATCGGCAAAACCGCCGGTGTTCAAAGCGTAGGATCTGTCATAGGTGTAATAAATCGTGGTGTTTTCCAGCGGTTTGACATACACCGATGCCTGCACGCTAGGCAATACGAAGTTCTGCTCGTCGCTGCGCTCCTGGTCTGGCGTGATCACCAGCGGATTTTTGATCTTTGCATTGATATGGGTTGAATTTAAGCCCAGGTTAAAGCCCACCCGTTTATTGATAGCGATATTTTGCTGGGTGAAAATGGAGGTGCTGGTCCAGCTACCCTCCCCCGTATACACCGCGCCACCACTGGCAGGTGAACCACCGACCTCGGAATAAAGCCCGTCTCCCGCAGGGTACATACGCGGCAGGTTCAAATAGCCAAAGTAACTCGAAAGCTGCGGCACACCGGCAGTGCCTATCCATGAGCCTGAACCACCAGGCACCGGCAAGCCATACAACCCGGCTGGCGATTTGAGCGATAACGGTGCCGTCAGGTCATAAGGGGCTACTGTAAAACTGTTATTGGCGGCCAGTGATTTAAAGCGTTCGTGACGGATAGAAACACCGGTATTGCTGTTGTCCTGGATATCCAGGCCAAACAGCTCAAAGTTGGTTTTGCCTCTGAGCTCAAAGCGGTTGTCAAAAATCTTGTCTTCAAATTGTGCCAGAAAGCTACCGACTGAATCGGTGGTATCTTTTGAATACTGGAAGAAACTGCTGTTCAAAATCGACCAGTTCTTGGATAAATCGACCGCCACGCGTAATTGAGAAGTACCGCGTTTGGCCGTGTTTTCATCATTTGGGTTGGAGAAATCCGAGCGTGACAACGAAGTCAGGCCATTACCTGCCAGCGTGGGGTCATAGACCCAGCCACGCACCGTGCCGGCCTGGCCGGGCGTGGTAAACGGTGCCGCCACGTTGGCACCGGCGATAAACTGACCTTGCGCGTTACGTGTCCGCTGCTGCCATGCCACTACCTGTGAATTCGGGCTGCCATTGGCGTAAACAGGTGAGAAGTACTGCGTGACGCCGCCGACCACCTTGCTGATGATAGGCGTCGCCCGGCCAGCATAATATTTGCCTTTATCGATCAGATCCTGGGTGGCGCGGTTCCAGCCATGGGTGACATTAAAGTCATAATCATCGTAACTGGCGTTCCAATCTATGCGTACATTCTCGGTAGGCTTAAAGGCCAGGGCGCCATACACCGAATTAAAATCGTTGCTGATATTTTTGTAGTAATCGTTTGATCGCTGTGGCGTGATGCTGACGCGGTAAGCCACCTTGTCATTGATAGGGCCAGTAGTGTCGTAAGTCACTTTGCCGGAAAAATAGGAATCACCACTAGGGATAAACGTACCCAGCTGCACATTCACCTGGTTACGCTGCTTCTCAAAATCAGGTTTTTTGCTGATGTAGTTTGCATAACCGCCGCTGCGTGAGCTGGGGCCAAACACCTGTGAAGGCGGCCCGGCCACAATATCAACAGACTCAAAAGCATTCAGGTTAAACGGGTGCCGCACATTGTAGGTACGCTGGCCATCCTGGAATATCTCCGAGTTCTGGCCCCTGATCAGCGGTGCGATGGACACGTTCTGGCCACCATTCCTGGTAATACCTGGCGCATACTTCACCAGATCATCCGCCGTTTTGATAGGGTCTCGCTGTAATTGCTCCTCAGAGATCTGCGACACAGAGCGCGAAGTATCCAGCACTGAAGTATCTGTGCCATACACCGAACTACTCGGTCTTTTAGGCAGGACGGTTTTGACCTTTTTGCGCTTGACTACCACCGCACCCAACTCGCTATCGCCGTCTGCACGGCTATCGTCTTCTTCCAGGTTGTCATCCACCACCCCGACCTCCTGATTGTTGAGCGCCTCGCTGATACTGCTATCGGGTTTTTCCTGCTCCTCTGCAAATGCACCTGTAGTGACGATGAAATTAAGGATAGTGGCACTGGTAATGAACTGTTTGAACGCGAATGAGCGCTTCTTCTTGACTAACATTCTCTTCCCTTACTTTTTTATAAAAACTGGCCTGGTAAAAAATAATTCAGTGCAATTTTTTTATTGCATCATTGCAGGGGAAGATGGCAATTCACGTGCCAAACATATTTTCAACAGTTCTTACAAATCAAAAAGAATGTCGTGCATTGATTTACAAATCGCGCGCTGGTTTCACGTTAAAGTGCGTTCACGCTGACCTGACTTAACAGCGCTTTATTACGACGGATAAAGCTATAAACGTATGATGTTGAGATGCTTTTTCCCAGGTATTTCTCCAGCGATTCTTTTAAAAGTTTGGCATCGACATGACCGTTCAACGGCTGTGCTTCTTTGTAATGCGCGATAAACAGGCGCTCTTGCTCAACGCTCATCACCACGTGATGGCGCCCGCCACGTGAAGCGTGTTTCAAGGGCTTGCCATGCACGAATCTGGAACGTAATTGCGACACCCAATTATTGGAAAAACCCAACACCTTGGCGGTTTCATCAATATCCATCTGATGGGCGACCGGTAAAATAAAGGCTAACGCCTGTTTTAACTGATCCACATTTTTCGACTCTTTTATAATTTGGTAAGCCGTCTTTTTCAGTCTTTCGTATTCCTGGTCATCCACAATTTCACCTAAGCCTTATTCTTTAGTTTTGATTTGCAATTGAAATTCCCTGGCAAAAATGAATGTTTATTAATGAGCATTTTTTTGTCTCACCAGAAACATACTGTTTATAAAAACACAGTGAATCACCCGGAAATCTCATGACTTTTTTGGATGGAAATGCATGACTGCTGGCTCACTCAAGCTTGCGCGAGATTCAAAGCTTAATGAGTGGCCGATGAATCATTCATTTACCAGTGATTAATTCGCAATATATATGCCAGATGCTTTGTAAAGCTTTGTTTAATCTAAACTCATGGGGCCAGATACATATGCGTGCCGGAGGAGAGAGAAGGAATAGCGCGCGACAGGCTGGCTGCAACCGCGGTGAACTGAGGAAAGAATTGGAAAGTTATTCCATCACGCAAAAACAAAAAGCCCTCAATTTCACTTGAGGGCTTTTTTGTGTGTAGCGGTGAATGGCTAGAGTGCTAATCCCCGGACACTGACGGGATTTTATGGATACTCAGATCCGCGCCATCAAACTCTGACTCTGCATCCAGGCGTATGCCGACCAGTATTTTCAGCAAGCCATAGACCATGCCGCCGCCGATCAGGGCGATCACGACACCGGTCGATGTGCCTATCAGCTGGCTAACCAGACTGACGCCACCCATGCCGCCCAAGCTGGCGCTGCCAAAGATGCCTGCGGCAATGCCGCCCCAGGCGCCACACAAACCATGTAGCGGCCATACACCCAACACGTCATCGATTTTCAGGCGGTTTTGCGTCATGGTAAACGCCCAGACAAAGATGACACCTGCTACGCCGCCGGTGACCAGCGCGCCCAATGGATGCATCACATCTGAACCGGCACAGACGGCTACCAGACCAGCCAACGGGCCATTGTGTACAAAACCGGGGTCGTTTTTACCCAGGATCAATGCAGCCAGCGTGCCGCCAGCCAGTGCCATCAGCGAATTGACAGCCACCAGGCCGGAAATATTCTGGATAGACTGCGCGGACATCACGTTGAAGCCAAACCAGCCCACGGTGAGTATCCAGGCGCCCAAGGCCAGAAAAGGGATATTGGAAGGCGGGTAAGCATGCAACCTGCCCTCTTTGGTGTAGCGGCCATTACGCGCGCCTAACAGGATAACGGCGGCGAGGGCGATCCAGCCGCCCATGGCATGCACGACGATAGAACCTGCAAAGTCATGGAAACCGGCACCAAAGCTGGTTTTTAACCAGTCCTGAAAACCGAAATGATTGTTCCAGGCCATGCCCTCAAAAAAGGGATAGACAAACCCGACAATCAGGAAGGTCGCGGCCATTTGCGGATTGAATTTAGCCCGCTCGGCAATACCACCGGACACGATTGCCGGGATAGCGGCCGCAAAGGTCAGCAGGAAAAAGAATTTGACCAGGTCGTAGCCATTTTTTGCCCCCAGCACATCTGCGCCGCTAAAAAAGCTGATGCCGTAGGCGATGCTATAACCAATGAAAAAATAGGCGATGGTAGACACACAAAAATCCACCATGATTTTGACCAGGGCGTTGACCTGGTTTTTTTGACGTACGGTGCCGACTTCCAAAAATGCAAAACCGGCATGCATGGCCAGCACCATAATGGCCCCCAGCAATACAAACAAGACATCATTAGCAGACACTAATGCTTCCATTTCGCTCTCCGAATTATTTTTTAATGAATCGCGCTTTGCCCTGAGGACGCGCCTTTTTCTAAAATTCGCAGAAGATAAGCAATTATCAGACCATTATCAGATGGTTGATTTTAAAGGAATTATTTTTTAATCAGCAATAAAAATGCACCAATATTGAACCATCCAAAGTGCATTGCACTTTTTTGGTGCATATAACTTTAATTGATTGAATAGCAGTGATTACATGATTTCTGAAGGCTGCAATTGTTTAAACATCTCTTCCGCTTCCGGGTGTGCCGCCCAGAAATAATAAAATTCACGCACCGCATTCAGGAAGAGGTGCCGGGTATGTTTGAGGTTGAACAAAGGCAATGTCGCATCGGCAGTAATGCGGTAGGCGTTTTTTTCGGAGAGTGGGGCATCGCGCAAACGTAACAGCATCAGCTTGGCCATGCGTGTACGTACTTCAATATCCATTTCAACTTTCTGATCCATGGATTTCAATGCCTTAACATAACCATTAAGCGCCCATAGCTCAGAGGTGGCGAATTTCTCAGCCTGCAAGGCAGGCCAGACGGACTGCAAATCGATCACTGCCGGTTGCCAGCCTATCAGGTGCAATTCAAAGCCCACCGTGTCTGCATATTGCATGACGGCTTTGACATCGCCACGCCAGAAAGGATAAAACTCGCGGATGATGGTGAGCAGCTCCGGCCAGCGCTGCGCGGTTTGATCTTCAAGGAAATCATCGACTGCTTTGCGATAAACCGCACTGCTACACTCTTGATTTTTCAGCATTGGGCACAATTCACTCAGGAGGGCATCGCGTTGCGCCATGATGGCAGCATCCGCCCCCTTGCCATGCAATAAATTATAATAAGCCTGGATTGCGTCTGTTTCGCGTGATGAACTCATGGCACACTGTAGTAAAAGTATTAGTAGTGAAAATATAAATAAGGAATGTAAATGTTGACACTGACTCACTTGCATCATACACCGAAATGCGGCTCCGGCTTACAGGAGAAATCGAATGGCTGAATGGACATTACTGGCGCTGATGGTCGCTGGCGCCTGGTTCTGGCTGGACTCCGTTTCCAAGCGTGAAATTGCCCTCAAACTAGGGCGGCAGCTGGCTGAACGCTGGCAATTGCAATTTCTCGATGAAACGGTCGCCTGCTCGCGCGTGGGGTTTGCCAGGGATGGAAATGGCCGTGTGCAATTACTGCGCACCTATACGTTTGATGTCTCCAGCCAGGGGCTGGAACGCATGGCCTGTCACTTGCAATTACGTGGCGGGCAACTGTTGTCCTGGCATATTCCGCCCTACGCTACGCAATAAATGAGCATAGGCCGCTTTGCCCCTTCGCCCACCGGGCCTTTGCATTTTGGCTCACTGGTCGCGGCAGTGGCCAGTTATTGCGATGCCAGGCAGCGTGGCGGGCAGTGGCTATTGCGCATGGAGGATGTGGACACCACACGTAGCATTAAAGGTGCCAGTGACGACATTCTGCGTACGCTGACCCGCTATGGTTTTGTCTGGGATGGCGAAGTGGTTTATCAAAGCCAGCGTAGCGTGCTGTACCAGCAGGTGCTGGATCAGTTACGTGATAAGCAGATGGTGTACGCCTGTACCTGCTCACGCAAAGAAATCGCTGATTCCAGCATCCTGCAAGGCATAGAAGGCGCTATTTACCCGGGGACTTGTCGCGCACAGGCTGCGCAAGTAAACACCCCTGCCGCATGGCGCTTAAAAACACGTGATGCAGAGATTCGCTTTGATGATGTGATCCAGGGCCACCAGCAACACCACCTGTCTACTGCCGTTGGGGATTTTGTGCTCAAACGGGCAGATGGCGTTTTCAGCTACCAGCTGGCAGTAGTGGTGGATGATGCCTTGCAAGGCGTGACGCATGTGCTACGGGGCGCCGATTTGCTTAACTCCACCACCCGCCAGATTCACCTGCAACAGTTACTGGGCTACGCCACGCCGGTGTATGCGCATATTCCATTAGTCATCAATAGCGATGGCCAGAAACTCAGCAAGCAAACGCTTGCGCAAGCATTGCCTGCTGACAATATCAAAGCCACATTGATTGCAGCGCTGGCTTTTTTGCAGCAGCCGCTGCCAGAAAATATGCATCTGTTTTCCCTGAATGATATCTGGCAATGGGCGATATCACACTGGCAATTACCGCTGAACACGCAAGCGAAGTGTGCCATCAATGGTAAAATGGCGACATGAGCCAAAACCCTATGCAAGACCAATTACACCCGTTTATTTTTGAACAATCCGCGATTCGCGGTAACTGTGTGCACCTGGACCAAAGCCTGTTCACCGCGCTTGAACACCAGCCATTGCCGCCAGCCTTGAAAAAGGTCATCGGCGAATTCACTGCCGCCAGCGTGCTGTTAACCTCTACACTTAAAATGCAGGGCAAACTGATTTTGCAATTGCAGAGCCAGGGCGCATTACAGTTGCTGGTGGTGGAATGCACTTCGGAACTGGATATCCGTGCCACGGCAAAAGTGCACGAAGAACTGCATGGCGACCACTTGAGCGACTGGCTGGAGCAAGGTCAATTGGTGATTACGCTGATGCCGGAAGACGGCGAGCCCTACCAGGGCATCGTGCCCCTGGAAGGCGATAATATTGCCAGCATGCTGGAGAACTACATGCTGCGCTCACAGCAGATCGATACCAAATTGTGGCTGGCGGCTGAAGGTGACCGCGCTGCCGGATTACTGGTGCAGAAATTGCCACAGCAGCAAGAATCTGACCTGGATTGCTGGAACCGGATACAACATCTGGCAGGCACAATAACGGATAGGGAATTGCTGGACCTGGACACTGAAACCTTATTGCAGCGCCTGTTTGCCGAGGAGGATTTACGCCTGTTTGACGGCCGTCAGGTACGCGCATTTTGCAGTTGCTCGCAAACCACTGTGACCAATATGCTACAAATGCTGGGTCTGGCCGAGGTTAGAAGCATCCTTGATGAACAAGGCAGCGTGCAGATTCAATGTGATTTTTGTAACAAGCAATATGTGGTCGATGAACAGGAAGCGCTGGCTTTATTTGACGGCAACGATGACCACGAGATCACGCACTAACGCTACAGGACTAACACTCAAGTTATTCACCCAGCCTGGTACGTGCCAGGCGTCTGTTCAAAGTAGATCGAATCAAGCTGTAATGCGCTGGCGTCTGCACTCAAACAGTGCAATCGCCGTAGCAGCCGCGGCATTCAGTGATTCCAGGGCCAGTACATCCTGATGTGCCATCGGGATGCTCACACAGGTTTGCACGGCGCGTTGCAGCGCTGCCGAAATACCCGCCCCTTCGTTACCGACAGCAAACAGCACCGGTTCTCGCAAGGGTTGCGCAAACAGGCTATCCCCTTGCATGGTCAGCGCCAGCGTCTGACCATCAAATCCTTTTACGACTTCCAGCGCATTCATATTTTCAACCAGCGGCAATATCAGTTGCGCACCCTGCCCACCACGTAAAGCCTTGGGCGACCAGGCATCGGTACAGCCCTGAGTCAGGTATACGACCTGCACACCTGCCGCAGCGGCAGTACGCAATATGCTGCCCATATTGCCAGGGTCCTGGATATCTTCAATCAACAAAGCAAAATCCGCACTAGCCGGCAAAGGGATCTCCGGCACGGGCACCAGCGCCATAATGCCGCTACTGCTGGTGACTGGCGCTAAATCGGCAAACATCAGCGTCGGCAACATGATGGTATCCACATCCACCAGTTGTTGCATGAGATTAGTCGCTTCCAGGCTGCTTTTGCCTTCAGGGATAATCATCAGTTGCGGCTCGCCCTGCATTTGCACATAGGCCTCAATCAGATGCACACCTTCAAGCAGGGTCAACCCGCTCTTTTTACGTTCACGGGCGTTATCCGCCAGCTTGCGCAAGTGTTTGTAGACAGGATTATCGCGTGAGGTGATGTGTTTGAAAGCCATGGCGGCATTGTACGTGAGTCGGAGCCCGCATGACAGACATCGCCGCAATAAGAGGATCACTGAAAAAAGCCAGGCGCCAGATTCGCGTATAATTCCCGCCATGGCTAAAAAACTCAATCTCGAACGTATCCTGCAACGACAAGGCTTTGGCACGCGAAAAATGTGCCGCATCCTGATCATCAATGAACAAGTCACCGTCAATGGCGAGCTATGCAATGACCCTGACGCGCTTTTCTCACTTGAAAACCTGCACTTCACGATTGAAGGCGAGGCCTGGGAATATCGCGAACAGAGTTACCTGATGATGCATAAACCGGCACACCACGAGTGCTCACACAAAACCCAGTTTCACCCCACCATTTACTCCCTGCTACCGCCACCGCTGGTGGAACGCGACATACAATGCATAGGCCGTCTGGATGAAGACACCACCGGGCTGATCCTGTTATCGGATGACGGCCAGTTTATCCATAAAGTCAGCTCGCCCAAGCATCATGTGCCAAAAGTGTATGAAGTGACGTGCAAACATGCGGTAAGTGACGCCGATTTGCAGGCGCTTTTGTCAGGCGTCAAACTGATAGATGAAGAGCAAACCATTACTGCGTTGGAAGTCACCCGTCTTTCTGACACTGTGCTGCATATGACGCTGGCAGAAGGCAAGTACCATCAGGTCAAACGCATGATAGCTGCAATGGGCAACCGGGTGGAATACCTGAAGCGGATCAAGATCGGCCGCCTGGAGTTGCCACAGGATTTGCAGCCCGGTGAATGGCGCTGGTTATCCGAGCCGGATCTGGCGGCGCTCAAACCCTGATACTTCCCTCGCCGCAGTACCACTAACTGCTGTTGCGAATAGATTCAAAAGACATCCATAGACTAAAGGAACGATATGACCTGGCTTGTATTGGTAGTTGCCGGTTTGTTTGAAACTGCCTGGGCAATAGGCTTGAAATATACCGATGGCTTTAGCCGATTTTGGCCCTCGTTCTGGACCATTGTTGCAATGGTGATCAGCGTCTGGCTACTGGGCTTGAGCGTTAAAACCCTGCCAGTAGGCACCGCGTATGCCATTTGGGTAGGCATAGGCGCAGTCGGCACCGTGATTCTTGGTATCTGGCTGTTCAACGAACCGGTTTCGCCGTTGCGGATCATCAGCCTGTTATTGATCGTCGCGGGGATTATCGGCCTGAAACTGGCTTCGGCCGGTTAAGTAAAGCAGGGTTCAGTAATGCACCCTGCCTTCACATGGCAAGCCTGACGGCCGCCGCTTTTTTAATGCATAGCGCTTGCTGACTAGGTAACAGCAAAGTAAACATCCAGTGGCCTACTGAATGTTCACCTCACCCCGGTTTGAAAATTCAGCGAAATTTAGCCTGGCTTAATCATGCTTATGATGACCGCGGCCATGGCGATGACCATGTTTCTTGCCTTTTTTGCCACGATAGCGTTTAGCGTCAGGCTCATCGATCTCTTTACCTATCACTGCACCACCAGCACCACCCACACCAGCACCTATCACAGCGCCTGCGGTGGTGCCGCTAACAGTGCGACCCACAGCCGCGCCCGTGGCGCCACCTGCGGCACCGCCGATAATGGCGCCAGTTTTACCAGCGCGCCCGGTGGTGACGGCACCGCCTAATCCACCACCCACAGCGCCGCCGACAATCTCACCGGTACTACCGCCCAAAACACCGCCGACTGCGGTACCAGCCGCCGCGCCCAACCCACCGCCTAGCCCGGTTTCCAGGTTATCCGCCAAGGCCGGGGTTGCAATCATGGCCATCGCAGCCACTAATACGCATGCATTCAAATATTTCGTCATCATGTTATTTAAAACCACTCTGTTTAGAATGGTGTTATTTTAAACGCTCAGCAAATTTATTATTAAATTAATTTATGCCTATTCAATACCTGTCCGTATTTAAACACTATTTTCTTTATTCACTGGTGATTGCGGCTCTGGCAGGCTGCTCTGAGCCCATGCCGCCACAGGCAGAACAAGCCATCGTTCGCAGTTTTAACCCGGAGCTTTACCTCGGCAAATGGTACGAGATCGCGCGGTTGGATAATGCTTTTGAAAAAGGGCTGGAACAAGTGACTGCGCATTACAGCCTGCAATCAGATGCCACGATCAAAGTGGTGAATCGTGGCTTTAATCCACAAGAGAAAAAGAGCCATGAAGCAGTGGGTATCGCTAAATTTGTGAAGGACGCAAATGCTGATGGTAACCGTAGCGGTAAATTGAAGGTGTCTTTTTTCAGGCCGTTTTATGGCGAGTACAATATTCTGGAATTAGACCAACCACAGTTAGCGCAACCGGGAGCACAGAAGCGCGATTACCAATACGCACTGGTGAGTAGCGGGCGCCAGTATTTATGGATTTTGTCACGCACACCACAGCTTGATGATGCCATCAAACAGCAATTAATAGCTAAGGCAAAACAGCTTGGCTTTGCCACTGAACAATTACTGTTTATCAGACAAGTCAACGAGGTCGAGAACAAACCCGGTTGACATATGATGTTCCAGCAACATTAATTCCTGCTTGGAAGACCCTCGGGAGGGTTGCCCCTCCCGATCTGTTCATTGTGTTTCAGATTGTGCTGCCTCAGCACCGCTGGCAGGAGAAGATTTTTCCTGAGCAGCGTCTGAATCGACTGGCACTGCTGCCAACTCATAGCGCCATTGACCCAGCACGGCATAGACACCGTCAGACTGCTTGGCGATTTGCGTGGCGACTTCGGCATCCTGTTTCGAGGCTACCAGTCCGGATAATTGCACCACGCCTTTAGCATCAGAATCAACTTGCAATTTTGAAGTATCAATACCGTGGTTCTGCAGGCTTGTTTTCACGTTTTCGACCACAGTGTCGCTAGGCAAAAAGTTATACATAGGGTCGGCGCTAGGCACTGCATTGACATTCGCACTCATTAACATGGCAACAAGTGCACCAGCGGTCATATAAAATTTAGTATTTTTCATGATGCTTCCTTTGGTTGAGATGGCAGACTGTCCAGGTCGTCGAGGATGAATCGTCAACACATGTTTCTTTTAGACAGCCCACCGAAAAAAAAGAGCAAGCTACATCCTTGGGAGTAATATAGCCTGCAAAGGGTGTTTCCATTAACCTTTGACTACGATCGCATTTTTAACAGATTTCACACCTTCCACGCTGGAAACCAATTCTTCAGCTTTGGATTTCAGGCTTGAATCTCCCACAAAACCGCTCAGCAATACTTCGCCTTTGTGTGTTTCTACGCTGATCTTCAGTGATTTCAAGGCCTCTTCTTCCAGCAGGCGTGCTTTCACTTTAGTCGTGATCCAGCTATCAGACATCGCCGTTTTAATGGCTTTCTGGCCGGTTTTTGTTTTTAGCTCTGCATACTCTTCATAGGTGAGGCTGCCATCATTGTCGCCATCAAAGGTTTTAAAATCCTTTTGCTTGACGCCTTTGTCAGCCTTGGCTTCAGACCAGTTCAATGTCTCATTGGCATTTTTGTCCAGAGAATTAAACTGTTCCAGGTAAGGTTTATCGCCATTTTGAACTTCGTTGAGATCAAATGCGAAGGCGTTCAAGGTAATTGTTGCTGCTAATAAGCCACCAAAAATAGTCGCTTGTTTGAATGTTGTGATCGACATGCCTGTCTCCTTTTTTACTTTTATTAAGTGCCCACATACACATGTGGTGTCATGTAGAGCCATGATAAAGAGGTGGAGAAAGCGGGTCAGTCGTCCAATGACTGAATTGATTGTCAGAATATGACTACATTAAACTGACGGGAGGTACAGACTAGAAAGAAGCTTCTTCTTTGAGGTAGGGCAATAGCACACGGGTGCTGGCGCCTTGTTGCGGCGAACTGAAAATTTCGTAATGCCCACCTATGGACTCAACGCGGTTGCGTAGGCCATTAATACCGGTAGAAGTATTATTCAGGTGGCTGGTGTCAAAGCCAACGCCGTTATCGACGATTTCGACTTTTATATACTGGTCATCATGAAGCAAGTGCACGGCGACCTTGGTTGCCTGGGCATATTTGCTGCAGTTGTTAAGGCTTTCCTGCACCACACGATAAATAATCAGGCTCAGCGTTTCATTAATCAGTAATTCACGCTCGGGCATGATGACATCCATCTGCCATTGATTGCGTCCGCCCGCCTCATCCAGCAGGTTTTGCAGCGAGGCGTTCAGGCCAAACGTTTTAATCATGGACGGATGCAGGTTCTGCACGATCTCCCGTTTAAAATTGATACTACGGTCCAGATACTGGTTGGTCTTTTTGAGTTTTTCCGTGACTTGCGGCAACTCATCTTTCAGATGCTTGATGGCCCAGGAAATATCCATTTTAATCGCCGTCAGCAACGAGCCCAGCTCGTCATGCAACTCGCGGGATAACTGAAAGCGTTCGCGCTCGACATTGGTTTGCGCCTGCAATGCTTCACCTTGCAGTTTGGTACGCAGGCTTTGTATATTGCGCTCGTACTCTGTGTTTTCATTGGTGAGCCGCTCGTGCAATTTGGCTTTTTCCGCCAGTTCACGCAATAAGCGTTTGATTACCAGCACCACCAGCGACACAAAAATCAGTGGGCATGCCATGACGAACCAGCGCATCATGCGGTGCGTGTTATTACGCGTATCGGCCAGTTCAGCCCGGTAGTTCATGACCTGTTTTTCAAACTGACGCGACAGCATCTGTATATTACGGCTTTCCTTCATGCCTGAATCGAGCTTCACCACCGCCAGTGCTTTATCAAACTGGCGTTTCTTGGCTAAATCAATGGTCACACTCATCTCGGCCGATTTTTTTGCAATACTGTTGACCATTTCAGTCATGATGGTCTGAATTTCAGGGTGTTTGGTCAGGTTGGTGCGGCCCAGCAGCTTGTTGATATTATGGATATGTACGGTGATTTGACCGGTCGCTTCATCGTAAGGCTGGAAATAGGCATCTGAACGTGTCAGCAGGTAACCGCGTTGTGCGCTCTCGGCAATCGCCAGGTGCGCACGCGTCTGCCAGGTTTCCATGATCAATCGGTCCAGCGTAGACAAGGCATCCGTTTTTTCGCTGGTATTGACAATCAATCTATCATTGAACACCAGCATGGCGGCAGCCAGTACCAGGCTAACGGTTAATAATGCCACAGTGTTCCCGCCGAAGGTTTCACCAACCTTTTCCATCCGATCAAGCAGCGCGATAAGATAAACTCTAATATTTTGCATGGCAATTATTTGATGCTGGATGTGTTAAATCAGCAGTATAGACACCTGTTTTTTAAGTTGTATTGATTAATAAACGATTGAGTGCATCATAACGGTGTTAGCCTTTATCAGCAATGTATAGATGCACGCCGCAAGGAAGCATGCGCTTTGTCAGACGATTCTGACTTGCATATCGGTCACCAACTGATAGGGCGTCATCCAGGCAATGCGTAACATGGCTCCATGTAGAAAACGCAGTGAGCAGATTAATCGCTTTCGTTTGAAACCTTGTGTAGGCTTGGCTTTCTAAATTAATAGCGTTATTCAAGCTTTTGCTAAACACTAGCCAGATTAACCGTGTGTTTTCTTTGATTTGTAATCACTATTTTAATAGGAGTTCATATGTTTAATTTTTCAAAAGACAATGTAGAGCAGACCACTGACCGTTTGGCACAACAATCTGACCAGGCGATTGAAGATATTGCAGCGCAGGTGAAAACCACTGCCAATGACTTGCTGGAAGCGGTGCAAGATACTGCAGACACAACGCAGGATAAAGCAAAAGAGCTGATCCGCACGCTGAAAACCAACATTGATCGCTTAACGAATGAAGAAAGTGCTTCTTCGATTGCTTCCAAACTCAGTTCTGGTGCCAGCCGTGTGAAAGATCACGTGCAGGAAGAGTTCAATGAGACATACAATAGCCTGAAAGACAGAACTGCTGATACAGTGCATGATCATCCATTAGGCACTGTGCTGGTAGCTGCTGGTGTTGGTTTGCTGCTAGGCTATCTGTTGGGCAACAAACGTCGTGATTAAGTAAGAAGGAAAAGTATGTGGGTTAACCTCCTTAAATTTGCAACCATGTTATTTTTCAACCGGAAAATAACCTCAATGACAGATAACTTGTTGCACCTGCGCCATCATGTTGCAGAATATACCGAAGAACGTGCAAAACAGATCAAGCAGGATTTTCAGGGGGAGACCGAACGGTTAGCCACCAGTCTCATCGGTATACTGGTGGTATTTTCCATGTTCATCTTTACCGGATTATTGGGACTGATGTGGTTATTTTCGCTATTATGGGAGCATCCGAACCGCACCCTGATTTTAGCGGTAGCCATGTCGATTCCGGCACTGATAGGCGTGATCGCCTATTTTGCGGTGCGCCGGGTGTGGCAGAAAAAAACGCTGTTTGCGAGCTCAATCTCGATAATCAGTAGTGACTGGAAATTGTTTAGAACTGAACTGGCAGATGAACAGCCAGAAGTGGATCAACCTGCACCAGCGAACGATGCTGATGCTGTACGCTCTGCAACCCGATAACGAGAAAATTATAATGAAAAGAATTCTTCTGGTGGATGACCACAGTATCGTGCGCGATGGTCTGCGCAATCTGATTGAACTGGAATCTGATCTGCAAGTGACTGGTGAAGCCAGTTCAGGGGCAGAAGCAATACAACTCGTACGTGAAAACGAATACGATGCCATGGTGCTGGACATCTCCATGCCAGACAAGAATGGCGTCGATACCCTGCATGAACTCAAACATGTGTCACCGACCTTACCCGTGCTGGTGCTGAGTGGTTATGCAGAAGACCAGTATGCGCTGAACCTGATGCGTAACGGCTGTAAAGGTTACCTCTCCAAAAATGCGGATTCTGACGAGATCATCCAGGCGATCCGCACTGTTGCGGCTGGCAAACGGTATATCTCGGCCGAGCTGGCTGAGCTGATGACTAACGAACTCAGCCACCCTTCCGAGAAACAATTGCATGAGACCTTATCTGACCGCGAATTCCAGGTATTTGTGAAACTCGCTGCCGGCCAGACACCGACTGCGATTGCCGATGAATTATTTATCAGCATTAAAACAGTCAGTACTTATCGCAGCCGTATCCTGGAAAAGATGGCCATGAAATCGAATGCCGATTTAACTTACTATGCGATCAAATATGGTTTACTTAACTAAAAATCGCAGCTGTTCAGTCTACACGACGATGCACTCAGAACTTGTAGGCACGGGGCTTACAGCCAGACAGAATAAAATTTCATACAATGCTTACAGGGTTGTGATTGGCTAAATGCTCATGTATAAATTATTGTTAGTTGAAGACTCTGCTCTGATTCGCGATGTGATTGTCGAAATGCTGCACGACTGTGAACAGCTGGCGATAGAAAATATCGCCACCACCAGTGACGAAGCGATTGATTTCCTCAACACTGGCGAATACGACATGATTGTGCTTGATATCGAGTTAGCCAAAGGTACCGGCTTTGATGTGGTACGCCACACACAGCAGCAGAATTTCCCATTTAAAATTCCAGATATCGTCATGCTCACTAACCATGGCAATGGCTATTACCGTAACCTGGCCCGCGATATGGGTGTGGAATACTTCTTTGATAAATCATTACAGTTTGATGAGTGTATGGAAGTCATTCAGCAACGCGCCGGCGTCCCAAACTAAATTAGCCTTCTGACGTATCCTCTTCTTTAAATCACGTTTTCAGGGCAGTATGGTGCCTATGAATATTCAAACCTGGGAAATGCTGAGTTATATAGTCACGGTGGTCGGCTTACCGCTGGCCATACTCACCTTTATGCTGGAACAGCGTAAAGAACGTGAAAATGAAGATGAAGAGGTCTATCAGCTATTGGCCGATAACTACACTGATTTCCTGAAACTGGTGATGGCAAACCCGGATTTGCAATTACGTTCACTGTCACAATCCAAAGCCATGTCCGAAGAACAGGAGGAGCGCAAGCTGGTCTTGTTCGAGATTCTGATTTCACTGTTTGAACGCGCGTATTTACTGGCTTATGACGAAGATATGCGCGGCAAAGCCTTGCGCCGCTGGATGTCATGGGAGGATTACATGCGCGAATGGTGCGGGCGCAAAGACTTTCGCCAGCACCTGCCAAGATTACTGGTCGGCGAAGATGCCGACTTTGTGGCGCATATCAGCAAGATCGCCCGCGAGCTGGAATCAACAGCAGTACACCAGCAGACACAGGCCTGATTATTTTTTGATGGGTGTCAGTTTAAAACCCGCCTGTTTGAATGCCTGAAGCAACCCGGTCGGCCCGGCCAGATGCGCTGCACCGACGGCAATAAAAACCCTCTCCTGCTGCGCCTGCGCAATCCCGCGCGCAGCCATGCTGACATTGCGTTCATCCAGTAATTTCACCCGCAGGCGCTGCCACAACGCCGGTGGTAAAATACCACCCGTAAGTGCATCATCTATATGTGCAACACGTTCAGGATCGCCTGACAGATAGGCGCGCATCAGGCGCTCAAAATCCTTTTCTTTTTGCGCTTCGCTGCGTTTCAAAACTGCGCGTAACATCAATAACTGTTCATCTATAGTCAGGCTATCCATCACGGCAAAATGCGCCTGTGGCGTTTCCAGGCCGAGGATATTTTTATCTAGTTCTTCCGCCCTGGCCTTGAGCAAAAAATCCTGTGCAAACGGTGTTTGTGGTTTCGGCAGATCAAAAACCACGGCCAACAACCAGGGCTTCATCTGCAAGACCGTAGACAATGGCATCACATGTTTATCTGCCAGCACAGTCACCTGATCCAGCTCAGTTTCAGTCAGCATCTGTTTTAAATCACCCTGCGGCATGCGCAACAATTCTGTTTTGGGTGATTCAGCGACTTCCAGCATAAACGTATCGACATTTTTCAATGCATTGAACACCACGGGCGGGAAATCAGTCACCCGGTTATCATCGGTGTGCATGGTGCCAAATAAATAGCTGATATGCCCGGCAGGCGACTGCAATTGCCAGAAAAGACTCTTTTCGGCTGCCTGTAACGAACTACAGGTGAGCAAACAGAGGCAGATAAATAGCCAAATAATACGCATGCATGACTCCAGATTGAGGTTCGATTAAGCGCAGACGGCTTGTTTCTTGCGTCAGGCCGCCCCTATGCTCTCATACAATGCTCGTGAATGCGAATCGTCGATTTCGTGTTCATAAGTCTTATGGTCAGTATAAGCCTCCGCGGTGTTGTCACTTTTATGATACAGCGCTACCATGCCTTACATAACGATCAATATAAAGCTCGGGGAGACTGCCATGACCCAACCGTGTAACCAGAAGCCGTATAAAACGGATACGTTCGACCATGTGCTGGAAGCTGAAATCCAGGGCATGTCGGCATTGCGTAAGGACATTCACCCACACAACCTGATCGGCCTGGCTTTCTCGGGTGGCGGCATTCGCAGTGCCACACTCAACCTGGGTATTTTGCAGGGCTTTGCCAAAAAAGGCCTGCTCAACAAGTTTGATTATCTCTCCACCGTGTCTGGCGGCGGCTATATCGGTGCCTGGTTCAGCAGCCTGATTAAACATAGCAACCATATCAACACGGTACAAGCGGAACTGGTGTTATCGACGCAACCCAATGTGCCGGAATCACGCCAACTTACCGCCACAGAGAAAGCCATCCTCTGGCTGCGCAGCTATAGTAATTACCTGACACCCAAAACTGGCTTGTTCACTGGTGACACCTTGTCCGCCATCGCGCAATGGATGGCCAATACCTTGTTAAACCAGGTTTTGCTGTTATGCCTGCTGGTGACCATCATGATGAGTGTGATCTTCCTCAGCCATTCGGATATCCAGGGCACATTATTGCCAGCCTTTACGCTGGATGGCGGCTTGATCTGGAGTTTATTTGTGAATGCATGGCAGACTGGCACAGGCAAATTCGGCACCGGTCTCGCGGCTGGCAGTTTGCTCGCCTCTCTCTACCTTAGCCGTCAAAGCTGCCTGAGTACAGCCCACGCGCTGTTTCCTGTCGTGGCTTTTTTATGTGGTGTGGCAGGGTTTGCCATATTGTTATCAGCAGTGCCGCTGCAAAGCTGGCAGCAGATATTTATCACCTATGACACACAGGGCCACACCAGCCATGTCAGCCCTAACTACTGGATAGGGCTAGGCGTGCCAGTGATCTCATTGCTGATTTCTGCAGCACTGGTCGCACTAATGGGCATCGGTGGCCGCAGTATCAATGTCAGCACCCGCGAATGGTGGCATCGCATAGGCGGCATCAATATCGGGTTTTGTGTGATCTGGCTGGCGTTATTCACCGTGGCTTTATACCTGCCCTACTATATTCATGATTGGCTGGGCGACATGGACCCCACCGAGAAAAGCATGACCGGGCTGGGTTCATGGTTACTGGCTTTTTTAACTTCGCGTCTGGGTAAAAGCCGCGTCACCGGCACCGAACCACCGAATAGTTTAAAAGGCAATCTCACGCATTTTTTGCCTTACATCGTCATTGCCCTGATCCTGATTGTTTCCGGTTACCTCAGTTACAGTCTTTATCTCTCGCCGCAGCGCGGCTTCTGGTTTTTCGGCGCCCTGCTCATCGTCATACTCGGTAGCTGGCGGGTAGATATCAATGTGTTTTCGTTGCACAATTTTTATCGCAACCGGCTCACCAGATGCTATCTCGGCGCGACCAACAACAACCGCAAACCCAACAGTTTCACCGGCTTTGACAATCATGATGATCTGGCCATGTCTGCCTTGCGTGGACAGCGCCCTACCCATATTGTGAACACCGCGGTGAATATCAGTGATGGCTCGCAACTGGCCTGGCAACAACGCAAAGCGGCTTCATTTATGTTCAGCCCTTACTTTTGCGGATTTAAATTACCTGAGAGCGAAGTCTGGTATGACACGCATTACTACACCGGTGAAGGCGGCCCTGAACTGGGCAGCCTGGTCTCAACCAGTGGCGCAGCCGCCAGCCCGAACATGGGCTACCACACCAACCCGGTGATGGGTTTCATCATGACCATCTTCAACGCACGCCTGGGCCGCTGGTTTGGTAACCCGCTGCATGAGAATTACCTTAACCGCTTATTCATCAAATGGGGATACCGATGCCGCTTGCCTAACCCGCCTGAGCGCCAGTCCCCTTTCTGGAACCTGTTTTACCTGATTAAAGAACTGATCACCAATACCGGCCCCACCTCGGGCTATCTGTATTTATCCGATGGCGGTCATTTTGAGAACCTGGGCATTTACGAACTGGTACGCCGCCGCTGCAAACTGATCGTGGCGGTAGATGCCGGTGCCGATGGTTGTTATGAATTTGAGGATCTAGGCAACGCGATCCGCAAATGCAAAGTGGATTTTGGCATCACCATCAAACTGGATATCAGCGACCTGTTACCGGTCAAAGATTGCAAATATGGCATGTTCAAATGCGGCGCACGCCACTTTGCCATAGGCACCATTGATTACCTGGGCGATAGCAACCCTGACCATATGGGTTACCTGGTGTATGTCAAAAGCTCACTTACTGGAGACGAACCCAGTGACCTGATCAACTTCAAGTTGCAGGAGCCCACTTTCCCGCATCACAGCACTGTAGACCAGTTTTTCAGCGAATCCCAGTTTGAAAGCTACCGCCGCCTGGGTGAGCATATCGCGCAAAACCTGAAGCTGCCTGCCGGGTCGGTAGATAAAGTCCTTCTCGACCAGTTGCAAAGTCTGATGCCCGGTTTAATCACGCAATCGCTTTGACCATCAGTCGCCTTTCGACTAAATATTTAAGCATCGCAGCGCCTAATAACAACGCGTTTCAACTGGAGTAGCCGCATGAGAAAAAAAGAACGTCAGATTGTGCTGTTTGACGGCACCTGGAACGATCCGGAAGATATCACCAATGTCTATCAGCTATCCACCCTGATTGAGGAGGACGATGGCGAGATACACCAGCGGTTTTTTTATGAGCCCGGCGTGGGCACTTCTACCGGCAGCAAACTGCGCGGCGGCGTGTTTGGCTATGGACTGAGTAAAAACCTGCTGCAAGGCTATGACTGGCTGGTCAAACACCATCAGGCCGGTGATGAAATCTGGATTTTCGGCTTTAGCCGTGGTGCTTATACCGCCAGGAGCTTGGTCGGCCTGATTCGGAAATGCGGCCTGTTGAAAACCAGCACCCCTGATCTATTACAACGCGCAGAGAAACTGTACCGCGATAAATCCGCCAGGCCGGATGGCGAGGCATGCCTGGCATTCAGGCAAACTTATAGTAACGAGGTAGGCGTACATTTTATCGGCGTGTGGGATACGGTGGGCGCATTGGGCATCCCCGGCACCATGATTTCAGAGAAAAGCCTGTATTCGTGGCACGATACCGAGCTGTCGAAAATCGTGGCTTATGCTTATCACGCCATGGCGCTTGATGAACATCGCGAAGCCTACAATGTCGCCATGTGGACCAGCGATGATGGCCACAAAAAACCGGAAAACACCATGGTTGAGCAACGCTGGTTTATAGGTGCACATGCCAATGTAGGCGGCGGCTATGGCAAAGATCCGCTGGCTGGGGTTGCCCTGTCATGGATGCTGGAAAAAGCGCGTGATGCAGGCCTGAAGCTGAAATCTTACACGCCTGCGGTGGACGCTTACCTCAGCCCGCCGACGGATTCTTACAAAGACTTTGCTTATGGATTGTATGGCTTGTTCAAGGGATTATTCAAAAAAGGCGATGGCCGCGTCTATCGGCCTTATGCAATGAACCAGGGTAAGTTGCCGGCCGTCAATGTGACGGTGGATGCTTCCGTCAAATTAAAATGGCAGGCACAGCCTGATTATCGTCCGCCCACCCTGACCGATGCCAAGGTAGACCTCTCGTAAGTTTTCATCCGCTGGCAGATAGCCAGCAAAAAACACTAGTGCTTTCGTCCGCCCGGGCCTTTTTTCGGGCTGGCAAAACTTCTGGTCTGATTAAAGCCTTTGGGCATGGCTTTGGGCACAAAACGGCTGCCGTCAGACTGCACGATCTTGGTTAACACGGCCGGTTGATAGGCTGGTATCAAATGCTTTTTACCATTGCCGATCAAGTCTGCCCGGCCCATTTTCTTGAGCGCCTCGCGCAGCATGGGCCAGTTTTGCGGATCATGGTAGCGGATAAAGGCTTTGTGCAATTTACGCACATTGCCTGCCTTAGGCACCGGCACCGATTCTGAATCATGCGTCACTTTGCGTAAGGGGTTTTTACCGCTGTGATACATGGCGGTGGCCATCGCCATCGGCGTGGGCGTGAAGGTTTGCACCTGGTCCAGCCTGAAGTCGTTACGTTTCAGCCACAACGCCAGGTTCAGCACATCTTCATCGGTAGAGCCCGGGTGCGCCGCAATAAAGTACGGGATCAGGTATTGTTTTTTACCGGCTTCGGCACTGAATTTTTCAAACATGCGCTTGAATTCATCATAAGCGCCCATCCCTGGCTTCATCATCTTGCTCAACACGTTTTCTTCAGAGTGCTCAGGTGCAATCTTCAGGTAGCCGCCGACATGGTGCTGCACCAGTTCTTTCACATACTCTGGCGATTTCACCGCCAGGTCATAACGCAAACCGGAGCCGATCAGGATCTTCTTCACACCACGCAGGTTACGTGCCTTGCGGTAAAGCTGGATCAGCGAAGAATGGTCGGTATTCAGGTTTTCACACACGCCGGGGTAGACGCAGGAAAGCTTGCGGCAGTTTTTCTCGATCTCTTCAGACTTGCAAGAAAGGCGGTACATATTGGCGGTCGGGCCACCCAGGTCTGAAATCACGCCGGTAAAACCATCCACCTTGTCGCGGATCTCTTCAATCTCGCGCAGGATAGACTCTTCGGAACGGCTCTGGATAATGCGGCCTTCGTGCTCGGTGATAGAACAGAAGGTACAGCCACCAAAACAGCCGCGCATGATATTAACCGAGAAACGGATCATCTCCCAGGCAGGGATATTGGCGCCTTTGTAAGCCGGATGCGGTTTGCGTGCGTACGGCAAGTCATACACGTAATCCATCTCTTTAGTGCTCAGCGGAATCGGCGGCGGATTGAGCCAGACTTCACGCTGGCCATGCCGTTGCACCAGCGAACGCGCATTGCCCGGGTTCGCCTCCAGGTGCAACACACGTGAAGCATGCGCGTACATCACCGGGTCGCTGGCCACTTCTTCATAAGACGGCATGCGGATGACCTGGCGGTCACGCGGCACCTTGGCCGCTTTCAATGGCAATGGCAAGTTGATGACAGGCGCAGCGTTTGCGGCATCATCTGTTTTTTCATCAGTAGCACAGCTCGCATCGCCCTTACCCATTTTCATGGCGTACGGGTCTTCATGCTTGTCGACCACACCAGGACGGTCCAGACGTGTGGAAGGCACTTCCACAAACTCATCCGGCACAAACTTGCGTATAAACGCAGTGCCACGGATATCCTGCACCTCACTGATATCTTCCCCGCGCGCCAGGCGGTGCGAAAGTTCGATAATGGCGCGCTCGGCGTTGCCATATAACAAGATGTCTGCTTTAGAGTCGATCAGGATGGAACGGCGTACTTTGTCTGACCAGTAATCGTAATGCGCGATGCGGCGCAGGCTGGCTTCAATACTGCCTATCACCAGCGGCGCAGTCGGGTAGGCTTCTTTACAGCGTTGCGAATAAACCAGTACGGCGCGGTCCGGACGTTTGTCCGAGGCGGCATTGGGTGTGTAGGCATCGTCAGAGCGGATTTTACGGTCAGCCGTATAGCGGTTGACCATGCTATCCATATTACCCGCCGTCACGCCGAAATACAGGTTGGGTTCACCCAGGGCCTTGAACGCTGCGGCTGATTGCCAGTCTGGCTGGGCGATGATACCGACCCGAAATCCTTGCGCTTCCAGCAAGCGGCCGATCAAGGCGACGCCGAAACTGGGGTGATCGATATAGGCATCGCCACTGACCAAAATGATGTCGCAACTGTCCCAGCCGAGTTCATCCATCTCGGCGCGGCTCATCGGCAGCATGGCTGCAGTGCCGAAGCGTTTGGCCCAATAAGGGCGATAGCTGCTGACAGGTTTGGCAGTAAGGGAAGTGTAGGTTTCCACGCGAGTGACCGGCGATGCTTGAGGATTGCGCATTTTACGCGTTAATCAATTGATTTGAAATCATTTTTTCAAAAAATCCAGTTTATTTACTATCCTCTACGCAGCGGGATTCAATGCGCGGCAAACATCTCTGGCAAACAGCGCTTTTCAAGCTGCACTATTTGGATTGCCGCTTGTATCACCTTGTGGCAACAAGGTTGTAGAATAAGTACACAACATTATCCGCATTCATTTGATTAGGCTTTATGCAAGATAGCTATTACCCGTTACCGGGCGGGCCAGTATTAATACTGGACGAGCAAACACCCTTCCCGCCATTGCAACAGGCACTCACGGAGCCCAACGGGCTGATTGCGATCGGTGGTGACCTGACGGCACAACGGCTGCTGGCGGCTTATCAGCGCGGGATTTTCCCCTGGTTCAGCCCCGGTGAACCTATCTTATGGTGGAGCCCTGATCCGCGCATGGTCTTGTTTCCTGCGGAAGTCACCATCAGCCGCTCCCTGCGCAAAGTGATACAGCAGCAACCATTCGAGATCCGTATCAATACGGCCTTTGCAAGCGTGATCGCAGCATGCGCCAACACCGCCCGCCCCGGCCAGGATGGCACCTGGATATCTGCCGAGATGGCACAAGCTTATGACCAGCTACACCAGCTTGGTTATGCGCACAGCGTAGAAGCCTGGCAAAACGGCACGCTGGTCGGCGGCGGCTATGGCGTGAAGATAGGGCGCATGTTTTATGGGGAAAGTATGTTTCACCATGTCAGCAATGCGTCCAAGGTGGCGTTTGCCCATCTGGTGCAATGGCTAAACACCCAACAAGTCGGTATGATAGATTGCCAGATGCACACGCCTTTGCTGGCCAGTTTTGGCGCTTATGAAATCACCAGAGACCGCTTTATAGAAACAATGAACCACCTGCACACGACGACTTCCGCCACCCCTTTGGTCTCGCCATCCACACATGACGCTGCCTAACGATGCCTCGCTGCAGAAATTGCAGTTTTATGTGACCACCGCGTATCCCTGCGGCTACCTGCCAAAAAAACTGGCGCAAAGCCTGATCGCCACGCCGCAAAACCTGGTCGATGCCAGCGTCTACAGCGGCCTGATCCAGCAAGGGTTTAGACGCAGTGGCAAATTCGCTTATCGGCCGCATTGCGAACAATGCAATGCCTGCATTTCGGTACGCTTGCCGGTCAATGCGTTTACTGCCACCCGCAGCCAGCAACGTGCGCTTAAAAAGCATGCCGATCTGCAAATCACCATTATTGAAGCGGGCTATCACCAGGAACACTTTGCCTTGTATCACGCCTATCAGAAAAACCGGCATGGCAATGGCCCCGACCACATAGGCGAACTTGAAGATGAGGCCTCGCAGTACCAGCAGTTTTTATGTCAGACCAATGTTGAAAGCATCATGATCGAATTCAGGGATGCGCAACAGGTGCTTAAAATGGTGAGCGTGATTGACCTGGTCGCTGATGGACTTTCGGCCGTGTATACATTTTACGATACCAGCGACAAGGCCAGTTATGGCACCTATAGCATCCTGTGGCAGATCGAGTGGGCCAAACAACTGGCCTTGCCCTACCTGTACCTGGGTTACTGGATCGCCGATAGTGAAAAAATGACTTACAAGCAGCAGTTCCAGCCGCAGGAAAAACTGATCGATGGCGAATGGGTCATATAAGTGGTGACTGCGCTTTAGTCCGCATGTCTGCTCTCCCGCATGATTAAGCATTCCCTACACTCACTCGCCAAACAGTTTTGCAGCGGCATTTATGTCAACAGTACCGATGCGGCACTGTGGCGTGAAACGTTTACATATCTCGCGGATGCCAACGACGACGCCATCTTTCTCAAAAATAAAATTCAATCGTTATGGCTGACCTATGGCGGGGATGTGCGCGCCAAAATCAAAGACGATGCACTGGTGCTGAAAGTATTGAAAAAAGCACTTGCTGGCTATGCCGGTGAGGGCGTGACCCTGTACCGTGGCGAGAGCTGGTTCCTGTTTGACCAGAATGCCATCGGTTTCTGCTGGACGCTCTCTGAAGAAACTGCCAGCAACTATGCCAAAGGGTTGAACGCGGTAGAGTCTGGCGGGGTGTTATTAAAATGTTATGCGCCGGCTGAATCCATTCTAGCCGCGCCGGAAGCTGATCAAACAACGCACGGCAATGTGTTTATCTGTGACCCGGGCAAATTATTGCGCCTGACTACGTTGGCACTTTTCCCCAAGCCTTAGCCATTCACCGTTAACGCGGCTGCTTGCTCCACTGGCCGTAGCCTTTAAATTGCGCCTGCACTGACTGCATTTGCTCCGCGCTCAACAATGGGGGTTCGCCCAATTGCAATAACCGCCAGTATTGCTCGCACAGGCTTTCCACTTCCACCGCGATGGCCAGCGCCTGCGAGACATCCTGCCCTAACGCAAGCATACCGTGGTGCGCCAGCAAACAGGCTTTGCGCTCTTGCAAGGCTGGCAATGCCGTATCCGACAGTGCTTGAGTGCCAAACAACGCATAAGGGGCGCAGCGTATGCTATCGCCACCCACCACTGCGATCATGTAATGAAATGGCGGCACATCCCGCCCCAGACAGGCAATGGTGGTGGCAAACATGCTGTGGCAATGCACAATGACATTCACTTCTGGCCGTGCCTGAAAAATATCTCTATGGATACGCCATTCACTGGAAGGTTTTTTTCCGGCTTCTGCAGTGCCATCCCACTGCATAAACACCATGCTTTTTTCTGATAATTGCTCGGCGGGCACGCCAGAAGGCGTCACCAGCAAGCCATCACTGAGACGGATACTGGCATTGCCGGAGCTGCCTTTATTCAAACCCAGGGTGGCAAGGCTACGTGCGGCATGTAACAGTTGTGCGGCGGGTGCTGGGCTTGTCATTGGGCGTGCTCCATGGCGTTGGATTGTGCTAACTGTAATTGTTCAGGGCGATATACCCCGCGCTCGGTAATGATGCCGGTGACTAACCTGGCGGGCGTGACATCAAAGGCCGGGTTCAAAGCCTGGCTTTCATGCGGGATCACCCGCACCCGCCTGAGCTGCCCATCCTCATCCTGTCCTTGCATGTAGGCCACTTCGTCTGCATCGCGCATTTCTATCTCGATCGCAGCGCCTTGCGCCAATTGCCAGTCTATGGTCGGTGTAGGCACCGCCGCATAAAATGGCACCCGCTGGTCATAGGCCGCCAGCGCTTTAAGGTAGGTGCCGATCTTATTGCACACGTCGCCATTATGAGTGACGCGATCTGCACCGACAATCACCATATCCACCTGCCCATGCTGCATCAAATGACCGCCTGCATTATCGCTGATCACCGTATGCGGCACGCCATGCTGCGCGAGCTCCCAGGCCGTCAAACTCGCTCCCTGATTGCGTGGCCGCGTCTCGTCTACCCACACATGCACCTGCAGCCCGGCATCGTGCGCGGCATAAATCGGCGCCAGCGCCGTACCGCCATCGACAGTGGCTAACCAGCCTGCGTTGCAGTGCGTGAGAATATTGACTGCGCGGTCAGGGTCCGCTGTTACCACGGCAGCAATCAGCCCTAATCCATGCTGGCCTATCGCCATGTTTTGCACCACATCTTCATCAGCGATGGTTTGTGCAAATGCCCATGCAGCCTGCGCCCGTTGCGCAACGGGGATGACTAACAGCTGTTGCAACATGCGCTGTACCGCCCAGGCCAGGTTGACAGCCGTTGGCCGGGTGGCCATTAACTGTTTGGCGACACTTTGCAGGGTTTGGTCATCTGCCTGCTGCTGGCAGCCTAGCACCATGCCATAAGCGGCAGCAGCTCCGATCAGCGGCGCGCCACGCACCTGCATGCTGCGGATGGCATGGCACATTTGTATATGCGTTTGCAAACGTCCAATCACTAGCGCGAAGGGTAATTGGGTCTGGTCTATGATACAAACGGTGTCTGCATCACGCCAAATCGTACGGTAGTGCTGGTTGTGGATTTTCATGAATTCAAAAACGATATGGTTTATTTTTATTTACAAAAATGTGTGTAAAAGCGCTTGCATTTTTTTGTAGGACCAAGCCCGAATTTTCCATCCACAAAAACTGTGGATAACTTTGTGGATTGCTGTGTCTTAAAAGCGTAACTTACCAATTTATAAGGGTTTTTTCCAAAAGTTCATTTTTTAATCTATTTTTTTATCCTTTAAAATCAATAACTTAATTAGCACCACTATAATTGAAACACTTTCGTGACATTCTTAATGTGTCACTTTAAGTCATGTGCATAAATGCGCTAATTTAGGAAAAACTTGCAAAGAATTTTTACCTGTCATTTCAATGAGTTGCGAAATTTCAATGCGCCGAATTGACGCCAATTCTTCAGCTATTCTTTTTAATTGATCGGGGCTGTTGCGACCCTGATGTCCGATCCAGACTGGCTGAATATCCGGCGCATCTGTCTCCAAAACGATATGTTCCAGCGGCAATTCGGCGGCCAGTTTTCTTATCCTCAATGCACGCGGCCAGGTCATCGCCCCGCCAAATCCCATTTTCAGCCCCTGCGCAGCCATCGCATCGGCTTGTTGGCGGCTGCCATTAAATGCATGGGCGATGCCCTGATGGATATCATGCTTGCGTAAGTATTTGAGAATGGTGTCTATAGAACTACGCACATGCAGAATCACCGGTAACTCAAATTGTTTGGCCAGTTGCAGCTGGCCTTCAAGCATGGCGATCTGCTGCGCTTCATTGTCGCGTGTGATATAGAAATCCAGACCGATCTCGCCGATGGCAACCAGCTGATGCGCCTGCGGGCCTGCCAGCACCTGCGCTATGGTCTGTTGCAAGTCATGCAACGCTGATGCAGGCGCCTGATCGACAAACAACGGGTGCCAGCCAAGGGCGAACACCGCCTGCGGATGGTCTGCGCACCATTGCATGATCGGCTGAAAGGTCGCTGCTGTCACACCGGGGATGACGACCGCGCGCAGCCCTGCCTGTAATGACGCTTGCCAGACCGCCTCGCGGTCAGCATCAAATTCAGGCGCATCCAGATGGCAGTGGGTATCAATCAGCATAGGGTTGGTTAATTAACGTAGTGTGGCCTGAATGCGGATATCCTGGTCAAAATGGCGGACATCCACAATATTCAAGGCCAGCGATTGCGACATGGCTGTGTAAGCAGGTAGCGCAAACATGCCTGCACTGGCATCACCCATCAGCTTGGGCGCGTAGTAAAGCAGCAACTCATCGACCAGGCCGGTTTGCAACAAGGCCCCATTCAGTGCAGCGCCCGCCTCTACCATGACTTCATTGATTTGCTGCTCTGCCAGCTTGTGTAGCAAAGCAGCGACATCCACCTGCCCGTCAGCATTTGGCAACGCCACCGTTTGGACACCCAGTGACTGCAATCGTGCCAATTTATCTTGCAATGCCTCTGTAGGCGCCGTGGCATAGGCAATGATGGCCTGGCCTTGCTGCAAGACTTTCGCCGCCAACGGGATACGTAACTGGCTATCCACAATCACGCGCAATGGCTGCCGCGTGCTTTCCACATCACGCACCGTCAGCGAAGGGTCATCGTGCAACACAGTACCTATGCCGGTCAGCATGGCGCAACTGCGGGCGCGCCAGTGATGCACATCACGGCGGGCCGCCGGGGAAGTAATCCATTGACTGACGCCATTTGCCAATGCAGTTCTGCCGTCCAGGCTGGCAGCCACTTTTAAACGCACATAAGGCCGTTGCTGCATCATGCGCGAGACAAAGCCAGGGTTGAGTCTCAGCGCCTGCGTCTCCAGCAAACCAGCACTCACTTCAATACCGTGCGTTTGCAGGTAAGCGATGCCTTTACCCGCCACCAGCGGATTCGGGTCTTGCATTGCCACGACCACACGGCTGACCCCGGCCTCCACCAGCGCATGCGCACAAGGCGGCGTGCGCCCGTAATGGCTACAAGGCTCCAGCGTAACGTAAGCGGTAGCACCTTTGGCGTTGATGCCCGCCTGACGCAAGGCATGCACCTCAGCATGCGGCTCACCGGCCTTAAGATGCGCGCCCTCGCCAATCAACTGCCCGTTTTTCACGATCACGCAGCCTACATGCGGATTTGGGGAGGTCGTATACAAACCGCGTTCGGCCTGTCTAAGCGCCTGCGTCATCCATTCAAAATCTTGTGTTATCCATTGCATAGTCAGATGATACAAAAAAACCCGCGACTACGGGTTTTTGTCTGTGGTTATGGTGTGTCAGTAAACAAAGGAGAAAAGTGCAAGCGGGAGGGATTTTCTATGAGGTGAGGGAAGAAACGCTGATTCTCAATGTCGTAACTCTTGATGCAATTAAAGAATTTTTCTAAATGAAAGCAGGCTTTTAGATGCAATTTTTTCGCCTGTAGACGACTTTCTTCTATGTTTGTCCTGTTGCACGCGCTGAAGGATGTAATCGGTATTTCTTCGGATGGTTAAGCATTCATTTTTTTCTGCTTTTTTGCACCATTCCTTTTCGCCCCTAGGCGAGTGACTTTTCTTTGCTTGCCCAAAGAAAACGTAACCAAAAGAAATGCACCCTAGCTTCCGCTTGTTTCCTGCGTTGCTCGTCAACGTGGGCGTCCAACGAAACTCGCCCTGACAAGCCACACAGAGCGTGGCTTGTTGCGGAACTCGAACAGCCGCTGGCCGAAGGCTCCCACGCTGACTACGCTACTCGGCGCGTCAGATAGGGGCCCGTGAAAAACACCACGCGGTTACTTAAGTTCGAACTCTCACATTGATTCCCGCCAAACCGCTGAAATAAAACATAGCAACAAAATAAAGCAATAAAGCCCACCAAAACAATGGACTTGGTTTGGTGGGTTTAGTCTTAGGAGTTAAATTAGGTTGCTTAGCGCGCTCAGCCCATTGCGTTCCACTACTGCTTCATCGTGGTGGCTTTAACCGGGCCCCTATCTGACGCGCTGAGTAGCGCAGGCAAAATAAGGAGGAAGGGAGCGACTGTCTGAGTTCCGCGGTGGCTTGCGTTTTTTGCAAGCCGCTAGGGCGAGTTTCGTGACCGCTTATGCCTAAGTCCGGCAAAGCAACGGACGAAAGTCCTAATTCGAGCAACGCAGGGAACAAGCGGAAGCTAGGGTGCCTTTTCTTTTGGTGACTTATTCTTTGGGCAAGCAAAGAAAAGTCACTCGCCTAGAGGCGAAAAGGAATGGCTAAATAGAAAGCCGAACCATCCAAAGAAATACCGATTAAAGCTTCTAGCAAAGCCTATCTAAAGGTAGATATTTAATGCGAGGAAATCTGGCTATGCGTCAGCCTGCTGTCCTGATCAAAATAAATACGCAGAGCATGATACACATGCATGCATTTGCCAAGGTCATATTCCAGCGCATTGGCATCTTCAAGGCTAGGGCGGCCAAGCAATGCCATGACCGCTTCCTTTTGTGCGCCACGAATGAGGATATGATTTTTGAGGTCATAAGCCATATCTCCGCGACGACAGTCTTTTTGCACGGTGTTGGATAGTTCTATCCAGTGGGTCTGGTCAAATTTTTCACTGCCAAACACCGCCTGGTCTTTAAAGGCCCACCAGGTGAAAAATACGATGGTCAGGATAAGCGTAAATACCGAAAGCACGATCGCAGAGATTTTTATCAGTTTCATGCGCCCACCTTTAGGGTTATTTTTGTGACTGGTTAATTGTCCAGATCCCGGATGGCATTATGGAAGTCATCCACATCCGAAAAGCTCCGGTAGACGGAAGCAAAACGGATATACGCCACCTGGTCCATTTGTTTCAACTCTTGCATCACTGTTTCACCCAGCAAGCGCGCCGGTACTTCACGCGCGCCCAGGCCAAGTATTTTCTGCATAATTCTGTCGAGCGCTTTGTCCACATACTCGGTTGGCACCGGGCGTTTGTGCAAAGCGCGCGTAAAAGAAACCCGCAGCTTTTCACGTTTGAACTCTTCACGCGTGCCATTTTGTTTCACCACTTGCGGCAGGTGTAATTCTGCCGTTTCATAGGTGGTAAAGCGCTTGTCGCACGCCGGGCAGCGCCTACGCCTGCGGATGGAGTTCCCCTCTTCATTCAGACGGGAATCCACCACTTGTGTATCGTCAGCACCGCAAAACGGACACTTCATATCAAGCTGTCACGATCAGGCTAGCTTATTTGCCGTAAACCGGGAATTTATCCGCCAGGGCATGTACTTTTGCCTTGGTCGCCGCAATCACATCAGCACTTTCAGGGTTATCAAGCACGTCGGCGATCAGGTGCGCGACCTGCTCTGCTTCGGCTTCCTTGAATCCACGTGTCGTGATCGCTGGTGAACCGATACGGATACCGGAGGTGACGAACGGGCTTTCCGGGTCATTCGGGATCGCGTTTTTGTTCACGGTGATATGCGCCTGGCCCAGGTAAGCATCAGCCGCTTTACCAGTCAGGTTTTTAGGACGCAGATCAACCAGGAACACATGTGACTCGGTGCGGCCAGAGATAATGCGCAAACCACGCTCTGCCAGTGTTTTAGCCATGGCACTGGCGTTTTTCAACACTTGCTCCTGATACACCTTGAATTCAGGCTGGGCAGCTTCCAGGAAAGCAGTCGCTTTACCGGCGATCACGTGCATCAACGGGCCGCCTTGCAGGCTAGGGAACACGTTGGAGTTGATGGATTTCTCAAACTCGGCTTTGGCCATGATGATACCGCCGCGTGGACCACGCAGCGTTTTGTGCGTGGTAGACGTCACGAAATCTGCATGTGGCACCGGGTTAGGGTACACCCCTGCGGCGATCAGGCCGGAGTAATGCGCCATATCGACCATGAAATAAGCGCCGACTTTTTTAGCGATCTCAGCCATGCGTGCCCAGTCAAAACGCAGCGCATAAGCAGAGGCACCACCGATCAGCAACTTGGGTTTGCACTCTAGGGCAATACGCTCCATCTCGTCGTAGTCGATCTCTTCTTTATCGTTCAGGCCATAAGGGACGATATTGAATAATTTACCGGACAAGTTGGCTGGAGAACCATGCGTCAAGTGGCCGCCGTGGCCCAGGTTCATCCCCATGACGGTGTCACCTGGTTTCAGGATAGAGAAATACACTGCCTGGTTAGCCTGTGAGCCGGAGTGTGGCTGCACGTTGGCATATTCAGCGCCGTACAAGGCTTTCAGGCGATCAATCGCGATTTGCTCAACTTGATCGACAAACTCACAGCCACCGTAAAAACGCTTGCCAGGATAACCTTCGGCGTATTTGTTGGTCAGTTGCGAACCTTGCGCTTCCATCACTGCCGGGCTGGTGTAGTTTTCTGAAGCGATCAATTCAATGTGCTGGTGCTGACGCTCAACCTCTTGCGAGATCATTTTGGCTAAAGCCGGGTCGGCAACATCTAAGTTTCTTGAAAAGCTAAACATGACGATCAAGTTTCCGTTGACATAAAAATTAAAGCCGGATTTTAACATGATGCGCCCCTGGCTTGCACTTTTCTGCTGAAGTGACTTCCGTGAAAACTAGTCATTGGGTCAACGCGATTGCATTGTTTCCACGGATAGGAAGATCAGGCTAGGTAATTTTAATCATGCGCCAGCATTGCCCATGACGCACCAAACATGTGCACATAGCAAAACAGTTGTTGAATTGGCAACAATTAAAACGGCTTAAAATTAGTCTATGTGCATGATTTAAATAACATTTAATATTCTGGCACAACTTATGCTAAATATAATCCGTAAGCGTATCTCCAAAATCGCTCCCTAAGCCCAACTTCGGTTGGGCTCTTTTTTTGCCTGCGTTTTATTGCAGGCTGGGAAACACTCACGGATTAAGTACAGATTAACGCTTGCCTGAAGACTTTAATTTTTGCAGGGTTTGCTGGCAGCCTTCATTGGCAGGTTGATCACCACTACCAGGGTCGAGGAAAGGCAGGATGGCAGCAAATGGCGTCACCAGTGCCAGCAGCACGCCGCCCGCCACGCGTGCCGCAATCGGGCCCGGGCTGACGGACACGGCAGGGGCAACGAAGGGGCCAGTCACCAGGATAGGCGAGCGTACGGTAAACGGCGAGAAGTTTTTCGGATTGGCTTGCAGCTTGAGGTTAAACTGCTCTTCGCCCAAATCCATATTGCCATGGATATACACTGTGGTCACCGGAGTATCGATCAATGCCGCCTCCGGTGTCAGCACACCCTGTTTGGCATGCCAGCCCATGGCAGCACATTGCATGGGGATAGAGTGATCGCCCCTTAATAACAGGCCTACGCTTTGCGCGATATCCAGACCAGCCGCTTCCACCACCAGGTGCGAGATTTCGCCATCACGCACCATCAACGCCAGCTGGCCATCCAGCGTTTTCAACAATGCAGCGGTAGAACGGCCCTGCCCTGTCAGTTTTGCCCTGGCGTTTAACTGGCCGCTAATATAGGCGGGCGCATCCTTGGCGGCCTCTTTCGCTGCTTTGTCCTTGGCGGGCTGATCTTCCGGTTTAACCTTTAACCATTTCTCAAGCTGGATATTTTTCAAGGCCAGCTGGATATCCCACTTCGGCGCTGGAAGACTGACAGATTCCGCTTCGGAAGTCGCTTCTGGCGCGTCGATCAACAACGCACCGGACAAGCTACCTTGCTCAGTACCCGCATGCAGCTTTGCCACCGTCAGCTTGCGGTCTTGCAAGGTCAATTGAAAATCCAGCGGCGAGATGCGTTCTTTAAATATGCTGCCGAGGTCAACCGCATCGAAATGGATTTTGATATCGGCGTTCATACGGTCGTAGGTCGCAAAATCCAGCGACTCATCCGGGAATACTTTGCCCGGTTTTTTATTAGGCGCGCCTGTTGCTGTTGGCGCTGGCGCACCGAATGCCGGGGCCAGGTCGGCCAACACAAGCAATGGGCCTTTCACGTCACCGGTCAGCTTGGGTTTTAAATCGCCATAGTCATACACGAATTGCCCGGCCAGGCGGCTCTGCCCTATTTTTGCATCTGAGACATTCACTTTCCATTGATCAGTGTTTTTTTCAACTGCGGCAGCGATCTTGAATGGTGGCGTACGCGGAAAAGCCAGGTCCAGCAGATCACCTACATCAGCTAATGAAGGGCCGTCCACGCTTAACTTGCCTTTTATGCGCTGGGTGCCGAACAAGTCATAAACAGCGCCGTCAAACTTGAGATTGACCGCGCCATATTTCAACCAGCCCTTGGAGTTGATAGGCGCAGAGTCTTTGCCTTGCGTAGCGACAGGCAAAAAGCCTTGAGTGACCAGTTCCCCCTGCAGCGGGCGTTTGCCAAACTCGCCTTTCACCTTGAGGCTGGATTCAGGCGTTTTCAGATGCGCCCCTTCCTCAGTATAAAACGTCGTGGTCAGGGATGCTTTGCTCACGGCGTCATCAATGCTTGCCTGGCCTTTGTTCACAGACAATTCTTCAATAAACGGGAACGGACGCGAAGGGCCGGAATCATCCAGTTCAAAATCCCATGTCGCATGTTTTTTATTATCGCGCTTCATATAGGCATCAAGCTGTTCTGCGCGTATGGTTTTGATGCGATATGGCTGGCCTTCTTTTAACTCCAGCAGATCGCGATAGCGTAACTTAAGGTCCAGGCCTTGCGCATCGACCAGATAAGGCACCTTGAATTCTTCAGGCGCTGAAATCCTCAGATGCCCGACTTGCAGTCGCGGCCCGCCCAGTAATTGCAGATGAAAAGGCCGTTCGATAACCACATCCCGCTTTAATGTCTTGCTGGTGAAATCCTGCAAGGGTTGACGCAAAAACGGCCAGCCTGCCAGTTCGCAGCACACGATAATGACGACGAGTGCCAGTAAAATGCCAGCCACCCACCGCAGTATTCTGATGCCTGTTTTTTTGACGGATGATGGCCTGGCTGAAGTATTGTTCGTAGATTGATCATTCATACCAACATCTTGCCACGCTCAAGCAGCATGACCAGTCAAGCCAGTCTGACAAGGCTGTAGGAGGATTCTTTCAAGCGCTATGCTTTACCCATCATATCGCCGGCAGTCAGTTATAATTTGCACCATATAAACCCAGAAGGACGAAATTGAAATGAAATGGACTGACAGCCAACGGATTGCCGAAGAACTGTATGACAAATATCCTGATATCGACCCAAAAACCATACGATTTACCGATCTGATGCAGTGGGTCATGGCACTGGACGGCTTTGATGACGATGTCTCGCGTTGTGGCGAAAAAGTGCTGGAAGGCATTCAACTGGCCTGGATAGAAGAAGCCGAATAAATGCATTTGCCAGGCTCTATTTTTAAAGCCTATGACATCCGCGGCATTGTGGATGACACCCTGACCACCGACATTGTTTACCAGATAGGCCTGGCACTGGGCACGCAAGTGCACGCCCTTGGCGAGCAGGCCATGTGCGTAGGCTACGATGGCCGCTTATCCAGCCCCGCGCTGGCCGCAGCCCTGACAGAAGGCATATCAAGCACGGGCATACACGTCATTTCGCTAGGCATGGTCACCACGCCCATGCTGTATTTTGCGACGCACCATTTGCCGCAAATCAGCAGCGGCGTGATGGTGACCGGCAGCCACAATCCACCGCAATATAACGGCCTGAAAATAGTCATCGCCGGGGAGACGCTCAGCAGTGCTGCCATACAGGCGCTCAGGCAGCAGATCGCCCAGCAGCAGTTTCATCGCAGCGCTCATCCCGGCCAGATTTCTACTCACGACATCTATCCGGCCTATCAGCAAACCATAGTGGCCGACATCCAGCTGGCGAGGCCCATGCACGTGGTGGTTGATTGTGGCAACGGTGTGGCGGGCGCCTATGCGCAATCTTTGTTTGAAGCACTAGGCTGCAAGGTTGACCCCTTATTTTGTGAGGTAGATGGCAACTTTCCCAACCACCATCCTGACCCGGTAGAAGCCAAAAACCTGCAGGATGTGATCGCAAGACTACGTATCGGCGATGCCGAAATAGGCCTGGCGTTTGATGGCGATGGCGACCGGCTCGGTGTCGTCACCAAACAAGGACAGATCATACGCAGTGACCGCCAGCTGATGCTGTTTGTGGCTGATGTACTCAAGCACCAGCCGGATGCCAATGTAGTCTTTGATGTGAAATCGACCCGTCATTTACGCCATTGGATACAGCAACATGGCGGCACACCGGTGATCTGGAAAACAGGTCATTCTTTAATGAAAGCGAAGATACGCGAAACCGGTGCCGCCATTGGTGGCGAGTTATCCGGGCATCTGTTTTTTAACGATAGTAAACTGGGCAGGCAACGCTGGTTTGGCTTTGATGATGGCCTATACAGCGCCGCACGTTTACTCGAAATCGTCAGTCGCGTGGCAGATGCCAGTGCCTTACTGGAAGCCTTGCCGGACAGCGTCAACACCCCGGAACTACAGATCGCCATGCCTGAAGGTGAGCCGCACGCATTGATTACGCGATTACAACAATCCGCCCGCTTTCCAGCGGCGACCGAAGTCATCACCATTGATGGCTTGCGAGTAGAGTATGCAGATGGTTTTGGCCTGATGCGCGCATCGAATACCACGCCGGTACTGGTGCTGCGTTTTGAAGCCGATGATGAAACCGCATTACTGCGCATACAAGAGCTGTTTAAAGAAATATTACTGAATGCCTACCCCGACTTGAAAATTCCTTTTTGAGTCACCATTGAATGAGCATGTCTAATCCTCAACGTATTACCCAACGACTACTTTCCCGTGGCCAGAGCCTGTTATATATCGTGCTATGGCTGGGCCTGGCCGCACTGGTCTGGCTGCTGGTCGATCGCGTACAGCACCCCAATACGCTGGAGCAAGTCGGCAAACTCAATGTCGCCACGCTTAAACGCGGTCCAGATGGGCATTACAGTGCCGAAGCGCTGATCAACGGCGAGCGCGTGCGCGTACTGGTGGATACCGGCGCCACCGGTGTCGCCATCTCCCAGCATGTGGCAGACCGTCTCGGGCTGGCCAGCACGGATGCGATCAATACACACACCGCCAACGGCAACGCCGTTTCTTACCTGGTGAGACTGAAAACCGTACAACTGGGCGGCATAGTCGCCAACGATGTCGCGGCTACGATTACGCCAGGGCTGGAGGGCGATGTACTGTTGGGAATGAGCTTTTTGGGGCGTATGGATGTCAGGTTATACCGCGGGAAAATGACCATACGCGAAGGCGAAGACAGCACAACACTTTCTTCAGACACTGAAGCAAAGAACTAGCTGCGTCTAAAACCAAATTCCAGCACAAAATACTGCGGATTCAGTGGCGCCAGTGATCCGCGCAATTTGGCTAACTCTTGCTCCGCCCCATGTATTTCTATTTTCACCAGTGTTGAGACTTCGCCCATCTCATGCAATATGGGTCGCAGGTTATCCAGATGGGCTAACAAGGCATCGGCATCCTGGAAGCCTTCGCGGCAATGCGCAAAGTCGCCATCAAAACTAAATCCGTAATATAAACAGCCGGCCTCACGTGCCGACCACTGCACGTACTTTTCGCAAATAAGGCGAAAAGTGCCAGCCTTACCGGGATGGATTTGAAAATAAGGGGCTACAGAACAACAGCGATCTTGAGTTGCCATGATTAATTTCTCGAATCAGCACGGCTTAGCGAGCCAGTTCAGCCCCTTCAACCACTACCCGGAAAAACTGTAACGCGGCCTGGTCCTGGATGCGGATGCCAGTTTCTACCGTCCCGCGTTTGCCGGGTGCAATCCCGCCGGTAATCAGCATGGAGCGCGTCTGATTGACCAGGCGGCCATGGCTATCGTATTGCAGCATCCTGACCTGCACGCGTCCGACCGTCACATTACTGTTGTTCTGGACTGCGGCATAAACCTGGCCGGTATTATCGGCGATCGGGCCAGAAGGCAGGTAGCGGGCTGGATTGCGTGGCAAATCGATGCGCATGGCACGGGCGGCGGAATCCTTGCCGATATCTGAATCAGAGCTGGCGGCCAATTGATAATGTTGCAAAGCCAGGCCGGTTTCGCCACGGCCTTCGGCAATTTGCCCAAGCAAGGCATAGCCGGGTGCTGTCGGCAACAGCACATTGGCTTTTTTCAGGAACGGTTCGGCCTGTTCTTTTTTGCCTGCATTAAACAGCGCAATACCGCTTTGCACATAAGGTTTGAAATAATCCGGTTGCAACTTGATGGCCTTGTCATACAAAGCCAGCGCTTCAGTGGTATTTTTCTGTGTCAGCGCGATATCGCCTAACAACTCCTGGAATCTGGCCTCCTTGGGTTCTATGCTGATGGCCTTTTTAGCTAAAGACTTCGCTTTGTCGGCATCGCCTTTCTGCAGGGCGGTTTTGCCTTCATCGTAGGCTTTATAAGCCTCCCGCGTCGCCATCAGCTTGCTGACTTTCTCGGCGTACACTTGTTTGCCCATTTCACCACCAGCCCCCAGTTCAGCCAGCGTTTTCTTGTTCTCATCGACGCGCTCTTGTGAAGGCGGGTGACTGGCAAACAGGCCAGTGATAAAGTCTTGCCGCTTGCCTTCGCTCAAGCGGACGAAGGTTTCCTGCAAAGTCACGGCCGCTGCCGGGTCATAGCCGGCCAGTTTCATATATTTCATGCCATAAGTATCAGACTCTGACTCTGCATCGCGGCCATATTTGCTGGTGATCAGCTGGCCGCCCAGCTGCGCGCCGCCGACCACCAGATTGGCATAATTTGAATCGCGGGTGGCCAGTCCTACCGCCAGCATCGCCCCCTGCATAAATATGCCCCGTTCCATGCCTTTGGCACCATGGCGCGCAGCAGCATGCACGATCTCGTGACCAAGCACTGCCGCCAGTTCGGCCTCACTATGCAACTCATAAAGCAGGCCGCGGTTGAACGCGATCTTGCCCCCTGGCATGGCCCAGGCATTGGGGACAGAGTCATTCAACACCACAAACTCATAGGGCAAATCCGGGCGATCAGACACCGCTGCCAGCTTTTGCCCTACCTGCTGCACATAGCGGGTCAGCTCAGCATCAAGAACATAATCGCCGCCTTGTGACTGCCGCGCAGGACTGTAATTCTGCTGTCCAATCTGGATTTCCTTGTCCTGTGAAACGAACTGGAATTCGCGCTCTTTAGTCACGGGGTTGATACCGCAGGCCAGCAAACCCGCAGACAACAAAATCGGGCAAAGAATGGTTTTTTTAATCATTTTTATTACCTCCTGAGCATGAGCCTTCACCATGTGCGTGCGGAATAATCTGCAAGGCGAGCAGCACGTAGCGCCCAGCATGCAAATTGAGTACATAAGGGCTTTGAATACTGATCAACACCGCAACTTCCCCAAGCCGCCATTGTGATTTAAGTAATGACAGTCGGCTGCTGCCTGCCCGTCAACTGTGGCAACTGCGATATCTGGTTTGAGACCGTGATCAGTTCGGCTAATGCGTCCTGCGCATCCAGCTGCTGTTGGGCAGGGTCTTCAGTAAACGCTTCCAGATAGATTCGAATGGTTGCGCCTTCGGTGCCGGTGCCGGACAAACGGATAACGACGCGTGAGCCGCACACGAACAGGATACGCAGGCCCTGGCCGGTACTGACGGAGGCATCAATCGGGTCGGTGTAACTGAAATCATCGACCGTGTTGACGGTATAACGACCAAACGCCTGCCCCGGCAAGCTGGCAAACTGTTGTTTGATATGATTGATGACGGCCTGCGCCGGTGCGGTGGGCACGGTTTCATAATCATGACGCGAGTAGACATTGCGGCCATATTGCTGCCAGTGCTTGCGCACCAGTGACTCCACGCTTTCGCCAGTGGCGGCCAGCAGGTTCAGCCAGCACAGCACTGCCCATAAGCCGTCTTTTTCACGCACATGGTCGCTGCCGGTGCCAAAACTTTCTTCACCGCACAAGGTCACTTTGCCGGCATCCATCAGGTTGCCGAAAAACTTCCAGCCGGTGGGCGTTTCGTAACAATCTATACCAAGCTTTGCTGCGACACGGTCAACCGCCCCGCTGGTCGGCATGGAACGCGCCACGCCTGATAACCCCTGGGCATAGGCCGGGATCAATCTGGCATTGGCCGCGATCAGCGCCAGGCTATCAGAGGGAGTGACGAAAAAATGGCTGCCGAGGATCATATTGCGGTCACCATCGCCATCCGAGGCGGCGGAGAAATCAGGTGCTTGCGGGCCGTAGGCGACTTTTACCAGGTCTTCGGCATAGGTCAGGTTAGGGTCTGGGTGACCGCCACCAAAATTCTCTGAGACTTCGCAGTTCATCAGGCTGTCTACCGGCGCGCCCAGCCGATTGACGAACACTTCTTTGGCATACGGGCCAGTCACTGCGTGCATAGCGTCAAACTTGATAGTATGCCCTGCCGCCAGCCAGCGTTTGATGGCGGCAAAGTCAAACATGCTTTGCATCAGATCGGCATAATCAATCACCGAATCAATGACTTGCACCTCAAAGCCATCCAGCGTGGTGATGCCTATGGCAGACAAATCGACTTCTGGCAGTTCATCAACGATTTTGTAGTGACTGATCTGTTTGCTATTGGCAAAAATGGCATCGGTGATTTTTTCCGGCGCCGGGCCACCATTGCTGGTGTTGTATTTGATGCCGAAATCATCATCCGGACCACCAGGGTTGTGGCTGGCAGATAAAATAATGCCGCCAAACGTCTCATATTTGCGGATGATATTGGACGCAGCCGGCGTGGACAGAATACCGTTTTGCCCGACCAGCACTTTGGCAAAGCCATTGGCAGCGGCCATTTTGATGATCACCTGTATTGCTTCTTTATTGTAGAAACGGCCATCACCGCCCACCGTTAAGATGGCGTTGGCAGGTATCTCCAGCGTATCAAAAATACTTTGTACAAAATTGTGCAGGTAATGCGCTTGTTGAAATACGCGTACTTTCTTACGCAGGCCGGAAGTGCCGGGTTTCTGGTCAGCAAATGGTTGGGTCGCTACAGTTTGAATCAGCATGCACATACACTCAGGTGATTAATGGGTTGCTTTGATTGTATTACAGATTGATGTCAGTTTTTTTGCCATTTCAGCGATTATCCATGACTTTTTTGCGATTCCCCCGCGCTTAAACTACGTAAAATCATGAGCCGTTTTTACGTGATCGCTTCAGGGTCATTTTGCAACGACGGCGTATAGTGGGAGTCATACAAGTACATCACTGAGATGCACTTAATCACCAAAAGGAGATTATCATGTGGACTAAACCAGCTGCTACTGAAATGCGTTTTGGCTTTGAAGTGACCATGTACGTCATGAACAAATAATTCAGCGCTTGTAACACACAAGCTAAGCTGAATAACAAAAACCCGCCGATGGCGGGTTTTTTGTTGCCTGCGTTTAACCGAGTTGCGACCAGAGCAGGTTGAGACTCACACCCATCAGGAAAATAGCAAACGTGCGCTTGAGTACTTTTACCGGCAAGCGCCTGGTCAATGCCACGCCTGCCGGGGCGAACAACACACTCAGCGGAGTAATCAGCATAATGGCTGGCAGGTAGAGCAAACCAAAGGTATCCGGCGCATGTGCAGACTGGCGAATGGCATCTTGCAGATAGCTGACGGTACTGGCCAGCGCAATGGGGAAGCCCAAAACCGCCGAAGTGCCTATGGCTTGCTTGACCGACACATTGCGCATGGCAAGATAAGGCACCGTCAATGTGCCGCCACCAATCGACACCAGCGCAGAAATGACGCCTATCAACAAGGCCACCAGGCTGATTTCCACTTTGCCGGGGACTTTGTGCTGGCTGGGTTTACGGTCTGCAAATAACTGGATCGCCGCATAAAAAGTAAATGCAGCAAAAAACAGCGTTAAATAAAGGGCGTTCAGGTGTATCGCCACCAGCGTAGCCAGCAGCGAACCGACAAACGCCATAGGTACCATGGCCCACACATACGGCCAGACGATATTCTGGTTTTTATGATGCGCGGCAATACTGGAAAGCGAAGTAAACACAATGCAAGCCATAGACGTCGCCAGTGCCATATGAAAAGCGACATCTGCCGAAAACCCTTTTGCCACCAGAATGGCATGCAGCATAGGCACCAGCACAATGCCGCCGCCGATACCGAGTAAACCGGACAACACACCCACTACCACGCCTATCAGGCAAAACAATGCATATTGCTCAATAAAAAGTTGAATCCACTCCATTACCTGCACCAGCCATGACAAAGCACAACAGTATAACTGCTAGCCTGGCGCAACTCCATTAGCAAAAACCCATGCAGTGGCCCCAACACGGCTAGCAGAGATTGAAAATAAAAAAGAATTAAGTTTTCGTAAACGCCAAACAAATCACTTACTCCAGATTGATTATTTGTTACAATTAATCAATGAGCAATCAAATTCAAAAACTAAAAGGCGGTAAAAGGCCAGGCGCAGGGCGCAAACCGGGCTCTACCACACGCCTGGAGGAAACCATCGTTATCCGCATTCCTGCCAGCCAGAAACCTGTGGTGAGCAACCTGATGGAAGCGTATGCAAAAAAACAGCGCTTTGACCAGGCCAGAGAGAACCTTGATCCTGTCGAAGTATTTACGCTACCAGCGCAGCATTTGCATCGCATCAGCCTGCCGTTGTTTGAATCCAAAGTCCCAGCGGGCTTTCCTTCACCAGCCGATGATCATATGGAAGGCCGGCTGGACCCGAACGAATACCTGATTGACCAAGCTGACACTACTTTTTTTGTGACCATCCAGGGTGACTCCATGATTGAAGCGGGACTGATGCCGGGCGACAAGGCGGTGGTCGATAAAGGCAAAATAGCCGTGGTGGGCGATATTGTGCTGGTGATGATTGATGGCGGGTTCACCATCAAAACGTTGGCGAAACAGAAAGACGGCAGCCCAAAACTGCTACCGGCCAACTCCTCCGGGAAATATATGCCTATCCTGATCCAGGAACCTATGCAGTTTCAGATATGGGGTGTGGTGACTGGCTCGTTCAGGCGTTTCAGGCAATAAAAAAACCGGCACCATAAGACATTGGCAACCGGTTTTCTTGATGACAGAACTGATTACTTGTTCATCACGTACATGGTTACTTCAAAGCCAAAACGCATTTCTGTAGCAGCTGGTTTAGTCCACATGTTGATCTCCTTGTTTGATTCACCGACCTGACCCAATGTCTGGCGGGTGTGAATGTATTATCGGCCTGGGGTTTAAAAAACATGCTATTGCAGATCATGAACAACCTTTAAAGAATTTCATGAAACACCCCTCATGCAAATAAATACATCAAACCTGGAACAGCCCTCAACACGCGCCATCGCCCTGGTGGACGTGAATAATTTTTATGTCAGCTGCGAGCGTGTGTTCGACCCGAAACTGCGTAACCGGCCCGTGGTTGTTTTAAGCAACAACGATGGCTGTGTGATTTCGCGCAGTGCAGAAGCGAAAGCATTAGATATTGCCATGGGCGCGCCCTGGTTTCAGATTCGCAAATTTCTTGAGCAAGAGAACGTGTTTGTTCTATCCTCAAATTATGCCTTGTATGCCGACATGAGCCAGCGCGTGATGTCGATTTTGCGGCGATTCAGTCCGTCCCAGGAAATCTACTCGATTGACGAATCGTTTTTGGATTTAAGCGGATTCACGCATGTTGACCTCACGGAGTATGCACAAAAGCTTAGGCAAACAGTGCTGCAGGGGACTGATCTGCCGGTATGCATCGGCATAGGCAGCAGCAAGACTCTGGCAAAAATGGCTAATCACTGTGCCAAACACCAGGCTGCTTTAAACGGCGTGTGTAATTTTAATGCAATGCCTGAAAGTGATGTAGATGCCAATTTGCGCGAAATTTCGGTGGGCAAGGTTTGGGGAATTGGCCGGGGATTATTCAAAAAAATGAATGACCTTGAGATTTTCACCGCTTATGACCTGAAGCGTAGCGAGGCCGCCACCATGCGCAAAAAATTCAGCGTCGTGCTGGAAAAAACCGTACGTGAACTCAATGGCACTACTTGCCTGGAACTGGAGCAGCTACGCGGCCCGCATCAGCAGATCCTCAGTACGCGCAGTTTTGGCCAGACTGTGCGTGACATGCAAACCTTGCAGGAAGCGGTCACCCTGTTGACCACGCGCGCAGGCGAAAAACTACGCCAGCGCCAGATGTTTGCCGGCAGTGTGTATGTCTACATCCGCACCAGCCCGTTTCGCGACAGCAAGCAACAATACGACAATGGTTTCAGCCTCCCCTTGCATACACCGACCAACAGCACCATGCGGCTGGTCGAGGCTGCATTTAAAGCACTCAAACAGATTTACCGGCCGGGCTATGATTACATGAAAGCCGGTGTTTCATTGGGGGATCTGGCGACAGCGCAGGCGCAGCAACAGGATATGTTTGAGACTTCCGGCACGCCTGACAAATCGGCGCGGCTGATGCAGACGATAGATCATATTAATCAAAAAATGGGCCGGGCCACTATTAAACTCGCCAGTGAAGGTGTGCAAAAATACAAACAGACAGAGATTAAACAACCCTGGCGGATGAAGCAGGAAATGATGAGCCCCCGCTATACCACGCATTGGGACGAACTACTGCAAGTCAATTAAGCTGATAGCTTCTCGATTCAGGCATGGCCTCTTTGCCTGACCTGGATGCAAGGTCAGGCATCCACCCCTTCGACAATAAATACCCGATATTGCGCCCCTTGATGTCGATGTTTGACTGCCGCCTGATATTCGGGACTGTGGTACCAGGCTTTAGCCGCTTCAGTGCTAGGAAAACGATGGATCAGGCACCCTTCAAATGATGGGCCTTCGAGGATATCCAGCGCGCCATATCTCGCCAGCGGCGTGACAGAATGCCCCTCGCGTGCGAGAGGCGCCTGGCTGGCATAGATATCCATTTCTGCCTGGTTGATGGTGTCTTCACGCATCATGACCACATACGCACTCATGATGATTGTGCTGCTTTTAAAAAGTGGCCTAGCGTCTCTGCAGCAAGCGCTGAAGAAGCCGGGTTTTGCCCCGTGATCAACAAGCCATCCTGCACTACATAAGGTTGCCAGTCAGCCAGTTTTGAGAAAAGACCGCCATGTTTGATCAGTTCATCTTCGACCAGGAAAGGCACCACATCGGTCAATTCCACTGCGGCTTCTTCAGAGTTGGTAAAACCGGTGACTTTTTTACCAGCGACTAAGGGACGACCATCCGCATTTTTGGCATGCCGCAATACGCCTGGTGCATGGCATACCAAAGCGACTGGCTTACCTGCCGCCAGCGTGGATTCAATCAGGCGTATGGAATCCTGGCTCTCGGCCAGATCCCAAAGCGGGCCATGGCCGCCTGGATAAAAGACGGCATCAAATGCCTGATGTGAAACCGAATCTAAAGGGACGGTATTCGCCAGAGCCTGGGTCGCTTCCGGGTCACTTTCAAAGCGTCTGGTATCGTCTGTTTGAAAGGCCGGCTCGTTACTTTTTGGGTCTAGCGGTGGTTGCCCGCCTTTGGGCGATGCCAGCGTTAACTGCGCACCCGCTTGCTTGAAAGCGTAATAAGGCGCGGCAAGCTCCTCCAGCCAGAAGCCGGTTTTACGGCCGGTATTACCCAAGGTGTCATGCGAGGTCAGTACAATGAGTATGTTCATATGATTGCTCCAGTCTTAAATTAATGAATGACTCTAGTTGTTTCGGTAGAGAAATAATGAACGCTTTGATTCCATTTATGAAATTTATTATGTATATTTTAGTTATTCATATTGCGAATAACTAAATGCGTTACGACCTCAACTTATTACGCGTGTTTCTGGCACTGATGGAAGAGCGCAGCGTCACCCGCGCTGCTGACCGGCTGGGCATTACGCAACCGGCATTGTCCAATTCACTCAACAGGCTGCGGGATATCCTGCATGACCCATTGTTTATCCGCGAACGCTATGGCATGCAACCAACGCCAAAAGCTGAAGAACTGGCCCCGGTGATCATGGAAGCGATTGGCCAGCTGGATGGTGTAGTGTTCGGCCAACAAGCGTTTGACCCGATGCAATCGAATATGTTGGTGACAATTGCACCAAACAGTTATGTGGAATATGTGCTGATTCCGGCCGTGGTGGCCAGGTTGCAAGCATTGGCACCAGGAATCAAATTACGGATCACGCCCTATGGAAACGATCTCGCCGAGACAGGCGTGATCTCGGGTACAACTTCACTGGTCATGGGCCGGTTTGTCGACCCGCCTGACAATCTGGTGGTCCAGCATTTAATGGATGACAGCCTGGCCTGTGTCGTCAGGACCGATCATCCGGACATTGGCGACAGCATGACAAAATCGCAATACGAAACAATGAAACATGTGAATGTCATGCCACCAGGGAAAATGCGCGCAGGTCTGTTCCAGGCCCTGGACCGTCATGGTTTGAAACGTGAGGTCGCAGTTTCAGTCACGCATTTTCTTTCGGTGCCGGAAGTCATTGCGACTACTGATTACTGTACTACCTTGCCCAGCCAGATATGTCGTCGCCTGCTGGGCGACACACGCCTGAAGATTCTGCCTACGCCGGTAGACCTGGGTACTTTCCCGATTGATATGGCGTGGCATGTGCGATACCGGCATGATCCCGCGCATCGCTGGCTACGGGCTATGATTGAAGAAGTGGCGCGCTCACTTTAGCGCCGGGGATGAAGCTGGCGAAATTACTCTGAATCAATCAGGCCGTGTTTCATGGCCAAACGCACCATCTCCACCGGGCTGTTGACCGACAACTTTTGCTTGATCAGCGTATAGTAGTTGGCGACGGTTTTCTGGCTGATTTTGAGCATGTCAGCCACTTCCTCCACCCGCTTGCCTTCAGCTAGTAAACGAAACACTTCAAATTCGCGTGAGGTCAGTTGTTGCAGCGGATTACTCTCACCTATCAGGGTTTGCAGCGCAACTTTTTGTGCCACGTCCTGGCTGAGGAAAGTGCGGCCTTTGGAGACATCAAGCACGGCTTGCAGCAAATCATCCGCCACCCCGGTTTTAGTGACATAACCTTTGACACCCGCCTTGAGTGCCTGTGCCGCAAACGACACGGCCTCGTGCATGGAGAAAATCACAATCTTGGCATGCGGATAGCGTTGCAAGATACGCTTGGCCGCTTCCAGCCCGCCCATGCCCGGCATGGAAATATCCATCAGCACGACGTCGGGAGAGACTTCGCCATAAATCTGATAAGCCATCTCGCCAGTATCTGCTTCAGCCACGATTTCGATTGATTTGTGGCTTTCTAGCAGCCGACGCAGGCCTGAACGCACGACAGTGTGATCATCGACTAAAACAACTTTAACGGTCATGGTGCGGTGCCTCTGAGTCTCTCTTCTTTAAACTGCGCTGTGTTATGAAAGCGTATTTCTATGCGTGTGCCCTGCCCGGGCGCACTGCTGATATTCATGGTACCCATTAATCCTTCGACCCTCTCCTGCATGCCTGCCAGGCCGTAACCACGGCTGGGGAGCGCGGCATCAAAGCCACGGCCATCATCTTCTACCCGCATATATAGGCCACCATCAGCATCTGTCACCGCGATCGTCACCCGGCTGGCCGCCGCGTGCTTGCTGATATTGGTCAGGCACTCTTGCAATATGCGGTAGACCGTTACTGCCACCGATTCATCCGGTTGCGAAAGATGGTTGGAAATCTCGTTGACCACCATGATATTGCGGTTCCTGTCATGCCAGTGGTGTATCAGCTCCGCCAGCGCCAGGCTCAGCCCCAGCTCATCCAGCACGCGTGGACGCAAGCGGGCCAGTAAATCCTGGATGGTAAACATCATTTGCCGGGTGATTTGTGCAATCGCTTTTGCGCTTTCGCGCGCAACCGTGAGTTTTTTAGCCGCCACCATGGCACTGGCATCGATATGCACGGCGGTCAAATACTGTCCGATCTCATCATGCAGGTCGCGCGCCAGCTTTTTACGCTCCTCTTCCTGCAAATGTATGATCTGTTGCGTCAGCCGGTGGTTATTACGTATGCTTTGCTCCAGCGTACTCGCCATGCGGTTAAATTTATCGCTAATCTCGCTGAGTTCAATCTGCTCAAAACTCGGCAGCCGGCTTTGATATTCGCCATGCTCAATCTGGTTCAAACCTTGAATAATCTGTTTGACCGGCTTGAAAGTGGCTCTCACCGTCCAGTACACAAACAGCAACACACTCAACCCGAACAAGCCTACAATCGCCAGCAGGCCGGAAGTATCCTCCCAGATTTCGCGCAACTCAAAACTGGGGTCAGGCGTGATCACCAGCTCACCTATTAACCGCCCGTTCAAAATAATATTCTTACGTTTGGGTTCATTCAGCACACTGGAGATATCCAGTAACTTTACAAACCAGGTTGGCGGGTCTTCACCAGCATGCTTCTCGCGTGTAGAGCGGTTAGACTCACGCAGATGACCGGTCGGGTCAAAAAAATCCACTTTTAAATGCCGGATATTGGTCAGTTCATCCAGACGAAAAATATTGATTTCGCCTTTTTCCCCGCGGTTAAGCCAGCCGAAATCCGTCATGTAGTGCGCGATTTCGGCATCCAGCAAATGGATCACCAGATTGGTCGTAGACTCGACTTCTGCCAGCACATCTTCCCGCGCGTTTTTAACCACAGAAACTGCCCAGGTGAGCAACAACCCAATCAATAACAGGGTAATAGTCAGATTGAGTTTGAACTGTAGACTGAAGGATTTCATCATGCTCAGAGGATTGTAAGGTTTATTCAGCAAAAACTTTCGGGAATTTTTCCCAATCCATGCGCAGGCATAATGAGAAAACCAGCTTATTATAGGACGGTAGTGCGAGAAGTGTAAGCTACCAGAGGCATGCGGCTAGCGCAGAAAACATCAGGATGCCAACCCGCTGGATCAAGCTGGCATAAAAAATAATGGCGCTAAAACCTAGGGATTCAGCGCCATCCCATTGAAACTTAATGTATCACCACACCCCAGGGCAAATTGCCCACCGGGATATCTTTGAGCTTTGTGTTGGTTGTGGTATTGATCACAGACACATTGTTGCTGCGGCCATTGGCGACATATAACTTCTTACCATTCCGGGTCAATGCCATATTCCATGGCCGTTGCCCAACGGCGATTGTCGCAATCACTTCGCGGCTGGCGCTATCGATCACACTTACATTATGATCACCACCATTGCTGACATAAATGCGGCTGCCATCAGCACTGACTTTCACGCCATTCGAGCGTAAGCCCACCTTGACATTGGCCTGTACTTTCCAGTCTGCGGTTGACACGATTTCCAGCAAGCTGGCAGCCTCATTCGCCACATATGCCCACTGGCCATCCGGGCTGAAACCAATGCCGCGCGGGTGCTTGGTGGCGGCAATCAGATGCTCGGACTTGAGCGATTTTAAATTGATGACATCGACGTCATTGCTCTCTTCATTGCTGGCCAGCAGCCACTGCTGGTCCGGAGAAAACATGCAATGCTCCGGGTTTTTACCTTGTGTCTTGATGGTGTGTTTCACCTTATTGGTTTGCAGATCCACCAGAGCGACGGCGTTTTCTTCTTCCAGGCAGGCTGCGAGTAATTTGCCATCCGGGGAGATATCTATGCCTTCCGGCTCATCCCCTACTTTAATCAAGGCCGTCTGCTTGTTTTGCACGGTATCGACAACCGACACCGCATTTTTATCACGCACCACCACATACAGTTTTTGATTGGTGGGGTGTATGGCCGCGGCCTGGACTTTTTTACCCAACCGGCCTTTGGCTGGCAACAGTTTCACTACCTCATCCGTCTGCGTATCAATGACAGATACGGTGCCATCTTTTTCATTAGGCACATAAGCAAATGGCTGGGAAAACACCGGAGAGCAGAAACAGGCGAAGAGAATAGCGATGAGGGTGTGTTGTCGTTTTTTTTGCATAATGCATCCTAAAAAAATCGGCCGGTTGCTGCAACAACCGGCCTGAACATGGAGATATACTTTATGCAAATCAATCAAATTTAAAATTTAAATTGATAGCTGCATCTTATGCGTTCAGGTTTTCAATCAATAGCGGCATGCTTCCCGATTTATCAGGGAAAAATTCCCGATTCCGCACTACTGTTTCAATGCTTTTGACCTGCTAGTTGCGCCAGTCATTACCGGCTTACTTTTGCTTATCAGGGACACTGCCGATAAACTGGCCGAATGCTCGCGGCTGTGAGCCAACAGCAATGGCAGGCTTTAACGTCAGGCTTTGGCCGTCAATCACCGCCAGCACATTGTCCATCCAGCTTGCCACCAGTACTTGTTGCCGTGCAGCATCGTAAGCGATGCCTTCCGGCGTTCCCGGCACGCGTATTTTGCGCATTACTTTATTGCTGTGCAGGTCAATCACGGTCACCGAATCTTCACCGGTATTGGTCACATATAAATACTTTCCCGTGCTGTCTGTGGTCGCGCAATAAGGGTGCTCACCAACTGCCAGCGTACTTACTACCTCGTGGCTCGCTATGTCTATCACACTGATGCTGTTTGAATACACATTCACTACGTACAATTGTTGACCATCCGGACTTAAACTCAGCCCGAATGGATGCTGCCCCACTTTGATCCGCTGCAACTCCTTGCGTGAGCGCGTATCAATCACACTGACATCATTGCTGTCGCGGTTAGCCACATACAAAATAGCATCACCATGCCCCAGCTGCATGCCACCAGGTGCGTGACCAACTTCTATTTGCGCCAGCACCTGGCCACTTTCGGCGCCCAGCACCAGCAAGTGATCGTGATACCAGTCAGCGACATAAACCTGATCACCCGTTTCGCCAACCGTGAGCCCGACTGGCGCAATCGGCAACGCCATCGTATTTGTGACTTGCTGGCGCCGCATATCAATCACAGATAGTGAATGGCCTTCTACATTGCTCACATACACCAATTGATTGCGGTGATCGACGGTGACACCCACCGGCGCTTTGCCGACTGCGATGGTGTTGACTACTTTCTGCTGCTGAAGATCAACCACAGATACCGTGTGCGCACCCTGGTTAGTGATATAGGCGTAGTCTGCCGCCTTTCCACAAATTGGCAGGCAAAGGCTAAGGCCACAAAAGAACAGCACTTTGAATGTCTGCGACACCGACTTTGCTAGCACTAGTTGCATATGAGAAGGATAGGCTGTTGTCTGCAGCAGGGCTTGAGAGGCCGTCCCGCAATGGGTCAGGAATTTTTCATCCCTGATTCGGGATAAATGTTCCACCAGAAAGAGGGATAAATCGTGCAATGCACTTTAATTTCAAGTGGCTGATTTTTGGTCAAAATGCGCTGAAAAAGCCGTCATATCAAACGCCTGCCACATTTGCACATGGTGCGTAAGTTCATGCGCATGCATGGCGCCACTGACCATATCGATGACCACACGGTCACGTACCACCATCAGGGCAGGCACCTGTGTCACGCGAAAGTTGGTAGCTAAATCTTTCGCCACATCAATATCTACCGTGGCAAACAGGACTTGCGGATGCTGCGCTGCCACCTCGGCAAACACTGCCGCAAACGGCTGACACGGTTCACACCACTTGGCGCTGAATGAAATCACAAGAAAATCATGCGCCGTCACACGTTGGTTAAACTGCAACTGACTGTCTATGGTCACTGGCGTATTGTGTATGGCTTCTGTCGTCATGGGTTAATCCTTTTGTATGGTGGAGCCCGCCACTGGCAGGCGTTTGATTAAACTCAGCGTCCAATGCTGGGGGCCTGCCAGGCTTTGTGAGCACCCCAGTTCTCTTTCCGGCATTTCAGAGGTCAGCACATGTTTGGTATGGTCCGCCGTTTGCACCTGCATAAACCAGCGATCTACCCAGACTTCTACCGGCTCTTCTGCCTCAGCCAGGGCTGCCTCGGTCAAGCGGACTGAAATCAGCTGGCCGCCATGTGCCAGGCACAGTGAATCATCGGTTTCCACCAACGCGACCAAGGCTTGCTGTTCAGCCGCATGGCCAGACTGACAGGCGGCCACGACAGTGAGTGCCAGCAAGCCACTTTTAAATGAACGCCATCTCATGGCAGACCTGGTTGATTTAAGCATCCTTTGGCTCAAGCACACACAGACATGCCCAGGCTTTTAAACACCGGGCGCATGGCTACGCAAATCTTTGTGCGCCAGCCAGTCTTGCCTGCTGCGGCATTCTGGCGGCCGTCTTTCAGCCCTTGCAGGCCTTCTTTGACAAACGCATCCACCGCGTTTTTAGCGGATTCATCATCCTGTCCTGCCGGTGGCTCATTGCCGGTAAAAGCTCGGTAGTAGCGGGCGGTCCAGGTCACTTTGGCATTAGCGCCGTCGGCTGCGACCTTGATTTTGCCATTCAGCGAGCTGACCGGCAGCGCTTCCAGATCGATATCGCCTGACAAGCGGTAAGAAACTGTCATGTCGCTTGCTGACACTTCATCAATCTCTTGCAGCAGCTGTTTGCCATTTTTAAGGGTGATTTTTTGCTGTTTATCATTCACCGCTACACATGCCGTCACTTGCGGATGCCACTGTGCGATACCACAAGCGGCGCTGACACGTTTCCACACGGCGTCTGCTGCTGCATTCACCTGAATGGATTCGTCGGTTTTTTGCGGTGTCGGGCCATGCGCCCAGACATTTGCACTCATTAATCCAATCAGTAATAAAGACCACTTCATTGTTGCTCCTTCTCTAAAAAACTAAACACGTTACTTACTTAAAATCTTTGATGACCGCATGGCCTGTCTGGCGCCAGACCAGCGTTGCACTACCCACTGAACCCAGGGGCTACCGGCAAATGTCAGTAGCAGGTACAGCAACCAGCACGCAATCGCTGGCAACGCCAGCCAGGGCCTGAGGTCTGTATCGGCCCAGCGCCAGGCCGTCATGCCCAGGCCTGTAGCCCAGCCGCTGCTTTGCGCAGATTGCTCCAGACGCACATAATTCAGGCCGGTGATATTCGCCAGACGTTGCAGATTCTGCTCATCTAGCGCAGAGAGATGCGCATTATTCAGCAGATCAGTCCCGGGGCCGTGACCGGCATTGCGGTCATGCTGGCCCTGTTCCATCGCCAGCACCGACAAAGTCTCGGCCATGCCGAAATTGCCGAACCGTTGCACCTCTTCCTGTTCCCAATAGCCAGAAACTGCATTCTTTTCATCCAGCTTGGGGATCTTGCTGGCGACCGGCTTGCCCATGCCGACCAGGTATCCCTGCACATCGCCCGGCTTACCGGCATAACCTGGCATATATTTCGGGTTTGCTGGCGGGGCCTGCTGGCCATCGGTAAAAAACATCACGCGTATCTGTTTGCCTAATTTCGGCGCCTGCTCCAACGCGTTGTACAGCCCATGTGCGATAAACGAATCTGCGGCCCAGGCCATACGCCAGTCCATGCTGGCAACGGTTTGATCCAGCGCGGCGAAATGGGCACAGACTTCAACTGGTTCCACCACATTTACCACATTGCGCTCGGTAAACATGCCCAATGCCACCTGCGAACCACAAGGCAAGGCCGATAAGCTTTTGCGTATACTTTGCTTGGCCATCTGCAAGCGGCTGATACTTTTGCCAGCCACCTGGTAATCGGGCACGTTCATACTTTGCGTGATATCCACCACGAAATACCAGTCATACACACGGTTAGGCAACATCAAATGTGGACGGAACAAAATAATGGTGAGCAATAAAAATGCTGCGATGAGACAGAATTTGCGCCAGGCATGCAGCCTGGAACCTTCACTAGGCAAAGCTCCCAACATTTGTTTAAAGCCACGCCATCCCTCAGAAAACCGCAACTGCATCAGGGCATGCCTCGCGGATTACCCGGCATGGCTGGCCAGCCGCTTGGTTCCTCTTCTGCCTTGATCTGCTCATCCTCATATTGCTGCGGGCCAGACATACCATGCGTGGTCGGGGCCAGCCGCAAAGCCAAATGGTAGTTATATTTCACTTCCGACCAGTCCGGCTCTACCCGTAATGCTTTTTGATAGCTTTCCTTCGCCAGGGCCACTAACGGGCCAGCCTCGTCCCAGGCGGGCAATCCACGCTGTTCCAGCAATCGGATCGCTGTACGCAGATAGATATTGCCCGAGTTAAAATAGGCTTGCTGGCGCAAAGGATCCCCTTCCGGCAACTTGCTGATAAGTGCGGCAAACTCAGACAGCGCCTGCTCAGGCTTGACCTGGTGATCGTAAAACAGCGCATTGGCGAACAATGCCTGCGGTGTCTGGTTCGCGCCCAGCAAGGTGTTTTCAACCAACACATGTGGTTGCAAACTGCTACGGTAGACCTCCGCCTGATAGATATCGATGACTTGCCTGATCAGCATCACCACTGAGATTAATATCAACAGCCCTGCCCACAGCACAGCACGCCGCAGGGCGCCTGCCAGTTTTTCATTCATGCCTGCCACCGTTTCAACTCCAATGCATACAAACAGATCAAACACACAGATGCCAGCCACGCCAGGCCATAGGCATACTGGCTCAAATCCTGCCGCGAGACGGGTTCCAGATATCTGGTCGGTTTATTTTTCAGTGTGGAAATATCGCGCACCGCGGCCATCACCGCCGCCGGATTTTCAGCTTCATAGACGCGATAAGGCACATTCAGGGTCTGGAAATATTCATGCAAAGCGTACTCAGGATAAGCATCAATATTTTCACCTTCTGCCAGACTCTGCTTCAGGCTGACGCCACTTTCAGAACGCAGGTAAATCCAGTACAGCGAGGCCTTCTGCCGCATAAACATGGCGCGCAGCATATCCTGCGTTTTGCCATCCAGGTGTGCACCGCCATCCGACACCAGTACCATGGCGCGAGCACCGGTCACTGGCTGGTCAGCAAAATAATCCAGTGCCATGCCCAGACCGCGCGCAACCGCAGTAAAGCCCATGCCGCCGGCCTCGGTGGCATCCAGTGCGGCCTGCACAAACGCCCTGTCATTACCCAACGGTGCCGCCAGGATAGGCGAGGTACTAAAAGTGACCATACCCATTAAATCATCATGCCCTTGCGCGACCAGTGTTTTCAGTACCTTGCGCGCCACTTCCATTTTCGGCACGCGCGCTTGCGCATCGTCACTTTTCTTCACAAACGGCTCGTTCATGCTGGCACTGCGATCCAGCACAATCATGACATGCGCGCCACGCCCTACTTTTTCGACGTATTGAGATTTCAGGTAAGGGCCGGTGAGTGCCAGGCTGAGCGCCAGTATCAACAGGCTGAGCGCCATTTTCCACACGCGATCGAGCCAAGCTGAAAGCGGGTCTTCAGGCAAGCCTTGCAACGCCGGGTGCGGGAAATTCATCTGCCCGCGTAACACCCATGGCAGTACGGCCAAAGGAAACAACAGCAACGGCCAGAAATCCGTGAGCGCCCAGTGCTCATTAAAGCCTGAAGCCTGCAATACCGCCTGTGCGCCCTCCTCCCACATGCTCAGGAAACCTCCATGTGGCTCAAGTTTTTGGCGAGCTGCGTTAATTCATTCAGTGATAAAGCGACTGGTTGCCCGGCAAAAAAAGTGTGTTGCACCTCCTGGTAAAAATGCTGCAACGCTTCGCGGTATGGCGTCAGCGCTGATTGGCTGGCAAGTAGCCTGGGTAGGTTTTCGGCGGTGACAGCGTAACCGGCAAATTGATCTAGGGCACGGCTCATCAGGCGCATGGCCTCCATACGCGCCTGGTTTTGGTCTTGCTTGAACTTGCGAATGCCACGCCACGCCTGCCTGAACGGCATGCGTTTCTCTTGTGGAAACTGAATCCAGCCCATATACCAAGCCATATAAACCAAACCTGACCCTAGCAAAAATAGCCAGCCAGCCAACTTCCACAACTGAGCAGAGAGCGGCCACTCGGGTAATGGTGCATCCGGGTAAAGTTTGACGTGCTCGGCATCAATACGCGCAGGCAGCAGGCTGGAAACAATGACCTTGTCAGCAGGCACATCAATGGTCAGGCGTTGCTGATCGCGTTTGAATTGCAGGTGCAGGCTCTTCAACGGCAGGGTTTTCACCGTATCGCCCGCCACAAATATTTGCCAGTCGATATCCAGCTGGATCAGACGCTCTGTTTTATTGTTGGTGTTTGTCCAGTGGGCTTCCCTGAGCTCTATGGCTTCATTTTGCGCAGGCGCCGGCAAACTGGCCGGATCGAGTTCAAAACCGGGTGGCACATGCAGTTTAATATGTTGCCTCGCGATGCTGCCCAGCGTGTAATCGGCTTCACGGGTATAACTCTCAGCACCCGGCTGAAAATGGCCATCTGCAGCATTGGCGCCCTGCATACAAGCCAGCCACAGCAGGCCAACCACGAGTTTCACCACTTTTTTTTGTGTTTGCCCATGCATTAAATACACCCCCATAGTCATGACATGGTCTCCATCAGATGACGACTTACTTCTTCGGCACGCCAGCCCGGGGTCAACCACAAGGGTGAGCGCGTGCCTGCTTTTAAAAATCGTGCATCGAGTGCCTGTTTTTGCTGTTCGGCATGGCTGGCGATTTGCTGATGTAACCTACGCCGCAACATCCAGCTACGCTCTGCGCCGGTTTCCATATCCCGCAGGCGCGCCCAGCCAAAAGTGGGTAAGCCAGCAGTGGCGGCACGGTCGCGTAACACAACAGGAATCACATCGTGATGCTGTGCGGCTTGCAGGGTTTGTTGCAACAAAGCATCGGGCCAGTAAAAATCAGACAGCAGGAATACCAGCGCACGCTGCGGGCCTAGCGACATGAGCGTTTCGGGCATGGCGTTGGCACTGCGGCCATCTGAATGATTAAATGATGCCTGTTGCCAGAAGCGCGTGATTTGTTGCGCCACTGCCTGCGCCGTGCCGGGCTGAAAACTGGGTAGCACTTGCCAGGCTGCTTGCTCGTGATCATCCGCCGCGCGCATTCCGAAAGCATCGCCCTGGCGGTTGGCAGACCAGGCCAGGGATGACACAAACTCTGTCACCTGCTGGCGCATATTAGCCTCACCCTCAAAGAACATGGAGCTGGAGACATCGACAATGGCATACACACGCACGGCGGCACGCTCCAGGTATGTTCTCACCAGCCATTGCCTGGGCACGGTACGCACACTGGCGCGGATATCGATGCGTTTCGGGTCCGGGCAAGCCAGTAGCGAGGCAAAACCGGCAAAGTCGCTACCATTGCCATGGTGCGTGGTCAGGGTTGCCCCGGCATGGTAGGTTTTGGAGCGCCAGTTGATATTGTAAAAAAACTGGCTGGGCTCAAACACTGCGTGCACGCTTGTAGAGGATGAGGTCATCTCGGAGGCATTCACCGGAGGTGCTGACAAAGTAGCCATAAGGATTAAGAAAAAACTGCCACCAGACTTAAGGGGCAGACACCTTGTCCAAAACCGCTTGCAACAGCAAAGGGGCCAGTCGCGCATGTTGCAGGGCATAAGCGCCATTGAAAAAGACTCTATGGGTCATCACAAATGGCCACACGGCACGGATATCATCCGGCGTTAAATAATCACGGCCTTCTATCCAGGCACGGGTACGCGCGCTGCGCATCAACATGGCGGTTCCGCGCGGGCTGGCGCCACCAGCCAGCAAGCGCGACATATCCACATCGGGCAACTGGATACCGGCGGCTACCGGGTCTTTCAGCGCACGCCATAAATCGACGGCATACTCCTGCAAGGCGATTTCGGCCCTGACTGAGTCCTGTATGGTTTCCGCAACCAGGTTTAACTGGTCATAAGGCGTTAATCCGGAAGGCAATGTAGCGATCAGTGCATCCACATCGTAGAAGCGGGTATCGAACATCAATGCCCGTTGCAGCTCACGCGCATCTGGCGCCTGCACCGAGATCTCCATCAGGAAACGGTCACGTGCGGCGGCCGGGATTTCAAAGGTTTCTTCACGTTCGAGGCGGTTGCGGTCAGCAAACACGGTCAGGTGCGGGAAACGGTATTCGCGGTTAAATGCATTGACCGAGCGCTCAGCCATCAAGCGCAAAAACAAGGCATGTGCCTGCGGACGGGCGCGGTTGATCTCGTTAAAGAAAAACACTGCCAGGGCTTCATCATGCTGCAATAACGGGCCAGGTTTAACGGCTGCCTGGCCTTGCTCATTGATATAGGCATGATAGAGAAAGTCGCTGGGCATCAGGTCAATGGCGCCCTCTATGCGTTGATAGCCACCACCCAATAATTGGGCCGCAGCACGCAACAGCGTGGTTTTACCAACACCGACATCACCCTCCAGCAACACGTGGCCACGTGAAAAGATCGCAATGGTCAGTGCACGCGTTTGTTCCGGCATGCCCACCACTACGGTGTTGAGGGCTTGCTCAAAGGCCAGGGCACGCTCACGCCAGGCGGGTAATTCAATTTTATTTTCCATACACAATCCATGATTCAGGATGAAGCAGACCATTGTCGACTGCGCACAATCGACACCGGTTTGCTACATAACACAGGGGGATGAAACTGACCTCTAAAACGATCCCAGTTTCCTGGGAAAACACTGAATAATTGGCTACACGAACACATTGCAACGTTGCGCGTTACTCGAAACCCTCATGCGATTAACATTTAGGATTTCTAGATTGCGTGCGCTTGCACTTTGCCCGTTCACTCAACTACCCAGCATTTCCTTTTGGGGGGAATTAAGATTACTTCACGTCAAACACGAAATTGCCGTTGGCTTTTGCATTCGCAATACGTTTTGCATTGCGTGCATCCATCAATTTGATGGATTCCTCCTGCTTGTTGAGTTCTACCGGATCATGTTTTGGGTCATATTTGGAACCCGCAATTTTTTCCGGATAGCCAGGTTTGGCTTCCCAGCAGTTTCCTGGCTCTTTACAACTTTGACCGTCGTAAGCCAGAGCCTGATTTGACACCGCAAACACACTGGCGACAGCCAGCAATGCCAATACGTGTTTCATCACTTTCTCCTTAATCACAAATTAGCTGGTGTATTGTTTTCGATTAACGGATTGCCCACCAGCCTAACAATCCGATAATGGGTTTAACCGTGCGGGGCTGCGCCACCGTTTTTGAAGTTTTCATCTGCCTGATGACGGATCCAGGCGATCACATGCAAAATCTCGTCTATGGTCATACGGCCCTGTTGCGGGCCCATCATGCCGGCAGCGCCGCCATAAATGGTCTCAAAAATACCTTTATCGGTTTCATTCTTGGGGTAAGTCCAGTAATCGTCAGCCAGTGCAGGCCCTAACTTACCTTCAGCCAGGTGACCATGGCAGCCGGAACACGCGGTAGAAAAAATGGTATAGCCTTTCTTTACCTCTTCCGCATTGCCGCTGTAGGGGTTTTCACCAGTGGCCATGAAATGCTTGGCTTCAGGGGTAAAGGTTTCATCTTCCATAGGTGAAAGATCCAGCACATCGCCCGACAGCGTCCCGCGGAACTCAATCGCAGGGCCATCCTTGAGGACGACTTTGGCCGGTGCAGTTTTGCTGCTACCCGCTGCTTGCGCAGGAGTGTCATCCTTGGCGCAGGCCACAGTGAAGAAAGTCGCCATGACCAGGCCAGAGATACCAAACACCATAGCCAGCTGTTGTTTCACACGACGCAATGGCATGGCATGCGGCTGAGATTGTTGAGATTCTTTCAATTCAAACTCCAAAAACTAATTAATCAAGATTGCGATTTACTGAAGGTTCAGCAGAGGAATACCTTCCTCTTTGAGGATGGCGGTGATTTCTGCCTCATGTTTGCTGATGACGCCGTTCAGGGCTTCTACCAGCTCAGGGTGCTTTTTGTTGACGCCCATCACCACGTTGTAATGCATGGGGATTTTTTCACCATTGGTTTTTTTGGCGTTATCTTCCACATTCACCATTTTCAATGGCACTTCCGAGGCACGCACATAACGCGCAGCTTCAGGCGCCCACAACATCGCCATATGCAGATGCATATTGGCCACATCATTCACCAGGCGGGAAGGCTCGACATGCACATAACGGTTACGTGTCGACTGGAAATTCTGGATCTCGGTGAAGTAATCAAACATGTCATCAAAGCGGTTAATCTGCAGCAACATGTTTTTACCCGGGCTATCCGGCATCACGCCGATGCGGAAGTTCTTTTCCTTGAGGTAAGGGTGATCCCAGGAAGTCACATCGATTTCGCGATCGACACGGGTGACAAACACATAGGCAGAACGGTAATAAGGTTTGGTGACCAGCACGCGCGGGTCATTAGGGTCAGTGCCTATCAGCACATCACATTTCCCTTCTTCCATGTCCTTTTGCAGGGTTAACGGGTTGGTCCACCAGAAATAATTGACGGGCACATTCAATGTTTTGCCAATGAGCGCGGCGATTTTGTTTTCAAAGCCTTGTTTCTGGTCATTGGAAAAAGGTAATTCGGATTTACCGGCACAGATATTCAGTGCATCGGCAGCAAGTGTGGGCAACGCAAACACACTTAATGTCAGGGACAAGCAGACGCTCAACCAGGTACGACTATTTTTTTTAACTTCAGCAAACATTTGTTCTCTTCTCCATTAGAGAGAACAGGATGACCGGCCATCCTTGCGTCTGACGGCCATCCTGTACACTACATCAACAGGTTTACTGTATGAAATTACAGGCTAAACACCATCAGGCCACCGCCCATTTGTGTGTGGTTTTGCAGTTCTTTGAACGCACCAACCGCACCCAAACCAGCGCTAGGGTCTGTCAGGTCAAACACCAGACCAACACCTGGCCAGCCGCCTACACCATACATGCTGCCAACGTACTGTTTACCCTTGAAGGAGTAAGTCATAGGAGATCCGATACCACCGGATGGCATCTTGAAGTTCCACAGCTCTTTACCGTCTTTGTTATCCAAAGCTTTCAGGTAACCGTCAAGTGTTGCGTACCAGACCAGACCGCCTTTGGTGTACAAAGTACCGCCCCAGGCTGCGAACTTCTCCCACTTGGTCCATTTTGCTTTACCAGTGGTCAAGTCAAACGCACGGATCTGACCCATTTCTTTCTTGGTCGGGCCGTTAGGTCCTGGGTACATCGCCAGCGTTGCACCAACGAAGAACTGACCTGCACGGTATGGCAGCATGAACGGCTCCCAATCCATACAAATGTGGTTCAGACCTGCGTACAAGGTACGGCTTTCAGGATCGTAAGAGTCAACACCCTGGTTGTGGAAGCCCATCGCTGATGGACAAATGTTGGTACCTTTGTGGTCCATACGCGTTGCAAATTCAGGATCACGTACTGGCGTACCGGTTTTCAGGTCCACTTTTTTGAACACGTTCACCGCCGGATCCACTTTTTCAGCAACGATCAGGTTGCCGTTTTCACGGTTCAATGTGTACAAAATACCGTTACGGTCGATGTGGCTCAGCAGCGGAGTCACTTTGCCGTTGACTGGTTGATCAGTCAGCACCATCTGGTTCACACCAGCAAAATCCCACTCATCGTGAGGCGTTTTTTGGTAACCCCATTTAGCCATACCGGTGTCCAGATCGCGGCCCCAGATCGTCATGGTCCACTTGTTGTCGCCAGGACGCATGGTTTCGTTCCATGGAGCCGGGTTGCCAGAACCATAGTAGAACAGGTTCAATTTAGGATCGTATGCATACCAACCCCAGTTTGTACCGCCACCGATTTTCCAGGCATCGCCTTCCCAGGTTTTTGTACCCAGGCCGAATTGACCGTAGTGTGGATTGTCTTTGTTGAAGTCTTTAGCCAGACGTACAGAGTCATCAGAACCGGTCGCGAATGCACGCCATTTCAGCTCACCTGTTTTCAGGTCAAAGGCGTTTACTGCACCACGTACACCCAGCTCAGCACCTGAACAACCCATGAGAATGGTGTCTTTAGCCACAAACGGTGCTTGTGTCAGGGTAGAACCCACTTTTGGATCACATACTTCCACTTCCCAATTGATCTTGCCGGATTTAGCATCCAGCGCCAGCAAGTGGCCGTTCGCTGTTTTCTTGACGATCTGACCAGCGCCGTATGCCAGGCCGCGGTCAACCACGTCACAGCACATCACAGCTTTGGTAGAAGCATCTTGCTTAGGCTTGTGTTGCCAAACGATTTTGCCTGGATCGTTCAGATTCAGAGCGTATGTATTGTTTGGGAAAGCGGAGTGGATGTACATCATGTCGCCGATGACCAATGGCGCACCTTCGTGACCATTCAGTACACCGGTGGAGAATGACCACGCAGCTTTTACATTTTTAACGTTGGATTTGTTAATTTGAGCCAATGGGCTGTTGTGCTGGCTATAATAGCCACCAGTTGCGATTGGCCATGCGCCAGGAGTATTCACCTGCTTGTCCAAATCTGCATCTGCCATGGCCAGGCCAGAAAAGCTTGCAAACAAGCCCCCGACCAAAGCGCCTAAAATGGCACTAGATGATGTTACTTTCATACTATCTCCTAATCTCTCAAGAATGAGTTTCACGTGGTGTTGCGACATCCCCCCGAATGCCGCACTGCACGACCTGAATTGTTAATAATTTGTAACAAAGGCAATAGATGAATGATTCCCTATCATTGCTTCAACAATTCATTCATGCAGACCGGCCATTAACGGGAATTTTTCACGGGGCAGTTGAATGGGATGTGGTCTATAGTGGCGCTACGTTTAGTGTCACTAATGTGAAAGCGGCGCTACGTTAAGTGTCGCTGATAAAAGTAGCGTTACATAAGTGCCACTAATGAAAGTCGCGCTGAGCTTAAGTACCGCTATCTTTAAGTAGCGCTGAATTAGCGGGGTCGGTGATGCCTGCCCCAACCTAGGCTTCCTGAAGCATTGCGTCATTCATACATCCTTACTAACTGGTCCACCCTGTGATTGCTGTTATTCAAAAATTTGGCAAGTTAAGCCGCCCTGGTCAGGACACGCTCATTGTGATGACGGGCGTGGCGCTGACCTTTGCGCTGTCATCCGAGTTTGACTTGGCTGAGCATGTCACGGCCTGGTTATTGACGTATGAATATGCGCAGCTGGATGAAGTCCCGCTCACACTATTTGTATTTGTATTGTTCAGCGCCTGGTTCAGCCAGCGCCGCATCCGTGAAATACATGCCGAAATTGAGCGTCGCCAGTTAACTGAAGCGCAATTAATGAGTAGCCAGCAGCTGTATAAAACCTTGTTCGATGGTGACCTGACCGGAAACGTGGTGCTGGATACGAATGGCAATATCGGCATGCACAACCGCGCCTTTGACCGTATCTGCCGGCCACAGAACAACGACCGCAATGCCAGAAGATTATTTGATTTCGACTGGCCCGAGTTTGTGACCCAACTTCAACACCATCAGGAAATCAATTTCAACAAACTGCACATCTGCAGGCCGGATGGGCTACCCTGCTATGTCGGCGCGAGGTTTGTCTATGTGCCTGCCGAAAAAAACAACACCAGCGCGCAGATACATGGCTACCTGGTGGATATGACAGAACAATGCCTGGTGGAACTGGACCTGGAGCGCACCCTGAAAGAAAACCGTGTACTCGCACGCCATGCCATGCAGGTGCAAGAGCAGGAGCGCAAATATATCGCCAGCGAGATTCATGATGAAACCGGCCAGTATTTAACCGCCATCCGCATGGACGCGCTGGCATTACAGAAAAGCACGCCTGCCCAGGCTAATGTGATCGCGGTGAGGATCGCGTCCAATACACAACATGTACAACAATCCATACGCGTATTGATCAAACATCTGCGGCCACCGGCGCTGGACTCTCTGGGCCTGATCGGTGCCGTAGAAAGACTGATCAATGACTGGCAAAAACTCAACCCGCAGGTGGAATGCCATGTACAGCTGGATACCAGTGACTATGTATTGAATGAAGACATCAATATTGTGGCGTTTCGCGTCGTGCAAGAGGCTCTAACCAATATCACCCGCCATGCACAGGCCAGCGAGGTATGGGTTGATATCCACATCATCAAGCGACAAGGCGCGTCATTGCTGCAAATTGAGATACGCGACAATGGCCTGGGCATGGACACCACGCAAGCTACCGAAGGCGTAGGGCTGGTAGGCATGCGCGAGCGCATTGAATCCCAACAAGGCAGCTTCAAACTGATGAGTGGTTTGCAAGCGGGCACCATGATTACCGGACTGATCCCATTACAGGAGCAGCAGCGAAAGATACTGCCGCAGCCATCCCCTTCACCCTCAGCATCAGGAGTAAATGATTATGCAACATCCTAAATGGTTAGCCTTGGTCGCACTGGCCTTCCCTTTGATCGTTTCGGCCAAGGATTTACAGACCGAAGAGCGGCTTTTCCTCGATGCTTACAGTGGAAAATCGCGCGACTATGTAGAAGAGAACTTAGGCAAACCTGTCAAAAAGGAAAGCGCCATCAAACCCCAAAATGCCGACCAGATTCTGCAGGAAAAAGGACAGGCAGTGTCAGGCAATGGCGACAATGTAGAGATGTGGTATTACCGCGGCAAAATACAATACGCGCCGAAAAAGTATTTCAACACCGCCGAACTGACATTTGCCAATGACAAATGTGTGAATATCACTTTTGCGAACAAGAAGTAAGGAAACAGGTGTATGGCAAAAGTAATGATTGCTGATGACCACGCCATGCTCAGACAAGGTCTACGCACATTGCTTGAGCAGGCTAACCATCAGGTGACCACCGATGCACTCAATGGTGAAGAAGCCTGTTTGCTGGTGGAAAAACACCATCCTGAACTGCTGATACTGGATCTGGACATGCCAGGCATAGGCGGGCTGGAGACACTCAAACGCATTTTGCATCGCAAGCCGCAAATGCGCGTGCTGGTGTTCAGTATGCATGACGATTGCATATACGCTACGCGCGCCATCCAGGCCGGTGCGCGCGGCTATGTGACCAAAACTGAACCGCCGGAAGTGGTGATGGAAGCCGTGCAGAAAATACTGCGTGGCGGGCGGTTTATCAATAATGAACTGGCACAGAATCTTTCCATGTATCACCTGGAAAGCCAGGAAAACCCTATCCAGAAACTTTCACCGCGTGAATTCGAAGTGTTTCGCCGCATTGCCCAGGGCGAGGCCTTGGCGGCGATCGCCAAAGGCATGCACATAGGCTACAAAACGGTGGCCAATATCCAGACCAGCGTACGCCAGAAACTGGGGGTGGAAACCACCGGCCAGCTAGTGCATATCGCAGTGCGCTTTGGCATTATCAAAGGGCTTTAACGCAAGTCACTGGAAGTCCGCATGATCCTGATTATTGCCCGTAAAGAACTCCGCAGCCTGTTTGCCACGCCTATGGGCTGGCTGGTGCTGGCTATTTTCCAGGCCATCGTCGGCACTTACTACAGCCTCAGTTTTAACCAGTATTTTGAAATCATGCAAAGCGCGCAATGGCAGGTGCAAAAGGTAGGCCTTACACAATTTATGGCCGAAGGCGTGTTTGGCGTTGCCGCGGTGCTGATGCTATTTGTGGTGCCCCTGGTCACCATGAAACTGATCAGCGAAGAACGAAAAAACCAGACCATGGCTTTGCTGATGAGCGCGCCATTGTCTATGAGCGAACTCATCCTCGGCAAGTTGCTGGGTATCGTCAGCTACCTCAGCCTGCTGATAGCGACCATGGTAGTGATGATCGCCATGATGCTGCCATGGGCTGAAATAGATATCCCTTACCTGCTCACGCACGCGCTGGGGCTGTGGCTGTTAGTGGTCGCCAGCAGTGCGCTTGGCCTGTATGTCTCCTGCCTGACCGCCAACCCGATTCTGGCAGCGTTTGGCAGCCTGGCTGCGCTGACGGTCTGGCTATTGCTGGACAAGTTTTTTGCCGATAACAACCAGATCCTGTTCCATGATTTTTCACTGATGCAGCACTATCGCCAGTTCGCCCTTGGCATGCTCAACAGTTATGATGTTTTATTCTTCGTGCTGTTCTCGGCGTTCTTTGTGCTGCTGTCTATTCGCCGCTTACATGCTGATCGGTTGTATGGCTAATCCACAACATTCCAAATCTGCCAAGTCATGGCTATCACTCACCGCACTGGTATGGCAGCATCGCCTGGTGGTGCCGGGATTATTACTGGTGACGCTGGTGTTAGGCGTGCTCGCCTGGCACTTTAATATCATCACCGATCACACCAACAATCGCCGCAACACCCTATCTAAAGCCAGTATTGAAGTGTTGCAGGCACTGCCAGCGACGATTGAAGTGACCGCCTTTTGCAGCAACACCCCGTTCAAAGGCCGCTATTTCAGAAAGTCCATTTTGTCACTGGTGCAACGCTACCAGCATGTACACCCTGATATTCATTTGCAGTTTGTAGACCCATCCATTTCACCCACGCTGGCGCGTGAACAGCAAATCAAAAAAGAAGGCGAAATGATTATCCGCTATCGCGGGCAACAGACACGCATGTACCTGCCTTATACCGAAGAGGCTTTTACCAACGTGTTGCTGCAACTGCAACATGGCGAGCGGGCGCCCTTGCTGTTCGCGGCCGGGCTGGGCGAAACGGCGCTGGAAAGTAGTACCGGCAATGGCGGCAGCCAGCTGGCACAAGCCATCCGTAGCGCCGGTTTACAGGTGATCAGTAGCACAACTTTTGCACTCGCTACCAGCGCGGATAAAAAACTGCCCACACTGGTACTGGCAGGCGCAACGCGTCCTTACTCCCAGGCACAGGTGCAGGCTATCCAAACGCATATCAGCAAAGGCGGTAACCTGGTGTGGCTGGTAGACAATATTCAGTCGCAAGGCCTGCAAACCCTGGCAGACACGCTGGGGCTCACCCTAAGCCCGGGGGTAGTGGTAGACCCGGCTAACCGTCAGTTCGAGATTCCATTGCATGCATTGAGTACGCAGCGGTATTCCGGACAAGGGCCGACACAGGAATTTTCATTGCGCACGTTTTTTGACCAGGCGCATGCCATTGTGCGTCATCGGCAGCCTGAAGACCCATGGCGTGTCATGCCACTGGTTGCTGCCGCTGAAAGAGGCTGGGCCAGTACTGCATATCGCGTAGACCAGCCGGAAAAACTGCCTGCTTTCAACGCGCAAACAGATACCCAGGGGCCAGCCACCATTGCGCTGGCGCTTGAAAAAAAACAGGCCTCAGGCGAGTTACAAAGAGTGGTTGTGGTTGGCAGCAACAGCTTCTTCACGAATGCCCAACAACAAAGAGGCGGCAACCTGGCATTTAGCATGCAGACCCTGCGCTGGGTGGTGAACAATCAGCCTAGCATCACCTTACCGGTGGCACCGTTACGCGATAGCGTTGTGCTACTGCCCTCTCAGCAAACCTGGCTGATGGTGCTGTTTAACGGCTTCCAGTTTGGCTTGCCTGCCATACTCACTTTTGCCGGTTGGCTAAGATGGCGCAGGAAACACCAGCATTAGACTTTCAGTCACCGTTGTAACATTACAACCCTGTAGGGCGACTCAATCTGCATATCATAACCATCTAGTCTCTGATTAAAATTGAGTCACCAAGGTTGGTGATTCAGCGACCTGTCTTCTGCCATGCAAACCCAAGCTGGGTTAAGGATCGCCTGCAATAAAGTCATTCTTATAAAACCCAGGCAAAGAAAAAGCCCCGGCATGCCGGGGCTTTGTTCATTACTGCATCCGCAATTACAAACCTGATAAGCCTTTTTCAATGGCTTTATCATGTGTAGGTTTAGGCGCTGCCTCGGCCGGCGCCGCAGGTAGTGCTGCTGGTGCCTCTGTCTTGGCGGCAGCCGGAGTTGCGCTGGCCGGCACGGCTGTTTCGCTGCTATTCAGTGTCAGTTTAGAGAAGTCGCCATAGAATTCTACTTTAGCTTCTTTGCGCAAAGCGGCTACTTCATTTTTGATCAGTGTCTGCTGACCGGAGTTGACCAGGTATTGCTGGATCACCGGTTTGGCTTTGTCTACATCAACAGGTTGTCTGTCTACTTTGGCCAGGAACAACAGCACCAATGAATCAGGACCTTTAACGATCAGCGTATCACCGGTTTTGAGTGTATTCAGTTTTTTCAATAAATCGAGCGGCAATTGCTCGGCGGCTTTTTTGCTGGCATTGGCATTAAAAACGTAGTTATTGTCTTTCAACCACTTGCCAATGTCATCACCGGTCTTGGCAGCATTGATACCGGCTTCGATCTCGCTGGTGTGCTGGTTGCCGTCTTTTACGACGAACTCCTGAATCACATAGACATTACGCTCGCTGAATAACTCAGGGTGCGTATCATAGAATTTCTTGATCTGATCACTGGTAGGCGCGGCTTGTTTGGCAGCCACTTTTTGCATGTAAGCTTGCGCTAACAGCTGTTGTCTGGTCGCTTCCAGTACCTGCAATACATTGGGGTCACGGTCCAGCTTGGCATCCAGTGCTTTTTGCTTGAGCAGCTCGATATCCACCATTTGTTGCAGGACTTTTTCTGAGGCAGGTTTTAGCTGTGCCTGATCGATCTTGCCCGCTTTGGAAAGTGCGAAGTTCAGCTGATGCACTGTGATTTCATCGCCATTCACTTTGGCCACCACTTGTGTAGAGCCTTTAGCGGACTCTTCGTGCTTGCTGCACCCTGCCATGACCAGCATCAGTGCCGGTACAATTAATGCAATTTTTTTCATCATCACCCTTTAATAAAATTCATCTAAATTGTGCTTATGCTTTAATAGCGCGCAAGAGATATTTTCTGTACGTCACCTGAGTTTTGGTATGCTCTATTGTTCACAATATATGTTACCACAATCAATTACCAGTATTGCCACTGCCCGCTAGCCAGCACCCATGCACCCAGCACGGCATTGGTCACCATGTGTGCCAATACAGGGATCCACAGCACCTGAAAGCGACGGTATAACCAGGCATAGACCAGCCCGGCCAACAACCCAGCAAACCAGAGCTGGTGTTCGATGGCAAATAATACGCTACTCACCACCACTGCATAAGTACCCACATGGGCCGGTGAGACTGCCATAAATTCAGGCTGTTGCAGCCTGCGCATTAAATAGGCGCGCCAGAACAGTTCTTCGATGACAGGCACCACCAGCGCAGACCCGCTCCAGCGGCAGATCAGCCAGAATATATCCGCCGCATCGGCCATGGGCATTGCTTTACTATCACCCGCCACATAGCCACCCATCCATTCGGGATAAGGCAATATCCATATCGCAAACACCAGCAGCCCGCTCAAAATGGCGATCACGCCCTGGTTGAAACCTGGCGCCACCGACAACTCTATATAGTCGCGGCGGTAATACAGCAATAAGGCGATGGCTGCCAGCGTGCGCAACAGATAAGTCGGCTGCGTACTTAAGCCAAGCCAAGTAAGGGCTGAGGCCAGCAATGGTTCACAGGCAAGCAGCAGGATAAATCCGATAAACGGGTAAATCCTGGCGCGCTCATGCAAGGTAAACAGGGATTGCAATTGGAGAAACATGGAGTCAGCCAATACTTAAAATCACGAAACCTCCTGAACCACCTTACATGGTCAGGGGCTTGCTATTGTATCAACTTTATTTTCAATCAGCTGGCTGCGTTTGTTTTGTAAAAGGTTCTCAAGCTCGACACGTTTGAGTTGAAAGAAAGGCTCATCGCGCATGGCTTTGCGGTAGGCACCCGCATCTGCATACAGGCCGACCAAATCATTCCCATAGGTGTACAGGCGGCTATTCTTCTCTTCACACGACACTAGCTGCTGATGTTCTGCACTCACATGGCTGACCAGCTTCTTGCGCTGCATGTCATTGACTTCCAGATCTGTCCTGGCAGTTTTAAGTTGCTGCTCGGTTGTCTCCAGGCGTTGTGTCTGCTCCGCCAGTTGCGATTGCAATTGCTGCAACTGGGTGGTCAATGCCGCTTTTTCACTGCCCAGTTTCTGCGCTTCAGCTTGCAGTTGCTGCGCGCGCTTTGCCTGGCCTTGCAGTTTTGCAGAATGCGCACGCTCCGCACTTTGAGCGTGGCTTAGCGCGTCAGACATGGTTTTCTTTTCCTGCTCAAACTCCGTCTGCAGGACGCTTTTCTCGGCTTCCATATCCTGCTTCATCTTTTGCATCAAAATCGCAGCGCGTTTAGCTGCCTTGTCCTGCTTTTCAGCCGCCAGCACCGATACATGCATGCCAGCCAGAAAAACACCCAAAATGATCGCTGTGATGAGTTTCATGTCACGCTCCTAGAATCTGCCATTCAAGTCGACAAAGAACGTATCCACGGAGAACGGCAAGCCAGAGATTTCATCCGTGCTGATATATCTTGAGGATAACCAGGCGTTTTTGCCTATGCCATATTGCGCGCCGATAAAGTAACCTTTGGCGTCTGTACCACCCAGGTGGAAGTTGGAGTCAGTAAATCCATCCATGACGGCATCCGCTTCCAATCTGCGATAGCCACCAAACACTTGCCAGTCATGCAGTTTTTTAATGGCCGGATGACCTACCATCAGTGAGACTTCGTAGCCTTCGTTTTCTTCTTTGTATGTATTCAGCGCAGTCCCTGTGCGGCGCGCAATTTCCTGTGCATCAAAGCCAATGTTTTTTACATAGGCGCCATGCAAAATCACATGTACCGGATCGAATACGGCCAGGTCCACCTCACCTGTGAAATTAATCAGCTGGAATTGTGAAGCCAAACCACAAGGGCCGCCCGAACCACATTGGTTCGCATTCAAACCATCAACACTAAAGGTGTTATTGCCTTTTTGGCGCCAGAGCGGCACCGTGCCTGCATATCTGTCCCGATCACCAACTGGGTTGAGTTCACCCTCTACATTTTTAAAGTCATAGAAAGCAGCACCCAGTTTGACCTTGCTATTATTGTTTGAAGTCCACTCCACACCGCCCTGGGCAGCATAGAGCCATTTATCTTTCGCTTTGTTGATGTTAGAGCTTTCAATTTCTTCAATTGGATACGCCCCCACGTTGGAGAACAGCTTCCAGTTTTTGTTAATGACAGGGTTTGCACTGACAACGAAACCATCAAATGCCAGATCCGGATCCCAGATCAGATCCGTGCCAAAGGTGCGGTTGCTGGTGAAAAACGGATTGGCAAAACGGCCGCCAGTCAGTGTTAACCAGTCATACGGTTTCGCTTCAAGAAACGCTCTATCCAGGCCAAATACAAACTTGCCCTGCGAAAAACCTTCTGTCTGGTTAGGTGTCACCGGGGTCTGTAGTAAACCAGTCTGGAAACGGATACCGCCGGTCAACCAGTCATTGATATGCAGATTTGCGCCGAACAGTGCGCGTATACGCTGGCGTTCACGGTCTTCGGTTGAGTTATTGACGACCACATTGCGCACAGCCGAGGATGACAGCACGCCAGGAATCACATTATTCTCGCTGAACATATCTTCCTGATAGCGCAGGCGCAATTCACCGGTCCACTCAATGCGGTCTATCCACTCGGGCACACCCAGGCGTTCACCCGCCTTGTAATTGAGCTTCTTCATCACTTCCTGCTCAATTTCAGCGCGCATTTCGTTTTTGACATGCTCGGGCACATATTGCACACGAATCGCTTTAGGCTGGCCTTCCGCCGCTTTTTCCGCGATAGCACCCTCTTGCGAAGCGACTGCCGCCGCCTCAGCCTCTTCTTTGGCTTTCTGCTTTGCCAGCTGCGCCTGTTTTAGCAAGGCATCTGCTTTTTCTTTTGAAAGCACGCCTTCCTGCACCAGCAGCTCAATCAGGCTCATGGTGGTCGCACGCACTTCTTCCAGTGACTCACGCTCACTGGCACCTGCAATATCGGTCTGCGAGCCGAATATGGCCGCCACCATCATTGGAATCACCCAGTTTCTAGCTTTCATTTTCATTATCTTTCCCTTGTTACCCTTATCTTTTGCAACTGCCTTGCGCTTGATAGCCATGCCTGCATTTATCCCCGCAGCACGCGATCAAGACATATTTTGTGAAGTCACCCGGATCACCACTTTTCTTGGCATATCTTCAGGTGCTGATTCCCCTATCGGACGCACACCGACCAATGCCTTGCGGATCAGGGCATCCGTTTCCTTATCACCAGTGGAATCAATCAGTTCTGCATGGTCTATATCGCCATGTGCATTTAAAAACACCCTGACTTCTACCTGGTACTTGGTCTTATTCAACCCACTCTCGGCGGCCAGTGTTTTCTTAACCTGTGCATCCACCTTGCTGGTAAACCAGGCAAACGCAGCCATATTCTTTTTGCCGCCGATTTTGGGGCCGGTGGTGACATCGCCGCCTTTATATTCATTGTTGACTGCCCCTGACTGAAACGGGCTAGGGCCATCGCCAGCCGCACCTTCCATTTTCAGGCTCTCCGCAGGCGGCGCTTCTACTGGCTTGGGCTCAGGTTCTTTTGGTGCTTCTTTAGGCTGCTCTTTGGGCGTTTCTTTCGGCGGCTCTTTTGGCGGTGGAGGTGGTGGAGGCGGCGGTGTATCCGGCAGCAGCTTCACGGTCGTGATCTGTTTTTTATGTGGCTGGCCGCCAGAAAACAGTTTTTTAATGCCATAACCTATCCCGGCCAATACTGCGATCACCAGCAACACGATCGCAATACGCGTGATCCAGACACGGGTCGCAGAGGGCGGCAGCGGCTCTGACATCTCATTTATTTCATGTAATGCCATGGCTTAAGTCCCGATCTTGCCCGTGACCAGGCCGACGTTTTCAATCTGCAAACGGTTGACCAGGTCAATCACCGAGATCACGCCTGCATACGGCGCCTGCGCCTGGCCCTTGATCATAATATTCACCTTGGGGTCCATGGCCTTGGCCTGATTCAACTGGGTTTCCAGTTCAGCCATGTTCACACCGACACCGTTAATGGTCAGCGTTCCACCCTGTTGTACCTGCACGATCTTGAGTTCGTGTTTCTCGGTACTAGGTTTGTTGGAAGGCTTGGGCAGATTCATGGTCAGCCCCTGTACGCCTGCCGTCGTCATCAGGATAAAAATCACCAGTAACACATAGGCCAGGTCCAGCATAGGCGTAATGTTGATGGTGTCGTAGGGTTGTGCGTCGTTTTGAACTTGCATGCTTATTCCACAACCTTTTTGGTGACCAGGCCGACTTCAGTGATATCCAGCCGCTTACAGATTTCCAGCACTTCGGAGATCTTTTCGTAATGCGCGGCGGCATCGCCTTTGAGGACGACCGGCAACTCAGGGTTGCTACCTTTATATTCCGCCAGACGCTGCTCCAGTTGCGCCATATCGACCGGGAAAGCATCCAGGTAGACACTGCCGTCACTGGTAACAGTAATCGCGCGCATTTGCGGTTTGGCCAATGCGGTAGAGTTCACGGTATGCGGCATCTCCACTTTGACGCCTTGCACTGAAGCAGTGGTCATGATGATAAAAATCACCAGCAACACATACGCCAGGTCCAGCATGGGCGTAATGTTGATTTCATCGTAAAGCTGGTTCTCTTCCTTGACGCCTTCTGACATCGCGCTGCCTTATTCCTTACCGTACAGTTCAGCGGTACGGGTAATGAATTCATCGACAAAGATCTGCATGGCGATAGTGATATTTTTCACACGGCTGGCCAGGTAGTTGTAGCCAAACAGGGCTGGAATCGCCACCGCCAGACCGGCAACAGTCGCCAGCAACGCAGCTGCAATACCCGGCGCAATCGCGTTGACGTTCACATCACCCGCGGCGGCAATCGCGGCAAAGGTGATCATCACACCCACTACCGTCCCTAGCAGGCCCAGGAAAGGACCGCCGGAAATCGCGATGGTCAGTAACACCATCAGGCTGTTCATGCGCTGGGTTTCGCGAACCTGGTCAGCATCTACGGCTGCCTTGATCGCATCGATGGATGCACCGCTCAATGACACTTTGCCATCATGCTCACGCTTCCTGATCTCACGTAAACCCGCCTTATACAAACCAAACAGGGTGGAATTCGGATAGTTGCCTGCTTTATCCAGGGTGAGCAAATCTTCGGCAGAGGCTTTCTGGAAACGTTGTAAAAACAGGGCATTGTCTTTGTCAGTGCGCACAACCAGCAGAGTCTTGCTAAACATCACCCAGACACTGATCAAAAACATCACAGCCAGAATGCCGATCACTACTTTGGCATCGACGGTCAAACTGTCGATGAGAATGCCCATGTAGTTGACTTCACCACCTTCTTCAGCGTCACTCTCGCCCGCTGGGGTAACAACCACCAGGTTGGCATCTGCCCCTTGCGATTGCGCCACCAGGCCCAGCCAGGCCGCACTACGCGCCGTCGATGCCAGTTGCAATTCATCAATCTCGGCATTCAGTGCTTCGCCTACGGTAAAAGTCGCCGCAGCTTGTGCATCACTGGCGGCTACCTGGGTAACCGATTGCCCATTAAGATAAACAATGGCCTGACCACCCTGGAACACGAGCGCCACATGTTGCCACTGGCCTGGTTTTAATTCGCCACCGCGCGTATTGGCTGCACCCGCCTGCAACGCCAGCGTGTTGCCGTCCAGCTTGAGGCTGATATTGCCGGTTTTAAATACTGTGGCGGTTTGTGGCAGGCTGGCCGTTTTTAACCATACTGACCAGGTCACACCATCGGCTAACTGCGGTGCCGCTGGCAAGGTAATGGTCAGCGGGCTGTTATTCAGGACTGCACTTTCGGCGATCAGCCCGGCTTTTTGCTGGGTCGCATTGCCACTCGCGGTTAACTGGCTAGCGCCGCTATCTTTCAGCAAAGCGTTTTCCGAGAAGGCGAAGCGTGCTACCAATGCCGGGTCATTCAGCGCCTGCGTATCACTACCAGCCTTGGCAGATTCATTGCCGGTATACAGGCTGATCGCCAGGTCCTTGTTGGCAGATGACAATTGCGGCAGTACCACCCAGGCAACACCCAGCTCGTTTACCGCATCATATTTTTCAAGTGAGAATTTGAGTTCAGTTTTGTCATCCGCTGCGATAAAACGGATATCAGAGCCATCTACATTGGCACCGGTGAAATCGAAATTCCCCGAATGCAAACGTATCAGCACAGGTGCCTGGTTCACGGCTTCCTTCACATTGGCTGTATCTATGGTGATTTTTTGTTGTGTGGCCCAGTCTGCATTCCAGGCGGCTTGCACTGGCAACGCAAGGGTCATTAAACAGAGGCTGGCTATTAAACCAAAGGTAGACTTCTTCATATCCATCGCAGTCGAGTTAATTCGAGGTGCAAGTCTATAGAGTGAATGTTGCAGAGAAATTAAGAACGGACTAGCCGGACTAGTTTTTTAATTTTCATAAAAAAACAGCCCGGCAAAGCCGGGCTGAGATGAGCGTTTCTGCCTGCTTAACAGGTCGGAGTAAAAGTGCGTTAAACCGGTTATTTTGGCTGACGGCGCGCTGCAATGTAACCCATCAGACCCAAACCAACCAGGATCATGCCGGACTGGGTCGGCTCTGGCACTGCAGACAATACGTAGTTCACGTTACCGGCACCGGACAAGCCCAGTGGGGTGTCGTAAGCAAAGAATGCTTCTGATGTATTTGAAAAACCTGCGATCAGGCTAAAACCGATCGCCGGGCTTGTCGCATCCACTGACCACTCGATACCGGTGAATACGCCATCCTGAAATACCGCAATCGCATCTGCCAGCGCAGGTGTCGTCAGGTCAAACAGGTTGCTGCCAAAGTTGAATTGCAGGCTGTTCAGGTTCACCAGTTCGGTGCCGGAGGCCAGCAGGCTTGCGTCATCAAAACTGAATTGACCGCTGTAGTTAGTGCCGTTGAAGTGACCGGAATCAACCTGGCCAGATACTTGCCAGGCCTGGATGGCCGCTTGTGCAGGTAACACGCTGCTCAACAACGCAATCAGTGCTGCTTTTTTAATCAAAGATTTCATCATATGTTCCTCTTAAAGAATTAATCGTAAAAATTAAAGAATAAAGTCTCTGGCCGGCGCCACTTGCTTGGCGGTCAGGCCTTTCAGGGTCACCAGTGTTTTAGCCGTGGCCGGGCCTGCGGTACCATCGGTATCCACCAGCACCTGTACGCCACCGGTCACATCCAGCAGCGTGATATAGGCTTCGGCAATCGCTACATTGGCGGAGATACCCAGTGAAGCCAGCAATGCGCTTAACTGTAATTTGTCGGCATAAGGGGTAAAGTCGGTGATGGTGTCACCTGCATCACGGATGCTGTTGTAGACGAATACATCATTACCCACGCCGCCAGTCAGCGTATCTATGCCCAGGCCACCAGTGATGATGTCATCACCAGCAGTGCCTACCAGTACATCGCGGCTGGCAGTACCAGTGCGTGTCACGCCCGGGGTGCTGGTCGCAATCGCCAGATCGATCAGGCGACCACCTTTGTCATACTGGTTTTCCAGGCCGTAGTAGTTCACCGTGATTTCATCGCCATCGGCATTGCTCAAACGACCCAGGCCACCTTCTGCTTTTGGTGACTGGATGTAGTTGGCTAATGCTTCCTGGTAAGTGATGGTGAACGGACTATCTTCAAATACCACGTTGTTAGCAGCGAAAGGGAAACCATCGCCACCCGCTGCGGTGAAGTCAATCGTGGTGAAAGAGAAACTGCGGCTGTTGTTGACCACGACACCGTTATCAATCAGCACAGTGCCGTCATCCAGTACCACGCGTTGCACGCGGCTGCCGGTGCCTTTAGTGGTTCTGGCAACGTTAGTACTGTTGTAAACCACTTGCATGCCGGAAATCTGCGGGTAACGGCCATTGGCACGACCAGTCGGGCTGGTGTCGCCATAACCATGCTCAAGCAGATCTTTCAATTGCGTTGCATTCACAGCTGGTGCGCGTTTGACCAGGTTGGTGAATGGCAGGATATTGAAAGTATCACCGACAGACACATTCCCTGCGGCAGCGATATTGGTACGGATACCACCACTGTTCTGGATGGCGACATCAGTTTTACCGGCAAAACGCATCGCATCGGCTACCAGGTCACCCAGACCAGTTTCGGCGTTACGCACACCGGCAACAAATGTACATGGCAAGGCGGCGCAGGTGGTATGTGTCGGGCCATTCAACTTGACCGCAGTGGTGCCTATGATTTGCGCGTTCAGCACAGAAATATAGTTTTGCACCGGCGTAATCACCTGGGCTTTGATCGTTGCATCGCCGGCAACACGGTCTGCATCGGCAGCGGCACCGGTCACGCGCATCATCTTGCTGGATTCGATCGCCACAAATTTACCGCTGGTGTCATCAATGCTGAAGTTGACCTGGCCCACATAACGATTACCAAAGTGGCTGGTCAATACCGGCACTGTTTTACCATGTGCATCAACAGCGTTCACGGGATGTGAATTAAAAGTCGCAGCAACGCCGCCATTGATCAGCGCGTCATCCGGGTCAACCATCAACTCATGGCCACCACCAGACAATGCCAGGTCAACGCCTGTCAGTGCCGGGATCACTACATTGATTTCATTCGCCGCATTTTGCAGGTGGCTCATCAAAATCACGGTTGTGACACCTTCTTCGCTACGCAGGCGGTTGACTTCAGCCTGGATGATAGGGATCAGTGCTTGCAGGTTCTGCGCTTCAGTATTATTCGCGTCATAACCGATCACAGTCACCGCACCCGGGGATGAGATATTAGGCAGCAATGGGGTTGTCGCACCGATCAGGCCGATTTTATGACCAGCTGTCGTTGTGATGACTTTTGAAGGCGCTACTTTGCCGCTGGCTTTCAAGGCGCTGAATTCAGATGTCGCGTTAAAATTCAGGTTGCTGGAAAGATAAGTGCTGCCGGATACTTTGGCAAAACGGGCAGCCACTTGCGGGCCGAGGTCAAACTCGTGGTTACCGAACACCATGGCGTCAAAACCAATCTGGCGCAGGGCGATAGCATCGTAAAAGTCCTGGCCACCATCAGTAAAACTATTGGCCAGATTATTCAGGCTGGCCGTAAAACGCGGGCCAGGCAAAAATGCATCACCGGCATTCAGTTTCAATACGGTGCGGTTTTGAGCCACGGCTGCTGTTTCAGCATTTTTAATCACAGAGGCCAGGCGGTCCACACCACCGTAAAATGAAATGGCCTGACCAGCGTCATCGCGCAAGTTACCTTGTGCAGACAACAACCAGCTCTCCTGGTCACCTACGTGCAATACAGTCACACCTTCTGCCCAGGCACCACCGGCAGTGAATGCCAGCGCCACGCACGCAGTTAATTGTTTCAGTTTAAACATAATTCTTCTCCATGGAGTGCCGCGCAATCACACGACACTCATTCAGTATTAACGTGATTGACGGCGACGTACCAGGCCCAGTACACCCAAACCAGCCAGCAGCATCGCAACGCTGTCTGCTTCTGGCACAGGCGTCACGGCGCTCACGGTGAATGCGGTCGTGTTAGGCACAATGCCTGCTGAAACGGTGGCAGGCTCAGTGTCTACATTCCAGTTATTCACGTTGGCGACCTGTGCTTTGTAATCAGCAAAGCTGCTTAAGCCACTGCGTACACCGTTGTATTCGGCATAGTCTGGCTCGCTGGAAGCACCAGGTTTAGCAGTCAGTTCAATGGCGTTCACGCCTTTGCTCAGGCCAGTGTTGGTCAAAGGGCCATTCGCGGCAAAAGTACCGTTAGTGATGGCCGACAGAAATGTCGTAGGGGCAGTGGCGCCAGTACCAAGGTAGGCATACACGGTTTCACCTGAGTTTGAGAGACCCCAGTTGCTATTGCCGCTCACAGTGGCACGCGTTAATACGCCGGTAGAAGCTGCCAGCGTATTTTTGTCATAGTCTGAAAAACGGACCACGGTACCAGCGGTCACGACGCTGCTGGAAACCCACTGGTTGTAGCTTTCGCCAGTGTTGAATGCGTTGCCGGTCCACTCGTTATCGCTGAAATAAATACGGGTGTTGGCTGCAATATCAACAAACGTCACAAATGACAGGCCATCTTCATCGGCGTTGAATGAGGTGAACATGATGTCCCCGGCATTCAGGGCCGCGTTAGCCTGGGTAGACAGCAACAAGGCTGCGATTAAACTGAATTTTTTCATGATTGGATCTTCTCTCACAGTAAATTTGGATAACGACTTTTTTCCATGGTTTTTATTTGCCGGCGCGATACTTTAGTCACGCCGGCTTATTGCTTCTAGTTACCAGCGCACATCACGCTGCGCATTCAGATTGGCCGGAGTCACCCCTCTCAAGGTCACCAGCGGCTTGGCTGAAATCTGCAATTGTGTGCCGCCGCTGACGCTGACCCAGCGTGCTACGCCATCATCGAATGGCTGCGAACCCTGGTAGCCTATGCTTTGCAGCAGTTCACGGATATCCAGTTGATCCTCATTCGGCGTAAAGTCAGTGATGGTATCGATCGCGTCACGCATGCTCTGGTACACAAACAGGTCGCGGCCAGCACCACCGGTCAGGGTGTCAGCACCGATACCGCCAGTCAGCACATCGTCACCTGGCGTACCGATCAAGGTGTCACGCTGGTTACCGCCTTGCACGGATTTCACCAGTTGCAGACCGACAATCACCGGGTCATGGTCAGAAGAACGGTATGGCGTATCGGTGTACAGGTCTTGCGGTTTGAACTCGGTGTTGTAATCGATGACGAACGGCTCATCAGCGTTGATATGCCAGTGCACGGTGCCCGTCACTTGTGCTGCCAGCGCGGTATTGGCCAGTGCGTGGTCCAGGTAACCAGCTTCACCATCAAACACATAGGAGTAACCGGCCTGATCGTTGAAACGTGCGATCTGATCTTGCAGACCGGCGTTTTCCAGCACCAGCACAGGGTCTTCCTTACCATAGGCATTCAGGTCACCAATCACCAGTACATCCGGGTCGTTGGCCTGGTTTTTAACGGTCTGGATGAATTGCACCAGCTGGTTGGCTTGGGCGAGTCGTTGGGCGTTGTAACACCCCTGGCCGTCGCCCTGGTCAGCATCTGCGCCACCTGAATCGGAGCAGCCTTTGGATTTGAGGTGATTGACCAGCACGGAGAACTTCTCGCCATTGGCGGCCTGGAAGGTCTGCGCCAGTGTCGGACGGTTATTGATGCTGTTGTTGTCAGATAGCGCACCTGCCGTTGGCGTCAAGCGGGCTGGCTTGTAAATCATCGCCACCTTGATCGCATCGGTACCAGTACCACTGGCCGGGTCAGCGACCACCGCATAGGTATTGGCACCCAACACGGCATTCAGGCCATCAACCAGGTTCTGTGCTGCAACTGTGCCGTTATTCTGAATCTCCATCAAGCCAACAGCATCGGCATTGATGGCTGTCAGTGCGCGGATGATTTTGTTACGTTGACGATTAAACTCCACCAGGTTATTGGCACCACGGCAGTTTGAAGCAGTCACGCTGCTGCCCAGACGGCAACCCTGCCCGGTCTGGCCACTGGCGGTAGCACCATTGGTAAAGGTAGTGAAGTAATTCAGCACGTTGAAGCTGGCCACTTTGTAGTTTCCGCCAACAGGCGCAGGTGTCGCCGTGCGCACATTGTCACGCGTGAAGGTCACGGCCTGGGTTGGATGCAGTTTGTAATCGCGTGGGCCTGGGTTAGAAGCCGTGATCAAACCATGGTCGATCACACCGACCAGGTTTTCGACGATATCACCGGCGCGCAAAGTATTGTCCTCACCAATAAATGGAATCGGGTTCGGGTTTTGCACGCTGCTGCCGTCATCCAGCACCAGGCGTCTGCGCGCATTGTCATCAGCCAGCTGTGCCGCAGCCGTTGAGTTGGCCGGGTGGATATTGGTCGGCTTGATCATGCGGCCTTCAGCAGACAAAGTCACCTGACCATAACGGCCCTGGAAGTAATTCTGCGAAGCGGTCAGTGGCGAAGTGATACGCACCAGCATGCCTTCGTAAGCTTCCAGATCGCCTTCAGTGACTTCCGGCAGGCTGATATCGGCTGGCAGGATGACATTGTTGTTGCTCAACACTTGCAAGCCGCTGACATTGATGAGCTCTGTAATGGTATTGAACTCGGTGACCGTAGCCGCCAAACGTACTTTTTGGCCAGTAGTCACAGTTGGTGTCACACCAGAGCCCAGGTAGACAAAAATACCGTCTGAAGTGAGCGGGTTACCATCGCCGGTGGCATCCTGGATATAAAACCCATTCAAACCAGGGAACACAGCAGTCACCACACCTTCAGTAGTGACGCTTTGACCATTCAGCGGGCTGACTGAAGCCACGCCCAGTCCGCTACCCTGGATATCGTAAATACGGGTGATGCTGCTGTTTTGCACGGTGACATTGACACTGCAAGTGGCGGTTTGCGCTTCGTTGTTGTCAAAGCGCACGTCTACTGCGTAAACACCGGCTGGTAAGCTGCCATCCAGTTGCAGGCTGGCGCTGGCTGACTGGCCATCGCTACCGGCAGCCATAAAGTTATTCAAAGTGACACCTGCCGGGGCAGAGGCTAACAAGGTCGCGGCATTGACGATGCTGTCTGCATCTGTCGCTTGCAGTGATACCGAACCGGCTTCGCCGACTTGCAAGGTGACTGCCGGGCAGGAAGTGACGATAGGCTGGTTACCCACCGGGCCGCTACCGCACACATTTACAGCACTGCTGGTATTGCGTGGCGCAGGGGTACCGGTTACAAAATCGCTGCCGTTCTGGTTGGTATCCTGGCAGCCATTACTTTTTCTCAACAATGCTGTGCTGCCGTTGATGGCCGGTGCCGCTGCACCTTCAAAGAAATTGGCGCTGCCGTAACCGACCAGGTCTACGATCTGTGCCAGTTGTGCCGGGCTGCAAACAGCTGAACCGCCATTACAGGCAAGCCCGGTGCTGCTATTCACCAGCACGACTTTGCCGTTAGTACCGCTCATGTCGGTGGCATTGTTGCTGACATCCGCTGTGAAAGTTAAACCATTGGTCGCGCTTCTCAAGCCCACCAGGTAATACTGGCCCGGTTGCAACAGGCCGTTCAAACCGGTCACACCGTTGGCAGAAAAGTTACCAGTGCCGGTTGCACTGCTGTATTGCACAGACCAGCCGCTGATATTGACCGCTGCGGTGCCGTTATTGAACAGCTCCACATAATCCTGGTTATAGATATTGCCCTGGCCACCGTAAATCTGGCTGATGACAACACCCGCCTGTGCTGTCAGGCTCATTTGTACCAAGCCCGATAAGGCCAGCACCCACTGTAGTTTTTTTAATTTCATTTCTCAGACTCCGCAAGTTTTTGACTTGAATAAAAGCCTGATTAATTTATCAATTTAGATGCGGGCATTTATTAAGTTTGCCACCACAACACTAGGTAGGTCGGACTAGGGAATGCTCTAAAAACAGCTGGGATTGATACATTTTCGGGTCAATGACCAGACTTGAAGACTAGTCATCTGCCCTATTGCCCTAGCTCACCCATGCGCTTCACGACTCAAATTTGACCTCGTGGAGTTCACGCTTTGAAAAAACAATGATCCATATGACAGGTGCAATGCTTGTAAAGCTTGTCCTACAGCAAATTGGTGCGATGCCTGATAGGAGCAGGAAAAGTATGCGGCTAAGGTAGGGGTTCATACGATTACCTACTAGATTAAATAAGAAAGGCAAACCATGACAACGACCTCAAAAAGCGATCCTATCCTCAACAAAGTTGCTGGAATCATTCCTGCCATTGAAGGCTCCGCCCCGGTTGAGGCGATTAAAAAAGCCATTGGTGGAGAGCCACCCAAGGCAGACCCGGATATGCAATCAGTGATAGATGCGCTGGTTTCCCTGAACGGTAAGCCGATTGAAACCTTGTCACCGGAAGAGGCGCGCCAGCAACCTACGCCTACAGATGCCGTTAAAAAGATCCTGACCGATAATGGTCATCCGCCACGGGCGCAACTATTTACTTCTACCACCATCAGCATCCCTGGTGGTCCGTTAGGCAGTGTACCGGCCCAGGTCTATACGCCATTGGTCGGTGATGGACCATTCCCGGTCATCCTCTACTTTCACGGCGGTGGCTTTGTGATTGCCGATACCAAAACCTATGAAGGTTCTATCATCGCGCTGGTGCAAGGTGCACAGGCGATTGTGGTGTCACTGGATTACCACCAGGCCCCGGAACACCAGTTCCCTACCCAACCGAATGAAGCGTTTGCCGCTTACCAGTGGCTGCTCACGCATGCCGAAGAACTCAATGGTGACCGCAAGCGTATTGCCGTGGCCGGTGAAAGTGCCGGTGGCAACCTGGCAGCAGTGGTGTCATTGATGGCGCGTGATAAAGATGTGACGTTGCCAGTGCACCAATTGTTGATTTATCCGGTGGTGAACAACAATGTGTTTAATTCATCCTACATTGACAATGCCAACGCCAAACCGTTGAACGCTGCCATGATGAACTGGTTCTTCAAGCACTACAGCGAACCACTGGATGCCTACAGTGCTTATGCGTTGCCAGACAAAGCCAGCTCACTGGCAAACTTGCCACCTGCCACGGTGATCACAGCCGAAATCGACCCGCTGTATGAAGAAGGCAAAGAGTTTGCCGAACGTCTGGAAAGTGAAGGTATCCCGGTCGCATACCGCCATTACACCGGCGTCACCCATGAGTTTTTTGGCATGGCCGATGTCGTTGCCAAAGCCAGGGAAGCGCAAGTGTTTGCCATTGCTGAATTGCGCAAGGCGTTTGCAACGGCTTAGCCGCTTGAACTTGGCCTCAGAAAAAAAAGCGCCCACTCTGAGTGGGCGCTTTTTCTCATCCGTTTAGCTTATCAATCCTCTAAACGAATCGTCTTCACGGTCACGATAGGTGGCAATTCTTTAGGCGCCACATTCTGGTTACCCATCTGGTTAGCCAGACTCTCAGTCATGGCATTGCTGACACCCGCCGCCGTGCTGGTGACACCTGCCAGTGAACCGGCCAGGCTGCCAGTATCCGCGACCGGAACACCGGCAGAGGTACCTGCCGCGGTGATGTTGGTCGCGTTATTAATGACCTGCGCCCCGACAAACAAGTCGCCTCCAGAGGAAACCCCCGCCTCGCCGGCATCCAGTGCCCCTCGCGGTGCAGCCAGATAAACAGTGCCAGACTTAGGCGCTACCATGCCTCCATTTGGCCCATCCGGATCATAGGTTTCTGTCGCCAAGCCGCTGCCTGAAGCAACCCCTTTTACTTCCACAGTGACATTACCCTGGTTATCGATAATCGGATTACGTTCAGGAATAGACACCGCCGTTTTGGAGCCTCGCCCGGCGTCAATATCACCGTTATTCACCCAGGCAATCAAGTCACCACCAAACAGCGTTTTCACTTTGGACTGGTTCACCTCAAAGCCTTTTTCAGCATAGACATTAATGTAACCGCCACGCTCAGTGATGATCCCGATACCATGCGGGAGGTTAGCCGGGTCTGCGGCCACACCGGCATTCAGCAATCCGCCCGGCAGCAGCAGATTGATATTGCCATCACGTGCAGTCACTATCTGGCTCTGATACATTGAAATATTGCCATTGTAGGTACGTTGTGAGGGGAATAAACCACTGATGACTGCATCGCCTCTTTCAGTATTGGCAGTCTGAACATAATCCTTGATCGCAAAGACCATTTCTTTGCTGAATACGTCATACACCAGGGGCGACTGCTTGTTCACATCCAGTGCTAGGTAAAGCTGCATCGCCTGATCAACGGTGAGGGTTTTACCTGTCATTTTTTGCATATAGGCATGCACACTCGCATTAACCTTGGCGCGATACTCACCCAGCGCAGATGCTTCTTGCAGGCTCACTGGGCCACGGCCTTGCGGGTCTATATACAGGCTGATAAAACCTGCAATATCAGCACCTAGCTCACCCACCCCAGCCAGTACCGTAATGTTGGCCCCGTTGGTTGCCAGGTTAGGGTTGACGTTGTTAGCGCGAGATAAGATACCGGCAGAATTGCCCAGGTTGATATCTCTGCCTGCCTGCACAATCAGATCACCCGGGCCGTTCACCTCTATTTTGGCGAGTGGCTGATTGGCTTTCATCACAATGTCGTTACCCGCCTTCAGATAACTCAGATCATTTTGATTGTTATGCTGAATCGAGGCATTCAGGGTCAGGTTTTTACCCGCAGAAATATAGGCGGGCATAGAGGTCTTGAGGCCAAATGCGCCAGCACCTTCTGCTTGCGAGACCAGGCTGGCAGGCGGGTCGCCAGGCAGGTCAATACTGCCTGTTTTCGAGACGATCACTGCGGTGTTGGCTGTGCCCGTATTCACAGAGCTAGGCTTATTGCCATACTTCAGGTCACCAAACAACACCAGGTTATCGGTAGGCCTGCCTGCAAACGGGTTCTGAATACTTAAGTTAGTGGCAGTATCAGCATTGGACATCAGGATCTGGGCCACGGGCTTATCACGCTCGGCGGAAGACACTGCACCGACAATATCTGCGTTTGCCAGCAAATTCAACCCGCCATTTTTTGAAGGTGCAACAATGATCTTGTTCACTGTGATGCCCCCGCCAAACGCCGTGGCTTCTACCAGGCCAGGATGGATAGCGGCCATATCATTTTTGATGACGGCGCCCAAAGAGTTGTTGTCATCATTAAATAAAGTGCCTTTATTTAAACTTCCCGGATCACTTTGGCCTATGGTCAGGTTACCCAAGAGCGCTGACAGGCTAAAACCGCTGTTATCCGTGTAGGTATTGAAAAACGTCAGGTTGTCACTGTTGGTGACATTGGTATTCTGCATCCACAAGGTTGGGTTATAGACGGTTTCAATCAACGCTGCACCCGTGGCGCGCACATCTGCTTTAGCATCCTGCAAAGCGATAGTGGTGCCGGTGGTACCGGTTTTCTTGATATCGCCATCCACACGGATATTCAACTCGCCACGGCCATTGTAATAAATACCGTTGGTTAAATCGCCACCCGAATGGATATTGATATCGCCGCCGCCATTGACCACAGAATTACCTGTTGCAGGCGTACCTGCATTATCAAATTGTGCATTGGTCGCGGAGGCTACCGAAAAGTCTGTGATATTGCCGCCCGCTTTCACCGTGACATCGCCACCCGCCAATGCTGCCACACCCTGGTTAAACAGGTCAGCCCGGATCCACCAGCTGGTATCCCTGACCGCGCCTCGGGCCCCTATTCTGGTCAGGGTGCCCTGACGTGAAAGCCACTCGTTGACAGTCTGCCCGGACAAACTTCCGGTAATGTCTTTCCCAGCGCGCAACTCGATATCACCGCCATTGTTTACGTAGCTGCCGTTCACGTTATAGGAGTTTCCATCACTGGAGTTAGCCACCGCACGAGGTAATGTAAAGCCATCCACATTGGCAACGGTTTTGCCTAGCGTATAAATATTCGCATTCGGCGCAAGGTCAATATTACGCCCGGCAACCACTGTGATATCGCCTTCGCCAGTACGGATCAGCTTGCCAGTTGCCAGACTAAAATTACCCACTTCATTCTTAGTCGCATACTGGTTAGCCGCAGTGTAATCTGCTCCGGCAATGAAGTTTAAATTAAAGGTTTTGGTGTTTGGCTGCAAAACGCCGTTGGTGGCTGCCGTGCTGAATCCATCACTGAGAGAACCATTGAGTGCGAGATCGCCACCTGACATCAATGTCAGCGTCCCGCCCTTACCCACCTGCAACAGACCAAATACGCGCAGGTTTTGGTCGGCATCAGAAGTCATATTGCCAGTGCTTTTCACTTCGATGTGTGGCAATACCTGAGCCACCAACCCATCTTTCGTCTTGGCATAGCTGCCCGCATCCGGGTTTGCATTGTAGAAATTATTGGTGTCTGTCACCAGGCCAGCAATACCGCTATTAAAGCTGTCACTGGTGTAGGTTTTGACACCCTCTACCCGCACCTCAGCTGCGCCTTTAATGGCACCAGTCGTGTTAAACGCGACGTTCACCGTATTGGTGTTGCCTGTGGTGCCGCGGCGTCCACGCAACGTCACACTGCCATCGGCGCCATCGAGGCCGACATTATTGTTGGCCGTTTTATCGTAACCACTCACGTCTATGGTGGCGCCAGCTTCGGCAGACACGGCATTGACGCTACTCAGGCTATTCGATGAAAGCAACACATCGCCGCCAGAGCCCGTTTGCACATCGCCCGCAGATTGATTGGCCTGCAAGCCGCGGGCGGTGATCACGGCAGTATTCGCCAGTTTGACCAGGCCATTTGCGTAAATGGCGACTTCACCACCTTTATTACTATCTGCATTGATCCTGCCGGCAATATTGGCATCACCCGCATCCACACCCAGAACAAACTGTTTTGATGTGACGGTATCCGTTGCCTGAATATCGACATTACCGGTTCTGACACGAATATCCCGTGACTGATTGAACTTGCCGGTTTCCAGCGCCTTGTTGACCTGGCTGAAGTTGTTTAGTGCCTTCACATCTAACTTGAACTCACCTGCCTGCTCATTGGCAGATGCACCGCCTTTGAGCGCGCCGTCAGCCACCACAAACTGGCCATTCTTTGCATTGACAGTCAAAGAACCGGCGTCACCTTGCTGGCTACCTCCAGACACATCAATCAAGGCATTTTCTGCCACCTCGACGTTGCCTGTCGCAGAAGTCAGGGTCACGTCACCTGCATCTGTATTTTTGACGTGTGTCTGGTCAAATTGTACAGTTGTCGAACGCGTAATGATCTTGCCGTTTGAATTCAGCTTCAAATCTGCATTCGTTGATGTCGCGTTAAATTGACCAGCCAATAACTCCACCGTACTGTTGATGACGGTTTCACTGGCGGTCACGGCGAGCTTGCCACCAAAGCCTTTGGTTTCAGCTAACGCCTGGCCATTGCTGGTGGTTTCAAGTTTGCCGGTGGCATTCAGGGCATAGTTAGCGCCGGTATCCGCCGTGATTTTTGCCGCACTCAATTGTGTGGAAGTGGCTTTCACATCCACCTGGCCTTTACCAGACACCGTGATGGCTTCTTGCGCATTCACATTGACATGATCAAAGCCCTGAATATCAAAGCGCTGCTTATTGCCTTTGACCGACTGCGTCTCGCCGAGTACGGTATTCTTTGTATTCAAGACCAGTGTGGCGTTGTTTGAATCAGTGGGCGCATTGAATACACTGCCATCCTGCGTATTTTTCAAGGTCAGCGTATTGGCATTGATTTGAACATTGCCATCCCCATGATGGGCCAGGCCACTGGTATTCAGCGTTAAGTTCAGTTGATCACTGCCCAGGCTTACCTGGCCATAAATATCAATATTCTGGTAGCTGTTAAGACTCAACCGGCTTAAATCACCAAACGAGAGTAAGGTTTGCTGGCTGAGTTTGGTGCCATCAATACCTGAAGCGGCGTCACCCAGCAGGAAACGATTTGTCCCCAGGGTTAGCGAGCCGCCTTGTCCGACAGCAAGCGTGCCATCCAGCCTCAAACTGCGGCTGGCATCAACCACCGCAGAGCGCGTGGCCCCCAGGCTGGCGCCATTTTCAATCGCCATTACGCCAGTCAGACTAGACGCATTACTGCGATCGAACGACAAGGTGTTGAACGCGGAAACCGCAAGAAAAGCACCTGCACCTTCCGTTTGCAATTCACGCACGCCCACGCTGCCATTTGCGGATTCATCGGCTTGAATGGAAGCACCTTCACGCAAGCGCACTTCATCTTTTGCAGCCACCAGCAACTCGGTGGTGCTGACCGAATTCGTCGCATCATTGGCGAAAACCACCTCAGACGCATTGGTCGTAATCGTTTGCTTATTGCCCTGTACCGTCCGGCTACCACCCAGCAAGATACTTTCAGCATCAATATTGTTTAATTGCTCTGCAGTTAAAGTCAGCACACCTGTTTTTGGCGGGCTCACAGCAGAAACCACTTCGATCCGGTTTGAAGAAATATCGACGAGCGCGCCTCTGCCCCCCGCCACGGCTTTACCCGTGATTTGACCGTTGAGCTCCAGTTGATTCAGTGCCTGGATTGAAAGCTGGCCAGCATCTTTTGGCAGGTTCAATGTCGTGTTATTAGCTGAGGCCTGCTTGCTGTAAAAGTCGTTCAGATAAGTCAGCAGATATTCTGCAGGGCCCTTGTAGTCTTTGGTTGCTGCATTGACGGTAAACACATTGCCATTGTAAACACTGAAACTATTGAACTGGCTGCGGCTAGTGTCATCCAGACGCGTGAAGTAACCCGACATCAATGTGCCACCATCCAGCTGCCCGAGTGCTGCATTGATAGGCACCTGAGTAGCACTCGCCTTAACCAAGTAAGCGCCTGGCAACAAGGCATAATGTGCTGGCAACAGCGTATATTTGCCCGCTGCCAGGCCATTGCCACCCGCCAGATAGATGGCCTGACCGAGCGCCACATCCGAGTTGCTTTGCATATTAAAATCATAAGGGGCGTACTGATTGCCCAGGCCAGGCATGACGGCGTAGTAGCCACTCTGGTTCAGGACATCCACCGTACCGCCTATCCCCTGAATCCACTCATATGCCAGCATATCGCCGCCGCCGGAAATATCCACGGTCGACCCTTCTTGCATATCCACGTTTTTACTATTCAGCGAAATCTTCTTGCCGGCGTATGGGCTGGCGTCACTTTGCACACTATCTTTGTCCGCCACCAATCGGCTGCCGCCTAAAGTTGTCACCAGGTAAGGGATCAAACTGTTCTCGGCAGACACGGACGTCAGGCTACGCTCACCCATCACCAGCGACTCTGCTGCATTCAGGCTGATCTGCCCCAACGGTGCACGTATCGTGCCTAATTGAGAAATGTGGTCTGCCGTCAATGTCAGCTTGCCTTGTGCTGAAAGTGGTACCTGGCTGCTAGCGTTGCTGCTGTTTCTTACTTCAATCACAGTGTTGTTGCCAGTCGGCTTCACTTCAAAAGCATGCGCCGTGACAGGGTAAATCTGTGCCGCATCCATAACCACTTTGTGTGGGGTGACCAATGACCCGGTACTGCTAGACCGGCTCCTGATACCACCTAGTCTGATATCGCCCTTGCTCTTGATCTGCAACTCATTGATGTTGGTGAAAGCGACATTGCCGATCACATCGACAAAATCAGCATTGAACTGCAACTGCCCGGTGCCCAGCGTTGGGTTCACCAATGCAGTCGCATTACTGTTCGTGAGCACCAATGCGGCACTATTCACCGTGGCAGCGCCAGAAATAGAGGAGGCATCTAAGGTGAGCACTGAAGGGACATTCAGCGTCAGCCCATTTTCAAACACCAGGCCACTTGCGGAATTTTCCTGTACATAATCCACGCGCAATGCCACATTATCAAAACCACCTTTGGTGATTTGCTCTGCAGAAATCTGTCCTTTGCCCACTGCGTTGGTCAGTGGTTTTTGCGGGCTTGAAGTGTCAATCAGATTACTGGTGAGTGACCCGGCACTATTACTGCCTGATACCACCTGATGCTGCTGGGTGACAGTCAATATCCGCTGTCCGCCAGCATAAAACAAGGGGTCATTGCTATTGCCTTCTGTGCCGACTGCATCAATACCCCCCAACCTTAATTCGAGGGTACCGGCCGCACCCGTACCACTGGCCTGGCCTTGCAGATCACCATCCAGCGCCAGGCCATCTCTACCAGCAAGTTTAATGCTGCCAGCATTACCATCTACCTGCTGGCGCGCAAAACCGCCACTGACTGGCAAATCAACTGCACCAGAAACGGCTGACACATCCAGTTTGCTGCCTTCTTTTAAGATCAGCACACCATTTTCTGCAGAAAGAGAGATATTGCCGGCATTGGCAACTGCGTTTTGACGCAAGGTACCATCGGCTGAAGGTGGCGCAATATAGGCACCGCGTGCATTGATGTACGCCTTCTCCCCGACAAATAAACTCAAGGTATTATCAAATTTTGAGTTAGGAATGGTTGCACTGCCCGGCAATGCTTTGATCGCCAGTGTCACATTGGCAGAGGGTGCATCTATGCCGCCCAAGATCGACATCTGCCCTAAAGAAGTAATGCTGACATTGCCTTTGGGACCATTCACGGCGGTCGGTGCGTCAGTACTCAATAATGCATTTTCGTGCAGCGTGAACTGATTGCCAGCATTCAGGCTGATGGAGACAGGCTGCCTGGTATCCGCGGGTCTCATCACAGGGGTAGTGATGTTATCCGGCATCAGCCCGTTAGATATGCCACGCGAAGCGCTAGATAAGAAACGAGTCGCTTGTTCCGGGTGGATCACCGTCTGGCTACCAGAGGCATCGCCCACGGAAATAGACCCTAACACATTGTTTTGATTATCAATCGTGTACTGAGAGAAGCCGCCTGACTTGAAAAACCCTTCTGATAAATACAGCGTATTAGCGGCTTGCGTATTCTTGCCACCAAGCTGGATATCTTTGACGCCACTGGTGCCGGTGACGCCTTGCAGATGCACAGCCAGTTGGCCGCCACTGGACTGGGTGCCATTAGTGACCAGGCCATAGGAAGTGATGGCGCCATCGGCAATCGAGTTTTGCGCCAGGGTGACATCAACATTGCCGCCTTGTGCAGAGGCCACCTGGCCATTGCTTTTGATCCAGGCACCAGAGTTTGCATCAATGCTTGAGCCGTTTTTCATGACCAGGCCGTCTGTGACGGTGACATTGCCACCACGCGTGACAACCTGGCCTTGCATTGCGCCGCGAATCCCCGGCAAATCATTGGTGAGTAAGCCTGCGGTGCTGATTTTGACATTCTCAGCGAGCACCACATCGGCGGTACTGCTCGCAGCCAGCTTCACATTGCCACCTGCCACCGTGATATTACTGGCCACATTCACGCCGGCACCGCCGTCTATGCTGATATTGCCAGCTGGGCTGGCATTGATCGCACCATTGACATTGATCTTGGCAGAGTTTGCGTTCAGTGTGAGGTTATTAATCCCTTTAGAAAATACCCCGGTACTTAATTCGCTTTGCTGCTTTTGCTGGTCACTCAGGCTAGATTCGCTGGTGAATTCCGTTGGTAAAAGACTCACCTGGTCAGTGATATTGAAATCGCCTGCACCAAGGTAGTTAATATTCAGTGTGCCGCCTAGTGGCGTGCTCACGTGCGCATAGTCACCACGCTGGAAAGTCCCTATGGTTTTGTGTGCGACAAGATCACCCTGCAAGGCCAGCGCAGTCGCATCTACAGTTAATTTGCCTGCATTTGCGCCTTCCACATAGCCAGCCTGAAACTGTCCTGTTGCCGTTGAAGCCAATGCCCAGGTTCTGGTCACACCAAAGCGTTCATTGGTAATGCTATATTCATCATTAATCGCGCTGTAAGGCACGCCGGCAATGGCGTCTGAAGCATTGATCCATTTGCCGTTATAAAACAACCGGCTTTCCCTGATGTTACCCGCTGCATAAGTGGTGGTGCCAGAGGAAAGATCAATCACTGAGCCCTGCTTGGTCACAACAGTATCCGCGACTAATGAAACGGAACCGCCTGAGGTCATGCGCTCCGAGACCGTACGGTCCTGGGACAACAATGCATCATCAATCACTGCCTGACTGATAATGCCGGTTCCCTTTCTCGCATCCAGGTATAGCTTTTTACCAAACAGCGCGCCACCCCTCAAAATAGGGGAGTCGTTTAACTGTTGAGAATAAAGATCAATCGCCAACTGATTACGCGACATCGGCGCGGTGGCATCCACGCCTGAGACATCGATCACCGCTTTATCACCCACATAGATGGAGGTAGTGCCGGAGTTAGTTTTGCCAGTGACATTCACCACGCCGCTATTGGCAACCACAGTCCCTTCAATGGCAATATTCTGGCCAGTGATTTCAATGTTGGACTTGGCAACTGTCTGCGCATTCTTGACTGTCTCATTGTCTCCTTGAGCAACCGTGACTTCTGTCAGGCTGCCCTCTCCCAGTTTGACTTGACCATAAATATCCGTCAGCGGCGTTTCAAATTGTGTGATCGCCTTGGCCTTGAGGAAAATCGATCCATTAGAGCGCACTGTCGTGGTCGCAGAAATACGCCCGCCCTGATTCACAGACAAACCAATCATGCTGGCATTGCCGTTCTTCACCAAGATATCACCCAGGTTGGTGGCAGTGCCGCCTGAGTTCACTTCCACCAGGAGCCCGGCAAATTTATCCAGCGTACTCAGGTAAATGGTTTTACCTGCCGCCAGGATCACTTGGCCGTCGTCCGCCCTGATCACGCCGCTGTTTTTCACATCCGGCGCCAACAGCATCACCCTGCCGCCATCAGCAGCTTTGATATTAGCGGCCTCTTTGACGACTTCACCTTTTTCATTGAATTCCTTACCTGCCACATCAATCACGCCTACGGCGTCGGCAAAGGAAAATACGGGGGCGGTTTTATTCGATAAAATGCCCTGTGTATAAATATCCTCAATGGCTTTATCGCGAATGTTATCCAGCGTGGTTGCCGTTAACGAACCAACGTTGACCTGTGAACCAGCACCAAAGTAAATACCATTATGGTTCACAATATAAACATGACCGTTGGCATTAAGCATGCCTTGAATTAACGAGGCGGAGTCACCCATCACGCGATTGAGCACACTGGCAGCGGTACTCGGCATGACGAAGTTAACCGTTGCATTGGCACCGATACTAAAACTTTCCCAGTGGATAATCGCCTGATTGGTGGTGGTGGTCACGCCCAGGACATTGCCATTAGGGTGATATTCAACATTACCGGAAATAGTCGTTGGATTAGTTGGTACGGTATTCACATCCAGCGCGAAGACGGGCGGCGCGATCAGACCTAGACAGCCGGCCAGCAGCAACACTGCACTGCCTGATGATATTTTCCAGAAATGCTTTTCTGACACAGAGTGCTCAACCACCGCTGATGAAACTGCAGCAGGAGTGACCGTTTTTTGATGGCTGCGTGAAATTTCGGCAATAGGCACCAACATGCCCAGTCGTTTGCTGAAAACGAGTTTAAAACGTAATTTATTCATTTCTTCACCTCAACAACCATCTCAATTTACTGAAAACAACTACCAGTCAAAACCTACTCTAAAGTGCAAACGGATATCACCATCATCCACCGTGCCAACCGTACGCAAGGCCTGTGCTAAATCCAGCCTGGCGAATGAGCCAAAACGCCCTTTCACATCCAGACCAAAGCCATACGATGACAGGATGTATTGCTCGATCTGGCGCGGCAATGGATCGCGGATCTTGGCAAAGCCATAATCATAAAAAGTCAGGAAACGCATATCGGTGAACCAGTCACCCAGATACTTGTGTAACGACGGGGTTCTCAATTCAGCCGTGGCATTCACGCCCTGATCACCCAACGCGCTGGCTTCCAGATAGCCTCTGACTGTATCCAGGCCACCAAGGAAGTATTGCTCGTTCGAGATCAGTGAATCGCCTGTCGTCTGGCCACCAATGGAACCGTAGACCTGCCACTGAGATGGCAAGGTTTCCGTGTGTTCAAGCTGTCCGCGCAGGTAGGAGAAATTAGGCCGGGCCAGGAATCGTTTATTTGCAAACTCTTTTTCGTCGTTCACCAACCCACGTGTGCCGAAAATAAAATTCAAATCCAGCTTGGTGTTGCTGCTTTTGGTCACCAGATTGCCGGTATAACCTATGAGGAATGGCATGTAGGTGATAGGCGTATTAAAACTATCGGCACCAAGTAGTGTGGTTGTTTCTTTGAAGTCTTTATAATCAGCACCCAGTGTCAGGTTGTGGTTATAAGACTTAACCGGGCTGGGCATGGGGTGTATGTAGCGCATGCCATAAATGCTACCGTTACCTAAGACACTGACATCGCCTACGGCACTGATATCACTGTCAGACACAACGCCATACAACGCCCAGTAATCTCCGGCATAGGGGATCACGTAAGTGGCCGAAAACACTTTTACTTCATTGGTGTCTTCAGGTGTGACCTGGAAGCCCAAGCCAAGACTATGGTCGCTTTGCCAGAGGTTGTCGTATCTCAGGTTGCCTGAAAGACGTGTTCTGCTCGTATTGGGTGTGTATCTGTCATTGAGTTCCATACTGGCGTGCAAGGGAAACTTGTCGTCTACTTTCAAGTCGACTTCCACCATGCCAGGTGATTTACCTGGCCGCAGCACCGGTGCCACCACACGGTCACCATTGATATTGACCGAGGCGATTTGTTTTTGCACGGTAGGGAAATGTGGCACGTGGCCTTCTTCAAATTCGGTCACGCTCTGTTTGATTTTACCTAGTGAGTAATACCTGGAGCCTTCAACCGTCAGCTTTTCAATTTTGCCTTCCAGTACGTCCAGCTTGACCACACCGGCATTGACTTCCTGTTCCGGGATATTCACAAATACAGTGAGGTAGCCTTCGTCGTGAAAAGCTTTTTCGAGCGCGCTGCGGGCCTTTTCCACATCATCAATCGTGCGGCTTTCACCTAAAAAGGGATAGACGGCTTTCTCAATCTGGGTGACCGTCAACACACTGTTGCCATTCACCACGTATTCATAAATGTTGAAGGGTTCACCCTGGTCCTCCGCTGCCGGGGCCTGTTGCTCACTCGCAGCAGTCCCCCATGCATTGCGCTTTTCTGGCGATGGCTGGGTTTGCTCTTCCGCGTGCAAGGCTAAAGACCACAAACAACTCAACATACACAGCACACGAAGAAACAATTGCATCACCTTTCAAGGATTAAGGTAGGGCTAAAAACACTCTACTAACGGCTTGCCATTTTGAAAGAGCCGCGTGTCACAAAGATGAAATGCGGACTAGTCCGTTGACCATTTATGCTAGCCAGAATGGGCTATTGCCAGCCAGTTTCAACACCAGCCCAGCGCATGCCTGTGAGTAAGGAGATATAGAAATACAAATAAAAAAGCACACCCGGTAAGGTGTGCTTAGTAAAAGATTTATGTCGCTTTTGGCGATAATTAAATCATTAATTAGAATTTCCAGGTCAATGGACGGCAGTTGTTACCTTTGCGTGTTGCCTTGGTAATGTGTGTGCCGGAGTTTGTAACTGGACAAGCAGTTGAAGCGGAGTTCAGTACTAGGCCACGTGGCACTGAGGTACAAGACACTGTAGAAAGGCCGCTAATGATATTGTTGATGATGGTTTCGCCAAATGTACCTTTTGCTTCATTAGCAACAAAGGCTTTCAATTCAATTTGGAAAGGATACTGACCTTGCGCAGAAGTATAGCGAGCAAAGCTATCTACCGTATTGTTAGGACCGGCTTCAGGATGCACACCTTCCACTTTCAGGTAACGTCTGCCTGTTGCAGCTGCGTTTTCAAGCGAAATCACACCAATAGCAAACTCGTCATTAGCAGAAGCGCCGGAGATGGCAGTACGAACATCATTTGTCTCGCCGCCTTCAATCACATTAACAAAGCCTGGGTCGCTAACATCTGCACCAATTGGAGACAATTTGCCAAGTGTTGAAGGATTACCTACACAAGGGTTGCCCAAAAAGAAAGCATTAGATGAAGCTTGTGTACCCGAAGTATTCACACGACGTGCAACAATCACTTCTTTATTGATATCAACACCTAGTGGCGCCCAGCTTACCAATGGGTCAGACACTAAAGAAGCATATTGCTCCCTGCTAATTGAAGGTGCATTGCGCGGCAAAAAGCCAGCATCGCCTGAGTTTGCTAAAGCTACTGTAGTGTAAATACCTTGTGCCACTTGCATTGCACGGTACAGAGGCTCTGAGGCCATCACACCAAATACTTGTGTTACACCTGCATTTTTCTCTTCACCGTAGCCAGCTGCATTCACCCCAAACAATGCGGCCTCAACATCAGAGAAACCACCTGCTGGTTTTTTCGGTGTATTGTCAGTGGCTGTGAAACCATTGATAACAGCACTTTCACATTTGTACACTGGTGTGCCACCTTGGTTGGTTACAGTGATGGCGCCAACATTTGAGCAGTTTGCACTAGCCACGTTAGCTAAGCGGTTCAAAGTTGTGTTAACACCAAAACCAGTACCTGCGACATCATTAGGCACGTGTGCAGAGTAAGCATTTAATGAACCACCCTGATTGGTGTAATACAGTACAGAAACTACGCCACTACGTTTGCAAGCATATGCAAACGCATTACCCGTATTACTAGCACCAGGAACAACAGCACCTGCAGTACCACCGTGGAAAACAGCCAATGTATTCGCTTCACAACCTGCGGCAAAACCCAACATTACGTTCTGTGTAGGCGCAGATGCACCTGAAAGCCAAGCTTGATTTAATGTTGTGGCATTCAGAATATCTGTTGGTGTCACTGCAGCGGCAAAAGCTGTTGTTGCAGAGAAAGTTACCGCTAATGCGATGGCCAGTTTATTTAGTTTTAACATGTTCGCTTCCTTAAGCTAAAAGTTTGATTGGCGACCAGCTTGTGGCTGGCCGTTATTCATGGCTTAACTATTATGATGATGAATGATTAAGCTTTACGACGGCGGGCAACCAGGCCGATTACACCCAAACCAGCCAGCAACATGGCATAGCTATCAGCTTCCGGCACTGGAGTAGTTACATTGCCGCCAACAGACAATAAGCCTGCTGAAGATAATGTAAATGTATAGTTTGTGCCTGTAGCATTTGCCATAAAGCTGGCTACAGGTGGTAAATTTGTACGGCCTGATGAACCACCTGAAAGTATATGCAACACCTGCAGACTGCCGCCAAGCACTGCACCGGCTGCAGGGCCTGATCCACCCGCTGCACCAGTACCGTAAACACTACCTGCACCTGCGATTTCATTTAATGTCGCTGCGCTTGCACCATTGGCAACAGCGTTGTGATTACCAAGGTTATTGTTGGCCTTGACGTAAACATCCATGTTAGATACAACAGTAAATACAGCGCCTGTATCAAGGATGTTCTCGAAACCGTTCAAGCTGTTAGCAGTGGTGTAGTAACCGTAAGCACCTGCTGTACGTGCTGTTTCACCGTTAAGGAAACCACCATCACCAGCATAAATAGCCCATGAGGTAGTGCCAGTTGTTGACGCACTAGTAAAAGAGTTCCATGCAGAAGCATAGTTACCAGAAGCCAGATTGAATGAGCCGTTTGCCAAATCGCTGAATGAGCTATAGTTAACACCAAGATCAAATGTCGCTGAAGTGCCGCTAGCCTGGTTCCACAAAGAAAGAACAAAGCTACCGTTACCAGTAGAACCTAAATCCATCGCAGCTTGAGCTGACATAGATGCAGCAGAGAATGCCAATGCAGCGACCATTGCTTTTAATTGAAATTTCATAAACTTCTCCTCAAATTTCTAACAAAAATAATAAAAAGAACAAACTACAAACTTGCTTTAAAAAGCATCAAATCTCGTTCCAAAAAATTATGGGTGACTCACATGACAGCGTGACTTGAAACCCTAGTCCGCCAAGACTAGCCAATTCGGGCTAATCGCTGCACAGGTGGTACATGCATAAAAATCCCGTTTATTGTAGAAACCGAAGATGACAGTTTTGAATTTAAGACTAGTCCTAACGGACTAAAAGAAAGGCGTGTCAGAATAAGTTTTGGTGACAACGCAGGGGAATAGCGAACGTTATTGCTTGCGGGTAATCAACCCCATCTTGAGCGCTTTACTGGCAGCCTGGCTGCGATTTTCCACATCCATTTTCCTGAGGATGTTTTGCACGTGGTTCTTGATGGTGAGCGGACTTATTTCCATGATGCTGCCGATCTCCCAATTGGTTTTGCCGGCCTGCAACCATTCAAGCACTTCAAGTTCACGTTTGCTCAGGGGTTTGACACGACTGTTGCGGGTGGTGGTAGAAAGTACAGAGGGACATTTGTTAGCAGTGACTTTCTCAATCGCACAGTGCAAGTGAGGCATCAGCAACTCCAGCAGATGCGCGGTTTGCGCATTGATGGGGGAACTCAAACGGCCAAACATGACTAGGGTGGCGATGCGACTATGTTCGTTGCCAAAACCATGTACGACAAAACGTTTGAGTTCAGAGGCGCTCATTCTGTCGGCCTCTATTTGTTCAATGGCAAAGTGGCTGTTTTGCTGGCTGGGAATATCGGTATGGTAAAACACCGGCATGCTGAGTTTGCTCCACTGGTCAAACGCCTGACTGACCAGGCCATCTGCCTCATGCAACACCTGATCAAACTGTGTATCGCCAAAATAGCGGCTGGAAGTTAAGTACTCGTAATCATAGCTTGGGCGCTCTGTGCCGCGTACGCCGACAATCACGACTTCATGTGCCATCAAACATTGAAACCCGCGCTGCAACCAGTTAAAGAAGTGGGATCTATGCTGCAAGCGCAATGACTCCTCAATCACCTCCATAAATAGCGAGCGTTGCTCCTCATTCAGCGCCAATCCCCACTGGTCATTGGCCTGATCCGTCCCTGTTATTGTGCTCATGTCTTTATACTATTTATATAAATGCAGCATAGTTTGCGCAGAATTTGTGACAGAAAAATGATTACGGTGTGTCAGTAGGTTGATGAATTGATGACAATGGATCAATAAAAAGAACCATTCTGATGGGTAAATGTATTGTCGATGGAAGCCGACGCCAACGCGTCGGCGCGCGAACAGTAAGTCGAGGTGGAGTATGTCTTTGATACGAGGCCATGTGACTACGCTATAAGGCCGGCTGTCTTGTCCATGTCATAAAACTTAGGCATTATTTTCTGCACCATGGCACGCATGATCCCTCTGCATATCCGACATTTACTGGCACTGCTGCTGTTAGCCAGTGCGGGTGCGACCTATGCTGAACCTGCCGTGGAAGTGCAGCATCTGGCCAATCATATTTGGCTCGATGATTCGAGTGAAACTGAGTTGGTCATCAGCAATATTAGCGAGGATGACACCTTGCCCGAAGGGAATATGGCGACTCGCCAACCAGCATTCAAAAAACTGCGCTGGCAAACCGGAAATATCCCTTACCAGGCAGAGGTGCAGGCGGTCGCACAGTCTATGCAAGTAGACCCGGCATTAATACACGCGGTGATCGCCACTGAGTCTGGCTACAATCCGCAGGCACAATCCAGAAAAGGCGCCTATGGCCTGATGCAGGTATTGCCTGCAACGGCAAAGTCCCTGTCTGCCATCCCGGTCAGGCAATGGTCTGTTCGTCAGCAGATTTTATGGGGTTCACGCTATCTTAAAAACATGCTTGAGCTGTTTGAGGGAGATGTGACACTGGCTCTCGCCGCTTACAATGCCGGGCCGAATGCCGTCAAAATGCGCCAAAATACCATGCCGCCATTTGCCGAGACGCGCCAGTATGTGCCTAAAGTATTAAGTTATTATCGCGCGTTCAAAATCCGCTTGCCGCACGAGACAACTTCGGCTGAATAAAGCCCATTTCACTAGCGCTTTGACCAGGCTTCTTCCAGGTCTGCCAAGGTATTTGGCTCATAGATAAACTGCCAGTCACGATAGTGCTTGGCGCTTTTAAAGCTGGATTGAAACTCCTGGTAGCCTGTACTCCGAATAGGCACCTGTAATGACTGGCTGTGCACACCGATGATACGTCCATCACGTACTATCGTTACCATGCCCTGTTTAGTGGCAAACGGGTCTGCATACACTCTGCGCAGATGCCTTTTCAGCACCGGGAACCGCTTATCTTCCGTCAACTCACTCAGTGTCAGCGGATATTGCTTTACCGGCTGCGGGGTGGATTCATAATAGCGCCCTATCGCCAGCCGATAAGCCTCGCCCACCTCCAGCAATAAGGCTTCATTGGCACGCTGGGTCTGTTGCTGCCACATGACGGCCGCCCCTTGCATGCCGATAGCGGCAATCACCAGCGTCACCATCACGCCGATATAGGAGAAGCCACGTGGTGCCCTGAGCAAACTCCTGTATTGTTCATTAATCAGCCGCACAGCCTACCAGTCCGTGTACAGCGTGCCATCAGCAGCCTGACCAGTGGCACTGCTGTGCAGTGAATACACGCCACCGACCAGGGGCAATTCCGGCGCAGCAATCGTCCAGACATCATTGCGTTCGGTCATCGCATCCCACGGCAGTTTATCCAGATAATGCTTGTCGACCAGCTCTTGCAAGGTCTCGGGATATTGCCCCTGGTCGGCAAAAAATTCATCCAGTGCCTTGCGGGTGGTGGCCAGCTGTTGTTTCAGTGCCTGCTCTTTGGCGCGCTGCACACCGTAAAAATAACGCGGCACTGCCAACGATAACAATAAAGCCAATATCGACAATACCACCAGCAACTCCACCAGGGTAAAGCCTGCCCATCGTTTGAGTAGATCAGGCTTACCACTGCGCATAAGGCACTCCATTGATCCCGGTTTGCGTGCTTAAGGAGTACACATCATAAACATCCTGACCAGCGCGCGGCGCTTCCGGCGGGCTATCATAACTGCGCAACCCCCAGCCTATGGCTGAGCTTACCCCGGCAATTTGCTGGACTTTAAGCATAGGGTCTTGCGGCACCCGACGCAAAAAGCGTAATACCTTGCGTTTAGGGTCTTTGATGTCCTGTACACCCTCTGCCAGGATTTCCAAACTGGGCGGATAACCGGTGGCATCGGCACTTTTCTTGATGCGCCCGTCATCGGCGGCTTTTTTATATCCATCAATGGCGCGACGAATCTCGCGCAGGTCGTCGCGCAGTTGCTGTTCTTTCTGCCGCTGCAATGTGACTTGCACCATAGGCGTAGCAACGCTGGCCATGATGGCAACAATCGTCAGCGAAACCATTAATTCAATCAGGGTAAATCCGCCCTTCCTGGCGCAACGCCGTGCAGATAAGCGCCGACCTGCTGACTGTTCAGCCAGCCACATTACGGGATCACCTTGGGCGATGGTAAGGCGGTGGGGGATTGTTCTTGCACACCACTACCATTCACATTATTCGACATACCCGGCACCGTCGGAGTGACGTTTGAAGAAGGGAATGAGGTGGCTGGCGCTGGCGGTGGCGGCAGCGCATCCGGCGCCGGTATACTTGCTTCGGGTGGCACAGGCGTTTCAGGAGATTCAATCACTGGTGGCTCTATCGGCTCATTCAGTTCACGCTGACGCTGTAACTGCTGTTCACGCAATTGCTCTCCACGCGCCGAAGTCGGGGCCACCGGTGTCGTGTTCAACAGCGGCTTATCAGAAATGATGGTTTCGGTGCCGCTCCAGTATTCAGAGAAAGTCGCTTCCGGCAAGGTGACATTGCTGATCACTTTGGGCGTGATCGCCAGCACGATCTCGGTCTTTTGTTTCTCATCATTATGGCGGGAGAACAATCTGCCCAGGATAGGGATTTCACCCAGCCCAGGTATCTTGTCCGCATTCTTGCGCTCCGAATCCTGGATCAGGCCCGCCAAGATCTGTGTCTCGCCATGTTTGAGTCTGAGGATGGTGCTGGCATTACGCGTACCGATGTTAAACACCCTGGAGTTATTGCTCAGGGTCACCGCTTCACCCAATGAACTGACTTCCAGATTGACTTTGATGCTGACGAAGTTATCCAGCATGATACGCGGCTCCACTTCCAGTTTGAGCCCGACGTCGACATAAGACACACTCTCAGACGTGCCGACGTTAGCCGTGGTATTGGTGGTGATCACCGGGACTTTGTTGCCGACCAGCACCTTGGCTTTTTCGTTATTCTTGACGCGGATACGCGGATTGGACAGCAGGTTCAAATCCGTATCTGTGGTCCTGAACTGTATGCTGGGGTTAGGGCTGACGCCGATATCAGAAGATTTCAGGCTTTTGAGTGCCTCCAGCGTCAACGGGCTGTTGAGTACGGTCAATGAGCTAGGATAAACGATGCCCAGGTTTTGCAGCTTGCCGCGCGTGACTTCCATCACTTCGATCTCCAGCATCACTTCCGGATCGGCAATATCCTGCGCCTTGATCATTTTCTCAGCCAGGGCCAGCACTTCCGGCCTATCCCTCAATACCAGCATATTCAGGCGTTCATCGACATAGACATCGCGGATCTTAAGGATGGTGCGCAACATATCGGCACATTGCTTGGCGCTGGTGTTGGCAAAGTAAAAGTTGCGAATCAGCAGATCCTGGTAATCCTTATTCTTTTGCTGGGTAGCCGGGTATACCAGCAGGCTGTTAGCCGACAGCACTTTTTTCTGCAAACCGTTGCTGGTCAGCACCATATCAATCGCATCCTCAATCGGCATTTTCTTCAGGAATACCGAGGCTTTCATTTCCGGCTTAATATCTTTGTCCAGGATAAAGTTGACGCCGGTGGCGCGTGACAACGCCTCGAACACGACTTTGATATTGGCCTCACGCAGTTCCAGCGTCACCGGTTTGCTTAAGCCGGTTTGCAGCTGTGGCAACGCTGCACGGGCACGGGTTTCCATCGCGATCAGTTGCTTTTCCAACGCCAATGCCTGCTCGTTGGCCGGCTGTTCGAGCAGGATATCGCGCACCAGCTTGAGCGCTTCCTTGGGCTGATCCATCTGTTGTCTGGCGGCTTCCAGTTGCTTGCGCAAGATCAGTTCGCGCTCCCCCGCTCTTTCATAATCCAGGGCCTTGGGATGATGTGCATCCAGCGTCAGTACCCGCGCATAAATCTGTTTCGCTTCAGCGATATTGCCGTTGGCATCCGCGGCTTCGGCTTCAGTAGAAAGCGCATTGATCGCCTGCTCGCGTTCGCGGTACCAGCGGTTACGTAGCTGCACATCACCTGGTTGCTCGGCCACCTGTTTGGCAAGTTCATGCACCTTGCCTTCAGGCGTGGTCGCCGTCAATCTAGGCGGGAAAAAACTGCAGGCAGCCAGCGCAAACGCAGCAGACAACAGCAATAGGCCGGTGCGCAAACGGGTAGGCAGTATGGTTGAACGAAGGGATGTCATGTAAGAGTGACTCATGAATTATTGTTCTAAAGGAATATTGTCTTCAGCATCCGCCGCAGACTGACGTTGCCCTGCTGCTGCGGTTTTGGCTTTGCTCAACACCACCGCCTGATTAAGCGGCAGATAGGTAAAATACACAGATTGTTCATCCTCACGCTCAAGCCGCCATTGCGGGGTCACCTGGCTCTTCAGTTTTGGCATAATGACTTTTTTCTGCTGCATTAAAATCACCGTTGTGCCATCGGGCACATCCTGCATGCTGCCAACGTAGGTGTAAGGTAGCGGTGGCGCTTTCGGCGGTGGTGGCGGTTGCGGCCTGGGGGGGGGTGGCAACCACTCGTGCGCGGCAAACAATGCATGACTGACCTTGGCAGGTAACTTGCGTGGCAGCACGACAGGCGTGGCTGCCTCTGCTACGACCGCTTGCGTCACTTGATCTTGCGCACTATCCACTTGTGGTTCAGTCACCGTAGCTGTTGCTGGCGTAGCCGCTGCCGTTACACTCAGACTTGCAGGGCCAGGTTTAGCCAACGTGCTGTCTGCCACTACCGGCGCATCAGCGGCCTCCTGTTCGGCTGACCATTGCCAATACACCAATGCAAATGTCAGCAACAGAGCACCCCACAACAGCGGCTGCCGGTATTTTTGTGCACTAGCTGCTTCAGGTCGCATGCTCACGCCCTCCGCGGATAAACATGGAGAATGTCAGCGTGGTCTCGATCACCTGCTGCAAGGTTTCGTTCTTACGCAATTCCAGCCCCGTTAAGGCCATGGTCGGGTAACGGCGCAGTACTTCACTGATAAAACGGCGGCAAGTGACATAATCAGACTGGATAGTGAAACGCATATCAAACTGCTGTATAGGCTGCGGGCCAACAGCGGCCTGGTGTGCCTGCCACTGATAATCGCCCACATTGAGCGGGATATGATGCTTCTGCGCCAGTGCCGCAACTTGCAACATGCGTGGTGAGAGTTCGCTACTGGCCGGCAGCTGTTGCCACAATTCAGACAAGGTGACGGGTTCGCTGGCTTGCTCCGGCGTTTTTGCTGTCGCCAGGTTTTTTGTAGCAGGCAGCCTGGTTTCAACAACGCTGGCGGGCCGCAATTTCAGTTGCTGGATATCTTGTTCAAGTGAAGCAAGCTGAGCCGCTTTTTCAGGTTGTTGCTGTAACAAATATAGCCAGACGACAATAAGCACGCTGCAGGCCATCATGGGCATCCAGCCCAGGTACCAGGCGCTGCGTCTGGCAAACCAGATCAGCCCGGTCATGGAAGGTAATCGGTTCATGGCTGCCAGCCTCCCTGGATTTCAAAGCTGACCGGGCGTTGTGGATGCGTTTCAATGACCTGGTGTTTTTGCAGGTGCACTTGTGTGAGCACCGTTGCTTCCTGCAAATGGCCCACGTATTTCAGCAAGGTGTTGTAATCCTTGGCTTCACCGGATAAGGTGAATTGTCCGCGTGTGGCATCAGGTAACAATTGCAGCAAGGCGATGTCTCTGATCTGCCTGGCTTCCAGCGCCTGCAGTAAATCGAACCAGCGGATATTCAGTTGTTGCGTAATCGTTTCTGCTTCTTTCTCTTGCGCCTGGGTGAGGGCGACAGCCGCCTTCTTTTGTGCCGCCGCATGCGCATGCTGCTTGGCTTCTTCCGGGTTTCTCGCCGGCGCCACTGGCGTTACAACTATTTTTTGTAACTGGCTGGCTGCGTCATTCGCCTGCACCAGTTGTGCTTTGCGCTGCGCCATTGCCAGTAATTGCGCATTGGCATCGTCATCTGTTTGCCAGGCAGTCAATACCAGCACAATGCAAACCACGAGCAGCAATAGCCCTGGCCAGCGCACCTTCTGCCAGGCAAACGGTGCCTGTGAAAACTCAAAATGGTAGTTTGGGTTAGGCCACATGTGCCACCTCTTGCCACAGCGAAGTCATCGCTTCAGCGGAATACAGGTTTTTGCATGTCAAACGGCCTGCCAGGTGTTGTGACAGCCTGCGCCCCGCCGCAGCCACAGGCTCACATGCGGGCTCGCTCAACCAATAACAAGCAGAATCCTGCACGCCCAATAGAGTACGCTCACGCAACAACCATGCAGCCATGCTCTCCACATCATTCAACGCCGTCACTAGGCTGGCGACATGGGTGATTTTGGCTTGCTGCAACTGCAATAAGCGTAGCATATGCGGTTCGGCAGTCACTACCGTGCCATCCGCTGGCAGGCGTGTTTGTGCCCATAGCGCGCACGCATAAGGCTGCACTGACAACTGTAGATACTTGCGTGGTGCCAGCAAGTTTTTTGCGGCCATATTTTGCAGGACGGGTGTAGTAGCGAGTAAGGAAGCATGGTTTTGCAGCACATCCTGCATGCGCAAGGGCCATTGCACAGCGGCTTCACCATAAGTATTGAGCAGCGTGGCGCGTGCATACGCTTGCAGCTCAGTGCCGGATAACGCCTTCGCCTGGGCGGATTGTTGAATAGCAGGCAGTAACATCAGGTGCACATGCTGGTCTGCCAGGTAAATTTCGATACGCTGCCAGTCAGTGGCGGGCAGTTGAGCCATCACTTTAGTCATGGCTGTCTGCAAGGCCACAGACTGCGTGCTTTCCAAACTCGCATGGGCAACGACTTTGCGGGACTGAACCCCGGCTGGCCAGTGCTCGGCCAGCACGCTATCAGCCGTCACCAGCATGCGCGTCAGGCCGCACCACCGTATCTGTCTGAGCATATCAGGCAATAAACGTGACACGGTTGATCTCCTGCAAACTGGTCATGCCCGCGCCAGCAGCGCTGACTGCCGCTTCACGTATGGTGCGCATGCCATTTTTGGCAGCGGCTTCTTTTAACTGGCGGATAGGCTCACGCGCAATGATCATTTCGCGCAGCTCATCATTGAGCACCAGCACTTCTGCCACCGCTTTACGGCCTTTATAGCCGGTGCCACGGCAATGTCCGCAGCCTTTGGCATGTTTAAAAGTCATGCCTTCCGCCTGTTCCGGCGTCAGTCCTGAGGCTTCCAGCAACTCGGCATCCGGAATAAATGGTTCGGCACATTGCGGGCACAAGCTACGTACCAGGCGCTGCGCAATAATGCCATTCACGGCAGACACAAAGTGATAGGGGTCTACGCCCATGTGCATAAAGCGGCCTATCACATCGAGCACGCTATTCGCATGCACGGTGGAAAACACCAGGTGGCCGGTCAACGCGGCCTGCACCGCGATCTGTGCGGTTTCCGCATCGCGGATCTCACCGACCATGATCTTGTCAGGATCATGACGCAGAATAGACCTCAGCCCGCGCGCGAATGTCAGGCCTTTCTTTTCATTGACGGGGATCTGCAGCACGCCTGGCAATTGATATTCCACCGGGTCTTCAATGGTGACGATCTTGTCAAAGCCAGTATTCACTTCGGAGATCGCCGCATACAAAGAAGTGGTTTTACCGCTACCGGTCGGGCCGGTCACCAGTACCATGCCATACGGCTCACTGGCCAGTTTCCTGAATCTGGCGATCACATCGTCATCAAAACCTAACGCTTTCAGGCTCAGGCCCTGCGCCTGTTCGGTCAAGGCTTTACGGTCCAGCACCCTGAGGACGGCGTCTTCGCCAAACGCACTCGGCATGATAGAAACGCGGAAATCGATCAGCCGGTTCATGGCATGTACTTTAAAGCGACCATCCTGCGGGATGCGGCGCTCGGCGATATCCAGTTGCGCCATCACCTTGATACGCGAAATCGCTTGCTCTGCGCTATCTAGGCCCGGGCTATTGGCAATGCTGGCCATCACGCCGTCAATGCGGTACTTCACGGCTAGGCCGCCGGGATGCGACTCCAGGTGGATATCGCTGGCGCCGGTTTTCAGGGCATCATATAAAGTGGAGTTGATCAGCTTGATGATGGGGTTGGCATCTTCGTGGATGGATTTCAGCGAAAGCTGCATCACCACTTCTTCTTCACCCTCTGGTGCCTGCTCTTCATGCAAGCCCATGCCATCCATGGCGCGCATGGTTTCTTCTTCACCCGCAAGATAGGCACTGATATCCAGCCGGTGTGCCAGCCGCCATGCATAAGATTGCGGCACCGCATGCTGTGCCCATAACGGTAGCTGGCGATCAAACGGGTCAGCAAACACCAGTATCAACGCCTGGTTTTCATCATAAAAAGCCAGGCATTCTTTTTGTTGCGCCTGGTTATAACTGATGACATCAAACGCGACCTGCCACTCGCGCATTTCACGCATACTGGCTACCGGGTAATGCAGCAACTGCCCCAGTTGATTGACCAGTGCTTCGCTATCTAATGACAGTAATTCTTCCAGCACTTCGATGACGCGACGTTGTTGCTGTTGCGCCAGCGTTTGTGCCTGCGCGAAAACATCCGCCTGTATTGTGGTGGGTAAAGGCTGATTCATTGGATCTGCCCTGCCAGTTCAAAGATAGGCATATACAACAGGAGCACAACGACACCAATCACCAGACCAATAAACAACATCAGCAAGGGCTCGAATAGTTTGGTAAACCAGTCTATCCAGCGCGCCAGTTCTTCGTCATAAAAACCGGCGATGCTATCCATCATTTGCGCCACGTTGCCACCGCGTTCGCCGACCAGCAGCATGCGTTCACCAATCGGTGTGGTCATGCCCGCAGTCTTGAAAGCATGCGATAACGGCTGCCCCTGGCTGATCATGGTTTGCGCCTGTTGCAGGCTGAGTGCCATGCTGCTATCCAGCAGGCCACCCAGTGAATCAATCGCAGTCATGATGGGTGTACCGCCCGCCAGCAACATGCCCAAGGTACGGTAAAAACGTGCCAGCTGATAGAGTTGTAACTTTGCACCTACCGCCGGAATACGCCAGATCGCCCGCATCATGGCCTGGCGCATGGCTGGTGTTTTAAATAGTACGACCAGGCCGATGATCATGCCTACCAGAATCGCCAGCATGGTTTCGCCATGTTGTGAAATCAGCGTGCCCCACTGCAACATCATTTGCGACATCCACGGCAAGTCAGCACCGGTCCCTTCATACACACTGCTGAATTTAGGCACCACGAAACCCATCAGAAACGCAATCACCAGGCCGCCGACGATAATAAGCAGCAACGGGTAAATCGAAGCACTGACGATTTTTTTCTTTAATAGTGAGACCTGATTGTCGTAAGCGATGTAGCGCGACAAGGCATTGCCCAGATCGCCGGTACGCTCAGCCGCTTTGACGGTGGCAAAATACAGCGGCGGAAATACTTCCGGCTGACGCTCCAGCGCAGCAGAGAACGACTTGCCTTGCTGCAGCGATTGCAAGATGCCTTGTAAAACGCTGCGGGTATGATCTTGGCGTAAGGAAAGCGCTTCAATCGCCTCGACCAGATTGAGGCCAGACTGCAATAAGGCCAATAACTCCTGGCTGAACAAGGCAAGCGGGAAGGCTTCCTTTTTTAAACGTGCCTTGCCGGATTTATCCACTTGCAGCGAGACTGGCAGCAAGCCTTTAGACTTCAGCTGCGCATAGGCATCCTGCTCGTCGTCGGCCTGCAACTCGACCATCGTCAGCAGTGAGCCATTCAATACTTTTGCCTGGTAGCGCATGCCAATTACCAGCTGGTAATGTCCTGCGACTCATCCGTGCCGCCAACCTGGCCGTCTTTACCCAGGCTGAATAAATCATACTCGCCATGCTGGCCTGGGAAACGATACTGGTAAGGCTTACCCCACGGGTCATTCGGCACCCCCTTCTTCAGGTATGGGCCACTCCAGCGGGTATCATTTTCGGTGTTAGCCATCAGCGCATTCAGGCCCTGCTCGGTAGTCGGATAATGGCCGAGATCAAGACGGAACTGGTCCAACGTCTGCTCAAGCGCGGCGATTTGTGCCTTGGCTGTCTTGACCTCAGACTTGCCGATCTGCTGGAAATACTTGGGACCAACATAGCCTGCCAGTAAGCCGATAATCACCATGACCACTAAGAGCTCTAGTAAAGTAAAACCGGCACTGCCTCTGACCGAACGCTGCGTCATCCAATATTGCTCCATGAAAAATTGATGACAATATTAAGCAGTTCAGATTGCAGAAAAGTGGCAGCAATGTGACAGACCGTCAAAATTGTAAATCTGTATTAACAGCTTTGACGGTCAGTGATGTCGCAGGTGGATGGCTTTAGAAGTGGCCTAGCCAGGTGGCAGGAATAAAAGGCTTACAGGGTAGCTATTCACCAAGAAAACCGCCACTCTGGTGTGCCCATAGTTTGGCGTAAATACCATTCAGCTGCAGTAGCTGATGATGGGTGCCGGTCTCAACGATACGGCCTTTATCCAGCACCACCAGTTTATCCATTGCCGCAATGGTCGAGAGCCGGTGCGCGATCGCAATCACGGTTTTGCCTTCCATCAACTGTGAAAGATGATGCTGAATAGCCTGCTCAACTTCAGAATCCAGCGCACTGGTCGCTTCATCCAGCACCAGGATAGGCGCATTTTTAAGCATGACGCGGGCAATGGCGATCCGCTGGCGTTGACCACCGGAGAGTTTCACGCCTCGTTCACCCACATGGGCATCGTAACCGGTGCGACCTTTGGCATCGCGCAGCGTCTGGATAAAGTCATGCGCTTCAGCCCGCCTGGCGGCGGCGATCATGTCTTCTTCTGTCGCGTCCGGACGGCCGTAGAGGATATTCTCGCGCACTGAGCGATGCAGTAAAGAAGTGTCCTGCGTCACCATGCCGATCTGCTGCCGTAAAGAATTCTGTTTAACCGCATCAATAGACTGGCCGTCTACCTTGATATGGCCGGACTGGATATCAAAAAAGCGCATCAATAAATTCACGATGGTGGATTTACCGGCACCTGACCTGCCGACCAGGCCTACCCGTTCGCCGGGCTGGATAGTCAGGTTAAAGTTTTCCAGCAAATGCGCCTGTTTTTCATAGGCAAAATACACCTGCTCAAACTTCACTTCCCCACTAGGTACCGTGAGCGCTTTTGCTTCTGGCGCATCAACGACTTGGTTAGCAACCGACAGAGTATTGATACCATCCTGGACGGTACCGATTTGTTCGTAAAGCGAAGTCAGTTCCCACATCACCCAATGCGAAATACCATTGAGGCGCAAACTCATGGCCATCACGGCTGCCACTGCACCGGCAGCGACCAGGCTTTGCGACCAAAGCCAAAGCACCAGGCCGCCGCTGGCGATGATCAGGCACATATTCAGGAAGTGGTTGATGGTCTCTACTCCGCTGACCATGCGCATTTGGCCATGCACGCTATCCAGGAACTCCTGCATGGCAGATTGGGCGTAATCCGCCTCGCGGCCTGCATGTGAAAACAGCTTGACGGTAGAGATGTTGGTATAAGCATCCGTGATGCGTCCGGTCATTAATGCACGTGCATCTGCCTGCTGTTGCGATACCTTGGCTAACCTTGGGATAAAGTAAAGCAGTGCACAGCCATACAAAAGCAGCCAACCGAGAAATGGCAGTACCATCCACGGGTGGAAACTCCCCACCACGGTGACGATGGTGGTGAAATAGAGCAGTACGTAGACCATGATGTCGGCCAGGATGAACCACACTTCCCTAACTGCGAGTGCCGTTTGCATGACCTTGGCCGAGACGCGGCCAGCAAACTCATCCTGGTAAAACACCATGCTTTGGTTCAGCATATGCTGATGAAACTGCCAGCGTAAGCGCATGGGGAAATTACCCGCCAGCGTCTGATGTTTCATCAGTGTTTGCAGCGTAATGATCAGGGTGCTACCGATGAGGATGGCGATCACCCAGGTCAATGTTTCCTGATGGGTAGTCCACAACTGCTGGGGAGCAATGGCAGTCAGTTTATCCACCACTTTACCCATCAATGCAAACAGCAAAGCCTCAAAAGAGCCGATACAGGCTGTTAGTATGGTCATGCATAGGATGTATTTGCGCATGCCATACGAACAGGCCCACATAAATGGCCAGAAGCGCGTAGGCAGGTTTTGAATAATCTCGCGCGGAAATGGAGAGACTAAACCCTCAAACTTGGAAAACAATGACATGGTTAAACTTGTGTATAGATCAGGGCAATAGCTTCGGCGGCGATGCCTTCACCACGGCCGGTAAAACCCAGTTTTTCAGTGGTGGTGGCTTTCACATTAATCAAATCAAGGGCGACCTGACAGTCGCTGGCGATGTTCTCGCGTATGCTGAGGATATGTGGCCCTAGTCGCGGCGCTTCACAGATCACGGTAGCATCGACATTGCCAATGTTAAAACCTTTATCGCGCAGCAACTGAACTACATGGCGTAGTAACTCACGTGAATCTATGCCCTTGTAGCGCATATCGGTGGGCGGAAAATGCTTGCCGATATCACCCAGGGCGGCTGCACCTAGCAGCGCATCGCAAATGGCATGCAGCAATACGTCTGCATCGGAATGGCCGTCCAAGCCCAGTGGATGAGGAATGTGTACGCCACCGATGATGCAATCGCGGCCGCTGACCAGCGCGTGCACATCAAAACCATGGCCGATTCTAAAAGGCGTCATATATTTTCAGCTTACTCAATGTTTACTAAAGGTTTAATCAGGTGCAGCCAACATCAGCGCTGCCACGACTGTTAAGTCATGCGGATAAGTGACTTTCATATTTTTTAAATCTCCCAGCACCAGTTTGGGTTTATGTCCCATCCACTCCATGGCTTGTGCCTCATCGGTGGGTTGACGCTGCAAATGCATGCTCAATGCCTGCTGCAACTCAGCGTGGCGAAACATCTGCGGCGTTTGCGCCTGCCACAATCGTTGCCGCGGGATCGTCTCGTCTATCGCCCCATGTGCATCTGCACGTTTTAATGTATCAGCCAGGGGTAACGCAAGCAGCCCGCCGATCTCATTTGCTGAGATCGCATCAATCAACCGCGCAATCATGGTCGGATCAATCCCCGGCCTTGCGGCATCGTGTACCAATATCCAGTCATCAGCAGCGACGATATCCGACATGGATTGCAACCCGTTTAGTACGCTGGCAGCGCGTGTTTCTCCACCACAGTGCATGACCCGGGTCTTTTTACAATGCGACAACAGTGAAGGTTGCCAGAATGCATCGTTCTCGGCGACGACGATCACGATGCTATTGATTTGCTGCGTTGCTTCAAATATATCGATAGCATGCTGCAGGATTGGTTTCCCGTTCAGCATCAAATATTGCTTGGGCGTTTCTGACTGCATGCGTGCGCCATGCCCGGCACTAGGTATTAAGACATGATATCTAGCCATTTCAATATTCTAACATGTCACATGATGTCTCTTTCCGTCTCATTAGCCCCAATGGGCCAATGACAGTTGGCGTGAGATTTCTTATGATGCTTGCAAACGAGGGAGAAGACTCAAACAACAGCCGTACACGCAGACCAATACTGCCTCAGCGGCGTGAATCACAAGGTAGCAAGCAATTCAGCAAGACAGATTTCATGGCAGTCTATTAAATGTTTTATCCTAATAGACTTTGATAGCCCGGTGCGTGCACCGGGTTTTTTTATGCGTGTTTTGTGGTGAGTGGGCGTCAGCCAGGTCGCTGATGCGCTGTGACAGCGTAAAAGCAAAAACCCCGCTATTGCTAGCGGGGTTTTCTTATAAGGAGCTTGGGGATGACCTACTTTCGCATACGAAGAGTACACTATCATTGGCGCAAGTTCGTTTCACGGCCCTGTTCGAGATGGGAAGGGGTGGTTCCAAACCGCTATTGTCCCCAAACATAACTGGTAATGTTATGCATGGTGCTGAGCCTGGTGTTACTTTGGCATCAGCCTGCTTTAACAAATTGGAAGAAGTAAAGGATGCAAGCGTTTTACGCTTGTTTTCAATGGGATTTAGATGTTGAAACAACGTGTTGTTTCAGTATTTCTAGATGATTGCCAAATCATATTGCTTTGAACTACACCTTACAGATTTTCATCTGTTAGATTCCGGTTAGGGATTCTAAGTTTTAAGGTTATAGGATCAAGCCTCACGAGCAATTAGTATCAGTTAGCTTAATGCATTACTGCACTTCCACACCTGACCTATCAACGTCCTGGTCTTGAACGACTCTTTAGCTGGCTTAAAGCCAGAGGCAAGTCTCATCTCGAGGCGAGTTTCACGCTTAGATGCTTTCAGCGTTTATCTCTTCCGCACTTAGCTACCCAGCTATACCATTGGCATGATAACTGGTCCACCAGAGGTGCGTCCACTCCGGTCCTCTCGTACTAGGAGCAGGTCCCCTCAAACTTGCAGCGCCCACGGCAGATAGGGACCAAACTGTCTCACGACGTTTTAAACCCAGCTCACGTACCACTTTAAATGGCGAACAGCCATACCCTTGGGACCGGCTACAGCCCCAGGATGTGATGAGCCGACATCGAGGTGCCAAACTCCCCCGTCGATATGAACTCTTGGGAGGAATCAGCCTGTTATCCCCAGAGTACCTTTTATCCGTTGAGCGATGGCCCTTCCATACAGAACCACCGGATCACTATGACCTGCTTTCGCACCTGCTCGACCTGTCCGTCTCGCAGTCAAGCAACCTTTTGCCATTGCACTATCAGTACGATTTCCGACCGTACCTAGGTTACCTTCGCACTCCTCCGTTACTCTTTGGGAGGAGACCGCCCCAGTCAAACTGCCTACCATACACGGTCCCCAGTCCGGATTACGGACCTAGGTTAGAACCTCAACAACATCAGGGTGGTATTTCAAGGTTGACTCCACGATATCTAGCGACACCGCTTCATAGTCTCCCACCTATCCTACACAAATCTTGTCAAAGTCCAATGTAAAGCTGCAGTAAAGGTTCATGGGGTCTTTCCGTCTAGCCGCGGGGAGATTGCATCTTCACAAACATTTCAACTTCGCTGAGTCCCGAGAGGAGACAGTGTGGCCATCGTTACGCCATTCGTGCGGGTCGGAACTTACCCGACAAGGAATTTCGCTACCTTAGGACCGTTATAGTTACGGCCGCCGTTTACTGGGACTTCAATCAAGAGCTTGCACCCCATCATTTAATCTTCCAGCACCGGGCAGGCGTCACACCCTATACGTCCACTTTCGTGTTTGCAGAGTGCTGTGTTTTTATTAAACAGTCGCAGCCACCTTTTCACTGCAACCCCATCACGCTTCTAGAGCAAGTCTATACACGTTACCGGGGCGCACCTTCTCCCGAAGTTACGGTGCTAATTTGCCGAGTTCCTTCTCCCGGGTTCTCTCAAGCGCCTTAGAATTCTCATCCTGCCCACCTGTGTCGGTTTGCGGTACGGTCTTATACAACTGAAGCTTAGTGGCTTTTCTTGGAAGCATGGTATCAATCACTTCGTCTGCAAGCAGACTCGTTATCACGTCTCAGTCTTAGCTCTCCGGATTTGCCTAAAGAACCAACCTACACGCTTGAACCGGGACATCCAACACCCGGCTGACCTAACCTTCTCCGTCCCCACATCGCATTGTATAGAGGTACAGGAATATTAACCTGTTTCCCATCAGCTACGCATCTCTGCCTCACCTTAGGGGCCGACTCACCCTGCGCCGATGAACGTTGCGCAGGAAACCTTGGGCTTTCGGCGAGGGAGCTTTTCACTCCCTTTATCGCTACTCATGTCAGCATTCGCACTTCTGATACCTCCAGCGCCCCTCACAGGACACCTTCGCAGGCCTACAGAACGCTCTCCTACCATGCACATCATAAATGATGGCATCCGAAGCTTCGGTTACGTGCTTAGCCCCGTTACATCTTCCGCGCAGGACGACTCGACCAGTGAGCTATTACGCTTTCTTTAAATGATGGCTGCTTCTAAGCCAACATCCTGGCTGTCTATGCCTTCCCACTTCGTTTTCCACTTAGCACGTCATTTGGGACCTTAGCTGTCGGTCTGGGTTGTTTCCCTCTTGACCACGGACGTTAGCACCCATGGTCTGTCTCCCGTAATTGCATTTCTCAGTATTCGGAGTTTGCAATGGTTTGGTAAGTTCTTATGAACCCCCTAGCCATAACAGTGCTCTACCCCCGAGAATGATATACGAGGCACTACCTAAATAGTTTTCGGAGAGAACCAGCTATCTCCAAGTTTGTTTAGCCTTTCACCCCTATCCACAGCTCATCCCCAAATTTTTCAACATTTGTGGGTTCGGACCTCCAGTACCTGTTACGGCACCTTCATCCTGGCCATGGATAGATCACTTGGTTTCGGGTCTACACCCAGCGACTAAAACGCCCTATTCGGACTCGATTTCTCTACGCCTCCCCTATCGGTTAAGCTTGCCACTGAATGTAAGTCGCTGACCCATTATACAAAAGGTACGCAGTCACGGAACAAGTCCGCTCCCACTGTTTGTATGCATACGGTTTCAGGATCTATTTCACTCCCCTCCCGGGGTTCTTTTCGCCTTTCCCTCACGGTACTTGTTCACTATCGGTCGATTACGAGTATTTAGCCTTGGAGGATGGTCCCCCCATGTTCAGACAAGGTTTCTCGTGCCCCGCCCTACTTTTCGTTACCCTAGTTCCACAGACGGGATTTCGTATACGGGACTATCACCCACTACGGTCGGACTTTCCATTCCGTTCTACTATCGCATCTGCTAAAAATAACAGGCTATTCCATGTTCGCTCGCCACTACTTACGGAATCTCGGTTGATTTCTTTTCCTCGAGCTACTTAGATGTTTCAGTTCACTCGGTTCGCCACCATCTCCCTATATATTCAGGAGCGGTTACCCTTGCGGGTGGGTTTCCCCATTCGGACATCTCCGGATCAAAGCTTATTTGCCAGCTCCCCGAAGCTTTTCGCAGGCTATCACGTCCTTCATCGCCTGTAATCGCCAAGGCATCCACCATATGCACTTATTCACTTGACCCTATAACGTTAAAACCTAAACCCTTTTTAAATCTAGATTTCGTCGTGCATGAGACACGCGTTACAGGTAATTCTAAAGCACTATCAAACCTCGTTAGATTTGCTTAAATCATTGATTACTCAACAACCTAAGCCTCTCAACTTGCGTTTAATATATTTATGATTTTGCAATCAATCGATATTGTTTCCGGTTAAAAAACAATATCGCCCATTGAATATAAGTTGTCATCACACAACCTATATTCCTTTACTTCTTCCATTTTGTTAAAGAGCAGTCCAGTTAAAAAACTAGAAGCAAGCACTACGCAAGTAACGCTTGCTTCTAATCTCTAATCTACAACAAAGATCCATTAACCTAAACCATCATGAAGGTGGTGGAGGATAACGGGATCGAACCGTTGACCCCCTGCTTGCAAAGCAGGTGCTCTCCCAGCTGAGCTAATCCCCCAATATAGAGTGGTGGGTCTGGTTGGGCTCGAACCAACGACCCCCGCCTTATCAAGACGGTGCTCTAACCAGCTGAGCTACAGACCCTAAGGCGGTTTGCCTAAATCTTTGTTGCTGCTTAATTTTAGATGACTGATAAGAGTGAATGCTTGAAGCCGAGTGATCTTCTCTAGAAAGGAGGTGATCCAGCCGCACCTTCCGATACGGCTACCTTGTTACGACTTCACCCCAGTCATGAATACTACCGTGGTAAGCGTCCCCCTTGCGGTTAGACTACCTACTTCTGGTAAAACCCACTCCCATGGTGTGACGGGCGGTGTGTACAAGGCCCGGGAACGTATTCACCGCGACATGCTGATCCGCGATTACTAGCGATTCCGACTTCATGCTCTCGAGTTGCAGAGAACAATCCGGACTACGATCGGCTTTCTGAGATTAGCTCCCCCTCGCGGGTTGGCAACTCTCTGTACCGACCATTGTATTACGTGTGAAGCCCTGGCCATAAGGGCCATGAGGACTTGACGTCATCCCCACCTTCCTCCGGTTTGTCACCGGCAGTCCCATTAAAGTGCCCAACTAAATGATGGCAATTAATGGCAAGGGTTGCGCTCGTTGCGGGACTTAACCCAACATCTCACGACACGAGCTGACGACAGCCATGCAGCACCTGTGTCCACTTTCCCTTACGGGCACCTAATGCATCTCTGCTTCGTTAGTGGCATGTCAAGGCCAGGTAAGGTTTTTCGCGTTGCATCGAATTAATCCACATAATCCACCGCTTGTGCGGGCCCCCGTCAATTCCTTTGAGTTTTAATCTTGCGACCGTACTCCCCAGGCGGTCTACTTCACGCGTTAGCTGCGTTACTCATGGATTTTACTCCACCAACAACTAGTAGACATCGTTTAGGGCGTGGACTACCAGGGTATCTAATCCTGTTTGCTCCCCACGCTTTCGTGCATGAGCGTCAATATTATCCCAGGGGGCTGCCTTCGCCATTGGTATTCCTCCACATCTCTACGCATTTCACTGCTACACGTGGAATTCTACCCCCCTCTGACATATTCTAGTCTGGCAGTTTCAAACGCAGTTCCCAAGTTGAGCTCGGGGATTTCACATCTGACTTGCCAAACCGCCTGCGCACGCTTTACGCCCAGTAATTCCGATTAACGCTCGCACCCTACGTATTACCGCGGCTGCTGGCACGTAGTTAGCCGGTGCTTCTTATCAAGGTACCGTCAGCCTCACACTTTATTAGAATGTAAGTTTTCTTCCCTTGCGAAAGAGCTTTACAACCCGAAGGCCTTCTTCACTCACGCGGAATGGCTGGATCAGGCTTTCGCCCATTGTCCAAAATTCCCCACTGCTGCCTCCCGTAGGAGTCTGGACCGTGTCTCAGTTCCAGTGTGGCTGGTCGTCCTCTCAGACCAGCTACTGATCGAAGCCTTGGTAGGCCATTACCCCACCAACTAGCTAATCAGATATCGGCCGCTCTTATAACGTAAGGTCCGAAGATCCCCTACTTTCCCCCTCAGGGCGTATGCGGTATTAGCTAATCTTTCGACTAGTTATCCCCCATTACAAGGCACGTTCCGATATATTACTCACCCGTTCGCCACTAATCCCCCTAGCAAGCTAAGGTTCATCGTTCGACTTGCATGTGTAAAGCATTCCGCCAGCGTTCAATCTGAGCCAGGATCAAACTCTTCAGTTTATTCCTAACTATTACTTTATACCTCTTTCGAGGCGGTATTCGTTTCGCTTAATTTCTCAAATTCATTTCAAGGTATGTGTGTCAAAAACACTGTACATACTTGTCATAAATCTAAGTGTAAAGCATTTGTATTTTCTGAGTTTCTACGCATTAAATGCGCTTCACTCAACTACAAACACCCACACTTATCAGTCATCCTAATTTTTAAAGAACAGGGCCACCAGGGCCTTCATCGCTTACGTTGCTTCGTAACGAGGTGCGCATTATACAGCGCTTTTTACTTCGGTCAAGCAGGAAATTTATTTCAATTAAAACGAATTTATTTGCTTGGTTGCGGGAACAGGATTTGAACCTGTGACCTTCGGGTTATGAGCCCGACGAGCTGCCAGACTGCTCCATCCCGCGTCCGATTCGACTGGTAAAACTTGTGTTGCGTCGAGAGGTGAGACTATAGCAAGGAAGCTGAAGGTGTGTCAACACCAATTCGAAAATACTTACTGGACTAAGGCGATCAATAGCAGGGAATAAACTAAAAGGCGCCGCTTGTCAGCGGCGCCTTTTAGTTTTCAGGCTTTATATTATTGTTTGCTTACTGGGCGGCACCAAATACTTTTTTCAGCAAATTGCTGGCCTGACCCATCGGGTCTTGCCGAATAGCTGCTTCTTCTTTTGCCACCATCAGGTAAACGCCATCCAGTGCTTTTTGTGTGACATATTGATTGATATTGGCATTTTCTTTTTTCACCACGCCAAACTTGCTGCCCATTTCTGCATACTGATTATAAGTATCAGCCAGTTTGACATTAGCAGTCGCCTTTTGCACTACCGGCAGGAACTTGGCCGCCATCTCGGTCGAGGTGGTTTTCTTGAAATATTGTGTCGCCGCATCTTGCGGGCCAGTGAGTATGCCTTTGACATCAGCCAGGCTCATTTGCTTGATGGAGTTCACCAGCAGGGTTTTGGCTTCCGGCACCGCTTGTTCTGCGGCACGGTTCATTTTTAAGATGAGCTCATCGGCCTGATCGCCCATGCCGACCAGGCGCATGCCTTTCTCAACTTTCTTCAGGGAGTCCGGCAAAGGGATTTTCACATCTTTATTACCCAGGAAGCCATCGGTGGCGCCCAGCACATCAACGGCTTTGGTCACGCCTTGATTGAGCGCCAGTTTCAGGCCATCATTGGTTTCCTTATCTGTCAGGCTGCTGACAGCGCCGCTATTGTCACTTGCCGAATTACCACTGACTTTATTGACGACATCTCCCAGGCTTTTGAGATCCAGCGCTTGCGCATCCGAAAACAGCAAGCCTATCAGTATCACCCACGCAGTTTTTTTCATTATTTATCTCCTCGCGAAACTGAGATCAGTGTACCGATAAATGCCTTGGCAAGAAAGCACAAAAGCAAGCCCTTGCGGGCCTGCTTTATCATTTGTTGCTTCACTGCTTAATGCATCAATTACGCTTTAAATTGTTCGACCTTCCAGATACGGTTTGCATACTCGCCTATGGTACGGTCACTGGAAAATTTCGCCATGCGCGCTACATTCAAGATAGCCACGCGCGACCATGCTTCCTCATCCTGATACAAGGCAGCCACTTTTTCCTGTGCCTCGACATAGGCGGCGTAGTCTGCGAGCAGCAGATAATGATCGCCTTTGTGCAATAAGGTATCGACAATCGCCTGATAACGATTCGGCTCACCAACTGAGAAGAAGCCATTGCCTATCATGTCTATCACCTGCTTCAGCTCGGCGTTTCCGTTGTAATAATCCCACGGGTTATAGCCGCTCGCCTTGATTTGCGCGACTTCAGGCGTGGTCAGGCCAAAAATAAAGATATTCTCATCGCCGACTTCTTCCTTGATTTCGACATTGGCCCCATCCAGCGTGCCTATGGTCAGCGCACCATTCAGCGCCATCTTCATATTGCCGGTACCACTCGCCTCAGTGCCGGCGGTAGATATCTGCTCAGACAAATCAGCCCCGGGGAACAATATTTCGGCAGCGCTCACCTCATAGTTAGGGTAGAACACGACTTTCAGCTGGTCACCCACGACCGGGTCGTTGTTAATCAGCGTTGCGACATCGTTGATCAAACGAATGATCTGTTTGGCCAGCCAATAGCCTGGTGCGGCCTTACCAGCAAAGATCACCACCCGCGGTGCATGGTTTTTGGCCTGGCCACTGCGAATGCGGTTATATAAAGTGATCACATGCAACACATTCAATAACTGGCGCTTGTATTCGTGGATCCGTTTGATCTGCACATCAAAGATCGCTTGCGGATTGATGGCCACGCCAGTTTTCTGCAGTATCTTATAGGCCAGGCGCTGCTTGTTGGCGGCCTTCACCGCTCGGAAAGCTTTCCTGAACGCGGCATTGTCTGCCAGCGGCTCAATATTTTTAATCAGGCCCAGGTCTTTCTGGAAGCCGGTGCCTATGTGCTTGGTTAACAGCTCGGTGAGCAAGGGGTTAGCCTGGTTGAGCCAGCGGCGCGGCGTGATGCCATTGGTGACATTGGTAAACTTGCCTGGATAGATCTTATTAAAATCGGCAAACAACGTTGTGCGCAACAATTCACTGTGCAAAGCAGCCACACCATTCACGGTATGACTACCGACCACTGCCAGGTGGGCCATGCGCACCCGGCGCCCATGCGTCTCATCAATGATGGAGACGCGACTGAGCAAGGCGCTGTCGCCGGGGAAATGCTGGTTCACCATCTGCAAGAACCTATGGTTGATTTCGAAAATGATCTCCAGATGGCGTGGCAACAGCGATGAAAACAGATCCACCGACCAGGTTTCCAGCGCTTCCGGCATCAGCGTATGGTTGGTGTAGGCGAATATCTGTGTGACCAGTTTCCAGGCCCTGTCCCAAGCCAGATGATAATGATCGACCAACTGATACATCATTTCCGCCACCGCAATCGCAGGGTGGGTATCGTTTAACTGGATGGCGACCTTTTGCGGCAAGGTATCCCAGTCCTGATTACTTGTGATGAACCGATGCAGGATATCCTGCGTAGAGGCACATACAAAAAAGTACTGCTGTTTTAAACGTAACTCTTTGCCAGACTCTGAAGTATCGTTTGGATAAAGCACCTGCGAAATCGTCTCTGCGCCATGGCGGCCTTCGACAGATTTATCGTAATTGCCCTGATTAAATGAGGTCAGATCGAACTCTTTGGCCGCTTTGGCAGACCACAAGCGCAGGTTATTGACCGTTTGTGTGCCATAACCAGGCACAGGCACGTCATACGGCATGGCGACGACACTCTCGGTATCTATCCAGTGACGTTCTGTACCGCGCTCGGTATGCACTTGCACGACACGTCCATAAAATTTGACTTCGCACGTATGCTCCGGACGCTGCACTTCCCAGATATTCTGGTAGCGCAACCAGTTATCCGGGTTTTCAACCTGCTGCCCCCCCTCGATACTTTGCCTGAACATGCCATAATCATAGCGAATACCATAACCAGTGGCGGGAATATCCATGGTTGCCATAGAGTCCACGAAACACGCAGCCAACCTGCCCAGGCCGCCATTGCCCAGCGCAGCGTCCGGCTCCATCTCGGCCACACCTTCCAGTTGCTGGCCGATTTCCTGCAGGCCGTCGCTTAGTTCCGGTGCAACGCCCAAATTCAGTGCCGCGTTTGACAGCATGCGGCCGATCAAAAATTCGAGTGATAAATAATAGACGCGCTTGGTATCCGCATCGCGATAAGCATCCCGGGTAATCACCCAGCGGCTCATTAAGTGGTCACGTACGGTAAAGGCAGCGGTTTGGTACCAGTCCCGCGTCGTGGCCCAGGAGTTGGATTTACCCAGGGAAAATGTCAGATGGTTGCGTAAAGCTTGCGAAATCGGCAACTGCGTCAGCAAAAAGTCTTCGGCGTTATGGATGGTTTCTATTTTGTTAGTCTTGGAACGTGTGGATTTGGCATTAGTGGCCATGCATCTTCCCCTGAAATAATCAATAACGGATGTGATTGTCTAACTTAAAAGCAAAAAACAAGCCTGTCGCGGCAATCAGCCTGTATGACAAAAAGCCACGGCGAAGGTGCCATGGCTTTTATTATAAACAGGATAAATGTAAAGATGATGACTAAAATAGCGGCCGTGCGCGCAAACCTTGCAGCGGCCGGTTGGATGGTAATAAGCTATATCGCCCAGCCATAAGCAACGCCAAGCGAATTCTGGTTCATGCGTACATCCGCCTCGCCACCACCGAATGGCGCGGCCGGAATCGAGTTACTGCCGCGTACTTTGTTTTCAAAGGCATGCGCAAAAAAGAAAGAAAGCTCAGACTTGTTCGGCAATGTATAAGTCGCCCCTAAAGTAAGGTGGTCTTGCACCACGGCAGGTGCCAGGATATTGAACAAGGTCTCGCTACTGCGCACAGGTTGCGAACTATGATTATAGCCAGCACGCAAAGTCAGGCTATCGCTATAAGCATACTGTGCACCGACCTTGAGCACCGTGACATCGCGCCAGCCAAACCCGGGGCCACTGGATGCACCCAGCCTGGCCGACAGGTTACTCAGCGACAAATTACCAATCGCGTTCACATCAGAATACAAGATGCGTTGTGCATCGGCAGCCAGCGTCAATGCAGGCGAGGTTTTAATGGCGATGCCGACCCCATAATTGGCAGGGATATCAATATCGCCCCCTTCTGCAAACAGGCCTTTATATTTATCAAACTTGCTGGCGTAGGTTTTGGTCTGGTAAGTCGCCCCCAAGGTCACTGCATCACTCACCTGGCCAATCCAGCCGAAACGCAAACCTGCCCCATAGGAGTTGTCGTGCCCGTTATTGGTCACATTCCCCGGCGAGGTTGTGAAGCCAGCATTATCAAAGTTCTGCAAGCCCTTGGCCTCAAAACGCTGGTATGCCAGATTGAGTGAGACACCTAATATATGCTGCTCAGTCACGCGCCAGGTCGCGGTGGGCGCCACCACGACTTGCAGGTAATCGATACCGACCCGGCTGCCGGCATTATTAAAATAAGGGATGCCGTCTTTGTAATCGGTGTTCATGCCACCATTGCCATAAACGCTGACGCCCAGAGTAGTACGGTCATTGATCACCCGGTTATAGCCAAACTCCGGGATAAAAAAGTGCTCGGTATCATTGCCATCGTAGCGGCCATCCAGCGCCCCGCTGCCACCGGCGGTATTACTGAGACGCACATCCCGGTCTGGCTTGAACCAGGTCACGCCAAAATCAATGCGGTCGCCTACTATGCCCAACCCAGCCGGGTTGGTAGCTGCCGCCAGTGCATCTTGTGGCAGTGCAATGCCAACGCCACCCAGACCCAAACCCTTCACGCCGTAGCCGTGGGCAAAGTAACCATCGGTGGCAAAGGCCTGGCCTGCCAGCATTGATAACAGCCACGGCAACAATTTTACGGTAGTGCGCATATCCAGCCCTTTCACAATGATTGAGGGGTTTAATCTACCAAGCCTGATTAATAACTGAAAAGAATTTTGGATTATATTGATATAACCATAAAAAATATAAAACCCGCTTTCGCGGGTTTTATATTTAAAACGCATTGCTGATTATTAATGCATACTTAAAGAATCAAGCTATTGATACGCTTCACAAAGCTGGCCGGGTCTTCCAACTGGCCGCCTTCTGCCAGCAAGGCCTGATCAAACAGCACATGCGCATAATCGGCAAATTTCGCATCATCGCTTTCAGCCTGCAGTTTTTCTACCAGCCTATGCGCAGGGTTCACTTCCAAGATCGGTTTACTCTCAGGCGCCTGCTGACCAGCCGCCTTGAGGATACGCGCCAAGTTACCGGAAAGATCATGCTCGCCGGCCACCAGACAAGCCGGTGAATCGGTTAATCTATGCGTTACTTTCACTTCTTTCACCGTATCGCCCAGCGCCGCTTTGATGCGCTCCACCAGGCCTTTGGCGTTTTCTTCCACCTGTTTTTGCGCTTCTTTATCCGCTTCGTCTTCCAGTTTGCCTAAATCCAGGTCACCTTTGGCGATGGATTGCAGTTTTTTGCCTTCAAATTCGGTCAGGCTACCCAGCAACCATTCATCAACTTTGTCAGATAACAGCAACACTTCAATGCCTTTTTTGCGGAAGATTTCCAGGTGCGGCGAGTTCTTCGCAGCGGCAAACGTATCTGCCGTGATGTAGTAAATCACTTCCTGCTCTGGTTTAAAGCGAGCGATGTAGTCTTTAAATGACACATTTTGCGACTCATTATCGGCATGGGTAGAAGCAAAACGCAGCAAGCCGGCGATTTTGTCTTTATTAGCAAAATCTTCGCCCGGGCCTTCTTTCAGCACACGGCCAAACTCGTTCCAGAACTTGTTATATTCTTCCGGTCTGTTTTCTGCGATATCTTCCAGCAGGCTCAGCACTTTTTTCACCGAACCGTTTTTAATCGCTTCTACATCGCGGCTGTCTTGCAAAATCTCACGCGACACATTCAATGGCAAGTCAGCAGAATCAATCACCCCGCGCACAAAACGCAGGTATTGCGGCATCAGCTTTTCGGCCTCTTCCATAATAAATACGCGTTTTACGTACAGCTTGATGCCCTGGCGGCGCTCCCTGTCATACAGATCAAACGGCGCTTTATTTGGCACATAAAGCAGGGAAATATATTCCTGCTTGCCCTCTACACGGCTATGCGTATACGCCAGCGGGTTTTCATAATCGTGCGACACGTGTTTATAAAACGCGTTGTACTCTTCTTCAGTGATATCGCTCTTGCTGCGCGCCCACAAGGCAGAAGCGGTATTGATGGTTTCGTCCTCATCGGTCGCCACCATCTGGCCGCCTTCACCATTCTCGCCATCTTTCCATTCGGATTTCTTCATCACAATAGGCAAAGTGATATGGTCAGAATATTTGCGGACGATGGTTTTGAGTTTCCAATCATTCAGAAACTCCTCTTCGCCTTCGCGCAGATGCAGAATCACTTCAGTACCACGACCGGCTTTTTCAGTCGTCTCAATCGTGAAATCGCCTTCACCACCGGACTCCCATTTGATCGCTTCTGTCTCACCCGCACGGCGCGTGATCAGCGTGACTTTGTCAGCGATGATAAAACTGGAATAGAAACCGACCCCGAACTGACCGATCAGGTTGGCATCTTTAGCCTGGTCACCGGTCAGGTTCTGGAAGAATTCTTTAGTGCCGGATTTGGCAATGGTACCGATGTTATTGATCACCTCTTCGCGGCGCATCCCTATGCCATTGTCAGAAATGGTCACCGTACGCGCGTCTTTATCAAACGCGATCTTAATGCTGAGTTCGCTGTCATTTTCATACAGGCTGCCATTAGAGATCGCCTCAAAGCGCAATTTATCCGCCGCATCAGACGCGTTAGAAATCAATTCACGCAATACGATTTCTTTATTGCTATACAGCGAATGGATCATCAGCTGTAGTAATTGTTTGACCTCGGCCTGAAAGCCCATGGTTTGTTTAGATGGCGATTCTGCTGTCGCTGTCGTCATAACGTTTCTCCAAATAACAGGTGTTAAACACAAAACTTTTGTGTAGATGGGGAAAACAAAACCGTTTTTCAAGAGGGGGAAATGACCGAGGCAGGAAATCATGCAGCTAACTCATGATTACACCATAAGTCCCCACAAGGCATTCACCCATCGAATCACTGGTTCATCGCGCTGCTTGCTGATTCAAAAAGTGTCTTTCAGCACGCTTCTTGCTAGCTATTTAACTGAACCGGCTTTGTTAAGTAATGAGGAGTGGATGATGAATATTTTTCACACTTTAATTGAGCAAATGCAAGTCATGCAATTGCCATTAACCGCAGTCACACTTACAGCAGTGCCGCGAGCGGACACTCCCTTGCTATTGATGCTGCACTGGCATGGCTTTCGCAAGCAGCCGATGGTGGCGTTACCCATGCTAAAACCCGTGCTGCAACCTGTGCCGGGCTCAGCTCTGCAGATCAACGACCGCTGGCGTCAACCTGAAATGGTGGAAGAAGCCGTGCTGGATGCCGCGTGGCAGTTAGGCGCCTGGGATGTGCAGCGCGAAGAGCACCGGGCCTGCACTTATATCGGGGCAACAGATCAGGAGGCTCTGGCGTGCAAACAGGCGTTTGGCAAATATGATGAAGAACTGGAGAACGAGCTGCTTGTGAGTGAAGCACCGGATAGGGACGAAATGCTGCAATTAGGTGCCAGAGTCGGGTACATCCGCTGGCAGTTCAGGCCAGTGAATGGCGGGGTTTGGCAATCGACAGCGGAGGATGATACGTTGATGGAAGATGGCAGGCGAATTCCGCCATGCCCGATCAGGCCTTTGGCGTTGAAGGGTGGGAAGATGAGTACCACGGCGTTTCGATTGGGGCAGATTAACCGGATTATTTTGTTGAAGTAGGGTTATCTCTAAGGATGGAATTGAGTAGCTCACAAAGCAACGTATAAGATCATATGAGGCATCGCTTTTCGCCTCTAGGCGAGTTACTTTTCTTTGCTTGCACAAAGAAAACGTAACCAAAAGAAATGCACCCTAGCTTCCGCTTGTTTCCTGCGTTGCTCATCAACGTGGGCGCCCAGCGAAACTCGCCCTGACAAGCCACACACACCGTGGCTTGTTGCGGAACTCGAACAGCCGCTGGCCGAAAACTCCCACGCTGACTGCGCTACTCGGCGCGTCAGATAGGGGCCCTGGAAAAGCACTACGCGGTTACTTAAGTGAGAGTTCTCACATTGCATCCCGCTCATCCAGTGAAATAAAAATCAGCAATAAAAAAAGAAGAAAGCCCAACAAAGCAATTCAATTGTTTTGTTGGCTTTTTTGCTTTAGAAATTAAAGGAGCTCCTTAGCGCCCTGAATGCCGTGCTGTTAACCAATATTTCATCGTGGTGGGTTGTAACGGGCCCCTATCTGACGCGCCGAGTAGCGCAGTCAAAATAAGAAATAAGGGAGCGACTGTCTGAGTTCCGCAGCGGCTTGCGCAGTGTGCAAGCCGCTAGGGCGAGTTTCGCGACCGCTTATTTTGATGAGCAACGCAGGAAACAAGCGGAAGCTAGGGTGCATTTCTTTTGGTTACTTATTCTTTGTGCAAGCAAAGAAAAGTAACTCGCCGAGGTGCGAAAAGCAACGGTTCAATTAAGCAGCAAATTCGAATGCTTAACCATCCAAAGAATTACCGAGTACGGCATTATGCAAGGGCAGCATTCACCCTTCTATTGCAACTAAGCTAAACATGAACCCTGCCTGGATTCTGGCCTGCGCCAGAATGACGGCGTTTTGTAGAGAGTAGCTACTTCGCATATTGGCCAGCCGCCTGGCAGAAAGCATGCTTCGCCCCCTGCTACACCTTCTCTCAGAATGACAACCCTTTACGCCCCACCAGCTTTCACAAAACCAGCCCCTACGGTGTCCATCTCAACCCAATCGAAAACCACTGACTCTCGCTACTCCCATTCACCTGCTGCCCTATCGTGCCATCCACCTGAAACACCTCCGGCACCAATGAATACCGCACACCCAGCTGATAAAACGGATTTTGCGTATTATCCCCAAACACTTCAGCAATGCCTTTAAACGGCCCACCCAGTTTAAACTCGGCGCCCAGGCCCATGCTGGCTTTCAGTTCCGAGGCCTCTTTGTCGCGTAACATGCCTATATTCAGATGCACCACGACATCATCATCGCGCATGGAGAAAGAGACTGGGACATAAAAGTAGGTATTCCCCAACTGGTTAGGGCCAGGCTGAATATCGGTGTGTTTGACATGCCCGGCGGCAAATCCCCAGCCCCAGCCATTGGTTTCCAGTGGTTTGAACAGGGTTTTGAACTGCACTATCCAGTCTTCGGTACGATAGTGTTCGTCCTGATTGTGGTAAACACCGCCGCCCAGGGTGACTTCAAAATTTTCACCCAGGTTGCAGGCGGGTAGCGCCCACATTTCGCGGCCACCTTCATAGGCGCGCACCCAGCTTTCCAGTTGGCAGCTATGGGCATTGGTCAGGCGTGCGTCATCCGTGACTAATGGACGTGCGGCATGGGCGCTGCAAGACAGGCACAGCGCGAATACCAGGCTAAAGGATGTGAGGAGCAGTTTAGTCATTTTTTATTTTTTATTTTAATTTAAGGCGATGACAGTTTAATGAAATTTGCAGCCGATCAGCGCGGCAATATTATATTGGTTTCCGTCATATTAGTTTCACTGGCCTCTGCCAACATAACGATTTATACTGTTTGCAGGGGTTGCCTATAGAGGCAAACAAGGCGGAGGTGATCGTGGCGACTATTGAGGTGACTGAAACCAGTCCTAATTCTTTTTCTGTCACCGTGCATGGGTCGCAAGTCACCACGCACCAGGTCAGTGTCAAACCGGAGTATGCTCAGCAGTTATTGAATACGCCGCATACGACCACTGAACTGGTGGCGGCTTCGTTCAGCTTTTTACTTGACCGCGAGTCCAACTCCAGTATTTTGAGAAGTTTTGATTTGAGTGTGATTGAACGCTATTTTCCTGAATACCCCAAGGCCATTTCCCGTTATCTAAAGTAATTTCTTCAGTGGTATCGCATGCTAACTATTACCCATGACACCCAACTCGCTGCTGTAGACCTGGGCTCCAACAGTTTTCGACTTGAAATCGGCCGTGTGGTCGACGGGCAGATCCTGCGCGTCGATTACCTGAAAGAGGCGGTCCGCCAGGGCGGCGACCTTGATGAAGATCGCAACCTGAAGCCGGAAGCGTTTGAACGCGGGCTGAAATGCCTGGCCCGCTTTGGCGAGCGCCTGAAAGGCTTTCCGCCTGAGCATGTGCGTGCTGTGGCCACGCAAACATTGCGGGAGGCGACCAATAGCGCCGACTTTATCAAGCAGGCGCAGAAAGTGCTGGGGTACCCGATAGAGATCATTTCAGGCGTGGAAGAAGCGCGCCTGATTTACCAGGGCGTCAGCCGCATGCTGCCGCAGTCAGATGAAAAACGCCTGGTGATCGATATCGGCGGCCGTTCAACGGAGTTTATCCTCGGCCAGCATTTTAAAGCCAATGTCACGGAGTCACTGCGCTTAGGCTCAGTCGGCTGGTCACAAAAATACTTTGCCGATGGCCAGTTAAGCGAACGTAACTTTGAACGCGCCGAAATCGCCGCAGAATCTATTATCGACATGATTGCCAGCCGTTACAGCGGCAACTGGCAGGTTGCCTATGGTGCCTCTGGCACGGTAGGCGCGGTGGCCGATGTACTGGCCGGCTCAGGGTTTTCAGCCAATAAAATCGAACGTAGCCAGCTGGAATGGCTGAAGCAAACATTGATCAAAGCCAAAACGCCTGACCGCTTGAATATGGAAGGCCTGAAAGATGATAGGCGCGCGGTCATCGGTGGTGGCCTGGCTATCCTAACCGCCGTATTTGATACGCTGAATATAGACACCATGCTGGTGGCCAATGGCGCATTGCGTCATGGTGTGCTTTACGACATTCTAAGCCCTGCGGATGCGACTGAAGATTTGCGTTCTGCCTCTATCGCCAGGCTGTGCAAACAGTTTGGGGTAGAACTGGAACATGCGCAGAATGTCAGCAAAGTAGCATTGCATTTTTACGATGCGATGCAGGCCTGTGATACACAAAAACCGTTGTTGCAGTGGGCGGCGCTTTGCCACGAAATCGGTTGGGCTATTTCACATACCGACTGTAACAAACATGGCGCGTACATTCTCGATAACACCGAGCTGATGGGTTTTGCGCAAAGCGAGTTACACACCATCAGCCTGCTGGTATTAGGGCATCAGGGCAAGCTGCGCAAATTGCCTGCCGATTTCGATAATCAGGACCTGGTTTGCCAGTTGATGGCATTGCGGCTGGCGGTGATCTTTTGCCATTCCCGCCGATTACCCGTGCTCAAGCATTTACATTTATCGCATGACAAGCAGCAATTTACGCTGGCACTGCCTGCGCAATGGGTCAGCCAGCATCCGCAAACGCATTACCTGCTTGAAGAGGAGTGCCAGCTGTGGCAAAAACTGGGCTGGCAACTGGAAGCGCATTACGATTAAAAGCGCGGATTAAAAACTGGAATGAAAAACGGGCCGATCAAGGCCCGTTTTATTTAGGCGGCAGATGCGCCGCACTTGTACATCTTCAGCAAACTAATCTTTTTTCTTCTTGGTTTGCTTTTCATCTTCTTCACGCAGCTTGGCCACTTTCTCGCGCCATTCGTTCAACTGCTCATCTTCAATTTCCAGTTGCAAAGCGAGCGCTTCTTCCTGCGACAGCTTTTCCTTGATGAAGCGTTTAGGCAGCTTGCCGCCCATGCGTGATAATACGCGCTCAGCTTCGGCCGGGCTGAGTTGTTGCACTTTTTCCAGATACACTGGATTCGACTTGTCTTTCATATTGCTCCTTTGATTTACTGCTAAATGCCTGCCTTGCCAGGCATCCTTGATTCTCGACCTATGATTCAGGTGACTTTCATTGTTACCTGCTTGCCAGGCCTTTATTCACTATTTTGTAAAACCCAGTCTGTCACCGGGTTCCACTGTGCGATATCGATCTCTTTAAGTGAGCCCGACAACTCAAAAATACTCAATCCTTCTTCAGCCGCAGTGACGTATATCTGGGACGACCGCAGCATGGATAACACAGCAAAGCCGGATTCATCCATAAATGTGAGCAGCCGTTCGGCAGATTTGGTGCGGGGCATCACGCGCATACCCACCAGCCCGACAAAAGTCTTGTGCTTGCGTACTGCTTTTTCTTCAGACAGCAAACCCAGAAAATCCTGGGTAGCACCAATATCAAAGGCAGATGGCGCAACAGGCACCAGGATCAAATCCGTCTCGGTCACTGCATCAGAGATTTTCTTGTCGCGCAAACCGCCTGGAGAGTCGGTAATGACCCAATCGGCTTTTTGCAGCGCGGATTTGCCCAGGTCTTCGGCATTAAATACAGTAGACACATGCTGCGGGCGGCGTGCCAACCAGGAAGCCGTCGATTGCTGGCGATCAATATCTTCCAGTACAACCTTGTGCCCCAATTGCGCCAGATAACCGGCAAGATTGGTAGCGAGCGTCGTTTTACCGCTACCGCCTTTGGTGTTTGCCACCAATATCCTGCGCATCTCATGCTCCCTGTTTTAAGGTGTTGAATTCTGTCATGAAAAACAGCCTCTATGACACCACAACAATATGAAATTTTTATGACAATTGACGCAAAATAAAAACGGTATAAACTGTTTTCACGTAAAACTCAGGAGAGCGACATGGCCACTAAACAGGCAGCCAAACCTGCGGCAAAAAACAAGCCAGCAGTAACGACCACCACGGCAGCATCCAAAGCAGCAAACCCGGTTGCAGCAAAACCTGCAGCACATGCAGCAAAACCAGTGGCTGCAAATGACAAGCCAAAAGCGCCTAAAGTCAAAATGGAACGCGATAGCTTTACCATGCCAAAAGACGAGTACGCCCAAATTGCAGCCTTGAAGAAACGTCTGGAAGGCGTGGGCAAACCGGTCAAGAAAAGTGAATTACTGCGTGCCGGCTTAAAACTGCTCTCAGCGCTGAACGACACCGCATTGAAAGCCGCGCTAGCCGCCGTGCCTACCATCAAAACAGGTAGACCAAAGAAGTAAGTTCCCAAGCTAAGGGCATTCAATCAGCGCATAAACGCTGATTGAATGCCGGACTGCTGAATGTCATATGGCTGTTGCCTATACAGCGCAAATCAGGCTTGGGAATATGCTTGCATTATTCCACTAGGTCTGGCGCCTGCACGCTATATAGTTTGTAAGGCAGACCGGATTTGGGCAATCGCAACCACCAGATCGCGCCTTTTTTGATGCTCAGCTGCGCATCTTCCATGCCCAGGCATTCCGCAGCCAGTTCGCCGATCCAGGGCTGATGCCCGACCAGCATGATGTGTTCAAACGGGCTTTGCGCCAGTAACTGTAAAATCGGCTCCAGAGGACGTTCCGGCGCCAGCCGGTTTTCCTCCTGCCAGTCTTCACCCCAATAAGCGGCGGTTTCTTGTGTGCGGAGCGACGGGCTCACCATGGCGTAGGTTTGTTTAGGCAGGTATTTTTTGAGCCATGCCGCCATCTGCTTGGCCTGCTTGTGGCCTTTTTTAGTCAGTGCCCGCTCCAGGTCTGAATGCCCGTGCTGCAGGTCTTCTGCTTCAGCGTGCCGCCATAAAATCAGGTTACGTACTGACATCACTTAGCCTATAAGGAATGATATTGTTTTAACAATATCTGCTGGCAAGATTGTAATGGTGTATCCCCGGCTGATTCACGCACGGCTTTATAAACGCCCTGCTCAGCCAACTGCCAGGCATCCAGGTTATCATCCAGGTACATTTGCAAGCCTTCCTGCATAATACGCAGCTGCATTTTCGGGTCAGTGATCGGCCATGCCAGCTCGACGCGTCTGATCATATTGCGGCTCATCCAGTCGGCACTCGACAGCCACATCTGCACGTGCCCATCTAAATTAAAGTAGAACACACGCGAATGCTCCAGCAGGCGGCCAACAATAGACCTGACGCGGATACGGCCTTTGATGGCAGGTAAATCGACTGGCAGGATGCAGGCACCGCGGATGATCAGGTCGATCTCCACCCCGGCTGCTGCGGCCTTGATCAGGGCTTCTGTTAATGGCACATCGGTCAGGGCATTCATTTTGGCAATCACACGTGCCGGTTTGCCTTGTCTGGCGAGGCGTTGGGCTTTGCCCAGCTGCTTGATCATGCCGGAATGCAGCGTGAATGGCGCGACCAGTAAGTGCCGCATGCGTGTCAAAGGCAGCTCGCTGGTCAAATGCCTGAACACCGCTTCCATTTCCTTGGTCAGGTCAGGGTTGGCGGTGAGCATGCTCCAGTCGGTGTATAAGCGGGTGGTTTTCGGGTTGTAGTTGCCGGTTGATAAATGCCCGTAGCGATGGATGGTTTTACCTTCGCGACGCATGATCAATAACATTTTAGCGTGGGTTTTCAGGCCGACAACACCGTACACCACTTGTGCGCCAACTGATTCCAGCGCCTCTGCCCAGTTGATATTGGCCTCTTCGTCAAAACGCGCTTTTAGCTCAACCACCACCAGCACCTCTTTGCCGCGGCGGACGGCTTCCTGCAATAATGCCAGCATACGCGGGTCAGCGCCGGTGCGGTAAATCGTCATGCGGATGGCCAGCACATGATCATCTTTGACGGCTTCTTCCAGTAACTGGATCACCACATCAAAGCTTTCATATGGCTGGTGTATCAGTAAATCGCGCTCGCGCATTTGCGCCAGCAACAGAATGTTTTTATTGATGTGTTTTGGCCATTGCGGCTGGAAAGGCGTGAACTTGAGATGGTCGCCTTTTGCCATATCCGGCAACTGGATCAAGCGGCCCAGGTTGACCGGCCCATTGACGCGATAAAGTGCGAGCGCCGGTAAATTAAACTGCCTGAGCAGGAAATCAGCCAGCGCATCATCACACTCATGCGTCACTTCCAGCCGCACTGCTTTACCATACTGGCGGTGTGCTAGTTCTTCACGCAAAGCCATGCGCAAGTTACTGACATCGTCTTCATCCACTTCTAGGTCACTATTACGCGTGACGCGGAACTGCGAAAAATGCAGGATCTTCGCACCTTCAAATAACACGTGCAAATTAGCGCGGATAATACTGGTCAGCGAAACAAAGCATTGTTGACCCTTGCTGATGTTATGCGGCAACTGCAGCAGGCGAGGCACCACGCGCGGCACGCGCACAATGGCAATCTTCTCTTCTTTATCGATGGCGATGCGGACAATGAAATTTAATGATTTGTTGGCGACTTGCGGGAAAGGATGCGAGGGATCTAAAGACACCGGCATTAAGAATGGCAGCACTTCACGCTTGAAGTAACTGCTCACCCACGCGGTTTGTTCGGGTGTACGCACTGTGCCTGAAACCAGGTGTATCGCCTGCTCGGCCAGGGCTGGCATCAGTGCATCGTTAAACAGTTCATACTGTTTTGCCACCAGCGCATGCGCCATGCTGGCAATTTGTTCGCAACCACTGGCGGTGACCGGGCCATGCGTGACCCCCTGCTGGTGCGCCTCCATCTGCAAAGGCATACGCACTTCAAAAAACTCATCGAGATTATTGGAAACGATACACAAAAAACGCAGGCGTTCGAGCAGCGGGTAATCTTCACGTTGCGCCAGGGAAAGTACACGTGCATTGAAACTGAGGATACTTAGGTCACGGTCTAGCAACACAGAGGGGTTATTTTTCATGCCGACTATTGTAGCGCCTGGCGCTCAGCCATTTATGACAGTTTTGTGAAATTGCGTGCCGACACTAAACGCACAGCCGGCTAAACCACCACTGCCGGTGACTGCGCCTGTGCTTTTAATTTCACCTGTTGCTGCCAGCAATGTGAGGCAATCCGGCAGGTATCAATGAAATCTTCAGCCACCAGCGCTGCGCGCCCAAGCAGGCCACCATCGATATCCGGCATGATCAGCAGGCTCTCGGCATTTTTAGGCGCCATACTGCCGCCATATAAAATGCGTATCTGTTCGGAAAACTCCCTATCGCGCTCAGCGATCATCATGCGGATAAACGCGTGCATGCGTTGTGCTTGTTCGGGTGTGGCGTGTTCGCCAGTGCCAATCGCCCATACTGGCTCATAGGCGATCACCATATTGAGTTTCTTCGCCAGGGCGAACGCTTCATTATCCAGCCCATACACCACATTCAGCATCTGGTTTCTGACAATCAGTTCGGCCATGCCACCGTCGCGCTCATCCAGTGTTTCACCCACACAAAAAATAGGCGTGAGGCCAGCGTGCAAGGCATTGAGCAGACGTTTGGTGGCGACCTGGTTACTTTCCAGTTTGAGCGCGCGGCGTTCAGAATGGCCGACGATGGTATAGGTGCAACCGAACTCGGCTACCATTTTTGCCGAGATGCACGAGGTGTAAGCTCCCTCAGTGAACTGGCTGACATTTTGTGCGCCCCAGGCAATGGCTGAGCCCTGCAAGGCAGATTGCGCCTGATATAAATACACATAAGGCAGGCAGACAGCTGCATCCACGCCATCCAGATGATGTAATTCTTGTTTGAGCCGGTTGAGCAGGCCCTGATTTTCCAGCAAGCTGCCATGCAGCTTCCAGTTACCGATGACTAATTTTTTGCGCATGATGTCAAACCTTTCTATCATGCCCCCTCGATGAAATTATATTTTTTGTTTAAACATGAGCGGGTAAGTGGGTGAGTTGCCTGACGTGCCCAGGGACGGGCAACATTATCTTCTATGGCAGCTTTACCTGGTAACCGTTCAATCATTTTTCATAAATGGCGGCCATTTTTTCCAGGGAAACCACTTTGATCTTACCCGCCTGGCCCGCACTGCCAAAGGCTTCAAATCGCTCTTTACACAACTGTTGCGCCGCGTTGCTGGCTTCTTTAAAGTAGCCGCGCGGGTCAAATTCTTCCGGATGTTCAACAAAGTATTCACGGATGGCGGCTGTCATGGCAAGGCGGATATCGGTATCAATATTCACTTTGCGCACCCCGCTCTTGATGCCTTCCACAATCTGCGAAACCGGCACGCCATAGGTTTCCTTGATATTACCGCCATAATGCCGGATCCGCTCCAGAAATTCTTGCGGCACACTGGAAGACCCATGCATGACCAAATGGGTATTGGGGATTTTGGCGTGAATCTCACGGATACGCTTGATGGATAAAGTATCGGCTGATGGCGGGCGTGTGAACTTATAAGCGCCATGACTGGTGCCGATCGCGATTGCCAGTGCATCCACTTTAGTCGCCTCGACAAACGCGGCTGCCTCGTCCGGGTCAGTCAATAACTGCGACTCATCCAGCTTGCCTTCAGCGCCTACACCATCTTCCTCACCCGCCATACCGGTTTCAAGTGACCCCAGTACACCTAATTCACCCTCTACCGAGACACCCACCGCATGGGCAAACTCGACCACGCGGCGTGTAACATCCATGTTGTATTCATAACTGGCCGGGGTTTTGTGATCTTCCTTTAACGAGCCATCCATCATGACACTGGAAAAACCGCTGCGGATGGCCATCTGGCAGATCTTTGGCGAAGTACCATGATCCTGGTGCATGCACACCGGGATATGCGGGAACTGTTCGATCGCCGCTTCTACCATCTTGCGCAGAAACGACTCACCGGCATAGCCACGCGCACCGGCCGATGCCTGCAAGATCACCGCGCTATCGACCTCGTCAGCGGCTTTCATAATGGAGATGATCTGCTCCATATTATTGATATTGAATGCCGGATAGCCATAGCTATGCTCGGCTGCGTGATCGAGTAACTGCCTGAGGGAAATCAATGCCATGCAAAACTCCTTTATTCTGTGGCTTGCTGATGGTATTCACGCAAGCGCTGGATTTCTTGTCTGGACCCCAGCAATACCGGGACGCGTTGGTGACAGGACGTGGGTTGTAATGCTAGCACCTCTTCCAGGCCATCTATACTTTCACCGCCCGCCTGCGTGACCAGCAGACTCATGGGGTTGGCCTCGTACAACAATCTCAAACGCCCGGCCTTGACCGGCTGTTTATGATCACGCGGATACAGGAACACACCACCACGCGTCAAAATACGATGTACATCCATCACCATACTGGCGCACCAGCGCATATTAAAATTACGCCCGCGTGCGCCTTCTGCCCCCTGCTTGCATTCGTCTATATAACGCTGCATAGCAGGCTGCCAGTAACGCTGGTTACTGGCGTTAATCGCATATTCAGACGTCTCTGACGGAATTTCAACGGTTTGCTGGGTGAGTACAAAGGTGTCGCTCTCCTGATCGAGCGTAAACACATGCGTGCCTTGGCCTATGGTCAGCACCAGTAAAGTCGCCGGGCCATACATCACATACAGTGCGGCGCGCTGCGCCTGCCCAGGCTGTAAAAACGCTTGCTGTCCCTGGATCGCCACACCGGTATTAGGCAGGACTGAAAAAATACTGCCGACCACACCATTGATGGCTAAATTGGAAGAACCGTCCAGCGGGTCCATACTGACCAGAAATGGTGCATCCACCGTTTCAAACACAATAGGCTCATCGGCTTCTTCAGACAAGACGGCGGCAACAACAGCTGAAGCGCGTAGTTGTGCGAGCGCGACTTCATGGCTGCGGATATCCAGCTGCATCTGCGTCTCGCCCTGCACATTGGTGGTGGTGGTTTTTTCGGTCACCCCTTGCAAGGCACCCTGCTTCACCAGGGCAGCGATCTCAATGCCAGCCTGGGCTGCGTGCCATATCAATACGTTCAATGCATGATTCAGCGAAACCTGTTTCAGAAATACATCCAAGTGCATGGCAGATACCTTTTTTATGGTTTTAGCGATACTTGCAGCGAAACTGTAACCGACAACACAGCGACGCAAAGTGGCGATGACAGGCTGGAAACACCTGCATTTAAACTCAATCAGGCGTTTAACTAGGGTTAGCTATGCAATGTCCATGCCTGTTTTTCTATTAAAGTAGACGTCACATCTCAGAGATTGTTCAACAATCTTATAACAGTAGCATGACAATTGTCGCCAAGCAGGCGACTTAAAAGGAAAGGATCAATCAGCAAACACTAATTGTTGCAGCGCATGTTGTGCAGCCACGAAGCCAAAGCTGGCGGTGACGCAGATACTGGAACCGTAGCCCGCGCAATGCAATCCGGTCAGCCCGGTTTCGGCTTCACATGCCTCGGCAGGCTTTTCTACCGGCTCGTCTGAATAGACTGCCGTGATGCCAAATTTGGCAGACTTTTTGGTATCACTGGCTTTAGCAAAGCCATGATCGCGCCGCAACTGGTTGCGGACTTTCGCCAGCATGCGGTCACCTTGCACATGTGCCAAATCTGCCAGGCGTATGCGTGTGGCATCCAGCTTGCCCCCGGCACTGCCGACAATCACCAGCGGCAATTGCTGCAACTTGCAATACGCGGCCAATGCAACTTTGGCTTTGGTGTCATCCATGCAATCTATGACAACATCAGGGCGGGCTTCTAACAAAGATGTCATGTTATCCGCAGAGATAAAATCCTCCACCTCCACCACTTCACAGCGCGGATTGATCTGCGCGATGCGCTCACGCATGGCCGTCACTTTGGCTTTGCCCAGGTTCGCATCCAGCGCATGTATCTGCCGGTTGATATTCGATTCGGCAATATTATCCAGATCCACCAGCGTTAACTTTGCCACCGCATTACGCGCCAGTGCTTCTACCGTCCACGAGCCCACCCCACCTATGCCTATCACCAGCACATGCCCGGCTTGCAGCCGCTGCAAGCCTTGCTCACCATACAGGCGGCGCACGCCGGAAAAACGGCGTTCGATATCCAGACCAACAGGCGTGGGCAAATTCACTTGGTGCTCACGGTTTCCAGCACCACATAGGCCAATGCCAAGTTTTTCTCATCGCTGATACTTATATGGGATTGATGGATGTGATGCTGTTTGAGGAAAGCCTGCAAGGTGGGCGCCAGTTGCAACAATGGCCGACCCAGCGCATCGTGGGTGACTGCGATATTGTGGAAACTGACATCACCGCGTATGCCAGTGCCTATGGCTTTGGCAAAGGCTTCTTTGGCGGCAAACCGTTTGGCAAGAAAACGCGCTTTTAACTGGCTGGCCTGGTAATCTTCCCATTCGGAATCCGCCAGTATCCGCTTGGCAAAGGGTTCGCCAAACTGATCCAGCGATGCTTGTATGCGCTCGACTTCAACGATATCTGTCCCAATTCCAAAAATCATATGGCCACCTCGCAAACTCATTCCTTGCATTTATCTGCGGCGTTGAGGGTGCTCGTCAAATCGCCGGATTTGTTTTCTATCACTGTTGTGTCTTGCTTTGAGTATTGCAGTAATACTCAGCCTACCTGGTTGAGAACTCTTTCATCAGGGCTTTCATCTCGCGCACAGCATGATCCCAGCCGACAAACAGGGCATGTGCCACGATGGCATGGCCGATATTCAACTCTTCAAAACCAGGCAAGCGCGCGATGTGATGCACGTTGTGGTAATGCAGGCCATGCCCGGCATTGACGACCAGGCCACCAGCTTTGGCATGGTACAGCGCCGTCTCGACCCTGCGTAACTCTTCCATTTGTGTTTTGTCGGTTTCAGCATCGGCAAAGGTACCGGTATGGATCTCTATCACCGGTGCACCGATTTTGATGGCCGCATCGATCTGCGCCAGATCCGGCGCAATAAAGAGGGAAACGCGTATGCCCTGGTCAGACAGTTTTTTAACGGCATGTTCCACTTTTGCATAATGCGTGAGCACATCCAGGCCGCCTTCTGTGGTGCGCTCTTCGCGGCGCTCGGGCACCAGGCAGACATCCTGCGGCTTGACCTGGATCGCAATATCCAGCATTTCGTCGGTGACTGCACACTCGAGGTTCATCTTGGTTTGTAGCAAAGGGCGCAGCGCAAAAATATCGGCATCCTGCATATGGCGGCGGTCTTCACGCAAATGCAGGGTAATGCTATCCGCACCGGACTGCTCGGCGCGCAGTGCGGCTTGCACCACACTTGGGTATTTGGTTCCGCGCGCCTGGCGTATGGTGGCGACGTGGTCGATATTCACACCTAATTTCAACATATCTGGCTTTTATGAGATTTGATAAAAACGCTATTTTACCTGCTGTCTGTGCAAAACCATACCATTAAGCACCTACCGTCAGGCCACGGTAGGCATAGGCTGATGTCATGCAAATATATTTTGCCAGTCATGAAAGATTAATCTGCTTCACCCATCATCGCCGCACAGTAAAAGCTTTCATTTTCAACCACCTCCCTGACGGGGACTTTCATTTAGCGGGATTCTTGTGAATAAATTAAAAATAGTTAAATCGACCTCTATGGTCATCGCAGCACTGGGACTGTCGATAGGTGCAGTTTCCTTAGTCTCAGGGTTGGAAATCAAGCCAGCGCTCTCAACACCTGATGACAAAGGAAGCTGGACGACGGGTGACTTGCATACCCATACCGTCCAATCTGATGACTCACGCACCACACAAACATTAGATTATTTGCTGGATAAGTCACTGGACACTTACAAACTGGACTGGATGATACTGAGTAATCACTTGCGCTCATCCAGGTTTGATAAGAATGGCAATTTATTGCCTAAACCGGTGCCTTTTTCCTACGCCATGGAATCCATAGAAATCCCGCACGTGAAAGATCTCCAGGCAGGCGGCACTTACGCAGACAAGATGATCATCTCCGGTGCCGAATGGGATATGCCTACGCACGATCACGTCAACGTGGTGATGTTTGACAATGAAGCTACGCTTGATGCTTCAACCAGAGGTGCGAAAGAGTTTCAATATCTGTTTACGACGCTTGCTGAGTCAACGTTTGACCCGGTCGATGTCGCTGCATGGAAAAATAGAAACGGCACCACCAGGCCGAACGCAACCGGCGCCGATGCTTTGGCCGCTTTTTCATGGTTGAAAACAAATTATCCGACCACCAGCTTTGCCACTATCAACCATCCCTCGCGCAACCCGAGCAAATATACGATACAGAATCTGCGCCAAATGAATGATCTGGCACCTGATATCGTGTTTATGATTGAAGGCATGGTCGGTAACCAGATGGAACCAGACCGTGGCGGTTATACATCCGCTTATACCAATGCTAACCTGCCCAATCGCACTTATGGTGGTGTGGATGCCATCGTCGCCAAGGTAGGCGGGATGTGGGATGCGCTGTTAGGGGAAGGTCGTCACGTATGGAACATCGCCAACTCCGATTCACACTTTAAAATTGATACAGCCAGCAACAGTAGCGGTTACTATCCTGGCGAATATTCCAAGAACTATGTGTGGACACCAGACAGCACCAAGGGCACAGCGACTGGATTCATCTCAAACCTGCGTGAGGGCCGCATGTTTGTTGTGTATGGTGACTTGATCAATGCCTTAGACTTCAGGGTAGTGGGCTCTACAGGCACGGCCTTTATGGGTCAGGAAATCAAAGTCGGCACAGGTGAAAAAATCAAGTTAACCATCCGTTTCAAAAGTCCGGATTTAAACAACTACCTCAAGCCGGTGGATGGCAAAACCCTGGCTAACATGAAACCTGTCGTCAACCACGTGGATTTGATTGTAGGCGATGTCACCCCTAAAGCCAGTCCCGATTCTCCGGCTTACAACGTTGCCACAAATGCATCCACACGCGTTCTCAAGCGATTCACTGCTGCCGACTGGAAGGTAGGCAAAGATGGCTTTGCATCTGTCACCGTCCAACTGGTTGCCAGCAAGAACCAGTACTTTAGATTGCGCGGCACCAATCTGGCTGTGGACGTACCGGGGCTCAGTTTCAACGGCGAGCCGTTGGCCGACCAGAAAACCACAGTAATCAATAATCAAGGCGGTGTTGATAATAATGGTCGCGTGAATGCAATTAATGACCGCAATTACAGCAGCCTGTGGTTTTACTCCAACCCGGTGTTCGTTTCAGTCAATTGATACCAAGGATGAGGCGCACCCGCACCTCATCCAAACGATATTATTGCGACTTATTTATTCACTTATATATTTCAGGATTTTTTATGCAATTCATTAAATTTTTAGTGTTGTTACTGGCGCTCACTTTCGCTGGCAGTGGCGCAGCACTTGCAGATTATCGTTATGACATTATCGCTGTGGATGATGTAGACGGAGACCCTACGTTTTCTGGCACGATGACCACGAGTGCACCCTTCTCATTAGAGTACAACTTCAGCGTTTTAGGCTTTGTGCTGAATAACCCTTTAGACAACGTCACTTATCGCGACACAGACGCCAGCATTACCATCGATAGACAGGGGTTTACGTTTGTTGCAAACAACAACGCCTCCTCATTCATCTTGACGCTATACCCGGATAATAGCTATTTCTCCGAATTCACAGCCTTCGGACAAACCACAGTCAATAATTCAGGCTATTTTAGTTTTGTACAACAGACCACAGCAGTGCCAGAGCCTCAAAGCAGTGCCATGCTCTTAATTGGCTTTGCTTTGCTGGGATGGGTAGCTAGTCGCAAAAAGAATATTTGACATCTGCACTGAGGCCTCGCCTCAGTCAGCCGCGCAAGCTGATGATTATGTTGGATCAGATACTGCAAATGCGTAAATGCGTTTATTTAATGACTCACACTGCGAGACCGGGCAAGACGGTTAATACATTACACAATGTATCTTCAGTCATCACAAGCTAGATAACGCCTGCTTTTCCTTAAAACCCTTGCAGATCCACCAGTAACTGGCGGGTATGCAAGGGTTTTTCACCCAGGTAATGCTGTAGCAGATAGCGCATCAATTGCTTGCTTTGCGCTTGTGTGGTTGTGTTGCTGTAACTGCCACGTGCCATATCCAGCAATGACCGCCCTTGAATCAGCACGCCATTTTTAGTCACGTTTAAGGCACACGCGCCATAGTCCGCTTCAAATCGATACGTTTCTTCGGGATGGATGATCTCGCCGTTTTCATCATGCGTCAGTGGCACGGCATAACCTAACTCCTGCAACATTTTCAACTCAAACCTGCGCATGATTTCCGCCAGCTGGCTGCTGCCGGTTTCTTGGGTAAGCGTAGAAAGTATTTGTACGGTTTCGGCGTAATACTCAAACAGTTGCGCATGCGCATCATCGCGAGGCAGCAAGCGTAACAGTAATTCATTCATGTAAAACCCGCACATTAGTGCATCGCCTTTAAGCAGCGTCAGGCCGGTCAGCCATTCCAGGCCGTGCAAGGTTTTCAATTCATTTTTGCCAGACCAGGTGCCTGCCAATTGCTGGAAAGACTGCAACATACCGCGCATGGCGGAGAGTGGCCGGCGTGCGCCTTTGGCGACACCGGCGATACGTCCGAAATCGCGGCTGAACATCTCAACCACCAGGCTGGTTTCTTTGAAGGGATAGGTGTGGAGAATAAAGACTGGCTGTAGCGATTGCTTGAGTGCAGCAACGTTAGGGATGCTCACAGCCATGATGCGACCGCCAGTTCAGGCGTCTAGAAACCCAAGCTTTTTAACGCCCGCTCGTCATCTGCCCAGCCACCTTTAACCTTGACCCAGGTTTCCAGGTAGACTTTGGAGCCGAACAGTTTTTCCATGTCCTGGCGTGCTTCGGTAGAGATTTGCTTGAGCTTCTCGCCACCCTTGCCAATGATCATCGGTTTCTGGCTATCTTTATCGACGATGATTACAGCAAAGATGCGCCGTAGTTTTTTAACAGTTTCAAACTTTTCAATTTCTACCGTCATCGAGTAAGGCAGCTCATCGCCAACCAACCTGAAGATTTTTTCGCGGATAAGCTCGGCGGCTAGAAAGCGTTCATTCTTATCTGTCAATTCATCCTCACCATAAACGGCTGGTTGCTCTGGTAAATGCTCACGCACTGCATCCAGCAACCCGTCCAGATTCTGGTTCTTTTTCGCACTGACCGGGATAATGCCGGCAAAATCAAACAGCAGATCAAAGTCCTGGATCAAGGGCAATAAATTACCTTTATCGCCCATCAGATCTGCCTTGTTAACGACCAGCAAAACAGGTTTATTTTTAGGCAGCAGTTTCAACACCAGTTCATCTGCTTCACCCAGTTTCATAGGCTCGATCACGAACAGGACGACATCGACTTCAGACAATACCTGCGTGACTGTTTTGTTCAGCGTTTTGTTCAGGGCGTTGATATGTTTTTGCTGAAAGCCAGGCGTATCCACAAACAGGAACTGGGTATCTTCAGTCGTATGTATACCCAGCAGACGGTGGCGGGTGGTCTGTGCCTTGCGCGAAGTAATGGCTAACTTCAGGCCCAGAATATGGTTAAGCAATGTCGATTTGCCTACATTGGGGCGACCGACGATGGCGACCGTGCCGCAACGAAAGTCTTCTGTAGGCTCAATATTTTGTTCTGTCATGATTGAATTTTTTCCATGGCGAGCTTGGCCGCCTGCTGTTCCGCCACGCGGCGGCTAGTGCCGGCACCGGTGGTGGTGAGTTTAAGTTTTTTGATAAAGCATTGCACGGTAAAGGTCTGTGCGTGCGCCTCGCCTTCGATAGTCACCACCTGGTATTCAGGCAGGTCCATCTTTTTGCTTTGCAGGTATTCCTGCAACTGGGATTTGGCGTCTTTATCAATCGCGTTCGGGTTGATAGTGGTCAGCGTTTCGCGATAGAGCAACGCGACCACTTGCTCGGCAGCGGCAAAGCCGCCATCCAGGTAGACTGCGCCTACAATGGCTTCCAGCGCATCTGCCAGAATGGAAGGCCTGCGCCAGCCTGCGCTTTTCAATTCGCCTTCGCCTAGCTTCAGCGCATCGCCAAGATTAAGCGTAATCGCTATTTCAGCCAGGCTAGCCTCTTTGACCAGTTTGGCACGTAAACGGCTGAGGTCTCCCTCGGGTAAATCAGGGAATAAGTTGAACAGCTGATGGGCAATGATAAAGTTGAGTACGCTATCGCCTAAAAATTCCAGCCGTTCATTATTATTGGCCGAAAAGCTGCGATGGGTGAGTGCTTGCTGCAGCAAGACTGGCTGCGTGAAGCTGTAACCAATACGGGTTTGTAATACCGGAAGCGCGCTCATCTCACCTACTGCGATGCCTTGCTGGTCGCATCAAAATCGATCAGCAAACTGATAGTATCTGTGAGCGGGATGGTTTTTTGATAGCGCACGGCCACCACGCCACCAACAACACTAAGATCGCGGCCTTGGACGGTTTTGATCATGTCGACGTGCATCTGACGGTCAAATGCAGTACGGATATCAGCGTCACTTTGCAGCATGGGGTCATGCGCAATACGATTGACTGTCGATTGAATGGAGAAATATTCCATATAGGAAGGCAGCGCTTTTAAAGCCACCATGCCAAAAATGCCGACCGCGGTTAATACCAGCAGGAAACCAAGTAAGCCGAGCCCATGTTGTGCGCGTGCTGAAATCCTAGAACATTTCATCTGCCATCTCCTCACAAATTGCGACTGCCAATACGGTAAACCCGCGCTTAGCCTATACTTTGCCCGATACGGCGCCACTGGTCAAAGTTAAACCAGATAAAGAACGCCCTGCCCACCAGGTGTTTCTCTGAGACAAAGCCCCAGACACGGCTATCCGAACTGTTATCGCGGTTATCACCCATGGCATAGTACTCACCTTCCGGCACAGTGATCACTTCGCCCTGCATCAGGCGATCACCCAGGCTGCCGGGGCTGTACTGGTTCATGATGTCGTGAATCAATACATCATGTTTGACGGTACCCAGCTGCTCACTCAAGCGCGACGCGGTGACATCTACGGCACGTGAACTGCCGCTCTCGTCATTCACATTCAAGGCATACTTGTATGGCTCAATGAAATCCAGGTTGATGATTTTATCGTTAATCGTCAGCTGTTTGTCACGGTATTGAATTTTGTCGCCTGGCAAACCAATGACGCGTTTGATGTAATCAATCGATGGGTCAGGCGGAAAATGAAACACGAACACATCGCCACGCTTAGGCTTGTCGACCGTATAGAATACGTTGTTCAGGATAGGCACACGCAGGCCATAAGTGAATTTATTGACTAGGATATAATCGCCAGCCAATAGCGTCGGCATCATGGAGCCGGAAGGAATCTTGAACGGTTCTACAATAAACGAGCGTACGGTAAACACCAGCAGGATGACAGGGAAAAAACTTTTACTGTATTCCACATACCACGGGTCTGGCACTTCACCCAAAGCACTATTCTGGCGTTGCTTGCGCAAAATCAGAATATCCAGCAACCAGATGGCACCGGATACCAGCAAAATCACTAACATAAAAATTGCAAAATACATGCTCGTTCCCTGTAGAAAGCGGGTTTTCCCGTTTTATTTAGCTTACTTTTATTCAGCCGGCTTTTATTTAGCCTACTTTTACTTATCTTCGACGCGCAGAATCGCCAGGAATGCTTCTTGTGGAATTTCCACATTACCGACCTGCTTCATGCGCTTTTTACCTTCTTTTTGTTTATCCAGCAACTTGCGTTTACGTGAGACATCACCACCATAACACTTAGCAATCACGTTTTTGCGCATGGCCTTGACCGTTTCGCGCGCAATGATATTGGCGCCAATCGCTGCCTGGATTGCGATATCAAACATCTGGCGCGGAATCAGTTCGCGCATTTTAGACACCAGCTCACGCCCGCGATATATGCTATTGGCACGGTGCACGATCAGGCTCAAGGCATCGACACGCTCACCGTTGACCATGATATCCAGTTTCACCAAGTCAGCAGCGCGGAACTCGAGAAACTCATAATCCATGGACGCATAACCCCTAGACACGGATTTCAGTTTATCAAAGAAATCGAGTACCACCTCGTTGAGTGGCATTTCGTAATTAAGCATGACCTGGCGGCCCATGTACTGCATATTGCGCTGGAGGCCACGCTTGTTATTACACAAGGTCATCACCGGGCCGACATAATCTTGCGGCATCAACAGATTGACCACAATCATAGGCTCGCGGATTTCTTCCACACGAGAAGGCTCAGGCAGGCGGGACGGGTTTTCAATCTGCACCACTTCACCGCTTTTCAGCAACAACTCGTAAATCACGGTCGGCGCAGTGGTGATCAGGTCCATATCGTACTCGCGCTCTAAACGCTCTTGTACGATCTCCATATGGAGCAGGCCTAAAAAGCCGCAACGGAAGCCAAAGCCCAGCGCAGTAGAATTTTCCGGCTCGAATTGCAGGCTGGAATCATTCAGCCTAAGTTTCTCCAGCGCGGTACGCAGGGCTTCAAACTGATTGGATTCAACCGGGTATAAACCGGCAAACACCTGTGGTTTGACTTCTTTAAAACCAGGCAATGGCGCACTGGCCTGCCTGCCAGCCAGCGTGACGGTATCGCCAACTTTAGCCGCTGCCAGCTCTTTAATACCGGCAATAATAAAACCTACTTCACCAGCGCTTAATTGCGGACGTTGCAGCGACTTGGGCGTAAACACACCGACTTGCTCGCATAAATATTCAGCACCGGTCGCCATCAGGCGAATTTTTTCTTTAGCACGCAAAACACCATCAATGACGCGCACCAGCATCACCACGCCAACATAATTATCAAACCAGGCATCAATCACTAGTGCTTTTAATGGCCCATCGATATCGCCTACCGGGGGCGGCACTTTGGCGACCACTTCTTCCAGCACGTCACGTACGCCCTCACCAGTTTTGGCTGAGCAACGCACCGCATCGGTGGCATCCACGCCAATCACATCTTCAATCTCTTGCGAGACGCGTGCAGGGTCGGCAGAAGGCAGGTCGATTTTATTGAGCACAGGCGTGACTTCAACGCCCAGCTCAATGGCTGTGTAACAGTTTGCCACGCTTTGCGCTTCAACCCCTTGTGAGGCATCCACTACCAGCAATGCACCTTCACAGGCAGACAATGAGCGGCTGACCTCATAGCTGAAGTCCACATGCCCAGGCGTATCAATCAGGTTGAGATAATAGGTTTCGCCATTATTGGCTTTGTATTGCAGGGCAGCAGTTTGTGCTTTGATCGTAATGCCACGCTCACGCTCGATATCCATGCTATCCAGCACCTGCGCTTCCATTTCGCGCGCCTCCAGGCCACCGCACACCTGAATGATGCGATCAGCCAGTGTCGATTTGCCATGGTCGATGTGGGCGATAATCGAGAAATTACGAATATTCTTCATGTTCAGCTATAGGTTGATTACAAGCAAGAAAGGCGCTTTACGCGCCTTTCCGAATTTGCTGGCATTTTACAGCAAACGCCTATTTATCAGGGATTTATTTTAAATCACGCTAGCTGCAGCGCGCTTTAAAACCGCCCTTTACTTGCTCACCTTGATTGGGACATACAAGGTATTTTCACCTCTGAGCACCAGTACAGCGACCGTTTTTCCGGCAGCGACAGCGTTGATCTGCTTATTAAACAACTCTACGCTTTGGGTTTCGCTATTGTTCAGCCCCAGGATCACATCCCCGCGGCGGATACCTGCCTGGGCAGCTGCGCCCACGCTTTCTGCCACCAGCAGGCCATTTTTGCCGTTCAGTTTTTTCTTTTGCTGCGGCGTCAGTTCGCGCAAAGTCAAACCAATCTTATTGGCTTCTGGCTTGGCAGGCTCTTTGCTCGAAGCCGGAGCATCTGCCTGCTCATTCGGCATTTCACCCACGCCGAGTTGCAAAGTTTTGCTGGCGCCTTTACGTACAATCTCTACCGCAACGACTTTGCCCGGCTTGATAGAAGCAACCACACGCGGCAAATCGGCGGAAGTCACAATTGGCTTGCCATCAAATTTGAGGATAATATCGCCTACTTCCAGGCCACCTTTGTCAGCCGGGCTGTTTTTCTCCACGCCGGCAATCAACGCGCCACTGGTTTGCTTGAGGCCGAATGAATCCGCCAGGTCTTTAGTCACTTCCTGGATACCGATCCCTAACCAGCCACGCGAAATGCGGCCCGTTGTCTTCAACTGGTTAGAGATTTCAATGGCAACATCAATCGGGATACTGAAAGACAAGCCCATGGAACCACCGCTTTTACTGTAGATCTGCGAGTTGACACCAACCACTTCACCACGCAGGTTGAACAGCGGGCCACCGGAGTTACCAGGGTTAATGGCAACATCGGTCTGGATAAACGGCACATAATTTTCCTGTGGCAACGCGCGGCCTTTAGCACTCACGATCCCGGCTGTCATGGTGTTTTCCAGGCCAAACGGGGAGCCGATTGCGGCCACCCATTCACCCACTTTCAATGCTGTCGGGTCACCGATCACAACCTTGGGCAAGCCAGTTGCCTCAATTTTAATCAGCGCTACATCGGTACGTTTATCTGCACCAATGATTTTCGCCTTGAATTCGCGCTTGTCAGACAGTTTGACCAGCACTTCATCCGCCTCACTCACCACATGCGCATTGGTCAAAATAAAACCATCGCTACTGATGATAAAGCCTGAACCCAATGACTGTGTTTTGTAATCCTGCCCACCCTCTTGTCCTGGCATGCCGGGCATTCCCGGAATGCCGAAACGGCGCAACAACTCTTGCAGGTTTTCATCATTAGGCATGCCGGGGAAACCCATCCCGCCACCACCGTGCACGACTGAAGTGATGCTGATATTGACGACGGTTGGTCCTTGTTTTTCTGCCAGCTCAGTAAAGTCAGGCAAATCCTTGGCCTGCACTGGCATGACAAACATACTTAATGACACAGTGCATGCGAGCAGCACGCCAGAAATTAATTGCTTCATCATGATTTTTCCTATTATTTAATCAATTCAAAACTTCAATCTTTAAAGATTTATTCAAAGCGCAAGAACATTTCAACTGCCTTCACACTTTGAACATTGTTAAAACACTTTCTTCACATGGTGCCTGTTAAGGCAAATACAAGGGGCTGAATTCACTGCCAAAAACACACTATTCCAGACGCAATCAGGGTATTCAAAATTCATTACAGAAAGTTGTCATAAATGAAAAAGTCAGGGATTGAAGTAACTGGTGAAGTGCATGGCGCATGCATTGAGGCAGAAATTGGTGGATTTATTATTTTTTAAAAGTAACCTGCTGCGCAATCTGCTCAACGGTGAGTGCAGGCACTTCGCCGACCACCACTAGCTGGTAGCCATTTAACACATGGGCATAGACATTGGTAGAACCCATGGTTTTTTTACCAATGCGGGGCTGCATGCCTTTAATCACGGGCTCGACAAACAGGGACACCGAAGCCAGACCATCAGAAAAAATCAATTGCTGCACCGGCACCGCCCTGCCAGGTACGCGCAGGCGAATCTGATCTACTTTTTTGTAACCAGCAGGCAGGTTAGCGATCACCAGATTATTTTCGACGTGGGTCAGATCGGTGGTGTCATCCATCACATAAGGTTTGGAAGCGTCAATCTTGGGCTGGAACCAATCCAGGTCTTTGGTCTGCAACATGGAAACTTGGTTAAAACCAATTTGCTCCAGCGTATGGCCTTGCGTATCCAGCATACTCATTTTAAGCAGCAAGCCATATTCGCTATCAGACCACACGCGGTACTGGTAACGCAGATTGTCATTCGGGATCATATCGATCACTTGCGCCAATCGCCCGGCGATGCGCTCCTGACCGATAAATTTCAGCTTGTAGTTTTGCTTGAGGGGTTGCAGCTGGGTGGGCAACATGGCCGGGAACAGGTTCTGGCCACGGCGTTTTTCGATCACGACTTTGTCATTTTTAGCATTGAAAATGACGATATCATCACCTTCGCTAAACACTTCACGCGGACGGCCATCCAATACGACATTGCGGGTGAATTCACGCCCGGCTTCATTGATATGGGTAATTTGAACGGAGCGAATAATCGCTCCGTTGTGATAGATGAATAAGCCCTGGTAATTCAGCTCCCTGGCGGCAGAAGCGGTTTTCTGCATGGTGGGCCATAAATCTTCTTCCGCCCATGCCTGCTGGCAGAGCACACACGCGAACAGCACACCAATTACAGACTGCACAGACATACCAATCACAGTTAAATTTATTCGCCAGCGTTGTAGGTTACATTGTGGATGTAGTAAGTCGCACTATTAGGGGAATAGTTGTGATGCGCCATGACATACTGGTCAGTTTCGCTATCAGCAATCTGCACCGTTTCAACCGCAGTTGGCTGATTGAGCACAAACATGCCTACAAAAAAAGCAGCTGCTACAGATGCCGCGATGGACCAGATGTATTTGCTCGGTCGCGGGCGTATTTGTGTCACCTTAGGTTGAGCAGTCACTTGCGGCGCCAGTACCACAGGTTCATCGTTCAACGCAGCCATGATGCGGCTGGTCATATCGGGCTGCACCCAATGTTCTTCACGGATCACATCACGGATGATGTGATAATCCTGCCAGGCCTGCGCTACTTCGCCGGTAGATTTTGCCGCGAGAAAGATATGTTCACAGCGCTCAAGATCGGCTTCGCCGTCAATTAAAGCGGACAATTGCTGCTTCATAATAACCCCAAATCAATCAATGTTTTTATGTTAGCACTTAACAAATTATTTGTCATAACACCTATATTTAAATAAATAATTGCATCAAAATGGACTGGATTACCAACGCTTGTGCTGCGGTGTATCCAACAATGGTCTCAGTTTTGCAGCAATGGTTTCGCGTGCACGGAAAATACGTGAGCGCACAGTACCAATCGGACATTGCATGACCGTGGCAATGTCTTCATAACTCAAGCCTTCCAGTTCACGCAGGGTAATCGCCGTACGTAATTCTTCTGGCAATGCGCCAATCGCATCGTTCACTGTTTGTGCGATTTCTTTTGTCATCAGCGAGGTTTCAGGCGTCTCCATCGTACGCATGTCCTGGCCTTCATCAAAGTTCTCGACGTCTTCGATTTCAACGTCCTGCATCACTTGTGGCTTACGCCCCATAGAGACCAGGTAATTTTTAGCAGTGTTAATACCTATCCGATACAACCAGGTATAGAAAGCACTGTCACCCCTAAAGCTATGCAAAGCGCGATAGGCTTTGATAAAGGATTCCTGCACCACATCCTCGACTTCGGCCTGGTCACGGATCATACGCGACAATAGACGCCCAAGCTTGCGGTTGTATTTCTCGACCAGCAATCCGAATGCGCGTTTATCGCCCTGCTGGGCACGTTCAACCAGCAACTGGTCGAACTCTCTATTCTCTATCTGTTTGGCGTTTGCCGCCTGAACAGTCATATCGCGATGACTCCCTTGGGTAATTTTCTGATTGGGAGTAGTATACGCTTTTGTATTGTTTTCGACGAACCCGGTGCGTGTTAACGCCTCTAATTTTGTTGTGTTTAACATCGTCTCATCCCTTATTTTTGCCTGCCAATGCAACATGCAATACAGACATCTGTCCGACACCGCTTTATCTGCAAAGTTCCCACGACTTAACAACATATGAATAAAGTCTTTGATGTCCTGATCATTGGCAGTGGGTTGGCGGGGCAATCCCTCGCTTTGCGGCTGGCTGACAATTACCGCATCTGCATCCTGAGTAAACGCGAATTATCCATGAGCGCCAGCAACTGGGCACAGGGCGGTATCGCAGCAGTGCATAATAGTGAAGACTCCATAGAAGCACATATACAGGACACCCTGGATGCGGGCGCCGGCTTATGCGATAGCGAAGTCACACGCATGGTGGTCAACAATGGCCGCGCCAGCATCGAATGGCTGTTGCAGCAAGGCGTTAATTTCACACGCGAAGCAGAGGATGACCGCCTGCACCTGACGCGTGAGGGCGGCCACAGCCACAGGCGCGTTGTGCATGTGGCCGATGCCACCGGCCAGGCCGTGCAGACCACGCTGACTGACCGTGTGCGCGAGCATCCGAACATCACCATTCTTGAACACCACATTGCGGTGGACCTGATCACCACGCACAAACTGTTTCAGCAGACCGCCAGCGACGGCCCTAACCGCTGCCTGGGGGCTTATGTGTTAAATAGCCAGACCGGCCACGTGACAACACTGTCGGCACAATACACCGTGATGGCGACTGGCGGCGCAGGTAAGGTTTACCTTTACACGACCAACCCTGACATCAGCACCGGTGACGGCATTGCCATGGCCTGGCGGGCCGGTTGCCGGGTCGCCAATATGGAGTTTGTGCAGTTTCACCCGACCTGCCTGTACCACCCGCATGCAAAATCTTTCCTGATTTCAGAAGTCCTGCGTGGCGAAGGCGGTTTGCTGACGCTACCGGACGGCACCCGCTTTATGCATTTGCATGATGAGCGGGCTGAGCTGGCGCCCCGCGATGTGGTGGCACGGGCGATCGACTTTGAAATGAAAAAACGCGGGCTGGATTGTGTCTACCTGGATATCAGCCATAAACCGCTAGATTTTATCCAGTCGCACTTCCCCAATATCTATAAACGTTGTTTGCAATTAGGTATAGATATCAGCAAGCAGCCGATTCCTGTGGTGCCTGCCGCGCATTACACCTGCGGCGGCGTGATGACAGATATGCATGGACGCACTGACATTGATTGCCTGTATGCCATCGGTGAGACTGCCTGTACTGGCTTGCACGGCGCCAACCGCCTGGCCAGCAACTCCCTGCTGGAATGCCTGGCCTTTAGTCAGAGCTGCGCAGAAGATATCCAGGCCTCTGGCCAGCAACCGACCATTTCACTGCCAGATTGGGATGAAAGCCGCGTCACCGATGCCGATGAAGAAGTGCTGATCACCCATACCTGGGATGAGTTGCGCCGGTTTATGTGGAACTACGTCGGCATTGTGCGCACCAATAAAAGACTGAGCCGCGCATTGCACCGCATCCATATGCTGCGTGATGAAGTACATGAGTTTTACAGCAACTTTAAGGTCAGCCATGACCTGATCGAATTGCGTAATTTGTTGCAGGTGGCAGAACTGATCGTGCGCTGCGCGATCGAGCGCGAAGAAAGCCGCGGGCTGCATTACAGCAAAGACTATCCGGAGTTATTGCCGGAAGCAATCCCCACCGTTCTAACCCCAGAAAACTACACCAGCCTGCTCGATTAACATGCCCGCACGTTTACTGTTCTGCCTGTTATGCATCATCAGTACAGGCAGCCATGCCGAGCCGCAGCTGCAAAAAGTCATTGATGGTGATACCGTGATCATCCGTGACAACGGCACCACTTATCGCCTGCGCCTGCTGGATATCGACGCCCCTGAATCGCAACAAACCTATGGCAAACAGGCAAAACGTAGCCTGATGGCCCTTTGCAGCGGCAAGATTGCAGTACAACTGGCCGGGACGGACCTTTATGGACGCACACTGGGCCACCTCGCCTGCAACAACATGGATGCCAGCCAATATCAGGTCGCCCAGGGCATGGCCTGGTTCAACAGCCGCTACTCCACACGCGCAGAATTAGCGTCATTGCAACTCCAGGCACAACAACAGGCATTGGGCCTGTGGCAACAGCCTGACCCTACACCACCCTGGGTTTGGCGCAAGCATTTTGGGCAACATTATCGACAGCGAGAATGACCATATCCCGCCAATATCCTTTAGAATAATGCTTTATTACCGAACAACTTAGGACATTTCACATGCAAGTAGCAATGAACACCGTAGTCAGCATGACTTACAAACTACAAAACACCGATGGCGAAACACTGGAGGAAAGCCAGCAACCGGTCGCTTACCTGCATGGCGGTTACGACAATATTTTCCCTAAAGTTGAAGAAGCCATGCATGGCAAAAACGTCGGTGATGTGATTGAAGTGAGCCTGGACCCGGAAGATGGTTTCGGAGAATATGATGATGGCCTGGTGCAAATCGAACAAGCCAGCGCTTTCCCGGCTGAAGAATTAAAAGTCGGTATGCAATTTGAAGGTGAAGACGAAACCGGCGACGTGATCTTGTATACCATCACTGATATCGCCGATGGCAAAGTCGTGGTGGATGGCAACCATCCATGGGCTGGTCAACGCCTGCTGTTTACTGCAACGATTAAAGATGTGCGTACAGCCAACAAAGAAGAAATCGAGCACCAGCATGTACATGGTGCCGGTGGTCATCACCACTAAGCATTAAACAGACTTTAAACCGGCTGGCGCAATTGCCCTTGCGCCAGTTGTAACACCTCATCGGCGATTTCCGCCACCTCTTCACGCACATGGCTGACATATAAAGTTGGCAGGCCAAATGTGGTGATCACTTTCCGGATATAAGGCAGCACTTGCTGCTTCAGCGCTTCATCCAGCCCACTTAATGGTTCATCCATCAACAATACGGCGGGCTGGCTAAGCAGAGCGCGACCTATAGCGACCCTTTGTTTTTCACCACCGGATAGCTGGCTGGGCTTGCGTTGTAGCAAAGCACCGATATCCAGCACGCCGACCACTTCTTGCTGTGAAATAGAAACTGACCCTTTGGGCATGCCATAGACCAGATTCTGTTGCACATTCATATGCGGGAATAGCCGTCCATCCTGAAACACGATACCCACTTGCCGCTGCCATGGTGGCAGCTGAATGCCCTGGTTTGAGTCAAACCAGATATGCTGATGACTTTGAATCACGCCAGCAGCAGGCATTAACAGCCCGACCAGGCTATGCAACAAGGTCGTCTTACCGGAACCTGAGGCGCCCATGATGCCCAGGCAATGGCCAGGTTTCAAATCAAACCGGGCTTGCAAGGCAAATGCAGGTGCGGTTGCCACCACGGCATAAGGCTGTTTGATCTGGATATCGACTTGCAGCATCAGCGCTGGCTCCTGATCAGCCGTCTTTCCAGCCATTGGCTGGCAAGCAAGGCAAACACGGACACCAGCACACTGAGGATCACCAGCCTGAGTGCGGCGGCGTCGCCTTCCGGTGTTTGAGTCAGGCTGTAGATAGCCAGCGGCAAGGTGCGGGTTTCGCCTTCGAGGTTACCAGCAAAGGTGATAGTGGCACCAAACTCGCCCAGGCTGCGGCTAAATGCCAGAATCGCGCCAGTCAGCAAGCCGTGATAGGACAAAGGCAGTGTGATGGTAAAAAATACTTTGACTGGCGAAGCGCCCAGCGTTTGCGCAGCCTGTTCCAACAACGGGTTCACCTGATACAAAGCCTGGCGGATTGCACGCACCATTAACGGAAACGCCATCACTGCCGAGGCAATCACGGCGCCCCACCAGTGGAAAGTGAACTGGATCTGGAAGTGCTCATATAACCAGGCCCCTATCCAGCCCCTACGCCCAAGCAGCACCAGCAACATATAGCCCAGCACCACCGGCGGCAACACCATGGGCAAATGCACCAGCGCATCCAGCAGTGACTGTCCCCAGAAACGTTTTTTGACTAACAACCAGGCCATCAGCATGGCTGGGATAAGCAAAATAAGTACGCAAAAAGCAGCCACTTTCAGCGAAAGCAGCACGATGGCGAGTTCGGCAGGTGACAACGTCCACATAGGGATTACGACAGCAACAGTTTAATCAAGTGGTTTGAACCCATAGGTGGCGAGTAGCTTTTTGGCTTCAGGTGTTTGCAGATACTGATAAAACGCAGTGGTGGCCGAGGAAGCCTGTGGCAACACTGCCATAGGATATACGATAGGCACATGACTGTTTTCCGCAAACTCGCCAGCCAGCTTCACCTTGCTGGAAGATTGCGCGTCACTGGCATACACAATACCGACATCACATTCATCGCGCTCGACCAGATTCAAGGTGGCGCGCACATCCTGCGTGCTGACCAGACGGCCCTTGAGTTTTTCCCACCAGCCCAGACTGGTCAGCGACTGTTTGGCATAAATGCCGACCGGCACCGACAGCGTGTCACCCGTGCACCAGTAGCCAGGCGCTTGCTGGTTCACATCAGCAGCGGCCTCAGTCTTGATGTTCAATGGTTTTGCCAATGGTGTGATCAGCACAAGGCGATTAGTCAGCCAGGGTTTGATGGTGGCGGTTTGCACCAATTGCTTGTCTTTCAGGTATTGCATCCACTTTTCATCGGCAGAAATAAACAAGTCTCCTGGTGCGCCTTGCTCCAGTTGCTTGGCCAACGTGCCAGAGCCACCATAGACCGGCACGATTTGCACGCCGGCTTGCTGGCTGTATTGCTTAGCCAGTACATTCATCACGTCAGTCAGGCTGGCGGCGGCAAATACCTTGACCTTGCCTTCTTCCGCTTGCGCCAATCCACTGATCAGGCACAGGCTGACCAACACGCCCAGATAAGATAATTTGCCTGCACCAGCCAGGTGCAGCCCACCCCATTTTTTCATGTTTGCATTCCATTCAATTGATTAAGCACCGACGTCTGACAACACATCGTCAAAAACAATGATGCTACCATCGTTATATCCACACGCGCATTACGAGAGCCAAAAAAATTACGTTTTTTTCAAATGTCTGGTGATCAGGTCCAGCTCATCCACCGCTGCCTGTGCCGATTTTTGCAGAATCTGCTGATAAGCCTCTATGAGCGATTTGCCAAATGCCGTGACTTGCGCGCCGCCACCATGCGTGCCGCCGGCACTACTCAGCACCACCGTCTGGTCAAAACAGCGATTCATCACATCCACCAGCTCCCAGGCTCGTCGATATGACATCTGCATCTGCTTGGCTGCCGCAGAGATAGACCCATGCTGCTCTATCATCTGCAACAGTTCGATTTTACCCGGCCCCAGCGCAGTATTGCCTTCATGATTGATTCGGATCTTGAGTAAGGTGGGCGACATCAGTCTATTATTCCAGCGGGATTTCGGCTTGGGCAAATGCTTCAAATGGGGGCAGCTCAGCCAATGAGCGCAGATTCAAGTCATCCAGAAAATGTTTGGTGGTTGCGTATAACGATGGCCGCCCTGGCACCTCGCGTTGACCGACCACGTCTATCCAGTCACGCTCCTGTAACTGGCGGATCACATTCGGGTTCACGGCCACGCCGCGGATCTGCTCGATATCGCCTCGGGTGACCGGCTGCCGGTAAGCAATAATCGCCAGCGTCTCCATGACGGCGCGCGAATATTTCGGCTGCCTTTCAGGGTTGAGCCGCGAAAGATATTCGCTGTAGTCCGGCTTGGCCTGGAAGCGGTAACCACTGGCTACCTGCACCAGATCCAGCGTTCTATCCACCCAATCTGTTTTCAGTTCGTCCAGCAGCATGCGCAAGGTTGCGCGCTCCATGCGGCCAGCAAACAGTTTCAGCAGATCGTCCAGTGCCAGCGCCTGCGGCGAAGTCAGCAAGGCTGCCTCCAGAATCTGCTTCATTTCCTGGATATTGTCCGGCTCGCGCATTATGAGGCCTCCTCAATAGAAGCGTGTGCCTGCAGATAAATCGTGCCGAACGCTTCCTGCTGCGTAATGCGGATCAGGCCTTCTTTTGCCAGCTCCAGCATGGCCAGGAAACTCACTACCAGCTTGGGGATGCCATCACTCTCCAGATCAAACAACTCATCAAAGCGCAACACGGTTGCCGTGCTCAAGCGCCGCAATAACATACTCATGTGTTCTCGCACCGAAAGTTCCGCGCGGCCCAGTTTGTGATGCTGGTTTAATTTGGCACGTTTGAGCACATTGCGCCAGGCCTCGACCAGGTCATCCAGGCTGACTTCCGGCGGTTTGACCTGGCTGATATGCTGGTAATAAGCAGCAGCCACATCGATCTCTTCCCCTACTTTAGGCAAGGCATCCAGGCGTTGCGCAGCCAGCTTGATGGCTTCGTATTCCATCAAGCGCCTGACCAGTTCCGCACGCGGGTCATCCTCTTCTTCAACTTCAGCAGGTTTGGGCAGCAGCATGCGTGATTTGATTTCAATCAGCATGGCGGCCATCAACAGATAATCGGCGGCCAGCTCGAGTTTGATGGCTTTCATCTTTTCGACATACGCCATGTATTGGGCAGTCAGCCGCGCCATCTGGATATCCAGGATATCCAGATTATGTTTGCGGATCAGGTAGAGCAATAGATCCAGCGGGCCTTCAAAGGTATCGAGATAGACTTCCAGCGCGTCTGGCGGAATATACAAGTCTTGCGGCAGCTCGGAGAGCGTTTCACCTTTGATTTTGACCTGGCTGAGTTCCGGGATATCCATACTGGGATTGTAACGATTTGCGCGCGCGGATTAAAGGCTATTCGGCATACGGGTTGTCAAAGCCCAGTTTTTGCATGACTGCCATTTCCATAGACTCCATCAAATCGGCTTGTGCATCTACCTCATGGTCATAGCCATGCAGGTGCAATACGCCATGCACGGTCATATGTGCATAATGCGCCAGCAAGGTTTTACCCTGCTCAGCAGCCTCTTTCGCCACCACTGGGGCACAGATCACAATATCGCCCATCAACTGAGGTTCTTCGGTTAATGGAAATGTCAGCACATTGGTCGCATAATCCTTGCCACGATAAGTCGCATTCAACAAACGCCCTTCCTCGGCATCGACAATGCGGATGGTGACACTGGTATCCACACGTAACGCGGCACGCACCCAGCGCCTGAAGTCGGCCTCGGCTGGCAGGCTGTTTTCTTCTGAAGCGAGTTGCAGGGAAAAATCTAGTTGCGGCATACGGTCAAGTTTTCTGAAAAATATCCGTCATTATAAGAAGAAAACCCTTAAAGGAAACCGTGGGATGTCGAATCGGCCGAAACTGGTGGTTGCCAATCGCAAAATGCATGGCAACGTACCGGATAATCATCAATTCATGCAAAGCCTGTTGCAGCAAACGCAGCATCACCAGGCGCGCTACGCCGTGTGCCCGCCACATCCCTACCTCTACCAGGCGCAACATATCCTGCAAAACAGCCACATTGCCTGGGGTGGGCAAAACATGAGCCGCTTTGAGAAAGGCGCTTATACCGGCTCGGTTTCTCCCGTCATGCTGAAAGAGTTTGGTTGCACTTACGTGATCATTGGCCATTCAGAACGCAGGCAACGCGGCCATGATAGCGATGAAAGCTGCGGTGAACGGTTTGAAGCGGCAATCAAAGCCGGGCTTACGCCTATCTTGTGTATTGGTGAAACGCTGGATGAATATGAACAGGGCGAAACCGACCTGGTGGTCGTACGCCAGTTAAATCCTGTGATTGCGCATGTGGGGATACAGGCATTATCACAAGGTGTGATTGCCTATGAACCGGTATGGGCGATTGGATCTGGCAAAGCGGCCACACCGCAACACGTGCAGGCGATTTTGTCATTTATACGCGGACACATAGGCTTGCTCGACGAACAGGTCGCAGAAAAAATCGATTTGCTTTATGGCGGCAGTGTGAACCCTGGCAACGCCGCACAACTACTCAGCATGCCGGATGTAGATGGTGGCCTGATCGGGGGAGCGTCATTGGTCGCAGAAGATTTTATCCGCATCTGCCAGATCGCCAACGAGCTCACTGCCCTGAAAACCGCCGCTTAATCGTGAGCACGAGCTGACAGGCAATAAAAAAAGCCGACTTGCGTCGGCTTTTTTACAACCAGGTAATCCAGATTACTGTCTGAATTACTTAGCTTCTTCAGCAGGAGCAGCTTCAGCTGGTGCAGCTTCAGCAGGAGCAGCTTCAGCAGGAGCAGCTTCAACTGGTGTTTCAGCAGCTGGTGTTTCAGCAGCTGGAGCTTCAGCAGCAGGAGCCTCAACAGCAGGAGCCTCTTCAGCTGGTTTTTCACCACAAGCGGTCAAAGCCAAAGCCAACAATGCAGCCAACAATGCAGAACGTGTCATCTTTATTTCCTTAGTATGTATGAGCAAAATTTTGTGTACGGCACAATTCTGATATCCAAGAACCCGCCGAGTGGAAAAATTGTATCAGTAATTTATTAAAAAAAGAATGTAAGTGCAATTAAAAACACAGGATTTTTTTGCATAAGAACAACAACTCTGCATTTTTTGACAAAAATAGGCCATAAATGGTTCAAATTAGCACTGCCAAGCTCAGATTTCATCCAAATGCAGGTACCCAAGCAGATACATCTCACGTAGCCAGGGTAGTAAATGATGGCTACTTTCGGCCTGTAATAATGATGCGTCAAGTTGCCGCTGGTTAGCCAATGTATTCAGCAAACGCTCCCCTTCCGGCGCGACATGTACCACCTCACCATTGATAAAATATTGCCCCTGCCAATGCAACATTTGCGTTTGCAGGTCTAGTGCAATGCCCTGAGCGCATGCTGCATCGGTAAACTTTGCCTGGCTGAGCTTGCGGTTGGGTGTAAAAACCACATAGGCTTTCGGCTCAGTGAAGTAGCGCGCCAGGAAAGGCCCCAGCGCGTCAGGCTGCCAGGTCAACCGTTGCAGCATGCCACTGACCCTCTCCACCATCGCCTGGTCAATCGCCGCAGCATCAGTGACAGGCTGCAATTCAGGGTCTTGGTATAGCTCATCTGGCAAGCTTTCTTGCCTGCAGGCATCGAGAAACTCCACTGCCAATTCCCTGGCTGCCGGTGCGCGGAACCCGATGGAATAGGTCATACAATCATCATCTTCGGCCACGCCCCAATGCGCCACATTGGGTGGCAGGTAAAGCATATCGCCGGGTTCCAGCACCCACTCCTGCTCGCTGACAAAATGGGAAAGAATACGCAAGGGTGCATTCGCGATCAGGCGGGTATCCTGTTGCTGGCTGATAGACCAGCGGCGCTTTCCCGCGCCTTGCAGCAGAAACACATCATAACTGTCGAGATGCGGGCCGACGCCGCCGCCCGTTGGCGCATAACTGACCATGACATCATCCAGCCTGGCGGTGGGAATGAAAGCAAAGTGGTTTAACAAGGCTTGCGCTTCCGGCAACAGGTGGTTCAGGCCTTGCACCAGTAGCGTCCAGTGTTGTGCAGGCAAGGCTGAAAAGTCTTCTTCATCGAACGGGCCTGGCGTGACCTGCCAGCCTGCCCCTTCTTGCGCATGGTCAGGATCAAACTGGATCAGGCGTGAGGGCACTTCAGTTTCGCAGGCCAACCCTGCCAGCTCATCCGGGCTCAGCAAGCCGGTGAATCCGGGGATGGCGCCACGGATCAATAATGGTTTTTTTTGCCAGTATTCCGCCATGAATTCGGCTGGCGTCAGGCCATTGAGTAAAGTCAGTGCTTGTTGCATGAATAATGTTTATCTAAAAGGGAGGAAAGGCGTCGTAGTGATACTTTGCGTTAAGCGGGAAATAAAACGCTGCGATTTTTCCGCCAGCATCAAGGCCAGTAGATCAGTCCGCGCGATCAGTTTGGTGAACTCACGTTCAAAACTCAGGTTCTGTCCATCAGCCTGTATGCTGTTGGTGAGCAATAATAGCTCACCGCGTGCATTTCTGGCGGTGCCCAGCTTCCAGACGGCGATCTCTACATTGCGTGCTGCATTGTACAAGTTTTGCGGCTCTATGCTATCCATGAGGAAGAATGCGGATTTATTGCCATGTGCACGGTATAACATTGATTGTAACCCGACAATCAGCGCCAGCACGCGGTCGCCACTAAATTGCGGGTTCAACGCCAGCTTGATCGCTGCCGTATCCTGTGCGCCGCCCAGGGCGTCAAACTTCCACTGATGCGTAGCGACCTGGTCAAACACCTGGCTTGCAATCTGGTCCGCTGTTCCCAGGCCAGATTTTTGCACTTCGGCAGGGTTACGTTTGTATAACTTGAGCATCAACAGGCGCAAACTGGCGACATTTTCGGCGTACTCAATATCTGCCAGCCGGTCGCTATCGCTTTTCACTAACTGATGGAAGGTGTTGCGGTCTTGCCGCATCGGCACTGGCTTGCCATTGGGTGAATCCACATAGCCGCCACTGGGGCTAGTGCTGCAGGCGGCAAGCAACAACATGCTTATCCAGCTGCAGCCTCGCCATGTCATGCCACGAGCACCCTTTGCGCCGGGAATACGATACTGAAACGGCTGCCTTTTCCTGGCTCGCTTTCCACTTTCAGGATCGCCTGGTGATGATGCAGGATATGCTTCACAATCGACAGGCCAAGACCGGTGCCACCCGTGTCGCGGCTGCGCCCGCTGTCCACCCGGTAAAAACGCTCAGTCAGCCTGGGCAAATGCTGAGGCTCGATACCGATGCCGGTATCCTGCACACTGAATATCACCTGATCCTCCTGCATCTGCCAGAAAATATCTATCTTGCCATTTTCCGGGGTATAACGCACGGCGTTACTGGTCAGGTTGCTCATGGCGCTCAGCAATTCATTATAGCTGCCGCGGAGATTCACATTGGCGTCCATATGCAGGGTCACCGTGTGCTCACCCTGGCTCAACGCTTTGGCATCTTTCAGCAACTGGTTGAGCAGGGGTTCCATGGCAATATCGGTTTCATCCTTGAGCAGCACATTATTTTCCAGACTGGATAATGTCAGCAAGTCCTCAATAATGCGCCGCATACGGGTAGTTTGCGATTGCATCATATCGAAATAGGGTTGAATGTCAGGCGAGACTTCGCCTTGCATATCGCTGATGGTTTCCAGGAAACCACCCACCACTGTCAACGGTGTGCGCAACTCATGCGACACATTGGCAATAAAATCCCTGCGCATGATTTCTGTTTTTTCAATGGCAGAGATATCGCGGCAGATCAGCAAGCGCTGTTTGCTGGCAAAAGGAATAATCTGTAATTCAAGCGACACATCCGGGCTACGCCAGGATTTCAGTTTTAGCGGCTCGCTGTAATCTTCGCTCTGCAGATACTGCACGAACTCGGCCTGCCGCAACAAATAATAGATAGGCTGGTTTTCATCATGGTGACGCTTCAGGCCCAGGCGTTGCACTGCCGGTTCATTGAACCATTCGATTTCGTTACGGTGATTGAGCACCACCACGCCATCCGGCAATGCACTGGTTGCGTGGCGTAACCTTTCCAGTGTGCTGCTTAGCTGGCTCTGACTACGCGAGTGCCTGCGCATTTCCTGGTAGAGGTTGGCAAAGATGTCTTCCCAGATGCCTTTGCCATTGGGCATGAAATTAAGGCCAGGTTTTAATGACCATTGATAGAGCCTATGCATCCAGTAAAGATGCCCGCCCAGGTAGGCAATGATGCCTGCTGTATAAATCAGCCAGGCGGTCTCGGCACTGGTGGCCCACCCCAGGATCAGGCAGCAGAACGCCCAGAAAACCAGTAGCCAGAACGCTTTCCAACGAATATCTTGCACAGGCAATACCCAAAATACAGATGGCTGGGATTATACGACACATCCGCGGCAGGATTGTGACGCGACGGCGAAGGTGCGGATCACTCCGCAGCCCTTAGTCCGGAGTGAAGGGGGCGCTTCTGGCATAAGGTTTGGCCAGCGGCTCGCCTACGAACAAGCCTTGCATCGGCCATTTAACGCTTTTCCAGTAAGACTCTATCAATGTTTCGCCTGCCAGGTAATGCCCCATCACCACTTGCGGATTAGGGAATTTTTGCCAGTAATTACATGGCTCTGACACCGTACCGTAGCTGCCGGTGACCCCCGCATCCAGCCAGCGGGAGGCAGGCATCTGAAAGCTGCTGGTCAACAGGCCGCCAAAAGAAGTCAGGTGATCGGCAATCGCGCCGGGCAGGTAGCTGTTGGTCAGCAGGTAATCAACCTGTGCCTGCCCGGTGAAATAAAACATGACCGCCTGGCCTTTCTCAAGCGCTTCCTGATTTGGCGTATGCAAGGTCAACCGTTTGGATTTGACTGTCATGCCATCCGGCGGGAAGAAGGGTTCGCGCGGCTTGGAGCGCGCGGCATCTTTGGTTTTCAGGAAATAACCATTGCCTTCATTGAGGCTGAACTCGCTCAATGTACCGCGATCGATCAATGCTTTTGCGGCATCGACACTGGTAATCGGCAGCAACATTGACAGGCGGATATGATGATCTGCCCACGGGCGCAATGAGGTGCTATTAAAATAAGGGCTATCGCGGCCGGGATCACAGGTTTTTTTACACTGCTCGAGGTCCAGCCCCAGTGTCAGCGCGCCGGTCAGGCTGTTGCACTGCACGGCGAACGGTGTCTTCCACACCAGTAACAACACCTGCTGGTTGCCAAGCTTGGCTTCGATCTGGCTTTTGAGTGACTCGAATTCCGCAACGGTCAGCGTATCCTTGCTTTGTCGTGGCAGCTCGATGCCGATCAGGTTTTCGGCAGGCACCTGGCGCGCCTGCAAATAATAACGGGCGACTTCTTCACTGAGTGCATCATTGATATTGTAAATAACCGCCACATCTTCTGGCTTGAGTAGTGACGGCCGGGTGCGTAATTGCCGGCTCATATCCACTGCGCCGGCCAGCACTTCATTCACCATCAATACAAAAAAAAGACACAGCCCAAGACTGAAAACACCCCATGTTCGATTAAAACCCATCAATACTCGCCACTTCCATTCATGGTTATAAATATACAGCTCAGGCAAAAGAAACCGCGTAAAATTCAATCATATCCCAGATTGCCTTATATACCTGAAACATTGATTTAAGGAGATGCATGCCATGACAACCTCTCAAACTATTCTGATCACCGGCGCCAACCGTGGGATCGGGCTGGAATACGTCAGGCAATATGCGCAGGCAGGCGACACGGTGTATGCGACCGTCCGCGACATCGCCAGCGCTGATGAATTGCAATCGCTGGCGGCCAGGCATGCACATATCCATGTGCTGTCACTCGACGTTGCAGATGTCGCCGCTATCCGTGCCATGGCTAAGCAGTTATCTGAGGTGACCATTGATATTTTGATCAGCAATGCAGGTATTTATCCGCCCAGCCGTTTAGGCACGACTGACCCGCAGGAATGGCTGCACGCTTTCCAGGTCAACACTCTCACCACCTACTATCTGGCAGAAGCGTTTTTGACGCATCTAAAAGGCGCAAATCAAGGCAAGGTGATCGCCATGACCAGCAAAATGGGCAGCATCGCGGATAATGGCAGTGGTGGTGAATACATTTACCGCAGCACTAAAACAGCCCTCAATATGGTGGTGAAAAGTCTGGCGCTGGACCTGCAGCCATTCAACATTGCAGTCGCCTTATTGCATCCGGGCTGGGTACGCACCGATATGGGTGGCCCGAACGGATTGATCAATACCGAAACCAGCGTCGCCGGGTTGCGTAAAGTCATTACTGACCTGAGCCTGGCACAGTCCGGTGAGTTTATTGCCTATGACGGCAAGCCTGTGCCGTGGTAATCATGCAGGTTCATCATTGACTGAAAAGTCACTCATCGAACCCTCACTCGCCGGGTGGGCCACCACCTTGTAAGGGCTACGTTCTTCCAGCTCATTCACGTAGTGCTGCATGCTGGGTTCCTCCCTGGCTAAAAAGCGCGCCACACTCTGGTGAAAATCCTCGTGCGTTAACCAGTGGTATGAACAAGTGGTATAAGGCGCAAACCCGCGCGCCAGTTTATGCACACCTTGCGCGCCACCTTCAAAATAACGGATGCCCTGGCTGATGCAAAACGCCTGTGGCTGGTAATAACACAATTCGAAATGCAGGCATGAGATATCGCGCAAGCTACCCCAGTAGCGGCCATATAGCGATTCCGGCCCTGATATGCACAGACTTGCGGCGATATCCTCTCCCGCATGCGTGGCAATAAACAGCAAAATGTTATCCGGCATATCGCGGACAATATGTTCAAAAAACGCCATGGATAAATATGGCTGGCTGCCGTGCCTGTGGTAGGTATTGCTGTAGCACTGATAAAACAATGCCAATTCATCCGCAGTGAGTTGCTGCCCATTGCGCACGCGGCAAGTCACACCTTGTTGCGTGACTTTGTTTCTTTCCTGGCGGATTTTTTTACGCTTGTCGCGGCTGAGCACCGCCATAAAGGCTTCCCAATCGGCATAGTCCTGGTTTTCCCAGCGAAACTGCACGCCGTCACGGCGTAACAGGCCCTGCGCCGCGCACTGCGTGGCTGATAAGGCATCTGGAAACAGCACATGCGTGCCTGATAAGCCATGTTGTTCACACAACGCCCGCATGTGCTGCAACATGGCGGCTGCGAGCTGTTCCGGCTCAGCGTAATCAGGGTGGATCAGTAAACGCGGGCCGGTGACGGGCGAAAAGGGAATCGCAGAAATCAGCTTGGGATAATAGGTACCACCCGCCTGTTCATAGGCATCCGCCCAGGACCAGTCAAATACATATTCCCCATACGAATGCGTTTTTATGTAGCAAGGCGCGGCGGCGATCAGTTGCTCGCCATCGAATACCGTCAGATGATAAGGCACCCAGCCGGTCTGGTGATCCACTGAAGCCGAGGATTCAAACGCATGCAAAAACCGGTAATCCAGCATCGGGTGGGGCCCGGCCAGGGCTTGCCAGGCGGCAGGTGCAATATCCTGCAACCCTCGGGACCAGTTAAATGATAAATGACTGAGAGGCATGATCAATTTATACCATGCTAACGCGAAATCGGGTGAGCCTGTGCAAGGTCAGTTCAGGATAAGCAGTCTATCGCCATACCTAGAAAACATTGCTGCAGGGACTGACACAGCGTGTCATGAGCTGGGAAAAATTAGCTAGGGCGCTTGCGCAGGCCAGCGTTATCCTTACCGGAAGAGTTCACAGAACTGCTGGCGGGGATAACAGAAGGATTAGATTTTGACTTATTTTTGAGTTTGGCATCGATGTCGGCATCGGCCGCTGCGGCTTGCTGTGCTTCCGTTTTAGATTCTGCCTCGCGCTGGCGCTCGGTCATCTTGGCATAAGCATTTTCGAGTTCTTCCAGCGTGATCACACCATCGCCATCCAAATCAACATAAGAGAAATGTCGTGCCACCTGTGGCAGGCACAGGGTGGCTTCTTCCCTATCCAGCGTTTCATCGTTATCGCGGTTACATTCATTAAAGCGCTGCGAAATGCTGTCGTGCATGGCTTTGCGCTTTTGTAACATCAATTGGTGGTCGGGATCGGTATTACGGGCATACTCGGTAAGCGCCTTGCGCAAGCGCGCACGGTCTTCAGGGCTGAAGTTGTGTTCCAACGTTTTGGCAAGTCCGGCGTCATCGTTGTCTATCACGCGGTTATCACTTAACCTGATAGGCAACTTAAGATCGGCACAGGCAGGCAATGCTAGCAACATGGTCGTTGTTAGCAAAAAAACCTCATTTAAATGTTTTATCGCTCTAAACATCCACACCTATACATAACATCGTGTTTTCATCAAAGAAAGCCCCGCTTTGTTTGATAAAGATCACTTGGAAAAATGCCAGCTGACGACAAAAAAGTCAGGCTGCATACCATAACGCAACTGTAGCAAGCACATCAACAGTTTTAACACAAAATAGCGTTTTTCAAACCGTCGTTTTGTGTAAACGGGCACTCATGATGCCTAAGGATTGTAAATGTAATATTTCATCTTAAACGCTATTTGTAACCAATTTGTAACAGACCCATTTCATGCTCTGTGCTGCTTGGAGTATAATGCCAGCTAATAAGTTTAGTCCCCCCAGCCGTTTTATCACGTGGTCTCATGACCGTGTTATTTCGGCTTAACGCGTTAACCAAGACGCCAGCTTTAGTGTGAAGGTTCGTATGGCAGAACAGTTTAAAAAAATCTTGATGGTCGATGACGACTTGCGCATGCGCGAACTTTTACAGCGTTACCTGACAGAACAAGGGTTTAATATCAAATCTGTGTCTGACGGCAAGGAACTGGACAAAGCCATGGCCGCCGAGAGCTTTGATTTACTGATTCTCGACCTGATGCTGCCTGGCGAAGACGGCCTCGCCATTTGCCGCCGCTTGCGTGGCTCTAACCATGTGACACCTATTATCATGCTGACCGCCCGTGGTGACGAGGTCGATCGTATCGTCGGCCTGGAGATGGGCGCGGATGACTACTTACCCAAGCCGTTCAACCCCCGCGAGTTACTGGCACGCATCAATGCCGTACTGCGCCGCCACGAGATCATGCCCAAACTGGCGACTGAAGATAAAAGTGCCGCCTTCCAGTTTGGTGAATTTGTGTTTGACATCAACACCCGCAGCCTGAGCAAAAATGGCACGCAGATCACCATCACCAGTGGTGAATTCACTTTACTAAAAGTGTTTACTGAGCATCCGCGCCAGCCACTTTCACGCGACCGCTTGATGCAACTGGCACGCGGCCGTGAGCTCGATGTATTTGACCGCAGCATTGATGTACAGGTCTCGCGCCTGCGCCGGATCATTGAACCGGATCCAGCACATCCACGTTACTTGCAAACCATGTGGGGCTTTGGCTATGTGTTTATTCCTGATGGCGAATCCCCGCAGTAACGCGCCTCATCCCAAGCCTTAGCTCTCGTGCGCCTACTGCCCCGCAGACTGCTCTCCCGCATCATGTTACTGATTGCCATTCTATTGGCCGTCAGTATCTATGCATCGCTCAAAATCTTTGATTATTTTGACCGCGAACCCCGCGCAACTGCAGCGGCGTTGCAAGCCGTCACCATCGTCAACTACACGCGCGCCTCCCTGATCGCTTCGCATGAAAACCGCCGCCTGGCACTGCTTTCTGAATTGTCTGGTAGAGAAGGTGTACGCGTATATGCGGCCGACTTTCTGGAAGACATTGAGCCACTGCCGCTTGATCCGTTCATCGGCCTGATGGCGCAAAAGATTCGCGATAAGCTGGGCGAAGAAACCATTATTACCGTCAACCACTATGATATTCCGGGTTTATGGATCAGTTTTAATGTCGGCCAGGATGACTTTTGGGTGGTGATTCCCAAGATCCAGGTTGATAGACCTTTCCCCTGGCACTGGCTGGGCTGGGCCGCCGTAGTTGGCCTGTTGTCACTGATCGGTGGTTACTTGCTGACTGCCCGCATCAACCGCCCTTTAACCATGCTCGTGCATGCGGCAGAGCGTCTGCGTAATGGCGAACCGGCGCCAAAACTGCCTGAAGACAGCGTAGAAGAACTGCGTGAAGTGACGCATACCTTTAACCAGATGGCGGAATCATTGGCGAGGCTGGATGCAGAGCGCACCTTGCTGCTGGCCGGGGTATCGCATGACATACGCACCCCGTTAGCCAGGTTGCGGCTGGCAGTGGAAATGTTGCCGCAAGAAGCCGATTATATGAAGCACGGCATGATTGAAGATATTTCCGATATGGACAACATCATTCACCAGTTCCTGGATTTTGTCCGCGGCGTGGAAGGCGAACCGACACGCATGATGGATATCAATGACCTGTTGCGCGCCTTGTCTGAAAGACAGTTACGCGCCGGCCGTGAATTAAAGATATCGCTGGGCCCCAAGTATTTCATTCCTATCCGTCCATTGGCCATGCAGCGCTTGCTGGATAACCTGGTCGGCAATGCCTATAACTATGGCAAAGGTAAAGTAGAAGTGCGTAGCCAGGTGATGGCGGATAAGATCGTGGTCAGCGTGCTGGATAATGGCCCCGGCATTCCGCCAGAGCACGCCGAGCGTTTGTTACGTCCGTTTGAACGCATGGATAGCGCGCGCAACAAATATGAAGGTGGCAGTGGTTTGGGGCTTGCCATTTGCAACCGCATCTCCAAATTGCATGGCGGCCAGCTTTACTTGCTTAACCGCCCCGAAGGCGGGCTGGAAGCCAGGCTGTCACTGCCTATCTTGCCGAATACTTAAGTCAAGTATCTGCGTTTTTCCGGGTGTTAAACTGCCCATCAATTTACCCACTAAACAGCTTACTCTTCGGCTGGCGTAAACCAGTTCAGGCGTGACCGCAACTGCACTACTTCACCGATAATCGTCAGGCTAGGCGGTTTCAATCCGGCAGCCGCCACATCGATTGCCAATGTCGCTAGGGTGGATTCCACCACACGTTGCTTATGGGTGGTACCTTGCTGTATCACTGCGGCAGGCATTGTTGGTGAGACGCCATGCGCGATCAATTGCGCACAAATCTGTTCCAGGCCGACTAACCCCATATAAATCACCACCGTTTGCCGCGGGCGCGCCATCGCCTGCCAGTCCAGGTCTACCGTGCCATCTTTAAGGTGGCCGGTGATAAACAAGCAAGCCTGCGCATAATCCCTATGGGTCAAGGGGATACCGGCATAACTGGACACCCCATTCGCCGCAGTAATACCGGGCACCACCTGAAACGGCACACCATGCTGCATCAGCGTTTCGATCTCTTCGCCGCCACGGCCAAAAATAAACGGGTCGCCGCCTTTCAAGCGCAACACACGTTTGCCCTCCAGCGCCAGCCTGGCAAGCAAGGCATTGATCTCTTCTTGCGGCAAAGTATGCTGGTCTCGCGACTTGCCGACATAAATCAGTTCAGCATCGCGGCGCACCAGCTCCATCACTTCTTTGCTGACCAGTTTGTCATACACGCACACATCGCATTGCTGCATCAAACGCAGCGCCCGAAACGTCAGCAGATCAGGATCGCCCGGCCCGCCACCCACCAGATAGACCTCTCCACGCGCTGGCGCATCGTCACTTTGCGTTAATAGCTCGCCAAGTAACACGCGCGCAGCCTGCTCCTGACCGGACAATACACGCTCGACCAGCGGGCCATTCAACACATCCTCCCAAAACCGTCGCCGTGCCTGGGTGGTGGAGAATTTGGCTTTCACCTGATCCCTAAACTCCCCGGCGATGGTCGCGATGTGCCCATAAGCAGCGGGCAGCATGGTTTCGATTTTGCTGCGTATATGCCGCGCCAGCACGGGCGCATTGCCTTCACTCGAGATTGCGATCACCACCGGGCTACGGTCAATGATAGAGCCCATGGTGAAGGTACACAGCGCAGGCGCATCCACCACATTGACGGGAATATTCAAGCGCTTGGCCGCCACGGAGACGGCCTCATTCACCGCCTCATCATTGGTGGCCGCGATCACTAGGCAAGCGCCAGTCAGCTGTTCGGGTGCAAAGCAGGTTTTCACATACTCTATCTCGTTTTGCGCCAGCAGTTCATGCAACTGGTCACTTAACTCAGGCGCAATCACAACCACACTACCCTGCGCCTTGCGCAGCATGATGACTTTGCGCGTGGCCACGTCACCACCGCCTATGACCAGACAACGCCGCTGTGCAATATTAAAAAAGATCGGTAAGGCTTGCATGCAATAAGGCTTTTTAAAAGATCAGCCATTTTACCGCAGTCACGAATTGCGTTGCCGATTATCATGCCAGCCACAGTCAAATACGCTAAAATACTGTTTTGATTTGAAAAAATGCTAGATGAAGCAGGACAGCGGTAAAAAAATATTCATTAAATCGTTTGGTTGCCAGATGAACGAATACGATGCTTCACGCATGGTCGACCTGATGCGTGAACACGACGGCATGACCCAGACCGATAATATGGAAGAAGCCGATGTCATCCTGCTCAACACTTGCTCGGTGCGCGAAAAAGCCGAAGAGAAAGTATTCAGCCACCTTGGCCGCATGATTCCGCTCAAGGAGAAGAACCCCAACCTGGTCATCGGCGTGGGCGGTTGCGTCGCCAGCCAGGAAGGTGACGCGATCATCAAACGCGCGCCTTATGTCGATGTAGTATTTGGCCCGCAAACCCTGCACCGCCTGCCCGAGCTGATCAAAGCCAAACGCGCAGAGAACAAACCGCAGGTGGATATCACCTTCCCCGAGATTGAAAAGTTCGACCATTTGCCGCCACCGCGCATCGAAGGCGCGACTGCTTTTTTAAGCATTATGGAAGGCTGCAGCAAGTACTGCACTTTTTGCGTAGTGCCTTACACCCGTGGCGAAGAATTTTCGCGCCCGTTTGAAGATGTGCTGACCGAAGCCATTCAACTGGCCGAACAAGGCGTCAAAGAAATCACCCTGCTTGGGCAAAACGTCAACGCTTACCGCGTGCAATATGAAGGCATAGAAGCCGACCTGGCCATGCTGATCGAAACCGTGGCCGAGATCCCGCAAATCGAGCGCATCCGCTATACCACCAGCCATCCGAATGAAATGAACGAGCGCCTGATCGCCTGCCATGCCAATGTGCCTAAACTGGCCAACCAGTTACACTTGCCGGTGCAGGCTGGCAGCGACCGTATATTGATGGCGATGAAACGCAATTACACGGTGCTGCAATACAAAGGCCTGATCCGCAAACTGAAAGCCGCCAATCCGGCACTGACCATCACCAGCGACATCATTGTCGGTTTCCCCGGAGAAACCGAAAAAGAATTCCAGGCGACGCTCAAGTTGATGAAAGATGTCGGCTTTGATTACAGTTTCAGTTTCTTGTACAGTCCGCGCCCCGGCACCCCGGCCAGTTATTTGCCGGATGAAACGCCACAAGAAAGCAAAGCCGCCTGGTTAAAACAACTGCAAACCGAGAACGAAACCAGCGGTGACGCCATCAGTCGCGCCATGTTAGGCACTGTGCAACGCGTCCTGATCGATGGTCCGTCATGGAAAGACCCCAACCTGCTGGCCGGAAAAACCGACAATGGCCGCGTGGTAGATATTGCCGCCGATGCCCGTTTTATCCACCAGATGGTGCAAGTAAAAATCACCGATGTCTACAACCCGCATCGCCTGGTAGGCGAAATAGTGAATTAAGCATGGAAATCACCCTAAAACCTGAAGACAACCTGATGCTGGCCAATTTATGCGGCCCGCTGGATGAAAACATCCGCCAACTGGCGAATGGCCTGGATATTGATATCAACCGCCGTGGTAGCACTTTCCACCTGACCGGCACAGAAACCAATATGCGGCTAGGCGCGCAGATGCTGGAGAATTTTTATGCCCGCGCGAAAAAACCGATCGAACTGGAAGATATTCAACTCGGCCTGGTGGAAATCGACAAACTAAAACCGGAAGAAGTCAGCACCAGCACCATGCCGACGCTGATGACCCGCCGTGGCGACCTGCATGGGCGCACACCGCGCCAGGTCAGCTATCTGCAACAGATCCAGGATTACGACATCACCTTTGGCATCGGCCCTGCCGGTACCGGTAAAACTTACCTGGCAGTTGCCAGCGCGGTGGATGCCATGACACGCGACCGCGTCAAACGCATCGTGCTGGTCCGTCCTGCGGTAGAAGCAGGCGAGCGCCTGGGTTTTTTGCCAGGCGATTTAAACCAGAAGGTAGATCCGTATCTGCGCCCCTTGTATGACGCGCTATATGACCTGGCGGGTTACGACACAGTGAACAAAATGTTTGAACGCGGCGCGATCGAAGTGGCGCCACTGGCGTATATGCGTGGCCGTACATTGAACCAGAGCTTTATTATTCTGGATGAAGCGCAGAATACGACGCCGGAACAAATGAAGATGTTTTTGACCCGGATCGGCTTTGGCACGAAAGCGGTGATTACAGGCGATGTAACGCAGATCGACTTGCAGCGCCACCAGAAAAGTGGTCTGGTAGAGGCACAGAAGATCCTCAAGGATGTGAAAGGCATTGCCTTTACGCAGTTTATGTCGCAGGACGTGGTACGGCATCCGTTGGTGCAGAAGATTATTAATGCTTATGAGAGATATGAGCAGACTAACGAGAAAAATTAATTCTTACTTGAGTTAGTTTTTATTTGGAATTGATGCGCTGCTTGATTTGATGCGCGGCTTTTCGCCTGTAGGCGAGTTACTTTTCTTTGCTTGCACAAAGAAAACGTAACCAAAAGAAATGCACCCTAGCTTCCGCTTATTTCCTGCGTTGCTCATCAACGTGGGCGTCCAACGAAACTCGCCCTGACAAGCCACACACAACGTGGCTTGTTGCGGAGCTCAAACAGGCGCTGGCCGACAACTCCCACGCTGACTGCGCTACTCGGCGCGTCAGATAGGGGCCCATTAAAACCCACCACGCGGTTACTTTAGTGAGACTTCTCACATCGTGTCCCGCTCAACCATTGCAATAAAAACAACAAAGCAATAAAACAAACCACGAAAGCCCCACAAAACAATTGACTTGGTTTGTGGGGCTTTCTTGGTTTAGAAATTAAAGAAATGTCTTAGCGCCCTGAATGTCATGCTGTTAACCAACGTTTCATCGTGGTGGGTTTAAATGGGCCCCTATCTGACGCGCCGAGTAGCGGAGTCAAAATAAGGAGAGAGGGAGCGACTGTCTGAGTTCCGCGGTGGCTTGCGTCTTTTGCAAGCCGCTAGGGCGAGTTTCGCGACCGCTTATTTTGACGAGCAACGCAGGAAACAAGCGGAAGCTAGGGTGCCTTTTCTTTTGGTGACTTATTCTTTGGGCAAACAAAGAAAAGTCACTCGCCTAGGGGCGAAAAGGGCTGGGGCAACAGAACATAAAAGTCGAATCCCTAACCATCCAAAGAAATACCGATTTGAACCTCCAACAAGTGCGAGAACAGTTCACTTATTGTCATAAAGCTAAGCATTAGCGTCGTCTGGATTCTGGCCTCCGCCAGAATGACGAGTGGGAGTGCACCCCTACTGGAGGGCGAATCAACTGTCCCATAAACCAGCCGTTACTCAGGCTCAGAGCACGCACTGAGAAACCCCTGCTGCATCCTGCGCAAGAATAACAAATAATGCGCCACCCAACCGGCATGTACGCTCTGCAAAATTGCTACTACCCCTCCGCGATAACGATAGACCCTCTCAACACTTAACCTTCAATATAAGTCGGAAACTTCTGCATCACCTCAGCAAACAACGCACTCTCTAACCACCCCTGCAACCACACCCTCAAATGGACATAAGCACTTTGCGCAAACCACTCACCATCCACCGCCGCAAACTGTCTGATAAACGGAAAAATAGCCACATCCGCAATACTCACAGAATCACTGACCAGATAGCGATGCCCTGCCAGTGCAGTTTCCAGCTTGTGTAAAAACTGCTCGCCCTGCTGGCGATAAAACAATTGCGATTGCTCGGGATAACGGTCAGGGTATTTATAGCGATCCAACGCTCGCTTGAACTCACCATCATTCAGGCTAATCAGGGCATTGGCAGTCTCCGCATCTCCACTTAACCACCCCTGTGCATCATTCTGCTGCAATGCCCAATACATGATGTCCAGGCTTTGCTCCAGCACAGCACCATCCGGCAATTGCAAGACCGGGACTGTGCCTTTTGGGGAGATCTGCAACAAATGTTGCGGCTTTTCGCGCAGGGAAACTTCGCGCAGTTCGACTTGAATGTTTGCAGCCCATAGCGCCATACGGGCACGCATGGCATAAGGACAGCGGCGGTAGGAATAGAGGATGGGCAGTGCCATTATGCTATCGGAGGCTTTAAAATTGAGCGGGATGATGTGCAAGGCACCCGGCACGCTGAATCTGGAATGTACATTAAGTGCATGAGGATTTTGAGTACCGCGTAACGCAGCCATTTGCCCGCACAAGCACTAGTTAACGCTTGCCAAAGCTTTGCGGCAATCCTTGATCAACTGTGGACCTCTGTAGATCAACCCGCTATATAACTGGATCAGGCTGGCACCAGCATCGATTTTTTCTTTCGCATCTTCGCCGTTCAAAATACCACCCACGCCAATAATCGGCAGGCTGTTTTGCAGGGAGGTTGCCAAGGTACGGATCACGCGGGTAGAACCATCTTTCACTGGCGCGCCAGATAAACCACCCGCTTCATCTGCATGCGCTAAACCAGCGACCGCATCACGCGCCAAGGTGGTATTGGTGGCGATGACGCCATCGATGCGATGCTGCATCAGCAATTCTGCGATTTCCACCACTTGCTCGGTCGTCAGATCAGGCGCGATTTTTAATGCGACCGGCACATATTTGCCATGCACTTGCGACAGGATATTCTGTTCAGATTTTAGCGTTGCCAATAACGCACCAAGTGCTTCTTTTTCCTGCAGGGCGCGCAAATTCTTGGTATTGGGTGAGGAGATATTCACCGTGATATAACTGGCATGTGCATACACTTTGCGCATGCAGGTCAGGTAATCCTCGCCCGCGCGTTCGTTAGGTGTATCAAAGTTCTTGCCGATATTGATCCCCAGCACGCCTTTGAATTTAGCGGCCTTCACATTCTGGATCAGCTGGTCTACGCCCAGGTTATTAAAGCCAAAGCGGTTAATAATGGCTTCTGCTTCTGGCAGGCGGAACAAGCGTGGTTGCGGGTTGCCCGGCTGCGGGCGCGGTGTCACGGTGCCGACTTCAAGGAAGCCAAACCCCAGTGCGGCCATGCCGTCTATGACCATGGCATTCTTGTCCAGGCCAGCCGCCAGCCCTACCGGGTTAGGAAAATGCAGCCCCATCACCTGCCTGGGTTGATCAGGCAAGCGCCCAGCCGCCAATGCCAGCAATCCCAGTTGCTCTGCGCGTTTAAGCGACTTCAGCGTCAGGTCATGCGCCTGTTCGGCATCCAGCTTGAACAGTAGCGGTTTTAATAAAGGGTACAAATTCATCAACTATTTCCTGTTAGTGGTGCGTGAAAATGTGATTTCACAGGATGCAGCATGCATCAGGTTTGCGTTATATCAAAAACCATGTCGGCGTAAGGGTTCAAAATCATCATCAGATACATTGTTTGCAAGTATTGATACTTACAGGAGGACATACGATGAAAATTCTGATTGATTTATTTTCTACCGATTATGGTTTGATGAGCTTGATCGTGATTGCCGTCATGGCCATAGTCATGACATGGGCAGGCATCTATGTTTACGTTAAATCGCGAAAATAAGATGACTTTTTAAACGACAAAAACAATCAAGTTCTGGTTGATCACGCTTTAAAGCCCTGCACATGCAGGGCTTTTATTTAATTATAGCAGCCCCGGTTCGATACGGGCACTCTCAAACACGGTTAGCGCTGCACGGCGCGCCCAGAAACAATCTACCGACCCAGCCACGTTTGAATCCGGTTATGAATAATCAGCCAGCTTAACCCGCTTTTACGCAATAACAGTATTTCATTTATGCTATACTCACGAGCTTATTTTTCCTCCACTGATTCATTTCTTTAGGTAGCGTATGGAATCAAATATTAAAGAATCTGCCCGGTTTTTATTGTTAGAAGGTGTGCATCAAAACGCCATCGATACCCTTAACAATGCAGGCTATACCAACATTGATTATGTCAAAACGGCTTTAGACGAAGATGCCTTGATCGAAAGAATCAAGGGCGCACGTTTTGTGGGCCTGCGCTCACGCACGCAAATCACCAAGCGTGTCCTGGAAGCGGCTGACAGGCTGGCCGCAATCGGCTGCTTCTGCATAGGCACCAACCAGGTTGACCTCGACGCGGCACGCGACAAAGGCATTCCTGTGTTCAATGCGCCTTACTCCAACACACGCTCTGTTGCCGAACTGATCATTGGCCAGATCATTTTATTGCTGCGTGATATCCCGAGAAAAAGCGTTGCCGTACATCAGGGCTCCTGGCCGAAAACAGCGGCGAACTCGAATGAGGCACGCGGCAAAACACTGGGTATTGTCGGTTATGGCAGCATCGGTTCGCAGTTATCCGTGTTAGCGGAAAGCCTGGGCATGAAGGTCATTTACTTTGATGTGATCACCAAACTGCCGTTAGGAAACGCGCGCCAGGTAGGTACCATGAAAGAACTGCTCAATCAGTCTGATGTGGTGTCTTTACACGTGCCTGAGCTTGAGACCACCAAGAACATGATGTCGACCGCCGAGTTTGAAGAAATGAAGCCGGGCTCTATCTTTATGAACGCCGCACGCGGTACTTGTGTGGATATTGAAGCCCTGGCGGTTGTCCTGAAAAACGGCAAACTGCGTGGCGCGGCGATCGATGTATTCCCGACCGAGCCAAAATCCAATGACGAACCGCTGGAATCTCCATTGCGCGGTCTGGACAATGTGATCTTAACGCCGCACGTGGGTGGTTCAACTGAAGAAGCGCAAGCCAATATCGGTATTGAAGTGGCAGAAAAATTTGTGCAGTTTGCGGGCGCGGGTACGACCGTTTCCGCCGTGAACTTCCCGCAAATCGCCATGCAACAACAGCCGAATACGCACCGCTTGCTGCATATCCACCATAACCAGCCGGGCGTGTTATCCAATATCAACCACTTGTTTGCCGAGCAAAACATCAATATCGTGGCGCAGAGCCTGATGACAAGCAATGACATTGGTTACCTGGTGATGGATGTGGCCGATATCGACTCCAAACTGGCATTTGAGCAACTGGATAAAGTGGCTGGCACGATTAGACTAAGATTGCTCTACTAATCAGCTCTTTAGCTACAAACAAAAAAGCCTTGCAGTGATGCAAGGCTTTTTTTGTTATTGACTCAGCCAAAACACACTAAACCATTAGCGCTCAGCCCAGCCCTTCAATTTGCTGGTTTTACCAATGCCAGGGTTAAAGCTGTTGGTCGGGTCCAGCACACGATAAAACTTGCGTAGCGGCTCCTTGGCAATGTATTCATGGCCAACATTGTGCTCGGCGGGATACTCGGCACCACGCGCATCAAACGAGGCCAATATCCGCTGCTTCAACGCTTTGGCATCTACGCCTTTTTTCAGCACGTAGTTCTGGTGCATCACATGGCAAAATAAATGCCCGTAATAAAACTTGGCGGCGATCAGGTCATCAATCTCTTTCGGCAACTCTTCAAACCATTTAGCCTCGTTTCTGCGCAGCGCCACGTCCACTGTCATCATCGCTCCCAGTGATTCCTTATGCAGGGCGTGATAGCGGCCAATCGCGCCTCCGGCGACAAAGCGATGCAAAATGGCTTTATCCCCTTCTTCTTGCGTACACTCGAAGTAATCGCCCTGGTGATTCTCGAAAAACTGCTTCAAATAGGCACGTGCCTCTTCGATTCCCTCACCACTCATTTCGATGATCCAGTGATGCTGGAATTGCTGGTGATACGCTTCCATGCGGCTAGGCAAATGGCTGGGCAGCAAGTAGCTGAACCATTGCATGATCACTTCAGACAACTTAGCCGGCAGGAACTTGAAATTGCTGGCGATGCGGTCTACCGTGCGCTTCATGCTAAACAGGTTGGGGATGACTTTAGAGCCTAAAGTATTGATCACCCAAAAGGTGTCTTTGCCATATTTCTTGGTCACGGCATAGCAATCACGGTGCAGATATTCACCGGAGACTGGCAACGATTTAAATTGCGTCAGGATCTCGCGACGCATGGTCGCCAGCACTTGCGCATCATTAGTGCCCACGTAAAACACTTGCTGTTTCTGAATCGGGTAAGTGTCCAGGCGCACGGCAAACACCGCCAGCTTGCCCGCGCAGCCAGATGACTCATGCAGCCGGCGGCCGTCATTATTAAAACGTGCTGGCGTATCGGCATCGACTTCGCGTACGCGCTCGTGATACACATTGTCGGAAGCCAACTTGTCAGGATGCTCAATATCCGACTGGCGATAATGCTTGTGCTGCAGATTAGTCAGTATTTCTTCAGGCGTATTGCCTAATTGAATGCCTAAGTGGTTCACCAGTTGCAAGCTGCCATCTGCGATAATCTGCGCATACAGTGAGAGCTCGGTATAAGCCGGCCCGCGCTGTACCAGCGCGCCACCAGAGTTATTACATACGCCACCGATGATAGAGGCCCCTATGCAGGAAGAACCAATCACCGAATGCGGCTCGCGCCCATATGGTTTCAAGGTTTCTTCCAGGCCAAACAAGGTGCTGCCTGGCAAACCGATGATCTGCTTGGCGTCATTAATCAGGTGGATATCATTCACACGCATGGTGTTAATAATGACTATCGGCCTGTCATAGTCATTACCATCCGGGGTTGAACCCCCGGTTAAACCGGTATTGGCGGCTTGCATAATCACGGCCACATCCGCTTCGACACAAGCTTGTAACAGCTGCCAGATCTCTAACAATGTTGCCGGCCTTGCTACCGCCAGCGCCTCACCTGAACCAAAGCGGAAACCTTTGCTATAGGGAGATATTTTTGTTTGAGTGGTCAACACGAATGACTTGCCGACGATGGCTTGCATGTCGCGAATTAACGTTGCGCTGGCTGGATGTGTCATAAGAAACCGAGGGGAATGATCGTTAAATGAGGCAGCAGAATTATAGCATGTTCATTTTTATGACATGGTGGTGCGAATAGCAAAGCACATCACTTCCCAAATTGGCTGACTGCGAAACCGAATCAGGATTTGATGGTCTGATCATTGCAAGATAGTCACAAGGAATTTCGCTTAACCGCGCAAGAATACAGATAACAAGAGTAGAATCCGAGCTGAGTCATTGAGCACGATTAGAGATATATTTGCGATGCATTGATCTCAAGCCATGTTGAATGGCAACATGCCGGAATCAGGCCGGATACACAGCCGCTTTAAGGTTTTTTAATCTAGATTTAAACATCATGTCTAAATACGCTTTTAAATACAAAAAATGGATCATGCCACTGGTTGCACTGGCTTTGTTTATTGGCCTGGCAATGGCTGTGATGCAGAAACCACAAGCACCGGAAGTCACTTTCACCACGCTGGATGGCAAGAAAATCACCATGGCATCGCTGCGGGGAAAAACCGTGCTGGTCAATTTCTGGGCCACCGATTGCCCGGGCTGTATCAAGGAAATGCCCACCCTGATCGAAACCTACAAACGCTATAAAGACAGCAATTTTGAAGTGATCGCGGTGGCCATGCCTTATGACCCACCCGCCCAGGTACTGAATTACAGCCAGGAAAAAGCGCTACCATTCGCGGTGATGCACGATGGTTTTGGCGAAATGGTCAAGGCGTTTGGCAATGTCAACCTCACTCCCACTGCCTTTGTATATGATCCGCAAGGCCGCCGCCTGCAAAAAGTCATAGGCGAGCTGGATTTCCCCAAGTTGCACGCATTGATAGAACAGCAGGCCCACTAATGTTATGGATTAAAGCGTTTCACATCCTGTTTGTCACCAGTTGGTTTGCCGGGCTGTTTTATCTGCCGCGCATTTACGTCAACCTGGCCATGGAGACTGACCCGCAAGCATATGCGCGCCTGGTGCTGATGGCACAAAAGCTGTATCGATTTATGCAGCCACTCTCGATACTGGCATTAGGCTTTGGCCTCTGGTTGTGGCTAGGCTACGGTTTTACCGGCGGCTGGTTGCATGCCAAATTGACGCTGGTGTTTCTACTGCTGGGCTATCACCATTATTGTGGAAAATTGCTGAAACAGTTTGCTGCGAAGGCCAGTCAGCGCTCGCATACCTGGTTTCGCTGGTTTAACGAGATCCCGGTGTTCCTGCTGCTGGCGATTGTGATCCTCGTGGTGGTCAAACCATTTTAGAACATGCTCGAAAGCCTGCTGCAATCTGAATGGTTAATCCGCATGCTGGATAAATCCGGCAAGCAACCCGTGCAAAAATTGCTGGGCTTATTTTCCATTCTGGATGATTTACTTTCCAGCCCTTTCGCCAGCCAGCCACACTCGCACAACCCCACTGCGCAGGCCGGGCGTCTGCAAAGTTACCTCACAATACAATCACACAAAGCTGGCGCGCGCCTGCCAGAGATGCTGGCTAACCAGCTGTATTTTATGGCGATCAGCGCCTGCCAGGAAAAACTGACCCATCCTGAGTCCACAGCCCTGCACCATGCGCGGCGTGCGGCGCAAGCCTTGATTAAGGAACAGACCAGCCGCGAAATCAACTGGCTGGCGGTGCGCAACTACAGCATCGTCGCTATTGCACTGTTCAGCGGCGTGCTGGCTGGGCATTTCTGGCCGACTTCGCAACCGATTGAGATCAGCACGGCCAGTGCGGCTGAGCCACTTGAACGAGCAGAGCCACCAAAACCCACACCCAATCCGTTTTCTTTTGAAGCCAGCCCGTCTGAAACCGCAGCCATCTACGGCCGCCTGGAAACCATGAAACATGGCGATTGCCGATTGATAGAAGCGCTACATCTGCCGGAAAGACTCAAAAGCGTGTATATCGAAAATGTGATTAACGGTCATGTCACCACCAAAAGGGATGAACAGGTGCTGGTCAACCAGCTATTGGATCAGGTGCAATGTAATTACACGCCCAAATTAATGGCTAACTCCAGGTAATCTACATCGCCAGAACACTCAGTCTGGCCGCCAATTGCATTGAATGCAATATGCATACTATACCGTTTAGTATAGGGTGCTATAATCCAGCACATGAGTGTGCTCAAGCAAAAAATCCTGCAGGTATCAACGGACTTGTTCCAGACACGTGGTATCAATTCCACCGGCGTGGATACGATAGTGGCAGTCGCAGGCACCACCAAAATGACGCTATACAAGTACTTTGAAACCAAAGAAGAACTGATACTGGCGGTCTTGCAGCAAAGCCATCACGACTTTCAAAGCTGGATGAATGAGAAACTGGCGGGCTTGAGCGACAAGCCTGATGCCAAGATCCAGCAATTATTTGATTTTATTGAGGAATGGGTCACGTCACCTTCGTTTGTCGGCGTGGCGTTCATCAAAGCTTCGGCTGAATTCCCCAACGAAGAAAACCGCATTCACCAGCTGTCATCGCAGCAATCGCGCGACTTCCGTCAATTTATCCATCAGCTGGCGCAAGAAGCGCAGATTAAAGATGCCGATGGCCTGGCCCTGCAACTTTCCATCCTGTTTGAAGGCGCAGTGCAGGCTGAACAGATCAAACGTGGTTCCGGCGCCATCAAGTCGGCCAAAAAAGCAGCTAAAACCCTGATTGATATGGCGATCAGGCAATCCTGAAGCCATATCACCCTTGCCGGAGCCAACTAAGGCTTGCCAGCAGATAAGCTGGCGGCAATAATAGCGCTCATTCTCAACGCGACATTTAACCTAACCTCAAACGACACATGAAGATTCTAATTTGCGGCTCTTTGGCCTATGACACCATTATGGTGTTCCCCGACCAGTTTAAAAACCATATCCTGGCGGACAAAATCCATAAACTCAGCGTGGCATTCCTGGTACCGGAAATGCGTCGCGAATTTGGCGGCACTGCCGGCAACATCGCCTACAACCTGCAATTGCTGGAAGGCCAGCCGCAGATCATGGCGACAGTGGGTGACGACTTTGCGCCTTACCAAAGCTGGCTGGAACAGCACAAGATCGAACGCCAGCACATTAAAACCATCAATGGCGCGTTTACTGCGCAAGCGTTTATCACGACCGATATCGACGATAACCAGATCACGGCTTTTCACCCTGGCGCCATGCAACAGGCGCATGCCAATAGCGTGAACGATGCCAAAGATGCGGTGCTGGCGATCATCGCCCCCGATGGGCGCGATGCCATGTTCCAGCATGCTAAAGAATGCCACGAAGCTGGCATTCCGTTCATGTTTGACCCTGGACAAGGCCTGCCGATGTTCAATGGTGAAGAATTACTTTATTTTATTGAGCTGGCAGACTACCTGGCAGTGAACGATTATGAGTCTCAGGTCATCCAAGATAAGACAGGGCTGACACTGGAGCAACTTGCCGCCAAAGTGAAAGCCTTGATTGTGACTTTAGGCGGTGAAGGGTCACATATTTATGCGGATGGTCAACGCCATGACATACCGTGCGTTAAAGCAGAAGCAGTAGTAGACCCGACTGGGTGTGGCGATGCTTATCGTGCAGGCTTGCTTTACGGCATTGCACGCGGTTGGGACTGGAAAACCTGTGGTCGCTTGGCAGCCACGCTGGGCGCGATTAAAATCGCACATCGCGGTGGCCAGAACCACACTGCCACCAGAGAAGAGATTGAAAGTATTTACAGCCATGCGCTGGTACAAGATGCGATCAAGGAAGACCCTTCATTAAGTCGTCCGGCATCGAGTTAAACGATAGTGAGTTGATAAAGAGAAAATAGGACAGGAGAAAACACATGAAAGTGCATGCATTAAAGTGGGTTGCTTTGGTAGTCATAGTAGGCTTTTTAGGCGCTTGCGCCAGCTCTAACTCCGGTAGTGTCTACTCGCGCGACGAAGCGCGTAAAACACAAACGGTGAAAACCGGCGTGGTGGAAAGTGTGCGTAGCGTCAAACTGGAAGGTACCAAGTCTCCGGTAGGTACTGTGGCTGGTGGTGCCGTCGGTGGTATTGCCGGTAGTAGCATAGGCGGCGGCAAAGGCAGCATCATTGCCGCGGTGATCGGTGCAGTTGCCGGTGGTTTGGCAGGTTCAGCGATTGAAGAAGGTGTGACACGCAAAAACGCCTATGAGATCACCGTCAAACTGGATGGTGGCAACCTGGTGTCTATCGTGCAGGAAGCTGATGAACAATTTGCACCCGGCGACCGTGTACGTATTGTAGAGAATGGCTCTACTTCACGCGTCAGCCATTAAGTGAAGCAACATTTGGCAGTTAAAAGAGCGACCTGGTCGCTCTTTTTTATTGTCTGCAGGTTGCCATTTTCGTCACAGAATTGTCACAACATCGTCACCAATCATTCACATCGCAATCCTATCATCTCGCTAAATCACTAAGGAGAAGCGTGATGTTTGAGCAAGATTTGCAACAACCTGGCATGGGTCATTCTGGCATTTCTCAGTCTGACATTCAAAACAACATCCACCCTTCGCGTAAGCAGGCTGCGTCACTTAGCGTAGCACTTGCAACCACCGCAGAAGAAATCACCGAAGCGCAACGCCTGCGTTTCCAGGTGTTTTCCGAAGAAATGGGCGCACACATCAGAAGCACTAATGGGCTGGACGTGGATGGTTTTGATGCTTTTTGTGACCACTTGCTGGTGCGTGACGATGCGACACAACAAGTGGTTGGCACCTACCGCATTCTCAACCCGATGCAAGCCATGCTGGCGGGTGGTTATTATTCCGCCGGTGAGTTTGATCTAAGCAGATTGTCGCCACTGAGTGATCGTACTGTAGAAGTCGGCCGTGCCTGCGTACATGCAGATTACCGCACCGGTGGCACCATCACTTTGCTGTGGGCTGGCCTGGCCAAATACATGATGGCCCGCCAGTATGAATACATGATAGGTTGCGCCAGCATCTCCATGCATGATGGCGGCCATATGGCGGCTTCACTATTCAGCAGCTTGCGTGAAGAATATCTCTCACCGGCTGAATATCGCGTGTTCCCGCATAATCCATTGCCGATCGAAGCGCTGGATCAATCTCTGCCAGTCACCTGCCCACCATTGATCAGAGGCTATCTGCGTCTGGGCGCTTACATTTGTGGCGAGCCAGCCTGGGACCCGGCTTTTAATACTGCGGATATGCTGGTATTGTTACCTCTCTCACGTATCAACCCCAGATATGCAGCGCATTTCCTGAAATAATTTGAGCCATCCTTCTTTAACAAAAACACCATTTCTTATCCGCGGCTGGCGCATTGCCCGCATCAGCCTGCATGTATTGATAGGCCTGACACTGGCAACGCTGGTGTTGCCAGTGTCCAGTCGCAGTGTACGCATGTCTATCATTCAATGGTGGTGCCGCCGTTTATTACACTGCTTCAACATCAGGTTAACGACCAGTGGCACCTTGCCAGGCAAAGACACGCATGGCGTGTTATTTGTCGCCAACCATATTTCCTGGGTGGATATACACTCCATCAACAGCCTGTTACCGGTGCGCTTTGTCGCCAAGCTGGAAGTCAGGAACTGGCCGGTGTTTGGCTATCTGGTCAGAAAATCCGGCACCATTTTTATTAACCGTACCCGCCAGCGCGATGCGGCGCGCGTAGTACAGATCGCCAGCAATGCCTTGAAGCTCAGGGATAATTTATGTGTTTTCCCGGAAGGGACGACCACAGAAGGCGTGCAAGTATTACCTTTTAAAAGCAGCTTGATCCAGGCCGCCATTGACGCCAATACCATTGTGATCCCGGTCGCGATCCGCTACGCGCAACCGGATGGCAGCCTTAACCTGGCCGCGGCGTATGCCGGCGAAACCACCATGGTTGAATCCATGCTGGCGTTTATTCATATGCGTTCACCGACAGTACATCTACATTTTTGCCAGCCGATAATGGCCAGGGAAATGAGCCGCCAGGCACTGGCCGAATTCGCACATACTGAAATCACACAGGTGCTCTACCCTGCGCCACAAATAAATCAACAAACACAAAGCCAGCAAGCAGTTGCCTGATCATGCCGCATAGGCTTGCCAGCCCGCTTTCATAATCAGCAGTACCACCATCACAATAAATACCCGCCGCACCAGCACTGCGCCATGTTTGAGTGCCAGTGCCGTGCCCAGCAAGCTGCCCGCCACATTGGCGGCGGCCATCGCCAAACCCACCTGCCACCAGACATGCCCGGTTGCCGACAGCAACAATACGGCAGCCAGGTTAGAGGCAGCGTTTAATACTTTTGAGGAGGCGGACGCATGCAGGAAATCGACACCGAGCAGGCGTATCAACAGGAAAATAAAGAAACTGCCGGTGCCTGGGCCAAAGAATCCGTCATACCAGCCGATCAAGCCGCCGATAGTCATGGCCAGTAACAACCGGGCCCGCGGCGTGCGTAAAGGGCTATGTAATAGGCCGAACTGGCGATGCAGCAATGTATGCAACAACACAAACAACAAAATCAGTGGCAGCAGTTTGCGCAGGAATTGCGGATCCGTTTTAGTTAAAGTCCAAGCACCCAGCCAAGAACCGGCAAAAGCGACCAGCGCCGCCGGCAGCAACCAGGCCCAATCCAGTTTGACCCGTTGCGCATAACGCATCGCAGCTACTGCTGTGCCAAATACGCTGGAACATTTATTGGTGCCCAACAGCAACGAAGGCGGCAATGAAGGATAAGTGGATAACAGCGCCGGCACCGTGACCAGGCCACCGCCACCGACCATGGCATCCATGATGCCAGCCAGGAATGAAGCCACGACCACCAGCCAGAGATCCATCATGCGAACAACCCGCTAATCACCACCACCGGCCGCTGGCCTGTCGCGTTCATCCAGCGCCACTTGTACCACCTGCTGGCTATCAAGATTGTAAGCCGTGAGCTGGCGCCCCCATAGACAACCGGTATCCAGCGCCACAACGCCATCGCCCTGGTGCAGACCTAATGCCGACCAGTGGCCGAACAAAATCGTTTGTGCGCCAGCGGAATGCCGGTTGGGGATTTGAAACCAGGGGTAATAGCCCGCAGGCATATCCGGCACTTCGCCTTTAAAGCTGAACTCCATCTCGCCCTGCGCACTGCACAAGCGTATGCGGGTGAACGCGTTAACGATGGCGCGCAACCTATCCATACCCACCAGCGCATCATTCCATTGCGCCGGAGCATTGCCATACATGGCAAATAAAAAAGTGGCGTAATCTGCATCGCGCAACACTGCCTCGACCTCTTCCGCCAACCGTTTGGCTTTACTGAGCGTCCATTGCGGATACAAGCCGGCATGCACCATGGCATAGTCGTCTTCCAGCACCATCAAGGGTTGCTGGCGTAACCAGTGAAAGAGTTCACCGCCATCGGGCGCAGAGAATATCTCGGCCAGCGTGTCAAAGCGATGCGGGGGACGCACACCATGCGCCACGGCAATCGCATGCAACTCATGATTACCCAGCACCAGCTTGATCTGCGCTTTATGTGCATAAGCCCAGCGCAACACCTCTAGCGAGCCGTTGCCGCGATTGATAATATCGCCCACCAGCCATAGCTGGTCATGCGCTGGCTGAAAGTTTATTTCTGCCAGCAATTGCATCAGCGAGTGATAACACCCTTGTATATCACCAATTGCAAATCTTGCCATGCGTGTCACCTATGCCTGTCACTTTATCTGCCACGTAGAATACCTCAGCCTCTATTCTGCCCTATAAATAAAGCGCCGCCGGAAAATAAAAAAGCCGCTTGTGACAAGCGGCTTTTGCATGTGCTGGCGTTTACTCTTTCAAGCTGGCAGCATCAAACTTTGCCCCGGCCTGGTTCGCCATATAAGCCACCGCATCGGCGACTTCGTGATCGGTCAGGTCCGCGCCGCCTCCACGTGGTGGCATGCTGCGGATACCTTCAATCGCGTGTTTCACCAGTGTTGCGTAACCTTGTGAGATACGTGGACCCCAGTCACCAGCATTACCGATTTTTGGCGCGCCCAAAGCACCGGTGCCATGACAAGCTGCGCAGGTGACTTTTACAATTTCTTCACCACTTTTTTCTACATGTTCACCCGCCTCTGCCGCGACTTCAACGGTCGCAACCGGCTGGATATTAGCAGCTATTTTTTGCTCAGCCGCTTCAGCGACCTCTTTGGCTGGCGCTGGTTTCTCACTGCCAATCACGCCAAAAAGATACGCTAACAGTGACACTAACAGAGTGAATCCGATAATTGTGCCTGGTATCACAATGATTAACTCTTTGATGCTTGAACCTTCCTTGTACCCCGACATATCTGTGCCCCATTGATTTTGAAATTACCTGCGCGATTATAACGCAGAACCCAGTGTCATGAAACGTAACCTGGCTTTAGGAGGGTCGCACATGTGCAATCGCTGCTATGAAAACAAAACAGCCAGGCACTGCAATGCCTGGCTGTTTGTGATGCTGCAGTAAATGATTACTTCTGGCGGCGGCGCATAACGCTCAAAGCCAGCACACCCAGGCCCAGCATAGCTGCTGAGGTTGGCTCTGGCACTGCGCTGATGCTGTAAAGCGAAGTGGTGTTAGAGCCTTCGTTGGCAAATGCCAGGTAAGATTTTCCACCAAATGTAAATGCGGTCAATCCTTCCGGTGCCAGATCGTTCGCAGACACGATCATGTCGATAAAGCTGACTTTAGTCGGGTCAGTGATATCAAACAAGGCAATAGCACCAGTCAAGGTTCTTTCCAGGCCAACTGCGGCAATGGTACGGCCAGCCAGTGTAAACAACTCCACACCTTCAGGCTCTACGCCTTTGTCACGGCTACGGCCATCATCGTAAATGCCACGCGCAGCAGCTTCTTTATCCAGAATATCACCACTGTCGTAGACCAGCGCACCATTCGCATCACGGATGCTGAATGAACGTGCGCCCGCGGCATATAAATCACCCGGTGAAGAATCGGTATTTGAAATACGGATATTCGCCAGCACACCAGTGCCTCCTATCGTACTAGCCGCAGAACGATCAGCATCATCCTCGCGGAAATCACCTTCATTCGCTGTGACCAGATAAGTCTGGCCGCCTGCGGAATAAGCAGCGATACCATCAGGCATATACAAGCCTTTGACGTTGGCACTGATAAAGTTAACGTTGCCATCATTCAATGGATCGATGGTATTGCCAGGCTTGCTGAAATCTTTTGCACCCAGGCCAACCACATTGGTAAATGTATTGGTGTGCAGATCCAGAATACCGATCGCATTCGCCTCTTGCAGCGTGACATAGGCCTTGCTGCCATCCGGGCTCACCGCGATGTATTCCGGCTCAAAATTCATGCCGGTATTGGTGCGGATATGCGTGCCAGAAGTAGGCACGCCGTTGAATGTCGCTGTTGCTGCCACGGTACGTGTCGCCACATCAATTACAGTCACGCTACCGATAGGGTCATTCACTGCCGGGTTGTAATTGCGCGGGGTGGTGTTGCCAGCACGTGTACCGTAAGTATCCGGCGTGCCTTCGTTAGCCACCAGGATTTTTGAACCATCAGGCGTAAACGTCACCATGTCAGGCAAGGAGCCAACGGTAAAGCTGTTCGTGCCTGCGGCCAGGTTTCTGCTCGAAGTATCATACAGTTTTACAACACCCGCGTTAGTACGCGTGTTATTTTCAATGGCGAATGCCGCCAGGCCATTGCTGATACTTACGCTGTTGATGCTGCCGTAAGCGCTAGTATCGATACGTTGCACCAGGCTACCGGTGCTGGCGTTCAATACATCCACGCCTTTCACCCCGGCAACCCAGATAGTGTTAGTGATCGCATCATAGGCAGGGATCTCCGCCAGATAGCCGTTACCACTGTGGGCAAACGTCCATTCCTTGCTGATCTGATAATTGCTTGCGGCTTGTGCAGCACCGATAGAGCTCAGCGCTAATGCCAGCATTAAAGTCATTTTTTTCATTGTAGCCTCTCCTCAAAAGTCCCTAGAGGATACGTAGCGAATATGACAAATCCTTTAAACTGGCGTGTCAAACAGAAGTCAGCAGACTATAGAGTGACTTTGTTTATCCACATCATCAAACCGAAAAACAATAAAATTGTGAGTACATACTCTCTCTATAGCCGCGCGTATGCGTAGTTCTGCGGATACACCACTTTTTCGCGTGCATCGGTCCAAATGATGTCGCAGTTCTCGTCATCAATATGGATCATGCGGCCATCGCGGTCCACACAATACTCGCCACACACAATCCGCTCTTCCACCTGGTAACCCTGCGCAATGCGCGTGTAATCAAACAGAACCGAACGGATCACTGTGCTATCGCGCTGCACATGGCAACCGTTGCTGATCCAGGTCGGGCCAATAATGCGTGCGTTCTTATCCACCCGCGAACCGGAGCCGATATATACCGGCCCTTCAATATGCGTATGCTCCCAGTCGATGTGCACATTCAAACCCACCCATACCCCCGGCTTGATCTGCTTGCCAGGAATTGGCATCGAAGGGAAAAAACCCTGCATCATCTGTTGCATCACCAGCCAGTAATCTGCCACCACGCCAATATCTATCCAGTTAAACGGATGCTGGATCGCGTAAAAAGGCAAGCCGCGCTGCACCAGCAACGGGAACAGATCCGAACCGATATCAAACTCACTCCCGCCAGGGATCAGGTCCAGCACTTCCGGTTCAAAAATATAAATACCGGTACTCGCCCAGTTAGAGCGCGCCTCCAGCTGGCTAGGTTTTTCCTGGAAAGAAATAATCCGCCCCTCCTGATTAGTCACCACCACGCCATAGCCGGAAACCTTATCCATAGGCACCTGCATGGTCACTAGGCTCGCCAGCGCACCCTTCTCTTTATGCTCCTTCACTGCACGCGTGATATCCAGGTCAATCACCGCATCGCCGCACAGCACAATCGTCGTCTCATCAAAAAAACCGCTGAAATCCTGGATCTTGCGCATACCACCCGCCGAACCAACCGCATGCGGTACCACCTGGCCATCGACAATATCGCCTTCAAATGAATAACCAATATTCACTCCAAAGCGATGGCCATCCTCAAAATAATCCTGGATCTTTTTGTGCAGGTAACTGACGTTGATCATGATATCCGCCACGCCATGCAAAGCGAGATGCTCAACCAGGTAAGCCATCACCGGCTTGCCCAACACGGGGATCATGGGTTTGGGTAATTCATAAGTGAGCGGTCTAACACGTGTGCCTTTACCAGCAGCCAGAATCATGGCTTTCATAATGCAATATCCTTAAATAACTTTAACGTTTTTCAAGAGCTAGCATAGTCAGGCACTATGACAAGATTATTTCAGGCGACTTATGCCCACACAGGCAGACAAAAAGACTGCGCTCACACAAGGGCAGCGCGACTTATTTGCTATAATGGCCGGATTGCGCCCGTAGCTCAGCTGGATAGAGTATTGGTTTCCGAAGCCAAGGGTCGTGAGTTCGAATCTCGCCGGGCGCACCAGTCAGAAAAGCAAAGCCAAGATAGTGATAACTAACTTGGCTTTTTTTGTGCTCAATCCGCGCCCAATTTATTCCTCTCTTCGCCAGACTTTTTCATTTTTAACCTGACAGCTTAAGTAACTATACTGAGGATTTACTTCAAAGCGCATGGTATTTCTCGTATACCGTAATCGGGAAATTCAACAACTTGTAGAAATTTGCTTTACGGGACGAATTTAATTTTGAGAGAGCGCATTTAAAGTCGGATATTCTATTAAGAATGAAGACACGCTCACCTAAAACAGAATCCACGTTACACAAAAAGGTTAAACTGACAGACAGTAAAACAGGGGGATAAAAATGCGTTCACTAGGCAATTTTCTTTGGTTCATCTTTGGCGGCTTTTTCATGGGCCTGGCATGGTGGTTTTTCGGCATTCTGGCTTTCATTACAATCATCGGCATCCCTTGGGGTAAGGCCTGTTTTGTCATTGGCCAATTTACCTTTTTACCATTCGGTCGAGAAGCAGTGAGTCGCAATGTGTTAAATCAGAAGGATGATATTGGTACCGGTGTGCTTGGGTTTATTGGAAACGTCATCTGGTTTATCTTTGCCGGTGCATGGCTGGCAATTGGCCATCTTGTTTCTGCACTTGCTTGTTTCATCACCATTATCGGCATTCCTTTTGGGATTCAGCACCTCAAACTTGCTGGCATTTCACTCGCGCCAATTGGTAAAACAATCGTAAGTAAATAGCTTTAGCAGCGATCCGTACTAGCATTCATGCAAACCTTCGACCTGCGTCAATTGACCCAGACCTTTAGCCAGCCAGGACGACTGGATGCCATTTACCTGCGCCCAGGGCGTGGTGAGCCTTGTTTGCGACAAGATCAAACCCATGCGATTGCCAACCTTGGATTAGAGGGAGATCGCGCAAGTTTGCGCCAGTCGTCAGCTCCGAATGGAAGTAAACGACAGGTGACATTGCTGCAAGCTGAGCATTTACCAGTGATCGCAGCGCTCACGGGGCATTCCCAGATTAATCCGGCTTTGCTGAGGCGTAATCTGATCGTTTCCGGCATCAATCTGCTGGCGACAAAATCACTATTTAAAGATCAGCCGCTGCATTTATTGATTGGCAATGTGCTGCTGGAGGTCACTGGCCCTTGTGAGCCCTGCTCAAAAATGGAACAAGTACTAGGCAGAGGGGGCTACAATGCCCTACGGGGCCATGGCGGTATCACCGCACGCATCCTACGCGGTGGTCTGTTAAGTATTGGAGATACAGTACAGATCGTAGTAGGGACTGACGTTGATAAACTTCAGCAATCCTCCCTACCTCTTTTCGGCAACGACTAGCAAACTGGGTGATCGTTAAGGCGAATCTGCCAACTATTACTTATCGCTGTTGCACAGGCTTAACGATGTTACGGAAAGACTTTGGCTTTAACGCACAAAGCTAAGCGAGATCGTTAGGCCATCACTTAACGCTATTTCTTTGCATGATGCACACGATAGCTTTGAACTGCCATTAAACACAGTGCTAACCAGGCAATCGCTTCTAAAAAGGCCGCCAGCACATCGCTCAAATAATGCGCGCCTAAATACATACGGCTAAATGCAACGAGTACCACCATTGCAAAAGCTGTCATGAGAATATAAACAGCCCGACGCCATGAACGTGTTTGTGAAATCAGCAGTGCTACTAGTACGCCATAAAAAACCGTGCTGGCAACGACATGACCACTGGGGAAACTGTAGGTTGTGAGTGTAACAAGTGGGTCATCAAAGGATGGGCGCGCCCGGTGAAACGCTTGCTTAGCCAGCAAATTCAATAACATGCCGCCTTGTATACCGAGCACGACGGCCCACATTGCATACCACTGCTTTTTCCAGATGAAATAAAGTGCTATGAGAATGGCTACAGGACTAATGACTAAAGGATCATGCAAGTGCGTGACAACCAGCAAGATTTCTGTGAGCGCTGGTGTGCTGTTCGTATGCAACCATTGAGCTAGCTGGACATCGATGATTGTCAGCGCGCCACCGCTGACAACATTCGCGGCAATCAACCCAAATAGCAATCCTGCGACAGCCAACACTAAAATGCCAACCGTTAAATGCAGACGCAGTGATTGCATAAAACTACGACAGCTCCAATAGTTTGGTTTCGGCAACAACAAATCGCGAAGATGCTGCATCAAAATCCCAACGTTCTGCCTGGCAGCTACGCGACTGCGCTGCGTCATAGCGGATAAGATTGACTGAGTTCGGTTTGCCTTCGCGTACCCGTTTGGAAACGGCAGTACCCGCGGAGATGGTCCACAGCGAACGCGTGACATCGGGCAAAGCTTCGCCCAGATGACGCATGTATGCCAGATGGATATGCCCGCTTAAGATCAGGTCCGCCCCGGCCGCAGCCCAGGCCGCTATGGCTTGTTGATGGCCGTGTAGCAGATTCTCTTTATCACTTTCGCGCTCGACGAACACCGGCTGGTGGACAGCCACGATGCGTAATTGGCCGGGTGAAGCGCGCTGCAATTGTTGTGAGATACGTTCTATCTGTTTCGCAGACACTTCACCATCCGCATGGCGCCATGGCCGGGTGGCATTGACGCCTATCACCATGACATCTTGATTAGAAAATTGTGGCTCAAGCTCACGCCCGAAGACGCGGCGGTAATTGCCATACGGGTTAAAAACACGGGCGAAAATATTAAACAGCGGAATATCATGATTACCAGGAATCACCAGCTTGACTGGCGCAGCCAGTGCATCGAGAAAGCGGCGAGCGGCAGCAAACTGGTCGCGTCGTGCACGCTGGGTGACATCACCGGATAAGATAGCGATATCCGGGCGCACCTCTTGCGCGAGCTGCAATAGCGCTGCTACCACTTCTGGTTGTTCAGTCCCGAAATGGGTATCGGAAAGATGCAGGATCACACTCAAGTTTCGTCTCCTGGCGAAACAGCAGCGATCAGCCGCAAACACTTAGGTCCAACGCGGAAGGTCAGAGGAGGCTGCATGTGGGAAACTTCTCCATCCATCGCGACTTTTACTAAACGCTTTTTGCGACGCGACAGCGGTTCAACCACCAGCTGACGACAGGCAAAATGGGTGACTTCCGGCGCTTTGCTTAACACCCCCAGCATGCCGTGAAATGCCACGCCTATCCGTTTGCCAGCGCTCATAGGCGGCAGCGCGATGATGGCAAGCTGCCGATTTTTAACGCTTTCAGATTCAGCAGCCAACCCTATATCCGCCAACTGGAGTGCATTGTTACCCACAAATATCGTGGAAGCAGGAATGACTTTTTCGCCACTCTCCTCTTCCCCGCCGCTATGTTCCATGCGCAGCAACATCTGGATATCGCGTTTTAACAAGGTAAGGAATGCAGCAAGCTTTGCAACAATGCGGCTGCGGCCATGCTGCTTTTTGAGCGCTTCCCGGTCCACCAGCAATTGTGGGTAAAGCCCCAGGCTGGCATTCACCAGAAAAACCTGTTCATTCAACTCCCCGACCTGTATTTGCCGTTCACTTCGGGCGCGTATACCCGCAAGCAACGCTTTGGCGGCTGGATCCAGTTCCAGCGGCACACCATTGTCACGCGCAAAATAGTTGAATGTGCCCAGCGGCACGATGCCAAAAGGCAAATCGGCAGCGATCACTTCCTGTGCGACAAAGCGGATGGTGCCATCCCCGCCCGCTGCGGCGACCACGCCATTACGCTTGCTAGCTTGCTGGATGGCCTGGCTTGTCATTTCAGGCAAGTCACCCGGCTGACGGCAAAAAAACAGCTCATAAGGTTGCTCTGCTTCGGCAAATAATGTTGCCAGCTTATCGGCAACAGTCTCTGCATTTGTATCACCAGAACCGGCATTCATGATGACAAATAATGGAGGAAGCTGATCGGCTGGCTGTTCTGCAGCAGCAGACTGTGGCGTATGTGAGTTGGTCATGATATTGAATATACATAAATTCCTGCATGAAGTTTCATTTGGCCTGAAACTAATCTCACGGCAGGACTTTTCTCCCGTAAAGCCTAGGCAAAAAAACAATTCAGCGCGACGCAGCACTGGCGGTACGATTTTTCCTACAGTCATTTCAGCTTTATCAGTCTGTCGCAACAAATGCATACAGGCGATGATTCGAACCATATCGTTTCAAAAACTTGTGGGCTGACAATGGCATGCCCCGTGTTGAATTTCAAATCGTCTGGAGAGAGAGATGGCTTTAAATAAAGATACCAATGTCCACAGCGTACATCACATCGATGAAAGTCGCCTTGACCCCTTGAATCCGGACTCGATAGATCCGGCCAATACTGACCCGGCGGATGATTCGCGTGGCTATGAGAGAAGTAAATCGAAAGCTGTTCATGAAGATAAGGCGTTGAATAAGCAAAATATCGATGACAGAAACAAGCAGTTTCCCAACGATATCAGCAATCCGGATGCAGGGATCTAGCCCTAGTGCTGGCGTTGTTCTCAATACGGAGTCACAGATGACGAATAAAAAATTCAATCGGATCGCCACTATTGTTTTTTATGTGATTGGCATGCTGGTGGTCGGTCTGATGCTGATCAGCTGGAATGCCGCCGACATTCCTCCAGCCGCAGAGCCGCTGAGTGATGCGGTAGAGTCAGTTTCAAAGGCAGAAGCTGCCAACCCCCTGCCTATCAATGACAGGGAACCGCAAAACTTTGCTCAGCCAACCACGCAAACTGCACCAGGAAAATAATCGACTAGTTTTACTGGCCTTAGCGCAGCCCTTAGTGAATAAGCGCAACCCACAGTGAATTTTAATTTGCTGACAATGTCGTATGTGTTCCATTCAATTTAGGAAACAATATGCACGTAAGCTTTGAAGTCGCACAAGAAATCATAGAAAAAGCAGTTGAGAAGTCCAAACAGATAGGCGTGAAGATGTGTATCGCCGTGCTGGACTCAGGCGGCAATCTGAAAAGCTTTACCAGAATGGATGATGCGTGGGTGGGCAGTATCGATATCGCCATCAAAAAAGCGAAAACCGCCTGTTATTTCGCGATGCCATCTGGCGAAATCGGCAAACTTTCTATCCCTGGCTCCCCGCTGTATGGCATTGAGCACTCCAATGACGGATTGATTACTTTCCCGGGTGGTTTGCCTATCGTCGATGAAGAAGGCATTCTGATCGGCGCTATCGGGGTTAGCGGTGACACGGTGGAGAATGATCATCTGGTGGCACAAGCCGGTGTGAATGTTGCCGGTGTCTGTGATGTGCCTAAGCACCCTTGGCGTACATAATTTATACGTTATCAGCATCACCTGGCAAGCATGCGAATTGTGACTTGCCAGGTGGCTCCATCACCACCCTCCCTGCATCTTAGACCCATCATCCTTTCCTTTTGTCAGATATTGCCTGACCTGCTTGTAGGCAGGTATTTACTATTCCATTTTTTCTTCAAATAAGCGGAATCGAATGACATTGCTGCTGTCACATTTGCATGTTTAATCATCAATATCAGACAGGCCTTTAGTCCTATGGAACTAGTCATCGCACGCCCGGAAGGTTTGTATTGCCCGCCCGGCGATTTTTATATCGATCCCTGGCGGCAGGTAGAGCGCGCTGTGATTACGCACGGGCATGGCGATCACGCGCGCACTGGCCACCAGCACTATCTGGCAGCGGCGGCTGGTGAAGGCATTTTGCGCAAGCGTTTGGGTGCGGATATCAATCTGCTGACGCTGGAATATGGCGAAACCATCAACCACCATGGCGTCAAGCTCAGCCTGCATCCGGCTGGCCATGTGCTGGGCTCTGCCCAGGTGCGGCTGGAATATAAGGGCGAAGTGTGGGTGGCTTCGGGCGATTATAAAGTGGAAGCTGATGGCACCTGCGCGCCATTTGAAAGCGTGCGTTGCCATACCTTTATTACCGAATCCACCTTTGGCCTGCCGATTTACAAATGGCAACCGCAGAATGAGATTTTCGCTGACATCAACCAATGGTGGCAGAGCAATGCCGATAACAATCGCGCCAGCGTGCTGTTTTGCTACGCATTCGGCAAAGCGCAGCGGTTATTGTCGGGGCTGAATCCGCATATTGGCCCGATACTCGTGCATGGCGCGGTAGAGCCGCTAAACAAGGTCTATCGCGAGGCGGGCGTTTATCTGCCTGCGACCCAGTATGTCGGCGACATGCAGTACAAATCGCAGATAGGCAAAAGTATCGTGCTGGCGCCGCCTTCGGCGCAAGGTACGCCGTGGATCAAACGCTTTGGCGATTACTCGGATGCATTTGCCAGCGGCTGGATGCAATTACGTGGCACGCGCAGGCGGCGCGGTGTGGACCGCGGTTTTATCATGTCCGACCATGCCGATTGGCCAGGCTTACAGACGGCCATACAGGCCAGCGGTGCCCAGCGCGTGTTCGTCACGCACGGGCAGGTGCACCCCATGGTGCGCTGGTTGTGCGAGCAAGGCCTGGATGCGCAGGCTTTTGTCACCGAATACGGTGAAGAGGCGGCCGAGGCAGAGACAGATATATCCCCTGAAACTGATGCGACAGGTTTGCCACCCGAAGCCGAACTGCCTGCCGAGACTGAAGGCAGCCAGCATATGAATATGGCAAAGGCGACCGTTTGAAAGCGTTTGCCGACCTCTACAGCAGGCTGGACGCCACCACCAGCAGCAATGCCAAACTGGCGGCATTGCGCGATTACTTTTTTGTCGCCACCCCTGAAGACGCCGCCTGGGCGGTGTATTTTCTGGCGGGTGGCCGTCCGCGTCAGTTAGTGCCCACCAAACTGTTACGCGCACTGACACTGACGGTAGCAGGCCTGCCGGAATGGTTATTTGAAGAGAGCTACCATGCCGTGGGCGACCTGGCGGAAACCATGGCGTTGCTGTTACCCGAATCTACTCATACTTCAGAAGAGGGTTTGGCCACATGGGTAGAGAACAAACTATTACCCTTGCGCGGCCTGGCGCCCGAAGTATTAACGCTGCAATTGACGCCTTTATTGCAGCAACTGGACCAGCGCAGCAAACTCGTGTGCATCAAACTGATCACCGGCAGTTTCCGCGTGGGTGTTTCCAAACTCCTGGTCACGCGCGCCTTGTCTGCCGTCGCCGACATAGACGCCAAACGCATCGCCCAGCGTCTGGTCGGTTATACCGATTTATCTGCCCGCCCAACGGCGGCGCATTACCTGAAACTGATCGCACCGGTGAATGAACAAGGTGACGAGCGCAGCGAAGGCCAGCCCTACCCGTTCTTTTTAGCGCACCCCTTACAGTTGCCGACTGACGAATTTTCAGCGGCGATTGGCGACCCGGAACAATGGCAGGTGGAATGGAAATGGGATGGCATACGTGCACAACTGGTCAAACGCGATGGCCAGTTATGGGTGTGGTCGCGCGGTGAGGAATTGGTGACTGACCGTTTCCCTGAATTACAGGTGCTGGCAGATAATCTGCCGGATGGCACGGTGATTGATGGCGAACTGGTGGTGTGGAAATATGCATCTGACAAAACAGTCAATACGAACCAGATAGAAGATCAAATCAATGGCCCTAAAAATCTCGCAGTAAATCAGGGACAAGTACAACCATTTGCCCTGCTGCAACAACGCATAGGCCGCAAAACCTTAACTGCCAAAATCCTGGAAAACCTGCCGGTGGTGATACTGGCTTATGACCTGCTCGAATGGCAGGGAGAAGATTGGCGCGAACAGCCGCAATCTGCCAGACGCGAGCAATTGGAAAAAGTGGTTTTGTCGTGTGGTCAGCCGCAATTACAGCTATCGCCGCTAGTCATCGGGGATAGCTGGCAAGACCTGGACCGCCAGCGCGAAGCTTCGCGTAGCCTGGGCGTAGAAGGGTTTATGCTCAAGCGCAAAGATGCATTGTATGGCGTGGGGCGGACCAAAGATGTTGGCGTATGGTGGAAGTGGAAGATAGACCCTTACACTGCAGATGCCGTGCTGATCTACGCGCAAACTGGCCACGGCCGCCGCGCCAGCCTGTATACCGATTACACTTTTGCCGTATGGGATACGCCTGAGAGTAATCCCGAGCGCAAACTGGTACCCTTTGCCAAAGCCTACTCAGGGCTAACCGATGCTGAAATGCGCGAAGTGGATGCGATTATCCGCAAAACTACAGTCGAGAAATTCGGCCCGGTACGCAGCGTAAAGCCAACCATGGTGTTTGAGCTTGGGTTTGAAGGCATCGCCCTCAGTAGTCGCCACAAAAGCGGGATCGCCGTACGCTTCCCGCGCATGCTCCGCTGGCGTCAGGATAAACCGGTGTCCGAAGCAGATACCTTGCAGACTTTGCAGGCCTTGTTGCCCGAAGCGTCACGCATTGATAATAAGAGTGCCGCTTAGCCATGACCTTGCAAGCTGACCCAACATTGACGTTACCTATGGAAACGGTTGAAAAACCAAAGCCTGGTCACTTCAAATTAAGCCGCCAGTGGTTTGCTGCACATCAGTGGCAACCGTTCGCCTTTCAGCAGCAAGTCTGGCAAGCCGTGGCAAACGGTCAATCCGGTCTGCTGCACGCCACCACAGGCGCAGGTAAAACCTATGCGGTGTGGATGGCCGCCATTGAGCGCTTTGCCTTAAAAAAACCGACAGCGGCATCTGCTAAAAAATCGGCGGATGCGATGGCTGAAAAACCAGCAAAATGCAAAGTCGTGATGCAGCCGCTAACCGTTTTATGGATCACCCCTATGCGTGCACTGGCTGCAGATACCGAACGTGCATTGATAGCGCCGGTCGAGGAGTTAGGCCTGGATTGGAGCATAGGGTTACGTACCGGCGACACCACGAACGCCGAACGTTCGCGGCAATCCAAGCGCCTTCCGACCGCACTGATCACCACGCCGGAAAGCCTGACACTGTTGCTGACGCGACCAGACGCTGCCGACACTTTTGCCAGCCTGAAAATGGTGGTCATCGATGAATGGCACGAGCTGATAGGTAACAAGCGCGGCGTGCAGCTGCAACTGGCCGTGGCCAGATTATGCCGCTGGCAGCCGCAGCTGATTACCTGGGGATTATCGGCAACGCTGGGTAATCTGCAGCACGCCATGGAAGTGCTGATTCCAAACCCACCCCAGAACTGCGCATCCAACCCCGTATTGGTGCAAGGCCAGCTGGCCAAAGATTTATTGATAGACACCCTGTTACCACCAGGCATTGAACGCTTCCCGTGGGCCGGCCACCTGGGTTTGCGCATGCTGCCACAGGTAGTGGCGCAGATCGAAGCCAGTCCCAATAGCCTGATCTTCACCAATACCCGTTCGCAATGTGAAATCTGGTACCAGGCCTTGCTCGAGGCGAGACCTGACTGGGCAGGATTGATCGCGCTGCATCATGGCTCATTAGACAGGCAAGTGCGTGAGTGGGTAGAAGCCGGCCTCAAACAGGGTACATTGAAAGCGGTAGTCTGCACATCCAGCCTGGATCTGGGCGTGGATTTCCTGCCGGTGGAACGAGTATTGCAGATCGGCTCACCTAAAGGCGTGGCGCGGTTGATGCAACGAGCAGGTCGTTCTGGCCATGCGCCCGGACGCGCTTCGCGCCTGACCGTGGTGCCTACGCATAGCCTGGAGCTGATCGAATCGGTCGCCGCGCAAGACGCGATCGCCGCCCGCAATGTCGAGCCACGTGAATCGCCGCAAAAACCGTTGGACGTGCTGGTGCAGCACCTGGTGACGATCGCGCTGGGCGGCGGCTTTATCGCCGATGACTTGCTGGCAGAAGTGCGCAGCTGTTATGCCTACCGGCAGTTAAGCGATGAAGAGTGGCGCTGGGCGCTGGCGTTTGTGCAGCACGGCGGCGAATCGCTGGCCGCTTACCCGGATTACCGCCGTGCCATTCCCGATGCACACGGCATCTGGCACGTGCCGGATGCACAGCTGGCGCGTCGGCACCGCATGAGCATAGGCACCATCGTCAGCGATTCCAGCATGGTGGTTAAATTCTGGAGTAAAGGTGCGTCGGGTAAAAGCCTGGGTTCAGTAGAAGAAAACTTTATCGCCCGGCTGAAACCCGGGGATCATTTCCTGTTTGGCGGACGCTTGCTGGAGCTGGTGCGCGTGCATGAAATGACCGCATTTGTGCGTAAAGCCAGCGGTAAAAAAGCCGCTGTGCCACGCTGGAACGGCGGACGCTTGCCACTTTCTACCGAGCTGGCCAATGCGATGGTGGCACGCATGGATGCCGCGGCGCACGGCCATTTTGACGGCCCGGAAATGCAGCTGATCAAACCGCTATTGCAGGTGCAAAGCGATTGGTCAGCACTGCCGACCAATACTAATCTATTGGCCGAAGCCATGCACTCACGCGAAGGCTGGCATCTGTTCCTCTACCCTTACGCCGGGCGCAGCGTACACCTGGGCTTAGCCAGTTTATTGGCCTGGCGCGCTGGCAAACACCAGCCGAACACGTTTTCCATCGCGGTGAATGATTACGGCCTGGAATTACTTTCTGCCACGCCGGTGGATTGGGACACGATATTGACGCGAGAGATTTTCACTAGTGAAAATTTGCTACAGGATGTCATCGGCAGCCTGAATGCGGGCGAGCTGGCGCAAAGACGCTTTCGCGAGATCGCACGTATCTCTGGCCTGGTGTTTGCCGGGTTTCCCGGCGCGCACAAAAGTGCCAGGCAAGTGCAGGCGTCCTCCAGTCTGTTTTTTGATGTGTTCCGTAAATACGACCCGGCTAATTTATTGCTGACGCAAGCGCAGGAAGAAGTGCTGCAACAAGAACTGGAAATCGCGCGCCTGTCAGCAACCTTGCAGCACCTGCAAAGCAAACAGATCCAGTTAATGCATATCAAACGGCCAACCCCGTTTGCCTTCCCCTTGCTGGTAGAACGCTTTCGCGAAAGCAGCAGTTCGGAAAAACTGGCCGACCGTATCGCACGCATGGTGGCTGACCTGGAAAAAGCTGCCGGTGCGGGTGCTTATACACCAGAAGAAACCGTCAATGCGCAGGCGAAATTCAATGTGCAGGAAAAGGTGTATAAAAAGCGAGAACGTGTACGCAAAACCGGCTTGCCCAAAGCAGAAGATAATGAAAGTGAATCAATAGCCAAACGACCGCGTAGCAGGATTATTCCGCCTAAAGCGAGGCACGGATTTTGAATAACTTTGTATTTTATTCGTCAGACTGGTGCAGCCCAGTATCCAGGCAAGCTAAGATTTCAACAATAGTTGAATAAAAGTAACATAGCCTGGATAACAACTCGCCTGAAGGCTGGCTGCGCCAGAATGGCGGTGTAATGTAAGTGATTTACAAAATTCACACGCATTTAGCTTGATCTACCGGCGAGAGCGCTGGATTGAAAACATGCATTTAATTTTTTTGTAAAACCGCCGGGTTCCACACTACACATCCCCTGTAAATTAAGTAACAGGTAATCACTAAATGGAAAATGCATTTTCTTTGAACATCGGTGCCAATACCTTATTGTTACTGGCCGACAAAGCGATTTACTGGCCGCAGCAGAAAGCCATGCTGATCGCAGATGCGCACTTTGGCAAGGCGGCAGCCTATCGGGCGTTGGGGCAGCCAGTACCGCAGGGTACCACCAGCCACAATCTGCAGCGCCTGAACACGTTGCTATCCGCATACCCGACAGAACGGCTGATTTTTCTCGGTGACTTCCTGCATGCGCCCAAGTCTCATGCGCCAGCCACACTAGCAGCTTTACGCGAATGGCGCGTGCAACATAGCGCCATGCGATGTCTTCTGGTGCGCGGTAATCATGATAAAAGTGCAGGCGACCCGCCAGTAGACCTAAAGATTGAAACGGTGGATGAGCCTTATTTGCTGGGGGATTTTGCCTTGCAGCACATGCCCGCAGCACATGCCACCCATCATGTGATTGCCGGGCATATCCACCCCACATTCCGTTTGCTGGGCAAGGGTCGGCAACGCCTGGTGTTACCATGCTTTCACCACAGTGCAGGCATCACACTCTTACCTTCTTTCGGCGATTTTACCGGTGGTTTTATGATGGAAAATACGCCAGGCACTTCGATTTTCGTCACCGATAGTCAATGTATCTGGCCAGTCACTGCGTCATCTCCTGTCTCTTCAGCAGAAAATCGCTAGTACAAGCAGCTTTTGAGAGCTCCGTTTATGATTGGGGGCCTATGGTGCTGCCTTGCTCTGGCCGAGAACATTTCTCCTGGTGAAATAATGTATTGCGACTAGCCAGGTTTTTCTCACGCGTGTGCTTCATTAATATTCAATTGTTGTTTCACACATTGAGGAGAAGATCATGAATGCACGCCCAACCTGGATGTCAGCTTTGGTTTCACCCAGCGATATCGCGTTTACGCCAGCCGTCAAAGCAAGACAGGAAGAAATGGGGTCGCGTGCTGGCTATGCAAAATTTGAAAGTACACGTGGGTGGGAATCCCGCGTAACGCCAGTGCTGGCAGATTTTATCGCTGAACAAACCAGCATGTATATCGCGACGGCCAATGCGCAGGGGCAACCTTATATGCAGCATCGTGGGGGCCCGCGCGGTTTCTTGCAGGTGCTTGATGAGCAAACGCTGGCCTTCGCCGACTATGCGGGCAACAAGCAATACATCACAGCGGGCAATCTGGATGAAAACCCGAAAGCACAGTTATTTTTGATGGATTATGCCAATGCACAACGCGTCAAAGTCTGGGGCGAGGCCAAAGTTGTCACAGGCGATGATGCGCTTATCGCACGCCTGTCTTCGCCCGAATATCCAGCCAGGATAGAGCGTGTCATTATCTTCACCATCACCGCCTGGGATGCCAATTGCCCTAAACACATTCCCAAACTACTCAAAGCAGAGGACGTGATACCTGCTATTCAGGGGCGTGATGAGCAGATTGTGGTGCTAGAAGCGCGACTGAAAGCGCTGGAGGAGAAACTTTCCGGGCGGAGATAAATAACGCTTTCACCTGCGCAAACTTTGATTGTTTGTCCTGCTTTGTTTGCGCTTGTGATTCATCTCGGCACAGTTGAAATAATCAGCTGTGCTGCTTTTTTTGCTTGCGTATATTGAAACAACATCTGCCCTGCCCTCTGATGCACTTGCCTTTTAAAGCAATCCAGCTGTCAATGGCGGGCATGTTGCTTTTTATCAACCTGCAAGGACTCACTGGCTGACACATACTGTTGTTAATTTAAGTAAAACAGAGTTATGATGTCGAAAAACTCCGGGGGGAATTATGACTGACTATGTGAGCATGCTGAATGACCTTGCACAATCAAACAGCAATTCAATTATAAGTAGCGTAGATGAACACCATGCCGCTATATTAATCGTCAAGCTGTTTGAAATCGCAGATCAGACGGTGACCATCTTTGCCGGACCACAAGACGAATATATATATACATCCCCTGAAGTTGTGCATGCCGCTGCTAGATTTCTACAGACAGCCTCTGCAAAACTTAACTTCATTTTTGAGGATTTAGAAAAATCGTCAGTCACTCAAAAAATCAGCAATCCATTTTTAGAGCAGTTACACCACTCAATTGGCGCATCAGTAGCCAGCAAAATCGCTATTTATCCTGCAGATATGCAGGCGAAAAACTTGCTCTATCATTTTATTTTGGTCGATGACAAAGCTTTCCGTTTTGAACCCGACAAAATGACGCGTGAAGCGTTTGCCACGTTTAATAACACGGCAGCCGCCGCATGCATCAAGACTGTGGTTGACAGGATGTTACTAAGAATAGCCCCTATTGCACATTTTGAATTAACACAATAACGAGGCTATCGGGACTTTAACAGGGGAAAATAATGGATTCAGGCTTGGTCAGCCTCGCCTATCTGGGCGAGTTGGGAGTGGCATCCAATCTGGCATACATCACACTCAATAAATCGATTTATTTTGAGTACATACGAAAAAACATCAGACTGACGCTGCTCAAATTTCAAGCGTTCCCCAGGCAGGACTCCAAGGCGATGCAGCAGCAAGTACGTATCCTGCAACATCTCATAGGCATGCTTTCATCGCACAGTGCACAAAGGAAAAACGCGTGGGTCAGGTATAAACTCGTGAAAAATACAACCGACTCACATGCTACTTACTTTACATTTACCGCTGGCAAGCTGTATGACTTTTTTGAAACAGAATCAGATACATTGATCTCTCAATACATGTTGATCACAGCCGGAATATTCATCTTACTGACGCTTATGATGGGGTTCAAACTGGTTCCGCATGGATTCGATCACTATGCAGCCATCTGGTACTGGATATTCGCAGTACTCCTGATCACAAATCTATATCCGCTTATTTGCATTCTGTTATGGAGATGGATGCGATCTTCTGCGAAAAGCTGTACAGATTCATTTGAAGTAGTGTTGACGGTTCAGTTTCTGCACCAGATAAAAGCTTTAACGATGGACATTCATCAAAGGATGCAGAATCGAAACAGCCCTTTCAGGCATCTGATATAAAAAAAATATCTATGCGCTCTGTGACAGCATTCAAGCGGCGGCTTTATCCGCCGCGTCATTGATTAACTTCATTAACTGTTCAAAATCTACGGGTTTCACCAGATGGTAATCAAAGCCTGATTGCAATGCCATTTTTTTGTCATCTTCTCGGCCATAACCGGTGACAGCAATCAATGTAGCATCGGCCATCGCGGCATTGGCTTTGATACGTCTTGCAAGTTCGTACCCATCCATTTTTGGCAGCCCGATATCCAGCACGCACACCGCTGGCAGTACTGACTCTATCAAAGCCAGCGCTTTCAGGGAGTCATGCTCAACCAGCACTTCATGACCATACAACTCTATAAAGCTCGCTAGTGTGGTTGCGGCATCGACATTGTCATCAACCACCAGCACAGACATTTTCTGTTGTTGCTGCTCAACGCTATCAGTATTGTTTTCTGCTGCGACTTGTTCAGTCCATAAAGGCAGGGTAATCGTAAATACACTGCCTTTATCCAGGCCTTCGCTGAAGCAACTGATGGTGCCATCATGCAGTTTCAGCATGCTTTTCACCAATGCCAGGCCTATGCCCAGCCCGCCTTGAGAACGGTCTGAGCTGCGTTTCGCCTGCGCAAACAACTCAAAGATGGATTCCTGCTCTTCACGCAACACGCCTATGCCATTGTCGGCAACCGTAATGATGACAGCGCCATGTTCGACCTTCATGGCAAGTTTGATCTGGCCGCTGTTTTCTATGTATTTAGCGGAATTATTGAGTATGTTGGAAACGACTTGTACCAGCCGCTTGTGGTCGCCCAGCACTTTGGCAGGTAGTGGCGTGAGGTCAACAATTAACGCGTGCTGCCGGGATTCGATCAAAGGGCGCACCTGCTCCAGCGAGCTGGCAATCACGGCCGCCATATCCTGCGGCAATTTCTCGATGTTGACTAACCCGCGCGTCACGCGGGAAACATCCAGCAAATCATCTACCAGCCCGACCATATGTTTGACTTGCCGCTCTATGATCTGGCTGGATTTTCTAACCCGCGATTCTTCATAATTGCTCAGCACCATGATCTGGGTCGCGGCGCTAATCGGCGCTAAAGGGTTTCTCAACTCATGCGCCAGCATGGCGAGGAATTCGTCTTTTTTCAAATCCGCCTCTTGCAAGGCTTCCTTGTTTTTCTTGAGCATTTCCTGGGCATCATGGCTTTCCGTCACGTCGCGCGTGGTCCCAGCCACGGCCACCACTTCGCCATTGCTGCCAAATACCGGGGCAAAGATATAGTCGTAGATCCTGCGGCCAAACGTGCCGGTAAAAGCGACTTCGCCACGTATCGGTTTCTTGGTGGTGCGTACGATGTCGATTTCTTTGTGATGCATTTCGGCATGCCAGTCTTCATAGCCTAACTCGCGCAACGTCTTGCCAACGATTTCGTCAAACGGCCTGCCCAGCATTTGCACCAAGCCGGCATTGACATACGAAAAGCGCGGCTCTGGCACGGAAAAATCAAAGTTGTAAATCAGGTCCGGGGTGGCAGAAAGAATGGTTTCGTATAACTGCGTGAGGGTTTCAGATTTGCTAGAAATGGCATTTTTTTGCTGTTGTAGCTGTTGCAGCGCTGCGGTCTCTTGTGCAAGCCTGGCTTCAAGGTCTTTGCGTTCCTGAATGATCACGCAACTGCCAACAAATCCAATGAAAACGCCTTGCTCGGAATAGGTGGGTACGCCGTTATCGGCCACCCAGTGGAATGTGCCATCATGGCACTTTAAACGGTATTCGATGGTGAATGCTTGCTGGGCATCCAGCGCCTGCGTATAAATATCCCGGCAGCGTTCAATATCCTCGGCATGCACGCTTTCTGCCCAACCGCTATCCCCGGCCTGCGCGAATTCACAACCCGTGAAATCACGCCATTGCTTGTTAAACCAACCAAAAAGGGTTTCCTTACCAGAGATCCACATCATCACCGGCGCATACTCGGCAATGGCACGAAAGTGCATTTCAGGATGATCTGGTTTAAAAGGCGTCGCTTCGGATGATGTCGTTGGCATGGCAGCTCTTGTTAATAATGATGGCTGAGTAGATCGGATAACTTACATAGCTGCTTAGCGTGTGGGTCAATTTCAAGTGATCACTATAGCACTGAAGCGGCAGGATAATTGGTCGGTCATGGCTAAAAACATCATGCTTGAAGCCTCGCGCCGTGCACACACTGCTAACGTCACTCATAGCCGTTAGCGCGCCAACTACCCAGCTAACAGCCAGCGTCCATTATTTTTCCCGTATCACCACGGTGCCTGCCAGTTTGTCATGCCAGCCTTGCTTGCGCTTATCGAAAGCGGCCCAGATAAAGCCCAGCCCGAATGGGATCACTGCTAGGTAGTAGGCCAGATACCGGCCTATGGCTTGACCTGGGGTCAGCGGATTGCCAGTGTCAGCATCCACCACTTTTGCCGAGAAAAGCATCTTGCCGGGCGTGGCTTGTTTGGTGACCCAAAAGATCACCACCGCCACGGGGAAAAGCAGCCAGGAAAGTACATCACCGATGGGACCAAGCACAAATCCATCCGCCCAGAACGCTTTACCATAAAACACCTGGATAAAAGGCAATACGACGATGATCGCTAAAATCGTGTCGACTACTGAAGCCACGAAGCGTGTCCAAAATCCTACATATTCTATTTCGTCTGCCTGCATTTATCGCCCCTTATTATGTTGTTTACTTATGTGTTTAAAAATTGAAAGCATACGCATTTAATAGTTAGCTCGACCTGAAACATGCGTCAACCCTGTGGCTGGCAAACTGACCTGCCTTTAATAGATTTTGATGCGAGCAAATGCAATCTCCATCATAAGCGGGGCTGGCTGTGTTCAATGCTAACAAGATCATAGTGGCTTATTCACATTGCGCATAGTTGCTTGATTTACAGAGTGCAATCAATGTTTCAGCCTGCGTTTTTTGTTTGGCCGTCATCTCGTGCAAAAAACTATCTCTCAGCCCGGCTTCAACACCGTTTTCAAAGCTCAGGTTTTCCCAGACTTGTGCTTTCACCAGATCCGTTTTCCTGCCTTGCCCTTTGCTGTAGATTGCCTTTAGATAATATTGGGCAGTGGGCTCTTTTTGTTTCGCTGCTTTTAAAAACCAGTGATAAGCCTGCTGATAATCGACCGGCACCCCTATCCCTTTGTAATAGACCACCCCCACGTTTAATTGCGCATGCGCATGGCCGAGTTCGCCCGCGCGTTGCAGATACCACAGTGATTTTTCAGTATCTTTAAACGCATTGTCATCCATGCCATATATCACGCCTATGTTCTCCAGCGCCAGGGCATTGCCTTCCATTTCTGGCTTGGATAACCAGACAATGGCTTCCTGGTAGTCTTTAGGCGCAGTAGTAAAGTAGAACTGCGCCAATGCCATCATAAATGCCGGATCGCCTTTGTCGGCGCCTTTTCGATACATGCGGATCACTTCATACCTGTTTTTTGCCACACCCTGACCTAACCTGTACATATCCGCCACATTACGGAATGCAGGCGAATAATCCTGCTTAACGGCCAGATCGAACCACTTTAAGGCTTCCTCATAATTCCGGTTCACACCCAGCGCATCCCGGTACATGATACCCAGGTTATTCTGCGCCGCTGCATCGCCCTGGTTAGCCGCTTTGAGCATCCAGTCAACGGCCTTCCATACATTTTGCTCTGTGCCTTCACCATACAGATACATGGTAGCCAGATTGGTTTGCGCTATCGCCAGCCCTTGTTCGGCCGCTTTTAAAAACCAGAATACCGCTTTCGGCAAATCTCGGAGCACGCTGTCATCCGTGTTGTAAATCTCGGCCAGGTGGGCCTGCGCCTCAGCATTACCGGCCTCGGCCAATGGCAGATACAAGTCTTTGGCCAAAGTGTGATTGCCGCTGGCAAATGCCCTATGCGCATCATCTAATGGCGTTGCCAACGATAAATGTGTAGACAGAATATAGGCCGAAAGCAGCGTGACAATGTTGAGGATGACTTTAATGAACGGATACTGACGCATTGCTGACTGCCTTATTTTTATTGGTATTTGTTTTAACGTATATTGTAACTAATTATATTGATACTAATTTTCTGCGCTAGCCACGGTTGATAATAGAAAGCCCCTTTTGAAAGGGGCTTATTGTCATCTTCACGCATGCTGGCACTCTGAAACCTATCCGAAAGTTATTCCCGGTGAATGATCGCAGTATTGAGCGCCCGAATCACTCTATCAATGTCATGGCTATTTTCGCTCTTTAATGCCTGGTGCTCTCCGGTGGGTGTATGGATCACCACTGAATACTGCGTTTTTGCAGTAAACCAGGCCACTATGCCCAGCGCGATGGCAAAACCACCGACAAACATGAACACATCTTCGAAAATAAACAGGAACGCGCCTGTCAGTATACAAAACGTGGCGAAGACCCGGCTGGGCTCTGTCATCCCATGCTCTACGGCAATCACATCCTGCAAGGCATAAGTAAAGCCATCAGCTATGAACTGGATATTGCTGACTTTAATGCCTTCAAGACTGAAGAATATAAACTCCTCCATCAGGTGTCCTTTTTAATATGTCATCAACATCGCACGCTCAGAGCAACGGCATATGTGCCTTGCCCTGTAAAAACGCGCGCTTTGTTTCTGATATGCCCAGGGTTGATCGCAAGGCACATCACGGAGAATCAAATTTTCCCGACAAAAAACACTTTTGCGGGGGCTTTGGTGCCGTTGCAGTCATCATGAGGACATCAGCTGTTAGGCCGAACTGTCAGCTTCTGCTGATTATAGCGGTATTCAGGGCACGAATTACCCTGCTGATATCATTACTGTCCGTACTTGTCAGCGCCTGCTTTTCACCTTCTGCGGTATGAATGACAACAGCATACAGCGTTTGTGCGCTAAACCACGCCAACATGCCAAGTGCGATTGAAAAGCCACCGACGAACATGAACACATCCTCGAATATCATCAGGAAAGATCCCGATAACATGCAGAATGTGGAAAAGCCCCGTTTAGGCTCGATCAGGCCATGCTGGACTGAAGTGACTTCATCAAGCGGGTATGTTTGCCCTTCAGCAATAAACTGAGTGTCACTGACCTTGATTCCTTGAAGGCTGAAAAATACTTGTTCATGCATCATTCTGTCCTTAAACAATGCGAGTATTGTGGTCGCAACAGCATTAATCATTTACATAAACATACTTTACTACAAATTAATAATTCTTGACATCGGGAAAACCATGATTTTACAGTCTAATTCCGGCAATGACAAAGCCGCATTGTTTTAAGCACGCTGCCTGTAAAAACAAGGAAACACCTGACATTTATCTTCTAATGTGTATGATTAGAGCAAGGCGGTCACGTTGCTGCCGCACCTATACAATGGTTTTATAAAGATAAAATGGCTAAAAAGGGGCTAGGCGTTATGCATCAAAAAGAATTTGTCGCGAAAGATGGTTTAAGCTACACCATCACCATCAATGCCACCGGCGAGGAGATCACACTCTCACAAGGCAGTGATCGATTAGGCGTGATAGACCTGAAACGCGTGATCAATCCACGCGGCCCAAACTATTATCTGATCACCGTGCTCGACCTGGAAAAATGTAAAAGAATAGGGTTGGGCGAAGCGAGCCTACGATATCACCAGGAAGTGTTTCGCCTAGCATTGACCGCCAATGGCGATGTGCGCGAAGGCAGGCGCTCCAACGAAAGCCAGCTCACACGCGAAGGCATTATTTTTATCCAGAAAATGCGCGCCAAAGCGGTGGTCGAAGCAGAAGATTTTCATGATGCTTTTAATGAAGATGAATAATCCACGTATCACGCATACTCAGTAAACAGCCCTGTCATCAGGGTCAGTGTCAGATAATCACTATGCATCAGCACACTGGCCCCCTGTGTGCCAAAGGGCTTGAAACCAGCCGCCTGAATGGATTACCGGCATGGCACCGCTCACCCTTTCAGACTTTTTACTCCGTATATCGCATCGCCTAATGTAGGTTGATTCCTACCTGCAATCCAGTCAATCCCCTATACGCAAACGGGGGGCTGCCTTTTATGATTTCATCACATTCACTTTCCAACTAAGGGGTCAGAAAGATGCTTTACTATGCATTGGTATTTTTTGTGATATCCGTCATCGCGGGTTTTTTAGGTTTTCGTAGCGTGGAATCTGGTGCTGCCACCATTTCAAAAGTCTTTTTCTTTATCTTTTTGATTTTAGCCATTGGCGTTGTCCTGCTGGCCGTACTTGGCATCAGCCTGTTTGCCTGACGGTATAAAGCATCTCAAACCCTATACACGACTGCGACTTACTTAGGCACAACGTCTGGGTAAGTCGTAGAATGGTCACCTCGATTATTAAATAAGTGACCCAGATGTCTTATCTTGACGATCCGCGTGTTTATTTTGCTGCCGAACGCACCTTGCTCGCCTGGCAACGTGCTTCTATCGCATTGATGGGGCTGGGGTTTGTGATTGAACGCTTCGGCTTGTTTATCAAGCTGATGGCGCACGAGAGCCCGCTGTCTGACTCACAAAGCACCTTGTCTTTGTATATAGGAGTCGGTTTTATCCTGATAGGCGCGGGCACAGCCTTACTGTCTGCGTGGCAGTTTGCGGTGTTCTGTAAAACACTGGGCGCACAGGAAAAACCGCGCGGCCATATCTTCTGGCTGCCACCGGCAGTGAATATATTTTTAAGTGTATCAGCTGCGGCACTGAGTGCCTGGCTGATATTGTCACGTTAATCTCTGCCAGCCCAGAACTAAACGCTACTTATTAACCGCTTTTGGCGCCTCAGGAGCGGTTGCTATATTGACTGAATCACCTTCTACCACGCCATCCGGCGGGTTTTCAATGACCCGGTCATCGGCCGTCAGGCCGGACTGGATTTCCAGTGTTTTACCAAGATCGCGCGCGATGATGATAGTTTTCAGGCTGACCTGATTGTCGGCATTCACAGTCGCCACTTTTAAACCGTTCTGGTCAAAGATCAGCGCACTGGCGGGAATACTTAAAATACCGGCCGCTTCTTTTAGCTGTACATTCACATTCGCAAACCCACCCGGCAGAAATTTACCGGCGGCATTGTCCACCAGCAATTGCACCAGCGTGGTCCCCGACGATGCATTGATCGCACCAGAAGTGGATTGTATGGTGGCTTCAAAGCGGCCCTCAGGATATTCGGGCACATTAAAAGTCGCTTTGTTGCCAGCGCGGATATGGCTGACATAGTTCTGCGGCACATTAATGTATAAACGTAATTTGCGCGTGTTGGAAACTTCAAATAAAGGTTGTGCAGTGCTACCGCTGCTACCGGCATTGATCAACGCGCCGGTATCGGTGTTACGCGCGGTGACGGAACCATCAAACGGCGCAACGATGCTGGCAAAGCCTTTCAACGCTTGCAAACGCTGTACATTCGCTTCAGCTGCTTTTACGAGGGCCTGTTTGCTTTTGTAGTCGCCCAGTTTTTCATCGACTTCCTGGCGAGCGATGGATTGCGTTTTTAACATATCCTGCCAGCGTTTGGCGGTGGTTTCTGCCAGGCTGACATTGGCTTGCGCACTGGCCAGATCGGCCTTGGCCTGCAACAACTCCTGGTCTAGGTCAGGCGTTTCTACCTCTGCGAGCAACTGCCCGGCCTTTACCGTGCCGCCGATATCGACTTTCCAGCTCTTAAGATAGCCACTGACACGCGCATAAATAGGTGCACGTGCAAACGCCTCGAATCGCCCTGGTAATATCAGCTGACTGCCTTCAGCAGCAACGCCTGGCTGGCTGACATTGACGGTAAGCACGGCTTGCTGATCAGTCCAGTCTTTGAGTTTGGCGTGATGGCTGGCACGTGTGGTGACACCGATGATCACGATGGCGATCGCCAGCAATACAAGTAGCAGGCCACCCAACTTTAAGCGGCGGGAAGGGCGAGGTGCATCAATGGTCATCAGTCTCTCCTCTAGCACTGTTGACAGGGCTAAATGGCGTTTTCTTGTGAATGGCGGCAAACACCACCGGTACAAACAATAAGGTAGCAATGGTGGCAAAAATCAGGCCGCCGATCACTGCGCGGCCAAGTGGCGCGTTTTGCTCGCCGCCTTCACCCAGACCCAGCGCCATCGGCGTCATACCTATCACCATGGCCAGGGCTGTCATCAGCACCGGACGGAAACGGACAAACCCGGCATCGATGGCAGCAGCGGTTGCGTCTTTGAGTTCATCCAGCCGCTCGCGGGCAAAGCTGATCACCAGCACACTGTTAGCAGTCGCCACGCCCATACACATAATCGCACCGGTCAGTGCCGGCACTGAAAGTGGGGTATAGGTCACAAACAGCATCCAGACGATGCCTGCCAATGCTGCCGGCAAAGCCGTGATGATCACAAACGGATCACTCCAGGATTGCAGGTTGACCACGATCAACAGGTAAATCAGCACGATGGCGCCGAGCAGGCCAAAGAATAGGCCGGTGAACGCGTGGTCCATGGTATATGCCTGCCCCAGCATCACCACATTGGCGGCTTTTGGCGCCTGGTCTTTAGATGCATCAAGTATCTCGCGAATATCTTTGGCGACTGCGCCCAGGTCCCTGCCCTGTGTGCTGGCATTGATCTGCACCATGGGCTGGATATCGTACTGGCTGACCACCGCATTGCCGACATTGCGTTTAAACGTCGCCAGGCCGCCCAGGGTTTGCGTTTGCCCGTTGCTGCCGCTGATAGGCAGGTTCGCCAGCCTGTTCAGGCTGTCTAACTGATATTGCGGGGTTTGCAGCACGATGGAATAAGTCACGCCGTTGGCCGGGTTCAACCAATAGGTGGGTGAAACCTGCGAGCTGCCTGCCATATTGATCACCATGCTGTTGGTGACATCTCGCGTGCTGATACCGATTTCTTGCGCACGGGTTTTATCCACGGCAATATCAAATGCAGGGCGGCTGCGTGACTGCTGGATACGGGCATCGACCACGCCGGGCACGCTGCGGATCTTTGCCAGCAAATGGTTGGCATATTCAAAATTGTCCGCCAGTTTGCCACCGCGGATCTGAATGTCTATCGGTGCAGGTGAGCCAAAATTCAGGATCTGGCTGACGATATCGGCAGGCGGAAACGAAAACGTGGTATCCGGGAACTGCCTGGGTAACACTTCACGCAAGGTGCGCACATAATCTGCCGTCGGTGCGTGATGCGCTTTCAGTGCGATCTGGATATCGCCATCCTGTGAACCGATGACGCCCGTATTGTTGTACGTCATGTTAATACTACTGATAGGCATGCCGATGTTATCGACAATGGTCAGGATTTCATCCGCAGGAATGACTTTTTTAATCGCATTCTGGATGGTCGCAAAGCGGTTGGCCGTCTCCTCAATGCGCGTCCCCACCGGCACACGCGCATGCATCAGGATCTGGCCGCTATCCACCGCCGGGAAGAAGTTACTGCCCAGCATGGGCGCCAATAGAAATGACAGTAACACTACCGCCATAAAGCCACTCATAAACAGGCGGCTGTGGCTAAGCGCCAATATCAGCAAGGCTTTGTAAGAGGCGCGTATGCGTTCGAACCCGGCCTCAAACCCTTGTTGGAAACGCACCAGCGGGTTACTGCTCACCTGCGCATGCGTATCTGCGTGCACATGCGGCTTGAGCAAGTAATTGGCCATGGTGGGCACCAGCGTACGCGACAATATAAATGAACTGGCCATGGCGAACATCACCGCTTCAGCCATGGGCACAAACAGAAAGCGCGAAATGCCCTCGAGAAAAAACATGGGCACGAACACGATACAGATACATAACAGCGAGACAAATGCAGGGGTGACGATTTGCGCGGCACCATCAAGAATGGATTGCTCTACCGGTTTGCCTTGTTCCAGGTGCCAGTTGATATTTTCTATGGTCACTGTCGCTTCATCCACCAGCAACCCGACCGCCAGCGCCAGCCCGCCCAGGGTCATGATATTGAGGGTTTCGCCAATGGCGGATAAGCCGATAATGGCGCCCAGTACTGACAGCGGGATGGACGTGGCAATAATCAGTGAAGAGCGCCAGCTACCGAGAAACAGCAAAATCATCAGGCTGGTTAAAATCGCTGCCAGCACGCCTTCAAACACCACGCCATCAATCGCGGCGCGCACAAAAAGTGACTGGTCGTTAATCGGCGTGGCGATCAGGTTCTCCGGCAGACCGGGTTTGATTTCTTCCAGCTTGCTTTTGATGCCTTCCACAATCGCCAGGGTAGAAATAGCACCATTCTTCAAAATGGTCATTAATACCGAACGATTGCCATCCACATGCACGATATTGGTCTGCGGCGGGCTGCCATCGCGCACTTGTGCAATATCCCGCATATAGACCGTGGCGCCATTGACCACTTTGACCGGGATATTGGCCAGGTCTTCAATCTCGGCGGCGGCATTGTTGAGGTTAAGCGTATATTCAATGCTGCCGATCTTCTGCGTGCCCACCGGCACGATCATATTATGCGCGGCCAAGGCGTTGGAAACATCCTGCGCCGACAGCCCGCGCGCCTGCAAGGCACCAGCGTTAAGGTCGATTTGCACCTGGCGACTTTTGCCGCCATAAGGATAAGGCACACCCGCCCCGGGCACAGTGACCAGCCGGATGCGAATAGCGTTCAGGCCAAGGTCGGCCAGATTTTGTTCGGTGAGCCCTTTACCAGACAGCGCAATCTGCATGATAGGCACGGTAGATGCGTTGTAATTCAGGATCAGCGGCGGTGTCGTGCCGTTAGGCATCTGCCGGGTGACGGTTTGGGATAAGGCGGTGACCTGGGCATTGGCGGTGGCGATATTCACGCCAGGGTGGAAGAAGATCTTAATGATGGAAAAGCCAATATACGAGTTGGCTTCGATATGCTCGATATCGTTGACGGTGGTGGTCAGGCTGCGCTGGTACAGCGTGGTGATGCGCCCGGCCATATCATCCGGTGGCAGGCCGGTATATTGCCAGGCAACGGCCACAATCGGGATGCGGATTTCAGGGAAAATATCCACCGGGCTGCGCAGCGCGGACAACGTGCCTGCGATAAGGATCAGCAGCGCCATCACTACAAATGTATAGGGGCGCTTGAGTGCAATGCCCACTACATTAAACATGGCTTTCCTTTGCGACTGCTTCCAGGTCTTCGACTTGCACGGTGACGACCTCAAACCCGGCATCGCGCCAGGCGTCTATGCCGCCCGTGAGTGGCCGGATATTGCGATAGCCACGGTTAAGCAGTTTTTTGGCGACTTTGGCGGCAGTGACTTCATTGGGGCACGAGCAATACAGCACCACAGGTGCATCTTCATCAATATCCAGCACCAGGGAATCAGCACTTTCCAGCGTGATAAATTGCGCACCAGGGATCCAGCCGTCATCGATCAGGTGAGGGGCGCGCGTATCGAGAATCACCGGCGCGGCGCCGCTGTTCAGCATCTCGTTCAACTCTTCTATGCTGATACGCGCCATACGCAGGCTTTTGATAAACCGCTGTCTATCCCACCATTTATAGGCAATAAACGCAGCCAGCAATACCAGCACCAGCAAGGTGCCCCACTTGCCCATTTGCACCAGTGTCAGCATCAGCTCATCGATCGCAGAACTGAATAGATTACCTAACCAGAGGGCAGTGCCGGCCCAGAGTGCGGCGCCCAGGCCATCCATCACCACAAATACCAGGTAACGCGTGCCGGAAGAACCCGCCAGGGCGCTGGAAATAGAAGCAAAGCCAGGAATGAATTTACAGACCAATAATGCCGGCGGGCCGAATTTCAGGTACAGCGATTCGGTTTGCCTGACACAGGTATCCGGCGACAGGGAGATCTTGCATAACTTGCCCATCACCTTTTTGCCATATTTGCGCCCGGCCATGTACCAGATGGAATCAGCGATTAAGGCGGCGATCACCGCCACCGCCAGCAGTGTCCCTAAACTGTATTGCCCGTTGCCTATCAGCACACCCGCCAGCAATAAGGTGGGATACGCTGGCAAGGGTAAACCCAGCTGTTCGAGAAGCACGTTGGCGAACACGATCACCAGGCCGAATTGTTGCAGTAATTCCAGAAGAGTACTCATGATTCACTTATACAAAAGCCAGTTGGAAGGCTGTTGGTCTTTATAAACAGCAGGGATTCCCCGAGCCAGCTTGTCGATCAAGCCAGTCGGTTGATTAGCCAGCCATGCAGGCGACTACATGCCCAAAGTGGCCAGCATGGCAAATGCCATAAACAATACAAAATGCGTCATGCCTTCAATGGCGTTGGTTTCACCATCATGCAAGTTAATGGTTGCGACTGCCAAGGTTAAAAACGTCATCACCATTTGCGTCGGGGATAAGCCGACAATCAGCGGTTTATTCTGGATCAAGGCAATCGCCTCGATCACCGGCACGGTCAGGATCACCGTTGACAGCGTTGCGCCGAGTGAGATATTCACCACCGTTTGCATGCGGTCATTCACCGCGGCCTTCAGCGCAGTCAGCACTTCGGGGCTGGCGGCGATAACCGCCACCACAATCGCCGCCACAATCGGTGGCACGCCGCTACCGGTCAGACCGGCATCCATATGCATGCTCATTTCCTCTGACAGCAGGCCAATGGTGATAATCCCCACCAGGATATACACAATCGCAAGCCTGACATCGACGATGGTCTTGCGGGTGGCCAATTCGCCTAGTTGTTCCTTGCTATGCTGGTCACTGTAACTAAAATAATTACGGTGACGGCCAGTTTGCATCTTGAGGAACAGCGCATAAAACACACTCATGGTGATGATGGTGAACATCGAATAAAGCCGCCAATGTTCTGGCGGCAAAAACGCGGGCAACACCATCGAGATCCCCAGCGCCGTCATGATCATGACAATATAAGTATTGCCGGAGTTGACGTTGTATTCCACTTCACCGTATTTGATACCGCCCACAATGGCACACAAGCCGAGAATGCCATTGATATCCAGCATCACCGCCGAATAGATCGCATCTCGCGCCAAGGTGGTTGAAGCCGTATGGCTTAACATCATCACAATGATCACCACTTCAATGATCACCGCACTGATGGTCAGTATCATGGTGCCATACGGCTCTTTCAGCCGTTCTGCCACATATTCCACCTGAAACGACAGCTGGAAGGCCAGGTTGATAATCAGCAGCACAAACACAATGGAAACCACCAGCGATTCCTGCTGGCCAATGTGCATCACCTTGTCAATTTGGGTGAGGGAGAGATACGCAAGAATCGATATCACCAGTGACATCAGGCCTTGGGGAGGTTTTTCTGCAAGCATGCGCTGAGTGAGAAATGAACAGATAACCATCTTAACACCGACCTATCGTGTTATGCGTTCAAACCCGCCAATTTGTATTACTTTCCGCGCAAACCTTTTGCCTCCAAGCAAAGCCAGCTATTTCTAACCACATTCAAATGGCTGTGCATTCCCCTTTTTGTTGATATACAGGGCTGGCAACAGCGTCAGCCAGGTTTTTCAGACAGATGAAATCCCAAACCCGGCTAGCCACTGCCACCCATGTTTGCGGCTAAGCGTTCACCGTGGATTTCAATGAGGCAATATCAATCACAAAACGGTATTTCACGTCGCTCTTGAGCATGCGCTCGTAAGCATCATTGATATAAGTGGCATCGATCATTTCTACATCACTGACGATATTGTGCTTGCCACAGAAATCCAGCATTTCCTGCGTTTCTGCAATCCCGCCTATCAGTGAACCCGCCACCTGGCGACGTTTAAGGATCAGGTTGCCACCATGCACATCTACCGGGTCTAACGGCCCCACCAGCACAATGGTTTTATCACGTTTAAGCAAGCCGATATAAGGGTTTAAATCATGCGCAACGGGTACCGTATCAATAATCAGGTCAAAACTGGCTGCATGTTTAGCCATGTCATCAGCATCTTTGGAGATCAGCACTTCATGCGCGCCCAGCTTGGTCGCATCAGCTGCTTTGCTGGCTGAGGTAGTAATCATCACCACATGCGCACCCATGGCTGCAGCCAGTTTCACACCCATATGGCCCAAACCACCCAGGCCGATAATGCCAACTTTCTGGCCAGGTTGTACGTTCCAGTGTTTAAGCGGTGAATACAAAGTGATTCCGGCACAGAGTAATGGTGCAACTGCTTTGGTGTCCAGGTTTTCAGGCACGCTGACAACAAAGTTTTCATCAACCGTGATGCGCTCGGCATAGCCGCCAAAGGTCAGGCCGCCGTGTCTGGGGTCTTTAGCGTTATAGGTAAATACAGAGCCATCACAGTATTGCTCTTCACCGGCATCACAGTCTGCGCAGTGGCGGCAGGAGTCGACCATACAGCCGACCCCGACCAATTGCCCCAGCTTGAACTTGCTCACATGCGCACCGACCTTGCTGACGCGACCCACGATTTCATGGCCTGGCACCATAGGATATAAAGAACCACCGCCCCACTCGTTCCTGGCCTGGTGGATATCGGAATGGCAGATACCGCAATACTCGATATCGATCAGCACATCGTGCGGACCAGGCTCGCGTCTGTCTATGCTCATAGGTGCAACCGGGGTGGTCGCATTTTGTACACCATAGGCGGCTGTTTTAAAAGTTAATGCCATATTGCGTTCTCCATGTCCTTTTTAGTGAAGCTCTAATTTATTGCAGCTTTAAAAATCAAATGCCGGAAGATAAACTCAAACCTGCCAGCATTAACCACTTAAGTCTAAAAGAATAACCATCAATGTAATTGCCAGCTTTTCTTGAATGATTGCCTAAAGCTATGAGTTTGTCTGCCAGGTTAGCGTTATTGTTGGCGGGTTCGTGGTGACTGCTTACTGCTGCACCGTGACATATTTCGCCGCTACCTCACTCGGCGTTGTAATCAGGGCGCTGCGTACGGCGCTGACCTCCTCCATCGGGCTTTTACCAAACATGCGTTTGAATTCGCGGCTAAATTGCGAAGCACTCTCATAGCCCACTTTATTGGCTGCCAACGTGGCACTCAAACCATCCTGCACCATCAGCAAGCGTGCCTTGTGCAAGCGGGTCATTTTCAGGTACTGGATAGGCGAAGTCGCAGTCACATCGCGAAAAGCAGCATGAAACGAAGGCACACTCATGGTCGATTCTGACGCCAGTTTGTCTACATTCAGCTCTTTGTCATACTCGGCATGAATCAGGCGCAATGCCTTGCTGATCTTGCCCATATTATTGTGCGTGCTATGTGCCGCCAGGATGGCGGATGCCTGCGAGGTTTGCAATATGCGGTAATGGATCTCGCGGATGATAGCCTGGCCCAGTACCGTCGCATCGCTTTTGGATGGAAGGCACTCCAGCAGCCTGACCACGGCGTTGGATAAGCGCGCATCCAGCGGCGTCGAGGTAATGCCACTTTTGCCATTGATCTTCATCGGCGTGTCATGTTCCACGCTTAATAATAATTCCGAGATCATGGAAAGATTAATGCGGATTGAGATCGCCAGCAGAGGTTCTTCCAGCGTAGCGATGGTTTCACTCTCAAATGGCAGCGGCACCGATAGAATCAGGAATTGCTGCGGATTGTACTGATATACCTCACCACCCAGGTAGCCGATCTTCTTGCCCTGGCAGACAAACACGATGCTGGGTTCATAAAACACCGGGCTGCGCGGGATGGCCCGATTCCAGCGCATCAGTTTGACGCCTTCGAGTGCGGTGAGGGTAAACCCTTCGTTCGGCGTCTGGCTGGATAACAGCGCAATGGTTCTATCCCTGTCGTGGGCAGAGCAGCAATCAAGGTTGCTCATATCATTTAAATACCAAAGTGATTAGGCATAAATATAACACCTAATTAGCTATATTAAGCATTTATCAAATAGAAATAGGCAATCATTTCATATTTTTTAAACTTACGGCAGAACCTCACACTGCGTAGACTACTCATACCAAACTTGCATAGGTAATCATTTTTTTGGAGAAGAGGATAAGCTTGATGAACAATCAATTGATAAAAGGTCTGATCGGTTCCATATTCGCAACACTGTCATTCAGCGCTTTGGCAGATATTCAGGATGTGCGTGACAACCTGAGCAAACTGCGCGTACCTGACGGTTTTAAAGTCGATGTTTACGCTGAAGTGCCAGGGGCGCGCCAGATGACGCTGGGTACCAATGGCAATGTCTATGTCGGCACCCGTGGCAGTAAAGTGTATGCCGTGGTCGATAAAAACAAAGACCATAAAGCAGATCAGGTCGTGGCGATCCTGGATGACCTGACGGTAGGCAATGGCGTTGCCATGGTTGACGGGCATTTGTATGTGGCCGAACAACACCGTATCACGCGCTATGCCGCACCTGATTTTGACCTGACCTTGCCATTTAAAGCCATGCGCGAAGTGGTTTACGACAAACTACCGAACAAAGCCCATCACGGCTGGCGCTATATCGCCGCCGGGCCTGACAACAAGTTATACGTCACCATAGGGGCACCTTGCAACATCTGCGACCCGACCGGCATCGAAGCTTCCATCATCCGCCTCAACCCCGATGGCAGCCAGGTAGAAACCTTTGCCAAAGGCGTGCGCAATTCAGTCGGTCTGGATTTCCAGCCAGGCACTAACACCCTGTTTTTTACCGACAACGGTGTCGATTTGCTGGGCGCGGATATCCCGCATGACGAGTTGAATGCAGCACCTAAAGCAGGGCTGCATTTTGGCTTCCCTTATTTTGCCGGTGGCGATGCGCGCGACCCGAACTGGAAGAACAAAACCCCACCAGCAGCGGTGACCAAACCGGTAGTCGAGTTTCAGGCGCACAGTGCCAACCTGGGCTTCAAGTTTTATACCGGCAAGCAGTTCCCGGCGGAATACCAGGGCAATGCAGTGATCGCACAGCATGGCTCATGGAACCGTAAGGAACCAGTCGGCTACCAATTGGTGCGCGTCACTTTTGACGAGCAGAAACAAGTGAAAGAAACCAAAGTCTTTATTGACGGCTGGCTCAGTGCCGAAGGTGAAGTCTGGGGTCGCCCGAACGATGTGCTGCAATTACCTGATGGCTCATTGCTAGTGTCTGATGACTACAATGGTGTGATTTACCGTGTCAGCTACGATGGCAAAGCAAAAGGTAAATCTGCCGCTACCGCTGCAACGACCAATACAGGTGAAACAACATTAAGCGGATTTGCCATGCCGGAATCTGTATTTGCTGCCCCAAATGGCGTCGTGTATGTGTCAGAAATCGGCGAATTTGGTAAAGCGGGTGATGGCAAAATCACCCAGATCGCCGCAGACGGTACCCGCAAAACGTTGGCGGATGGCTTGAATGACCCTAAAGGCCTGGATGTATTCAATGGCCAGTTGTATGTCGCTGATGTAGACAGAGTGGTACGTATCGATGCACAAAGCGGTCAGCAAACCGTGATTGCGGACACTTCTGCATTTCCACGCAAACCGGTTTTCCTGAATGATATTGAAATCGATGGTCTGGGCAATGTGTATGTCTCTGACAGCGGCGATGACAATGGCAAAGGTGCTGGCATCTTCAAGATCGCATCCGGCAAAGTGACTGAAGTGCTGAAAGGCAATGCTGGCATCAAACGGCCAAATGGCTTGCTGATGGATGGCCCCGACACTTTGTTAGTGGCTGACTTTGGCACAGGCAAATTGTTCAGGGTGCAGCTGGGTGCTAAAAAAGCAGCAGTCTCCTTGCTCAACCAGGGCTTTGGTGGTGCAGACGGCCTGGTCCGCGATGCGCATGGTCACCTGTATGTGAGCGACTGGGCGGGCGGTAATGTCTGGCAATTAAGCGAGCCGAAAGCCACGCCGCAACGTATTATCGAGGGCTACCAGTCAGCAGCAGATATCAGTCTGTCTGCGGATGGACAGTCTTTACTGGTGCCGGATATGAAAGCAGGCACATTGCATAGCGTGCCTGTTCAATAAGCCTTTATCACTCTCTTTCAAGCCCGGCTAATCGCCGGGCTTTTTTGTTTAACTTTATTGTTCAATTTTTTTGTTTACCTAGGTATTCTGCTCTGTGTCAGAATGGCATGACAGGCTAGCCTCCGGCAACCTGGATCACTTAATTATCTGTTTATTTTTTTGTTTGGAGACTTTCATGAAAAAACTGGTTCTTGCTCTGTTGCTGTCCTCTGTCTGTCTGTCAGTATCTGCAGGCCCGCAACAGGAGAAAATGAAAACCTGTAATGCCGATGCCAAAACCAAAGCATTGCAAGGTGACGAACGTAAAGCCTTTATGAAAGACTGTTTATCGGCCAGTAGCGCAGATTCCGGCCTGACTGCGCAACAGAATAAAATGAAAACCTGTAACGCTGATGCCACAACCAAGGCATTGAAAGGCGATGAACGTAAAGCCTTTATGAAAACCTGTTTGTCCGCTAAATAATTTAGCAGATCAGCATCAGATACTAGCCTCACACACCTGCAGCCACGCTGCAGGTGCCTGCTCAAAATAATCCGCAGCAAAATAACCTGCACACCGCCTCAAGTTTTTCCCCAGCCTGCCGTTAACCCAGTTAGCTCTTGGTGTGGGGTCTAACAGACGACAGCTTTTCAATACTGTTACCCGGATACCAAGCCATCATTGCAAGGAACGCAAAGATAGAATGGTATGGATAACCCACTTAGAAGACTACCTGTAACACTATTATTGTTTGCGTTGGCACTCACGCAGCAGGCATCGGCCGCGACGCTGGCACAGCTTTCACCGGTCACTGATCCCAAGCTGGTCAGCCATCTGGCCATTGAGGCAGGTATGACGGTACTCGCACTGGCATGCATGTTACTGGTCTATCAGCTATGGCGTTTTTACCAGCGTGCGCAACGGCGTGAAACCGAAGTGCGCCAGCAAATCTGGCGCCAGGCCAATTATGATTACCTGACGCAATTACCCAACCGCTACCTGTTGCAGCAGTGTCTAGAAAGCGCGATTCTGGATTGCCAGCAGTCACAACAACAACTGGGCTTGCTGCTGATAGACCTGGATGGTTTTAAAGATGTGAATGATATTGCCGGGCATGCGGTCGGCGACCGCCTGTTGCAGAATGCGGCGCTACGTATTCAATCCTGCGTGCGGGATGGCGATACCACGGCAAAACTGGGTGGTGATGAGTTTGTGGTGGTGATCCCCAGGTTAAAAGATATCAAAGTGTTGCAAGATATAGGCGCCAAGATCGTTGAGACGGTGCGCTCGCCTTTTCATATCGATGATAATCAGTACTTTGTCACTGCCAGCATAGGTATCGCTGTGTTCCCGGATCATAGTGATTCTGCCGAAACTTTGATGATGTATGCCGACCAGGCCTTGTATGCCGCCAAACGTGCAGGTAAAAACCAGTACCAGTTTTTTACGCAAACCATGCAGCAGGAAATCAAGGAGCGTATTTCGCTCACACACGACCTGCGCTCAGCTGTTGAAAATGGCGAGTTGCACCTGGTGTATCAGCCTATCTACCGCCTGCATGATATTGCGCTGATCAAAGCAGAAGCGCTGATCCGCTGGCAGCATCCGACACGTGGCAATATCCCGCCCAGCCTGTTTATTCCGCTGGCAGAAGATTCAGGCATTATTATCGAGATCGGCAAATGGATTTTTAACGAAGTGTTGCATGACTTATCCACCATAGACCCCATGCGCCTGCAAGGCATACAGCTCAGCCTCAATATATCGCCAGTGCAGTTTTCCCATCCGCAGCACCTGATGGCGTTTATCAAACGCCTCGAACGGTCTAATATCCCTTGTGAATTATTCTGTTTTGAAATCACAGAGGGCTTATTACTCGAACCTTCACGTGTGGTTCAGGATACCCTGAAAGCGCTCAAGCAAGCCGGTATCAAACTCTCTATCGATGACTTTGGCACCGGCTATTCAGCCCTGGGCTACCTGAAGAAATACCATGTGGATTATGTCAAGATCGATAAGTCATTTATCAATAACCTGGGCGTGGATAACTATGACTTTATATTGTGCCGCTCTATCATACAGATGGCGCATGAGCTGAACATGCAACTGATTGCCGAGGGCGTGGAAAATGCCCAGCAGGAGAATATTCTCAAGGTGATCAACTGTGACTTTATCCAGGGCTTTCTGCATGGCAAACCTGCCATGTTCAGTTCGCTATTGCAGCAGATAGACGAGCAAACGCTTGCGCAACTCTCACAACCATTGTTAGGCGTTGAAACGAAAGTGGCAGCATTGCAACATGCTGCCACTAAACTTTCTTGATGCTTGCAGCGCGTTAGATCACGTAATGATCCAGTAACAAAGCTGCGAAGATCAGGCTCAGGTAAAGAATCGAGTATTTGAAAGTCGTCTTGGCCAGCTCGTCGGAGTAACGACGGTAAAGGCTGACCACATAGTACAGAAACACAGCGTTCAGGCACACCGCAGAAGCCAGGTATAGCCAGCCACTCATGCCCAGGCCATAAGGCATCAAAGACACCACAATCAGGATCACGGTATACAGCAAGATATGCAGCAGGGTAAATTGCTCACCATGCGTCACTGGCAGCATAGGCATGCCGACTTTTGCGTATTCTTCACGGCGATATAAGGCCAGCGCCCAGAAGTGCGGCGGTGTCCAGGCAAAAATAATCAGGAACATCACCAGTGCTTCTGGCGAAACGGTGTTGTTGACGGCTGCCCAACCCAGGATAGGTGGCATGGCACCCGATGCGCCGCCGATCACAATATTCATCGGGGTCGCCGGTTTCAGGAAAACGGTATAAATCACGGCATAGCCTACAAACGTCCCCAGTGTCAGCCACATGGTGAGCGGGTTTACCCAGTAATACAAAATACTCAGGCCCAGGCCACCCAGCACACTGGCAAACAGCAATGTTTCCATTTGTGATAACTGGCCAGTCGGAATAGGCCGCGCGCGCGTACGCGCCATCATGGCATCGATCTTGTGCTCGATTAAGCAATTAAATGCTGCCGCCGCACCCGAGGCAAAGGCAATCCCCACTGTCGCTGCCAGCAATATCTGTAGCGACACCATGCCGGGCGTGGCCATGAACATGCCTATGATCGCCGTAAATACAATCAATCCCGTGACACGCGGCTTGCACAAGGCATAAAAACTACGCAAGCTCATTTTGGCCGATGTCAGTTGTGTAACCCAAATACTTTGCATGACTAATCCCCCAACTTTTCTAATAAGACGTATTTATTAATCTTGCATTCACAGCCACCAGGCAGATGCCCAGCAGCGCAGCGCCCGCGTTATGCAACACTGCCAGCACCAGCGGTAACTGTAGTAGCAGGTTGCCTATGCCGACGCTGATTTGTAACAACAACACAAACAACAGTGTCCATGCCAGGCTTCTGGCAGTTTTGCGTTGTAACAAAATCTTGATGCTGACCATACCCCAGGCAAGCACCACCAAAGCCCCCAGCCGGTGCACCCATTGGATCGCTGTCAAGGCATCCAGATGCAATTGACCACCATCTCGGCTTTCACCAAGCGCACGCGTGAGGTGAAAGGCATCATGCATATCCATGCCCGGCCACCACAAGCCATGACAAGTTGGAAAATCCGTACAGGCCAGCGCCGCATAATTACTGCTGGTCCAGCCACCCAGCATGACTTGCAGCAACCACACCAACAATGCCAGCCGCAACCACCACTGCTGCGGCGCTGGCAAAGCGATGGATGGCTGTACCGTATTGCGTACCGCTATCCAGCATAACACTGCCAACGTGCTCATCCCGCCCAACAAATGCAACGTGACGATGACTGGCTTGAGTAACAGGGTTACTGTCCACATACCCAGTAATGCCTGCAATACGATCAACACTACCAGGGCTGCAGACAACTGCCAGCTGGTGCGGATTGTTTGCCGGTGTTTATACGCCAGCCAGGCCAGGCCAACCACGACTAGCCCCAAACTACCAGCCAGATAACGATGCGCCATTTCTTTCCAGGCTTTAGCATGCTCCAGTGGCCTATCCGGATAAGCGTGCTGCGCAGACTGAATCGCCGACTCACTTTGCGGCACAGACAAGGCGCCATAACAGCCTGGCCAGTCAGGGCAGCCTAAGCCGGCATCAGACAAGCGCACATAGGAGCCCAGCACTACCACGCAGAATGCCAGAATGACGGCTAACACACTTAATGGTTTAAACATCATCAACCAGCCCAGGAAGCCTTCAGCAATTTCATCAGGTCTTTACGTATCCATTTTGCTTCTTGCTCAGAGGCATACTGCATCATGATATTGCCCAGCGGATCAATAAAATAAACCCGTTGCGCTGCCAAAGTATTCTGCCCGCCGCCACTCAACATGCGACCCAGAGCAGCCACCTGCTCAGACTCACCATTGATGATCAGCAAATCAGGATAACGCGCACGAATCTGTTGCGTGTCGGCCTGTTGCGTGATCAGGACGCGCTGCACGCGTATCATGTCTTTATAGAGTGAGACATAGACTTGCCTCAAATCGTACAGACGCTGCATGCAACGTGCATCGCATTCGCCAGCAATCAGCACCATGCTCCATTTATCCTGCCAGAATGCCGGCGCAGCTTGCTGGTCATCAGTGACCCAATGAGTAGTAGAAGCGATTGAAACCGGTGGTTGAATCAGTTGGCCGTAGCTTTTGCCACTGGGGCGCCAATCAAATTTGATCATCGCTACTACCACTACCAAAGGCACAGTGAAGAAAATCGCCAGCAGTAAAAAAATCATGCGCCCTTTGCGCTGCTGTGCGGTATTCAATGAAACGTGCGTAGTTGAATTCTCTTGCATGAACCTGCCTGACTAATCTTTTTCCTGCCGTTTTTCCAGCATTTGATACACACCAATCAGGATGCTTGCCAAAGCAAAACCAAACCATTGATAGGCATAACTTAAATGTTTCTCGACCTGCCCGGCGGGTACGTCCCAATGCCTGACAAATCCATCTTGCGCGACTGCAGGATCCAGCTTCAATATAGCATGCGGCACTAACGGCTTAGGTAGCTGCTGCAAATATTCAAAATCGATCACCTGTTGTACTTTACTCCATGTTGCATCTGGCTTACTCAATTGAAAACCAGTTTTCTTCTGGTGCCACAACATGCCTGTCACGGTCTGCTCGGCAGGGTTAGTTGCAATCACGGGCAACTGCTGGTGATCAGTGAACCCTGCCACCCAACCTCGATTCACCAGAATGACCGTGTGCTGATCATTTAACAAAAACGGCGTCAGCACATGAAAGCCTGCCTGCCCCTGCTCCACCTGATTATCAAGAAAAAAACTTTGTTCAACCAGATAACGCCCGGTCAGTTTCACCGTCCGCGTATGCAATGCCTCTATACTCTCTTCGTCCAGCTTACCCTGCGCCGCCAGCTCGACCACATTGAGTTTTCCATCAGCCAGGGCAAGCGTAATCGCCTGCTTTTGTTCGGCTTTGTGCAACTGCCACATGCCCAATTTCAAACAGCCAAAAACCAGGAGAGCCACGACCAACATCACCACCGGCCGCACCCTCAAAACATACGATCCTAAAGGTATTTGCATTTTCTTACTTACAGCCCATAATGTGCCTTCACTATTTGCTTTCACTTAGCGCAGGATCACACCATGCTTATTAAAATCGCAACAGTTCTTATACTACTTGTCATCATAGGCAGTTTGTTTTCAGCCCTGGTATTTCTACTCAAGGATAAACAGGGTTCTGACCGCACAGTCAAAGCCTTGACTATGCGTATTGGCCTGTCCATTACCTTATTTCTGCTGCTGATTATTGCCGCCCACTTTGGCTATATCGGCCACACGCTTTAATGAACTGCCATTAGAACTTTGCACCTGCTGATTTTTTTGTTTAACTGAACTGCCTTTGATTACTAACAACTAAATATCTGCAGTGACAGAAAAGGGCGCTTTTGGCGCCCTTTTTGTATTGCTAGAGCATGTAGACAAAGATATATAAGCCTAACCACACCACATCCACAAAGTGCCAGTACCAGGCCACGCCTTCAAAACCAAAATGATGTTCTGGTGTGAAGTGGCCTTTCATACTGCGCAGCAAAATGACGATCAACATCAATGTACCAATCGTCACATGGAAACCGTGAAAACCGGTCAGCATAAAGAAAGTGGCACCATAAGCCCCGGACTTCAGTGTCAGCCCCATTTCAGTGTAGGCATGGTGATATTCTGCAGCCTGGCAGATCAGGAAAGTAATCCCCAAAGCCACTGTCAGAGCCAAACCCACAACCAATTGTTTGCGGTTGTTTTTAATCAGCCCCCAATGCGCCCAGGTAATGGTTGCGCCAGAACTCAACAGTAACAAGGTATTGATCAGAGGCAAACCACTCCAAGACATCGGGTGGAATTCAGGGTTAGGCTTAAACGTCTCGCCCAGCACTACACCGCCTGGACCCTGTGATGGCCAGCTATTGAGAAAATCCTTATAGGGCGTAATATCCGGCGCATAGGAAGCCAAGTCAGGCACCGACAATACCCGCATATAAAACAGCGCGCCAAAGAACGCCGCAAAAAATGCCACTTCGGAACAGATAAACACAATCATGCCGATGCGGAATGACTTGTCTTCCCATTTTTTATACTGCCCGGTCAGGCTCTCGGTGACGACATCGCTCAGCCATTTGAACATCATGAACAGAATAATCGCCAAGCCCAGGTACATCATGTATTTGCCTGGCGTCGCCAGATAGTCTAGTGAGGGATTCTTGAGGGAACCATCACCGCGCAAATCAGAGCCGGTCACGTTAAATACAAAACCGCTGGCCATAGAGAGCAGGCCTATAGAAATGAATGCAGGGTAAATACTGCCATGTGGTACGAAATAATGGTTATCTGAATGACTTGCCATGCCTAACTCCCAATCATTTGATTTTTATAATTACGTAAGCTTTGCCTAAGCCCCTCTTCGTCGCCATACGTTGTTGCTCATAAAAAATTGATCCTTATATATCAATATATACTGCGTCAAAATTTTTTACTCACGCCACGTCTGGCTTAGAAGTTGCCCTTAATCAAAACTTCCTAATACACACATCAATTATTAATTTGAATCATTGCTCGCCGGAAAAAATGAGTACGATAACGTTAACTCATGCACATCTGGCGGCAGATCCGCACTGATAAAAAACCTGAGTGGCAGCTGTTTCACCTGACCTGGATTGAGGGATTGCCGCACAAAACAAAAACACTCAATCTTTTTCAGGTGGGCCGAGGCTTTACCCGGTGTGACACTCGGGATCGCCTGCCCGGCCACCACTTCACTCGTAATATTTTTTGCTTCAAACATCACCACGGTCACTTGCCCGGGGTGTACTTTGACACTGCTTTGTTTGGGATAGAAATTCCAGCCCAACCCTGGCATCACAGAAGAGACGAATTGCACTGTCACCTCACGCGAAGCATCTACCTTTTGGGCAGTTGCCGTCTGTGCGATATTGCTTGTTTTGCCATTCAAACCGGTCACAGAGCAGATCACGTCATACAGTGGCACCAATGCAAATGCAAACAGCAAAGCACCGGCAACAATCCACACTAATTTGAGTGCCAGTTTTTTATTGGCCTGCGACTGTTGCTCGTTCACGATTACATACTCAACAACATTATTTCCACATGGTAAACATTGAAATCACATACCATGCGATAGCCACACCAGCCAAAATCCAGGCAATCTTTCTATTGTTACTTTGCTTCGGTTTGTTGCTCAAAATCTTTTTCCTGTATTTCTCTCTGCCAGTATGCTTTTGCTACCAGTGCCATTTCACTATCGTTGAATGACACTGGCCTCAAGCAAGATTACTTAACGATCGGTTGCTCGGTGAAGCTGTGATAAGGCGGCGGTGACGGCAATGTCCATTCCAGGCCAATTGCGCCTTCCCACACTTTGTCCGTCGCTTTTTGGCCGCCTCTGGCGCAACTGATGATGTTGTAAACCAGCAGCAGTTGTGACAAGCCCAATACAAATGCACCCACTGTCGAAATCATATTGAATTCGGCAAACTGCAAGGCATAGTCAGGGATACGACGTGGCATGCCTGCCAGCCCGACAAAGAACTGCGGAATGAAAGTGACATTGAATGAAATGGCGGTTAACCAGAAGTGCAGCTTGCCCAGCTTCTCGTTGTACATATGGCCAGTCATCTTTGGCAGCCAGTAATACACACCCGCCATGATGCCCATGATGCCACCGGCAAATAAGGTGTAGTGGAAATGTGCAACCACGAAATAACTGTTGTGATATTGCGCATCGGCGGCCACATCAGCCAGCACTAGGCCTGTCAGACCACCAACACCGAACAGGATGATCCAGCCCACGCTGAATAGCATAGGGGTTTCAAAACTCATCGCCCCTTTCCACATGGTACGGATCCAGCAATAGAATAAAACAGCGAGTGGCAGCGAAATCGCCATGGTGCTATACATAAAATACAGCAGCGCAGGGACTGGCATACCAGCAGTAAAGAAGTGATGCGCCCACACGACCACTGACAGTGCGCCGATAGACCACAGTGAATATACTTGCGCTTTGTAGCCATACATTGGTTTACGGCTGAATGTTTGCAGAATCTGTGGAATGAACCCCCATACCGGCAACAGCAGAATATAAACTTCCGGATGGCCGAAGAACCAGAATAAATGCTGGAACATGATCGGGTCGCCACCCCCGGCCGCATCAAAGAAGTGCGTACCAAAATGACGGTCGGTCAGTAGCATGGTCACAGCACCTGCCAATACAGGGATGGTTGCAATCAACAGGAAGGCAGTGATCAGCCAGCCCCAAGCAAACAATGGCATTTTCATCAAGGTCATGCCTGGGGCACGCATGTTGAAAATGGTTACGATGACGTTAATGGAACCTAAAACTGAAGAGATCCCCAGCAAGTGCACGGCAAAAATAGCGAAGTCCACGCCTATGCCACCTTGTACTGAGAGCGGCGGGTAGAAAGTCCAGCCGGTTGCCAGCGCGCCATCACCGATACCAAACAGTGCCAGGGTAAAAGGCAGTGTCAGCAAAATGGCAGAAGGTGGCAGAATCCAGAAGCCCCAGTTGTTCAACCGCGGCAATGCCATATCAGGTGCGCCAAGTTGCAACGGCAACATCCAGTTAGCGAAACCAGTTGCGGCAGGCATCAGCGCCGCAAAAATCATGATCAGCGCATGCACGCCAATCAACTGATTGAAGAACTCAGGGTTCATCAATTGCAGGCCTGGCTTGAACAGTTCGGCACGGATGCCGAGAATCATACAGCCACCGACCAAAAACATCACCAGTGAAAATGTCAGGTACATGGTCCCGATATCCTTGTGATTGGTTGTCGTCAACCAACGCATGATCCCGGTAGGATGCTCCTGGTGCTCGTCGTGATGTGCTACGGAAGTAGTACTCATCGTTGCTCTCCTAAAAATCTCTTAAAGTATTATTCACGTGCTGCTTTGACTTGTGGCGGCTGCACCAGGGCATCTACCGAAGCGGTATTCCCCAGGGCATTACGCTCATAAGTGATCACTGCAGCAATTTCAGTGTCATTCAAGGTCCCTTTCCAGGGTGGCATCACGCCTTTACCGTTCAGTACGCGATCAAGATGACTGTCTTTTTGATATTTGCCGTCCGCCCCGAAAATCGGCCCCACGGCAATTTTGCTGCCTGTCAGTGCAGGGAATGCAGGAGGCAAGCCTGCCCCTGTCACCTGGTGGCAAACCGCACAGTTTTTCTCGTAAACGACTTTGCCTTGTGCCAGCAATTCCTCTTTGGTTAACTCTTTGACATCGCCTGCAGCTTTTTGCTCATCTTGTTTCTTGCCTGCCCAGGCAGCGAATTCCTCTTTAGAAACAGCGTTCACTACCACTGGCATATAACCATGGCCTTTACCGCATAACTCTTTACATTGGCCTCGATATACACCGGCTTTTTCAACCTGCACCCAGGTCTCACGGATAAAGCCCGGCACTGCCACACGTGAAGAACCAAACTGTGGCACCCACCAGTTATGCAATACGTCGGATGCGGTCATCAGGATGCGGACTTTCTCGCCCACAGGCAACACTAGTGGATTATCAACCTCCAGCAAGTAGTTTTCGCCTTTTTCTTCTGTATTGTTCAACTGCTCATTAGACGTCGCCAGGTTGCTGACGAACTTGATGCCTTTGGCATCGCCGTCGAGATACTCATACTGCCAGCGCCACTGTGAACCAGTGATTTTGATCACCATGGTTGACTGGTCACGCGTATCTTCCATCATCACCACACTGTGGTAAGCCGGGATGCCCATGATGACAAAGTCAATCAGCAACAAAATGACAAATGGGATCAGAGTCCAGAAGATCTCCATGGTGGTGGAGGGTGCCTTATCAACAACGGCTTTATAACCCTTGTTGTGGCGATGCTTCACAATGGAATAAATCATGATTGCCAACACCACCACAAAGATCACGGCGGTAATCAGCATGAACTTGTTATGCACATGCAGCGTGTCCAGCGCCATAGGTGTCACTGGCTCTGGGAAGTTGAACGTATAATCAGCGCGTGCGCTTAATGAATAAAACAGTGCAAAAGCACTAACCCCGAGTTTCTTCATTCCTTGCATCTAATCTGCTCCAAAATCTAGTTATTTAGTTTTGAGAAGTGTGCGTCTGAGATGAGACACCAGTTCATCGCGTTGCGCGTTGTTCATGGTGTCACGTCCAAACTCGACTTCTTGATTATGGGACCCGATCCACAGTGACGTTTTACCGTTCTCACCTTCTCTGAGCGTTATACGGGTCCAATATCGTTGAAAGCGAACGTGTTTTATTTTGCCCAATACACTTTGTTCTATCTCAACATGATCCTCGGCGAACGTGATTTTTTCGTAATCACTGCTGTGTCGCAACACCAACACAAACGCCAGAACCACTAACACTAATTCCAAACCAGCAAATGGCAACACCATCCAGGCACCGATATGCAAAAAAGCAATGGCTATCAGCCCTGTTAATACGCCCAAACTCAGCAACAACCTCCAGACACTTTCAGCAGAAGCGGAAGCGTTTGGCTTTGCAATGCATTGTGTTTCGCAGATGGATAACATGTTTGCCAACCCAGAACTGAATCTGTAGCAACTAAATTACGTTTAGTTACAAATTTGTTACACATTGAAAGGTAGCATAAGACAACCTGAGTGACAAGAAAAAAGAACATGGCCGCTCAGGAAAAAGTAGCTGATTCACCAACCGCGCGAATTTGATTGTCGATACCTGCATGGCCTTCGAATAGCGCGTGTCGATTAAAAAAATTAAAAAAATCAGTAAGATGGCGAACGATTTCTTTACAAACGTAAACGGTCAGCCGGTGATTTTTCCAGCCAGAACTTTGGGGTTATGCAATGAAAAAATCAATCAATAAAGCGGGGTTATTTCTGCATTTTAAAAAAATCCCCTGCACTTACCGGAGGAAGTTGGTAAGTACAGGGGGTGAAATGCAGGCATCATCGTTTAGAAAGTGCGGGATTGGCTTTCCGAGTATGCCTGCTGCAGAGCGGTGATAAAACTTATTCCAATCTAAAGGAAACCGGGATGGTGATCTTGAAGGTTTTGCTTCTTAAACTATCTTTGGTGCCGAGTTGCGCGATCGCTTTTTTCACCATGCGTACGGCTTCTTCATCGAGCGGTGCATGCTTGCTGGTGTCCACCAGTGATACTTGCACCAGTTCCCCGCGCACAAACTGCGCCAGGATAGTCACATCACCTTCCAGATGACGCCTGACTGCGATAGCCGGATACTGTTTACTTTTATTGACCAGGGAGCGTAACTGATCGCCATAATCGCCCCACGCATCACTATCGCTGGCGGTAAGTTCATCCGACTCATTACTCGCCGATGCATTGACCGCAGGCGCCGAGCGGGCATCTTTGGCGACTGACTCAGTCGCCGTATGGTTTGCCGCATCGCTATGACTGGGTGAAGGCGTCGTATTCACGGCTGGAGCCGGTTCCACCCTTGCAGGCAAAGCCTGCTCTGGCACCTGGTAATTCGCCTCGTTATGCGAGGGGGCCGTGATGACCGACTTCTGATTCTCCACCGGGGGTGCTGTACGTGGCTTGACGGTTGTAGTCGTCGTTTGTGGCTCTGGTGGGGCCGAGGTCACCACCGGCGGAGAAACCTGTTGCTCACTGGGCTTTGAAGCAGGCATTTTCATGGTGAAGAATTCGATTTCCAGCTTATCTGGCAATGCTGGCAGTGTGATATGGCTGAGTGTCGGGTAGACAGCAACCACCAACAAATGCAGCCCGATCGAGATGCCGACTGCGCGCCAGACCTTGGCATGGCTCTCATCCTCCATCAACACCAGGCTGGTCATGGTAATCGCCTCATTTGCAATGGCCTCATCTGCAGCATCGACTTACTTGCCCGCTTCCGGTGACATCACAAAACTGAACTTGCTGATGCCTGCCCGCTGTATCGCCGCCAGTACCTTGGCCACAATGCCATACTCGGCATGCTCATCGGCGTAGATCTCAACAGCCGGGTCTTGCTGCTGTTTCAAGGTGCCCAGGTTGCTGGTCAGGGCGTCCAGGGCCAGCTTTTGCTGGTCGAGGAAGACATCGCCCGCATCGGTGATGCTGATATGCGCAGTCTTAGGTACGGTGATGGCAATTTCAGCACTAGCCTTTGGTAGTTTGACCTTGACTGCATTCATGAGTAAGGGGGCGGTGACGATAAACACCGTCAGTAATACCAGCATGACATCCACCAGGGGCGTGACGTTAATCTCGCTCACTAGGTCTTCTTGCTCTGCATCGCCTAAGATAGCCATTTGCCTGTGCCTAGCTTTCTACGCCGGATTGGGTGAGTAAGGACTGGAAGCGGCTGGCGACTTGCTCCATATCAGCACGGTGTACTTTCTGTCTGCGCATAAAGTAGTTATAAGCGAGTACCGCTGGTACAGCGGTGGCAATGCCGATGGCGGTGGCGATCAGGGCTTCGCCGATCGGGCCGGCAACGACATCCAACCCGGCAGAGCCAGTGGCGGTGATGGTCTTGAGGGCATTCATGATGCCCCAGACGGTACCAAACAGGCCGATGAAGGGGGCTGTGGAGCCTATGCTGGCTAAGACAGCGACACCGCCATCCATGCGTTTATGTTCAAGATACGCTTGTTGCTTGAGTGAAAGCAAAATGACTTCCTGGCGTTCGTTGCGGCGCAGCACTGAATTGGCCATGACTTCGTTCATGGCATTCATGCCGGCATTACAGAGGCGGGCAAAGCTGCTTTCGCTTTTGGAGATGAGTAAAGGTAATTCGTAGATGCTGCGTGTTTGCTGCCACTCGGACAGGAAGTCAGTGGATTCACTTTGTGCCTTGTACCAGGCCCAGCTTTTGATAATGATGATGGCCCACACCACCACCGAAAGCACGCCCAGTAAATACAGCACTAAATCTACGATGTCAGGTACTAAGTCCACGAATGACCCCTCAAGCTAAAAAATCAATCTTTTTTGAATACAATCGCAACATCAGGAAAAACACCCATTGACATGAGGAATTTTTCCTTTTATTGCGTCTACATATATTCATCGCTGGGGCAGCAAAAAACCTCATGTTTTTAACATATTTTTACATTTAAGGTTAAAAAAGCGTCACATTTTGAATTGATAGATATAGCGACTCATGGAGCAACGAGAAGTAGAAGGAGACAACACCTTAAGAATGCTTACTTTAGATGGAATAATGACTAAGGCAGTTAAAGCGGATTCTGCCCGGAAATCGCAGGCGGCACATACACAAAATACCATTCGCCGTAATAGCGTTTGTTATTCAAATGCTGTAAGTCTCCGCGATAGCCCTTGATTTTGAATGGTGGTTTATCAGACAAACTGTAAATGCCCATGATGCCGCCACTGGGGGCTTCCACAATGCCCCAGCCTTCCCGTTGTGTGATCGGGTCGAGATAAGGCCTGCGCAAATGACGGCGCGGACTTGGAAACCGCTCATCATTGAGCAGCGCTTCAAAGGTATGTGGAAACATTTTCACCACGCCTGGCGTCTGGTTGTAATAACGCCCAATGGCGTCTCTGTAGGCCAGGCCGACGCGAATCAGCTCCTGCTCCCTTTCGCGCAACACCTGGGTCTGCCAGCGCATGGCAGCCTGCGCCATGACCAATCCGCTCAGCATCACCAGCATAAACATGCCGATCAGCACGAATCCGGCGCGTGATCGCTTACCAGATGGCATAGGGCGTGCCATCCCCCGACAGTTGGTTGGAACCGCTATGCACATCGAATACACTGCCCTGCTCGTCTATGTTAGGCGGCAAAGTGATCACCCAGGTATCACTACGCTCTGTCATCGGGTCGGGGGGGATTGCCTTCAGGTATTGCCGTTCAACCAGTTCTTCTAGGACTTCAGGGTACCGGTTTTTGTCGCTATAAAACTTGTCGATAGCGTCGCGCATGGTCAGCAGATCATGCCGCAAAGTCGTCTCTTTTGAACGCTGCAACATATGCATGAACTTGGGGCTGACGATGGTCAACAGCATGGCCAGGATCGCCAGCACCACCAGCATTTCAATCAGTGTGAATCCGCGTTTCATCTGCTTACCACTCACTATAGGGTTGCTGGTTGATGCCTATGGCTCCCGAGCGGGAGGCCACGTCATATACATCTTTCGCCATCTCATCAAGGGCACCGTCATAAGCACGTATACGCCAGGTCTGCAGATTAGTCAGCGTGATATCCGGTGCGAACGGGTCACGCGGGATACGTCTTAAAAAAAACATTTTTTTCTTTTTCGGGTCTTGTGCATTTTCAACCCCGGTCACCAGTATCCTCAGGTTAGGCGGATAGCCACTGCCATCGGCAGTTTTCTTGATCAAACCCTGGTCCACGGCATCCTTGTAAGCATCCAGTGCATCGCGGATCTGCCATAACGCGCGTTTCAGTTCGCGCTCTTTTTCACGCTTGCTGTTCAGTTGCACCACCGGGCTGGCCGAAGTCACCAACAATGCCAAAAGTGCCAGCGTCACCAGCAATTCCACCAGCGTGAATCCGTTTCTGCGACGCGGCACAAATATCCTCATGCTTTTCACAAACCTATGGCTGCACAGTGCCAGTATCAGTGCTGTTCATGATTTGTGCACCAAAACCGCCATCAGTGCGGGCATTACTGCTTTGGGTCGATTGCGGCGTCACAGGTTGCGCCGTCACGGGCTCTGCTGCTTGCACCGTACGCGCGCCACCCGCCCCCACCGGATTGGCAGTCGCCGCCACGCCGGAAGGGATCAGGCTATAAACCGAATTGGCCGGGGTGATGTTGTGCATGATGCGCGGCGTGATCAAGAGCACGATTTCATTCTTGCGCTTGTCCTGGTTATCGTTACTGAAGAACTTGCCTATGATAGGCAGGCTACCCAGCCCCGGCACCTTGCGCCGTACTTTTTGCTCGTCATCGCGGAACAGGCCTGCCAGGATCTGCGTTTCGTTATTGCGCAGTTGCAAGGTGGTATTGGCATTACGGCTACCGATGGTGTAAGCCAGCACCCCAGTACTGGTAGTGACCTGGTCGGTAATATTACTCACCTCCATCGCGACCTTGATACTGACCTGGTCCTGCATCTGGATCACCGGCTCTACGTCCAGTTTGATGCCCACCTCGATATAGTTCACATTCTGGCTGACGAAGCCCTGGGCACTGGCAACACTGGTCAATACCGGTATCTTATCGCCGACATGAATCTTGGCCCGGTCGCGGTTCTTCACGCGTATCTTCGGGCTGGCAAGTAAATTAGTATCTGTATCCTGATGCAGCAGGTTCAACACAATGGCCGGATCATTGATCGTGAATACGCCCAGATTGCCGTTAAAGTTGCGCAACTCTGTCAGCGTTAATTCGCCCGCCTGTGGCTGAAGACCACTGGTACTGCCCTGGGCATTCCCCTGCACGCCGACCCCAAGCTGGCTCGGATACTGTATGCCCAGATTTTCGAGGTTGCGGCGGTTGATCTCCATGACCTCCACTTCCAGCATCACCTCGGGCTCGTTCAGGTCTTGCGAGGCGATCAGCTTCTCGGCGACTTTGATCCTGTCCATGGTGTCGCGTATCACCAGCGTATTCAGCTTTTCATCGATATAGATATCACTGGCACGCAAGACAGTTTTCATAAGGTTCAATGCCCGCTTGGCATCCATATGCGTCAAATAAAAACTGCGTACAAACAGCTCTTCATATTGCGCCGCGCGCGAGAGCGGGTAGATCAGCAAGGTATTATTATTGAGGACTTTCTTGCCCAACTGGTGACTGGTGAGAATCACGTCCAGCGCCTGCTCAATCGGCGTATCCCGTAACAACACACTCACACGTATGCCTTCATTCAACTCCTGGTCGAACGAAAAATTCAAGCCCCCGGCTTTGCCCAGGTACTCGAAGGCGCTTTTAACCGGCGTGTTTTTCAGCTCCAGCGTGACTTTCTTTTTCAGTGACGATTGCACAGGCCGCACTATGCCTACGCGCTCGCTTTTCTTCTGCTCCAGCTGCTCGAACAATTTGCGCGCTTCTACATGCGCAGGCTGCTCAGCCAGCACATTGCGCAACAGAAACTCGCCCCCGGCGAAATCTTCTGCCGCAATGGCGGTTTTTACCTGCTCTATTTGCGCGGCATGTTTACGCATCAATTGCACTTTTTGCAAGCCATCGCTGGCAGCGCGATTGGTAGATGAGGTTTGCAACATCTGCTGATAAATCACCGCAGCCGCGTCATATTGTTGTGCTTCCAGCAAACTGTCCGCCTGTTGCACCTGCTTTTGCAGCTTTTTCTCTTGCAGCAGCGTCAGCCAGTTTTTATATTGCGGTTGCCGCGGGTTGGCATCTACCAGTGGCTGTAAGAGTTTAATCGCTTCATCATCTTGCCCGCGCGCCGCGTAGATCCGCGCTTGCTCGAGCGTGGCATCGCCAGGTGTCGCTGTGGGGAACAGGTTGCCGCAACTGGCCAACAACAACGGGCTTAATAGCCACATCGGCTTTGTCATTGCAAACACCCGTTGCCAACTATTTTTTCTATTGATTATTTGCTGATTCAAAACACCACCCCGTTATCCACCTTATTATCCAGCCTGATCTCAAAGCGCTCAGCCGCATGTTGCAAAATGACTTTTTGCTGATCGAGCACCGCCACCTTCCATCCCTCGGCAAAGCGGTCGCCTTCACGCAATACATATTGTTGCTGTCCATCCGTCAAAAACACCGTCCAGCGCCCGTCTTCCTGCAGGCGGCCAGCATAGGTATAGGGGCTCATCGGCACAGACACCGCCGCCGCTGTTGTGTCTACGGCAGGCATAACCATCGCACTGAATAAATTCACCCCGGCCTCCTCCTCGGCAACGACCACGGCAGCTTCAGTGACTGCCTGGTTTTCAGCTTTCAGCATCGGCATGATTTGTGCCACAGGCACGCGCCGTTGTACGCGGGGAGAAGCAATGGTGACTCCGGTATCCGACGGTTGCTCCGCTTGGTCAACCCACCAGCAGGCCAACAACGTCAGCCCCAGTGCGCACAACATGATCCAGCGCAGTATCATGTTGGCTCCCGTTTGCGCGTATACAGACTGAATTCGACATAGGCTTCAACAGCCGTTTGCATGACATCGCTACGTTGCAATTTGAACTGGCTCACAGCCAGGCTGGGGTAGGCCTGCAATACCCGGTTTAAAAATTGCCGCACTTGCAGGTAATCGCCTTTCAGCGGCAGTTTGATACGTTGTATTTGCAAAGTGGCATGTTCGATGGGGATAGATTGGAATTCAGCGCGCTCGAAAATCATGCCCAAGGCATCAGCCTGCGCCAGTATTTCACCACTGATGCGGTCCGCCTCTTCTTCTGACGGCCATTGCTGTAGCGAATGTGCCGCAGTAGAAAGAACAGGCTTTACAGGTGCGATGGCTAAGGTAGAAGGCGCAGGTAGTTGCTGTATAGCCTGTTGCAATTGATGCCGGGTAAAAAAAGCATGGCTCAACAGTGCCGCCAGTATCAGCGCGGCCATGAGCAAAACCGTCACCCAGCGGTGCCCCAATGGCCCTTGTTGCCAGCGAAACAACAGACGCTGCATGGCATGATTCAATACAGCCATCCTGCCTCCAGCTGCAAAGTCGTCATCATTAATCCGTTCACGTCGGTGGATTCACTGGCATTTAATTTGACGTCTGCCAGCGCGGATTGCCGCTTTAAACGCGCCACCAGCGCCCAGCCCTGCTGGCGATGTGGTGCCAGCACCGTCATGCGGATATGTTTCCGTTTGGCATCTGGCGCCAGTTGCATCCAGTAAAGTTGCGGCTGCTGTACTTTTTCCAGCGTATTCAGCAAAGCGATCCACGGCGTTTGAATCTGTGCTTGTGCTTCAGCTATTTCTGTAGTGATCGCCTGATTGCTGGCTAGCGACAGGGTTGTCTGCTTATTTACAACTGGGGAAATCGCTACTTGCCGTGCCTCTAACTGCTTTTGCAAAGCTGCATTGTCCTCTGCCAACTGGCTATAAACAGCAATCAATGCACCCGAAATCAGCAGCAACACCAGTCCTGAGACCAGCGTACCCGGCCCCGGTACCTGACCGCGTGCATGGTTTAATTTTAACCTTCGCATCAGGCCAGCCTCCTGCGCAGTTGCTGGTGAAAAGCTTCACCCAGCCAGTGCCCTGGCTGGACATCGACCAGTGCAAATGGCGCCAAAGATGTCGCCGTCACACCACTCCATTGTGCCTGTGGCAAATACACCGGCAACGCCGCCCAGTCAGGATGCATGACCTGCTCGCGCAACAAGTACTGGCTCAGGCTCTCCCGCCATTGTGTATCGACAGGCACATAGCGGACTTGCTGCCACTCACCCCCTACCAGGCAGCCTATGGTCAAGCTGTCAGACTCACGGCTGACGATCCAGCCTGCATGCGCTAGCTTTTGCTGACGCATGCTGTGCAGCGCCTGATTCACAGACAACATCCAGGCCGGGGCAATCATGCCCGGCGTTAAACGCGCTTCTACAAATAACGCATGCAGTTGCTCTGCGAGACCGGGCGGCACGGCATTGACCAGCGTATTCTGTCCATAGCCGCTAGCCTGCGCAGCAATGTCCCAACCCTGCATCTCAAACCCAAATGATTGTTGCAGGCCATGGCTGTAATACGCCTGCTTTTCGGCGACGCTACGAACCTCGACTTGCCAGGGCAAGATCAGCCAGCGCGTATATTGATCGGAAAGCACAATCACCACATGCCAGCGCTGCTGTTTGAACGCGGCAAGTGCATCGCGTAATGTTTGCCATAATGCTTCGGGCGGCAGCGCATCCTGCGGTTGCCCTGGCAGGGGATATTGTTGATGGCTCAATAATGCACGTGGCCCGCCCGGCCACCACTGGCGTTCAAAGGTGAATACTTCCAATGCGTCGCAAGTGATGACGATCCTTAACTCAGGCGCACTCAGTGCCTGCCACCAGCGGCGGCTATCAGCGACATGGCAATCTATGCCGGGATCAGGATAATGCTGTAACACGATTGATCTCCTGCAAGGTAGTTTCACCGGCCTGCACCAAGGCCATGCCCGCTTCACGCATGGAGCGGGTGCCGGATTTGGCTGCCAGCGCCTTAATCTGGCTGATAGGTGCTTTGGCTACTATCAACTCGCGCATGCCATCATCAAACAACAGTAATTCGGCAATGCCTTTGCGGCCCTTGTAACCGGTGCCATGGCATTGACCACAGCCCTGGCCTTTTTTAAACTGGAAGTGAGCGCTAGCACTGGCATCCAGGCCGGACTTTGACAGAAGCTCAGGATCCGGTTGATCATCCACTTTGCAAAACGGGCAGATCACACGGATCAGGCGCTGCGCCAGAATGACGTTCACCGCGGATACAAAGCTATAGGCATCTACCCCCATATTGGTAAAACGGCCTATCACATCGAATACATTGTTGGCATGCACGGTGGTTAATACCAAATGGCCGGTCAACGCCGACTGCACGGCAATTTGTGCGGTTTCGCCATCACGGATCTCACCGACCATGATCTTGTCCGGGTCGTGCCGCAAAATCGAGCGCAGGCCGCGCGCAAAGGTGAGGCCTTTTTTCTCATTGACGGGGATTTGCAATACACCGGGTAATTGGTATTCGACCGGGTCTTCAATGGTGACTATCTTGTCCTGGCCGGTATTGATCTCGGAGATCATGCCATACAAGGTCGTTGTTTTGCCGCTGCCGGTCGGGCCGGTCACTAGGAACATGCCATACGGCGCCTCGGCCTGGGTGCGGATCTGCGTGAGCATGGCCGGGGCAAACCCTAATACTTCCAGGCTGATGCCTTGTGCCTCGCTGAGCGCCTTGCGGTCCAATACCCGCAGCACGGCATCTTCACCGATCACGCTCGGCATTATGGATACCCGGAGATCGATTTCGCGGCCCAGCGCATGCACTTTGCAACGCCCGTCCTGCGGGATACGGCGCTCGGCGATATCGAGTTCCGACATGACCTTGATCCGGGAGATTGCCTGCTCTGCCTGCATGACGCCACTCAGGCCACCAACTTCGTTGAGCACGCCATCAATGCGGTATTTGACGCGCAGGCCATGCACGGTGGATTCCAGGTGGATATCACTCGCGCCGGCTTTCAGCGCGTCGTACAAAGTAGAACGGACAAACCGCACCACCGGGCTGCTATCCTCGCTGATGGATTTGAGTGACAGCTGCTCGACAGGTACCTGGTCATCACTGGCGGATCCGTCTTCAGTGTGCATCTGGTCCAGCGCACGCATCTGCGATTCGTGGAACTGCAAGCAGGTGGCAATATCGTTGCGGTGCGCCAGGCACCATTGCACTGGCAAGCGCACGCTGTTCTGCAAGCGTAATTGCAGGCCATGATCAAACGGGTCTGCAATCACCAGCCGCGTCTGGCCTTGCTCGTTTTGCATCAATACTGCCTGCAAGGCCGTCGCTTCATTAAAGCTCACGCGGTCGAACAGGGGCTGCATGGCATTCAGATCCAATGCGCTCAATGGTGGATAATGCATGAGGCGGGCCAGGGCGAGCACAAACGCATCTGGCGATAAGGCAGATAATTCTTCCAGCACTTCAATCACAGGGCGCCCGGTCTGTGCTGCCAGGCTTTTGGCTTCAGCCAGCAAGTCTGCTGTCAGCGCGTGCTCTTCTGTGCCGGCCATTGGCAAATCCTGCATATTCATTCAATGGCTCCTTTGCTTTGCATAGCCATCACTTGATAGCGCTTTTGGTTTTGGGGTGCCATCATTCGATGGTTTTTTTTGCTTTGGGCAGCCATCATTCAATGGTACTTTTTGTTTTGAGGTGCCATCATTCGATGGCTCCTGCCAACTCAAAAATTGGCATATACATCAACACCACTACCAGCCCGACAATCAGCCCGATCAACACCATCAGCGCCGGTTCCAGCAGTTTGCTCAACCACTCGACACGCCGCGCCGTATCTTCGTCATAAAAAATACCGATCCGCCCCAACATGTCATCCATTTGCCCTGTGCGCTCACCCACGCGCAACATACGATTGGCGATCGAGGTGGTCAGGCCGTGCGCTTCCATCGAGGCAGAGAGTTGTTTGCCTTCGCGCACTTCAGCAATCACTTTTTGCAGCACCTGTTGTAATTCTTGCGGCAGCAGAGATTGCACCATGCCGAGTGCGGTGAGCAAGGGAATTCCTCCCTGCAACAACATCCCTAAAGTGCGGTAAAACCGCGCCAGCTGGTAAATGCGCAATGCCTCACCCAGGCTAGGGATGCTCCACACGCGTTGCATGACCCAGATTTTGCTGGCCGGGCGCGAAAAAATCAGCCATAGCAACAGGCTGATGCCTACGGTGCCCAACAACACTAATTCACCATGGCCTTGTAGCAATTGCCCCCAGCGCAATAACATGCGGCTGGCCCAGGGCAGGTTATCGCCGCCACTTTCATAAATCGTGCTGAAGCGTGGCACCACATACCCGAGCAGGAACAATACGACCATGCCGCCAACGACAATCAGCAACACCGGGTAGATGGAAGCAGAAATGATTTTTTTGCGGATGGCCTCCACTTGCGCTTGGTAGGCCACATGCCGCCGCAAGGCTTGCGCCATATCACCGGTGCGCTCGCTGGCGCGTATCAATGCGACATATAAGGCACTGAACACTTCCGGTTGCATCGCCAGCGCCTGTGACAATGGCAGGCCTTCATATAAAGAAGTACTGAGACGTGTCAACACATAGCGTGACTGGTCGTGCTGCTCTTTTTCGGCCAGGCCTTCAATCGCTTCAATCAGGCTGAGCCCGGATTCCAGCAATGCCAGCAACTCCTGGCTAAATAAGCTCAGATTAAAACGTTGCTTGTTGAACGGCCATTTCGGCAGCCAGCCTGCGGCATCCGCCTGGCGGATCTGCAAGATGCCATAGCCTTGTGCCTGTGCCTGCTGACGCGCAGATTGCTGGTCTGCCGCCTCCAGCGACAGCCAACTCACCTGTGTGCCTTGCATGACTTTTAGCTCAAATTTCATGCATGCCTGCTTTCTTGACTGGCATGGTTAACAATGACTGTTATCACCAGTTACCAACATCACTATCCGCATCCTGCCCGCCCGCGACGCCATCGCTGCCCAGACTCCACACATCATAATCACCATGCTCACCGGGATAACGATATTGATATTGCCTGCCCCAGGGGTCAGCCGGCACGCCTTTTGCAAGATAGGGCCCCTGCCATTTAGGCTCGTTATCAGGGTTACGATTGAGTGCGGCCAGGCCTTGCTCGCTAGTTGGGTAATGCCCGACATCCAGGCGATAAGTATCCAGTGCGCGTGACAACGCTTCGATCTGTGCCTTGGCGGTTTTGGTTTCTGATTTGCCGATCTGGGCAAAGTATTTGGGGCCGACATAGCCTGCCAGCAAACCGATGATCACCATCACCACCAGCAATTCCAGCAAGGTAAAACCTGATTGTTTAATTGTTTTCAAGACACTGATTTTCTTCAAGATATAGCCCCTTCATAAAGCTTATTTTTTTGCTATAAATAACTGGCTGACACGACTTAATGCGTCCAGCGTCAGCAGCCCACTGCTGAACTGCAGATTTACCCAGTCGCTGATGAGGCTGTAGTAGGCTTTGGTCAGCGACAGTTGATTGGTAAATAACTTCTGTTGTGCATCCAGCACCTCATGGTTAGTTTTAAAACCAGCCTGAAACCCTTTTTGTGTACCGTCCAATGCCACTTTGGCGGATTGCACCGCCTGCTGGTAAGCCGTGATGGATTGCTGCTGTGCGATCAGGTTTTGGTAATATTTTCGCACATTGAATTCGATCTCGCGCGACTTGGCGGTCATGGTTTCTTCACTGGCGGTGAGGCGGCTGGCGCTCTGGCGCACATTGGCGTTCACATAGCCTCCGGCAAACAAAGGCACGTTCATCTGCAAGGCAATGGTCGAGGTATCAAAGCGTGAACCCAGCGTATTGTTACTGTCATTCTGGCTATAAGAACGCACACCGACCAGGTCCAGCGTCGGATAATGCCCGGCCTGTTTTTTTTCTACATCCTTCCTGGCGACATCGATATCCAGCGTCGCCGCCATCAGTTCCGGATGATGTTGCCGCGCAGTGTCTATCCAGCGTTCCACACTATACTCGCTAGCCGAGAGGGTATTTAAGCTACCCACCATCAACTCGGCCGACAGTGCATGCGTATTGCCTGTCAAAATCTGCATACTTTGCTGGTTAGAGAGTAAATCGTTCGCCGCCTGGATCTTCTCAACTTTGGCAATATCCAGGTTAGATTGCGCTTCATTCACCTCCACCACCGTGCCACTACCACGGTTATAACGTTGCTCCGCCTGCCGCAATTGCTGGTTGACGGCTTCCAGCTTGTTGGTCTGCAAATTCACCCGCTCCTGCGCATATAGGGTTTCCAGATACACCGACACCAGCTTGAGGATCAGCTTGGCGTTCTCCTGTTCCAGCAATGATTCCTGCGCGGTGACATAAGACTTGGCGCCGCCATAAATGGCAAAGGTTTCCTTATTGTATAAAGGCTGGCGGACGGTCAGGCTGTAGTTTTCAAGCTCATAATTGATGTCCGAATTTATAGAGCCGATACTGGTCTGCGTGGTGCGATCTGTATTACCGCGCCCTTTCATCAGCCCGAGTTGTACCTTGGGGTAGAACAGCGCTTTGGCCTTGGTCAGCTCTTCACGTTCGGCTTCGGTATTGGCGAGTGCCGCGCGAAAATCCGCATTATGGATAACCGCTAACTGGTATAAACCATTGAGGTCATCTTGCGCCTGTGCAGGCATAAGACACAGCAACAGAGCAAAAACAGGCAATCCTTTAATCGCGGGACACAAACGCATCACTCTTCCTTCATCGAAGCAGCCAGACGCTTGCTCAGGGGATGCATCCAGTAATCCCATAGCGTACGCTCGCCGGTTTTGATGACCACCTGTACCGGCATGCCGGGTTGCAACTGACGGCCTTGCAAAGCTTTGGTGCCTTTTTCCGTCAACACTATCCTGGCCAGGTAGTAGCTTTGGCTGCCTTCAGCAGTTGCTGCAGGCTTGCTCAGCAAATCTTTTGAAAGCGATTTCAACTGGCCTTCCGCCAGCAGTTGCGGGCTATTGGCAAAAGTAGAGAAGCGTACATCGGCGGCCTGGCCAGTATGTATCTTGTCGATCAGATGCGGCGGGATCTGCGCATCGACGATCAGCGCTTCACCAGAAGGCACGATATCCATCAGCTTCTGGCCGGGCTGGATGATTGCGCCCAGGGTATGCACCTGCAAACCGACCACCTGTCCGGAGGCAGGTGAGCGAATCTCGGTACGGCCCAATTCGTCCCGCAGCGCCAGCACCTTTTGCGCATCGGCTTCTACCTGCAATTTGACCTGTGCCATTTCGGCATCCATCTCTTTGCGCTCGAGCTGGTTGCGCTGATTGATTTGCTGTTGCAATTCCATGATCGCGCGTTGGGCACGGATGATATTCGCCTGCGTATTAGCGCGTTCACCGTGCAGGGCCGCCACGCGCTGTTCAAGGTCATTCTGCTGGTTACGCGGGGCGTACCCTTCAGCCGTCAGGCCGCGCACGCCCTGCAACTGGTCTTCGAGCAGCACCAGTTGTGACTCGTGGCTGGAGAGCATGCCCTGGTATCCCTGCACCATGGCCTGGTAGCCGGCGATGGATTCACGCTTACCGGCAATATCAGCCGCCAACGCTGCTGTTCTGGCTGCCAGTAGTTGTGTCTGGTTACGCATTTGCTGCTGTATCAGAGGGTCATTCTGCTGTTTCAGCAAATCCGGATGAAAATCAATCACGCTGTGATGTAACTGCTCGGCACGCAAACGGTCTTCCTGCGCCCGCAAACCGGCATAGCGCTGGCGTACTTCTTCATAGCGCGCTTTGCTGGCCATATCATCCAGCTTGAACAGCACATCGCCGGCTTTGACTTCTTTGCCTTCGTGCACCAGCAAGGCACTGACGATGCCGCCAGATAAATGCTGCACCACTTTGTGGTTGCTCTCTACACTGATCTGCCCTTCGGTCGGCACGCCTTCATCAAGCGGCGCATACGCGGCCCAGACGACAAAACCAAGCAGGCCGGCCAGCAGAATAAACGCGCCTTTTCTGGTGTGGCCTGTGTTCTGCGCATAGCTTTCAATGGCATGCACATTGCCTGGAGCAGGATTATTAATAGCTGAAAGCTCTGGATTTAACTGCATAGAAGTAAGCTCATGTGGATTCTGCAGGCATGCTGGTAGCAGACTGCAATTGATTCAGGTAGGCGATACCAGCATCTCGCGGGCCGTGGTGTACCACTTCGCCGCGCTTGAGGATCAGTAAATCATCGGTGACTTTCAGCACGCCTGAGCGATGCGTCACCACCACAATCGTGGTGTGTAATCCTTTTAGCGCTTGCAGCAACTCCATCAGCCGCGCCTCGCCAAACTCATCCAGGCTGGCATTCGGTTCATCCAGCACCAGTAATGGCGGCTCTTTATAAATGGCACGCGCCAACCCCAGCAACTGGCGCTGACCACCAGACAATGGCAGGCCTTGTTCATCCAGCCGGGTATCGTAGCCATGCGGCAAACGTAAAATAGCTTCGTGCAAACCCACGCGCTGGCAAGCCTGGATAATAGGCTGGCTTTCCAGTGTGCCGAACCTGGCCACATTTTCGGCGATCGTGCCTTCCAGCAATGACACCTGCTGTGGCAAGTAACCCACGTGAGTGAGCAAAGTGCGTGCATTACTGGCTTGAATGGCCGACTGGTTGATCTGATAGGTGCCTGCATGTGGCGAAATCACACCTACCAGCAAACGGGCCAAGGTACTTTTGCCGGAACCTGATGGCCCCATGATGCACAGCAATCTGCCGGGGGAAATACCCAGGTTCAGGGCATTCAGGATACGGCGCGACTGGAGCTCTACAGTCACAGCTTCCAGTTTTAAATGGTAAGGGCGCTGTAACGGCTGTATAACAGTCGACGCTTGCAAGTACGTTTGGCGGCTATTCAGGATCAACTGCAAATCACTAGCTGCTGCATTGGCTTGCAACCACTGGCGCCAGCTATGCACAATCACATCAAACGGTTGCAGGGCGCGGGCGATCAGTACATTCGACGCGATCATGGAACCGACACTGATCTGCCCCTTGATGGTCAACCAGGCGGCAATCGCCAGCATCAGAGATTGCATGGTGTAACGCACCCATTTATTCACAAACTGGCTGCGGTCACTGGCGGCCAGCCACACGCTTTCGGCTTGTGACTGCTCGGCCAGCAAGTCCTGCCAGCGTAGTCTTAGCGTGTGCGACATGCCCAGCACATGGCTGGTCTGCAAATGACGGATCTTTTGCTGAATAAAGTTTTCGGTTAATTGCTTGGTGTGTTGCGCCTGTTGTGCCGGCGCAGCAATGACCTTCTGGTTCCACAATGCAACCACGCATTGCACCAGGCAAAACGCGATGGCCGTCATCCCCAGCACAGGGTGCAGCACAAATAACACGGTGATATACACCAAGCTCCAGGGCATATCCAGCATGGCGAACAAGCCTTGCCCGGTCATAAACTGCCTGACGGTGGTGAGTTGCTGTAACGACTGCACCGGTGACTGACGCTGCGTAGTGCGTGTATCAAAAATAGCCGAAAAGATTTGCTTGCCGTAAGTAAGGTCAAACTGCACGCCGGTTTTGATCGCGTATAAATTGCGCAGCCAGTCCGCGCCTGCCATCAGCAACAACAAGCCAGCCGTCAGCGCGGTGACCGCCACCAGCGTCAGGGTGTTCCTGCTTTGCATGACCCGGTCATACAATTGCAGCATATAGAGGGTGGGCACCAGCATCAGCACATTGGTCAACAGGCTTAGCCATGCCATCTGGATAAATTGCCGCCGGAATGGCTTGATCAACACCCAAAGTGAAGGCTGGTAGGCTGGCTTCATGGCTGTGCGACTTTCACTGCTTTAGGTTTCGCTGTTTTTGCCTGTAATGCTTCAGACGTTGCTGCCTCTGCCTGAAAGCTCGCCAGCACATCATTCGGTTTGCCATAGCGGATCATCTGCCCCTGGCACATCACCAGCATAAAGTCAGCGATATTCAGGATATGCTGCAAATGGCTAATGATAATAAAGGTGGTGCCCTGCTGTTTCAGGCGCGCAATCGCATGCTGAAAAATGCGCTCGGCAGCGGTGTCGAGATTGGCGTTAGGCTCATCGAGCACCACAATGCGCGGCTTACCATACAGCGCGCGGGCTAAGCCCAGCAATTGCCGTTCACCGCCAGACAAAGGCACGCCAGATTGACCGATCAGGGTATTCAACCCTTGCGGCAGCTGGTTAAGCCAGTCGGACAAACCCAACAGATCAACCACTTCAGATAATGCCTGCGGGTCCGGGCTTTTAAAGCGGCAGATGTTATCAATGACACGGCCATCAAACAGATCCACTTCCTGCGCCAGGTATCCCACATAAGGCCCCAGTCTGTTTTTATCCCAGCCATGCACATCAACGCCGTCGTAACGCACGCGGCCGCTGGTTGGTGCCACCAGGCCCACGAGTAATTTTGCCAGTGTGGTTTTGCCAGATGCCGAAGCTCCGGCTACTACCAGCACATGCCCGGCAGGTAAGCTAAACTGCACCTGGCGGATAAACACATCCGCTTGCGCCTTGCCCGCTTGTGGTTGCGCATAAGCCAGTTGGTCTACAGATACTGCGCCCGTAGGCGGAGGCAACACCAGGCCCTCTCCTTTTTGCGCTGCGCCAGCGAACAGGCTTTCTATACGCTGAAAGGCCGTCCACGCCTGTTCGTAGGTTTTCCAGTTGCCCACACATTGCACCAGTGGTGCCAGTACCCTGGCTGCCAGAATAGAAGCGACGATCATCATCGCGCCGCCATTAAATAACTCGCCCGCAATAAACAGGTAACAAGCCAGGCCCAGAATCAGGCTGGTCTGCATGGTCTGCAACCAGCGCGAGGCCGCCGCGTTTTTACCCGCCAACTCGGAAGCCTGAGCCTGTTGCCATAAAAATCCATGCTGGCTTTGCAACCAGCGTTGCTCCACCGGGGCCATCATTTGCATGGCCTGCATCACATCCGAATGGCGGCTGATGCTGGCAAAATAACGGTGCGATTCCATTGCATGCTGGTTCGCCTGTTTCATCATGGGCGCCACACGGGCCTGGTTTTGTACGGTTAACACCAGCTGGATAAACAAGCCTAACAGCGTCAGCACACCTAGCGCCGGATGGATCAGGAACACTGCCACCAGGAAAATCAGGCAGAAAGGGGCATCCATCAAACCTAGCAAGGCAGAAGAATGCAACGTACTTTTGAGGGTAGAAAAATCAGAAAACACTTGCTGCGCAGGAAACTCCGGCATGGATAATTTGGCGGTAAACACACGCTCAAATAAACGTTGTTGCAGTGATTTCTCAAAATGGTGAGAGGCAGCTTGTAGAAGGCGCCGGCGTTGCCACTCGAGCGCTTCCATCACCAGGTACGCAAATGCAGCCATTAAGGTCAGCATCAATAATGTAGAGACATTACGGCTGTTAATGACACGGTCATACACCTCCAGCATATACCAGGAGGGCACTAAAATCAGCAGGTTGGTCACGACGCCAAACAGCCACACTTTGCGCCAGATGGGCCAAAGTTCAGACATGACTTGTTTAATGGTTTCGGATTGCGACAACATTGTTCACCAGGGTATTTCTTTAACAAAAAACTGCGGACGCTAGGTCGCCCACAGCTATCGCAATTAAACGATGATGAAGTCTGAAGTAGACAGAGTGTTAACACCAGTCAGAATGGCAATATCTACCTTAGCACCGCTACCATTACCATCAGCGTCATAGCTCAGGGTTTTGGTTGTGGTGTTGTAAACCAGGTAGTCATTGGCATCTTGTGGTGTACCAGTTGAGTTCACACGCAGCATGCTGGCGTTAAAACCAGCCAGTTTGCTGTACTGATCAAGGTGCAATTCCAGCTTGTCAGTGCCACGTGTAAAGTCAGTGATGGTATCTACACCAGTCAGGTTGAACGCAGTGTTGGTGTAAGTTTGCACAGTGGTTGCAGAGCCTGTCACCACTTGCTCATACACTTTACCAAATACAAACTTGTCAGCACCGCCACCACCAGTCAGCGTATCGTTACCACCATTGCCAACAAACACGTCAGCTTTGCTGGTGCCGATAAAGGTCTGCTGGTTAGCATTACCTTCAAAACGCAGACCATTGGTTGTCACGCCAGAAGCATCAACCACCACATTGTTGATGGTGCCGCCGTTGTTACCCAGGGTGTTGGAGAGGTCAGCCACTGTACCGTTGGCTTTAAAGTAGTAGTGGTCATTCAACAGTTGTAAATCTGTATTTTCAACGTTCAAACGACCAACTGTACCGCCCACTTGCACGACTTCCATAGACTTGAAGTTGTCGTTGTTAAGCACAACAGTACCGTTTGCTTTGGTGTTTGCGCCAATACCGGTTGTGATACGCAGCGTATCTACGCCATCACCACCAACGATCACATCGTGCTTAGCGCCAGTAGCGATCCACTCTTTGTTACCGTCATCTGCTTTAGAAGTAGTGCCTTGCACACCACTGCCGAAGCCGCCAATCACGAAAATGTCATTACCTGTACCACCATCCAGGTAGTCAGCACCGCCATGACCGATCAACAGGTCATTGCCGCCATTACCATAGACAGTGTCATCGCCCAAACGCATGGTCGCGTAATCAACACCTTCGCTACCCAGCACGATTTCGTGCGCATCGCTACCTTCATTCGCACCGTCGATACGAGTGAAACTACCAGCTACGCCTTCTGAGGCGTCGTATGTAACATCTACGTTGTGGTACAAGTGAGCAACAGAGAAATCATCCACCTCAAATACCGCTTTGTCGTATGTAACCGGAGTGGCACCAACAATGGAAGCTGCTGGTTCAAACTCTTCTTCTTCAAACTCAAGTTCCAGAGTAACGTTTTCAACATCTCCGCCGGCAACACCGTAGATGTGAGTGCCTGGGTTGATTTCACCTAAAGCAAGAGACTCACCGTTTTCTTCTAATTGCTCGGCTTCCAAAGTGATACTTACGCCGCTTGATAACTCAATACGCTCGATACCAGAGAAAATGATTTCTTCAAATTCACCAGACTCAGTGAATGCAAGCGTATCTACTGCGTTGTAACCAGCAATTGATGATGCAAATGTACTTATAGCCGAGGAACCTGGGCGTGTAACAAAATTCAAACGCACATCAGTTTCAACTTCTCCCGCTATATCATCATCCAATTCAACAAACTCACCTGTCACAGTATCAAAGACGAGAAAACCAGCATCTTCATTACCTTCTTCAGCTTCTACTTTGCCGATATATCTTGCGACGTTGCCTTCATTATCGAGCCCAGACACGCCGCCAGAGACCATTACGCCTGTTGCATCATCCTCGCTACCAATCACAAAGGTATCATTCCCTTTATCACCTAGCAAAAAATCATCTGATGTCGCAATGAACAAGTCTCCATCGACCGTTTCGTCTCCGAGCGTACTTGATCCTCCAACCAGAAAGTCTTGTCCAGCACCACCATAAAGTATGTCATCTCCAGCCCCACCAAATAAGCCATCATTACCATCTCCACCAATGAGAATATCGTTTCCATTACCACCAGTAAGACTATCATTACCACTACCACCCACGATGATATCGTTACCGTCGCCACCATCGATATAATTACCCAGGTTATTACCTATAATTAAATCAGCGTTCGCAGTACCCGTATACTCAATTTCGGTAGTATTAAAAATTTTCACAGCCATGATTTTTACTCCTAATTTTAGGAACAAGGCAGTTTAGCTGCCTTGCTATTGTTTAATAATTAAATACCACTAAATCCACTATGGCGTGGTTGCACTGATTGCATAGCCAGTCATATCAATCGTTTTCAATGTTGCATTTTCTTGACCTGTTTGACGCAGTCTGATGGCACCTGCTTGCTCTGTCGGCTCAGCATCGCAAGACGCCTCTACATATGCAACTGCAGAGTAAGCGTTTGTCGTTCCATCATCATCAGCAAATACAGCATCCATAGTGAAGTCGACGTGATTGCTTCTAACGACAGCATCTTGTGTAGCAGTTGAGGTCGATGCCGTTGTAGTAGCGTCAATCCCAGTGGCCTCACCACTAGTTGCTGTATTCACGCTAACCGCTGTTGGCAAATCGAGATAATTGATGCCATTTTGGCCTTTATTAGTATTGTTGTTATAGGCCAAAGCGCGATGTTGAACAGATGTATAAGTCCTACCTACTCGGTAAACTGGGGACATTACTGTAATTGGCGTAAGGTTAGATGGAAATGCATAAGCAATATAGACATTAGTGGATGCACTAAAGCCACTACGTACCACATCATTCACTTCAAATAGTTGCTTATTAGCAGCATCATCAGAATCTACATCATACATTCTTACGCGCGTTGCAATTAAACACACATTAGTTGTAGGGTTACGCCAGTATTTATCAACAACTTGGCCAATCACTGCACCGCCAGAAACGGGATTAGGAATTGAGCGAGTTGTAACTGCACTTTGTGTAAATCCAGAGAATGCAGAACCTGATCGACTTACCGGGGGTAATGCCACCTCAGTAGATGGTGCGCTAGTCCAACACGTATCGCTTACGCCCGTTGACGGATATTGAGCTGCTACAAGTGGATATGAACCAAAGTTTCCTTTGGGATTCCCTGCTGTACGTCCAGCGTTATAACAATTTGTATATGCTGAACCTGTAAAACCGGTCGATGGTACTGTGACCCAACCTGCATGTGCTTGCCCCGTAACAAATAATGCTCCAATAACTGCTAACTTCAATGTTAAGTTTTGCATTTTTAACTCCAGAATTAAAGAGGTACAATTAGCAGGCATTTGTGGCTGCCTGCAACACCAATTCACCACAATCGTTAGTCCCTAGTGAGTTCTAGTCGCTTGAGGAGAATTCTTAAATTCATTTTTAAGATAGGCAGCTCACAAATGCCACCCAGTTGTTCAATAGGCAACAATCTCAGATGCTAAGGCGTGTCAACCGCATAGCCAGTCATATCAATTGTTTTCAATGTTGCATTTTCTTGACCTGTTTGACGCAGCCTGATAGCACCTGCTTGCTCTGTCGGCTCAGCATCGCAAGATACTTCAATATATGTAATTGCCGAGTAAGGGTTTGTATCGAAATTAATTCCAGTGGTGAAATCCAGGTGGTTACTATTCACGACAGCATCTTGACTGGCAGCAGTGGTTGAGGCTGCAACACCAGCCCCGATACCAATGGGCTCGCCGCTTGTGGCAGTTACCACAGTATTTGTGGTTGGCAAGTCTAGGTAATTAATTCCATTTTGAGATTTATTAGCAAGGTTGTCATATTTAAGTGCTCGGTGTTGAACCGAAGTAAAAGTTCGACCAACACGGTAAACAGGTAACATTATTGTGATAGGGGTTAGATTGGTTGGGAATGCATAAGCAATATAAGTATTATTAGCCCCACTAAAACCACTCCGTACCACATCATTCACTTCAAAAAGCTGGGTTCCAGAAGCAACATCCGAATCAGCATAATACATCCTAAGACGGGTAGCGATTAAGCATGTGTTAGTTGTTGGATTGCGCCAATACTTATCAAAAACTGCTCCAATTGGACTACCTCCAATTGGATTGGGAATTGATCGTGTCACACTCCCTGTTTGAGTAAAGCCTGTGAAAGCTGCTCCTGACTTATCAAAGGGAGGTAAAGATGCCTCTGTAAGTGGCCCATTAGTCCAGCATGTATCGCTAACACCGGCTGAAGGATATTGAGCAGCAATTATTGGATATGAACCAAAGTTTCCTTTTGGATTAGGTGCAATGCGCCCGGCATTGTAGCAATTGGTATAGGCTGAACCTGAGAAGCCGGTAGCTGGAACATTTAGCCAGCCCGCGTTTATTTCTACCGATACAAATAATGCACTTACAATCGCAAACTTCAATGCTATTTTTTTCATTTTTAACTCCCTAAACAAAGAGATACGATTAGCAGGCTCTTGTGGCTGTTGAAACAAAAAATCGCCCATTTAATTGATCTTTGTAAGTCCAACTCTGATCGAGGCTAAATTCTTTGAATTTCACAAATACAATATTCTTACAAAATCCACATAAGACTCCTCAGGAATTTCTCCCGACAATCAATCCGGCACAAAATGCCAATTCAAACTAAACCAAACCCCACGCGGTGCCCCTGGCGCAATGAAGTTAGTACTTAACCAGTCTCCAGAATTATGGTTATACCCATCCGGGCCAATAGCGCCATTAATACTCGGAGAGAATGGATTACGACCTAGGCGACCAGCACTGAAATACTCTTTGTCAAAGAGGTTGTTAATCAACATGGTGGCCGTCCACTCTTTATTAAATCGATAACTCGTCTGAAAATTAAATGTTGTATAGCCAGACACTTTGCCAGGGTTGCTCGTTGGTGGGCGAATCACAGTCACCGGTCCGTTCGCAGGGTCAGTGTAGGTAATTGAACGTGCAACGCCTTGTTGATGTTGATTATTTTCATTCCCCCGCAAGAAACTCTCTGAATGAGCCACAGCAGTGAGGCCTACAGTCCATTGATTAGTCATGTCATAACTCAGGTTTGCGTTCATGTTATGCAATGAGACCCCTGGCATTTTGCTGCCCGGTTCTACATCAATCGCTTCGCCATACCCATCGTTCTTATTGACGGAGCTACTGTTATCTATGCTAATCATGCGGAATCTGTCTTCAAAAGTGGCGTCCGTTAACGCATAGTTCAGGCGGAAACCCCATCGATCCTTTTTACCAGACAACCCTGCTTCAACACCTCTCCTGCGTGTCCTGCCTATACTGTCAAAAAAGCCGGCTCCGTTACCCACTGCCACAAAGTAAATATCATCTTTTAGATCAGTTTGATAAGCTCCCAGATTCCATTGCAAACCATCAATACCAAGTAAGCGTGATAGATTTCCACGAAAACCAATGTCGTAAGTGGTCGCCTGAATTTGGGGTAAGTAAGGGTCACCAGACAAGCTGGTAGGAAGGGTGCACTGTCTATTTTCAGCAAGACTTCTCGGAATCATTTTGCCACCAGCACCCAAGGTAGGCGTTTTATCAAAAGCGCAGCCCAACTCAATAACACTTGGTACACGCGTGCCTTTCGCCCAGTTTGCATAAACGTTCAAACTCTCTTTTGCTTGCCAGCTGACGCCTAATGAAGGATTGAAAGAATAATAACTAAACTTCTCAGTTTCGGGTTTATCCAGCACTCGGTTCAAATTTAGAGGACGATAGCCCAACGGGATGCCAGCGCAATCTGCAGCTGTCACTTGCCCGTCGCCATTGGTATCACCACATATGTTGTATCTGTCTGGCTCGGCGATTAGGTCACCAATGCTGTAATTCGCAAATCCACTTCTAGTGGCAATTTTATTTTTTGTAAAAGTTTGGTTGTACCTACCAGATGCACTCAGATGCAGCGTCTCAACTGGAGTCCATGTCTCACTAAAGTAAAGGCTTTTGGTAATACTAGTGCCTTCAAAATTATTATTTGCTAGTGGGACAAATGCAGCCGCAAATTGTGGGTGTGCTTGTGCTGGGTCTAGGTAGCCATTACGTTCAGCATCCAAAAAGCCTAAACGTTGATAATTAGTGTAATCAGCATTCGCGGAATCAATAGAGGCACCCACCATAAATTTGTGCTTTTCAAAATTCCAGTTGAATTGAACTGAAACTCCATCTTTGACTTGATCAATGTTGTTGTCTGTAATTAGGGCAGTTGGTGTGCCCGCTACCACCCCCGGCTGACCTAATGACACGCCATCAACGTATATAGGTACAAAATTATTGAAATCAAATTCATCCAAGGGAGCAGGATTTAAACAGTCTGCAGAGTTTAGCGGCGCCAACACCATCACATAATTTTTGTAAATAATATTAGCGTTGCCTGGATCCCTACTAAAAAAATAATTACCAGCAGTTCCGTCATATACGACACCACCGACATCGCTAGGTGTGCGTACATAGGAAAAATCTGTTGTATAACTAGCCTCATTAAAATAACCCGGATCATTCGCTCCAACGAAAGGAGGGGGAGTATTACCCCTGCTATAAATATTTTCCTCACTAAAGTTTTTCCATTGTTGATATACATACTGATAAGCTCTTAACACTTCTGCGGGGAGCTCCGTATTAATGAGGTCGGTATAGTTATTAATATCTAAAGTGCCATTGTTATAATCTTGAGCAAAATTACTAGCCTCGAAGTCGAGATTCGTTCCTGGATTGTTATATAAAACTGGAATCACCACATAGTCCGGCAATCCATAACGGTTAGCTTGACTGATTGCGCTATACGCACCCGCCGGGCTTGTTCTGTATAAACACGTAAATTGCTCTGAAGCGGACGGCGTGCGCTTTGCGGTCAGAGAGTCACTATAATCCGTCATCACATCCGTGCCTTTTTGATGACGCCTGCTGTTTCTACGATGTACTTGACCAGTAATGGTGAAAGTCTCATTTACAAAATAACTACCGCTTAGCTGAAACTGACTTAACCTGTTCTTAGTCTCATCAGGGCTAGTAAAAACATCAGTCTTGTTTCTTTCATACATCTCGCTGGGAATCAATCCATTACCAGTTAAATCATTACCTACCAACAAAGTGCTAAAGTTAAGATCCAGTTTTTCGCCACGGAAACTGGCTTTAGTAAACAGTTGATTCACTTTACTTGGAGAGTTTTTCCGCCAACCATCCTCGAGAAAGAAGTTACCAGCTGCAAATAAACCAATAGTGCCGTTGTTCCAGCCACCCTCTGCCTGCAATTGCTTTCTTCCAAATGAACCCGTCAGTACTTCTGCATCTGCGCCTGAATTGCTAAATCCATCTTTAGTTTTCATGGAGAATGCACCACCCAAGGTGTTTAAACCAAAGATTGGGTTTGAGCCAGGGAAAACGTCCAATCCAGCTAATGCATTCATGGGAATCATGTCCCAGTTCACGACATCCCCGAATGGCTCGTTGACGCGGATGCCATCGAAAAACACCGAGAGCCCTTGAGGTGTGCCAATCTGTGGGCCTGCAGTGAATCCCCTATATTGCACATCCATCATGAATGGATTGCCTTGGTAGTCATTCACTGTCACTGATTGCAGTTTTTGATTCATTAAATCGGCTAGGCTTATTGAGTGAGCCTCTTTAATTTCTTTTGCTGAAATACTTTGAACATTGCCGGGAATTTCTTCTTTGGTTAGACCTAAACCAGGAAGTGGGCCAACTTCATAAAAACGCTTGGCACGTACTTCAACTTTGTCTAACTGCACATTTTTGTTATCTGTTTTAGGCGCTTTTTGGATATATACATTCTCACCTTCGATCTTCGGGACTAAGTCATTCCCCCCGAGAACCCTACGCAAAGCCTCACTACGCGTCATCCGGCCTCGCACCTCCGGCGCAGTTTTGCCAGAAACAATATCATTAGGAAAGGAGATACTCATTCCTGTGGCTTTGCCTAAAGCATGCAACGAGTTAGCCAACGGCTGCTGAGGGATATCAATATTGATAGGTACACTGAACGTTTCCTCCTGTTGTTTTGGCAGTTGTTTATTCAATGCTTCAGCACACACAAGCTGTACTGAAAGCCCCCCCCAAATTACAAACAATGCGTACATTGCACATTGTTTAATATTTTTTGTTTTACTCACCTGAATCTCCCTCCATATAGACTCATCTCTGGGAGAGAGAAAAACCTGACGTTGTTTACTCAACTTTACATTTATGGTCGGGTGAGAATTTTAAAAAAACTCATTACAGAATCATTAAAACCAACACCGCAGGTTTTTAATATTCAAAAAATCGGTTATAAATAAAAAAGAAATCGCAGATTTCCCCGTATTTCGATCGCAAATATTTAGGGTATTCAATGAACGATTTACAACAAGATTTACAATTTAAACAAGCACTTGCCTTTCATCAGAGCGGGAATGTCGCTGATGCTAAAAACTTATATCTCATCCTGCTGAGCACATATCCCAATGCCCCTCGCCTCTTGAATAATTTGGCGATGATTGAATTTCAGCAAGGTAAATATGAATCGGGATTGGTGTACGTAGAAAAATCATTAGGGATAGACGCTAACCAATTTACTGCTTATGGCAATCGTGGTGCCGCCTTGTTTGCGCTTGGGCGATTGAATGATGCTTATGATGACTACAATAGAGCGATAGCCTTAAATAAAAATTACGCAGAGGCTTATTACAACCGTGGAATTTTGCATGAGAAGCATGAAAGATTTGCTGAAGCGTTAGCGGATTACGAGAAGGCAATCGAGTTAAGGGCCAACTATACAAACGCCTACAACAATCGAGGGAATATACTCAAAGAGCTGAAAAAATATGAGGAAGCACTCTTAAGTTACGACCATGCAATCAGTCTGAATCCTCGTCATGCAGAAGCGCATTACAACCGTGGCGTTATATTAAATGAGCTTAAACGCTTTAGAGATGCCTATGAAAGTTACCATCAAGCCATTGCGCTTAACAGCCATTATGTAGATGCATATAACAACTGTGGCAACGTTGTGATAGAGCTCAAAAGATTTGAAGAAGCCTTGGCCTGCTTTCAAAAAGCCATTGAAATTAATCCTAATTATGCTTATGCCTACAATGGTCAAGGCAACGTATTGATGGAGCTTAAAAGGTTTGATGAAGCCCTTTTAAGCTATGAAAAAGCAATCGCACTTAATCAAAGCTCCTCTGATGCCCACAATGGTAAAAGCAATGCCTTGCAGGAGCTTAAACGCTTTGACGACGCGGTATCTGGATATGAGCAAGCAATCGCATTAAACCCAGACTCTGCGGATACCTATGCTAACCGTGGTCTGGCATTACAGGGGCTCGAAAAGTTTGACGAAGCCATCGAAAACTTTGATAAAGCCATTGCGCTTAATCCCGAATCAGTTGACCCCTATTGGAATAAAGCACTTTTAAAAATATTGATGGGTGAATGGGAAGAGGGTTGGCAGTTATACGAATATCGCCGCCATAGAAAAGGACAAAAAGAATCTTACCCTGATTACAAGCAACCTTTATGGATAGGTAATGAGGCTATCGCTGATAAAGTTTTATACATTTACCCTGAGCAAGGTTTAGGGGATTTTATTCAGTTTTGTCGTTATGTGCCTTTGGTAGAAAAGCTGGGTGCAAAAGTCATTCTCAATGTGCCAGCGCCATTGATTTCTATGATAAAAACAATGGGACTAAATGCCAGGATTGTGACGAAAGATGAAAAGGTAGATGCATTTGACTTGCATTGCCCGATCATGAGTTTGCCGCTGGCATTGAAGACAACAATAGAAAACGTACCTAATAGCGTGCCCTACTTTTATGCTGATAAAACGAAAAAACATTATTGGGAAGATAAGCTTGCTCACGCCTCTCAACAACTAAAAGTAGGCTTGGTCTGGTCTGGTTCTAAAGACCATAAAAAAGATCATGATCGCAGCCTTCGATTAGAACAATTAGCACCTTTATTCAACTTGCCAATAGCGCTTTACTCGCTACAGAAGGAAGTGAGAGATCAAGACCAGGTGACTTTATCCAGGCTGAATCAAATCAAGCAATACTCAGCGGAATTAGTTGATTTTTCTGATACCGCAGCGCTGGTGGATTGTTTGGATTTAGTGATTACGGTGGATACTTCAGTCGCGCATTTGGCGGGGGCGCTGGCGAAGAATGTCTGGATACTGATTTCATACTTACCAGACTATCGGTGGATGCTAGACAGGGATGATACGCCTTGGTACCCGACAGCGACGTTGTTCAGGCAACCTGAGGTTGGTGATTGGGAGAGCGTGATTCTTAATGTTAAGGAAGGATTGGAGTCGCTGCTAAGCGCAAAAATGCAAGCTTCATAGCATGCGCTAAAGAATTGAATTGATAAGCTAAATACAGAATTTTCAGCTGATTAGCTGATGTAAAAAAAGGTGCCTAAACAGCACCTTTGTCTTTAGGTAACGGCCTGATCACTGACCTTTAACCAAGGTATATTGCGGTGTTTCTTTAATGGTCACCGGGGCGATATTTGGCAAGCCGCGCAAAAACTGGTCTATATCCCGGATATTGATATCTGCTGAAATATTACGGATATCTTTGCCTAATGAATGCACAGGTTTTTGACGATACCGTGAGACAGTGGCCGCGACTTCATTGATATCTGCACGATCAAACACCAGACGACCATTGAGGAAAGAGAAGGCATCTGATGCAGGGCGGTTGACGAGTACAGTCGCATGGTTTGGATAGACTTCGACCACCTGGCCATTAGTGATGATGCGCGGTTCGGTGGCATTGAGTTGCGTGTCATCTGCTTTAGGCTCTACTTTTACAGTGCCATGGTCTACGCTGACGCGCACTAACTGTTCTAATTTGTTCACAGCGAAACGCGTACCTAGCACGGTGACACGCGCAGTATCAGTTTCTACAATAAATGGGCGATCAGGGTCTTTGGTGACTTCAAAGATGGCCTCACCCTCTTTAAGCAGCACGTGGCGTTCATGGCGATAATAAGTGACTTCCATATCACTCTTGGCACTGAGTGCCACACGGGTGCCGTCATCCAGGGTTTTATAGGCGATCTGTCCCACCGGATTTTGCGCAGCCAATTGCATGACAGGCGTTGCCTGCCAATCGAGGTATTGCTGGTGGAAGACAAAGCTCATGATGCAAAGCAGAGAGACAAGAAACAGCTGCCCGACACGGCGTTGCTTGTTCTTACGCTTGGCTTCCTGCGCTAAAAAGGCATGTTGCTCTGCTTCATCTGCGAGCGTGGATAAGGACTCAGGTGAGCTCATCCGGTGCATGGCGCGCGTGATACTTTCGTATTCGGAAGCGTGACGCGGATCATCTGCCAGCCAGCGTTCAAAAGCGTCGCGTTCAGGTGTACCTTGAGAATGCTCCCGCATCCGCAGATACCATCTGGCTGCCACTTCGCTGACTGTCATTGATTTAAGCATGTAAGATTAATGTGCCATTTTTTGCTGGAACGCGCGGATATCTAGCATAGCACGAATAAGGTGTTTTTCGACCATACTGGTACTAATACCCAAGTGGGTAGAAATGTCGCTTTGTTTCATTTCATCCACATGATACAACCAGAACACCTGCCGACACTTTTTTGGCAACAAATCGACAATACGCTGCAGGTTGTAAAGCATCTGCCGCGTTTCGTAGATCTGCTCAGGCGAACACTCAAGGATCATCGCCGTTTCGTCAATTTGATCTTCTTCGACAAAACGGGTGCGATAGCGATATTCATCCACCATCAGATGGTTAACGATGCCGTTCAGATAAGCTTCAGGAGAGGATTCACGGGCGGGATTACTCGACACCGCAAAAAACACCAATGCATCATGCAAAATATCCTTGGCACGCTGCACGCACGCCGTCCTGCGGCCAATGCGTCTCAGCTCCACTGTATAAGCCCACTTTAAATCAATTCCGCACCATGCAAGTGTATCGCTCATATCCCATCACCAAAATTTTACATTTTAGTAAATATGTGCAAAACGCGTGCCATTACATTCTTTTGCATTAAGAGACTGATTCTCAATTATAAAAATCTTTACTAGGGAATTTTTCCCGAATTAATTCGGGTTGAATACAGCCATTTTGGATAAAAATGGTTTTTTACAGCCAATTTCAACCAATTTTTAGAAATACTAATTGCCACTGCCATTTAGCTGGCAGGCCTTATTGAACTGAACAAATATGAGGTGATTTTGTGGGCAGTCGATAGACGTAAAAATGGCTTTAAATCAATGATTTAAAGCCATTTTCAACTGCCGTTTATATCAGTGGTGCCGGGAGCCGGAATCGAACCGGCACGCCTTGCGGCGCTGGATTTTGAGTCCAGTGCGTCTACCAGTTCCGCCATCCCGGCATGGGATATAATGTAGGACTTCAAAGACCGCTATTATAACCATAATTTTGCTTTATGAGAACTCTAGATTTCGATTTTTATCTGCCGCCACACCTGATTGCACAACATCCGCTTCCTGATCGCTCCGAAAGTCGCCTGCTGGAGGTCAATGCGATTACGGAGTCGATTCAAGACAATTTTTTCCGCCAGATCGGTGACCATTTTGAAGCCGGTGATGTATTGGTGCTTAACGATACCAAAGTGATTAAAGCGCGGCTGTTTGGGCAAAAGGCCACCGGCGGCAATATTGAGGTGATGATAGATCGCGTATTCGAGCCGCAGGAGGCTTATGCGCAGATCAAGTCTTCGCGCTCACCCAAAGCGGGCGGCCTATTGCATTTAGCGGATGGCTATCAGGCGGAGGTGTTGGGGCGTCATGCAGATATGTTTCATATTCGCCTGTTAGGCGATGCTTCCTGGTATGACTTTCTGGAACGCTATGGTCAATTGCCGCTGCCGCCTTATATCGAGCATGCGGCGGATGCTGCCGATGATACGCGTTACCAGACCGTATTTGCCAAACATGCGGGCGCAGTCGCGGCGCCAACCGCAGGCCTGCATTTTGATCAAGCACTGCTTAACGCGCTTACCGCTAAAGGCGTGCATGTGCGCTATGTCACCCTGCATGTGGGCGCTGGCACTTTTCAACCGGTAAAGGTGGACAATATTGCTGAGCATCATATGCATAGCGAGGTGTATCACCTGCCGGAAGAAACCATCGCCGCGATTCTGCAAGCCAGATCAACTGGCAAACGCGTCACAGCAGTGGGCACGACTTCTTTACGTACGCTGGAAAGCGCCGCGCGCGCAGGTAAGCTGTTTGCGCACCATGGCGAAACGGATATTTTCATCACGCCCGGTTTTGAGTTTCAACTGGTAGACAGGCTTATTACTAACTTTCATCTGCCGAAGAGCACGTTGATGATGCTGGTTTCTGCGTTTGGCGGCTATGATTTGCTCAAGCGCGCTTATGCCCATGCCATTCAGGAGTCATATCGTTTTTTCAGTTACGGTGACGCCATGCTGATTACGCGTGTACCATCACACAAAATCATAGGAAGTGCTGGTTCGGTGTCATTTCTAAGTCAGACCTAGCGCGAGTTGAAAATTTGACGAAGTATATATTTGATATACAAGGAGAATTTATTTACGAGCAACAACGTATGGCGACAAAAGCGGACAAAATCAGCGCTTTCGTAAACTTGCCGCTTAAAATAGCGTCTATACAACACTTATAAAACAGGATCACGGAGATATGCAATTGAACACAAATACACTGGGCGGACTGGCACTGCTATGCCTGTCCCTCACCAGCTACGCAGAGATCCTGCCGGAGGCTGAAGTCGGCATTAAAATCCCGCTGGTGAAAAAACCGACCACGCGCCCGATGACGGTGGCCTATTTACCCGGCAACCAGCATTACTACATTGCGGATGGCGGCCTGGCGCCTATGGGCACTGAGTTCGAGGCGCCTATCTCAAAATCGGAAGTGCATGCGTACACAGGCAGCGGGCAATATGTGAATTCCGCCAAGCCTGGTTTTGATAACCGCTCACTGTATTACAACGCCAATTCCAACAAGCTGGAAACCATCACTTATAACATTTCCACCGCCGCTGGTTTTTCACCTAACACGGGCATTTTCAGCCTCGAAGTGAATGACAAGGGCGAAGTGCTTACCAGCTCAAGTGACATTTCGCAGTTCAACCCGGCTTTTGGCGATGCGGGCACCATGCCCAGCTACGACCCGGCGACCAATCACTACTATGCCAAGCAGGAGCATGGCAACCTGGTATTTGTGGTGGATGCCAAGCAGCGCGAAAAGCTAAAAGAGATCAAACTTGATTTCAGCAAGGCGCAAGTGGCTTACGACGATGTCAGCGACCACTTTATTGGTTTTACCGGTGTGGCTGGTAATGAGCTGGCCTTGCTCGACGTTGACCATAAAGCGGTATTGATTTTTGACCTGACAGGCCAATATGTCGGTAAAAGTGCATTGCCAAAAACCATGAAGCTGCGGTCACACAATCACTTTAATGGCGCCGGTTACAGCAACGGCATGCTGTTCGTTTATCACGAGAACGAAGGCGAGTTTGGCACTTATTACGGATTTAAAGTCGTAAAATAAGTATCCTTATAACATATTGCCAGCAATAAAAAACCGCGCTATTGCGCGGTTTTTTATTGACCAAGTCAGTGCTTACTGACTGGCGATATTCAGCTTCAAGGGGGTATCGTAATGCCAGTGATGACGCCAGGCCCCCACTACCAGGTTAGGGTACTCTGGCTTGCCCAGGCTACCGTTATAGCGCCCCAGCGCACGGTAGTAATCCCCGCGCTCAATATCCAGGTAGTGGCGTAAAATCGTGCAGCCGTACCGCAGATTCAGGCGCATATCGAACAAGTTATGTTCGTTGGCACCTATGCTTTTCACCCAGAATGGCATCACCTGCATATAGCCGCGCGCACCGACGCTGGAAAGCGCATATTTTTTGAAACCACTTTCCACCTGTATCAGGCCCAGCACCAGTTGTGGGTCCAGCCCTGCACGGGTGGCTTCGTAGTGCACAGATTTCAGGAAGTCTTCACGATACTGGATATCCGGCATGCGCTTCGCCAGCCTGACCGACATCTCCTGCAACCATTGCTGCGCCGTCTGCTCAGTGTCAAATAACAAGCGCGGTGCCGCCAGATCACTGACAGACTTTTGCATCAGCGATTTAACGCTGTTGGCTAAAGGCTCTTCTTTCTGGTTACCGGCAACGGCCATCGTCGACCACAATAACAGGCCGACCAACACCATCGCAGAAGGTAAAACATATGCTTTGTTCATCTTACCTATTCTATCTATTCCAGAAGCGGTTCAGACGCCAAACAGAATGACTAAACGCTTTCAGTTACTGACCAAGTTTGTCACGTAAAAACGCAACACTGTCAGCTACTTGCAAGTTTTGTGCCTCAGTATCAGTGCGCCCTTTATATTCCACTTTACCCTCGGCCAGGCCACGGTCACCAATCACGATACGATGCGGGATACCCAGCAAATCACTTTCGGCAAACATCACACCAGGACGCTCGCCCCGGTCATCCAGCAACACATCCACGCCGGCTTGCTGCAACTGCTGGTAAAGGTCAAATGCCGCCTGTTTCACTGCGTCACTTTTATCCAGGCCTATCGGGCAGATCACCACATCAAACGGCGCCATACTGCGTGGGAAGATAATGCCTTTATCATCGTGGCCCTGCTCAATCGCCGCGCCAACAATCCGTGACACACCTATGCCGTAACAGCCCATTTCCATCACTTGCGACTGACCGTTTTCGTCCAGATAAGTCGCCTGCATCGCCTCTGAATACTTGGTACGCAACTGGAAAATATGCCCGACTTCGATGCCACGGCACAAACTCAGCGTGCCTTTGCCATCCGGGCTGATATCGCCCTCTACCACATTGCGGATATCGGCGACGATCACTGGCTCCGGTAAATCACGGCCAAAATTGACACCTGCCAAATGGAATTTCGGCTTATTGGCGCCACAGACAAAATCGCTCAATACGGCAACGGAGCGATCTGCGATCACGCGCACATTTCCACTGACACCGACCGGGCCGATAAAGCCAGGCGGGCAGCTCAGGTTGGCGCGAATCTCTTCTTCGGTCGCCAGGCGGAAGTTCTGCACACCTTCTACTTTGCCGAATTTCACTTCGTTCAATTGATGGTCACCGCGCAACAAGGCCAGCGTAAACACTTCATCTACTACCAAAGCCACAGATTTCACGGTTTTGCTCACTGGTATTTCCAGTAATTTCGCGACATCTACACAGGTGGTTTGTTTAGGTGTATCCACTTCACGCATGGTTTCAGCCGCCGCCTGACGGCTACCGTTGGCAACGCCCTCCGCCATCTCGACGTTGGCCGCATAATCGGATTGCTCACAGTAAGCCAACGCATCTTCACCGCTATCGGCCAGCACATGGAACTCCTGCGAACCATCGCCGCCGATCGCACCGGAATCGGCCTTCACCGCGCGGAATTTGAGGCCAAGGCGTGTAAACACGTTGCTGTAGGCCGTGTGCATGCCGTTATAGGTATTCACCAGGCAATCCACGCTGGTATGAAAAGAATAAGCATCTTTCATCAAAAATTCGCGTGCGCGCATCACGCCAAAACGGGGGCGGATCTCGTCCCTGAACTTGGTCTGCACTTGGTAAAAATTCAGCGGCAACTGCTTGTAGCTACTAATTTCTTTACGGGCGATGTCGGTAATCACTTCTTCATGCGTTGGGCCAAAGCAGAAATCGCGTTCATGCCTGTCCTGGATCTTCAGCATTTGCGGGCCAAACACCGCCCAGCGGCCAGTTTCTTCCCACAATTCTTTTGGTTGTACCGCTGGCAGCAACAACTCCAAAGCGCCAGCTTTGTTCATCTCGTCACGCACGATATTCTCTACTTTGCGCAACACGCGTAACCCCAGCGGCATCCAGCTATACAAGCCACTACCGAGTTTTTTGATCAGCCCGGCCCTGACCATCAGTTTATGGCTGATCAGTTCGGCATCTGAAGGAGCTTCTTTTTGGGTAGCTATGAAAAATTGTGAGGCGCGCATAAGAATGGAGTTCTAACAGAATTCTAAAGGCCGAATTTTAGCCTTAATTGCGGTGGCAGTCAGCAAATAAGCTGGGGAAACGCGGAATTTGTGATCGCGTTGAATGCAGCGGGAGGCGGATGACAGGCAGCAATCGAGACGCCACAGAAACCCAAACCATGCTGTCCCCATACAAAACCACAATCGGACCATGCTTAAGGACGGCGAGGATGCGAAGCAGTATCTGAAAATGTACGCTGCTTTAAACATATCCCCCGGGCGGACTTACGTGTAGATACTTACTCTGCGTTTTCCTGATTGGATTCGCGCTGATGGATAGGGCTATCCTGCGGAATATAGCCGTCTTTCCATTGTGCTATCGGCACAATCACAGCCGCATGGCCGTTGTCGTAAAACCAGCTATCGACAGCGAACTCGGCCTGGCTGTCATTTTCACGGATCACCGCCGCCGTATGCGGCCAGCCGGTAAAGAAGAATTTGCGGGTACGTGTATCCAGAATGGTATGCCAGCGTATCAGGCCAGCCTGTTGCATCAGGCGTATATAGGTGGTGCTGTTGATGGCTTCATCGTTACAGTCTTGCTGATGCTGGTATTCGCGATTGCCAAAGGTGCCAGCGCGGTCTGCGGTGGTGCCTATCTTGGTGCCTATGATGTCTTCGAGCATACCGATGGCATTGGCGATCTGCGTGCGCTCCTGCTCGGCAGTTTCAGCCTGGGGAGTGAACAGTTGCACTACGTTTTCCCACTCGGGTGTGGTTAGTTGCAATTGATCAGACTGGGTACAGCCGCCACCCTGGCAGATTTCAAAGGCTTCCAGGCTGGGCTGAGTGTGGTAGATGCGATATATATCTTTAAGGTCAGCCTGGGCGAGCATGCTCCAGGCCAGCAATATACTAGAGCACCAGCACGTGATTGCACAGCTCGTTGCGCGGGGTCGCTTCGGGAGGGAATTGTGCGGCCAGATGCTGGCCAATCGCGGTAATGCCGTGTGTGACGCCTTCTTCAAACTGCCCACTTCTGAACATCCCTTCCATTTGCTGGCAAATCTGCTGCCAGCCCTGCTCACGCACATGCCGGTGTATGCCACGGTCAGCGACAATTTCTACATCTTTGTCCGCCAGCATAAGGTAGATCAGCACGCCGTTGTTGTGTTCAGTATCCCAGATATTCAGCTGCCCGAACAGTTGTATCGCCCGTTGACGTGGCGATATGCCTTGCAGAATGGCAGAAAGTGGTAGGCCTGACTCAATAACGACGCGCACTTCGCCAGCGTGCAAGTGCTCACTTGCCGCGATCGCCTGTTCGATCTGTTGCAAAGCATCCTGCGAGAAATGACGCTTGACCTGCCATGGATGACTGGTGAGATGTCGGAAAAATCGCCTGAAAGGATGTACGGGTCTCATTACCAATCTCCTGACGCGCCACCGCCACCAAAGCCACCACCACCGCCGCTGAATATATCGCGGCCGCCGCCTCCGCCACCAAAGCCGCCCGGGAACCCGCCTATAGGCAAGCCGCCCTGGCCACCACCCATGGCTAAGGTGAATATAAATGCGGCCAGCCCGACCAGGCCCATGATCAACAGCGTTGCACCGAGGAAACCTGCCAGCACGGCAAGCGCGCCGCCAGTAAGGGCACTACCAAAAAATGAGCCCAGCATGCCGCGCAGAATGGCGCCGAGGAAAATAGCAGCAAACATCAGGATAGGCAATAAGTGCATGAAGCCTTGCTGCCCGGCTGCCGCCTGGCCTTTGGCTGGGGCGGGCAATTGTTCGCCCTGGATCAGTTGGATCAAAGTATCTGTTGCCACGTGCAGGCCCTGGTAAAACTGGCCCTGCTTGAATGCCGGTGTGAGCTGTTCGGCAATAATGCGTTTGGCGACGGCATCGGGGATAGCGCCTTCAAGACCATAACCGACCTCGATCCGCATTTTACGGTCTTGTTTGGCCACAATTACGATCACACCATCATCCTGCTTCTCGCGGCCTATCTTCCATGCGTCTGCCAGGCGGATACCAAATTGCGCAATATCTTCCGGCTGCGTGCTTGGCAATAACAAGACGGCAATCTGTGAGCCGCTCTGTTGCGAAAATTGCGACAGCTTCTCGTTGAGCGCCGTCTGCTCCTCAGCCGAAAGCGTCTGCGTCAGATCAGTGACGGCACTGCTGAGTGGCGGGATATCGACTAGCCCTTTGGCGGCATGACTGTTCATGCCTGCCATCAGCAAGCCGCAAATCAGCAGCGTGCGCAGCCAGACCAAGCCCATAGACTTCAACCCCATGAACAATTACTTATCGCCAAAATCTACTTTTGGTGCAGATGAAATCGCTTTTTCATTTTCTACAGTAAAGGATGGTTTTGGCTGGTAGTTAAACATCATGGCGGTCAGATTATTCGGGAAGCTACGCACCGTCACGTTGTATTGTTTCACTGCTTCGATATAGCGGTTTCGCGCTACCGTCACACGGTTCTCGGTGCCTTCCAGCTGTGCCTGCAAATCGCGGAAGCTGGCATCGGCTTTCAGGTTAGGATAATTCTCTGAAACCACCATCAAGCGTGACAGTGCGCTGGTCAACTGACCTTGGGCGGCCTGGAATTTCGCGAATGCTTCCGGGTCATTCAGCAATTCCGGCGTCACTTGCATGCTACCCACTTTGGCACGTGCTTCAGTCACTTCGGTCAGCACTTTTTCTTCATGGTTGGCATAGCCTTTGACGGTAGAAACCAGGTTAGGCACCAGGTCGGCACGGCGCTGATACTGATTCAGCACTTCGGCCCAGCTCGCCTTGGCTTCTTCATCCAGGGATTGAAACTGGTTATAGCCACAGCCAGACAGGGTTAACACCCCGGCCAACAGCACAATCTTGAAAATTTGACGCATCAGAATATTCCTCTCAAATGGATGTCATTGATATGGGGGCTTGGTGCCACGCTTCAACCAGCCCGGTTTTATATTTTTGCCGTGTTATTGCTTTGCTAATGGTATTTTTAGATTAGTCTTGCTTTTGCGCGAGTAGCAGACACAAATCATGCCAGACCTGTTTTTTTAGTAAAGGATTTTCGAGCATGGCCTGCGGATGATGGGTAACGATATAAGTCAGGCCTGCGTGCGTCAGCAATTGGCCCCTGACAGAAGCGATCTCGGCATGATTGGTTCCCAGGAAGCGATTAGCGGCTTGCAGGCCAAACAGGATACCAAAACGACTTTGCACTTGCGTGACACTAACTTGTTCATAAGCAATATGTAGCGCCTCAGTCGGCAATTTCAGGGCTTGCACTATGTTTTGCAACAACTGCTGTGCCGTGGTATCACTGGCTTGCGGACACAACAAAAACCAGGGTGATTCAATCATTGGCCCTGCACTGATTTGCTCGGGCTGAATTTCAGTCGTGGTTAATTGCGGGGTAGCAATTTCTTCAACAGGTGGTAATGCGATCACAGGCTCAGAGAAAACAGACTCAGCGATCACAAACTCATTGATGACAGGCTCTGCGATCATGGCCTCGGGTAATAACTCAGCAGCTTTTTCTAAAGGCGGCTCAGCAACAAGGTCGACTGGCGCCAGTGCGACAGTGTCGGGCAAAGTAATCGCCGCTATCGGGGTGCGCAAACGCCAGACAGGCAATAACTCCAGTTCGCGCAGCATATCTTCGCGCACCAGACTCATGCAGTACCCCAAACAACTATACGTTTCACTGTGCTGCCCTTCATAATGCTACTCCCATCAACACAGCGTCTTCACGCCCCTGTCTGGTCGGGTAATAATGGCGACGGATACCCATTTCACAAAACCCCATCGCCTCGTACAAGCCTATCGCTTTCGTATTGCTCGCGCGCACTTCCAGAAACATGTTTGTCGCCAGGCGCCGCCTGGAAACCGCTATCATGTGCGCGAGCAATGCCCGTCCCAAGCCCTGGCCCTGGTAATGCTGACTGACGCTGATATTTAACAAATGCGCTTCGTCCAGCACCATCATGATCAGCGCATAACCGACGATCTCACCCGACATTTCCATGACCCAGGCACTGTAGCCGGAGTCCAGTGAATCCTTGAAGTTACCATAAGTCCAGGGATGGCTGTATATCGTCGGCTCAATGCGGCAAATGGCGATCAGGTCCTCATAGGACATCACGCGGAATTGCGGCTGATGCTGGGGCAGTGCGCTCATGATCTCAGCTCTACAAAGTTTGTCCTTGCGCGCGCTCGGCAGCCGTTAGCGCCACGCGGTTGCGTATATACAACGGGGCAGCCTGTTGTGCCGGTTGTGCGTCACCCGCCAGAAACTGTGGCGTGGCAATCGTCAGCATGGCTTGTGCAGTCGGCATCATATCGGCGCGCACCTGGCTGATCTGTTGCGAATATTGTGCAGATAATACTTCACCAAATACGCCCCAGCCAGCACCGGCAGCCAGCCAATCGCCACCTTCAACAGCAGGCACTTCATGGGGTTTACACACCATAGTTGGTGACACTTGCAGCCAGCCATCTTGCTGCCGGATGAATGCTGCATGATACACCTCGCCCATGCGCGCATCGAGGCAAACGATGACTTTTTCAGCGCGTGTTTCCAGCCATACGGCTTGCGCGACCGCCTGCACAGAGCTCACACCGACTACGGATAAATCAGCACCAAATGCCAGCCCTTGCGTAACGCCGACCGCCACCCGCACGCCAGTAAACGCGCCTGGGCCCGTGCCATAGACCAGACCATCCAGTTCAGCCAGCTGAATGCCTGCTTCTGCCAGCAAGCGCTGGATCTCGGGCAGGATAAGCTGTGAAGCGGCAGGCCCGGTGGCCTCATGAAAAGCAGTTACCCCGGCCGCGGTTTGCACGGCCAGTGACAGAAATTCAGTGGAAGATTCGATTGCGAGTAAATTCATGATGTACAGCCCAAGGCGACATTTTGCCATAAGCAGTGACACGGGGGAGAAATTTGCCGTGCTTGGCAGAAAATTACTTCACACGCTGTTGATGATGAGAAGGCTTGGGCGCACGCTATCCGGCCCCACATCACAACTTGCAACTACCCGAAAGGACTAATCAGGCACGAATCAATACATTGAATGAATGAGGTTTTTTTTGATAAAATTAAATAGTAGTAAATATCATTATCATACTGATAATTAATATCATTATAAATTTTCTCCGAGGATACAAACGATGTACCATCATTTCATGGCCGCTTTGGCCTTTATTGCAACTATGGCATTTGCCGGACAAGCCGCCGCGTTAACGACCCCATATACAGAGACTTTCTCAGATGGCATTTCCGGCTGGTCTACCGGCCCTAACGGAACGATTAGCACGCCCCTTCAAGTGATTGGCACTGGCGGTGCGGATGGTGGGGCTTACCTGAGCACAGTAGCAACGCCGGTGGCAAGCACGATGGGCGCTGTCTCTATCCTGTTCAGATGCGAAAGTGCTGCTTGTAGCGACGGTGGCTTTCAAGGCGACTGGCGTGGCGGCGATCTGGTATTGAGCTGGTACTTCCGTCATGATGCCGATGTGGCGCTAGAAGCCTATGCCCGTATTGCTGCACCAAGCAATAACCCGGGCGCTAGCGCGCAAATCTCTACAGTGGTGCTGCCAAACACATGGACACGTATCGACTTAGTTATTGATCCAAGCAACCCTGCTTTTATCAGCTATTCTGGTCAAAGTTTTGATAACGTTTTCGATGAAGTAGGTCGCATCCAGCTTGGCTTGAGTATTCCTGGCGGATTCACAGGCTCAAACATTAAATTTGACCTGGACTCAGTGAGCATTACAGCCGTTCCTGAACCTGAGACTTACGCGCTTTTTGCTGCTGGCCTGGCATTACTGAGCATCGCCGGTCGCCGTCAACGTCGTTAATAAAAAACGGGATAGCATGTGCTTATCCCGTCCAATCGATATTGCGCCGCGTGCTAAACCTGCGGCGCAATCACTTCACTACTGCAAACTCTGCCGCTAGAAACCAGCAAGTGCTTTCAGTCACTTAATAACTATGCTTTTCCTCAGGGAATTCCCCTGATTTCACAGCTTGCACATAGGTGACTATCGCCTGCTGTATATCGCCTGACTGACCCAGGAAATTCTGAATGAATCGCGGCGCTTTGTATGCCTGCGGTGTTTTCTCGGCGGGACCGGTATAGATCCCCAGCAGATCCTGCAAAACCAGCACCTGGCCACTACAACCTGCCCCGGCGCCTATGCCTATGGTCGGCACTGAAATATTTTGGGTGATATGCGTCGCCAATGCCGCTGGCACCATTTCAAACAGCACTAGGCTGACGCCGGCATTTGCCATGGCCTGCGCATCAGCCAGCATGGCGCTGGCCGCCTGTTCGGTTTTACCCTGGATTTTATAACCGCCTAATTTTTCAACCGACTGCGGCGTGAACCCCAGATGCGCACACACAGGAACCCCCTGCTCAACCAGGTAGCGCGCGGTGTCTACCATATGACCTCCGCCCTCAATCTTGACGATATGCGCACCGGCCTGGATCAGCGCCTGCGCATTGGCCAGCGCCTGCGCCAGGTCATACTCATAGCTCCCAGCCGGCATATCGCTCATGATCACCGCTTGTGGCGCCCCTTTGGCGACAATGCGAGTGTGGTACAGCATGTCCTGCATGTTTACAAGCAGCGTGCTGTCAGCGCCCTGGATCACCATGCCCAGCGAATCACCGACCAGCAACACATCTACCCCGGCCAGCGTCATCAGCTTGGCAAACGTAGCGTCATAGCAAGTGAGCATGGCGATTTTCTCGCCGGCTTTTGCGCGTGTAAGAAGTGCGTTCAGCATAGTGTTAGCCATGATAATGTGAGGAACGAAATACGCAAAGCCGCCACTGCGGCATGCTGGCATTGGCTTGTGCGGCTAGAAATTGGGATTGAAGTACTCGCGACTGCTCTTGATCTGGTTGATCCGCTCAATCAGAAGATTGAAAGCTTCTGGGTCTTTGATGATATTGAGTTTTTCATTATTGACGATCAGCAGCGGTGACGCGTCATAGGTATGGAAAAACTCGCTGTAAGCTTCGGCCAGACGCGCAATGTATTCGCGCGGCATATCCTGCTCGTAACTGATATTGCGCTCTTCAATCCGGTCCACCAACGCATCGATCGGCGTCTGCAAATACACCACCAGATCAGGCTTGGGCGCTTTCAGTTGCAGGTGGTGGTAAATCTGGTGATATAAAGAATACTCTTCATCATCCAGGTTGAGACGCGCGAACAACGGGTCTTTTTCCAGGAAAAAATCCGACACCGTGGGCTGGCCAAACATATCGCGTTGCGCCATGTCTTCAATCTGGCGCGAACGCTGAAACAAAAAGAACAGCTGTGTCGGCAAGGCGTAACGCTGGGCATCCTGGTAAAAACGGGTCAGAAAAGGATTGGCTTCAGCTTTTTCTGAAAGCAGCTCCACCGAAAACTTGTCTGCCAGCATACGTGCCAGCGTGGTTTTGCCACTGCCTATCGGGCCTTCAATTACAACATAAGGAAAACGGGTAAACATTGTTATTGCTCGTTCAGCTAATTTAATCAGTGATCCAGTTTTTGCGCGTCCAGTTTTCGCACATCATCATGCGGGAATTCTGTTGCCCATTCTACAACAGTCTTTCCTTGCGGCAGTATAAAGTCGGGCACTATTTCAGCCAGTGGCAAAATAACGAAACCCCGCTCATGCATGCGCGGGTGCGGCAATGTGAGTTGCTCTGTTGCCATTTGCAGACCGTCATAATCCAGCAGATCCAGGTCCAGAATACGTGGCGCATTAGGGAATGGCCGCTCACGGCCAAAGGTTTGCTCAATGGTGAGCAATAACTGCATCAGTTCAGGCGCAGGGATATTGGTCGCCACTTGTATGACTGCATTGATGAAATCAGGCTGGTTGTCATAGCCTACAGGCGCAGTGGCATACAGGCTGGAAGCTTTGAGCAGAGCCAGCCCCGGCGTTTCGGCAAGTACCCGGATAGCGTTAGATACTTGTTGTTCAGGCTGCTGCAAATTGCTGCCCAGCGCAATCAAGGCCAGGGCCATTATGCCGACTCACCGTTCGCAGCTGCCGGTTTTTTCTTGCGCGGACGGCGGCGGCGTTTTTGCACACCGCTGTCTGGCAGCAACATATTGGTACGCTCTTCGGTGCCGGCATCGGCAAAGCGTGTCCACCATGCACCCAGTTCTTCAGGCAATTCGCCAGAGGCGCAACGCAATAGCAAAAAGTCATAGCCGGCGCGATATTTTGGGTTGGTCAGCAGCGCATAAGGGCGCTTGCCAGAACGCTGCTCGAATCGCGGCTGCATGGCCCAGATTTCTTTCATGGTGGCCGTATAGCGATTGTGGATCGCCATTTTCTCGCCCTGCTTATCGATGATTTCATTCATGGCGGCATGTAGCGCCGGAATCAAGGGCTCGCCGCGCTTCTGGTTTTCCAGCCACGCCTGCAATACCTCATGCCAGAGCAAGGTCGCAAACAGGAAACTAGGGTTAGACGACTTGCCTGCGAGGATGCGATCATCGGTATTTTTCAGCGCCAGCATGACGAATTTTTCGCCTAATGGCTGTTCCAGCACCACATCCAGCAGCGGTAACAAACCGTGATGCAAATGCTGGGCGCGCAGTGCGCCTATGCTTTCAATCGCATGCCCGGATAAAAACAGTTTGAGCATCTCATCAAACAGGCGGCTGGGCGGCACATCTTCCAGCAGATCGGCCAGCTTGCGGATAGGCGCTTCAGTGGTTTGTTCGAGCTTAAGGCCCAGTTTGGCCGAAAGGCGGACGGCGCGCAGCATGCGCACCGGGTCTTCCTGGTAGCGTTTTACCGGGTCGCCAATGATGCGCAAGGTTTTGGCACGAATATCCGCCACACCATTGTGAAAATCCAGCACTTCATGGCGCTTAGGGTCGTAATACAGCGCATTGGCGGTAAAGTCGCGCCTGACAGAATCCTCTTCGATCGAGCCAAAAATATTGTCGCGGATGATACGGCCGCTATCGTTGGTCTCGCCATCGCCATCGCTTTGGTGATGGCCGCGGAAAGTCGACACTTCTATGGTTTCCTGCCCCCACAGCACATGCACCAGGCGGAAACGGCGGCCAATGATACGTGAGCGGCGGAATGATTTATGCACCTGTTCCGGCGTTGCATCGGTGGCGATATCAAAGTCTTTCGGCGGATGATTGAGCAGCAGATCGCGCACCGCACCACCGACGATATAAGCCTGGAAACCGGCTTTTTGCAGCCCATCGCAGGTCTTCAATGCCGCCTGGCTGATCAGCTTGTGGTTGATTTTATGTTTGCTGGCAGGAATCACCAGAACAGCTGACGATTTGCCATGCTTGGGCGTTGGGCCTGTAGGCTGACCACGCTTGCCAAATACTTTTTGCAGAAATTGTTTAATCATTACTCAGTGCACACAGGCGCCTATCGCGCATTACAGTTTATGTTGGTTATTCCACAGCACATCCGGAATCCCGGCATGCCTATTCAAGGTACGACATAGTACAAACAGCAGGTCAGACAATCGATTCAGGTATTGCAAATTTACTGCCGTCACCGGCGATTGCGCGTGCAAGGCATGCATGACGCGCTCGGCGCGCCTGCAGACGGTGCGTGCCAGATGGCACACTGCCGCAGCACGACTGCCACCCGGCAATATAAATTCTTTTAACGGGCTCAACTGAGCATTCCAGCCATCCAGCGTTTGCTCTAAAACAGTCACCCGTCCGGCCTGCATAAAGGTGTGGCCCGGCATACTCAACTCGCCACCCATATCAAACAGGTCATGCTGGATGGCCTCCAGACTCACACGCACATCCTCTGGCAACGCTTCTACCAGCAACATCCCCAGCACGGAATTCAGCTCATCCACCTCGCCCATGGCCTGCACGCGCAGGTCAAACTTGCTGACGCGAGAACCATCACCCAGGCCAGTGGTGCCGTGATCTCCGGTGCGTGTGTAAATCTTGCTCAGCCGGTTGGCCATTCCGATAACCCGTTTGAAATCCTATATAATCCGTCCATTATAAATCATACCGTGCCATTTCGATGTGCCCAGCGATTGCAGTGAACGCCCCGGTCGGCGTGATGGATTCAGGTGTAGGCGGATTGACCGTGCTCAAACACCTTACACGCCAGCTTCCGCACGAGCATTTTATCTATTATGCCGATAGTGCCTATGCACCTTATGGCAATCAATCTGCAATAAAAATCCAGCAACGCTGTTTTGCCATCGCCGACCTGCTGATCGCACAAGGCGCCAAAGCACTGGTGGTTGCCTGCAATACAGCCACTGCAGCAGCCATCAGCCCGTTGCGGGATCACTTTTCTTTACCCATCATAGGCATGGAGCCCGCCGTGAAACCGGCAGCTGCGGCCAGTAAAAACAGCATCATTGGCGTGCTCGCCACCACCGGCACCTTGCAAAGCGCACAATTTGCCGCCTTGCTCGAACATTATGGCCACGGCGTACAAGTCGTGACGCAAGCCTGCGTAGGGCTGGTGGAATGCATAGAACAAGGCCAGCTGGACCATGCACACACGATTGCTTTACTTGAAACTTATTGCCAGCCGCTGATTGCCGCTGGCGCGGATACCATCGTCCTCGGCTGCACACATTACCCTTTTGTGCGCGCACACATCCAGCACATTGTCGGGCCGCAAGTGACGCTGATCGATACAGGCGCAGCGGTAGCCAAGCGCTTACAACAGATACTGGCTGAGAAAAACTTGCTTCAGGCCGACACCGAAACTGTTTCCGGCAACGCTCAGGATGAAGCAACCAGTTTAAAACCGGTGTTTCTTACCAGCGGTTCTGAAGACACACAGCGTGTCATGCAGCAGCTCTGGCAAATACTTTAAACAATATAAACAAAACCCACGCATTGCGTGGGTTTTGTTCTGGTAGTCATGCTTTAGTGATGATGCACTTGTGTGCCAGGCTTGAGCTTGAATTTAGTCCCGCAATAAGGGCATGCTACCTGCCCGGTTTTTGCCACATCCAGAAATACGCGTGGATGTGATGCCCATAAAGCTACTTCTTTAGTCGGGCAATGCAATGGCAGATCGTTGCCATCCACTTCAAACTCTTTTACATCAGACATTCAGCTTCTCCCGCACACAGCCATTCAAAACAGTGACTTAAACCAAGGTCAGCCAATGCTGATACTTGGCGTTTTTGCCTTTGACCACATCAAAATACAGGCTTTGCAGTTTTTCAGTGATCGGGCCACGCGTGCCTTCACCAATGGCACGATTATCCAGTTCACGGATAGGCGTGACTTCCGCCGCTGTACCAGTAAAGAACGCTTCATCCGCGCTGTAGACTTCATCACGCGTAATGCGTTTTTCAATCACTTCCAGGCCCAGTTCGTCTTTTGCCAGGGTGATGATGGTGTCGCGGGTAATGCCTTCCAGCGCAGAGGTTAAGTCCGGGGTATACAGCTTGCCATTACGGATAATGAAAATGTTTTCGCCGGAACCTTCAGCCACGAAGCCATCCACGTCCAGCAACAGCGCTTCCTGGTAACCATCTTGCGCGGCTTCCTGATGTGCAAGAATACTGTTCATATAGTTGCCGTTCGCCTTGGCCTTACACATGGTGATGTTGACGTGATGGCGGGCAAATGAAGAAGTCTTGACGCGGATACCCTTGGTGATCGCCTCTTCACCCATATAAGCACCCCAGCTCCAGGCACCAACAATCACGTGTGTCGATAAGGTTTTGGCAGAAATACCCATCGCTTCGGCACCGTAAAACGCCATCGGGCGCATGTATGCTGATTCCAGGTTGTTTTCGCGCACAGCCGCTTTTTGCGCTTCTACCAGGGTCGCTTTATCAAACGGCATTTTCATGCCCAGGATATGTGCACTGCGGAACAGGCGGTCGGTATGCTCTTTCAAACGGAAAATAGCCGCGCCTTTATCTGTTTTGTAAGCGCGCACGCCTTCAAATACGCCCATGCCATAATGCAAGGTGTGGGTTAATACATGGGTAGTGGCATCACGCCAGTTGACCATTTTGCCGTCGTACCAGATAACGCCGTCACGGTCTGCCATCGAACTCGGTATTGCCATTTAAACTCGCCTCTAATCCGTCTATCGTCAAAAACCATTATTGTAAACCAATCTGTACCCTTTTCGCCTATGCTAAAATCCATTTCAATGATGATTTACAAGGATTTTTGTATGCGCGCTCGTTTCCTGTGGCTTTGGTTTATCGCAGCATTGCTGGCTGGCGTGCTAACGGGGTGCCAGCCTGGCAAAACTGCCAGTTTTATCGGCACCGACTTGACCGGCACCCAATTCGGCAAACCGCTGAGCCTGACTGACCATACCGGCAAATTGCGTAGCATCGATGATTTCAAAGGCAAGGTGATTGTGCTGTTTTTTGGCTACACTCACTGCCCAGACGTGTGCCCGACCACCATGAGCGACCTTAAACAGACCATGAAACTGCTCGGCGACAAGGCAAATGATGTGCAGGTATTATTTGTCACCGTAGACCCGGAACGTGACACGCAAGAAGTCCTCGCGCAATTCGTGCCAGGGTTTGATGCGCGCTTTATCGGCCTGCGCGGCACGCCGGCTGAAGTCGCGGCTAACCTGTCGGAATATAAAGTCTATGCCGCAAAAGTGGCTGAACCGGGCAAGTCTGGTTACACCATGGATCACAGCGCCGGATTATATGTATTTGATAAAACCGGTGCACCGCGCATTTACCTGGGCTATGGTGAAAAGCCTGCGAATATCGCCCATGACCTGCAATTACTGATGTAACTGGATTCACTGGTCGACATTGGCTTTCATAGCGAAATCACGAACGATTCTTGTTTAGATTTTTATTTAAAAACTCATTTTAAATCAATAAGTTACGCAATATTTTTTATTGCATACTTTGGATTTTCCTGTATCATGCACAGCATTAAAGTGCATACAGGAGCCGAAGATGAAAGGCGATAAAAAAATTGTAGATATTCTGAATGATTTGCTGGCAGGCGAGTTAACCGCCACCGACCAGTACCTCATCCACGGTGAAATGTATGCCGACCTGGGCCTGGGTGTGATTTCCCAGCGCATCCTGCACGAATCCCTGCATGAAAGAGAACACGCCCGCGCGCTGATACAACGCATCCTGTTTCTTGAAGGCACCCCCAACCTCGCCAAACGCGATCCTATCCATATTGGTAAAGACGTTAAATCCATGCTGGAGTCAGACCTTGACCTGGAATATGCGGTGGTCAAGCACCTGAAAAAAGCCATGGATGCGTGTGAACAGGCACAAGACTTTGTCACCAAAGAAATGTTGCTGGTGCAACTGGAAGATACCGAAATGGACCATGCCTACTGGCTGGAAAAACAATTAAGCCTGATCAAGCTGATCGGGATTGAAAACTATTGCCAGAGCCAGATGGGCGACGGCCCTGCTGCTGCAGTATAAGGAGCCCGTATGAAAGGCGAAAAACAAATTATCAGCACTTTGAACAAAGTGCTTAAAAACCAGCTGACCTCGATCAACCAGTATTTCCTGCATGCGCGCATGTTCAGGAAATGGGGCCTGGAAAGACTAAACGATTACCAATATAAACAATCGATCCGCGTCATGAAAGAAGCTGACGAAGTGATCGAGCGCATCCTGTTTCTCGATGGCCTGCCTAACCTACAAAACCTCGGTAAACTGCTGATTGGTGAAGAGGTGGTCGAATGCCTGCAAGGTGACCTCAGTTTTGAAAAAGATGTACAGCGTCCACAACTGATTGAAGCGATTGCCGAAGCAGAAAAACTGCAGGACTATGTGACGCGTGATTTGCTGACCGAACTGCTGGAAGCCTGCGAAGAAGCCATAGACTGGCTGGAAACCCAGCAACGCCTGATTTCAGACGTGACCTTGCCGAACTACCTGCAGACCCAGATCGAATCCGATTAATCTTTGCACTGCTGTTGAACACTTGAATTAAGCCGCTTTCGCGGCTTTTTTCATGCCCTGCCGGAACCAATATGACCTTGACAGAATCTCAATAAATGATAATAATTATCATTAGTAACTTAACTTGAGAACATATGTACGTTTGCGTGTGTAATGCAGTGACCGAGCGCCAGGTGCATCAGGCTGTTAGGCAAGGCGCCAAAACCGTTAAGCATTTGAAAGAACAGCTGGGGGTAGGTGCAGAGTGCGGCAAATGTGTCAGCTGTGCTAAAGCCTGCCTGAAAGAAGCGCATGCCGAGCAGCATCCTGGTCTGGTCAAGAAACTGATTCAGTTAACGCCTGTGCAATTGGGCGCAGTCTAGTCACATCCATCACATCGAAATATTTAAAAAGGGGCTTTTAGCCCCTTTTTGCATTTCATAAGTTAAGCTTTGCAGCGCATTGCGCAGGCCCTTACAATCACAAGCTTGCATGCTTATGCTGTGCAATGTTTACAACCTCAGAATGACCTTGAAATAACACTATGCCAGCCAGCCGATTACATGGGCGCATCTTATTCTTGTTATTGCTGCCGCCGCTGTTGTGGGCAGGTAATTTTATTGCAGGACGCGCGATCAACGCCGCAGTGCCGCCGGTCACTTTATCGCTGATCCGCTGGAGCATTGCTTTGCTGTGCCTGCTGCCTTTTGCCCTGCGGCCTTTTTTACGCGACCGCGTGCATTACTATACTTATCGCTGGCATGTGTTCGGCACCGCCATTACCGGGGTCGCTGCCTTTAACTTGCTGGTGTATTGGGGTTTGCACACCACCAGCGCGACCAACGGCATCATCCTTAATTCATTTATCCCGTTCCTGGTGGCGATATTCGGCTTTTTGTTTTACCGTCAACTCCTGGCTCCCGGTCAATTGATTGGCCTGCTGGTGTCGCTCACCGGGGTATTGGTCGTTGTTTCCCACGGCGATTTGCAAGTGCTTTTAACGCTGGCTTTTGCAGAAGGAGATGTGATCATCTTTCTGGCCATGGTGTTCTGGGCCTTATATACACTATGGGTGAAAGAGATCCCCCCCACCATCAACCGCACCGGGCTGATGCTATGCCAGGTGATGATTGCGTTAGTCTTTCTGTTGCCGCTGTACCTGTGGGAAAGCCAGACCACCTCCGTGCATCTAGAAAACCCGCAAACATTGTGGATACTGGCCTATATAGGCATCTTCCCGTCTGTGATCGCCCTGCTGGCTTACTCAAAAGCCGTCACATTGGTGGGCTCTGTGCGTGCCAGTGTATTTATACACGCCATGCCCATCTTTGGTTCAGTCCTTTCCACCCTGCTGCTGCACGAAGCATTCCACTTATATCAACTTCTGGGTATGCTGACGATTTTTACTGGCATCTGGCTGGCGAACAGAACACATCGCCCTGCTGGACTTTAAAGGTTAGAACAGGCCTGCACGTCTGGCTGTGTATGGCGTTGTATAAAGATATTTAAAGGAGAAGCGACATGACTATACCAATCAACCCGGTACTGGATTTGATGCTTGAAAGAGAAGTGGATGTATCGCCTGAAGAAATATGGCATGCGTGGACCACGCCTGAGCATCTCAAGCAATGGTTCTGCCCATTGCCATACAAAACAGTGACATGCGAGATCGACCTCAAACCGGGCGGGCGCTTTTATACCGTGATGCAGTCGCCGGAGGGCCTGCAGTTCCCCAATACCGGCTGTTACCTTGAAGTCATCCCCAACCAAAAACTCAGTTGGACAAATGCACTGGAACCCGGATTCCGCCCAGCAAAAAGCCCTGAACAATCACCGGGGCATGAGTGCGCAGAGTTGCTGATGACGGCCACCATTACGCTGCAAGCAACCGCCAACGGCACGCGCTATACCGCATCTGTGTTACACCCAACGGCTGAATCAAAACAGCGGCATGAAGCCATGGGTTTTGAGCAAGGCTGGAGCATGGTGCTAGACCAGCTGGTGGCGGCCATCAAACAGGCGCGCTAAACGCCGAAATCAGGTAATCCACAAACGTGGTCAATTTGGGTAGCGACTGGCGGTTACGCGGATAAACCGCGTGTATAGGCCTGGCTGGCGGGGTGTAAGCGGGCAGCAACTCTGTGAGCCGGCCAGCATCTATGTCTGCTTGTAACAATGCCCTTGGCGTTAAAATAATCCCTAGCCCTTTGACCGCGGCCACACGCAAGGCCTGACTATTATCTGATTCAAAACGCAGTGCTGAAGAAACGTTTAAATAGGGACTGATCTGTTTCCAGCCACCTTGGCTATGCCAATTACTGAAACCCAGGCATTGATGCTGTAACAGATCCTCAGGCGTTTGCGGCACCCCATGCTGCTGCAAATACTCGGGAGAAGCACAAATAGCGACTTCAAACATGCTCAGCTTGCGCGCAATCAGTGACGAGTCAGCCAGGTTGCCGATGCGGATAGCCACGTCATAGCCTTCATCGACAATATCCACATACTTGTCCGATAACGACAGTTGCAGATTCACCTCCGGATAAGCGTTCAGGTAATCACATACCAGCGGCGCCAGTGTCAGCGAGCCAAACCACACGGACGCGCTCACACGCAACATGCCTTTGGGATGACTGCTCATGGCTTCGACCCCCGCCTCAGCCGCCGCCAGTTGTGCCATGATCTGCTTGCACTGCTCGTAATAGGCCAGACCTGCCTCGGTCAAATGCTGGCGACGGGTGGTGCGTTGCAACAGCGGCGTGCCCAGGCGCTTTTCCAGCGCACTGATATGCTTGCTTACCATAGAAGGCGTCATCTTCAGCAGGCTGGCAGACACGGTAAAACTTCCACTCTCCACCGCAGTCACAAATACTTCCATACTTAAAAATCTATCCATATTGATGAGTTTAATGACTATATATTTTTAATATTACCTTATTTATCCGCATCAATTAATCATAGACAATGCGTTCACACCTTTTTATTCAAATGGAGAAACACATGAAAGTCTTACTCATAGGTGCCAACGGCACCATAGGCAAACTGGTTAAACAGAATCTTGCACCCCGTCATGAGCTGATTGAAGCGGGCAAAACCAGCGGCCAGTTTCAGGTGGATATCAGCAGTGAAAGCAGTATCCGGCAGCTATTTGCGCAGGTGGGAAAAGTCGATGCGATCGTCGTGACCGCCGGTGATGTACATTTTGGCGCCATGAAAGAGATGACTGCCGAGCAGTTCACACTGGGCTTGCACAGTAAACTGTTAGGCCAGGTCAATGTCACCTTGATTGGCCAAAATTATCTCAACGAAGGCGGCTCAATCACCTTGACCAGCGGCAGTTTGAGCCACAACCCGACCTTTGGTGGCACCAACTTCTCAACTGTGAATGCAGCAGTGGATGGCTTTGTGAAAGGTGCTGCGCTGGAGTTGAAGCAAGACCGCCGTATCAATGTGGTCAGCCCGACCGTGCTGGAGGAGTCGTGGCATATCTATGGCGCGGCGTTCCCGGGTCTGGAAGCCGCCCCTGGCGCCAAAGTGGCACTTGCCTACCAGAGAAGTGTGGAAGGCTTTGAGACAGGGCAGGAATATCGCGTCTGGTAATGTCGCTGGCAAGAGCCTGTTGGCTCACGCCATGCGATGCAAAATCGCTGACAGTGACTTTAATTCATTTTCCGCTTGCTCATGGTTAGGGAACAAACTGGCCTGCACCGCATAAAATCTGGCTGAATGGTTCATCTCCCTGAGATGGGCCATTTCATGGCAAATCACGTATTGAATGATATGAGGGGGTGCCTGGATCAAGCGCCAGTTCAGGCGTATCTGCTTGCGGCTATTGCAACTGCCCCAGCGCGAACGCGCATTCGACAGCGCCACACCGCTGACTTTCTCGCCCATTTGTGCCGCAATCAGCTCTACCCGCCGTTTAAAATCCGGCAAGGCCTGCTGCGCAAACCACTGCAATACTTTGCGGGCGACAAACGCTGGCTGATCGATCTGCGGCGAGCGGACCAGCAACTGATTGCCTTGCAGAATGACCGCCTTATTGGTGGCATGATGTTGCAGGGACAACACGATATCCTGCCCCATAAATAGCAATGGCTCGCCATCCACCCACTGCATGGGGCTGACCTGATTACTTTCCCGCAAGGCGAGTTTTTGCTGTATCCAGCGCGCTTTTTCCAACAACACCTGTTGCAGCTGGCTGGCAGCGATGCGTTTGGGCGCATGCACCACCAGGCCTTGCGCAGTGATCTTAAGGCCTATGGTCCTGCGCACCCGCAGATCAAGCTGGTAGGGAATCGTTTGCCCATCAGGCAATTGCAACACCTGGTCTATCATGTCGCGGCAATCACAGAGACTGCATCTGCGTTTCTATCCATTCTTCCACCAGTTTATTGACGGCATCCGGTTTCAGGCCTGTGGTATCAATCGGCGCACCGATCACCACCTGGATCACGCCTGGATGTTTAAGGATAGAACTCTTGCGCCAGAAACGACCGGCATTATGTGCAACCGGCACCACGGCGCTACTGCTATGCGTAGCCAGCCAGGCACCACCGATATGGTATTTGCCGCGTGCGCCCGGTGCTGTGCGTGTGCCTTCAGGGAAAATAACCACCCATAAGCCACGCTTGAGCCTGTCTTTGCCGTGATTGACCAGTTTTTTCAATGCCTCGCGGCCTGAACTGCGATCGATGGGGATAGACCCCACTGCCCACAGTGCCCAGCCCAGAAATGGCAGCAGCAACAACTCTCTTTTCAGCACCCAGACTTGCGGCGGGAAGATGCATTGCAAGGCGATGGTTTCCCATGCTGATTGATGTTTGCACAGAATGACTGACGGCGTGGCAGGGATATGTTCGCGGCCTGTGACTTCGTAACGCAGATTACAGGTGACTTTCAGCCACCACAACACGCCGTTGGCCCACAGGCTCACCCAGCGTGAGCGCGTCACGGCTGAGGGTAACGGGATCAACACCAGCGCAAGTAATGAGAAAGGAATCGTCAGTGCGAACAAGCCAATGTAAAACAGCAAGGCACGCACATAGAGCAAGGCATGGCCCATTATCTATCCCCTGCGATGATATCTTGCACGGCAGCAGCCAGGTCGGCCACCACGATGGTATTCGGCGGCACAGTGGAAAGGTTATTGGTTTCCTCACCCTTGCCGGTGCGCACCAGGTAAGGCTGGCAGCCGGCATCGGCGAAAGCCTGCAAATCGCGCAAGGCATCGCCAACACCAGGCACTTTTTTGAGCTCAAGATTAAAGCGCAGGCCGATCTCTTCTATCATGCCGGTTTTAGGTTTGCGGCAATCGCAACGGTCATCGGCAGCATGTGGGCAATAGAATACCGCATCTATCCTGCCGCCTACTTGCGCCACGGCTTTATGCATTTTCTCGTGTATGGCATTAAGGGTAGCCATATCAAAATAGCCACGGGCGATGCCTGACTGGTTAGTGGCGACGGCTACACGGTAACCGCGCTGGTTCAATAAGGCAATCGCTTCCAGGCTACCGGGAATCGGGATCCACTCGTTGGGATTTTTAATAAAGGTCGCACTGTCCTGGTTAATCACACCATCGCGATCAAGGATAACGAGTTTCATCTAGGCTCTCCGGCATTCCCGCAGCCACGGGAATGTCTTAAATTAACTGGCTAATTTCGATAAATCTGCCACGCGGTTCATGGCCTGATGCAAGGTGGCCAGTAAACCCAAGCGGTTAGCTTTCAAGGCTGGGTCTTCAGCATTCACCATCACCTCATCAAAGAAAGTATCCACCGGCGCTTTAAGGGCCGCCAGCGCTTGCAGCGAGGCCGCATAATCACCCGCTTCAAATAACTGGTCTGCTTGTGGCTTGGTGTTAGCCAGCGCCTGATGCAATGCTTTTTCGGCAGATTCTTGCAGCAGGTCAGCCCTCACTTCGGCTTTGACTTCGTCCTCGACTTTTTTCAGGATATTACTGACGCGCTTGTTGGCAGCAGCCAGAGCCGGTGCTTCCGGCAGGCTGGCAAATGCCTGTACAGCAGCTAGGCGGCGCGGGACTTCAGACAAGTGATTAGGTGACAGCGACAATACCGCATCGACCTCCTGCGCACTTGCGCCCTGATCACGCAGATTCACCGCCAGGCGGTCAAAACAGAAGGTCTGTATCGCCTCGGCAACCTCGGCACTACCATTAAATACGCTCAGCGTCTGGGCAATCAATGTGTCAAACGTCAATGGCAAATCGGTTTCCATCAACATACGCAAAATACCCAGGGCCTGGCGGCGCAAGGCAAAAGGGTCTTTATCCCCGGTCGGTTTTTCACCAATGCTGAACAGGCCGACCAGCGTTTCCAGTTTATCAGCCAGGGCAACCACGACACCGACCTGGCTGCGCGGCAGATCATCCCCGGCAAAGCGTGGGCGATAATGGTCTTCGATCGCATAGGCGACATCATCTGCCAGCCCTTCATGCTGCGCATAATAACGCCCCATGATGCCTTGCAACTCAGGGAATTCACCCACCATGTCGGTCAGCAGATCCACTTTGGATAATCGTGCCGCTTGCGCGACTTTGGCGACAAAGCCTTCCGCGCCCAGTTGCTGGGCGATGGCACTGGCAATGGCGACTACGCGCTCGTTACGTTCACCTTGTGAGCCCAGCTTGTTGTGGTACACCACTTTTGCCAGCCCAGGCAAACGGCTGTCCAGCGTCTTTTTACGGTCCTGGTCAAAGAAGAATTTGGCATCTGCCAGACGTGGTCGCACCACGCGCTCATTGCCGCCTATCACTTTGCTGGCATCGGCCGGATTGATATTGGACACGATCAGGAACTTATTGGTGAGTTTGCCTTGCGCATCCAGCAGCGGAAAGTATTTCTGATTGGCCTTCATAGTCAGGATCAGACATTCTTGTGGCACCGCCAGGAACTCTTCTTCAAACTGGCCCAGCAATACATTAGGGCGTTCCACCAGCGCAGTCACTTCATCCAGCAAGGCATCGTCATCAATCGGCTTGAGGTTCTGTTTGGCTGCTGCGGCTTGCAGTTGTCTGACGATCTCGGCACGACGCGCATCAAAGCTGGCGATCACCGCGCCTTCGTCCGCTAGTTGTTGCGCATAGCTATCGGCAGAACTGAGCGTCACCAGCGGCGTTTTTGCCTCAAAGCGATGGCCCTGCGTGGTGTTACCCGCCGTCAGGCCCAAAGTGGAGACAGGAATGACTTCACTGCCGTGCAAGGCAACCAGGCCATGCGCCGGGCGCACAAAATTCACACTCTCCCAGCCGTCATTGATCTGGTAAGTCATGACTTTAGGAATCGGCAACTTGGCCAATGTTTCGTCCAGGGCTTTTTGCAGGCCTTCCTGCAGGCTGGCACCAGCCTGGGTGACATCCAGAAACAGGATATCTGCCTTGCCATCATGTTCTTTACGCAGCTTGGCAACCGCAGACTCATCCTCACCCAAAGCCTGCAATTTTTTCAACAAGGCGGGAGTGGCGTTGCCATTGGCATCCAGGCCTACCGTGGCAGGCATCAGCTTTTGTGCTACCTGCTTGTCTGCCGCTTTGGCAGAGACATTTTCAATATGTGCAGCCAGGCGGCGCGGCGATGCAAATGTCGTTACCGCATGGCCTTCACCCAGCAAGCCGGACGCTTTCAGGCTATCTGCCAAGACGCCGCTAAATGACTCACCCAGCTTGCGTAACACTTTAGGCGGTAGCTCTTCTACAAATAATTCAACTAACAGGTTGCGGGTACTCATGCGGCGGCTTTCTTGTTTTGTTCGGCTTTATCGCTTTCTAATTTAGCGATGACTTCGTCAGCCCAGGCTTTTGGGGCCATCGGGAAACCCATGCGGGCACGGCTATCCAGGTAACTGGCTGCCACTGCGCGGGCCAGGTTACGGATACGGCCGATATAGGCAGCCCGCTCGGTGACCGAGATCGCACCACGTGCATCCAGCAGGTTAAAGGTGTGTGCGGCTTTCAAGACTTGTTCGTAGCCAGGCAGGGCCAGTTTTTCTTCCATCAGGTGCTTAGCCTGCTTTTCGTGGGCGTTAAAAGCAGTCAGCAGGAAATCGACATCGCTATGTTCAAAGTTATAGGCAGACTGCTCTTTTTCATTCTGCAGGAACACATCACCGTATTTCACGCTTGGTGAATATTCCAGGTCGTAGACGTTTTCCACGCCTTGTAGATACATGGCCAATCGTTCCAGACCATAGGTGATTTCGCCAGTGATAGGCTTGCAGTTGATGCCGCCTACCTGCTGGAAGTAAGTGAACTGCGTGACTTCCATGCCATTGAGCCAGACTTCCCAGCCCAGGCCCCAGGCGCCCAGGGTCGGGTTTTCCCAGTCATCTTCGACAAAACGGATATCGTTTTCCTTGAGGTTAAACCCCAGGGCTTCGAGGGAGCCCAGGTATAGCTCTAGAATATTGGCCGGTGCTGGTTTCAGCACTACCTGAAACTGGTAGTAATGTTGCAAACGATTGGGGTTTTCGCCGTAACGGCCATCTTTGGGGCGGCGGCTAGGCTGTACATAAGCAGCTTTCCACGGCTCAGGGCCCAGTGCGCGCAGGAAGGTGGCAGTATGGCTGGTGCCGGCACCGACTTCCATGTCATAGGGTTGCAGCAAGGTACAGCCTTGTTTATCCCAGTATTCTTGAAGTTTTAAAATGATTTGTTGAAAGGTCAGCACCATTTTGCCTGATCCGATGAAATGCAAAAGGCAGATTTTACCTGAATAACAGGTCGCCATGAAATGATTCGACCCGCCGAGACCGGCTAAGTCTTTACAGTGACAGGATGCGCTTTATGCTGATAATCCACATAAGCGGGGAGGGCAATCGCCGCCACAATGCCTATACCAAAAACGCCCACCACCAACAGCACGCCCCAGAAAGACCACTTTTTCTGCACCTGGTTAAAATGCTCAACACTCTGCCAGCGCTTGTTGCGCCAGGCCCACTCGCGGCCTTTTGCGCCAAGGAAGAAAGACATGATAAAGCCTACGTAGGGAATCAAACATAACAATCCTATCCAGGTTTTATTATTGATGGCCCAGATCCAGTTCAGGAAAAACGCACCCCAGCTCCAGCCTTTGACGCCTTCAGGGATGACAGCATCTTTGCCCGTACCGGAAGTATTGGCATCCATGCTTTGAAGTGGTGAGTCAGTGGTGTTTTGCATTCCTTACCCGTTATCGTTGATGATGCACTCTACGCTTTAGCTTTATAGCGAACAGCGGCGATTAGCCCTATCCCACTCAACACAATAAACAGGTAATTGCCCCACCAGACATAGGGGGTACTGCCCTGATAACTCTGCGCCTTACCAACCAGGATCAAGCCTTCATCATGTGGCGCATGTTGTCTGACTTGCCCATCGTGACCAATAATGGCGGTGGCGCCGGTATTGGTGCTGCGCAACACCATACGCCCGGTTTCTATCGCCCTCACCTGGCTGAATTGCATATGCTGTTCTGCCGCGAATGATTGCCCGTACCAGGCGTCATTGCTGATATTCACCAGCAATTCGGCTTCTGGCAGCTGTTGTGCGATCTCTTCACCAAACACATCTTCATAGCAGATATTCACGCCTATCTTTTGCCCGGCAATATGTAGTGGTTTTCTGGATGTACCGCGTGACAGGTCACTAAGCGGCATATGCAACAAGTCCTGGTATATCCAGCCAAAAATACTTTTTAGTGGAATATATTCGCCAAATGGCACCAGATGACTTTTGGAGTACGCTTGCGCAGGCGACTTCCCTACGCTGATGGCGCTGTTGTAATAACTGTTATTTTTGGCCTCTACCACACCGAGTAAGATATCGCCTTGCTGGCTGACGGCATGCTGCTTCAGTGCTGCCAGATAGGATGGATCTATCTGCTCGGCGAGCATAGGCAACGCGGTCTCGGGCAACACGATCAATTGCGCTTCCGCCATGTGTACCATATCCAGATATTGCCGCAAGGTACGCTCTGCCTGCTCGGGTGACCACTTGATGTTTTGGCTGATATTGCCTTGCAAGAGGGCGACACTGACAGGCGGGCCGACCGGACGGCTCCATGGGATCACCGCCAATACACTCCCGACCGCCAATAGCCCCACCGGCAATGCGAACGCACGTAAACGGTTGGCGGTGTTCAGCCATGCATAGGCAAGACTGGCGGCGATGACTGCCGTCAATGCAGAGACACCATAAACGCCGATCACCGGTAAAAACCCCACTAACGGACTGGATGGCGCTTGCGAATAACCTAAAGTGAGCCAGGGGAAACCGGTAAAAATCCAGCTGCGAACCCAGTCTGAAAGCGCCCACAGAATAGGGGCTGCCCACAATACATTGCCCAGTCTTTTCGACAAATAGCCGGCCAGTGCCGGGAACAATGCCATAAACGCACACAGGCAAAACGTGCAGAACCCGGCAAACCACCACGGCATGCCGCCGAAATCGTGCAGGCTGATATAGATCCAGTAGATACCTACGCAATATAAACCGATGCCGAATGCCAGTCCCAGTTTAAATACCTGGCCTGCAGTGCTGGCTTGCTGCCATAGCACTAACAAAATGGCTAGCGATACCCAAGGCGTCCAGAACAGGTAATAAGGCGCAAAACCGGAGACGGTGAGTGCCCCCAATATTATCGCCAAAATCGCTCGTTGCCAGAGTGGCGCATATTGCACCCATTGCATCACCTTGTTCACTACGACCCTTTCACAGGTTGAATATCGGCTTTCGACAGCCAGGTTTTAAAATCAGGCGACTGCATGACTTGCCATTCAATCACCCGCGCCTTTGCAATCGGGTCACTGTCATCGGCTTTATCAGATGGTTTTGCCGGATGGCACATCAATACAGGCGGCAGGCTATGTTCATTGGGGGCTGAAGATTGCTTCAACTGACTGGCCCAGGTTAACCAGTGTGCCTGATAGGCGGCAGCATCACCTTGAAAATCATAAACCCCCAGTAATCGGGGAGATACCCGAAACCCTGATTCTTTAGCGTTGGTTTGCAACGCTTTTGCGCCTAGCCAGTGAATGATGCGCGCCTTGAAACCACTCCCGGCAGGCGGGCTGGAAACCCGTAACCAGGGGCGTTCAGCGACTGGAAGCTTCCCATAGCGCTGTTGCATTTCCGCGAGCAATGCGTCGCGGATCACGGGCAACTGGTGTACATGCAAATGGCCATCCACATAGTCTGGTGCTGTGCCAGTTGCCTGTTCAAAGGCATTTAACTGTTGCTGAATATTAGTGCGAACCGCCTGCTGCTCGAGCAAACCAAGCAGGCTGCGTATCACCAGAAGCGGATGCGACAAACGGAGTGATTGCGAAAACTCGGTGAAATCCAGATGCAGGCCTATATCCGCTTTAGCGCGAATCGCCGGCGTTAGCTGAGTCGCGCTTTCAGCCCAGGCTGGACTAAGCGTCATACAGGAGGTCGCAGTGAGCACACCGCGTTGAATCAAATCCAGAATGGCGTCATCAATCGCTGCAGACTGTGCAAAATCATCGGCACATATGATCACGCTAGCCATGCTTAAACGCCCAAAAACGACTCAGCAGCCAGGTGCTGACTGCCACGATCACCATCACCACCCCCAACACAAACCAGAATGGCAATGGCGTGTAAGTGAGCGCCAACCACAACAACAATTGGTTACCGAAAAAGCCCAGCAAGGCAACCGCCAGAAACTTTGGGAAAGCCTGTTGATGGCTGGCCTGCGTGCCGCGAAAAGACCACCAGCGGTGGCCGATATAACTGACAGGGAAGGCGCCAAGAAACCCCAGCCAGTTGGCATTAGCCGGCTGCCAGCCTAACGCATGTGCCAGCAACGCCACCACATAATGCATAGCGGCCGCTACTGCGCCGACGCTGATAAATCCTAATACCGAAGCCCGCATGTAACTCAGGCTTCAGCAGCCGGTTTGCGGCGGCGGGCGGGCTTGGCCGCCTGCTCAGGCTGGGCAGCCACTGCCGGCCGCACCACATCGGCCACAATAAATGGCGGCCGCCCTTTCACTTCGTCATAGACGCGCGCTAGGTATTCACCGAGTATGCCTATGAACAATAGTTGCACCCCGGCAAAAAACATCATGCTGGCGACCACCGTTGGCCAACCGGGCACAGATTCATGAAAGAACAGGGCATCGATGACGACGACGGCACCATAGGCAAATGCAATGATGGCGAGAATCGCACCGGTCAGGCTGGAGAGTCGCAATGGCAATACCGAGAAGCTGGTGATCCCTGTCCACGCCAGCGCGATCAATTTGAGTTTTGAGTAAGCACTTTCACCATGCAGCCGCGGCAACGGGGTATACGGAATGCCGATCGACTTGTAGCCTACCCAGGCATAAATGCCTTTCATAAAACGATTCCGCTCAGGCAGTGCGCACAGCGCATCGACCACTTTACGGTCCATTAAGCGAAAGTCACCGGCGTCACGCGGGATCTCGATATGGCTGCTAGCACTCATCATGCGGTAAAACGCGCGTGAGCCCCACAGTTTGAATGACGACTCCTGTTCGCGGTCCTGGCGCACGGCGTAGACCATATCATAGCCTTCGCGCCATTTTTCCAGCATGGTAAGCATCAGTTCCGAGGCATGCTGGCCATCAGCATCCATACAGATGACGAAGTCGCCTTTGGCGTAACCCAGCCCGGCGCTGATGGCATTTTCCTTGCCAAAATTGCGTGAGAATTTAACCAGCGTGACATGGTGGATGTCCACCAGCGTTTGCACCACTTGCGCGGTGTTGTCACGGCTGCCATCATCGACCACCACGATATCCCAGTGCGGCGACATTTGCTGCAAGACACCGCTGATATTCTGCAGTGTCTTGGCGATATTTTTTTCTTCGTTATAGGCCGGCACCATCACCGTGATATGCGGTTGTGCGGTCGGGCGTGCTGAATCTATGATTGTCATGGCATTACATCTGGTAATGAACTGATAGGATTGTAGCGGATTACATCTCGGTAAACACGGAATAAGTCGTTGAGCGGGATGAAGTGCAAAGCACGCGGAACGTAACAGCCGAGGCATGCATAATATAGCGAGCTTGTGACAACGCAGTTGCGCTGCAAACTAAGCGATAAGCGGGACCCAAAAAACCGCAACCCAGCAACTCGCCCGCGTAGACACTTACTTCCGTATTTCCGCTAGTTTTTAGCGGGCGTTGCCAGTCTATCCTTGCCTTGCAACATACGCCGGTCTTTCACCACCGCCAGCGACATGCCCTGCCGCTCAATATTGATGACCACTTTTCCCTGCATGACTTCATGGCAGTGCATATTGGTGGTGGACAGGTAAAAATCGGCTTCTTCCCATTTGCGCGTGACGCTAAAACGGCCATCCAGATAAGGCTCGATTTGTGGTGTATCCACGCAGGCACCTACCCAGTAAGGACCGGATCGGGCAGGCAGTTTCAGATCAAGCAGCTGGTCGGCCGCTGCACGCAAGGCACTAGACCAGTAATCATCCTCCCACTTGAACTGGGCCTGTTTCTGGTCACCCGCCAGCCGGTTCAGACGCACGTACTCATATGGATGCAATTGTACGATATCCACCAGGGTCACCAGCATGAGCCCGGCCACGACGCCGGCCCACAGGGCTTGGTAGGCGGCACGGCCAGCGAGTCTGCTATTCGCCAATGCCTGCCACACAGCCAGCAAGCCCCAGGCCGCGAGCAGTGCCAACAATGGCAGCAAGAAAGTGAAATGGCGCACGCCGTTGTAGAGGGCAGGTTTGTCATTGAGCACAAAGGCCAGAGGAAACACGATGCCCAATAACAAAGCGTGCAAAGTGATGCGTGTTTGCATATCTGCTGTTTTAAAAGCTTTCCGACACAGCAGCCATAATACTGGCAGTGCGGCTAAACCCAACAAGGCGGCTTCCGGCAGTTTCACTGCCAGGTATTGGAACAGGTAGCTGCGCGGCACATCACCGATGTTGTACATGACACCGTTAACCATGGTTTGCATATTGAAATCAAAATGCGAGAACGATTCGGCGGCTTCCAGCATATTGTCGATATCGATCACGCTCCAGGGCCAGCAGATCGCCATAAACACAAATGCCAGCACTGCGGCGGGCAGTAACACCAGCACCATGCGCAGCAAGCGGGAGAAGACTGGCGACCCGTTTTGTTGATGATCCAGCCAGGCGCGCCATATCACCAGCAAAATCAGGTAGATCACGGCAAAAGCACCACCTACGCGCAAGCCCAGCGCCCCGCCAACGGCAAACCCCAGCAACACAATGGCCTTGCCACTGACATTTTCCATATCGCGCACCACCAATGCCGTGGCATATAGCGCCCACAACATGCAGGTGGCAAATGGCACATCTTTGGTATGGGTGAACATGGTGCCCGACCAGGAGACGGTCAGCAGCAACATCGCCATCGCCAGCAACGCCAGGCGCTGACCGCCTAACAGATGCGCAAAGCGGGAAACGCCATAGAAGCCAAGCAGGCCAAACAAAGAAGACAGCAGGTGACGGATATCCCAGATCATAATGGGGATATAAGGGTCTAGCGCGGCGGCGATGATATCGAACAGGCCGCCATACAGGTAAAGATTGCGGTAATGAAACGCGTCCTGGTCAGTAAAGCCGGAACGGTACCAGTCCAGTAGCATCTGCCCGTAAGTATGCTGCACATACTCGTCATTACTGATGCCATGCTGCCTGAAAGTCAGGGCGACCCAGACGGTCAACCCCAGCCAGAACAGTCGCGTTAACCAGGTAAGCGTTGAGGCAGAAGATAATTGGGCAGGCACAGGTTGCATAGGCATGGCGAACATGAAAAACGAACTCGCAAGCGTATCACGACACTAAGCCTGAGGATAGAGCACACCCACTCCTATGCCCAAATTTCATTTAAACAATTTGGGCATCAGGCGGTTTTACTAATTGCCTGGATCTGTGTGTACCGAAAAACGGTAGCCGGAACCACGTACCGTTTGTATCATATCCTGATGGTTAGACGCGACCAGTGCATTGCGCAGGCGGCGGATATGCACATCCACTGTCCGGTCTTCTACGAATACGCGGTCGCCCCAGACCTTATCCAGCAACTGCGTACGGCTATGCACGCGTTCAGGGTTGGTCATGAAAAAGTGCAGCAACTTGAATTCGGTCGGGCCTAGCGGGATATGCACATTATGACCAGTGACGCGGTGGGTGGTCGGGTCTAGGTGCAGGCCGGCGATTTCAATCGGGTCATCCGTCATTTGTGGCGCACGGCGACGCAAGACTGCCTTGATACGCGCATTCAACTCACGTGGGCTAAATGGCTTGGTGACATAGTCATCGGCCCCGACTTCCAGGCCGCGCACTTTATCAAACTCGTCGCCACGGGCGGTCAACATGATGATCGGCACTTCCTTGGTCAGGCTATCGGATTTCAGGCGGCGCGCAAACTCGATACCACTCATGCCTGGCAACATCCAGTCGAGCAAAATCAAATCCGGCATGGTTTCACGCAATAGCATCTGCGCATGTTCAACACTGGTTGCGCGAATGGCGTGATGGCCGGCCTGTTTGATATTCAATGCAAGCAATTCCTGAATCGCCGGTTCATCTTCTACAACCAAAATATTTGCTGCTGCCATGACACTCCCTTTTAAGCAATATTCAACAAAAGTACTTCTGTATTTGCTCGCCAGTTTATGAATGTATTATGACATTTTAATGACATACTCACATAAATTTAAATTGTTCTGGATTGCCTTTTAAGCCAAATTGTAACAAGATGTAACCGCTTAAAATAAAAGGGGTGTTACATGTTGTTCAATCTGTCAAAAGAACATATCACGGCAGGTAAAAGGTTTAATCGCTGGCTGGTTCCGCCAGCCGCACTAGCAGTACATTTATCAATCGGCATGGCTTATGGATTCAGTGTGTTCTGGAAGCCTCTGGGCACCGCGCTGACTGGGCCAGATGGCGCGCCACTCGCCGCGTGCGCCGCAGGTGCCACCACCTTTGCAGACAAACTGGCAGGCACAGGCGAAGCCCTGTTCGCTACCGATTGCAACTGGACCCAGTTTGACCTCGGCTGGATGTATACCTTGTTTTTTGTGCTGCTTGGTTGCTCGGCTGCCCTGTGGGGCGGCTGGCTGGAGCGCGCAGGCCCGCGCAAAGCCGGGCTGGTCGCCACGCTCTGCTGGTGCGGTGGCTTACTGATTTCTGCGTTTGGCGTTTATCACCACCAGCTATGGATGATGTGGTTGGGCAGTGGCGTCATAGGCGGCATCGGCCTCGGTCTTGGTTATATCTCGCCAGTCTCCACCCTCATTAAATGGTTTCCTGACCGCCGCGGCATGGCCACCGGCATGGCGATCATGGGCTTTGGTGGCGGTGCCATGATAGGTTCACCGTTAGCGACCAAGCTGATGAGTATATTTTCCACGCCAACCGATCCCGGTGTCTGGCAAACGTTTGTCGTGTTGGCTGTGGTCTATACTGTTTTCATGGTCTGCGGCTCTTTGGGCTACCGCATTCCGGCCGCCAACTGGAAACCGGAAGGCTGGACCCCGCCAGACCAGCAACATAAACGCATGGTGGTGAATAAGCATGTACACCTGAAAAATGCGCATAAAACACCGCAATTCTGGCTACTTTGGCTGATCCTGTGCATGAACGTGTCTGCAGCCATCGGCATTATCGGCGCCGCCGCACCCATGCTGCAGGAAACGTTTGGCGGGAAACTGATAGGCCAGCCATCGTTAACTTTTGCTGATATCAAAACAGAAGAATCGCTGACGGTTGCCGCAGCGGCGGTGGGTGCCGGATTTGTTGGCCTGATCTCTGTCTTTAATATCTTTGGCCGCATAGGCTGGGCCACTTCTTCAGACAAGCTGGGGCGGCGTAATACCTACTTCATCTTTTTCGTACTGGGCGCACTGATGTATGTCACGGCCACTTATGCCGCAAATCACCATCAGCTGGCGTTATTCCTGGTCTCATTTTGTGTGATCGCCTCCATGTATGGCGGTGGTTTTGCCACCATCCCTGCCTATCTGGCCGACTTGTTTGGCACCCAGTTTGTCGGCGCCATTCATGGCCGTTTGCTGACTGCCTGGTCTACCGCAGGCATCGTCGGGCCAGTGATTGTGAACTACATGCACGATGTGCGCCTGGAAGCAAAAACACCATTTGCGGATATCTATGCGCCTATTTTCCTGACACTGGCGGCATTGCTCGGCATAGGGTTTATCGCCAACCTGCTGGTCAGGCCGGTTGCCAGCAAATACTTTATGACCGATGCCGAACTTGCCGCTGAACAATCACTGGGCAAATCCAAAGACGCAGGCGCAAAAGTGGTGAAGATAGGCAGTGACGGCAAACCGAGTTCACCATGGCTGGTGAGACTAGCCTGGCTGGCAGTCTTAATCCCTATCACTTACGGCATTTCCATGACTGTGCAAAAGGCCTGGGCGTTATTCGCATAGCGTAAATTATCCAGGAATCTATGGCATTCTCCCGGCTAAAAAGTGATGTGAATGCACACTTTTTAGCCGGGCCTACATTCAATCAAACGCGAGGCGGGCCGTTTGGGTTAAAATAGCGGTTTTAAGCATTAGCCCACGGATTCCCAAGTGAACAAAATCTCTCCAAATCTGGATGGCACCGGCAAAAAAATCGGTATCGTTCTCTCACGCTTTAATGAAAACATCGGTGCTGGCCTGTTGCAGGCTTGCGAGCAAGAACTGCTGAAACTGGGCGTGAAAGCCGAAGACATCACGCTGGCTACCGTGCCTGGCGCGCTGGAAACCCCTCTGGTGTTACAGCATATGGCACTCACTGAATCGTACGATGCGCTGATTGCACTGGGCGCCATCATCCGCGGTGAAACCTATCACTTTGAAGTCGTTTCCAATGAATCTGCACGCGGTATTTCTGAAGTGCAGCGTGATACAGGTGTGCCAGTGGCCAACGCCATTCTGACCACTGAAGATGATGAACAGGCAGAAGCGCGTGTCGCGGTTAAAGGTGCTGAAGCAGCACAAGTCGCGATTGAAATGGCCAACCTGGTAAACGCACTATGAGTCAGGATAAGGCCACAGGGACTCAAGACCAGGCCGCAGGCAAGCCACAGGCGTCGGATAAGTCGTCATCCTCGGCAGCAAAAGGCAAAGGCAGAAAAAACCGCCGCAAATCACGCGAACTGGCCCTCAAAGCGCTGTATCGCAACCGTATGAATGCGGGCGATGTGAAACAGTTACGACTGGATAGCCTGGATGACCCGGATTACAACAAAGCGGACGAAGCTTACTTTAAGCAATTGCTGACTGGTGTGCTCGACCACACCGCTGATGTAGATAATACGATCAGCCTGTTTATTGACCGTCAGCTGGACGAACTCAGCCCAATTGAACATGCCATCCTACGCATCTCTGGCTATGAATTGATGTTTGACCAGAGCATCCCCTATCGCGTGGTGATTAATGAAGGCGTAGAGCTGGCAAAAACGTTTGGCGGCATCGATGGCCACAAGTATATCAACGGCGTACTGGACAAAATCGCTGCCCAGGCGCGCCCGAATGAATTTGGTCAGCAATTGAAGAAGTAACAAAAAAAGTATTTCCTGTAGCGTTACCTTACTCAGGCAACGCTACAAAAAACAGCGCCCGATGTGAATCGGGCGCTGTTTTTTTTATTGACCGCTCTAATCTATCCAGCTCACTCATCCAATTGCAATGTGACTAACGCTATCGTATTGCCATCAAGACGGCAAACCACGGCTGTGTCATGCCAGTCCCCCAGCACCCATCGTTCACATGCATGCCCATCCACCGACAGTGCATGCACATCTGGCCTGTGCGTATGGCCGTGCAGCAATACCTTCGGGTAATCGTATTCGCGTAGCAGTTGTACCACCGCAGATGGATTGACATCCATGATATCAACCGGCTGCATGGCTTTATTTTGCGTGCTTTGGCTACGTGCCTGTTCGGCAAAAGCAATACGGGCTGCCAGCGGTTGTGCCAGGAAAGCCTGCTGCCACTGCGAACTGCGCACCTGGGTTCGGAATTGCTGGTAAGCAAGGTCATCAGTACACAAGGCATCTCCGTGTGACAAAACAATACGCTTTTCACCAGGTTGGATCAGGGCTGGGTCAGCCAGCAATTGCATATCACAGGCTTGGGCAAAGCGTTCGCCGATCAAAAAGTCGCGGTTGCCATGCATGAAGTAGAGTTTGACACCGCTGTCGGACAAACGGCGTAGAGCATCCACCACTGGTTGGAATTCGGCACCATGCACAGCGTCATCCAACACATCATCACCGACCCATACCTCAAAGAAATCACCCAGAATATAGAGCGCTTCAGCATGTGCGACATCCGTCGCTAGCCAATGCAAAAAAGCCTGCGTTACCGCAGGCCTTTGCGCACACAGGTGCAGATCAGAAATGATCCAGGTGGTCATTTACGCGACAACAACCGCTTTTTCAATGATCACTGGTTCTACAGGCACATCCTGATGACCGGCACGGTTACCGGTAGCTACGGTTTTGATCTTATCAACGACATCGGTGCCTTCAACCACTTTAGCGAACACACAGTAGCCCCAACCCTGGGTTGTAGCGGAGGTGAAGTTGAGGAAATCGTTATCTTTGACGTTGATAAAGAATTGCGCTGAGGCAGAATCCGGCACCATGGTGCGCGCCATTGCCAGCGTGTATTTGTCGTTGGATAAGCCATTATCTGCTTCGTTCTTGATGGTGGCATCGGTCGCTTTTTGTTTCATGTTGACATCAAAACCACCGCCCTGAATCATAAAGTCATTGATCACGCGATGAAAAATCACGCCATCGTAAAAGCCTTTTTCAACATAGCTTAAAAAGTTAGCCACTGTGATGGGCGCTTTATCAGCAAATAATTCGATAGTGATATCGCCAAAGTTGGTAGTAAGTTTTACCAAAACATTCTCCGTTTATTGATTTGAAAAGCCACACCTGGCGATTTGGATAAACACCAGCTGCGACTTGAATTGATACTGAAGATTACTTGGCGCTGACGATTGTCGCGCGCTTGATAATCACAGTCCGAATAGGCACATCAGAAAAACCGCGCTGGTTGCCCGTGGGCAGGTTACTGATTTTAAATACTACGTCCATGCCGGAAACGACTTTACCAAACACGCAATAGCCGATCAGGCTGGCTTCCGGGCTGGTGTAATTCAGAAACTGGTTGTCTGCCACATTGAGAAAAAATTGTGCGGTGGCAGAATTAGGGTCTTGCGTACGTGCCATGGCGATGGTGCCAGTCTGGTTGAGCAGGCCATTGTTAGACTCGTTCACAATCGGTGCGCGGGTTGGTTTTTCGACTAACTCACGGTCAAAGCCACCGCCCTGAACCATAAATCGGCTAATCACGCGATGAAAAACGGTATTGGTATAAAAACCATCTTTCACATATTGCAGAAAGTTTTCTACTGTTTTGGGGGCTTTGTCGGCATAGACCTCAACCGTGAAGTTGCCCTGGTTGGTTTCAAATGTCACTTGCGTGGCGGCATGTGCGGATGACATCGCTGTCATCATGCACAATAAAAATAGCCCTATCAGTTTATGCATCAAGCTGACCCTTCATATAAGATTTTCCATTGTCCGTTTTCCTGTACCCAGTACTGGCGTTTTTTCATCACGTTCCGTAAAGCCGGGCTGATGTACTCTTGCTCAAAATCAACCACCACCATGTTTTTGGCCGAATTCGGATAAGTAAACATGCTCACTTCAGACAAGTTGATATTCACTTTAGGCTTGGTCGCCTGTATCTGACGTTTATAGCCCGACCACTTGCTCAAGCCGCCCTCTGAATAGAAGAAATCACCCGCGTAATGCGATAAATACGCATCCGTATTTTGTGAAACCCAATCCTTGCGCCAATCTTCAAGCGCTACTTTTAAGGCAGACTTTGCCTGCGCCTGCTGTTTGAGCGATTCCGGGCTGATCCACTGAAAATTGACACCAATCACCACTGGCGTATTACCCAGCTGCAAAATACCCTGCAAAGCTTTCATGTCCGGGTTCGAGAGTACAACACAACCATCGCTGGCACGTGGCGGACGGCTATAGGTATCACGCGGTGTGCCATGAATCCAGATGCCTGAGCCAGTCTTGCGCTCGTAGCTATCGATCTCATTCGGGTAGTTCAGCGGGTAAGCCGCGTCACCATATAGATCAGGCAAAGGGCGATTAAGTTTCCGCGAGGCGAAGTAAACCCCGATTGGCGTACGTTTATCGCCCTGGTCTTTTTTACCGATGCCGTTCTTGCCAATAGTCACATAGTAATCAGCCAAGTACTTCAGCGTATCGTTCTGGCTTTTTTCGTAAACATACAAACGGGAGCGCGCAGTATCCACGAACAATACATGCGTCTGCTTTTCCGACAGCTCCACCAGCAAATTCGGCTGGGTTAGGCCACGATTCTGGTCAAAGTAATTACGGATGCGGATTTCCGCTTCGTCTTTGAGGTCCTGGATGCGGTTCAGATTGGCGGGATTTGCATCACCAAAGCCATTGAGGATGCGGGCTTTAGCGGAGAGTAAATCGCCATGAATCAGGTGGGCAAGCGCAAAGTTTGGGGAGATCGCCAGTAGCTGATCTACGTAATCCAGCGCCTGTTGCAGGCGGCCTTCTTTGATGGACTGTAGTGTTTGCACCAGCATACGCTCTACGCTACCGGTGTTTTTATTTTGTATGAACAAGCGTGTGGTTAACGCTTCATGGTTCACCGCTGTTGCATTCCATGGCAATAGCGCAGCACTCACAAATGCGATACAGCAATATTTTCTCAAACTTCTCATGCCGATATTATACATTCGTTAATTCAAAAACTGCGTGCAACTCGCTGAATTCGCTGGCTATTCCTGATGTTAACCCCCAAATTCAGCTGGTACATGCATTAAAACTTGCCAACGCGCTCCTGCTTGATCAACCAGCGTGAACCTTCTTTGACCAGATTCAAGGTTTTATTGGAGTTAGCATCCAGACCTGTCGCCTTATAAACCTGCCTGAAAGTGACTTTTGCAGCAGTCTGGCTTTCCATTTTCACCGCAATATTCTGCAGACTCACTGAAATCTTGGCCGGACGGCTGACCCGGTCGCGGCGGGTGGTTTCCCATTGTTTGCGTGTCTCACCAGTTGGTGTTTTGAAATCCTTGGCATAACTATCCAGATAGCGGTCTACGTTTTGCGCAGCCCATGCATCTGCCCAGGCATTCACTGCGTCGGTCACCGCTTGCTCTTGCTGATCAACGACTGGTTTAGATTCAACGGGTTTAGCTTCTACAGCAGTTGGCTTTTTAGTTTCAACCACAGGAGGCGGCGTTGCCGCAACCGGTGCCGGATTCGCTGGCGGGGTGACAGTCGGCGTACTGCTGCCTGGCGGCATCACAGGCGCAGTGGAGGCTGGCGGGGTGACAGGAATGGTAGTCGCCGGACGCGCAACAGCACGTTTACCACCAAACAAATCGGTGATCATCGCCAGTTTGTTTTGTGCGCGGCTGTTTGAGGTATCCAGCTTGAGCGCCTTGTCATATGCTTCAGAAGCCATACGCGCATAAATATCACCCAGGTTTTCATGGGCGGTGGCATAGCTTGGGTGGGTTTTAATGGCAGATTCCAGCGCTTTCCGGGCTTTGTCATACTGGCCCTGGTCTGCATACAACACAGCCAGGTTATTATATGGCTCTGGCAGGCTAGGAAATTTTTCAGAAAGATCGGTGAATGCTTTAATCGCCTCATCCCGTTTGCCGAGTTCGACCAGGATCACACCACGCATAAAAAGGGCTTCAGCATTTTTAGGGTTAGCCGACAAATAGGTGTTCACTTTATCCAGCGCAGCCGCCTGATTACCCTGTTCTGAAAGCTGATTGATTTCGCGAAGTTCGACGTTTGTTTGACCAGCCATCACCACATTTGAAACGGCGGCCTGACTGAAAATGACACTTAATACCAGCAAATATTTTTTTAATGTTGCATTCATGAGTTAATTACCTGAGCAATCGTTGATTTTTAGCAGTATGTTATACTTGAATTGTACAAGAGACAGTGCAAATTTAGGTGATTATTAAGCAATGATTTTTATATCAATTCGCGTTTTAATCATTTGCCTGACAACATAACAATTCGGATTGTCATCAATGTTAAGCCCAGCGCCTAGGCTATTCACTTAACATTAGCCAAACATTCCCTTACTTCTGCTAATTTTATCACGCATTAATCCACATTACATTTGTTAGCATGTTAAAACTACACAACACCCTTACCCGCAGCAAGCAAGATTTCAAGCCAATCCAGCCCAATAAAGTACGCATGTATGTCTGTGGAATGACAGTGTATGACTTTTGCCATTTGGGCCATGCACGTGTGATGGTGGTGTTTGACATGGTCGCGCGCTGGTTTCGCGCCAGTGGCTACGAAGTCACTTATGTGCGTAACATCACCGATATTGATGACAAAATCATCAAACGTGCGCAAGAAAACAGCGAAACCATCCAAAGCCTGACCCAGCGATTTATTGAAGCGATGGACGAAGATTCAGCCAAACTTGGCATCATCCGTCCTGATATTGAGCCACGTGCCACCGAGCACGTGCAAGGCATGCTGGAGATGATCAGCCAGTTGATTGCCAAGGGCTTTGCCTACCAGGCTGATAATGGCGACGTGTTTTACAAAGTGCGAAGTTTTAATGACTATGGCAAATTATCTGGCAAAACGCTGGATGACTTGCGTGCCGGTGAACGCGTGGATGTAGATGGCCACAAACATGACCCGCTGGATTTCGTGTTGTGGAAATCCGCAAAAGCAGGCGAACCTTACTGGGAATCCCCCTGGGGCAATGGCCGCCCGGGCTGGCATATTGAATGCTCAGCCATGAGCGCCGAGCTGCTGGGTGAACACTTTGATATCCATGGTGGCGGCCAGGACTTGCAGTTTCCGCACCACGAAAACGAGATCGCGCAATCTGAAGCCACCCATGGCTGCACCATGGCTAACTACTGGCTGCATAATGGTTTTGTCCGTGTGGATGACGAGAAAATGTCCAAGTCACTAGGCAATTTCTTCACCATCCGCGAAGTGCTGGAAAAATACGACCCCGAAGTGGTGCGCTTCTTTATTTTGCGGGCGCATTACCGCAGCCCGCTGAATTACTCAGACAAACATCTGGACGATGCGAAAGCTTCTTTGACTCGTTTATATACAGCTTTGCGCGGCGTGAAGGTGCCTGATACCGAGATTGACTGGCAGCAACCGCAAGCCGCCAAATTCAAATCAGCCATGGACGACGACTTTAATACTGCAGAAGCCCTGGCGGTATTGTTTGAACTTGCGAATGATTTAAATAAAGACAAATCGGACCAGACCGCCGCATTGCTGAAACAATTAGCCGCTATTGTCGGCCTGTTGCAGCGCGACCCGGAAGCCTTTATGCAAGGAGAAGAGGTGAGCGGCGAACTGGATATCGACAGCCTGATCACCGCGCGCATCGCTGCCAAAAAAGCCAAAGACTTTGCCGAAGCAGACCGCATCCGCAAAGCCTTGTCGGATGCTGGCATCGTGCTGGAAGATACGGCACAAGGCACCACCTGGCGCCGCGCCTGACATTATTAAAAACCCATTCTTTTGAAATACTGAAGGAAAACGGATGCCCGTTAAATTAACCGCCCCCCTAGCTCAAGATCTACTCCCTGTGCCAGGCGTACAACTTGGCTACACGCAAGCCCATATCCGCAAACCCAATCGCAAGGATGTACTGGTCATCACCGTGCCAGAAGGCAGCAGCGTCTCAGGCGTGTTTACCTTGAATCGTTTTTGTGCAGCGCCGGTGACGGTCTGTAAAGAGCATTTGCAGCTAGGCAATGGCATACGTGCCTTATTGGTGAATACCGGCTGTGCCAATGCAGGCACCGGCCAGCAAGGGCTGGATGATGCCCGCGCAAGCTGTATCGCCGTTGCCCAAGCGCTGAATATCAGCCCAACCCAAGTACTGCCATTTTCCACCGGGGTGATTCTGGAAACCCTGCCTATGGAAAGATTATTGGCCGGCATCCCGAGTGCCGTCGCCAACTTGCAGACAGATAGCTGGCTAAATGCCGCGGAAGCCATCATGACGACCGACATTGTCGCCAAAGGGACCTCCCGTACACTGACCATAGCCGGCAAAGCTGTGACGATTACCGGCATCAGCAAAGGCTCAGGCATGATCCACCCGAATATGGCGACCATGCTGGGCTATATCGCAACCGATGCGGCGATTAGCCAGACCGCTCTGGACAAGATCATTCAACATGCAGTCAACAGATCGTTTAACTGTATCACCGTGGATGGCGACACCAGCACCAACGACAGCCTGATCCTGATGGCGACCGGCGAGGCTGGCAATGCGGCAGTCACTGAAGACAGCACCGAATTCATCACCCTGCGTGATGCGCTGACAGCAGTAGCAACAGAACTGGCACAAGCCATTGTGCGCGATGGCGAAGGCGCGACCAAGTTTATGACTATCCAGGTCGAAGCGGGTGAAGATGAAGAAGAATGCCGCAAAGTTGCCTACGCGATTGCGCATTCACCACTGATCAAAACGGCATTTTTTGCTTCAGACCCTAACCTGGGCCGTATTCTGGCAGCAATCGGGTATGCCGGGATTGATGACCTGGACGTCAACACTTTGCAGCTATACCTGGGCGATGTCCTGGTGGCTGAAAAAGGCGGGCGTGCAGCGGCTTATGTTGAAGAGCAAGGCGCGGCGGTGATGAAGGAAAGTGACATTCTGGTGCGGGTGGTGCTTAATCGTGGGGATGCGAATGCTACGGTTTGGACGTGCGATTTTTCATATGATTATGTGAAGATTAATGCGGATTACAGGTCGTAAACTATTCGACACGACAACTTTGCATTAATAAGCGACCTCATTCATCACTAAGCTAGATTCTATTTCGCCACTAGGCGACCCTCTTTCTTATGCTTGTCCATAAGAAAGAAGGCAAAGAACAAGACACCCTAGCTTCCGCTCTCTTCCTCCGTTGCTCATCAACGTGGGCGTCCAACGAAACTCGCCCTGACAAGCCACACAAAACGTGGCTTGTTGCGGAACTCGAACAGCCGCTGGCCGACGACTCCCACGCTGACTGCGCTACTCGGCGCGTCAGATAGGGGCCCGGGAAAAGCACTACGCGGTTACCTCAGTGAAGATTCTCACATTGCGTCCCGCCAAGCCGTTGAAGTAAAACATCGCAATAAAACAAAATAAGAAAGCCCTACAACCTAATTCAATTGGTTTGTTGGGCTTTTTGCTTTAGAAATTAAAACAGTTTCTTAGCGCCCTGCATGCCATGCTGTTAACCAACATTCCATCGTGGTGGGTTACAACGGGCCCCTATCTGACGCGCCGAGTAGCGGAGTCAAAATAAGGAGGAAGGGAGCGACTGTCTGAGTTCCGCGGTGGCTTGCGGGGTGTGCAAGCCGCTAGGGCGAGTTTCGTGACCGCTTATTTTGATGAGCGACGCAGGGAACAAGCGGAAGCTAGGGTGCCCTTTCTTTTGGTGACTTATTCTTTGGGCAAGCAAAGAAAAGTCACTCGCCTAGGGGCGAAAAGGAATAGTGCAATAGAGCGACGAACCACCCAAAGAAACACCGATTAGAACTTCCAGTAAGTGGAACGCTTGCTCCTCATTGCAACTAAGTTACGCATGCACCCTGCCTGGATTCTGGCCTACCCCAGAATGACGGTCCGGCGCTGTACCCAGCTGCTTTCAAGAAAACAATTTTCTTCACAGACTCAAAGCATATCTAAAAAATCTTTGCCACACCTCCGCCGGAATAACGACTTCTCAATAGCACACATATTTCCATACAACCAATTCTTGGAAGCAATATACGGCGGACTTAAAACTCAACGCCATATATGTAAGAATCTCTTTGCTAATGATCCTCAACCACTCTCCCCCGCCCCTGCTTAATCACCCCCCGCTGCATCTTCCCCGCCACTCTGCGCTTCTGTGACGCCCGCGTTGGCCTTGTCGCATAACGCGTGGCATGCACATGGCAAGCCGCTTCCACGATGGCCTGCAATCTGGCAATGGCATCTTTTTTATTCGCCTCTTGGGTACGGTATTGTTGCGCCTTGATAATCAATACGCCTTCTGCAGTGATGCGCTGGTCTTTGCTGTTTAACAACCTGGCTTTGACCGCATCATTCAGGCTTGAGGCAGGAATATCGAACCGCAGATGGATGGCAGAAGACACTTTATTGACGTTTTGCCCACCAGCGCCTTGCGCACGGATGGCGGTCAACGTGTATTCATTTGCAGGAACATTCACCATGTGGATCAGCTACTTTGGACTGGCTCGGACTTTTCATCTACGCGCTCGAAAAATGCCTGCACTTCATCCAGTTTGCGTGTACGTTTAAAGGGCGGCAAACTTTGCCAGATGCGCCGCCCGTAAGGCTTGTCGACTAGTCGCGGGTCGCAGATTACCAGCACGCCTGAATCACTTTCATCGCGGATCAAGCGCCCGGCGCCCTGTTTAAGCGTGATCACTGCGTAAGGTAATTGATATTCCATAAAAGCATTTTTGCCTTCGGTGTTCATTTTGTCGATGCGCGCGGCCAGCACCGGGTCATCTGGTGGCGCAAACGGCAGTTTATCGATGATCACGCAGGAAAGCGCTTCGCCACGCACGTCTACGCCTTCCCAGAAACTTTGCGAGCCGACCAGCACCGCATTGCCATGCGAACGGAATCTATCCAGCAGCTCGGTACGGTTACTTTCGCCCTGCATTAACAAGGGGTATTCCATGCCGTTTTCTACAAACGCCTGCTTGAGCAATGCATGCACTTCGCGCATGGCTCGCAGCGATGTGCACAGCACAAACGCCCGCCCGCGGCTGGCTTGTAGTACCGGCAAGGCAATCGCGGCCACCGCTGCCGGGTAGGCGATGCTATTTGGCTCAGGCATGCCTTCTGGGACGTATAGAAGTGCTTGCTGATCATAATCGAACGGGCTTTGCCAATGCCGGGTTTGTGCGGCGAGCAGGCCCATCTGGCCCTGGTAGTGATTAAAATCGCTTTTCACCGCCAGGGTCGCGGAAGTGAAGATCCAGGCGCGTGGCTGCGCATTCAATTGTTTGCCGAAGCCATCCGCCACACTGAGTGGCGTCGCATGCAATTGCACGCTCTGGCTGAACACCTCTACCCAACGCACCAGGTTGGCCTGATTGCCTTTGTGCCAGGCTTCGAGCAAAGCGAGCAAGGTTTCGCCACGCTGCCAGCACTTTTCCAGCAATGGGTCACGTGCGGCCTGGGTTTCCAGTACTTTGGTCAACATTGCCAAGGTTTCCAGCATATGCTGATAAGCATCGGCAAAATTCTTTAATGACTGCGCTTTTTGCACCGGCATGCGCGCGCCTTCAAACTGGAACACCAGACGGAAATCACGGCAGGCTTTTTCCAGCGGCGTCACGGCTTCAGTCAGCGCGATGCAGTCTTTGGCAATCGTCAGGTAGGCCATCTGGCTATCGCGGGCCAAGTCCATCAATTGCGAGGTGGAAATATCCTCACCAAAAAACAAGCCGGCCACTTCCGGCAGTTGGTGCGCTTCGTCGAATACCACGGTGTTGGCACTAGGCAAGAGTTCGGCCACGCCTTCGTCCCTGAGCATGACATCGGCAAAAAACAGGTGATGATTCACAACCACGACATCGGCCGCCAGCGCCTGTTTACGGGCTTCCATGACAAAACATTGTTTGTAAAACTGGCAATCCTGGCCGACACAATTATCGCGCGTCGATGTCACCTGTTGCCAGATGGTAGCCTGCTCGGGCACCTCAATCAATTCGGCCTTGTCACCGGTTTGGCTGTTCTCGGCGAAACTTTGCAGAATAGGAATATATTGCGCATCTTCGCGAGACTGGAAGCGGCCTTCCTGGCTGGCACGCAGCAGGTGGTAATGGCAAATGTAATTCGCACGGCCTTTAAGCATGGCGACTGACACTGGCACTTTGAGGGCTTCACGCACGGCGGGCAGATCCCGCTGATACAGCTGGTCTTGCAGGGTTTTGGTGCCGGTAGAAATAATGACTTTTCCGCCTGACAAAAGGGCGGGCACCAGGTAAGCATAGGTTTTACCGGTACCGGTGCCGGCTTCAGCCACCAACTGTTGTTGCTGGTCAATGGCCTGTGCAATTGCCTGGGCCATTTCCTGCTGTTGCGGGCGACTTTTAAAGCCCGGCATGGTCTGCACCAGACTTCCGTTCTCTGAAAATGCTGTCGTGACTTGCTGCATTAAGGACATGCCTTAATTATCCCATGCACAACCACAAATGATGCAGTTTTTTAATGATTTACCCAGATGAATGACGTATAAAAATAGCTGAAAACTTGCATCTGCGATTGAAGTATGGCAAGGTTTAGGCCGTAATACATATTCCTGACACAAAAATAACCTTTACCAACCTTTTGATTGTGATGAATAAATCAGTCTTTCAACTTGCTGTATTAATGATTAGCACACTGCTTTACCACTCCCAAAGCTTCGCCGCCCCAGGTGATGACAGGCGTTGGCAAAGTGCGTACAGCTATTCGCAGGAAGAAGTATTGGAAAGCCAGTCCGGCCTTTCCGGCTCCTGGTCAGAAAAAGTGGAAGAGATCATGATCCGGGCCTTGAGCCTGACCGGTGTTGGCTATAAATATGGTGGTCGCAGCCCTGAGACTGGTTTTGATTGCAGCGGTTTTGTGCAATATGTGTTTAAACATGCCGCGCAGATTTCACTGCCCCCTTCTGCCCGTACCATCAGCGAACTGGGTGATGCCGTTAAACGTGAAGATCTCCAGCCTGGAGATCTGGTATTTTTTAATACCCTGAAATCAGCGTTCTCGCATGTCGGCATCTATGTTGGCAACAACCAGTTTATCCATGCGCCAAGAGCCGGTGCCAAGGTTCGGGTTGAGAACATGGATGAACGCTACTGGCGCACCCGTTATAACGGCGCCAAGCGTATGGAAGTCGAAACTGGCAATTAATTCAGTTGCTTTTTCACCTGCAACAACCTTATTCACCAGCCCCTTTGACCGGGGTATCACTATGTCCCAGTGACCGTTCCGGGTCGATCAAATCCCTGATATGTTGTTTTAACTCTTTGGCCTCAGGAAAGCGCCCCGCTTCTTTGCGTGAAAAAATAACCTTGCCATCACAACGCACTTCCAGGATACCGCCAGTGCCAGGCACCAGATTGACGGACCCTAGATCTGCATCAAAAGTGGTCAGCAACTCTTGCGCCAACCAGGCGGCACGCAGCAGCCAACGGCACTGTGTACAAAACTCGATTTCTACGATAGGCTTTTGCATATTGCACTCTAATAACTTATTTGCGTTGAGAGTATAGTCAATTTTACTGAAATAGCGGAAAATGAACTTAACACTGTACTTTCCACTCTCTGAAAACAGGCTGTCATCAACAGATGCAACTTGACTCTGAATACAGTAATATTCCAACTGTAATCTTCTTCGCTTAATTGATCACAAGGCATTGTATGCGTTCCAAATTTGAAAAGTTCAGCTTGCTTGGTGCAGGCGTTTTTGTAGGTATTCTCGTCAGTATCAATATTTCTGCCTGGGCAGACAGAACTTCCGTCTCCCAATTGCCGATCGATGAATTGCGTGTCTTTGCCGAAGTGTTCGCCAAGGTTAAATCTGACTATGTCGAACCCGTTGAAGACAAAAAACTGATCAATGAAGCACTTGCAGGCATGCTGCAAGGCCTTGATCCACACTCCACCTTTATGGATGCCGACGCCTACAAAGAGCTACAGGCAGGTACGCAGGGCGAGTTTGGCGGCCTGGGTATAGAAGTAGCGATGGAAGATGGCCTGGTCAAAGTAGTCACCCCGATTGAAGATAGCCCGGCTTATAAGGCAGGCCTGAAATCTGGCGATCTGATCATGAAACTGGATGACACACAGGTGCGTGGCCTGACACTGAATGATGCCGTCAAACGTATGCGCGGCGTGCCAGATACAAAGATCACACTGACCGTAGTGCGTAAAGGCGAAGACAAACCGCTCACCTTCACCCTGACGCGCGCCATCATCAAGGCACAAAGCGTCAAGAACAAATTGATCGAGCAGGATTATGGTTATGTGCGCATCACACAGTTCCAGGAACGTACCGGTGAAGACCTGGCCAAGGCCCTGAAAACCTTGCGTGCTGATAACAAGACTCCGTTTAAAGGCCTGGTATTAGACCTGCGTAACAACCCTGGTGGCTTGCTGGATGCAGCGGTCGGTGTATCTGCCGCCTTCCTGCCTAAAGATGACCTGGTGGTGTATACAGAAGGCCGCGTGGCGGATTCTAAAATGCGTTTGAATGCGACGCCTATGGATTATGCGCGTCGTGGCAAGTCTGACTACCTGAAAGACCTGCCGGAAGAGTACAAATCTGTACCGATTGTGGTGTTGATCAACGCAGGTTCTGCGTCGGCTTCCGAGATCGTGGCGGGTGCATTGCAGGATCACAAACGTGCCACCATCATGGGTATCCAGAGCTTTGGTAAAGGCTCTGTACAAACCATCTTGCCGATGAACAATGGCAGCGCGATCAAGTTAACCACTGCGCGTTACTTTACGCCTAATGGCCGCTCTATCCAGGCCAAAGGTATTGTGCCGGATATTATTGTGGATGATGGTTCAGACCCAAGCCTGAGCCTGCATGAAGCTGACCTCAAACGCCATTTATCCAACCCGAGTGATATTGCAAAAGCAAACGCTGAAAAAGCGACTGAAGATGCAAAAACCCGCGTCGGCGGCGACAAGCCAAAAGATGAGAAGTTTGCTGAAACCCGCGGCCCGATCGAGCCTGCCAGCAAAGATGACTTCCAGTTTGTACAGGCAATGAACCAGCTGAAAGGCCTGCCAGTGCAGAAAGCGCCTGAAGCGGTAAAAGCCAGTGCCGACAAGCCTGCCAGCACTGAAAAACCAGGTTCAGACAAACCTGCTGACAAACCAGCAGCGACAGACAAACCAGGAAAAACCAAAAAACCATGATGACTATGCCCTTGCCTGCACCATGTACAAGCGCCTGCAGGCAAAGGCGATTCACAGGGAGTAAGCAATGACGACTTTGCCACCACTCACACTGGACAAGGCGATCGCAGTGCTGGACATGGGCTTACGCACCGTGTTCAGCCAGGCAATCCCGACGCGCCCATACCCGCAAGCAGCAACATCAGACGACAGTGCCCTTTCTGACAGCGAACGCAAACATGCAGCCGCCTTGATGCGTATTAATCACGTAGGCGAAGTCTGTGCCCAGGCTTTATACAGTGGCCAGGCACTGGTTTCGCGCGACCCTGCCAATATTGAAGCGCTGAAAGAAGCTTCTCGCGAAGAAGTCGATCACCTTGCATGGTGTGAGCGACGCATCAGCGAACTCGGTGGCCGTAAAAGCCTGCTGAACCCGTTGTGGTTTGGTGCCAGCTTTGGCCTGGGAGTCACAGCAGGCTTGCTAGGCGACAAATGGAATTTGGGATTTCTGGCCGAAACCGAACATCAGGTCGCTAGCCATTTAGGCAAGCACTTGCATGAATTACCCGCGCAAGACCATGCGTCGCGCGCGATTGTCACCCAGATGAAGGAAGACGAAGAGCACCATGCCGAAACTGCGGAGCATCTGGGCGGCGCCACGCTACCAGCCCCGGTTAAACTGGCTATGCGACTCGCTTCTAAAGTGATGACGCGTACCGCGTATCATTTATAGTACTCCCATATCGTATTCGTAGTCACCTAGAGTCAACCATGCAAAAATTTAGTGATAACTTACTCGCCCTGGATAGCGCAGATCATGTGAAACGCATTGAGCTATTCGATGAGAAAAGCCAGCCAGCCGGCCAGATTGAAAACAAACCGGGTACCCAGGGTTCTATCAAGGTATATCATCATTTGTTCAAGATATATGGCGAGATCAACAGCGATGCTGCTGTAGAAGGCCTGGCGCTGTATGCAGAGCACACTGAAGATGCCGAGAACCACCCTGGCAAACATCCCAACATTGATCGCTTGCTGACTGTGCTGGATAAAGAGCAAACACTCTCGATCAAAGTGGTTAGCGAATAAAAGCGCTTACCTCAAAAAGCATAAAGCCTCCTGAATGGAGGCTTTATGCTTTATAAGACGCCTAATATGCTAAAAATCATGCACTTAGCTTATTGTTAATATGACGACTGATAGGCGGATGATAAATAAATTCAAGCAAATGCCCGACACTATCCAGGCAATAAAAGCCCCGTGAACCATCTCTATGTGTTTTAGGCGCTTCGGTGATACGTACTCCGTGTTTGACCACATGCGCATACCAGCCATCCACTGCCTCTTCATCGGTCAAGGCAAAGCCGATATGATCCAGGCGCTGTAAAGGGTCTGCCTTGTAATCCACGCGATGCAAGGCAAACACATCGCCATGATTGGTTAGGTAGACATTGTCCGGATCAGGTTGCCATTCGATCTGCATGCCGACTATGCGCGTATAGAAATCGACCGCTGACTCCAGGTCCTTGATAAACAGCGCCACATGGCGTATCCCTAACATGCCGGCAGGAGTTGTCATCATTTACTCAACACCAGGTGCTCTGATTTCAAAGTCATGCGTGATCTCGCAGGCTTTTTGCAGCATGATGCTGGCTGAACAATACTTTTCAGCCGACAGGCTGACGGCACGCGCCACTTGCTGCTCGTTGAGGTTTTCACCGGTGACCACAAAGTGCACATGAATCTTGGTGAATACCTTAGGGATCGTCTCGGCACGCTCAGCCGCGATTTCAGCCACACAATCGACAATCGGCTGACGGGATTTCTTCAAGATCGTCACCACATCAAATGCGGTACATGAGCCCATGCCGATCAACAGCATTTCCATGGGCCGCATGCCGATATTACGGCCGCCATTTTCCGGCGCGCCATCCAGCACCACCGCGTGACCGGTTTCAGACTCGCCAACAAAACTGACGCCGTCTATCCATTTCACTGTGACTTGCATTGTGACTTTCCTATCCTTCCATTATTTAAAGCGATATGGATGCGGCAAAAATCCTTACCGCTTCCCAAGAATGACTTTTATTTGACGTTGAGCAACTCAACATCAAACACCAATGTCGCATTTGGCGGGATCGCGCCGCCGGCACCACGTGCGCCATAACCTAACTCAGAAGGGATAATCAGCGTGCGTTTGCCACCGATCTTCATGCCTTGCACGCCTTCATCCCAGCCTTGAATGACCTGGCCACCACCGAGGAAGAAGTTGAATGGTGAGTTACGGTCAAGGCTGCTATCAAACTTTTTGCCTTTGAAATCTTTGGCATTGGCATCGTACAACCAGCCAGTGTAATGCACGGTGACGTTAAAGCCGACTTCCGCTTCACGACCACTACCAACAACGGTATCAATCTTTTGCAACTCGGTGATATTGGCAGACATTTGTGTATTTTCCTTAGTGTTAGAAGAGTTAGATTGCGCCTGGCAACCCGCTATCGCTAAAAGCAATACCATGCCCAAGCTTACTTTTTTCATTCCTGATTTCACATGCGCTCCTAGAAAACGACCATTATCATACGCGTTTTTAATTGAAAAACGCTGACTTAAAAACACTTGCTAAAAAATTCGCTGCTGACTAACGCCCTTCAATCACGGCCTTGATCAAGCCATCCTGAATCGAGCGCGCTGCCGATGCCAGCGGGTGATTCACCAGCATGACGACGACATAGCGTTTACCCTGCGTATCCTGCACATAACCGGCAATGCTGCTGACGCCTTCCAGCGAGCCGGTTTTCAGGTAGGCCATGCCCTGACTGGGTGATTCAGGCAGACGCTTCTTGAGCGTTCCATCCAGGCCCAGAATCGGCAGCGAAGCCATCAGTACCGGCATCGTCGGACGCTGATAGGCTGTGACGAGCAATTGCGCCAAATGTTCCGCGCTGATGCGCTCATTGCGCGAGAGCCCGGAGCCATTATCCAATACCAGTTCAGGGAACAACAAGCCTCGTTTACGCAATACTTCTTTAAGCGCCACCGCACTGCTGTTTTCATCCACCGGCGTCTGGCCTGTCTCCATGCCTATGGTCAGCATTACCTGCCGCGCCATGACGTTATTGCTCCATTTATTGATGTCGCGTATCACCACATCCAGCGGAGCAGACCACCAGGTAGTGACTAAACTGGCGGTCGCTGGTAACACGGCAGCAATGGCATTGCCATCCAGCCGCCCGCCTAGTTGCGTCCATATTTTTTTGAAGGTGTAGACCGCGTATTGCTGCTGACTGAGCACACTCAACTCAAGATAACGCTCATCACATTGCTCAGGCAAGGTGCCGCTAAATGTGACGGTTGCACCTTCAGTAGTCGCCGTCACCCCGTAACGCAGGCTGCTACGCCAGTCACCGCAAGCGCCTTTGCTGACCTGCATGGTATTCACTACCTTGATCTGCGGCAACTCGAATTCTTGCGTGACACTCGCTAGCGGCTTGCCGCTCTCTCTGGAGACGCCGAAGCGGAAACTGCTATGGCCGCCATTCACCAATAATGCATGCGGATTGACGTTGTACGCGCGCCATGGCTCATCATCCAGTATGGGACGCTGGCTGAGCTCCGGCGCATAAATAGAGGTATCCAGCAGCAAGTTGCCTTTGATGTGCTTGATACCCTGTTGCTGCACCTGCTGTAACAATCGCCAAAGTTCAGCATTATTCAGGGCCGGGTCGCCATAGCCTTTGATGATGAGGTCGCCTTCAAGCACACCATGATTGACCGGGCCGTTTCTGTACACCTCTGTTTTCCAGCGATACGCAGGCGTCAGTGCTTCAAGTGCGGCATAAGTGGTCACCACTTTCATCACGCTGGCCGGGTTCATGGCCCTGGCCTGATGATGGCTGATGAGTGGTGGCTCACCATTCAAGGGTTGCACGACAATGGAGACGCTATCCAGCGGCAATTGTGCCTTGGACAAGGCTTCTTGCAGTGAAACCGGCAAAGCCGCCTGCGCAACACCTGCCCACACGCAACAGCAACACAGCCACCAGCGCAGCATTAACGGCATGCCATACTTTCTACAATCGTGGCGTGTGTCGCCTGCACCAGATGTTCAATGTCTGCCGCATCCAGACAATAAGGCGGCATCCAGTAAACGGTGTTAGCGATCGGGCGCAACAACAAGCCATGCCGCAAAGCGGCCGCATAACAATGCTGGGCAAATTGCGGATGATTGATATCCACCTCAAACGCAGTGATCATGCCGCGCTGGCGGATATGTCGTAGCGGAAAATCGTAAGCCTGTACGGCCGACCAGAGCTGCTGCGCGGTTTTATGGTTATTGCCCAACACGTCAGACGACTCAAACAGTTTCAGTGTCGCTAGCGCAGCACTGCAAGCCAGCGGGTTGCCGGTATAACTATGGCTATGCAAAAAACCTTTGGCAGTTTGGTCATGGTAAAACGCCTGGTAGACGTGATCGGTAGTGAGCACCACCGACAACGGCAAATAACCGCCGGTAATGCCTTTGGAAAGGCAAATGAAATCGGCAATATCACTGACCTTGCCACCCGCCTGTTCACAGGCAAACAGGGTGCCGGTGCGGCCAAAACCAACGGCGATCTCGTCAGCAATCAGGTGGATATCGTAACGACTGCAAATCTCGCGTGCACGGCACAGATACACAGGATGGTACATGGCCATGCCTGCCGCGCCTTGCACCAGGGGTTCAATAATAAAAGCAGCTAACTCGGCGTGGTGTTCTGCGACATACGCCTCCAGCGCTTCGGCACAGCGCAAGGCAAACTCTTCTTCAGATTCACCTGCTTCAGCAAGTCTGCTATCCGGGCTGGGCATGTGTGCTGACTGCAAAATCAGCGGCGCATAAGTGTCTTTAAAAATGGCCACATCAGTGACACTCAGCGCACCCAAGGTCTCACCGTGATAACTGTTCTGCAAACTGATAAACCTGGTTTTTTGCGCTAGCCCGCTATTGCGCCAGTAATGAAAACTCATCTTGAGCGCAATTTCAGTGGCACTGGCGCCATCCGAACCATAAAAGGCATGCCCTAGCCCAGTCAGCGCAGACAGCTTTTCTGAAAGCTCCACCACCGGTGCATGAGTAAATCCCGCCAGCATTACATGCTCTAACTGCTCCAGCTGAGTTTTAATTGCCTCTTTAATCGCAGGCTGGTTGTGCCCGAATAAATTAACCCACCAGCTGCTGACGGCATCCAGGTAGCCTTTGCCATCGCTATCAAATAGCCAGGCGCCCTCACCGCGCGCAATCGGCACCAATGGGTAACGTTCGTGGTGCTTCATCTGCGTGCATGGGTGCCAGACTGCATGCAGGCTGCGTTGTAATAAATCCTGATTTCCACTCATGCCGCTATTTTAAACCAAGCGTAAACAGCATGCTTGGTTTAAAATAGCGCCTTAAATCAAGTTGTTACACTGTATATACTCATTCCGTCATGCAAAAAACCCGCAAACACCTAGAACTGCTTGCCCCGGCCAAGAATGCTGATTTTGGCATAGAGGCCATTAATCACGGTGCTGATGCCGTGTATATCGGTGGCCCGGCGTTTGGTGCGCGCGCCAAGGCCCCGAATACCGTGCAGGATATTGCCAGGCTGGTACAACACGCGCATAAATTCCATGCCGAGGTGTTTGTCGCCCTGAATACGATTTTTCATGACAATGAGTTAGAGGGTGTATGCCAACTGGTATATCAACTATATGACTCGGGCGTGGACGCCCTGATCGTGCAGGATATGGGCTTGCTGGAACTGGATCTACCGCCGATTCAACTGCATGCCAGCACGCAGACAGATATCCGCACCGTGCAAAAAGCCCAGTTCCTGGACCAGGTAGGGTTTAGCCAGATCGTGCTGGCACGTGAACTGGATATTGCCACGGTGAAAAAGATCGCCGACGCGACTACAGCCAACCTGGAATACTTTATCCACGGCGCCTTGTGTGTCGCTTTTAGCGGGCAATGTTTTATCAGTCATGCGCATACTGGCCGTAGTGCCAACCGCGGCGAGTGCTCGCAAGAATGCCGTTTACCTTACACGCTGGAAGACCAGAAAGGTCGCATCCTGGGTAAAGACAAACATTACTTATCGATGAAAGACAACGACCAAAGTGCCAATTTGCGGGCATTGATCGCTGCCGGTGTCAGCAGCTTTAAAATCGAAGGCCGCTACAAAGACTTGCCATATGTGAAAAATGCCACCGCGCATTACCGCCAGTTGCTGGATGAAATCCTGGAAGAGATGCCGGAGTACGCCAAGTCTTCTGCCGGATATGCCAGTTACACATTTACGCCGCAGCCGGAGAAAACCTTTAACCGTAGTGCCACCGACTATTTTGCCAATGGCCGCCAGGCCGATATCGGCGCGTTTGATACGCCTAAATTTTCCGGTGAAGCGCTGGGTAACGTGCGCAAGGTTGGTAAAGATTTTATTGATGTGACGACGGACATTACATTACACAATGGTGACGGCGTGTGCTTTTTCGATGTGCATAAAGAGCTGGTCGGCCTGCGTGTGAATACAGTACAAGCGCTGGATAAGCATACGCAACGTCTGTTCCCGAATGAAATGCCTGCGGATATCCGCAACAACACCCAGCTCTATCGCAATCGCGACCACGTCTTTATGCGCTTGCTGGAAAAAGACTCAACGTCCCGAAAAATCGCATTGGATATCGTGCTTTACGAAACGCATGACGGTTTTGCACTGACACTGACGGATGAGCAAGGCTTCAGCGCTACCACCCAGTGCACTGCGGAGAAACAGCCTGCGAACGATGTAGAAAAGGCAGAAGTCTCGCTGAGGGAAAATCTGGCAAAACTGGGAAACACCGACTTTTCAGCCAGGGATATCGGCCTGGAATTGACGCAGTTGTGGTTCCTGCCCGCCTCTATTGTGAATCAACTGCGCCGTGATGCCGTGGAAGAATTAATTGCGATCAGAGCATTAGGCTATGACCGCCCTCCGCTGCGCGCGGCTGCCGAACCGCCTGCGATTTACCCGCAAGACAGCCTGAGTTATCTCGCCAACGTTTACAACCAGAAAGCACGTGACTTTTATCATAAACACGGCGTGAAACTGATCGCCAGCGCCTATGAGTCAAATGAAACGCTGGACGAAGTACCCGTGATGATCACCAAACATTGCCTGCGTTTTAGCCATGGCTTGTGCCCGAAAGAAGCCAAAGGTGTCATCGGTGTGCAAGGCACAGTCACCGCCGAGCCCATGACGTTAATTAGCGGCAACGACAGGTATACACTTAAATTCGACTGCAAACCTTGCGAGATGCACGTGATGGGCAAAGTGCGCAAACATATCCTGCAGATGGCACCTCCGCAGCCCATTGCCTTTTTTGACAAGCGCCCGGCATAAACAGAGCTCCCCGGACAAATTGCCAAGGTCATTGTTTTCAGGCAAGCTTGGCGGCAAACAAAGCTGCTAAAAAGTGATGGCCATGAACGAATACACCTACCTGCTTAAAGTCGCGATCGCCTTGCTGGCGATTGTGAACCCCATCGGCAGCCTGCCTATCTTCATCAGCGCCACCAGCGGCTGGAGCAAAAAGGAACGCGCCCGCACTGCGCGTACGGTAGGCATGACCGTCATGATCGTGCTCTGTGTCTCGGCGTTTATCGGCGACAAAGTGCTGGATTTTTTCGGCATCACCATTCCGTCATTCCAGGTAGGCGGCGGCATTTTGCTACTGCTCATTTCAATTTCCATGATGCATGGCAAACAGAGCGGCACACGCCAAACCGTTGAAGAAGCACAAGACCTGTCGGAGCGTGAAGTGATTGCCATTGTGCCACTCAGCATTCCGTTGCTGGCCGGGCCAGGCGCCATTTCCAGCATGATACTCACGGCACAACAACATCCCGGCTTTTGGGGGCACCTGAGCCTGATCATCCCGGTCGCCTTGATTTCATTGTTTATCTGGGGCTTGCTACTGCTTTCTGACGCCATTACTGATTACCTGGGCATCATAGGCATTAATATCGTCACCCGCCTGATGGGGCTGATTTTAGCGGCGATGTCGGTAGAGTTTATAGCGCACGGATTGACTGGTTTATTTCCGCAATTGGCGGGTTGATCAGCGCAGTCAGCAACGCATGATGTTAGCTTCCCGCTTTACGTTAATTACCCTAATCAATCACTTAGCGTTAAAATAACGCTTTTAACGAAACCCGCGCATTTTGAATTCACCCGCCTCTTCCAAGTCCTCCCAGCAGTGGAAACCTAATGTCACCGTGGCTGCGATTGTCGAGCAGGATGGCAAATTCTTACTGGTGGAAGAAACCACAGACCGTGGCAACCGTTTTAACCAGCCAGCCGGGCATCTCGAAGAAAACGAGACCATCATCGAAGCCGCAATCCGTGAAACACTGGAAGAAACTGCCTACGATTTTACGCCGCAAGCCCTGGTGGGCATTTACCACTGGCAGCATCCGGTCAATGGCATCACCTATTTGCGTTTCGCCTTTAGCGGCACGCTGGGCGCGCATTACCCGGAGCAGTCGCTGGATGACGGCATCCTGCGCACCGTGTGGAAAAGTGAAGCCGAGATTGCTGCGGATGGCGAGCTGATGCGCAGCCCGCAAGTGCTGTTATGCGTGCAGGACTACCTCGCGGGCAAGCGTTATTCTTTAGACATTTTGAAGCATTTAGGCCAGGCATTATGAGCAAACCACATGTGATCGTCGGCCTGTCCGGCGGTGTTGATTCTTCCGTTACGGCGTTGCTGTTGAAGCAACAAGGTTATCAGGTGACCGGTTTGTTCATGAAAAACTGGGAAGACGATGACACTGACGAATACTGCTCCTCAAAGCAGGATCTGATCGATGCGGTGTCTGCCGCCGATAAAATCGGTATCGATATCGAAGCCGTGAATTTTAGCGAAGAATACAAAGAGCGAGTATTCACTAACTTTCTGCAGGAATATCAGGCAGGTCGTACGCCTAACCCGGATATTCTGTGTAACGCTGAAATCAAATTCAAGGCTTTTCTGGACCATGCCATGAGTCTGGGTGCCGATTTGATCGCTACCGGCCATTATGCACAGGTGCGCGAAAACCCGCTTCAAGCAGGCAATTATCAATTGTTGAAAGCAGACGATGGCACCAAGGACCAAAGTTACTTTTTGTCACGCCTGAACCAGGCCCAGCTTTCAAAAACATTGTTCCCATTAGGCACTTACCTCAAACGCGAAGTGCGTGAAATTGCACGCGAATACGGTCTGGCCAATGCCGAGAAAAAAGACTCTACCGGTATTTGTTTTATCGGCGAGCGACCGTTCCAGGAATTTCTGCAGCGCTACCTGCCGAGGCAACCCGGCGTGATGCGCACCCCCGAAGGCAAAGTGGTGGGTGAGCACGACGGCTTGATGTATTACACGCTAGGCCAGCGCCAGGGACTGAAAATCGGCGGCAGCCGTGACAGCAACGGCGAGCCATGGTTTGTCGCCGCTAAAGACATGGTCAACAATGAGCTGGTCGTGGTGCAAGGGCACGACCACCCGCTACTGCAAAGTGACGGCCTGGTTGCCGGGCAGTTACACTGGATCAGTGGTCAACAACCACGCACTAACTGGGTCTACGCGGCCAAAACCCGCTACCGCCAGCCGGACGCGCCGTGTGAAGTAGATGCAGTGAATGACGAGGAAGCAACCATACGCTTTGGCCAGCATCAATGGGCTATCACCCCGGGGCAAAGCGTTGTGGTCTATGAGAGCAATGTCTGCCTGGGTGGCGGTATCATCAATGGTGCGATTTAATGGCACCTTGATCATGGCCAAAAGGCATAGTTATTGCTTCTACTTTCTGAATAAACAATAACTCACTGCCAAAGTGACAAGGAATGACACCTCATGGCCTACATACTTAAAAATAAACAAGGTGCAATTATTGCCGCAAGCCCAGATACGCAAGTATCGGCTGACTGGATAGAAGTAGACAATGCAGATGCTGACTATTTACTGTTTCTAGGTGAAGAGCTGCAGAAAAACCACACCTTCCGTGAAAGCGATATTCAATTAGCCCGCGTGCTGGAAGACCTGATCAGCATCCTGATTGAACGCAGCCTGATCAGTTATACTGATTTCCCGAGTGCCGCGCAAAAACGCCTGAACGAACGCCAGACCTTACGCCACAAGAATACTTTACATACCTTGCTGGGTGACGATGACGTAGCGCCGCTTTGACCAAATAGATCATGTCAAATATACAAAAAGCCTCAGAATGCCTGAGGCTTTTTTGTTTTAATACATGAGCTCGACAAAGAATTTAACATTCCTGCCCGGCCCAAGAATTCCTAGCCCCCCCATCGTACCGTCTATACGATATTGCTCATTTTTCAGGTTTTCTCCTATGAGCCTTAAGGTAAGCTGTTCATTGGCTTTCCAGCGGATACCTGCATTCCATAGTTCATAACCCTCCTGCTCGCCGAACTGCGGGTTAAACGCTGCAGTCCCACCAATAAGTACATCCCTGTTAGACACTTTTCTGTATGTCAGATTGAAATCAACGTTCTTGGAAAATTCTTTTCCAATATTAATATTGAGCGCATTACCCGGGACCGTGAATAATGGGATCTGTGCCACCCCATTAAATAGTTCACCGTTGATCCTTGAGTATGCTCCACGCATGTACATACCTTGATACTGGACCATGCTTTCAACCTCTACACCGTTTCTGCGCTCCCATCCATTCTGAGTGATACGCCCGTCAGCTTCTTGCCGCAACGATAATAGTAAATGGGAGGTGTAAATATGATAGAAATTAAGTTTTCCGGAAAACCAAACATCTGTATTTAATAAGTGCGGATTCTGATAGCTAATGCCTGCTTCAGTCGATTCAGACAATTGAGGTTGGTATAGATCGCCACAAATTTGTGAAGCAGGGCCATTTGGCATCGCCCCTGCAGTACAAAGACTGAAGTTACCCTGTGTAAAGTATTCATCAATCAGAGGAGGGCGAAAACCCTGTCCATAGTTTGTATACAACGTTAATTTTTCTGGATTATTTTTATCAAAAAAATCGTAAGCCAGGCCCAGGCTCCACGTTTCTTCCTTAAATTTTATTTTGTTTTTTTGATTAAACGGCTTGAGCAATGCAAGTGTTCCCCCATCAGCCTGCACTTCATAGTTGTCCTTCCGATAGCCAGGCGTGATACTCAGCTTACCTATCTCAAACCTTGGTTGTAGATAGATAGCGTCGAATGCCTTGCTTCCTGGCGGGGCAGAGGCGTTAAAACCGTTAGGATATTGTGTCGTCTGAATGACACTGTTGCGGTTATCGAAAAAACGCTCAATTTCTCGTTCGCTAGAGTTATATTGATACCCAGCAAGCAAGGAAGCTGAAAATGCATCCTTTTCAAAAATCAATGTACGGTTACTGACATCAATTGTTTTTGTTTTGTATTGATAAGTATCTGTCAGATTTCCTCTACAGATACTCGTATTCGCTGGGTTAGGCCTGTATACCAGTCCATCACACAGGGGCTGTAAAGAATTAAACGAAGACATTCCCGGACGCATTAAATCTTCCAGGTTTGTATGTCCGGCGCCAACTGCAGCCTTCAAGTTGACCCAGCGGTTTCCCGGGTTATAACTGAATGATTCTGACCACGTCAAATCATCAATTGAACGAATGACATTGCCAAAAAAACCTGGTTGTCCACCTGTCGCATCATAAGGCTGTAAACCACTATCTTCAAATTTAACGATAGAAGTGACTAACTGAATACTCTCTGTCGGAAAAAGGCTGAGTTTCAATAAATGTGAAATGGATTCTATCGCCGAATCATCAAGCTTTGTTCCATCCCCCAATGTGATGTTGTTCGAATGACGATTGGAGTAGTTGTACAGGATATCTACACGTTCATCAGGGCGCCCATAAAGCATGTAAGACCGTGAATATTCATCATTATTATTACCGTACCCGAATTTGACTTTAGCGCCGTATTTTTGGCCCGGCTTTAAGAAGTCTTCTGCATTTTTTGTAGAGGCAATAATCGTACCTCCCAGAGAGCCTGAACCGCTGGTAATTTGCGGACCTCGCTGAACTTCAATGCTCTTGAGCAGTTCTGGCTCGATAAAAGTACCGCCCATTCTGTACTTCTCAAATCCTTTAGGCACGCCATCCACTTTAATCATGACATCTTCATTATCGGCATAGCCACGGATACTAAATGTCATGCCACTGGGCCGGGGCCCACCAGAAATAGATACTCCCGGGATCGCCCGTACCGCATCAAAAATACTGCTGGGCTGATTACGGGCAAGCTCCTCTGCAGTCACGCTGCTGATTGATTGCGTGGGATTGAATGGGGTTTCTATTATCCTGCTGTCTTTTACATTAACCTCTGGCAATGTATCGACTTCCGCGTCTGCTTTATTCACCGGTTTTTTTTGGATAGGCGGATTAGGCTCTTGAGATTGCTCTACAGTTGTCACTGCTGCATTTGGAAAGTCTTCCGCATAGCTCGCTTTATCAACAAAAAGGAGGCTGAAGCACGACAACAGTAAACTGCGGAATAAAATGCTCGATGGCATGGATGAATAAAATACGTGAATTTAGAATTGAAATGATCAAGCTTAGAGCCACTTGCCGATCACTGGGCCTTTACCAATATGACCAGAAAACTGGTAAAAACTTAATTCCAAACATTGATAACTCAGTGAAAGGGGAAGCGCAGGCAGACGCAAATCTGGTTTTGTAACAAGAGCGTCTTGCTTGCCACATTCACATACTGCTACCTTTAAATGCCAGGTAACAGTATGTAAGCCAGATATTAAGCGCTTAAATTTAAGCTTGTTTTTTTGCTTGACGACGGCGCATGAATGAAATCACACCTAAACCCAGTGCCATCATTCCATAGGTCTCAGGTTCTGGCACTGCTGTCGCTGCTTTGGCAACAGTCGCTAATGCCACTTGATCTAGGCTCAGGTGCGGTGCAGATGCACTAAAAGCAAAGGTATACAGATTAGCGCCTGCGACATCAGTCCACTTCCAGTACAGCTCTTGCTCGGCACTGGCACCACCCATCACTGTAGTGATTGGGCCAATAGTACTCACTACTGCAGTTGCAGCATTACCATTTAAAGTCGCTGAAGTATTGGCTATTGAACCTAATGTACCGATACGAAGATAAACATCATAGAAACCGCCTGTAGCACCACCGGCCAGTGTGGTGGTGAACTGCATGCCAACTGCGCCTGGGAATATGCCAAGACCGTAGATATTAGTACCGTTTGAATAACCACCAGATTGTGCTGGATTATTCAGCACCAGTCCTGCTGTAGCATTAGTTAAAACCTCTGGGGTAGTATCATTAATACTTTCAATATCTGTCCACTCTGCGTATTGAGCCAGTGTGCTACCAGCCCAAGGAGCCGTTGTATCCCAGACATTTGCAGTAGCAAATGCAGACCCACTAAAAGTAACGCCTAAAACCAAAGCCAATGTTGATAATTTCATTTTATAAATCTCCTCGTGGAACGCGTGAGCCCTTCCTCTCGAAGGTGATGCGTTTCAATTTCTAATTTAAGTCTCACGGACCCGCTCCGTCGAGTATTCCAATTTCCATGCATCGCATGGACTGACACCTGCATGATATGCAGTTGATTTTAGGCCTGCTTCTCCAAACTGCCTTCAAAATCAACGACATATCGATATTGCTTGCCGCAATCAATAATGACTTCTTTTTGACCACGCTTTAAAAGACGAATATCCACCCTGATACTGCCAAAGCCATCGTGTGCAATGAGCTCATCGACTAATTCAAGCAATCTTTTTTTTACTGGCATGCTGGCATCTGACATGAAGGTTTAACCACTAGTGAATACTTTATTCGCAAATGATAACAATTATCATTTGGATTATCAATGCGAAATCATGAACTTATTGTGATCAATGAACCTTTTTACATGATTTAACGTAAAAGGTTGCTAACAGACTGTCTGGAAAGGCTAAATTGGAAAATGACTCATTCAATTTTTGCCAGAAGGTGCTGCGATTTTTTCGCAGCCATGAGGAGGGTATAGCGATTACATAGCGTCCTCGTGAAAGAACGCTGCCTGGTTAAGGTTGCGGCATGGTCTGTTTAAAGCTTGGGCGTTTGACTAACACACCATAATGCTTGGCCAGGTTAGGAAACTTCTCTTGCCAGTATTTACCCTCTAATTGCGTGCTTTTGAAACGCAAATCGATGTAACCCAGCGCAGTCCCTAGCGCGACATCAGCCAGGCTGAATGTTTCGTTGACACACCATTTCTTCTTGAGCAGATCGTTATCCAGTGCCGTCAGTCCAGCAATGACTTTCGCCATTTGCTTTTCTATCCACGCACCCGATTGCAAAGTTTCCACTTTGCGCTGTTCCTGCATGACGGCGACCGCTGCATCACAGACACCATCCGCCAGCGCCTCCCAGCGGCGCACTTTGGTTTTGGCCAAATGATCCTGCGGAATCAAATGCGCGACTGGCGTGCGGTGATCCAGATACTCGACAATCACACGCGAATCGTACAGCGCTTCGCCATCATCCAGCACCAGCACCGGCACTTTGCCTAACGGATTATATTGGCTCACCGGGCAATCAGGGTCAGACAGCACTACACTGGTCAATGTCAGTTCCACATGTTTTTCGATAGCGACAATGCGGACCTTACGTGCATAAGGACTGTTTACCGTATATAAAAGCTGCATAGTGAGTTAACCAGAGTGATGGAGATTGTTTTTTGGGAAAAAAGCCCCTAACGAAATACTGCTGTTTTTGGGCCGCTATTTATTATAATAGGTTTTGGCATTGGCTTAGAATGGTCACATGCAGAATTTTACAAATCATGTAGATAGCCTCATGACACAATCCAAGCTCTATCACACCTTACCCGCTTACCTGAATGCCAGTTTGATCGCAGAACAGGTCAAATCCACCTTGACTGAAGATATGGGTGCTGGCGACCTCACTGCTGCACTGATTCCAGAAGGTACACGCGCCTCCGCCACCATCATCAGCCGCGAAGAAGCTGTCATTTGCGGCTGCGCCTGGGTACAGCAATGCTTTGAGCAGCTAGACCCCAGCATCACCCTCACCTGGCAAGTCAGCGACGGTGACCATGTAAAACCAGACCAGCCACTGGTAGTGATTCATGGGGACGCACGCGCCATGCTCAGCGCCGAACGCCCCGCTTTAAACTTTTTACAAACGCTATCCGCCGTGGCCACACATACCCAGCAATATGTAGCAGCCATTGCCGGCCTGCCCACCCAGATTTTAGATACGCGCAAAACACTACCCGGCCTCAGGCTGGCGCAAAAATACGCCGTCCTCACCGGTGGCGGTGCCAATCAGCGCCTGGCACTGTACGATGGCATACTCATCAAAGAAAATCATATTGCCGCCGCCGGCTCTATCGCCGCTGTGCTACAAGCAGCTTTTGCATTGCAGCGCACCAATAATATCCAGATCGAAGTCGAAACGCTGGACGAGTTACAACAAGCGCTGGATGCAGGTGCAAAAAGCATACTGCTGGATAACTTTACACTGGAAGATCTACGCCAGGCAGTGGCAACTAACCAGAAGCGCGCCTTGCTGGAAGCCTCAGGCAATGTGGATATCACCACCGTGCGCGCGATTGCTGAAACAGGTGTTGACCGTATTTCCATCGGTGGATTGACCAAGCATTTACAGGCGATTGATTTGAGTATGCGTATTCAGATGCAATATTGAAACGCATGCCCCGAAAGTGACCATTCCTGCCACTTTTCCATGGCATGAGTCTTGCATCACCTGCAAGTCCCCCTGCCTGCATGTGACATGAATAGTCCAACCAAATTTTTACTGCCAAAAGTAATCCACACCCTACGCCTCTCTGACTTGTTGCGTTTATTAGTCACGCATGGCCGGGTTGAAAAGTCATTGGCAGAGAAACTGCATCAGGACCGCAAGCGGGATAGCTCTAAACTGCACCCGATTGTGATCGTGGCAGAGCAAAAATGGCCCGATTTGCAAAAGCCATCACAGCTACTAACCATAGACGCACTCACGCGCTTTGTCGCCGAAAAAGCGGAAGTCCCTTTTTACCAGATCGACCCGCTGAAGCTGGATTTTAGCGCAGCGGCGCAAATTGTTTCGCAGGCTTATGCCGAGCGCCTGCGTATTATGCCTATTACCGTGAAAGCGGGCGTGGCGACCATTGCCACCGCAGATCCGTTCCACCAGGAATGGCTGCCTGACCTGGAGCGCATGCTGAAGCTGCAGATCCAGGTGGTGATGGTGAATCCGCTGGATCTGCAGCGTTATTTACCCGAGGTCTACCAGCTTTCTGCCGCGATCAACTCTGCCAATGCGGCCAAAGCAGGGCAGATCATCGGCGTACAGAATTTTGAGCAGTTGATCGAGTTGGGTAAAGACCGCCAGCTGGATGCCAACGAGCAACATGTGGTCAACATTGTGGACTGGCTGTTTAAATACGCCTTTGAACAACGCGCCAGTGATATTCACCTGGAACCGCGCCGCAATATGGGGCTGATGCGTTTTCGCATTGATGGCGTGTTGCACCAGGTGTATCAACTGCCCAGCAATATCATGAATGCGATCACCAGCCGTATCAAGCTGCTGGGGCGCATGGATATGGTAGAAAAACGCCGCCCGCAGGATGGCCGTGTCAAAACCGTGAGTGGCGATGGCAAGGAGATCGAATTGCGGCTCTCGACCATGCCAACGGCTTTTGGCGAGAAACTGGTGATGCGGATTTTCAAACCGGATATCCTGGTGCAGGATTTCCAGTTGCTGGGTTTCTCTAAACGCCAAAGTGATCAATGGGCGCAATGGACGCACCAGCCGAACGGTATCATTCTGGTCACCGGGCCGACCGGCTCTGGCAAAACCACTACGCTGTACACCACCCTCAAACAACTGGCGACTGACGAAGTCAACGTCTGCACGGTGGAAGACCCGATTGAGATGATAGAACCTGCATTTAACCAGATGCAGGTAACACAGAATATTGGCCTGGGTTTTACCGAAGGCATACGCACGCTGATGCGGCAGGACCCTGACATTATCATGGTCGGTGAAATCCGCGACCAGCAAACCGCTGATATGGCGATTCAGGCAGCGCTGACCGGACACCTGGTACTTTCAACCCTGCATACTAACGATGCGCCGTCTGCCATTACCCGTTTGCTGGACCTGGGCGTGCCTGCTTACCTGATCCACTCCAGCTTGCTCGGCATTATGGCGCAGCGCCTGGTGCGAACTTTGTGTCCGCACTGCAAAACTGAAGGTGAGATTACTGATGACGAATGGGCCAGCATCACCCGTCCATTTAAAGCTGCTAAACCGCACAAAGTGATGAAGGCAGTCGGTTGCCAGGAGTGTCGCCACACCGGCTATCGCGGGCGTACCGGCATTTATGAAATGCTCACGCTTACGCCAGCCATCCGTAAACTGATTACGCCGGAAACTGATTTGTTACAACTGCGCCAGTCGGCTACGCAAGCCGGGCTACAACCATTGATGCTAAACGGCGCTGAAAAGGTCGCCGCTGGTATGACGACCGTAGACGAGGTGTTAAAAGTCGCACCACCGATAGAGATGGATTAAACAATAATTCTTATGCTGCATTGGCCAGGATTACTGGTAACGCAATGCTTCAATCGGGTTTAACCTGGCCGCTTTTCTGGCAGGGTAAAAACCGAAGAAAATACCTATGCTCACAGCCACACTAAAGGCGATGAGCACCGACTGGCTGGAGACAATCACTTCTGCTTGCGTGAACACACTCACCAGCACCGCGCCCCCAACACCGATCACGATACCTATCAGGCAACCCACAGTAGAAATCATGATGGCTTCCAGCAAAAACTGCATCAGGATATCGCGCTCGCGGGCACCGATAGCCATACGTACGCCGATTTCGCGGGTACGTTCAGTCACCGAGACCAGCATGATGTTCATGATGCCTATGCCGCCCACCAGCAGCGATACCGAGGCAATCGCACCCAGCAATAAAGACATGGTGCGCGCGGTTTCTGCGGCCGAGTTGGCGATGGCGGTCAGGTTACGCACCGAGAAATCGCTATCGGCACCCTCGCGGATATTATGGCGTTGATTGAGTAGGCTATTCAGTGACTCTTCTACCATACCCATCACCGCATCAGATTCTGCCTGCACAATGATCTGCCGCACTGAACCGGGTAGCTGGTTGCCGAATAGCTTTCGCTGTGCTGTGGTCAGCGGCACGATAATCGTGTCATCCTGATCGCGACCATCCAGCGTTTGACCCTTGCTATCCAGCACCCCCAACACGACGAATGGCCGCTGGTTGATGCGTATGGTTTTTCCGATAGGGTCTACATCCTCATCGCCAAACAGGTTCTGCACGACGGTTTTACCCAGCAGCGCCACGCGGGTCGCAGAACGGGTATCAGAATCGAGAAAGGGATATCCGGCTGACAAACTCCATGACCTGACGTCCAGGTAACTGGCAGTGGTGCCTATGATATCGGTGTTCCAGTTACTGCTGGCATACACCACCTGTCCCTTGCCGGTGGTCACCGGTGCCACACCAGTCACACCGTACAACTCGTCTATGGCATTCGCGTCTTTAACATTCAGTGAAGGGGCATTACCCGTGGCTGAACGTGCGCCGCCTATTCTGGGCGGCCCAGACAACACCACAAACAAATGGCTGCCCATCGCATTGATAGAACGTTTCACCGAAGCCTCGGCGCCCTGGCCTATCGCCATCATCAACACCACCGCACCTACGCCTATCACCATGCCCAGCATGGTCAGGAAAGTGCGTAGACGGTTAGCACCCATGGCGTGCCAGGCCTCGCCCAGCATCGCGCTAAACATGGCAAACCCTGACGAATGTGCAGTGCTGGTAAAGGCGCATCGTTAAATCTCGCTTCCAGTCTGTAATTGATGGCTGGTATCTTCCACCACCTTGCCATCCAGAAAGCGGATCTGGCGTCTGGCATGCTCGGCAATATCCGTTTCATGCGTCACCAGCACGATGGTAATGCCCTCCTGGTTCAGGCCATCAAAGATCGCCATGATCTCTTCACTGGTGGTGCTATCGAGATTGCCGGTAGGCTCATCGGCGAGAATCAGGCGTGGCTGGTTGACCAGGGCACGGGCGATGGCCACGCGTTGCTGCTGACCACCCGAAATTTGATTGGGACGCGATTGCATATGTTTGCTCAGGCCCACCTTTTTCAGTAACTCACTGGCCCGCGCATGTCGCTCTTCTTTGCCTAGCCCGGCATATACCAGCGGTAACGCAACGTTATCCAGCAGGCTGGAACGCGCCAGCAGATTAAAACCCTGAAACACAAAGCCTATGGTTTTATTCCTTACTCTGGCGACTTCGTCTGCGGCCATGGTGGCGACCGCATAACCATCCAGCACATAACTGCCTGCGGTCGGCATATCCAGGCAGCCTAATATATTCATAAAAGTCGATTTGCCGGAGCCGGATGGCCCCATGATGGCGACATAGTCACCCTGCGCCACTTGCAGATTCACATCTTCAAGCACGGGGAATGGTCCGGCGGGTGTTTGATAGGCCTTATACAGATGACTCACTGCTATCACATGCTGCTGCATAGTGCGGGCCAACCTAAAACATTCTCGGGCCGCGCGGGCCGTTATTATTGGCTGGTGCTTTGCCCTGGCCATCAGCCTGCAACTCGCTGACAATGACCTTGTCACCCGCCGCCAGCCCCTCACCGGTGACCACGGTGGAGCGTCCATCGGTCATGCCGATATGCACGCGCACCATTTCAGGTTTGCCTGCTTTTAACACATACAGTTTACCCATCGCCAGTTCACGGCCGCCGTGGTGTTTCTCCCTGCCGCCTCGGCCTGGGTGGCCTTCTGCGCCTTCTTTACCAGGGCGGTTTTTCCAGTCTTTTTTAACTCCGGCAGCGGCACCGGCCTGTTGTTGATCCGCTGTTTTTTGATCAGCCTCCGCCAGTTTTGGCTTATAGCGTAAAGCCGCATTGGGCACCAGCAAGGCGTGGCGCGCGCGGTCAACAATAATATTCACATACGCCGTCATGCCCGGCAGCAATGTCAGGTCGCTGTTATCTACCGAAACCACTGCGTTATAAGTGACCACATTGGAAGTGTTGGTCGAGTTCAACCGGAGTTGCTTCACCACACCATCGAAATTCCTGTCAGGGAAAGCATCGACATTAAAACTGACTTTCTGGCCTTCTTTGATCTTGCCGATATCGGCTTCGGCAAAACTGGTATCGATCTGCATTTTTGCCAGGTCCTGCGCAATCTGGATCAAGGTCGGCGTCTGGAAGCTCGCCGCCACTGTTTGCCCGACATCCACCACGCGATTGACCACCACACCAGATACCGGCGAACGGATGATACTGAAGTTCAGGTTAGTCATATCACGCGCCAGCAAGCCGCGCGCGGTTTCCAGCTGGGCTTTGGCGGATTTGAGTACTTGCACCGCCGTATCCAGCTCCTGTTTGGAGACATATTCCTGCCCATATAATTCACGCATGCGCTTTTCATTAGCCACGGCCAGTTCCACTGCTGCCTCGTTGTTTCGTACGCTGCCTTTGGACTGTGCGATCTGCGCGTTGAAGATCGCGTTATCCAGTTCCATCAATACCTGGTCTTTTTTAACCACGTCGTTAAAGTCGACATAGATCTTACGCACAATGCCGGAAACTTGCGTACCCACGCTGATCAGGCTGACCGGGTTCAACGTACCATTGGCGGCAACGGTCTGCTCGATATTGCCTTCGGTGATTTCATCCAGCCGATAAAGGTCTTCCGGCCGGGGTTGGTGCGTCTGCTTGTAATACAGGTAACCAGCAGCGGCAACGCCAAGCAGCAATAGCACGCCCAGTATTTTCTTGATGTTTTTCATAGTGTCTAATCCGCTTAATTATTAGAGGCCGCTGTGCCCGGTAATGACTGGATCATGGCATGATCAAGCGAGCCCATCGCCTGTGCCAGCGTTGCGCGCGCCACATTCGAGTTGAGTCCGGCCTGGATATTCTGCTGACGCGCGGTGGCCAGCGCACTCTGTGCATTCAGCGTATCAATAATATTGCCGACGCCCGCTTTGTAACGTCCCAATGCGACGCGGTAGGATTGCTCGGCACTTTCCAGCAAGGTGTTGCTGGCAGTCATCGATTGCAAAGCGGTGCGCAAATTCTGGTAAGCGCTCCAGACATCCAGTGAAATCTGCAAACGCAGGCGGTCACGCTGGGCCGTACGAAAGTCAGCAGTCGCCTCCGCCGCACGGATACGGTAAGTGGGCGCGTAACCGGCAAAAATAGGGATAGCCACCGTCACACCCAGCGTGGTTGCACTGTTACCAGCCAGTTGCGAACCATCCTGCAAACTATTGGAAACGCCAATTGAAATGGTCGGCTTGGTCAATGCCTTGCTGGCATCAATACTCGCTTCAGCCGCTCTCACCTGCGCTTCGCTGGCCACTAGGTCAGGGCGCCGCTGCCCGGCTTGTTCAATAAATATCTGCACATCCTCAAGAATATGCGGCGGGGCTTCATTGGCGTTGCTAGCTAATACAATGTTGCGGTTGGCAGGCAAGCCCATGATATTCGCCAGGTTGCCGTAAGCGATCTTAAGGTTACCCTCAATGGTGATGCGCTGCAGGGTCAATTGCGCATAAGCGGTCTGCGCCTGCAACTTATCTGCCGGTGTGGCCACACCCGCTGTATAGCGCGCATTGGCTGCCTTAAAACTTTCTTCTCCCGCCCGCTCGGCTTCGCGCGCCGCAGCAAGCGCGGCAATATTGGCCTGCACCTGATAATAAGAAACAATCGCCGTCAGCAATATAGTTTGCACCGTGCTACTTTGCGTAGCGCTGGCCGCCAGCAACAATTGCCGCGCATTTTCGAGATTGGCTTTACGATTGCCAAAATCATACAGCAGGTAACTGGCCACCAGATTGTTTGACACCGTCATATTCGGGTTGCTACGGGTAGCCAGTTGCGGGCTCAACACGCCCACATTGCTGCCCAGGGTATCGGTCACCACCGGCAGATAAGCCGATTTAGCCACGCCCAGTTGCGCCGCCTGTATGCGGGCGCTGGCCCACACTTCATTGGTCTGCGGATTGTTGCACAGGCTGATATCGGCCACGTCCGCCAATGTTAACGCCTGGTCCAGCCGCACCTGGCCACAAGTATTACCAGCGTAGCCTTCAGGTATTTTAGGCAGGGTGTTTAGTTGCGTATCCAGCGGATCGCCATCGTTGTACCACAGCGACTCCTGCGCCTGCGCCCATCCGGTCACGCACAGCAATATCAAGCATAAGAACCTGCTCGCACAATTCAAAGCATGACTCGATGAAATTTAGTGATGGATGTTGCCATGACAGGTGACGTGTCGTTAGAGATAAGATGCATCATCTTAATGGAGAGGGATGACGACTTAAATAGGGAGATACATTTTGATACGTTACTACCCATTTGATCAGCCTGCCATTTCTGCCTGATAGATGAGTGCTTCGTCACAGAGATCATCCAGAACCAATCCGGCTTAAACGCACGGCCTCAACCCATACAGGTCTTAGCGTACTCAGAGGAATGGCTTACTTTTTTACGATTTTTTGTTTTAATTGCGCATAACGGCCATGTATCATTTGTGACAATAAATCTTGGCCGGATATTTTTGAAATCCAGAAAATAGCCAGCACATGCACAGCAACCAGCCCCATCAGGCAGTCGCTTAGGATAGCGTGCGCGTCCACCGGCCAATCCTCTCCCCACAATGCATCAGTACGGCTTAGCCATCCAGTGATCGCCAGTGCTGCAATTAAAACCCACATCAGGTAGACCGCCCACTGCCCAAGCGGGTTATGTCCCCTGTGTGGTTGCACCTGCCCGCGGCGTATCTCTGTGATGTGCAAACTAATGGCAGCGACGCCAGGCCAATAAAATCTTGCTGGCTGAGATAGCGTGATACTGCCTAGCAATATCCGCCCCAGAACAACCCCCACAATCACATAGCCAAGTGAGCGATGGACCCAGTCTGTTTCATACCAAAAATAGCTCATCAGCCATAAGGCAATCACTCCACCAGCCACCAGCCAATGGCTGAGGCGGACCCACCATGGCCATATGGTATGAGAATCCACGGGCAAGACCTTGGCCTATTCTTTCAAGCCTATGGCCTTAACGATGGCCAGCGTTTTCGTATCGAAATAAATCTCGACTTTCTTGCCTTCTTTATTGCGCCCGTAAATCTCGTAACAATTACCATCAATCTTGAATTTCTTAATGGTATAGCCTTCTGCTTCCAGGGCTTCTTTCAGGCTTTCTTCAGAAGCCCATTCTTCTTTTGGATAAGACTTACAATCAGCTGCAGCAAATGCCGCAGTGGTAGTGAATAAACAGGCACCCATCAGCACACACAAACTTAATTTTTTCATCGTTTTTTCCTTCTATGATTAATACAAGTCAACCTGACGGATATCGTCCAGACTGGATACACCAGTCAACGCCATCGTCATCTCCAATTCATCCCGCATCCAGCGGATCACTTTCGCAACCCCCATCGCCCCTTCCGTGGCTAGCCCCCAGACGTAGGGACGGCCTATGCATACCGCGTCTGCCCCCATTGCCAGGGCTTTAAACACGTCCTGGCCGCTGCGGAAACCGCTATCCACCAGGATTTTGCATTGCCCACCGACTGCATTCACTAGCTGTGGCAAGACCGCCGTGACAGTAGGCGTATGATCAAGCACACGCCCACCATGGTTGGAAACGACAATGCCGTCACAACCTGCATCAACTGCGCGTTTTGCATCATCAACATGCATCAAGCCTTTGACCAGCAATGGCACTTTCACTTGTTGACGAAGCCACTGCACATCTTCCCAGGTCGGCGCCTGTGACATCCAGCCATCAAATACATTGCTTTGTCCGGGGGTGATAGGCCGGGGGGCCAGCGCTTGCGCCAGGTTGACTGCCGAAATCCCCTCAGGCAAATCCATCAGTGACTGTTTCACTGGCGCGTCTACCGTAAATACAACTGCACTTGCGCCGCTGGCAAGGGCTTTCTGCAATAACACCGCTGTACGGGCGCGATCGCCTTGCCAGTAGAGTTGAAACCAGAGGGGTTGTTGTGCCTGTTGAATAATCTGTTCAATCGTTTGACTGGCAAGGCTGCTGACCATCATTTGCCCTTGCTGTGCATTACAGGCAATGGCTGTGCCTATTTCACCATCTTCATGAAATAACCTTTGATAAGCCACTGGCGCCAGCAAGATAGGGTGCGCCCAACGCTCGCCAAACATTTCGCATACAGTATTGGCATGATGCAGCGTCTGCAGCGGCCTGGGCATCAGTTTCAGTGCCTGCCAGGCAACTTCATTGGCATTGCGTTGACGCCCGTCGCCCGCATCAGATTGCAGGTAATGCCAGACAGTAGCGGGCAATTTTGCCTGCGCTTGCTGTATGTAATGGGATAAAAGTGGCAACGATTGCATGGCGTATCGACTAAAGACGCAACGAGTAAGATGCGGTCATTTTAACAGCAGGCCTTGATGTGGACATTTAGTTTATTTCATCAATTCATGCACCCGGATCCGCATTATACATCCTTGATCTATTGATAATAATTCTCAATTAAAATAAAATTTAACTTTTGTAAAAAGGCTGATTATTTCAACTTTTTTTATAAAAAATACAAACCATAATATTTATAAACAGGGATACATATGAAGAAACCGTTACAACCATCACACTTGCGTGATTCACACAGGCTAAAACCTGTGTATCAATCCGTTTTTCAGGCGTTCGGGGTATTTGTCAGCGCCCAGATGCTTTCATTCAATACTTATGCAGCGGAGCCTATCAGCCAGTTGCCTGAGGTTGCAGTGACCGACAAAGCCCATGCAAAAGAACCAGAGGCAGCGGGATACAACCCTAAAAAATCTGCGAACCAGAAGTTTGTTGCGCCGTTGATCGACACGCCCAAATCTGTCACTGTCATCACCAAGGATGTGATTGAAGACACCGGCTCACTGAGCATGCAAGATGCATTGCGCACAGCACCTGGCATCACCTTTGGTGCAGGTGAAGGCGGCATTGCGGTAGGTGACCGGCCATATATTCGTGGCTTCGAAGCCATGGGCTCGATTTATGTCGATGGCCTGCGTGATATCGGCCCGCAAGTCCGTGAAGTATTTGCCATCGAACAAATGGAAGTGATCAAAGGGCCCAGTGGCGCTTATGATGGCCGCGGTTCTGCTGGCGGTAGCATCAACATCAATACCAAGCAGGCGAGAAGAGGCGATTTTGTAAAAGGCTCCATCGGGCTAGGGACAGATAGTTTTAAACGCGCTACCGTCGATGGCAACTTTATGCTGGGCGACAACTCGGCACTGCGCCTGGTCGCCATGGGTCATGATGCTAATGTGCCTGGCCGTGATCATGTTGAAAACAAACGTTTTGGCTTTATGCCTTCCATCACATTAGGCCTGGATGGCCCAACCCAATTGAATGCAAGCTGGTACCACATGGAATCGGATGACACGCCTGACTGGGGCATCCCTTACTTCCAGCCTAATGGCAATCCGGTGGGCAAACCTGTTGGGGATAAAGATAACTGGTATGGTATAAAAGGTCGTGATTTCGCAGAGTCTTCTGCAGATATCGGTACACTCAAGATTCAACATGCATTCAATGAGAATCTCACCCTGCGCAACACCACGCGTATTGCAAAAACCAGAAATGATTATGTGGCTACCCGTCCGACCATAGGCACAGCGGCACTTCTGCAAAACAGACAGGTCACACGCGACTTACGTGGTCGTGATGCCAGAGTAGATACGATTGCTAACTTGACCGATGTGACTGTGAATTTTGATACGGGCACACTGAAGCACCATGTGAATGCCGGCATTGAGTTTTCAAGCGAAAAACTGGATAACTACACCTATACTGGCGGGCTTCCGACACCAAGCACAACCAGCCTGGATAACCCAGATGCGAACAGCGCAACAACAGCCACCTCAAGAAACAACCATCCTTCATTCGAAGGTAGAACACTCAACCGATCCGCTTATGCCTTTGATTCGATTGACCTGTCTGACAACTGGATTGTGAATGCTGGTTTGAGAATAGATAGTTATCGTACCGAAATCGAAAACAATAACGTTATCACTGGGGCACAAACCTCTCGGTTTAAAAATGATAATACATTTAAAAACTATCAATTAGGTGCTGTGTATAAGCTGCAACAGAATGCGAATGTATATGCCACATATGCGACTTCAAGTTCACCAGTAGGGTTGAATTTGGGTATGTTTGATTATGCGGGCGGCCAATTGATCGCGGGTACCCAAAGCCTCTCTCCAGAGAGAAGCAAAACAGTTGAAATAGGTACCAAATGGATAGTACTCAATGATTTATCAGTGAATGCTGCCATCTTTAAAACGGTTAAAGATAATGCACGCGTACCAACCACCACTGGTTTTGACAATGCAGGCGAAGTTGAAGTAAAGGGTTGGGAATTTAGCGTGGCAGGCAATATCACCGACCAATGGAAAGTATTTGGTGGCTACACTTATCTGGATGCCGAGCAAACCAAAGCAGGCACGGTCGGCGACCTCAATGCTGCAGGTGGCCAGGCATCAAGAGGGAAGCAGTTGTATGGCGTGGCGAAAAACAGTGCTAGCTTGTGGACTACATACCAGGTGCACCCAGATTTCACCATTGGTGGTGGCGCATTCTATGTAGACAAGGTTTATGCTGACCCGGCCAATAATGCCTACATTCCATCCTACGTTCGCTGGGATGCGATGGCCAAGTACAAAATCAACAATCACTTTGACTTGCAACTTAACGTGCAGAACCTGACTGACGAAAGATACTACAGCGCGACTTACTTCAGACATAATGCCATTGTTGCACCTAGCAGATTGAGCTTTTTGACACTGAATATTAAATACTAAGCTGCTCATTTAAAGTAAAAGCCCTCATGGTTTTCCATGAGGGCTTTTTTTATACGATTAAATACATTGCTCAATGACAGCGCATTTCTACAATGCCCATTCACGTAGTAAATTGTGGTACACCCCGGTTAACTGCACGACTTCTGCCAGCTCGCCATGCTGCTGGCGCAACTTCACTAACGCCATATCCATATCAAACAACATGCGCCTGTGAGCGGCATCACGCACCATGCTCTGGATAAACATAAAACTGGCCAGACGTTCGCCCCGTGTCACCGGCGTAACCGCATGCACAGAAGTCGAAGGATAAATAACCATAGACCCGGCCTTGAGTTTCACGCGCTGCTCACCAAACACATCCTGTATCACCAGTTCACCACCGTCGTACTCATCAGGCTCATTCAGGAACAATGTCGCTGACACATCAGCACGCACGCGGGCACTGCCATCCGGCATGCTGCGCATGGCATTATCTACATGGAATCCATAATGATTGGTGCCGCCTGAGTAACGATTCACAAAAGGCGGCAGGATCTTATCCGGTAGCACCGCCGAAAAAAACAAAGGATCGCGATGCAATGCCTGCATCACGATCCTGCGGATTTGCGCCAGCAACTGATCCTGTTCGGATAGTTGCTGATTGTTTTTGACCACTGCTGCCTGAATACCGGCGGTTGTACGTCCATCCACCCAACTGGCCTGCTTTAGCAAGCCGCGTATGGATGTTACTTCTTCATCAAGTAAAACACCCGGTAAACTCAGCAGCAAATTAACTCCTAAAACTTATATTCAGTGGTCACGATAGCCTGACGACGGTTACCTGGGGTGACCAAGCCGCCATTGTCATATACTGCGTCATAATACTCTTTATTCAGCAGGTTTTTAACATTCAGTCGCACCGCCCATTTGGGTTGCTCATACGCAGCCATCAAATCTACACGTGTATAACCTGGGGCCGAGTTGGGGTTAAAGTGTCCGCCGACAAACGATCCACCAAGGTTTGCTGAACTTGGATTATATGCATAGCGCTCACCTTTAGCCTCAATACCGCCACCAATTTTCCATGCATCCGTTAATGCATAGGTAGTCCACACGTTGAGTGTAGCAATTGGGGTGTTTCGCGCACGTTGGCCTTCAACACGTGGGTCAGCATAAGAGTAAACATTGCCAGCAGCAACGTTCTGAGCTGCTTTAATCACACGTGCGTCCAGGAATGCAACGCCGGCAAAGACATCCCAGCGATCGGTGACTTTACCGGTCACTTCAAATTCAACCCCATTGGTACGACGCCTTCTGGTCAGAATGGCAGAGGTCGCCTCCAGGTCTGAGTTACGTTCCCAGTTCTTGGTGGTTGTAAACAATGCTGTTCTTACCGCTAAATCGCCATCATTAAATAACCACTTCGAACCTATCTCTACCGTGTTGCTACGCTCTGGGTCTTGAGGAACCGCAGTCAACTGATACAAGTCTGCAGTAGGGCTGAAAGAGTCACTCCAGGTAGCGTAGTAATGCCTGTCTGGCGTTGGCTGCCAGGATAAACCACTACGGTAGCTGTATTCCCCATAACTTAACTTAGGTGAAGTCGCACTTGTGTATCTGGCGTGCAATTCATCACGACGAATCCCTGCCAGCACTGTCCAGTTTGGCACAAACTCAACACTGTCCTGCACGTATACAGCATAGTTATCTGCATTAAATGCGTTTTGCAGGTTGCCTTTGGCATGCCGCTCATATAAAGCACCAGCTGTAGGATCCAGATCCGCCAATTGGCGACGTACAGAATCTTCTTTCAACCATTCAACGCCTGTGACCACTGCGTGCTTCATACCAGCAAGATCAAACTTCGTACTAAAGTCTGACTGCAAGTTAACAGTGTTGTAGTTTAAATACCTGGCCTGGTTTTGCCCCACACTGCTATTAACAGTTGGGAGCGCTGGTGAGACCCCTCCGGCACCAGGTAATTTTGCCCAGTAGGCACGATTGTAAGTACCACTACGCAGTTGGGTTCTCAGCTGCGTATCGTCAGTAAATTTATGAGTAAAGATACCGGTAGTTACCCGTGTGTCGCTGTCATCAAAGTTGTTACTGGCGCCCCAGAATGTACGGTCGCTTGCGCCATTAGGTGCATTATTTTGCGGATGCGTCGCTATAAAGCGAATACCGAAGTCAGGTACATCACGCGTTTGGGTATAGATGTGATTCAGGTAGAATTCGTTTTCTGTCCCTATACCGGCACCGAAACTGACAGCGATGCCTTTACGGTCAAATTCAGGTCTGTCGCCAGTGGTTGGATTCTTACGATATGTCTCATCGTGTCTATCCATTACATTCACGCGAATGGCAGCAGTTTCAGTTAACTGTTTGTTGAAATCACCGGTAAATTGGTGATAATCGTATTCTCCTGCGCTACCAGTAATGGTATTTTTATCACGCAGTTCAGCCATTTTAGAAACCTGGTTGATAACGCCACCAGCCTGGCCACGACCAAACAGCATGGCTGCAGAACCACGTAAAACGTCTACTTGCTCCAGGTTAAAAGTTTCACGGTTGTATTGTGCGGTATCACGCATGTTATCCAGGTAGATATCACCAAACGTGTAAAAACCGCGCAGGTTAAAGTTATCGCCGGCACGGCCACCTTCAGCCGCGTTGAAAGACAAGCCAACGACATTACGCAAAGCCTCACGCAAGGAGCCCACTTGCTGGTCGTGCAATAACTCTTTAGTTAACGTGGTCACCGCTTGTGGCACATCTTGCGGATCCTGATAGGTTTTACCAACCCGTGTTTTAGACGCTTGATAGCCCTTGTTTGGCAGATCCTGAATACGCTGCGATTTAACATTCACTTCTGTCAATGTTTGCGCTTTCGGATCTTCACCTTCAGCATGCGCTATTTGCCCACCCAAGCTAAGCAAGCTAACCATCACTGCTATCGGCCGCATGCGTAGCGTATTGTCTTTTATCATCATATCCCTTTTATTTATGCTAACCATGATTGCTAATGAGAATACTTCTCATAACCAGTCATAATAAATAAAGTGCTATTGGGATTTCGTTGGCATTTTGTGATTTTTTTGTGAATTCTTTAAAAACTGATGGTAAAAGTAGAGCCGTGACCTGGTTCTGAAAAAAAACTGAGTCGCCAACCCTGGCTTTCGCAAATACGCTGAATCAAAGATAACCCCAGACCCAGCCCTTCCAATGGCAGGTCATTGCTGCGTACAAATGGTTTCAATACCTGTTGCTGCTGTTCAAGATCAATGCCAACCCCTGTATCAATGACAGAAACAGAGGTTTTATCAATGATTAATTCCACCTGACCATGATGGGTGTAGTTCAGTGCATTCTTGAGCAAGTTCGACAATGCAGTGAGTAATAAATCCGCATTGAATAACTGTGCTGTTGGCGCTTCTTTTACAATCAGGCGGAATAAAATATTCTTCGCCTCAAAACCTGATTGCCAACGATTGAATGCGTCCTGCGCAATTTGCTCCAGCATGAGTGTTCTTGCGGGGTTGGTAGCCGTATGTTCAGCACGGGCTACAATGATTAATGACTCGATCAACTGCTGCATTTCCAGGCTTGCCCGGGCAATGCGTTCAATCCGCTCGTAATCAGGGTCATCTTTCGCTTTGGCCTGTATCAACAGCTCACAACTGGAAGAAATGATCATGAGTCCACTGCGAAACTCGTGGCTGACATCACTCGTAAATAGCCTTTCTCGCCATAGCGCATCTTTAAGTTTGGCATATGCGTCCTCGAATGCCTGCGCAAGACTGCCGATTTCATCATCGGGAAAAATATGCGCGCTTGGCACTTCGTCCAAAGCACCTACTTTACGCTGCGAAAATGCGTCAGATAGCTTAATGATGGGGGAGATGATTTGCCTGGCCAGCAACCAGCCTACCAGCACGCCCAGCAGCGTCGTTAATAAAAACCCTGACTTTAAGGCGATAAATAGATTTCGCTCGAAACCATCCTCATACAAACTTTCGTCCTGCACCAGAATGTAGTCTTTACCATGCAGTGATTGACGATATAAGTAGTAACTGAATGGATGATCTTCTACTTCAGTAAATCCGGGCCTGAGATTGACAAGATATTTTGCAAACTGAGGGTCTACAGGCGAGCCTGAAGTGAACAGATGCAAACCAAGGTCGTTCAGGGTTGCTTGTGGATAGGCCGGATTTGCAACGATGAGCTCGAGTTTCGCATGCATCTCTTTTGAGAGCAATTCATCTTCGATGGCGTGGGCAATTTTGTAAATGGCCAAAGTAAAGACCCCCGCCACAAAAAGTGTGATCAGCGTAAAAGCAATCACGATCCGCCATCTGATCGAAACCTTATGCATGCTCGATGCCGATGCGATAGCCGATGCCGTGTATTGTGTGTACTAATGGCACATCAAAAGGCTTATCAATTTCATTGCGTAGTTGATGGACATGTGCGCGCAAATTATCGGCGCGGGTAGCGGCGTCACTCCAGAAGTGCTCTTCCAGAAAACTACGTTTGACGGTATTGGGGCTGTTTTGCATCAGGCATTCCAGAAGTTTTAAACCCAGAGGCGGGATCTTCAGGACGGTGCCGGCACGCGTGACGACCAGGCTTTCACGATCAAATATCAAGTCATGCACAATTAACTTAGAACGCACCAGGCCTTTGCTACGGCGGTGTACAGCCAGCGCCCTGGCTTCAAGTTCTGACAGTGAAAATGGCTTCACCAGATAATCATCCGCCCCGGATTCAAATCCCTTCAGGCGGTCATCCAGCGTGTCACGCGCAGTGAGCATGATGATAGGCGTAAAGATATTGCCATCCTGACGTAACCGTTTGGTCAGTTGCAAGCCGTCCATGCCGGGCAGCATCACATCCAGGATAATCAGGTCAAACTCATGCGTGACTGCCAGATGCAAGCCGGTCAGACCGTCTTGTGCACAATCGACTTTGTGGTCTTTGGCCAGGTAATCGACGATATTTGCCAGGATATCTTTATTATCTTCAATCACTAATATGCGCATTTTTCAGTTTCCATGCCCAATAATCTGGTAAGGCCCACTTTCAATATCAGAGATAACGGTATTTGTAGCAGCAAAGCCACCAAACTTAAAGAGTGCGCATTGACTGCTGGTTTCATATTCGATTGTAGCTATTTTCTGGCTGAATTTAACATTCACTGGGTGGAAATATCCAGAAAGGTTGGCGATAGATGCCAGAGGGGAAAAATCAGCTCTGGTCATCTGACTAATGACTGAGCTGATATGTATTTCTTTAATTGTTAAATCACTACCGTGGCATAGAGCGGATACGATCAGTCGCAAATACCTGCTCTTGCACGATCTGCGATGACACTTTACGTGCTTTACGTTTTTTCAACCATAAATACACACCGGTCACCGACAACATGGCGACCACCAGGCCCATGACAGAAATCAAAACACGCCCGGGAACACCCAGAATACGGCCGGAGTGTAAAGGAAACTGTGCCTGCACTATCATATCGCCCGCCGTGCCTTGCCAGGGAATACGCTGGCCCAGCGGGTGTGCGTCTACCGCATCGTAATACAAGCGCTTGTGCCCGGCACCTGCGACACCATGGTCTGCTTCAGGGTAGTAAAAGTCTACGCTAAACAACTGGAAAGCCGGGCTGAAGCCGATGCGCCCTGCGGGTTCTTTCCAGCCTTTGGCGGCAGCATCGTTCACGGCCATATCCAGCACATGCTTGAATTCAATGCGGGATGACACCTGTTCCGACTTTGGCAATGGCTTACGCAAATCGGTTGGTGTTGGCGTCAACGTGAATGCCGATTTCATCACCGGCATAAAAATCTCCCGCCGCAGATTGAGTGCCATGGCAGAAAAAGCCAGGATAATCAGCAACAGCCAGGTCCACAAACCAAACGCGCGATGCATATCAAAATAACGTTTATGGGTGCTGCTGTTCCAGCGCATCTTCCAGGCGGGCCACCAGCGCTGGCCGAAAGAGGCCTGGTTAGCAGCGTGCGTCGCTTGCGCCTTGTGCAAGCGTGTCTGCGGCTTTCTGGCCGCTTTTGGCAGGGTGAGGTAAAAACCCACAAAGCTATCGATCAGCCAAATAATGGCCACGCCGCCCAACAGCCAGATGCCCCAACGGTCTATGCCCCACATTTCTGGCAGGTGCAAACTGTAATGCAGTTTGTAGAGGAAAGAGACTGCATTAGTGCGGGTCACCGGCCATACTGCGCCCCACTCACGTTTGCCTAGCTCCTGCCCGGTCACAGGGTTAACGAACACCTGATTAAAAGTCACAGGCTCAAGCCCCTGGGGCGGGTTAGGCAAAGGCCTGACACCAATCGCCAGCGTATGCCCCTCTTCAACCTTTAACGGGATGGAAGTGACTTGCACCTGTGGGTAGCGCTCGGCGACTTGTTTCGCCAGCACCAGGCTGGATTGATGCAAACCGGTAGACTCACTATGCATGAGCTCCGGGTTCAATAATTCATCAAGCTCATGATCCCAGGAGATGATAGCGCCGGTCAGGCCGGTGATGAGTAAAAATAAAGCACTCGCGAGACCCAGCCAACGGTGTATTAATAACAAAGACGAACGCAAATCAAATCACCTCATACTTAGAAATCGAGTTGTGCACTAATGGTCACAGTTCGCGGAGCGCCCATCACCAAATAGCCACTACCAGGTGAACCGCCGCTGGAAGCCCAGTAATCACGATCGGCCACATTATCTACGCGACCACGCACAGTGAACAGTTTACCTTTAATATCTGTCACGTAGCGAGCACCGATATCCAACCTGGTCCAGCCAGGCAATTCCAGCGTATTGGCCGCATTGGCGTACATACTATCCGTAGCAATCACACGTGCATCCAGTGTCAGCCCTGTCAGGCCTTTAATATCCCACTCCACACCAAAGTTTGCCTGCTTGTCTGGCACGCCAATAGTTTGTTTACCTTCGGTGGCAGCAATTTTGGTATCCTTTTGTTTGGTATCAAGAAAAGTCACGCCACCCAATATACGCAGCCCCTGAAATAGCTCACCATAGGTCATCAACTCAATACCTTGATGATCTTCCCTGCCTTCTGTCGTAAACAGATTGGTAGTCAAATCTGAAACACCGCGCGGTTTCTCGGTAGTGAAATAGGCAGCAGATAACCTTACTTTACCAAAATCGACCTTGGCACCTACTTCCTTTTGTTTTGACACGAATGGAGCCAGGGTCTGCCCTGCATTGGCCAACGGCGCTCCTAGCACCGTGTTAGCTAATGATGCAGTATCACCTTGAGTCAACGCCTCGATGTAGTTTGCATACAAAGAAACATTTTCCAGAGGTTTCACCACGACACCGAATACCGGGCTCAACTTGCTCTCATCATAATTTGTAGTCGTAAGACCTGTTGCACTCTTGTTCAGGTACTTCAAGTTCTGGTGACGCGCGCCTAAGGTAACCAGCAAACGTTTGTCAAACATAGCGAGAGTGTCGCCAAGTGAAACACTTTGAAAGTTTGCCTCGTAGTTTACATAATCATCAAAAGGTGCAGCATTGGCTCCGGTAAAGGCTGGCTGATTATAGTAAGTCGGGGAATACAGATTGGTGGCAAGGGTGAATTGCGAAGCAAAATCAATTTTACGAATGGCAGAGTAAGAATTGGTTGAAAGCACCCAGTCATGTTCAATAGATGCTGTATTAAAATGTCCTTTTAACCCTGCTTCGCCCGTCAACACTGAATCCTGGCGAATGTTATCGAACCTGTTGGTTGTACCCGCCCCAGTAGTTGAATTCAAGACTGTCAGGTTTGCCAGGGAATTGGCTTCGTGCGAATGCCGCGAACCAAGTGCAGCATACGCTGTTAACTGCTTGTTAATATCCCATTCACCCCTTACCGTACCAAATAAATCGCGCTCATTGGAATAGGAGTATGGCTGCGCCCAGTTGTGTTTGCTATCTGGCGCTTTAGGTACCCGGAAATTCTGATTTCCGGCAGCGGTGCTTAATGTCACATTGGTTCTGGTTTGATCAAGTTTGTGGCTTTGGTATCCCACATCTGCAGACAAGCGGAAATCGTCACCCCGCCAGTCAAATGCCAGAGAAACCAGACCAAGTTCCATACCTTCTTTATTAATGGCGGTACCGCCGTCTCTATGAGAAACATTCAACCTTACACCGGCACGGTCATCAGGCCCAAAGCGACGTGCCACATCTGCCGAGATAAATTGCTGATTGCCTGAACTCCATCCAGCGGTCACCACATTGAGAGGATCATTGGGTGCACGTTTTGGCAATAACGAAATAGACCCGCCAACACCATCGCCGTTGGGGCTGGATCCGTTCAAAAATGCAGTGGCTCCTCGCAATACTTCTACACGCTCAAATAACTCGGCTGCAATATATTGCCTGGGTAATAAGCCATATAAACCGTTATAAGCAACGCTGTCTGAAAAAACCAGGTATCCACGGATAAAGTACGACTCCTGGAAGTTACCAAACCCTCGTGCAACACGCACAGAAGGGTCATTCAACAAGACATCCCCAACACTTTTGGCTTGCTGGTCCTGAATCAAGGTATTGGTATATGCATTAATTGAAAACGGTGTATCCATCGCGTCCTGGTTACCCAGCACACCCACACGGCCGCCTTTGGCAACCTGGCCACCGGCATAAGGCTTCATCAGCCCTTTGGCTGAAGCATCTGCTGAGGCATTGACTTTGACTTCTTCCAACGTTTCAGTGGTTGAAGTCTCTGCATTACTTTTCTTTTCCTCTGCCACTGCATGACCAAAGCTCAATGCACAAATCACAGCAACGACCATTTTCTTCCGGGTAAACGACATCAAGACTCTCATTTAATATTGAATTAAATCAAAAGAAAAAGGCTGTTGAAATTCAACAGCCTTTTATAAATATACTTATAAATCAGTAAGTTGTGATGATAATGATTATTATTAAATAATGCAATTTATTTTATATGAAACTATCGTACTACATCGCATTTTAACCACGCATCATCACTACTACTTGCTTCTTACCAAAGGTAACTAAGCTGCGCATCAACAGTCCGTGAAGTACCGTAGTAGCAATAGAAATCACACGCACTGAGATACTCTTTGTTAAATAGGTTGGTCGCATTTACTTGCAAGCTCCAGTGTTGTGAAACCGGATAGCTAGCCATGGCATCAACCAGTGTGTAAGAAGCGACTTTCAATCCAGGATAGTTAGATTGATCCTCAGTGCTGCCGTTGTAACGGACACCAAGACTCAACTTCAGGCCATTCAATATTTCACTTTGAATATGCTTATAATTGACTCTGATGGCAGCCTGGTTATCAGGAATCAATGGTGCTCTGATTGTGCGTGTCGTGCTCAAATCCTGATCCGCGTTGTTTCGCGTATAGCTGAGCCTGGCAGAAACACTATCACTGATGCGCAAGTCAGACTGCAGCTCTATGCCTTTATTACGTCTTTCACCAGCTTGCATCTGAACATTTGATGCATTTGAAATTAAGGCATTTTTCTCTGTCAGGTCAAACAGTGCTAAGTTGAAACTTGCTCTCATCCATGTTGGTTCATACTTCACGCCCACTTCCAATTGCTCGCCTTCAAATGGCTTATAACCTCGGCCAGCGGCATCTGCGCCTAATAGCGGATTAAATGAAGTTGAATGACTGATATATGGTGACACACCAAGGTCAGTACGCAACATAATGCTCGCATTGTGTGTATTTTTGCTGCCATTTGCAGTGTTGGCAGCTGTACCAATAAACGAACGGCTATCGTAATTGTCGTTTCGCAAACCTAAATTGAATAATACGGTATCGTTCCAATCGAATTTATTGAAAATATAAGTACCTTGTTGTTTTAAGCTGAGCTCGTAGGGACTACCCGTGACGATGAAAGGTGCTCCGTACACTGGCTCAAACAAGTCGATCTGAGGCACGCCGCCGCAGCAATTATTTTGCGCATCTGCTTTACTGCGTTTGTAATCAAGGCCAAATAGAACGGTATTTTTAATATCGCCGAATTCAAACGTTTTACTCAACCGATTATCAATACTGTGTACTTTGGATTGACCATTCAGATAGGAATAACCACGATTGGCAAGCCTGTCGTTATTGGATCCGAAAGCATATATGCCTAGGAAATCGTGATCCATCTTGCCGAAACGATAGTTTTGCGTGAATTTGAATTCACGCCCAAAATCATGGCTAAATTCATAACCCAGAGAATATTGTTTACGGTCAAAATAATCGCGCCCAGGCTCACCAAGGTTTGTGTCGTAGCCTATTTTTCCGTACTGGGTTCTAATGAGAGATCCATAGCCAGGCATAAAACCATTGGTTGGCGTGCCTTTTTTCTTCAAGATGCTGGCTAGCACTGTCAGGCTGGTGCGGTCTGTAATATCCCATGTGAGGCTAGGTGCAAAATAGAATTGCTCCATGCCGGTATGGTCAATGGGGTAATCCATTTTTGAATATAAGCCAACCAGGCGATAACTGACTGAATCGCTGATGACGCCATTGTAATCCCCACTGATCGTTCTTCTGTCAAAGTTACCAACACTCACATTCAATTCACCAGCGACATCCCTCATAGGCCGTTTGGATACCAAATTAATAGTCCCCCCTGCGTCGGTAGCACCGTAATTAAATGAGTTGGCGCCTTTAAGGACCTCTACTTTTTCCAAACCATAAATTTCTTGTTCCCATACGAAAAAGCCATTATTTGAAAGGGATGTGCCATCTAATGTGGTATTGGCATCGAAACCTCTGACCTTAAACCAATTTGCTTTATTGTCAGCACCGAATTGTTTTGATAAGACGCCTGCCTCATACCCTAATAAATCATCTAATTTTTTATTCGCGCCTATGTTTTTGATATCTTGTTCAGTAATGATCGAAACTGATTGTGCTGCCGACTTAAAATTATCTCCTGACTTATCGGCAGACCCGACAACCGTCACTTCATTGAGCGTCACTGTACCGTCTTTTTCAGACTTCGCATCTTGTGCAAACGCTGCGCCAGTAGCGAACGCTAACATGACGGCTATTGCGGATTTCTTAGGCAGCAGGTTGATTGTGGTGCTGCTACGTTTAGTTGTTAAGATCATCAAATCTCTCATTATTGAATAAAAATGCACCAGCAATAAATAAAGGCCACTGATTTCTCAGCAGCCTTTTATTAAAACTTCATTGTGCGGCTATAAGCTAAATAAATGATAATAATTATCATTTATTTAGGCAACTTATTTCATACAGAAATGTCTGCCACGACAATCAATGTTGTATAAACCGCAAATTAATCAAGTGCTCTTAGAACTTATAATTTGCAGAAAGAACAGCATTCTGACGCTCGCCATAGCCGCAATCTGTACCAGCACTGCGACACCAGGACAGGAATTCTTTGTCTGCGATATTACGCACGGTCAAACGCAGATCCCATGGTCCGGTTGTATACCCTATCATGGCATCGAATAAGGTGACTGACGGAAGCTTTGGTGTTTCACCAGCAGCCACATTCGAACCGATATAACGCGTACCAACACCAGCACGGATATTAGGTGTGATATGGTATTGAGCCCAGGCCGAGCCGATCTTCTCGGCCACATATGGCACCCTCAGCTTGGTGGTATCGTTAAAAGCGTGCATACGCGTATAGTTGCCCAACAATTCAAAATCGCCTATGCGGTGACGCACATCGGTTTCCCAACCCTGAATAAACGCACCTATCTGCTGTACACCGCCAGGGGTAGCCCCTTGAACGATACGATTCAATTGTTCAATCTCAAACCAGGCAAAGTTCGCAGAAGTGTTGCCATCGTTCGCCAGATATTTAACGCCTGCCTCACGTTGCTCACCTTCAGTTGGCTTCAAATAACTATTTGTTGCAGAACCGTCTGTGCCTAAATTCGGGATGAATGCTTCTGAGTAATTAACATAAGGTGAAATGCCATTCTCAAAGCGGTACATCAGGCCGATACGGCCGGTAGTTGCTGAGTTGCGCACATCAGAATCCGGGATGGCAGTATTGGCAGTCAACAATGAGTTGGTTGCATGATCGCGTCTCAAGGCGGCCGACACTACCCAGGCACCCCATTCCATATGCTCAGAGACATAGAAACCGGTTTGTACGATTTTACTGTCGTCACGGTCCGCGTTTCTCAACGATGCATAGTCAACTTGCCCATAGACCGGGTTGTAAAGGTTGATGCCGAAAGCCGAGGTGGTACTGGTGTAGTTGTCCTCTTTCCATAAGGCATTCTGGTAGTCCATGCCCACAGAAACCAAGTGCGAAGTTGGCCCCAATAAAAAGTTACCCTGCAGGCGGATATCACTTGCAAAAACCTCAGTACTGCGGTCAGCGGTGTGTATCGTACGCTGCGCATTCCCTGCAGCATCCGGCGCAAACCCTACACGTGCCCAATGCTCACGTGTACTGCTTGAGGACCATGACTGTTTCAGGTTGGCAACTAACTTCAAATGGTCGGTCAACGCCTGATCTACAAACAAAGCGACTTCATCTTTTTTGGTGTTATAACGATCCCAGCCTGGCTCGCCTACAAAAGTGCTACTGGAAACGCGTCCTTGAGGGCCTGGCAATACCGTCCCTTGGGCAGGTAGAAACTGTGCCGAGACCTGGCTGTCAACTTCCTGGTGCAGATACTGCATAGTGATACTGGTTTTATCGCTTGGTTGCCAAGTCACAGAAGGCATAAATAACACTGCGTCATCATGCACATGATCAACTTGCGTGCCGCTATCGCGTTTGAGAGCTACGACGCGGTAAAGCCACTCGCCATCTGCAGTGATTGGCCCGGTAAAATCCAATCCGATCTGCTTGCGGTCATACATGCCATATTGCAGGTTAATTTCTTTAGAGGCTTCTCTTTTAGGCTTTTTAGTCACGGCATTGACGATACCGCCTAAATCCGACTGGCCATATAACACTGAAGATGGCCCTTTTAACACTTCAATACGCTCTAATGTATAAATGTCCGGGCGGGTATTATTGTATGAGCCATATAAATTACGCAGTCCATCTACAAACATGGATGGATTCAGGCCACGTACCGAGGCCGAGTCACCACGCGTATCAAAACCAAATGCGCCTGCATAGACCCCGGAGGTATAAGTCAATGCTTCCTGAATATTGATGGCACCCATCTCACGCATTTGCTCTACATCTATCACTGAAATGGATTGCGGTGAATCCTGCACACTGACAGGGCTTTTGCCCACAGAGGCTGATTGCTCCTGCGTGATGAACCTGTCCTTCTTTTTACTACTCTTGCCAGCCTTCACAGACACTTCCGGCAAGGTTTCCGCACTATTTGTTTTAGCAGGTTCATCCGCTAAAACCGACGTTGATGGGAAAGCAAGTATTAAAGCAAGAGAGATCGTATTAATACGGAAAGAGTGCATGAAGGCTCCAATAAAATGACTGCTGGCTACTGGAGTCAATGCTCTTTGGCTGGCAAAACTAACAACATTGAATGATAACAATTATCATTCAATTATTCAAGATGTTATTTAGAATGAATACCTTAGTATTCAGTGACTTGAAAAAGAAATAAGACTTCAAACGTGGATGAATTAGGCACTTGCCTGAATTTTACTTGGCGCCACAATCACTTCGCCACTCTCGCTGACGGCGCTGATCAGGCTGACATCGTAAAGGGCTTCCAATAAAGGAATGGTCATCTGCTGGCTGGCGTAGTCGCCAGTCATGATGCCATTTTTGATAAAGATCAGTCGCTCGAATCCCTGCAACGCCTGATTGATATCGTGCAGAATCGCCAGAATGGCATGGCCGCGCTGGGCAGCAAACATATAAATCGCATCCATTAAGCTGAATTGCAGGCCGGGGTCCAGCGCAGCGAGTGGCTCATCTACCAGCAACAGGCCGTTTTCAACATCCCATAATTGCGCAAACACTCTGGCCATTTGTACCCGTGCTTTTTCTCCTCCGGATAAGGTATCGAAACGGCGTTCCAGCAAGTGCCCGGCGCAGGCCAGCGCGGCTGCCTGCTGTACTATTTTCTTGATGTCAGGATCATAGGCTCTGGCGACCCGGCCTAGCCCGATGACCAGCTCAACCGGCAGGCCAAAAGCGACTTCGTGTGATTGCGGCAAAATGGCGCGGCGGCGGCTCAGGTCAATCAGCGACCATTCTTTGAGGTTGCGCTGGCAAAATATTGCCTGGCCTGTGGCAGGTGTTAATTCACGGGCCAGCAATTTGAGTAGTGTCGATTTCCCCGCACCGCTAGGGCCAAGTATCGCGACCCGTTCGCCCGCTGTAATCGATAGCGTAAAAGGCCCGAAAGTGCGTTTGCCCAGGTTGATAGTGACATTCTGCAGGGCAAGCAGCGTCTCGTTTGCAATTGGGAGAGACATGTTTACATGCCCTTCCGGATACCGGCCAGCAATACCAGGAAGAAAGGCGCACCCAGCAAAGCGGTGAAGATTCCCACAGGGATCTCGGCTGGAATCGCCACTGTACGTGCTGCGGTATCAGCGACCAGCAGGATGATGGCGCCAACCAGCATGGCCAATGGCGCCAGGCGGCGCTGGTCGGGGCCGATCACCAGCCTGACGATATGGGGGGCTACCAGGCCGATAAAGCCTATCATGCCGCACCAGGCGACAGCAAAGCCGCATAGTAACGCGACCAGCGTGATCACACGCGCACGCAGGTGTCGCACATTGACGCCGACATGGGCGGCGGTGGCTTCGCCCAATGCCAGGGCGTTCATCTCGTTGACCAGGCGGCGCACATACCAGATAGCCGCCAACAATAGCGCGAGCAATGCCAGCAATAATGGCCAGCTGGCACCCGCCAGTGAGCCCAGGGTCCAGAAGGTCAGGCTACGCAGCTGTTCATCGGTCGCCAGGTAAGTGCATAAGCCGATCACCGCCGTGGCCAGCGCATTGAGCGCAATACCGGTTAATAACAGCCCGGCGATCGAATCTGCCGTTAGCCAGCGTGCCACGGTATCCAGCAGGAAACACACGCCGATCGCACCAGTAAATGCTGCAACCGGTAATATCCAGTAGCGGAGTGAAATAGGGATATCAATGCCACTGTTAGCCAATAAAACAATGGTTAAAGCCGCAGCGCAAGCAGCACCGCTGGTGACGCCCAGCAAGCCGGGGTCCGCCAGTGGATTGCGGAATAAGCCTTGCGTCAACGCACCTGACAAGCCTAATGCTGCACCAATCAGCGCAGCAAAGAAAATGCGCGGTAAACGCAGATTCCACAGCACATATGCGCCGCCGGTCAACGGTTGGTCATCGCCAGATTGCAGCAAAGCCAGCCAGTCAGCAGGCAATACCGAAACAGCCCCTGCCCACGCCGCAACCCAGACACACAGAATTAGGGTCGCCCATAAAAACAAAGCTGGCCGAGTCATCAAGCCAGCCGTTAAACGTGATGCTAATGGCATCACGTTAATTGATGCACTCATCCGTTCATCGCTTTCACCAGTGCATTATCCAATGCGGCGACTGCTTGCGGCAGGCGCGGACCGAAACCCAGCATAAACATGGCTTCAAGCGAGGCGATGCGGCGTTTCTGTCCGGCCGGGGTTTGCGCCAGGCCAGGCAGTTTCAACGCGCCATCGATACCGCCTACGATACCCAGACCCTGATCAGTAAACAGCACGACATCTGGTTGTGCCGCGATCACTGATTCTGGCGTCAGCGGTTTGAAACCATCAAAACCCTGAATCGCATTATGTGCGCCTACGTAATGCATCATGGCTTCGGCACTGCTGCCTTTGCCACCCACCATAATTTGGCCTGGGCTGTGTGACAACACGAACAGCACGCGTGGCATCGGCGTTTTACGCGCCAGAATCGGTTCACGTACTTTTTGCCAGTCTGCTTTCATTTTTTCAATCAACTGGCTGGCCTGCGCAGGGCGGTCTATCAGGGTGCCGATGCGGGTGATACGGTCCAGCACACCCTCAAACTTATCATTGGCGGGCAACACGGTCACCGGCACACCGGCAGCATTAATTTGCCGCAAAACGGCTGGCGGGCCTGCATCTTCAGTCGCCAGCACATGGTTGGGTGCCAGCGCCAGTATGCCTTCACTGGATAAAGTTCTGGCATAACCCACGCTAGGTAGCTTGGTCGCGGCTTCAGGATAGAGCGAGGTAGTATCGACACCAACCAGCTCGTTATTAGCGCCCAGCGCATAAATAATCTCAGTCAGGCCACCGCCGATACTGACGATGCGGCGTGCAGTCTTCTTCTGTGTTTCAGCCGCCCACAGCATGGTTTTCGGCATACACGTGGCAACAGCCAACGCGCCCATCTGCAACAGGAATTTACGGCGCACTGCCGTTTCTGGTGATTCTAAATCATGCATAGGGTTATTTAATTCAGACATAGTTCGTGATCCTTAAGCAGCGTGTCTGCCAGTGCGCGCCACTCAGCAAGTTCAGGCTTTCCAGGCTTGCGTTCACCAAAGAACATGGCGATGACATTGCCGTCAGCGTCAAACAACTCCAGCGAAGTGACCAGGCCATCCACCGTCGGCTTACGTACAATCCAGGCGCTGGCAATATGGTCTTCACGCAAATGCAGGTTAAAACCGGGGTCCAGCACATTCAGCCAGGGGCCCATGACAGCCACTTTTTTAATGATGCCGGAATGAATCTGCACCATACCAGGGTTGGCGACAAATATCATCAGGGCAACGCTGTCATTGGCTGCAGTTTCCAGCAGTTGGCGAGCGCTTTCAAGGGTTAGCTGCTGCACGTATTCTGGCTCTGCCAGGCGCATGCTTTGCAGTCGAGAAACACCATATTTTTTGAGCAATCCAAAAAAGTCATGCGTGTCTTGCAGTGCGCGCCATGCGGACTGGAACCCTGTCACATCGACTTCGCTGTCTGGTTTATCTGCTGGCACGGATGGTGCATGCTTGGCCGTCATGCCCGGCGCCTGATCAGCATCGGCAAACTGTTTGACGAAGGCTTCATAAGCTTCGACATGGCTTTGCGGCTTGATAAACACCTTATGAATGGCGGTGCCTTCAGCATCAAAAAACTGCAGGCTTTGCTGCACGCCTTTTTCAACCGTTTCTGTGACTGCAAACCCATGCGCCCAATAACCATAAAACGCACGCAAATCGATATCGCCACCGAGCACCAGCCCGACATGCCCGGTTTCGCTGACATTTTTGTAGACGCCAGTTTTTTCATGCACGCACGAAATGTTACGCGTCAGCGCCATCACTTCGCCCAATGGCTCCAGCGCTTTGATGAGTGCGGGCCAGTCAGCCTGCAACCTGGTCGCGCGCAGCAACGCAGCTTCTTCCTGCACTCCGGCATGCGCAGCGATCAGCTCGCCTTCTGAAATCTGCAATTTGTCAGCGATATCCCGATGGCGTGCTTTGGCCGACTGGCGCTCGAAGGCAAATTGCTGACGTATGGTTTCCAAACTGGGGGTGGCTAACTGAGCACTCATCACTGCATCCGTCACTATCAGGCCAGCTCGTCCAATTTCTGTTGCGCAGAGGCATCTGGCGCTGCATGGCCCTGATCATTGCGATGCGTGATCTGCAATAGATCCTGACCATTCAGGTGGTAGGCTTTTGCAAAACCGGCGACATAACTACCGTGTGATGGCGTTAACTCAACCATGTGGAAATCGGTCAATTTACCGATCGCATCCATAAATTTGCCAAACTTCTCGTAGAAAAGCGCCATCACTTCATCAAATTTGGCGGTGCTTCTTTCCACTTCTTGTGCGGTGCATTTGAACACCAGGCGTTTTCTGGCAAACAGGTGGCCAGCGTCTTTTTCACTCTCGACAAACATGGCTGAGCACAAGCCGGTCTCGCGCAAATTGGCACAATGCGTGGCCAGTTCACTCACGTAAATATAAAACTTGTTATCGCGTTCGACATAAGCCGCATAACTTGCTTCTGGCACGCCTTGCGCATTCACACTCGCCAGTTGTACAGTTTTGAACAAGCCTTTAAACGCAATGGCTTCTTCGCCCACTGATTGAAGTTTTTCCTGATCGGTCATAAGTCTATTTCCTTAAAGTTTATACATTGAAGAGGCACGACGTGATAACAAGGACTGCAGGAGTTACTTTTGCGTAAATTGCTTTACACGCCCCTGCTTCAGATTGTTTACGTAGCGATCTTTGGACTGGCTTGTCGGCACAACAAAAAACTCTACCATTGGACCGCAGAATGTTCTGATTGATGCTTTAAAGTTATCAATTCTTACAACGGACATTCTACATGAGAAGCATTCCCATTTTCAAGTAGAGGGCGGGTATCAGCGCCCGTCTTTGCTTGAGTTAACACTATGTGACGACTTTAAAAAGAGAAAAGCAAACATCCCTCAGACAGAAAAAACAACTCCGCTACCTTGCGGATAGCGGAGTGTTGATGGTACCGATCATTGAACCCTGATAGAAACCGGGTGAAGTCTAAAGACTTAGATCAATTTAAGTGTGCCCTTCATCAAGGCAGCATGGCCAGGGAAAGAACAGAAAAACACATAGTTACCCGCAGCGTCTAACTGAGAAGGAGCAAAAGAAGCAGTTGCGCTCTCGCCACCACCGATAACAGTGGTTGCCGCCACTACGCGTGCATCCTGTGGTTTAACATATGATTGCGCTGCACCAGCTTTGCTGCCATCTTGCAATACGCCTTGCTCATCAGCTTGTTTGCTGACGACTAGGTTGTGACCCATGATTGTTTTTTTCATGGCGCCTACATGCTTCAGGTTGATAGTGAATGATTTGCAGGCTTTTGGCACAGCGATTTCTTTCACGCTGAATGTCATCTGGTCTGTCGCATCTACAGACACATCACATTTGTCAGCCGCTTGTGCAGGCTGTTGCAGCAAACAGATTGCGCTACCAGCAACAGCGATTAATTGTTGCCATTGTGTACGTTTTAAATTCATGATTTCTCCGTTTCATCCATAACAAAAAATAGCTGGCTACTGAAGTTTTCACTCGTTGGCTGGCTCGGGTTTTAAAACTGCCTGAGGCATACCTGTTTCAGGCAAGATTAACTGGTTCAGGCTTTCGCGCGCGGCTTTATCCAGTAGTAATAAGCGGCGATGACTATTGGCAATGCGACTGCGGCATCGGACAACAGTTCCCGTGCATCATCTACCAGCAAGGCTGTCACCAAGCCGGCGAAAGACACCACGGCGATGACGGCAGGCCATAAAAAAATATGTGTTAATGAATGATTGCGCATATCGCTTAGCTCGCTCTGTGCAATATAGGACGCGGGCTCGACACTGGTAAGTATTGATGGCGTTTTTTCCACCACAACTTCAGCCCGGTCCATAACACGATGATGCTCAAAATATCGAGTATGGCCCATATGCCTTTCAGGCTCATGCCACCATAATCGCCAAAATGCAGGGGCTGAGAAACCAGCAAAGCAACCAGATACCAGGGCAAAGGCCGGCTGTCTGTCAATGTTGCGTTCTGCGCATCTATCAACACTGGCTTGAACAAACGTTTGGTGAGTGGACTATCACCACGCATGAAAATGCCATAATGGTGCTGGCTGGTGTAAGCCGTGCCGGGGAAAGCAATAAAACCTAATTGCATGTCGGGCTCGGCTTTCTGCGCGACTTCCAATGATTGCTGCAACGATGCAAACTGTTTCGGCGGCGGCAGATTTTTATAAGGAGCGATCATTTGTCCCATCTGGTCAAATTGCCAGTACTTCACCAGCAAATCAGACCAGGCGTTGATCACGCCAGTGGCGCCCACGACAAGAAACCAGCTCAAAGTCACGATACCCAGCATATTATGAATGTCGAGGCGTTTGAGCTTTTCGCCGCGCTGGTGGCGTATTTCACCGAATGGCAATTTGCGCATAAAAGGCGCATATAGCACCACACCCGAGATGATGGCGATCACCAGTAAAAAACCCATCAGGCCTAAAAACAGCATGCCAGGAAAACCCGCAAATAAATCTACATGCAGCTTGAAGACGATGTACATAAAGCCTTCTTCAGCGGGCGGCTCGCCTAAGACCTTGGCGGTACGCGCATCCATCACCACATATTTAAAGCCACTGGTGGCGTCTGTCGTTTTGGCCATGCTGATGGTCCATTGCAACGGCTCATCATCGTCGCGGTACATGTACAAGGGCACAAATCCGGGATTCTGTTTTTTTGCGGTGGCCACCAAGCTGTCCGCACTCGCCATCGGCCCGTTATGCTGTATGGTTGGGGTGACGATATGATCACCCAGCACGTCGTGGATTTCGTGACTGAAGATCAGCGGCAATCCGGTCAGGCAAAGCAGCAACATGAATACCGTGCAAATCAGGCTGGACCATTTATGTATCCATGCCCAACGACGAATAGATTGCTGCGTCATATCCAAACTGCCTGCGCTTTTATTTAAAACGGTTATTTACGGCTGTGGCTGGCTGACGAAACCGACTTTTTTCATGCCTGCTGTTTGCGCTTGTGCTAACACTTCTGCCAGAACCTGGTAGCGTGTATTCTTATCGGCGCGTATCTGCAATTCGGGCTGCTGCTGTTTAACGCTTTCGTCTTGCATACGCGTCACCAGTGTTGCCTGGTCAATTTCCGCATCGTTCCAGAACATCTTGCCGTCAGCATCCACAGCCAAGTCTATCACTTCCGGTTTTTCTTCGAGCGGTTGTGAGGTGGCTTGCGGCAGGTCGATTTTCACCGCATGCGTGAGCAAAGGTGCAGTAATAATAAAGATCACCAGCAGCACCAGCATGACATCCACCAATGGCGTCGTGTTGATCTCGCTCATTGGCTGTGTGTGCTCACCGGCACTGAATGGATTCTGGCCTATCATGAATTGCCACCTTTATTGACCACGCGCGCGTGTATGTCAGTCACATTGGCTGACTTGCTACCTAGCTTTATCATAAGCGGCGCCCCCGTCGTCAGCAGCGTATGCAGATCTTGAGCAAAGCTTTCCAGCTCAGCCATGATCACACGGTTCGCCTTGATGAACGCGTTATACGCCAGCACTGCCGGGATAGCTACAGCCAAACCGATCGCCGTCATAATCAAAGCCTCACCCACTGGACCGGCTACTTTATCGATGGTGGCAACGCCGGATTGGCCAATGGCGGTCAGGGCGTGATAGATACCCCACACGGTACCGAACAAGCCCACAAATGGCGCCACACTACCGACCGAGGCCAGTACGGATAAACCGCTATCCAGGGTCGCCTGTTCTTGCGACAAGGTGCGGCGTAATTGACGCGCGATAAACTCATCCTGGCTACAGGCAGCACCTAATGATTGTGCTGCATATTGCTGATGGTGCTGTGTGGACTCAACCGCAGTCAGCGCTAACCGGTATGCAGGAGAAGGCAGCTTGGACTCTTGCAACGCCTCTTGCAAGGTTGCTTTACGCCAGAACTGGCTCACATAAGCACTCACCTCGCGCTTGTGTTTAAGCACTTGCCAGGACTTAACCACCACAAAATACCAACTCAATACCGACATGGTCAGTAAGATCAGCGCCACGATCACTGACACTACGCCGCCTTCAGTGATAAATGCCAAACCGCTTGTAGATTCCATTAAAAAACTTCCTTTCCAGTCAAACTCATATTTAATTTAATGTAAATGCTAATGGCACCATGACATAAGCACTAATTGTTTTTTCGCCTTTGCGCGCAGGCACAAATCGCCATTGTTTCACTGCATTCAGGGCCGCTGTATCAAGCCGCTCGAAACCACTGCCTTTTGAAATCTCCACCGAGTCCGGGCGCCCTTCAGTCGATACCAGTACTTTCAACACGACGCGACCTTCCTCACCGGCGCGCTTGGCCAGTTTGGGATATTCCGGTGCCGGGTTATTCAGGTAAGCCACACCAAACTTGGGCGGTTCTTCTTTTTCTTCAACAATTTCTTGCTTGGGTGGCGCTGCAGGTGCAGGCGCAGGTTTGGCTGCGGCGGCCGCTGCCGGGGCTTCCATGGGTGGCGCTGCTGGCTGGGTACTGGCTTCAAAACGCGGGGTATCGGCAGTCGGCTCAACGATGCGCTCAACCACAGGGGTTGGCCTGACAACAGGTTTTACCGGTATTTCTTTTGGTTTGATGACAGGTTTTTCAACAGGCTGTTGCTTGATGATAGGCACGACTTCGGGGGCGGGCGCCTCCTCTTTTTTGGCCGGCAAGGTGATCAAAGACACCGTCATTGGCTCCGGCTTAGGCTTAACCACTGGCACTTCTGCATGGAAAAACACCCACCAGATCAGCGTGGCATGCAATAGCACAACCACCAACATGCCAGCCCATGAGCCGCGCTGTTGTTTGTCACGTTTCAGCCAGGCTTCTGTTGCCAATGTGGGCCAGCGGAAAACACCCGCTAACGGCTTGGGTTGACGATGATGCAAGCTCAGCTCAGGAACCTTGGAAGCTTGCACCCGCGCAGGCCTTAGGGGCAATCCCGCTATTGATTCACGCTGAAACATCCACACACATCCTCATACTTTTAAAAATAGCCAGAAGGCAGTTAATGCGCATCATTATCATATCAACTTACTCAAACCCTAAAATTTGAGTGTATAAAAGTGTTTCAACACTATAGCGCCGTATGACGATGAATGGCAATTCACTGCCAACTCATCAGCACTTTACCAGCGCAAGACCTTTTTACCGGCACAAGCCTTAAAGTGATAAAACACCAAGAATATAGATCAGATGATAAATACTGATAATCACCATGCATCATGATAATTTTCAGCATTAATTAGTTTAAATTCAGTACACGCTAATGACAGCAACCGCTAATTATTAGTGCGCGACAATCTAATCAAATGTTTGGCAGCGTTGCATTTGATGTTATCACTAAGCAAGACAACCAGAACTCTGACATCTCCCAACAATGACTTAGCATCAACCCTGCCGATTACATACCAAAACAAATTGCACCACGACTTTACGCAAACGCAAAGACATTGGTTGCAATTAGTTATGCATTCCTATATGATTGGACCCCAAAAAAAAGCCGACTTACATGCAAAAGCACAGCGGCATCAGATTTCAAGGAACACCCTTACCAGGGGTAATTTGGCGCATAAAAACAACGCCTATTTGAGCAATGACATGTTGGGGTTAGGAGCATTGCTCAAACTCTTTATCGAGCAGCCTCAGGGCTGCTCGAAATTCTTCACTACACTCAGTTAAACTTACACTCGGTTAGCGTAATATTCAACAACCTGCTGAACATCCAGCGGGAACGGTACATCATCAATCGATGGCAAATGTCCAACTTTCACAGAAGCAGTTGTCGTATCTACAGACACCCATTCAGGAAGCGCTAAACTTGGTGTAGCCAAAGCTTCAACCACCATTGGAATCTTGCGGCTTTTCTCTTTCAGAGTCACCACATCACCCACCTTCAGACGGATAGATGGAATGTTGGCTGACTTGCCATTCAACAAGATATGACCATGGCTTACCAATTGGCGCGCTGCAATACCAGTTGGTGCAAAACCTGCGCGGAACACGACGTTATCCAAACGGCGCTCAAGCAAAGACATCAATTTTTCACCAGTAGGCTCATTACCTTTACGGGCTTCCAGCATCAAACCACGCATTTGCTTTTCGCTCACGCCGTAGTTAAAACGAATCTTTTGTTTTTCCACCAATTTCACCGCAAAGTCAGAACGGCGACGACGCGCTGCCTGATTGCCATGCTGTCCAGGTGGGTTTGGACGATTCTCAATAGACTTGCGTGACAAACCAGGTAATTCGATACCCAATGCACGCATAATTTTCAGTCTTGGTCCTGTGGTTCTCATTGTTTCAAAGCCTTTCCTTTAAAATCTGAAGTTAAATATTAGTCGCTACTAAATTAGTGAACCCTATATTGTAGCGTATTATTGTATTGTTGAAGAGGGGGTAACAAAATCCGTGACGGATTGTTGCAAAGAAAATTCACGATGCGCCTGTAAAAGCGCCTGCCAATCTTGCAACAATTGCTTGGCTGCCGACTCAATCAAATGACTTTCCGCATACTCTGGCGCATTTAATGTCTGCGCCAAACTGCACCCCAACAATGCAAGGTCTTCGGAAGGATTGATTGCGTAGCGGGTGGCCACACAACTTAACGATACAAGCACAGCACTCGCTGTTGGCAAATCCGGATCAAACAACTCACTGGCTTTGATAGCGAAATCGGCTTGCATTGTTTTGTTAACTTTCCTCAATCAGTTCGCAAATGATAATGTTTCTCATTTAGGAAGTCAACAATTATTTGCAAACTCTTTTTCAAATAAACAAATAGTTTTTATTACCATCCAGCAGCAACCGCGATAATCTTGACCAAAACAACAAAGCAAGCTAATGTATAGGGTTCAACATTAATTAGCATAATAATCAAGATTTTATGGACTCTTCAGCCCACTCTGCGACCGACACTCACGCCAAATCTATGACTGGCGCTGATATCGTCATCAACTGCCTGAATGAAGAAAAAGTCAAATTCGTATTTGGCTATCCAGGTGGTGCTGTCTTGCATATCTATGATGCACTCTATAAACAGAATGGCTTCAAGCACATTCTGGTGCGTCATGAGCAGGCTGCCGTGCATGCAGCAGACGCGTATTCGCGTGCAACTGGTGACGTTGGCGTGGCTTTGGTGACCAGCGGCCCAGGTGCCACCAATGCCGTGACTGGCATTGCCACTGCTTATATGGATTCCATTCCACTGGTCGTGATCAGTGGCCAGGTACCGGTGCCGGCGATTGGCATGGACGCCTTCCAGGAAGTCGACATGGTTGGCATCACCCGCCCCTGTGTCAAACATAACTTTTTGGTCAAGCACGTAAAAGATATCGCGCCCACCATTAAAAAGGCATTCTTTATTGCCAAAACCGGCCGTCCAGGCCCGGTAGTGGTCGATATCCCTAAAGATATTACGGCGCACATTGCTGATTTCATCTACCCGAAAACGGTAGAGATGCGTTCTTACAGCCCGATTTTGAAAGGCCATAGCGGCCAGATCAAAAAAGCCGTTAAATTACTGCTGGGTGCAAAACGTCCGATGATCTACACCGGCGGTGGTTTGGTATTGGGCAACGGCGCAGCCGAGCTGGTAAAACTGGCAAAAGCGCTGAATTTCCCGGTGACTAACACGCTGATGGGATTGGGCGGCTACCCTGCCACCGACAAACAATTTGTTGGCATGCTGGGCATGCACGGCAGTTACGAAGCGAACATGGCGATGCAGCACTGTGATGTGCTGCTGGCGGTTGGCGCGCGTTTTGATGACCGCGTAATCGGCAACCCGAAACACTTTACCGGCCAGAAGCGCACCATTATTCATATCGATGTGGACCCTTCCAGCATTTCCAAACGCGTGAAAGTAGATGTGCCTATCGTAGGTGACGTGCAGTCTGTACTCGCCGACATGGTAGAAATCCTGGCGCAGGAAGAAAACAAAACCACCGATACCGCTGACTGGTGGGATCAGATCAACGAGTGGCGCGGCGTGCAATCTCTGGATTACACCTACTCCGACACCGTGATCAAACCGCAATACGTGGTGCAGAAGCTGTGGGAAGTCACCAATGGCGATGCTTACGTGACCTCAGACGTTGGCCAGCACCAGATGTGGGCAGCGCAATATTACAAGTTTGACAAACCTCGTCGCTGGATCAACTCCGGTGGCCTCGGCACCATGGGTGTTGGCTTACCTTACGCCATGGGCTGTCAGTTCGCTGACAAACATGCGCAAGTTGCCTGTATTACCGGTGAGGGCAGTATCCAGATGAATATCCAGGAGCTCTCCACCTGTGCGCAATACGGCCTGCCGATCAAGGTGATCCTGTTGAATAACCGTTACCTGGGCATGGTGCGCCAATGGCAGGAATTCTTCTACGAGAACCGCTATTCCGAGTCTTATATGGATAGCCTGCCTGACTTTGTCAAACTGGCAGAATCCTATGGCCACATTGGCATGCAGATCACCAATCCGGCCGATGTAGAAGGCGCGTTGAAAGAAGCCTTCGCCAGAAAAGATAAATTCGTGTTTATGGACTTCTTAACCGACCAGACCGAAAACGTGTTCCCTATGGTTGAAAACGGCAAAGGTTTGTCAGAAATGGTCTTAAGCCCATTGAGCGGTTCACGCCTGAAGGGAGAGCAATAATGCGCCACATTATCTCCCTGCTGATGGAAAACGAAGCCGGTGCGCTGTCACGTGTGGCAGGCCTGTTCTCGGCACGTGGTTACAATATTGAATCACTCACCGTGGCCGTGACAGAAGATCCTACGCTGTCGCGCATGACGATAGTCACCACCGGTTCCGATGACGTGATTGAACAAATTATCAAACAACTCAACAAGTTGATTGACGTGGTCAAAGTGCTGGACCTCAACGATGGCAAGCACATTGAGCGCGAATTGATGCTGGTCAAGGTTAAAGCCACCGGCGTTTATAAAGACGAAATGAAGCGTATGTGCGACATTTTCCGCGGCCGTATTATCGATGTGGCCGACAATAGCTACACTATTGAGCTTACCGGCTCTTGCAGCAAACTGGATGCATTTATCGAAGCCATAGACCGCAGCGCGATTCTGGAAACCGTGCGTACCGGCGCGTCCGGCATCGGTCGTGGCGACCGCATCCTCAAAGTTTAAACCATTATTTATTTACATATATACCAAAGCATTTGTATTGAAAGGCAAAAGCAGACATGAACGTTTATTACGACAAAGACGCCGACTTAAGCATTATTAAAGGCAAAAAAGTGACTATCGTGGGCTACGGTTCACAAGGTCACGCACACGCAGCAAACTTGCGCGACAGCGGTGTAGACGTCACTATCGGCTTGCGTAAAGGCGGCAGTTCATGGGCTAAGGCAGAAGGCGCAAAGCACACCACACTTGAAATCGCCGCTGCTGTGAAAGAAGCTGACGTAGTGATGGTATTGCTGCCAGATGAAACCATGGCAGAAATTTTCCATGCCGAGATCGCCCCTAACCTGAAAAAAGGCGCTGCATTGGCATTCGCGCACGGTTTTAACATCCATTACAACCAGATCGTGCCACGTGCTGACCTGGATGTGATCATGATCGCACCAAAAGGCCCAGGCCACACCGTGCGTTCAGAATACCTCAAAGGCGGCGGCGTTCCTTCACTGATCGCCATCTATCAGGACACTTCTGGCAAAGCCAAAGACATCGCATTATCTTACGCAGCTGCTAACGGCGGCACCAAAGGTGGCGTGATCGAGACTGACTTCCGTGAAGAAACAGAGACTGACCTGTTCGGCGAACAAGCAGTACTGTGTGGTGGCGCGGTTGAACTGGTGAAAGCCGGTTTCGAAACTCTGGTTGAAGCTGGCTATGCGCCAGAAATGGCCTACTTCGAGTGCTTGCACGAGCTGAAACTGATCGTTGACCTGATGTACGAAGGCGGCATCGCCAACATGAACTACTCCATTTCCAACAACGCGGAATACGGTGAGTACGTGACTGGCCCACAAGTGATCAACAGCCAGTCCAAAGAAGCAATGCGTCAATGCCTGGCTAACATCCAGAACGGTAACTATGCTAAACAGTTTATCCTGGAAGGCCGTACCAACTACCCTGAGATGACTGCACGCCGTCGTTTGAACGCTGCTCACCCAATCGAGCAAGTCGGTAACAAACTGCGCGGCATGATGCCTTGGATTGCAAAAAACAAACTGGTTGATCAATCTAAAAACTAATTTTAGATATTGATCGACAATTAACAGATCAATCTAAAAACTAATTGTTTTTGGTTCATTGGTTAAAGCCTGAAGGTTTGATCTAAATTCCGATTCAACCATCGTAGGCAAAAAGCACAGGCAGATGTAATATCTCCTGTGCTTTTTTATTTGCCAATCAACATAAGCGCGAAACAAGGCGCAGATTCTCACCTGACACCAGGTCAGGAAAATCCATCAACACCGAATTAAGGGATAGAAGTGAAACTCTCCATTCTGCTGCAATACATCGCACCCAAACAACTATTGACGGCAGCAGCCGGCAAACTGGCGCACTGGCAAGCAGGTAGCCTGACCACCGCTTTTATCGGCTGGTTTGTACGCAAATATCACGTCAATATGGAAGAGGCGCTGAACGGCAATATTGAAAGCTACAAGACGTTTAACCTGTTTTTTACCCGCCCGCTTAAAGCAGGTGCCAGACCACTCGCAGACAATGCTTTTGTTTGCCCGGTAGATGGCGCGATCAGCCAGTTTGGCGACATCAAAAACGGCCAGATATTCCAGGCCAAAGGCCATCATTACACCGCACAGACGCTGATTGGCGGTGATGCAGCATTAGCTGCCAATTTCGATAGTGGCTCTTTTGCCTGCCTGTACTTAAGCCCTAAGGATTATCACCGTATCCACATGCCCTGCAACGGTAAACTATTGCAGATGACCTATGTACCAGGTGATTTATTCTCGGTGAACCCCAACACTGCCGCCAATGTGCCAGGCTTGTTTGCGCGCAATGAGCGCGTGGTGTGTACGTTTAAATCTGAGCAACACGGAAAATTCGTATTGGTACTGGTAGGTGCGACGATAGTCGGCAGCATGGCGACAATTTGGCACGAAGCCAAAGACCATATCATCAACCCGCCACGGCCCGGTAAAGTGTTGCACTGGGATTACAGCGACCGCAACATCACCCTGAAACAAGGTGAAGAAATGGGCCGCTTTTTGCTGGGTTCTACCGTCGTCATGCTGTTTGAACAAGGTGTGCTGGACTTTAATGCCAACTGGCACCCTGGTAAACCGATTCGCCTGGGTGAAGCTATGGGCCGCTAGGCGATCGATTCAGCAATAAAAAGGGCGAGAACATCTCGCCCTTTTTATTTAACTCGGTTAATTAACAACTTAACCGTTCAAGCTTTTACTCACGATCTCAAACACATCCCCGGACAAGTTTGGCGTTGCCAAAATGGCTTCCAAAGCGGCTTTCATCTGCACCTGTAATGCAGGTGTATAGCGCTTCCACTCACGCAATGGGGTGACCATGCGCGCGGCGATTTGCGGGTTGATCGTATTCAACTCAATAATCACATCGCGCAGGAAAGCATAGCCTTTGCCGCTAGGGTCGTGGAATTTCACCGGGTTGTTAATGGCAAACGCGCTGTAAAGTGAGCGCACGCGGTTAGGGTTTTTGATATTGAAATCTGTATGGCTGCGCAGCATGGCCAGGTCATCAAAAATCTGTTCACGGTTGGCAATCGCTTGCAGCGAGAACCACTTATCCACCACCAGCGGATAGTTTTTAAAACGCGCATAAAAATCAGCAAACGCTTCCGCACGTTGTGGCTGGCTGCTATCGGCCAGGCAGGCTAGCGCAGTCACGCGGTCAGTCATATTATCTGCCGCATCGTAATGCGCTTTTGAGCGTGCCGCGCAGCCAGTGCCGTTGGTCACAGTCAGGATATCCAGCACCGCATGCTGCAAGGCGCGGCGCCCCATGGCTTCTGGCGTGATGGAAAACTCACCTGTATTGCTATTCGCATCGTATAAAGCTGTCAGTGCGTCTTTATGTGTGCTTTTGATTTGTTTCAGGATGGCAGTACGCGCTGCATCAATCGCCGCCGGATCCACAACGGCCTGATGCTGTGCAATCACACCTAATAGCGGCAAGCTTAACGCACGCGCCAGCAAGGCTTTGTCGCCCTGCCCGGCTAACCCTTGTGCTATCAGGGTACCGACATCGGCGACAAACTGCGAAATATCGGTATCGGGCGTTTCCATCACGCGTTGTATCGTGCGTAGCGCCAGCGTCTGGCCCGCTTCCCATTTATTAAAGCCATCGGTGTCATGCACTTGCAGCAAGCGCAAATCATCGTCGCTCAAATCGGTTTCCAGTTTCACGGGTGCCGAGAAGCCACGCAAAATCGAAGGTACAGGCTTGCCCGGAAAATCAGCGAAAGTGAATGTTTGCTCACGTTCGGTGACTTCCAGCACACGGGTCGGCAGAATCTCTTTGCCTTGCGCATCCAGCAAGCCAAACGCGACCGGGATATGCAAGGGCTGTTTATTGGTTTGCTCAGGCGTATCTGGCTGCGACTGCCTGAAGGTCAGTGTGTACATTTGCTGTGTCGCATCGTACTGGCTGCTGACCTGCAGCGTTGGTGTACCCGCCTGCTTATACCAGCGGAAGAATTGCGATAAATCACGGCCAGAGGCATCCGCCATACACTGCACAAAATCATCGCAGGTCACGGCGTGGCCGTCATAGCGGTCAAAATACAGATCGGTGGCTTTGCGGAAAGTCTCGCCCCCCAGTAAGGTATGCTGCATGCGGATCAGCTCAGAGCCTTTTTCGTAGATCGTTTTAGTGTAAAAGTTACTGATCTCGATAAACTGATCAGGCTGCACCGCGTGCGCCAGCGGGCTGCCATCTTCAGGGAACTGTAACCGCCGCAGGCCATTGACATCGTCAATACGCTGCACCGCACGTGAGTTTAAATCAGCGCTGAACTCCTGGTCGCGGAACACAGTAAAACCTTCTTTCAGTGACAGCTGGAACCAGTCACGGCAAGTCACGCGGTTACCAGTCCAGTTGTGGAAATATTCGTGGCCTATCACGCCTTCCACACTCATAAAGTCGCTATCAGTCGCGGTCTCCTGATGCGCCAGCACCAACGCTGTATTGAAAATATTCAGCGAAGTGTTTTCCATCGCGCCCATATTAAAATCGCTCACCGCGACTATATTGAACAAGTCTAGCTGATACTCGCGGCCATAGATTTCCTCATCCCATTTCATGGATTTCTTCAGCGATTCCATCGCATGGTCGCACTGCTTCTCATCACCGGCGCGCACATAAATATGCAAATCCACCTTGCGGCCTGATAGCGTGGTAAAAGTATCCGCCACGCGCTCCAGATCACCGGCCACCAGCGCAAACAGGTAGCAAGGCTTGGGGAAAGGGTCGTGCCAGACAGTGTAATGGCGGCCATCAGGCAAGCTGCCCGCATCCTGCAAATTACCGTTTGAGAGCAGCACCGGATACGCCTGGGCATCTGCCTCAATACGCACCGTAAACACACTCAGCACATCGGGCCGGTCCTGGTAATAAGTGATACGCCTGAACCCCTCCGCCTCGCACTGCGTGCAATAGTTACCCTGTGATTGATACAGGCCCTCCAGCGCCGTATTCGCCGCCGGATCGATCTCGCTGATGATGGTTAAGGTGAATGCATCGCCGGGGTTCACTAGCGTCAACTGCCCATCGGCAACCGAGTAACTATCAAAACGCTGACCATCCAACGCCAGCGAAAGAATACTTTGCTCTTCACCATCCAGCACCAGGTCATTTGAAACACCGGCCGGATTCTTCACATATTTCACTTCAGACGTGACAATGGTTTTACCCGGCAACAGGTTAAAACTCAAATTGACCTGCGAGGCTAAATAAGGCGCTGGGGTGTAGTCTTTAAGGTAAATGGTTTTTGGCGCAACTGCGTTTTCTGTTCGCATGGGGATGACCTGAGTTATAGAAGTTAACAAGGATTATATTTGAGAGTTGGGCCGTGCGAATTGGTTTAATCGGATTGGCTACGGCTTTTCATGAAATTATTGCACAGCGTATGGCAAGCGCAATAGCCCATCTGCTTGCGCAACCCTAAAAGCGATGCGGCTGCCTGCGAAAAACAGTGTGGATTAAGTGTTAAATCTGAGAGTAACGCGTTGAAGCAATCCTGCTAACATCAATGTACTTTTGCCATACTAAGCATGTGATGAGTACAGGGGTAGCGTTGCGCTAGCCAGTGTCTCCGACAGAACCCATGTCGCTGACTTCGACAGTTCTGAAGTCAGCGGCACACAGCTTAAAAATGCGCAACAGGCGGGTGAATATGCACTAAGGTCTGGCAGGCTTCTCAGGTCGCTGAAATCTACCAACCAGCTCACCTTTGGCAACCACATGCCCTGCCATTGCTTTTAGCACTGTGTCGCGATTTGCACCTGGCGGGATTTGCAGCACTGTATCCAGGGCAAACACCTGCACATGGTAATGGTGCCAGGAATCGCCTGCGGGTGTTCTGGGGCCGACATAACCTATCTTCCCGGTGGTTGCCTGGCCTTGCATCAGCCCTGCCATCCCATCAGCTTTATCTTCCAGCCTATCCTGTTTTTGCAGGCCTTCACGCAAGCTGGTGATATTTTTTCCAATATTCCACGCCACCCAATGCACGACAGGCGTGATGGGCTTGGCATCCGGGTCTTCCATGATGATGGCATACGATTGCGTTGCAGCAGGCCCTTTGCTCCACTGTAGTTCAAAGCTGGCATCCTGGTCATAGCTGGAATGCATGTCAGGGATTTTTTCGCCATTGGCAAACGCAGTGCTGCTTACCTTCAAACTGCTGGCTTGTTTTCCTTTGATTTCCGTTTCGCTGCGTAGTGAGGCAATCGGCACGCCGCTGCCTTGCGCCGCCTGTTGCTTCATGCTGGTTGCAGGAACCAGCACTGGCGGGCCGGAAGCTGTGTTGCCATCGCCTTTGTAACTGACCTGATAAATAGCCCCATTCACATCATCACTGAATAAAAGATTTCCTTGCTTATCAATGGCCAGGCCAAATGGACGACCGCTCTGGCCTTTGGGGCTGACAAACCCGGTGAGGAAAGGCGCGATGGCAACCGCCTTGCCGCCTTCAAAATGGATACGTACGATTTCATAGCCAGAAGGTGTCTGCCGGTTCCACGATCCATGCATGGCGACAAAGGCATCGTTACGGTATTCCGCAGGAAACTGGCCCGCATTATAAAACGCCATCTGCATAGGCGCAGCGTGGCCGGTGTAGCCCAGCGTCATGGGCACACTGGTTTTTTTCCATTCCGATTTTTCCAGCTTGCCGGAAGGGATCAGGCGCGGATTTTCGACGTTATTACCAAAAAAATAGGGCCAGCCGTAGCGCTTGCCCTGCTCGATCTTGTTGACCTCCTCAGGCGTCACATCGTCGCCCAGCCAGTCTATGCCGTGATCCATGCCCCACAACTCACCAGTCTGCGGGCTCCAGTCGAACCCAATGGTATTACGCAGGCCAGAAGCAAAAATGACGCGCTTTTTGCCATCCAGCGTACTGCGCAGCATGGTCGCATTTTCAATATTGGTTTCTATGCATTCATTACAGGTAGAGCCGACAGAAATATACAGCATGTCATCTGGCCCGATCGCAATCGTGCGGTCATGGTGTTGGCCAGCGTCTGGCAAGTCCGCGATGATCATTTTCAACGGCCCGAAATTGCCATCCGGCAGCACAGGCGCAGTAAACACCTCTTTCACAGTCACCATATATACCGTGTCGCCACGAAAAGCGATGCCATGCATGCCTGAACGGCTGGCAACACGCACCGGCTTGGCAAACGTATCACCGCGCTTTTTCAGCATCAACACATCACCCTGCTCGCGCCTGGTGACATATAAATCCCCCTGCGGCGAAATAGCCAGCACGCGCGTATTGCCAAGGTTTTCCGCCACTTTGGTCACAGCAAAGCCTGGCGGCACCTTGAGGTCACTGATGGCAGGCGGTGGCAGTTCAGTGGGCTGCACAATATGGCTTTGTAACGACACATTCACTTTTGCAGATACATTCGCATCTGCTGCATGGATAGTCGGTGCACATAGCAAAGACAGGTAAAAAGCGATGCCTAATTGGTTGAATGCCACTGTATTAGATGGCCTGGATAGCAATAGCATTGGGGAATCCTTAACAGGGAATGATCAGGGAATACAGCACCAGCATGGCTTCAGGCCAGGTAGTGATTAGCGTTTTGCAACTTCAAGCTCATCCACAACGCCCTCGTTAACAACAAACTCAGACACAGGATGCCCGCCCTGATACAGCAATGCCACATTGGCTTCAGTAGCAGGCACAGTAATGCGCGAATTGTTAATCATAAAAACAGTGAAGTATTTATTGGCGTTTTTATCGAAGTGTTCCCAAACAGAAAATACATCTTCAAGATACAATCCCGCAATCTCCAGCCCATCGAGCTGGAGATCAGTTTTATTTAAATTGTTCATTACATTCGATTCAGAGAGTTAGTTTTGCTGCGGTGAAGCTTGTTGGATAACAAAGAAGGTACTTAGTTGCGGGAAATATCTTTAGTTCTGGTATGTGACACCGCTTTTAATATGCCGATACCTGTGAGAATCACGGATGCAATAATGATGTACAAATGCGGCACACCCGCTTCAACCAACGCCCATGCAATCCCGCCAATCAGAATAGCGAACCCGATTAGATACAAAACGAACGATGACATACAGCCTCCTCAATAATTAGATTTTTAGTAATTAAATGATAGTTTTTAAGGAAGATAGTGGTATCAGACTGTTGCTGAAAACTGTGTAGGAAAAGTGGAAAATTGAAATTTCCTGTAAAAACTAATTTACCTCTTGAATTTTATATATCCATCACTATCTTATAGTTATCCTTGTTGTTGTGCTTTGCGGGCTCCCGTTTGGAAGTGCCGATGTAAGTTCCGATGACGCCGTAGCAGGCAACTTCTGCGACGGTCTGGCTTTAGCTAATAGCCTATCGCTAGATGGATGTAACCCAAGCTCTGTATCGCAATTAGCCGGAGCAAGGCCTGTAAATGGCTCTTATCGGACGGCTGCGAGCTTTTATTTCAGGGTGAGGGTGGACGCCGCTTTCGAAGGTTGCGCAGACCCGCAAAAACGTTACAATTGGAGTGGAGTATGCGATTTATCGTCGAAAGCAAAAACGTGCCAGCTTTGTGCGGGTAGCCGCACGGCAATTATTTACTGGCCTTGTCCTTGTTGTTGTGCTTTGCGGGCTCCCGTTTGGAAGTGCCGATGTAAGTTCCGATGACGCCGTAGCAGGCAACTTCTGCGACGGTCTGGCTTTAGCTAATAGCCTATCGCTAGATGGATGTAAGTTCTCTTGAGCGGGGTTGCTTGCCGATAAGAGCCCCAACCACAACAATGAGTAAATACATTGAATACTCACTACCGTAAACTTCACAGTCCCAAAAGGCTTAGAAAAGCTTGGCAAGTTGTTTATAGAAACGGTATATCCTCAAAGTCTTTCATTACCAAAAACGAAATTGAAGAGTTTTCGATAGATATTGAAAGGCACTTAACTAGAATTGCCAATCAATTAAGAAAAAAAACCTTTAAGTTTTCCCCTTCCCACGGCATAGCGATACCAAAACAAAGTAATCCCAAGAAAAAACGCCCCATCGTTGTATCACCCGTCGAGAATAAAATTCTTCAACGTGCCATTTTAGAGGCTGTAGTTGATATCCCCGAAATAAAACAAAAACTGAATTCAAAGTATAACTATGGTGGAGTCGAAGATGCTGGCGTACCTAAAGCAGTCAAAGCAGCATTTGAAGCTATGTGTCAGAAAGGTTATTTCATTAGAACCGACATTGCCGCTTTTTTTGACAATGTTCCCAGAGACCAGGCTTTGAATATTATTTTTAACGTTTGTGATGACACAGACTTTAATAAGACACTCAAAGAGGCCACCAATACTGAACTTGATAACATTGTAAAACTAGGCAGAGATAGCGAGCTTTTCCCTCTTGAGGATATTGGCGTTGCTCAAGGTTCATGTCTGTCTCCCATGATATGCAATCTTCTGTTGCACGACTTTGATGTAGAAATGAATCAAAAGGGAATAATCTGCATTAGATATATTGATGATTTCATTCTTTTTGCTAAAGATGAATCCGCAGCATTTAAAGCCTTTGCCACCGCCAAAAGACTACTTAACGAGTTAGGATTAGAGGTATACGATCCAAGAACAAAAGCTGATAAAGCCGAACATGGTTTAACTAAGGATGGGTTCCAATTCTTAGGATGTCATATACGCCCAAACAGAGTCAGACCTTCAGACAGCAGTGTCAGAAAATTCAAGGAAAGAGTTAAAGGAATATTAAAAGAGTCTTTATTAGCCTTAAAAGACCCTCTCAAAGCAGTGCTACAAGGAAACTCTTACAAAGACACCTTAACTAAACTAAGCAATACTATACGTGGGTGGGGAAACACTTACTCTTTTTGCAGTGATGATCATTTAATGCTTAACATTGATAAGGATATTGATATTTTAATAGCTGAGTTTAATCAAAACTATCGAAGAAAAGTCAGCACCTTATCCGCTAGTGATAAGAGGCGGATGAATGGCGTTTTTTTACTGTCCGACTGCAACAAAGAAGACGAGAAAAAATCAGGAACTATTAGAAATCAGATTAAGTTAGCCACCGGGCTCCATTAAGCCTTCTTTACAAACTCCGACTTCAACTTCATCGCGCCAAAGCCATCGATCTTGCAGTCGATATCATGGTCACCATCGACCAGGCGAATGTTTTTCACTTTAGTGCCCACCTTCACCACTGATGAAGAGCCTTTGACTTTAAGGTCCTTAATCACCGTAATCGTATCGCCATCTTGCAGTACATTGCCGTTGGCATCGCGGATGACTTTCACTTCTTCCGAATCAGCCGCAGCCGTCTTGCTCCACTCATTTGCGCACTCCGGGCAAACATAATTGTCACCATCTTCATAGGTATATTCGGATTGGCATTGTGGGCAGGCTGGGTAAGACATAGCGGCTTTCATTAGGCAAATAATAAAGCCGCATATTTTACAGGGTTATTATTGAATGACTTTGTTGTTTATCAATTCAGCTTAAATCTTATCAATCATTTGTAGGAGCCGCTCCGACTTTCTTATTAAGCTGCTTCAGCTACACTTCAGCAATTCTAAATCTCGGTTTATTGCGACCAATGATTTTTGCAAACATGCGTTTGATGTCCGATTTAAGTTTTCCACGGAACATCGCCACACTTATCACATTGCTGATTGGCCTGCTCACTCAAAGCTGTGCGGTGATCCCTGACCACGAGCGCACCCTTGAGAAGATCGATCCACAATCCCAGCAAGTTGAGATCGTTGGGGCAAAAGATACTTTATCCCAAGCCAAGGTGGATAAGGCTCTGCAAAAGCTCTCGCCTGACGAGCAGATTCGGGCGTCGCTTGAGAATCACCTTAAAATTGAGCAAAGCATCTCTGATAGCCACTTGTTTGCCGATAATGCATTTACTTTGCTGGTGGATGGCGAATCTACCTTTGGCAAAATAAAAGAATTGATCGGCCGCGCCGAGAAAAATATCCACCTGGAATATTTCACGTTTGAAGATGTGGATCTGGGTGGCGTGACGCTTAAGGCTTTACTGCTTGAAAAGCTCGCCAAAGGGGTTGAGGTGCATGTGATTTATGATGCTTATGGCTCCCAGCAAACGCCGCCCGAGTTCTTCGAAGCACTGAAGAAAGCTGGGGCGAAAATCACAGTATTTCACCCGCTGGAAGGCGCATCACTCAAGCAAATCAATCAGCGAGATCATCGCAAGATTCTGATTGTGGATGGTAAGGTGGCGATTATCGGCGGTGTGAATCTGAGTAAAACTTACCAGAGCAAAGGCTCATTTAAAACCTATAAAAAGGAAACGCCCAACCCTTTAACCGATGCGGCCTGGCGCGATATGGATGTGATGATTCAAGGCCCTATTCTGGGCGACATTCAGCGCGTATTTCTGGAAAACTGGGATCAAACGCAACCATTAGACCAGACACACTTCTTCCCCAAGTTGAACAAACAGGGTACCCAGTTTGCCCGTGTGATCGCCACTCCAGCTATCAAACGTAAAGAGACAGACTCGCCCTATTACCTCTCCATGCTTTCAGCCATTGAAAGCGCGGAAGACCGCATCCTGATCAACGCCGCCTATTTCGTACCGACCAAGGCGCAATTAGAAGCGTTAGTGAAAGCGGCCAACCGTGGCGTGCGTGTGGAGTTAATGGTGCCAAGCTTTACGGACTCCACGTTATCCCTATTGGTACAGCGCTCCAGATACAGCCTGCTACTGAAAAACCACATTGCCATCTACGAAATGCAGGGACAGGTGTTGCATGCCAAGACCATCACGATTGATGGCGTATGGTCTGCCATTGGCAGTTCAAATTTTGATTACCGCAGTGCCGGGATCAATGCGGAAGTAGACGTGGTGATCCTGGGCAAAGAAATTGCCAAGGGGCTTGAAGACCGTTTTAAAGAAGATATGAAAGATGCCAAAAAGATCGAGATTGATGCATGGAAAAAACGCAACTTGCTCGACCGATTAAAACAATTATCGGCACGGTTGTTTGAAGGCTTCCTGTAGCTATCAATACGAAGTGCCCGTAAAAAAATCGCCTCAGAAGAGACAATTTCCGTGCAACAACAGCGCTAAATCTTCAGAATCGTTTCGGCTTGGGTAAGGTTGCTTTCGCTTCTGCCAGGCGCATTTGCCGCGCAGCCTCTTCATCGCGTACGGCGTCTATCACGCGCACCACACTTTTCAAATCCACCGGTTTATTGTCTTGTTTGAAATGGCCGGTTAAGACCGTTTCAGGCGTGAGTTCGCCATGCGCATACAGTGCCCAGATCTCTTTGCCATATTGGGTGTTGAGTAGCTCGGGCGCGAACTGGCCGAAGAAGTCGGCCAGATTCCTGACATCGCGCTCCAGCATGCTCATGGCGTGATTATTACCTGCGGCATCCACGGCCTGCGGCAAGTCGATAATGACCGGGCCATTAGCGCTAAGCAGGATATTGAATTCGGAAAGATCGCCATGCACGATGCCTGCGCACAGCATGCGCACGACTTCTTTGAGCAACGTCTGGTGATGCTGGCGGGCTTCTTCAGCCGTGAAGGTGACGTCATTGAGCCTGGGCGCGGCGTTGCCTTCGGCATCAGCCACTAAATCCATGATCAATACGCCTTCGTAGAACTGATAGGGCGTAGGCACAGTGACGCCTGCTGCGGCAAGTCTGTACAGGGCATCGACCTCGGCGCTTTGCCAGGCTTCTTCTTGTGCCTGTTTACCGTATTTTGAACCCTTGGCCATGGCACGCGCCTGGCGGCTGCTTTTGACTTTGCGGCCTTCGGTGTAATCGACACTCTGGCGGAAGCTGCGTTTGTTGGCTTCTTTATAGACTTTGGCACACCGCGTTTCTTCACCGCAGCGCACCACATAGACCGTGGCTTCTTTGCCACTCATTAACTGGCGGATCACATCGTCAATAATGCCATCTTCAATGAGGGATTCTAATCTTTGCGGGGTTTTCATAAGGCTGAATAATAAAAGGTCTGCTCAGGGTAACATTAAACCTGTGGCATCGGTAACTAGGCGTTGTATTACGTACTCCTACACATAGATATAAAAAAACCGCTTCACTAGGAAGCGGTTTTTTACACTGCGAATCTGTTTAATTACAGAACAGATTTAACAGTAGCAACTACATTCTCAACTGTGAAACCGAAATGTTTCATCAGTGCGCCGCCTGGAGCGGATTCGCCGAAGGTATCGATACCAACAACTGCACCTTCCAGACCAACATACTTACGCCAGAAATCTGGGTGAGCAGCTTCAACCGCTACGCGAACAACGCCTGGAGTCAGCACGCTGTCTTTGTAAGCCTGGTCTTGGCGGTCAAATACGTTAGTAGATGGCATTGAAACCACACGCACTTTAGTACCGGCAGCATTCAGTTCAGCAGCCGCTTTAACAGCAAGATCTAACTCTGAACCGTTAGCGATGAGGATCACTTGTGCACCAGCAACATCAGAGAACACGTAGCCACCCTTACGGATCGCTTCGAGTTGTGATGCTTCGTGCTTGATACCTGCCAGGTTCTGACGGCTCAGTACCAGGCTGGTTGGGCCTTCTGTACGCTCAACGGCAGCTACCCATGCTACGGTAGTTTCTGTCGCTGAACCTGGACGCCATACATCCATACGAGGGATGTAACGCAGGCCAGAAGTGTTTTCAACTGGTTGGTGAGTCGGGCCATCTTCGCCTTGACCGATAGAATCATGGGTCAGCACGTAGATCACGCGTTGATGCATCAACGCAGACATACGCATGCCGTTTTTCATGTAGTCAGAGAACATGTGGAAGGTACCGCCGAATGGCAACAAGCCACCGTGCAATGCCACACCATTCATGATCGCAGCCATACCGAATTCACGTACACCGTAAGAGATGTAGTTACCTGGTTTTTTCGCATCTACGTGCACGAAGCTGCCAGTTGAAGTCAGGTTAGAACCTGTCAAGTCAGCTGAACCGCCCAGGAATTCTGGCAACAATGGCGCCAAGGCACCGATCGCGTTTTGTGACGCTTTACGGGAAGCATTGCCTTCCGCTTTTTCGTTCACTGCAGCGATGATCTTGTCTGTTTCTGCTTTCCAGTTAGCTGGCAATTCGTTAGCCGTACGGCGTTTGAATTCTGCAGCTTCTGCCGGGAATGCTTTTTCATAAGCAGCGAACTGCTCATTCCAGCTAGCTTCTCTTGCAGCACCTTTTACTTTTTGGTTCCAGCCTTCGTATACGTCAGCAGGAATCACGAATGGCTCATGTGGCCAGCCGATTTCAGCACGTGTGGCCGCAACTTCAGCGTCGCCCAATGCAGAACCGTGGCAGTCATGTGAACCAGACTTGTTTGGTGAACCTTTACCGATGATGGTTTTACAGCAGATCAGTGATGGTTTGTCAGTCACTGATTTAGCTTCGTCAACCGCTTTTTGAATCGCAGCCTGGTCGTGACCATCTACTGAAACAACGTGCCAGCCGTAAGCTTTAAAGCGGCCTGCGGTGTCGTCTGTGTACCAGCCTTCAATGTGGCCATCGATAGAAATACCGTTGTCATCCCAGAAAGCGATCAGTTTGCCCAGACCCCAGGTACCAGCCAGTGCACATGCTTCGTGAGAAACACCTTCCATCATGCAACCGTCGCCCAGGAACACGTATGTGTAGTGGTCAACGATGTTGTGGCCTGGCTTGTTGAATTGGTCAGCCAGCAGTTTTTCTGCCATGGCGAAACCAACACCGTTAGCGATACCCTGGCCTAATGGACCAGTGGTTGTTTCAACGCCTGGCGCGTAACCGAACTCAGGGTGGCCAGCACAGCGTGAATGCAATTGACGGAAAGTCTTGATGTCGTCGATCGTCACATCGTAACCAGTCAGGTGCAGCAATGAATAAATCAGCATTGAGCCATGGCCGTTAGACAGTACGAAACGGTCACGGTTAGCCCATTGTGGATTAGTTGGATTGTGGCTCAAATTGTGGTTCCAAACCACTTCAGCAATTTCCGCCATGCCCATAGGTGCGCCTGGGTGACCGGAGTTTGCTTTTTGTACAGCATCCATGCTCAAAGCACGGATAGCGTTGCACAAGTCGACACGTGTTGCCATTGTTTTCTCCCAAATGAAAATAAGAGCGGTCTTACACAAAAAGCTGCAAAACCTTGATTGAATTCTTTAAAAAGGGCGAGAAACCGGCCCTTTTACGGAAAGGGTAGATTATTCCTTAGAACCCGTTTTTCATCAAGGGTTAAAGCCATTTAATTGTTGCGGGCAACGGTAGCGCTGAAATCTAAAACCTGTTAAATCCACAGGCTTGGATAGCGCAGCCCGACGTTTTCCCCTACCATGTAAAAAAACATTGATCACAAAGGAGTATGTAAATGTCTGACGATAGAATCATTATGCGTGTCGGTGAAGCCCTGGTCGCTGGCGGCCCGCCGGGAACCGCCGCCGAACCGGAAGTGGCGATCGGGGAAATGAATGGCCCTATGGGCACTGCGTTTGCCAACCTGCTGGGCGACCAGGTCAAAGGTCACACCCGTGTGCTGGCGATCATGAATACTGACATCATGGTGCGCCCAGCGACACTGATGGTCAGCAAAGTGACAGTGAAAGATCCGCGTTACACCAATATCCTGATGGGCACCGTGCAAGGCGCGATCGCCAACGGCGTGCTGGATGCTGTGCGTAGCGGCGATATCCCAAAGGAAAAAGCCAATGACCTGGGCATCATCGTTTCAGTCTGGTTAAGCCCGGCGATTCTGGAACAGGATAAGATAGACCATAAAGCCTTGTTTGATATTCACCGCGAAGCGACTTTCAAAGCGATCCAAAAAGCCCTGCGCAACGAACCTAGCATAGACTGGTTGCTGGAAAACCAGGAAAAGATTGTGCATAAGTACTACCAGATGGGATTAGATAACAAGCTCTAAAAATAAATGGCTGCGCGGGCGAAAGGCGTTGCGCAGCTTTGTTGTTTGGCTTTATGAGTACAGGCAACATGCACTAAAAGCCACGATGCCTGAGCCCGGCTTTTTGATAAAAAAAGGGGCTTACGCCCCAGGAGACTCATAAATCAGCAAGTTAACGATTTACAAGGAGGTGATCCATTGCACGACTTCCTTAAACTCTTCGTCGCTTAATTTTCCTGCATTGGGCGGCATAGGGAGTACACCCCAGGTACCTCGCCCGCCAACTTTAATTTTTTCAATCAACGTAGCCTGTACGTCCTGGTCTTTATATTTGGCTGAAATATCTTTGAATGCCGGGCCTACTTTCCGGCTATCTACATTATGGCAGGCCAAACAGCCACCTTTATCAGCGATCGCTGCCCCATCAGCCATTGCCATCTGCGCTGAAAAACCTAGTGTTGCGGCTAAAAGACAAGTCATCGTCGGTTTAGCGATGCGACCAAACGAATTGAATGATTGGGTAACCATAATAATGAATCCAGTAAATGTGGTAGTCGAATTCTAAGTTTGAGGGCGAATAACGGGTGGCAATAATCGGCAGTACGTAGCGAAGCGCCTAGCAAAAAACGGCAAGACTGTGATTAACAGTTAATCCTGGCTCACCACTGGGATACCCTTAAACACGCTGGCTTTTTTAAAGCTTAAACGCATCGCTAACGCGCCGGTGGTGCATTGATCCAGGCAAGCCCCGCAACGCGTGCAGTCCCCAGACGTCACATAGTCGGTTTTGTTTGACACCACAGGGGCAAGCACATGGGGTTCCGGACAGACCTTGATACATGCTGAACAGCCATTGCAAGCCCTGGATTCTGTGGCTTTTACTATTAATCTGCCATAGCGGCCAAGCACTGAATAAAATGCGCCTACCGGACATATATGGCTACACCAGCCCCTGCGGGTGACAAAAATATCAAACAGGAAAATACTGGCCAGTACCATCATCCCGGCCCTGGAACTCCACATCAGTTCCCGTTGCAGCATGGTGATGGGATTCACCGCCTCCCACGCCAAAGTACCGCCAATTAATGACAGGATAAGTGACAACACCAATATTGAGATACGGATATCTTTGGAGAGGGTGAAATTACTTTTGATGTTTAACTTCTGGCGTATCCAGTAAGACGCATCCGTCAGCAAGTTGATTGGGCACACCCAGCTACAATAAATACGGCCACCAAACAAAGCATATACACTGGCCACAATGAGCATGCCTATCAACGCGCTTTTACCTAACGACGCCCCTGCCAGCATGGATTGCAACCAGATATAGGGGTCAGTCAATCCAATACCGAACCAGACACTGGAGGATAAATTACCTTGCGCGAAATAACCGCCATCAGGGAGTTCCACGGCAAATGCCAACATGATGAGCACTTGCAACACTCGCCGGCTGACCAGCCAACGATTGCGATACAGCATGTCACGAAAACGGCGCATGGTTACCCCCCTGCTTACCAGCGCCCAACAGATTGTGCACCAGACACACCCAGGCCAAGCTCACGTGGCAGCACACGAATCGCCGCCTCAGATAACACGCAGTGTTTCTCACAAGTGCCACAACCGGTACATTTGGTGCTATCCACAGTGGGGATCTGCAATACACCGCGCTCATTTTTAATCGGCTTGAGCGAGATGGCTTCCCCAATAATCGGGCACACGCGCACACAAATACTGCAGGTCAGGCCTTTGTAATTGAGGCATGTCTCATGGCCTACCAGCACCGCTACGCCCATATCGGCTTTTTTGATATCCGTCAGCAACGGGCTGAGCGCGCCGGTCGGGCAGGCACGTGCGCAGGGAATATCGACACACATGCGGCAAGGGTCATCCCGACCAACAAAGTAAGGCGTGCCAGTAGGCGCTGGATCGCTCCATGTGGCCAGGTGCAAAATGTCATAAGGACACGCTTCAACACATAACCCGCAGCGGATACAGGCAGCATTGAATTCCATCTCAGGCAAAGCACCAGGCGGCCTGAGCACACTGGCCGCACGTGACGGGCGTGATTCCAGAATGGCTTTGCCGAATACCGTGATCACGGTGGCAGCGCCTAACTTGCGGAATACTTTGCGAAAGACTTTGCGTCTTTCAGGTTCGGCGATTTCTGCTGCTACAGATATTTTGTCTGCCATTGAATATCTCCTGGCTGGTAAGTGCCGATGAAGTCGGTATAGACGATGAAACAGAAGAGGAAACGTGTGTGACGTTGACAAACAGTTGTGCGCGGATGATGGGGTGGATCCAGCATTGCAGCAAAAACTCACCTTGGGCACCTTTGGGGATCACCCAGGTACGCTTGGCACCAGGCAATTGCACGCCCAGATTGACGACATTGCCATCCGGATAGGTCACATAAATACTGTGTGCGATATCCGAGCCGTTGATGATCAGGATTTTTTCACCCGCTTGCGGCACAAAATCAACCGCTGCGAACTCGTGATGCGATAAGGTCATGGTGTGTGTAGTGACCGCGCCAGAGTGGCCTGCGCTGGCACAGCCTGCCAGATACAATGCCAGCAACATCAGCAATGCATACATCACAACCCAGGAGGATAGTTTGCGTGACATAGCGACTAATATTTGTACTCTCATAAACAACTCATCATTCTCTTTTTATTGCGGCATCGCCGGTGGCTGAATATTCAGCGGCCCGCCATCCAGGCTTTTAATAAACGCAATCAAATCGCTTTCTTCCAGTTCCGAAAGCTCAAAGCGACGCATTTCTTTGGACAGGCTCTGGCGTTGTATCGCCTCACGCTTGTAATGCTTGATGACAGTGTTCAGGTCATGCATGGAACCGTCATGCATATACGGCCCGTCTATCGGCAAGTCGCGCAGCGACGGTGTTTTGAATGCATGCTGCATCAGGGTGATTTCCGCGGGCACTTTGGCGCCACGGCCCAAGTCTTTGCTGGATAGCCCGATGTCATGGAAACTATCATCGGTAAAACGCCATGTCGTATGGCAAGCCGCACATTTGGCTTTATCGTTAAACACGGCAAACCCGCGTTTCGCATCAGCACTGATCGCCTGCTCATCGCCGTTGATCCAATGATCAAACGGGGCTGGATTCGAGACTAGCGTGCGCTGAAAGCTGGCCAGTGCTTGCGTGATTCTTTTTTGATCAATGGTTTCATCGCCAAACGCCTGCTCAAATAGAGGGCGGTAACCTTGAATCTGGTTTAAACGACTCACCAGGCTGGCAAGATCGAAATTCATTTCATGTGCAGTGGTAATGGGCAAGACTGCCTGCGCTTCCAGTGAGCTGGCACGGCCATCCCACATCAGTGCGCTTAACCAGGCACTGTTTAATACGGTAGGTGTGCGACGGGCATTTTGTACGCCGTCGGCTTGCAATGGCAAAATGCGCGCATCACTCCAGCGTTTATCGGGTGAGTGGCAAGTCGCACAAGCCATCTCCCCTGACCTGGAAAGGCGCCTATCGAAAAACAAGGTTTTACCGAGCGTTGCTTTTTCTAATGTCAGGGGATTGGACAGGGGCGCCGGAATACTGTCCGGCCGCTTGAATTTTTCCCTGGCAGGAAGTTCAGCGGCATAGACAGTACCCATCGCCATCAGCGTGCTTGCGATTAGAACCAGGCATCTAAACAACATACTGATTTTCTTCTACAACAAGACTTTTTGCTTACCAGCCGTTAGCTGGCTTTACCAACGATAGGTGAAATGGTGCAGTGATAAGTCATTGCATCATTGTCCGCGCCGAAGCACCAAACGATATCGTTGTTGAACTCCGGACGGTAAACCGGCAACTCACCTTGTGTGTTCACGCAGTTACAACGGCCACAAGTTTGTTTACCACAGCAATCGCGGTAAGCAATCAGGTAAGTCTGCTGGTCGCCAGGGTTAAAGCAACTGGCTACCCAGGAGCTTGGGGACAAACTGCTGCCTGGCGGGCAAGAAGTCAAGGTACCGCCGCAGCAGTCACACAAGTTGCCGTCAATCGTACAATGGCGCCAGTAGTCACATGCCCTTGGATCTTTATCCTGCGGTTTAAAACCAGCCCTGGTCAGGTTACCCGTGGTTGCCGCCTGTACTTCACCACCCAAACGGGAACGGCGATCTACTGGCAACAGTGGCAGTAAAGTTGAACCTGCGATAAAGGCGCCAAGGCGGCCGATAAAACTACGTCTGCCTGTCTTGCTGGCCGTACCACGTGCCAGCTTCTCAATTTTTGAGTCAAACCCAGTGTTGTTTTTCATTTCGTTTACTCTCTCCGTATTGATCGCGAATGGGTGCTTAATGCACTTTGTTCGCGGTTACTTTTTTGAATTTAGTCGCAGTGGAATCATCTTTCAGGTAATTCTGCAACGTTGAGTGGCCATGACGAATGGTTTCAAACAGGCTTTCTACGTGCTCCCTGGTGTTGCACAGGCCTTTGGCCAGAATCTTGCCATCCTGATCCAGCAGCACGCCGTAAGGCACTTTGGAAACCTGGTAACGCATCCCGATTTCAGCAGAGACGACATACAGCTCACCATCTAATGGATGGTCTTGCAGGAACTGGCGATGCTCGGCCTGTGTACCATCACTGATCAATACAACATCAGTCTCTTCAATACCCGCGACTGAGCGGATGATAGGCAACAGCTTCTGGCAGATCGGGCAGGACGGGCCGGTAAACATCAACAAGCTTGGACGGCCTGGCGTGATAGAACGGCCAACCATGACAGACTCGCCATCAAAAGTATTGGCATTAAAGACAGGGGAACGCTCGCCCACATCCGGTCCGTTATCGATCATCATTGCGCCTAGTGGTGCAGACCTTTCATGCAGCAAACCGATTTGGCGGATAACCCCCAGCATCAAGGCAGCCAGTGCCAGAAAAGAACCCCACAACAGTACATTTGAAGCAATCAAGATTCCGTTACTCATTTGTATTTCCTTTATAAATATCTAAATTGTTTTTTGCAGCTGGGAAACCGACAATCATGTCAGCACCCAGATAGAGCAAAGAAAGCATGACCGCCGACACCAGCCCGATCAGGCCAGTTTCAAGCGTGATGCCACTTGCCTGTAATGGCACAGCAACGGCATACAGGCTCACTCCCGACAGCGCGAGTGCGCGCAAGACATGGAACATGCCTATCCGGCTCATGCTGGTCGGACGTCTGACGCACCCGCAATCAATATGCGTACGTCCTCTGCCGACATTGATGGCAATCGCAATCGCAAACAGCATGAACAAGCCAGCAGCCACGCTGGCAGCGACTGGGCGCAGTGTTGGCACCAGCAAGGCAATCGCGCATCCCAGTTCCACCCATGGCAATAACTTGGCAAAGGGGGCGACCAGAAAGCCTGGCAACAGCTTGTAGTTCGCCACCACGCCCAGGAACTCATCCTGGCTGCGTAGTTTGGGAATAGCTGCCGCTGCGAGGATCAGCGCCAGAAACAATGACGCAAATATCGCAACCGTAGGATCATTCAGCATAGTGTCCATAGCGATCTCACTTATCCGCAATGAAAATCATGGAAGGCGCACGACCCAGTTCATCCAGGCTGGACAATGCCTTACCGTTGACTGCATCAAAGGTGAACAGTGTTTTCGCTTCTTCAGACACGGCGTACAAGTACGGCTTGTCATCCTGGCTCACAGCGATAGAGTTGATTTCATGCTTCAGCTCGATACGGCGCAAACGTTTACCTGAAGTCGCATCCACCACGAACACAAAACGGCTAGGCAATTTGTGCGTCCACTTTTCGCGTTGATCTGCCAACAAATAGAGCTCGTTACGTGCTTTGTGGAAAGCAATGGTTTGCCAGCCACCCGGACGCCATTTATCGGCTTTTTCCTTATCCGTAAACACTTCTATCGTTTTCAGGAATTCGGCGCCGGATTCAGACAACTTGGCCTGGAAAATCTTGCCTTCATAGGTAGGCCATGCCAGATGATTGTTTGAATTGGAATAGTACGGGTTATTCAGCAGATACTCTTTTTCGGTGTGGAACACCTTGGTTGGCTTCTGCTTGGTCGCGCCCTTGTTGTCATAGGTGAATTGCATCAAAGAACCATCTCTACAGTGCATAAAGAAGTTCTGATTTGCAGTCGGGAAAATATGGTAACAATCAGGCACATTCATGATTTTCACGAAAGCCTTTTGCTGCAGATCGACCAGGCCTACGCCTGGAGAAGGTGAGAACTGCTGGAACAACAGGTGCTTGTTATCGACACTCAAACCCGCAGTACGCTCAAACACGCCAGTCAGAAAACGACCTTCAGGAATATCGATATCGGCGATAGGCTGATGCGTTTGCGTGTCTATCAATTCCAGATAGTCATCACGTTTGCCACGCGCCACGCGGGAGTACATGGTGTTGGCGATGGCCAGGAACTTGCCATCCGAAGCCACCATGACGTTAGGCAATTTACCGGCATCTGTCATGCCCAGCAACTTGCTGGATTTGCCATCTACCGTGTAAACAGTAGAGGTCATATGAAAGTTGCCTGGGTCCAGCACGTAGACACGTTTGGCATCGCTAGGGGGTGCGATCGCGATGGAAGTCTCGTCCTGTAACTTGGCGGTAATTTCCGAGCCTAATTGATTTGGCGTTGCATCCGCCCTGGCCATACCGCTGGATAACATGAGTGCTGCGATTACAAGTCCTCCGGCGAAGCCTGCTGCCTGCTTCGATTGACGAATCATCGATGGATGATCGAGTGTTGTCATAAATCCTCCTGATATTTTTAAAATGGATGACATCTTCTGATTTCCAGCCAGGCTTACAGCGCCAGCAGCATCAATGCTGCGGAACCGATTGCCAACAACAGGAAACCATCGATTTCTACTGCGCTTTCCTGCCAACGGGCCAACCAGGCTTGAACTGACTGATCCTTAACAGGTAAGAAGTTAACTGCCACTGGCAAACAGCGGCCGATATTGAATATGGCAATGGCGATCACGGCTGCTTTCACGCCACCGCTGAACAATGCAACGCCGGTCACGATATAAAGCATGGGCGTTTGCACATAGGTCAGGTAATTCATGCCCAGGGAAAAGCCATACAACAAGCCAATGACAGAGGACCTGAAACGGAAACGCGCATCATGTGGTACCTGTGCGCGACGTTGCGGGTAAGGCATGCTCAAAAAGCCGAACTGGTGCGCCCCGTAAGCAATCGCCAATATCGCCAGGCCTGCAATTGAATATTGCGTAGGTACTTCAGAGAACAGCAGCCAGCCGGTAAAGCCCAACAGGCTGCCTAGAACCACGGCACCGATGGCATAGCCCACTGCATGGGTGAAAAAGGTCGGAGCCCAACGGAAAACCGCGCCCAGTGAATAACGACCGGCAGGCCTTAACAGGCTCAGGCTGGAATAACCACAAGGAGACCATGTAGATAACAGCCCCCCTACAAATGCCAGCAATACAAACATGCCGGTGAAGGCTGACTGCATGGACAGGGTGTCATGCATGAGCTTGCCTGCAAATAAACCCGTCACAATCGCAATCACCATCATGACCAATCGAGTGCCTGTGGATTGCGATTTTGAAAAGTGATATGCATCTGGGACACAAGTCTCGGCTGCATAAGTGTGTGATGGCCGGCTGCTACCAACGGTTGCCCCCATGTTCATACCCATATTTCCTCCTTAGGCCTGTTGGCCTGGCAATGTTTTAAATGAAGCATGAATATAGCGGCCTTGATGAGCGCGCTTTAGCAATAATCGGCATATCCCCTTTCACAGCCATTCAACAGGGCCAAGTCATGCCGGTTTTTACTATTTGAAAAAAAAGCCCCTTTCCAAGTGAAGGATTTCTGGAGATGAAAGGGGCTTGTAAATTGATTTTTGATAGAGATGAAATATCGTGGAATGAAATCGATCCCACGCATTGCGTGATCGATTGCGAAGTGAAAGCAGATGACTTACATATTCAGGCGGATATAACCAAAGAACTTATTCTCGGCCGTTTTATAGCCATCACTTGCCACATACCAGTCATGATCGGCATCCAGTGCGACATAACTGATGCCGGCATTCCATCCCTTCACATTAGCGAAGGTGAAATCTTTGTTGAGGCCGATTGAATAGTCGGTGTAATCAGCGATGTGGTAATTCTTCACCGATTGATGGCCGACATGAATGACACAGTTGATATTGGTATTCGGGAGTTGCGTCGTGTAACTGCCTTCCCAATAGTGGCTACCTTTTGAGTCACCATCCCCCATCTCATGGCTACCTATCATCCCGTGTCCCATAGAGACGGTGTTAACCCCGAACCAGTCCGTCAATGAGTGGGAATATTTAACATTGAATTGGCGATAATCAATGGCGAGATTCAATTCCGCCACATGGGGATGCTGCCCCACATAATGGTTATTTTGCGGGTAATAGTAGGTAATAAACCCTGCCGTCACAGCCAGGTCGCTGGTGAATGCTTTCTTGAATCCTGCATAAACATCTGTTTCATAGGTATTGCCATAAATGGCGTCTTTATCCACATTGGTATAGCCCAAACCAATAAAAAACCCATGATCATTTGAGTAATCAATCGCCGCCTGAAACGCGCCCCTACCCCTGCCGTATGAAATCCCTCTAAACAAGTAATCGGTATAAATACCCACATTGCCATTGATATGATGTATCGATGGAGTCACTTCCGACGAGCCAATGACATTTGTTCCACTTGCCTCCTCAGCTTGTATCAGCGAGGTCGTTGCTAATAAAAATACTGACGCCAGCAGGCGCCCTCCGTTGCGTGTCATACAAACCCTCTCAACTTGTTATAAATGTTTTAAGTCATTTATCACCAGGTCAGCTTGAAAGGTGCGGAATATATAAGCGTGGATGACGCTCAATCACAGCGAGCTAATCACAATAAAACTTTAAAATGCTGAATGCTTGCGACACTGACGCCCGTTACTTGACATCCATCCACCCGATTCTTATACCCCTCACCCAGATTCTTGCGTCTGGTCGATAAATAAGAATTGCAGCGATGCGACAATAACTTTGTTCACGGGGAGGGTTTAGCAAGATTTGGCAAAGCCGTATTTTTGATGGAAAAATATAGATTGGTTATGCCATTTATTGCTATTCATAAGCATATTTCAGGTCTAAAGTAGGATTTGGATCATCATATTCAGAACAAAAGCATAAAACTGAATAAAAACGGGCACTTAAAAGCCTGAAAAAACAATAAAAACATCAAATTAGTCCTTTAAAGCTGTCATAAATGGACTTTTGAGAGGTATTACCACAACAAGTTGATGGTGAATATCAGGAGCGATAACATGGGGTTTAGAGAAATACTATTGGGGATTGACTCGTCGGTCAGTCCTGGCTTTCACGTGGTTAAACGAGATACCACAGACGTACTTGAGCAAGCGGATGCGGTGCCTTTTTGGTCCCAGGACTATACACAGCTAGCTAAAGGTTCCTTTACGGGATCGGTGAACAGTATCAGTTACAACGGGATTCAAATATTCACCGAAACGATGAATCGGGCGGTTGATCAAATCGCCAGTGCACCACAGGACTGTTATGTGATCGGCTTGCCCACCATCATTGAAGGTGAGGCGAGCTGGGGTTTATTACCGGTCAGGGCCCATTCACTGATCACGCTTGATAAAAATGCCGAGCTTTATTTCAAGACATCCATGATCTCAGAAATCACGGTGGCGGTGATCCCTGCAAAACGCCTGGAAGAATATGCAGAAAAGATGGACTGGATAGACTTCAGGATGGTCATGAATACCATTAAACCGGTTGAATCGCTGAACCCTCATGTGGCCAAGCTACTGCTTACCACCCTGATGTATGGCATGGAATTCGATACCAGTAACGAGCAGGATATCAACCTCAAAGAAAAGTGGGAAAGCTTTGAAGATGATCTGATGTCGGCGTGTTTGCATGCGTTATTTCATGCCAGCGCAAATACGCACCCGCATTTTGATCATCGCATCCCGCGCTATATCGTCAACCGTGTGAGGAGCTCTACCCTGACCAATGCCGCTTTTCCGCTTTCGATCGAAGAGCTTTGCAAAGTCTTAAAGGTGAGTCGCAGAACACTGAACCATGCGTTTATCAGAGTGCTTGGCATCACGCCAGTCACCTATATGCGCAACGTGCGTCTACAACGCATCAGGCTGGAATTGATGAGCGCACCCAAGGATTTCTCCAGCATTGCGCATGTTGCCTCCAAATGGGGCTTCTGGCATATGAGCCTCTTTTCACGGTATTACCGTGAGTTGTTTGGTGAATGCCCGATTGATACTTTGCAACGCGCAAAAAGCCTGAAATGACTTATAGCGCCGGTCTATCACGATCGGCGCTACTCAAATAAAAATCAATCTAGGGGGTTGGTCATACTGGCGCCACTTCCCGATCACGCTTATGAATCAACACACTGGCCACCAGTACCCCGAGTTCATACAGTATCCATAACGGGATCGCCAGCATGAATTGCGAAATGATATCCGGCGGTGTAAAAATAGCGCCGATGACAAACGCCCCAACAATTACGTAACTTCGGATTTCCTTTAAGGTGTTGACCTCAACGACGCCCATATAGGCGATCGCTACAACAATAATCGGGGTTTGAAATGAGATGCCGAAAGCCAGTGTGATCGATACCAGAAAGTCCAGGTAATTACCGATCTCGGTCATCACCGCTACCCCTGCAGGTGCGCTGCCAATAATAAATTTGAAGATGACCGGGATGACAATATAGAAGGCAAAACTGGCCCCCAGTATGAATAGAACGATGCTAGACAGAACACCAATCAAACTGATCAGCCTTTCCTTTGGGTAAAGGCCTGGTTGAACAAATTTCCAGAGTTGATACAGGGTGTTTGGCAGGCTGAGTGCGATCGCCACATACAATGCAATTTTCAGAGGGATCAAAAAAGGGGAAGTGACCGAAGTGGCGATCATTTGCCCGCCAGCAGGTAACTGGCTAAGCAAGGGCCTCACGAAAAATTCATGTAGCTCATTCGCGAAAGGGAGCGTCACCCCCAGCGCTAGTAACAACCCGATGACGATGCGTATGCATCGGGTTCTTAACTCATAAAAATGGCTGAGCGTATCACCTTGTGTTTGTTGTGCCATCACCGATCACTCACTTTACTGTTTCTGGCGTTTGAGCGCGTGCTTTCGCCTCTTCCAGTGGTAGTTCAGAAACAACCTCAGCCTCGCCTTCAAGCGTGATCATTTGTGATTGGAATGCGAGTAGTTTCTGCTGCGCCTCGGCGGTGGCTTTTTTCATCTGATCAAGCGCCACTTCACGTTCCATATCTTGTTTGATGCCAGACACATAGCGCTGCACCCGGCCATAAAGCAAGCCATAGGTTCTTGCCAGCTTGGGCAGTTTTTCCGGACCAATGACGATCAATGCGACCACCACGATTACAATGATCTCAGAGAAGCCGACCTCAAACATTCCTCGACTGGTCCTCAATGGATGCAGGCTGCTCGTTCATTGCCTGTTTGAAGTTTTTAACAGCGCCACCCACATCACCGCCTATATTACGCAAGCGTTTGGTGCCGAAAATCATTGTGACGACAGCCAATACTATTAACCAATGCCAGATACTGAAACTTCCCATTTGCCAATCTCCATGTTTTCACTGCACTCATCATCCTCTTAATGGATGCATACAGTTAGTAAAAAATGGCACAACTTTAAAACATCAAAGTGCGTCACGTTGTAGGGCATACCTACAGCCTATCAATTGGCCTTCTGGAGGGATTCAACATCAAATGTTTTGGGTGCACTGATGCACCCAAAACGGCTCGTTAAATGCTACGGCTGCTTTCCCAAGTGGCCTCTTACTCTATTGACCTGCCAGTGTGGAAAGAGGCAAACACTTAAGTTCTATTAACAGACAAGCCACCATCCACCAGCGAAGCGGTACCCGTCACAAACGAAGCATCATCAGAAGCCAGGTACAACACAGATTGTGCGATCTCTTCTGGTTTACCGACCCGTTTCAGCGCGTGCATATTAGTCAGGAACGCTTGTGCTTCTGCGGTATTGTTTTTTTCGCGGTACATATCGGTATCGACGGCGCCTGGTAAAACGGCATTCACCCGTACGCCTTTTGGGCCATATTCAGTTGCCAAGGCCTGGGTCAAACCGATCAACCCTGCTTTACTGGCGGCATAGGCGGCAAACTCAGGGAAGGCCGCACTGTAGCCGACAAAAGTAGAGGTGAAAATGATGGAACCGCCGCCTTGTTTCGCCATTTCTGGGATCTGGTATTTAGCACCCAGGAACGCACTGGTTAAATTGATGGCCAGCGTATCGTTCCAGCCTTGTTGCGACACCGCATGCGTCGGGCCGGTTTCGCCCAATGTGCCTGCATTATTAAAGGCGATATCCAGTTTGCCGAAGCTATTGACTGCCAGCGCGACCAGCGATTGGTTAAATGCTTCCGATTGCACGTCACCGGCAAACGCAATCGCTTCGCCACCGTCGGCAATAATTTCAGCCACCAGGGTGGCTAACTCTGATTCACGGCGTGCGGCAACAACGACTTTGGCACCGTGCTGGGCAAATAATTTGGCAGTGGTGCGGCCTATACCTGAACTGGCACCCGTGACGATGGCGACTTTACCGGCCAGACGTTGGTAAGTGTTATTTGTAGTATTTGTCATGATGAATTCCTTTAATTGATGAAAGATGTATTGCAACGACGAGTGCAGTATGCACTTTCTATTCGATTACAATTAGTCATCAATAAATACAAATACTTTATACTAAAGGTATAAAATAAAACGGATTATTCCTATGGAAACATTAAGCAGTATTGAATCGTTTGTCCGCAGCGCTGAGTTCGGCAGCTTCTCCGCAGCAGCACGCAGGCTCAGCCTGACACCAGGTGGCGTGAGCAAGAACGTGGCGAAACTGGAAACGGATTTAGGGGTGAGGCTGTTTCATCGCAGCACACGCAGCCTGACGCTGACCGAAGCCGGGGAGCAATTTTTAGCGCAAGTGACAGGCGGGCTGGACGCCATACAATCCGCCATTGCCAACACCAGCACAGTCGCCGGCCAGCCAGCCGGGACACTCAAGGTAGGCATGGCGATGGCATTTGGTCGCGACCATATATTGCCTTTACTGGGGCAATTTCTGGCAGCCTACCCGGCGATCAAACCAGATTGGCGCTTTGATAACCGCCAGGTCGATTTGATCGGGGAAGGGTTTGATGCGGCGATTGGTGGCGGCATTGATATTGCACCTGGTGTGGTGGTGCGAGAACTGGCAAAGATCCATTTGGTGCTGGTCGCTTCACCTGAGTATCTTGCGAATACATTTAGCCCGGAAACGCCTGCTGATTTATCCAAACTGGATGCACTGATACGCTACTCTCAAACCACAAATCGCGCCACGCCCTGGCATCTTAAAACAAGTGCCGGCGAGCAAGTGACGATAGAGCTGCCGCCGCGCGTGACCTTGAATGACCCTGAAATGTTGTGCAACGCCTCCATCGCGGGCCTGGGCGTCGCGCACGTGCCGATGCCACACGTATTACGCCATCTGGAAAGCGGCGCGCTAGTCAGGGTGTTACCGGACTGGTATACAGAAAGTGGTGTGATTTCTTTGTATTTTGCTGCGAAAAAGCTGATGCCCGCCAAAACCCGGGTATTCGTAGATTTTATTGTCGAGCAATTCCGCGCGCAGCGATTATCGGAAAAGTGGTCAGCGCTTTAGTGGAGTTGCACCGGTCTGCCAGAAAGTAAAATTGCTGACGGGGCCAACCGCCCCGTTTTTGAATTATGCTTTTAATGCGGCAATGACCATTTCAATGGCACGACAATTACCTTTTGCATCATCAAAAGTCAGCAACGGCGCTTTGCCATTGAGGATACAGTCGCCGAAATGCTCAATCTCAAGATTAAAGTGATTGGCTTTGGGCAACACGATGGTTTCTGATTTGCCGCCTGCCTCCCAGCTGATCACCGGGTCGTCGCTTGGATAGCTCCACATGTTGTGGCACTTGATCCAGCCTTTGTCGCCTATCAGCTCATATTCGGCTTTACGGCTACGCTCGAAGCTGACATCAAAATGGCCATAACGCGCACGGCCTTGTGCATCTGCGCCAAAATCCAATACACCGCTGGCGACCACATCGGCGCCATGCTCGTTTAATTTGCCATACGCCACGACATTGGTGGGTTCCGCAGGGGCAGCGCCGCCGCCCAAACACCAGCGCAAGGCATGGATGGCATAGGGCCCGATATCCCACATCGCGCCGCCGCCGTTCGCCATGCTACGGTTGATACGGTACATGCGCGCAGGGGGCATCAGGAAAGAAAAACTGGCACGGCAGGACAACACATCACCGATCAGCCCGCTATCGATCAGTGCTTTGACTTTTGCGTGCTGCGGATGAAAGCGGTACATAAAGCCTTCCATCACGATCACGCCTTTGGCTTTGGCTGCTGATTCTATCCTGGCGATATCTGCCAGGTTGGTCGTCATCGGCTTTTCAATCAGGATATGCTTGCCGGCATTGATGGCTTTCAAGGCCCACTCGGCATGTTCCTCGTTCGCCATCGGGCAATACACTGCTTGCACGTTGCTGTCGTTGATCAGGCTATCCATATCGTCATAACAGGTGACGCCAGTGGCAGCGGGCGCATATTTATCCAGAATGGCTTTGGCCGCACCTTCGCGACGGCTGGCAATCGCCACCAGTTGCGAATTGTTCGCCTCGACGATGGCAGGCAGTAAGCGCTCATTGACGCGCGCGGCACCTAAAATGCCCCATTTAACTCGTTGAGTATCCATCAAGTGCTCCTAAAAAACCGTTTATTAAACTATAACTAAGGGCCAGGTGATCCCGGCCCTTTTTGCTCACCCTTACAAATACAAGGCAATGATTTCTTTAGTCCATTTTGCTTCTTTATCAGTACGACTCTGTAACTGCGTCAATTGTTCTTGCAAATATGCACGCGTTTCTGGCGTATCGATATCTCCCAGCGCTTTCAGCGCCATCGCACGGTCCTGCCATAAACCAGATTTAGTGGAGAACAGTTTTTTCAGGAACTCGACTTGATCAGATGCTTTTAAGATGCCCAGCGATGAGATGGCAGACAAACGCACATATTCATTTGAGCTAGAGGTGTACTTTACCAGCTCTGGAATGGCGAGTGGATTATTACCAAACCCTAATTGATACACATCCAGATAGGCGCTGCCTTCTTCCTTGCCTACATTCTGGTTGATTTTCTGTACCAGGCTACGCACTTGCTCATCGCTGATGGCGGTATTAAATAACTGCTGATTCAGCTTGGCTGCGAGTTCTTTAGTGAGCAAAGCCAGCGGGGCATTGTAAGTCGGCTCGATGATCTCATCAAAGCTCCATACCGGCACCTTGCCGCGCTTGATGTAAGCAGTGATGCGGCGATTGCCTTGTGGCGTTTCTATCTCGGCACGCAGAGAGGTGAATGTGACGAAAGGTGAAAAGCCACTCGCGCGATGGTTCTCAATGTGCAGGCGTTTGATCAGCACATTAGGGCCTGCTGCCGGCTGGGTGGCAAGCGCGACCGGCAAGCCTCTGGCAACCATTTCTTTCACAGTGTGCTCAGCGATCCATGGTACGGCATCAAAAGGTTTGTTGCCGTAAACCAGTTGCATGGGGATAGTGCCACCAAGTAGCTTGGTTTTGTCCTCTGCAGCTTGTTCATCTTTAAAGAAAAGCGCCACCGGCTTTGCCGCGCTGACCTGGTGCAAGGTATTTGATGCAGCGGGATCCGTGATAGGTACTTTCATGTTGAGCGCGCAGCCGGACAACAAAAGCAGTGACAGGCTGATAAATATCTTAGAGCTGGATTTAAAAGCAGAGAAAAACATGTGCATCGTACAGTCCTTTTTTAGTATTTTTATCGAATGATTTATGCGCTTTGAAAAACTGGCGCGGTCACATTATATTGACTGCAAACAGTACGCACAACCAAGACATGGCAGGGGATTACTAAGCCATTTAGCGCGTGCTCGCTTTCGCCTGTCGGCAACATTTCACTATCATTCACTCCAATAACTAATGCACTTAAAATGTGCCTATCCTCTTTAAAAATGCAGTCAAAAACACACATTTTTTTTGGTAAGTGCTTATACGGCTGATCCGCTGTCATCTGGCAGTCTTTAATCTGTCGTTATAATGACAATTTCCTGGCTTAGCAAAAACCAGCCAGACGCGGGCAATATGATTTGCATAAATAATCGCAATATCAGAAAAGCTATGGTGTAATACTTCACCCAGCCGCAGCTAAAATACTCGCGTACCTAAATATAGAAAAGCAGCTTTGGTTGACTGCTGCGCCAGCATTTAAAAAGTGACCAAATAAAAAAGCTCGTCGTACACGCCCGCAAACGGGTATAAAAACTAACAATAAGAATTGCCCGCGTGATGTTTAACCGATTGAGCTACCCCCCAGAGATTTCCCGATCCGCTTTCATGATTGCATGCACATCGTGCTGCCTGATCTCAACCGCCAGCGCTTTTGCTGATGACACCATACCCACAGCCTCCTACTTTGCAATGGACAGCATGGCGCCCGAAAGCAGCTGGGCGGTGCGCTTTGAGCAACGCAGCAGCCAATTCGACTCGCGTTATGACAACCACGGCAACCGATCTGAACTGGGCAGCAGTTTTAACGGCGCGAATCTGAATGCACGCTTATTCCCGGCCCTGTCACCATTAGGCGCTGCAGCATCTTTGGGCACAACGCGCTTTGATCACGAGACGCAAAACCAGATCAGCATTTTGAGCATAGGCTACGGCCTGGCACCGGATGTGACGATAGGCTTGGTGATCCCCTACGCCATCTCGCAGACGCGTACGCGCTTTGCGGTCGATGGCGGTAATATTGGCTACAACCCGGCATTTAACGCCAACCAGCCGATAGGGGCTGGCAACTTTCCTTTCGCACCTGTCGGTGGCGCTATCCGGCCCATGGGTACCGCCGGCGTGCAGAATATCCTCACGAATCCGGCATTTGGCTATCAATACAAACCTTTGCAGGACAGCCGTAGTGAAGGCTTTAGCGACCCGACCGTGGGTGTGTTGTGGCGCGCCATGAAATCGCCCGGTGAAAGCCTGATATTAGGCCTGGGTTTACGTGCAGGCCTGGCCAAAAAAGATGACCCCGACAATCTGCTGGATGTCCCACTGGGCGACGGCAGCACCGATATACGCACTAGGCTGGAATACTTTCGTGACCTGAGCGCGAACTTTGATTTGCGCCTGCTCGCCGATTACAACTGGCAATCGCCTGACAAGGCACGTATGCGTATCCCTGCCCCAGGGCAAATGCTGGCACCTGCCAGCTCAAAGCAAACCCTGCACAGGGCTCTGGGTGACTATTATGAAACCGATATCGAATTAGGTTATCGTTTATCTAACTGGCGTTTTGCCACCACCTGGCATCGCTTTGAAAAGAAATCGGATGAATATCGCTCCAGCTTGGGCGCTAACACCTCGGCGCTGGAAAGCTTCACTGATAGACGGTCTGACCAATACCGTATCAGTGCGACATGGAGTGGCGTACCCGCCTGGCAACAAGGCAAGTTACCCCTGCCTGTAATCATTAAACTGGAATTTCAGGATACCTTTGCCGGGCGTAACTTTGTCGATATACAGGACATCTACCTGCAAGTTATTACCCTGTTCAAATAAAAACCCGCTCGCTTTACATCAGCGTTGAGCAATTCCTCGCGGTCTTTTTCTAGCATCACCCACCGCATTAAACACCAATGCCAATTGCTTCTGGCCTTGTGCCAACACCAGGAGTGAACCTCAACCTGAACACCTGAATTTTCACCCGGTTTGCGTTGCATCAACCATGCGATTCAGAATCCACGTTATATTGAGTTATTTGCTTTTGCAGGATTTCAGGGTGTCATATGCAACAATTCATTCAAATTTCGCCGCCGCATAAAAAAGCCTCTGCCAAGAGATACGCTTTATTCAATCTTGGCTTTCGCCCGTTTTTCCTGCTTGCCGCTGCATTTGCCGCCATTTCCATCGCCGCCTGGATGTGGTCATACCTGCGCTTCACACTGCCTCCCTTATTCTACGTCTCAGCCTCGCAATGGCATGCGCATGAAATGCTGTACGGTTTTGCCTTTGCAGTGATTGCCGGTTTTTTACTCACCGCAGTGAAAAACTGGACTGGTATCCAGACCTTGCAGGGCAGCGCTTTAATGGGGTTAGTGGCCTGCTGGGCAGGTGCGCGTGGCGTCATGTTGGTCGCCCCCGATCTGGTCATCCTGGCCGCGACTCTGGACCTGTCGTTTAACCTGTGGCTGATGTTAGCGATTGCACGCCCTATCATTAAAGTGAAACAGTGGCGACAACTGGGGGTGCTTTCAAAAGTGGGGATACTCACACTGGGCAATGCGGCTTTTTATGCACAGGCATCAGGCTGGTCCATGAGTGGTGCACGCGCCGCATTATGGGTGGGCCTGTTGCTCAATGTGAGCCTGATCCTGGTGATCAGCCGCCGCATCTTGCCGGGGTTTATTGAGCGTGGCGTAAAAGAAGAAATCTCGCTCAAAAATTCGGCCTGGTTAGACCGGCTATTAATGTTATCGCTGGTGGCTTTACTATTGAATATCCTGGTAGCTGATTCGTCCATGACTCACATTGTGTTAGCGCTTACTATTACCACAGCCAGCAGCATACGCTTGTGGCGCTGGCACACACCGGGCATATGGCGGGTGCCATTGCTATGGAGTTTTTACTGCGGCATGTGGCTGATCACTGCCGGTTTTTTACTGTATGCGTTAAGCTATACCCGTAGCGGCGTGTCACTTATTCTTGCGATCCATTGCTGGGCCATTGGTGGCATCGGCGTCATCACGCTGGCGATGATGGCGCGTGTATCGCTAGGCCACACGGGCCGCAATATCCATGCCCCGCCACGTAGCGTCTCCTGGATATTCGGCTTGTGTATTGCCGCGACGTTGTGCAGAGTATTTTTGCCGCTTTGGATACCAGAGACTTACCGCATCTCTGTCATGCTGGCAGCGGCTTGCTGGATAGTCGCGTTCACCTGGTTTTGTATCACCTATTGGCCGATACTGAGCAAACCTCGCACTGATGGAATGCCAGGTTAATCATTCTTTCCACTTCATTGAACAACCGATACCTGCCACCTGTTCTTTCGGCCCATGCCCGGTTTGAGAGACCTGCTTCATCGCCTTGAATAAATCGCGTGTGCTCTCGGGCGCCGCTTCTTTGCGGCTTTCATCAAACCGGCCACGGTATTGCAGCGCAAAGTCTTTATTCAACCCAAAAAAATCAGGGGTGCACACGGCATCATATGCCTTGGCAACTTGCTGGGTTTCATCAAACAGATAGGGGAAAGGCAGCGCCAGTTCTTCAGACAACCTTTTCATATTCGCCGGGCTATCTTCCGGGTAATCGGAAGGGTCGTTGGACATGATGGCAACAGTGTGAATGCCTAAGGCGTGCAACTCGCTGACATCGGCGATCAGACGCGGCAAAATCGCTTTAACATATGGGCAGTGGTTGCAGATAAACATCACCAGCAGGCCTTTGGGACCCATGCTGGCTTGCAGATTCACCAGCTTGCCGTTCACATCTGGCAGGTTGAATTCTGGGGCTTTCCAGCCAAAATTGCATGCCGGGGGATTGATACTTGCCATGTGATTCCTTTCAGAAACTTTCTAGACCGTCACTATATAACTTTGTGCGATTTCGGCGAAGGCTGACTTGGTGAAACCGATGTTAAGCGTAGCGGCCGTAGCCAAAATCGCACACGGGTGGGCTAATACTCGCCATGGTCACTCTCCGGCAAAATCACAACCAAAGCCCTATGGTACGTCATTCAGTCTGTTGCGTGTATGCCAGTAGTGAATGCCGCTTACTGAATGTCACTCGCCAGCATTTTGGTTACAATGTCATGCATGAGTAACTTACGTTTTTACAGCCCCACTCCTCTCACCATAGGCCAAACCACCGCGCTCAGCGAAAACGCTGCCGCACACGCGATTCGTGTCATGCGCCTGAAAGCCGGTGATACATTGAGTTTGTTTTGCGGCGATGGCTTTGACTACCAGTGTGCACTGACCAGCGTTGAGAAAAAAGCGGCGTATGTTGAGGTGCTTGGCCGCACGGCGGTGAGTAATGAATCCCCCCTCAATATTCGCCTGCTACAGGGGGTCTCCAGCGGCGATCGCATGGATTACACCATCCAGAAAGCAGTTGAACTGGGGGTCACCGAGATATTCCCGCTGACCACAGAGCGCAGCGTGACGAAACTGAGCGGCGACCGTGCCGAAAAACGCGTAGAACACTGGCAAGGCGTGGCGATAGCCGCCTGTGAACAAAGCGGCCGTGCCGTACTGCCTACAGTGCATGCGCCAGTCACCCTGGCCCAATGGCTGGGGCAATATGAAACACACTCCAGCCTGAATATTCTGCTAAACCCGGTTGGGGCAAAACAACTGGCGCAACTCGAAAAACCATCCGCGCCTATCCACTTGCTGATCGGCCCGGAAGGCGGCTTAAGTGGCAACGAGATTGCGCTGGCGACCCAACACAACTTCCAATCGATTGTGATCGGGCCAAGGATACTCAGAACCGAAACTGCCGCAGTGACCGCGATTGCCAGCATGCAGACATTGTGGGGCGATTTTTAATGTATAACCAGCATCCTTCGCTCGCGCTTCGCAACCTTTTCAAAGAGAAACCATATCAAGGCGCAAATCCAGAAAAGGCAAGATTTATCTTCATGGGATTAGATGCGAACTATGCGGCCAACATTGATAGCTCATCAGTTTATGACAAGATACTTGAGTACCATACTGACGGTGTAGCATTTTGGAAAAAGTACAATGTTCATCATCCATTTTTACTTGGAAACTACTTTGGTGACGGCAAAAAGTATCATAAGAATTTCACAAAGATCGGGCTACTTTCTACGCATGCAGATGACATTTCCTTTATCGAATTAATTAATGTTCCAACTGTTGGAAGAAGCATGCTTACGAAAGAAGATTTGAACTCACACCATTTAAAATGGCTAGGTCATTTAATTGAATCAAAACAGCCCAAATCCATTTTCATTTCAAACTCTGTTCTTAATCTGCTATTAAAAACAGAGCTATCAAAATACCTATCCAATCAATTAGTCAATAAAAATCCTCTTTCAAAGGTCTCCATTTTTAATGACACGACCTTTTATAAGCATCTGCATTTTTCTAATTATGGGAAATTTCAACTGCAAATGGATATTGAAGCCAAACTGATTTCACAACTTATTTTGAATAGCTGAGCCGTCAAAGATATAAATACTTATTTAACTATATTTTTTGGATTGAGAGCTTGATGTTTCAAGTGATGCTACAAATGGCGCTGCTGATCATCGCAGGTATCGCGTGGCAACGGTTCGCGCCTGACCATATCTCTGCCACTTCGCATCGCCGGGCGCTGACAGACCTGGTGTTTTACATTCTGCTGCCAGCCTTAGTGATAGATGTGCTGTGGCTAGCACCTTTGGATGCGGATACTTTCAGCATCCAGCTCACGGCAATCACCAGGCTGGCGACAGCGGCAGGGTTGATGTGGCTGAGCCTGCAAATATTCAACCGTTTTAAGCCGCTCTCAGGTGCGCAGCAAGGCGCACTGATGTTGGCAGCTACGTTTCCGAACGCTACTTACCTGGGCCTGCCTGTGACTAGCGAAGTGTTGGGTGACTGGGCGCAGGAGATGGTGCTTAAATTTGATTTATTCGCCTGCACCCCGATTTTGTTATCTGTAGGCATGCTGATGGCGCAAGCCTATGGCAAGGCCGAGCTGTGTTCTAACCCACTCAGGGAACTGCTGCGTGTACCGCCACTGTGGGCACTGCTGGTCGCCTGCGTGCTCAACCTGGCACACGTACCACAGCCCGAAATGCTGGGCCATGCACTGCATACTTTGGCAGGCGGCGTGGTACCACTGATGCTGATCGCGCTAGGCATGAGCATACGCTGGGATACCTTCAGGTTTGCACTGCTCCCCAAATTATTACCGGTCTGTCTTATCGGCCTGTTGATTGCACCGCTCACAGCCATGCTGGTGGCAGAAGCTTTAGGACTGGGTGGGCACACACTCACTGCCATCACCTTGTTAAGCGCCATGCCGACCATGGTCTTTGGCGTCATCATCTGCGAGCGCTACCATTTAGATGGCGCGCTGTATGCCGCCGCCGTGTTTTCTACCACCTTACTGAGCATGTTCACGTTGCCGGTGTGGTTCCAGTTCCTCTCCCATTGATCATCACCTGCCGCCGGTAGAACAAATCACGTCATTGCGGGTCAATCTTCATATGTAATATGACGAGTGTTCAGGCATTCTTACCCTGTTTAAGATATGCCTGAGTGCTATGCAATCTGTACGCGTTTTGGAGGAGTGTGACCGCGATGCCAAAAACTACATTTAATCATTTCGCCACGCAGCAGCCTGCGCCACCAGAAACCCTGGTCAAACTACTGGGCAAAACTGGCATCACCATTAATGGCGATGCACCTTGGGATATCCAGGTTTATGACGAAAGCGTCTATCGCGATGTGCTGGCCCGCGGCACACTGGGGTTTGGGCAGGCCTATATCGAGGGACGCTGGGACTGTGCCCGCCTTGATGAGTTTTTCAACCGGGTGATGCGCGCTGACATCGATGAAGAAATGGGTGGCTGGGGCAAACTGCAACTGTTAGGCGATGTTCTCCGCCATGCGTTATTTAACCTGCAGGCACCTCATCGTGCCTTTCAGGTTGCGCAACTGCACTACGATATCGGCAATGATGTGTTTGAGGCGATGCTCGACTCTAGCATGAGTTACTCGTGCGGCTATTGGCAACACGCCCATACGCTGGAAGAAGCACAGACCCACAAACTGGATATGATCTGCCGCAAACTCGACCTCCAGCCTGGTGAGCGCGTGCTTGAAATCGGGTGTGGCTGGGGTGGGCTGGCCAAACATATGGCACAGCATTATGCGGTCAATGTGGTTGGCATCACCGTGTCTGTGGAACAACAAGCGGTAGCAAAAGAGCGGTGCGCTGGTTTATCTGTCGATATCCAGCTGATGGATTACCGCAAGCTGCAAGGGCAGTTCGACAAGATAGTCTCAGTCGGCATGTTTGAGCATGTAGGGCCAAAAAATTATCCTATTTATTTTGAAACCGTGCATCGCCTGCTTAAAGACGATGGGCTATTTCTGCTGCACAGCATAGGCAACCATAAAACCGCGTTGTACACCGATGCCTGGATAGACAGGTATATCTTCCCTAACGGTAAATTACCTTCTGCAAGCGAAGTGAGCAGCGCCATAGAAAAGAAATTCCTGATTGAAGACTGGCACAATTTCGGCACGGATTATGACCGCACGCTCATGGCCTGGTGGGATAAATTCAGCCGCGCCTGGCCAGAATTACAATTTAAATATGATGAAAGTTTTTACCGCATGTGGAAATACTACCTGATGTGTTGTGCCGGGTATTTCCGCTCGCGGCAAGGTCAACTTTGGCAACTGGTACTGAGCAAGCGGCAGAGCAACCGCATTTACCGTTCAGTGCGGCCAGGGGCCATCAGTTGAAGTAAACGTCGCCTCTCTCTGACTTATTTAACATGACGGCTCAGGCCGTCATTTTTTATGTTTAATTTGCATAAAAAACCAAATTGAATTATTGTTTTGCAAATTAAATTTAATAAATACTCAAATGATAGGCTCAAATATCAGGAATTTGCGAAAATCGCAAAATTTAACCTTGCAGCAGCTTGCGCTACGCATGGGCACGGATACCAGCAATCTGTCGCGCATAGAACGTGGTGAAATCGGGATCTCGGACGCCTTGTTACGCGCTGCTGCCCAGGCTCTGAGCACCACGCCTGGCCGATTGTACGATGCCGATTTAACACCCAGCAACCTGACCAATACGCCGCCGGCGATCCTTTCCAGCGCCAACAGCAAAGACTTTGTGCACTGGTTTCGCTCCGCCGCGCCTTATATCCACGCGTTTGGCGGTAGCACCTTTGTGATCGCCTTTGGCGGCGAAGTGGTCAGCGAACAACAGTTTATCGCCCTTTCGCACGACTTGAACCTGCTTGCCAGCCTGGAGGTGCGCTTGGTGCTCGTGCACGGCGCACGCCCGCAAATCGAACACAGACTCAAGCGCGACCACCTGATCCCCAAAATGCATAATGGCCTGCGCATTACCGATGACACGGCGATGGAAGCGGTAAAAGAGGCCAATGGCACGGTGCGGGTCGAGATCGAATCGCTGTTATCCATGGGCATTTCCAACTCGCCGATGGCAGGCAGCGATATCCGTGTCGCCAGTGGCAATTTTGTCACCGCTAAGCCGTTGGGCGTGCGAGATGGCGTAGACCTGCAACATACCGGTGAAGTACGCAAGATCGATGCGGTGGGCATCCAGAAGCGGCTGGACGATGGCGAACTGGTGCTGCTGTCGCCCATGGGTTATTCGCCTACTGGTGAAATATTCAACCTGACGCTGGAAGATGTGGCAGTGAGTGCCGCGATTGCGCTGGACGCAGAAAAACTGATCTTCCTGATGGGTTCTGAAGGCATACATAACTTGCGTGGAGAATTATTGCGCGAGATGACCTCTGCCAAAGCGAAAAACATGCTGCGCAATGTGCAGGAAAGTGATGACCCGATCAACTTCTCGGAAGATGTGAATTATTACCTGCCTGCTGCCGTGCGCGCCTGTGAGCATGGCGTCGCCAGGACGCACCTGATCTCGAGGCATATCGATGGCGCCATTATCCAGGAACTGTTTACCCGGCAGGGTATAGGCACCATGATTACCGAGCTGCCGCTGGAAACCATGCGCCAGGCCAATATTGATGACGTAGGCGGCATCCTCATGCTGATTGAGCCACTGGAAAATGAAGGTATTTTGGTGCGGCGCGGGCGTGAACGTATTGAGATGGAAATCAACTATTTCTACGTGATGGAACATGATAACCGGGCGATTGGTTGCGCCGCTCTGTATCCGTTCCCTGCCGAGAAAATGGTGGAGTTTGCCTGCCTGGCCATAGACCCGGCCTACCGTGGTGGCGGACGCGGCGACAAACTGTTTAACTTTTGCCAGGAACAGGCGAAAGCCATGGGCCACCAGTTTTTGTTTTGCCTGACCACACGTACCGAACACTGGTTTCTGGAGCGTGGCTTTACTGAGCAGAGTGTAGACCAGCTGCCGCAAGAAAAGCAGCAACTGTATAACCTGCAACGGAAATCCAAAGTGTTTGTGAAAGTACTGGCCTGACCTAGCGCCAGGCGATGATAAAAATGACGTACCCGGTTTAAATGGCGGGTGCTAAACACCAGCCATTTAAACCACTCACACATCATTCCTTCTTCTCCCTGGCACTTCGCTCTGGGCCGCGCGGGCAATGTCTTAATTACTTCATATCCAGCGAATAAAGTTGAACAAAGTCGGCGAATCGCCTTCTTATTAAACATCCTGAACAAAATTAACCCGCTAATGCATTCACTGTTTAACTATCAGCAGATAGAATACGCATATCCTTAATTGCATATCCATATGATGAATATTTCAAAAGCCGCTCAAAAAGCGCAAACCCTGTCTGAAGCCCTGCCTTACATCAAACGTTTTTTTGATAAAACCATCGTCATTAAATACGGCGGCAATGCCATGACTGATGAACGCCTGAAAGAATGTTTTGCGCAAGATGTGGTGCTGCTGAAACTGGTTGGCATGAACCCGGTAGTGGTGCACGGCGGCGGCCCGCAAATTAACGAGATGCTGGATAAGCTGGGCAAAAAAGGCGAGTTTATCCAGGGCATGCGCGTGACTGACGAAGAAACCATGGACGTAGTGGAAATGGTGCTCGGCGGCCAGGTGAACAAAGAAATCGTCAACCTGATCAACCGCCACGGTGGTAAAGCGGTCGGCCTGACCGGCCAGGACGGTAACTTCATCCACGCGCAAAAATTGCTGATGGAAGACCTCAAAGACCCGACCAAAATGATCGATGTCGGCCAGGTGGGTGAGATCACAGCGATTGACCCCAGCATTATCACCTTCCTCGATAGTGGTGACTTTATTCCCGTTGTCGCGCCTATCGGCGTTGGCCGTGAAGGTGAAACCTACAATATCAATGCCGATGTAGTGGCTGGCAAACTCGCAGAAATCCTCAATGCCGAAAAACTCATCCTGCTGACAAATACGCCCGGCGTACTGGATAAAGAGGGCCAACTGCTGACCGGGCTGACCCCAAGACAGATTGATGACCTGGTTGCGGATGGCACCTTGAGTGGCGGCATGCTGCCAAAAATCAGCTCAGCCCTGGATGCCGCCCGTAGCGGCGTGAAAACCGTGCATATCATCGATGGCCGCGTAGAGCATGCTTTATTGCTGGAAGTGCTGACCGATGAAGGTGTTGGTACTTTAATCAAAGCAAAATAAAGCTCAAAGCCAAATAAGCCGTAAGCAAACACTTACTTTAGTTATATTCTATGTCTCGCAGGGTGTGGGTTTTCGATCTGGATGACACCCTGCACAACGCTTCCGCACACATCTTCCCGGTCATGAATCAATCCATGACGCGCTACATCATGGATCTCCTGGCGCTGGAAGAGCCTGCAGCCCACCAGTTACGCCAGCATTACTGGCGCATTTACGGCGCCACCCTCAAAGGGCTGATGCGCCATCACCATGTCGATCCGCATCACTTTCTGGCGGAGACGCATGCGTTTCTTACCGACGACATGGTGCAGACCACCAAGCAATTGCGCCAACTGCTACAACGCCTGCCGGGCCGCAAATGTGTGTTTACCAACGCGCCGCGTGCCTATGCGGTACGCGTGCTGGAAGTGCTGGGCATCAGCGACTGCTTCAGCGTGGTATTCAGCGTTGAGTCTTCACGCTTCCATGCCAAACCTTCTGTACGCGGCTTTCGCATGTTATTACGCCAGCTGCGATGCTGTGCTGCCGATTGCACCCTGTTTGAAGACAGCCTGCCAGCCTTGATGACTGCAAAGCGACTTGGCATGCGCACCGTGTGGATCAGTCGGCGCCTGCACAAACCAAACTTTGTGCAATATAGATTGCCGCATGTGTTGGCACTCACTCACAGTGGATTGAAAAAACACGCTGCATGCATTCCCGCTCCTGGCGAATCCGGTTAAAATAAGCGCAAAACGACAACAACCGCATTATCAGGGATTCCAGAATACATCATGGCGACTATCAACAAAGAAGTAAGAGCAAACCGCAAACAACAGATTCTGGAAACACTGGCGAGTATGCTGCAAACCCCGCGTGGTGAAAAAATCACTACCGCCGCACTAGCAGCCAAACTGGAAGTGTCAGAAGCAGCGTTGTACCGCCACTTTGCCAATAAAGCCAAAATGTTTGAAGGCCTGATCGAGTTTATTGAAGGCGCATTGTTTGGGGTGATCAACAAGATCACCAGCGATGAAACCGACGGCCTGAAACAGGTGCAACTGATGCTGCAAACCATGCTGAAATTTGCCGAGCGTAACCCCGGCATGTCTCGCGTGCTGATAGGCGATGCCCTGGTGAATGAAAACGAAGCCTTACAGGCGCGCATTAACCAGTTGATAGACCGCCTGGAAGCTAGCGTGAAACAATCGCTGCGCATCGCCGAGGCACAAGGCAACCAGATCACCAATGCCGGTATCGCAGCAAACACCATGATCAGCTTTGTTGTTGGCCGCTGGCATGCGTTTGCCAAAAGCGGCTTTAAACGCAAGCCTAGCGATAACCTCGAGCAACATATTACACAACTGATCACCGCCAGCCTGCAATAAACGGCTGGCCCTTATTTTATCCACTGAAAGTCTTCATTCATGGAAAACACGATTTTTGGCCTGACCGAAGCACAGCTGACTGAAGTTGGCATGACTTACGGCCTGGCCGCACTGATACTTTTTCTGATTTTTATCGTTGGCAACCTGGCCTGGAAAGCCAAAGCCGGCAAAGTAGGCACATTTGCCCTTTTCCTGGCGCTCACCTTAGGCATGGTAGGCTTTCTGGCCAAGCTGGTGATCCAGCACTTCCTGAATATCCAATAACGCAAAACGACAACAGCCCATGAATATCCTCAAGATTTCCGGGCTGATTTTCTTAGTGTGCGGGGCGTATCTATTATTTGATCACCTGATCTTGCCGTGGGTGATCGCTGACCAGCCTCAGCACAGCATCAGCCCTGCTGAAGAAGTACCGCTTCGTTTTAGCCGCCCCCGCAAAACTGAGTCAGCATCTCCCGCGCAAACCTCAAATCCAATGCAGACAAATAGTCGCTGCGATGGCCGTACCCATTGCTCGCAAATGACATCCTGTGTTGAAGCGCACTACTTTCTGGCAAATTGCCCTGATACCGAAATGGATGGCGACAACGATGGCATTCCTTGTGAACATCAGTGGTGCCAGCCACCTCCGGGCAAACGCTCACACAGCTTTAGATGAATGACTTTTAATCAGGAGCACACCATGCAGCACATCCTGGTATATTCAGATTCACTCACCTGGGGCATTATCCCCGATACGCGCCAGCGCCTGCCTTTTGTACAACGCTGGCCCGGGGTCATGGAGATTGCACTTAACCAGCAAGGTCATTCTGTACGCGTAATAGAGGATTGCCTGAATGGCCGACGCACCGTGTTCAATGATCCATTCAAACCTGGTCGCAATGGCCAGCAAGGCCTGGCGCAACGCATAGAAATCCACTCGCCGCTGTGTTTGGTCATATTGATGCTGGGCACTAATGACTTTCAATCCATGCATACGCACACGGCCTGGCACGCCAGCCAGGGCATCGCCAGCTTGATCCACACCATACGTACTGCGCCGGTTGAACCAGGCATGCCGGTGCCGCCCATCCTGGTAGTGGCGCCACCGCCTATCTTGTCGCCCAAAGGGCTGATCGCAGCCAAATTTAAAGCAGCAGAAACCAAATGCATAGGCCTGGCAGCCGCTTACGAGGCGGTGTGTGCGCAGTTGAATTGTGCTTTCTTTGATGCGGGCAGTGTGATCAGTGCCAGCCAGGTGGATGGCGTACATCTGGATGCCGATCAACATGGCGTGCTGGGCCTGGCCATCGCCCAAAAAGTTAACGCTTTCTTACCTGAATAAGCCTGGCGGGCTATTGCGTAGTATTTGTCACTTATGTAACCTGATTATCATATTGTGATAAATAAGTTCGCGAAATGAATACACCGCCTGTTGATAGCGATAGCTCCATTTATAAAACCCTGCTGGAATCCACCAAAGCCATCCCGTGGAAAATCGATTGGGCAAGCAAGCAATTCGCCTACATTGGCCCGCAGATCGAGCAGGTGCTTGGCTGGACACAGGATAGCTGGAAAACAGTGGAAGACTGGGTCAACCGCATCCATGAAGAAGACCGTGAACGCGTGTTCAACTTTTGCGTGCAACAATCGATACAAGGGCTGGATCATGAAGCAGACTACCGCGCCCTCACCGCAGAAGGCGGCTTTGTCTGGATACGTGACGTGGTGCATGTGATGCGCACACCCAGCGGCGAACCTGAGGCATTGATCGGTTTTATGTTTGATATCAGTGAACGTAAAAAGACCGAAGAGCAATTGCTCATCATGCAAAAAAAACTGGAAGAGCTTTCTTACAAAGACGGTTTGACCGGTGTCGCCAACCGGCGCATGTTCGATACGGTGTTGGAACGCGAATGGCTGGAAGCCAGACAACACCAGCACCCTTTGTCATTAATCATGATTGATATCGACTATTTCAAGCAATTTAATGACTTTTACGGGCATTTACAAGGCGATGAAGCACTTAAGCAGGTAGCAAACACACTTACGCAAGCGGGTGTACGTGCCAAGGATTTTTTTGCCCGTTTTGGCGGTGAAGAGTTCGCCTTGATACTGCCTCAAACCAACGAATTGTCAGCCAGCAAGATTGCTGAACGTTGCCACAATCTGGTGTTCAAGGAGCAGATCCCGCATGCCAAGTCTGAAGTCAGCCAGATACTGACTATCAGCGTCGGCGCCAGCAGCATCACGCCCAACCGCAATGACGACTTTAAAACATTCGTTGAATCTGTGGATGCGCTGATGTATCAAGCCAAACGGAGTGGCAGAAACCGCACGGCAATCAACAGTCGCTAAATACCAGAGCGGTGAAGGTATATACCACTCGATATACGGATGGAACATAAAAAAGGAGGCAGTTGAAACCGCCTCCTTTTTACCATGGGTGCAGCAAGCGCTGCTTAAAAAAAGTAATTGGCGCCAATCGTAAATGCACTCACCTCGATATCTAGGGATTCGCCTGCTGCTTTTGCCAGCGTTGCGCTACCGACATCGCGATACTCAGCGGTCAACTGCCAGTTTTTAGTCAGATTGTAATTTGCACCTACACCTAATAAAGGCACTACATCCGACCTGTTTTGACGCGCACTAACCAATTCATTATCGCTGTCGAGATAACGTACTTTGGTACGAGTTTTAGCAATCATCAAACCTGTTCTGGCAAACACACTAAACGTCTCATTAAACGGGTAGCTCCATAAGGCACTGATGGTGGCACCTGAAGCACTGGCCATTGCTTTATTCTGAGAGTCTGCTTTGGCTGTGTAATCGCCTAAATCCAGATAACCGACCTCAGCCGAAATATAGTCATTAAATCGGTAGCCAACAACTGCATCATAAATGGTGTCCCTGCGATCAATAGATAATTGCCGGCCTAGTCTCTCCTCCGCGGCACCAATGCTGCCACTGGTCAGGTCATAACTGACATGAGAGCGACCGATTTTGCCTCCCACATACAAATTGTGATGCCACTCATCTTCAGCCCACACCGTATTTATTACCAGTGAAAGTGAATATACCAAACAGATTACCGACTTCATAAATAACACCCTTTTCAATTGTTAATTTAGGTAATCAGAATGCTAACACAAACATAAATTAACAATAAAATACAATTTGGGATTTTGCTATTAAGAAGTCGGACAGAAACTTAAAAAATGCGATTAGGGGTAAAGCCCGGATTACAAGTATTTGGGAAAGTTTAAGACGTGTGATGAAGGCATCTCATCCATGACTAAGGATGAAGGTCACCAATACAAATTGATCAGGGAAGTGCGCCTGAATTAAGCAGAATCACTATTTAAAATTGCCTGCAATCGCGCTTCAAAAATGGCCTGTTTAATCGACTGCGGGTTGGTATGCTGTCTGGCGATGGCACCCGCATCAACCGTAAGGGCGGCTTGCAAGGCGGCGGCCAGATACTCAGCATCATGCAGCGGGCTATCCTCCAGCCCCAGTCGCCCCCGGCTATCACTCTCGCAGGCCAGCAGGAAATCTTCAAAACGTGTGCGCTGCCTGAACGCATCCAGTTCTTCCAGAAAGCTTAACAGGGTACTGGCTTTCATTTGCCTGGCGGCGTGCAGTTTGCCGTGGTATTTAGCCACCACCAGCGCCAGGTCTTTGCAATCATTGGGCACTTTGAGCCGCGCGACGACATCCCGGATCTGGTCTACGCTACGCAACTCATGTCCAATGTGTCGCGGTAGCACCTCTGCCGGTGTCGTGCCTTTACCGAGATCATGCGTGAGGGCAGCAAAGCGCACTGGCAAACTGAAGCCCTGTTTGGCGGCGTAATCAATCACCATCATGACATGCACGCCAGTATCTATTTCGGGGTGATAGAGGGCCGTCTGCGGGACGCCCCATAAGCGGGCCAGTTCGGGCAGGATGACCTGCAGCGCACCGCAATCTCGCAGCATTTCAAACATGCGGCTAGGCTGCTTTTCCATCAGGCCTTTGGCGATCTCCTGCCAGACACGCTCCGGAACCAGGGCATCGACTTCGCCTGCTGCGACCATCTCGCGCATCAGCGCCAGCGTTTCAGGGGCAACGGTAAACTCAGTGAAACGGGCCAGAAAACGCCCTGCCCGCAAAATGCGCACCGGGTCTTCACTAAACGCTTCAGTGACATGCCGTAACAGTTTTTTCTGGATATCCTGTTGCCCGTGAAAAGGGTCAATCAGCGTGCCATCTTCGGCTTGCGCGATGGCATTCATGGTGAAGTCACGCCGGGCAAGGTCTTCTTCTAGCGTGACTTCTGGCGCGGCATAGACACTAAAGCCTTTGTAGCCTTTGCCGGTTTTACGCTCGGTACGCGCCAGTGCATGTTCTTGCTGCGTGTCAGGATGCAGGAATACCGGGAAATCCTTGCCGACTGCACGATAACCAGCCGCCAGCATCTGCTCCGGCGTGGCGCCGACGACAACGTAGTCGCGGTCTTTGACCGGCAGGCCCAGCAGGCCATCGCGAACGGCGCCGCCTACCTGGTAGATTTTCATGTGCAGGTTCGCATTGACTAGAGAAAACGAGGTATTAACGCCTGGCGTTAATCACGCGCCCTGCCGCTGCACGAAACTGATCGTAGGCACCGCGTGGATTATTTTCTACCAGGTAGCCTGAGATCACCGCAAACATATCGGTAGGCACGACGCCCAGTTCATTCGCCATCGGCTGCTGGCAGACATTATCCACCTGCATGGATTTCACATTGTCACGCGACAATAATTTGATAGGCAGCAATTGCATAAAGCTGCCTTGCAACAACGAAAGCCGGGTGCTCAAGCCTATGATGGGGCGTTGCACGCCTGTGGTTTTCATCACGGCTTCCATCACCTGTTGCAAGGTCATGATCGCCGGGCCGCCCAACTCATAGATCCTGCCATAAGTCGCAGGTTCATCGACCGCATTCACCATGGCAGCGGCCACATCCTCTACCCAGATCGGCTGGAATTTCGCTTGTGGCATGGCCAGCGCCAGTACCGGAATGTATTGGATCAACTTGGCAAACAGGTTGATAAAACGGTCGCGCGCGCCAAAGATGACAGAAGGACGGAAAATGGTGACATGCAGTTTTTTACTGGTCTCCATCACCGCCTCGTCGCCAGCCGCTTTACTGCGCAAATATTCACTCGGCGCACTGACTGAAGCCTGCAATGCGCTCATTTGCAGCAGCCGCGGAATGCCCAGCTCCACACAGAGTTGCGCCACACGACGTGGCAACTGGTGATGCATTTTTTCAAAGCCATTGTCACTGGTCTGGTGCAAAATGCCGATCAGGTTAATCACGACATCACTACCTGCCAGTTGTGCCCGCAACGCGGCCTGGTCGTTGACATCGCACTCAACTACTTGCACATAAGGTAACAGAATCAGGTGTTTGGCCTGCTCTCTGCGGCGCGTCAATACTTTTACCTGGTAGCCTGCCTGATCCAGCCCGGCCACTACACTGCTGCCGACAAAACCGCTACCACCCAATACTGTGACTGTCTTCATATTGCTCATTCCCAATGCATTTTGGTATTAAAGAGATTGTACAGAAAAATGCCGCACCAGCTTACTCTTGCTCTGAAATGGTGATGGTGGTCGTCACAGTTTCTGTCTCTGCAAGACCAGAACTGCGGGCCGGAATCGTCCCCAGACGCTTTTTGAGCGTAATGACAGGCAAGCCCAGCCGGGGCGCATACATATGCGCATTCGCCAGCACTTTTTTCACGTAATTCCGTGTCTCACTAAAAGGAATCGTTTCGGCATAAATGGCCCCTTCCAGTGGCGTGTTGCCCGCCCAGCGTCTGGCGCGGCTAGGACCCGCGTTATAGGCGGCAGTCGCCATCGCTTCCTGGCCATTGAAAGTATCCAGTGTATAGCGCATGTAGTAGGTGCCGAGATTCACATTGGTATCTATATCATGCAGCATGGCATCGCTGTAGCTGCTCCAGCCCAGTTTCTTGGCTATCCACTTGGCGGTGGCAGGCATCACCTGCATCAACCCGCCGGCACCGACTGACGACTTGGCATAGTGCATAAAACGGCTTTCCTGGCGGATGATGCCGTACACCCAGGCTTCATCGATCTCACGCGCTTTCGATGCTTTCTGCAGGTAATCTCTATAAGGCGTGGGGTAGCGCAACTCAAAGTTATGCGTGCGGCTGGTTTTGTCGGCGGCAAGCACGGTTAAATCGTACCAGCCCTTGAGCAAGGCATATTGCGCCGCGACTATGCGCGAAGAGTCATCCAGCGCTTCCAGCAGATACATCCATTCCAGTCTCGCTTCATAACGTGCGTCGGCGTCAAACAAGGCTTCCATACGCTTGATGGTTGGCAGCCTTGCAAACTGGCGCACCTCTTCATCGGCAGGTTGATAAGTCGCCATCGGCTCGCCGGCGACCGGCCCCAGTTCTTCTGCCGCCAGCCAGCCATAAAAATGACGTTCCTGCGACAGTTTTGCCAGCAGCAGGTTGGCTTCTGCGACCTGGCCTTTGTTCTTGAGCGCGCGGGCTTTCCAGTAGCGCCAGGTGTGCTCGTCTGATAATGCATTTGGCATATTGCCTATGATTTTCAGCAGCACTGGCCAGTCCTGCTCACGCAGCGCACTGCGCGCATACCATTCCCATTGCTCGTTACTCAGGGTCGCCGGCTCCACTTTGGCAAAAGCACGGATGGCCTCAGGCTCGTGTTTACGAGCAGATTCCAGCGCGATATATGCTTGCATCAGCTGCTTTTCTTCGTTGCTGAGCAGTCCGCTGTATTTTTGATAGCTGCTGAGTGCCAGGGCAGTATCGGCCTTGGCCTGGCGATGGATGGCATATAAATACAGCGCACGACCATAGGCTGATTTATCCTGCACATTATTCTTTTTAAGTATCAGCGCCGGGTTCTGCGCTACGTCATCAATCTGTTTGAGCAAGGTGGCATCGGTTTTCCTGCTGCGTTTCGCCAGGACTTTAGCCATGCCGGGTTTATTTGCAAACAGCGCATTGCGGTAAATCGTCAGCAGAAAAGCCTCATCCAGCACACCCACCTGCTGTAATGCTTCCAGCATGCCCTGACAATCGGCAGGCAACTCCTTGCCTGATAACAATAGGGTTTTACCGTCTTCGTAAGCCACCGGATCATCCAGCGCAATGCCTGCCTGCACCTGGAAGCACTGGTTACCGGTGTCGTTCAGATTGTAATAATTGGGAATCTGCGCACGCATCTCGACGAACTGATCCCAGAACTGCACCCGCCCCAGCCGCTTGAGCCATAGCTCGCGTACGCGCTGGGATAACAGTGACTCGTTATTTTCCTGCAGGAAAGCCTGCACCTGGTAATAAGAGAGCTGATCCATGGTCAGGATCATTTGCCAGTATTGCAGATAAGGCGCGAGTGGTGATTTACGTTGCTTGAGCGTCTCCAGCGACTCGGTCAGCAGCGGCAGGTTTCTGGTCTGGTAGGCCTGTTTTGCCTGCAGATAGATTTCCGTATCGCCAGCATGTGCGGGCGTTGCCAGCATAAACAGGCACGTTACCAACACATAGGCAGCGATCGAAAGGAGATGACGGAGTTTAGTCTTCATGAGTCAACAATCACAGGGTCTTGCTCAATTTGAGCTCACGTCCGTTCGAATATTTATGTGCACTTCACAGTGCACCCGACGCATCACGTGGATTCAGAGGGTAACAATCAAATTCTGGCCAGGCGACTCAGAAAGAAAAACAGTAACAAGAGCAGCAAGACGACGAAGCCGCTCTTCCATACTTTTTTAAGCCATTGCCAATAGCGCGCATTACCGGTTTGCCAGCCTAGCAGGGCCAGCACCAGGGTACTCAGCACCAGCACCGCAAATAATATCCGTATCCACCACATAATCTTGGTTTACCTTTAAGCTGCAGGCAAAAATGGCGCCGGACTAAAGTAGTCGCGTTGTCGTACAAAGCCTACCGGTGCCTGGCTATCATCAAAAGTGCAGTATTCCCAGGCGCTGTCGTCCTTGAGCAAGGCGCGCAGCAACTGGTTGTTCAGGGCATGCCCGGATTTGAATGCCGAAAACTGGCCGACGATGGGGTAACCGAGAATATATAAATCGCCAATCGCATCCAGCACTTTGTGCTTGGCAAACTCATCCTCATAGCGCAGACCGCCGCCATTGAGCACTTTATATTCGTCGAGCACAATGGCGTTATCCAGGCTGCCGCCTTTGGCCAGGCCGTTGGCGCGCAGGTATTCCACTTCGTGCATAAAACCAAAGGTACGTGCGCGACTAATTTCGTCAACGTAACTCTGACTATCGTAATCTATGGTCACGGTTTTACCGGAGAACTCGAACACGGGATGTGCGAAATCGATGGTAAATTCGGCTTTAAAGCCATGGTGCGGCGTAAATTTTGCCCATTTATCGCCTTCTTGCACTTCTACCGGCTTCAGGATGCGCACAAATTTCTTAGGCGCTTCCAGCTCGGCTAATCCGGCCGTTTGCAATAAATAGATAAACGGCCCCGAGCTGCCATCCATGATGGGCACTTCGGCTGCCGTTAACTCTATCATTACATTATCTACCCCCAGACCGGCGAGGGCAGACATCAAATGCTCCACAGTAGCAACGCGCGCACCTGAAAACTCTAGGGCGGAGCTCAGGCGAGTATCGTTCACTGCCGTCGGGGTGACCCGCATGGCAGGCGTATCGGGCAAATCGATGCGCTTGAACACTACTCCATGATCAGCAGGCGCAGGTTTGAGCGTCAGCGTGACTTTTTCACCGCTGTGCAGCCCAACCCCGGTCGCGCTAATCTGTTGTTTAAGCGTGCGTTGCTTTAACATGGTTTTCTCTTTTATCAGTGTCTGACGACTATTATAAGCCAATCCCACTTCCAAGCCGACAAGCAATCACTGCCTGCAGGTTAATCAGCCTGCTTACGCAAGAAAGCCGGGATATCATATTCTTCAATCCCTGAATTCTTCATGGCTTCAACCTGGGCACGACGGCTATTGCTGGTAAACACGGCCGGCTCATCTTCTTCAACTACGTTCTGGAAGATAGGCTGGTTAGTGGTACCGTCACGCAATGTAGTCGTGGTCATGACTTTCAATTCAGGCTTGGCCTGACGCTTGCCGATGGAGCCGTTCAAGCCGGTGGCAACCATGGTCACACGCAGGTTGTCGCCCATGTCTTCGTCAATCACATTACCGATGATCACGGTCGCATCTTCTGCAGTGAACTCTTTGATGGTGTTCATCACATCATAGTATTCACGCATTTTGAAGCTGGTACTGGCGGTAATATTTACCAGTACGCCACGGGCATTGGCCAGGTTCACGTCTTCCAGCAATGGGCTGGCAACGGCTTGTTCGGCCGCGATACGTGCACGGTTAGGTCCGGTGGCTTCAGCAGAACCCATCATCGCCATGCCCATTTCAGACATCACGGTGCGTACATCGGCAAAGTCGACGTTGACCGTACCAGGGCAATTGATGATTTCAGCAATGCCAGAAACCGCATTCTGCAATACATCATTAGCCGCGCGATAAGCTTCAACCACGGTCACATCTTCACCCAGTACATCCATCAGTTTTTCGTTAGGGATAACGATCAGAGAGTCCACGTACTGTGAAAGTTCTTCCAGACCTTCTTGTGCGACTTTGGCGCGCTTGCCTTCAAAGGCGAATGGCTTGGTCACGACGGCCACGGTCAGGATACCCATCTCACGTGCGACTTCCGCAATGATAGGTGCAGCGCCGGTACCGGTACCGCCACCCATGCCTGCAGTGATAAACAGCATATCTGCACCATCAATGGTTTCCGCGATACTGTCACGGTCTTCCAGTGCAGCTTCACGGCCGATTTCCGGCTTGGCGCCAGCACCCAGGCCCTTGGTGATATCGGCACCGATTTGCAGTACGACTTTGGCATTACTTTTCTTTAATGCCTGCATATCGGTGTTGGCGCAAATAAATTCTACGCCTGGCACCATCTTGGTCATCATGTGTTCAACGGCGTTACCACCGCAACCACCGACACCAATTACCTTGATGACAGCACCTTCATTCTCTTTATCAAAAATTTCAATCATACTAACCCTCCATTGCCTATTATTGAGTGATTGGTTTGCCCCGCACACTCGCCCTAAAAAAATTAAAAATTACCTGTAAACCAACTCTTCATTCTCTCAAACAACCGGCCAACCGAGCCCGACTGCAAATTACCTACCATTTGTTTTTCTACCTGCTGTTTAGCCATCAATAACAAGCCTATGCCGGTGGCATAGCGCGGATTACCGACCACTTCCGACAAACCTTCCACATAACGCGGCACACCCAGGCGCACCGGCGTATGGAAAATCTCTTCGCCCAACTCGACCATGCCGCGCATTTGCGCAGCGCCACCGGTAATCACGATGCCGGAAGCAATCATCGATTCCATGCCGCTGCGGCGTAACTCCTGTTGCACGAACTCGTAAATCTCTTCGACGCGATCTTCGATCACCTCGGTCAATGCCTGGCAAGACAACTGGCGCGGCTCGCGGCCATCCACTGCCTGTACTTCCACCACTTCACGCGGGTCTGCCAGTTGACGCAGGGCACAGCCGTGCTTGACCTTGATTTCTTCGGCCGACTGGGTCGGTGTACGCAAAGCCACCGCGATATCATTGGTGATCTGGTCACCGGCGATAGGGATCACTGCGGTATGACGAATCGCACCATTTTTGAACACCGCGATATCCGTGGTACCACCACCGATATCCACCAGGCAAACGCCAAGCTCTTTTTCATCTTCGGTGAGTACCGATTCACTGGAAGCCAACGGCTGCAAAATCAGGTCACTGACTTCCAGGCCACAACGCTTGATGCACTTGACGATATTCTGTGCCGCTGCAATCGCGCCAGTCACAATATGCACACGCACTTCAAGGCGGATACCGCTCATACCCAATGGCTCGCGCACATCTTCCTGGCCATCGATAATAAATTCCTGGGTCAGGATATGCAGGATCTGCTGGTCGGCCGGTAAAGCGATCGCACGTGCGGTATCTACCACGCGGTCTATATCACTTTGCGAGACTTCGCTTTCTTTGATTTTCACCATGCCATGCGAATTCAGGCTTTTAATATGGCTACCGGCAATGCCTGAATACACGGTATTGATCTTGCAATCCGCCATCAGCTCGACTTCTTCAATTGCGCGCTGTATGGCCTGCATGGTGGAATCAATATTCACCACCACGCCTTTTTTCAAACCACGTGATGCATGCTGGCCAACACCAATCACTTTCAATGTGCCTTCCGGCAATATTTCAGCCGCGATCGCCACGATCTTGGATGTCCCGATATCCAGACCGACGATTAAATTTTTATCTTCTCTAGCTCTACTCATGTTTTTTCCTTGCTTCTGGCTATCCCTTAAGCGCCATTACGTGGCATACGTAATGCAAAACCATTGGGATAACGTAAATCTGCATAGCGCCAATCACTCTCAGCGATGGCTGGCTGCTGGCTATAAGCGGCCACAAACTGCTGTAATCGTTGCTTGGCGGCTTCGCGGCCCAGCATCATTTGCCGCTTATCGGTGGTCCTGATCTCCCACGCACGCCGTGAAGACAGGCTCAGCTGCTGGATCTGCAGCGATGTCACCGACAACGTCTGTGCAAAACTGGCATAGCCTTGCGCGAGTTCTTTCACCGCATCGCCCGGCCCATAAAACACTGGCAATTGCGCATCAGAAGCCGCCTGGAACAATTCGCCATGCCGGTTGACCAAAGCCACGCCGCCCCAGCGGCCTAATGCCTGGTGTTCTTCAATCTGTACCACTATGGTATCCGGCCACTGGCGACGGACACTGACCTTGCGCGCCCACGGCAGTTTCTCAAAGGCCGTGCGGGTGCGCTGTAAATCCAGCGTATAAAAATTACCTTTTAAATACTTGCTTACGATCAACTGGATCTGTTCATGATTCACATGATCCAGATTGCCTTCTACCTGTACATGCTTGACCGGGAAGATAGGCAAATGCAGCACGACAAACAACAAGGCGTACAACAGCAACACCACTGCCAGTGAAAACAGCAGGTTGGCGGTCCAGTTCAGCAATGTTGGTCTATTCCACATCGTCTATTGCCTTAAGCCTTCAATGTCTGTTGCAAAATACGCACGACCAGCGCATCGAAATCCAGCCCGGCGGCCTTCGCAGCCATAGGCACCAGGCTATGGTCCGTCATGCCCGGGCTGGTGTTCACTTCCAGAAAGTAATACTTGCCAGATTCATCCATCAAAAAGTCCACCCGGCCCCAGCCGCTGCAACCCAGCACCTTGAATGCCTGTAAAGCCTCGGCCTGGATCTGTTGTTCCTGCGCGGCAGACAAGCCACTTGGGCAGCGGTATTCGGTATCGTCACGCAGGTACTTGGCTTCGTAATCGTAATATTCGTTTTTTGGCACAATGCGTATCACAGGCAGCGCGGTATCGCCCAGAATGCCAACCGTGTATTCGCCACCGCCAACAAATTGTTCGGCGATCACCAGCGGGTCTGACACTTTGGCCAGCGCATAAGCTGAAGCCAGTTCATTGGCTTGCTTGACCTTGCTGACGCCTATGCTGGACCCTTCATTGGCCGGTTTTACAAACAGCGGCAAACCAAGTTTCTCAACCACTGTGGCGACAGATGTGCTGTCATCCATCAACACATAATCAGGCGTCACCACACCTGCAGCCGTCCATAACAACTTGGTACGCCATTTATCCATGCCCAGGGCAGAGGCCATCACACCGCTACCGGTGTATGGGATATCCATCAACTCCAAAGCACCCTGGATGGTGCCGTCTTCACCATAACGGCCATGCAAGGCGATAAAGGCACGGTCGTAGGCTTTCAAGGCTGAGAGTTCCTGTGTGGCCGGGTCAAATGCATGCGCATCGACGCCCTGGCGTAGCAGAGCAGCCAGCACCGCGGAGCCGCTCTTGAGCGACACCTCACGTTCACCTGAACGACCACCGAATAACACGGCCACCTTGCCAAAATCTTGCTGTGTCGCACTCATACTTCTAAACGCTTTCCCCAATGACTTTCACTTCTTGTATCAATTCCACGCCCTGTTTTTCATGCACGGTGGTTTTCACGCGCGCAATCAGTGCCTCAATATCAGCTGCACTCGCATGACCCAGATTCACAATAAAATTGGCATGCTTTTCTGAAACCTGCGCGCCACCTATGGTGGTGCCTTTCAAACCTGAAGCCTCGATCAACCGCGCCGCAAAATCACCTTCCGGGTTGCGGAAGGTAGAACCAGCACTAGGCATATTCAGCGGCTGACTCGCCAGACGCTTGGCCAGCAACTGCTTAATCTTTTCGGCAGAGGCTTTGCCATCGCCTTGTGGCACGGCAAACCAGCCACCCAGGAACCATTCATCCGCCACCGGGTGTGTCACATGCCGGTATACAGGCTGGTACTCTGCCCGGTCGCGTACTTGCACCACGCCACTGCGGTGTATGGTTTTCACCTGGTCTACCCATTGCCAGGTTTCACCACCATAGCAACCGGCGTTCATCGCCAGTGCGCCACCCACCGTGCCGGGGATGCCCGCCATAAACTCGGCACCGGCGCGGTCATGGCTGGCTGCAAAGCGGGCCAGTTTGGCGCAGGTGACACCGGCATCGGCATACACGCGCTCGCCTTGCATCTCCAGCTGTTGCAAGGCCTGATGCATAACTACCACGGTGCCACGCACGCCACCATCGCGCACCAGCAGGTTGCTGCCCAGGCCGATAAACGTCAGCGGCTCACTGGCTGGCAGTTGCTGCAGAAACTGCTGCAACTGTTCGACGTTGTCCGCCAGCACCAGTTGATCAGCCTCGCCACCTACGCGCCAGCTGGTGTAGCGGGTCAGCGGCTCATGTTTCAGCACTTGTAATGCAGACGCGTTCATAGCACTGCCAGCTCCCGTGTTTTTGCAGCCACGCTACCGATATTGCCTGCGCCCATGACGACAATCACATCATCCGGCAACAGGCTTTCCAGAATCGCCTGCGGCAACTCTTCTGAAGTTTCTACAAAACGCGGTTCCACTTTGCCATTCACGCGCACGGCGCGAATCAGGCTGCGGGTATCCGCCGCCACAATCGGCGGCTCGCCTGCCGCGTAAACTTCGGTCAGCAACAAGGCATCCACGGTGGAGAGCACTTTCACAAAGTCTTCAAAGCAGTCACGCGTGCGGGTGTAACGATGCGGCTGGAAAGCCAGCACCAGACGACGCCCAGGGAAGGCGCCACGCGCTGCGGCAATCACTGCCTGCATTTCAACCGGGTGATGGCCATAATCATCCACCAATGTCGCATGCCCGCCCGTGACAGGGATCTCGCCATAACGCTCAAACCGTCGGCCTACGCCCCTGAACTCGGCCAGCGCTTTCAGGATGGCTGCGTCTGGCACACTCAGCTCAGTCGCAATCGCGATTGCAGCCAGTGCATTCAATACATAGTGATGGCCCGGAAGATTCAGTGTCACTTCATTGCGCACTGTGGTGCCGTTCTTGCGTATCAGCGTGAAATGCATCTTCCCGCCATCGGCGACGATATTCTCGGCGCGGATACTGGCTTCTTCATGCGTACCGTACGTTGTCACCGGACGCGTCACGCGCGGCAGGATCTCACGCACGTTGGCGTCATCTATGCACATCACCGCCATGCCCCAGAACGGAATCTGCTGTAAAAACTCAACAAAAGCCGTCTTTAACTTATCGAAGCTATGCTCGTAAGTGTCCATGTGGTCCTGGTCAATATTGGTGACCACGGCCAGCACCGGGTTCAGGTGCAGGAAAGAAGCATCTGATTCATCGGCTTCGACGACTATCCACTCACCCGTCCCCAGACGTGCGTTGGCACTGGCCGCTTCCAGCTTGCCGCCAATCACAAAAGTCGGGTCCATATCCGCTTCGGCCAGAATGCTGGCGATCAGGCTGGTGGTGGTGGTTTTGCCATGTGTACCCGCCACAGCAATACCTTGTTTAAAGCGCATCAACTCAGCCAGCATCAGGGCACGCGGAATCACCGCCACCTTGCGCGCGCGGGCGGCAATGATTTCTGGATTTTCTTCATTAATGGCACTGGACACCACCACTACATCGGCATCACCCAGATGCTCAGTCGCATGACCTTGATACACGGTGGCGCCAAAGCCTTGCAGGCGCTTGGTGGTCACATTGCTGGCCAAGTCAGACCCGCTGATTTCAAAGCCCAGATTCAGCAACACCTCGGCAATGCCGCTCATGCCTGAACCGCCTATGCCGACAAAATGAATTTTTTTGACTTTATGTTTCATAGCGCACTTTGTTTCATATCTTTATTTGCTGCCAGCTGTTGGCAGATTTCCGCCACCCGGCGTGTCGCATTCGGTCTGGCCAGGGCACGCGCCTTTTGCGCCATCGCCAGGCAAGTGATGCGGTCCAGCGTTTTTAATGTATTTGCCAATTGCACTACATCCAGGTCGCGTTGCTGGATCAGCAGCGCGGCCCCCGCCTGTTGCAGATAAGCCGCATTGGTGGTCTGATGGTCATCGACCGCAAACGGGAACGGCACCAGGATACTGGCCGCGCCTACATTCGCCAGTTCGGCCACTGTCAGCGCTCCGGCTCGGCAAATCACCAGGTCTGCCCAGGCATAGACGTCTGCCATGTCATGGATAAAGGCACGGCAATCAGCCGCCACACCTGCCTCGGCATAAGCCTGTTTAAGTGCATCAATATGTTTCTCGCCTGCCTGGTGGATGACCTGTGGCCGTTCATTGGCTGGCAGTTGTGCGAACGCCTGCGGCAATAATGTATTCAATGCCGCAGCGCCCAGACTGCCGCCTACGACCAGCACACGCAACACACCATGATGCTCGGCAAAACGCGCTTCCGGCACCGGTAAAGTCGTAATCGCATCGCGTACCGGATTACCGACCATCTCGCCTTTGCTACCCAGCGCTTGCGGGAAACCCGTCAACACACGGTTGGCAATTTTTGCCAGTGATTTATTGGTCAATCCGGCCACAGAATTCTGCTCATGGATCACCAGTGGCAGGCCTGCCAGCTTAGCCATCACGCCCCCCGGGAAAGCAGCAAAACCGCCCATCCCTAATACCACATCCGGCTGGTGCTGTTTAATAGCCTGCCTGGCCTGGGCAAATGCCCGCACCAGTTTCACCGGCAATGTCAGCCAGCCCAGCAGGCCTTTGCCGCGCACGCCCTGCATGGTCATCATGGCTTTGTCATAAGGCTTATCGGCAATCAGGCGATTTTCCATGCCACCTTCGGTGGCCAGCCAGACGATTTTCCAGCCTTGCGTATGTAGGGCATCTGCCACGGCAATAGCCGGGTAGACATGTCCACCCGTACCGCCAGCCATCACCATCAATGTGTACTGACGGCTCATGTCTGTAACCCTTTTTGCAGCCGTCTATTTTCAAAATCAATACGCAGCAACACCGCCATGGCGATGCAATTGGCCAAAATACCACTGCCGCCATAAGACAACAGGGGCAAGGTCAGCCCTTTGGTTGGCAGCAAACCCATGTTGACGCCCATATTGATAAAGCCCTGCACACCGATCCAGACACCAATGCCTTGCGCCAGTAACGCGGCGTAATAACGTTCGTTGGCCACGGCTTCCTTGGCGATACTGAAAGCGCGTATCACCAGCCAGGCAAATAGCAGCACAACCACCATGACGCCGACATAACCTAATTCTTCAGCCACCACTGCCAGCAGGAAGTCAGTGTGTGCTTCCGGCAGGTACAGCAGTTTTTCTACACTGCCGCCCAGGCCTACGCCCCAGAATTCACCGCGGCCAAAGGCGATTAAGGCGTGTGACAACTGGTAGCCAGTATCAAACGGGTCATCAAATGGATTCAGGAAGCCTTTCATGCGCTCAAGGCGATAGGGTTCCATCACTACCAGCCCGACCACTGCCAACGGTAACGCCGCGAGCATGGCCAGGAATATCTTGATATGCACGCCACCCAACCACATGATGGAGAAGGCAATCGAAGCAGTCACGGCAAAGGCGCCGAAATCCGGCTCACGCAGCAGCAATACGCCGACAAATACCATCACGCCCAGCATAGGCAAAAAGCCTTTAGTGAAACTATGCATGCTGCTGGCTTTGCGCACTGCGTAATCAGAGGCATACATGGCAATAAACAGTTTCATCAGTTCAGACGGTTGCAGATTCATGACCAGCAACGAGATCCAGCGGCGGCTACCGTTGACTACTTTGCCTATGCCGGGGATCAACACCAGCACCAGCAACACAATACCGAACACAAACAGGTAGGGCGACATTTTTTGCCACCAGGCCATAGGCACCTGGAACACGATGACAGCAGCCACCAGCCCGACCACGATATACAAGGCCTGGCGCATCAGGAAATAAGTACTTTTATGGCCGAACATTTTGCTCGCATCGGCATAGGCGATCGATGCCGAATAGACCATGACCATGCCGAACGCCAGCAATGACAGCACCACCCACAGCAGCGACATATCGTAGCTGGGGGAGTTGTAGCGCTCGCGCGTCATCATCAGCGGACCAAGCATGCGGCCTCCATGGCTTTGACGGCTTCAACGAATACCTGCGCGCGGTGCTCGTAGTTCCTGAACATATCGAAACTGGCGCACGCTGGTGACAGCAACACCGCATCGCCGGCTTCGGCCAGCGTTTTTGCGATATGCACGGCGGCGGTCAAATCCACCGCATCGACGACTGGCACCTGAATGTTTTGCAACACCTGCTGGATCTTTGGCCCATCACGTCCGATAAGCACCACGGCCCTGGCATGCCTGATCACAGCCTCTCGCAAGGGGTTGAAATCCTGGCCTTTGCCATCACCACCGGCGATCAGTACCACTTTCTGCGGTTTGCCCTGTTTGAGCATGCCGCTGATGGCAGCCGTGGTCGCGCCCACGTTAGTGCCTTTTGAGTCGTCATAAAAATCGACTTCTTCAATATTGGCGACCCATTCCACACGGTGTGGCAATCCTGCGAAAGACTGCACGGTATGCAGGATAGATACCTTGTCTACGCCAATGGCCTGGGTTAATGCAATAGCTGCCAGCGCATTGGCAATATTGTGTTTGCCACGGATATGCAAGCTGTCGGCTTCGATATAGTGACGGTGCCCGGCGCATAGCCAGCCGAGGTCATTCAGCCCGTAATCGTTAATGCTAGGCGCGGGGTTTACACCAAACGACACCTGCGGTAACTGGCCTGCCAATACAGCGCTGGCAGGGTCATCGCGGTTCACGATGGCGATACGGGCATGCTGATAAATACGGGCTTTGGATTGCGCATAATCTTCCATGCCTGAATATCTATCCATATGATCTTCAGATAGATTCAGTACCGTGGCCGCATCCACCACCAGATGATGGGTGGCTTCGAGTTGAAAACTGGACAGTTCAAGCACGTAGACATCCGGCGCCGTCATCTGCAGGGTATCCAGCACCGGCACACCGATATTGCCCGCTACTATGGTATTCAGCCCGGCCTGTTTGCAGATTTCACCCACCAGGGTGGTCACCGTGGTTTTGCCATTAGAACCAGTGATCGCAATCACTTTGGCATACGGCGCACGGAAACGGGCAAACAATTCGATATCGCCGATCACGCTTTTTCCCTGTGCCAGCAGTTGCTGCAACACCGGCTCTTTCAGCGAAACGCCGGGGCTGGTGACGATGGTATCCATGCTGGCCAGAAGTGCAGCATTGAATGGCCCCAGGTGACATTCCACGGTCGGGAATTCTTCGTGCAGTCTATCCTGGCCTGGCGGATGCAGGCGTGAGTCAAACATCACCACTTCGGCGCCCATTTGACGCAGCCAGCGCAAAGCGGAGAACCCGGTGTCACCCAGTCCTATTACGCCTACTCGCTGTTGTTCAAATTGTTTTTTCATGGCTCACGTTTGAATGAATTTTTTATATCTACAGGGGTTATCTCAGTTTCAAAGTGGATAAACCCACCAGTACCAGCATCATGGTGATGATCCAGAAACGGACCACTACTTGTGTCTCTTTCCAGCCCTTTTGCTCATAGTGGTGATGCAGAGGCGCCATCAGGAAGATACGTTTGCCGGTGCCTGTCATTTTCTTGGTGTATTTGAAATACAGCACCTGTGCGGCCACCGAGAAAGTCTCGACCACGAACACACCGCCCATAATGAACAGCACGATCTCCTGGCGCACGATGACGGCCACTACGCCTAGCGCAGCCCCCAGCGCCAGCGCACCGACATCGCCCATAAATACTTCGGCCGGATAGGCGTTAAACCACAGAAAGCCGAGGCCTGCGCCTGCCATGGCAGCACAGAACACCATCAGTTCACTGGCACCCTCAACGTAAGGGATGCCCAGGTATTTCGCGAACACGATATGCCCGGCCACATAAGAAAACAGTGCCAGTGCCGCAGCCACCATCACCGTAGGCAAAATCGCCAGGCCATCCAGGCCGTCAGTCAGGTTCACGGCATTGCTGCTACCCACGATCACCAGGTAAGTCAGCACAATGAAACCAACTGCGCCTAGCGGTAGTACCAGATGTTTAAAAAATGGCACGATGAGTGTGGTTTCAACCGGTGTGGTAGAGGTGGCATATAAAAACACCGCCACGCCGAAACCGATCAGACTTTGCCAGAAGTATTTTTCTTTAGCGGCCAGGCCTTTCGGGTTTTTATAAACCACTTTACGGTAATCATCGACCCAGCCTACCGCGCCAAAACCCAGTGTGGTGATCAGCACTACCCAGATAAAACGGTTATGCAAATTGCCCCATAGCAGGGTAGAGATCGCAATCGCCACCAGGATCAGTGCGCCACCCATGGTCGGGGTACCGGCTTTCACCAGATGCGTCTGTGGGCCGTCATCACGCACGGCCTGGCCGACTTTGTATTCTGTCAGCTTGCGTATCATGGCTGGCCCGACCAGGAACGAAATCGCCAGTGCGGTGAGCGTCGCCAGCACTGCACGCAGCGTGATGTAATCAAATACATGGAAACCACGTACATCTGACGACAGCCACTTTGCCAATTCCAATAACATAAGCTTCCCTATTTCCCCACCAGTTCGGCGGCTTGTGTTTCCACCAGCGCATTGACTACCCGTTCCATTTGCATGAAACGCGAGCCTTTCACCAGTACGATGTCTTCTGCGGATGTATTTGCCTGTAATGCGGCAATTAAGTTTTCTATCGCGTCAAAATGCTGGGCCTGGCTGCCAAAGGCGTTGACGGCGGCTTTGCTGTGGTTACCAAGTGCATACATGGCATCCACGCCATGGTCTTTGGCATAGCGGCCGACCTCGGCATGCATGGCCTCCGCATCATCGCCGAGCTCGCCCATATCACCCATGACAAATACCGTGCGTTGACTGTAGTTGCGCAACACATCCAGCGCTGCTTTCATTGAATCCGGATTGGCGTTATAAGTGTCATCAATCACTTTGGCGCCATTGGCAGCCGTTTTCTGTTGCAAACGACCTTTCACGCCGCCAAAGCCTTGCAGACCCTGCGCAACTTCATCCAGGCTGGCGCCTGCGGCCAGGCTGGCAGCCGCCGCAGCCAGTGCATTCATCATGTTATGTACGCCTGGCACGGCCAGTGTCAGCGTGACCGTAGACTGCTGATAATGCAGTTTGAAGGCATCATTGACTAACACCTCAGCGCGGACATCCGCCTCAGCGCGCAAGCCAAACGTCAGCACGCGGCGTGAGGTATTCAGGCCGCGCCAGTAGCTGTAAAACTCGCTGTCGGCATTAATCACCGCAATACCGTCATCGGCCAGTCCGGCGAAAATCTCACCTTTGGCTTTGGCAATGTTTTCACGCGAGCCCAACTCACCAATATGGGCAGTGCCGGCATTGTTGATGACAGCCACATTCGGCCGCGCAATCCTGGTCAGGTAATCAATCTCACCCAGATGATTCATGCCCATCTCGATCACAGCAGTTCTGTGGAACGGACGCAGGCGCAGCAAGGTCAATGGCATGCCGATATCGTTATTAAAGTTACCGGCAGTCGCCAGCACCTTGTCAGCCCCGCCCACATGCCACTGCATGATCGCGGCGATCATTTCCTTGGTAGTGGTTTTACCGTTGCTGCCAGTCACCGCAATTAAAGAGGTGCCCAGATGCTGGCGCCAGTAAGCGGCTAGTTGCCCCATCGCCAAACGTGTATCTGCAACAGCTACCGTAGGTAATTCTGTGGTCACGACGTGTGACACTAGTGCTGCAGAGGCGCCCAGGGCAGTGACTTGTGGCAAAAAGTCATGGCCGTCAAACTTGTCACCTGGCAGGGCGACAAATAACTGGCCTGGTTGCGCGCGACGGCTATCGGTATCTACCGATGTGACCATCACATCAGTACCAGTCAAGGTTCCGCGCAACACTTCTGCGATAGTGTGTAAGGACATCATGCTTGCGCCCTCTTTTTCAGCGCGTTGAGTACCCACTCGGCATCGCTGAACGGATAGCGGATGCCTTGAACTTCCTGGTAATCCTCATGGCCTTTGCCTGCGACCAGCACGACATCGCCCTTGTTGGCGCGCGACACAGCCAGCGCGATCGCTTTGGCACGGTCGGTTTCCATGGTGAATTCGCGGGTCAGGCCTTCAGAGATCGCGGCAATAATCGCGTACGGGTTTTCGCTACGCGGATTATCGTTGGTCACAATCACGTGATCGGCCAGCGCACCGGCAATACGGCCCATTTCGCTGCGTTTGCCGGTATCGCGGTCACCGCCGCAGCCAAATACGCAGCTTAGTTTGCCACGCGCCTGTATCCGCAGGGTATCCAGTGCTTTTTCCAGCGCATCTGGCGTGTGTGCATAATCGACCACCACCAATGGCAGATCACCGCCACCAAACATCTGCATGCGGCCCGCGACTGGCACCAGCCCGGATACCGCTTGCAAAGCGGCGGGCAAAGCGATGCCGTTGACGAGCAAACTGGCCAGCACCGCCAATACGTTATACACATTGAACTGGCCGAGTGCATGCAACTGCACGGTGCCATTGCCTTGCGGTGTACGCACCTGTATCTCAAAGCCGGTGGCATGCATGGTCACTGCCGTGGCACATACATCGGCCTCGTGCATGCCGTAACTCAGCACCTGCTTACCTTGTTGACGCAAGTGGTCAATCAACGTGACGCCAAAGGCATCATCCGCATTGATCACGGCTGCGGTCAAGGTTTGCCAGTCAAACAGCTTTTGCTTGGCTTGCTGGTAGGATTCCATCGTCACGTGATAATCGAGGTGGTCGCGTGTCATGTTGGTGAACACTGCCACGTCAAACGACACGCCATTCACACGCCCCTGGTCCAGGCCATGCGAAGAGACTTCCATGGCGACCATCTGTACGTTTTCCAGCACAAAATTGGCAAGGATCTTCTGTACTTCCACCGGGCCCGGCGTGGTGTTCTGGGTAGGCTGCAAATCATCCAGCGTGCCATTGCCCAGGGTGCCGACCACTGCTGATTTCTGCTGCAGAAAACGGTAAGCCTGCGCCAGCCAATGGGTGACGGTGGTTTTGCCGTTAGTGCCGGTGACGCCCACGCACCACAACTGCTCTGAAGGGTCTTTATAGAACTGGCTGGCAATATGGCCGACCTGGAATTTCAGGTCAGGGATGGCGATATTGTGTACCGTCCAATCCGGGTTCCAGTCGAATCCCAGACTATCCCAGATCACTGTATTGGCGCCTTTGCCAATGGCATCAGGGATATATTCACGGCCATCGCCATGCTGGCCCGGATAAGCCAGGAACAAGCCATGCTTTTCCACCTGGCGGCTATCTGCGGTGATGCCATGTACCGGCGCTGGAATAATGTATTTACTCACATCGCCTCCGGTACAGCATTCGCTTCTGCCGGCGTTGCCAACGGTACGGCATTGCCATCTTGCGGAATAGCCAGCATGCGCAAGACATCATTCATCACCGCGCTAAATACCGGGGCTGCGACGCTGCCGCCGTAATATTCGCCATTGTTGGGCTCATCTATCATCACCGCCATGATCAGACGCGGATTGGACGCAGGCACCATGCCGACAAACGAACCGACATATTTGTCATGCTCATAACCATGTGGGCCAAGTTTGTGCGCGGTGCCGGTTTTGCCGCCGACGCGGTAACCAGTGACTTGCGCTTTCAGGGCGGTACCACCCGGCTGCACGACCAGTTCCAGCATGTCTTTCACCGCATTGGCGACCTTGGCAGAAAATACCTGGCGGCCTACTGGCGGCTCAGGCAATTTGGTCAGCGTCACAGGCAACAATTCGCCTTCGTTGGCGAATACGGTATAGGCACGGGCCAGTTGTAATAAAGTCACGCTAATGCCGTGACCATAGGACATGGTGGCCTGCTCGATAGGACGCCAGGTTTTGTAATCGCGTACCTTGCCGGAAGCTTCACCCGGGAAACCGATTTTTGTCGGCGAGCCAAAACCGAGCTGGATATAGGTATTCCACAATTGTTCACGGTTGAGTTCCAGCGCCATTTTGGCTGAGCCGACGTTGGAAGATTTCTGGATGATCTGCGACACGCTCAACATCTGGTTAGGGTGCGCGTCGTGTATGGTGGCAGTACCTACACGCAAATAACCGGGCGCGGTCTGGACTTTGGTATCCGGCTGATAAGGCCCGAACTCCATCGCCGCCGCCGCAGTGACCGGCTTCATGGTAGAACCTGGCTCGAAAATATTCACGATGGCTGAGTTACGCAGCTTGCTGGCGACATTGCCCGGATTATTCGGGTTATAGGTGGGGATATTCACCAGTGCCAGCACTTCACCGGTTTTGGCGTCCAGCACCACTGCCGCAGCGGCCTTGGCTTTGTGTTTTTCTACTGCGCGTGACAGTTCGCGATGCACCACATATTGCACGGTGCGGTCTATGCTCAGCACCAGGTCCTGGCCATCGTGTGGCAATTTAATGGCCACCAGGTCTTCCACCACATGGCCTTTGCGGTCACGCACGAAGTCGCGCTTGCCGGAAGTGCCGGAAAGCACGCTGTTACGGTAGAGTTCCATGCCCTCTACACCGGTATCATCTACGCCCGTGAAACCGACGATATGCGCCGCCACTTCTGCCGCGGGGTAGAAGCGTTTGTATTCCTTCTGACTGAATACGCCGGGCACTTTCATCGCCATCACCAGTTTTGCCACATCGGGCGCCACTCTCCGTTTGATATATACAAATTCTTTTTTCTTTTGCTGCACTTTTTGCTGCAACTCTTTTGGCCGCATCTCCAGCAACTTGGCCATTTGTTTCAACTGCGCCGCCGAAATATTCACATCGGTCGGGTTCATCCATAACGACTCCACCGGCAGGCTGATCGCCAAGGGCTTGAAGTTACGGTCATAAATCTTGCCGCGGTGCGGCATCAATTCCACTTTGCGACGCGAAAACGCTTCGCCTTTTTTAATCAGATAATCCTTATGCAGGGTTTGCAGGTAAAACCCGCGACCCAGCAGCAGCACAAAACTCAGCAGCACCAATACCAGCAGCGTTCTTCTACGCCAGGTAGGTAACTTCACCAGCTTGTGTTGACTCTCTTTAAGCAGCATGCGCGTTCACTGGTTCACACCACTTCAAGGCGCAACCGGCGCAACAACAGGCGCCGCTGGCAGGTCGACAACGATCACTTGCGTCTGCTGCATGCTCGGGCTGTGCATATGCAACCGCGCCGTGGCAAACTCTTCCAGGCGCGAATGCATGGCCCAGGTACTTTGCTCGATCTGCAACTGGTCATACTCGGTCATATATTGCTTGGTCAGCATCTCCTGCCGATCCAGCTCAAAATACAACTTGCGCGCCTTGTACTGCGCGGTCACCACACCCAACGCCATGGCAATGGTGACTGCAAATAAAATCAGGTTCAGGCGTATCATTTGTCACCACTACTGCACACTGGTACGCTCGGCCACGCGTAACACCGCACTGCGTGAACGCACATTGGCAGAGACCTCAGCCTTACCCGGTTTGACCGCCTTGCCAATCGCATTCAAGCGCGGCTGCGGCAAATCCTTGGCGCGTACCGGCAAGCCGCTAGGCAAGTTATCCCTATCCATTTCGGACTGGATAAAGCGCTTGACGATGCGGTCTTCCAGCGAGTGAAAACTGATCACCGCCAGGCGGCCACCTTGTCGCAGCATGCGCAAACAGTCGGGCAACACTAGCGAGAGTTCCTCAAGCTCTTGATTGACGAAAATCCGTAAAGCCTGAAATGTGCGCGTTGCAGGGTTCTGGCCCGGCTCAACCTTGTGGATGGCGCCTGCCACGATCTTGGCAAGTTGTCCCGTAGTGGTGATGGCATGCCCATCTTCGCGCTCCTTAACAATCGCCCTTGCAACCTGCTTAGCAAACCGTTCTTCACCATAATCCCTTATCACCTCACACAATTGCTTCTCTGAAATAGTCGCCAACCACTCTGCGGCGGTTTTGCCACGACTCTGATCCATACGCATATCCAGTGGCCCGTCAAAACGGAAACTGAAACCGCGCTCGCCTTCATCAATCTGCGGCGACGAAATGCCCAGATCGAGCAAAATACCGTCTACCGCGTCTACGCCCAACTCAGCCAAGACCGCTGTCATGCCGGAAAAATGGACATGGGCAATGCTAAACCGTGCATCGTCTATGGTTTGCGCATGCGCAACCGCAGCCAGATCGCGATCCAGCGCAATCAGGCGGCCTTTAGCTCCCAGCTTTGAAAGTAACAGACGACTATGACCGCCGCGCCCGAAAGTGCCATCGACATACACACCATCGGCCCGCACATTGAGCGCAGCGACAGCCTCATGCAATAACACCGTGATGTGGCTGGCGGCTGGCGACACAGACGTTTCCGTCGAAGACGCGGGCGCTGACTTCGCGCCCGTCATCATAGTGAGAATCCCTCTAGTTCTTGCGGGATCTGCAGTTGATCAGTGGACATCAGCTTCTCCAGCTGCTCGTCCCAGGCGGCGACATCCCATAACTCAAAATGACTGCCCTGGCCGACCATCATCACGTCTTTATCCAGGTGGGCGAATTTGCGCAGCACAGCATTCACCAGCAAGCGGCCGGCAGAATCGAGATGCATCACATCGGCCTGGCCGACGATCATGCGTTGAATACCACTGATTTGAGGGTTAAAACTGGACAAGCTGGTCAGCTTGGTTTCGATGGGTTCCCAGGCTGCCTGGGGGTAAAGGATCAGGCAACGGTGTGGATGCGCGGTCAACACCAACTCACCTTGCCCACCCGCGGTCAGGGCGTCACGGTGCTTGGCTGGCACACTGAGCCGACCTTTTGCATCCAAACTTAACTGTACCGCACCGCGAAACATGGTTACCTGACTGTCCTTTTTACACTTTGCGTTGGTTTATGAGAAAATTTCCCACAATTCAACACAAAATCACCCTTTTGCACACTATAGATAAAATAAAAGTGCTTGGCAAGCACTTTGGTGGAAAAATTTCTTTAAAGACAAAGACTTACGCCATTTTAACAAGTTACTTTAAATCAATATATTGGCGCACTAAACAAACAAATTCGTTTAATAAAAATAGCTATCTCATTGAAAATATTGAATAATTAAAAAATGTTAGTTTTACTGCTATTTTTTGCATGAAAACTGGTCGAATATTCAGCACTTAATCAGGATTATCCGCAAACTGATGTCACACAAATTGAAGTTTTTCCTGATAGGGATAGGCATTTTATTAGTCATGGAATGGCGCTCGCTTTCCTATTACCTGTTTCCACCACCGGATTTTGGCCACGGCACAGTCACGCTATATGCCACCGACTGGTGTCCCTACTGTGAAAAGACCCGACAATTACTCGAGAGAAAGCAGATCACATATAAAGAATACAACATAGAGACTTCAGAAGAAGGCAGAAACCAATACCAGCGCCTGGCCGGAAAAGGCGTGCCGGTCTTGCTGATAGATGGAGAAGTGGTGCGCGGGTACAACGAGAGAACCATCATTGCCGCACTGGCGCATTGGCAAAGCAGCCAGACGCAAAGCAACAAACGCAGACTGAAAACAAAACAGAAGGAAAGTGAAGCCAACCGATAAGCCGGGTTCTGTAACTACTTGCGTAGACGACAGTCATTCCTCTAGGCGTGCAATTACTCACACACTCAAGCTATCTACCCGCTGGCAGCGCGAGCCACGCCTTATTACTTGCGTAAAATGCCAGCCTATTTGATATTGCTGCAGATGGAGGTTACCGCGTTTCACCCGTTTCGACGCAAGCTCGCAACAAGTTGCTCCCAGGTCGAACCGACTCGTCTCTGTGGCCCTATTCCTCACCTTATACTGTTACCAGCTTTCAGCGTACGGCCGTTAGCCGTCATCCCGCTCTGTGCAGCCCGGACTTTCCTCCCCTTGCTTGCACAAGCGGCGACTGTCTGGTTGGCTTCATATCCATTTTAACATGCCGCAAGCTTGCGACACTCCTCATCTGCAAGGCATCGTATAATTTCAGAATCGAATCCTTTACAAACCATATATTATGTCTCAAGAAAAAACCGGCCAACTCGATCCTTCATGGCAAGCCAAGATTGGTGATGAGCTTGATAAGCCTTACATGCTATCACTCAAGACTTTTTTGCAGCAGGAGAAAGCAGCAGGCAAAACGATTTACCCGCCCGGATCGCTGATTTTCAATGCTTTTAACCATGCCCCATTTGACCAGGTACGCGTCGTGATCATCGGGCAGGACCCTTATCACGGACCCGGGCAAGCGCATGGCCTGAGCTTTTCTGTGCAGACAGGCGTCGCCTTGCCGCCATCGTTGATGAATATCTTTAAGGAAATACAAGCCGATATAGGCATCCGCATGAGTGGCAGCGGAGATTTAACGCCCTGGGCAGACCAGGGGGTTCTGTTACTGAATGCGACGCTGACTGTGCAGATGGCAACGGCAGGTTCACATCAGAACCGTGGCTGGGAGCAGTTTACCGATGCCGCCATCGCCGCCCTGAATGCAGCGCGTGAAGGAATCGTGTTTGTATTGTGGGGAAGTTATGCGCAAAAGAAAGGGGCCATGATAGACCCCAATAAACATTTGATTTTAAAGTCAGTACACCCGTCACCGCTCTCGGCACATCGTGGCTTCTTTGGTAACCGGCAGTTTTCCCAAATCAATGACTATCTTGTTTCGCGCGGTCAGACACCAATCAACTGGCAACTCTAGATGTTAGCAGTTTGGGCCGACTGACTGTTTACATGCTTTAAGCCGCCAACGCGAATCTGTTCTGTTGCATACAGTCACCCTTAAGGGTTAGTGAACATGCGCAAGCTTGCGTGACTCATCACCGATGATCCAAAATTAAGGCGTTATACCAATTTCCAGGCGATGGTTTGCCCGGCACGTAATGGCACCAGCACATCGCCTGCAAATGGGATACTTTCCGGCACCAACCAGCTTTCCTTGTGTAAAGTGACCTTGCCAGTGTTGCGCGGTAACTGATAAAAATCAGGCCCATAAAAACTGGCAAATCCTTCCAGCTTATCCAGCGCGCCGGCTGCTTCAAAGGCTTCAGCATATAACTCAATCGCAGCATGGGCGGTATACATACCGGCACATCCGCAACTGGCTTCTTTGGCGGATTTGGGATGCGGTGCGCTATCGGTGCCCAGGAAGAATTTAGCCGAACCCGAAATCGCTGCTTTTACCAGCGCCTGCCTGTGCGTTTCGCGCTTGAGCACTGGCAAGCAATAGTGATGCGGGCGAATGCCTCCGGTAAACATGGCATTGCGGTTCATCAGCAAATGGTGCGCAGTGATAGTCGCAGCCAGATTGGCTGAACCTTGTGCGACAAATTCGGCAGCATCTTGCGTGGTGATATGTTCAAACACTACTTTCAGGCCAGGAAAATCCTTCAGCAGCGGCTGCAAATGGCGCTCGATAAACACCTTTTCGCGGTCAAACACATCAATTTCGGCATCCGTGACTTCGCCATGAATCAATAACGGCAACCCCAGCTTTTCCATTTCTGCCAATACGGCGGCACATTTGGCCAGGCTGGTGACCCCGGAATCGCTATTTGTGGTGGCACCCGCCGGATATAATTTCACCGCTTTAACGACACCATCCTGATGCGCGCGCGTGATTTCTTCCGCCGCCATATTGTCGGTCAGGTACAAGGTCATCAGCGGCTCAAAATCCAGGCCTGCCGGCAATGCCTGCCGGATGCGGTCATAATAACTACGCGCGGCCTCGGCTGTGGCGACCGGCGGACGCAGGTTGGGCATCACGATGGCGCGGGCGAACTGCCTGGCGGTATCAGGCAATACGGCTTTTAAAGTGTCGCCATCCCTTAAATGCAAATGCCAGTCATCGGGGCGGGTGATTGTCAGTTGGGTTGTCATCTTGTAAGTTATCGTCTTAAAAAGTTTATACGGCAGCCTTGAATGCCAGTGCTGCTTCATAGAGTTCGTTTTTCTTATGGCCGGTAATATCGGTGGCAAGGGCAACCGCCTGCTTCAACGGCAGTTCCTGTAACAAGCGTTTGAGGATGCGCTGGGTATTTTCGTCCAGCCCCTCTTGTTTTTCAGCGGGTGCCGGATGGATCAGTAGCACGAACTCGCCACGCTGCTGGTTGCTATCCGCCTCTAACCAGCTTACGGTCTCGGTCAAGCTGCTGGTGTGTATGGTTTCAAAAGTCTTGGTCAGCTCACGCGCCACGGTCAGCAAACGCTCACCGCCAAAGACGGTGAGCAGGTCTTGCACACACTCAACGATACGATGCGGGGCTTCATATAACACCAGGGTCATCGGGGCAGCTTTTAAGGTTTCCAGCCGCTTGCGGCGTTGCGACCCGCTGGCTGGCAAAAAACCTTCAAAGCAGAAACCGGATTGCGTAATACCGGAGGCAGATAAAGCCGTAATCACGGCACTGGCGCCGGGGATGGGCACCACTCTCAGCCCTGCCGCTCGCACCGCCTGCACCACTACGGCACCGGGGTCACTCACAGCCGGCGTGCCAGCATCTGTCACCAGCGCGATCGACTCGCCTGCCTGCAAGCGTTTGAGCAAGGCTTCTGCCGAATACTGCTCGTTGTGCTCATGCACTGCGACCAAGGGCTTGCTGATGCCAAAATGACGTAGCAAGCCTACGCTATGCCGGGTATCTTCAGCCGCAATCGCATCTACCTGTTTCAGGGTTTCCAGCGCGCGCAGGGTGATATCCCCCAAATTGCCGATTGGTGTTGCCACCACATATAATGTACCCAACTCACTCATGCCGCTATTTTAAGGCATAGAGGGCTTTTCGCTAAGTAATATACAAATGCGCATATAGAATTAAAGATTAAAGAAGTAAATACCATAGAAAGTTAACCAGAGCCTGGCAGAGATGAAACTGAACCTGAATAATAAAGGCATTGCGGCTGAAGCAGCGGCTGCCAGTTTTCTCAAACAGCAGGGGCTGATCCTGCTGGAACAAAACTATAGTTGCCGCTTTGGCGAGATCGACCTGATCATGCGCGACCAGCAGTCGCTGGTGTTCGTAGAAGTCAGGCTGCGCAGCAACCTTAAATTCGCCAGCGCCGCCGACAGCATCCACTCGCACAAACAGCAAAAGCTCATACGCGCTGCCCAGCATTATCTGCAGAATCTGGCCTCCAGCAGCCCGTGCCGGTTTGATGTGGTGCTGTTTGACAATGCGAGTTACGAGTCGCCCAACTGGATTCGTAATGCAATCGACACATAAAAAGCGTAGAATTTTATTTATTACCTGCTGTCACACTACACATCGTCACGACTTGCCTCCTGAACCCAAGCAGTCTCGTGGACCCAAGTTTTTATCGTAGAACGTTTTATCGCAGAACAAGGAACCTCATGAATCAAAAAATTCACGCCAAAAAAATCTCCGTTATTGCCATGTTATTGATCAGCACACAACTGAGCGGCTGTTTCCCCGCGATTGTAGGCGGTGCGGCAGCAGGCGGCGCCATGGCAGCAGATCGCCGCTCTTCGGGTATTTATGTAGAAGATGAAAATATCGAGCTTAAAACCTTGAAACGTATTTCCCAGTACATGGATAAGTCTTCGCATATCAATGTGACCAGCTATAACCGCATTGTGCTGCTGACCGGTGAAGTGCCGAATGCGGGCCAGCAAACACAGGCCGAGACACTGACACGCGAGATTGCCAATGTGCGTGATATCCATAATGCCATTACTGTCGGCTTTACTTCTTCTATCAGTGATAGAAGCAATGACGCTTACATCACTACCAAAGTGAAAGCGCGCTTCCTCAGCGAAAACCTGTTCCCGGCCAACATCGTGAAAGTGGTCACCGAAGCGGGCGTGGTCTACCTGATGGGCATTGTCTCAGAAAAAGAAGCCACTGATGCGGTGGAGATTGCCAGAACGACCGAAGGCGTGAGCAAAGTGGTAAAAGTCTTTGAATACTCCAAATAAATTTTAATACCCAAGTTTTAAGGAAACTGAATGGAAGACCAGGAAATCATCATTCAAGGCATCACGCTTGCCGGAAAACCCTTTCGCCCCAGCGATTGGGTGGACCGGATGTGTAGCACTTATGCCAGTTTTGGTACCGATAAAAAATTGCGCTACTCGCCTTATCTCAAACCAAAACTGGTGAATAATGTGCGCAGCCTGTCAGTAGATATGAAGCTGAAGCAGGTCAACCCTGAAGGCTTTGAGCAACTGATCCAGTTTGCCAAGGAGAACCAGTTGAGCATCATTAACCCGGCTGGTGAAGCGGTGACTATCGAGTCTTAACAGCCTTGATATCCGCCAGCGCGGCGTCTCTCAGCAACTGCTCTAACCAGTGTTTGCTGACAGCGCCGCGTTTTACTTTATATAGCCGCCCATCCGGGTGGTATATATAAGTGGTCGGTAATACTTCAGGCTGTGGCAAGGGTTGCTTTTGTGCGTCCCCCAGAATAACCGGGTATGAGATCAGCATGTCCTCGGCAAAATCCTTTACGGATTTTTCGCTTTTGTACTGCACGGCCACACCCAGCACCATGACATTTTGCTGGCGGTGCTCATCATAAAATGCCACTAGTTCCGGCATTTCTTCCAGGCAGGGTGGGCACCAGGGTGCCCAATAATTCACCACCAGCCAACGGCCTTTGTACTGAGACAGCTGGTGGGATTTGCCTGCCATGTCCTGCATGACCAAGGTAGCGGAAGATTCAGCCATCAGGCTAGTCACGCACAGCAATCCAAGCAAGCCCATGATCCATTGCCGGTAAATGTTATGTTTCATTAAATCCCATCAGCCGATATTAACGGCCTGCTCTTGAAAACCACACTATGGGCACCATCATAGTATATGTATAGAAAAAGACTTGATTCTGCTGGAAATGTGTTGCTATACTTATCGCAAACACATTTAGTAATTTCATATTTTCAGCAAATTACTAACTCAAACAATTTAAGCCAAACAATTTTTTAGCACCAAATAACCAGAATTATTCTGTTTAATTCCACTCTATTTATTCTCCACCCATTCTTACGAGGCAATAATGAGCGACAACATTACCCATTTAAGCGATGCCAGCTTTGAACAGGAAGTTTTACAATCGACGGTTCCCGTATTGGTTGATTACTGGGCAGAGTGGTGTGGCCCTTGTAAAATGATTGCACCTATTCTGGATGATATCAGCAAAGAATACGCTGGCCGCCTGAAAGTTGCCAAACTGAATATCGATGATAACCAGAATACGCCGCCTAAATACGGCATTCGTGGCATCCCTACTTTAATGCTGTTCAAAAACGGCAATGTAGAAGCCACCAAAGTAGGCGCATTGTCCAAGTCCCAACTCAGCGCCTTTATCGATAGCAATATCTAAGACATCCTACCCGGTTTCAAACAGCCTCGAAACCGGGTTTTTCAATCCCACTCTCCGGCGTCTCTCAATCTAGCGAGTCACTCATGCACTTATCCGACCTCAAACACCTCCCTGTTACCGAACTGGTAGAAATGGCCACCAGTAACGAAATCGAAAATGCTAGCCGCATGCGCAAGCAGGACCTGATTTTTGCCATCCTGAAAAACAAAGCAAAAAAAGGCGACAGCATTTTTGGAGATGGGACGTTAGAAGTCTTGCCTGACGGCTTCGGCTTTCTGCGTTCGCCAGATACTTCTTACCTGGCCGGTCCGGATGATATTTACGTTTCGCCTTCGCAGATCCGCCGTTTTAACCTGCATACCGGTGACAGCATTCAGGGTGAGATCCGCACCCCTAAAGATGGCGAGCGTTATTTTGCATTAGTCAAAGTTGACAGCGTTAACGGTGAAGCGCCAGAGAATACCAAACACAAGATCCTGTTCGAGAACCTGACACCCTTGTTCCCGACTGTACCGTTGACCTTGGAGCGTGAGATCCGCGGTGAAGAAAACATTACCAGCCGCATGATCGATATGATCGCGCCTATCGGCCGCGGTCAGCGCGCGCTGTTGGTTGCCAGCCCCAAGAGCGGTAAAACTGTCATGCTGCAAAATGTGGCGCACGCAATTACCGCCAACCATCCAGACTGTGTACTGATCGTATTGCTGATCGACGAACGTCCGGAAGAAGTGACCGAAATGACCCGCTCTGTACGCGGCGAAGTAGTGGCCTCTACCTTTGATGAACCAGCCACGCGTCACGTGCAAGTGGCTGAAATGGTGCTGGAAAAAGCCAAGCGCCTGGTGGAACACAAAAAAGATGTCGTTATTTTGCTGGACTCCATCACCCGCCTGGCCCGTGCTTACAACACAGTGATTCCTTCCTCCGGCAAGGTATTGACCGGTGGTGTGGATGCCAATGCGCTGCAAAAACCCAAACGTTTCTTTGGTGCAGCCCGTAACGTTGAAGAAGGCGGCTCACTGACCATTATCGCGACCGCGCTGGTAGATACCGGCTCACGCATGGATGATGTGATTTACGAAGAGTTTAAAGGTACAGGCAACATGGAAATCCACCTGGATAGACGTATGGCCGAGAAACGTATCTACCCTGCCATCAACGTCAACAAATCCGGTACCCGCCGTGAAGAACTGTTGCTGGATAAAGATGTACTGCAAAAAATCTGGGTGCTGCGTAAATTGCTTTACCCGATGGACGACCTCGAGGCGATGGAGTTCTTGCTCGACAAAATCAAGGCCACTAAAACCAATAACGACTTTTTTGACAGCATGCGCCGGGGCTAACCCGCCAGCGCGCAAAAATTATTTCCATGCATCTATTGATTAATAGAATGAATTGGGTGATAATCGCGCGCTTACCGCAACTGCTTAAAGATTAGAGAGAAAGCATGAAAGCCGACATTCACCCAACATACCCTGAAATTAACGTCACATGTAGCTGTGGCAATAAATTCAAAACCCGTTCTACCAGCAGCAAAGACTTGAACATTGAAGTATGTTCACAGTGCCACCCTTTCTACACTGGCAAACAGAAGATTGTGGACACCGCTGGTCGCGTTGAGAAATTCCGCCAAAAATACGGCATGTAATTGGGTGGAATGTATATCAAAAAAGGCAGCATGGCTGCCTTTTTTGTTTTCAACGCATGCTGGCGAGTCTTAATGTTTGCGTTAAGATAACAGCATAAAATACCTTACACGAGCACACCGCTGACACATGCAGTTTTTTATTGATCACGACTGGCAGGAAAACATGGCAACCCCGCGCGCCAAAGTGGGGGAACGCGCCAAAACACACTTGCTGATTCTGCTGTGTGCCATCTGGCTGTGTGTAGGCCTGATCGGCCATTCACCGTGGAAACCGTTTGAGTCGCAATCTGCCAGCATTATTCAGAGCCTGATCGAGCATCCATTCCTCTCTACCCTCAGTTGGACAGATGGCCACTGGATTGCCCCAGTCTCTGCCGGCCATCCTGCGCTCGAGACACCCCCCCTGTTTTACTGGGTCGCCACCGGATTCTCACAAGCACTCTCTCCGCTATTACCCATTCATGATGCCGCACGCCTCAGCGTGGGTATCTGGATGCTTATCACACTGTTGATGATGGGCTTAAGTGGCCGTGAATTGTGGAACCTGGGTGCCGGACGCCAGACCAACTTCATTTTCATTGGCTGTCTGGGCCTGGTCGTCAGCGCACATACCATCATGCCGGAGGTGTCGGCGCTCAGCGGCATCAGCATGGCATTTTATGCACTGACACTCGTGCTACGCAAGCCAGTACGCGCGATGTGGTTACTTGCTGGCGGCTTGCTGATCGCCTTTTTATCAGCAGGCCTGCTCCCTGCCGCCATGATTATCGGCAGCACCATAGGCGTGCTGTTTTTACCCGTGATGTGCCAGCATGCAGGGGCAAAACGCGCCTTATTGTCAGGCCTGGCACTGGCACTGCCAGGTATTTTATTGTGGTGCTGGTTATGCCAGCAGTGGGCACCCGGATTGTGGGCGGGCTGGTGGCCGACGCAGGTGAGCATACAGATACCAAGCAAACACTTATACTTTTTGCGCACACTGGCCTGGTATGCCTGGCCAGCTTTGCCGCTTGCCATGTGGGGCATCTGGCGCTTCAGGCATGCTGTGCTGCACACCTATCGCTTCCAGTTGTGCCTGATTTTCTTTATCGTTGCATTCATCCTGATCGGTTTTTTTAGTGACCGCAGTGAAGTCAATGCGCTACCGCTGCTGATCCCACTCACCGCCCTGGCGGCAGGGAGTATAGAAACGCTTAAACGCGGCGCGGCTGGCGCCTTGAACTGGTTTGGCCTGATTCTGTTCGGCCTGTTGATAGCAATCGCCTGGCTAGGCTGGTGGGCAATGCTCACCGGCAACCCGGTCAAACTTTACCAGCGCCTGGTTTACTTATCTGGCCTGCAAACCATACCACTGAGCGTGTTATACGGGACGATTGCGGTAGCAGTGACGCTGATCTGGCTGTCTGGCGTCATCCGTTCCAAGCACTCTAACCGTTCCAGCGCCACCAACTGGGCGATCGGCATGACCTGCGCCTGGACAGTGTTTATGAGCTTGTGGTTACCGATGATAGAAGCCGCGCGCACTTACCAGCCGATTTTTGAGGATTTGCGGCAGCACTTGCCAACGCACTATCGCTGCATCAGCAGCCATAATATCGGCTCTTCACAATCTGATTTACTGCATTATCACGCGGGCATCCGCCTGGCAGCGGAGCCTGCCGCCTGTGACTTGTTATTGATTGAAGACCAGCCTGGCAAACGGCACGCATCACCGGGTGCAGAATGGTCGCTGATCTGGGAAGGCGAGCAAAGTCGCCAGAGCAAAGAGTCTTACAGGTTGCTTCAGCGCCGTTAATCGATTAACGCACGCGCAGATTCAAGCCTGTATATGCTGTTGAATGGCAGCGAGCACCCTGGGGTGCAACCCGGCGCCCTGCTGTTGTTGCACATAGGCCACCAGCGATTTAATCATCACCGAGTTCCAGAATTTTTTAAGATGCCCGGCGATCTCCAGCTTGGCATCTTCTACATCCGGATTCGCCTCAAAAAAATCACCGATCTGGTTGGCCATTTTGATTAATTTGTCTACTTCCATCTCGCACTCTTTTCAACTCAACAATAGATGACCAACACCTGGGCACCCATAAAAACGTATTAATCAGAGGGTGCCAATACGCCGTGATACACCACACACTGTGTTGGCCTGGCAAAACCGACCAGTAAAAAATCGTAATCCTGTGCCAGGCTGACGGCCAGTGCCGTCGGCGCCGAGATAGCAACCAGCGCCCGCCCGCCTGTCATCGTCACTTTCTGCACCATTTCGTAGCTGGCCCGGCTAGTGGTTAGCACCCAGTGCTGGCGCCATAATCCGCTGAAATCATGCGATTGCCGCAACAATGTTCCTATCAGTTTATCCAGGGCATTATGCCGGCCTACATCCTCACGCACCTGCAACACCTGCCCCTGATCATTGGCGATTGCACAGGCATGGGTAGCACCGGTGAGCTGCTGCAGTGGTTGCTGGGATTTCAACTGCGCCATGGCGGCATCAATGACTGGCAATGACAAAGAAAGCATAGGCGCTTTAGCCTGCGCAGGCATTTTGAATACCTGTTCCAGGCTTTCGGCACCACACAAACCACAACCGGTACGCCCGGTTAAGTTACGCCGCTGCTCTTTAAGCGCCGCAAACTGCGCAGTGGCTAGCTCGATATGCAACTCAATGCCACGCAACTCGCCGTTGCCATGGTGGATCGCTTTTGCATCTATGCCATAAATCTGCGCCCGCTCGCTAATAATGCCTTCGGTGTATGAAAACCCATAGGCAAAATCTTCCAGATCCGCCGGGGTGGCCAGCATCACCACATGCGAAATGCCGTTATAGACCAATGCAATCGGTACTTCTTGCGCGAGCGTATCAATAATGCTGCTTGGTTCTTGTGCATCTCGCCAGCGCGTAACTGTGAATTCACGCACCGTTTCATCGGCAGTGACGGGCTGCCAGTCACTGCTTGCATCCTCAGAGAGGCAACTATCCACTTCAACTTGCGCCATCAGGAAACAACCGTCTGCGGATCCATTCCGGACAATTCAATCTGAGTGTCGCTAAAGTTGCGATACTCTTTCTGCCAGTCAGATAACTGATTCACTTTAGTGACTTGCACAGCCGTGACTTTATATTCAGGGCAATTGGTCGCCCAGTCAGAGTTGTCGGTGGTGATCACATTGGCACCAGATTCCGGATGGTGGAAAGTGGTATAGACCACGCCCGGCTGCACTCGCTCGGTGATCTTGGCACGCAACACGGTTTGACCGGCGCGACTACTGATCCCGACCCAGTCACCTTCTTCGATACCGCGATCCTGAGCATCATGCGGGTGGATCTCGATCTTGTCCTCAGGATGCCACACCACGTTTTCAGTACGCCGGGTCTGCGCGCCGACGTTGTATTGCGACAGGATACGACCAGTCGTCAGGATCAGCGGGAATTTGCGATTGACCCGTTCTGTAGTCGGCACATATTGCGTCACAAAGAACTTACCTTTGCCGCGCACAAATTCTTCCACATGCATGGTAGGCGTGCCAGCGGGTGCTTCATCATTACATGGCCACTGGATACTGCCCATTTCGTCGAGTTTCTTAAAGCTGACGCCATTGAAGGTTGGGGTAAGCGCTGCGATCTCATCCATGATATCGCTGGCGTGCGTGTAATGCATGGGGTAACCCAATGCCTCTGAGAACCTGGCTGTAATTTCCCAATCTTCCAGGCCGGCCTCGTGTTTGCCATCATCTCTGAGGCCATTTTTTGGCGACATGACTTTGCGCACCGGCGAAATACGGCGCTCGGCATTGGTAAAAGTCCCATTCTTCTCCAGGAATGAAGCACCGGGGAAAAACACATGGGCAAATTTGGCGGTCTCGTTCAGGAACAAATCCTGCACGATGACACATTCCATGCTTTCAAGCGCATGTGTGACGTGCTGGGTATCCGGGTCAGATTGCGCAATGTCTTCACCTACGCAATAGACGGCTTTAAAGCTGCCTTCTGCCGCCAGGTCCAGCATATTCGGGATACGCAAGCCAGGGTCAGCACTTAATGTCACGCCCCAGGCGGCTTCAAACAATGCGCGGGTTTCGTTATCCGATACATGGCGATAGCCGGGGAATTCGTGCGGCATGGAACCCATGTCACAAGAGCCTTGTACGTTGTTCTGCCCACGTAGCGGGTTGACGCCTACACCTTCGCGACCAATATTGCCGGTCGCCATGGCCAGGTTGGCGATGCCCATCACGGTAGTCGAACCCTGGCTATGCTCGGTCACACCCAGGCCATAGTAAATAGCGGCATTGCCGCCGGTGGCAAACAGGCGTGCCGCTTCGCGTATTTTCTGTGGGTCCAGCCCCAGATCTTTCGCCAATGCTTCGGGGGAGTTTTCTGGTTTGGCGACAAAATCACGCCAGGCGACGAAAGAATCCCACTCACAGCGGGCTTTGACAAAGTCTTCCTTGACCAGGCCTTCGGTCACCACCACATGCGCTAGGGCGCTGATCAATGCCACATTGGTGCCCGGACGCAGATTCAAATGATAGTCAGCACGGATATGCGGTGAGTTTTCCACCAGGTCGATCGCGCGCGGATCGGCTACAATCAGCTTGGCGCCTTCACGCAGGCGGCGTTTCATCAGTGAGCCGAACACCGGGTGACCATCGGTGGGGTTGGCACCCATCACAAAAATCACATCGGATTTCATCACTGAGTCAAAGGTTTGCGTACCGGCCGATTCACCCAGCGTTTGCTTGAGGCCATAACCGGTAGGGCTGTGGCAGACGCGTGCGCAGGTATCTACATTATTACTGCCGAAGACGGCCCGTATCAGCTTCTGTGTCACATACACTTCTTCATTGGTACAGCGGCTGGAAGTAATGCCACCGACCGCATCCTTGCCATATTTGGCCTGGATACGTTGAATCTCGCTGGCGGCATAGTTGATTGCCTCATCCCAGCCGACTTTTTGCCAGGGATCATGGATACTCTTGCGTATCATAGGGGTAGTAATGCGGTCCGCATGGGTGGCATAACCCCAGGCAAACCGGCCTTTAACGCAGCTATGCCCATGATTGGCCCCGCCTTCTTTGGTCGGCGTCATACGCACGACTTCTTCGCCTTTCATCTCGGCATCAAAGCTACAACCTACGCCGCAATAGGCACAGGTGGTGGTCACGCTATGTTCTGGCGTACCTGCCTCAATCACGGTTTTTTCCATCAGGGTGGCGGTAGGGCAAGCCTGCACACAGGCGCCACAGGAGACACATTCAGATTCAAGGAAATTCTGGTTACCGGCGGATACCTTGCTGTCAAAGCCGCGGCCCTGGATCGTTAATGCAAAAGTGCCTTGTGTTTCTTCACAGGCGCGCACACAACGCGAGCAAACAATGCATTTTGACGCATCAAACGTAAAGTAAGGGTTGGATTCGTCTTTCGCCTGGCCGAGGTGGTTCTCACCTTCATAACCGTAACGGACTTCACGCAGGCCGACTGCACCCGCCATATCCTGCAACTCACAGTCACCATTTGCGGCACAGGTCAGGCAATCCAGCGGATGGTCGGAAATATATAATTCCATCACGCCGCGGCGTACATCGGCCAGTTTTGGTGTTTGCGTTTTGACTTTGATACCAGAAGCCACCGGTGTGGTGCACGAAGCCGGGTAGCCGCGCCGCCCTTCGATCTCGACCAGGCACAAGCGACAGGAGCCAAAGGCTTCCAGCGAATCGGTGGCACACAGTTTAGGCACGGTCACGCCACTCAATTGCGCGGCATGCATGATAGAGGTGCCTTCCGGCACGGTCACTTCCACACCGTCAATGTTCAGCGTCACCATCACATCACTGTCAGACCTAGGCGTGCCATAGTCTTTGTCCGCATCGTATTTCAGGACTGTTGGGTGGGTAGGGGTATATTTGATGTCATCCATAATGTCACCTCTGCTGCCTAGGCAGCCGCTTCTTTATTACTTAGACCAAAATCTTCAGGGAAATGATTGAGGGCGCTTAACACCGGATAAGGCGTCATGCCCCCCAACGCACATAAAGAACCATTTAACATGGTGTCAGACAAATCACGCAGCAACTGCACATTCTGCGGATGGTTTTTACCCGCGATGACTTTATCCATCACTTCTACACCACGTGTAGAACCTATCCGGCACGGCGTACATTTGCCGCAACTTTCTATTGCACAAAACTCAAACGCATAGCGGGCCATTTTGGCCATATCCGCGGTATCATCAAATGCCACAATGCCGCCGTGCCCCAGCACCGCCCAGATCTTGCTGAACGCCTCATAATCCAGTGGCGTATCAAATTGTTCTTCTGGCAGATAAGCGCCTAATGGCCCACCCACCTGCACAGCGCGGATCGGACGACCAGACGCTGAACCACCGCCATAGTCATACAACAGTTCACGTAAGGTCGCGCCAAAAGCCAGTTCAACCAAACCGGTTTGCTTCAGGTTACCCGCCAGCTGGATAGGCAGCGTGCCGCGTGAACGGCCCATGCCGTAATCGGCGTAATACTGTGCGCCTTGATGCAGAATGATAGGCACGGTCGCCAGTGAAATCACATTATTCACAATGGTCGGCTTGCCAAACAGGCCTTCAATGGCTGGCAATGGCGGTTTAAAACGCACCAGGCCACGCTTGCCTTCCAGGCTCTCGAGCAATGAAGTTTCTTCACCGCAGACATAAGCGCCTGCAGCCCTGCGGACTTCCAGGTGAAAAGCCTTGCCCGATGCCAGGATGTTTTCACCCAGATAGCCGGCCAGAGTTGCCTTGCGTATGGCTTCATTCAAGGTGTTGAGCGCATGTGGATACTCACTGCGCAAATAGATATAGCCTTGGGTGGCACCGACAGCCATACCTGCGATCGTCATCCCTTCAATCAACACAAAGGGATCATTTTCCATGATCATGCGGTCAGAATAGGTACCAGAATCACCTTCATCAGCATTGCAGACGACATACTTCTGTTCGGCTGGCGCATTGAGCACGGTATTCCATTTAATACCGGTAGGGAAAGCCGCACCGCCACGGCCGCGCAAGCCGGAATCAGTCACCGCCTTGACGATCTCCGCACCGCTGAGCGCCAATGCATTTTTCAATCCTTGGTAGCCGTCATGCGCTAGGTAATCTTCCAGCGAGACTGGATCAGTAATGCCTACACGGGCAAATGTCAGGCGTTGCTGTTTTTTCAGCCACTGTAGTTCTTCAGTCAGTCCCAGATACAAAGGATGTGCTTGGGCTGATTCGAAGAGCGCATGAATAAAATCGGCATTGAACAGGCTGGCGACATCTTTGGGCTGTACCGGCCCAAATGCGACACGGCCTTGCGGCAGCTCGACTTCGACCAGGGGTTCCAGCCAGAACAGGCCGCGAGAACCGTTGCGGATCAACTGGATTTCAATACCGCGCGCCTGTGCTTCATTCACAATGGCTTTGGCAGTGCGCCCGGCACCTAGCGATAGCGCTGTGGAGTCAATCGGCACATAGATTTTAACCATGGCACACCTCGGCAATCAGTTCAGCGACTTTTTCGGTATTCATACGGCCATGCACTTCGTCATCCAGCATCACCGCCGGTGAACAGCCACAGTTGCCCAGGCAATACACTGGCAGCAAGGTGACCTGGCCGTCTTGAGTGGTTTGGTGGTAATCCACACCCAGCCTGGATTTAAGTTCGGCCTCAAGTTTTTCAGAGCCCATGGCCTGGCAGGATTCGGCGCGGCAGATTTGCAGTACGTGCTTGCCTATGGGATGCGTGCGGAAGTGATGATAGAAGCTGACAACCCCATGCACCTCGGCGACCGACAGGGCCAGTGCGTGGGAAATATCAGGATAAATGGCTTCTGGTACATAGCCGATATCATCCTGTATCGCATGTAAAAGCGGCATTAAACCGCCCGGTACAAGACGATGTGCTTGAATATGCGCTTGAATGCGCGTTTGCTGCTCATGGCTCAGTATCTGGTTCAAACCAACCTCGCATTTACAATTCAGTTACATTCTATCACCATCGAATAATAACCTCTATTTATGCCTTGTTAAAGCAGGAAAAGGGCATAATATATTGATTACTTTAACATTCATGAGTTTCATGACCTTTGCGAATAATATGCCTGCCCAGTTGATCGACCAGTTTGGCCGTCGCGTGGACTATATTCGCCTGTCGATCACGGACCGTTGCGATTTCCGTTGCCAGTACTGCATGGCTGAAGAAATGACCTTTCTGCCGCGTCATGAAGTGTTATCGCTCGAAGAGTGCGCACGTCTGGTTAAATTATTTGTGCGCATGGGCGTCAGCAAGGTACGCATCACCGGTGGCGAACCCCTGGTGCGCAAAAATGCGATGTGGTTATTTGAAGAGATCGGCCACCTGCCTGGTTTGCAAGAATGCCTGCTTACCACCAACGGCAGTCAGCTCGACAGGTTTAGCCTGCCCCTGAAAGCAGCCGGGGTGAATCGGATCAATATCTCGCTCGACAGCCTGGATGAAGCGCGTTTCCGCAAAATCACCCGCGTGGGTGACCTGGCAAAAGTCCTGTCTGGCCTGGAACATGCCATTCAGGCCGGGTTCAGTAATATCAAGCTTAATAGCGTGCTCATGCGTGGCATCAATGACGACGAAGCATTCGATCTGGTCAATTTTGCCATCAGCAAACATATCGACATCAGTTTTATTGAAGAGATGCCTTTGGGCGTGGTCAATCATGACCGCGAGAACAGCTGTGTGAGCAATAATGAAACACTGACGCTATTAAAAAGTAAGTTCTCACTCACCCCCAGCACCCACAAAACGGGCGGTCCAGCCCGCTACTGGCAAGTCAATGGCCAAAAAACCAGAATCGGCTTTATTTCGCCGCATAGCCATAACTTTTGTGAAAGCTGCAACCGTGTGCGCATCACCTGCAAGGGCGAACTCTTTTTATGCCTGGGGCAGGAACACAATATAGACCTGATGCCGATTTTGCGCGCCCACCCACATGATGATGGCCCGCTGGTGGAAGCCATATTGCATGGCATGCGCATCAAACCCAAAGGGCACGATTTTGATCTACAGCGTGCCGCACCGGCCGTGATCCGCTTTATGTCGCATACTGGCGGTTAAATGCAGATCACTGCAGTTATTCTTGCCGGTGGCCGCGGCATGCGTATGGGTGGCGTTGATAAAGGCCTGGTCGATTATCAGGGCAAGGCGATGGTGGCGCATGTGCTGGCACGCATCCAGCCGCAAGTGGATCAGGTCATTATTAATGCCAATCGCAATTTCGATATTTATCCAAGCTATGGCGCTCCGGTAGTGACAGATGCCACTGACCAGTTTAATGGGCCTCTGGCAGGCTTTCAGGCCGGTTTAGCGCATGCGCAGACAGACTGGATACTGACAGTGCCATGCGACTCGCCGCTGTTACCGCTGGATTTAGCCGCACGCTTGTCACAGGCTATCCGTGACTCTAATACTTTAGTGGCCATCGCCCGTAGTGCCAGCGGTGACCACCCGGTTTTTTGCCTGCTGCATCGCTCATTAAGTGCTGACCTGGATGCATTTCTGAATGACGGCCAACGCCGTGTCAGTGGCTGGCAAGCCAGACATTCACCCGCCTTTGTTGATTTTGAAGATGAGCAAGCATTCACTAACATCAATCATCCGCAGTAAGCACTCTCCTCTATTAAAACAATGCGTCTGACTGAGCACATCAGTGCCTGTCTCAAAAAATACCTGACACTTTGAAGATGGTGATAGCCTGTTTAGTATGTAAAAATAATGTTTTCGCGACTGGTGAATATTTGTCATGCAACCACAATTCCCTGAATTTCCTGATTTAGACCTTTCTGCTTTAGCGGCCAATGCCTCTTGCCTGGATGACTATGATCCAAACGCCATGTCGGTCACGCAGGCGCGCCATTACATTCAACAGTTTTTAAGCCCGGTGAGCGAGACAGAAATAGTGGCGATTAAGGCCAGCCTGGGGCGTGTATTAGCGGTGCCGGTGACTTCGGGCATCAACGTGCCAGGCCATGATAATTCGGCCATGGATGGCTTTGCCTTCCGGCATGCTGAAGCAGGCAATGCGCTCAACATCGTAGGCACTGCGTTTGCAGGTGCGCCTTTCACTGCCGATATCCCGCATGGATGCTGCATCAAAATCATGACTGGAGCTGTGATTCCGCCAACCGTGGATACAGTGATCATGCAGGAGCACACCACCACAGAGGGCGAGTGGGTGACCCTGATAAAATTACCGGCGGCGGGAGCCAATATCCGCCTGACCGGTGAAGACATCGCGACTGGCCAAACCGTGCTGGCGCGTGGACATCGCATTGAACCCGCGGATATGGGCCTGCTGGCTTCTCTGGGCGTGGCGGAAATTGAAGTCTACCGCCCGTTAAAAGTCGCTTTCTTTAGCACCGGTGATGAGCTGGTTAGCTTGGGCCAGCCTTTGCAGCAAGGGCAAATCTATGACAGCAACCGCTATAGCTTATGGGGCGTGCTGCAAGCGGCAGGAGTTGATATGTATGACCTTGGCAATGTGACAGATGACCCGGACGCCCTGGAAAAAACCCTGTTGCAAGCGGCGGCTGAACATGATGTGGTGATCACGACAGGCGGCGTTTCCGTGGGCGAGGCAGACTTTATGAAAGCACTGTTAGCCAAGCACGGGCAGGTATTGTTCTGGAAGATCAATATGAAACCTGGCCGCCCGCTGGCTTATGGAAAAATTGGCAGCGCCCATTATTTTGGCCTGCCTGGCAACCCGGTTTCAGCCATGGTGACGTTCTACCAGTTTGTGCAGGATGCACTCAAGCACCTGATGGGCGCAGCCAGCCAGGCATCGCCTACATTCAAGGTCGAATGTGTCAACGCCATCAAAAAAGCCACCGGCCGGACTGAGTTTCAGCGCGGCATCTTGTTTAAAGACGGCGCAGACTGGAAAGTGAGAACCACCGGCCAGCAAGGCTCCGGCATTTTAAGCAGCATGAGCCTGGCCAATTGCTTTATTGTACTTGATGAAAAAACTGGCTCACTGGCAGCAGGCACGCTGGTAGAAGTGCAACCTTTTCACGGCGTGTGCTAGGTAAACAAACCTTTTCGCACTGGCAAGAATGCTAAAAAATAGCTTATAGTGTCGGGTCGTGATGGGGGTTTAAGGTTAGGATTTAGGCGTGCAAGCCGTACTGAAAGAATCAACACAATTAAAACATGCATTGGAGTGGTGCCTGATAGGCTCACTGTTGATACATGCATTGATTGTAATATTCATTCCCAAGCCTACCTATGAAAAACCACCTGTGCTCAAACAGGAAATTCAGATCGAGCTGGTAAAAGAAACGCCGCCTGCGGCGGTGTTACCGGCTGCAGAACCTGAGCCCACCCCACCAACGCCTGAGCCACCCAAACCACAACCGGTGAAACCACCACCAAAACCCGAGACCAAACCGGTTGAACAAAAACCGGTGCCGCAAAAAGCATCACCCATCGTGGAACCACCGTCAGAACCAACACGCGCTGTGGCAGAAGCGCCTGCCCCGGCAGTGATCACCGCGAAACCAACGGCAAGTGAAAGTAAATCCGAAGTGGTGGTGCCACCGCCAGCGCCACCCGCGCCGCCAGCCGAACCACCCAAAGCCACCGGCCCGAGTGACGGCGATATTGAAGCGGCGCGTAATGCTTTTAAAAATGCCGCGCATCGCGAGCTCAAGAAAAACCAGCGCTACCCCAGAATCGCGCAGGACAGGGGTATTGAAGGCGATGTAAAACTGAAGATTAATATTGACGACCACGGCGAGATCACCGGCATAGAAGTGGTGGAGTCCAGCGGCAATAAAGCGATTGACGATGCAGCCCTGGCGGCGGCGCAGAAGTCGCAGCTAAAGCCGCACTTTAATGAGATTTTGCGCGGTAGAATCAACAATATTATTGTCACCGTCAGTTTCAAACTGTCGAGCTAAGCCCGCGGCATATGGCATTTTTCAAACGAACATTCAAAACAGCATTCACGCAGCGGGCTTATGGCAAATCGCTCAGGCATTTATTGCTGTTTCATGACCTGTACTTTATTGCCCTGATCATCCTGGCGGTGGCCAGTGGCGGCTACGGTATTTACCTATGGGATAAAGCTTCCAAGCAATCGCAGCGTATCAATATGGTGATCCAGGAGATTTACCTGGTCAGGGGTGACTTGTACCGCCAGGTCAAAGAATTATTCGATGCTTTTTTTCTGCAGGAAGAAAATGCGCTCAATGAATACAATCAATACACCACTTCCATCCTGGTGCATTTACAGCGTTTGCAAAGCATTGCCATTGATGAAGAGGAACGCACCGCGCTGAGCGAGATCGAGAGTAAATACCGCAAGCTGGTGAATGAAGCGCCTACCCTGTTCTACCGCTACCAGCACAACCCCAACAAGCAGGCGCAAAAATCCATTTACCAGGATATCGAGACTGGTATTTTCTCGCACTACGAAGAAGTCTCCAAGCGTGCCGAACACCTGCTGATGATCAAACAGAGTGAGATCAAGAATCGCCTGGATGATGCCAGGAGTAGCTCTATCGCTGTGCTCTCGCTGCCGCTGTTGCTGGCCTGCGTGTTGATACTCTACTCACGCCGCATTCTGAAACGGTCTATCGTCAAACCCATTAATGACATCATGCTCGCCACTAATGCCATCAGTGCGGGCAACCTGAGCCATCAGGTGCCGGAAGCGGGCGCTGAAGAACTGGCGGTGTTATCCAAAGAGATCAATAAAATGGCCGAAGACCTGGCGTTGAGCCGGGACGCACTGGTCAAAAGTGAGAAGCAGGCGGCCCTGGGCCTGCTCGTGCCTATGCTGGCGCACAATATCCGTAACCCGCTCGCCAGCATACGCGCTACCGCACAGGTGATTGATGCCCCGGATAAAGATACGCAGGAGTCGGTGCATGGCATTATCCACACGGTGGATCGCCTAGAAAGATGGACTGGCAGTTTGCTTTCTTATTTGCACCCGATCAAACCGATGCTGAACCAGTTGATGCTTTCTTCGATCGTGCAGGGCGCCATCATGACGTTGCAGCCCAAACTGAATGAGAAAAAAATAAAAGTCATTGAAGACAGCGCCAATATCAAACGCCTGATCCTGACGGATGAACATCTGCTGGAGCAAATGCTGTACAACTTGCTGCTGAATGCCTCGGAAGCATCGCCCAAAGGCACAGATATCCAGATTCAATGTTCGCTACTGGATAATATATTGACCCTGGTAATTATCGACCAGGGGCCAGGCATGCCATTTAAACCTGACCCGCATGCCATCACTCCCGGCCCCACCACCAAGCGCTTCGGGACTGGCCTGGGCATCCCGTTTGCCTTTAAAGTCTGCGAGGAGCTTGCCGGGTCCATGCAATTTGAAAGCCAGGCGGGTAAAGGCACGCGCATCACTATTTCTCTGCCGCAATAAGGCGGCCACACCGCATATCGGTGTTTATGAGCGACTTGCACAGCGGCTTGGAAAATTTTCTTTTTGTGCTTGCTTAATTTTGGTTTTTTATCAACAATGTGGTTAAGCATCTGCCACGAATATTATGTTGAATTCACCTGCTCCCGCATTATCCTTACCGGCAACCTCCGGCCTTCAATTCAAAGTCAGTGACTATTTGGGAAAATTCGTTGTTTTGTATTTTTACCCCAAAGACGCCACCCCTGGCTGCACCACCCAAGGCGTTCAGTTTCGAGACATGCATGCCGAATTCACTGCCGCCAATGCCGTAGTGTTCGGCATTTCGCGCGACAGCCTCAAATCGCATGAGAATTTCAAGGCCAAATATACTTTCCCGTTTGAACTGATCTCAGACGTGGATGAGGTCGCCTGTCAGTCATTGAATGTGATCAAGATGAAAAACATGTACGGGAAACAGGTACGTGGCATTGAGCGCAGTACGTTTTTAATAGACCCAAAAGGCACCATTGTCCGCGAGTGGCGTGGTGTAAAGGTCGATGGCCATGCCGCTGAAGTACTGGCCAGCATCCAATCTTTCCACTCATAAAGTGATTTCTTATGGCACGTGCTCCGCAAACTAAGTTGTTCGTTCTGGATACCAATGTACTGATGCACGATCCTTCATCGTTGTTCAGGTTTGAAGAACATGATGTGTATTTGCCGATGGTGACCCTGGAAGAGTTGGACAATGGCAAAAAAGGGCTGACCGAAGTTGCCCGCAATGCGCGCCAGGCCAGCCGGTTTCTTGAAGAAATCATGGGTGGCGTCGACACCGACAATCTGGAAGCTGGCTGTCAACTGGCAATCAAGGGCAATCGCCACCTGAGCGGGAAACTGTTTTTCCAGACCGAACATGTCCCTACCGACCTGCCAGGGTTGGCGGGTAGTAAAGCAGATAACCAGATCATCAGTGTCGTCCTGGCACTCAAAAAACAATCCCCGGACCGTAATGTCATCCTGGTCAGCAAGGATATCAATATCCGTATCAAGGCACGCGCCATGGGTGTGCCGTCTGAAGACTACTTTAATGACAAGGTGCTGGAAGACAGTGAGTTGCTATACACCGGCTTGCGCGAGCTACCGGAAGACTTCTGGGAAGCGCATAGCAAGGATATGCACTCCTGGCAGGAGGCAGGCCGCATGTTTTACAAGATCAACGGCCCGATTGTGAAATCGCTGCTGATCAATGAGTTTGTGTTTTACGAATACAACAAACCATTTCACGCGATTGTGCGCAAACTTGAAGATAACTCAGCGGTGCTTGAAGTGGTGCAGGATCACGCTATCCCCAAACACAATGTGTGGGGCATCACGGCGCGCAACCGCGAACAGAACTTTGCCCTGAACCTGTTGATGGACCCGGAGATAGATTTCGTCACTTTGCTGGGCCAGGCCGGTACCGGCAAAACATTGCTGACACTGGCTGCCGCATTGACGCAAACGCTGGATAAAAAACGTTATTCTGAAATCATCATGACCCGTGTCACGGTGCCGGTGGGTGAAGATATCGGCTTCTTGCCAGGCACTGAAGAAGAGAAAATGGCACCATGGATGGGTGCGCTGGAAGATAACCTGGATGTCTTGAACAAGACAGATGAGGATGTTGGCGAATGGGGCCGTGCTGCAACGCAGGATCTGATCCGTACCCGCATCAAGATCAAATCGCTGAACTTTATGCGTGGCCGTACCTTCCTCAACAAGTTCCTGATTATTGATGAGGCACAAAACCTGACACCAAAACAAATGAAAACCCTGATCACGCGTGCGGGTCCGGGTACCAAGGTGGTCTGTTTGGGTAATATCGCCCAAATTGATACGCCTTATCTGACTGAGGGCAGCTCAGGCCTCACTTATGTGGTTGACCGCTTCAAGAACTGGCAGCATAACGGCCATATCACCTTGATTCGCGGCGAGCGCTCCCGTCTGGCGGACTTTGCGGCAGAGGTGTTGTAGACGCAGGTCTGCCCTATGTTATGGTCAAAGGCTTTTATACATTACTGATTGCTCAGTTTTTATCGGCAATCGCCGATAATGCCCTGCTGTTTGCGGCAATCGCCCTGCTCGCCCAACTGAACGCGCCAACCTGGCACGAACCGTTGTTGCGCGAGTTTTTTGTCATCTCCTACATTGTGCTGGCGCCGTTTGTCGGCCCGTTTGCAGACGCCCTGCCCAAAGGCCGGGTCATGTTTTTGAGCAACGGCCTGAAGTTTATAGGCTGTTTGCTGGCCTTGGCGGGCGTGCCGCCGTTATACGCCTACGCGGTGGTCGGCATTGGTGCTGCGGCTTATTCCCCGGCCAAATACGGCATCCTGACGGAGATGCTGCCCTCGCACCTGCTGATCAAGGCTAATGCCTGGATGGAAGGCACCACCGTTACTGCGATTATCTTAGGGCCGGTGTTTGGCTCTACCATTGCTGCAGCGACCAGCCCTTATGTAGGCATTGCTTTTATCACCTTGCTTTACCTGCTGGCCGCGGCATTTAATTACTTTATTCCTAAAGTGCCTATCGACCATAAGGTAGAACAAAAGACGCTGCGATTTCTGCTGAAAGATTTCTGGCACGCGTTTATTACTTTATGGAAAGACCCGCAGGGACAAGTTTCATTGGCAGTAACGACATTGTTCTGGGGTGCAGGTGCGACCTTGCAGTTCGTGGTGCTGAAGTGGGCGGATGTTAAGCTGGGCTTTACCCAGCAGGAAGCGACTTACCTGATCGCCATCCTGGCTGTGGGTATTGCCGCTGGCTCAGTCATCGCCTCGCGCTATGTACAGCTGGAAAATGCCGTTAAAGTGCTACCAGCCGGTATTTATATGGGTATCCTGGTGATCAGCATGGTATTGATCACCAACCCTGTAGTCGCGGCGGTTTTACTGTTTGTGATCGGCGTGTTATCGGGCTATTTCCTGGTGCCGCTCAACTCCCTGCTGCAACATCGAGGCCATCATTTACTTGGCGCCGGGCACTCGATTGCCGTGCAGAATTTCAACGAAAATATCGGCATTCTGTTGTTGCTGGGTGCTTATACCTGGATGGTGGGTGCGCAGTTCGAGATCAATACCATTGTTGCCATCTTTGGCGTGTTTATTATTGTAAGCATGTCGCTGATTACATTTTTCTACCGTAAACATATACAACGCTGAGTGCTTTGAATAGGATCAATCCTTAGAATGCATGCTGAGTTTCCAGCATAACAAAAGGGCGCTTTAAGCGCCCTTTTGTTATCTGAACCTGATCTACATGCTACAACATTAGTGCAATTTTACATGCGGTTCCGTACGTCTGGAAATGAGGCGGCCTATGCTATGCACAATCACAGCCAGTACGCCATGCAAAGCCATCAGGTGCATTTTATACAGGCTGCGGTACATCACTCTGGCAAACAAGCCTTGAATATACATGCTGCCTCCAGCTACCGCACCCATCAAGCTGCCAACTGTGGAGTATTTGCCCAGGTTGACCAATGAGCCATAATCGCGATAATGGAACTCTGGCAGCGTCTCTTTACCGGCTACGCGTGCTTTCACCGTTTTTACCAGCAAGGAAGCTTCCTGATGCGCAGCCTGTGCACGTGGCGGCACCGTTGTATCGTGTCCCAGCCATGGGCAGGCAGCACAATCACCAAAAGCAAAAATATGCTCATCGCGCGTGGTCTGCAAATGCTGGTTAACGACTAACTGATTGATCCTATTCGTTTCCAGGCCATCAATATCCTTGAGAAAATCCGGTGCCTTGATGCCCGCCGCCCATACCACTAACTCCGCGGGAATAAAACGGCCACTGTGCGTGGTGATGCCTTTAGGAGAAACTTCTGTCACGCGCTCACCGGTGAACACATTGACACGCAATTTGCGCAACTCGACATCCACCGCATAAGAAAGCTTGTTCGGCAACGCAGGCAAGATACGATCACTGGCTTCTATCAGTGAGATCTTCACATCGCGGTCAGGGTCGATCTTGTCCAAGCCATAAGCGGTCAATTCGCGCGTGGTATTGTGCAACTCAGCTGCCAGCTCTACGCCGGTGGCGCCTGCGCCGACAATAGCCACTTCCAGCTGCCCTGGTTTCAATGGCTCTGGTTGTGTCTGCGCGCGCAACAATGCGTTATGCAGGTAACGGTGGAATTTTTGTGCCTGGGAGTGTGTGTCCAGCGCCAACGAATATTCACGCGCGCCTTTGATACCAAAGTCGTTGGTGGTACTGCCAACGGCAATAATCAGGGTGTCGTACTTGAATGTACGGTGCGCAATGACTTCATTGCCATCTTCGTCCAGGAAAGGCGCCAGGCTGACCTCGCGCGTCGCACGATTCAAGCCATCCATGCGCCCCAGACGAAATTTAAAATGATGCCAGTGCGCTTGCGCAAGGTAATCCAGTTCATGGCGATCCGGATCCATGCTGCCGGCAGCGATCTCATGTAATAACGGTTTCCATACATGTGTTCTGGTACTATCAATCAGCGTGATGCGAGCCTTCTTCTTTTTTCCGAGAGAATCTCCCAACTTTGTCGCCAATTCCAGGCCACCTGCACCACCACCTACGATGATGACATGGTGTAAATTATTTTCATCCGTCACACTTATATCCTTCAATAAAAAAGCGCGCCTGCCGTACAGCCAAGCGCGCACAACAACTACATTATACAGCTATTCGTTACCTGTGATTTTTGCATGGCTACGAATAAAAGCGATCACTTTCAATACATCATCAGGCTTTAAGCCATCATCAGGCGCCATCAAGCCAAAACCTTTAGCACCCATACCACCGTTAGTGCCGTGCCAGATGGTTTCAAACATCCCTTTATTGGTCGCATTTTTGGCATAACGGAAGTTATCACCAATCAGACCAGGCCCAACCGCACCTTCACCGTGACCACCATGGCAGGCTACGCAGGAGAACAGGTTGAATTTCTTCTTACCTTCTTTGATGGCGTCTTCTTTACCGATGTAAGGGTTCTTGCCTGTGCTTAAAAACTCTTTCGCACCCGGTGTATCAAACATTTTGAGGTCGATTTGCAGAGGCGATCCATCCTGGGTCGCTTCAAATTTAATCGCTTTAATATCCTCAGATGACTCAGCACCAGCGCCTGATGATTGACCACTATTACCACATGCGGCCAGCAGTGCTGCCAGAACTGACGTTAACAACAAACTTCTCATGATTGCCCCCATACCTTTAAGTAAGAATTTTCCTTGAAATAAAACAGTTTTTTCTTGTTTTTATTATTGATAAAACTGACTGAATCATTGTGCCATAAAAACAAAAAACGGTCACCAAGGTGACCGTTTTAAGTTGGTATTATTATTATTCGTTACCAGTAGCTTTTACAACACTATTACTACGGATGAAAGCAATCACTTGCAATACTTCATCTGGTTTCAAGCCATCATCTGGAGCCATCAAGCCATAACCTTTAGCACCCATGCCACCATTAGTACCGTGCCAGATGGTTTCGAACATGCCTTTGTTAGTGCCGTCTTTAGCATAACGGAAGTTAGCACCGATCAAGCCTGGACCAACCGCGCCTTCACCTTTACCACCGTGACAGGCAACACATGAATACAGGTTAAATTTCTTTTTACCTGCTTTAATTGCAGCTTCGTTACCGATATATGGGTTTTTACCTGTCGCTAAGAATTCTTTAGCTGCATCGGTATCAAACATGGCTTTATCAATATTGATGGTAGATCCGTCTTGAGTAGCCGAAAAAGTAATATCAGCCACTGCACCTGTAGCAAAAGCCAACAGGGAAATCATCACAGCTGATTTAATTTTGTTGCCTAACATGTTGTCTCCTAATCCTAAACAAAATGAGCGGCGTTAATTGAAAACCTAATAATTAACGCATGCTCATTTAACGAATCGTTTCAGAAACGGTTGACGAATATTTCCGAATAATCTTCAGAATCTTTCACGTGGCCATTTCAAAACAAGTGCTCGATTTTACTGGGTTTTTTTTCCATTGTCATTAATAGAGCCCTGTTTATAATATTTTTTCAATTGAGTGTTATTTTTTGTACACACTGTCACCCTCAACCACCGGGACGGTCGGGATACCATAGTCTTTCAGGATCGCATCGATCTTGTCCTTATTGCGCTCTAGCGCTTCGTTGATCATTTTGATGCGGTCTTTATCTTTCATTCTGACGGCAACAGAGATATTCCAGTACTCTTTACCTTTCAGGTTCACCTTGTTGTATTCAGGAATCATGCGCAACTCAAGCGGCACTTTGGATTGCTTTGCGTAATAGCCAGCAATCGGCGCCCACATAATCGCCACATCGATCTTGCCGGCCACCAGATCATCAATCATAAAGCTGGTCGGCAAATTCAAATCGCGTTGCATGCGGTAAGGACGTGCATTGGTCATCAGGTTGTAATCATTTAAAGGAATGGTTGCAGGGCTTTGGCCAACAATCCCGATGATGCCTTTTTTCAGGTCAGGAGAATCCCAGTTGGTAATGTCGTAGTTACTATCTTTGCGCCAGACAAATACATGACCAGAACGGTAATAAGGTTTGGATGTACGCAGACCGTCAAAATCAGAGGTCATGCCGATAATGACATCACATCGCATGGCATTAATGGTATTACGCAAAAAGCCCTGGCGGTTATAGGCATACTGGTAGGTCAATTTTTTACCAAGATCATCTGCCAGCACTTTGGCGATCTTGTCCTCAAACCCTTCCAGTTTGATGTTGGAGTACGGCATGTTGTCAGGGTCAGAACAGACCTTGAATTCTGATTCATCGGCCACGCGGCGCACTTCACCAATCCTGCCTTCATCAGGGTTGATGGAGGGAATATCAATTTCCTCGGCAAACACCGTTGTTTGCGCTACCCACATTAACCCAATCACACCCAGTAACTTCCATGTCATTTTCATCTTGATTTCATCCTTTTATATATTTTCAACCTGTTGTTTTTTGAACTTTCGATATATGAAAAGTTCTCTTAAATCGCAACAAAGTTTCCCATATTAACTTGAATCAGTACGCATTTGTAGCCAACGTTATGTTTTTTCATAAATCATGTCAGGCACACACAAAATGCCATGATTTATAAAAAAACACCCTGCCGAAGCAGGGTGTTAGAGGAGTCAACGTATTTCTTAAGTTAACTTGAGATAAATCCCAAATTACAGTGAGAATACATTCAAACCACCGCCGCCAGGAGCAGCGTTGTACTTGGTCAACTCTTTGTAACCACCAGCAGCACCCAGTGCGTCTGTGTCGTTAGTCATACCCAGGTTCATCGCAACACCAGCCCATCCACCGATACCGGAGAATACGCCAACGTATTGTTTACCTTTGTTGCCGTAGGTGAATGCGTTACCGATCACACCTGAACCAACTTGGAATTTCCACAGCTCTTTACCGTTTTGTGCATCAACAGCTTTGAACCAACGATCCAAAGTACCGTAGAACACAATGTTAGTAGAAGTAGTTAAAGCACCACCCCAAGCAGAGAACTTCTCTTTGTTGTACCAAACTTTTTTGTTGGTCAATGGATCATAAGCGCCGAAGCCACCCATTACGCCGTCAGGACCAGCAAACATAGTCAAAGTAGCACCAACCCATGGTTGACCAGCAACGTACTTGGATTCAACTGGCTCGTATGTCATACACACGTGGTTCAATGGTGTGTATACCAAACCTGTTTTTGGAGAGTAAGCAGCAGGCTGTTGGTCTTTAGTACCCAAAGCAGCTGGGCAAACACCCTTAGCATTGTAGTCTTGGTGAGTAGAAGCAGATGCCAGTTTGTCAGGCACGCCTGTTTTCAGGTCAACGTTGTTAGCCCAGTTAACAAATGGATGCACTTTTTCAGCTGCAACCAATGTACCGTTGTTAGCTTGCCATGTGTACAGGAAGCCGTTACGGTCATGGTGCCATGCGTATGTTTTGCCACCTTTGTCGAACAGGATGACTTCGTTAATACCATCGTAGTCCCACTCATCGTGTGGAGTCATTTGCATGCCCCATTTAGCCACGCCAGTGTCTAAGTCACGAGCAAAAATAGTCATAGACCATTTGTTGTCGCCTGGACGTACGTCTGGGTTCCAAACGGATGGGTTACCTGTACCGTAGTAAACCAGGTTTGTTTTTGGATCATATGGCCACCAGCCCCATACGGAACCACCACCATGTTGCCAGCCGTCTTTAACAGCTTGTGGTTTCAACCAGGTACGTGTACCCAGTTCTTTTTCGCCAGTTTTGATTTGGTCGTTAGCTAATTTTTTGAAAGAACCACCTTCTTTGTTACCGCCGTTTACGTCTTGGTAAACTGACAGCGCGCTGTATTGTGGATTTTCTTTGTTAAAGTCAGCACCGATCAGAACTTCAGCATCAGGACCTGTAGAGTAAGCTTTCCAAGCAACTGAACCATCTTTGATGTTGTAAGCCTGGATAAAGCAACGTACGCCGAATTCAGCACCTGAACAACCGGTCAATACTTTGTCTTTAATTACGTGTGGAGCGTTAGTGTTAGTTGCACCGACTTTAGGATCAGTGTTTTTAACATCCCATACTTTAGCACCGGTTTTTGCATCCAAAGCAATCAGAACGCCGTCGTTCTGTTGCAGGAAGATTTTACCGTCGCCGTAGCCCAGACCACGAGATACGTTGTCACAGCACAAAACTGCTTGAACGCTAGGGTCTTGTTTTGGGAAATAGGACCAAACGATTTTTTGATTATCGTTCAAATCCAGAGCGTATACGTTGTTTGGGAAAGCTGTGTGCAGATACATCATGTTGCCCACAACTACTGGAGAACCTTCGTGACCACGGTTTACACCGGTAGCGAATGTCCATGCAGCTTTCAGGTTTTTAACGTTGCCTTTGTTAACTTGTGACAGCGCGCTGTAACCTTGGTTATTGTGTTGACCACGTGGGTGAACCCAGTTGTTTGCATCTTTCATTGCTGCTTCTTGGTCTGCTGCAGCAAATGCCACTAAAGGCAACGCTGCTACCAGGCCCAAAGCCAGTTTGATTTTATTAACTTGCATATTGATCTCCAAAGTTGATACTAAGGGTTTAATATTAAGTACACATTCAATTTGCATCCACTAGGATTGGAGTACTAAATTGTCCGCATACTTTACACAATGCCGACTAGGGAAAATTTCCCGACTAACTGTAGAAATTCACACTTTGCCGCATATGAGGATTGCAATATAGAACAATTTGTTTTCAATTGCAACACTTTCGTTACAAATTGGTTACACTTTTTTCATCTTTGATTTTGTTATTTTTTTTAAGCAAAATCTGCTTGAAAAAATAGCCTAAAAATCAGATAGTTAATTCACCAGCCCAGAAAAAATATACTTCATGAATGATTTAAGTCTTTATCCAGAATGTACGCCCTACCAGCATGAACTGTTAAAAGTCAGTGCCACGCATGCGATTTATATTGAACAATGCGGCAACCGCGATGGCGTGCCTGTCATCTTTTTACATGGCGGTCCCGGCAGTGGCTGCAATCCTGCACAACGCCGCTTTTTTGACCCGGCGTATTACCGCATCATTCTGTTTGATCAACGCGGATGTGGCCGCAGCCAACCTGCCGGCGAGACGCAGGACAACACCACCCAGACATTGGTTGAAGACATTGCGGCGATACGCAAGCACCTGAATATAGGGCAATGGCATGTTTTCGGCGGCTCATGGGGCAGCACACTGGCGCTGGCTTATGCCACCCAGCATGCAGGCGACATTATCAGCCTGACATTAAGGGGGATATTTTTAAGCAGGCCGCAAGAAATCAGGTGGTTTCTAGGCGAAGTGGCCCTATTTTTCCCGGAAGCCTGGCATACACTGCTGGAAGGGGTGCCATTAAGCCAGCAGGAAAATATCCTGGGCCACTACGCAAACCTGGTGTTCAATGCGGATACGGCGATCAGTATTCCGGCAGCGATCCGCTGGAATGCGTTTGAATCCAGCATCATGAGCCTGGTGCCTAAATCAGATAGTTCGAAACAAGAGCGTCGGGAAACGGTTAACCAAAGTCAAACCAATCTGGCGCAAACTGAATCCGTTAAAGCAAGTCCAGCCAAAGATGCTTCCGCAGTAGACGGCGCCACTGAGCTGGCCCGTGCGCGCGTACAGATTCACTATATCCAGCACTTATGTTTTATTGATGGCGAACAGCTGCTCAAGTCAGCAGCGACGACATTACGCGATATCCCGACGACCATAGTGCAAGGCCGCTATGACATGGTGTGTCCGCCACAAACGGCCTGGCAACTCTCCCGCGCCATGCCGCACGCCACACTGGTCATGGTGCCGGACGCAGGGCATTCTGCCATGGAGAAAGGCACTTGCCAGGCATTACTGGCGGCAACTGAACGCTACAAAGCGCTGGTAGCTTTATAAACACAAATAAGGTAATGGGACCCCGTTAATGCTGACAAGCAGTTTAATCAGACTAAAAAGTCACTGGCACGCGTTGCGACAGTACTTTTTGCCTTATGTGTATTCCACGCCGCTCTTTGTCATTAAAACCACCCTGCAAGGGGTGAACAAACATCGCCTGATGGGTTTGTCTGCCGCATTGTCGTTTTATGCTCTGTTTGCGCTGATTCCGCTGATCATCCTGATCTTCTTTCTGATTAGCCACATGGTCTACTCATCAGACTATGCCATCGTCAAACTGGCCATACTGACCAGTAATTTGTTACCGGAATTCAGCCAGCGCATCATGATTGAGGTCTACAACAACACACAGACCAAAGCGGCCTGGGGGGCGGTGGGCTTTTTTATCCTGTTATGGACCATTACCCCACTGGCGGCGGCCATGCGCTCCAGCTTTTACCAGATCGCCAGCCGCCATGATGTGCCGTCTTTCTGGAACAAGAAATTCCGCGATGTCATGGCCGTGCTTGGTGTGCTGCTGGTTTTCTTCCTGTTTACTGCCGCAGGTTTTGTGCTGGAATCTGTCATTGTATTTCTGGCCGTACATTTACCCTCTGCGCTGATTAATTTTGTCGGCGGGCTGCTTTCGCTCTTGCTCACCACCCTGCTGATCGCCGGGTTTTACCGCACTTTTTGCCCTTTGCATGTACAGTGGCGCCACTTGTTACTCTCGGCATTATTGACTGCCGGCTTATGGCTGCTGATGCGCCCGGCCTTTGGCTTGTTCCTGAGTGTGAATAAAAACTTCGGTGCGGTGTTTGGCAGCATGAAAGCCATGTTCGTTTCCATTAGCTGGCTTTACCTGAATTTTGCGATCTTCCTGATCGGCTTTGAGTTGATGGTCACCCTCAGACAAAAAGATGTGTTGCTGCTGAAAGGACTATTTGATGACATCCCCAACCAGCAACATTATCTGCAGACACTGATGCATAAATACGGCAAAACTTACACCAATGGCAGTTACATCTTCAATCAGGGCGACGCCAATCATCACTACTACATGGTGGTGGAAGGCACGCTACACCTGATTCAGCGACTGCCGGATGGCACAGACAAAACCATACGCACCCTGCAATACGGCGATTTCTTTGGCGATATCGCCCTGTTTTCTGCCCAGCCGGTCACCGCCAGTGCGGTAGTGGTGTCTGAGCAAGCAGCGGTAATTGAAATCGATGCCGAATGCATAGAAGATCTATTGCAGGAAGACCCCAAGATCGCCGTACGCCTGTTGAAACAATTATCCAACCATGCGCAGATCAATAGTACGCCAGCCTGATCTAGATTAATGACGCTTTAAACTTTGGACTTTAAAACGCCAATCCCGTCATTTTTCTGTTCTAACTCAAAGTGCCTGAACCTTGCAGAATTGCCTGAACCTTGCAGAATTGTAAGATATGTTACAAAATTGTAACAACCTTAGGAATGACGCATCATGGCACTCTCCCTCCCGCAAGAAATCAATGCACTGATCCAGCAGCTGAATGCGCAACAATTCGCCACTGTCGCGAGCCGTGCGCGCCAGCTGGCCGCTCAATTTCCACGTGAGTTCATCTTGCACCACCTGCTTGCGCTGGCATTAGACCAAAGCCAGCAATACCCCGAGGCAGCCCAGGCCTATACGCAAGCATTAAAGCTGCAACCCAATAATGTGGAACTCTGGTTTAACCAGGCCATTGTATTAACGCATTTAAATCAGCTGCCGCAGGCAGAACAAGCTTACCGCAAAGCCATTGCGCTTAACCCGCAGTTTTTTGAGGCGCACGGCAACCTGGGTACCTTGTTACAAAAGCAAGGTCGCCTGGATGAGGCGATCACCAGTTATCAAACCGGCTTGCGCATACAACCTCAAGATGCGCGCGGCCACTTTAATCTAGGCACCGCCTACCGCGACCAGGGGCATTTGAATGAGGCCGTGCGCAGCTACGAACGTGCCATTGCATTGTTCCCCAATTACACTGATGCCTACAATAACCTGGGCGAAACCTGGCGTGACCAGGGCGATATGACAAGGGCGGTGCAGCATTACCAGCAAGCACTGCAGCGATATCCCGAGCATGCGGGCGCCAACTACAATATGGGCGAGTTTCTTTACCTGGCAAAACGCTATGAAGAAGCGATCCCTTACTTTCAACGCTCGCAACTCGATGACTGGCAATCGCGGGTGCTGTATTGCCTGTACCAGGCTGAAAAGTTTGAAGCTTTTAAGCAGCTACGCGCCGAGGTGATCACGCAAGGCCCGCACACTGCGCCGTTTATTGCTACCTTATCCAGCCATTACAGTATCAATCACGGTGAGGCTGACCCCTACCAGTTTTGTGCCAACGGGCTGGAATTCGTTTATCACCGGCGCATCCCTGAACTGGCGCCTGGCAGCGCGCTACTGGCCGAGCTGCTGCATAATATCGCGCAGACCGATATCGCAGAGCGCAAACAGGCGCGGCTGACGAATGGCAAGCAATCCGCAGGTAATTTGTTCAAGCGACCGGAAGCGGCTTTCCGCACACTGGGTGAATTGGTTAAACGCGAGTTCCGGCTTTACCAGCAGCACTTCCAGCAGGCGCAATGCGCGCTGATCACGCACTTTCCTGAAGCGCTGGAATTTACCAGTTCGTGGTACGTCAATATGCAAAAGGGCGGTCACCTGGATGCACACATCCATGAAATAGGCTGGATCAGCGGCGCGGTTTACCTGGCCATGCCGGAGACCGCAGACCCGAAAGAAGGCGCTTTTGAATACGGCACACATGGCGACGGTTACCCGAAGTTACATGACAATTTCCCCACCAGTTTTATCAAGCCTGGCGTGGGCGATATTGTGCTGTTCCCTTCTTCTCTGTTCCACAGAACCATCCCCTTTCATGCAGAGGCAAACCGCATCTGTGTCGCCTTTGATTTAAAACCCGCCACCCACCTGCAAACAGCACGCAGCCAGTACTGATTGTGCACCGGCAGCGATGGCCTAATCCACACATAACACTAAAATAATTTGATTATCATATACATACAGAATTTATCAGTGTTTTAGATTGTAGATTTTGCGCCACAAGGTATGATGTTTCATTGTTAAGCGCTAATTGCCTGCACCTGTCGCAAAAGGATAGTCAGTGGCGCTCCCCGATGACACTTCAAGGGAGTTCAGCCTGAAAATGAAACCTAGCTTTTGCAGGAGAACGCAGCGACTCAGCCTGGTGATGTCACTTTTCCCCGGCTATGTCTCCCATCATTTACCCGTTATGTTGCAGCCTGGCCGCCGTGAGAAAATAAAACCACGACATGCTTCAAGCACAACCATCACCACTGCCCTGACCTTGCTGCTGTTATGCCTTGGGCTGGCAACCGCCAATATCGGCTGGGCCGCTTCAGCGCCACATGACATGCGGGAAACGACCTCTGAACTGATTTACAACTTTGCCCTGCTGAGCCAGACGCCAAATCGCCTGCCGCAAGAGGCCTATAACATCTGTGCGTTTGAAGAAGATATAGGTTATCTGCAATCCACCACCCTGGAATCACAAAAACTACAGAATTTGCCGGTGTTTTTAGTGTCATTGAAAACAATCGCTGACGTGAAACGCTGCAATCTGTTGTATATTCAGGACTTTATTCCACAAAAGCCGCTGGAATTGCAACAGTTCATTCAAAAAGAGGTCGTATTGACCGTGGTACATGCCGGGAACAAATTTGCCGACTATGGCCATGTGGTGATTAACGCCCAGGATAAACGTTACCAGTTTGATTTGCGCATACAACCGGCAAAACAGACCGGGATCATGTTTGATGCACGACTGTTGAAATTGGCGACCAATATTATTAACGATTAAGCGTGTATGTTGAGACTGTTTCGTAACCTGAAAATCGCCGAGAAATTACTGCTGACAGAATTGGCAATGACCTTGAGCATGCTATTGGTATTTAGCATATTCGCGCTTGGTAACCACTATCACGACCTCCGCTCGCATCTCATTCAAAACATCCTGGTGCAGATGAATGTGGTGGCCACCTCGATCGGGCCCGCCGTGATGTTTGACGAGCTGAACTCTGCGGCTAAAACCCTAGAACCACTGACAGATAACGAGAATATCCGCACCATAGTCATCCTCAACCAGCAGCAACATACGCTGGAGAGCCTGCATCCACAACATGTATCCACGGCTTCTGGCTGGCAGTGGCTGTATCCCTTCTTTGGCGACATGGAGCTCACCGCGCCTATCATCGTCAATGAAAAAGCCGTCGGCACCTTGCGTGCCATCATCAAACAGGAACAGATCGTCGATATGCTGATCGGCTTTGCCTGGTCGAACACCATCGCCGCCATTGCAGCGGCGCTGTTCGGTTATTTAGTGATGTGGCGATTGAATCGCTACATCGTCGGCCCTATCCACACCCTGCAAACCTTCGTCAGCAACATCACCAAAAACCACCATTACGATCAACGCATTTACAGCACCAGCCAGGATGAGATCGGCCTGCTGGGCAAAGACATCAACAACATGCTGGAAAGCATCAGCCAACGCGATGCCCAGTTGCAGAAAGAGTTGGAACACCGCAAGGAGATCGAAGAAAAACTGCAATTCCTGGCGCATTACGACAAAAGCACGCTGCTACTTAACCGCCATGCGTTTGAAGAAATCATCACCAAAAAAATCACCACGCCTGCGGATGAGCGCAAACGTGTTTACCTGCTATTGCTGGACCTGGACCGTTTTAAAATCGTGAATGATACGTTTGGGCATAATACCGGCGACAAATTGTTGCAACAGGTCGCCCATAGGCTGCGCGGCAATATGTCGCAGGAAGATGCGATCTTCAGGCTGGGCGGTGACGAATTCGCCGTGATTCTCGAAGCGCCCAAGCGCAGCACCATAGAGCAGGTTTGCAACCGGGTGATTCAAAACATATCCACCCCGTTTATCGTCGATGACCATGAGATCCATATTGGCGTCAGTATCGGTATTGCTACCTTAAGGCCTGGTTTTGACTCGAAGACAGAAGTCATGAAAAACGCCGACATGGCGCTTTACCAGGCCAAAGATGCCGGCAGAAACACCTTCCGCTTTTACAGCGATGAAGATGAAGTCAACACCTCTGAACTGCGCACACTGCGTGAAGAACTTCATTTTTCATTGCAAAACCAGGAGCTGGAGCTCTATTACCAGCCTATCATTCATACCCAGCAGATGAAGACCATAGGCTTTGAAGCCTTGCTCAGATGGCGCCACCCGACCAAAGGCGTGCTCGCGCCGGACCAGTTTATCCATCTGGCAGAAGGCTCCGGCCTCATCATCAGTATAGGCGCCTGGGTCATCCACCAGTCACTGAAACAACTGTCCATGTGGCAGCAAACGTTTGATAGTGAGCTGTTCATGAACGTCAATATTTCCTCCCGTCAACTGGATGATGACAGCCTTTCGGGCACCATACGCCACGCGCTGGATTTTTATCACATTGCGCCACGCACCCTCAATCTGGAGATCACCGAATCCATGGTGATGCGCAATATCGAATCTGCCAAGCATATCCTGTATGCCCTGAAGCAGCTGGGCATAGGCATTGCGATTGATGATTTTGGCATTGGCCATTCTTCCATGAATTACCTCAAACAGCTGCCGGTTGATATCCTCAAGATCGACAAGCAATTCACCGCAGGCATTCCGCACGATAAAGTGGATATTGCCATTGTGGATGCATTGGTGGCACTGGCGGTCAGCCTCAACCTGAAAGTGGTGGCTGAAGGCGTAGAAAGCGCCATCCAGTTTGAATACCTGCAATACAAACTCTGCCACCATGTGCAGGGCTATCTGTTCAGTGCTGCGCTGTCTGCCAGCCAGACCACCGCTTTCCTGGCAGATTTTCCGGAAAGCATCCCGGCCGGTTTCCGCAAAGTCGTGCAACCGGAAGTCTGATGTTGCGGTTGAGATCATTTAAAAAATAGAGCACGTTTTAGGGGGATCCATGTCACGTTTTTCGTCGCCACTCATGCTTGGCATTTTACTGTCCGGTTACCAGCTCACAGGCCACGCGGCCGGCTTTGCCCTTTCCGAGCAAAGTGGCAGCGGCATGGGTAACGCCTATGCGGGCGCAGCCGCAGTGGCTGAAGATGCCAGCACGATTTATTTCAACCCCGCCGGCATGACCTATATCGAGGGACACCAACTGGTAGGCGCTTTGCATACCATACGCACCTCAGGTGACTTCAATAACAAAGGCAGCACCGTGGCAGGGGGCGAAGGCGGTGATTTTGGTGGCTGGGCTTTTTTACCTAATTTTTATTACAAACAGGATCTGACAGAGCAGGTCAAATTCGGTATCGGCATGGGCACACCGTTTGGCCTAAAAACTGAATATGACAAAAACTGGCTGGGACGTTTCCAGGCAGTGAAATCCGAACTTAAAACCATCAACATCAACCCGTCACTGGCCTGGAAAGTGAATGAGCAATGGTCATTAGGCTTCGGGATTTCTGCCATGTGGGCAGAGGCTGAACTGACCAGCGCAGCCAACCTGGGCCCGGCAGGGGTGACGACGGTTAAAAACAAAGGCGATGACTGGGGCTTCGGCTACAACCTGGGTGCGATTTACCAGGTCACGCCAGCCACCCGTCTTGGCGTTGCTTATCGCTCAAAAGTCGAGCAGCATTTAAAAGGCGATGTCCGTTCACCTTCCACTGTCACCAGCGCCAGCCCGACGCAGACGTTGAATACCGACATCACCGCAGACCTTACTCTGCCGGAAACCTTTTCTTTCAGCACCTTCAGCCAGCTGAATGACCGTTGGGACTTACTGACAGATATTACCTGGACGCGCTGGAGCCAGTTTAAAGAGCTGACCATACGCCGCGATAATGGCTCTAACTCCGTGGTAGGCTCCACCGTTGAGCACTGGAACAACACGCTGCGCTATTCTGCCGGGTTGAATTATCGTTATACAGATACGCTGAAACTGCGCACCGGTATCGCTTACGATGATGAAGCGATCGATAATGAGCACCGCACCGCACGCATCCCTGGCAATGACCGCATCTGGCTGTCTTTAGGCGCTACCTGGCAATATAGCCCTGCGACCAAGCTGGATATCGGTTATACGCACCTGTTTATCAAAGATGCGCGTATCAATGATGATCAACGGCCCACAAGAGGATTGCTGTCAGGCACCTATGAAGGCAGCGCGGACATTCTAAGCCTGCAATTTGCGCATAATTTTTAACCGGTTACCTGGCTTTAAACAATAGCCGTGAGTGCTTTGCCTCACGGCTATTTCATTTCCCTCAGTGCCGATTCTGGCATGTCAGGTCGGTGTAAGCAGGCTGTCATCTAACATTCACACACAAAAACGAGAATTGCTGCTTTGTAATCACAGCAACGTCGCTTTCAAGGATACCGGATGACCATCAGACATTTTTTTAAACTCGCACTCCTGCCACTGACCATACATCAGGCGTTTGCCGCCCAGGCGCAAAGCGCGGCTGACCAATCCAGCATGGCCCCGCAAGATCCGCCTTCCCTGGTGTCACGTTTTATGAATGACGATAACCCGTTCCGTATCAATTTTGACCTGGGCGACCATCCTTCTTATTTCCAGGTCTATGGCCTGGTCGATATCGGCCTCACCCATATCAATCACTCCTTACCTGAAAACTACGAATTAGCGAATAACTTCTATCCTTACTCCGGTGCAAAAAAGACGCCTAGAACCACTTCAAGAACCAACTGGGTGAATGGTGGCTGGCAAGGTTCGCGCCTGGGTTTCAAAGGTGAAGTTGCCAAACTGCAAGCATGGGAGCATGACTTTAAATTCATTTATCAATTTGAATCCGGCTTTAATACGCTGGATATGAAACTGCATGATGCTGCGCAAACACTGGCGGATAACTCCGGCACCAATGCCAACTCCAGCGTCAGCGCCAACTCTTCCATGAACGGTGAATTGTTCACACGCCAGGCGTGGGCGGGGATAGATGGCGGTTCATTGGGCAAACTGACCTATGGTACCCAATACAACCCGTTTTTTGAAATCACTGTGACTTATGACCCTAACGGTAAAGCGGACAGTTTTTCACCATTGGGTGAAAGCGGCACGGTGGGCGGTGGCGGTGGTGTGTCTGAAAACTCGCGCATGAAAAACTCGATTAAATACGCCAATGTTTATGAGCTGGAAGACCATGACAAAATCAATTATGCCGTGATCAACCAGTTTGGCAATTCGGCAGGCACATCGCACGGCAATGGCTTTACCACGCAACTGGGTTACGAAAGCAGTGCATTTGGCGTGCAGTTTGCCTATGATAAATTCTTCGACTCGGTACGTTCGGGCACTGCCGCGCCTGGTAATCCTTTAGCCAATGACACCATTGCCGTAGCCCTGCTGAATACCGAAGCCGCCTTGCTGACCGGCAGATGGTCACCCACCAAAGACCTGAAGATCATCGGTGGCATGGAGTGGTATCAGTTAAAACCTTCCTCATCGCCTACCATCAGTTATCACAACATCTATGATCAAACCGTGTTTGGGGGCGTGGCTAGCTCATCATTACGGCCAGGCTTTAAACAGGATAATCATGTGTATTACCTGGGTGCCAACTTTGACTTTGCGCAACGTGTGCCGGTACTGGCTGGCCTGACCACTTCCATCGGCTTTTATGAAACAAAAGCCGACGCCATTGAAGGCCCGACAGTTTCAACCAATTCGCAGGGCAAGATCGACACCTGGACGGCGATGGCTGATTACCGGTTTAACAAGCGCTTTGATACGTATGTGGCTTATACCACCAACCATTTCTCAGGTGACAAATACCCGAGTGCGACTACTTACCGTGATGTCAGCAGTGTAGGGGCAGGTTTGCGTCTCAAGTTTTAACAGCGGTATCTGAGCCAAGGCTCAAACAAAAAAAGACTCAAGCTGTGCTTGAGTCTTTTTTATTGACCACACTTATTCAGTGCAACAACGTGCGATCAAACAATGGCGTTACGTCTGCGTACTGACAAGCCAATCAGGCCTAATCCCACCAGCAACATGCCATAGGTTTCTGGTTCTGGCACTGGCGTTACTGTTAAACCAGCCACGTTGGTAGCCTGGAAATAATTACCGGTCCCCACAGTACCTGCATTCCAGTTATTGGCAATGACATTGCCGAAAACGGTGCCTGACCCCGTAATGGTCGCCACTGGTGCCAGCAAGGTGCCATTGGCACTACTGGTGGTATTGACGCTAACGGCTTCGTAGAAATTGAACAATGCGTTATAACCGGAGAAATTGGTACCGGTGCCGCCATTGAAAATCCCACTGGTCCCAGAGATATTCAGGATAATGGTTTGACCCGCCTGAAAGCCGGTGAAGTTAATATAAGTCGCACTTGAATAATCTGCACCGTTCAGGTTGAACACTTGCGCGCCCGTGCCGATGGCGGTTAAATAAATACCACCCCATTTAGCTTCGGCAGTCCCAGTGTCTTGTACTTGCTTGAGGCTGGAAGATAACGCGGTCAGGCGTGCCTGCTCGCTCGCAAAGTTGACCGGGTTGCTGGCGCCATAAGTGCCACCATTAGTAGTAAAGCCACCGCTGGCAGTGCCACCCGCATACATATTGCCATTGAACACGTCGCCGCTGCTGAAATGCAGGTCATTACCAACCACCAGAGAATAGCCGTTCACTGCTTTATTACTGGTGTTGATGGAGTAGCTGGTGATATCCAGGTTACGGCCTACCGCCAATGCGCCCTGGACAGTACCGCTCGGGTCTATGAAATCATTAAAAATAAACGCGTTAAATTGGCCGGCAACGCCTAAATCAAGCACCGCTGCTGAAGCACCAAACGCCTGCACCGACAATGCGGTGATCACTAACGACTTCATAAATAATTTCATATTGCCTTCTATTTGATTTGTTGGAATATATTCAGGTTGGCATACTAATAAATAACGCTGCAATTAGCATGTGTTTTTAACTACTTTTACGTTGTGGTTTTATCGTCGTCAGGCGAGAGCAGCTATGCGCCAGGTGCTAGCAAATATCCGCTTTAGGCGCAGCAGGGTCTGCTTTTTGGGCTTCGGCTTCTAGTAATTGCTCAAACGCTTCTGCCGGAACAGGCGGGGAATAGAAGAATCCCTGAGCATAATCGCAATGGATGTCACGCAGCAGGTCGCGCTGCAAGGCGGTTTCCACGCCTTCGGCAATGACTTTAAGGCCCAGTTTATGCGCCATGACGATGATGGCCTCGCATAACACATAACTTTCGTTGCCTTCGTTCAGCTCGCGTGTAAACGATTGGTCGATCTTGAGGAAATCAATATCAAACTTGCTCAGGTAAGATAAAGATGAATAGCCGGTACCAAAATCATCAATGGCGACCTGAACGCCCATATCCCTGAAGTGCAGCAGACGTTGCTCAACCACCGGGTCAGGATTCAGCAACAGGCCTTCAGTGATTTCAACCACGATACGCTTGCCTTCCAGGCCAAGCTCTTGCATCAGTTGCATCCAGTCGCTGCTCATGGCTGAGGGCTCGATAAACTGCATCGGGGACTTGTTCACGCTGATGGCAAACTCATCGCCCACCAGTGCCTGCCATTTCAAGGCATTTTGTGCCGCTTGCCTGAAAATCCAGTCGCCCATGCGGATGATTTCGCCGGTTTCTTCTGCCACCGGGATAAATAAGGCCGGGCTGATCAATCCGCGCTTGGGGTGCTGCCAGCGCATGAGTGTTTCAGCTTTGACGATTCTGTCACTACGCAGGCAGATGATAGGCTGGTAAAAATCACGTAACTCATTGTTTTCTACCGCGGTGCGCAAATCCCTTGCTAACGAGGTACGCTGCGTTAGTGCTTCGCGCATCGCTACTGAGAAATAGCACACATTATCGCGACCGCGGCTCTTGGCTTCGTACATCGCCTGGTCCGAGTGCTGGATCATCTCTTCCGCATTAGCGGCATCATCGGGAAACTGGCTAATGCCGATGCTGGCAGTGACAAAGATGCGTTCACCGCCCAGGATATAAGAATGAGAGATATGCTGCAGCAACTGCTTGCATAGCGTTTGCAGGTCGGCCACTTCATCCGGCAGGATCACGGCGAACTCATCGCCCCCCAGGCGGGCCACGGTCGCGCTATCCACCAGGTTCTGCCGGATGCGGCGCCCGACTTCGATCAGCAGATCATCGCCTCTGTGATGGCCCAGCGTATCGTTCACATCTTTAAACTGATCAAGATCGAGAAACAGCAGGGTCAGCCGCTGCTGTTTTAGTGCCGCTTCCTGAATCGCTTCCACCAGCCGCTTGTTGAAGTAATGGCGATTGGGCAACTGGGTCAGGCTGTCATAATTCGCCTGCCGCCAGATGGCTTCTTCGGCGGCTTTTTTCTCGGTGATATCGAAATGCGTGCCATGCATCACCAGCGGCTCGCCAGTCGGGGTGCGCGAGATCAGGCTGCCACGGTCAGACACCCAGATCCAGCGCCCGTCTTTGTGGCGCATACGGATATCGCACTCATAAAAATCCATTTCCTGGTTGAGATGGCGTTCAATCAGCTGCATGGCCATCTGCAAATCATCGGGGTGCATCAGGGTCTTGGCAGTTTCAAGCGACAGCGGTTTGAGTTCGTCTAGCGTGTAGCCCACGATCTCGGCCCAGCGTGCGTTAAACTGGCATTCGCCGGTCTGCATATTCCACTCCCAGGTGCCTGCCCGGGTCGCATCAATGATCTCTGTCAGGCGCAAACGCTGGTTTTCTATCTCCTGGCTTTTACTCTCGATCTCGGCGGTTTTCCGCCTGACAGCCACACGCAAAGTAAACACCAGCAATGCCAGCACCACCGCCACCACCAGCACAAATACCAGCGCCAGAATCACCTGTCTCGAATAAGGGTTGCGCGGCACACGGCTACCTTTCCATTTGGCTTCTATGGCCTCCAGCTCCGCGGCAGTGATGCTTGCAGCTCCCTGCTCAATCAGGGCGAGTATCTGCGGATTGTCTTTTTTGACTGCGCGATGGAATTTGCCGTGATACAGGGTGAATGAGCGCAGAATGCTATCCTCCGCGCCCAGGCGGTACAGGTAGTAGCGCGCAGGATAATCATCCATGCAACTGATCATGACTTGCTGGTTCAGGGTCGCGTGGATAATCTCGTCATAACTGTTATACACCCTGAAAGACTTCACCCCGGCCTCTTTCAGCTGAAAAATGCAGCCATCTCCTTTTTGCACACCAACAGTAAAACCGGCCAGCGACTCGGCAGAGATCAACCCGCCCATGCTGGCATGTGAATAGATGCCGACAGAGACCGTGGCATAAGGCGCTGAAAACGCATATTTCGTTTCACGCTCGGGATTGCGAAAAATCATTTCAATGACATCCGCATGGCCGCTCAGCAATTGCTGTTGCGCCATCTCCCAGGTGGTAGAAACCAGTGTGACATCGACACCGGTTTTCTGCTCCCACAGTTTCCAGTAATCCGCCACGATGCCGACGGTATTGCCCTGGTCATCGCGGAATAAATAAGGTGGATAATTATCATCACTGATGACAGTGATGGCATTTTCCGGCGTGGCAATAGCCTGACAAACACTGGTCAGACTAAAGAATAAAAAGAGTGAATAGCGGATAAAGGAACACATGTCGAATAGGTGTGACCACTTACATCAATTCAACTTTCGTCACATGAAATAACTATTGTTTGGATTGTGGAACCGATTATGCAGGATATGAAAAATTAAAACCATCTAAATACAATTAATTAAATCTTAATGATTACAATATATTTTTTACCTTAGGCAAAAATCAGACATCCGGCGATCAGCCTGGAGAAAACCTGAGTCCTGTGTCCGTCTGGCATGCACTTCTGACAGTGCATTCTGCATCAACTGCCAGCCTTTACATTTCGGCAAGTGGCGTTTGGCATGGCACATACCGGGATTGCCTTTCTAACGCATAACAGTGCGTATCGCGCGGGCAACTGCCACTAAAACACGCGTATCAGCCTGAAACTCCATAATTTTTCAGTTTTACCAGTCGCATTGAGTGTGGAAGTCGCAGCCCCCGCCTGTATGGTGTAGTGCTGGTTGATATCATAGTGCAGTTGCGGCGTCAGCCGGTAACGCCACGACCCGCCGCTACTCACTTCCTGGTTCAGTTCCAGCCCTAACGTCAGCCTAGGAGAAACATCATAGAACACAGTGTTGTTCAGCAGATACTCGACCTCGGCACTGCGATTAATGCCATGAATGCGCACTCCCAGCATACTGAGTGAAGACCAGCTATCCGCCCAGCGGATAGCGTGAATATACGTCGCGTCACCAGAAAGGGTCTTGGTATGTTTATTGAGGTCCACAAATGCCTGCCAGCCATTCGCCATGCCCAGATGGTTATAAATACCTAAGGTTTTTTGAATCGCCACCTTGTATCTTTCATGGCTGGCATCTTCAAATGGCAATTCAAGCTCCAGCGCCAGGTCATCTGCCAGGCCATACTCAACCTCAGGTGCCCAGTTGACATCGTTGGTTTGCTGGTTGATATCCACCAGCGCATTGATTTCCATATCGCCCTGCCTCACCCCTAACGGACGCACCAGGTCATACACCATAGGTTCGGGGATTCTTAGCAAACGATCGCTGTGTGCCGCGTCGGTCTCTCGAAAAACGGGTTCTTCTGAGGCCTGGGCTACCGGCAGTAAAAGTGAGGAACAATAAACCAATGTAAAAATATTTCTCTTCAACTTCATCATTGAATTGATATAAATAAAAATGCAATGCTATCATGGCAATCAGGAGATGAGGTTACACAAGCATTTATAGCCTGGTCGGCATAGGTTTTAAATGCGCAATCTCTGAGTGAACAAGTAACACCCTTGCAAAAGATGAACTTGAACCAGCTTAGCGAGTCACTAATGCTAATCAGCATCTTTGCATTTATCTGATTTTTTTAACGTTTTCCTGGATTAACGTTTCCTAGATTAGGATCAGAGCAAGGAACCTATGTCGACACTTGGCTACTTTCTGACGGGCCAGAATAACCCGTTTGTAGTTTTGCTCTCACTGCTGATGTCGTGCAGTATCTGGTGGGGGGTGCTCGTCATCGAGTCCACCATCCGCAGCCTGGATTACCTGAATGCCCGCAAATGGCGCATCTGGCAGACATTGCTACTCGGGTTTGGTATCTGGGCTTTTCACTTTATCGGCATGTTAGGCTGGCATCCGGGCTTCACGCTTTACTTTGATACCACACTCACCTTCACCTCGCTGATCATTTCCATACTCGCGGCTTATTCGCTGATCTCGGCTTTCAGAATGAAGGCGCCGCTATTTTCCACTTATATCCTGTTGCGTACGCTGGGCTTCACGATCGGCCTCGGCATCATGCATTATCTGGGCATTTTTTCTGCGCAGACCGTGCCGGGCGCCAAGTGGGATTGGGCATGGGTGCTGACATCGCTGGTGCTCGCCATCGTGCTCAGCTTGGGCGCCGTGGCATGGACGCAATGGAAAACCAAACTACCCGCTTCTAAAAAACGGAACGTGCGTTTTTTTGTTGCCCTGGCGCTGGGCGTGGTTTTATTTTTTGTGCATTACACCGGGGTGATAGGCGCCAGCTTTCCGCAAGGCAGTTTTTGCATCAACAACGCTGCTTTCTCTACTGGCACGCTGGCAACTATAGTAATCATCTGCGGGCTGATCCTGGCCGCCAGCATGATGTTTACCAGCAATATCGAAGCGCGGATCGAATCGAAGCTGCAAGAGCAAAACCGTAACCTGACCAATAAAACAGAGTTACTGGAACAACTGCTGTTTGTAGACACCATTACCGAGTTGCCCAACCGCAATGCGCTGGACCAGAAGTTGCGCGAGCTGGTCAAAACCAACCACAACCATGCCCACCTGATCAAAATCCTGCTGGTCAGTTATGAGTCGATTTGTGACTCGTGGGGACAGGAGTTCGGCAATAAAGTCATTCACCTGATAAAAGACCGTATCAACGAACACAAACTGCAAAGCAGCACGCTTTATCGTGTGTCGGAGAATGTATTCGAGATATTGTCCACCCATTACATCCCTGAGATTCCGGCATTTGCCTCGCATCTGAGCGAGCACATTTCGCAGTCTTTTGAAATCGATGGCAAGTCTATTTCGGTAGGCTGTCAGATTGGTTTTGCCACCGCCAACTCTTATGGTGAGCTGACGCAACTGCCTTCCATGGCGCGTTCGGCCTGTGACTATGCGCAACGCAGCAGCGTCAGCTGGTTAAGCTTTGAACCACACATGCTGAAAGATACCCGCGACGAACTGGAGATCCAGGGCCAGCTGCGTAAAGCCATCCATGACTCGGAATTTAAACTGGCTTTCCAGCCCAAAGTGGATGCCAATTCGGGCGAGTTGATCGGTGCCGAAGCATTGCTGCGCTGGAGCACTGGCGACAACCAGTTTATCAGCCCGGCCAAGTTCATCCCCATCGCCGAAAAATACGGGCTGATCAATGCCATCGGCCAGTTGATCCTGCATCAATCCCTGGCACAACAGGCACGCTGGATCGCTGACCACTTGTATCTGCGGCTGTCGATCAATTTATCGCCTTTCCAGCTTGAGCAACCCGACCTGGTTGAAACCATTGCCGCCTTACTGAACAAATACAAAGTGCCGCCTGCGTCTATCTGTTTTGAAATTACAGAATCAGCCGCCATGCTGCGGCCTGAGCTCACCATTGAAAAGCTGAAAAAACTCAGACAACTAGGGGTTGAGCTATCAATTGATGATTTTGGCACCGGTTATTCGTCACTCAGCCTGCTGCATACTTTACCCATCCATGAGCTGAAAATTGACCGTAGCTTTGTACAAAGCATACGCACCGGCAGCCTGCCGATCATCCGCGCCTCTATCCAGATGGCAAAAGACCTGCGTATCAGGACAGTGGCCGAGGGCATCGAATCGGAAGATGAACGGATCTGCATGGTCGCCTGCGGCGTAGATGAGCTGCAAGGCTACCTGATCTCCATGCCCTTGTTTGGAGATGCCTTTACCACTTTTGCCCTGAACCATACGCAGGTGACCCATGAAGGCATTTTTTAGTTTAAGAAACCTTGTCGCAGCCGCCATGCTGCTGACACTGACCGTGTATGTGGTGCCACAACAGGTGCTGTCGCCCATCGTTTCCGAAGCGCTGATGGAAATGCAATTGCTTGCCGAACTGTTTGTGATCGTGATTTCAGCACTCATTGCTATCACCGCATGGAACAGCCTGCCTGCAGAATTAGGGTTTGCGCGCGCCGGGGCGGAAAGGAATGTGAACCACATTCTGCTGACCGGATTTTCGCTGGTGTTTATCATGCATGCCGCCTACCTGTATGGCTTTGTCGATGAACACACGTTCGACCCGACGCACAAAACCACGGTGTTTTTGTTTTACGCCAGGGTGTTCGAGATCATGGTGTTTGCCGCATTAACCTTTGGCATCAAGCTGCGTGCCAGCCGCAAAACATTATTGATGGCAGGCTTGAGTTTTGCAGCAGTGCTGGTCCTCATTACTGAACCCTACACGCCTGCCGCGCATGTGCAATCCGCCAATTCTATTTTTGCATATGCAGTGGCCGGGTATATGGTGGCTTTGCTGTATTTCGGGCTGGCTTATTTATTGTTCTCACAACCCACAGCCACCTTGCTGCAACACGAGCGCGCTTGCCAGCTGGCTTATACCTGTGTCTTTTCCGGCTTGAGTTTGCTGTGCCTGCAATCGCACGAAACGGCTTCTGACCTTGGTGAACTGGCCAGCCATGTGTTTACACTGGTGGCTTATACCTTGTTGTCCAAGCTGACCTTTGTTTTCACATTTGAGCAATATTCGCAGAACCTGAAGCAAATCCAGCAGCAAAACCAGACCGAACTGAATACCTTGATCCAGGCACTGCCACTTTCGATCGCCCGGCTGGATCACAGTCTGCGTTACCGTTATGTGAACACCACGCATGAGAAAGTCATGGGCTTTCACCTGGATGACACCATAGGCAAACATGTGGATGAGATATTGCCGCATGAGATCCGCGAAACGGCCAGGATGCACCTGGCAAAAGCGCTCGAGGGCAAGCATGGCAACTTTAATTATTCGATAGAAAAAGTCGATTCCAAAATGGCTTACCGGCATGTACAGGTGGTGCCCGAGCCGGATGAACACAATGATGGCGGCGTGCTGATGATTATCCTGGACACCTCCGACCAGGAGATCATGCAGCAAAAAGTCCGGCAGTTTGTGCGTGAGTTAACAGAGCTGAACGCCGCCCTCGATGCCCATGCGATTGTGGCATTCACTGATCGCAACGGCATCATCACCAAGGTGAATGACAAATTCTGCGAGATATCCAAGTTCTCGCGGGCAGAGCTGATTGGCCGCACGCACAAGATCATTAACTCCGGCGTGCATCCCACTGCTTTTTTCAAGGATCTGTGGCAGACGATCTCATCCGGCCAGGTGTGGAATGGCGAGATCTGCAATCGCGCCAAAGATGGCAGCCTGTATTGGGTGCATACGACGATTGTGCCTTTTCTAGGCCCGGATAATAAACCCTTGCAGTATGTCGCTATCCGCGCCGATATCACTGAACGCAAACTGGCCGAAGAGCGTGCCAACTACCTGGCATTACATGACGTGCTCACCGGGCTTGCCAATCGCAGGCTGATGCATGAACGGCTGGAAATCACCATGGCGAATTGCCAGCGCATGTCTGTGCACGGGGCACTCATCATGCTGGATCTGGATAAATTCAAGCATATCAATGACACTTACGGCCACGCCAGCGGGGACGAATTATTGAAACAGGTGGCCAAGCGCCTGCAACGCTCGGTGCGCGGCAACGATACAGCGGCCAGATTGGGGGGCGATGAGTTTGTGCTGATCATCAGCGACACCGGCACCGACTTTCAAACCGCCAAGGAAACCACGCTGCAATTCTGTGCTCGCATGAAAACCCTGCTCAACCAGCATTATGAGATCGATGAACATGTATTCAAGGTCACCGCCAGCATGGGGTTTGTACTGTTTAATGGCAACCAGGTGTCGGTGGATCATTTGTTTGAACGCGGTGATGCTGCCCTGTATGAAGCCAAAAACCTGGGCAAAGACCGTTACGTCTTTTCAGAGGTGTAAGCGCCGCAACCGTTAATTTTTAAAACTGTAAGTGTTGCGGCCTTTTTGCTTAGCGCGATACAGCGCAATATCTGCCTGCTTGAACAACTGCTTCAGGGTAAATTCAGAAGTGGGTTCAAACAAAGCCAGACCTATGCTTAACTGCACGGTAATCTCATGACCATGGATTTGCATCGGCTTTTTAAATACATTGAGCAACTTGGTTGCCACCTTGACCAGGCTTTCTTCTGAATGCTGGTCCCTCACCACAATCACAAATTCATCGCCGCCGATGCGGCTGACCGTATCCACATCGCGGATATTGAATTTAAGTACATCCGCCACCTGCTTGATCACCTCATCACCTACGTCGTGGCCGTAATTGTCATTGATACTTTTAAAGTGATCGACATCCAGCGCCATCAGGCCAAACATTTTGCTAAAACGTTTGGCTTCAGAATGCACATAGTTCAGGCGATTCTCCAGCAAGCGCCGGTTGGGCAAACCGGTCAGGCTATCCATCAAGGCACCTTCAGACAGGTAGTAGCGTTCTTTAGCAAAAAAATAGGCAAACACGCCGACCAGTAGGCTAAAAAGCAGGCTGAGTGAGACGCCGAACCTGCGGTCATGCAAATCATGGATTTTTTTGTTCTCAATCGCCCATTCCCACTTGCCATTGGGCACCAGACTTTCCTGGATATACACGTGCTTTTGCTTGAACAACGCCGGATCGCCATAAAACACGTGCTTGTTATCGGCGGTCCTGATCGCAAACGTGAATTCCTGGCGCAGGTGATCTTTAAATGCGTCCTCTAAAAAAGCATGCGTATCAATCACGGTGGACATGATCCCCCAGTACTCGTCATCGACAAAGATCGGGAAGCGGTAAATCATGCCGCTACCGCCCTGGATCAGTTCCAGCGGGCCATCCAGCACGCCCTCTCTGGAATCGATCGCCAGTTTGACTTTCTCCCACTGCGCAGGCACATCACGGTAATCGATACCGACGATTTTCTCATTGGATTTTTCGGGGTAGACATAGGCCAGTTTGTAATTGACGGCCACTGCCAGGTTTCTCACATGTCGGGCCTGTTTCCACAGGTCAGCCAGGATCGCCTGTACTTTTTTAGTCTCTAACTCATTGCGGTAGACTTTGATAAAGCTGGATAAGCCGTTGGAGATAAACAGCAGCGCGTTCAACTCGCGGTCCATTTCAGAACGCAGCACACTGCCGTAGGACGCCGCTTCAAGATAGGCTTCACTCTCATCTTTCTGGCGCTGGTATTCAAAAAGGAAATACCAGAACAAAAAAGCGAAGAGTGTAGCCAGCATAGCAACACAAAAGCTTTTTAAGGTCTGACTGGGTTTACGAAACACTGGTTTTTGATCACTGAGTGGTTTGTAAAGATTTTATTTTAACAAGCCTGGCTTGTTTTGACGCAAAAACAATGTTTTTATCGGTTAGTTTCTGAATTAATTGCCGCGATAAAGATAAACTCGCCAGCATTGACTGTAGACAATGTTGCCATATACCAACCGCCTCTAAAGATTTATCGCAGGGAGGAATCAGCATTTCCCTTAGTAGGCGCTCATGAATAAATACAGCCGGATAATCCTGGATTGCGCAAAAATACCTTACGCATATACAGATCTGTATATGCCAAGAAATATTTCATTATCTGAGAGGAAATCCATGAAAAATCTACTACTCACCACATCCCTGACTTTCGCTGTGGCATCCGCTGCTTTTGCGCAAGACAATATTGAGCGCATGCATGCCAGCACCATGCAATCTTTCACACCCGCCACTGTTAAATGGCAAGATGAACCCATCTTGCCCAAAGGGGCCAAGAGCGCCATCCTGGTCGGTGACCCGACTAAAAAGGGCGTGTTTATTGCCTGGCTCAAGTTTCCTGCCAATTACCCGATCCCGCCGCATACGCATCCCTTTACTGAAGTAGTGACTGTGCTCAGTGGCAAACTGGGCAATGGCATGGGTAACGTGCTGGACAAAACCAAAGGCGAAGTGCTGAATGCGGGCTCCAGTTTTGTATTACCTACCGGCCATACACACTATGTGTGGACAACCGACCAGGAAACGATTGTTGAACTGATAGCCACCGGGCCCTGGGACATCACTTATACCAACCCGGCGGAAGACCCAAGAAAACACGCAGCACCATCTAAAAAGTAACGCTTTCTGCAGATAATCAGGGAGTCCAGGCGTGATTGCCTGCTGACTCCCTATTGATCATAAAACCCTGTTACCTTAAACAATCCTGATTCGATTGATTGCTCCTCTATAGCGTAGCCATGCCCGAAATCATGGTGTCTTGCCTGCAAGCGTTCATTTAAAACGAACGTCCCGGTTTCACAGAGGTCTGAATGTAAAGCGAAGAAAAACGCTCTCAAACTGACTCTTTTATGACTATATATTTTATGAACATTTTTATATAGTTTGAATGAAATCATTCCCGGGAGACATTGTGACCAGTCATGAAAAATTAAGACTCGCCAAATTAAGGTCATTGGGATTACTGGATTCTGACCCGGATGAATTCTTTGATTGTATTACCCGTGTCGCCTCAACCATTCTCGGCACGCCCATCTCTGTCATTTCCCTGGTGGATGAAAACCGGCAATGGTTTAAATCCAGGCACGGCATAGAAGCGACAGAAACAGCCCGCGATATCTCCTTTTGTACCCACGCAGTCAGTAGTGGCAAGGAGCTTATCGTTGAAGACGCCAGTAATGATGAACGCTTCGCCAGCAACCCGCTGGTGGTGAATGCCCCGAATATCCGCTTTTATGCGGGTATTCCCATTAAAAGCGTAGAAGGCTATTCACTCGGCACCTTATGCGTCATCGACAATAAACCCAAACGCCCCAGCGTCAGCGAATTAAAAGCGCTCAATGACCTGGCGCAACTGGCGACCAAAGAAATCCAGTTCCGCGAGCGTATGCTCAGCGCGCAAGACTCTATTGACCTGGCCAAGAGCAAATTCAAAAGTGTGTTTGAAAGTGCCGGCGTCGGCATTGCGCTGGTCAACCCGGTTGGCAGCTGGTTGCAGGTCAACGATGAGTTATGCAAGATTGTGGATTACACACAAACAGAACTGCTGGACCTCACTTTCCAGGACATCACCCATCCTGAAGACTTGAATACCGACCTCAATTTACTAGACCAGTTAGTGGCCGGGAAGATAGACCGCTACCAGCTGGAAAAAAGATATATCCGCAAAGACAAAAACATTATCTGGGTTGAAATCACGATCACCAAACATACATCTGAGAACGGTGAGCTGGATTACTTTATCGCCATTGTGAAGGATATCCAGGCCGCCAAAGAAACCGAGTTTGCATTGACTGCGCTGAGGAAAACGCTGGAGGAAAAAGTAGCGCAACGCACCGATGAACTGCACCGGGTCAACCAATCCCTTTCGAAGGCCTATCAGGAAAAGATCAATTCCGAGCAAGAGTTGCAGAATAAAGAACTGGAGTTGAGGACCATCCTCGACAATGCCAATGAGGCTTATATCTGTATGGATGCGGAAGGGCTGGTCACGGCGTGGAACAAGCAGGCGGAACATACCTTTGGCTGGCTGGAACACGAGGCCATCGGCAAAAAACTGGAAAAACTCATTATTCCGACCGAATCACAAGATGCCCACCACCATGGCATGCACCGCTACCTGACTGAAAAAAAATCGAGGATCGCGGGCACGCGCATCGAACTGGAAGCGGTGCGCAAAGATGGCATCCGCATCCCCATCGAATTGCAGGTCAATGCGCTGGAGATCAACAAGCAGATATTGTTTACTTCTTTCCTCAGGGATATTACCGAACGGAAACAGCTTGAAAACCTGCTCAAGAATGAAGCCAGGAATGACCCCCTGACCGGCCTTGCCAATCGGCGGAAACTGGAAGAGATACTGCCGATAGCCTTCCAGCGCGCCAGGACGAATCACGTTTACCTGGCACTGGTGTTTATTGACCTCGATGGTTTTAAACTGATTAATGATACCCATGGCCACCAGGCGGGTGACCAATTATTGAAAGAGGTCGCCAACCGTATCAAGCACTGTAGCCGCTTGTCGGATACCGCTGTCAGGTATGCGGGTGATGAATTTGTAATCGTGCTGGAAAACCTGAAAACCAAGGATGACACTAATCGCATCTCGGATAATATCCAGAAAATCATGGCCGAACCGGTCATGGTCGGTGAGACGCAACTGCATATCACCCTCAGCATAGGCATTGCCTATTATGGCGGGCCAGACCCGCAATCCATAGAACCGCTGGAGCTGATCAGGCTGGCGGACAAAGCGATGTATACCGCCAAAAAGAACGGCAAAAACGGGGTGGTGATCATTGATTAAGCGCCTCAAATAACTGCCCCCGCCCATGCCGGTTAGAATCAAGGCGTCTGGTTCACAGGCGGGATTCCTTTGCCGGATTCCATCCAGTCATAGGCGACTGGCAGAAAAATCAGGGTGAGTACGGTGGCAGTCAGCAACCCGCTGATCACCACAATCGCCAGTGGCCGCAGGATCTCTGAGCCTACACCGGTTGCGAGTACGAATGGGATCAGGCCAAACACTTCCACCAGTGCAGTCATCATCACCGGCCGTAAACGCAAGGCCGTCCCCTCTAATACGGCATCGCGGACTGTGCGCCCTTCTGTGCGCAATTGATTGATAAATGACACCAGCACTATGCCGTTCAACATCGCCACGCCAAACACCGCAATAAAGCCGATCGCAGCAGGCACCGACAGGTATTGCCCGGAAATCGCCAGCGCGAAGATACCGCCCATGGCAGCGAAAGGCACGTTGGCGAGTATCAGCCCGGCATAGCGCAGCGAGTGGAACGCGGTATACAGCAGCACAAAAATCAGGCCTATGGTCAACGGCACGATCACTGCCAGTTTGCCCAGGGCGCGCTGCTGGTGCTCAAATGCACCGCCCCACTCTATCCAGTAGCCACTCGGCAATTGAATCTGCTGCGCGATGCTGGCTTGCGCCTGTTTCACAAAGCCATCAATGTCGCGCCCTTGCACATCCATCTGGATCACGGCATAGCGTTGCAACTGCTCGCGCCGGATAAAAGCATAGCCTTCTTCTGTGCTTAAAATCGCCACTTGTGAAAGCGGGATCAACGCCCCTTGCGCTGTCGGGATGGGAATCTCGCCTATGGCTTTGAGGTTGGCACGGAACTCGGGCGCAAACCAGACCTGGATATCAAAACGCTTCACGCCATCGATCACCGCCGAGACCGGCTTGCCGCCTATGCCGGACTGCACCACTTGCAACACATCATCGGCATTCATGCCGTAACGGGCAATGGCTTCCCGGTCTACCGCGATCTTTAATTGCGGTTTGCCCAAATTCGCTTCCAGCGATAACTCTGTCACGCCCTCCACGCTGGCCAGTGTGGCTTTCACCTGGTTGGCAATGCGGTCTATGGTGGCTAAGTCTTCGCCGTAGACTTTGGCAGATAAAGTCGCACGCACGCCAGAAATCAGTTCTTCCACCCGCATCTGTATCGGCTGCGTAGCAGCAATCACGACTTCAGGCACGGCTTTTTCCAGTTCTGACTGCAATTTTTGTGCGAGTTGTGCATAACTCATTTTTTCTGGCCAGTCGGATACCGGCTGCAAATGCACCAGGATTTCCATGTAGTTCACATCGGCGATCTCGCCTTTTTCGGCGCGCCCTATCATCGCGACACTGCCTTTCACTTCCGGCATCTTTTTCAGGCTGGCATAGACGCGGTCAGACACAGCCAGTGACTGATCCAATGACGCGGAAGGAATACTGGTCACCCGGAACAGGATGTCCTGCTCTTGCAGATTGGGCATAAACTCCTTGCCCAAAAACGGGAACAGGATGAGTGAGGCAATAAATGCCAGTGCGGTCACCGCCACTATGCCTTTTTGATGCCCCAGGCTCCATTGCAAGCAGCGTTGGTAACCCGGTTTACATCTGCGTATCAGCCATGGCTCTTTTTCTGCGGCTGGCTTTAATAGCAGCGAGGCCAGCACAGGGATCAGCGTCAGTGTCAGCAGCATGGAGCCTAGCATGGCGAATGTCATATTGATCGCCAGCGGCTTGAACAGCTTGCCTTCCAGCCCGGACAGGGAAAATATCGGCAGGAACACCACGGTGATGATCAACACGCCAAAAGCGATCGGGTGGATCACCTCTTTGGCAGCCGCCAATACCACCTGCATTTTATTCACCTCAGTTTGACTCTCACTGTGCTGACTACCCGCTTTCCCCGCAAACTGCGACAGCCGCCGGTAACAGTTCTCCACCAGTACCAGTGGCCCATCTATGGTCATGCCCAGGCCGATAATCAAACCGCCCAGTGACATGAGATTGGCCGAGACACCGTAATATTCCATCAATATAAAAGCGAACAGCCGCCCCAATGGGATGGCGACTACAACCACCAGCGCGGCGCGCACTTCGCCCAATAGCAGGAAAAGCACGGCGATCACCAGCAAGGCGCCTTCTACCATTGCCCGGTCTGCCATGCGGATTGCTTTGTCGATAATCTCGGTGCGGTCGTACACTGTTTCCAGCGTCACACCTTTCGGCAGAGTCGCTTTGATCAATGCCAGTTTCTGCTTGGCGGCATTCACCACTTGCTGTGCATTCTCGCCCAGGCGCGCCAGCACCATGCCCATCACCACTTCTTTACCGTCCTGCGTCACGGCGCCCACGCGCAAGCCTGGGCCTTCGATTACTTTGGCAATATTTTCGACATACACCGGCGTGCCATTGCTTTCGGCAACGACGATTCTTTCAATATCACGTGTATTCTTTACCAGGCCCAATCCACGCACCAAGAACTGCTCCTGGCCGACATTGATAAACTGGCCGCCGACCTGCCGGTTATTGGCCGTCAGACGCTCGACCACCTGCGTAAAAGTGAGCCCGTATTTAAACAGTTTTTGCGGATCAATCTGCACCTGGAATTGCTTTTCCTGCCCGCCCCAGGAGGTAATATCATCGACGCCCGCCGTGGTCCGCAACACCATACGCACGGTCCAGTCCTGCAGGGTGCGCAGCTCCATCGCGTTCAGGGTGTCAGACTTCAGCGTATACCAAAGTACCTGCCCCAGTCCGGAAGTATTCGGTCCCAGGGTTGGTTCGCCATATCCTGGTCCACCATCCACCATCGTCATGCGTGCTTTGATATCCGCCAGTTTTTCGCTGACCAGGAACCTCGCCTGCTGAATATCAGTGTGATCTTTAAAATAGACGCTGACATACGATAGGCCGAACAGCGATACCGAACGGATATGTTCTATGTCTTTGAGGCCAGCCAGGGCACTTTCCACCGGGAAAGTGACTAACTGCTCCACATCTTCAGAAGCCAGGCCGGGCGATTCGGTGTAGATATTCACCTGGGCTGGCGTCACATCTGGGAAAGCATCCAGCGGCACACTCTGCCATGCCCTCACCCCAAAAAACATCAGCAGCAAAGCGGCCAGAATCACCAGCAATCTATAACGCAATGCAGTTTCTAATATCCAGTGCAACATGGTGTTTCTCCTAATGCTCGTCGCTGATCTGGGATTTAAGCTGTCTGGCTTTCAGGGCATACACACCTGATTGCACTATGTGCTCGCCCTCACGCAAACCGCTTTTGATTTCAACCTCGGCATTCACCCGTTGACCCAGTGCAACCGGGCGCGCTTCAAAAGTCGCCTGCTGTACTGGGTTTTGTTGCGTGGCGTGTTGCTGTACCGTTTGGGGCAGCGCAATATACACATGCGGAATGCCTTGTATCATCACGATGGCCTCTGCAGGAACCACCAGTACGGGCTGGCTGGCGGCATGGCTTAATACGGCGGTGGCAAACATATCGATACGCAACTTGTGCTCAGGGTTGCGCAGCTCTATGCGGGCTTTCACCGTCCGCGTGGTTTTATCCACCACACTTGCCAGATAGCTGACTTTGCCTGAAAACACTTCTTCAGGGTAAGCGCTCACTGTCACGGCAGCGGTTTTGCCTATGGCTATATCCTTCAAGTCCCTTTCCGGTACATCAGCTTCTATCCAGACGGTAGACATATCAGCGATAGTGAAAATACTGTCTGTGGTTTTAGCCAGTTCGCCTATCACCGCGTTCTTTTCCAGCACTATCCCGGCAAACGGCGCGGTCAGCACATAAGTGGAGCCATTCTCTTTACTCAGGCCGCCATACATGCGCAAGCGCTCTGAATCTGCATAAGCCGCTGACTTGGCTCTTTCGAGCACAGATTGCGACTCTAGCAACTGCTTTTGCGGCACCACTTTGTCTTCATGCAGGCGCGAGATGCGTTCAAAGTTGGCCAGTGCCAGTGCCAGTTCACTTTGCGAACTGCGGTATTGCGCACGCGCCTCTCCCATCTGGATACTGTCGATCTCCGCCAGGCGTTGCCCGGCAGTCACCTGGTCACCCAGGTTGGCGATCACTTTGGATAATTTGCCTTCTATGCGCGGCGTGACGTGGGCCAGCTTGTTCTGGTTGGCAACGATATTGGCGGTGAGTGTTAGCTGATCCTGCAGCGGCCGCGAGGTCACCGCGATTATAGAAATACCAAATTGTTTGAGCTCTGCCTCTGTGAATGTGAGTGCATCTATCTCTTCATGCTGCGCACTCTGCTGCTCTGCTGTCCCAGTATGCCCTGATTGCGGGCTTTTATCAGCGGTGCAGGCGCTGAGCATCAGTAGTGCCATCAGGGTGACTATGACCTGATTAGAGGCCTTCAGCGGTACTGGTAGTTTGAATAGTTTATACATGTGTTTATCCTGATTAATTCGCGGGCAAAGTGGGCAATAACCAGCCAGAGACATACTCCAGTTCAACCTGGACCAGCCTGATATCTTTTTGGGCATCGATAATGTCGCGTTGGGCATCGACTGTTTGCCGTTGCAGGATCAGCAATTGTGGCAAGCCGATCTCGCCATTTTCAAAGGCGATTTTTGCCAGCTTGAGGTTCTGTTCCAGCCTCGGGTACACCTCTTTATCCAGGCGGCTGACCCGTTCGCGTATATTTTCACGGCGTAGCCAGGCGGCCTGGATGGCGGCTTTGGCATTGCGTGTGAGTGCGGCACGGTTGATTTCAGACTGGGTAAATTCGGCTGTGGCACGGCCTATGCCGGCACCATTGCGGCGAAACAGCGGCAGCGGGAGTGAAAAACCTACCGACGTGATATTGTCATCGCCGGCCATGGTGGCTTCACGGCTATTGACCAGGCTGACGGTCAGGTCGGGGTATTTGAGGTTTTGCTGTAGTTCCAGCCGTGACCTGGCAGCGGACTCTTTGATATTGAGTGATTGAATAGCAGGCCTGGCCGCTAACTTCTCCAGTAAATCAGTGAGGGTGTAACTGGTGGCAGCAGGCATCAACTCGCCCGCAACCATGGGCAATTCGGTTTCACCCAACTGCAAGGTCGCGGCCAGTTGCGCCCGCGCGCGTACCAGTTGCTCATTCAAGCCACTTAACTGGTTGCGGGCTCGCTCGGTATCGACCACCGCCAGGTTGCCATCCAGCAGGCTGTCTTCGCCAGCCTGCACCCGCTTGCGCGATAAGGCAGTGTTTTGCTCTATCAGCGTCAGGATGCGTTGCTCGACCTCTATGCGCTTCTGGATAGCCAGCACAGTGACGAACTGTTCTTCCAGTTGTGCATGCAGGAGACGGTATTCTTCAGCGATATCCAGCGCAATCGCCTGCTGGCTTTGCTGGGCAGCATTTCTGCGCAAGCCTTGCTGGCCAGCGATCTCAAAGGTTTGCGCTATGCCAGCACCCCATTCCCCCCGCCGTGTATCGGCACCAGGCGATTGGCTAATATTGCGCTGCCGCACGTCCAGGTTGAGCACAGGATTGTAGTAAAGCAGCCCTCTGGCATCTTGGAAGTCGCCGTCGGGGATACTCTGATTGGCCATCTGGCGCTGCAAATCGGCATTATTGCGGATGGCAAACAGCCAGGCCTGGTCCAGCGTGAGTGGCGCTGCATGTAACGCGGTTATTGAAAAGCTTATCGTAAGCCATAAGCCAAAGCCGACAATGGCTGCAACCCGTTGCAGCCGTGTCATTCTCGTAGGGATAAACACAGTGGAATCCTCTTCTGTAAATCAATCATGTGCAGAGGCGCGAACTGATTGCACCTCTGCATGGCTATTGATTTAAAGGAGAATAGGCGGGCGGTACAAGCCTTTTAAGAAGGGAAAGCTGATGGAATCCAGCGCTTCAACACTGTAAGCACCGGTATCCAACCGCGGCATGGCATGCGCAATATCGTCTGAAATCAAGCCGAGCAGATGGGCTGAAAAATGGCAGGCATGATTGCAGGTGGATTCTTGATGCGGCGGACGGCTGTCATCCGCGCTTTGCTGCATATGCGCATCGACAGTGGTGTTTTCGGGGGCAAATACATCATCTACCAGTACCTGCGGCGAAACCGCCCACGCTGACGAGCTCAGCAGCGAAAGCAGCGCGATCAAGGCAAATAGTTTTTTGATAAATGGATGCATGCCAAATTGAATTTATCAATTACCTGCAAAATAGTCAAGAAACCGCCTGCGTTCAGATTACTTCAATCAGATCACTTTAAATAGTGGCGATGCCGTTTTATAACTGCATTTAACCGCATGCTTAAAAAATATTATTTAGATAAATATTTAACAAAGATTAATAAAGGAGTAAGCTGGCTTTTCAGCCAGTTAATTGTGATTTTCCTACAGGTTTTTTTCACGCTGAGGAGGTAAAGCAGCATGCGATTTGAAACCATAGCCACAGAGGAATTGATACGCATCGCGCATGCAGGTCTGGGCTTTAAACTGAGTGTGACGAGTAAGTCACTTGATGACCTGATCAGAATCGCCGATGCTGCCAAAGATAAAAGCGCGAAGATCACTTTTACAGGATTTGATCACTTGAGTGATTACGATATCAAACGCATTGAAATGGCCAGCCAAGGGCACGTGTCGTTTGAACATTAGCCCACCGGCACAAGCAGACCATATTCTCACCTGCCAGCGGATACCAACATGTGCATGCAGTGAATACACAATTAAACCTCAATAAAACCAGCCGTAAACGACAGAATAATCAACACCGCAATCACCACACCAATCACACCTTTATTAGAGTGGTATTCACCCCATTGGATGTTATAAGGCAAGGTGCGGGCGGCACTAATGGCAGCCAGCACGACAAACACAATAAGCAGAGTACTAATCATGGCGTTCTCCTGCAAATCATTCAGGCATTGCCAGTTAACCTGGCGATTGGGCCTTGAATTCTGAAAGATTAATGATGATTCATCATCCAGAATTCAAAGAAAATCTGCTATACAATTTTTGCTGAATATTTTGTAGGAAAGTTCAGACAAGCCTGCTTGATGCCAATGCCTGTCAGCGCAACCTGCATCACTCAAGGCAAATGTTACCCAGCCTTGCGCACTTTCAAATGGTCAATTGCAAGCGCCTGCTTCACTGTACGTGAACATGATTTTCCCTCACGGTTTTGCAATCTTTCTTCTCGCACAGCAGTCTTCCTGGAAGTTGTTTCGCCATCACAGCCATCCAGGCTGATCGGTTCTATCCATGTAATTTCTGAGCGGTTTTTGTCTAACATCGCGTTCTCCTTGCATGCGGTCTCTGCGGTATACAACACCTCATTGCATCTAGGGAGTGATTTAAGTTGGAACAACAGAGACAGTGGATGTCTTGATAAACACATCACGATAGATTGTAGTTTGAGTACTTGTTGCTCAGCCTACGCGAGGCTGGCCAGGCACTCTGTCGGCGGTTTCAGGAAACCGGCGTAGGAATTTTCATCGGCGGGAACCGTCATCCCATGCATCAAGAAATTCTGACAGGTTTATCAGGTAATCACCGATAAAAAAGCATGCGCCAGGCAAGTATCTTTGAATCTGTATTTAAATACATTACTTGAAATATTTGCCTGGAGAAAAGCATGCCGCAGTCACTGATCGCACAACACTTTTTTGGCTTGGCGGATGAAACAACGCATCCGGCATTCCCAGAAGAAACACATAAACCAATCAAGCCAGATCCTGATACACCTTATCAGCCGACCGAGCCTGCTGAACCGGATGTGCAGCCGGATATCATAGGGGATACTGAGGGATAAACTCGCCCTCAGTGATCAGCTGAATTATGCATTATGTGCAGGTTGCATGGTCACTCAGCCATGTGACCTGAAGCCGCGTTAAAGCCGGCCTCTGTCAGCCGGAAGGCTTCATCCAGCGGCACTATCCACTCCTGTGCTTTGGCATATTCAATGCCATTAACCAGGTCTTCCTGACTCTTCTGTTTATCGTACCAGACACTACTTAACTTGGTTGCCAGCAAAGCCTCGCCAGTGAGTAGCTTGAAATGGTTAACAAATATATCCATCACTAGATGCGCACTCACTTCATCGGTATGCAGTGTGTCTTTCTCTACTTGCGGATTCGGGTCCGCCTGGTTGATTTGTGTCTCACTGGTCATGGTTACCCTCCCGTAAGTGCCAGAATAATCAGGATCAGCAACACCAGTCCCAAACCACCGCTTGGGTAATAGCCCCATTTGGCGCTGTGCGGCCAAGTTGGTAGAGCGCCAATCACGGCCAGAATCAATATCACTAACAATACAGTACTCAGCATTTCACTCTCCTCACTTAATCTGTAAACATAAACGCCACCATGTTGCAGCTTGTTGGCAGAAAGCGTTATGTCACTGAGACTGAAATCCCTGTAGGAATGGTCGGACACGAGAGCGATGACATGGGGTGTCGCCATGATTTACTGGTGGTTTGCAAAAAGGCGGCCTCACTTTCAGCCTTTTCCTACATGCTTTTCATCTACATCTGACAAATTAAATCCGGATATTTTTGTAGCATTCACCCCAAGCTTGCGCTAAGTATGCATGCATTTAAAGGGGCGATTCAGATGGATTTCTCAACATTTCACTTAACCATTCCGCTATGGGAAATCATCCTGCGCGGATCAGTGGTTTACTGGTTCCTGTTCATTATCTTCAGGTCTATCCTGCGGCGCAGCATGGGCAGTGTCGGCGTCAGTGACTTCCTGTTTGTGGTGATCATAGCCGATGCATCGCAGAACGCCATGAGTGGTGACGCCAAATCGATTTCAGATGGCCTGGTACTGATCATCGTGCTGGTGTTCTGGAACCTGTTGATCGATTTCCTGAGTTTTAAATACGCCTGGGTAAGGAGGATGGTCGAGGCGCAACCGCTGGTGCTGGTTAAAAATGGCATCTTGCAAAGAAAACAGATGCGCAAAGAATTCGTCACCAAAGATGAAATCATGGCCAAACTCAGGGAAGAAGGCATAGGCAACATCGCTGAAGTCAAACAAATGCAAATAGAAATGGATGGTGAGATCAGCGTGGTTCGCTACGATAATTAAACCTTATGATAATTATTCAGGTCGCAGCCAGATTTACCATCTCAGGCCATAAAATAAAAAAAATTAACATTTAATCGCTTTTCACTCTACAGACTCACCATCTCGCGCCGATAACTACCCTATAGAAGATAATTAATATAAATTTAATTACTTTCCATACAGCTTCAAGATCGATATCCAAAACAACATTAACGAAAAAAATAAATTATGTTTATCACTCTTGTATCGCGCGCGTATTTAACCATTTCCAGATCACAAGCGCCTATCCCGTAACGCTCATCGGCCAGTTAATGGCTGAAAAATCGACGAAGCAGCGATAAGAATGACCTTCTGGAAGGGTGTATCAATATGAATAATCTGTTAACAATGGGGTGGCGTAACAACCGGGTGCTGACTGGCGTCACCATCCTGCTGATCGTTATCACCGCTTTTGTTTCTATCTTTTTATCTCTGATGATTGCGCAGAACCAGGCCATCTCAAAAGAAACCAAACGCCTGCGCGAAATCACCAACGGCGTGTTGATGCGCATGAGTTCTACGCGGGCGCAGTTTACCAATGTGGTCAACCATTTCGCACACGTGGCAGAAAAAGATGCCTGCGCACCACAGCATATCCAGAAGATGCAGGAATTCAATATTTCAGGCTTTTTCCTGCAGGCGGTCGCCCACGTCAAAGACAACCGCATCGTATGCTCCTCCATTTCTGAGGTGTTCGATGGCGTGACCCTCGGCACACCGTTCAGAGTAGAGCCGGACGGCACTCGTCTATGGGCCAATATCAAAGTGTCCGACTGGCAAAACCACCACCTGGTGGTGATGGAAAAAGCCGGCTGGGCCATCGTGATGGTCCCCAGTCATGCGATAGAGGCATTGGGTAACTCCGGGGTGTCAGTCGGCATTTTCGGTATCCAGTCGCACAGGCTGTATACCGCCAGAGGTGAAATCGCGACTGAGTGGCTGCAGAGGTATCAAGGCAAGCAAGCACTTACTTTTATTGATAAAGAACGTCACATGCTGGTTTATATGGCGCCCAACCAGCTGAACCTGACCGGGGTGGTCGCCGCCATGCCACTCAAGGATATCAACGACGACCTGGTCTCTTTTATCCAGATACTGATTCCACTAGCCATGGTGGTGGGCATCTCGCTAGGCGGCATTTTCGTTTACATGCAACGCACACGCTATTCGACAAAATCAGCCATTTTACGCGGGCTGGCAAAGAACGAATTTTACCTGGAATACCAGCCCATCATGAACCTGCAGAACAACCAATGCGTAGGTGCAGAAGCGCTGATCCGCTGGAAAACACCAGACAATAACTTTATCAGCCCGGACACCTTTATCCCTGCCGCTGAAGCTTCCGGCGTCATCTGCCAGATCACCCAACGCGTGTTTGAGTTAGTGGCAAAAGATATGCACACTGCGCTGAACATGCATCAAAACTTTCATGTCGGCATCAATATCTCTTCGCTTGATATCCGTTCAGGCAAGCTATTACCGATGATAGAACATCTGAAAAAAACCACTGGTGCGCAAGGCAAACAGATTGTCATTGAGGTGACCGAACGCGGCTTTCTGGATGATGACGAAGCGCTGACCACGATTAAAAACATACGCGCCTGTGGCGTGATGGTGGCGATTGATGATTTTGGTACCGGCTACTCCAGCTTGTCTTACCTGACCAAATTCCAGCTCGATTACCTGAAAATAGATAAGACATTTGTCGATTCGGTGGGCACCGATGCCGTGACCAGCCATGTTGCTTTCCACATCATTGAAATGGCAAAAACCTTGCAGCTGGACATGGTGGCCGAAGGCGTTGAAACCGAGCAGCAGGCAAAGATACTGCGCGAGCGCGGCGTGAAATATGTGCAGGGCTGGCTATTCTCCAAGTCGCTCAAGCGCAAGGATTTTTATAGCTATCTGGAAAAACATACCTAACACCCTGATCGAAGAACTTCCCTTTAATTCAGCCATAAAAAAACGCAGCAGCGCTGCGTTTCTATCACTCATCGTATTTTTCAGATCACCTCGATGATGATTGCTTTTGCTGCCGGATCTCTGCCAGCGTCTGGCTGATTTGCGACTTCAATTTTTCATTCTCGCCCGCTAGCGCCAGCCCCTGTTTAGCCACCGTTTCGGCCTGGGTGATTTGCTTCTGCGCAAGTAATACGTTGGCCAAATTATTATAGGCGGCAGCAGAGTTCGGGTGCACTTCAGTCACGCGTTTAAAACTGCTGGCTGCCAATGGCAGGTCACCCACAGCATAAGCGGCATTGCCTAACCCCATTAATAGCACCAGGTGATCAGGCCATTTTTGCACGGCAACCTGATAAGCGGTTTTTCGCGCCGGAGCAGGCGCATTTCTTTCATAGGCGACTAAGGCTTTCGAAACTTCATCCGCATTGGCACTGGCGGGCAATTGCCCCGGAGCCAGCGCCACAAACGCCCAGTGCTCGCTACGTGCCCAGGTGCGTTGAAAAGCACTGAGGGACATCTCCTGACGTTGATAAGGCCCTGAACGCAACCAGATCAACTCTTTATCGGCATCGTAGCCCACCACCACCGCATAGTGCCAAGAAGGTACCCAGGAAAAGCCCAGGTTCTGCATCACTACCACCACATTGCCAGCCGCAATCTCCTGCATGACAGCTTCCAACTGTGGCGGGATTTGTACGGCGATAGCACCATGACGTCTTGCGGCGGCCAGCATCTCGATTTGCAGGCTGCCTTGCCGGCTAGGCACATACACTTCAGGCGTTAATTGTTCGGGGGTGACCGGGATATGCACCGCGTTTAACGCAGTTGCCAGCGCGGCGGGACCACACTGGTATTGCTCTTGCGGGAAGAAAGGCGTTTGCGTGAGCTCGGCATGGCGTGGCAGCTGGGTGTTTTGCGTGGCTTCACGCACACCGGTGGCAGCACACGCAGTCAGCAGGCACAAAAAAGCCAGCATGCAATAACGATACAGTCTGGCTTTTAAGCTGCTCATATATTCAATGTTCCATCTCGCAAAGTAATTTGCGAGATGATAAAGCATTAACGTACTGAACGTGTGAACGGGAATATCTTGGTGAAACCTAGGATATCAGTCAGCAACAATACCAGGAACACCAGCACGATCGCACCGATGATACCGCCGCCAGCTGGTGCTTTATCCAGTTGTGTCGCCAGTTTATTGGCTTCGTCATCGTTCAGCGCTGCCACGCGCGATCTGGCTTCCACCGGGTCGATACCGCGTGCGACCAATGCAGATTGCACTTCGTCACGTGTCAGCATATCCACGATTTTTGCGCGGTCCTGCTCGCCTTTAGCGGTGACTGCTGATTCAGCCACTTGCTCGGTCGCAATCATGGCTGCCTGTACGGTCTGGATAGAGCCAGTGAAGAAAATTGACATTGCCAAGAAGGCGCTTAAAAAACGTTTTGCCATGATCATGATGTGCTTCCTTATAAAAAATTAAACCAGAGAGATAAAAATTGGCTTAGATATTTCTATCCAAGCCAATCGAATACGTTTTCCTACAACCTGCCGGTCAATGCAAGGATAAGCAGGATCAACACAACCAGTCCCAGCCCGCCACTTGGGTAATATCCCCAACCAGAGCTATAAGGCCAGGCAGGCAAGGCGCCGACTAAGGCAAGAATCAGAATAACAAGCAGGACAGTTCTAAGCATAGGGTTCTCCTTGACTTCAAACTATTGCCGAAAATCGAGCAATTTTGTTTTGAATTATTAAAATTAATTGAGGCTCAATCATGCAGGCAAGGCAATTAGCTTGCTATGCAGTTATGGCTGAATTAAGTGTAGGAATATTCTGATAGCAAAAAATCTGCTTGACCTGTTTTAATGTGCATCTATAATGCACATTAAATAGACGAAGGATTCTTGTGCAACTCACGCGCTTTTCAGATTTAGGTTTACGACTGCTGATGTACCTGGCAGTGAATGACCGAGAATCACCGCCAGTGACGGTGGCAGAAGTCGCACTGCAATTCAAGATGGCGCGCAATCACCTGGTGAAAGTGTCTGCCACCCTGACCAGACATGGCTATATTCGCTCGCTGCGCGGCAGGTCTGGTGGCATTGAACTGGCCCGCCCGCCTGAGCAGATCAAGGTCGGCGACCTGGTCAGACTGCTGGAAGGCTCGGAGCATCTGATCGACTGTGAAGCCCTGCATTGTGTGCTGAACCCGGCGTGCGGCCTCAAGGCGGCCTTGAGTCATGCACTGAATACTTTTTACGATACGTTGAACACTTACACCCTGGCGAGCATACTCAAAGGGAAATCGACCGGTTCAATCCAGACATTGCAGTACGACTATATACGACTTGTTGGGTAACAAAATGCGTGGGCAGTGATGCCCATTTTTTTGACATTTAAATATGCATTTTTTATGCATAATATAAAAAGGAGAAAGACATGTTTTCTGAAACCGCAGTACCTTATATCAAAGCCAGTGTGCCTGTGTTACGCGAGCATGGTGTCCAGATCACCACCGTGTTCTATGCCAATCTGTTCAAGGCGCACCCGCAACTCTTGAATGTATTCAATATGCGTAACCAGGCCGATGGCACGCAGCAACAATCACTGGCGGCAGCGGTGTTTGCCTATGCCGCCAACTTCGAGAATCCTGCAGCGCTGGCCCCGGTAATCACCCGCATTGTGCATAAACATGCTTCGCTAGGTATCACTGCCGATCTTTACCCGATTGTAGGCACCCATCTACTAGGCGCCATTAAAGAAGTATTGGGCGACGCGGCAACCCCGCCGCTGCTGGACGCCTGGGCTGAAGCCTATGGCGCACTCGCCAATGCCCTGATCGCTGAAGAAAAAAACCTGTATGGCAACACCACTGCACCGGGCGACCTGACGCAAATGCGGGTGGCAGACATCATCACGCAAAGCCCTACCGCCAAAACGTTCAGGTTACAGCCGCTGAACCAGGCTGCGCTACCCGCTTATATTCCCGGGCAATACATCAGCGTCTATGTCACTTTTGCCGATGGTCAACGCCAGCCACGACAGTACAGCCTGTCTGATGCGCCGGGGAAAAACAGCTTGTCGATTACGGTCAAAAAAGAATCACTCACCGGCGCGGCTGCAGACAAATCCGTCTCCAACTGGCTGCATGACAATCTCAAAGTTGGGGATAGCCTGCAAATAAGCCACCCTTACGGTGAGTTTGCAATAAATGCGCTGCACGACAAGCCTGTCGTCATGCTGGCGGCAGGCGTTGGCATCACCCCCATGATCGCGGCACTGAACCATCTGGCCACAGTGAATCCACAGCAGGTGGTCCATTTGTTGTACGCAGTGCGCTCGCCAGAGGAATACTTGCACCGCGCGGATATTGAACAGGCGATCAAAGCGATGCCGCAGTTGAAATTCAAGCTGTATACCAGCCAGGCAGCAGATGATGCCCAGGGCAGGCTGACCATTGACGATATTCCGCAGGCAGTGCTGAAAAGTGCAGAGATTTATATGTGCGGGCCAACAGGCTTCATGCAGACGCAGAAGCAGCGTCTGGTCGAAGCGGGCGTAGCCGCCTCGCGTATCCATAAAGAAGTATTCGGGCCAGATTTATTAGAAGCTTTGGTGTAACGCTCAAGACAAAGGCCTCTCAACCGGGGCCTTTGTTTTGTCCAGCGATCACCCTGGGGGCGTGCTTTCAGGCATTAACATATTCGATGCAATTTTGAATCTTTTGTGAAAACGCCAGAAATACCGGTTTTCGGTTTAAGTTAACGGACTTTCCTTACGTTATTGCTAGTGGATTGTAATCAAAAGACAAGTCAGCAATGCTCGCCCTCAAAAAGAATGCCCCTATGGATAGAACAACACAATCAATTGCAAACCTGGCTTACAGCTGGGGCGCCAAGTGGGGCGACGATCAGCGCAGGTTATTTGAGAGTAGCCGTGATGAGCACTCGCGGGTCATTCTGGATATCCTGATCAATCGCAACCTGACCTCGGTCTACCAGCCCATAGTGTCATTACAGAGCGCGGATATTTATGGCTTTGAGGGCTTGGTTCGCGGCCCGGCGACAACCAGCCTGCACGCGCCACTGGATTTATTTGATGCGGCCAAAGAACAACTTTTTTTGCCGGAAATGGAGCATCTGAGCCGCCAGATCGTGCTGGAAAATTATGCGGCCACCTGCAAAACGCGTAAGTTATTCCTCAACAGCACACCGGAAATGCTGTTAATGTCGGCACCTAACAAAGGTGAAACCCTGGCCTATCTGGCTACCCTGGGGCTGGAACCCAAGCAGATCATCATTGAAGTCACCGAACAAACGCGCAATATGGATTATGGCCTGTTGCGCGAGGCGGTACAGTACTACCGTAATATCGGCTTTGAGATCGCGATGGATGACCTCGGCGAGGGTTTTTCCAGCTTGCGTTTATGGTCTGAGCTCAAGCCGGACTACGTCAAAATTGATAAGCACTTTATCCGTAACATCCAGCAGGACCAGGTCAAGTTCGAGTTTGTCCGCTCTATCCAGCAGATCGCACAGAACTCCGGCGCCAAGGTGATCGCCGAAGGCATAGAAGCCTATGAAGAACTCTGCATTATCAAAGACCTGAAGATTGATTTTGGCCAAGGCTATTACCTGGGCCGGCCGGAGCCTGAGCCGATACTGTCGATTGATGCAGAAGTCAAAAAACAACTGGTGAGGAACACGCTGCACCTTTACCAGAATAATTATGTGGCACTCGACCACCGTTCCAACGTGAACAAGTTACTGAAATACATCCCGCCGATTCCGGCCGATATGACCAATAATGAAGTCATGCGCCTGATTGAAGCCGACAATAGCATCCATATGCTGCCAGTGGTGGATGGCGAGACCCCGATCGGGCTGATTACCCGCTATGCCATGATAGACAACCTGGCGCGGCCTTTCCGCCGCGAGCTATATGGCAATCGCCGCTGTTCAGATACTTTTATGGATGCCCATCCGCTGATCGTGGAAAAGTCCATGAGCCTGAAGGCACTGAGTGACATCATCGCTGAAGAAGCACAACACTTCAGCAATGGCTTTATTATTACCGACAACGGCCGCTATCTGGGCATTGGTCGCGGGCAGGACCTGCTGCGTGAAGTCACGCAAATGCAGATCAACGCCGCCCGCTATGCCAACCCGATCACCCTGTTACCCGGCAACGTGCCTATCAATGAACAGCTCGAGCGCCTGCTAGCCTCTGAATGCAAATTCAGTGTCTGCTATTTTGATCTGGACACCTTTAAACCCTATAACGATATTTATGGCTTCCGCCGTGGCGATGAAATCATCAGCTACACCGCCAAGTTACTGCTCAACCATGTCGACCAGCATTTTGACTTTGTCGGCCATATTGGTGGTGATGATTTTATTGTGATCTTCCAGAGTGAGAACTGGCAGGAACGCTGCAAACAGATCCTGGCCAGCCTGGAAACTGACATTCCGGAATTTTATGATGCGGCGCACAAAGCCGCCGGTGGCATTGTGGCAGAAGACCGCCAGGGCAAAGTGGTGCAATACCCGTTTGTCAGCCTGTCTATTGGCGCAGTGAAAGTGAAACCCGGCAAATACAGATCACAACATGAGTTGTCTTCTGCAGTCAGCCTGGCGAAGAAACAGGCCAAAAAAATCATGGGTAACAGCCTGTTTATAGAGCGGAGAACTTAAAGCAATAAAGGCGAAGCATGCTTCGCCTTGATGAGTGAAGTACGTAATTAACGTACGAATAAAGCAATCAGGATAATGATTGGAATTGGGATACCAATAAAATACAGTAGCAATGAGCGCATATAACCTCCAGGTAAACAATCAATTTAGTTAAACAATCCATTTATTAAGATCGCCGTCAGCTAGTGCTTAAGCCCAAGACCCTCAGGCATAAGCACTTGAATCAGTTAGCGGACAAACAAGGCAATCAGAATAATCAGTGGAATAGGCACACCTAAAAAAAACAGTAGTAATGAACGCATGTTAGATCTCCTGCAAAAATTAAAATATCAAGTAGGCTGATGATGACAATTACGCATCACGGCAGCGGCCACCCCAAGTAGCAGCCAGGCTGGCTGAGAACGCACCGATCAGCAATGAAACAAACAACCACAAAGCAATGCCTACAGAAGCTTTGCGTGCTTTATCTGCAGCTTCTTTAGCTTTGGTTTCTACTTCTTTCGCTTTAGTCTGCACATTGGTATAAATCTCTTTCACTCGTGTTTCAGCTTCTTGCTGGGTCAGATTCGTGTGCTGTGAGATCAATTGCGCAACATAGGTGGCATCTTCAGCAGACAAATCACCATTAGCCAGTGAAGTGGCAAAAATACGGCCAACTTCAGCAGTTGGTACTTCTTGTGACTGCGTTGTGTTGGCTACTGCATGTGTATGTGCAGTATTGTGGCGGTCAGTCGCTGGGTCATGGTCAGGTGAATCTGTCACCGCCGCAGCATTTGATCTGAATAAGGCATCCACAAAATAGGCAGAGGCATCATTAGCCTGGTCGCCGGCTTCTTTACCGGCGCCACTGTGGACTGCTGCAACAGCACCGGCAGTCGCCGCACCACCTGCAACACTCGCCGTTGCCTGTACACCGGTGCTAACTACCGAGCCAATCACACTGGTCAACAGCGCAGCTGTAGCCAAGGTAGCAATGCCCCAGGCAATAAAGCCATGCGCTGTATCACGGAAGTAGACTTCATCCGCGTCAGTATCTTGCCATTTGACACGCAAGCGGCCAGTCAGATAACCACCCAAGCCTGAAGCTAGCGCTTGTGTCACGGTGATCCAGATAATGGCAGCAATACCAAAAGTCGCGGCTGTCACACCATCATGCGCCCATGGCGAAATGGAAGATAAACCCAGTCCGGTGCCAAGCAGGAAAAGAATCAGGGAAAGTACCGCAGCGGCGACCGCCCCCAGCAGGATGGCAGACCAGGAAATGGCACTGCCATTGACCGTACTCACAGGAGTGAGATTATTTGTGCGACCCGCTGACGGGTCAGTGGATAAGATAGCTTGTGCCATGATGTAGCTCCATAAATTTATAATTAAGTTTTTCTTTCAACCTGATACATCTCACTTCAGCACCTGAATAAACCGGAACAATTATCCCAGTATTAAATCAGGCCTATCAGCGACAAAATCAGCAATAGAACAAGTGCTGAACCAATAATCCCAATCGGGTAATAACCCCATTTGGTGTTGTACGGCCATGCTGGCATTGCAAAAAATAAAGCTACGATAAGTAGCCCGATCAACACATCCCCAACCATGATCCCTCCACAAATCACATAAATTAATAGAAGATTGCACTGTTTGGTTGCGGACATGACACAAGGTAAAAACCGCAACCATTTCACTACTTATTTCATCGCCAGGTATCGTGTTTCATACCCGTTTGAATGAATCTCAATCATGCGGATTTATAAGTGGGGGCTCCATAGAATTTATACTGAATTTTTTGTAGGAATCGTCGGACGCGCGCAGCGGCCTTAGAGTTAAATAAGCGACGAGTGAATGGCTCGCGCTTAAAGTTTGCTGAAAGTCATTGTTGGAAAATAAGCTAATACTCGAGGACGTGCACTTTGGTTTGCTGACGAGATAATTTTAGAAAACTACGGCAGCCTTAGTATTTCGTGTCGCGTTGTGCTGATTTGGCTTTGGAAAAGGATTAAAGCTTCATGTGTATGTCATAAACGCCATGCTAAATAATGGTTCATGCTGCTTACGTCGTGCAAAAAACAGGAAAAATCGCCCTTCCTGCAATTTATGTATTAAAAGAAGGTGTGCTTGTTAAAAAATAGGCGTATATTAAGGATTCACTTCTCGAAAGCAGTACTGAAAATTCTCCTCTTTGTAGCCGTGTGAGGCCTTCCACCTGAGTAGTTGTCCTAAGTATTCGTTTTAAATTTCCCTCTCGTGCTCCCCTAGTAGTTCGTTTACTTCTGCAGCATGCGATTGATTTCGCTGATTAACGTAACACGCTGTGCGCGTGGGCGTATAAGTGGTTGCTGCTTTATTCATCCATTCTTCTCCCCCGCTTTCACCTAGTAAAGGTCAAGTTATGGATGAAAATATATTGTTTAATCATGCTGATATAAAAATCAGCCCCCAGCGGCTAAATGTGCATGGCAAAACCTATGCTATTTCAGATATTCATTTCGTTGAATCACGATTGGTAGAACCAAAGCGAATCGCTGCGCTGATTTTGTTTTTTACCGGCGTGGCATTGTTGCTTGATGAAGGCAGTTTATTTGCCCTGGGCGGCTTTTGTGTTTTGCTAGGAGTGGTATTCTGGGTTTCTGGTGGCACCAAGTATTCAGTGCTGATTCACACAGCGGCCGGAGAACATCGCGTGGTCACCAGCAATGACCGTTTGTTCACTGAAAAAGTGATCCATGCGCTGGATACAGCCATGTTGAATGATGCCCAGCCTAAAGTGATCAATGTGCCATCAGCGGCTGAAACGACTTTCAGGGAAAGCAACAAAGATATTAGCTTTGGCGCTTCGTAAAAACTTTATCTGAAGCCAGCTTTAGCTCAGGCCTGTGCATGCTTAAGACAGACCTGAGACTTATGCGAGTCAGCGCTTACCGCTTCAAGCGGGTTCAGATATACCGGCTAACGCTTCTGTGGCTGCATGCTGATCAGTCAAAGCCAAGTCTGCCAGCGAAACAATCCCCACCAGGTGATGCTCATGATTGAGCACCGGTAATCTGCGCACCTGAAACTGCTTCATACAACGCGCAGCATCTTCTACCGTCTGGTCTTCAAACATATATCTCGCTTCAGTGCCCAACAACTGGCTAATACGGGTGTCATCCAGTGACAAGCCTCTCGCTACCGCACGAATGGTGATGTCGCGATCTGACAACATGCCGATCAATTCGCCATTGTCACAAATAGGCAAGATGCCTAAATCATGTTCCAGCATGGTTTTAGCCGCAGCGCGCAAAGTGTCATTGGGGGAGGCGACAATCACTTCCGGGGTCATTATCTGGCCTATCAGCATATTATTTCCTTATCAAATGTCTATGTGCCAGCTTTTAGAGGTAGAAGTTAAAGCACCGTTAAGCAATAGTTTAATGGCCAAAGCGCCGACAAATTATCCGTGCACGGCTGATAGCCGCGTCAGACATTGATGTAAATGCACGCAGATTCATCTGACAAAGCCACTTAATCGACCGTCACCAGTTGCTTGCTATCCATGGCTTTCGCACCGGGGATCAACACCACTTTGCGGCAGTTCTCTTCTTTTTTGTTAAAGATGTCATAGCCTCTGGCAGCATCTTCCAGCGACATTCTGTGGGTAATGATATCGGCGGGTTGCAACCTGCCCTCTTCAATATCCTCTAGCAACTCGCCCAGATATTGATGCACATGCGTCTGGCCCATTTTGAAAGTAATGCCTTTATCAAAAGCATCGCCTAATAAAAAGCCATGGATAAAGCCTGAGTAAACACCAGGGATGCTGATAATGCCGCCACGGCGGGTGGCTGCGATACATTGACGCAAGACCTGGCCGCTGCTGGTTTCGAGTTTTAGCGTAGTCAGCGTGGTTTCAATCAAACTGCCTTTGGCCTCAAACCCCACAGCATCTATGCAGGCATCTACGCCCCGGTAGCCGGTCTGCTGGATGATCAGATCAGCGGGGTCCTCATTCTCATCAAAATTAATGCTGATAGTGTCATAAGCTTCCTGGGCAAAATCCAGGCGATACTGGTGATGGTCAACCATGAATATGGTTTCTGCCCCCATCATGCGAGCACAGGCAGCCGCCATCAGCCCGACTGGCCCGGCGCCAAAAATGGCGATGGTAGAACCTGGCACAATGTCTGCATTCAATACCGCCTGATATCCGGTAGGCAGAATATCGGTGAGAAATAACACCTGTTCATCGGCCAGCGAACCAGGCACTTTAAACGGGCCGACATTGCCATGCGGCACACGCACCAGCTCAGCCTGCCCGCCAGGTACGCCACCATACAGGTGGCTATAGCCAAACAACGCAGCTGGCGGTTTGATATCTTTTTTATTGAGCGATGCGCCCTGATCAGGATTGGTGGTTTCGCACGCAGCATACTGGCTTTTTTCACAGAAAAAACAGTGACCACAGGCAATCACAAACGGGATGATCACACGATCGCCTTTTTTCACATTGGTGACCGCAGGCCCTGCATCTTCCACTACCCCCATAAACTCATGGCCGAGAATATCGCCCTCTTTCACTTCGGGGATTTTGCCGCGGTACAAGTGCAGATCAGAGCCGCAAATAGCGGTTGCTGTCACGCGCAAAATCACGTCATCTTCGCTGGTGAGGATAGGGTCAGGGACGTTCTCTACTCGAACATCGTTGCTTCCATGGTAGGTCAGTGCACGCATAGTGGATCCTTTAAAGTTGAAATGTAGGTGTATGGCGAGAAGTAATGCTTCACCATGCCGAATGAATGGCTCAACTTTAAAGAGCACAAGAAATATGCAGAAGCCTGTTATCTCTGATTGTTTTGTAGGTATCGCTAATTCACAGAGCGGATTGAATGGCGACAAAAATGCATCGTTAGCGCTTCTGTGAGCCCTTGATTCAAACTCGCTGACAAGTGAATCAGAGTGGCACTGACGTTGTACTCACAAGTTTCGACTTACACTGATTTCCAGTTCAACCATAAAAAGGAAATCGCCATGCATTCAGTTAAACGTTTAATGTTGGGTTCAGCTTTATTAGGCTTGCTGTGTATGAGCCTGCAGGTGAATGCCAAAGATATTACTTCTTCCGATAAGCGGTTTTTGAAAAATGCTGCCGAGGCGGGTAATTATGAGGTGGAGGGCAGCCAGCTGGCGCTTAAAAAATCCAAAGACGCAGAGATACAGAAATTTGCAAAAATGATGACGGAAGACCATACACAGGCTGCTGCCAAAGTGAAAGCGCTCGCCGCCCAGCGCGGTGTGGAACTGCCCAAAGAACCTAGCCTGATACAACAGGCAAAACTCAAATACCTGGAAACCAGAGAAGGCAGCAAATTTGATAAAAGTTATGCTGCTGGCATAGGCGTGGCTGCGCATGAGCAGGCCGTAAAACTATTTGAAGACGCAGCAGAAGATGCAACCGATACGGAAATCAAAAAGTTTGCGGCGGATACTTTGCCGGTATTGAAAAAGCATCTGGAAGAAGCCAAAAAAATTGATGCCCGCGTGAACAAAGATGATTAACACGCAAAGTTAAAAACATGTTTAATTCAGCATACGCTGACTTTTTAATGCGTTGACTTTTCATCATCAGCGATACACGATTGCCCTTACTTCATGCATTTGAGTCAGGGCAATTGTTTAAGCGCAAGAGCACAGCAAGCAGTGGTTATCTTGGCCTGGCGGCAATGGCAGCCTCAATCCAGCCCTCCAGATGCTCACTGATATAGGCATAGACTTCTTTACTATCCGCACCCGGCGGATCGTAAGTCTGGATGGTGGCAGATAATGGCCTGCCATCCGGCAAGGTCAGGGCAGCGAAAGGATCAGGCCCGGCCTTGGAAACCTGCTGTTGCTGATCGAGCAACTTGTGGATGCGTATGCCTAATATGCCTTTGCCACTATTCAACGACTGTTCAATCTCGTAACTCACCCAGCGGCTAGCGGCAGTGTCGGCGCCAATGAGCACAATCGTGCAGCTACGTCCATTCAGCTGGTCGTCGATCCAGCGCATGATGGCTGCCTCATCACCGCGCTTAACGCTTTCCCATGTGTTATCCCTGGCCGCCTGATTGCCTTCCACTACGCCGATATTGCGTACCATGGAAGCACGCCAGCAATCGCTGTCGTAATCGAAACTATAAAAAACCCTGCGCGCCATACCCAACCCTGTGAAATTTAAAGCTCTAGTAGCATAAACCGAATGGCGCTGAATATCTAATGGAAGATATTGTATGTGGCCGGTGAAAGCCATAGCGAAAATGAAAGTTGTGAATACTGTGGATGATTAAATACAGCAGGCGTTACTGCATCGCCCGGATATTAGGATAAGAAAAATGCGTATGAAACAGGCGTGCAAAATCGATATCGGCCAAATCTGTCTGTGTGCCATAGCCGTGGTCTAGTGCCAGCGTTAAGGCCGCACCGCCAGGAGAGGGGACCGGTAACACGCTGGCGTCAGGATGGTAATATTTAAAGATCGCATGTTCGGTTTCCACCCCCTCCATACCACCGATAAACACGGCACCGGTCAGGTCCTGGCGAGAAAGCATTTCCTTGCGCATATGCAATACGCTGGCTTCACGGTCACCGGCCACCGCATCAGTAAAAATCACATTCCCGAATTTGCGGTTCTCTTCAGGATAATCATCTGCAAAAAACCTGCTCTGGTATAACACTACCGCTTCGGCATAATCTACGCCCAGATCTTCACAAATGCTCCATAGCATGGGCGTGATCGCCGGGTGCCCGCCCCAGATGATTCGATGCTGGCGGATCACCGAGATGACCATTTCACGTACCGCGCACTGGATCAGGAAAGGATTGGCGGTCTCGTGATAGGTGCCGCGGTGTGTCAATGGCACGCTGGCGGAAAGAAAAATCGCCCCCATGTTTAATGCCCCCACTTTGCAAATTGTGTGCCGGCTTCCGTGGCCTTGATCCAGCTGGTAGCGCGCGCATGCGTCTTTAGCCAGTCCAGATGCTGCAGCCCCTCCTGATTCAGGCCCACCGGGTCGTAAATCACTGCGGCCGACTGACTTGGTGTATGCGTGTATGCTTCCTCAAGATTAAAGGGGATAGGCACCCCTGCGGTTGGGTACACGGTCAATTGTTCGCGGTTAGGTAATTGCACATGTACGGCTTTGTGTGCACTCACGCCCAGTATTTTGCCGCCTATGGCCTGGATAGCGATGCGGATACTGCTCAGCAGGTTGACCGAGCGCACCGCATGGTTCTGGCTGCGGACTTCTTCAAGTTGCTGGCAGATACGAGCCAGCGCATCCTCAGCCAAGCGGCGGGGATCAGCTGTCATATCGGTTGCCGACAGTTTTACGATGCTCGCGGTCGCTGACCTTAGCGTAGCCACCGCATCGGGCCAGCTCACTTTCAGCACACTGATGCCTTTGGCTAGCACCCGGCCAAACTCGGCATTGGTCCAGCGGTTGTCAAAATAGGTAGGCGTGTCCAGCATCAGCAATACATCTGAATCGTACAGGCGATGCCAGGAAAGAGCTTCCACCTCTGCAGCTGGTGCCGTGCCCTGACTATCAAGAAAAACATCAAACTGCCGCTCCACCAGCGCATTAAACAGTTGCGTGGCGACTTCAGCAGCCTCATCGCGACGGTAACTGATGAACACCCGGCGTTGCCGGGCCAACAGACCGACACTTTCCAGCAAGGTAGTCGCAATCATTTCTGCGCCTGCAGCAGCATAGTTCAGGTAATTAAGGGGCCGTAATATTTCAGGCAACTCAATAGGTGCCTGATCCGCGGTGGAAACGACTGGCAACACTGGCACCCCGCGTTCTAGCAGCTCCTCAAGGTTGGCCATATTCGCTTGAGGGCCAGCAAAAAAGACAGCCGCAGCAGGTTGCAGTTGGTGCGGTTTAAAGGTGGCTGGCAAAATTTCCCAAGCCACATCTTGGCCCAATCGGAGATTAAACGTTGCTAAAATTTGAGCAATCACTTCACTGAGCGCACTGATTTGAGTCTGTGACGGCGCGCCAAGCACCGCGAGTTGATACAGCAAAGTCATAGCAGGGCATTCATTTTACTGATCGTTCAAAGGAGTAATGCAGCGACCTGATCTTCTTAATGCTTACCATCTTAATGCTTGCATGAATGCTTATCATCATATTTCACACCGTTTATTGATTAATTACACCCACTTCACGACGCGTTTGCTGAACGCTACACTTGCAAAATCTACCTCACAAAAATCAACAATCTCTAGTCGCGTACAAAATGATTCCATGAAACCAATCATGCTAGTTTCACTTTGGCCTAAATAGTCACTCAATGCTGATACACGCGTAAGAATCGTCAGACAAGCCTCAAGACGCACGTACGACCAGGACCATGACATGCTGGCAGCACCCTGCAGGCTTAGATCACACCCACCACGGCCAGGGCGATCAACAGGATCAATAAAGCACTTGTCACCCAAGTCGGGCAATATCCCCACTTTGCGCTATAAGGCCAGGCCGGCAACAATGCAAATAATGCGACGATATTACTTCCGATCAAAAGAGTACCCAGCATGATGTGCTCCTGATATCAAGCCATCACTCCCGATTGCACGAGAAATTTTAGCTTTTTATTCAAATGGATAGCTATGAAGTATGGATAAAGGCAGCAGAAAACTCTATCCAGCAATCACTGAGACTGGTGTAAGAATCGGTTACCGGCATAGTGAAAAAACAGGATTCAGGACTTTTTATCAATGTTGCTACACGCTTAAAATACTTTGGGTAAAAAAAGACTCGAGGGGTGGGTCTCGAGTTTAAGGTTGCTTTTTACTTATTTAAACTTTGAACTCTAAACATGCATGATCCAAGCAATTTGTGATTTCATATGCTGCCTCGAAAGCTCACGTACTCCCTCTTAAACTTTTGCAACGTTTAGATGCTCAAGCTTAAATTCCCGCAAGCATTCTGTCTATTCCACAAACATGGAATAGACCACCCCTCGGCAAGATGGTGTAATTGCCATCAATCAGCGCTGACTGTGATATCTCAGCCATTTTATTTTTAACTTTCAAACCCGTTTTCAATTTCATTCCGGCAACACTAAAAGCTAAACCAGTCCATGATTGCGATGGCAGTCAGGCATCAAAAAAAGCGTACAGGATGAATGCACTATGAACGAATTACGCATCACACAGGATAAGCGCGCGTTAAACACATTACCAGTATTGGCACTTTCGCTATTTACTTGCCCCACAGTCGCGTTTTACTTGATCACGGGACTCTCTTCTCTCACACAGGCAGCCGTCATTTCGACCCTGGTGACAACCGCGTGGGTGGCTTGGGAGGCATATATTGCCTCTAACAGATATGTTTTAATCAGCCGATCGCGCAGGCAAATCACCATCGTCAGCATGAATCTTTTTGGCACTCCAAGAATGAGACTGTTCCCTGTTAATCATTTCAATGCGGTCAGGTCTTACATCACGGCAGGCAATACAGCGAGAAATGTGGTTGAACTTGTCACCAATGATGGTAAGCGTGGCTTGGTCTTATGCAGTTTTTCCAACGCTAGTGGCAAAAAACCCTGGTCATTTGCGTTTGAGACTGAAAATCCGCATGCGGCAAATTTGGCAAATACGGTGTCAGCATTTATGCCTGTGAAAAACCTTGGCTTCCTTGGGCGGAAGTTGGAAAGCCCTTCTGTCGAAAACAATGAGGGCAGTTTTTTCAGCAGGATTTTCTAGTGGCGTGCATCGCACTGAACAAGCTGCTTCATGGTTGTTATGTAAACATTGCCTGTCTTTAAATAGTGATCTAGTCCTTTTAAGCGCTCACCTTCTTTAAAATAGCAGAAATGAATGCCAGGCTTTTTCCTGCCAATACTACCTGTGCCGATGGCTGATTATCTGCAATCCGGTAGATAAAACACCCAAGCCTATCATCGTAAAAACACTTGCTGTCTTAAAACGGGTTTCGTTTACATAGCCAGTATCAGCACGGGCAGCACAATTCTGCCAACGCAAAAGATCACACGATTAGAGCAATATGCGTGATCAAAAACCACCTGCTAAAAAATAAATCATGACACATTCATTATCGCGTGAATAAATAATGAAGCATGGGGAATTTCAATAATTCCCTTAAAGGGACAAAACCAGATAGACTGCCTGTTTAGCAGTTATTTTTCAGTCTAGAAATAAAAAAATTTAGTGCTTTTTTAAAGATCGGGTAATCCATTTACCGGCAACCGAACAACGGAGATAAAAATGAGTCAGGACTCAACATTGCAACTCGCACAAGTGATTAAAGGGAATGAAGAAGCCTTGGTTGATGAATTGATTTTAGCCATGAAAGCCAAGATCATTCGCTTCGACAAATTGGCAGAATCAGAAATACGCCAGCAGGCAGCACAGCTATTAAACCTGCTGGAAACCAACATCCCAAAAACGACGATTCATAATCTGAACGAGGCAATTTGGGCGGAAACAAAACAGTTATTGACTGAGTTTTCACAGTCCAGGGTGAAACAGGGATTTTCACCGGCTGAAACCGCCGGCTTTATCTTCTCTTTTAAAGAGCCTATTTTCAAACTGCTGCGCAAGGTGCTTTCAAATAATGCCCAGCAACTGGCTGAGGAGATGGCCACCACCACGGCCTTGTTTGATAATCTGGGCCTGTTCACCATTGAGGTCTATCAAAAAGCCCGTGAGCAAATCATTCTGCGCCAGCAACAAGAACTGCTAGAGCTATCCACACCCGTAGTGCAACTATGGCAAAACGTGCTGGCCTTGCCACTGATTGGCACCCTGGATAGTGCAAGGACCCAGGTTGTGATGGAAAACCTGCTGCAAAAGATCGTCGAGACCGGCGCACTGATCGCCATTATTGATATCACTGGTGTGCCGACTGTCGATACCCTGGTCGCTCAACATCTGCTCAAGACCATCGCCGCTGCCCGCCTGATGGGTGCAGATTGTATTATCAGTGGCATCCGTCCGCAGATTGCCCAAACCATCGTGCATCTGGGTGTGAATCTGGAAGATGTGATCACCAAAGCCACCCTGGCGGATGCGTTTGTCATCGCGCTGAAGAAAACCGGGGCCTCTGTCACTAATCCGTTAGCGGTTTAAGGGGAAACCATGGAACGCATTCCAATCCTGAGGATGGGCACATTGTTGCTTGTCACTATTCAGGTCGATATGCATGACCGTCTGGCCATGACATTGCAGGAAGACCTGACCGATCGCATTGTGAAAGACCGCGCCAAAGGTGTATTGATCGATATTTCTGCGCTGGATATCGTTGATTCATTTATTGGCCGCATGATCAGTAATACCGCGGCCATGGCTAAGATCCTGGATGCAAAAACCGTGGTGGTTGGCATGCAGCCTGCGGTTGCCATTACGCTGGTTGAGCTGGGGCTTGCTTTAGAAGGCGTGATCACCGCGCTCAATATTGAACGCGGTATTGCCATGTTAGAACAAAACGCATGAAAGGCGTTTTCTATGTAAAAAACCAACGCATGGTACTTCAATGAAAACAGCAGAGTCAGGCACCGTCGTGATGCCGTTGTACAGTGACGAAGATGTGGTCCGTTTACGAAAACTGGTACGTGAAGAATTAAGCGCTTTAGGCTTTGGTATTGTCGACCAGACCAAAATGATCACTGCCGCGAGCGAGCTCGCCCGTAATACGCTGAAATATGGCAAGGGTGGCGAATGTCATTTAAAAAAGCTGACTGAGTCTGTAAAAACGGGGGTTGAACTGTTATTCACAGACGATGGTCCAGGTATTGAGGACGTTGAACTGGCATTGACTGATGGCTATACCAGTGGTGGCGGTTTAGGGCTAGGCCTCAGTGGTGCAAAAAAACTTTCTGATGAGTTTCATCTGGAAACCCAACCCGGCAGCGGGACCCATGTAATCATTAGAAAATGGAAGTTCGCATGATGATTTTAGGAACACAGAGTTGCCATAATATTGGTGAGCTCAGCGAAGTTTCCTCTGTACGCAGAGCAGGCGCCGACATGAGCCGTAAACTGGGATTCGATGATATCCGGTCTGGTGAATTGGCGATTATCATCACTGAGGCGGCGACCAATATTGGCAAACACGCCAAATCGGGACAGATTTACCTGCGGCCGATTTCTGAAGGTAACAATCATGGCATAGAGGTGCTGGCAGTCGATTCCGGCCCTGGCATGCATAATGTGGCCATCAATTTTGAGGACGGCAATTCGTCCACTGGCACCTCCGGCACCGGCCTGGGCGCAATTAAACGCCTGGCCCATTTTATCGATATTTATTCTGAACACGATAAAGGGACGGTGCTACTGATGATCTTGTGGGCTGACCCTGAAATCATTTCGGAAAATGTCTGGGAGATTGGCAATATGTGCCTACCCATCGCGACAGAAGACGTTTGCGGCGACTCCTGGGTTGCCGTCGGCTCCAGAAATGAATTGAGCGTACTGATCGCCGATGGCCTGGGCCATGGCCAGGGCGCGGCGGATGCGTCTTTATTAGCGGTGAAAGCCTTGCAAGACAGTCCGGAATCGTTTCCAAATCGCATCATGCAAACCAGCCATCAGCTGATGCGTGGCAGCCGCGGCGCAGCGGTGGCTGTCGCCAAAGTGGATGTGGCCGCCAATGAGTTGCGCTATTGCGGCGTGGGCAATATTGCCGGCTGCATCATCGCGCCGGCAAGCCGCCAGCATCTGATCAGCCACAATGGTATTGTTGGTAACAATATGCATAAAACGCAGGAGTTTTTGCATAAATGGACGGAAGATGCCATTGTGATCATGCATTCGGATGGCATAGGCACAAAATGGTCGATGGATCAGTATCCTGAGCTAGAAAAACGCCATTCGTCAGTGATTGCAGCGGTGCTGCACCGGGATTTCACGCGCGGCAGGGATGACGCGACGATTGTGGTTTTCAAGCGCATTTTAAATTAGGCTCACATGTCGATTAGATTTCTCGCACTTGGTATCGAAAACGAATTTGATGTCCTGGCCGCCAGGCAGCGTGCGCGGGATATCGCGGCCATCTGTGGCTTTGCCTTGCAGGATCAGGCACGCATTTCAACCGCGGTTTCCGAGCTGGCAAGAAACGTCTATAACTATGTCGGCAAAGGCAGGATCGAGTATTCGATTGAAGGCTCAACTGCGCCGCAGCTATTAAAAATAGTGATCGAAGACAAAGGCCCCGGCATCCCGCATATCAAGGAAGTCCTGTCTGGCGGTTATCAATCGCCAACGGGCATGGGCCTGGGCGTGATAGGTGCAAAAAGGTTGATGGACAGGTTTGACATCACCACGGATAGCAGCGGCACAACCATTACATTGCGAAAGTTCCTGCCAGCCACTGCACCGTTGCTCACACCAGTCATGGTCGGCAGCTCTATCTCGGGGCTGGCTGAACTGGCGCCTAATATCTCATTATCTGAAGTACAGCATCAGAACCGCGAGTTATTGCGCACCCTGGATGAATTGAATGCCAGACAAAAAGAGCTGTTGTCACTGACGCAGGAACTGGAAGATACCAACCGTGGTGTGGTGGCGCTGTATGCAGAGCTGGATGAGAAAGCCAGCCATTTACGACGCGCAGACGAGTTAAAATCCAGATTCCTTTCCAACATGAGCCATGAGTTCAGGACGCCACTCAACTCGATCCGCGCACTGGCAAAACTGTTGCTGGATAAAATGGATGGCGAACTGACCACCGAGCAGGAAGTGCAGGTCCAATACATCCTTAAAGGCGCCGTTTCTTTAAGTGACCTGGTGAATGACCTGCTGGATATTGCCAAGATCGAAGCAGGCAAAACCGAAATAAAACCGACCACATTTTATGTCAGCGAAATGATCAGCGCCTTAAGAGGGATGCTGAAACCGCTATTAGTTTCTAACAAGCTGGCCCTCAATTTCATCTACCCTGAAGAAGATATCGAGCTGTTTCAGGATGAGCCCAAGATCTCGCAGATCCTGCGTAACTTCATCTCCAACTCGCTGAAATTTACCGAGGCTGGCAGCATTGATGTCAGCGTCTCCATCGCTAAAGATCAATGTGTGACTTTTGCGGTGAAAGATACCGGCCTGGGCATCTCCGAAGAACACCTGGAGCTTATTTTCGAGGAGTTCTCACAGGTAGAAAACCGCTTGCAAAAAGGAGTCAAAGGCACGGGCTTGGGCTTGCCACTGTGCAAAAACCTGGCCACTTTGCTCAAGGGAAAAGTCTCGGTCGAAAGTACGCTTGGCCTAGGCTCTACCTTTTCAGTGACGATACCCGCCCATTTCAAAGTCATCACTCCCGTTGAAGAGTCTATGCCGGTAGTCACGATTGCGGACAATCGCTTGCCGGTCATGATTATCGAAGACGAAGCCTACGAGCAACTCTTGTATGAACGCTACCTGGCAGACAGTGAATTTAAAGTCGTGCCCGCTCGCTCTTTGCGCGAGGCCAATGCCTTATGGGGCCACGTAAAGCCTGCAGCGGTGTTACTGGATATTCTGCTTAAAGGTGAAGATTCATGGCGCTGGTTATCAGACATGAAACAGGATGACCAACGCAAACATGTGCCGGTGATTATTGCCTCCAGCGTTGAAGATGAACGCAAAGGCCTGGCGTTGGGCGCAGATGCTTATTTTCACAAACCCTTACTCAAAACTGATTTGCTGGCCAGCTTGCGGGAGTTACTGCATCTGCAGCAGAGTGATACGATGGAGGCTTTAGTCAGCGCTAAAACTTCTGCCATAGACGCCCAGCATATGACATCAACATCGGACACCACAAAATGAGAGATTCTCAACCAAAAACGGTTGGAATGATCAGAAATCACACATTCAGTGATTTCTTAATCTTAAATGTGGATGACACCGATGCCACCCGCTATGCAAAATCACGGGTGCTGATTAAAGCCGGATTCAGGGTGATAGAAGCAGCCAACGGCGCAGATGCGCTGGCCATGGCTAAAAGCGAGCAACCTAACCTTATCTTGCTGGATACCCGCTTGCCGGATATCAATGGCTTTGAGGTGTGCAGGAGATTAAAGTCAGAAGCTGCAACTGACTCGATTGCCATCCTGCAAACCTCGGCTTCTTTTATCACACTGGTAGATAAGATCAACGGCATTGAGTGCGGCGCGGATAATTACCTGTTTGAACCGATAGAGCCTGAAGAGCTGGTGGTCAATATCAAAGCCCTGCTCAGGTTAAGCCTGGCAGAGCAGGATGTGCGCGAAATCGATAAGCGTAAGGATATCTTCCTCGCCACGCTTGCGCATGAACTGCGCAACCCTTTGGGCCCGATCAGGAACTCCATCAAGCTACTCAAGACCATCAACTCAACGCTTAATGCCAAAGAGCTGGGGCTGCTGGATATCATTTCGCGGCAAACAGACCAGATGGTGAAACTGGTAGATGATCTGCTCGACGTGTCAAGAATCTCGCAGGGCAAGATATCTCTCGATATTGAGACGCTGAATGTATGCGACTTTGTGGAAGCCGCCGCTGAAAGCAGCAGCAATCTAATTACAGACCGTGGCCATCAACTTACGATCAACATCGTTTCTGAACCTCTATGGGTATCAGGCGATAAGGTGCGCCTGATCCAGATCATCAGCAACCTGATCAATAATGCAGCCAAGTTCACGCCTTCTGGCGGGCTGATTACGATTGATGTGGTCAGGGATGCGCACTGTGTGCTGATCAAAGTCTCCGATAACGGCATCGGCCTGGATGCAGATCACCTGCAAAATATTTTTGAGCTGTTTGTGCAGCATGCCCATACCGAAGAACGCGCACAGGAAGGCCTGGGCATCGGGCTGGCGCTGGTTAAAAACCTGACTGACCTGCATCACGGCGAGATCCGTGTTTCCAGCCCTGGCACTCATCAGGGCAGCACTTTTACCGTGGCACTCACACTGGTAGAAGCACCACAAAGCGAAGCACAATCGGTAGCAACGCAATCCTCACCCAGAAAAAATGCACGCGTCCTGGTGGTTGACGATAATGAGGATGCTGCCAGCACACTCTCAACGCTATTAGAATTAGCGGGTAATGAAGTGAGAAGCGCCAATTCGGGTAAACAAGGCCTGGCCGCTGCCAAAGAGTTTCAGCCCAGTATTATCTTTCTGGATATCGGGTTACCGGATATGACAGGCTACGAAGTCGCGCAAGAAATCCGCAAAACCGAGCACATCAGCAAATGCTATTTAATCGCGTTGACGGGCTATGGCACCGAGGCTGACCGTAAGATGGCTCTGGATGCTGGCTTCGACCTGCATCTCACCAAACCGCTGGATTATGAAAAGATAGAGTCTATCAATCTCGGGCTGTAAAGCCGGGCTTGCGCATTTCACGGCCTGTTTCAGCTTTGTGCATCACAATGCTTTGATCAAATCTAAGCAAGATTTGAGATCACAACCCGCTGCTGTTCCTTTAAAAATTGCGCGTCCTCGCAGATCAGCTGAATAGCCTCCCAATCCACAAACACGCCCTCGCAATTCACCGTTGTGGCCTCACCCTCGGTGGGCTGCAGAGTCATCTCTATCACTAAATCCTCTGCCACTTGTTTCGTTGATAGGGTCACTTTTGCCGTTTTTTCAGTGGTGTCTATATAGGTTAAAACACAAGCAACAAACACCTGCCTGACTTTGCTCACCTTGACCAGCGACTGTGAGTCGATCAGGTTGTGAAAAAAGACATTGCTGGTATAAATATCCATTTTAAGCAAATCCAGGCACTCTTCTACAACTTCATTTAAAGCCTGAACACTTTCATTATCTGGATTCAACCAGCTGAAAAGATCTAAGGTGGCGGCGGTAGCGGCGTTCAATGATGCCTTCATTTCTTGTAACCGGTTTAAGAGAAACTCAGGTTCAGTTTGACCCGCCTGTATTTTTTTACTCAGTAAATGCGAGAGCAATGCAATCGGTTGCATACGCCCCAGCATACGATGACGGAATCCGGGTGCGAGACGTTTAATGATCTCAAAACGAAGTGCAGTCGCTGAGAGAGGCGCCGTGGCTGAGACATGATTAGGAATGACGGTCATGTGATTTTCAATCTTGTGTGCATGCTTTTTGGGGTCTTGACTTGGGGGTTTGGCTAATGCTGGCATTGGCCAAGTGTGTGTATATTTTCCTTTAGACGAACAGTCAGCTCAGCACTATTCCTATCATCAGGATGGTGGTAATAAAAATAATAAACATCATTAATACAGACGCAGCCACCGCCCCTGCTGAAATAGCCATGGTGGCAATGGTGTTTAATTTTTCTTTACTGAGATAAGCTTTTGCCATAGCGAGCCTGATATTTCACTTTCTAATACGTTTAATTTTCTAAACCGAATCATGCTGCATACCATCATCGTGGTGTAGCGCACTCCGGCTGAGTTTACTGTAAGAATATATGTACTAAGTAATTGATTAATTGGATATTAATGCAAGATTTTTTATAAAAAAATCCCCACCGGAGTGGGGAGTAAGATTTGGGGGTCTCAGGGAACACAGAAGCGCTCTAAGCCAGCCACTTCTGCTAACGCTATATTCTCAGCTTGCATGGCTTTGCAATATAGATAAAGCGCTGATTCGAAAGTAGGCGCTATCTGACAAGACTACGCGAACGCAATTTTAGGCGCCCTTGATCTTAGATATGTTACTGGCCCGAATACACCACATCCACGCGTCTGTCATGCTGGAAGCACTCCTCCTCGCCACAATTTTGCTTGGAGCGCTCTTCACCGTAGCTCACTGTTTCAATCTGTTGCTCACTCACGCCTTCAATGCTGAGTGCATTTTTTACAGCGACTGCACGACGCTGACCTAAGGCCAGATTGTATTCATGGGTACCGCGCTCGTCGGTATTACCCTGCACCACCACTTTGGTTTGGGGATGTGCCACTAGGTATTTTGCGTGATTGGAAATCAGAGCACGATATTCATCACGAATGGCATCACTATCGTAATCAAAGAAAATCTGGCGTTTTGCCAGCTCAGAGGCGCTGAGCTGATCTTTGCTTGAATCTACCTCTACCGTTTTGATGGTGATCTTATTCGGCGCCGCAGGTGTTTCAGCGCTGCGATTGTCCTGCGTGGCAGGGATGGGGCGCGTCACGCTGGAACCTTCATTGACGGCCGGATTCATAGGCGTGCTTTTACAAGCAGATAACACTAGCGCCAGTGCAGCTATTTTCCACAGATCATTTGTCATGTTTTTTCCTTGAAATAGATCGTTATAAAATCATCAGAAGCCATCGTCATTCAACGCTCAAGGCGCAGATAAAAAACGGCCAGCAGTCAGGTAGGTTCAGCAAAAGAATTCATGAAATCTGCACTGTATAGCGCATCCGAAAAATGCGCTGCTTCGTCTTTTTGTGACTGGGGTTGAATACTCTTCACTTTTTCAGGCACGGGTGTTTCCCATGCGTTTCCTGACAAATCATTCCCTGTCAGGCTGGTGGAAACCCAGGCCCTGTCACTGGGAATATTCCAGTTGGCATCGTTAGAGACATAGGAAGAGATCAGCAGGAACAACAGCGCGGCGATAATGCCAACGGTAACACTTGCCAAAGAAACACCACTGCGCACTTCAGTAGGACCATTGTGGACTTCGCCTGAACGATATCCACCAACACTATCAGCTTGACTCATGATGAAACCTCCCTGATTGACTTGGTACCGGATTGATTTGGTATTAGCGACAGCCGATTTAAGGGTAATTACGCTCCGCCTGTCAGCGCCAGAATAATCAATATGAGAAGCACCAGACCAAGACCGCCACTTGGGTAATAACCCCATTTAGCGCTATGTGGCCAGGTTGGCAAGGCTCCGATGAGAGCAAGAATTAACAGCACGATCAAAATGGTATGCAGCATAAACTTCTCCTAAAACCTCATCAACATGTGTAAAAGATTGGGGTATCGATTCGATTGATAAATCAACACATCCGCCCAATGTCTGGAGGCTTAATCATGCAGGCTTTGCCATAAACCCTCTATACCGTTTCAGCTGAATTTGACGTAGGAATCTTCGGACAAGAAAACAAAAGACCCAACGCATTCGCATTGGGTCTTTTGTTTGTTTTTTCGGGCTGGAGCATCACTTTACGTTGTGATCGCTATATTAGATTCTCTTACAACATAACTAAGTGACAGAGCGGCTCATAACAATACAGGGTGGCACTAAGCTAATACATCATGCCTTACATAGGCTGGTCATCCAGATTAGAAAGTGCTTCTTCCAATGCCTCTAGCGCAATCGGTTTGGTCAGGTGGATATCAAAACCGGCCTGTTTCGACATGGTAATGTCTTTTTGCTGGCCGTAGCCGGTGAGCGCGATCATGAACGGTGCCTGACGTGCGTTTTTCTTGATCAGGGTGGCCAGCTCGTAGCCGGTCATGCCTGGCAAACCGATATCGAGGATCACAATATCGGGGTCAAATTCGGGCATCACCAATAGCGCATCGTTGGGGTGCGTAGCGGTAGTAGTGACGTAGCCTATCAGCTCCAGGTATTCAGCCAGGGTTTGCACTGCATCGACATTGTCATCGACCAACAGGATTTTTTTCGGCGATACCGTATGAATAGATTTCTCAGCGATGACTTCCATTGGGTCAGCATCATGCGCGATAGGCAGCAGCACTGAGAATTTAGCACCATGCCCTTCCACACTTTCAACCTGCACCCGGCCATGATGCAATTCGACCAGGCTTTTCACCACCGACAAACCGATGCCCAAACCGCCTTGTGACCTTTCCAGGGTTTGCCTGCCTTGCTCAAACATATTGAATATATTGGGCAGCAGCTCGGCCGGAATACCGGGGCCTTGATCCTGGATGGCGATTTCAATCATGTTGCCGCTAAGCATGGAGCTGACATAGATATGTCCGCCTTCTCCCATGAATTTAGCGGCATTATTCAACAAGTTGCTGAAAATCTGGATCAAGCGGTAAGCGTCACCACGGACAAAATGCGGATGTTCGCCGGATAAGCTTTTGCTAAAATGATGCCGCTTTTCATTGAGCAGTGGCGTACAGTTTTCAATGGCCCTGGCGAGCACCTCATACAAGTCCACCAAGTCATTGTTCAAAGTGGTTTTACCCGCCGTAATGCGCGAGATATCGAGCAAATCATCCACCAGCTGCGCCAAATGCTTGGCTTGTCGGTCAATGATCTGCAGTTCGTTAGGCAAATCCCCTTTGTTTTTGATCTTCAGGATATCCAGCGACATCATGATAGGCGCGAGCGGGTTTCTCAGCTCATGGCCGAGAATCGCCATAAATTCATCTTTGGCGCGGTTGGCTCTTTCAGTTTCCTGCTGCGCCCTGGCTGTCAAAATGCCAGTGCCTGCCAGCGTGATAGCTGCGCGGATAAATGCCAGGTCAGTCAATGAAGGGAAATCAGGTTTCTCCGAACCAAACCAGATGGTGCCCGCCGTAGGCCCGTAACCAAGCCTGAGTTTGATCAACTGCAGCGTCTCGCCACGCAACGCATGCGCATAAGGCTTGGCTTCCTGCATGGGGAGCACTTTGAGATCATTTAATACTGACTGCCAGGCACCGAGTTGATGACCTGATTCAAACTGGTGACCCCACATCAACGAGGCGTAGCTTACATTTGGCTCTAGCTGAACCTCAGAGTAAATGAACCGTATCGGTAACGTGCGCTCAATCGCTTCAAACGTTAACTTGAGAATAGCCTGCCCACTACGACCTACCCATAAGCCAGGCAGCGCGAGCAAACCCATCATATTGCGCAAGGTGTCAGATAATTCAGAAGGAATGACCTGGTCACCAGGCTTTAATGGCGAGTTTACCAATTTGAGGTAACTGACCTTATTCTCTTCCATTATGCGTAAGGAGCGCTGCGGGCGTTTAGTTCTTCAAGCATTTGAGACGCAGGCGTGTAGAAAGGGTTTTCCTGAACCACACCATTTACCAGTGTTAAGGGATGCGTCCTCAACAAATCCATCATCATGGAGCCAGACAATTTGGCGATATCGTAGACACAGACCGCAGGTTGCTTATTCACAATTAAAAACTCATTCACTTCCGCCTCATACGAAAGTATGCCGCTGAAATCCATATCTTCCAGAAACACCCAATCCATATCACCCACCACTCTCAAGCGTGGGAAACCGGCTTCAGTGGCTGCATCGCGCGCATCAATCAACTTGGTCAGCATACTTGAGCGTTCAAACCTGCCCTCGCCATTCAGGTATGAGCTTTGCCACGTCATCACTTCCAGCTGACCGGATTCTTCAAGCTCAGGCACATTCATTCCATAGGCATTCAAGCGCGATTTATGACTCTCTTCGTTGGCTGGGTTGACCAGATGTAATGTCTTTTCGCCTTGCCCATGTGCTTCAGCATAAAAAGGCAGTAACACGTCATACTCATCTGCCTTGCTGTTAAAAAATGCACAGACATGAAAATGGTCTGTTAGGGGCGTGCCTGCTAATGTAAAACTGCTCATGATGTGACCCCTGGTTGAGATATGGAAATCTAAGCTTTTTTTAGCTAATTAGCAAGCCAAACCAGCCAGGTTCAGCAGTAGTAAAGTATTGATACTAAAAATAAAAGATGCATTGTGCATGCCGATCAAGCATCGTTGAAACCAGAGCTTTCATAACAGCAATGGTCTCTTGGGAGGGCAAGTGTTTTCTCTCTAAGCATCTTGCCATGAAGAATAGAAAAAACCCAAAGTATCACCTTTGGGTCTGCGTTGTCATGATAGCTAGCAATTACTCTGCCCTCGATTTCAAGTTCTCCAGTAAAGAATACTTTTCCCTATCTATCTCATCTTGCGTTCTGATGCCCATACGCCGTAACACAGGTAATGGCGGACACCATCCTTGCAGGCCGTGTTGCAATAGAAACGGCAACACGATGGCGGGTAATGCCAGCCATTTTTTGTTGATGGTTAAGCCCAGAAACAAGCCGGTCAATGCCAGTGTGGATGCATTCACTTCCAGTACACGTTCCACATCCCACTCTTTCTCTAACGCCAGAATGCGCTTTTTCACTTCCCAGGCTGGCCGGGTTGAAAAGTACTGGATATTACGGTTGGTCACCAGATCGATATGGATATTGATTTCGGCCGCGGTGGAGTTTCTTACCCGGTCGAACTGGTTGGTGTTTCTCACTTGATAATTCACGTCCATGGTGTACTCCTAAATGTTTATCTCTGTGTATGAATAGGCAAACAATGTTTTTAAGCAAAGCGCCAAAATCAGTTCAACTGCCTGCCGCGTGCCTAAGATTGAGCCCCAGCTTCATATTGGCCGGGATGGCTTTATCGATCATTTTTGGTGGGGGCAGATCCAGGGCATCCATGATGCGGATGAATTCTTCGCGGCTTCTACCGGCGATACGCTGATTGTGGCGCCGCTCATGACCTATGGTTGAAAAAGTGTTGCCATCATAGTCATGGCAAGGATAGACCAGTGTTTCATCGGGATAGCTGAATAGCCGCCGTGTGATGCTGTCATAAAGCGCACCCGCATCGCCATTCTGGAAATCGGTTCGACCACAGCCATTGATCAGCAGGCTATCGCCGGTGAACAGTTTTCCGTTCCAGAAATAAGTCATGGCGCCAGCAGTGTGGCCAGGTGTATGGATAGCCTGGATCACCTGCTGCTTGCCAAAGATTAAGGCCTGGCCGTCAGCCAGCTGGATTTCAGCCGCAGTGATTTTGCAATGGGCTGGCGTGGCCGCCCTGGCGCCAGTCAATGAACAAAGCGCGCCTGCAGAAGTAATGTGGTCAGCATGCGCATGCGTTTCAAGGACTAGCTTCAGCTTGAGATGTTCGTTCGCAAGCAGAGTCATATATTGATTTAAATGCTGGTCTACAGGGTCTATGATGACGGCTTCCTTTGTGTCAGCGTCTATCAATAGATAAGTGTAAGTGCTGGATTCATCATCAAAAAATTGATAAAGGTCCTTCATGCCTCATCCCCAAATTTTTCTTGATATCCCTGCTTTTATTTAGCATGGGTTTTGACTTAGCCTGGATACACACCATGTTGTGTCAGGCGTTTTTAATGTGTCGTTCGCAGGCTGTAAATTTAACTGAACAATCACCTGCAAGCTCTACTTACTTTGCAGCAAGCTCATTTGGACTGACTTGCTCGTTTGACGTCAGCTGGATTTCAGTCTGGCTAGTCTCAGACAAAAAAGGTGACTCTGTTTGCGTTTGATTTCCAAACATTGAACCGATCAGCATATCTATTGCAATCAAGCCAATCAGTATGGCAATCAATACTGGCAATACTTTTAATACAGACCAAGCAATCACATTGATGACGCCATTAATGGCACTGGCAACTTCATTAATCACAGTTGAATATGGCATGTTGAAATCCTCTCGAATCAAACGTTCTTAATGAGGTGCATTACCAGTTGGATTAACTCACATGCAGTTTTGACCCATCTCACAGGTGACAAGTTCTACACTGGTAATGCCTCGCCTTTGACCTTAGTGTGTCGTGGCTGGTGGAGCCGCTTCATACTCGGTAGGTTGCACCGGGTTGCCTTTGGTCGTGCCGGCCTTGTCGTCCTTGTTATTCAACACTTTGTTTTTCTTTTTCTTGAACTGAGGGTCAGCGGAACCTTTGTCTGTGCGTTTGTTTTGCTCTTTTACTTGTGGGCTATCTGCATTGCCCAGATTACTGGCATCGTTTGGCACACCATTCTGATTCACATCAGTCGGGCCCTTGTCGGTATAGCGTTGCTGTCTTTCGACTTGCGGCGTCTGTGAAGTGCCCAGTTTGGCGCCGTCATCTTTACTTTCAGCGGCATAAGCAGTCATAGAAACAGTTGAAACAAGCAGTGCAATCAGTAGTTTATTCATTTGAATATCCTTTTAAAATTGAGCGTTAGTTGACTGAAAGTCAGTTCTTTTTAAGCTTGGCTCATTAGATAATGATTTCTCACGCGCATCTATCAGTTCGGCGCCCATTCCATTGTAGGAAGTGACTGACTTGCGCTGACGCAAGCCCTGTTCAAACGCCTTTACTGGAATGACTGATCTTTCTGTCCGGTTGGTCTGAATCAGGCAATTCGGGATCACCTTCCGGATCGATTTCAGGTTCCACATCTTCATCCGGATCAATCTTTCCATCAGGCTCGATGACATCATCCGGGTCTACCACGGCGGGGTTGATGATATCCGGATCGATAGGGTCAGGATTCGTAGGATCCGGAAAGGTGATTTCCGCATCGGTTAAATCGTCAACCGGGTGAGGGTTTGCTAAGTCAATTGACACGACCTTATTTGTGTCTAATCGATACTCGTTTAAGTCCGCCATACGATTGTTTAATTCCTGATTTAAAACCATGACTATCTCCTTTTATTTCCAGACATACTTGCGCATAAAGTAAGTACCCAGAATAAAAGAAGCAACCAACGAAGGTTATCGGTAGCAGGCTGATAACGACGTAAGAATGCCGCTTAGCACATGCATCAGATGCGTATTTGTGAGACTAATCTGACATTAAAATCAGCCTTAGGCCATTGCCACACCAAGGTATTAGAATTACATTTATATCAATTATAAATAGTTGCATATGCTCAAGCCGCTTTAGCAGTGATGAGTACATGTGCAACAGGCGATATTGACTTTATGCTTCCGTATTTTTTATCAGACTATATTTTTTATCAGACTTAACAGCGCTCACCTTTAAGAGCGCTGTGAGGCTTTTTTAAAGGGTCATAATGATGAGTATCGATAGCCACTCCCCTGATGAGTTAATCAGAAAAAACCACGCCGCTAGCGCGCTGGTTCCTAGCGAATCCACCTTAAACAATGCCATTGAGAAGAAGCAGTTTGCATTGTATTACCAGCCACAAATAGATTTACCAACCGGCGAGGTGGTGGGCTTTGAAGGCTTGCTCCGCTGGAAGCACCCGGAACAAGGCATGAAGCTCCCGGAAACCTTTATCCCCGCAGCCGAAGAAACCGGGCAAATCGCCCAGCTCACCCATCTGGTGATAGATACCGGTTTTAAATTCATAGAGAAGCTCAGCCAGAGCTTATCTTTTTCGCTCAACATCTCATCGCAATGTATCAAGGATAATCATCTGGTGGGCACCCTTGATCATTCCTGCCACGAATTCCATATCGATCCGCAACGCGTTGTGCTGGAATTCACCGAAACGGCCACGCTGGAAAACCCGGTTCAGGCAGAAGATATTCTCGGCCAGTTAAAAACCAGCGGCTTCAGACTCGGCATCGATGATGCCGGCACAGGTTATTCGAGTATGCCCAATTTAGGCAGGCTGGCTTTTTCAGAGCTGAAAATCGATAAATCACTGGTGGCCACCATGGAGACGTCATCACAATCGCGCAAATCGATTATCTCCACCATAGAACTGGCAGAAAGCCTAGGCATTGCCACCATTGCCGAAGGCATTGAAAATAGCCTGGAAGCGATTGGTTTGAGGGAACTGGGATGTCAATATGGCCAGGGCTTCTTTTTCGCCCGGCCTATGAATGAAACAGACACTTTGCGATGGCTGGAAAACTGGAATAAAACTCTTAGCCTGCCAATTTAAATTGTGCGCTATGATTGGTGCAGTGGTTAAACACACGACGGCTTGCACCAATCAGCGGCTGGCGTTATTTTTTGCGTGCCAGCATATCCACGTATGAATCTTCAATCAGTTGTTGCGGCGACACGCCTAAATCTGCCATCAGCAAGTAAGCTTCTGCGATGGCATTTTCAGGGCTTTCATCTTCTTCGAGCACCACTTCCAGCTCTAAAAACTCACCCAGGTTTTCAACCCGGTCGAGGTGGATACGTGTCCTGCCACACATGATCAGGGTGCGTTGCTTGATCACACGCCCAATCACACCCTGGCCTGCACTCAATACATTCCTGAGGGTATTCGGTTCACTGGTGGGGGTGACCAGGTAAAAGGATTCTTTAGGCCCGGACTGGTGAGCACGACGATAAAAGATCAGTTCGCCTTTCGCATGATCAAACATGCGCAACTTCAACCGGCCATTGTTACACTGGAAAAAAGTATCGTCCTGGTAAATTTCTACCGGCTTTGAAGTCGCTTGTGCAAGTGCTTTGGGAAGTATTGAACTGACACTTTCGATATTTGCTTTTATTTCTATATTGCGTGCCACTTGTTGTTACCAGAGTTGTCCATGAATAGCGCTAGAGTATATCAAAGACCATGTATATAAATATGGCAAAACATCACATAACGCCTTACTAAATGATGGATTTGCAACACCAGTGCTTAATGTGTGGAATCAGGTTGAGCTGCCACCACTAAAACCGGTAGTGCCAATACAGGCTCACTACCTCTACACCGGGGTTGATGCTATCCAGGTTGGCGTTAGATAAATGACTGACCGCCAGGCCCAGGCTGTTGTTCGGGTTGATGTCTTTGGCGACTTCGAGCTGGGTACGAAACTCCACCGGGTGACCTAAATCAAGGTCACTGCTGCCGCGGCTGTAATAACCCACGCCGACCCCAGGCTTCAGATGCCAACTATCAGCAAATTGCCAATCGTATAGCAGGCCGCCACCTAGCCACACGGTGCCATCGGTCGTGGCCTGCACACCAACCCACGGCTTGAGGTCATCCAGCCATACTGAAGTATCGTATTCATAATCCAGCCTGAAATCGGTGGCTGAATTGGAACCGTCAAAATCATAACTACCCACTGCAAAGCCCAGTGTATCGGCATGTGCATAGCAACAGGTGGCGAAAGCCAGCACTAGAGTCAGCGTGATTTTTTTCATTATTAGCAAGCCATTGAAGTGAGTTGTTGTTTGACGGCGAAGATCCCCTTGATTTTGTTGGTGATGGCCAGATCATCCAGCGACACGATCCCCACTAGGTGATAGCCGCGATCCAGCACCAACAATCTGCGTAGCTGATGTTCAGCCATAAACTGAATCGCATGTTCAGTCGATTGATCAGAGAACACGTATTGGGCTTCAAATGTCATGCATTGCGAAATCTTGATTTCATCGAGTGACAGGCCGTTAGCCAGTGCTTTCACTGCAATGTCACTCACACTCAGCATGCCTATCAACCGATTGTGTTCACAAATGGGCAGCGCGTCATAATCATGTTGCTCCATGATGAGTGCTGCAAATTTAAGGGTTTCGTCTGGCGCTGCAATCAAAACATCCTTGCTCATTACCTGGTTGATGATCATATGTAATCCCTTTATTTAGCATCAGAAATCATTGATGGGCATAAATATGGCGGCCTGTTGAGAGCCACCGCATTGCTGACAACCAGGCGAGGGATCCAGTATGGTTTCCACAGGTGGCATCAACGCTTGTAGATTAATGAGATTGCGTGTCAGGGTTTATCAGAGAGGCGCTGCAAATGGTGTAGGATTTGTCGGACTTGAATTCATGTTTATTAAAATTTGGCAGGCATTAAAAAAGACTCAGCAATCAAGATGAGTCTTTCTAACTAGCACTTTGTTAACTGGCGCTATGTGAGGATGACTAAATATCTGACACTTGCCATAAAGTGCCAGCGTATTTTTCTCAGCAAATCACTACACTGACTTATGCGGAATCAAACTGTCATCCAGAATTTTCCCGGGCTCGATTTCCGGTTCAATGGCCGGGTCTTTCTCTGGATCAACACCTGGAATCTTGCCGGGCTCAATCTCTGGGGTGGTCGGCGGGCTGCCAGTGTTTCCGTCATTACTTCTGTTAAGGTTGAGATCATGGTCATTGGCAGGGTTTTTACCTGCGCCTTCGATCACACTTTTGGGGTCTGTTGCCATTTTTTATCTCCTTGTTCCAGGTCATTTGCTATATCAACTCTTGGCATATTCGCCAATGTGAATGCATCATAAAGACAGGTGCAGGAAACCTTTATCAGCTAACGGCTGAAAGCGTTGTAAGAATTTAAGCGGATGGCGCCGGGCAGACTCTGCGCCGAACTTTGGAAAATATACCGGGTCTTTATCGGTAAGTGCATATTGATAACTGCGTTATTTATAGTCGCGTATTCACGACTTATAGTCCACCGCTTCTGACAGAAAAATAGCGGCTTTATCTGTAATATACCGACGCTGATATTTACAAAAATCAAGTATTAATATACGCAAGCCATTGATTAATTGAATAAATAATACAAATATCCATCAATAATTACCGCAATAAATACTAATAAATTTTATGAGCAAACACCCAGAAAAGCCTTCGCATTCGCAAGGCGCTACTATCGAAGTCACCGAATATCACAACGACGCGATCACCGAGCATAAAGACGACATCTTTTTTGCGGCGATTGAAAGCACGCGCATGCCCATGCTGGTGACTGACCCCAGGCAGCCAGATAATCCTATCGTGTTTGCGAATAAGGCGTTTATCTCTATGAGCGGGTACACGGCGGAGGAAATCTTCGGCCATAACTGTCGCTTTCTGCAAGGGCCGGACACTGACCCGCATACAGTGACTTCGATACGTGAGGCGATCGCTTCACGCACCGAAATCACTACAGAGATCCTCAATTACCGCAAGGACGGCTCTTCGTTCTGGAATGCCTTGTTCATTTCGCCGGTATATAACAAGAAAAAAGAACTGGTGTATTACTTTGCCTCGCAACTGGATGTGAGCCGCCGCCGCGACGCTGAAGATGCCTTGACGCAAGCACAGAAAATGGAAGCACTGGGCCAGCTGACAGGCGGCATTTCGCATGACTTTAATAACTTTCTGCAAGTAATGTCTGGCCATGTTGATATCCTTAACCTGAAAATCAGCAGACAACAAGCCGATGACGCCACTATCCTGCGTGGCCTGGACAGCATACGTAGCGCAGTGACCAAAGCCTCGGCACTGACGCAGCAGTTGCTGGCTTTTGCCCGCAAGCAACGCCTGGAAGGCCGTATTGTTAACCTGAACAACGTCGCGCAAGGCATCAGTGACCTGGTACTCAAAACCTTGGGGCATGAGATCTCCCTGCAACGTGAACTCGAGCCTGACCTGTATAACTGCCAGCTGGACCCTACCCAGCTGGAAGCCTGCATGATCAATGTGCTGGTCAATGCGCGCGATGCCATGCCTAAAGGCGGCAAAGTCACACTCATTACTGAAAATGTCATTGTGACGCCGCAAGATATCAGCGCCTATGCGGGTTTGCCACCAGGACGTTATGTCTCTATCGCCATCACTGACACCGGTACCGGTATTCCGCCAGAAATATTGAATCGTGTCATGGACCCGTTTTTCACTACCAAAGAAGAAGGCAAAGGCACTGGCCTGGGCCTTTCCATGGTGTATGGCTTTGCCAAACAATCCGGTGGTACCGCCACGATTTATTCAGAGCTGGATGTAGGCACCACAGTGCGTATGTACTTCAAGGCGACTGACCAGACGCGTCACCCTGACCTTGCCGCAGGCAAAAGCCCGATCGACCGTGGCGGCAAAGAAACTGTATTGGTGGTGGATGACAGGCCGGAAGTCTCTGAACTGGCGATGGAAATGCTATTGACGCTGGGTTATGAAGTGATTGTGTCTAATAGTGCAACCGAAGCCATCAACACCACCAAAAAGCTGATAGAAAAAAACCAGCCACCCCAATTGCTGTTTTCTGACATCATCATGCCGGGCGGCATCAACGGTATTTTGCTGGCAAGAGAATTACGCAAACTGATTCCTAACTTACCAGTACTACTGACCACCGGTTATGCCGGATCACCCGATAAAGAGCAGGATCAGGGCGTAGAATTTGAAGTGCTGACCAAGCCATACAAAATGACAGACCTCGCCAAAAAAGTACGCACCGTGCTGGAAGGGCCCACGGTATTACAAAAACGCGGCCGATAAGCTGGCATCAGCATTAGCCTGTCATTAATCAACACCGGTGATGACTATCTTGTCATACCATAGACCACTGCATGATGATTGCAAGTGATAGGCTAACTCGTGTAATGGTCGCTCACGTTCAATGCCTGAATCAGTCATTCTTTCGTCTCATAAGCATCTCCCAGTCGCTTAAATAACGATACGCCAAACTAAGCGGGATCTGGCCTGCAACATATTTTTCCATGCGGATATCAGCCCTTCACGGCACTGTGCAAGGTGATTTGCCTTGAATAACTGAGCCAACGCATAGTGTATCAGCCGCACAGCAAACATCTCCCCGACTGCCACCGATACCGCCCGTTGCAGCACCGGCACTCAAGCTTTTGTCTCATCACTCAACGCACACAACGCAGATCAGGCAAGCACCTCAAGCGGCACCGCACCTGGCAGCATGGATTTGAAGCATAGGCGCATCATTCAAGCTATATAAAAGAATAACCTTCAATTCTCACAGGGTGACAGGCATAGCCTTAAAAAATGCAGCATAATAACCACAATCCTTAACATATCGGGAATCATCTTCAATTTATTTTACCCCGTCAGAAAATCGTCGCCCACCTTTAAAAGCCTATAAGAACAGGATTGGATTTTGATCAAAAAAACAAGAGAAAATGCTATCAAGAACCTGGAATTCGATCCGCATGCGCTTGCCTGCGAAGAGTTGCGTCATGTCTACCGCGGTAAAAATAGCAGCAAGTTAATCGTGCTGTTCAGTGGCTTTATTGCCGCAGCGATGCTGGCCTGGGATATCGGGATTATTTATGGATGCGCATGGTATGCCTGGTTGCTGGTGGCCCATGCCTGGCACTGGTGGCTGGGACGCCTGGATTTTGCTTCTGCCAATATCAGTGCCGAATTGGCGCGGATCAACCGCCATGTCACCGCCGCTGCGTTTGCCGGGCTGGGCTGGGGTGCGCTCTCGATCGCGCTGCCTTTATTAAGCCGGCCAAGCAAAGCGGCCATTCTGATCATCATGCTCATCGGCGTGATTGTGGCGCTGCCACGGCTGGTCGTGTTCTTGCCTATCTTTTTTGCCTTTGCCGCTGGCGTATACGTGCCACTCCTGCTGGCGACACCGTTCCTGGATTTTGAAACCTTGCACATGGTAATGGTGATGCTGGTCGTGGTGGGTGCGGCCTTGTCGGCATCGGCCAGCGAGGTGCGCAAGATATTGATCGACGTTCTGCTGAAACAAGTCTCGTCAGAGCAGGCATCTTGGGAGGACAAGCTGACCGGCATTGGTAACCGGCGGAGCTTTGATGTCAATTTTACCAATCATTGGGCGCAGGCCTGCCGCTCTAAAGTACCGCTGTCACTGATGATGGTGGATGTGGATTTTTTCAAAAAATTCAATGACAACTATGGCCACCAGGCAGGAGATGACTGCTTGCGTCAGGTGGCGCAGGCACTGGACGGTTGTGCACGTCGCGCGGGCGACTCCGTCACCCGTTATGGTGGCGAAGAATTTGCCGTGGTGCTTTTTCACACCTCGTTAAACGAGGCGCAACACATCAGCGACAACATGCTGAACGCCATCCGTAAACTTACGATTCCACACGCACAATCCCCGCATGAGATCGTCACTATCTCTATGGGCATCGCCACGATATTGCCTACCCCGCACGGCGACATGCAACAGTTTGTAGAAGCAGCAGATAAATGCCTGTATCGCGCAAAAGAGCACGGCCGTAACCGCGCGGAGTGGCAAATAGTGAATCAAGTCAAATAAACAACCGTCCCCACGCCACAAAAAATGGGATGCATTGTCATAATTTGTCATGTTTGAGACAAAATATGTGAACACGCGCATGCCATTACTGTGGCGAACTCCCAATAAAATTTAAACAAAATATATTTAAATCAATTAGTTACCTCGTTTTTGACGAATATTTACATTCATGGCACGCAAGTTGCTAATTACATTGAGAGCAATATATGCTCGGGCAGAAAAAAAGTAGCAAAGTGTCGTTTTTCAGGGTTCCACTTTTGCTTGCCGATCAAAGTACCTTACGAGTACTGACTTTTTTCAAAATTGTATGAATGGGGGTATTTAACAATACCTCGTAAACCAATTTCTCGGGGAATCCAGATGTTAAATTCGATCAAAACAGCTTTTGTAAACTTCATTTCTGACGAAGAAGGTGCCAGCGCCATCGAGTATGCATTGATTGCAGCCATGGTTGCGATTGCGCTTATCAGCTTTATCACACCGATTAATGACGCGATCAAAGATATATTCGATCGAATCTCGACTGCACTGGGTACTGTTTAGCGCCATGACATAGCCAGTAGCCTCTGGGAATCAATCACAGCATGCATAGTATGACTATCGCAGAAATGGTTGTGGTTGCCTGGTGCCTGTGTGTCATTCTGACCGACATGCATGCCAGACGCATCCCGAATAGCCTGAGTTTAGGGATGTGCCTGATCGCCCTCTGCTGGCTGCTGATTACCAGCCATTCCATGCTCAATGCCACTGTGCAATCTGCCGCACTTGGGGCAGCCATTAGCCTGCTATTGACACTACCCGCCTATGCCGCCCGCCTGCTGGGTGCTGGCGATGTCAAATTATTGCTGGCGATTGCTCTGGTGAGTGGTGGCTATTTCACGCTGTTTGCCTTTGTCATTGCAGCCTTTCTTGCAGTGACCTTAGGCGCAGTTTGCTTCCTTGTTACCCGGTTACGCGCACGACCTCTCACCCGCAGAAAGTGGTTGCCGTTTGGCGCTGCCCTGAGCGTGGGCCTGCTAATGGCAATAGGAATAACCAAATGATGATCACCAAACGAAACACTCGCCGTCTGCAAGGTTTACAGCCACAACAGGGCGCCGTAGCCATCGAATTCATGATGCTATTCATGCTGTTTTTTGCGCTGTTTTATGCCATGGTCAACTACGCCATGGTGATGCTGATGCAATCTGCTTTTGCCCACGCGGCAGAAGAAGGCGCGCGCGCGGCCATCGCGGTAGACCGCCTGGCGTTTGCCAATAACCTGGCTTACCTCAGCAGTGGTGTAGACCCCAAGGTACGCAGTGTGGTGGGCGACGCGCTGAATTGGTTACCAGCAAAGCCCAAAGACAAAGTACTGGGCGCTGGTAACAGCCGGGTGCAACTGAGCATGAGCGGCAACCAGCTGACAGTCAGCGTTGTTTACAGCGGTTATGCCGCTGATCCGTTGATCCCTATGCTGACCTTGCCCATCATCGGCCAGATCCCCAAAGTGCCGGCCGATCTGGCGGGCAAAGCAGTGATCGAACTTTAAATGTATTCAGTAAAGGATTAGGCACTGTGAACAGTACATTTTTGCGCATACTGGCAATATTGATGGTGATCGCTGCCGTCGTGACCGCTTATGTCGGCTATCGGCTGAGCCAGAAAAAACCGGCCGCCAGCGTGGCAGTCGTAATGCCGAGCTACACACAAGTGATCGCGAAAAACACGCTTGCCGCCGGACATGTGCTGGTCATGGAAGACCTGGAGACGGCCACCACCCCGCACTTCGACTCACATGCGTTCAACGACACGCAGGCGCTGGTTGGCAAGGCAATGGCCACCCCTATCATTAAAGGTGCGCCATTCAATGCTTCCCACTTCCCCGTTCACAGCGCGCTGGGGCAGGCATTGGCAGCCAACGAGCGTGCAGTCGCCATCAAGGTCAACGAGGTGATAGGTGTAGGCGGATTTATCAAGCCTGGCGACCGTGTCGATGTATTGCTGTACTTGCGCCAGGAGCGTGAAACCGGTGAGGTAAGTTCTGCACAGGTCGTGCTCACCAATGTCAAAGTGCTGGCCTACGGCACACTCACCGCCGAAACGGAAGCCAGCCAGGACGCAGCATTAACGCCATCCGCGCCTGGCAAACTGGGCACCGGCAGCCGGTCTGACAAAAATGCGAAAGAAAGTCGTTCTGCCATCCTGGCGGTACCGGCACACGAGATGGCAAAGCTGATGCTGGCAGACAGCACAGGCAGTTTGCGTTTGGCTTTACGAGGTGAGGCATTGCCTGACACCAGCACTACTGCACCAGCGCAGAACCAGTTGATCCGCCTGGGAGAAGTTTCCCAGGCATCCGCCGCCAGGCCGGTTGCGGTTAGCCAGGTCACCGTAAACAAGGCCCCAGCCTCACCTGCGCCCAAACAAGCGCGTGTGATCGTGCACCGTGGTGAAAAAACAGAGGTGATTGATGTCGCGAAGTAATCATGGAAACCAAAGGTCGATCATGTCAGATTTGAAGTTTATCTGCTGCATGCTTTTCAGCTGCCTATGTGGCCTTACGCTAGTTGCGCAAGCCGAAGAGGCCAATACACTGCGCCTGACAATTGGCGAGCAGCAGGTATATGTGAATGCCAAACCGGTCAAGCGCATAGCGGTAGGCAACCCGGAGATGCTAAGTATCAGCATGCTGACTTCACGCAATATCCTGATCACCGGCAAACAAGCCGGGGTGACAGAAATCGCCATCTGGGAGAGTGAAAAAGCAGCCGCGCCAGCCAGGCAATTAAAAGTAGCCGTGAGTGTGAACACAGCGCTTGAAAAGCAGCGTTTGCAGTTTTCAAAATCCATCAAGGTACAGCCGGCAGGCAACCAAGTCGCGATTTCTGGCGAGGTGGATTCCCTGGAGGAGCACGCCTTGGCGGCACGGGCGATAGACCCTAAACCGACCCCTATCGATGCCACCATCAATAGCTTTAGCAACCAGGTTCAAATTGATATCAAGGTGGTAGAAGTGAGCCGCCAGAATATGATGCGTGCCGGGTTTTTCCTGGGTAAAAACAGCGGCAACACCACGCTTGGTATTGGTGGTCCCGGCAACCTCAGCGGTGTGCGCAATGAAGGCAACGGCTTCACGCTGGACAGTGCTTCCGGATTTTTACCGGCGGCGAGTGCATTCAACTTTGTGGCGGGCAATGCCAGCCGCGGCTTGCTAGGCACACTCAGTATTCTTGAGCAAAACGGATTTGCCTATACGCTGGCAGAACCCAGCCTGACTGCCCTTTCCGGCCAGAGCGCCAGCTTCCTGGCCGGGGGTGAATATCCGGTGCCTATTCGCGCAGGGGCCGGTGGCGACAGTACGGTCACCATCCGCTATAAAGAATATGGTGTGCGCCTGATGCTGACCCCTACCGTACTGGATAGCAACAGAATCTACCTGAAAGTGTCACCTGAAGTCAGCGAAATTGACTTTACCAACGCGGTGCAAAGCGGCGGCGTTGCTGTGCCTGGCCTGCGCGTGCGCAGAACCGACACCAGCGTATCACTGGGTGACGGCGAAAGCTTCGTCATCAGTGGGCTGGTCAGCCGTAACACGCTGCAAAACGTGGACAAGTTTCCCGGGCTGGGCAACCTGCCTATCATCGGTGCTTTTTTCCGTTCTACCCGCTTTGATCGCGAGGATAAAGAATTACTGATGATAGTCACCCCTCACCTGGTACGGCCTATCGCCAAGGATGCGGCGCTGCCTGCAATGCCGGGCGGCAACCTGCGTGAATATAACCCCAGTTTCAGTGACCTGTTCTTTCAAAAAGGGCCCAAGCCGGATACCGGCATCCCTGCAACCGGCTTTTCGAGGTAACCCATGAGCGAACGCAACTGCTTTATTGCCATTACCCACAGCCAGGAATGCCTGCAATGGTTAGGTCAATCGCTGAGAGATGAAGGCGACCTGATCCCTGCAGATTCGCCCTCGACCGAGCGCGTGATACAACTCGCGGATGCGATTGGTGCCTCTATCATTTTTGTACAGCTGAACCCGGCTGACTACAGGCAGGAAGCGTTACTGATAGAGGGCATTATTGCCGCCAAGCCATTTTTGCCGGTGATTGTGGTGGCAGACTCCTTTGACCAGAACCTGCTGTTGACCGTGATCCGCCTGGGCGCACGCGATTTTATCAAAAGCGGCAGCCGGGCAAGTGAGGTGGTGGCAGAAGTCAAACGCCTGACGCCCCGTGATGGCGGTTTGCAAGCCACGCAAAATGACCAGAACGGCAAGATCACTTCGGTGATCAGTGCGCGACCAGGCAGTGACTCACCCATGCTGGCGCTGCACCTGGCGCTGGCGATCCAGGAGACTGAACCCACCCTGCTGCTTGACCTGGGCGTACCGCATGGCGACGCCATGCTCTATCTGGGGCTGACTTCATCCTATAGTTTTATTGACGCTATCCGCAGTTTACGCCGTATCGATTCCACCCTGATACAGACCGGTTTTGGTCGGCATAAGAGCGGCCTCACCGTATTGTCCATGCCTGAAGATTCGTGGACTGGCGCCCAATTCACCGCCGCAGATGTCTGCGTGTTGTTACGCAGCTTGCGCCGGCATTTCTCCAGGATAGTACTTAACCTTGGCGGTATGGTCGATTCGGATTTCCTGCTCCTGCTGCTGGGCAATGTAGATCAGATCGTCCTGCTGGTAGAACAAAGTGTGCCTAGTTGCCGGCAGAACATGCAGTTGGTCAAACATTTGCGTGAAGAGAAAGTTTCACTGGTGAACACCGGCGTGGTGGTTGATCGCTACCTGTCGAAAATGCCTCCCGACGCCGAGAGCATCGCGCAATCATTTGGCCTGCCGCTGCTTTCCACCTTGTCATCCTCAGGCATGGCGCGCCTGGCCACCATGAACTCGGGTGAAAGCATGTTTGAGCTATCCGCCAATGATCCGTACAGCATCAGTGTGCGCAAACTGGCTGAAAAACTGGTCGACGGCCAGGCGGCACCTGCAGAAAAGAAACCTGGCCTGCTGCACAAGCTGATCTCGACCATGATCCCGGCACATGAAAAATCCTAAAGGCAGCATGATGAACTTTCAACTAGGTGGATTTGATTACGGCCTGAAACAGGCACAAGACTTCCAGGAGTTGAAGTTTCAACTGCATCAGCACCTGATCGCAGAAATCGAACGCGACCATCTGGGCTTGCTGGACCTGGCTCGTGACGACATCGCAGACTATGTACGCGAGAAAGTGATTGTGTATGTGGCTGACCGGCATTTGCCTATCAGCGGCTATGACCTCGACAACCTGGTCGAAGAAGTCGTCGATGAGCTGGCCGGCTATGGCCCGCTGGAGAGTCTGATCAAGGACGACCGCATTAACGATATCCTGGTCAACGGCCCCAAAAAGATCTTTATCGAACGCGATGGCAGGCTGGAAACCACCAACTTGCGCTTTATTGATGATGAGCATGTGTTGCGAGTGATCCGGCGTATCCTCGCCCATCTGGGACGCCGCATTGATGAAGCCAGCCCCATGGTCGATGCAAGGCTGCCCGATGGCAGCCGTGTCAACGCCATTATTCCTCCGCTGGCGCTGGATGGCCCCTGCCTGTCCATCCGTAAATTCCGCAAGCAGCCATTACTGTCGGCTGACCTGTTGCAATATGGCACGCTGGACGAAGAAATGCTGACCTTTCTCACCACAGCGGTAGAGCGCCGTTGCAACCTGATCGTGAGCGGTGGTACCGGTGCAGGCAAAACCACGTTGCTGAATGTGCTGAGCCGGTTTATCCCGCCGAATGAACGCATCGTCACCATTGAAGATGCGGCCGAATTGCAGCTGGAACACGAGCATGTGGTCAGGCTGGAGACCCGGCCTTCCAATATTGATGGCAATGGCGAGATCACGGCGCGCGAGCTGGTGAAAAACTCCCTGCGTATGCGGCCAGACCGTATCGTGCTGGGCGAGGTGCGTGGCGAAGAGGTGATGGACGTCTTGCAGGCCATGAATACCGGCCATGATGGTTGTATGAGTACTGTGCACGCCAACACCCCGGAAGATGCCATGTTGCGCTTTGAGATGCTGGCTGGCCTGGCCAAGTTCCAGGGTACCGAGGGCACTTTGCGCAAAATGATCACGGCCGCAATCGAGCTGGTGGTGCAGATTGCCCGCATGCCGAACGGACAACGCAAAGTGGTGTCCATCACCGAAATTGCAGGGGTACGTGATGGTCACTTTGTACTGAATGAGCTGTATGCCTATGACGCTGCCAGCGGCAGTTTTGCGCACCCAGGTGTGCAGCCCTGCAACAGAAAATTGCAGAATTTACCGTTCAGGCGGCAGGCATGAATACCCTGCTGATACCGTTTGTGTTGCTCCCGGCAGGTATGCTGTTTTTAGCCATCTGGATGTTGAGGCACAGCAAACAGGCACGCATACGCGAGCGTATGATACGTCACTTCAGGGAAGTACTGCCTGATGGCACCACCGTTGCCGGCGTGGCTCCGGGAGTGCAGCAGACGCGATGGCACCAGTGGCTAACGCGCGCGTCTATTTATATCGGTTTTGAGCTGCAAAAGAAACACGCGCTACTGATCCCGCTGGTATTGCTGCTGTTAGGGCTGGTAGGCTGGCTGATCTATGGTTTGACAGGTGCGGTACTGATTGTTGGCACCAACCTGTTTTTATTTGGTTTTTTATTGCCATACAGCCGCTTGCGTCGTCGCCAGGCGCAAACCATCGCGCAGATTCCATTGTTTATTGACCAGCTGTTACGCAGCCTGAGTACCGGCCGCAGCCTGGAAAGTGCCATCCGCTTCGCCTCGAATGAGTCACTGCCGCCTTTGCGTTATATCGTGGACCGCGTCACCCGCGCCGCAGATCTGGGCGCCGATATGGTGGAGAACCTGACCGAGGCGGCCAAACTGCATAATCTGCGTGAACTCAACCTGATCGCCTTATCCATGCGTATCAGCAACCAGTATGGTGGCAGCCCGCGTGACATGCTGGAAAGCGTGGTCAAAATGGTACGTCAGCAAGAACTGGCGCGCCGGGAATTGGCCGCCATGACCGGCGAAACCAGAATGTCGGCCTGGGTGCTGGGCATGACCCCGCTCGCCATCGCGCTTTACATCATGGTGATGAACCCCAACTACCTGAGCATATTGCTGGAAGATGCCACCGGTAAAACCTTGCTGACGACCGCACTGGGCTTGCAAGGGCTAGGCGCATTTATTCTTTGGCGCATGCTGCGGAGCGTGTAGCGATGAGTCTGCTATGGCCGATTTCGATTGTGTTGATGCTGCTGGCGGCAGGGCTATTGCTATACGGCGCACAGAAAGGCAGCCATCCCAGATATATCCAGCGCCGTTTTCGTGAAGCGTTGCAGCAGGAGGGCATCCATATTTCTGCACGGCTGGGGCCACTGGACCTGGAAGAAATGTTGCACGAGCTGCTGGACAAGGTTTCCCGCAGCGAAATGGAAGAAATACAGCGTCTGCTGATTCAGGCTGGCTGGCACGGGGCCAAGGCAAAAATGACTTTCCTGCTCACTGCATGGGTGCTACCGGCGCTACTGGGCGGGTTGGCAGCCGCTTATGCGATCGCGAATCAGGATACTTTTATCAATGTGCTGTTTCACTTGCTGTTTGCGTTTGCCGCCAGCTTTGTCATGGTACGTCGATTACTACGCTGGAAAGCGCAAAACCGGCGCGATACCATCCGCAAAGAAGTGATTCCCTTTTTGCATCTACTGCGCATGCTGTTTGAAGCGGGCCTGTCGATGGAACATATTTTATTGGTCATAGAACAACAGGGTCAGGCGCTGCTGCCCAACCTGGCGGATGAATTACATCTTGTGATCAAACGCATACAGGCCGGGCAGGACCGCGCAGATGCGCTAAATGAAATGGCAGCGCCACTGGAGGTGATGGAGTTGAACGACACCATCGCCATGCTAAAACAGGTGACGCGCTATGGCGGCAATATCCGCGATTCGCTGGCGGAATATACGACCATGGTCGAGCAGCGCCAGGTATCTGACCTGCGCGAATATGTCAGCAAACTTTCTGCCAAAATGACGGTGATCATGATTCTGTTCTTGTTCCCGGCGTTGATGATATTCCTGGCCGGACCGGGATTTATGGGCTTATCTAAAGCATTAAAAGGAGTCAACGGCTTATGAGATCAATCACACTATTCATGACATTTGCATGGCTATGCATGCACAGTTTGCCAAATGCAATGGCCGCCGACAGCATTACAAAGGCAGCCCCACCGATTAAAACCGTTGCTGACAAGGCCTGCGCGGATCTTTCCCCCGAGGAAACGACCAGGCTGGCATTGATACAGCAGATGCTGGCAGAAGGCAAACCGCACGCGGCCCTTGCGCATCTCGATGCCGTCAAAGTCAAAAGCGAGCGTGCAGAATTACTGCGTGCGCATGCCTTGCGTCAAACCGGGCGCGCGCCGCAGGCACAGGTGATTTATGAACAACTGGCCAGCAGTTGCGTTTCCGGGCACGCCTACCGTGGCCTGGGGCTGATCGCCAGCCAGGGCGGCAACCTGCAGGAGGCTTTGCGTTATCTCAAGGCAGCCAGCAATACTCTGCCGACTGAACATACCATACGCAATGATTATGGTTATGTGCTGATGCAAGCAGGCCAGAACGACCCTGCCCTGCATGAATTCCTGACTGCGGTAGAACTGGCACCGGATTACCGCCAGGCAGCCCACAACCTGGTGTTGCTGCTTTACAAGCAAGGCGATATCGCTAAAGCAGAGGCATTTTCCAGGCAGTTTGGCCTGGTTGAGGATGAAATGCAGCAACTGAAAAAAATGACGCAAGCCAGTAACAAAGCTACCCCCTAACCGCGCAAGGAGTCGTCATGAAACCTATTCTTATTCTCATGCTGAGTGGCATTTTCAATCTGTCTGCCGCCCTGGCGGACGATGTGCAGCGCCTGCCAGTGCCATCTGTGACGGCGCCGCAGCAATCCCCTTCTACACAATCACCGACCCAGCAATGGCTGGAGTTGCAACGCTCGGGAAAATCAGCGTCAGCCCAGGCACAGCCATTCTCGGGCGAAGTGATGGATAAAGTACATACGCGCTATCTCAAGAGCTTTGAAAAACCGATTCCGGAGTTCTTTGAGCATGAGATGCGGACCGCTCGCTAACTACCGTTACCAGCGCGGGGCGATTGGTCTCGCTGGCAGCTTTGTATTGTTGCTGGCAATATTATTGACTACCCTGGTAGTGGATAGCGGGCGGCTGTGGATGCAACAGAAAAAACTGCAATCCATCGCCGATATGACCGCTATCCATACCGCACGCCATCTCGCTTGTAATACCAGCCAGCAGGGTGTCACACAAATCGCGCAACAAGCCGCCGTGAATAATGGCTTTGAGGGCCAGCTCTCGGCAAGCCCTAACCAGGTGCTGCTGGGCAGGCTGGATACCGTGCAGGGCATACGCCAATTTACGGCCGATGGCAGTGCTGGCGCTGTCTATATCAGGGCAACCAACGAGGTGCCCAGTAGCATGATAGCGGGCGGATTATTTGGCGATACGGTCACGTTACACGCAGAAGCGGTATCGATGTCTGACCCGCTCTTAGCCACTTTTAGCGTGGGTAGTTTTACAACCAGCCTCTCCAGCCAGCAATCCGTATTATTGAACGGCCTGCTGGGCGGCATGCTGGGCGGGCCACTCAATCTGGATGCGCTGACTTACCGCGGAATTGCAGCGACCACCGTCACCTTGCACGATATTCTGGCAGTTTCAGGGCAAGCTGGCACGGTGGAGGAGTTGCTGAATACCAATATGCAAGTGGGCGATTTACTCGACCTGATCGCCAGCGCTGCCGCGCAAAACAGTGTGGCGGACCTGCAAGCGATTTCAGGCATACAGACCATTGCCAATATGGTCGTGAAAAATGTGCCGCTTAAACTGGGCGATGTGCTGGCCTTGGCGACACCTGACACCAATGCTGCGGCCACCGTCGCGCTGAATGCATTATCCATCATTACCACCACGGCCATGATCGCGAATGGCGCCAATGCCATCACGCTGCCTTTGGGCATCAGCATCCCTTCGCTGACCAGTATCAATGCGCAGGTGACAGTCACCGAACCACCGCAACTGGCCATAGGCCCGGCTTGTGGAAGCGGCGCTTTACGAACTGTCGCACGTACGGCACAGATCAGGGCGCATGTGGCTGTACTGGTCAACATTCCATTGCTGGCCCGCATCGACCTGGCACTTGGGGTCGAAGTAGCACAAGGGTCCGCCAGCCTGCATACCATTCAAACCAACGACGGTGAAACCGAAGTGACTATTGAAGCTACCCCGGGCATCGCAGCGCTGACGCTGACCAATATTGCCGGCACACAACCGGCCAGAATCTCAACTTTATTGAATATCCCGCTGGCGGATATCGGCCTCAATCTCCCGCTACAACCCTCCAGCGCGCAGACCGTTGAATTTACCGTCGCACACCCGGTGAGGCATCACCTGCCCTTGGCACAAACCGTCAGCAGCCCGCTGGGCAGCAGCCTGGAAAATGCTCTGGGAAGACCCAATACACTCACCGTGACGGTGTTGAGTATATTAAACCTGGGGCTGATCAACAATGTACTGTCTTCCATCGTGAGCCCGCTACTGGCGGAGATAGGCAGGGTGCTGTTGGACCCACTGCTGGAATTACTCGGCATCCGTTTAGGCGGGATGGATATCACACTGGATGATGTGCAATACCGCCAGGCCAAACCGCTGGCTATTTAAGTCATTGGTAATGAAAACCGGCTCCGTCATGGCCACTTGATTGACCATGCTAATGGTCATGCTGCCAACTTTTGTAAACAAACTCCAGGCTATAGCCATCTAAGTCTGTGACCTGGGCCGCGTAATAACGCGGATCGTAATGCAGCTGCGGACCTGGCGGGTGAATAACACTCGCGCCAGGAGCCAGGGCAGCATCAAAAGCTTGCACGACCATTGCTTCCGAATCTGCCACCAGCCCGATGTGCACAGCCCCAGATGCTGCCTGCCCCTGTCGTAACCAAAAGAACATGCGTCCTTTTGCGCCGAACCCTTTCAAGTCAGGGTGCCCGGCCGGGCCGTCTTTGCCGTCATAGTCGTGGCGCAAACCTATGCCCAATACCGGTAGCACCTGCTCATAAAAGGCGATTGCGCGCACGGTGTCGCTAACCGTTAAAAAGATGTGATCTAACATTTGATGTTCCTCAATGGCATAACATAAGTGGAGTTGGCACGGCGATGGCTAATGATTCATAATGATTTGAATTGACCGTGGTTTTTATTAAAATCGTGAAGCGCCTTATTCAGTTGAAAAGAAAAATGCATAAAACCCTGACCTACATTTTATCTGTCACTTTTGGAGCAATCGCCGTGATGACGAGTGCCAGTTCAGTTGCCGAAGAAACGCCTGAACCCTCTACAATCAGACTGCCCGGCATTTCCCACGTGTGGGGAGTCGATACGAAAAACATGAACACCATCACGTTTGAAGAGTTAGAAAAGTGCATAGGCTCTGATGCAGCGATCAAGCAGCAATTTGATCACTTTCAACTTGAAACCAGACAGATCAACGAAGAGGTATTAAACGCCGGCAACAGGGTGGAAGAAAACCAGAATGCCAGGCTTGCTTTGGAGGAAGAAGCAAGCAAAGTGCAATCAGAAATCTCTGAAATGAATGCTTTGAATGATAAGCTCTCTCAAAGAAGCCAAGAACTCTCCAAGCTTACCAGCAAAAAGGTCGATGCTGCAGCCGCAAAAAAAATCACCCAGCAAGTCGACCAGTTCAATAAAGACATTATTCAGTTTAATGCGGACTCATCTGCATTAAAAGAAAAAACTCAGCAGCTAAAGTCAAAACAAAACACCTTCAATGACAGCTTGGAAGGTTTGAAAACCCAGCTGGATCAGTTAAATAACAAGATCAATGGGTTTAATGAACGGAAAAAATCTTTTGATGTGAGCCTGTTGGCTTATAAAGACAAATGTACGGGAACGCACAAGCTGGAAAAGTAGCGCCAAGACGATGACTTTGCAAAATTAAAGTTTGGCCTACTTTATGAAAGGTCTCGGACTGACTATTCACCTACTATTTAAACCGTGATTGATATTGTTGTGGCGTCACTTTGAATGTCCTGGCAAACGCTTGGCGAAAATGATCGTCTGAACTAAATCCACATTCAGAACTGATTCTGGCGATAGATTTTGTGGATTCTTCCAGTAACCTGACAGCGACCTCCAAGCGGATTTTCTCTAAAAACTTGGTAGGTGTAATCCCCAATTCTTGCTTGAACACTCTTACGAAATTTCGAGCACTCATAGAAACACGGTCAGCCAGCGTGGCTGTATCAATTTCATTTTTATAATTTTGTCGTATCCAGTCGATGGCGGCTGAAAGTCGGCTTTCACAAAGCTCTGAGATCAGATGCGAACTGAATTGCGATTGACCACCTGGGCGTTTGCCAAAAACGACCAGCATTCTTGCGACATCCAGCATGAGCTTTCTGCCGAAATCCTCTTCAACCAACGCTAACGCCAGATCAATACCCGCGGTAACCCCTGCCGCTGTATAAATATCGCCATCCTTGGTATGAATGGCATCCGCCATGACTTCAATGGGGGGATAGTGCTGACTCAGCTTTTCAGCCCTCGCCCAGTGGGTCGTTGCCCTTTTGCCATGTAACAAGCCTGCTTTGGCTAAAATAAACGAGCCGGTACACACTGAGCAAAGCCTGGAGACTTTTCCATGGACAGAGGAAACTGCGTCGATCAACTCGTCTGGCGCTTCTTCGGCACTAGGGCCACCAGCGATAAACACGGTGTGTGCATCCAGCGGATCTGTCCATGCCAAATCCGACACCAGGCGTATCGCCGAAGAAGTTTGGATATGTTGCTCTTTACACTGGGCTGCAATACTGATTTTGTAGAGCGCTTGCCCGTAGATAGCGTTTGCAGTAGAGAAGACATCTAGTGGGCCTGTGACATCCAGCACGCCTGACCCATCATAAGCGAACATGACAATATGCTTTTGTTGTATCAGCTCATTACTACTTAATTCAGACTTAACCATAACGCTCTTTTTCTTAAATAAATCTCGATTCCTTCAGCAGAAACTCGTTCGGAACCTCTGTACCATATATGTTACCAAAAGCCCTTCAATTCATCACTATCAAGAATTAAGTTTTAACGTCTTCAGTAGTGCCAAGGTGATTTTTCAGCTCGGTTTCCACATCTGCAGCCGACATGGGTCTGCCCAGGAAATATCCCTGCAGGTGGTCGCAACCTTGCTCAGTTAGAAAAATGCATTGCCTCTCCGTTTCAACCCCCTCAGCAACGACTCTCAAACTCAATGATTGGCCTAAAGAAATGATAGAAATGACAATAGCGGCATCTACGCCTTCTTCAGCATTCAGATTAGCGATGAACCCGCGGTCAATCTTTAACTCGATGGCAGGTAGTTCTTTCAAATACATCAGACTTGAATAACCAACACCGAAGTCGTCTATCGATATCGAAACACCTAGCTCTACTAATTTATGGAGGATATTTAAGCCTTCATGAAAATCCGACACCGCCGTTGACTCTGTCACTTCGAGAACTAAGCGTTTAGGGTCAATATTATGCTTTTTAAGTGCTGATCTCACTGTCTCAACCAGTGCCGCACTTCTAAATTGCACTGCGGAAAGATTCACTGCTATCGTAAAATCATGATACCCCCGCTCAGTCCAGGCGCTAATCTGCCGGCAAGCCTCATCTAGCACCCACTCCCCGATTTTGATGATCAAGCCATTTTTTTCTGCAATCGGAATAAATATATCCGGCCCGATTAGGCCATCCTCAGGATCTTTCCACCGAATCAAGGCTTCAATACCCACCAGTTTTCTCGTTTTGGCATCGAATTTAGGTTGGTAATTTAAATAGAATTCCTGGTTGGACAATGCACGTTTCAATTTTTGCACCAATTCAAGCTGACTCTTCACCCTGGTGTTGGTTGTACTTTCAAAAAACTGACAACCATTTTTTCCATTACTTTTTGCACCGTACATGGCAGTGTCAGCACTGAGAACCAGATCGTGGGCACTGGTCCCATTTTCAGGATAAATGGCGACACCTATGCTGGCTGAAATCTGGATTTCATGTTTGTTGATGATAAAAACTGTACTCATCAAGGCATTTATTTTTGCGGCTACTACGCCTGCGTCTTCAGGCTCATCGATTTCAATCAAGGCCACAAACTCATCACCGCCCAAGCGGGCGACCGTATCTTGCGCTCTCATGCCATTTTTAAGCCTGGATGCTGCGGCTTTGAGTAATAAGTCTCCAATAATATGCCCTAGCGAATCATTCACGAGCTTGAATCCATCCAGGTCAATGAATAAAAGTGCAAACTTGTTTTCTTCACGTTCTGCTCTACTCAGATAAAGCTCCAGTTGATTTTCAAATAATTCGCGATTGGCCAAACTCGTCAAACGATCTTTCAACGCTGATTCACTCAGTTCTTTATTGACTCGTGCCAATGACCTTAGCAGGACATTTGTTTCTGACTCATATCTCGCATCCATCAAAGAAGTTAAGAGCGCCGTGACCAGTACCAGAAATGTGATGACAATGACAAACTCGACCAGCCACACATTGTTAAAACTAAAATCGCTATTGGCAGCAGTACACACACTCCCAACCGGGAAATCAGCTGCGGACATCCCGGTGTAATGCATGCCAGCAATCGCAAACCCCATCACGATGGCAGCACAAATCTTGAGGATTCGGATATTGACATTGCTACTTCGTTGAAGCTTAAAGGTGATCCACATTGCAGCGAATGAAGCCAGAATCGCAATCCCTATCGATAACAGTACTCTGGGGATGTTGTATTGAATCTCTGGAGACATTTTTAAGGCGGCCATGCCCATATAATGCATCCCGGCAATAGAGATACCGATCCCGATAGAAGAAGTGATGAGGTCCAGCCGGGTAAGCTCTTTCTGGCTCACTCGATTAAGTGCAAAAGCTGCAGCTAATATAGCGATTAACAATGAAACTAACGTGAGCTTTATGTCATAGCCTAAGGGGATGGGCAGGTCGAATGAAAGCATGCCGGTGAAATGCATGGACCAGATACCAAAACCCAAAGCAAATGAACCACCAAACCACCATAAGTAAAGTAATTTGCCGCGGGCAGCATACATACGATTAGCTAAATCCAGCGCCGTATACGAGGCGAATACCGCAATCAGGATTGAAACGGTAACAAGGTGTAACTCGTACTGTGCTGATAACATTCGAATCAATCTAATTAACTAATATTAACGTAAGTAGACATGAGTTAATGTCGTGATTGTTGCCATTTAACAAGGTATTTATGCCAAAGCTTATGAGATTATCAAGGCAGCGTTAGTAATTGCTTAAAATTTAAGCAAAAATATATGGGTGGGTATTACAGAAAAAATGAGCACCTTAAAAAAACCGGTGCTTGCATTATCAAGAGGCTTGAACGATGCGGCTATCTACGCTGGTTTTATGATGATTAAGTCAGTGGCATCAGGTCTGGAATTGCCTGCAGTAAGGCAATCCAATGCCATGTTTATCTATCTATTAGAGATGACAGACACTGTAGGTTTGAAGCTGCGTGATGTATCAGGTCACTGTGACCTGTGATTTCACTCTTTGCTTTTCTATAAACCGTACAACTAAAAAGACACCCCCGAAGAGATGTCTTTTTAGTTTTGGAGCAATATGCAAATCATGGAATGCAGGCAGGGATTGATTCGCCCCGCCAAACCAGATGTCTCTGATCCTGACGGTCCTAGTGGCAAAGCAAGCCCTAGCTGAACAATAGTTGAATGATTCCCGGTTTGATATAGGAGTTTTTCCCGATTATTGACAAACAGGGGTGGCATCTTTGACATGGAATTATTAATTATCTATATTTAATTTACATCAATTCCTTTCCCGAGGATCCAGATGACTAAAGCCCGGCATTCCTCCGAATGTTGGGCTTTTCATTTACTAAGATTAGATACTCCCGGCTAGTGAGTCAAACTTCCACGCCAAGCCATCATCACGGCCAATAACGTTTGTCGTGATGCACCTTCACAGCCTTCAGCGCCAGTGGCTAGAGGGTGAGCTGCAGAAGCTAATGGTAATTAGCAGCATCCACTTCTGGCATCACAATTTTCAGGTCAGCATTCTTAGCAAAATTGAGTGTCATCGATGGGAATGCGAAATTGACTTTCATCGCTTCCAACTCTTCCATCAAATATAAATTGATAGATTGCTGTATGTCCATATAGACGTTGTAACTGCTATCCAAAACGTAATAAACCACTTCAAAATCCAGAGAGCTCAAACCAAACCCTTTAAAATGCGCACGGTCAAATCTGGCTTTGGATTCGGCAGCGACCGCTTTTTTAACGATCTCAGGAATTTTCCTGATGACGTCTGACTTTGTGTCATAGGTCACACGGAATTCAAAAACGACCCTTCTTTCTGCCATGCGCTTGTAGTTATGAATGGTATTTTTCAGTAGCTCTGTATTGCCGCATACAATCTGCTCCCCGCTTAGGCTGCGGATATGCGTGGTCTTCAAACCGACACGCTCAACAGTCCCCAATACATTACCAAAAATAATGAAATCGCCGATCACGAAAGGTTTGTCCAACCCGATAGCGAGGGACGCAAATAGATCACTCAGTATATTTTGAACAGCCAGCGCCACCGCCACCCCGCCTACCCCTAAACTCGCGACAAAAGCGGTGATATTGACTCCGGTATTTGCCAAAATACTCAGCAACGCAATCGACCAGACTATCGTTTTAAAGATCCAGGACAACATAGTGGTGAGGACTGCATTCTCGGCGGAGCCATCCGTGGCGACCACTTTCGCTTTAGCCCAAAGCGTGATGCCCTTGCTCACCCAGATGGCTATTTGAATCCCGATAATCAAAAAAGAAAGGTAATCAAGACGCGTGACCCACTTTGCGCTCAACTCGAGGAAGTACATCGCAAGCAACAATGAGAACAACGCAAACGTGAATTGATTGGTACTGCGCATGACTTCGATGATCAAATCACCAAATTTCGTAGGGGCTTTGGCAGAAAGATAAGAGAGTTTTTTGATTGCAAATTTCCACACCATCAAAAAACCGACATAGGACAATATGAAGATTAATAATATGTAGAGCCACTCATTAACCGTGAAACTTAGAAATTTAAGTTGAAGCCAGCTATTCATTTTTATCCTTTATACAAGGGTTAGATGATTAGTCAGGATATTGATATTTGAACTTACAGAGAGACAAACGATGTTTTGAGTACTAGCACGATTGAAACAACAAGCAAGCAAATTCCTAACAAAGACTGATTAGTATAAAAATCTGGCTTGTAAGTTCAATATAATTGGCGCAGTGAGTAGTGCGTTTCATGAACGCTTGAATAGAGCAGTGAACATTGGATCAGTCAATCGCATCAGTTATGTTTACCTCTTGCTAGTGATAAAATAAATAACAAATATATGTCTAAAAAAAAGGGGGAACATATGATAAAAAATCTCAGTATTATTAGCGCAGGGTTATTGCTCACTGCATGCGCTGACACGCACCATCTGATCAAAAACAACCCGGTAGAAACACGTCTGTCAGCAGAGGCCACTGTCTATATTTCTGTGCCCAATGATGGGATATACGGTGCCAAAACTTATCACGGATCAGGTCAGAATACTGCGCAAATCATATATTCAGCGTTTGCCAAACATACGCGTGCGGTTACAGTAGGGCGCACTATTCAAAGTTTCAATGAAGCATTGGCGACCGCCAGAGAGACGGGAAAAAACTATCTAGTTTACCCAACGATCCTTCAGTGGGAGGACAGGGCAACAGAGTGGTCAGGCATTCCAGATAAGGTAGAGGTAAAAGTGGAAGTCATCGACGCTACCACAGCAAGTACGGTTACATCTGCTGTCGTAAAAGGCAAAAGTGGGCTAGCTACTTTTGGTGGTGATCATCCGCAAGACCTACTGCCTAAACCTGTGGAAAAATTTGTATCCTCTATCTATTAACAGGTAAAGATTCGTTGTATCAGCCGGCCCCTGATTGCTCAGGGATGGCGCATGGTGTGCGGGTATGGACGGCATTCAAGGTGATGATGGGATAGCGGCTAAAGCGTTGATTAAATGAGCGATATCCCTTTATACGTGTAGGATGATGTAAGATGAGTATTTCCATTGGTGCAGAATAGTTATTAAGTTTATGTTGAGTATCGCTACTCGAAACAATGTGCATATCCACGGCAAGGGCAGCAAAACCATGGTCCTGGCGCATGGATTTGGATGCGACCAGAACATGTGGCGGTTTCTCATACCCATATTTTCTGACGAATACAGAATAGTTATCTTTGACCTGGTTGGAAGTGGTTTATCAGAAATATCAGCTTATGACCCTGATAAATATAAAACCTTAGAAGGCTATGCAGACGATTTAATAGAGATTATTCAGGCGTTTTCTGAAAGCCCTGTGGTTTTCGTCGGCCATTCCGTCAGCGCCATCATTGGCTTGTTAGCGACCATAAAAGCCCCAAAATACTTTGCTGCAAATATCATGGTTGGGCCTTCACCAAGTTACATCAATGAAGGTGATTACATTGGTGGATTTGAGAAGGAAGATATTGCCGAATTGATCACTGCTGTAGAAGAGAATTATCTCGGCTGGTCAAGTGCCATAACACCGGCAATCATGGGCCCCTCCGTCCATCCTGAACTGACTGCAGACTTGACTAACAGTTTCTGTAGAACAGACCCCGTCATTGCCAAGCATTTTGCAAAGGTCACCTTCCTGTCAGATCACAGGGGAGATCTATCAAAGTCACTGACCCCCACACTCATCATTCAATGCAGCGATGACTTTATTGCGCCTATACAGGTCGGGGAGTATATGCAGAGAATGATGCCGAATGCCCAATTAGAGATCATAGAAAATATTGGCCATTGCCCACATATGAGTTCCCCGGAACAAACCGCGAATGCGATTAAAGCCTTCCTGGTGCGACTCACTCAATGACGAATGACTTCATTAATTCACAGGTCACCGAGTGCTACGAAAACGCACCTTGTGGACTGATGATCACCGACTTGAATGGCGACATACTGCATGCGAATGCTACATTCTGCAAGCTCCTCGGATATAGGCTAGAAGAATTAATCGGGCAATTTAGAGTGCAGGATCTATTCTCCATGGGGAGTAAATTGTTTCATCAAACCCACTGGGCGCCCCTGTTACACATGCAGGGGTTTGTTTCTGAAATCCAGCTGGAACTAGTCAGTAGCGCTAGGCAAAAAATACCTGTTTTACTGAATGCGACTCGAAAAACCCGAGATGACAAGCTATATCAAGAGCTAGCATTTTTTGTTTCATACGATAGAAGTACATACGAAAGGGAGTTACTCAAGGCTAAACAGTCGGCTGAATCGTCCCTGGAAGAATTGCGTGCTGCACAAGTAAAATTAAAAAACACAGAAACAGAGTTGTTGGACCTGAATAAACAGCTTAGCCTTGAGGACCTGCGAAAAAATGAGTTTTTAGCCACACTTGCTCATGAGTTGCGCAATCCTCTTGCACCCATGAGGAACGTCCTTGAAACGCTCAAACTGCGTAAACTGAATGATCCGCAGATCGAATGGTCCAGACAAATCTTAGATAGACAAGTTGTTCATTTGACTCATTTGGTTAATGATCTGATGGAAGTTTCCAGGATCACACAAGGTCGGATTGAACTCAAAAAGACTCATTTTGACATCTCGGATGCCATCAATAACTCGATAGAGGCGGTATTACCTGCTGTATTAAGCGCCAATCACAAACTTGACGTTCATCTGCCTGAACACCCCGTGATGGTTGATGCTGATACAACACGTATTGTTCAAATGATTTCCAACCTGCTGAACAATGCCATTAAGTACACACCACCTGGCGGCGCGATTTTTGTACAAGCCGATGAAAAGGATGGCAATGTTGTAATCTCTATCAAAGACAATGGGATTGGATTAGCAAAACACCAACTGACTTCCATTTTCACGATGTTTTCCCAGGTTGAAACTGCAATTGACAGATCTCAGGGTGGCCTGGGTATCGGCCTGGCATTAGTCAAGGGATTGGCAGACCTGCATGGTGGAACGATAGTCGCTGAAAGCGAAGGTCTGAGTCTAGGTAGCAAATTTGTGCTTGCATTACCAATGAGCCTCAATACAGCCATTACAAGTAAAAATCAGCATGTGGATCGCTCTGCCGCTTTAGATTTTGTTGCTGGCCGTAAGGTATTAGTGATCGATGATAACCCGGATATTACTGAGAGCCTCTTGATGGCTTTAGACCTGCTAGGCTATGAGGCAAAGAGCGCAAACGATGGCTTCAAGGGCATCGAACTCGCCTCATCGTTTTTACCTGACATTATCCTGCTAGATATCGGACTGCCAAATTTAAATGGTTATGAAGTCGCCAGACTTATTCGGAAAGAGCCCTGGAGCAAAGAAATGACACTCATTGCTGTTACGGGATGGGGTCACCCTGAAGATCAGGAGAATGCTATTAAAGCAGGCTTTGACTTGCATCTCACCAAACCAATTGATTTTGAAGAACTCGATAATTATTTAAAAAATGTGATCATATCTACGAAGAACTCTGATTCTGAATCGCCGTAGCTAACCCAACTTGAAAGTTCTGCGCAGTGACATGTCGGTCCGGGGAATATTTATTGCTGCACTAGCTTACCTCACAACAAAACAAAAAGACCCGTGACCGGATAAGGCATTTCCTACGAATATATAAGAGAAATTCGGATTCTCCCAAAAATGAGAATGCCTTCTAATGTATAGGCAGTCTTAATGCTTGAATTGAGACTAACCCATATTTTGAAAGGATGTAAAATGAGGAAATTCTTATTACTTTTAGCTTTATCTGCAATTGCTCGGAAAGTGGTTGCTGCTATCAAGAGTGATCAATCAGGTACTGCAGCGGATAGACCTTCCGAAAATCTAAATTCCGCCGCCCACTAGTATTTATAAGAGACTGTTAGCAACAGTCTCTTTTTTAATGTCCATAAAAAAACTGATTACTTATTTTCCACTCTATCAGCGAATCCATGGTTAACGTCACGCTGCTTGGCCTGCGCCTCTGGCACAGCTTCAATTTTATTTGGCAATATCGTTCAAAAGGTAGAAATCACAAAATTAAATGACGGCACTGGAATTCCAACTGTTTAGTGAAAGTGCCAACTTAGCCTTAACCTATTAGTAACAGGCTCACTTGAACTAATCCCAACCTCCACACCAAGCCAACATCAGGCCAACGATTGCCACCGGGATTACCCTCGTGTTAGCGAGCCCCGGATTGCTTGGCTATGGCTCAAAACGTGCAACTATGGGCCGGGTTTGGGACTGCGTGGTGGTGAATTTCTGAGTAAAGCTGATTTGAAGCGATTCGACGACTTGACGAACTCAAAATCAGCCAGAAAGCCATATAGTCCATCGAAAGGCGCCAAGTCGTCGAGTACGTCGAATGAATTTGAGGAATTAGTTAAATCGTAACTCGGGCGTTATGTCTTGATAGCTTAACTGTAGCTGGTAACGCTTGAATTACAGGTCAGAGCACATCACTCGGTTCCTTAGGTGGTTATGTTTTTCTAGTGGGATCCTCTCTTTTAATACTAGGCTTCATGTCTCGGATAATTGACTTCAAAGACAAAAAATCTAATTCCCAAGCCAAGCCAATATAACGGCCAACTATCGCCAATGGGATTACCGTCGTATCAGCCAGCCCTAGTTTGCTTAGCTATGGCTCAAGACGTGCGGCTATGTGTAGGATTTGAAATAAAGCGTTGGCGCTTTAACAGATGCAATTTCTAAATTGAATTGATGAGAAGGCTCATAGTCACCAACATACGTCAAAGCAATCTTGCCATTCCATTGAATTCTAAAGTTGTCAGTCCTTTCAATACGAAAAAATTTAATACAATGATCTACTACGGTATCGTGGCCTAACAGGTAAATCTGAAATGCTTTTGCATCATGATCATTAAGGTCACATGGCAAAGCATCTACACTAAGCTCTAATTCATCTAAAAAATCCAATGAGTATTCGTCAATCTCGCAAACTTTAAAGCCCCCTTCGTGCCAATCAGTTGTAGAGATAGTGCATCGATGAAAGTTGCCCCATACAATAGGCGCATTCCAATCCGACGGATAATCTAGATTTTCATCATCTTCAATATCCCGCTCTGCATAATAATCATCTGTTACCAAATGGAAGTGGAACCAGACCTCAGCGTCTATTATCTCTAATCTCCACTGAAAATCTTTAATCTTATGTCCTTCAGGCCAAGGGTTCCCTTGAAAGTAAATACGATTAGAACTTATTGAAGCGGTCATCTGATTAGAATTTGAGATTGTTATTCTTAATAGAAAGATATTAGCACCACAAAACAAAAAAGACCCAAGGCGTTAACCTTGAGTCTCTCTATAAATGGTGGCCCCTCTGTGAGTCGAACACAGCACCAACGGATTATGAGTCCGCTGCTCTAACCAAGCATGAGCTAAGGGGCCGGAAAGCGAGTGATTATAAACTAATCTTGTCCGTTTTCTAAGAAGCTGCGCAGGCGTTCCGAGCGGGTCGGGTGACGCAATTTACGTAGTGCTTTCGCTTCGATCTGACGGATACGTTCACGGGTCACGTCAAATTGTTTGCCCACCTCTTCCAGCGTGTGGTCGGTGTTCATTTCGATACCAAAGCGCATGCGCAGTACTTTTGCTTCGCGCGGCGTCAATGATTCCAGCACTTCACTGGTGGCGTCACGCAGGCTGGCGTACACGGCAGCATCCATTGGCGCCAGGGTGGTGTTATCTTCGATAAAGTCGCCCAAATGGGAATCTTCGTCGTCACCAATCGGGGTTTCCATCGAGATGGGCTCTTTGCTGATCTTGAGGATTTTGCGGATTTTTTCTTCCGGCATTTCCATTTTTTCAGCGAGAGTCGCCGGATCAGGTTCCAGACCAGTCTCTTGCAGAATCTGGCGACTGATACGGTTCATCTTGTTGATGGTTTCGATCATGTGAACCGGGATACGGATGGTACGTGCCTGGTCTGCGATAGAACGCGTGATAGCCTGGCGGATCCACCATGTGGCGTAGGTGGAGAATTTGTAGCCACGGCGGTATTCAAATTTATCCACGGCTTTCATCAGGCCGATGTTGCCTTCCTGAATCAGGTCGAGGAATTGCAAACCGCGGTTGGTGTATTTCTTGGCAATCGAGATCACCAGACGCAAGTTGGCTTCGATCATTTCGCGTTTGGCACGGCGTGCACGCGCTTCGCCTGTGGTCATTTGCTTGTTGATATCGCGCAGCTCTTTGATAGGCAAGCCAACACGCACTTGCAGGTTTTGCAGGCGTTCTTGCTGATCAAGGATAGAGTGTCTGAAACGTGACAGGCGTTCGGTGTAGGCCGGGTTGCCCGCCAGTTCACCATCCAGCCAGTTCAGGTTGATTTCGTTACCGACAAAACTCTTGATGAATTGCTGGCGCGGCATGCCGGCTCTGTCGACACAGAACTCCATGATTTTACGTTCATGCGAGCGCACTTCTTCAACCATGTTACGCACCTGGTCGCACAAGGCTTCTACTTGTTTGGCCGAGAAACGGAAGGTAGTCAGCTCATCCAGTACTTGCTGGTGCAAGGTTTTGTATTCGTCATTTTGTGTGCCTTTTGCTGCACGGATTTCGTTCATTTTGGCATTGGTGGCACGAATCACTGAGAAGCGGTTGAGCACTTCTTCCTTGAGTTTAGCCAGCAATTCGGCAGACATGGAAGACGCTTTAGCTTCGTCATCTTCTTCGTCTTCTTCTTCCTCTTCTTCGCCAGCTTCTTCTTCGGCTTCTACCGCAGCCAGGGCGTCATCCAGGCCTAAATCACTGTCGATCAAGCCATCCACCAGCTCGTCGACGCTCATTTCGTCTTTTTCGACTTTATCTACCATCTCCAGCAACTGGGCGATGGTGGTCGGACAGGCGGCAATCGCATGCACCATATGCTTGAGGCCGTCTTCAATACGTTTAGCGATTTCAATCTCGCCCTCACGGGTCAGCAGATCTACAGTACCCATTTCACGCATATACATACGCACCGGGTCGGTGGTACGGCCAAATTCTGAGTCTACGGTGGCCAGGGCTTGCTCGGCTTCTTCAGCAGCATCTTCATCGGTCACAGCCGGCGGAGCATCAGACATCAGCAGTACTTCGGCATCAGGCGCCTCTTCGTACACCTGGATACCCATGTCATTGATCATGCCGATAATGCTCTCGATCTGCTCGGAGTCTTGCACATCATCCGGCAGGTGGTCATTAATTTCGGCGTATGTCAGGTAGCCACGCTCTTTACCCAGAACAATCAGGGTTTTAAGGCGGGTACGGCGTGCTTCGGCATCCATTGCCTGTGTAGCTGGGTCTTTAGGGGATTCGACTTCTTTGATTCCGAGTTCTTTATCTAAACTTTTATCTGCTTTGGGTCTGGCCATGGCCGATTCCACCTCTAAAATGATTGTTGTCGAGCGCCGACCAACTCTTCTGACACGCCACTCGCTATAACATTACGGGAAACCCTACATTTTACCTGATTTTTACATTTTCTTTAAGCATACCCATGACGCTTTTTGTGGGTATTTGGAAAAAACAGGCTAGCGTTTACTGGTTAACTGTCGTAACGACTCTCGTTCAGCATCAGAGAGTGTAGAAAATGGCTTTTCTGTGAGTTTGCCAAGCAGCGATTTGTCGCGCGCTGCCAGCGCCATATCGGATAATTGGGTACACGCTCCCTCAAATTCAAGAGTGAAGTCCAGGCTTTCATCCAGTAAAGACAGCTCTCTGTGCAATTGATTGCTGAATACTTGGGAAATAGCAGGGCTGATGATCTGCAACAGCACCACCGGACGCGACTCAGGGTGCGCTATCGCCGTTTTGACGATCTCGCGCAGCATATGCTCTTCATCACTTTCACCCAGGATCTGTTCAAGCAAATCCTGCCTGGCCCATTGCGGACGCATGAGTAATATCAATGCCAGGCGCAGATGTAACGATGACGGTGTTCTTGAGCGTTGCCGTGGTGCTTTTTGCTGGGTTTTTGCCGGGTTGGGCAATTTCAGCATGCGCTGCATTTCCCCCTCGCCCAGGCCGGTCATTTCGGCGACTTTTTTTCGCAACAGCATGGCAAACCGTGGCGCTTGTATCTGCTTGAGGATAGGCTCGGCATCATTCAGGAACTGCACTTTATCCTCCTGCGACGCCATAGCGTTATGTTCGCTGAGGTGCTGAATTATATATTGCGAGAGCGGCATGGCTTTATCCATTTCGGCCTCGAATGCCTCTTTGCCAAATTCGCGCACAAAGCTGTCGGGGTCATGTTCGGCAGGCAGAAACAGAAAGCGCAATTTTAGACCATCTTTGATCGCGGACAAGGCATTCATCACCGCGCGCCAGGCGGCTGTGCGCCCGGCCTTATCGCCATCGAAGCTGAATACGATCTCATCAGTCTGGCGCATTAACTTGGCAATGTGGAACGGCGTAGTTGCCGTACCCAGCGCAGCCACCGCATACTCAATACCATATTGCGCCAGCGCCACCACATCCATATAACCTTCAACCACCAACACGCGACCGGCGTCACGAATCGCCCGGCGCGCCATAAATAAGCCATACAGCTCATGGCCTTTTTGAAATAAAGGCGTCTCCGGCGAGTTGTAATATTTTGGCGTATCCTCAGGATTGATCACGCGACCACCAAAGCCGATCACTTCTCCCTTTTGATTATGGATAGGGAACATGATGCGATCACGGAAACGATCATAGCGCCGCCCCTGTTCGTTCTGCACCACCAACCCGGCAATCTCCAGCGCTTCTGCTTCATAGCTTGGGAACACTGTTTGCAGGTTTTGCCAGCCAGCGGGCGCGTACCCGACCTGGAACTTGGCAGCCACCTGCCCACTCAAGCCGCGGCCTTTCAAATATTCAATGGCATGTGGTGACTTTTTAAGCTCAGCCTTATAAAAAGCCGCCGCTTGCTGCAAGGTCTCCTGCAAGCTAAGCATCACTGCCTTGCTGGGTGCCTCGGGCTGGCTCGGATCCCGTTTGTCCTGCGGCACAATCATGCCTACTTGCCTGGCCAGGTCATGAATCGCTTCAATAAAACTCAGCCCGTTATATTCCATCAGGAAACTCAGCGCTGAGCCATGCGCGCCGCAGCCAAAGCAATGATAAAACTGTTTGGTCGGGCTCACGGTAAAACTGGGGGATTTTTCGTTATGGAACGGGCAGCAGGCCGAATAATTCGCACCGGCTTTTTTCAGTGGAACGACCTTGTCGATGACTTCGACAACATCTACGCGATTAAGCAGTTCTTGAATAAAGCTTTCGGGGATCATAAATGCAAGTATCGCTTATGCGGGGCAAAAAACAAAGGGCGCTTAATGCGCCCCGTCAGTCTCTTGCTACCGAGCACTGGCTTAACCTAAAGCAACCTTGATCAGGCCAGATACCTTAGCCATATCCGCTTTACCTGCGACCAGCGGCTTCACGGCACCGACTACTTTGCCCATATCTTTGGCGCCAGCAGCGCCGGTGTCAGCGACTACTTTGGCAATGATGGCGGTAATCTCTTCTTCGCTCATTTGTGCTGGCAAATAACCTTGCAGCACAGTGACTTCGAATTTTTCCTGGTCAGCCAGGTCCTGGCGGTTAGCTCCTTCATACGCTGCGATAGAATCGCGGCGCTGCTTGAGCATTTTCTCAATCGCGGTGATCACTGCCGCATCATCCAGCTCGATACGCTCATCCACCTCGCGCTGCTTGATTGCTGCCAGCAATAGACGGATCACGCCCAGTGTGGCCGTATCTTTGGCACGCATAGCGGTTTTCATGTCTTCGGTGATTTGTGCTTTTAAGCTCATAAAGGACCCAACAAAAAGGCTGACTATAAATAGCTAAAGGTTGTGGCACGCCACAACCTTTGCAATATCCGGTTAACCAACGATCCGGTTAACCGCAGAACACACTCTAAGAATTAATAGAGTTTTGTCGGCAACTGTTGGTTGCGCAGACGGCGGTACTGACGTTTTACTGCAGCAGCAGCTTTACGTTTACGTTCCCATGTTGGTTTTTCGTAGAACTCGCGTGCACGCAAGTCGTTCAACAAACCTGTTTTTTCAATCAAACGCTTAAAGCGGCGCAATGCAACATCAAACGGTTCGTTCTCTTTCACACGAATAGCGGTCATGTAAATCCCTATCCTTACAATTATTTGGTTAGACTAATGGTGCATGCGGATTGATGCAGCACTGAAAACCGCGTATTCTAGCGCGCTTATTTGGATTTATCAATCTTTTCTGTAAAAATCATCTACGGGACATGTGTGAATGTTGGTATTGGGCATTGAATCTTCTTGTGACGAAACCGGGGTGGCGTTGTACGACACGCGCCGCGGCTTGCTGGCGCACGCCCTGCACTCACAGATAGACATGCATGCCGCTTATGGCGGCGTAGTGCCCGAGCTGGCCTCGCGTGACCATATCCGCCGCGCGCTGCCACTGACTCAACAGGTGCTCGCCCAGGCAGATAAAACCCTACAAGATATTGAAGGCATTGCTTATACGCAAGGCCCTGGACTGGCCGGGGCACTATTAGTGGGCACCAGCATTGCACAATCCCTGGCATTTGCCTTGAATGTGCCTTCCATAGGCGTACACCATCTGGAAGGCCACTTACTTGCCCCCTTGCTTGAAGAAAACCCGCCAGCCTTCCCGTTTGTTGCCTTACTGGTGTCTGGCGGCCACAGCCAACTCATGCGCGTAGATGGCATCGGCCAGTATGAATTATTGGGCGACACCCTGGATGATGCCGCAGGCGAAGCTTTTGATAAAACGGCAAAGCTGATGAAACTTGGTTATCCAGGCGGTCCGGCACTTTCCAGGCTGGCAGAGTCAGGCAAACCACGCTTTCAGTTACCGCGCCCCATGCTGAACAGCCCGGATTTAAACTTCAGCTTTAGTGGCCTGAAAACAGCAGTCCTGACGCTGGTGAACAATCAGCCGCAACTCGATGAAGAAACGGTGCAAGATATTGCCTGGGAGTTTCAGGAATCAGTCACCGAGATTTTGACACTCAAATGCATGAAAGCACTCAAGCAGACCAAACTGAAAAGACTGGTGGTTTCAGGTGGCGTGGGCGCCAATAAGCGCTTGCGTGAACGCCTGAACGAAGCGGCAACCAAACGCGGCGCGAGCGTCAGTTACCCACGGCTGGAGTTTTGCACGGATAACGGCGCCATGATCGCCTTTGCCGGTGCCATGCGCCTGCATGCCATGCAGCAAAACACACCCGATTACAGCTTTAGCGTGCGTCCGCGCTGGGATCTAGCCGAGCTCAAAGCACCAGCTTGATTCACTTTTTACCGAACCGTGTTTCGGTGCCCGCCAGTAACTTCTCAATATTGGATTGATGGCGGATAATCAAAAATGCCGTCATCACCACAACCACCGCGACATATACCGGATAAGGCGACAGGTACTGCCAGGCAATCACCGGCGCCAATACCGCAGCTGCCAATGCGGATAAAGAAGAAATCCGGCTGATCAAAAACACCACCAGCCATACCGCGACCACACTCAACGCCAGCCAGCCGGAAAAGGCAATCATCACCCCAAGCGCTGTGGCCACCCCTTTACCGCCTTTGAATTTGTGATAAATCGGGTATAAATGCCCCAAAAACACTGCCAGGCCGACCAAGGCCACCACATCCATCAGCATGCCAGCCTGCAAGGCCAGCCATACTGGTAACCACCCTTTAAACACATCACCTAGCAAAGTTAAAATGGCTGCCGATTTTTTACCGCTACGTGCCACATTGGTCGCACCGATATTGCCACTACCGACGGATCGCGGGTCTGGCAGGCGATATAGTTTGCTAACAATGATGCCGAACGCAATTGAGCCGATCAAATAGGCAGCCACCACCCAGATCAGCGCCTCTACCTCAAACCCGAAACCAAATTCACTCATGCTCAAACTCTCAAGAGATGCGCAGCAGGCGGTATGTCAGCCACTGCGCGATGTTGTATGATGCCGAATCATACTGGATTCCGGCCCGCGCGGAAATAACAAAGGACGCATAGCGATGGACACGATTTTTCTCGAGCAAGTCAAAGTACAAACCAAACTCGGCGTGCCGGATTGGGAGCGCGCCGTGCCGCAAACCATTATTCTGGATATTGAAATCGGCTACGACCTGAGTAAAGCCTGCCAGACAGATGCGATTGAAGACACCGTTGATTATGGCCAGGTCGTGGCGCGCATCCGCGAGACATTGGCAGAGCGAAGTTTTAAATTGGTGGAGGCGCTGGGAGAGCATATTTGCCAGTTGGTTTTGCAGGAATTTAAAGTGCAGAACGTGAAGCTGAAGGTGAGTAAGCCGGGGATATTGCCGGGGTTGAAGGCGTTGGGGGTTACGATTTATCGGGAAGGTTAAGATTGCTACACCGTAGTGCTGATGGAAGGTTGCTTTTCGCCTCTAGGCGAGTGACTTTTCTTTGCTTGCACAAAGAATAAGTAACCAAAAGAAATGCACCCTAGCTTCCGCTTATCTCCTGCGTTGCTCGTCAAAATAAGCGGTCGCGAAACTCGCCCTAGCGGCTTGCAAAAGACGCAAGCCACCGCGGAACTCAAACAGTCGCTCCCTTTCTCCTTATTTTGACTCTGCTACTCGGCGCGTCAGATAGGGGCCCGTTGTAAACCACCACGATGAAATCGTTGGTTAAACGCATTGCATGCAGGGCGCTAAGACACTTCTTTAATTTCTAAAACTTCTAAAATAAGAAAGCCCAACAAACCAATTCAATTGTTTTGTTGGGCTTTCTTGTTTGGTTTTATTGTTTTGTTGTTTTATTTCAATGGTTGAGCGGGAAGCAATATGAGAGGCGTCTCACAAGTAACCGCGTAGTGTTTTTTCACGGGCCCCTATCTGACGCGCCGAGTAGCGCAGTCGACGTGGGAGTTTTCGGCCAGCGGCTGTTCGAGTTCCGCAACAAGCCACGGCGTGTGTGGCTTGTCAGGGCGAGTTTCGTTGGACGCCCACGTTGATGAGCAACGCAGGGAACAAGCGGAGGCTAGGGTGCCCTTTCTTTTGGTGACTTGTTCTTTGGGCAAGCAAAGAAAAGTCACTCGCCTAGGGGCGAAAAGGAATGGTGCAATCAAGCAGCAAAGTCGAATGCTGAACCACCCAAAGAAATACCTACTAAAACTATCAGCAACGGTGACACTTGCTTTTTGTTGCGACCAAGCTAAGCATGAAGCTGGCCTGGATTCTGGCCTTCGCCAGAATGACGAGTGGGCGTATATCCCTATTGCAGGGCGGATCAACTGTCGCATAAGCAAACCATTACGCAAGCTCAGAGAATGCTCTGAGAAAATCCTGCAACCCCCTCCGCCGGCATAACGCCCTATTGCTACACGTCATTACCTTCGCGAAAGCCAGCCGCGAGCTAGTTGCACAGCGTGATCCGCCTCAACCCTGACCCACTGCACGCCGAAGTGCATACGTCCAAACACTCATCCCCTCGGATGATGCATCTTATGCAATTGCTGCAACCTCTCCCTCGCCACATGCGTATAAATCTGCGTCGTCGAAATATCCGCATGCCCCAACAACATCTGCACCACCCGCAAATCCGCGCCATGGTTCAGCAAATGCGTGGCAAACGCATGTCGCAATACATGCGGGCTGATATGCTGCGAAATGCCTGCCTGTAGCGCATACCGCTGAATCAAATGCCAGAAGGCATGCCGCGTCATGGCATCTCCCCGGTTAGTGACAAACACCGCGTTGCTTAAGCTGCCTTTTAATATCCCCGCCCTGGCCTGCGCCAAATAACGATCTATCCATTCAGCGGCTTCCTGCCCCATAGGTACCAGCCTTGTTTTGCGGCCTTTGCCAGTCACGCGCACCACGCCATCCTGGGTGCTGACTTCTGCAATCGAGATATTCACCAGCTCGGAAACGCGTAGCCCGCTCGCATACAACAGTTCCAGCATGGCCCGGTCGCGCATGCCTAGCGGTGTATCCACATCTGGCGCATGCAGCAAATCCTCCACTTGCGATTCACTCATGGTTTTTGGTAGCTGCTTGGGCATTTTTGGCGCTTCAATATGCAGCGTCGGGTCCTGCTTGATCAGGTTCATCAGCAAGGCATAGCGGTAAAAGCGGCGCAGGGTGGCAATCAGCCGGTTGATGCTCCTGACTTTCACCTGTGGGAAGCGATGGGCCAGATATTCCTGCACATGATGCGATTGTACTTCCCACAGGGTGAGCGCATGTTTGCTGGCCCACTCGGAAAAACCTTTGAGGTCGTTGCGGTAGCTGGCAAGGGTATTTGGTGACAGCCCGTCTTCCAGCCATAGCTGATCGATAAAACTATCGATCTCGGGAAAAGCGGCAGCTGACGTAATCTCTTTACTTTGCGACATGGGGTTAGTTATCTGGTACGTTGCTCGTGCGCCAATAACCAGCGCTTGATGTCCAGACCACCCTCTATGCCTTGCATAAAGCCTCCCAGACCGTTGCTGGCAACGATTCGGTGGCATGGGTTAAACAAGGGCAAGGGATTGGCGCCACAGGCGTTGGCGACGGCACGGGGGCCAGACTGGATTGCGGCAGCCAATTGGCCGTAGGTGCGCGTTTCACCGACCGGGATCTCGCGCATGGCTTGCCAGACGCGTTGCTGAAAAGGCGTGCCGCGATTTGGCGTGATTGTTTGCCAGGTGATATGCGGGTTTTCCAGATAAGCAGATACTTGTGCAGCCACTGCTCGCGCGCGCGGATTTGGATTGGCCTTGAGTGGCAAGGCATGCAGCAAGAACTGGAGTTCTTCACCGTTTTCGTCACAGCGCACACCGACAAAACCGAACGGGGCGGGAATCAGGGCATCGAGCGCATCATAAAGGCTTTTCATACATCTATTAAACTGTAATCCTGTGCCTGGCGCAACCAGCGATCAGGCACATTAAGCAATAAAAAAACCCTTCCGGAGAAGGGTTTTTTGAGCAACGCTTAAATTAACTGTTGTCTGCAGCGATGTCTTTCTCACGCGCAACCAGTTTTTCTTTAATACGTGCAGATTTACCTGAACGCTCACGCAAGTAGTACAACTTGGCGCGACGTACGTCACCACGGCGTTTCACTTCGATAGAAGCGATCTGTGGAGAGTAAGTCTGGAATGTACGCTCTACACCTTCACCTGAAGAGATTTTACGTACGATAAATGAAGAGTTCAGACCTCTGTTGCGTTTGGCGATGACTACGCCTTCGTAAGCCTGCACCCGTTTACGTGTACCTTCGACCACGTTCACACCGACGATGACTGTGTCTCCTGGTGCAAAGCTAGGGATAGTTTTGTTTAAGCGGGCGATTTCTTCCTGCTCTAACATTTTGATAATGTCTGCCATGATATTTCCTTTCGTTCCTTTTAATTGTAAAGAGCTCGTTCCTACTCCCAAACCCACTGTTCAAAACTCAGTGGTCTTGGCTATCATCTTTGAGTAGCCTAGCTTCTTCCTTCGTCAACTGCCTTGCGGCGAGTAAATCCGGGCGTTTAGCCCTTGTTAGCAGCAGCGATTGTTGTAACCGCCACTGTCTAATCTTTGCGTGGTGCCCCGACAATAACACCGGTGGCACCGCTAATCCTTCAAATACTTCCGGGCGTGTGTAGTGCGGGTAATCCAGCAGGCCGTTCACAAACGAATCTTCCTGCGCGGAATCGGCATCACCTAACGCACCTGGTAACTGGCGGATAATCGCATCCAGTAATACCATGGCCGGTAACTCGCCACCACTTAACACATAATCACCGATAGAGATTTCCTCATCTACCAGTGACTCCAGCACGCGCTGGTCTATCCCTTCATAGCGACTGGCCAACAGCACCAGCCCCTCACAATCTTTGAGCGCCATCACCTTTGCGTGGGTGAGTGGCTGTCCTCGTGGTGAAAGATGTATCACCCTGGGCGTTAACCCGTTTGCCTGCAAGCTTGCCTTGGCATCGCCGATCGCAGCAGCCAGCGGCTCCGCCATCATCACCATACCGGGGCCACCGCCATAAGGCCGGTCATCCACCGTGTGATGCACATCCTGCGTATACTGGCGCGGGTTGATCAGGTTTAGCTGATACAAACCACGCTGTCTGGCACGGCTGGTAATGCCATGCTCGGTCAGTGCTGCAAACATCTCAGGAAACAAACTGATGACTTCAATCTGCATCATGAGCGCTGTTTCCTTTTAAAAATCGGCATCCCAATCAACCAGCACCGTACCGGCTTTGATATTCACATCCGGCACTGCATCACTGGTAAAAGGGATCAAGCGCTCGCGGTATTCCTCATGCACTTTGCCATCTTTACCCTTGACGCTGACAGCTTGTTCTTCACGCACGACCAGCACATCATTGGCACCGGTTTCAAACACCTGGGTGATCTTGCCGAACGCGATGCCTTCGGTATTTGTCACACTCAAACCAATCAGGTCAGACCAGTAATACTCACCTTCATCAGGTTCCGGCAGTGCTGTGCGTGGTACGGCGATTTGCTGGCCTTTCAAGCTGAATGCGGCATCGCGGTCTGCGACACCAGCAAGCTTGATCAGCAACACATCGTTGTGAATCTTGGTTTGTTCTACCGTGCATTCACGCCAGTTTGGCGCTTTGCCTATCCACCAGGCCTTGTAATCCAGCAGCCCATCCAGATGTTCGGTATCGGGGACTATTTTAAGCCACCCATAAACGCCATATGGGGCGACAATGCGCCCCATTACAACCATATCTTCAAACGCCATCTGAGTTAGGCGTAAGAAAAATTATTCAGCAGCTGGTGTTTCAGCAGCAGCTGCGGCGGCTGCAGCATCCGCTTCAGCTTTAGCGTCGGCATCAGCTTTCGCCTTGGCAGCGGTTTCTGCAGCGGCGGCGTCAGCTTCAGCTTTCAACTTGGCAGCAACTTCAGCTTCTTTTTTCGCTTTGGCAGCATCCGCTTTAGCAGCGTCTTTAGCTTTAGCAGCAGCCATGCCATCCACGCCTTTAGCGTGAAATTTGACCAGACGGGCAACAGTGTCAGACACCTGAGCACCAGTACCGATCCAGTATTGCGCACGCTCTTCATTGATACGCAGGCCTTCTGCACCAGCACGCGCTGATGGATTGTAAAAACCGATGCGCTCAACGAAACGACCGTCACGACGGTTGCGGGAATCTGCCACAACTACGCTGTAAAACGGGTTCTTCTTAGAACCACCGCGTGATAAACGAATAACGACCATAATCTTTGTTCTCTTAAAAATGAATTCTTAGCAGAAAGGCGCGGATTATACTTGATAACCGCAGGCAGTGGCAAGTGTTTTTCACTTACCTGTCAGGCATTCCGATACGGGGTTGGATCTTCCACCCCTGCTTGCACGAAACCTGTTTTGCGGAACCGGCAGGAATCACAGACACCACAGGCAACCCCGGCATCATCTGCCTGGTAGCAAGAAACCGTCAACCCGTAATCTACGCCCAATGCATGGCCAGTTCGGATAATATCAGCTTTGGTCATATCGATCAGCGGCGCATGTACTGTGATAGGCTGCCCTTCAACTGCTGCCTTGGTCGCCAGATTGGCCATTTGCTGGAAGGCCTTCACATATTCGCCACGACAATCAGGGTAGCCGGAATAATCCAGCGCATTTACGCCTATAAAAATGTCATTAGCTTTTAATACCTCTGCCCAGGCCAATGATAATGACAACATAATGGTATTTCGCGCTGGCACATAAGTGACCGGGATACCTTGTGTTTCATGCTCAGGCACCGCGATGGCGTTATCAGTGAGCGCAGAGCCGCCAAACAATGACAGATCCAGCTGCACGGTTTTATGCGCTGCTGCGCCCAGCGCTTTGGCGACGCGTTGCGCAGCCAGCAGTTCAACATTATGCCGCTGATGATAATCCAGGCTCAGGCAGTAGCATTCATAGCCTTGAGATTGCGCAATCGCCAGCACGGTGGACGAATCCAGCCCGCCGGACAATAAAATCACGGCTTTGGGTTTATGGCTGGATATATGGTTATGTTGATTGGAATCCGTCACCTTATACCCCCTGCTTCTCGCCCCACAGAATTTTATGTAATTGCAGCTGCATTCTGACATGCAACTGATCCTGCAATATCCAGCTGGCCAAGGTCTCGCCGCTCACCTGGTTAAAGCTGGGTGAGAACAAATGATCACAATCGGCCGGAAACGGCTGCTCTGCTATCATCTGCCTGGCCCAATCGTAATCCTCACGACTACAGACCACCCATTTCACTTCGTCACCGATTTTGAGCAGCGGCAGGTTTTCCCAGCGATTTTTTGACATCTCGCCGGAACCAGGGGTTTTTACATCCATGATCACTTTGACGCGGGTATCTACCGGCGTCAGATCCATGGCGCCGCTGGTTTCCAGTGATACCTGATAACCGGCATCGCACAGACTAGTCAGCAATACACTGCAGCCTTTTTGCGCCAGAGGCTCGCCCCCGGTCACGCATACATAGCGCGTGCCGTGCTGTTTGATTTCTTGCATGATCTCGTCCACCGACATATTGCCGCCGCCTTTAAACGCATATTCGGTATCGCAATACACGCAACGTAACGGGCAGCCGGTCAGACGAATAAAGATGGTCGGCAAGCCGACGCGCGAACTTTCGCCCTGCAAAGAATAAAAGATTTCGAAAATTCTGAGTGTGGTCATGGGAGTATTAAAGTAAACGGGCAGATATTGCTATCTGCCCGTTATTATCGCCCAAATAAGGCAATTTCACTCATACAAACTGCTATTTAATGCTTTCAAGCACCTTCAGGCGTTTTTGCGCGCTAGGTGTGACTTCCGCAGAAGGGTGGGCTGCGATCAGGTCTTTCAATGTCTTCTTGGCCGCTGGTATCTGCCCTAACTGGATCTGGCTATTGGCCAGACTGAGCATGGCATTTGGTGCCAGCGGATGTGAAGCATAGCTATCCAGAAACTTCTGCTGGGTCGCCACTGAAGATTTGTAGCTTTTGAGCGCAAACTGGGCGTAACCCATGCCATACAAGGCATCAGGCGCCAGCTTGCTGCCCGCGTAAGTTTTCAGGAAGTTGTCATACGCAGTAAACGCTTCCTTGTACTTGCCAGCCTGATTCAGCGATTCGGCTTCAGAGAACGCACGTGCTTCCTGCTGAGAGGCATCAGGTTTGGCATCACCACCGTTGGCGGATTGCGCGGCTCCTGAGCCCAACTGCCCGGTCACTTGTTGTGCAAGCGATTCCAGACCTTTCACACGGGTATCCAGATCAGTGTACTGGGCATTTTGCTTGGTACGCATATCTTCCAGTTGATGATTGACCACTTCAAGGTCACCCTTCAACTGTGCAACGTCCTGGCGAATCTGCTCCAGCTGGTTCTGCATATCCAGCAAGCCCTTGCCATTGATCATCGCCTCCAGACTTTGCACCCTTTTATCCAGGGATTGCTGGGTGCGTGTCAGATCGCTGATGGCTTTTTGCTGGGCATCGTGCTCAGAAGTCTGTTTGTTTTCCAGTTCGAGGATCCGTTTTCTGGCCTCACCATCATCAAACAGCGCCGCGTGACTGACTGCCGGAACAGTCAGCCCCATTGCCAAAGCCATCAAGATGGCTGAACGCAAATTACTGGCCTGCATACACAACATCTACGCGACGGTCATGCTGGAAGCAATCTTCATCTGCGCAATTTTGCTTGGAACGCTCTTCGCCGTAGCTCACTGTTTCAATCTGGCTATCGCTTACGCCCAATACGTTCAACGCGTTTTTAACCGCAACTGAACGACGTTGACCCAATGCCAGGTTGTATTCGTGCGTACCGCGCTCATCGGTGTTACCTTGCAATACCACTTTAGTTTGTGGATGTGCAGCCAGGTATTTCGCGTGATTAGCAACCAGGCCTTTGTATTCTTCACGGATCGCATCGCTATCGTAATCAAAGAAGATCTGGCGTTTTGCCAACTCGGCAGCACTCAGCTGATCCTGGCTGTTATCTACATCTACTGTTTTGATGTCGATTTTGTTGCCATTTGCAGAGCTGTCAGCACCATTGCTCTGTGAGTTAGAAATCGGCTTGGTCACGCTTGAGTCTTCAACCTTGGCCGGGTTCATCGGTGTGCTTTTACAAGCAGTTAACACCAATGCCAGTGCAGCAATTTTCCAAATATTGTGGTTCATACTTTCTCCTTAAAATTGAGTTAAAAAACTAAAAACTGATGACTACTTGGGAGATGCCTGAGCAGGCCCCCATGCAGGTTCACGAATATCACCGCCAGCTTCAGACAGGCGTTGTCTCACCAGACCATCCACAGCCACTGTGGCCAATGTTCCTCTACCACCAACGCGCGTGGCATACATCAAGGTACGTGAATTCGGTGCGAAGCTAGGGGATTCATCCTGTGAACCGCCGCTGAGTAATTTGACGGCGCCAGTGCCCAGATCCTGCACAGCGACTTTGAATGAACCACCCTCATTGCGGATGTATGTCAGGTATTTGCCGTCTGGAGAAAAGCGTGGGCCATCGTTATAACCACCTTCAAAAGTCACGCGTGAAGGCGTGCCTCCTGAAGCGGACACTTTGTAGATTTGCGGGCGTCCGCCGCGGTCAGAAGTAAAGTATATCCATTGCCCATCGGGTGAGAATGCGGGTGAAGTATCAATCGCACTGCTTTTTGTCACCTGTTGCAGGTTAGACCCATCCGCCGAGATCGTGTACAGCTGCGAGTTTGCGCCATATGTCAGCACCACTGCCAATTTGCTGCCATCTGGTGACCAGGCTGGCGCACTGTTATTTCCTTTAAAGTTGGCAACCACTTTGCGCTCACCGGTATAAAGTGACTGCACAAACACAATCGGTTTCTTTTTCTCAAAAGACACATACGCCATTTTGCTGCCATCCGGCGACCAGGCTGGGGAAATGATAGGCTCGTTAGAAGACACCAAGGTCTGGGCATTAAAGCCATCAGCATCAGCGATCTGCAAGGTAAACCGTTTGCCTGCTTTAGTGACATAGGCAATGCGGGTAGCAAACGCACCCGGCTGGCCAGTGAATTTCTCGTAGATCTGGTCGGCGATCAAATGCGCCACATGGCGGTATTGGCTGGCTGGCACGGTGTAAGTCGATTGCAATAACGGCGTTTGACGCAACACGTCTATCACCTGCACATTGACCTTTAAATTGCCATTGGCCGCCTGCTGCACTTCACCAATGCTTAAGCCCTGGGCTTTCAGTGCAGTCCAGTCGGTATATTTGATCTGTGCCGCAGTGGTGGGTAATGAAGGGATGCCACTGGTGTTCAGGATGCGGAACATGCCGCTGCCTTTTAAATCGTTACTGATGATCTCATGCAGACGGTTTTTGCCTTGCACATTGGCAGGCTCGGTGAGTGGCAGGATCGCGATAGGGATCTGGATAGCACTACCGCCACTGATTTCGATGTCGAGTGCGGCATATGCAGGGCCTGCAACCATGCAGGCGAAGGCACTGGTACACAATACTTTTACGAATACCCTACCAGACTCGGTCAGGCGACTTTTAACAGTTTTCATGGTCACAATATTATTCACTTTAATATAATTGTCCTGTTAGTTGAAGAATTATAGCGAAAAGCCCGCTCAACGTCATTGTTACGCTAAGCCGCTCTTACCGCGCCAAGCTAGCCGCGCGGCTTAAACTTCAAATGCAGCAAATCAAGCAAGGCTTTACGTGCTGCCGGGTCATCAGGTAAATCAAACGGTTTGCCAGCCAAAATTGCGCGAAACACGGCATCATCACAAACAGAGTCACCAGAACCTTTAATCATTTTTGGCATGCCGGACAGATCTCCGGTATTGGTTAACTGTATGTCAAACAATAATTGCGGATTGGAAACCGGGCATAAGCCAGGGTTCACATTACTCCTGATTTTGCGATTCATCAGCCCAACGTAGTAGCTCAGCACTGAAGGATCCACGGGGCCTGTGGCCGCCGCCTGTGCGTCCATATCCTGCTGGCGCATCGCATCCTGTATCTTCTTCAGCTTCTCCTGCTCTTCTTCCTTACGCAGTGCTTCCTGAATCTTCTTCAGTTTTTCTTCCTGCTTTTTCTTCTCTTCTTCTTTCTTTTTCTCTTCCTCTAGCAGGCGTTTTTTTTCATCGTCCCGCTTTTTGAGTGCAATTTCCGCTTCTTGTTCCGCTTTATTCACTTGCGGCTCAGGTGGTGTGACCTTTTCAGGCGGTTTTGGCTTGGGTTCCGGCTCAGGCTCGGGCTCTGGTTTAGGCGGCTCCGGCGTTGGAGGTTCCGGTGCTGGTTTTGGCGGCGTTTTGCTGGGCAAACTATCCCACAAAGTCGCCTCCATCACGGATGGATTCACATGCACGGCTTTCCAGTCGATCATAAAGATCATCGCCAGAAATAGCACGACATGCATCAGCACAGACAAGATTGCTGCACGTCTGCGGAAAACCTGATCCTGTGGGGAATGTGCGATTTTCATCTAAATATGCGACCTGTCGCTTATTTTTCGTTCTGGAACAACAAGCCAACCTGGTTGACTTGCGCCTGCTTCAACAAATCCATGACAGACACCACTTCACCGTAGGGCGTATTTTTATCGGCCGACACCACCACTGGCTTCTCTGATTCGGATAACTTCTGGCGGATCAATGCCAGCATGTCGTCACGTTCCATTTCCCGGCCATCCATGGTCACGGTGCCCTCTTTTTGCACGGTGACCACAATCGGGTCGCCACTCTGCTTTAAGGCCTGGCCGACTTTGGGCAGTTCTACCATGCCCGGGTTAGTCATAGGCGCGGTCACCATAAAGATCACCAGCAATACCAGCGTCACATCAATGTAAGGCACCACATTGATCTGGTTCATCATGCGCCGTTTACGCGTTCTGCTCATAAGCGCTCCGATCAGGCTCTACGTTGCAAAATGTTGGTGAATTCTTCCATAAAGCTTTCGTAACGGACCAATAACCGGTCTACGTTGGCCGCAAAACGGTTGTAGGCGATCACCGCCGGAATCGCGGCGAACAGACCAATCGCGGTCGCGACCAGTGCCTCGGCAATCCCCGGGGCCACCTGGCTCAACGTAGCTTGTGCCACATTCGATAAACCGCGGAAGGAGTTCATGATGCCCCACACCGTACCGAACAGACCGATATACGGGCTGACAGAACCCACAGATGCCAGGAACGGCAGATGCGAATCCAGGTAATCCAGTTCGCGGTTATAGGCTGCACGCATGGCACGGCGGGTGGCTTCCATCACGTCGCTGACTTCAGCATCTTTTTGTGTATCTTTCTGCTGTTTGTGGCGGATAAATTCTTTTAACCCGGCCTGAAAGATGCTGGCCATGCCTTGCGGCGTTTTGCGGCCGGAACCGATACGTTCATACAGCTCGTTCAAGTCACCGCCGGACCAGAACTGTGCTTCAAACTGATCCACATTTTCTGCAGCAGCCTTTAATGAAAACACCTTAATGAAGATATACCACCAGGAGGCCAGCGAGGTCAGCAGCAAGATCAGCATGACCACCTGTACGGGCAGACTTGCGCCGCTCACCAGGGTAAAAATCGACATATCGTTTGTGACATTCATGAAGACTCCAGTGCTATTTTGATACGGGCCGGAATACCCGTGGGTTTAAATGAATCCGCATTGACACAGGCAACTTTTACCTGTGCTTCTAATAAAATCAGTTCGTCCCGCATGATCTGCTGCTGGCAGCTAAAGCTGCCACGCCCCATCTCAGTGACATGCGAGACTATTTTTAATTCGTCATCCAGCCTGGCTGGTTTTTTAAACTGTATCTGCATGCTGTGCACCACAAACAGCACCTGCTCATTTTGCCGCAACACGGTCTGCGCAAAGCCCAGCGCGCGCAACCATTCAGTCCGTGCGCGCTCCATAAAGTTCAGATACTGGCTGTGGTAAACCACGCCACCCGCATCGGTATCTTCGTAATACACACGCACCGGCAATACAAACATGCTATTGCCCGGCCTCCTGCCACAGCTCGCTGCTGGCCATGCTGGCCGGGGCTCGCAAGCCAAAGTGCTGATAGGTCAGCAAAGTCGCCACGCGGCCACGCGGCGTACGCATCAGATAGCCCTGCTGGATCAGATAAGGTTCGAGCACATCCTCTATGGTATCGCGCTCTTCGCCAATCGCAGCGGCCAGGTTATCCAGCCCGACTGGGCCACCAGCAAACTTCTCCACCACTGCCTGTAACAGTTTGCGGTCCATCACATCCAGCCCCTGCTGGTCGACATCCAGCATCTTCAGGGCGGCATCGGCAATCTTATCTGTGACCACGCCATCTGCTTTCACTTGCGCATAATCGCGTACACGGCGTAGTAAACGATTGGCGATGCGTGGTGTGCCTCGTGCTCTACGGGCGATTTCAACCGCACCCGCTTGCTGCATTTCAACTTCCAGTAGCTTGGCTGAACGCGCCACAATGCTGGACAACTCTTCATGACTATAAAACTCCAGCCGCGCCACGATGCCAAAGCGGTCACGTAGCGGATTAGTTAACATGCCTGCACGTGTCGTCGCGCCAATCAGCGTGAATGGCGGCAAATCCAGGCGCACACTGCGCGCCGCAGGGCCTTCGCCTATCATGATATCCAGCCGGTAATCTTCCATCGCCGGGTACAAAATCTCTTCCACTACCGGGCTTAAGCGATGGATTTCATCGATAAACAGCACATCATTAGGTTCAAGATTGGTAAGCAGCGCGGCCAGATCACCGGCACGTTCCAGTACCGGGCCGGAAGTCATGCGCAGGTTGACGCCCATTTCTTTGGCAATAATATGGGCAAGTGTGGTTTTACCGAGGCCAGGCGGGCCGAACAGCAGCACATGATCCAGCGCTTCCTGGCGACCCCGGGCGGCATTGATAAAGATTTCGAGTTGACCGCGTGCCTTTTCCTGCCCGACGTATTCATCGAGCAACTTGGGTCGAAGTGCCCGCTCCAGCGCTTCTTCCTGAACGCTGACTGTAGCTGGGGCAACAAGTCGATCGGTTTCTATCATGGGATGGTCTGGGACGAGGTCATGGAACACTTAAAATTGGTGCAAATTTAATCAGTGCAGGACGTCATTGCCACTAATTAAAGAAGTTATTTTTTAGGCATCATACCATGGTGTGCCTGACTATGGCAGGCATAGTCAATCGCGATTTGGGATTATTTAGAGAGATACTTCAGCGCTTGCCGGATACCATCACTGACACTCACACCCGGCTCCAGCAGCTTGACGGTCGCAGCCGCTTCGCGCTCATGATAACCCAGCGCCACCAGCGCATTCAGGATATCATCGGTCGCCGCTTTGGCCACTGGCTGTGCCGAGGTAGAGCCGGTCACCACAAACTTGTCTTTCAGTTCCAGTAACAGGCGTTCTGCGGTTTTCTTACCAATGCCAGGCACACGCGTCAGCATGGCAACCTCTTGCTGGCTGACCGCCAGCATCAAATCATTGACGCTGACACCGCTTAAAATCGACAGCGCCGATTTAGCGCCTATGCCATTCACTTTCAGCAGTTGCTTGAAGGTGTTTTTTTCCTGTTCGCTGCCAAAACCATATAACAACTGCGCATCTTCACGCACTACCATATGGGTGAGCAACTGCACCGGCTGGCCGAGCTCAGGCAGGTTATAAAACGTGCTCATCGGCACTTCAACTTCATAGCCTACACCATTGCAATCCACCACAATCAGCGGCGGTGATTTTTCCAGCAAACGACCATTCAGACGCGCAATCATACTAACCTTCCATTTTTGACCCTGAAGCCGGCCGTTGCCAGCGCACCCAAGCCTTGGCCGCCATGTGCATGACAGATGGCGCATGCCAGCGCATCCGCCGAATCAGGGCTTGGGTTTGCGGGGAGTTTTAACAGGCGCTTGACCATTTCCTGCACCTGTTCTTTTTGGGCGTGCCCGTTGCCGACCACGGATTGTTTGACTTGCAATGCGGTGTATTCCGCCACCGGCAACTGCTTGATGACCGAGGCTGAAATCGCCGCACCCCTGGCCTGGCCCAGCAGCAAGGTAGATTGTGGATTTACATTCACAAACACCTTTTCTATCGCCACCTGGGTCGGCTGGTAGGTGTCAATCACCTCAAACAGGCCGTCAAGAATGACCTTCAGGCGTTCGGGCAAGGCTTCTTTTTCTGCTTCACCAGCGACACTTTTTTTGGCTGATGCGGTTTTGATCACGCCGCTGGTGACATAACTCAGTTTGCCACCCAGGGTTTCTATCACCCCAAAACCGGTGACGCGCAAACCGGGGTCTATGCCCAGGATCCGCTGCACTGTCATGGCAAGTTTGCCGCAGAAAAAATCAATTAGCTCTCTTCAATCACGGCAGAGGTATACACATCCTGCACATCATCGAGGTCTTCCAGCATGTCGAGGATTTTCTGCATTTTGACCGCATCGTCACCGGTAAATACCACTTCATTGAGTGGTTTCATGGTCACTTGCGCCATCACCGCTTTCAGGCCTGCGGCTTCCAGCGCTTCTTTCACGCTGACAAAATCAGCAGGCGCAGTAATCACTTCAATACTGCCATCTTCATCGGTAATGACATCTTCCGCACCGGCTTCCAGCGCCGCTTCCATTACGGCATCTTCTGATACACCTGGTTCAAATACCAGTTGTCCACAGTGCTTGAACATAAAAGCCACGCTGCCATCGGTGCCCAGATTGCCGCCATGTTTGGTCAGTGCATGGCGCACATCCATCACCGCGCGCTGCCGGTTATCGGTCAGGCAATCCACAATGATAGAGGCTCCATTAATGCCATAGCCTTCATAGCGGATTTCTTCATAGTTAACACCTTCCAGCTCGCCCGTGCCTTTTTTGATTGCACGTGTAATGTTGTCCGAAGGCATATTTTCTTCTTTGGCAGCGGCGACAGCTGCACGCAGACGCGGGTTCATGGCAATATCACCACCACTCAGCCTGGCTGACACGGTGATTTCTTTGATCAATTTGGTGAAAATTTTGCCGCGCTTGGCATCTTGGCGCCCTTTACGGTGCTGGATATTGGCCCATTTACTATGTCCCGCCATGTTGTCTTCCTGTATTTTTTGACAAGGTTATTGAATAATCCGAATCTGGCGATTTTACCACAGGCCAGCATCGTCTTTGCGGCCTTGCCTGACGCGCCCGACAACATCCTGAAAGCAAAAAGCCTGACAGCGTCAGGCTTTTAATTCACTCTTCAATGATTGCGCTTTTATGGGGGCAGCGTATTGGTTTTATTCACAGGCCGCATCATAAGCACTGAAATCAGCACCAATGAAAAGATAATCAAGCCCATGCCGGTGATTTCCATCTGGTCCGGCACTTCATTCAGCTGTATCCAGGCGGCGACCACGCCTATCACCGGCGCCAGCATGGAACCCATACTCGCAACACCGGCTGGCAGCCGTTGCAAAGCAAACAACCACAACAGCCAGGCAAATGCGCCACACAGGATGACATTGAATAATACGGCACCTATCAGGTAAGTCGTCCACAAAATAGGCGGCGCGGGTACCCAGAATGCAATCGCCACCATGGGCAATGACCCCAGCAGCATGGGCCAGGCTGTCAGATTGATCAGATCCAGTTCAGGATGACGTCTGTGCAATTTTTTGGTCATGATCACAGACAACGCCCACGAAATACCGGAGATCACCGCCAGCACCATGCTGAAGGCATCAGCCCGGATATGCAGCGGATCAAAAATCAACACCATGCCCATCACGGCAGCAATCACGGCCAGCCATTGCCAGCCATGCACACGTTCGCCCAGCAATGGCCAGGCAAACAATAATGTCCAGAACGGCATGGTATAAGTCAGCACCGCAGTTTTACCGGCGCCACCTTCTACCAACGCCCACATCAACACGCCGGTAAAGCCTACATTTTGCAGCAGGCCCAGCACCAGCATGGTCGGAAACTCCGTCAGCCGCATGGAACGCCGCGTGACATATAACACCAGAAACAACACCAGCGCACCGAAAAATGTGCGCATGGCGGCAAACTGGAACGGCCCTGCATAATGCAACGCACTCTTCATCACTACCCAGTTGTAGCCCCAGATAATAGCGAGGACTAACAAGGCGGTGAGTGCCTGAGAACGTTGTTTAACCAGTTGATCCATATGTTTGTCTCTGGATGATTTCTTGTGGAAAAGTGCTTTTGATTAATTCCAGATGTGCGTCACCGCCAGCCACTGACCATCAGCCTGTTTCTGGAAAACCACTTGCACATTGCCGCCAAACTGCTGTTTGACGCCATCTTCACCCACCAGCGCGCCTGCCCAGTTACCAGTCTGTGTGGCCAGGGTATCCGTCACAATCGCTTCTTTCATGGTCAGCGCGTGTTCAATCACACCGGCTTGAATCAAACTGCCAAAGAAATCGGCAATCGCCTGGCGGCCTTTAACTGGCTGGCCGGCAGGCGCTGGTAATACAATGGCGCTTTCGGCATATAAAGCGGCAATCGCTTGTGTGTTTTTGCTGTTGAATGCAGCATCAAATTGCGTGTTCAATGTTTTTAAAGTCTCTACTACTGTCGTCATGGCTAAACTCCTTTATAAAATCTATGAATTACTGATTGAAATCCCAGGCGGACATTCCATCGTCAATCACGCCTAAAATACTTTGCAAGTCGTTGCGCTGACGCTCTGACAAGCCCTGCATGCACAAGCGCAAACGGCTGTAATAATCCGGCATCACCGCATCCAGCTTGGCCTGCCCGGCAGGCGTCAATTTAATCTGCACACTGCGCCTGTCCTGCGGCGCAGAAACGCGTTGCACCAAGCCACTTTGCTCAAGGCCATCCAGCAGGCCGGTCATAGTGGCGCGCGTGATACCGAGCTTTTCCGCCAGTACCGAAGGCTGAGACGTCAAATCGCGCTCCCGCATCAGCAAGATCAGCACCCACCAGCGCCCCTGTAACAAATCATGCTTGGTCAGGCAGGCATCCAGCGCCACGGATAAGTCCGTCGCCACCCTCAACAACATTAAAAAGCTGGCAATCGCTGTCACGTCGGCCGCAGGGTAACGTTCAGCAAAGCGCTGTAATACTTCTGGAGTGGGAAGGTCTCTAAGTTGCAACATGATTAGCAACATTATAGTTAGCCACCTAACTATGTCAAGTGTTATCAACAGTTTTGCTTAAGCACACATGGGTGTATATTAGTTATCCGAGATGATGGAAGGAGGAAGCGATGAAGACTCTTCAACAAGTACTCAACCTGAAAACACACCAGGGTATCATCAGCATTGCGCCTAACCGGCCGGTGTTTGATGCATTGGTGATTCTTGCCGAATATAAAATCGGCGCACTGGCAGTGATTAAAGACGGCGAGTTAGTCGGCATCTTCTCAGAGCGAGATTATGCGCGGGAGATCGTCCTCAAAGGCCGCTCATCCAAAACCACAGAGGTCGCTGAAGTCATGACGCAAAAAGTCATCACCGGTAAGCCTGACGAACTGGTGGAATCGGCTATGAACACCATGCTGGAAAAACGTTTCCGGCATTTGCCGGTAGTCGACAAAGGTAAAATGCTGGGCATGCTGTCTATAGGCGATATCCTGAAGGAAACCATCAGCTACCAGCAAGAACTGATCAAACAACTGGAAAGCTATATTCATAGCTAAGCAACACTTTTACGCGCTGACTCAGGTTGAACACCTGGGTCAGCGCGATGAAACTGACTTATAAAACCTGGCGATAACACTTACTCGCCAATAATCTTTACCAGCACGCGCTTATTGCGCCTGCCATCAAACTCGCCATAAAAAATCTGTTCCCAGGGGCCAAAATCAAGCTGGCCTTCCGTCACCGCTACCACCACTTCACGGCCCATGATCTGGCGTTTGATATGCGCATCGGCATTATCCTCGCCGGTATCATTATGACGATAACCGCTGACAGGCTCGTGCGGCGCCAATTTTTCTAACCAGATCTTGTAATCATGGTGCAGGCCACGCTCATCATCATTGATAAACACGCTGGCGGAGATATGCATGGCATTGATCAATACCAGGCCTTCTTTGACGCCGCTTTCGCGCACGCACGCCACCACATCCTGCGTGATATTTTTAAAATCCATACGTGCCGGAATGTTGAACCACAATTCTTTACGAAAACTTTTCATGCTTTTTTCTCCTGTCCCCAAGTGAATTTATTTTAACACCGAGCATGCACAGTTCACCGATTGCTGCATGTTAAATGCCATAAAAACAAAAGGGCCTCATCGAGGCCCCATGCAATCTCATGCTACCGCCATGTCATGTCAGCTTAGCTATGAACGTCTACCGTTTGCGTAAAAGACTTACCTTCATTATCCGTGGCGACGACTTCCAGCTTGCCCGGCGCATCAGGGATAAAACTGAACTTCATATAGGGGTCTTCACTGGTACCCACACCCACATCCACCGTCATCAACTCTTTGCCATTGTAGGTAAAAGTGGTTTTATTGATATAAAACGCAGGCACATAGCCTTGTGATACGAGGTCACGTTGAAGGCCGGTGCGCATCACGTGCTTGATATTAAAAGTCGCAGTGGCTGGCTCACCCATTTTTGGTGACTCTACATTGAATTTGATTTTTCCCGCCGCAGCGCGCACTTCGGATTCATTATTATCCACCGTGCCACCACAGCCACCCGCCGCGCGGATTTCGCGCTTGGTCATATACAATTTTCCATCCGCTGTCTCGCCTATCAGACGCACGAAAGAGTCTGACTCCTGGCGTATCCTGGTCGCCATCTGGAAGCCATTCAAACCATCGGTTAAATGGTAGGTTGAAGCCAGTTGAATCGGGTTGGCATCGACGATCACATACAGTTTTTTGATGGCTATGCCATTGGCCGCCGCTTTGTCATAGATCAGCGTCACCGGCACCTGCGCACCACTTTCGGCTCGTCGCGGTGCTTCTATCTTCAGGAAATCCACTTCCTGGATATCGCGCTTGGGGAAGAATGCTTCTTTCACCACCGTCCACAATTTGGGGTCTGCCTCAGCTTGCGCCAAGGTACTGAAACACAAGTTAGTTAAACACAAGGCAGAAATGCCTGCTACCAATATCCATGCTTTTTTCATCGTATTCCCCATTTATCGCTTTGTACTTATTTGTTGTGCATCAAAGCCATTCTCTACCGAAAACACAATTCTAATCTGTGATTTCTATCACACATGATCGACTACTCAGGCAAGCTTGCTTGGGTCGCCGGAAGGGCGCATCTCATAGGTGGGGTCGGCAAACTCTTCAAAATTCAGCTCAACGCCATTGCCTGCCGGGTCCCGCATATTGATCTGGTGGATGCCATTTGCCAGGACGCGGGTGGTATAGGTCAACGCATGCGCTTGCAGGCGCGCTTCCATTTCCGGCATATCGGTGCAGGTAAATGACACATGGTCGAAAGTGCCATGCACATGCAATTGCGGTGCTTCAGCGGTTTTAAATTCCGCCAGGTGTATCACATCGTTATCGCCGATATACAGCCAGTAACCATAAGTGGTACTGGCCACGCGCTTGCCAACTGTGAGCCCGAGCACATCGCAATAAAAATCACGCAGCTTGTGCATGGTGTCGCGGTCAGAACGGAAATTAACATGATTGATTTCGGTCAGTGGCATGATTACCTTATAAATTCATTGTGGCAAGTCGGCAACTATAGTACAAAATTTCTTGCGTACAAAACTAATGCCCTGCAAATTGACATAAGGCAAACCCCTCTACACGCGCAGCAGCTAATTGTTGCATGCCGCCGAGCGCTGGCAGGTCAATCACAAAAGCCGCCTGTTCGACCACGCCACCTAACTGGCGAACCAGCGCTACCGCCGCAAGGGCAGTGCCGCCGGTAGCGATCAAGTCATCCACCAACAGGATGCGCTCACCGGACTGGATGGCATCTTGATGCACTTCTAATGCATCGCTGCCATATTCCAGCTGATAGGGTTGCGCAATGGTTGCCCAGGGCAGCTTGCCGGGTTTACGCGCTGGCACAAAACCAGCCCCCAACTTTACCGCCAGCGCCGCGCCGATAATAAAACCACGCGCTTCCATAGCGACTACTTTATCGAAAACCTGGCCTTGATAATGCTGGCCCAGGGCGTCAATGGCGGCGGCAAACCCCTGCCTGTCCTGTAACAAGGTGGTGATATCCCTGAACTGGATACCCGGTTTGGGATAATCAGGAATCGTGCGTATCAAAGTTTCAAACATAATCACCTTAAAAATGAACGGTTGGATTGCAAATAAAAAACGCGCCCGGATGGACGCGCTTTAAATGACTGCTTTGCTGATCTGGCATAGAGAACAATGCCAGCACACACATGCTTAGCTGGTCGCCGTATTTTGCTGACGTACGCGTATATGTAATTCACGCAGCTGCTTCTCATCTACCTCGTTAGGGGCATTGGTCATCAGGCACTGTGCGCGTTGCGTTTTCGGGAAAGCGATCACATCACGGATAGACTCTGCACCTGTCATCAATGTCACCAGACGATCGAGGCCGAAAGCCAGGCCGCCGTGCGGTGGCGCACCGTATTGCAACGCGTCGAGCAAGAAGCCGAATTTTTCCTGCGCTTCTTCCTTGCTGATCTTCAACGCATCGAACACTTTGGATTGTACGTCCTGCTTGTGGATACGCACGGAACCGCCGCCCACTTCCCAGCCGTTCAACACCATGTCATAGGCTTTGGATAAGCATGCACCTGGGTTGCTGACCAACAGGTCTTCATGACCGTCTTTAGGCGCAGTGAACGGGTGATGCAGGGCAACCCAGCGGTCATTCTCTTCATCATGCTCAAACATCGGGAAATCAACTACCCACAATGGTGCCCACTGGCGGCCATCCAGGTGGCCTTTTTCGTGACCGACCTTGGTACGCAAAGCACCAAGCGCTTCGTTGACGACTTTGGCTTTATCGGCACCAAAGAACACGATATCTCCGTTTTGCGCGCCGGTACGATCAATGATCGCCTGCAACGCGTTGACGTGAATGTTCTTGACGATAGGACTTTGCAGGCCTTCTTCGTTCAGCTTGGTGATATCGTTGATCTTGATATACGCCAGACCTTTGGCACCGTAGATTTTGACAAACTCGGTGTAAGCATCGATCTCTGAACGGCTGATAGCAGCACCGTTAGGCACGCGAATCGCCGCCACACGGCCACCCGCCATATTGGCAGCACCGGCAAATACCTTGAAATCGACGTCTTTCATGACATCACTGAGTTCGGTGATTTCCAGCGTCACTCGCATATCCGGCTTGTCTGAACCGTAACGGTTCATCGCTTCACTGAATGGCATACGCGGGAACTGCGCTGGCAAGTCCACGTCCTGCACTTTTTTCAGCATGCGGCGTATCATTTCTTCCACCAGGTCCATGATGTCGTTTTCTTCAAGGAATGAAGTTTCGATATCGACCTGGGTGAATTCTGGCTGGCGGTCAGCGCGCAGATCTTCATCACGGAAACATTTGGTGATCTGGAAGTAACGGTCAAAACCCGCCACCATCAACAATTGCTTGAACAACTGCGGTGATTGCGGCAAGGCAAAGAACTGGCCATGGTGCACACGTGAAGGCACCAGGTAATCGCGCGCGCCTTCTGGCGTAGAACGCGTCAGCATCGGTGTCTCTACTTCAATAAAACCGTTCTCATCCAGGTAATCACGCAGATTTTTGGCCACTTTATAACGCAGCATCAGGTTTTTCTGCATGGCCGGGCGGCGCAAATCGATGTATCTATGCTCCAGGCGCACGGTTTCTGTCAGCGTGTCATCATCCAGCATGAAAGGTGGCGTCAATGAAGCGTTCAACACTTCAATCTCGGTCGCCAGCATTTCGACTTCGCCGGTAGGCAAGTTGCTGTTCACGGTGCCTTCAGGGCGGGCACGCACCTTACAGACGACGCGCAACACAAATTCGTTACGCACGGTTTCTGCGATAGAAAACGCTTCTTTGGTATCCGGGTCAATCACGATTTGCGCCAGACCTTCACGGTCACGCAAATCAATAAAAATAACACCCCCATGGTCGCGACGCCTGTGGGCCCAGCCACACAGGGTCACGGTTTGTCCAATATGTTCGCGGTTCAAGTGACCGCAGTAATGTGTACGCATCATATATATTTTATTAAAGTTAAAAGGGTTGCGATTAATGCTGCTTGGGCAAAGGCGCCACTGTACCCATGCTGATAATGTATTTCAAGGCTTGATCCACACTCATATCCAGCGTGATCACATCCGCCTTGGGCAACATCAGGAAAAAGCCCGAGGTCGGGTTAGGCGTAGTCGGCACGTAGACGCTGACATACTCACCTTGCAGGTGATTGGCGACATCACCTCCCGGCGTGCCAGTCAGGAAAGCGATGGTCCATACGCCCTGCCGTGGGTATTCAATCAACAGCGCCTGACGGAAAGCATTACCAGAATCTGAAAACAAGGTATCTGATACCTGCTTGACGCTGGAATAAATGGATTTCACCACCGGCACTCGGATCAGCAGGCCTTCCCACAACTCGATCAGTTGCTGGCCAAAAATATTGGTCGCCACCAGACCGGTCGCCAACACAATAACGACCGTCAGAATCACGCCAAAACCGGGGATATCAACGCCCAGCAACGCCACCGGACGCCAGGATGTTGGCAGCAAAAACAGGCTCTGATCCAGCGTTTGCACTAAAGTTTTGAGCACCCATACCGTAATGAATAACGGGACCAGCACCAGCAAGCCTGTAATGAAATATTTTTTCATGGTGATTACTTTTCGCGGTTAGTGACAGGCGCAGCCGGTAGCGCACTTCGCTGGACTGGCAGCTTCTGTACTGGCAGTGCTGGATTCAGCCGCTTTGCTGCCAGAAGTACTGCCGTTTTTAAAATCTGTCGCGTACCAGCCACTACCGGTCAGCTGAAAGTTGGGCGCAGACACTTTTTTAGAAAAAGTCTGCTGTTTGCATTGTGGACACTCATCCACATTGGGGGCAGAAACTTTGCGCATCAGCTCTTGCTGATATCCGCATTCGCTACATTGGAAATCGTAGATAGGCATATGTAAACGCAACCCGAAGGACAACTTGCTGAAAAAGATTTACTAAGCGGCAAATTATACCTGATTCGCGCTGTAAAACATCAAAACAGCCGCGATGTAATTGAATTAGAAAGACTTTAAGGATATTTGCATGCAACAAACAAATACTAGAACCGTGGCACTTTCCACCTTATTTGTATTTTTGGGATTAGTCAGCCGCGACCTGAATGCGCATCATCAACCACTATCACTGCACAGCACCTCGCAAAAGCCGCGCACTTTTTCAGTCGTGGTCACGGATTTACTCTATGCAGAACCCACGCTGACTATCCGCAAGTTGAAATAAGCAACAGCGCTCACCAGCCGCCAAGGCTGGTTGCAATTGGTTTGGTTAGACCTGCGCCTCGTATGCAGCTTGATCCAGCAACGCCTCAGCGCCGCTGGCATTGGCTTCCAACTTGAAAATCCAGGTGGCATAAGGGTGATCATTCACTTTTTCTGGTGAAGACAGCGCCTCTTCATTGACCGTCAGCACGGTGCCGCTCAGCGGCGCATAAATATCAGACCCCGTTTTCACCGACTCAATCAGGCCGCAAACAGCAAATTGTTCTACTGACTGACCGACCTTGGGCGGGTCAATAAACACTACATCACCCAGCATGTTTTGCGCATATTCACTGATGCCAACCAGCCACGCGCCATCTTCTGACTGCGCCGCCCAAGTGTGTTCTTTAGAAAAGAGGTATTTCAAGCCTGTTGACATAAGATTAGAAATCAAAAAATAAGGTGATAATGATTGTGCCATAGTCTATTAACCACACCAACGCTTATTCAGTTTTCACTTACAGCACCAGTTGTTGTAAAGGTTTAACTTTTTACACTAAAAAATTGCGATAAGTGATTGACGATGAATAATAACTGGGCAATAATAAAACTGGTTTGTGGAAGGTGGATTATGAGTTTTTTCAAGCATTGTCTTAAAGTTTTACTGGTGAGTTCCATCGCATTTGCGCCAGCAGGTCAAGCGATTGCAAAATCTCCGTCTAAAAAGCACGCGGTTGCTACCAGCAAGCAGAAAAAATACAGTCCACGTATTTCTTCAGAATACCGGATCAATCCGAATAAAACCAAATCCATGCGCCCAGCCAAGGTGCACGCGCGCAAACCTGCCGTAGATGCAGAAATGTTTGATTCGTTTGTCGGCAAATCCAGCAACAGCAACTTGGCGATTGCCTCGACCAAAGCGCTGGTGATGAACCAGAACACGCACGAAATCATTTACTCAAAAAACCTGGATACCCCGACCCCGATCGCTTCTGTCACCAAACTGATGACAGCCATGGTGGTACTGGACGCCAAACTCAACCTGAATGACGAAGTTTCCATCACCGAAATGGACGTGGATTACCTGAAAGGCACGTCTTCACGCCTGCCAGTAGGCACTACCATGACGCGTGAAGATTTGCTGAACCTGGCATTGATCGCTTCAGAAAACCGCGCCGCTTCCGCATTGGCCACGCATTACCCAGGTGGCAAACAGCGTTTTATCCAGGATATGAATGCCAAAGCCGCCAGCCTGGGCATGATGAACACCCATTTTGAAGATTCCACAGGTTTAAACAGCAACAACGTATCTACCGCGATGGACCTGGCAAGAATGGTGCATGCGGCATACCAATACCCCATGATTCGCCAGATCACCACCACCTCAGACTACGACCTGGACGTTCACAGAAGACAACCACTGCATTTTCATAATACCAATGCCTTAATCAGGGAAAACACACGCAGCAGCTGGGAAATCGGCTTATCCAAAACCGGTTACATCAGCGAAGCCGGCCGCTGTTTGGTCATGCAGGCAACCATAGCCGGCGAACCATTGATTTTAGTACTCCTGGATTCTGTCGGTAAACTGACCCGTATCGGCGATGCCAAGCGCATCAAAAAATGGATGGAACATAATTACAGCACACTGAGCTCCCAGAATAACGGCCGCGGTGACATCGTGTTAACCGGCTTATCGATGAGCAAAACCCTGGGCGAAGACGCCAACTGATCAACAGAGTTGCACAAAAAAGTCCGCGAAATCCGCGGACTTTTTTATTTTACCCGGCAAAACAATATAACCAAGCGTGATGAGCTGCGCCGAACTTCATCCAAACCCACAACATGGTGGTTTTAAACGTGCCCTATCTGACGCGCCGAGTAGCGCAGTCAGCGCGGGAGGTTTCGGCCAGCGGCTGTTCGAGTTCCGCGGTGGCTTACGTAGTATGCAAGCCGCTAGGGTGAGTTTCGTTGGACGCCCGCTTTAAGTCCTGCAAAGCAGCGGACGAAAGTCCTAGGATGAGCAACGCAGGGAACAAGCGAAAGCTAGGGTGCCCTTTCTTTTGGTGACTTATTCTTTGGGCAAGCAAAGAAAAGTCACTCGCCTAAGGGCGAAAAGGAATAGTGCAATAGAGCAGCAAAAATGGAATGCCCAACTATCCAAAGAAATACCTATTACAACTATCAACAAAGGCGACACTTGCTGTTAGTTGCAACCAGGCTAAGCAGGAACCTTGCCTGGATTCTGGCCTACGCCAGAATGACGACCAACTGTAGATTTCATCATTTGACACGTAAGCCATAGGTTACGCTGGCACAGACATGCCAGGGAACACATGCCAGACTGCCGAAAATCTCATTGAATAGCACCCTCAAGAAGATAACGAGAGTGGATAGTATGTGTTTGTACAGTGTTTGGGAAAAAGAAGGAAACTCGCCTAGGTGCGAAAAGAAACTCCCCCAGGCGCTTAAAACGTCATAATGAAACCAGCCAAAAAACCAATTCAATACGTAGTCTTCAATTGAATCGTTTTAAATTGAGACTAAGGCTCCGCCCCATCAAACTCAGGATCATAACCCTCACTTGCGGCGGCTTTACGCTGATGTTCTTTCCACTGCTTACGTAGCGCTTCTTTTTTGTCAGGCGTCAAACTCTGGAATTGCTGGTACCGTTTACGCGCGTTTTCACGCTCATACGGGGTCATGCGACTCCACTTTACCAGCTGCTTTTGCACACGCTGTTGTTTCTGCGCATCCATTTTCGGATACTCGCGCGCGATATCGAGCATTTTCTCGCGCTGCCACGGGCGCAGTGTATCCCATTCGGTTTTTAACGGCGCCAGCACCATACGTTGCTGATCCGTTAGTTGCGCCCACGTCACATTGGCTGCAGGGTCATCCGGTGACAGATCATTTTTGATGGCACCGATATCCGCCATTGCCAGCAAGGTGGCGCCAGGATAAACATCAGCTGCGACCGCTGGTGCCAAATGCACACTGGCAGCGACACTCAAAGACAAGACCACCCAGCTTAATACAAACGAATGATTCCGCATCACTTCTCATTGTTCCAGTAATTTAATACACATAACCTGAACCTCAGATATGGTCTGAATAGTGCCAGGGTTCAAAGCCATTATCGACAAATGCTTCTATCGGCAAATCTGCACTCAATAGCATGGCATCATCGTTGTGCTGCGCAGAGATCATGAGCACACCGACTACCAGGCATAAAGACAAAGCGGCCGCGCCCATCATGCGTGGATGGCCGAACGACGCCCACGACAAGATATCACCAACCGCGGGTGACGTTCGTTTCGTTTCGGCAAAGCGCCTTAAGGCAGCCTGCCTGGCTTCATTTAAACGGGTTTCAACCTCTGCGGATAATGGTCGGACATCATTTTTAAGTAAATCCACACATTCGCGCAGAGGGGGTGACAAGTCGTCTTCCGGATGACGTTGTTTCCTCATGGCTTTACTCCTCTTTTTTGCAACTTCTGGACGCCGAGACCGGCCTGCCCTAGTGACAGCGACAAAGCACCGACCGCGCGTGAGCAATGCGTTTTAACACTTCCCTCCGAACAACCCATCGCGGCCGCAGTTTCGGCAACATCCAACTCTTCCCAATAACGCAATACGAATGCTTCTCGTTGACGTGCTGGTAATTTTTCTAACGCTTTTCCGATCAAGGCCATGGTTTGCGAGCGCTGTAACTGTTCAGCAGGGTCGCTTTCAGGGCCTTCTACATCGATGGTTTCGAGTAGATCGAACTCTTCATCGTCCTGCGAGCCAAAAGATGAAAACAAAGAGGTCCACAAATTACGGACCTTTTGCCTGCGCCAGAAATCGCGTGTGGTATTTTGCAAAATACGCTGGAATAGCATCGGGTATTCTGCAATCGGTTTATTGGCATATTTATCCGCCAATTTCAGCATCGCGTCCTGCACTATATCCAGCGCTGCATGATCATCACGCACGGCATAGGCGGTTTGCCTGAATGCCCGCTTTTCAATCTGACGTAAAAAATCTGATATTTCTTGCGCACTTGCCACTACGGTTCCTAATCCCCGAGATAATCAAAGTTTTCAACTTGACGATCACTACGACTTTGCTGCATTTGTGTTTGTTTTTAGCAGTCAAAGAAATAGGCATCGTTTATCTCCCTGTTGAGCGGAGTATATCAGTTTTAATTTTATTACTGATAGAATAAGCCTTGATGGCTGCAAAACGATGGTTTACCACATGACACTCAAACAAGAATGCGCTTCACTCCCTGGCATGCAGTCGCATCGCTTGAATATAATGACGGCCTCCTGGGAGCGTCAGTGATGGCTACTGCCCTGCCTGCCGATCTACTTGAAAAAACACCCGACGTACAACACCTCAGGCTATACAGCCTGTACCGCCTTTGCGCATCCGGCATGTTGCTGGGTAGCCAGTTGTGGCCATATTTAAGGCATACATTTGCAGAGCCGGCCTATGTTTTCGGCGCGTTAGTCGTGTTCTTCGTTTATGCGCTGACTGTGAGCATTGGTTTCAGACACCTGCAGTCCAAAAGCGGCCTCGCGCTGAAACTGCAAACCAGCCTGGATATCGTGTTTATTGTGGTCATGATGCACTTTCTGCAAAGCGGCCAGAGCGGCATTGGCCTGCTGCTGATCATTAATATTATCTTTGCTGGCCTGATCAGCGACGGCCGCTTTGCCATGTTTTATGCAGCGATCGCCACCATAGGCATCTTGCTCGAAAACACACATCAGGTGATGAAACACAACCTGCTTGGCAATAGTTACAATGACTACAGCAGTGCGGTGCTACTCTCGTTAAGTTGTTTTGCCACCGCCTGGCTGGCGCAAACGCTGACCACGCGCATGCAAAGCAGTGAAAAGCTGGCGACTGAGCGTGGACAGGATATCGAGCAGCTGGCCAGGACCAATGCGCTGATCACGCAAGAAATGCCCAATGGCGTGCTGGTGATAGACCAGCACCAGCGTTTAAAACATTACAACTTTCAGGCATGCAAACTACTCGGCCTAGAAGACAGCCAGTGCCAGGAAGCCGTGCGTTCACAATCGGCGCTAAGTATGCTCACACCAGCCATCACCTCGCTGCTGCTCACCGCGCCCGCGAACAAACTCGCACCACAGGATGCCACCAAACTCACCATCAACAACCGTGACCTGGGTATCCGCTTTCATGCGATCTCTGAAAACATTAACAATGGCGTAGTGATTTTTATTGAAGACTGGTCACAGATACAGACGCAGGCGCACCAGGTGAAACTGGCGGCACTAGGCAGGCTGACTGCCAATATCGCGCATGAGATCCGCAATCCCTTAAGTGCCATCAGCCATGCCACACAGCTGTTGCAGGAAGACTCAGTGGAGCCAGGGACAGAGCGCATGCTGCAAATTATTTCAGACAATGTGCAGCGGCTGGACCAGATCATTAAAGATGTACTGGAACTGAACCGCCGTGACCGGACCAATCAGGAACAATTCAATATCAAAACGTTTATGCAGGAGTTTTACCAGCAATTTTGCGCGGTAGAAAAGATAGACCCGCAAAACTTTACCCTTAGCATCCCTGAAAGACACGGCACTATCGTGTTTGACCGCCGGCATATCAACCAGATACTCTGGAATTTATGTAAAAATGGTTGGCGGCATAGCAAGCAACAGTCGCGCAGCCTGCAACTCAAAGTGTCTGGCGATAAAAGTGGCCAGTTCATCCATGTGCTGATCAAAGATGATGGCAGCGGCATAGACCCGAAAATCCAGCCGCATTTGTTTGAGCCATTTATGACGACCGAAAAAACCGGCACTGGCCTCGGGTTGTTTATTGCACGCGAACTGGCCGAAGCCAATGGCGCCAAACTGGATTATTCGAGCACGGCCAGCGGCACACAATTTTCACTGACAATTAAGAAGGTAATCGTTTAATGGCAAACTCCTATCGCTGTCTGGTGGTCGACGACGAGACCGATATCCGTGAATTAGTCGTCCTGACGCTGGAACGCATGGGCATACAGGCCGAAAGCGCCAGCAACGTCACTGACGCCAAACATATGTTGCACTCTTTCAGCTATGACTTGTGCCTGACCGACATGCGCCTGCCAGATGGTCTGGGGCTGGAACTGGTGCAACATATCAATGCGCAATTCCCTGGCTTGCCAGTCGCCGTCATCACCGCTTATGGCAGTGCCGAAAATGCAGTCTCGGCTTTAAAAGCCGGGGCGTTTGATTACATCACCAAACCGATCTCATTGAAGCAATTGCGGCCACTGGTGGAATCTGCCTTGAAACTCGCCTCGCAAAAAGAATCGCACGGGGCCAATACCGTCGATTTGATTGGCGGCTCTCCGGCCATGAGTTATGTGCGCACCATGATTGCCAAGCTGGCACGCAGCCAGGCGCCGGTATATATCAGTGGCGAATCAGGTAGCGGCAAGGAACTCGCCGCCAGGCTCATCCACCAGAACAGCTCACGCAAGGACCAGGCTTTTATTGCCGTCAACTGTGGCGCCATCCCCGAAAACCTGATGGAAAGCGAATTTTTCGGCTATAAAAAAGGCGCGTTTACTGGCGCCATCCAGGACACACAAGGCTTATTCCAGGCGGCCAATGGCGGCACCTTGTTTCTGGATGAAGTCGCCGATTTACCATTAGCCATGCAAGTGAAATTATTGCGCGCCATCCAGGAAAAGAAAGTACGCGTGGTCGGTAGCACGGTGGAAGAAACAGTCGATGTGCGCATCATTTCGGCTACCCATAAAAACCTGAATGCCATGATGGAGAAAGGCGAGTTCAGGCAAGACTTGTATTACCGCCTGAACGTAATCCAACTCAAAATGCCTTCCCTGCGCGAACGGCCAGAGGATATCCCGGAACTGACCGAGCGTTTACTGGGCAAGCTCTGCCAGAACCAAAGTATCAGCAAGCCCGGCATTGCGCCCGAAGCCAAAGTCTATATCCAGCAATTACAGTTTCATGGCAATGTGCGTGAACTGGAAAACATGCTGGAACGCGCACTGGCGTTGTGTGATGGCATGAGCATCGCAATAGAGGATCTATCGCTGGAAGACATGCCTACGGCACCCATCAGCGACAGGCAGGTGATGCCATGGAACACCTCTGCCATAGAAGATCACGCTGATGCACCTGCCGGCACTGCGCTGCATAGCGAATTGATCGCGCCACTGGAAGGGGCACTAAGTGCCTCAGCCACGGCTGGCAATACCATGCTGCCTATGGATGTGAGCTTGTCTGATTATCTGGAAGATATTGAGAAACGCACCATCTTGCAGGCGCTGGAGAAAACCAACAACAATAAAACCGCTGCTGCTAAATTGCTAGGCATCAGTTTCCGTACTTTGCGCTATCGCTTATCAAAACTTGGCTTGTCAAAAGAGCAGGATGTTGAAGATAGCGACGGCGAAGAGGAATAAGGTTTAACAGACTTGAAACAGAGGTCAGGAAGAAGATATAACGATTTGAATCACCGTTTTACCCTCTTCCTAAAAAATGCTTTATTAACTGACTAACTCAGCACAATTGCCAGATATAAAATATAGAACAGGCCATTGACCAGCAGGTGCCATACCAGCAAACCACCCTTGGCTATACGGTAGCGCATCCATATCGCAGCCAGCAAGGTGATCAAAATCCCCAGCGCCACTTCTGTTCTTGGCGCCCAGTCTGTCAGCATGATGCCAATGGCTGGCAACAATGTGCCTTGAAACACCATGGCTCCGGTGATATTGCCAAACGCCAGCGTATCCTTGCCTTTGCGTATCCATAAAATGCTGTTTACTTTTTCTGGCAGCTCAGTGGCAATCGGGATAATCAGCAATGACAATAACAATGCTGACACGCCCAGAATCGCGGCGGCCGTTTCGACCTCATTGATAAAGCCTTTGGCGCCTGCGATCAGCAAACCAAGCCCGATCAACAATTGCAGCACAATGGTGAAGATATTGGTTGGCAAGCCAAGTTTGGCCAGCATCATGACATCTTCGGCCTCGGTGGCATGGCCTTCCTCAACCAGGCCGCGAGAAGCCTTGATGGTCATCAGCACATACACAAAATAGATCAGCACCATCAGTATGCTGATGGCATAGCGCACCATGGCTTCGGTGTGTGGCACGAACATGGCGATCGTGGCAAAGATAAAGGCCAGGATAAAGAAATTCAGATCACGCACCAGCCCGGTACGCTCAGGGCGGATATGCCCGGTGCTGCCACGTCGTTTCCAGACTGACAAGGCCATCAAACTGATGGAAAGTGTGGCCAGCATCAGCGGCGCACCCAGGATCGCCCCTACGCCAATATCATGGCCGGCATGGCTATCACCAGTCGATGAGGTGTACGAGAAAATGGCCAGCAAAGGCACCAGCGTTTCAGGCAACGCCGTGCCCACTGCTGCAAAAATAGATCCGGTCACGCCTTCTGAAATCCCCAGTCGCTCACCCAGATGCTCCAGCGCATTGGTAAACACTTCCGCTGCGATCAGTATCACCACCAACATTAAGAATAACTGTAAGAAAACCATGACTCGTTCCTGTCTGGCGGCAATCAGTTTTCCATGCGGCCTCCGCCAAAACGGCATGGAACGACAAACGTGTGGTTGCGGGCGGAATCATAACGCAATTCGCGCAAATTCACCTACAATGTTGGCATGTCGCCCCCGCTTTCTCACACGATTACAATTGATGACCAGGGCATGGCCAGCCACTGCCAGGTCATACCGTCACCTAATACCGATCCCCGCCCGGCGGATACCGGTATCGACATGATTGTTATCCATAACATCAGCCTGCCGCCCAACCAGTTTGGCGGCCCCGGCATTGTCCAGTTATTTACCAACCAGCTAGATGCCAGTGAGCACCCTTATTATGCAACGATTGCACATTTAAAAGTATCGTCGCACTTCCTGATCCGCCGCGACGGCGAGTTGCTACAGTTCGTCAGCTGCAACCAGCGCGCCTGGCATGCCGGGGTGTCTGCCTGGCAGGGAAGAGAACGCTGTAATGATTTTTCGATAGGCATAGAGCTGGAAGGCAGTGATGAATGCGCTTTTAACAATGCCCAATACCTGACTTTGCAAGCGCTGATCACTGCGCTGCAACGGCGCTATCCCATCAAGCATATCGTCGGCCATTCGCAGATCGCGCCAGGACGAAAAACAGACCCCGGCCCTTTTTTTGATTGGCAACGGATTAAATAGCGCTCATCTCCGGGGAGTAACGGCGCTTTACCCGCAGAAACTCCCCCAGATTGCCCACACCTGTTTAAACCTCCGGATCTGTCGCCCGCGCTGACGGCGTGGTGTCCAGACTCACCGCAATCACGCCGCTCATCACCAGCACCGTACCAACGCCCTGCACCCATGACATCTGCTCATCCAGAAAAACATAAGCCAGCACAATCGTCGCAACCGGCCCGATTGCGCTGATCAGCGACGCCTTACGGCTACCCAGTTGATGGATACCCAGATTCATCAGCATGGTAGGCAATACCGTGGCGATCACAGCCATCAAAAATGCCAGCACATATACCTGTTGTGGCAACACTGTCAGCGCCACAAAAGAAGCATCAGCGCCAAAATGGCATGCACTCGCCAGCGTGGTTAAACTCATGACAATGGCAGTAAACCGTGTGGCACCCAACTTGGGGATGAGCTGCCCGCTACCTAACAGATAAGCGGCAAAAACAATCGCGCTCAGCAACACCAGCCAAGCACCATACAAAGTATCGGTAGAAGCCAGTGCCGCAAACTCAACATCATGCCAGACCACCAGGATCACACCGGCATAACTGGTCACCATGGCGAGCCACTCACGCCGGGTGATATGGTGCTTTAAAAAGACGGCGCTCATGACAACCACCAATGTCGGGTAAAGAAACAGAATCACTCGTTCCAGCCCGGCCGAGACATAATGCAGCCCCTCAAAATTCAGCCACATCGAGCCATAACCGCCTGCCGTGGCCAGAACCACCAGAAACACCCAATCTTTAGCTGTCATCGTCATGGGTGATTTCTGGCGCATGGCCCACCAGCCCAAGCCAAGAAAGAAAGGCAGCGCGAATGTCATGCGCAATGCGATCAGGCTAGCCGTGTCTATGTGATAAACATAGGCGAGCTTGGCCATGATCGCTTTTGAAGAAGCAAAAACAGACGAGAACAGCACCAGCATGGCGCCGTAATAAGGGTGTGTAGCGTGTTTCATATCAGCCCTGAATTTCATGGGCTCAACGGGAAGGGAAATGCAAGATCAACCGCGGAGAGCCCACGGTTGCAAAAGTTTAAGACAAGCAGCAACCGCGACAGGATGTGGCGACCAGCCACAATGCCTTTCGGGTCATCGTCACAACAGGAAGTTGGGAAAAGTGCTTGTGCATAAGGTTGCGGAATTTACGCGGAATCGGGAGCATGGTCAAGCATGCGTTGTGATTAGTTTTGAGCGTACTGGTGAGAGCAGAAAGCGTTTCTGGTAACGAAAAGGGTTGCATGCTGCATAAGCCTTTCATTCTCGCGCAGGCTGGAATTCAGGCAATGCTTGTGCTTAGCTTTGTTGCATTGGAGAGCAGTTGGCTTACTTGCTGGAAGGTTTAAATCGGTATTTCTTTGGGTGGTTCGCGCTCTATTGCAATATTCCTTTTCGCCTCTAGGCGAGTTACTTTTCTTTGCTTGCACAAAGAAAACGTAACCAAAAGAAATGCACCCTAGCTTCCGCTTATTCCCTGCGTTGCTCGTCAACGTGGGCGTCCAACGAAACTCGCCCTGACAAGCCACACACAACGTGGCCTGTTGCGGAACTCGAACAGCCGCTGGCCGAAGACTCCCACGCTGATTGCGCTACTCGGCGCGTCAGATAGGGGCCCATTAAAACCACTACGCGGTTACTTACGTGAGAACTCTCACATTGATTCCCGCCAAGCCGCTGAAATAAAGCAGAGCAACAAAACCAAACAAGAAAACACGACAAAACAATTGAATTGGTTTGTTGGGCTTACATGATTTAGAAATTAAGGTAGTTCCTTAGCGCCCTGAATGCCATGCTGTTAACCAACATTCCATCGTGGTGGTTTAAATCGGGCCCCTATCTGACGCGCCGAGTAGCGCAGTCAAAATAAGGAGGAAGGGAGCGACTGTCTGAGTTCCGCAGTGGCTTGCGTAGTGTGCAAGCCGCTAGGGCGAGTTTCGCGACCGCTTATTTTGATGAGCAACGCAGGAGACAAGCGGAAGCTAGGGTGCCCTTTCTTTTGGTGACTTATTCTTTGGGCAAGCAAAGAAAAGTCACTCGCCTAAGGGCGAAAAAGAATGGTGTAATGTAATAGCAAAATCAAATGCTTAACCACCCAAAGAATTACCTTCTAAGGATACAGAGCGTAGTCTCTGAAAACTATACTCAACACGTCACCGGAATGACGAACATAAAAATCATGTTTTTAAAGCAACATACGGATTACACATCGTCGAAGAGCCTAAAACACAGGCATAGTTATCAAGACTAAATCACAAGGTCTTCTGCAAAACAATCAACTGCATATCCTCAACATGCGTCTGCCACATATCCGGCTGGTGCGGAAACGGCACCGTCTCCCCTGTTGCCTGATAGCCCAGCCGCTGGTAAAACGCTATCAATTCCTCACGCAGACTGATCACCATCATTTCTGCGCGTTGCACCTCCCACTGCGCTTTCGCCAGTTTCTCTGCGGCGAGTATCATGGTTTTTCCATAACCGCGATTTTGCAATAAGGGCGAAACGGCGATCATGCCCAAGTGCACAATGCCGGCAGAATCAGGATGCCGCTCCAGGCAAATACAGGCAGCCACTACGCCGCCAGCCTCTTCACCTAGCAAAATACAGGCGTCCTCGCTTGCGATCAGCGCCTGTATGGTGCGCTCACTGGTGCGTACGCCGGTCAGTAAATCGGCTTCTGTGGTCCAGCCTGCACGGCTGGTTTCGCCGCGATAAGCGGCATTCACCAATGCGCAAATGACGGGCGTATCTGATACCTGAGCAATGCGTTGTTCTAACATGGGATGAATTTTAGCTTGAAGAGTGGGATTCCGTCACGTGTTGTACCACCAGGCTGCCTATCATGTCGCCTTCGACATTGACCGCGGTTCTGACGGTATCCAGCAAGCGGTCTATGGGCAATAATATCGCAATCGCTTCTGCCGGCAAGCCCACACTTTGCAGCACCATGACCATGGTGACCATGCCAGCGCTGGGGATGCCAGGCGCACCCATGGCGGCAATCATGGTGGTAAAACACACCACCAGTTGCTGGCCCAGCGATAGGTCTATGCCCGCCAGTTGCGCCACAAACAGGGCAGCAGAAGCTTCGTACAAGGCGGTACCATCCATATTGACGGTGGCGCCTAAGGGGACGACGAATCCGGCAATCTCAGGCTTCACCTGCATATTCTGCGTGGTGCAGCGCATGGTGACCGGCATGGTCGCGTTGCTTGAACTGGTGGCAAATGCCGTCAACAATGCTTCACGTGCATTGCGCAAAAACCATAACGGCCGCTTGCGGGTGAGTAGATATAACAAGGCGGGCAGCACCACCAGCCCATGCAGCAAGGTGGTGCCCATGACTAACAGGATGAATTTAGTCAGCGTCGCAAATAAACTGACGTCTTGTGTGGCAACCAGTTTAAACAGCAACGCCGCAATACCAAAAGGGGCCAGCCGCATGATCCAGTTGATCATCTGCATGCAAACCGTCATGCCTTCTTCAAACAAACCCAATAGCTGCGGATAACGGTCTGAAGCCATCACCAGCGCAATGCCCAGCACCAGTGCAAATGCCACAATCGCGATGATATTGCCATCGGCCAGTGCCTTGAACGGGTTCATGAAAATGCCATGCAGAAACTGGGTAAAGAATTCCGGCAAGGTAAGTTGCCTGGATTCAAACTGCTGCATGGCATCGGCAAACATATCCAGATGCAAGCCGGCGCCTGGCTGCACAATATGCGTGGCGCCCAGGCCAATCACAATGGCAATGATAGTTGTTGTCGCAAAAAACAGTAAGGTGGTTTTCCAGACCGTATTCATCTGGCTATGCTGTCGCAGGTTGGCGATGCCAGTCACGATGGCGCAAAACACCAGTGGGATCATGACCATCTTGAGCAGGTCAATAAACAACGTACCGATGAGGTTGGCAGTATAAAGACTCCACTGCACGGTTTCTGAATCAGCGGGCAAGCCATGCATGGCCCAACCACCAGCGACTCCCAGCAATGCCGCGATGAGTATTTGCAGATTCAGAGTGAGTTTTATCATTTCTATACTTTTAAGAATTGGTCAGCCGTACTGGATTCAAGAATAACCTAAAAGCCTGACATTGACCTATACGTATAGAACTGATGATGCTTTATGCAAAGTATATTGGTCAACATACATTCTGGCGTTTCGGCAAATACAAAAAAGCGAGTGGCCATGATTGGGCAACTAACCAGAAGTGATGAAGTACGCGATATTACGCTGGAGTGAACGAGCAAAACAATGTGGAGACTACATCAGCATTGGGCGTCAGCAGAGCGTTGGATTCGCCCAAGTGGTAGCTAGCCAACTTGGACGAAAGGTTTCGGTTTTAACGCTATAGAGCTGGGTGACAAGACTGGAGATACTGCTAGTGATATTAGCAATCAGGCACTGGTTTCTTCGGCAGTCTTTGATTGACTTGTCTTCTCAAACACCGCCGCAAAAAACCCATCCGTGCCATGCAAATGCGGCAGCTGTTTTAAATACTCGCCAGTATCCAGTTCAATGTTCTGCTGCGCCAATACCTCACTCGCAGGAATCAATTTGAAGTCTGGGTGTGCCTGTAAAAATGCTTCGGCAATTGCTTCATTTTCATCACGCAGCAGACTACAGGTTGCGTAGATGACGCGGCCACCGGCTTTGCACAGCTTGGCGGCACGCGCCAGGATGTTGGTTTGTTTGACATTTAACTCGGCGACATCCTGCTCGGTCTGGCGCCATTTCAAATCGGGGTTACGGCGTAAGGTACCCAAGCCACTACAGGGCGCATCTACTAGCACGCGGTCAAACTTGCCGTTCAGGCGTTTGAGTTTCAAATCGTTTTCGTTGTTGATCAACTGCGCTTGCAGGTTAGATAAACCGCTACGTTTCAGGCGATGACCCAGATTGTTCAGGCGTTTCTCAGAGACATCAAACGCATATAAACGACCGGTGTTTTTCATCAATGCACCTAAGGCGAGTGTTTTACCACCAGCACCGGCACATAAATCAGCCACCATCTGGCCACGTTTTGGCGCAACTAAATAACTTAATAGTTGGCTGCCTTCGTCCTGCACTTCGATTTTGCCTTCGGTAAACAGGATATGTTTGCCGATATTCAGGCGTGCGCCCATGCGGATACCGACCGGTGAATAGGGCGTGGTGGTGATCACGTTGTCTTTCACGGTGTTTTCGGCCAGCATGCGTGCCATTACTTCTTCACGCGTTGCCTTGATGGTATTGACGCGTAGGTCGAGGCTGGCTTGTTCAAACATGCTGCGGCAAATGGTCATGGCTTCGGCTTCGCCATATTGCGCGACCAGCTTGTCCCAGAACCAGTCGCGTACGTCAGCCAGAACGGCGGGGGCAAATCCTTCGCTGGTTTTGCTTTTAATTTGCACTGCCCATTCTTTTTGGCGCTCATCGAGCATGTCATCGAGGTCACGTATGCTTTTACCTTCGATCTTGATCAGATAAGCCAGGATCAGTTTACGGGTATCTTCCTGTTCATCCGCTTCTGTGATGCTGATTTCGCGCAGGTAGCGGTAGCGGCGCAATACACCATAAGCGGTTTCGGCAATCCAGGCGCGCTCTTTGGTGCCTAGCTCTCTATGCTGGCGGAAGAACTCACTGAGCTTGCCATCGGCCGGGCTCTCGAATTGCAGCATGTCGTTTAATAAAGCCGCCGTTTGGCGCATAAGTGTTGAATTCATAATGTCTTTCAAAGATGTTGCGTCTTGCGTTATTCAGTGATCAACCGCGTGGCGACTTGCTCAATCACCATGCCGTTTTTTTCCTGTTTTCTGATTTTGACTGGCACATAGCGGTAATCACTGGCCAGCCATAACTCTATTTTTTCGTCCGTCTCGCCACGGCTGTGGGCGATGTGTACGGTGTGTATAGTCTGGTCGGCAATCACCATCGTATCCTCGCCTTCAAACGCGTACTGGTAAGTGTTGAGGCGCCGGCCGTTAGTGAGTGCGACTTGCATCTCCTGCAATGGCGGCACAAACATAAACTGGTACATAAAACTCAGGATATCTTGCGTGTTTTGTGGCAGGTCAGTCCGTTGCTCGCCTTTGGCTGTTTTCAGGGTAATCGAGTTGGTTTCCCAATCTAAATTAGCTTCGTATATCTTGTCTGTCTTGTTGCCAAACGCGTACCGGTAAAAATGCGGTTTTAATCCATGCGGGCCAATATCACCGCGGCTTTGTTGCTCCAGCGTCGTGTAGAGCAATTTTAACAGGCCACGCCCTTCAACTACCCAGCGCAGCGCGTATTGCCCGGAGGGCTGCTGCGCGTATTCAATGCTGGCACTGCCGGCAGGCTGCTTTTCGCCATTCACATAGACTGAAAACTCGGTACTGACGCGCTGATAAGGCGGCGGTAATGCTTCTTCTGGCTCGTCTACCGGATTGTCAGTGTCATGCCAGGCGGCGATTTCTGCCTGACGGGCTTCCTCAGCTTTCCCTGCGGCCTCTTCACTCGTTTCTATTGTCTGCGACACATCCGGCGCTTCGGTGACTGACTGCGGCGAATGTGTCACTGGTGTCGATGGTTCAGGTGTGGTCGCAGGCGATTTCTTCTGCCGGTCTGGTTTAACGGGTGCTTTTAATACCGGTTTGGCAGGTGCTACTTGCAACTGCGCGCTTAATAAGGTGGGTGGCGGTGCATCCTCTGCAAACCAGCTTTGCCAGGCAGCTTCTTTCAATACAAACATATGCACCAGCAAGGAGATGAACAACGCCAACCCTAATGACCAGGAAACGTGTTGCCGTATCCACTTGTGCAGGCCTTGTCTGTTAATCACGTGTTTCCCGATGCAGAGAATACCCGTTACTGACCAGTGATGCTGGTGATCACTTGCTCCATGCGCTTGCCATCATCCATGACCACCAGTTTGACTGGGAGATAGCCTTTGTCCTTGGCAAGATAAAGTGTTTTTTCACCGTCACTATCTGCCAGTTTAATCACGTTAAACGTACCAGCCTCAGTCTGTAGCGGCGTACTTTCTTCAGTGACCACAAAGGTATGCAGTGCCAGCTTTTTACCGTTAGTCACAGCTAGCTTCACCTGTTTTCCTTTAGGTGGTTGCCACATCCAGCAGTACATCACACTCAGCAGGTCTTGCGTGCCTTTGGTCAGCTTCTCGCTTTGTTGCTCGCCTTTCACCTGCATTTTCAATACTTTTTTGCCCCAGTCAAAATCATTGATTAATGCTTTATCTGCATGCTTGGATTGACGGGATTCAAAGTGCGCAGGGCGTAAAGCATTCTCAGCCACATCGCCCTGGCTGGAGAGTGTGCGCTCACCCATCAGCTTGTAAATGCCTTTGCCTTCTGCCAGCGAATCAATCTGGTATTTATTGCCAGTCACTGTCAGTTGGTCTTTCACGCTGGCAATGGGCACGCCCTGTTGCAACAAATCGTATTTCAAATTGAGTTGCTTGGGTGCTGCCGATAAGCCGGTGCCAGTCAGCAACAGGACTGCCGCGAGGCTATTGACGACCATACGATGAAAGCGCAATGGCTGCATTACACCACCACAGTCGGCGCTTCACCGGCCTGTTGCGCACGGATCTGGCCAATGCGGTAAACGGTTTCACCCGAAGAAGCCAGTACGCTCTCTGCCTGCTCGGCATGTTCGGCGGCCACAATAATCGCCATGCCGATGCCGCAATTAAAAGTACGGTACATCTCTTGCGGCGCGATATTGCCTTGTGCCTGCAACCATTGGAACAACGGTGGCAATGTCCAGCTGGATTTCTGCACTTCAGCAGTCAGGCCTTCTGGCAATACGCGTGGAATATTCTCGGTGATACCACCGCCGGTAATATGCGCCATGCCTTTGACTGGCAGTGTTTCCAGCAATTTGAGCACGGATTTCACATACAGCTTGGTTGGTGCCATCACCACATCTTTGAATGTACGGCCATGGAAGTCAGATTCCATATCGATGCCTGAAGTTTCAATCAGCTTGCGGATCAATGAATAACCATTGGAATGCGCACCGCTGGAAGCCAGCCCCAGCACTACATCGCCCGCCTTGATAGTCGTGCCATCAATGATATTGGCTTTATCGACACAACCGACCGCAAAACCCGCCAGGTCATATTCACCAGCCGGGTACATGCCTGGCATTTCAGCCGTTTCACCCCCCACAAGCGCACACCCGGATTCTTCACAGCCTTGTGCAATGCCCTTGATCACGGCAGCCGCAGTGCCGACTTCCAGTTTGCCACAGGCAAAATAATCCAGGAAAAACAGCGGCTCGGCACCTTGTACCAGAATGTCGTTCACGCTCATGGCGACCAGGTCAATACCTACGGTATCGTGCTTGTTGAGCTGGAAGGCCAGTTTGAGCTTGGTGCCTACACCGTCGGTTCCGGAAACCAGTACGGGTTCCTTGAATTTTTTCGGCATGGCGAACAATGAACCAAAACCGCCAATGCCACCCATGACTTCCGGGCGCATAGTGCGTTTTGCAAATGGCTTGATCTGCTCGACCAGCGCATCACCAGCTTCCATATCTACACCGGCGTCGCGATAGGTGACAGAAGTTTTATCAGAAGAAGTCGTCAAAGTGCTCTCGTTTCTTTCTATGCTATGAATATTTAATTCAATATAAATTCATGGATATTGCAACAAAGCGCGTGACATCCACGAAATTCAGTATAATTTTAGGAATAACCATTATTTTAACGCATCTTGCCAGTTCGACCTATGCCGGATTGAATGGATACATTACAGGCGCCCATGTCAGATCACGAGTATCAAAAGTCCAGTGTGACTCAGTTTGTCAGCGACAATCGCTGGTGGATAGTGGCAGCGCTTTTCATCTACCTGTTCTATTTGCTGGAACCGGTGCTGACGCCCTTTCTGGCGGCCATGGTGATTGCTTACATGCTGGACCCGCTGGTAGACCGTCTCAGCGAAGCCGGATACCGCCAGTGGCAAATCGGCCGTACCTTGGCGACTTTGCTAGTGATGGCTGGCGTGATCCTGGCGCTGATAGGCTTGATGCTGATCATCATCCCGCTGTTACAACAGCAATCCATGCTCATCGTGCAACGCCTGCCTGCCTTGGTGGATCATTTTCACCAGCAGGTAGAGCCCTGGCTGCAACAGCGCTTTGGCATCCGCTTCAATGTGAACCCGGCTTATATACAAAAACTGGTCACCGAGCACTGGCAAACCGCGAGCAGCTTTGTCGGCAGCGTATTACTAAGTGCAGGCCAAAAAGGTCTCAACCTGATCGGCATGCTGGCCAATATTCTTTTGTTACCCGTGGTGCTGTTTTATTTTTTGCGCGACTGGGACGACATGATGACCGAGATCGGCGAGTTGATTCCCCGCGACCTGATCGGCCGTGTCAAAAAAATCGCCAAAGATATTGACAGTGTCGTCGCCGAATTCCTGCGCGGACAGCTATCCGTCATGCTGTCACTTTGTGTGTTTTACAGTGTGGGGTTATGGCTGGTAGGCCTGGATATGGCGTTATCTATTGGCATGATTGCCGGCTTGCTTAGTTTTGTGCCTTATCTTGGTTTTGCGCTGGCATTTATTTTGGCCATCATGCTGGCGTTATTACAATTCGCCTCATTGCCAGAAGTGGTGCCAGTGTTGCTGGTATTCGGTGTCGGCCAGTTTGTAGAAAGTTTTTTCCTGACGCCTATCCTGGTCGGTGACCGTATTGGCCTGCATCCTGTACTGGTGATTTTAGCCTTGATGGCCGGCGGCCAATTATTTGGCTTTACCGGCGTGTTACTGGCCTTGCCAGTCAGCGCTGCCATTGCGGTTGGTTTACGTTATGTGAAACAAAGTTATTTGCGTAGCGAGACCTATTTGCACAGCCAGGCATCCGTGATTCACCTGGCGGATGACTGACCCCGAAACAAACTAAACTATTTGCTGTGAAACAATTACTGCTTAATATCCAGCCGCCTGCGGCACCGGGGTTTGACAATTTCATCCTCGGTCAGAACCACGAAGCCTTGAACAGTTTGAAGACTGTTCTGGCAGGGCAAGCCCCCACACAATTTATGTTTTTGTGGGGCGCGCCAGGCAGTGGCAAGAGCCATCTGTTACTCGCAGCGCAAGCCATGGGTGCGCATATTGCAGACGATGTGCACACCCTTGATGCAGAATCGCAGATCATCCTGTTTGATACCTTTAACCATATTAAAGCCGAAGGCGGCGTGCTGGTCACTGCCGGTAATCATGCACCCACGCAAATGGGATTACGCGATGATCTGGCGACCCGTCTGGCCTGGGGCTTGGTCTATCAATTGCAGCCTTTGAGTGATGGCGAAAAAGCGGATGCCTTGCGCGCGCATGCGCAAGATCGCGGCATGAAACTGCCAGATGAAGTGATCGCTTACTGCCTGAAATATCTTCGCAGGGACTTACCTACTCTGGTATCGGTGCTGGATGCGCTGGATGAATGGTCACTCATCACCAAGAAGCCGGTCACGGTGCCACTGCTGAAGAAAATGCTGCAGCTAGAGCTGACAAATTAAAACATTATTCACCATCAAAACTGAATGAGTTTTTTCCGTTTTTCTTGGAAACATACATCGCTTTATCCGCCGCATGCAGCAGCTGTTTCACTTGTTTGCCATGCCGGGGATATTCGGCAATGCCTATGCTGACACCGATATTAAGCGCCATGGTCCTGACGATCACTGGCCGTGAAAATAACTTGATCAGGCGTTGCGCCAGTTGCACCAGCTCCATCCGGTGCAAATAACTACCCACCACCAGCACAAACTCATCACCGCCTTGCCGCGCCAGAAAATCCGTTTGCCTGAGCACTTTCTGAAACATATCGGCCACTTCCACCAACAGGGCATCGCCAATTTCATGCCCATATTCATCATTGACCTGCTTGAAACCATCCAGGTCCATAAAAAAGATCGCGAACGGTTTTGAAACGTGTTTGGCGCGCTGGTACACCGTTTCCAGATGCTCATCGACACTGCGCCGGTTGGGTAGACCGGTGAGCAAATCGTGATCGACCTGATGGCTCAGTTGCTCGGTGACGGCCTGGGTTTTCAGTACCTCATCTAATAAGTCAGTGGTACTTCGGTATGAAAATAGCAGTACGCCAATGATCAGCATGCATAACAGAATAGCGCCTATGACAGCTTCAATCACACGCTGTCGTATCTCCTGTTCATAGTCGCCCCTCAGATGTTCCAGCTTGGCATCCATCTCGCCCAGGCGGTCGTTGATCAGCTTCATCAACTCACGGCCCTTGTCTCTGCTCAAGGTCAGATGTGAGGCATAAGAACCGGCTCGCATTTGCACCTGGATGCTTTTATCGATGGCATCGAATTTTTGATGGACTAACTGCTTGACTCTTTCGAGTTCCGGGCGGATTTCGTCACCTGCCCTGGCCGCGCGTTTATCCAGCCGGGCAAGCATCTTGTGCGTATCTACACGCCCCTGCTCCATGGTGTCGAGAAATAGCGTATGCCCGGTGAGCAAATAACCGCGCTGGCCACTCTCAGCATTGGTGATGGCTTTACCCAGGGCGGCGATATCATAACGCTGGCGGTCTACCGAATCTTTTTGTTCCGAAAAAGACACAAGCTGGTACATGGCGATAAATAGCCACATCATTGAACCGCACAGAATGGTTGCGGCAATGATTAACGGGATAAGTACTCGTCGCTTGTAATTAAACATACACTATATAACGACCGACTCCGATACTAATTAAATAGAACCGATGTGAAAATCTACCATAGCTTGGGGCCGAATGTAATAAAATACGCTTTTGATAGATAACCACTATCCGCGAGCCTTTATGTTACGAATCACAGAAATCAAACTGCCCCTTATTGAAGCCGAGTCGCTGATCCATCAGGATGAGCAGATCAAGGCGGCCCTGCTTAAACGCCTGGAAATCCCGGAAGTTGACTTGATACGGTTTGAGATTTTCAAACGCGGTGTAGATGCACGCAAAACCCATGCGATTTTGTTTGTGTACAACATCGATGTCGAAGTCAGGAACGAGGCGAAGATCCTCGCCCGCTTTAAAAAAGACCCACATATCAAACCGGCGCCGGATACCAGTTACAAATTTGTCGCCACCAGTAAGCAGGATTCAGAGCACAGACCAGTTGTCGTCGGCTTTGGCCCGGCAGGCATCTTTGCGGCTTTGATACTAGCCCAGGCCGGATTTAAACCTATTGTGCTTGAGCGTGGTAAAGAGGTACGCCAGCGCACGCAGGACACCTGGGGCTTATGGCGTAAACGCAAACTGGACCCGGAATCCAACGTGCAGTTTGGTGAAGGCGGCGCAGGCACCTTCTCTGACGGCAAACTGTATAGCCAGATCAAGGATCCTAAACACTACGGGCGCAAGGTATTACAGGAATTTGTCAAAGCCGGCGCGCCGGAAGAAATCTTATACGTTAGCCATCCGCATATCGGCACCTTCAAACTGGTCAGCATGGTAGAAGAAATGCGTAACACCATTACCAGCCTGGGCGGTGAGATACGCTTTGGCAAGCGTGTCACCGAGATCGATATCCAGGACCAACAGGTGCAAGGCGTGACCTTGCAAACGGGCGAATACCTGCCTACCCGCCACTTGGTGCTGGCAGTGGGGCACAGTGCGCGTGATACGTTTGAAATGGTATACAACAAAGGCATTTATGTTGAAGCGAAACCGTTTTCGATAGGCTTCCGTATCGAGCATCCGCAAAGCCTGGTCGACCGTGCGCGTTACGGAAAAAGCTATAGCGACGACATCTTGCGTAAACTGGGGGCGGCCGATTACAAACTTGTACACCATGCGCAAAATGGCCGCAGTGTATACAGCTTTTGCATGTGCCCGGGCGGCACAGTGGTGGCAGCGACTTCCGAACCTAACCGCGTGGTGACCAATGGTATGAGCCAGTACAGCCGTAACGAGCGCAACGCCAATGCGGGCATCGTAGTCGGCATAACGCCTGAGGTAGATTACCCTGACCATCCATTGGCCGGCATTGAATTACAACGCCAGCTGGAAAGTCATGCCTTTGTGCTGGGTGGCAGTAATTACTCTGCCCCTGGCCAACTGATAGGTGACTTTCTGGCTAACCGCCCTTCGACTGAGTTTGGTGAAGTCACCCCTTCTTACACGCCTGGCGTGCACCTGACTAACCTGGCATCAGCATTGCCAGAATTTGCGATCAACGCTATCCGCGAAGCGATTCCGGCGTTTGCCAAACAGATTCCTAACTTTGATTTAGCCGATGGCATTCTGACCGGCGTGGAGACCCGCACTTCCAGCCCCATACGCATCAAGCGCGATGATGATACTTTGCAAAGCATTAATACCAGGGGCTTGTTCCCCTGTGGCGAAGGCGCTGGCTATGCTGGCGGGATTTTATCAGCCGCGGTTGATGGCATTAAAGTGGCGGAAGCAGTTTCAATGTCGCTGATCCCCTAACTACATCTAAACTACAGCGAACACCCAGATATAAAAAAAACCTGCCGAGGCAGGTTTTTTTATTGCAACAGGATTACTGACGGATCAGGTAATCAAACGCACCCAAAGCGGCATTCGACCCTTCACCCATAGCAATCACGATCTGCTTATAGGGGATCGTAGTCACATCCCCTGCGGCAAACACACCAGGCAGCGAAGTAGCATTATGGTTATTAATCTCAATTTCACCATATTTGCTGAGGTCTACTGTCCCTTTCAGCCAATCCGTATTCGGCACCAGGCCAATCTGGATAAATACACCTTCCAGGGCCACATGCTTGCTCTCGCCACTAACACGGTCGGAATAAGTCAGGCCATTGACGCGTGTGCCGTCACCGGTGATTTCACTGGTTTGAGCACTGGTCAAAATCGTGACGTTTTGCAGCGTGCGTAATTTTCGTTGCAACACGGCATCGGCTTTCAGCTCGGTATCAAATTGCAGCAAAGTGACATGACCCACCACACCAGCCAGGTCAATCGCAGCCTCTACGCCGGAGTTACCACCGCCAACCACCGCCACGTGCTTGCCTTTAAATAACGGGCCATCACAGTGCGGGCAGTAGGCCACGCCTTTGTTTTTGTACTCGGCTTCACCAGGCACATTCAGGTTTCTCCAGCGTGCACCGGTTGCCAGGATCACTGACTTGCTGCGCAGGATAGCGCCACTTTCGAGTTTGACCTCGATCAGGCCACCGTGTTTATGGTCGGCCTGTTTCGGCTCACTCAAGCCTACTGCACGCTGCAAAGGCATGATATCCACGTCATAAGTCTTCACATGCTCTTCCAGCGCTGCCACCAGTTTTGGCCCTTCTGTTTCTTTCACAGAAATAAAGTTTTCAATCGCCAGTGTGTCATTGACCTGGCCACCAAAACGGTCAGCCACAATACCTGTACGTATGCCTTTACGGGCGGCATAAATCGCGGCTGAAGCACCGGCCGGGCCACCGCCCACCACCAGCACATCAAATGACTCTTTGGCGTTGAGTTTTTCAGCTTCTTTGGCAACCGCACCGGTATCCACTTTAGCCAGAAACTCTTCCACCAGCATACGGCCAGAGGCAAACATCTCGCCATTGAGGAAAGTCGCAGGCACGGCCATCACATTGCGCGCGTTGACTTCGTCCTGATACAAACCACCATCAATCACCGTCACATTGATGCGCGGGTTGAATACCGTCATCAGCGTAGTCGCTTGCACCACGTCCGGGCAGTTATGGCAAGACAGACTCATATAGACTTCAAAATTCAAGTCACTATCCAGTACCCTGATCTGGTCGAGCACATCCTGCTCCACTTTTGGCGGGTGACCGCCAGTCCACAGCAAGGCCAGTACCAGTGAAGTAAATTCATGGCCGAGCGGGATCGCCGCAAAGCGCACGCCATGCGTTTCACCTTCTTTGGCGATCACGAATGAAGGCTTACGTGCATCATCGCCGGTCTCATCCAGGCTGACTTTGTCTGACAAGGCGGCAATCTCTTGCAGCAATTCACGCATTTTTGCAGCATTGTCACTGTTATCCAGGGATGCGATCAGACGGATAGGCTGACGCAGCATACCGAGGTAGGTTTGCAGTTGTGTCTTAAGGGTATCGTCTAACATTTTTATTCTCCAAAATGACAACTTGTCTGAATGTTGCGGCGACAAGAAGCCGTGGCCATTCGCATGGCAATCAAAAGTTGGTTGGGGGAGGCTCAGGTAAAGCCACTGCCAGGCACAAAACCTTTTAGTGACCTTACCTGAGCGCCCTGCTTTCGCAGGGCTTTACTCAAGCTAATCTCAGAGAGATTAAATCTTACCTACCAGGTCCAGTGATGGTGTCAATGTTGCAGCACCGTCGTTCCACTTGGCCGGGCAAACCTGGCCTGGGTTTGCAGCTGTGTATTGAGCAGCTTTCAACTTGCGCAAAGTTTCTTTTACATCACGGGCGATTTCGTTGCTATGTACTTCAGCAGTTTTAATCACACCTTCGTTGTTGATCACGAACGTACCGCGCAATGCCAGACCTTCTTCATCAATATGCACGTCAAAAGCGCGTGTCAATTGGTGCGTCGGGTCACCCACCAATGGGAATTTCGCTTTGCCCACTGCTGGTGAAGTCTCGTGCCAAACCTTGTGGGAGAAATGCGTATCGGTGGTCACGATGTACACTTCAGCACCAGCCTTCTGGAACTCTGCGTAGTTATCAGCCGCATCTTCAACTTCTGTCGGGCAGTTGAAAGTAAACGCTGCCGGCATGAAAATCAGCACAGACCATTTGCCCTTTAACGACTCTTCTGTCACTTCGATAAATTTACCGTTGTGAAATGCCTGGGCCTTGAATGGTTGTACTTGTGTATTAATCAATGACATGTAGCTCTCCTTATAAATGATTAGAATGAATAATTAAAATCATGGTTAACGAAAAATGGTGCTGTGTTTCCACAGCGAATGGATGCATTTTAGACAACTATATTGTATATGTATAATTGATTGTTTTAATTTTATTGATAAAAATTACTTATTAAAAACTATTGCGTTACGGTGACTTGTCCATGCCCTTCAAAACCGCGGTTATCCTGCCAGTTTACCGCAATCACATCGCCCACCCTGGCTTCTTTGATATAAAAAGTAAAGTAAGGGTTGCGTGAAATACCGGTGCCGGTTTGCGCATCGACGATGACCTGGCCATTCAGCACCACTTGCATCAGCTGCATGAAATGCGCTGGCATTAATACACCGTCATCATTTTTACTGCGGCCGGTACGCATAGGGTGCACGATAATGATCTTGAGTTCAACGATGCCCTTGCCCAAAGGCCCGTCTTCGAGCGGGCGCGCACGCATTTTCATACTGCTGGCAAACGGCTCTTCGCGCTCGCTGCCCGCGCAGCCATCTTCGAGCACAATCACAAAACGGCGTTGCTGCTGAAATTGCCCGTCAGCTTGTTGGATCAGGGCAATCAATTCGCCCGATTGCGCCAGCTTGATGCGCGTCACCAGTTTGGGCAATACCTGTTTACCCAACTCAAAACTGGCGATCAGTGGTGTTGGGTTGGCATCCGCCAGCAAACGCAACGTACGGATACTGCCTGCTGGTTGCGCGCTGGCCACTTCTACCTGCACCACTGCGCCATTCTCAGCTTTTTGCGGCGCCTCAATTTGAATATTTTGCGAAACCGGTACGGCCTTAGCCTGCAATGCAGCCATCACTTCAGAGATCTGCTTGGCTTCAAACGCCTGTACAAACCAGCTCGCGGCCTGCACCTTCTGCACCACCGCCCAGAAAGGCAGCGTTGCCAGTGCCAGCCAGCCTTTTAACACCGTTCTTCTTTGCATTAAACGCTCAGCCCCCTATCAGCTTTTATCATCATCTTTATCCCGCGCCTGTTGCAGCCTGAGCGCCTTTAACCGCGCCTCTACCTTGGATTGCAGATAAAAATCACCATCTTTCGCTTTGCTGGCGATATCGAACTGGTCTATCGCACGTGGCAGATCATATTTGCGCACATACGACTCGCCCAGTGCCTGATGCCGCAACATTTGCCTGCCTTGGCCCTGATAAGCAGCTGCCAGCCAGTCATACAGTTTTGGATCCTCAGGAAACATGGACAACTGTTTCTGGATAAAAGTCACTGCTTGTGCCCACTGATTACTGCGGATCAGTAATTCTGCTTCGCCTTGTGCCAGCATCCGGTGCTGCGTATATTTTTGCAACCCTTGCACAAACTGCTGCTCCGCCTCGGCGACCTGCCCCAGTTTTGCTAGAGTCAGTGCCTTTAATGTCACCAGGTAAGGGCTGACCATGCCATGCTGTTCCAGCCATTGCACTTGCTGCTGGGCATTTTTCGCCTGGTTCGCACGCAAATAAGCATACGCCAGCCCGTAGTGCTCTGACTGTTCATTCTGGAAGCGGCCTTCCTCCAGATTATTTTTAAACTCCTCCACCATTTGCGTAGGAGCCCCTTCAAACGCGCGGATTTTTGCCCGCATCAATGAAAAAGCCGGGTTTTCACTCACCTGCTTATAAGGCAGGTTTTGCACGCGGTTACCCATATCGGCGATGCGCTCACTGGTCATCGGGTGGGTACGTAAATAACTGGGCATATTGCCGTCAGAAAAACGGGTGGCACGCTGCAAGGTATTAAAAAAAGCCGGCATGGCGCGCACATCAAAACCCGCATCCTGCAAAATGGTCAGCCCCACGCGGTCAGCTTCCCGCTCATGTTCACGCGTGTAATCGATCTGTCGCTGAATGCCCGCAGCAGACGCCGCCGTCATCGCTCCCATACCCGCTTGCGGATTCGAGCGCATCACCAGCAACGCCAGCGCAGTCGCGGCAATATTTTTAAACATATCGTATTTTTGTGACGCCAGCATACGTGCCAGGTGATGCTGTGTGACATGGCCGATCTCATGCCCCAATACGCTGGCCAACTCCGATTCACTATTAGAAGAAGTGAACAACCCCGTATGCACGCCAATCACACCGCCTGGCATGGCAAACGCGTTGATGCTTCTTTCCTGCAATACAAAGAAATAAAACTTCTGTTGCTTGTCCGGGCTACTGGCCCCCAGCCGCATGCCCAACGCCTGCAAATAATCAGTCACTTCGGCATCATCGAGTACATCTTCACTGGTCGCCACCTGCTTGAGTATCTGGTTAGCGATCTTCTCCTCATCGCGCGCCGACAGCACGGTTTGCGATGCATCGCCCAGTTCAGGCAACTGATTGGAAGAATCCGCTGGCAAACTCAAGTCCAGGTCGGGCTCGTAAGGCTTGCCGGAAAACTGGCCCACCGCACTCTCTGCCAGCATGGGGAAACCCGATGGCATCATCAAAGCCAATGCCACCACGCAGCGCCTGATTACCAGGCGCGGGTGCCGATCAACATATTTAAATGGATGAAAAACCATGAGTCTGTGAGCGAAAAAGCGTTTCCTTAAACGACATTATTCCCGGATCAATATAAACCGCTGAGCCAAACTTGTTATGATAACGACTTCACCGCCTGAGTTCATCATTTTTCACCATGTCCGAATTAACGCATTTCAACGCCCAGGGCCACGCCCATATGGTCGATATCGGCGACAAAGCGCACAGTAAACGTGTCGCCATCGCTGAAGGTCGTATTCACATGCAAGCGGCCACGCTGCAAACCATTTTGCAAGGCAACGCCAAAAAAGGCGATGTGCTGGGAATCGCGCGGATCGCTGCCATCCAGGCAAGCAAAAAAACCAGCGACCTGATCCCGTTGTGTCACCCGCTTAGCCTAAGTCGTGTGGACGTGAGCTTTGTAACTGATGAGGTGAATCACAGCGTGATTTGCCGGGTGCAATGCGAAACAACCGGGCAAACCGGAGTGGAAATGGAAGCATTGACTGCCGTTCAGGTCGGTTTGTTGACCATTTATGATATGTGTAAAGCGGTTGATCGTGGCATGGTGATGCAGGGGATACGATTGTTGGAGAAACATGGTGGCAAGAGTGGAGACTGGATAGCCACTGAGGGAAATGGTAATTAAGATTTTTTATGATCGAAGCAACATGTTGTCTCTGGGCTTTGTAGGAAAATGATTTAGGAAGAAACTTCCTTTTTTAGTTTGACTAGATTTAGTCAACCATTGAAAAATCTGTCGGGAGGTTTGAATAGGTATTTCTTTGGATGGTTCAGCGCTCTATTGCAGCGTTGCTTTTCTTTGCTTGCATAAAGAAAACGTAACCAAAAGAAATGCACCCTAGCTTCCGCTTGTTTCCTGCGTTGCTCATCCTAGGACTTTCGTCCATTGCTTTGCAGGACTTAAAGTGGGCGTCCAACGAAACTCGCCCTGACAAGCCACACACACCGTGGCTTGTTGCGGAACTCGAACAGCCGCTGGCCGAAACCTCCCACGCTGACTGCGCTACTCGGCGCGTCAGATAGGGGCCCATTAAAATCACAACGCGGTTACTTTAGTGAGAACTCTCACATTCATTGCCGCCCGCTCGACCATTGAAATAGAACACAGCAATAAAGCAAAATAATAAAGCAAAGCATGAAAGCCCAACAAAGCAATTGAATTGGTTTGTGGAGCTTTCATGTTTTTAGAAGTTAAAGAAGTCCCTTAGCGCCCTTCTTGTAGTGCAATTAAACAATCTTCCATCGTGGTGGTTTTAATCGGGCCCCTATCTGACGCGCCGAGTAGCGCAGGCAAAATAAGGAGGAAGGGAGCGACTGTCTGAGTTCCGCAGTGGCTTGCGTTGTGTGCAAGCCGCTAGGGCGAGTTTCGCGACCGCTTATGCCTAAGTCCGGCAAAGCAACGGACGAAAGTCCTACTTCGAGCAACGCAGGAAACAAGCGGAAGCTAGGGTGCCCTTTCTTTTGGTGACTTGTTCTTTGGGCAAGCAAAGAAAAGTCACTCGCCTAGAGGCGAAAAGGAATGGGGCAATTGAGCAGCGAAATCGAATGCTGAAGCACCCGAAGAATTACCGATTTAAACATCTAGTAAATTAAACACTTGTTCTCTGCTGTAACAAAGTGATGCATGAACCTTGCCTGGATTCTGGCCTTCGCCAGAATGACGAGTGAGAGTGCATTCTATTGCAGGGCAGACCAATTGTCTGCATAAACCAACCGTAACGCTGGCCACAGTGATTACCCTGCTACACAATGGCTCACACGTCACGAAATCAACGCTACTATCCTGCGCGCGCACTCCGGCGCCATCGTCACCCCATACCTGAAATGCCCGGTATTCAAATACAAATTCTCAATCTGCGGATGCCGCCCTATCATCGGAATATTATGCGGCGTCCCCGGCCGCAGGCCGCTCCAGTGTTTGATAATGGCTTGCCCACGCAACGCTGGCAATATGGCCTCTGCCTTGGCCTGCATTTCCTCGCGCATGCTTTCGGTGACACCGGTATCAAAACCCACATCTTCCAGGCTACTGCCTGCCAGCAAATGGCCATCCGCGCGTTGCAACATATAAAAACCATCCCGATAAACGATATGCGGCAACAGGCCGGGTTGCAGTTGGTATAACAACATCTGCCCACGCATGGGCTTGATATCAAGCGTGAGGGCCGTTTGTTCCAGCAGCTCGAAACTCCAGGCGCCGGAAGTGACGACGAAGGTATCCGCATGCAAGGTTTCGCCTTCGGTGGTTTGCCAGCCATTGATGGGCGACTGCCCTTCTGGCAATGGCATTAAGCGGGTTTGCTCGCGTAGGGTGACACCGTGTTTGATCAACCAGGCTTTCAGGGATTGCAACAAGCGTGGATTACGGATTTGTACCACTTCGGGGATGAGCAGGTTTTCACCTTGCGGTTCTACTGCCAGGCCAAACTTTGCACACCAAGCCAACGCCTGTTCGCGTTCAAACGGCGGCTGGATCAGCATGCCGCTCTGGATACATTCAGGGTCTATGCCGGTTTCTGCGTATAGCTCGCCGCTGATGGCGGGGTAAGCCCTGGCACCTGCCAGCGCTAACTCGTTGACTACGTCCTGATAGAACCATGGCAATAGCGGAAATGCGATGCCTGCCCCGGCCCACGAGGATTCGCCCGAGGTTTGGGCGGCGATGATATTGCGCTCGACTACCGTGACCTGATGGCCTTGTTTGCGCAATTGCATGGCGGTTAAACAGCCGACGATGCCACCACCGACGACCACTACCGAAGTGTTTGCCATAATGAATTTTTCAGGAAAAAACGCGTGCTAACTAAATCCAAACAAGCTGCCAACTGTACACGGTTAGCAGCCTGTTTGGAATCAAGAGGGAGATGATTTAAGGCTTGCGGCCGGAGATCAGATAGACTTCCATGGCGATCAGGGCAGCATTACTGCCTAGCAGCACCAGCACATCGCGTTCGCCTAATACGATATCCCCGCGTGGGACGATGGGCTCTGGCATATTAGGCCTGCGCAATTGTTTGACTTCAACGGCAAAATCTTCAAACGGGATATGATCCAGCCGCAAACCGTGTGCATAGAAGTTTTTATACATTTCTACCGAATGCAGCTGCGGTAACGAAGCGGTTGAAGCATCGGCGTCACTGACCCCGCGGAAGTAACCTTTGAACATTTTGTAGCGCTCTTCGCGGAACTGGCGGATACGTTTCACCACACGGTTCAGCGGCACACCCAGGGTGACCAGCGCATGCGAGGCCAGCATCAGGCTGCCTTCAAGGATTTCGGGCACCACTTCGGCCGCACCGGCCGCGCGCAACTCATCCATCTCGCTGTCATCATGCGTGCGCACGATCACCGGCAGGTTAGGATGGCGTTCTTTGATCACGTCCAGCACCTTCATCGAAGCACGCGTTTCGGCATAACTGATGATGACGGCTTTGGCGCGTGCCAAGCCTGCCGCTTCCATCACTGAGCGTCTGCTGGCGTCGCCATAGATCACATTTTCACCGGCAGAAGCGGCTTCCTGCACGCGGCTGGCATCCATATCCAGCGCCACGTAGGGGATATTCTCTTCGCGCAGGAAACGACCCAGGTATTGGCCGCTACGGCCATAGCCACAAATAATGACGTGATCCGATAGCTCCTGGCTATGCTCCTGTATGGTATCGACGCCTTTGATACTGTTGCGGGTATAGCTTTTGACCAGGTAGCGCGCGATGCGGCCGTTGTACTGGATAATAAACGGGGCCACCAGCATGGAAAGCACGGCAACGGATAACACGAGCTGCAAGGCATCACCATCAATCAAATGTGTTTGTAACCCCAGTGCCAGGATCACGAATGTAAACTCACCCGCCTGCCCCAAAATAATGCCGGTACGCACGCCGACGCCCATTTCAAAACCATAGAACTTGGTCAGGAAAGCAATCAGCGCGATCTTGAACAGCAGGTATACCGCAAGCAGCAAAACAATCAAGCCAGCATGCTCAAGGATCACCCTGACATCCAGCAGCATACCCACACTGATAAAGAACAAGCCAAGCAAGATATCGCGGAAAGGCGCGATGTCGGATTCCACCTGGTACCGGTATTTGGTTTCTGAAATCAACATCCCGGCGACAAACGCACCCAGCGCGTAGGACAAACCAGCAAAATTGGTGGCTGCAGACATCAATAAAGTGACCATCAGCACGTTTAATACAAACAGTTCGCGCGAACGTTGCTTGGCCACCAGTTCAAACCAGAAGTTGAGGATGTTTTTGCCGAATTTGAATAGCAGGAATAACAGGATTGAGGATTTAAGCAGCGTCAGGCCCAGCACATCCAGCCAGTTATTGCTATGCGCGCCCAGTGTCTGGATCAACACCAGGATAGGGATCACGGCCAGATCCTGGAACAGCAATACACCTATGCTGAGCCGGCCGTGGCGGGAGTTAAGGTCTACGCGTTCCATCAGGATCTTGGAAACGATGGCGGTGGAGGACATGGTCAGTGCGGCGCCGATAATAAAGGCAGTTGTCAGGCTTAAGCCGGCGACCTTGCCTAGCAGCAGGCTAACCAGCAGCGTCAGGATGACTTGTCCGCCGCCCAGGCCGAACAGGGTTTTGCGCATGGCATATAACTTGGGCAGACTGAACTCCAGGCCTATGCTAAACATCAGGAACACGATGCCGAACTCCGCCACCTGGCGACCGGTTTCTTCATCCTCGAGCAGGCCGAGCGCGTGCGGACCGAGCACAATGCCGATGGCGAAGTAAGCCAGTATCGCGGGCAGACCCAATATGCGGAACAAACCGACGGCGAATACCGAACTGGTGAGCAATAAAAGTAAATGGATTAGGGAGTCAAACATGCAAAAGTTCTAAAGCAATTAATTCAGACCACGTTGCTAAACTGTTAACGAAAACACACCGCGTGGCCAATTATTTATTATGAATCTGGATTGTGTCAGGTTAATTATGCTGCCACAAATCTTTGTTTAATGCAAAAAATGTGCCTGATATTAAAAAATCATTAAAAAAGCCGTGTTTTGCTTTCTTGCCGGGGCGGTCACTTGCTATACTTAGCGACCATGAGTATAGCAAAATCAGGTGTCAAACTTGCTGAAAGTTCTGACATCGTGGAAAAAGCGCGCAATGTGTTATTGCACGAAGCAGATGAAATCCGCCAGCTGGCAGGACGCTTAGGCGTTGCGTTTGAAGCTGCGGTACATATGATTCTGGATTGCCGTGGCCGTGTCGTGGTGACTGGCGTGGGGAAATCCGGCCATATCGGCGGCAAAATCGCCGCCACTTTTGCCAGCACCGGAACCCCGGCATTTTTTATGCATGCGGCTGAAGCCAGCCACGGTGACCTGGGCATGATTACGGCAGAAGATGTGGTGATTGCGCTTTCCAACTCAGGTGAAAGCGATGAAATCATCAATATCCTGCCTGCGATCCGCCGCCTGGGTGCGCGGATTTTAAGTATCACCGGCAGCGAAGACTCAACCTTATCGCGTGAATCGCAAGTGCATTTGAGTGCGGCCGTCAGCCATGAGGCCTGCCCATTTGGCCTGGCGCCGACAGCAAGCACCACTGCAGCACTGGCTCTGGGTGATGCACTGGCTTTATGTGTGCTGGAACTGCGTGAATTCACCGCAGAAGATTTTGCCCACTCACACCCTGGCGGCAGCCTGGGGCGGCGTCTGCTGATCAGGATTAAAGATGTGATGCGCACCGGCGATGCGATCCCCAGCGTGAAAGAAAACGCAACGGTGCAGCAAGCCATCCAGGAAATCACCAGCAAAGGCATGGGGTTCACCGCCATTGTCAATGCGGCACAAAACCCGGTCGGCGTGTTTACAGATGGTGATGTACGCCGCCTGTTTGTGCAAGGCCTGACCGACCCTCAGGCGCCTATCACCAGCGTCATGAGTCATCAGCCCAAATTGCTGGGTATACAGCAAATGGCTGTTGAAGCAGTGAGCCTGATGGAACACCATAGGATCAATGGTTTTCTGGCAGTCGATGAAGAGCAGCAATTGGCAGGCGCATTTAACATGCATGACTTGCTGAAAGCGAAAGTGGTCTAGGCTGATCGGGGTGAATATCCATGCTTAAATATCCGATCCTGCTGCCGATAGGCCTGATGCTGTTTCTGGCACTGCTGACCTTCTGGATCAACCAGACAGTACAGGAGGAAGCCTCGCGCATGACCAGTATCAATCGCAATGCGCCGGATTACATGCTGTATAACTTTGTCAGCACGCGTACCGACGCCAGTGGCCGTACAAAATATGTGCTGGCTGCGGCGCAAATGCGCCATTACCCGGACAGCGACTATACCGAACTGGACCGCCCGCGGTTTACCCAGTTTGGCGAAAATATGCCTTACACCCAGATTTATGGGCAGCGCGGCAAAATATCCGGCAATGGTAAACTGGTGGAGTTTGTAAAACAGGTCAAAGTGATACGCCAGGCGACTGCTGAAAAAGGTGAGATGCAATTAAAGACAGAACAGTTATTTGTGGAACCGGACACGGATATCGCCTATACCGATTTACCGGTGACCATCCACCAGCAACCGGGTAGCGTGGTTACAGGTACTGGCATGCGTTTTGATAAAAAATCAGAAACCATGCAATTATATAACCGGGTGCATGTACATTATGAGCGCGCGCCGGAGCCAGTGAATGCACTGCCTGCCGCCAAACCGGCCAAAACAAAAAAGAAAACCACGCCTGACAAAGGCTAATGATCAAGGATCGATGATTCTGGAGAGATGAGTTGAAAACGCACAAGCAATTATTTTATGTGGCCTGCCTGGTACTGGGTACGCTGTTGCATTGGACTGGCGCTGTCAGGGCTGAAGAGTCTGACCGTGAACAACCGATCGAGCTGGAAGCCGACACTGTGAGTGTCAACGATGCAAAAAAGATCAGCACCTATACCGGCAATGTCATCCTTAACCAGGGCACCCTGCAAATCAAGGCAGACAAAATGATTGTCCGCGAAGACCAGGACGGGTTCCAGCATAGCACCTGTATCGGCAGCCCAAGCACGCCAACCACCTTCAAGCAGAAGCGCACCGGTAAAAACGAGTGGATGCAAGGCAGTGGCCAGCGTATTGAATACAATGGCCGCATGGATAAAGTGCAACTGTATACCAATGCCTGGGTCAAACGTGGAGAAGACATCGTCACCGGTGATTACATCAGCTACGACGCCAATGCCGAATATGCAGAAGTGATTGGTGGCACCAAAGCCAACCCTAATGGCACTGCCAACAGCCGGGTCAAGGCTATCATTCAACCCAAGAGTAAAACAACGCCGCCTGTGATCGATAATAAAGCCAATGCACAGCAAGGGCTGCGCATGAACCGCTCATTGCAGCTCAGGACTGAACCGGCAGCCAACGAACCCAAGAAAGAACCACAGTAAAGACTGGCAATATGCAAACAACTGCTTCACCAGATAATAGCCATTTACGCGTCAGCCATTTAAAAAAAGCTTACCAGGGTCGCACAGTCGTCAGGAACACAACGCTGGAGTTGCATAGCGGCGAAGTCATAGGCTTACTGGGTCCGAACGGGGCAGGCAAAACTACCAGCTTTTATATGATCGTCGGCCTGGTCGCCCTCGATGACGGCCACATCACCCTGAATGGCACCGATGTCAGCCATGCGCCCATGCATGAACGCGCGCGCATGGGCCTGGCCTACTTGCCGCAAGAGGCCTCGATTTTCCGCAAAATGACGGTAACCGATAATATCCTGTCTATCCTGGAAACCCGTCCTTATACCGCCGAAGAGCGCGAAGCCAAACTGGAGTCGCTGCTGGATCAGTTGCATATCCAGCATATCCGCAACAGTCAGGCGGTCAGTTTGTCCGGTGGTGAACGCCGCCGTGTTGAAATCGCCCGTTGCCTGGCCACTGACCCTAAATTTATTTTGCTGGATGAACCATTTGCCGGGATCGACCCGATCGCAGTGATAGAGATCCAGAAAATCATCCGTTATTTGAGCAGCCAGAATATCGGCATCCTGATTACAGACCACAACGTCCGTGAAACGCTGGATATCTGTGACCGCGCCTACATCGTGAACGAAGGCGCAGTGTTTGCGGCCGGCACGCCCGATGAAATCATTCAGAATGAAGGTGTGCGTGAAGTCTATCTGGGCAAGAACTTTAGGCTGTAATTCGTTATGAAGCAAAACCTGCAATTACGCATGTCGCAAAACCTGGCACTGACGCCGCAGTTGCAGCAGTCTATCCGTCTGTTGCAGCTGTCGACGCTGGAACTGAGCCAGGAGTTGGAAGCCATCTTGCAGGAAAACCCCTTGCTCGAGATGGCCGATAATAATGAAGAAGGTGAATTTGAAGACAATACGCCCGACGCCCCGTTATCGGCGCAGGCCGAAGTCGAAGACGCCAGTTCTTTTGATGTTGCCATGCAGCAGCAAGACATCCCTTCGCCAGCCGACACCTTGCGTGAAGAGTTGCGCGATGACCTCAGCGGCAACGAAGGTGAATTGCCCAACCTGAATGAAGAATTCACCCCGCCGGAGTTTGAAGATGACTACGGCGAGTTTGGCAGCACCAGCAACTGGGATGAAGCAGGTCGCAACAACAATGATGATGAAGACAGTGATTTTTCGCGTCAGGATGCCACTAACATCAGCCTGCGTGACCATCTCATAGACCAGATACAACTGGCGCACCTGTCGCATCGCGATATGAGCCTGGTCAAACTGCTGCTGGACAGTATTAATGACGATGGCTATCTTGAACAGGATCTGCAGGAGGTAGTTGAGAACCTGCCACTGGAACTGGAAGTCGATTTGCTGGAACTGGAAACGGCACTCAAGCTGATCCAGAATCTGGACCCGATAGGCATAGGCGCCCGCGACTTGCGTGAATGCCTGTTACTGCAACTGTATGCCCTGCCAGCAAGCACCCCTTACCTGAAAGTCGCCATCGCCCTGGTCAAAGACCATCTGGCGCTACTGGCCAATAAAGACTTTATCAAACTGCGCAAACAACTCGGTTGCGATGAAGCCTCACTCAAAGGCGCACAGCAACTGATCCGCCAGCAAAACCCCAGGCCGGGCAGCGAGTTCTCCAACTTTAGTCATGACCACTTCATCCAGCATGATGTGGTGGTGAAAAAGATCAAAGGTATCTGGGTCGCTACCCTGAATGATGGCGTGATCCCGAAACTGCGCATCAACCAGATGTACGCCGATATCCTCAAACGCAACCGCGAAAGCTCAGGCCAATATCTGCAAAGCCAGATGCAGGAAGCCAAGTGGATGATCAAGAATATACAGCAGCGTTTCTCGACCATTTTGCGCGTGTCACAAGCGATTGTAGACAGGCAGCGTAACTTTTTTGAGCACGGCGATATCGCCATGCGCCCGCTGGTATTACGTGAAATCGCAGAAGAGCTGGATTTACATGAAAGCACCGTTTCACGTGTCACCACGCACAAGTACATGCTCACTCCACGTGGTGTTTATGAACTCAAATACTTCTTTGGCAGTTCAGTCGCGACCGATGCAGGTGGTTCCTGCTCAGCCACGGCCATCCGGGCACTGATCAAGCAAATGGTGGCAGAAGAGAACGCGAAAAAACCGCTGTCTGATAACCAGATCACCGACACCCTCGCGCAACAAGGCATCGTGGTGGCGCGGCGGACGATAGCCAAATACCGTGAATCACTGAGTATCCCGCCAGCGAATTTGCGCAAATCGCTTTAACTTTAATTGTTTCGAGAATTAAAAAGGCCGCTGATCAAGCGGCCTTTTATTTTTACAAGGGCGACGATTATTGAATCGTGATCCTGGCGAATTTGCGCTTGCCCACCTGGGCAACCACGACGCTTTTTGCCAATTGCAGGTTCTTGTCTTCGACCTTGACGCTATCAAGTTTCACGCCGCCTTGCTGGATGGCACGCATGGCTTCACTGGTGCTTTCTACCAGGCCAGCCTGCTTCAATAACTGGCTGATACCAATACTGTCACCTTCTATCGTCACTGCGATTTCCGGCACGTCATCCGGGATACCGCCTTTGGCACGCGTCTGGAAATCTAGCAGTGCTTTTTCAGCCGCCGCCTGGCCGTGAAAACGGGCCACGATTTCCTGCGCGAAGCCGACTTTGATATTGCGCGGATTTTCGCCATTGGCGATGCTTGCTTTCCATTCTGCAATGGTTTCCAGCGATGCGAAAGACAGCAAATCAATATAGCGCCACATCAGTTCGTCCGAGATCGACATGATCTTGGCAAAAATACTCTCTGGCGCTTCGCTGATCCCGATATAGTTGCCCAAGGATTTGGACATTTTATTGACGCCGTCCAGGCCTTCCAGCAATGGCATCATCAGCACGCACTGCTGCGCCTGACCCGCCTGCTTTTGCAGCTCGCGCCCCATCAGCAGATTGAACTTCTGGTCAGTGCCGCCCAGCTCCAAATCTGATTGCAAGGCAACCGAGTCGTAACCCTGCAATAGCGGATAGAGAAATTCGTGGATGGCAATCGGCTGATTGCCTTTAAAACGCTTGGAGAAGTCATCGCGTTCCAGCATACGTGCAACGGTATGACTGGCTGCCAGCTTGATCATGCCTGCCGCACCCAACTCGCTCAACCATTTGGAGTTAAACACGATCTCTGTCTTGGCCGGGTCCAATATTTTAAACACTTGCTCGGCATAGGTATCGGCATTGATTTTAACCTGCTCTACGGTGAGCGGCGGACGGGTGGTGCTTTTGCCCGTGGGGTCGCCTATCATGCCGGTGAAATCACCGATCAGGAACAATATTTGGTGACCCAGATCCTGCAGCTGGCGCAATTTGTTGATCAACACGGTATGCCCAAGATGCAGATCAGGTGCGGTCGGGTCAAAGCCAGCCTTGATACGTAACGGCTTGCCGGTTTTAAGTTTTTCTATCAGCTCCTGCTCAATCAGCAGCTCATCTGCACCACGCCTGATAATAGCGAGTGCTTTAGCAATTTCCGGGCTGATGGCTTCAGAAGAGGGTTTTGCGTCTGTCATAAATACGATTCTGTCTGCTGCGTGGCCGAGTTGGTATCGCATAGCAGCGGTTAAAATGAAAGCGACTATTTTAACGTAATCTGCCGCTTAACTGTAGGCATATCCCGGCACAGTGTTACCATGTGGACCTATGAATACGCAGTCAACCGCCCACACTAGCCGTTATTTTATTGGCATTATGTCTGGCACCAGCCTGGATGGTGTCGATGCCGCATTGGTGGCGTACACGGGTGATGATATCCAACAGATCAACCAGGCATTTGTGCCATATCCAGCCGCGGTCAAACAAACGCTGCTGGACTTGCATCACTCTGCGACGAATGAGTTGCATGCAGCAGCCGTCATAGCCAACACACTGGCAGCGCTTTATGCAACGGCGGTGCAGAAAGTCTTGCAGCAAAGCGGATTACCAGCATCGGCGATCACCGCGATTGGCTGCCATGGACAAACCATACGCCACTGCCCTGACCTGCCAGACGGACAAGCCTACACCTTGCAGATCGGCAACCACGCCCGGCTGGCGGAACTGACGCAGATTGCTGTGATCGGGGATTTCCGTAGCCGCGATATTGCTGCGGGCGGCCAGGGAGCGCCTTTGGTACCTGCCTTTCACCAGGCAGTATTTGCCAGCCCGACCAAAAATCGCGCCATTATCAATATCGGCGGCATCGCCAATATTTCCTGGCTACCGGTGGATGGGCAGGTGACAGGTTTCGATTCCGGCCCCGGCAATATGTTGCTGGATCAATGGACACAGCAGCATACCGGCCAGGCTTATGATGCCAACGGTGACTGGTCTGCTAGCGGCCAGGTGAATAGCACCTTGTTGCAAGCCATGCTCGCTGAGCCTTATCTGGCGCAAACTGCGCCTAAAAGCACAGGGCGGGATCTATTTAACCAGCACTGGCTGGCACAACATTTACAGGCGATCAATGATCGTCCGGAGAATATTGCCCGCACCTTGCTAGAACTGACCGCAATCAGCATCGCCGACGCGATCAGGCGCTTTTGCCCTGATATCAAAGAAGCCTATGTCTGTGGCGGCGGCGCGCACAATGGCCTGTTGATGCATAGATTATCCGCATTGATTGACTGCACTATTGAACCCACCGACACACTGGGCGTGGATATAGACTGGGTAGAAGCAGTCGCGTTTGCCTGGCTGGCGCAACGCTGTGTCGATGGCCTGAGCGGTAACCTGCCAGCAGTCACTGGCGCGCAAGGACCGCGTATCCTCGGCGCCATCTACCCTGCATAAGGTATTTCTTTTTTAGCTGGTTTTTCACTTATGCAGTGCAACTGCACCATGTGCAAGGTTAATACTGGTGCATGTTTTAGTGGCATTTTCTGTGTTTTCACTGTCAATCTCCCGGCAAGTGCGCTTTTTAAGAGTTCATTGCGTATAATTTAGCCTTAACCCCGTCTATCTATTTTGAGCATGTCATGGCAACCAAAGCGACCATTTCTTTTGACAACGACACCCCCGCGATTGAACTCCCAATCTTGAAAGGCTCGTTAGGCACCGATGTCATAGACATCCGCAGCCTGGGCAAACATGGGATTTTCACTTATGACCCCGGGTTTATGTCCACGGCGGCGTGTGATTCCGGCATCACCTTTATTGATGGCGAAGAAGGGCTGCTGTATTACCGTGGCTACCCTATCGAAACTCTGGCCGAGAATTGTGATTTCCTTGAAGTCTCCCATTTGCTGCTGCATGGTGAGTTACCCAATGCCACTCAGAGTGAAGAGTTTGGGCGTGCCATCCGCAAAAACAGCATGCTGCACGACCAGATGAGCAATGTATTCCGCGGCTTCAGACGCGACGCACATCCGATGGCAGTCATGATTGCCGTGGTGGGTGCGATGGCCGCGTTTTACCCGGACAACAATGATGTGACCAACCCTGAGTCACGCAAGCGCGCAGCGATGCGCCTGCTGGCCAAAGTGCCTACCATCGCCGCCTGGAGCTACAAATACAATATGGGCCAGCCGTTCATGTACCCGAAGAACGATTTGGGCTACGCCGAAAACTTCATGCACATGATGTTTGCCACGCCGTGTGAGGAGTATGTACCTAACCCTATCCTGGCGCGTGCGTTTGAACGCATTTTGATCCTGCATGCAGACCATGAACAGAATGCTTCGACCTCTACCGTCCGCCTGGTAGGTTCCAGTGGCGCCAACCCGTTTGCCTGTATCGCGGCTGGCATCGCCTCGCTGTGGGGCCCGTCGCATGGCGGTGCTAACGAGGCCACGCTGAACATGCTGGAAGAGATGGGCGACATCAGCCGTATCGGCGAATTCATCAATCGCGCCAAAGACAAAACCGACAGCTTCCGCCTGATGGGCTTCGGCCACCGTATCTATCGCAATATGGATCCGCGCGCCTCTATCATGCGCAAGACTTGCCACGAAGTATTGAATGAACTGGGGCTGCAGGATGACCCTATGTTCAAACTGGCGATGGAACTGGAGAAGATTGCCCTGGAAGACGAATACTTCGTCTCTCGCAAACTGTATCCTAACGTCGATTTTTACAGCGGCATCGTCATGCGCGCGATGGGCATTCCTAACTCCATGTTCACGGCTATTTTTGCGCTGGCAAGGACTGCCGGCTGGATTTCACAATGGTGTGAGATGAACGCAGACCCGGAACAGAAAATCGGCCGCCCGCGCCAATTGTACGTCGGTGAAACGCGCCGGGAGTTTGTGCCGCTGCATCAACGCTAGTCATTCGCCTGTAAAAAACAAAACGCCGGAAATTTCCGGCGTTTTTTATTTGAAACTGTTCGAGCTAACAATCAGTTTAGGCTAGCGAGCCTTAAACTGAGAAAGAGCTACCGCAACCACAAGTCGTGGTGGCATTCGGATTACGAATCACAAACTGCGACCCTTGCAGGCTATCGGTGTAATCGATTTCTGCACCAGCCAGGTATTGCAGGCTCATCGGGTCTATCAACAAGATGACGCCATCCTTGTCGACTTGTGTATCGTCTTCATTCACCTCTTCTTCAAAGGTGAAACCATACTGAAAGCCTGAGCATCCACCACCGCTCACGAACACGCGCAATTTCAGGTCAGGGCTGCCTTCTTCATCAATCAGTTCTTTCACTTTTTTGGCGGCATTATCGGTAAAAACCAACGGGGTTGGCATTTCAATATCAATCATAGCTTCTGCGGTCATCATAGACTCCTGTCAAACTCTCAAAACCAATATGGCGGCGAAATAATATATTTCAAGTCAATTCGGGAACAGTCACTTCTGGCGGCTGTTCACCCAGATAAATCAACTTGCCTTCAATCACCGCGCCGGTATGCATTTCCAGTGATTTGTAATACAAATCACCCACAATACGTGCCTTGCTTTGCAATTCAATAAAGACCGAAGCTTTCACCGGTCCGCGTATCAATCCGTTCAATACCACCTTAGACGCTTCGACCGCGCCGTTAATGGTGCCATTTTCACTGATAATCAAGGTGCTCGGGTGCTCACGCTTTTCAATCACGTTACCTGCAATCAGGCCATCTACGCGCAGGCCACCGGCAAATTGCATATTGCCATGTATCTGGGTCTCATGACCCACTAAAGTATCAATATGGCTGTCGATATGAACGCTTTTTTTGAAAAACATGGCACTTCCTAACTTTTATCGCTGCTAACGCCTGCACAAGCTCACATCATGCATGCAGTTAACGCTTGGTTATTTTCTTGTAAAACACCAATTCTTCTTTCAGTTTGATGTTTTCATCCTGCTGCGCGGTCAGTGTTTTTGCCAGGTTGTTGCTGGTGGCCAGCTCTACCTGCAATTCACGCTGCGATGCAATTAACTTTTTCTGTAGCTCTATATTTTCTGAGGTGACCTGGCTCAAACGCTGGCGCACATAGTCACTATTATCATCATGCAGCGCCCAGTAGGCCAACGCAAAGCCAAGCAATAAGTTGATCACCGCCAGTATGCCCTGAAAATACCAGGGCCGGTGTGAGCGCACTGCAACTTGCTTGGCGGTTAATCCAAAATGGTTTCTTAGTCTTCTGCGTATAGGTCGTATCATTATGGCAATAATGGCAACACTTGCAAACCGGTATCTGACGCCAGGCCAAACATCAGGTTCATATTCTGAACCGCCTGTCCTGAAGCACCTTTTACCAGGTTGTCTTGCACCACAACGATTGTGACATAATCATTTGCCTGTGGATACAAAGCCATCCGCAAAACATTGGAACCGCGTACCGACCGCGTTTCCGGCAAAGCACCTGCTGGCATCACATCGACAAAATAATCATTCTGGTAACGTTGCTCATAGACCTGCTGCAATACCTGTTTGCTACCCTCAGCGTTCAGTTTTACATGCAAGGTGGTCAACATACCGCGGATCATGGGAATCAGATGAGGCACAAAGATTAGATTGACCGCATCATTACCGGAGAGTTTCTTCAATTGCGCCAGAATTTCAGGATGATGCCTGTGCCCGGCAACACCATAGGCTTTGAGATTGTCGCTGGCTTCGGAGAACAAGGTGCTGACTTCAGCTTTCCTGCCTGCGCCGGAGACACCGGATTTGGCATCCGCAATAATCGGCACTGCATAATCAATCCAGCCATTTTCCAACAGTGGTGCTAATCCAAGCAACACGGTGGTTGGATAACAGCCAGGATTACCAATCACTTGTGCCTGGGCTACCTGTTCACCATACAGTTCTGTTAGACCATACACAGCCTGCTGCAAAACATCGGTACAGCTATGCGGCAATTTGTACCATTTTTCAAATTCGACTGCATCTTGCAGGCGGAAATCTGCTGCCAGATCAATGACCTTCACACCCGCGGCGACTAGCGCAGGCGCCTGGCTCATGGCAACGCCATGCGGCGTGGCAAAAAACACTACATCACACTGGGTTAAATCGATGGTTGCCGGATCACTGAACGCCAGATCGACCACGCCACGCAAGCTTGGGAACATGTCAGCCACGGGCAAGCCAGCTTCGCCGCGCGAGGTGATGACTTGCAATTGCACTTCTGGATGCCGTGACAGTAACCGCAATAATTCGACACCGGTATATCCGGTACCACCCACAATGCCGACTTTAATTTTTTCCATAGACTTCAACCAGACTCGCGTGTTATTCAGAAACTTGCAATTTATTGAGAAGAGGTAAAACAATAAATGAAAAAGGCCGCCAATGCGACCTTTTTGCACAACTCTCTTTGTAACAAACGTGAAATTAACGTTTGGAGAATTGCTTCCGGCGACGCGCTTTGCGCAGGCCAACTTTTTTACGTTCAACTTCACGGGCATCACGTGTCACGAAACCAGCGTGAGACAAGGCGCTCTTCAAAGCGGTATCGTAGTCGATCAAGGCACGGGTAATACCGTGACGTACTGCACCAGCCTGACCGGATTCACCACCGCCATGCACGTTGACCAAAATGTCAAAAGTACCGGTGTTGTTAGTTAATTCCAGTGGTTGACGCAAAATCATGCGAGATGTCTCGCGTGAGAAATAAACGTCAACAGGCTTGTCGTTTACTACGATGTTGCCGCTACCGGACTTCAGGAACACACGTGCCACGGAGCTTTTGCGGCGGCCTGTGCCATAGTTGTATTTACCGATCATGCTTTATCCTAATCGTCTAATATTAGATGGTTAATGTTTGCGGTTGCTGAGCAATGTGCTCATGCTTGTCACCAGCATACACTTTCATTTTCTTGATCATGGCATAGCCCAAAGGACCTTTTGGTAACATGCCTTTAACCGCTTTCTCCAACGCGCGACCTGGGAAACGGTCCTGCATTTTGGAGAATGTAGTGGTTGTAATACCACCTGGATAACCGGAGTGACGGTGATACAACTTACCACCAGCCTTGTTACCAGTTACTTTAATTTTGTCCGCATTCACGACAACGATGTAGTCACCAGTGTCTACGTGTGGGGTGTAAATAGCTTTATGCTTACCGCGCAGGCGATGGGCAATAGCACTGGCCAGACGACCCAAGACTAAATCTGTGGCGTCGATCACGAACCAATCACGTTGAACTTCATGCGATTTTGCTGAAAATGTTTTCATTTTATAACTACCGAGTTATAGCGTGTAAATTAAGAGGGCGGATTATAAGCCAGCTTGAGAAAGCTTGTCAACGAATTAATCCGAAAAAGAATCGTTGGATCTGAACAGATAACAATCTGCAGGACAGATAGCAGCCATGCCGGCTTTAGTCTCGTCAAATATGCAAATTATTCGAAAAAACTTTAAATTCTGGCGTTTTCCCTTTGATTTTTAGGGACTTTCTTCAGCCAAGTGTTATATTAGGCCATTCATTAAGTTTCTGTGCAAGCTCAATTTAAAAAAACGATATTCTTGTATCATGCTTTTTGGCACTCACAAGCAAAAACAAAAAAGTAAACACTACGCAACGGCTTTCCGGTTGCGATTACCTGCTTTACTGCTAGGCTTATTTATTTTCGGCCTGGTACCGGCATCATATGCCGCTGAGATGAATGCACTTAGTATCGAATCTGCGCCAGGACAGCCTTTTCTGGCACAACTACCTATTGACCAAGCTCACCCTAACGCCGATATCAGTTGCTTCACACTGCAACAGCCACCGGCCACGGACCCTATCCAGCTTGAATACACCACATTAGGCAGCCAGCAAGGCGTGCTGATGTTATGGTCTAACAATGCCATTACAGGCCCGCTGAGGCTTACGCTGATAGATCGCTGCCTACATCACAGCCAGACCTTTACCATCCAGGCGGACAACACAGTGACGACCCCAGCATCGGCAGTCACTGCGCTAACCGCTCCTGAGGTAACATCCACAGAAACGCCTGTTCAAACACCTTCACCGGCGCAGCCAGCGATATTGGCTGAACCAGCCACAGCAAGCCCGGTCATTCCAGCCGAAGCATACGATGCCTTGCAGCAACAAATTAATGCCTTGCAAACAGACTTTAAACAATTACAAAAAAAATCAGACATTCTTTACGCCAGCAATCTTGCCCAGGCCAGCATTCTAACGTCAATGAAACAGCAACTGACCCAGTTGCAGAATGAAAACCACTTATTGCGCACATTGGTGCTGACGTTAAGCCTGGCACTTATCATCACCGGTTATTTCTTTGCCGACTGGCTACGCCGACATGCGGCCGTGCCTAAAACGCCTAAAGTGCGCGAAAAAGCGAAAGCACCTGGCAGCCAGTCGCAACCGGGCAATACTCAGCCACCGCATAGCCATGCGCCGACACAGCACCCGTCAGCAATACCTACCGGTAATCATCAGGCGCCCCACACACAATCACCTTACCAGCCGGCGGCTGGCAGGCTGCAACCAGTCCCCATGCATGCCAATGACGATGCGGTTTCACTGAGCAGTGCACCACAAAAAGTCAGCTCACAGCAAAGCACCAACGCCGTTATGCAAGATGCCTCGCGTTTATTTACGCATGGCCGCATCAATCAGGCGATTGAGCACTTACAGCAACATTTATACAGGCACCCTAAATCGTCGCCGTGGATGTGGCTTTACTTACTTGATTTATTATCCAAGGAAGGCAAGCAGCAGGACTTTGACATCGTCGCCGCGGATTGCCGGAAACATTTCAACCTCAGCGTTGAGCGCAATCCCGACTTTAAACAGCAGGGCATAGAATCTTACCCGCGCATTATGAAAGCCCTGCAGCAGACCTGGGGTACGCCGCAGGTGATTTCGCTGATTGATGACCTGGTATACAACACCCGCCTGGTGCCACGCATGGGGTTTGAGCGCTGTATCTTTGAAGAATTGATGATGTTGAAAGAGATCGCCTGCCAGACGCAGAATCTGCCTACGTCTCAACCATCAGTCAAGCCGTCAGCAGAAGCAGATTCCATGCAGGATAACTTGCGCGAGTTGCAAAAATTGTCCGGCGATATCTATGTGCTGGCACCGGTAGACCAGACACCATTCCAGTACTGGACCGATTTCACATTCGAACTGGATGCGCCTGCGACCGTGCGCAAATCAGCCTAGCCAGTACGCAAACGCCAACCCGGCCGTTAGTGCCGCACCGATCCAGACATTTTCCAGAAATGCTTTAAAACACTGCCCGGGATGCCGTGTGCGAATCAGTTGATACTGGCGGAGGATCAACATGACTGCCGCACCCCAGCCTAACCAGAATGGCCACCCCAAGCCCAGAGAACACGCCACCTTGGCCAGAATGACCAGCATGACCACAAAGCAGACCATGATCGCCAGCACATCCAGGCGCCCAAAAGTAATGGCCGAAGAGCGGATACCGATTTTAAGATCATCGTCCCGATCAACCATGGCGTAGGCAGTATCATAAGCGACCGACCAGCTCACATTCGCCAGCAACAACCACCAGGCCAGCGCAGGCACTTGCCCTTGCAAGGCGACAAACGTCATCGGGATACCAAAACCGAATGCCACGCCCAGATAGGCTTGCGGGATAGCTAAAAAGCGCTTGGTGTAAGGGTAGCTGATGGCTAGAAACAAAGCGGGTACCGACCAGGCCACCACTCGCCACCCCAATGTACACACCAACACAAAAGCGATCAACGCCAGGCCAAGCGCTATCAGGTAGGCCTCTTTCACGGAGATTTCACCAGTTGCCAGCGGGCGCAAGCGCGTACGGGCCACCGCGCCATCCCAGTGTCGGTCAGCAATATCATTCAGTGCACAACCTGCCGAGCGCATCAGGAGTGTGCCCAGCACAAACACGGCAGCGACACGCAGGTCTGGCTTGCCTAGCCCGGCGACCAGCAGGCCCCACAACGTCGGCCACATCAATAGCCAGATACCGATAGGCTTATCCAGCCGTGTCAGGCGGTAGTAGGCATTCCATTTTGCCAGCGACAACATTGCTTTATTCCACCCTCTTTATCAAAGCATCCGTCTGATTGGCAGAAGCTGGTAAAAATACTTCTGTCACCAACAGGTGATGACGTTGCAGGCAGAATAATGATCGCCGCGCCCACAAAGGCTGGCGCGACATCGATGGCAAATGTTTTGAGACTGTTTTGTACAATGGATGCGCGGGAGACAGCTTACGGAAATGCAGCACGCCTCTTTCGACGGCCGGGTTGGCAAATAAGGCCGCGCCCAAAGGCAAGCGTCCCATTTTGCGCAAACCATACCAGGGTCCGCGCAAGTCCTTGCGCGCAATTACACTATGCGCGAACACACGCGGCTGCCCATCGCCCATCAGCCACACTTCCCGCACCCAAGCCTGGGTGGTCAGCGGCAATTGCAGCAGCTGCCTTTCATCTATATGCGGCTTGCTCCACGACTCACGTAACAACTGTACAGAAAAATCCGCGTAATGCCGTTTCAGGCGCGCAGTGAGTGAGCCGCGCTCCTGCAGCCACGGGCGCAAAGCATGCTTGGCGATTGGTGTTGCCAGCCAGCCAGCGTCATCGCAATAGTGCTCGCGGTGCATGGCAGTCACTGCTGAGGAAGCTTAAAGGTTTTAGGTAGCCAGACCCACAATTGCCCTTGCTGGCGCATGGCACCTGCAAGCTTGCCGGCAGCCTCACCCTCGCCCCAATAGATATCAGCGCGCACGCCGCCCTTGATTGCGCCGCCGGTATCCTGCGCCAGCATCAACTGTTGTAGGGGCGTTTCGGTATTGGGGTAGGGTTGCGTTGTCGCCATAAATACAGGCGCGCCTAAGGGAATATAGAAGGGATCGACGGCGATACTGCGGGCTGCCGTTAACGGCACACCAAGCGCGCCCAGCGGGCCGGATAAACCTGTGGGTAATAATTTAAAAAATACATAGCTGGGGTTGGTATTGAGCAACCCTTGCAATTGCTCAGGGTGCTGCTGGCCCCAGGTTTTAATGCCTTGCATGGAAGCCTCACTGGCCGTCAACTCACCCCGCTCGACCAGCACTTTGCCTATCGACTGATAGGGATGGCCATTCTGGTCTGCATAACCGACTGGCACACGCTCGCCGTTTTCCAGCTCTACAATGCCAGAGCCTTGCACCTGCAAGAAGAATGCTTCTACAGCGTCATTCACCCACAGCAACTCATTGCCCAGCAAGGGCGACTGCTGTTGATCAATGTCGGTACGTGTGTAATAAGGCACTAATGTTTGGCCTTGTACACGTCCACGTACACGCTTGTATTTCAGGTCAGGGAACAAGTTGGACAGGTTGACCGTGATCAGGTCAGCAGGCACTTTATACAGAGGCACCGGGAAACGTTCGCTGGCAGCTCTCGCCCCTTTTAATACCGGCTGATAATAACCGGTGATTAACCCTTGCGGCGCGCCATCTACTTGTTGTGTGGCATAGACATTGAAATACTGCTGCCAGTAAGTCTGTATAGAGGTGGCGTCATCAGCCTTCACCGTTTGCGCCGCCATACACACCGTTTGCCAGTCAGGCTTTTTCTTTAGCCCCTGACAGCTTTGTAACCATGCCGACCAGCTGGCAGGCCAGTTTTCATTTTCCATGCCAGGCATTTCTGCCCAACTGACTGGCTTCAGCAGTGCGTATGGCTGGGTAGGTGGCTTTTGATCGACTGAAGAGGCGTCTGGCTTCTGCGGCACCACCGGCACACTTCCCGGGACTTTGGGTGGAGATTTTTTTGGCGGGAGAGGTGCAGCGGACTGGCAGCCAGCCAGCAACAATATGCAGACCAGCAGCCCGAACTGGCGCATGCTGAATTTTTGTCTTGCCACTAAACCATCAACCAATGTCGCACCCATTCACTTCGTTTCAGTCATTTAACTTTAATTCTTTTTCAGCCCTGATTTTTCAGCGCTAATGCAAGCCCGCAGCCTGGTGCAGCCAAAAAGTGGGGATATCGACTTCAAACCAATGGCCATCGACGGCTACCATTTGATAGGTGCCGTACATCTCGCCGCTGGGCGTATTGAACATCACGCTGCTGGTATATTTGTATTCGGCATCCGGCGCCAGCAACGGTTGCTCACCGATGACGCCCAGGCCTTTGACTTCACGCACCTGCTGCATGGCATCGGTGATCACCCAGTGGCGGCTGATCAGTTGCGCCGCGGTGGTGCCGGCATTCCGGATAGTCACGGTATAGGCATAGACATACTGTCCTGCTTCCGGGGAAGATTGGTCCTGTAGATACTCGGTAATCACCGACACCTCACATGCGTATAAGCCGCTATCCGTCACATTTACCCTATCATGCCTGTGGTGGGAGAACTGGGGCTGGCAGAATAAAGTTTTTTCGCCATCCGCCCCGCTAAAAATGATTCGCGCCCTGCTTCGACCGCTTTTTTCATGGCGCTGGCCATGAGTACCGGATCACGTGCAGCCGCAATCGCAGTATTCATCAACACACCGGCACAGCCTAACTCCATGGCAATAGCAGCATCCGAAGCACAACCGACACCGGCATCCACCAGCACAGGGATCTTGGCGCTCTCGATAATGATTTGCAGGTTCCATGGGTTCAGTATCCCCATGCCGGAACCTATGAGTGACGCCAGCGGCATCACGGCCACACAGCCGATGTCTTCCAGCTGCCTGGCGATAATCGGATCATCAGAGGTATACACCATGACGTCAAATCCTTCTTTCACCAGGGTTTTGGCAGCTGCCAGGGTTTCTGTGACATTCGGGTACAAGGTATTCGGGTCACCGAGCACTTCAAGCTTGACCAGCCTGTGGTCATCCAGGAGTTCGCGTGCCAGGCGCAAGGTACGCACCGCATCATCTGCACTATAACACCCGGCTGTGTTCGGCAAATAAGTAAATTCCGCAGGCGGCAAATAATCCAGCAGTGAAGGCTCGTTGGCATTCTGGCCAATATTGGTACGCCGGATGGCGACCGTAATGATCTCAGCCCCACTGGCGTCAATCGCCGCGCGCGTTTCCGCAAAATCTTTATATTTACCAGTCCCTACCAGCAGGCGGGATTGATAACTGTTACCGGCAATTACCAGTGCATCACTCATGTCATGTATTCTCTAAATTGATAGGATTCGCAAAGCAGGGCTTTGGTTGCAGCAGATTGACGTTTGGCTCAACCGCCACCGACGGCGCCAACGATTTCCAGCTTGTCATCCCCTTGCAGGTGTACCGCCGGAAATTGGCTGCGGGGCACGATATCACCGTTACGCTCCACCGCGATACGTTTTCCGGTCAACTGCATATGTTCCACCAGGGCCAGCACTGTCATCGCCTCGGATGGCAGCTGCATGACATTCCCATTCACAAAAATTTGCATCCCACTCTTCATTTTTTATCAAACCAGCCGTTATTTTACGAAATATTGACGTATTTGGCTTTTAGTTTTTAAGTGCTGACGCTGCTGTCATCCATTGGTCATCGTTGCGCGTTACAGTAGGCAAACATGGCATCATGTTTGCTTTGATGTTGTAGCGGCGCAAATACAGCATCATAACAGGACCAAATTGGGCACTTTATTATTTAACCCTTTGCTCAATCAGGAACTTTTTGTTAATTTTGTCGCCACAGACACGACGAACACAATTCGTCATGTCGTACTGGAAATATTGAATCCCAAAAGGAAAATTGAAATGCAAATTGTAGAATCTTACCAACCCGCTTCGTCTATCCATATTTTAACTGACGAAATTTATTCCCCAGGCTTGAACACTGTGGCTGATGTGAGTGCTTCAAAAGCTTCACAAAAAGCGCAGGAGCATAAAAAAGCCATTCTTGAGCTACATCGTTTTCTGGAATCCAGTTGCGATTGCGTTTAACGCTTTAAACCAAGTAACACCCTGACCCGGATTGGGTCAACATTTATACTGGCTATACCGAATTGAAAGCATTGAACAGTGCATGTGGCACTGTTTCCGCTTTTTCTGCAGGCAGGCAGCTATAAAACAAAAAAGATGGCAATTAGCCATCTTTTTATTTTTACAGCACCCCATTATGCAGATGCCGATATGGCATCTGCACTTCAGGCATTCAATTATTCAATCACCAACTCAGGACGACCTTTTTCTGGCCAGTCCAGATGGAAGAATTGTCCACGTGGCTGATCTTTGCGCTCATAAGTATGCGCACCGAAGAAGTCACGCTGGCCTTGCAACAGGTTAGCCGGCAAATCGGCACTTCTGTAACCATCATAATAAGCCAGCGCCGCAGCAAAACCTTGCGCAGGGATACCATTGGTCACCGCCAGCGCAATCACTTTACGCCAGCCAGCCTGGCCTTCATTCATGGCATTGGTAAAGTAAGGGTCCAGCATCAGGTTTTTCAGGCGGGAATTCAATGCATAAGCATCAGTGATTTTTTGCAGGAAGCGGGCACGGATAATACAACCGCCACGCCAGATCTGGGCCAGCTCACCAAAGTTGAGTTTCCAGTTATAGGCCACTTGTGCTTTATCAATCAGCTGGAAACCTTGTGCATAAGCGCAAATTTTGGAGCAATACAAAGCGTTTTTAATCGCTTCAATAATCGCTGGCTTGTCAGTTTCCTTAACAATCTCAGGGCCTTTCAGAATGCGGCTGGCTTCAACACGCTCTTCCTTCAGGCTGGACAATGCTCGCGCATACACTGCAGCGGCAATCGCGTTGGCCGGGGCACCCAGTTCCAGGGCGTTGGCTGCGGTCCACTGACCGGTGCCTTTCTGGCCTGCGGTATCCAGGATCTGGTCAACCAGGAAGCCTTTGCCGCCCGGGTCTCTTTGTTGCAGGATGTCTGCCGTAATCTCGATCAGGAAGCTGGACAGTTCACCTTTGTTCCACTCGGCGAATACTTTACCGATCTCATCCGCTGGCATGCCCAACAGGTTTTTCATCAGCCAGTAGGCTTCGCAGATCAACTGCATATCGATGTATTCGATACCGTTATGCACCATTTTCACATAATGGCCGGCACCATCGGGGCCAATGTATTCCGCACATGAGAAACCGCCCACTATAGGCTTGCCTGGTTCGCCACCTTCCAGCGGCGTGCCGGTCACCGGGTCTACCTTGGCGGCAATATCACGCCAGATAGGCTCAAGGCTGGACCATGCTTTACGGGTGCCGGAAGGCATCAGGGAAGGGCCAAAACGGGCGCCGGTTTCGCCACCGGAAACGCCGGAGCCAATAAACTCGATGCCTTTGGCAGCGAGCTCTTTTTCACGGCGGATAGTGTCTGTCCACAACGCGTTACCGCCATCAATAATAATGTCGCCCTGCTCGAGGAAAGGCAGCAGTGCATTAATGGTCACATCGGTGGCGCTGCCGGCTTTTACCAGCAATACGATTTTACGCGGACGCTTGATACTCAATACAAAAGAAGCCAGATCGGCATGGCCGACCACACGCTCATGCGACGGCTCTTTGGCTTTGCATTCCTCAATAAAATTCAGCATTTTTTTCGGATCGCGATTGTAGACCGCGATGGTGTAACCATGATCGGCAATGTTCAAGGCCAGGTTTTGGCCCATCACTGCAAGGCCCACCAGGCCGATGTCAGCGTTTTTTGTAGTCATATCAGTCTCTTAAAATTTTTGATTAGGTTAAAAAAAAGCACAGGCTTGTGGCCTGTGCTTGGACTTGAGGTGCAATTGAACGTTCAATGCTTGCTGAAAAACCATATTTATCAACATCCATTTATCGTTCAAGCCTATTAGTTATCTTAATGCGTTACCCAACAATTGCAGCGCCAGTTGATATCCGATACCAGCGACCTGCGCATCATATCTTTCACCCTCATCGCGCATAAAGGCATGCTGCCCATTCACTTCATGCCAGGTGTAATTCAAACCGGGGATATTGGCGAATCGGTTATATAACTCGGCACGCTTATCGCCAGGAATATGCGGGTCCTGCTTGCCCCAGATCATCAGCAACTCACCTTTGATCTCGTTCACACGTTCCATGCTGTGCTGGCCAGGTTTATTAGGAATAAGATTGGTATGCAAATCGGTCGCGTAGAAACATGCGGTCGCTTTCACTTCTGGCTGCAAAGCAGCACGGAATGCCAAATGGCCACCGATACAGAAACCGGCTGCGCCCAACTTACCGCTATACCATGGCTGCGCATTGAGAAACTCGATCATGGCACGGTTATCCGTGTCGTAAGCCTGCACGTCTTTGGCAAACTTATCCGCATTACCTTTATCGCGACCGGCATCGTCGTAACCAAGCACGGTACCAATCGGGTTCAACTCATGAAACACTTCCGGCACCAGCACCGCATAACCATGGCTGGCTAAAAAACGTGCTGCACGCTCAATCGGGCCGGTTTGCTGGAAGATTTCCGAATAAAACAAAACCGCAGGCACTTTACCATCCTGCTTGGGACGGTGCACATACGTGCGCATCACCCCGGTCGGCGTGTCCAAATCAACGATTTCGCTTGTAATCAGCATAACTATCCTTCAACAATCAAAAATATCGGCTATTCTAGCGCTGTTTTGCAGGCTTTTCACTGTTATTCATTGTCTGCAGCAGAATTTTTTGCATTTCATTGGGTTAAATGCACCCGGTTATTCCTGAGTAAACCGTCACAAGGAGTCAGCATGCGCACACTGCTTCATGGCTTGATCGCACTTCTACTGGTTTCATCCATAAGCCCTGTGCTTGCAGAGCCCGACCGCGAACTGGTCTACCGTTTAAAAGCATCGGTCGTCAAAGTACATGTCATGACACAAACTGGCGGCCATGGCGTGGGCACCGGCGTGGTGGTTGCCAAAGATATGATCGCCACTAATTGCCATGTATTGGCCAACAGCAACGGCATCAGCATTTCAAAATTCGGCGAAAGCATCAGCCCGGTTGGCATGGTGGCAGACTGGGCGCATGACGCCTGTATCCTTAAATTCCAGTATCTGGAGCTGGCGCCGGTGAAACTCGCTTCAGCGGCTTCCCTGCATTACGGCGACGAAGTCTTTTCAATTGGTTTTCCCGGTGGGCCGCCCAAACCACAAACCATTGCCGGCAAAGTGCGCGCGCTTTACCCGTTTGACGGCAGCACTGTGGTGCGTTCGGATGCGGCTTTTATCATGGGCTCCAGTGGCAGCCCGACTTTTAACGGCGCAGGTGAGCTGGTGTCGCTGAGCACGTTTAAAAGCCCGGGCAAGCATGCTTATTTTTACAGCATTCCGGTCGAATGGGTGCAAGCGCTGATGCAACAGCAAACCGCCTCTACGCCCATGCCAGATGCGACACCATTTTGGGATCTGCCATTGATTGAACGGCCTTTCTGGATGCAAGTGGTGCAACCTTACCAAACTGGCGACTGGCCAGCGCTGGAAGCGATTGCGCGCGGCTGGGTGAATCAGCAGTCAAAATCTGCAGAAGCTTATTTTTACCTGGCGAGTGCTTTACATGGCCAAGGACAGCTGGACGCGGCACTACAGGCTTATCAGCAAGCCGTTGCTTTGCAACCCGCACATATTGACGCCTGGACAGGCTTGGCGATTCTTGCTCAACAACAAAAACAGCCAGCGCTGCTCACCGATGCCAAAGAGCACATCAAGCAACTGGACACACAGGCGTATGCAGAGCTGGAGCAACGCCTGCAAGAAGCACGTTAACCCGTAGCACAACTGGCAGCACGCATGCAGCACATGCCTCTGTTAGAATAACGTTTTTGATGTGTTGACTATCAAGGCTTATGACTTCTCGCAATCAGCAACTGTTTGAACAATCCCAAAAACTGATCCCGGGCGGGGTGAACTCACCGGTTCGCGCTTTCCGCAGCGTGGGCGGCACGCCGATCTTCTTTAAAAAAGGCGTCGGTTCCAGATTATGGGATGCCGATGGCAAAGAATATATCGATTACATCAACTCCTGGGGGCCTATGATTCTGGGCCACGCCCATCCGGAAGTGGTTGCAGCGGTACAGCAAGCGGCTGCCAACAGCCTGAGTTTTGGCGCACCCACCGGTTTAGAGCTGGAAATGGCCGAGCTGATCAATACACTGGTGCCTAGTATGGAACAGGTACGCCTGGTCAGCAGCGGCACTGAAGCCACCATGAGCGCCATCCGTGTGGCGCGTGGCTTTACCAAGCGCAACAAAATCATCAAGTTTGAAGGCTGTTATCACGGCCATGCCGATGCCTTACTGGTAAAAGCCGGTTCAGGATTGCTGACCTTTGGCGAACCAAGCTCGGCGGGTGTGCCCGCCGATGTCGCGGCCCATACCCTGACACTGGATTACAACAACGTGCAGATGCTGAAAGACACCTTTGCCAGCATCGGTGATGAAATCGCCTGTGTGATCCTGGAACCCGTAGTCGGCAATATGAATTTAATCGTGCCACACCAGGAATTTTTGCAAACCCTGCGCAGCCTGTGTACCCAGCATGGCACGGTATTGATTTTTGACGAAGTGATGACCGGCTTCCGCGTGTCACTGGGCGGCGCACAAGCGCTGTATGGCATCACACCGGACATGACCACGCTGGGCAAAGTCATTGGTGGCGGTTTGCCAGTAGGCGCCTTTGGTGGCCGTAAAGATATTATGAGCGTGCTGGCACCGCTGGGCGCGGTCTATCAGGCCGGCACTTTGTCTGGCAACCCGGTGGCTGTCAGCGCTGGCTTAACTACCTTGAAACTGGTGCAAGCCCCTGGCTTTTACGACAAACTTGCTGCACAAACCAGCAAACTAATGGATGGCTTAAAAGCCGCCGCACAAAAAAGCGGCATTGCCTTTAATGCGCAAAGTGTAGGCGGCATGTTTGGCTTGTATTTCAGCCACAACATCCCGACCAGCTACGCAGAAATGATGCAAACCGACAAAACCGCTTTTAACAGTTTTTTCCACAGCATGCTAGATAGCGGCATTTACCTCGGCCCTTCAGCCTTTGAAGCAGGCTTTGTTTCAGCAGCCCATACCGATGCAGATATTACAGAAACGGTTGCGGCGGCAGAAAAAGCGTTTGCTGCTTTGTAAGCATCACCGTTTAAAGCACTGACACCAGCCGCTTTAAATTTGCAGCTATATGGCCCCGCCTGGTTAACCAGGCGGGGCTAATTACTTTTACCAGCCCGCTGAATTCCTGTTTAGCAGCTATCTCCGGCCGTTTGCATGTCTGAACTTGCATCAGCTAATCGCATAAGCGATCTGTAAATAGAGTTTACGAAATCATGCGTCTCCAACGACCAACTATTTAAAGTCACTTAACCGCGCGCTGAAATTGACCTGGTTTAATGGCGCGCAATATTCAACTGAAAGCCGCACGGTATCGCCTTAATTTAATATCGAGCGTTGCCTGACTTCCGCATGATTTCCACCCACGACAATCAACAAATGAAAATGATTCTCAATTATGTGATTAAAAAGTGATGCTGAGTTATTTAACGCAGGCTAAACGATTGAAATTGCTAAACTTTAACGGTATCATTGAAGGTTCCTCCAAATGTTTTGTAAGTGAAGAATCTGGCAATGGATATGCAGTCCGACAACAACGTGATGAGTGTTTCTCAAGATACCGCAACCGCTCTGGACAACCAGATCGGTTTGGCCCCGCAATCGCAGGGTTTATACGACAGACGCCACGAAAAAGATAGCTGTGGCGTGGGCTTTGTTGCCCATATTAAAGGCCAGAAGAGCCACGACATTGTTGCAAAAGGCCTGCAACTGCTCGATAACCTGACCCACCGTGGTGCCACTGGCTATGACCCGAAACTGGGTGACGGTGCTGGCTTGCTGATGCAAATGCCTGACACCTTTATGCGTGAAGAAGCCGCATCATTAGGCATGACATTGCCTGCTGCTGGCCAATATGCTGTTGGTCAGGCGTTTCTGCCGCAAGGTGCGGATAACCGCGCCAAATGTGAAGCCATTTTTGCGCAGATCATCGCTGAAGAAAACCAGACATTGCTGGGCTGGCGCGATGTGCCAGTCGACAACAGCAATATTGCCGATGCTGCCCGTGCAGTAGAACCCGTGATGCGCCAGGTATTTATTGCCAGCACCTCTGCTGACAGCAATACTTTTGAACGCAAATGTTTTGTTATCCGCAAACGCATCGAGCATGCCATCCGCAAACTCAGCTTGCAGGATAACGCGCAGTTTTACATGCCTTCATTCTCTTCCCGCACCATTGTCTATAAAGGCATGCTGCTGGCGAATGAAGTCGGTGTTTATTACAAAGACCTGAAAGACGCTCGCGTGGTGTCTGCACTGGCTTTGGTTCACCAGCGGTTCTCTACCAATACTTTCCCGGCCTGGGATCTTGCCCACCCATTCCGCATGATTGCGCACAACGGCGAGATCAATACCGTGCAAGGCAACGTCAACTGGATGACGGCCCGTCACGAGACCATAAAATCCACAGTGCTGGGTGAAGACCTGGAAAAACTGTGGCCACTGATTGTAGAAGGCCAGTCTGACTCAGCCTGCTTCGACAACTGTCTGGAGTTGCTGGTGGCTGGCGGTTACAGCCTGCCACACGCCATGATGATGCTGATTCCGGAAGCCTGGAACAACAATCCGCTGATGGATGAAGACCGCCGCGCTTTCTACGAATATCACGCTGCCATTATGGAGCCATGGGATGGACCGGCTGCGGTGGCATTTACCGACGGCAAAATGATAGGTGCCACACTGGACCGTAACGGTTTGCGTCCTGCGCGTTACCTGGTGACTGAAGACGACATCGTCATGATGGCATCTGAGATGGGTGTGATCACCTTCCCGCAAGAAAAAATCGTGAAGAAATGGCGCTTGCAACCAGGCAAAATGTTGCTGATCGACATGGAGCAAGGCCGCATCATTGACGATGAAGAAGTCAAACAAGAGCTGGCGCAGGCCAAGCCTTATCGCCAATGGATCGAGCAGACGCGTTTCCACCTGACTGAGTTGCCTGCTGCAGGCACTGGCGAAGTCGCCTTGCAGGCGAATCTGCTGGATACCCAGCAAGCCTTTGGCTACTCGCAGGAAGATCTCAAATTTGTTCTGCAACCGATGCTGGATAACGGTGAAGAAGGTGCTGGCTCTATGGGTAACGACGCGGCTTTGCCAGTGTTATCCAACAAAGCCAAAACCCTGTACAACTATTTCAAACAGTTGTTTGCGCAAGTGACCAACCCGCCAATCGACCCGATTCGTGAAGAGTTGGTGATGTCACTGGTCACCTTTATTGGCCCCAAACCTAACCTGCTGGGTATAGATGAAACCAACCCGCCTCTGCGCCTGGAAAGCAGCCAGCCGGTGATCAGCCTGGAAGGGCTGGAAAAACTTAAAAATATCGACACCTTGACCCAGGGCCAATTCAAGTCCATCGTGTTGGATCTGACTTACGATGCGGCCTTAGGCAAAGACGGCATGAAACAGGCGCTGGACATCCTGCATGACCAGGCTGAAAAAGCCGTGCACGATGGTTACAACGTACTGATCTTGTCTGACCGTACTGTTTCCGCAAGCCGCGTGGCGATTCCTGCCTTGCTGGCCTGTTCGGCCACACACGAGTTCCTGGTGAAAGCCGGCTTGCGTACCAGCACTGGCCTGGTGATTGATACCGGTTCTGCACGTGAAGTGCACCACTTTGCCTTGCTGGCAGGTTACGGTGCCGAAGCGGTGTGTCCATGGCTGGTATATGAAACCATGAAGACCTTGACCAGCGACGTTGAAAAAGCGGGCAAAAACTTTGTCAAAGCAGTTGGCAAAGGCCTGTATAAAGTCATGTCAAAAATGGGCATTTCTACTTACCAGTCTTATTGTGGCGCGCAGATTTTTGAAGCGATCGGCCTCAACAGCCAGTTCGTGAATGACTACTTCACCGGCACTGTCAGCCAGATCGAAGGCATAGGCCTGGAGCAGGTAGCTGAAGAAACCATGCGCATGCATGACCAGGCATTCGGTAACGACCCTACTTTGTTGAACGCGCTGGAAGCCGGCGGTGAATACGCTTTCCGTGTACGCGGTGAAGAGCATTTGTGGACACCGCAATCGATCAGCAAACTGCAAAGTGCGACCCGTACTGGTCAATATGATACTTACAAAGAATATGCTGCGCTGATCAATGACCAGAGCCGTCGCCATATGACTTTGCGTGGCCTGTTTGAAATCAAACCAGCCGCCGCGGCGATTCCGCTGGATCAGGTTGAGCCAGCTAAAGAGATCGTTAAACGCTTTGCGTCAGGCGCGATGTCACTGGGCTCTATCTCTACCGAAGCGCATGCGACGCTGGCCGTAGCCATGAACCGTATCGGCGGCAAATCCAATACCGGCGAAGGTGGTGAAGACGTTAAACGCTTTATCCCGGTACAAGTGGATTCCAGCATTGCTGAAGTATTGGGCAGCGAACTGATTGAAGCGGATGTGCCGCTCAAAGCAGGTGATTCCTTGCGTTCACGCATCAAGCAAGTGGCCTCCGGCCGCTTTGGTGTGACGGCGGAATACCTCAGCAGCGCTGATCAGATCCAGATCAAGATGGCACAAGGTGCCAAGCCAGGTGAAGGCGGTCAACTGCCAGGGCATAAAGTCTCGCCATACATCGCGAAACTGCGCTTCTCAGTGCCTGGCGTAGGTTTGATCTCACCGCCACCGCACCACGATATTTATTCGATTGAAGATCTGGCACAGCTGATTCACGATTTGAAAAACGCCAATCCAAAAGCGTCTATTTCAGTCAAACTGGTGTCAGAAACCGGCATCGGCACAGTGGCGGCAGGTGTGGCAAAAGCCAAATCTGACCATATCGTGGTTGCAGGCCATGACGGCGGTACTGGTGCATCACCATTATCCTCAGTCAAACACGCAGGTACGCCATGGGAACTTGGCCTGGCTGAAACACAGCAAACCCTGGTGCTTAACCAGTTGCGTGGCCGTATCGTATTGCAAGTTGATGGCCAGATGAAAACCGGCCGTGACGTACTGATTGGCGCCTTGCTGGGTGCAGATGAGTTTGGTTTTGCGACCGCGCCGCTAGTGGTTGAAGGCTGTATCATGATGCGTAAGTGTCATTTGAACACCTGCCCGGTAGGCGTGGCGACACAAGACCCGGAACTGCGCAAGAAATTTACCGGCCAGCCGGAACACGTGGTGAACTACTTCTTCTTTGTGGCTGAAGAGTTGCGCGAATTGATGGCCAGCATCGGTATTGCGAAAGTAGATGACCTGATTGGTCGCGCTGATCTGCTGGACATGAAAGCCGGCATAGCACACTGGAAAATCAATGGCCTGGACTTCAGCAAGATTTTCCACCTGCCAGACATGCCAGCCAGTGTTTCGCGCAAAAACAATGACATTCAGGACCACGGCATTGCCAAGGCGCTGGATAACAAACTGATTGAGCTGTCACAAGCCGCGCTGGAAAAAGGTGAAAAAGTCACCTTGAACCTGCCGATCATGAACACCAACCGTACTGCGGGCACCATGCTGTCGCATGAAGTGGCACGTCGTTACGGCAATGATGGCCTGCCAAACGGTACCATTCATGTCAATTTCACCGGCACTTCAGGTCAGAGCTTTGCCGCTTTCCTGGCCAAAGGTATCACCTTTGAGCTGACCGGTGAAGGTAATGACTACGTGGGTAAAGGCTTGTGTGGCGGTCGTATCATCATCAAACCACCAACCACTTTCCGTGGCTTGTCTTACGAGAACATCATTGTCGGCAACACCGTCATGTACGGCGCAACTACCGGCGAGAGCTTCCTGAGTGGCGTGGCGGGCGAGCGTTTCTGCGTGCGTAACTCTGGCGCGACGGCGATTGTTGAAGGTGTGGGCAACCATGGTTGCGAATACATGACCGGCGGTACTGTACTTGTACTCGGCCCAACCGGCCAGAACTTTGCAGCCGGCATGAGTGGCGGTATTGCTTACATTTACGATATCGATGGCCAGTTCGCCAAACGCTGCAACATGAGCATGGTCTCACTGGAAAAAGTCGAAACCGCCGAAGCGGACGTGGGCAAAGTACAGCATATGGGCCAGCCTGATGAAGTGTTGCTGAAAGGCTTGATCGAACAGCACGCAGCGCTGACCGGTAGCCCACGTGCCAAAGACATCCTGGCGGACTGGCCAGCCGCACGCGCAAAATTCGTCAAGGTGTTCCCGAACGAATACAAACGCGTACTGACCGAAATGGCTGCGGCTTCTGCCAAACAAGCTGCTTAATCGTTTTTGTTTATTGAATACCCCGCGTACGCGCGGGGCCTAGTTAAGGTTGCGCCTGAGTGGTGTGATAGGGAAGAGATAATTTAACATGGGTAAAGTCACAGGTTTTATGGAGTTTGATCGCCTGGCAGAAGAAAATCTGCCAGTGCAGCAACGCGTCAAAAACTACAAAGAGTTTGTTCTGCATTTGACAGACGACCAGGCCAAACAACAAGGTGCCCGTTGTATGGACTGTGGCATTCCGTTCTGCACGACCGGCTGTCCTGTGAACAACATTATTCCGGACTGGAATGACCTGGTATACCATCAGGACTGGCGCAATGCGATCGATGTGCTGCATTCAACCAACAACTTCCCGGATTTTACCGGCCGTATCTGCCCGGCCCCATGTGAAGCCGCCTGTACGCTTAATATCAATAATGACCCGGTGGGCATCAAATCCATAGAGCACGCGATTATCGATAAAGCCTGGGAAAACGGCTGGGTCACCCCGCAAATCAACCCGAACAAGACCGGTAAGCACATTGCTGTTGTTGGCTCTGGCCCTGCCGGCCTGGCAGCCGCACAACAATTGGCGCGTGCCGGTCACAGCGTGACTGTGTACGAGAAAAATGACCGTATCGGTGGCTTGCTGCGTTACGGCATCCCCGATTTCAAACTGGATAAATCCGGTATTGACCGCCGTGTGGCACAGATGGAAGCCGAAGGCGTGACCTTCAAGGTCAACCAATACGTAGGCGAAAACGTCAGTGCGACCGACCTTGAGCGCGACTATGACGCGGTGATCCTGGCTGGTGGTGCAGAGTTGCCACGTGACTTGCCAGTGACTGGCCGTGAACTGGATGGCGTGCATTTCGCCATGGATTTCCTGACACCGAACAATAAAATGGTCGCGGGCGATAACGTGCCTGACCAGATCAAAGCCACCGGCAAACACGTGGTTGTGATCGGCGGCGGTGACACTGGTTCTGATTGTGTAGGTACTTCTAACCGTCACGGCGCGGCCAGCATCACTCAATTCGAGTTGATGCCGCAACCGCCAGAAAAAGAAAACAAAGCCATGGTATGGCCAAACTGGCCGCTGAAAATGCGTACTTCCAGCTCGCATGAAGAAGGCGCAGCGCGCGACTGGTCTATCACCACCAAAGAATTGATAGGTGAGAATGGCAAACTGACCGCACTGAAAGGTGCGCGCGTAGAGTGGAAAGACGGCAAGATGACTGAAGTGCCGAGCTCTGAATTCACCATTAAAGCCGACCTGGTATTTTTAGCGATGGGCTTTGTCTCACCTATCCAGAAAGTGCTGGATGCGTTTGGTGTGGAAAAAGACAACCGTGGCAATGCCAAAGCCACCACCGATGGTGCAGGCTGCTACAAAACCAGCAAAGCCAAGGTATTCGCTGCCGGTGATATCCGCCGCGGACAATCGCTGGTGGTATGGGCAATACGCGAAGGCCGTCAGTGTGCGCGTGAAGTAGATGTGTTCCTGATGGGAGATTCTACCCTGCCACGTTAATGCGTCACCGGGTAAGTAAGCGCCGATGAGTCATATCATCGGCGTTTTTGTTTGCGCTGACGCAAAAAAACACCATTCTTTCAGGTGAAAGCAGGCGGCGCACTTTATAATGCTATTTTGATTTTTGACTGGTCAAACTGAGTATCCAACCGTTTACGCCTGGATACGAATCAAGACCCTGCCACCCATGAGCCAACTGCAAAACGATACTTTTTTACGTGCATTACTGCGCCAGCCTACCGACTACACGCCAGTCTGGATGATGCGCCAGGCCGGGCGCTACTTACCTGAGTATCGCGAGAGCCGTAAAACTGCCGGCAGCTTTATGCAGCTGTGCCAAAGCCCGTCGTTTGCCACGGAAGTGACCTTGCAGCCGCTGGACCGTTATCCGCAGCTGGATGCCGCTATCCTGTTCAGTGACATTCTGACCGTCCCGGACGCCATGGGCCTGGGGCTTTATTTTGAAGAAGGTGAAGGGCCGAAATTTGAGCGCACTTTGCAGGACGAGGCCGATATCCTCAACCTGGAAATTCCGGATATGTCCAAGCTGCAATATGTGTTTGATGCGGTCAGCAGTATCCGCAAGGCACTCAATGGCCGTGTGCCACTGATAGGCTTTTCCGGCAGCCCGTGGACACTGGCGACCTATATGGTGGAAGGCAAAGGCGGCACTGATTTCCTGAATACCAAGAAAATGGGCTATGCCAGGCCGGAACTGTTACACCGCATCCTGGAAATCACCGCGCAGACCGTGATCCAGTACCTGAATGCGCAGATTGCCGCTGGTGCGCAGGCAGTGATGATTTTTGATTCCTGGGGCGGCGCGCTGTCACACAACGCCTATACCGAGTTCTCGCTCAACTATATGCAGAAAATTGTGGCTGGCCTGACTAAAACCGCGGAAGGCCGCCAGGTGCCCTGTATTGTGTTCACTAAAGGTGGCGGCTTATGGCTGGAAGCCCAGGCCGCAATTGGCGCAGATGCGTTGGGCCTGGACTGGAGCATGGACGTAGGCAATGCCCGCCGGCGCGTGGGTGACAAAGTCGCCTTGCAAGGCAATATGGACCCGGCGATTTTACTCAGCTCACCCGCAGCGATTGAAAAAGAAGTCGCCAGTATTCTGGCAAGTTACGGCCATGGCCATGGCCATGTGTTTAACCTTGGTCATGGCATCACGCAGTGGACGCCGCCAGAACACGCGGCCTGTATGCTAGAGACGGTGCGCAAGCTCAGCCCGCAATACCACCAATAACAGGCTGTATAAAAAATCCCGCTCTTAAATAAAGCGGGATTTTTTTATTGTGCAACGCTTACTTGAGCGTCATGCGCGATAAGGTTTTATCCTTATCAATAAAGTAATGTTTAAGCGCACCGATGACATGCAGGGCAATAACGACCAGCAAAATAGTCGCAAACAACTCGTGCGAGTCTTTGAAAATATCGCGCAAATCCGCATTATCCAGGCCACCAAATACTTCCAGCCCAAACCACTTCAAGCCATATTTGCTATATAGCGTCATTAATACGCCAGTCAGCGGCATCGCTACCATCAGCACATACAGGAAATGATGTGCGGCAGTCGCCAGCTTACGCTCAAAGGTAGAGTTGCTTAGCATGGCAGGCGGTGTATGGCTCACGCGCCAGAACACGCGGAACACCACCAGCCACAACAAGGTAAAGCCCAGTGATTTGTGCAAATTAAAATACAGGGTACGTGCACTGCCCGGTTCATCCATATGCCAGCTATAAATGCCCCAGCCAAATAAATCAAACTCGGTTTGTTTAGGGCCATCTTTCGGCAGCCCGCCCATATACCACCCCAGTGCAAACATTCCGGCGATCGCCAGTGCAATCAGCCAATGCAAAATAACGGCAACTTTGGTATATCGTTGCGTAGAACTCATGTCTTCTCCTTGAAATCCCCTGTGACAACTGTCACTTTGTACTCATGAATATATTGATTATGATGTATGAAACATTCATGGGTGAGTCAGCATGTTATCAAAAATCAGGCGAGTGTGTGTCGGTGTTACATTCGGCTTTGTAACGTTTTGTAGTCATGTGTGGGCAGACAGTTTTGAGTTGAAGAAAGTTGCCGATGGCGTGTATGTCCACCATGGCAAGCATCAGGATATTGACGATGGTTACCAGGGCGATATCTGCAACCTGGGCGTGGTGGTTGGCCGCGACGCCATCGCCGTGATTGATAGCGGCGGCAGCAAACATACCGGCGAGCAATTACTGCAAGCCATACGCGGCATCAGCCAGTTGCCAGTGAAATATGTGATCAACACCCATGTGCACCCTGACCACACTTATGGCAATGCGGCTTTTCAGGGCGAGCCCGTGCACTTTGTCGGCCATGAAAAACTGGCCAACACCATGTTGCTGCGCAAAGAGCAATACGAAAAACTCAATGCCAGCCTGCTCGGCGATGCAGGCAAAGCCAGTACCACCATCCCGCCTGACACTGCCGTACATAGTCAGTTATCCCTGGATTTAGGCGATCGCGTATTGCAACTGCAATCGCAAACCGTAGCGCACACGCATACCGACCTGACGGTGCTGGATAGTAAAACCAATATCTTATTCACCGGCGACCTGGTCTTTGCACAACGCACTCCGGTGGTAGAAGGCGATATTAAAGGGCTGATCTCGGTACTGGAGAAAATCAACCAGACGCAATATGCCCTGATCGTACCTGGCCACGGACAAGAAAGCGCAGACCAGAAAACCATGATTGGCGATGAACTGCGTTACCTGAACCTGCTGCTGGCCGATGTGCGCACCAGTATCAAAAAAGGCATTAGCATGGAGCAGACCATGGACACCGCCGCCGAATCGGAACGCAAAAAATGGCTGCTGTTTGAGATCGCCAATCGCCGCAATGTGAATGTGATCTACCCGCAACTGGAGTGGGAGTAATCAGGCGTGCCATGAGCATGCCCGGTTAATCAGCGTATGCCCTCCTCACAATGAATGAAAGCCTGCATTGAAGCGCTGGTGGTGGCTGAGCATTCTGCTCTAGAATAACAGCATGCCATTACATATTCTGATTGTTGAGGATGAACCCTCTATCGCTGAAACGCTTATTTATGCCTGTCAGTCTGAGCAAATGCAGGCCAGACACGTCACCTTAGGCCAGCAGGCGCTGGACCTTCTGAAACAGCAATCCTTTGACATGATCATCCTGGACATAGGCTTACCGGATATGACAGGCTTTGAGGTCTGCAAGCAACTACGCCGCTTTTGCGAAACGCCGGTCATTTTCCTGACTGCGCGTGACCATGAAGTCGACCGCATACTCGGGCTGGAGATTGGTGCAGATGACTACGTGCCTAAACCATTCAGCCCGCGCGAGATCATTGCCAGAATTAAAGCCATACACCGTCGCTTGCATCCGGAAAACACCCATCTGGTGGCAGGCTTCCAATTAGATGAACTGGCTAGCAGGATCTATTACCACCAGCATTTGCTGCAGCTCACGCGTTATGAATATCTGCTACTCAAAACACTGGTGCAGCAACCACACCGCGTATTCTCGCGGACTACCTTGATGGATACCATCTGGCAATCCGCTGAAGAAACCATGGAGCGCACGGTGGATACCCATATTAAAACCCTGCGTAACAAGCTCCGTGAACTATCCCTTACCCATGCATTGGCCACCCAGGAGTTGATAGTGACACACAGAGGCATGGGATATAGCTTGCTGCCATAATCGCCCGCATGAAAATCAGCCTGAAAATTTTTCTTGGTTATTTTTTGCTGGTCGGCCTGGCCGCATGGTTTGTCCTGGTGGTATTCGTCGACGAGGTGAAGCCCGGTGTACGGCAAGCGATGGAAGATACGCTGGTAGACACTGCCAATGTACTCGCCGAACTGGCAAAATATGACTTGAAACAAGGCACTATCCAGCATGGCCAGTTTGCAGAAAGCCTGCAGAATTACCAGGCCAAATCAGGCGTTGCCAGCATCTGGGGCATTCCTAAATCTACGGCAGATTACCGTGTTTACATCACCGATCGCCAGGGCATCGTGGTGTTTGACTCTCAGGCACTGGCGACCGGCCAGGATTATTCGCACTGGAACGATGTATATCTCACGCTGAAAGGCCAGTACGGCGCCCGTTCTACGCCTACCAACCCGGCCAATCCCGATGGCGACACCATCATGTATGTAGCAGCGCCTATTTTAGACATGGGCCAGACCATAGGCGTGTTAACCGTGGCAAAACCCAATAGCACCATGCAGCCATTCATCCGGCGCGCACAACAGAAAATCATGGGCTGGGGCGCGTTATTGTTTGTATTATCGCTAGGACTGGGCGTTGCGTTTACCTGGCGCTTTACGCGTGCCATTCACCGCCTGCGTGACTATGCCATAGCGGTGGCGCAAGGCAAAAAAGCAGTAGCGCCGGATTCCAGCAATGATGAGCTGGCAGAGCTGGCACAAGCGATGAAAACCATGCGTGACGAGCTGGATGGTCACCAGCATCTCCAGCACGCCATCCAGCAGTTAACGCATGAGTTGAAAAGCCCGATCACGGCGATACAGGCAGCCGTTGAATTGATAGAACCCGAGATGCCGGTGCAAGACCGCACGCACTTTCTCAATAGCATCAAAACGCAAAGCCATCGCCTGCAACACATGGTACAAAACATACTGGGGCTGGCTGCGCTTGAACAGCAACAGATGCTGGCGCTTCCGGTCAACATCACGCTTGCAACATTGGTCACGCAACAAACCCAGCTCGTCAAAGACCGTGCCGATCAACGCAACATCAAGCTGATCACCAGCCTGGACCCCGCACTATCCATACAGGGGGATGCTTTTTTGTGCGGGCAGGCCCTCAGCAATCTGCTGGAAAATGCGCTGGATTTCAGCCCGGATAACAGCAAAATCCACATTCGTTTGAGCCATACGGTTGAAGGCGTCTGTTTACAGATCAAGGATGAAGGCAGTGGCATTCCCGATTATGCCCTCAGCAGGGTCAGTGATAAATTCTATTCACTTGCCAGGCCAGCCAACACCCCCAATGCCGGACAAAAAAGCACCGGGCTAGGCCTGAACTTCGTCCTCCAGATCATGGCATTGCATCGCGGCAAATTCGCGATTGCCAATGCAGAAAGCGGCGGAGTGATTGCCAGCCTGCTTTGGCCTGGCTAATATCTGACCCGGCCACTTCACACTCGCTTCACATTCACCACAACATCGCTTCACGCACGCCCTCTAAGCTGCAAACTCTTTCATCAAGGAGTTTGCCATGCAAAAACCACTGTTATACAAATCGCTGGGGATGTTGGGGCTGATACTGCTCATGTCGCTGGCCATAGGCTATGTCAATGATTTGATTATCGAACGTCAGGCCAGGCAAGTCGCGGTAGAAAGCGATATCGCGCAATCTTCCACCGCAGCACAAACGTTGACCGGCCCTATCCTGATCATCCCTTACGCAGAACATTACTCAGAAACACGAGGCAGTGGTGACTCGCAAACCCTTGTTGAATATAAAGATGAGAAGCGCCTTTATTTGCTGCCCAGCACACTGGATATCGCCGGCGGTTTTACCCACAATGTGAAACAAAGAGGCATTTTCAAAGCCTTGATGTATCGCTTCAATGGGGATGTTTCCGGCTCATTCAATCTGGATCAGATCAAACTCGAACCACAGCATAAAAATGGCAAACTCATCATGGGTCGCCCTGTGTTATCGATAGGGCTCAGTGACACACGCGGTATTGATGGGCAACCGGTATTAAACTGGGATGGTCAAAAAATCGCCTTGAAACAAGGCAGCCAGTTGCCTTTATCAATGGCCGGCATTCATGCTGACCTTGATAGTTTAAAACCGGAACAGCATAGCGTTGCTTTCAAATTGAACCTGCATATCCGCGGCATGCAGCAATTCAAGGTGATCCCTGTGGCTGACAAGAATACAGTCCAGTTACACTCCAGCTGGCAGCACCCGCATTTTGATGGCAACTTCTTACCTGATGCTGCCAGCCAGAAAATCGACCAGCATGGCTTCCAGGCAACATGGGAAGTTTCTTCACTGTCCAGCAGTGTGCAGGCGCTACTGCTCACTCAACTGGCCCACAACGCTGACGCACTTGACTTAGCAGCCATCAGCGTTGGTTTTGTCGAGCCCATCAATATCTACAGCTTATCGGACCGTGCCACCAAATATGGCCTGTTGTTTATCGGCCTGACGTTTGCTGGCTTCTTTATCTTTGAAATCCTGAAACAGCTACGCATACACCCGGCGCAATACACCCTGGTCGGGCTGGCCATGGCCGTTTTTTATCTGTTATTGATCTCACTTGCCGAGCATATCGGCTTTGCCTATGCCTACGGCATTGCCAGTGTTGGCTGCGTCAGCCTCATCGGCTACTACCTCGCAAACATCATGAAAAACGTGCGTTTCGGTGTCGTATTTTCACTCAAACTCGGGCTGTTATATGCCACTTTATACGGCATTCTTATCTCGGAAGACAATGCGCTGCTCATGGGTTCGATACTCATATTCAGCTTGCTGGCTTTCACTATGGTGGTGACGCGCAAAGTTGACTGGTATGCCCTGCGCCAGGACTAATCTGCATCATGGGCGGGAAACCGCCCATTAAAAGGCGAGCGGCCCAGGCCGCCGGTTTTTGAAAGGTCATTTCATGAAAAAAATCATTTATGTGTTCATCAGCTGGATCCTGCTCAGCCCGTTCATCCCTGAGCAGGTCATCATCCCGGTATTACATGCTTCTGCCAAAGACTGGAACCGTGATAGCTACTGGTTTGCGCCCTGGGGAAAATCCGGGGTGCATAAAGGGATTGATATATTCGCCAATAAAGGCAGGCCGGTGCACTCTGCCAGCAAGGGGCTGGTACTGTATGCAGGAGCGCTGGCAAGAGGTGGTCATGTCGTTGCCATCATTTCTCCTAAATGCCGGATTCACTATTATGCGCATCTGGACACCATTCAGGTCAGCCCTTTTGCTATCGTCACCCAGCACAGCGCCGTCGGCACGGTAGGCAATAGCGGGAATGCCATCGGCAAGCCGCCACACCTGCATTACAGCATATTCAGGTTTTTGCCTGACCTGGCTGATATCACATTGGAAACGCAGGGATGGAAACGCATGTTTTACGTGAACCCTCACGTGTTATTGACAAACACATAACTCCCCCCCGCCCATCAAACCCTGCATCTTTTGCAGAGTTTGATGTTCTGTGTACCCCCTGCTTTCTGCAATGTTTGCAGTGGCTCTTCACTGATTTATTCATCACACCAATAAAAAACACATTTAAATCATATAGTTAACCATATCTCCACACTTCATCGCCACATGGCATAACGCTTGCAAAGACATACCCGTATTGATTCAAAATAATAAGGGAAGTCTTTGTGAAGCATCCATTTTTACGCGCCTATGGCCTGTTTTTACTACTGGGCGGATTAACGCAATTTCTGCTGTGGCTATTTGGCGCTTCATCACTGGAGGGCTTTAAAGACGCAGTGATCGTGTCCACTTTATGGCTGATCCCGCTTTGGTGGCAACCGCAACGGTTGCGCGCATGGAGCGCGGGTATCGCCGCATTTATCGGTGCATCTGCTTTACCCGGCCTCGCTTACTTCCTGGTGTATCGCCAGGAGCTGACCCAAAGCCTGATGATGATCCTGTTTGAATCGAATAAAAGCGAATCACAGGAATATCTGCATAACTACTTCTCCTGGTGGATCTTGCTGGTTTTGCTGGCATTTATCCTGATTCCCGCTGTGTACTGGCGTGCATTGAAACCGGCCGTGCTCTCAAAATCGCGAGCGGCGGTGTATACCCTGATCACCGTGCTGATCGCGTTTTCATCGCCGATCAAACCGGCCCTGCAAAATGAGTGGGGTTACGCCTATAAAAGCTTTAACAAGCACTTTAGCGGCGTGCCGCCTTACCAACTGGCGCTGGGTTACCTCAACTACCAGCAGCAACTGGACGAGGTGAACCGCACTTTGCTGACCATGAACAGCATCCCACCGCTGGCGCAGTTCTCGGAACAAGCCAAACCGGGGCCGACCACCGTGGTGCTGGTGATCGGTGAATCGACTTCACGTCTGCACATGGGTTTGTACGGCTATGGCCGCGATACCAACCCCGAGTTAAACAAAATCAAGCATGAACTGACAGTGTTTGAAAATGTGTATTCGCCACGGCCGAATACCATTGAAAGCCTGCAGCAGGTGCTGACTTTTGCTGACCAGAAGCACCCGGATGATTACAAGACAAAACCCTCGCTGGTGGCGATGATGAAGCAGGCGGGTTACCACACCACCTGGATCACCAACCAGCAGACATTGACTGGCCGCAACACCATGCTGACGACGTTTGCCAAGCAGGCGGATAAACAATATTTCCTTAATAACGAGCGTCGCCAGAATGCCTACAGCTTTGATGAAAAAGTATTGGCACCGTTTGCCGAAAGCCTCAACGACCCGCATCCGAAAAAGCTGATCATCGTGCACCTGCTGGGCACGCATATGAAGTACAGCTACCGCTACCCGGAAAAATTTGACGTGTTTAAAACGGCGCAAGGCTTACCCGCAGCCGGGCTGGATGAAGACAAAACTGCCTTGATCAACAGTTATGACAATGCCATCCGCTACAACGACTGGATCATGGCGCAGCTGATTTCGACGCTGAAAGCCAAACAGCAACATAGCCTGCTGATGTATTTCTCTGACCATGGCGAGGATGTGTATGACACGGCACCACACGATTTCCAGGGGCGGAATGAAGCCGCGCCTACATTACCGATGTACAGCATCCCGCTGATTATCTGGCACTCCGGCAACTGGTTCAACGCCAAAACACTGCTCGCGAACGTAGATACGCATCAGCAGTATGACAATGCCGATTTGATCTACACGCTGGCAGACCTGGTGGGGCTGTCGTTCGATGGCTTCCGACCTGATGAAAGCATCGTCAACGCGAAATTCATGCCAGACAGCATCCTGGTCGGCGACCCCTATTTAGGCAAACTGCAAACCTTGCCTGGCACCATCAACTTTCCTGAGAATGAGGTCGCGACATGGAGCGCTGGCTTGCCAACACGCGACTAGGCTGGTTGTGGAGCTTGCTCGGCGCGAGTGCTTTGGGCATTGTCGCCCTGGCAAATTACACGACGCTGGACTTGACACTGGCCGACCGCATGTTTGATGCCAGCCGCGGACAGTTCACCTATCAGCACGTGTTTTTCTACGACACGGTGATGCATGACTATGCCAGACAGCTATTCACTGTGGTGTGGCTGATGCTCCTGGTGTTAGCACTACTGCCTCAACAATTGCGCCCAAGCTGGCTGTTAGCGACACATCAATACCGCCTGCGCTGGGTGACCCTGCTGGCTGTCACCCATAGCGGGCTGGTGTCGTGGCTCAAACACCAGATGCCACATGCCTGCCCATGGGATGTCACCCGCTACGGCGGCAGCTTACCGTGGTTTCCTGCATTTGCTGCACATATCCCAAACATGGCCGGACACTGCTTTCCGGCCGGGCATGCCAGCAGCGGCTTATGGCTATCCGCCTTGTGCCTGTGCTGGTTACCGCATGCGCCACGTAAAGCGCTGGCAGTGGCCATTGCCGGGCTGGCAGTCGGCCTGTTACTTGGCTGGTGCCAGCAAATGCGCGGTGCGCATTTCCTCTCCCACACGCTGACATCGGCATGGCTGATGTGCGCTTTGCTGTTGTGCGTGTTGTCATTTTCCCGTAGTGGCTACGCCAATCGCTCTTATTTAAAAGACAGTTACGCATGAAAAACTTTTCCTTTCCGGCAGCATTGCGCCAGCTATTCACACCGCAGATTTTATTGATCTGGGGCGTGACACTGTGGCTGATGTTTTTTGATAACTATGCTCTGGTGTCACACCTGACTCAGCTCTACCCTCCACTGGGCGGGCAAAGCGGTTTGCTACTTAGCCTGTTATTGTTTTTTACGCTAGTCACTGCCTTATGGCTATTGCTGATCAGCCATGGGCGCAGTGCACGCTGGCTATTGGCACTGGTGCTTTTCAGCAGTGCGTTTGCCGGGTTTTACATGCAGGAATTCGGCATCATCATCGATACGGTGATGCTGGATAACCTGTTGCAAACCGACCAAAAAGAAGCGGTAGGTCTACTTTCGTGGAATATGGTCGCATTTGTCAGTGTGCTCGGTGTGTTACCTGCTTTTTGGTTGCTGTTTAAAGCGCCACAGCACTGGTTTCAACGCGACAGCCTGCGCATGCGGGCCTTGCACATCGGGTTGTTACTGGTGGTGATGGTGACTTGTGTATGGCCTTATTCCGCTGGCTATGCCAGCTTTATCCGCGAACACAAACTGGCGCGCATGTATGCCAACCCAAGCTTTATGCATTATTCGATCCTTAAATGGGCGAATCAACGTCTGAGCATCCCTGAGAGCCAGGCGCTTGAACAGGTGGCAACCGATACGCAAAAAATAGGCGCCAGCTCCAGACATGAACTGGTGATCATGGTGGTGGGTGAAACGGCGCGCTATGACCGCTTCTCACTCAACGGCTACCATAAACTGACTAATCCGCGCCTGCAGCAAGAAAACGTGGTGAGCTTTAAACAAGTCACTTCATGCGGCACATCCACCGGCGTGTCGGTGCCTTGCATGTTTTCTGTGCTCGGCAGGCAGCAGTATTCGGCAAAAAAAGCCAGGCATATGGAAAATGCGCTCGATGTATTGAAAGAACACAACATCAGCGTGTTATGGCGCGATAACAACTCCGATTCAAAAGGCGTGGCCACGCGCATGGCGTATGAGGACTTTCAGTCTCCGGCCATGAACAAGGTGTGTGATACCGAGTGCAGGGATGTCGGCATGTTGGACGGCCTGGACACTTACATTCAGGCCCATGCGAACAAAGACATCATGATCGTATTACACCAGATGGGTAATCATGGCCCTGAGTATTATCGCCGCTACCCGAAAGCGTTTGAGAAATTCACGCCGGTGTGCCGCAGCAGCGATCTATCCCAATGCAGCCAGCAGGAAATTGATAACGCTTATGACAACGCGATTTTGTATACCGATTATTTTTTGAGTGAGGTGATTCAATTACTGAAGAAATATGACAACACCCATGAAACGGCGATGTTGTATGTGGCTGACCACGGCGAGTCGCTGGGTGAACACGGCCTCTATCTGCACGCAGCGCCTTATATGATCGCACCCAAGGAGCAAACCCATGTACCGGCCATTTTATGGCTGGGAAAACAGTTTGATTACGCCATCAACCAGGTGCAGCCTTACCAGGACTACCCCCTGAGCCATGATGATTTGTTCTGCACCTTGCTGACGGCCTATGAGTTGAAATCAGACACTTGCCACTCACACTACAACTGGCTGATTGCCAACCCTGAGGTACGTGCAGAACTCAAATTGCCGCCGTTGCCTGTGTTACCGCAAGTCCCTCAGACTGCGCCAACGGTGGTCCGCCAGGAAGCACCGCCAGAAACAGCGAAAGCCATCCGCAACGCAGCGTTAAGGCGTAGCAGCGCTGCAACGTAGGCTGGGCGGGTCGCTGAGAACCTTATTGCCGGCGACCCACAAAATGGCGCGCACGCGCTCATCCAGTTTGCAGGCATCGATATAGCCTATCGCACTTTCGGTATATGCCACGTAGCGGATCATGGCCTCTTGTGACTCCACCGTGTAGGGCGGTTGCGTGCCGTGGAAGTAAAGCTCGTTCCAGTAGCCCACCTGTGACCTGGGGCTGCTATGTAACACCTGCTGCGAAAAGCGCAGGCGTAAAGGGTGGTCACTGGATAAATTGGCCGGATGCAACGGTTTGCCATGGTTGTCGTATAACTTTTTGCGCCAGTAAACCGGTGCCAGGTCATTGGTTGCCACCGGCACGCTGTACGCGGGTTGTGCCGACACAATGACGGCGATCACAGCGTCCTCCGCCATGCCAACGGCAGGCGATAGCGCCATGAGCAACAAGCAATATATGCGGCAATGCAAACGCATCAATACATCATCGCAAATGAAGTTGTAAATCCACGCGGAACATCTTCGTAGTCGCCGCTCCCGCCCACCACTTCAAACTTTAGCAACTGATTCGGTTTAAGCCGCTTGGTTAAACCGATCACCCAGCGGTCTGCATCCTGATCAGCTCGCTGATGCAGGCTTTCAAACCTGGTGATCCAGTACCAGTCATCCTTGATCAGGAAGGCACTTTGGAGATAGGAGCCTTTGCCGCCGATTTTTCCTTGCTCTGATTTACGGGTATAAGCTTCGCCGCTGAACTCCCAGCGACCAAATTCCAATAGAAAATCCACCCCAATTAACTCGTATTTTGGTCCGTTCGGTTTCTCGTTGCGGAACCTGGAAACATTAAGACCTATCGTATTCAGACCAGCGTTCTCATCGGTGAAATTAAAAATATTATTAATGGCAATGCGGGCACCCTGCATGTCCTTGTATTGTGTCTCGCCACGGCTTTCAGGCTGTGCATTCATGGTCGCCATATACAGTTGGTAGTCCAGCGAACGCTCTTGAAAGGGGAGGTTACCAAACAGCTGCAGACCACTGGTGAAACTCGGGAATAACTCAGTGGTCGCCAGCGGCCTACTCGCCGTCCACACCAGCGGAGAGGCATGCAGCTGGTTCCAGCGGCCCAATGGCGTTAAAAACCGCCCAATGCGCAGGTTAGCGCTTTGATTCAGATTGACATCAAAATACAAACGCTCGGGATTGATATACACATCGCGGAAATCCAGGCCTTGCCTGTGGGTATAAGTGGCGACATTTTCCAGGTCCAGTTCGCCAAAAAACTTGATGCGCGAGTTCTTATCCCAGGTGACGATCATGCTCAGCTCATTCCAGTTCAACCGGGTAGATTCCGTGCGCGGCACATGCAAATCCACGCTGGTGTATCCTCCAATGCGGAAGCCGTCCCAGAACGACGACTCCTCCTCTGCCAGCAGTGGCTTGCACATCATGCACAGGCTGATTACACTGACCGCGCAACGCAGTAAAATAGTGGACATAAACACTTTCCGATTAAGCTGATGCAACACCAATGATTGAGCCCGTATTTTCTCATATTCCATGCCAAAACACGCCCCTTTAACCATCCGCAAAATGCTGTTGATCGCATTTTTGCTGGCAGGGCTACTGCCCGCACTGCTGGTGAGTGTACTCAGCTTTTACCAGGCACGCACGGCATTGCGCACCGAGATCAAACATGACCTGCAAACCACCGGTAAAGCGGTCGGCGAACACATAGATCGCGTGCTGTTTGAACGCGTGCAAAACGTGCGCAGCTGGAGCCAGCTGGCTATTATGCAGGACATGCAGATTGGCGATATTGACAAGCGGTTGTCGGTATTCCTCGAAGAGACGCGCGTCAGTTACGCCGCACAATATATCTCGATTGATGTGGCCGACCTGCAATCCACGATTGTTGCTTCTAGTGATCCGCGCCATATCAACCAGCGGCTCAGCAGCCCACCAGTATGGTTTTCGTTTAAGGAAGATGACCAGCCGATTACCATCTACCATTTGCAAAATGATCAGTTGATGATATCGACGCCTATCAACTCTGACTTCACCTTGCAGCCTATGGGCCACCTGATCGCCACGTTTAACTGGTCAGTGATCCAGGATTTACTCAACCATGCCGCACAGCATGCCACTGAACTGGCACTGGTGGACGAACATGACCGCCTTTTGGCGCAATCCAGAAACTGGTCGCAGCCCCGTTACAACTTGCATACCCACATTCCCATGCAAAGCACATTGCCCATCTATGGCTGGGAAGTAAAGCTCAATAAAGAGCACGATGTAGCAGTCGCCCCGGTGCACCGGCTGGGGCTTATTTTTCTGATTCTGCTAGTCGTGATTCTGCTGTTTTCACTGATCCTGGTCAGGCCGATTGCCAGGCGCATCACCCAGCCACTAGATAATCTGCTTGAGTTTGTAAAAAAACTTCGACAGCCGAACGTGGTGAGCCCGCCACTAAGCGGCCCGGTCGAAGTACAGGCGCTGCACCAGACGTTTACCAAGATGGCGGCAGATCTGGCTGAATCAGAACAGCAACTGACACGCGCAGCCAAACTGGCGGTAGTGGGTGAAATGGCCGCAGCCATGAGCCACGAAGTACGCACGCCCTTAGGCATCATGCGTTCTTCTGCCGATGTGCTGAAACGCGAACCGACACTCAGTGACGACGGCCGTGAAGTATTAGGGTTTATTATTTCCGAGACCGAGCGTCTGAATAAGCTGGTCACCTCCCTGATTGACTCGGCCCGTCCACGCTTGCCCAGCAAAATCCCCCTGGAAATGCAATCGCACCTGCAACACGTATGCGATATGTTGCAAAAACAGGCGCAGGACAAGCATATTCAGTTGTCCCTGCATGCGCCCGGGCCAGTGACCATCCCGGTAGACCAGGACCAGATGACGCAGGTGATGGTCAACCTGATCATCAATGCCATCCAGATATTGCCCGAACACGGTCAGGTGGCTGTCTCGCTCGCGCATGATCAGCAATTCGCGCATATTTCGGTGGCAGATAACGGCCATGGCGTGCCACCAGCACAGCAAGCCCATTTATTTGAAGCGTTTTTTACCCAGAGGGCTGGCGGTGTCGGCCTGGGGCTGGCAGTGGTCAAACAAATCGTGGAAGCGCACGGTGGTACAATCACCTACAGTACCAGCCCATGGCAAGGTGCCCAATTCAACCTGGCACTGCCGTTAAACCCTTAACCACGCATTCAGCAGACCCCAGATAACCCATGTCTACTCCACCACTGACCATACTCGCCGTTGATGATGAACCGAATATGCGGCGCCTGCTGGAGATCAGCCTGCGTCAGGCCGGTTATCGCGCGCTTTCAGCGGGCAATGGCCGTGAAGCGCTGGAGATTATCCGCCAGCAACAGATAGACCTGGTAGTCAGTGACCTGCATATGCCGGGCATGAACGGCCTGCAACTGCTGGAGGTTTTGCGTAACGAGCACGAGCATTTACCCCTGATCATGGTCACGGCACAAGGCGAGATCAAAACCGCGGTGGAAGCCATGAAACTGGGCGCCAGTGATTATATTTTGCGTCCGTTTGAATTGGAAACACTGGAAATCGCCATTGAAAAAGCACTGACCGTCAAACGCATACACCAGGAAAACACTTTCCTCAAGCAAAACCAGCAGCCGGATGTGACCGGGCTGATCGGCAGCAGCCCGGCCATGCAATCTCTGAAACAGATGATCCAGCAAGTCGCGCCTGAGCGGGCCACGGTATTTATAGTGGGTGAAACCGGCACCGGCAAAGAGCTGGTGGCGAAAGCCTTGCATGAAGCCTCTCCCCGCCATGCAGCGCTGTTTGTCGCCATCAACTGCGCGGCGATTCCGGCGGATATCCTGGAATCTGAATTATTCGGCCATGAGAAAGGCGCTTTTACTGGTGCGGTGAAAGAGCGTATCGGTAAATTTGAACTGGCGAATGGCGGCACGCTGTTCCTGGATGAGATCACTGAAATGCCAATCCAGTTACAGTCAAAACTATTGCGCGTCCTGCAGGAAAACGTCGTGGAAAAGCTCGGTGGTAACCGGCAGATCGCGCTGGATGTGCGCGTGGTGGCCGCCACCAACAGGGACCCGATACAAGCGGTTAAAGAAGGCAAACTGCGTGAGGATCTGTATTACCGTTTGAACGTCCTGCAATTACAGATCGCGCCATTGCGTGAACGTCATGACGACATCGGCTTACTGGCGGCGTTTTTCCTGGGTAAACGTCAATGCGAATTAAGCGAAGAAGCGCGCTTATGCTTGCAGCATTATGACTGGCCAGGCAATGTGCGTGAGCTGGAAAATATTCTGGAACGGGCAGCGATTCTGGCAGGCAACCAGATGATACAACCGCAACATTTACCGGCCGATATCGGCCAGCACCAGGCGCATGCTCCTGCCGAAATAACAGCCGTTGCGGAAACAAATATGCTTTCTATCCCGCGCACCACAGAAGCCATGGAACGCAGGTTGATCATACAGGCGCTGGATGCCTGCCAAGGCAATAAAACCAAAGCCGCCAAGCTGCTGGAGATCAGTGAGCGTTCACTCTGGAACAAACTGAATCAATATGAATTACGTTAGGCAGGTTTTTATCACTGCCCGTGTGGGGCGTGCTTTTTAACTAATTTTGCCAAACATAGGCATCCATCGCCAGGATGCCGTAAGTGGTTTCCGGCGTGAATCTTTTGGGCACGCCTTGCCCACTGCCTGCGGCAACAAACAACGGCATCAGATGATCCTCACTTGGGTGCGCCTGTATGCCATGATCACTTTCCTGCCGGTAATTCAACAATGTCTCTGCCTCTTGTGCACTTAGCTGGCCAGCCACCCAATCGGCAAAGCTTGCCACATATGACAGCGGTGCTGCATCCCGGTTGGCGCTAAAAAAATCTGACAGATTATGGGTGACCGCGCCAGAAGCCAGTATCAGCACATTCTGCGCATGCAGGGGCTGTAACGCCTGGCCTAAAGCAAACTGTTGCGCCGGAGTACTGCGGCTTTGTATCGACAATTGCGTGACCGGAATATCGGCGGCTGGATACATGAGCGCCAGTGGCACCCAGGCACCATGATCTAAACCCCGCTCGGCATGGGCATGCACCGCTATTCCGCTTGCTTGCAGCAAGGCAACGACCTGATGAGCTAACGCTGGTGCACCCGGTGCCGGATACTGAATCTCATACAATGGCGCCGGGAAGCCGGAAAAATCATGAATCGTGGCCTGGTGTGACGCCAGGCTGACGGTCGCGACGCGAGTATCCCAGTGCGCGGAAATTACCAGAATCGCATCCGGCTTGGGCAACGACGCCGCCAGGTGCACCAGCATCTGGCCAGTTTCACCCGGCTCCAGTATTAACGAAGGTGCGCCATGTGAGACAAACAGGGTGGTCATTCAATAACTTCCGGCAAATATCTACAACTGAAAGCCGCGATCTGCGGCTAAAGGTTAACGGCGGCGATTATCCAGGCTGTAAGCACCCGCGCCAAATGCCACCACAATCAGCAAACCACCGGCAATGGTCAGGTTTTTCAGGAACATGATCTGCTGAATCTGATCTGCCAGGTTGAAATGAAACAAAAATGCCGTGGCAAACGTAAACAGTGCAATCCCAGCAGCAGCCCAGCGTGCCTTAAAGCCCACCAGCAAAGCGATACCCAACCCCAGTTCAACAAACAAGGCGATGGCATAAGCAACTTCTGGCAACGGCGCACCTACGCTCTGGATGTAGCCTATCGTTCCTTCAGGATCAGCGGCCTTGCCCACACCACTGATAATAAAAATCTGCGATAACAAAATGCGGCCAATCACGCTGACAATGGCTTGAAATTGAGTCATGTTGTACTCCTCCAGTTTAATTTTATTGGGATGACCAGCCACTTTGATAGCAACTGGTAAGGCGTATTGTATGCCCGAATCCATAATTGGGAATCCCTCATCATATCGGGATAATTGCCTGACGTTAAGTAGCTGCGCCTGTTATTGATTAAAACCTGGCTCACTGCCCGGATCAGGCGCCACCACTTCCACTACGGCACTGACCTTCACTCGAGTGCGCTTAAGCGCCTGCCACCATCTACGCTATAGCCGCCAGGACCGAATGCAATCACCACCAGCAAGCCGCCAATAATGGTGGTGTTTTTCAGAAACATCACCACCTGTACCGGGTCAGCCATATTGCTGTGAAACATCAATGCCGTGATAAAAGTAAAAATCGCAATCCCGGCAGCAGCCAGTTGCGCATGAAACCCCACCAGCAACGCAACACCCAGGCCCAGCTCGACAAACAAGGCCACCACATAAGCCACTTGTGGCAGCGGCAGGTGGGCGCTTTCGATATAAGCGATAGTACCCACTGGATCCAGCAATTTGGAAATACCACTAATGATGAAAATCAAAGATAACAAAACCCGCCCCACTAAACTGACCCAACGTTGCCGCACATTCATATTCATCGCTCCTGATCATGATTGGACTCGGCGCCCGCGCGTCTCTGTGGACACTACGGACAGCGGTATGACGCATGCCGGTGATGGACTGGTACTGATTAGCACTCAGCAACTCAGCCTTGCCTGACTACCGGTGTATCACATTTGTTACTCTGCACCATTCTGCTATTAAATACCAGCACATAAATCTGCTGACGTTGACTTTATAAATTAACAGTGTTAAGTTAACGATGTTAATGTTTAAAAACCGTATTTTTCCATGCCGCCAAAAGTGAAAACAGAAGCAGAAAAGCAAGTCCTGCGCACCGTGATTATTGATGCCGCGCGGGAACTGTTTATTCACCAGGGCGTAGAAGCGGTGACCATGCGCGCCATTGCCACCAGGATCGGCTATTCTGCCACTAGCCTCTACCTGTACTTTAGCGACAAGGAACAATTACTGCGTGCGGTGGTAGATACCGATGTACTGAAACTGGCACAGGCGCTGCAATCTACGTTAACGATCAATGACCCTTTACAACGTTTTCTGCAATTCGCGCAGCATTATGTGCAATTTGCACTGACCAACCCCAATCACTACCGCATGATGTTTATGACCCAGCATCCGCCCTGTGACCCGGCACTCTCCAGTATCGAGCAGAACAATCCCGAGCAGGACGCCTATTCGCAACTGATAGGCGTAGTCAGCAGCGCTTATGAGGCCGGCATTTTCAAACCGGCTTTTACCGATGCGACCTTGATTGCCCAAACGGTGTGGGCCGCCATGCATGGGTTATGCTCATTGCAGATCAATATGGCGGAAGATGCCTGGATCAATTGGCGGCCGCTGGAAACCCGCATCGATTCCATGGTGCAGATGTGTACGCATGGACTCCTGAAAGAAGCGAAACATGCATAAAATAATCATGATGATGGCGGTTGCTGCGTTGCTTGCCGCCTGCCACAAGGAAAGCCAGGAAGTCGCTGCGCCACGCCCGGTGTGGGTGATGACAGTTGGCGCTGCCGATCATCAGGTGGGCGGCAGCTATACCGGCGAAGTGCGTTCACGTTACGAATCAAACATAGGCTTCCGTATCGCAGGAAAAATCACTGAACGTGCAGTCAATGTCGGCGATCAGGTAAAAAAAGGCCAGCTTATTGCCCGACTGGACCCGAATGATTCCAGGCTCAACGCACAGGCAGCCACTGCCGATGTGCAAACCGCACAGGCCAACCTGGCACTGGCACAATCTGAACTGGAGCGTCGCCAGCAACTCTACCGGCAACAATTCATTTCTAGATCTGCCCTCGACAGTTACGAGACCCAGGTCAAAACCGCCCAGGCGCGCGTGACGCAAGCCCAATCGCAAGCGGCCGTCAGTCATCACCAGACCGCTTATACGCAACTACTGGCTGACCGCGCGGGTGTGATAGGCATGATCCAGGCAGAGCCAGGGCAAGTAGTCGCAGCCGGACAAACCGTGGCACAGATCTATGACCTGCAAACGCTGGAAGTGCAGATCGCAGTGCCCGAAACCTCAATTGATCGCTTGCAGGTCGGGGATCACGCGCAGGTGACGCTGACGGAAGCGGCACAGGCATATGCAGCACGTATCCGCGAAATCTCACCAGCCGCCAACAACCAGACCCATGCGTTTGATCTGCGTATCCAGTTATTACAGCCTGACCCGCGTATCAAACTGGGCATGACGGCGCAGGTGGCTTTTACGCAGACAAACGCGACACAAAAAATCATCGTCCCCGCCACAGCCGTCACGCAACAGGGCGGCCAGGCCATTGTTTGGGTGATCACTAACAATAACCAGGCGCACAAGCGCGTGGTCACCACCGGCGCACTTGATGAAACCGGCGTCGAAATCACTAGTGGCCTGCAAGCGCAGGAAACCATCGCCACCATAGGCGTACACACCCTGACCGAAGGCATGCAGGTACAAGCAGTCACGCCCGGGCCTGAGGTGCTCCGCTGATGCACATGCCACACATGCCGGACGAGCCGCCTCACCATCGCTTCAACCTTTCCACCTGGGCACTCAAAAACCAGGCGCTGGTGCTGTATTTTATTATCCTGACACTGTTAGGCGGCATGCTGGCCTACACCCACCTTGGCCAGTCTGAAGACCCGCCGTTCACATTCAAGGTCATGCTGATCCGCAGCAGCTGGCCAGGGGCTTCGGCGCAAGAAGTCGAGCAGCAGGTCACCGACAAGATTGAGAAGAAACTGCAGGAGATCCCGTCTATCGACTACATCAACAGCTATTCGCGACCCGGCGAATCGGTGGTGTTTGTGGTGATCCGCGATGACACTTTCTCAGAAAAAATCCCCGAGCTGTGGTACCAGATCCGTAAAAAAATCGGTGATATCCGCCATACTTTCCCTGGTGATCTGCAAAGCCTGACCTTTAACGATGAGTTCAGCGATGTCTACGGCACCATGTATGCCATGACCGCCGATGGCCTGACGCCGCAACAACTGAAACGCCAGGCAGAATGGGTGCGTGCCCGCCTGCTCAAATTGCCGGATATTGAAAAAGTCGACCTGTTTGGCGAGCAACCGCAAAAAATCATTATCGAGCTGTCTAACCAGAAACTCACTTCTTTAGGCATCAGCCCGGCGCAACTGGCGCAAATGCTGCAACAGCAAAATGCAGTCACAGGCGCCGGCACGTTTGACGCAGGCCCCGAGCGCATCCGCATGAGTGTGAGTGGTCGCTTGCAAACACTGGAAGACCTGCGCAACTTCCCTATCCGCACGGCTAACCAGAACCTGACCCTGGGCGAGATTGCGACTATTAAACGCGGTTATGCCGACCCGCCTGCGCAACGTATCCACTTCAATGGCAAGCCAGCCTTGTTGATAGGCGTCAGCATGCAACAGGGCGGCGATGTCATCGCGCTGGGCAAAGCCTTGCAACAAAACATCACCAGCGTACAAAAACAGTTACCGGTAGGCGTGCAGTTACAACTGGTCACCTCACAACCCGAGATCGTGCAGCATTCGGTGCAGGATTTTGTCCACTCACTGACAGAAGCGCTGCTGATCGTGCTGGCGGTCAGCCTGCTGTCGCTGGGCTGGCGCACCGGCATTGTCGTCGCCGTGGCCATCCCGATTGTACTGGCCGGCACTTTCCTGCTGATGGACTGGTTCAACATCGGCCTGCACAAGATCTCACTCGGCGCATTGATTCTGGCCCTGGGCCTGTTGGTCGATGACGCAATCATTGCCGTCGAGATGATGGCAGCAAAAATGGAACAAGGCTGGGAGCGCATGCAAGCAGCTTCATTTGCATTCACCTCGACCGCCATGCCCATGTTGACCGGCACGCTGGTGACTGTGGCCGGTTTCCTGCCGATCGCGACTGCGGTGTCTTCCACCGGCGAATACACGCGTTCGATTTTCCAAGTGTCAGCTATTGCGCTGACATTGTCCTGGGTGGCGGCGGTGATTGTGGTGCCATTTTTAGGCTATCACCTGCTACCTGGTGCCTTGCAGCACGCCAACTCCTCTCCGACTAGACTCTCAAAAATCAAGCAATCTTTAGGCTGGAAATCAAAGCCTGCAAGCGAAGCAAGTACTCACCACACCGCACTTTACGAAACGCGTTTTTACCAGCGCCTACAAAGCATCGTCAGCTGGTGTGTGCTGCATAAAGGCAGCGTGATCATCGCCACCATTATCCTGTTCGTGGTGTCCATGCTCAGCTTCGGCAAAGTACAACAACAGTTTTTCCCTGACTCCACGCGGCTGGAGATCGTAGTCGATTTACGCCTGGCTGAAAATGCCAGCGACCAGGCGACGGATGATGCGGTCAAGCAACTGGAACACTGGCTGCAACAATGGCAACAAAACCATGCGCGCCTAGAAAATGTGGTGTCATATGTCGGTTCCGGTGCACCGCGTTATTATCTGCCGCTGGATGTGCAACTGCCACATCGCGCGTTTGCACAACTGGTGATCCTTTGTAGCGACCTGCAACAACGCGAAGCCTTGCGCAATGACTTGCTCACGCTGTTTGAACACGACTTCCCGCAATTACGCGCGTCTATCCTGCGGCTGGAAAACGGCCCGCCGGTGGGATTTCCTGTCCAGTTCAGAGTCAACGGCCAGGATCTGCAGGCCATCAGGAGCGTATCCAACCAGATTGCGGATGCCATGCGCGCCAATCCGCACCTGCGCAATGTGCAGCTGAGCTGGGAGGAACCAAGCAAAGTCATGCGGGTGGACGTAGACCAGCACAAAGCACGTTTGCTCGGCGTCAGTTCTGCCGACATCGCGCAACTGCTGAATACCCAGTATTCCGAGCAGGTGATCAGCGAATTCCGCGAAGGCAACGAACGCATAGACCTGGTCATGCGCAGCACTGCTGCCGAGCATGCCAAACTGTCCCAACTGGCGCAATTGACGGTACTGAGCCAGCGCGGTGAGCGCGTGCCATTAGCGCAAGTCGCCAATATCCATTATGGGTTTGAAGAAGGCGTGATCTGGCGCCGCAACCGGGTGCCGTCGATTACCGTCAGGGCCCATCTGAGCGGCAATATGCAGGCGCCGGTGGTGTCGGAGCAGATTCAGCAAGCTATCCAGCAGGCACTGCAAAAGCTCCCGGCTGGCGTGACGGTAGACACTGGCGGCGCGATTGAGGAATCCGCCAAAGGTGCTTCATCGGTGGCCAAAGGCGTACCGCTGTTTTTAGCAGCCGTATTCACCTTGTTGATGCTGCAACTGCGTAGCATCAGCAATGTGCTGTTAGTGGTGCTCACCGCGCCTCTGGGGATGATAGGCATTACTTTCGCGTTGCTGATATTCAACATGCCATTCGGCTTTGTCGCCATGCTTGGCAGCATTGCGCTGTCGGGCATGATCATGCGTAATTCCGTCATTCTGGTGGATCAGATCAACCAGGATATTGCTGAAGGCTCTTCTTTGGAACAGGCAGTGGTGCAATCCACCGTACGCCGCTTCCGGCCTATCGTGCTGACGGCAGCGGCAGCGATCCTGGCCATGATCCCGCTGACACGCAGCGTGTTTTTCGGGCCAATGGCAGTGGCGATCATGGGTGGCCTGGCAGTGGCAACGGTGCTGACCATCTTGTTTGTCCCGGCCCTGTATACATTCTGGGCCGGATTGACCGCCAGAGCCTCGAAATAAGGGCGCAATAAACTATAATAGTGAGTGAAACAGGCATTAAATGCAGGGCAGCATGCAATGGCGATGGCCTTGCGTTCTGCAAGATGGACATTGAACTTATAGACAGGACTAGACCATGACAGACCAGGCAACCGCACGTTTTAATATGATTGAGCAGCAGATCCGCACCTGGGAGGTGCTGGACCCCAAGGTATTGGCCACACTCAATAGTCTCCCGCGGGAAAACTTTGTGCCGGAAGCCTATCGCGGGCTGGCCTTTGCCGATATTGAGATCCCGTTAGCGCACGAACAGCAAATGCTGAGCCCGAAAGTGGAAGGCCGCTTTTTGCAGGCATTACAACTACAAGCGACTGACAAAGTATTATTGATTGGTGCCGGTAGCGGCTATCTGGCGGCGCTGATGGCGCAGCATAGTGCGCAAGTGACCGCGCTGGAGATCTTCCCCGATTTATGTGCCCTGGCCAGCCAGAATCTGAGCAAACAAGGCATACAGAATGTACAAGTGATTGAAGCAGACGGGCACAGCGGTTATGAATCGCATGCGCCGTTTGACGCGATCGTATTCACTGCCTCCAGCCCGGTCGAAGCCGAAGGCGTACGCCGCCAGCTCAGCATAGGCGGCCGCATGCTGATCGTGCTCGGCAAAGCACCGGTGATGCAGGCAACGCTGATCCAGCGCCTGGCTGAGCATAGCTACAAACAGGATGTGCTGTTTGAGACCAGCCTGACCGAGATGCAGAATGCGCCGCAAGCACAGGCGTTTTCATTCTAGGTTATCAGCAACCATGCCAGTCGCCAGGTTCATCCGCTGCTTGTTGCTGACAGGGCTTACACTGGCACTCCCCGTCTGCGCCTCGTCACAAAGCCTGCTGGATATCTACCAGGAAGCCAAAGCCAATGACCCGGTACTGGCTTCTGCCGGCAGTGCCAATCAGGCAGCGCAAGAAATCATAGAACAGGCCAAAGCCGGTTACCGGCCTTCGGTGAATTTTCTGGCCGGGGCCAATGCCAACCGTACTGATTTGAAAATAGTCGGCAGCCCGGCGCCTTTCCCTGGCGGGCGTAATACTTTTGAAGGTTACCAGGCCCAGTTGCAAGCCAGGCAGCCCATTTTCCGCAAGGAAAACCTGGAGCGCATAGACCAAAGCAAAGTGCAGGTAAGCATTGCGGACAAACAATATCACCTGGTACAGCAAAACCTGATGTTACGGACCACGCAGGCTTACTTTGACATGTTGCTGGCGCAAGACCGCATGACGTTGATAGATGCGCAGAAAAAAGCCATTCAACGCCAGTTTCAGCAGGCAAAAGCCACGTTCGATGTCGGTTCCGCCACCATCACCGATGTCAATGAAGCACAGGCCCGTTATGACCTGATTGCCGCGCAGGAGTTTTCTGCGCTGAATGATATGGAAATCGCCAGGCGCAGCCTGCAGGCGATCACCGGCAAATTGCCGGAACATCTGGCCAGTGTGCGTGCGGATATCCAGGTCACGCCCAGCCTGAAACCCATGCAGGAATGGCAGGACGTGACCAACGCCAGCAACCTGAATATCCAGATCCAGCAGGAAACCATACAAGTCAGTGAAAAAGACATTGAAATCGCCCGCGCTGGCCATTACCCCTCAGTAGACGCCGTTGCCAGCTATCAGGATAGTTACAGCAATGGCGGCCAGTACGGATTTGGTGGCGACCTGAAAAGTGCCAGCATAGGCGTGGAAGTCTCCATGCCGTTATATCAGGGCGGCGCTGTGACTTCGCGCGTGCGACAGGCCGCTTTTAACCGGCAAAAAGCACTGGATGATTTGCAGAATGCCTTGCGCCAGACCACCCTGGAAACCCAGCGTGCCTATTTGAATCTGAATACCAGCATCGCCCAGGTCAAAGCTTTGGAACAGGCACTCAAAAGCAGCCAGAGCCAGGTGGACTCTACCCAGCTGGGCTACGAAGTCGGCATACGCACCAGCGTAGATGTACTCAATGCGCAGCAGCAATATTTCAGCGCCAATCGCGACCTGTTGCAGGCGCGCTACAACTACCTGGTGAATATCATCCGCCTCAAAACAGCCAGTGGCATCGTGTCAGAAGCTGATTTGCAGGATATTGATCAGCAACTCGCCAAAAAGTAAAAGGTCATCAGTATGAATCATGTCATTGCCAGCACAGACGCCGTCTGGATGTTAATCGATGTGCAAACGCGCTTGTGCTCGGTCATGCCGGAAGCGCATATGGCCACCGTCATCCGGAATATCCAGCGCCTGTTACAAGCCGCGCAACTGCTGAATATTCCGCTGTGGGTCACCGAACAGTATCCGGAAAAGCTCGGCGAAACGCTGCCGGTATTGCAGACACTGTTGCCGGATTACACCCCACGTTACGGCAAACTGGCATTCTCGGCCTGGCACGAAGCCGCGTTGCAGGAATCTTCCGTCAGCGTCGCCCCGCAGGTGGTGCTGTTCGGGTTAGAAGCCCATATCTGTGTGCTGCAAACCGCGCTGGATGCGCTTGCGGCAGGCAAACAGGTATTGATTGTGGAAGACGCCATCATCTCCCGCACCGAGGTGAATCGCCTGAATGCCATCGCGCGACTGCGTGACGCCGGTTGCATAATCACCAATACCGAGTCTATGTTGTTTGAGCCACTGCAAGGCGCAACGCATCCGCAATTCAAGGCGATTTCGGCGTTGATCCGTTAACAAAAGCGCGTTGCTTTTCTGCATAATATTTTGTTGCAACCACGGGCTGATCGCAAACATGAATCAAATAGAATGGAATGATTTCACCAAAGTAGAACTGCGCGTCGGGCGCGTGATCTCTGCTGAAGCTTTCCCCGAAGCGCGGAAACCAGCGTACAAACTGCACATAGACTTTGGCCCCGAGATCGGCACACGAAAATCCAGTGCGCAAATCACTGCGCATTACACACCGGAAAACCTGATAGGCAAACTGGTCGTCGCCGTGGTGAATTTCCCCAACAAACAGATAGGCCCGTTTGTCTCCGAATGCCTGGTCACCGGCTTTCACGACGCTGAAGGCAATGTCACGCTTTGTATTCCCGAACACGCAGTGCCACCAGGCACCAAACTACTTTAAGCCATCAAGAAAACTGTATTCATGCATATCCGTGAAGCCACCCTGGCCGATTTTGACCAGATATGGACCATCTTCCAGCCCATTGTCGCCGCTGGCGAAACCTACGCCTATCCGCGTGATACCACCCGGGCACAGGCCATTACCTTCTGGATGGAAATGCCTAGAAAAACCTTTGTTGCAGAAGAAAACGGCACCATCCTGGGCACTTATTACATCAAAACCAATCAACTCGGCGGCGGTGATCACGTCTGCAACTGCGGCTATATGGTCTCCCCTGCCGCGCGCGGCCTGGGCCTTGCGAGCAGCATGTGCGTACACTCACAAGAAATTGCAAAATCCTTGGGTTACAAAGCCATGCAATTCAATTTTGTCGCCTCGACGAATGAAGGCGCGGTGCGATTGTGGACTAAGCTAGGCTTTGAAACTGTAGGCAGATTACCAAAGGCATTTCACCATCCAAGCAAAGGTTATGTCGATGCCTTAGTGATGTATAAATGGCTGTCAGCAGTAGCAGGCACGTGAGAAATATTTGCATGCGCTAAATAATTAGCAAATCCTGTGCGGGAAATGATACTCACGCTAAAAAATCAATGACGTTAATACGTGGTCTTGCCATTGCCCATTAATCTTTAAATACGCCTCAGCGTATCCCTCTTTCTTGAAATTCAAACGTGCCAATAACCCTTCACTTTTATTGTTATGCGGCATGTAATTGGCCATGACACGGTGCAGGTGCAATTCATTTTTCACGTATTCAAGCGTCTGTTCTAACGCAGAAAACATATACCCTTTGCCTTCAAAATCCCGGTCAATCGAAAAACCCAGATGGCAAGCCATGAATGGCCCTCGAATGATATTCGTATAATTAATAAAGCCAATCACTGCTTGACCATGAAGAATTACGAAATGCAGCGCATTGCCACTCTGCATGGCCGACAGCATATTGAATACTCGGCCTTCTGCGCCAGCATGAGAAAAATAACTTTCTTCTCTTAATGGCTCCCACGCTTGAAGATGCATACGATTTTTGAGTGCGTACTCATACACAGAATGTGTATCCTCGTGAGTGATTGCACGTATCGATATTTGTTGCGTCTCGCCCATGTGAGGGTCATCCTTCTCTTTTTTTGAATGATCAATATACTTGCATGCCACGGCATCAATATGGCGTGAGCAAAGGCCTTAACCGGGTGGTAGGCATATGATAGTAAAGCAAAGGTCTGCCAACAAAAAAGCCCGCTTGCGCGGGCTTTTAATTGATTGCAACCTTACTCAGCAGAAGGTGTTTCTTCTCTTGCTGGTGGTTCGATCAGGGCTTTGATGCTTAAACGCACTTTGCCCTTGTCATCAATTTCGACCACTTTCACTTTTACAACGTCGCCTTCTTTGAGGTAGTCACCTACCGCTTTGACGCGCTCGTGGGCGATTTGTGAGATGTGTACCAGGCCATCTTTGCCTGGCAACAATGTGACGACTGCGCCAAAATCAAGGATCTTGACCACTGGGCCTTCGTAAACCTGGCCGATTTCAACTTCAGCGGTGATGGCAGCGATACGGCGTTGTGCTTCAGCGCCTTCTTCTGCACTGGTGCAGGCGATTTTCACGGTACCGTCATCTTCAATATCAATGCTGGTGTTGGTTTCTTTGGTCAGTGCCTGGATCACAGCGCCGCCTTTACCAATCACGTCACGGATCTTGTCCGGATTGATTTTCATGCTGATGATACGTGGTGCAAATTGTGACATCTCGGTGTTTACACCAGACACAGCCTGCTTCATCAAACCAAGAATATGCGCGCGACCTTCTTTGGCTTGAGCCAGTGCGACTTCCATGATCTGTGCAGTAATCCCGGTGATTTTGATGTCCATTTGCAGAGCGGTAATGCCCTGGTCGGTACCGGCTACTTTAAAGTCCATATCACCCAGGTGATCTTCGTCACCCAGAATGTCGGTCAATACGGCAACACGGTTACCTTCTTTGATCAGGCCCATCGCCACACCCGCCACGTGCGCAGTTAATGGTACACCAGCATCCAGCATGGACAGGCAACCACCACAGACAGATGCCATGGAGCTTGAACCGTTAGATTCAGTGATCTCAGACACTACGCGGATAGTGTAGTCAAACTCACCTTTAGGTGGCAGAACTGCTTTCAATGCGCGTTTTGCCAGGTTGCCATGGCCGATTTCACGACGTTTTGGCGTACCGACACGGCCAGTTTCACCAGTAGCGAACGGAGGCATGTTGTAGTGCAGCATGAAGTTTTCGTAGTATTCGCCACCCAGCGCATCAATCAATTGTTCATCTCTGCCGGTACCCAGGGTAGTAGCAACCAATGCCTGTGTTTCACCACGGGTAAACAGGGCTGAACCGTGCGTGCGTGGCAATACACCTGAGCGGATAACGATAGGACGCACAGTGCGTGTATCGCGGCCATCAATACGTGGCTCGCCGTTCAAGATCTGGCTACGGACTGTTTTGGCTTCCAGTTTAAAGAACTCATCTTTAATCTTGTTGGCTTCCAGCGTAGAGGTTTCTTCAGTGATCAATGTGCTCATGACGCGGGATTTGACTTCGTCCAGCTTGGCAGAGCGCTCGCCTTTTGATTTGATCTGGAAAGCGGCATTGATGTCAGCAGCAGCAATGGTCTCGATCTTAGCGATCAGCGCAGTGTCTGGCTCTGGTACTGTCCAGTCCCATGCATCTTTACCGGCTTCATTGGCCAGTTCGTTAATGATTTTAATCACAGACTGCATTTGCTCGTGGCCGTAAACAACCGCGCCCAGCATTACGTCTTCCGGCAATTCTTTTGCTTCTGATTCCACCATCATCACAGCAGTTTCAGTCGCTGCAACCACCAGGTCCAGTGCAGACTCTTTCAGTTGTGAAGCGGTTGGGTTCAATACGTATTCACCATTGATGTAACCGACGCGGGCAGCACCCATAGGGCCGTAGAACGGAATACCGGACAAAGCGATCGCTGCAGAGGCACCGATCATGGCAGGGATGTCTGCATCGATCTCAGGGTCGTAGGACAATACGGTGGCAACGATTTGCACTTCGTTGTAAAACGCATCTGGGAACAGAGGACGCATTGGGCGGTCGATCAAACGCGCGGTCAGTGTCTCTTTTTCTGAAGGGCGGCCTTCACGCTTGAAGTAGCCACCGGGAATACGGCCTGCAGAATAGGTTTTTTCCTGGTAATCAACCGTCAGAGGGAAGAAGTCCTGGCCTTCTTTAACGGTGGTTTTTGCAGTGGCTGCGACTAATACGACGGTATCGCCGTAGCTCACCATCACAGCACCGTCTGCCTGGCGCGCGACTTCCCCGGTTTCAATAGTCAGGGTATGCGCACCAAACTGGACGCTTTTTTTAGTAATTTCAAACATTGTTTTTCCTTTATCTACCATGGCTATTCACTACCTAATAGCCAATCTCAACAATAGAAACATCGAATGACTGCTTTATTCAATGTTTCGCGATATGCGGTGACTTCTATCAGTACGCTATTTGTTTGGGGTATCAAACAAACGCACTCACAGAAGCCACCCCGTTAGTGATTTAAACCCCGTTCTTTCAAACAAAATCTCAGGATTTTTAAAACAAAAAAGCCGAGGCAATCACCATGCCATCGGCTTTTATTTCGTTAAAAGTGCGTTGTAACTTTCGTCACTTTAACCAAATTATTTACGCAGGTTCAGACGCTCGATCAATGTCTGATAGCGGCTGACATCTTTACCCTTCAGGTAATCCAGCAAGCTACGACGTTGGCTAACCAGCGCCAGCAGACCACGACGTGAGTGGTTGTCTTTTTTGTTGGATTTGAAGTGCTCTGTCAGGTAAGTGATGCGGTTGGTCAATAAAGCAACCTGCACTTCTGGGCTGGCAGTATCGTTAGGACTGCGTTGGAAATCTTTGATAATTTTTGCGGATTGTTCTGCGGTAACAGCCATTTTCTTTTCCTAATTAGCGTCAATATCGTTGCAGCCAGACAACCTATTTGCCTTACCGCTTCGATAATCAATTTACTCGAACCCAGCATTATAGTGACAATGCCCCGCCTTGCAAAGTGATTTATACAAGTAAGTTTCTGTTTTTGCTAATTTTTTGTCGATTTCTGCGCAAAGCCGGCTATGAAAAATCCTGATAAAACCCGGCATCTTCAGGTACCGCGCCACGCACACCGCAAATGGCCGCGGCAAATCTGGCAGCCTCGGCCAGCATGGTTTGCCTGGGCATATCGGCCAGCAGGCCACGTATGACTATCGAAGTGTAAGCATCCCCTGCGCCCACGCTATCCACAAACGGCACTCTCAAAGGCACTGGCGCCTCGCGGAAGCTGCTGCCATGTTCATCCAGCCAGAAGCTGCCTTGCTCGCCACAGGTGACAAACATTTCGCGCAAACCGAATGCTGCCAGCAGCTGCCTTGCTTGCGCGTTCAGATCCGGTTCAGCAGGCAAACCAAGCAACTTGCAAACTTCGGGCAACTCTTCATGGTTGATCTTGAGGATATCCGCCGCATTCAAAGCCAGCATCAGGCTGCTTTTGTCATACCAGGGCGCGCGCAGATTAATATCGCAAAAAACAGTCGCGCTATGGCAAAGCTTCAGCCACTGCTCAGCCACGCCCTGCATGGGCGCATGCCTGAGCGCGAGCGTGCCAAAATAGACCAGTTCCGGCGCATATTGCTCGGTCAACACCTCCACCGGCAGCCAATCCAGCGCATCATATGCCTGCCTATCCAGGATTTCAAATCTATGACCATGCTGCTCAAAATGCACTTTTACCTGCCCGGTAGGCAAGGTTGCGTGCTGTTGCACGCCCTTGGTGGACAAGCCAGCCTCATGCATTTCATCCAGGATACGCTGCCCCAAGGCATCTTTGCCTACCGCCGTTAACAAGTGCACGTCCAGGCCAAAAGCATGGCAATGGCGGGCAACGTTATAAGGCGCACCACCAATAATGGTTTGCTCCGGGAAAACATCGCCCAGCACTTCGCCTAAAATCATGACTGAATTCGACATACGTTTTTTCCTATTTTTTTATTGAGCCACGCATACATGCCGGAGATGAAACGGCACCAGATATATCAGTGCGTGCATTTAAACACCACACTGTGTACCCGCGAGGCGCTTATTTTCACTACCCTGCGCAAGGGTTCGAGGTTTGACCGTATACATAAACCATTGTTGCATTGAATTGCGTGAACGAGCAATGTTAACCGTGCAGAAACGCCAAACGCTATACCGGTTACCAAGCGATGAGCGTAATCGCTCATGAAATCACCCTCTAAAAGGGGGCCATGAAATCCGGCCAGGAATTTTTTTATCTTTTGTGTGCATTCCCGAATATCTTTGCTATAATGCGCCTCTTGCAATTCGGGGCTAACTCGAATTGTTGTTGGCCAGATAGCTCAGTCGGTAGAGCAGAGGATTGAAAATCCTCGTGTCGGCAGTTCGATTCTGCCTCTGGCCACCACTTCTTCCATGCCTCTCGGCATATTATTCCTGGGTTTGTTGATGTCATTAAAACACTTAACACCGGATGAATTACACCCCTTATTGAATGACCCATCCTTATTGCTGATTGATATCCGCAATGATCACGAGCTTGTTTCCGGCATGTTACCTGGTGCATTGCATGTGCCTTTGGGTTATCTGGCCAGCGCTTTTCATCAATTGCCGCAAGATAAAAAACTGGTGTTTTATTGCCGCAGTGGCGTACGCTCTGTTTCAGCTGGTGAATTTGCCATCGCACAAGGCGTGGCGGATGTCTCGCACCTGGCAGGCGGCATATTGGCATGGGCGAATGCTGGTTTGCCCATTAAAGCAATATAGTCAGCGCGACATTCCAGGATATTTAATATGGTGAGTGATAAAGAAGTAGATGCCCGTAACTTGAATTGCCCATTGCCCATCTTGCGCTGCAAAAAAGCCCTCAATGATATTGGCCCGGCCCAGGTGCTGAAGATCATGGCCACCGATCCCGGCTCAAAAAAAGATTTCGATGCATTTTGCCGCCAGACCGGCCACACACTGCTTGAACTGCAAGAAGCCGATGGCGTGTTTACCTTCTGGATCAAAAAACGCACGGATTAACTGCGCAGTATTAAAATCAAATTAAAATAAAAAGCCCGCATGGTTGCGGGCTTTTTTGTTTGTAGCGCTTAATGGTTACTTCGCGTTTTCCAGGCTACCCATGGCTTTCGGGAATGTCACGACACCCCAAGGCATGTTTTTCACTTCCACCTGCTTGGTCACTTCGAGCTTTTCAGCATCAATCACAAATACCGCATCAGATTTACCGCACGCCAGCAGAATGTCTTTGTTATCCGGCGTAAAGCTGAAATGCCAGCAACGATTGCCGGTTGGCACTTCTTTGATCTTCTCAAAGGTTTTAGCATCAAACACTTGCAGCAACTTGGCTTTATTCGTAGCTACAAAAATACGCTCACCTTTGGCATCATAGGCAATGCCGTAGGGTGTTACAGCCGTATCTACTGTGCGCACCACATTGAACTCTTTATCAAGCACCAGGAATTTATTGCCGAATTCCAGCGTTGCCAGGTAAGTGTTACCGTCCGGTGAAACCTTGATGCCACGCGGGCGATCGCCATGTGCATGCGTCTGCACGGTTTTGATCAACTCGCCGGTTTCAATGTTATGCACCGTCACGGTATTATCGGCTTCGTTAGTGATCACCAGCTGTTTGCCATCTGCTGAAAACTCAATGCCTTCGGTTTCTGGCCCGCCAGTGATTTCGCGTACTTTTTCACCTTTGCTTAAATCAACCACAGCGATTTTGGCCGGGATTTTTTCTTCATCATCGTCATCGTCGTCTTCCTCACCTGCTTTAGGTGGTGGGCCGCCTTTTGAACTAGGTTCTGAAGACACAAACGCAAAATTGCCGCTTACGCGCACAAACTCAGGGTTTTTGCCGACATTGATCTGCTGCAGGACTTCGCCCGTTGCCGTATCGATCACCGAGATACTTTCGTTATCCTTGGTCGCAACAATCAGTTTTTTACCATCATCAGTCACTGCCAGGCCGCGCGGGCCGGTTGCCTTGACGTCAAAATGTTTGGCCACTTGCCAGGTAGCCAGGTCGATCACTTCCACGCCAGCATCTTGCGTAGACACATAGGCCACAGCGCCAGCAGGCGCAGTTGCAGCAGGCGCCGCAGCTTCTGTTGCAGATTCATCTGCTTTTTGACAGGCAGCCACGCTGGCAACCAATGCCAGCAATAGCAAACTGATGCGCGTGCGACGCGCGAAAGGTGAGTTCAACATGCAATGTATCTCCTGATTATTATTTAAAGTCTAATGACACCAGCAAGAACCATTCTCGCCCATGAAACGGGTGCACAGCACCGCTTATTGCTGATTGATACCAATACACGGGACAATTCGGCTGATATAAACCACCACAACGGCTGATATCAGCCACTCAAAAGCACATTACCCCAAGAATAATTGATAGGCGGGGTTGTCGCTTTCATCCCAGTAAGGATAGCCCAATTGCTCGAGAAACTGCTCAAAAGCAGCTTTCTCTTGCGGCGGCACCTGCATACCCACCAGCACACGGCCAAAATCGGCGCCATGGTTACGGTAATGAAACAAACTGATGTTCCAATTGTGACCCATAGATTCGAGAAAGTTCATCAACGCGCCAGGTTTCTCGGGAAACTCGAAGCGGTACACCACCTCATTCTGCGCTTGCGGTGCATGGCCGCCGACCAGGTGACGCAAGTGCAACTTGGCCATTTCATTGCCGGTCAGGTCTAATGCTTTCAAGCCAGCGGCATCCAGCGCACGTGTGATTTCCGCTGGCTCGGTCATGCTTTGCACCGAGACGCCGACAAAAATATGTGCCTGATTGGCATCTGCATAACGGTAATTAAACTCGGTGATATTGCGGTTGCCCAGCAAGCGGCAAAATGTTTTGAATGCACCCGGGGTTTCCGGGATAGTCACCGCAAAGACCGCTTCCCGGTGCTCGCCGAGCTCGGCGCGCTCGGCAATAAAGCGCAGGCGGTCAAAATTCATATTGGCACCGGAGGCGACCGCAACCAGGCTTTTGCCTTGCAGCTGATGCTGCGCGGCATAGGCTTTTAACCCGGCTAATGCGAGCGCGCCGGCTGGTTCTAGTATGCTGCGGGTATCCTCAAATACATCTTTGATGGCGGCACAGATCTCATCGTTATCGACCACAATCATCTCATCGACAAATTGTTGCACCAGCGAAAATGTATGCTCGCCCACCTGCTTGACCGCAGCACCGTCGGCAAATAAACCCACTTGTGTCAGCATGACGCGCTCGCCGGTTTTCAGGGATTCGGTCATGGCTTCGGCATCTTGTGCTTCTACCCCAATAACCTTGATCTCAGGCCGCAAAGCCTTGATGTAAGCAGCCACACCGGCCAGCAAACCGCCACCGCCTACACAGCAGAAAATCGCCTCGATCGGTTCAGGATGATCCTGCAACACTTCCATGGCGATGGTGCCCTGCCCGGCAATCACATCCGGGTCATCGTAGGGGTGCACAAAGGTCAGGCCTTCGCTTTTCTCCACTTCCAGCGCATGGGCGTAAGCGTCGGAATAACTGTCGCCAAACAACAGCACTTCTGCACCTCGCGCCCTGACGGCATTGATCTTGATCGCCGGCGTAGTAGTGGGCATCACAATCACGGCGCGACAACCCAGCTTTTGCGCACTCAGCGCCACCCCTTGGGCGTGGTTGCCAGCACTTGCGCAGATCACGCCACGCGCAAGCGCCTCGGCCGGGAGATTGGCCATCTTGTTATAGGCGCCGCGCAGTTTGAATGAGAATACCGGTTGCATGTCCTCACGCTTGAGCAAGACCTGGTTTCTTAGCCGCCCACTGAGGTTAGGCATGAGATCCAGCGGCGTGTGGCGGGCCACGGCATAGACTTGGGAGTGTTCGATTTTTTCGCGGTAGTCGGTGGTCATCAAGTGCTTTAAGGTTTTAAAACCGCAAGGTTGCAGTGTATGATAGGAAATTGTTTGTATTATAAAGAATTAATCAAGGATTGAAGCAGATGGCATTGGATAAAGCACAACAAGACGCACTTAAACTGGAAGTGGCAAAAGCAGCGATTACCTACGTAAAAGACGGCATCATCGGCGTGGGCACCGGCTCAACCGCCAATTTCTTTATTGATGAGCTCGCCAAAGTCAAACATAAAATCGAAGGGGCTGTAGCCAGTTCAGAAGCCACAGCGCAACGTTTGCGTGACCACGGCATTGAAGTATTTGACTTGAACAGCGTAGACAGCCTGGATATCTATGTCGATGGCGCGGATGAAATCACCGAGCACCTGCATATGCTAAAAGGCGGCGGCGGCGCGTTGACGCGTGAAAAAATCGTCGCGGCAGTGGCAAAATCATTTATCTGTATCTGTGACGAAAGCAAGTTTGTACCGGTGCTGGGTAAATTCCCATTGCCAGTGGAAGTATTACCTATGGCCCGTAGCCACGTCGCGCGCGAGTTAGTGAAACTGGGTGGCCAGCCCAAACTGCGTGATTTCACCACCGACAATGGCAACCTGATTCTGGACGTACATGGCCTGACCATCAGTGACCCAATCGAGTTGGAAACCAAAATCAATCAAATCGTCGGTGTAGTGACCAACGGCTTGTTTGCGTCACGTGCTGCCAATGTGTTGCTGCTGGCGACGCCAAACGGTGTTAAGACCGTGACCAAATAATTGAAAACTATCACGCTAACAACTATCATAAAGTTGTCATATTGTACTGGTAACCTAGCGGGCACAATAATTAGGAAATTACGTCATGCAATTTGAACATACCTCAAAACAATATGATGTGGAACTGGAATCAGTACGCGCCAAGGTTTTGGAAATGGGGGGGCTGGTTGAACAGCAAATTGTAAATGCGCTGGAATCACTTACGACTGCCGATGTCAACCTGGCCAAAGACGTGATGGCACGTGATGCACGCGTCAATGCCCTGGAAGTACAGGTCGATGAAGACTGCAGCCATATCATTGCCCGTCGTCAGCCTGCGGCTCGCGACCTGCGCATGATCATGATGATGGTGAAAACCATTACCGATCTGGAACGTATCGGCGACGAAGCGACTAAGATTGCACGCACTGCTCAGCGTATTTACGAGCAGGACCGCATGTACAAGCCTCGTTTTAACGAGATTAAATCCATGGTCGGCATCGTGCGCGAGATGCTGCGCACTTCGCTGGATTCATTCGCGCGCCTGGACGTGAGCCAGACCGTAGAAGTGGCTAAGCAGGATGAGCAGGTGGATGAACAATTCCGCGCCGCCATGCGTCAGCTGATCACGTTTATGCTGGAAGATCCACGCACCATCTCCATGTCACTCGAAGTGCTGTTCGTGGCCAAAGCGATTGAGCGCATTGGTGATCACGCAAAGAATATTTCCGAATATGTGGTCTACATGGTGAAGGGCAAAGATATCCGCCACACCAGCCTAGAAGACATCAAACGCGAAACAATGTCTTGATCAGCCAAACAAAAAGCACTCCAAGGAGTGCTTTTTTTCAGCCCGGTGATTCAAGCACTGGGTGGGACATAACCCGTGGCCACATCCGCACCATCGCCAAAGAAATATTTTTCCGTTTGCTCAGACAGATACTTCCTGGCACTGGCGTCAGCCAGACTCAGGCGATTTTCATTGACCAACATGGTTTGCTGCTTTAACCAGCCTGCCCATGCTTCCTTGGACACATGCAGATAAATCTTTTTACCCAGTTCGCCAGGATACGGCGGGAAATCCAGTCCGTCCAGCTCTTTCCCCAGTTTCACGCACTGCACCAATCTTGCCATGTTAAACCTCATTCCACTGCTAAAAGCGTTATCATAGCGCATGTTAAAATGTGATGTAGATTTTTAGAGAGTATCCATGCAAAACAAACCTTCACCCACTCACGAAGAAAGCCCGTTTAAGGGCAAAACCGGCCTTCGCCGCCTGGTCAACGCTTTTGGCTATTCCATGGATGGTTTTAAAGCCGCCTACCAGCATGAAGATGCTTTCAGGCAAGAGGTATGGCTATCGCTGGTATTGATTCCACTGGCTTTTTACCTGGAAGCAGAAGCCTTGCACCGCATCTTGATGGTAGGCAGTGTGCTACTGGTCATGATAGTAGAGTTACTGAATTCTGCCGTGGAAGCCGTGGTAGACCGTGTATCGATAGAGCGGCACGCACTGGCTAAACGCGCTAAGGATATCGGCAGTGCCGCAGTGTTGCTGGCACTCATTAACCTGGGTGTGGTCTGGGGTCTGATCCTGCTCAGTTAAGCTGCTCGATTCATATTGGCGGCAAATAAAAAAGGTTGGCAATTGCCAACCTTTTTTATTACATCGTGTTGATTGAATCAGGCTAAATGCTAGAAATCAGCCCTGGCGCCTATGAGTACCGAACGCGACCCGGCTGGAGAAATATCCTTGAGGAAAGACGCGTGCTCGCGGATCTCATCATTGAGCAGGTTATTCGCTTTGGCAAATAATTCTACGTGATATTTCACGGGTAGCTTGTAAGCCAGCAAAGCGCTCAGATTGGTATAGCCATCTGTTTTCAATTCATTCTCGGCGACGTCATTTTGCTTGAAGGCACGCAACACATCTACGCGCGCATTCCAGTTACCCAACCGGTAATCCAGGCCGCCGCCCACACGCCATGGTGAAATACGCGGCAAATACTCATTGTTCCGTGTATCTTTGGCATGCACATAGTCACCGCGTAATTTGAGCGTCCATTCATCGTTGAGGGCGAATTTTCCGTCCAGTTCCAGACCTTTAAATAAGGCAGGGACGGCCTGAAAATTGGCAATTGGTAAGCCAGAAACCGGATCCGTTGCACCTGAATCAAACAGGCCAATGAAGTTCTGGAAACGGGTAACATAGCCACCAAAGGTGACGCTATGCCCGTTCGCCTTCCACTTCAACTGCGCATCAATGCCGTTCGATACTTCTTTATCCAGATTCACGCTACCGACTTCGAATTGGCCAGTGGCTACATGCTCGCCATTGGCATATAACTCAAAGTAACTAGGTGCACGCTCGTTATGCGAGAGGTTGGCAGTCGCACTCCAGGCATCATCAATGGTATACAAGCCGCCCAAAGCAAAACTATTCGGATTAAAACGGTTGTTGAATGCCTGCGTAAATTTGTCGTCCGCAGTCGAATTGACCGAGGTTTCACCCAGGCGTCCGCCAAAAGTGATTTTGTGTTTATCTATCGGTAATTCTTCATACACGTACAGTGCCTGGGTTTGCGTGACCACATTAGGCACAAAAGCTTCTTCGCCCAGAGCCTGGAAACGCGTATTCTGGAACTGATAGCCGACCACGCCATTCACGCCCGCCCAAGGCACGTGTGTCGCTTCCAGGCTGCCTTCCATACCGCGGTTCTTGAAGGTCGTGCCTACTTCACCATCTTCCAGCTCGACGTGCTGGTAATCGGTATGCGCCAGCCGCAACTTCAATTTCTGCAGCGGGCCGCGCAGTTCTCTGACTTCGCCGGCCAGCTCCCAGCGCTGCTGATCCATATCGATACGCACATTTTCCTCGGCCACCACACCATAATTGTTATTCATATTGGCGTAGGAGATACCCAAATAACCGGTATCGAATGTCCATGCTGCGCCCAATGCTGCACCATCGGCATTGGCGCTACTGTTGGCCAGCTTGCCGTTATTGGTACGTGCACTACCGTCAGCCAACGCCTTACGCTTGGAAACGGCATAGCCAGGGATATCCAGATTGCTGGTTTCACGCGTATAGATATCTGCATGAATCGCAAAGGTGCCATTACCCACATCTATCACCGCTGCGCCATTGCGTGTGTTATCTGGCCCGCCAAAACGCGCTTCAGCACGCCCGGTGGCACCATTTAAAGACTCTTTGGGGATACGGTGATCAATGGCATTGACCACACCACCGACCGCACTGCCGCCGTAGAGCAAGGCCGCTGGCCCGCGCACCACATCAATCTGTTCAATGATCAGTGGATCAATCGCTACCGCGTGGTCAAAACTCAGTGAGCCTGCGTCCAGAATACCGACACCGTTTTGCATGATGCGTACGCGTTCGCCATCCAAGCCTCGAATAATCGGCCGCGAAGCATTAGGGCCAAACTGGGTGGCGGTGACGCCAGGGATACCATTCAGCGTTTCGCCCAGCGTGCCCTGGCGACGCAAACTCAGTTCACGCCCGCCCAGCACTGAAACTGGCACCACCATATCATCAGAAGCAACCCCGAGTGGATTACCCGTCACTGGCACATTGTCTATATCCAGGGTATGACTGTGTTCCTCGGCATGCAGGGTTGTCATCGGCAGCGCTAGTGCGGCCGTCAACGCGAGCCAGACAGGGTTTAGTGTTAACTGGGCCAGGTGCGCAGTGCGCTTCACTGTGTTTATCATAGTTCTTTCTCAACAATTATCCGTCCACAGACAAATGCTCACGCCACACGCAAGTGGCAGCAGTCTCTGCAAACAATGGTTCAAACGCGCACAAGCGCGGTGATAGGGAGGTTAAAGTTGAGTGAGAACGGGTGGGGCACGTGCAGCGTAGGCGCTGGCAAAGGGCTGCACAAAGGAAGGCGTATTGAAGCTATAGGTAGACCGAGTGCCGACGGCAACCGGGCAAACAAACCCCGCTGTCGGTAGGACACCCGCCATGACTGACAAGCCCAAACAAAGCGTACACGGCTCACTGCCGGTGTGTTTGGAATCAGGCTGTGATTGACTGGCAAGCTCGTTTAAGTGGCTGATTTCATGCGCAGCCAGACTGATTTGCGAAGCCGCAAACAGCATGGAAAGGAGCACGAAAATATAAAACCGCTTTAACATGTTGAATATATTAACATATTTAACAGCACCATAAATGCAATTTTGTTGCAAAAATATGACTACCGTACTATCAAGGTCTGCAATATTGATTCAACCGCATGGGCGTTATTTGCTGGCACATAACCCCCTTCCAATACCCAGACCGTCTTGCCTTGCGCGTATTGATCGGCCAGATTGATCAGTTTCTGTGCAATGGCGGCATAACCGGCATCTGAATAATTCAACCCGCCAAGCACATCACCCTGATGCGTATCCAATCCCGCCGAAATTAAAATCAGCTCTGGTTGAAAACGCTGCATGGCAGGCCCCAGTTGTTTTTCAATCGCTGCCAGCACTATCGCTTCGTCACTGCCCGGGGCAACATCTACATTCATGGTGTAACCTTTGCCCTTGCCATGCCCGATCTCATCTGGCCGGCCAGACCTTGGATAAAGCGGGTGTTGATGCGCGCTAAAATAAAACACGCTATCATCCTGCTCAAAAATAGCCTGGGTGCCGTTGCCGTGATGCACGTCGATATCTACGATCAATAACTTGCGCACACCATATTGCTTTTGCGCATAGCGCGCGGCCACCGCCACATGGTTATAAATACAAAAACCCATGCCGCGATCGGCCGTTGCGTGATGCCCGGGCGGCCTGACCAGTGCAAACGCACTTTTGGTTTTGTTTTGCATGACGGCATCGATCCCCGCCATCGCGGCACCGCTTGCCAGTTTTGCGACTGCGAGCGAATCTTTAGAAATCACCGTGTCGCCGGTACTTAGTGTGAGATAAGGCTGGGCGGCGGTTAGCTGTCGTTGCTCGGCTTCTAGCAAATCAAGATAACTGGCTTGATGCACAGTCAGCAAATCCTCCCTCGCAGCCGCAGAAAAAGTCGGCCATCGCAGGTGTGGGCTAAGTGTTTTGTGTTGTTTAAGATGTTGGATGATCGCTGCAAGCCGGTCTGGCTTATCGGGGTGACCGACACCAGTATCATGTTGCAGGAAGCGATCGCTGTAGAGGATGGTAACCGGTGCGGCTAGCGCTTCAACCGGGAAAATGGACAGTAACAAGAAACTCAGAAAATAGCGGCTTATCCAGAAATGCATGTCACCCTCCTCAATCACTGTTTAGAAGGACACTCTTAAAGGGCTTATAAGTTAACGATGCGTTTAGGTGCGATGCGTCCATTCGCAAGCTGCACACCCAGCCCTAAAAATAAGCCTGCCTCACTATAAACCCGCAAATCGCCCTCGGGAATCAGCCCCGGTAACCATACCGGGTTTCCCTGCTTGAAATAATACGCAGCATCCGTAGAAAGCTCTAGCTTAGGCAGGGCGGTAATGGCGGTGTCCACTGGCAACAACAGGGCGTCCCGCGCTTCCATGGTCATGGCTTCCAAAGCGTCCAGCGTCACCGTGTGTGTGATCTGGTAAGTCGCCGTTGCCGTTCTGCGTAAATCGATCAGGTGGGCACCTACATTCAGTGCATGGCCAATATCTTCGGCCAGCGTGCGGATGTAAGTGCCTTTGCTACAAGTGACTTCTATGCTCGCAATATTATCCTGGCAATCCAGCAATTGCATCGCGTAAATCGTCACCTGGCGTGGCTTGCGCTCCAGCTCTATGCCTTCCCTGGCATACGCATACAAGGGCTTGCCATCTACCTTAAGGGCAGAATACATGGGAGGAATCTGGGTGATCTCGCCCGTCAGTCCAGGCAATACCGCGTTAATTTGCTGTGCCTGCACATCACAGGCAACCTGTTGCAAAATATCGCCTTCTTTGTCGCCTGTCGTGGTGGTGACGCCAAATTTGACTGTGGCGATATAGGTTTTATTTTCGTCAGTCAGGTGTTGTGCAAATTTAGTCGCTTCACCCAGGCAAATGGGTAATACACCAGTGGCCAGCGGGTCCAGTGTGCCGGTATGGCCGGCTTTTTGTGCCTGGTACAGCCATTTGACTTTTTGCAGTGCCTGGTTGGATGAGTAGCCATGTGGCTTATCAAGCAGTAACACGCCGTGAACGGCGCGTTTGATGCGTTTGGTTTGCATAGAAAGTTATTCTTGCGAGGGAGTGTCAGGTGTCGCTGGTTCAGGCACCGGTGTTTCGGAGACGGCCTGATTGATCAGCTTATCCATATGCATGCCGCGGTCTATGGATTCGTCATAGACAAAATGCAGTTGCGGCATGGTACGCAGCATCATGCGCTTGCCGAGTTGCGAGCGCAAGAAACCGGCCGCTTTCTCCAGGCCTTCCTGCAGGCCTTTACTGCTTTTAGATGCAGTGTAAAACACTTTGGCGTGCGCCATGTCCCCAGCCACCTCAACATCGGTCAAGGTCACCATTTGCACGCGTGGGTCTTTCACCTCGAACATCAGCAAATCCGCCAGTTCGCGGCGTATTTGCTCAGAGACGCGATCGTTACGTGAGAATGCTTTAGCCATATATTTCTCCTGACTTCAAAAGCCTAAACGAGGCCAAGCGGCACACAAAAAATGGAGCACGGCATATCTTGGATATGTAAGCGAACATTTTTTGGGTGGCACCAAAGCATCATGACGGATTTTAAAGTCAAAGCGTACGCGCCACTTCAACGACTTCATAGATCTCCAGCGTGTCGCCGACTTCGATCTCGTTGTAGTTCTTGAGTGACAGACCACATTCCAAGTTGTTTTTCACTTCCTTGACATCGTCTTTAAAGCGTTTCAATGAATCCAGCTCGCCGGTATGAATGATCACATTGTTACGCAGCAGGCGGACTTTAGCGTTACGTTTGACCACGCCATCCTGTACATAACAACCAGCCACAGAGCCGACTTTGGAAATACGGTACACTTCGCGGATTTCCACGGTACCAATCATTTGCTCTTTCTGCTCTGGTGCCAGCATGCCACCCAGTGCGGCTTTGATTTCGTCTACGGCTTCATAAATGATATTGTAGTAACGTAAATCTACACCCAGGGTTTCGACCAGCTTGCGCGCACCGGTATCGGCACGTACGTTAAAGCCGATCAATACAGCTTTAGAAGCGGCCGCCAGGTTGACATCAGATTCACTGATGGCACCCACAGCGGTGTGAATGATATTGACGCGCACTTCGCTGGTAGACAGTTTTTGCAGGCTGGTCGTCAACGCTTCGAAAGAGCCCTGAACATCTGATTTCACAATCAGGTTCAGCGTTTGCACAGCGCCTTCACCCATATTTTCAAAAATATTTTCCAGCTTGGCTGCATGCTGTTTAGCCAGTTTCACATCACGGAACTTGCCTTGACGGAACAATGCGATTTCACGCGCTTTACGCTCGTCGTTCAGCACAATGGTTTCTTCACCGGCACTTGGCACATCAGACAAACCGAGCACTTCTACCGGAATAGAAGGTCCGGCTTCTTTAATATCATTGCCGTTCTCATCCAGCATGGCACGTACACGGCCATAAGCAGTACCTGCCAGCAACATGTCGCCACGACGCAAGATACCGGATTGCACCAATACGGTAGTGACCGGACCACGGCCTTTATCCAGACGGCCTTCAATCACCAGGCCAGTAGCCGGCGTATTTACTGGAGCCATCAGCTCAAGCACTTCGGCCTGTAACAGTACCGCTTCCAGCAACTCATCAATGCCTTTACCCGTTTTAGCGGATACTTCACGGAACATGGCTTCACCACCATATTCTTCCGGCACCACTTCATGGGTAATCAGCTCGCTCTTCACGCGTTCAGGCTGCGCTTCTGGTTTGTCGATCTTGTTGATCGCCACCACGATAGGCACATTACCCGCTTTGGCGTGGTGAATCGCTTCAATCGTTTGCGGCATGACGCCGTCATCGGCAGACACCACCAGAATGACAATATCGGTCGCCTTGGCACCACGGGCACGCATGGCAGTAAACGCCTCGTGGCCCGGAGTATCCAGGAAAGTCACCATGCCACGTGGTGTTTCCACATGGTAAGCGCCAATGTGCTGGGTAATGCCACCCGCTTCGCCAGAAGCAACGCGGCTACGACGGATATAATCCAGCAAGGAAGTTTTACCATGGTCAACGTGACCCATGACAGTGACGACAGGCGGACGTGATTGCAGCACAGCTTCCGTCATGTCGGTTTCTTCGAGGAAACTCTCAGGATCGTTGGCAGCAGCGGCCTGGGCTTTATGGCCCATTTCTTCTACCAGAATAATCGCAGTGTCCTGATCCAGCACCTGGTTGATGGTGACCATCATGCCCATTTTCATCAAGGCCTTGATCACTTCAGCCGCCTTGACCGACATCTTGTGTGCCAGGTCAGCTACTGAAATGGTTTCAGGGATCATGACTTCTTTGATCACAGGCTCAGTGGGCGCATTAAATGCGTGCTGATCATCTTTGTTAGACTTGTGATGCTTGCCTTTAGGCGTACGCCAGCCTTGAGAGGCGCCACCAGCTGCATCACCGCGTGTTTTGATACCGCGTTTTTTGTTTTCGTTATCGTTCCAGTCACGATTACCAGGTTTGCTCTTTTTATCTTTGCTTTCTGCTGGTTTGTCAGCGACTTTGTTCGCTGGCTTGTGCAGTGTGCCTTCAGATAATTTGGTAGGTGCTGGCTTGTTCTTGGCGGCTTCAGCATCAGCCTGTCGTTTCGCTTCTTCTTCTGCACGACGTAGTGTCAATGCCTGCTTGCGTTGTACATCTTCGGCTTGCAGGGCCAACAGTTTTGCATGGCGAACCGCTTCGTTTTCACGCAACGCGATTTCCTGCACAGATAGTACGGCGCCTTTGGCTTTCGCAACCGGTGCGGCTGGTGCATCTGCTTCAACAGCAGGCTCGGCAACTTCAGCTACAGGTGCTTCTACTACTGGCTCAGGCTCGGCCTCGACCACCGGCACTTCGATTTCTGGCACTTCAACTTCAGGCTGAGTCTCAGCCACGATGACCTCTTCCAATTCTTCAGGCAGTGCGATACCTGGCTCTTCAACGGCAGCAGCGTCCACTGCAGCTTCGTAACCGCCTTCTTCGGAGCGCTCTAATACACGTTTTTTGCGCACTTCAACCTGAATGGTGCGTGCTTTACCTGAACTATCCGTTTTTTTGATTTCGGTGTTCTGTTTGCGCATCAGGGTGATTTTGTTTTTTGGGGCATTGGCAGCGCCATGCTCTTTACGCAAGTAATCCAGCAGTGCAGCCTTGTCACCTTCTTCCAAAAAATCATCCACAGACGTTTTATTGACGCCTGCGCCTTTCAGTTGCTCGATGAGCAGGGTCGTTGGAAGACCCAGCTCTGCGGCAAATTGTGCGACGGTTGAAAGTGCCATGTACTGCTCCAGTTCAATTACTTTATATTCTAATTTAAGGTGTACGCATGATTCTTGCCTGGCGGGTTATGAGAACCGCTGATTACTTAAACTCAGGTTTGCAAATCCAGACTGTTTAAACCACGATTGCTTCAATCGTGATTATTTAAACCAGGGTGCGCGTGCAGTCATAATCAATGACTTGGCACGTTCCTCATCTATTCCAGTCAACTCAACCAGCTCATCCACCGCCAGTTCGGCCAGATCTTCACTTGAATGGATGTTATTCGCTGACAGCTTGTGTGCAGTGTCAGCATCCATGCCTTCAAGCGTCATCAGGTCATGCGTGTCTTCTTCAACTTTCTCTTCTTTGGCGATCGCCTCAGTCAGCAAAGCGGCACGCGCACGTGAACGCAATTCATTGACTGTGTCTTCATCAAAGGCGTCGATCTCGGCCATTTCTGCAATCGGCACATAGGCGATTTCTTCCAGCGTACTGAAGCCTTCCTGCACCAGAATGTCCGCAACTTCTTCATCCACATCCAGTTTTTCAATAAACAACTGGCTGATTTTCGCGTATTCGTCCTGGTTCTTCTGGGCGGCCGCTTCTTCAGTCAGAATATTCAGACTCCAGCCAGTCAGTTCAGAGGCCAGGCGCACGTTTTGGCCATTACGGCCAATCGCTACAGCCAGTTGCTCTTCACTCACCACTACGTCCATACTGTGCGCATCTTCATCAACAACGATAGAGCTCACTTCAGCTGGGGCCAGTGCATTAATCACAAACTGTGCCGGGTCCATACTCCACAATACGATATCGACACGCTCACCACCCAACTCGGAAGTCACTGCCTGTACACGTGAACCACGCATACCTACACAGGTACCTACCGGGTCCAAACGCTGGTCATTGGTTTTAACCGCGATTTTGGAACGCAAACCAGGATCACGTGCTGCAGAGCGAATCTCCAGCAAACCTTCTTCAATCTCAGGCACTTCCAGCTCAAACAAACGCTTGAGGAAATCCGGCGCAATACGCGACAAAATCAATTGCGGGCCACGGCCACCACGGTCTACGCGCGACAAATAAGCACGTACGCGATCACCGACGCGCAGATTTTCTTTTTGGATCATCGCCTCACGCGGTAACAGGCACTCAATACGGCCTACCTCGATAATGGCATTGCCTTTTTCCATACGCTTGATCACGCCAGTGACCAGGCTTTCGCCACGACCCAGAAAGTCCTGGATCATTTGCTCACGTTCAGCTTCACGTACTTTTTGCAGAATGACTTGTTTGGCAGCCTGTGCGCCAATACGGCCAAAAGAGATAGACTCTAACGGCTCTTCAACATAATCGCCGATCTGGCGGCCTTCTGCGCGCGCGTCTTCCTCATCGAACTGATAAGTCGAGCTTTCAAGTAAATCGTACTCCACATATTGCCAGCGCCTGAAAGTGCTGTAATCGCCACTTTCGCGGTCAATCTCCACACGAATATCGGCACCTTCTTCATGGTTCTTTTTAGTTGCCGAAGCCAATGCCAGCTCCAAAGCCGTAAAAATCACTTCTTTACTGACATTCTTTTCATGTGCCAGCGCATCAACCAACAACAATATTTCACGACTCATCGTAATCTCCAACGCACCGTACGAATTAACTAAACAAATTAATCAAAAACCGGGCTCAAGCGAGCCTTGTCTATATTATCCAGCGATAAACTGTAGTTCCAGCCATCACACTCAATCTTTACTTTACCTTCTTCAACGCCGTGCAGAATCCCCAAAAAAGTTTTTCTCGGCAGCGTTGTTGGCGTGGCTTTAGGGCCATCATCCTTAATCCCGATGCGCAACTTGATCTGAACGCGTTCACCGGCAAAGCGGATGAAATCGTTCTCTTTGCGTAATACACGGTCCAGCCCGGCAGAGGAAACTTCCAAGCGGTCATAATCGATATCCAGCTCGACCGTTAACACGTTACCCAGCTGATTACTGACCAGCACGCAATCATCAATATTAACGCTGTCTTTAATATCTGTAGGCGCCAGCTTGTCGATAAACACGCGCAATAACTTACCGCGGTTGGATATTTCAAAATCAACCAACTCATACCCCAATTGGGTAACTGTCTTTTCAACAACCGAATGCAAATCTTGCATGGCGACCCTTATTTCCCAAACATATCGACCAGAAACGAAAAATGGGCGCAAAGCCCATCAATCCACAACATTATACCAAAATTCCTTTTAAATTTAAAGCCATAACTTGAAGCATGCTCCTGCCACCTGCTTGCCACATCGCGCAAAATAAAAGCTCGCCTAGTCTCATTAGCCCCAATGGGCCAATGACAGTTGGAGTAAGATTTCTTATGATGCTTGCAAACGAGGGAGAAGCCTCAAACAACAGCTGTACAACGCAGACCAATACTGCCTCAGCGGCGTGAATCACAAGGTAGCAAGCAATTCAGCAAGACAGATTTCATGGCAGTCTATTAAATGTTTTATCCTAATAGACTTTGATAGCCCGGTGCGTGCACCGGGTTTTTTTATGCGTGTTTTGTGGTGAGTGGGCGTCAGCCAGGTCGCTGATGCGCTGTGACAGCGTAAAAGCAAAAACCCCGCTATTGCTAGCGGGGTTTTCTTATAAGGAGCTTGGGGATGACCTACTTTCGCATACGAAGAGTACACTATCATTGGCGCAAGTTCGTTTCACGGCCCTGTTCGAGATGGGAAGGGGTGGTTCCAAACCGCTATTGTCCCCAAACATAACTGGTAATGTTATGCATGGTGCTGAGCCTGGTGTTACTTTGGCATCAGCCTGCTTTAACAAATTGGAAGAAGTAAAGGATGCAAGCGTTTTACGCTTGTTTTCAATGGGATTTAGATGTTGAAACAACGTGTTGTTTCAGTATTTCTAGATGATTGCCAAATCATATTGCTTTGAACTACACCTTTTTAGATTCTCTCAATGGTTTCCCATTCAGGTCGTCTAAGTTTTAAGGTTATAGGATCAAGCCTCACGAGCAATTAGTATCAGTTAGCTTAATGCATTACTGCACTTCCACACCTGACCTATCAACGTCCTGGTCTTGAACGACTCTTTAGCTGGCTTAAAGCCAGAGGCAAGTCTCATCTCGAGGCGAGTTTCACGCTTAGATGCTTTCAGCGTTTATCTCTTCCGCACTTAGCTACCCAGCTATACCATTGGCATGATAACTGGTCCACCAGAGGTGCGTCCACTCCGGTCCTCTCGTACTAGGAGCAGGTCCCCTCAAACTTGCAGCGCCCACGGCAGATAGGGACCAAACTGTCTCACGACGTTTTAAACCCAGCTCACGTACCACTTTAAATGGCGAACAGCCATACCCTTGGGACCGGCTACAGCCCCAGGATGTGATGAGCCGACATCGAGGTGCCAAACTCCCCCGTCGATATGAACTCTTGGGAGGAATCAGCCTGTTATCCCCAGAGTACCTTTTATCCGTTGAGCGATGGCCCTTCCATACAGAACCACCGGATCACTATGACCTGCTTTCGCACCTGCTCGACCTGTCCGTCTCGCAGTCAAGCAACCTTTTGCCATTGCACTATCAGTACGATTTCCGACCGTACCTAGGTTACCTTCGCACTCCTCCGTTACTCTTTGGGAGGAGACCGCCCCAGTCAAACTGCCTACCATACACGGTCCCCAGTCCGGATTACGGACCTAGGTTAGAACCTCAACAACATCAGGGTGGTATTTCAAGGTTGACTCCACGATATCTAGCGACACCGCTTCATAGTCTCCCACCTATCCTACACAAATCTTGTCAAAGTCCAATGTAAAGCTGCAGTAAAGGTTCATGGGGTCTTTCCGTCTAGCCGCGGGGAGATTGCATCTTCACAAACATTTCAACTTCGCTGAGTCCCGAGAGGAGACAGTGTGGCCATCGTTACGCCATTCGTGCGGGTCGGAACTTACCCGACAAGGAATTTCGCTACCTTAGGACCGTTATAGTTACGGCCGCCGTTTACTGGGACTTCAATCAAGAGCTTGCACCCCATCATTTAATCTTCCAGCACCGGGCAGGCGTCACACCCTATACGTCCACTTTCGTGTTTGCAGAGTGCTGTGTTTTTATTAAACAGTCGCAGCCACCTTTTCACTGCAACCCCATCACGCTTCTAGAGCAAGTCTATACACGTTACCGGGGCGCACCTTCTCCCGAAGTTACGGTGCTAATTTGCCGAGTTCCTTCTCCCGGGTTCTCTCAAGCGCCTTAGAATTCTCATCCTGCCCACCTGTGTCGGTTTGCGGTACGGTCTTATACAACTGAAGCTTAGTGGCTTTTCTTGGAAGCATGGTATCAATCACTTCGTCTGCAAGCAGACTCGTTATCACGTCTCAGTCTTAGCTCTCCGGATTTGCCTAAAGAACCAACCTACACGCTTGAACCGGGACATCCAACACCCGGCTGACCTAACCTTCTCCGTCCCCACATCGCATTGTATAGAGGTACAGGAATATTAACCTGTTTCCCATCAGCTACGCATCTCTGCCTCACCTTAGGGGCCGACTCACCCTGCGCCGATGAACGTTGCGCAGGAAACCTTGGGCTTTCGGCGAGGGAGCTTTTCACTCCCTTTATCGCTACTCATGTCAGCATTCGCACTTCTGATACCTCCAGCGCCCCTCACAGGACACCTTCGCAGGCCTACAGAACGCTCTCCTACCATGCACATCATAAATGATGGCATCCGAAGCTTCGGTTACGTGCTTAGCCCCGTTACATCTTCCGCGCAGGACGACTCGACCAGTGAGCTATTACGCTTTCTTTAAATGATGGCTGCTTCTAAGCCAACATCCTGGCTGTCTATGCCTTCCCACTTCGTTTTCCACTTAGCACGTCATTTGGGACCTTAGCTGTCGGTCTGGGTTGTTTCCCTCTTGACCACGGACGTTAGCACCCATGGTCTGTCTCCCGTAATTGCATTTCTCAGTATTCGGAGTTTGCAATGGTTTGGTAAGTTCTTATGAACCCCCTAGCCATAACAGTGCTCTACCCCCGAGAATGATATACGAGGCACTACCTAAATAGTTTTCGGAGAGAACCAGCTATCTCCAAGTTTGTTTAGCCTTTCACCCCTATCCACAGCTCATCCCCAAATTTTTCAACATTTGTGGGTTCGGACCTCCAGTACCTGTTACGGCACCTTCATCCTGGCCATGGATAGATCACTTGGTTTCGGGTCTACACCCAGCGACTAAAACGCCCTATTCGGACTCGATTTCTCTACGCCTCCCCTATCGGTTAAGCTTGCCACTGAATGTAAGTCGCTGACCCATTATACAAAAGGTACGCAGTCACGGAACAAGTCCGCTCCCACTGTTTGTATGCATACGGTTTCAGGATCTATTTCACTCCCCTCCCGGGGTTCTTTTCGCCTTTCCCTCACGGTACTTGTTCACTATCGGTCGATTACGAGTATTTAGCCTTGGAGGATGGTCCCCCCATGTTCAGACAAGGTTTCTCGTGCCCCGCCCTACTTTTCGTTACCCTAGTTCCACAGACGGGATTTCGTATACGGGACTATCACCCACTACGGTCGGACTTTCCATTCCGTTCTACTATCGCATCTGCTAAAAATAACAGGCTATTCCATGTTCGCTCGCCACTACTTACGGAATCTCGGTTGATTTCTTTTCCTCGAGCTACTTAGATGTTTCAGTTCACTCGGTTCGCCACCATCTCCCTATATATTCAGGAGCGGTTACCCTTGCGGGTGGGTTTCCCCATTCGGACATCTCCGGATCAAAGCTTATTTGCCAGCTCCCCGAAGCTTTTCGCAGGCTATCACGTCCTTCATCGCCTGTAATCGCCAAGGCATCCACCATATGCACTTATTCACTTGACCCTATAACGTTAAAACCTAAACCCTTTTTAAATCTAGATTTCGTCGTGCATGAGACACGCGTTACAGGTAATTCTAAAGCACTATCAAACCTCGTTAGATTTGCTTAAACCATTGATTACTCAACAACCTAAGCCTCTCAACTTGCGTTTAATATATTTATGATTTTGCAATCAATCGATATTGTTTCCGGTTAAAAAACAATATCGCCCATTGAATATAAGTTGTCATCACACAACCTATATTCCTTTACTTCTTCCATTTTGTTAAAGAGCAGTCCAGTTAAAAAACTAGAAGCAAGCACTACGCAAGTAACGCTTGCTTCTAATCTCTAATCTACAACAAAGATCCATTAACCTAAACCATCATGAAGGTGGTGGAGGATAACGGGATCGAACCGTTGACCCCCTGCTTGCAAAGCAGGTGCTCTCCCAGCTGAGCTAATCCCCCAATATAGAGTGGTGGGTCTGGTTGGGCTCGAACCAACGACCCCCGCCTTATCAAGACGGTGCTCTAACCAGCTGAGCTACAGACCCTAAGGCGGTTTGCCTAAATCTTTGTTGCTGCTTAATTTTAGATGACTGATAAGAGTGAATGCTTGAAGCCGAGTGATCTTCTCTAGAAAGGAGGTGATCCAGCCGCACCTTCCGATACGGCTACCTTGTTACGACTTCACCCCAGTCATGAATACTACCGTGGTAAGCGTCCCCCTTGCGGTTAGACTACCTACTTCTGGTAAAACCCACTCCCATGGTGTGACGGGCGGTGTGTACAAGGCCCGGGAACGTATTCACCGCGACATGCTGATCCGCGATTACTAGCGATTCCGACTTCATGCTCTCGAGTTGCAGAGAACAATCCGGACTACGATCGGCTTTCTGAGATTAGCTCCCCCTCGCGGGTTGGCAACTCTCTGTACCGACCATTGTATTACGTGTGAAGCCCTGGCCATAAGGGCCATGAGGACTTGACGTCATCCCCACCTTCCTCCGGTTTGTCACCGGCAGTCCCATTAAAGTGCCCAACTAAATGATGGCAATTAATGGCAAGGGTTGCGCTCGTTGCGGGACTTAACCCAACATCTCACGACACGAGCTGACGACAGCCATGCAGCACCTGTGTCCACTTTCCCTTACGGGCACCTAATGCATCTCTGCTTCGTTAGTGGCATGTCAAGGCCAGGTAAGGTTTTTCGCGTTGCATCGAATTAATCCACATAATCCACCGCTTGTGCGGGCCCCCGTCAATTCCTTTGAGTTTTAATCTTGCGACCGTACTCCCCAGGCGGTCTACTTCACGCGTTAGCTGCGTTACTCATGGATTTTACTCCACCAACAACTAGTAGACATCGTTTAGGGCGTGGACTACCAGGGTATCTAATCCTGTTTGCTCCCCACGCTTTCGTGCATGAGCGTCAATATTATCCCAGGGGGCTGCCTTCGCCATTGGTATTCCTCCACATCTCTACGCATTTCACTGCTACACGTGGAATTCTACCCCCCTCTGACATATTCTAGTCTGGCAGTTTCAAACGCAGTTCCCAAGTTGAGCTCGGGGATTTCACATCTGACTTGCCAAACCGCCTGCGCACGCTTTACGCCCAGTAATTCCGATTAACGCTCGCACCCTACGTATTACCGCGGCTGCTGGCACGTAGTTAGCCGGTGCTTCTTATCAAGGTACCGTCAGCCTCACACTTTATTAGAATGTAAGTTTTCTTCCCTTGCGAAAGAGCTTTACAACCCGAAGGCCTTCTTCACTCACGCGGAATGGCTGGATCAGGCTTTCGCCCATTGTCCAAAATTCCCCACTGCTGCCTCCCGTAGGAGTCTGGACCGTGTCTCAGTTCCAGTGTGGCTGGTCGTCCTCTCAGACCAGCTACTGATCGAAGCCTTGGTAGGCCATTACCCCACCAACTAGCTAATCAGATATCGGCCGCTCTTATAACGTAAGGTCCGAAGATCCCCTACTTTCCCCCTCAGGGCGTATGCGGTATTAGCTAATCTTTCGACTAGTTATCCCCCATTACAAGGCACGTTCCGATATATTACTCACCCGTTCGCCACTAATCCCCCTAGCAAGCTAAGGTTCATCGTTCGACTTGCATGTGTAAAGCATTCCGCCAGCGTTCAATCTGAGCCAGGATCAAACTCTTCAGTTTATTCCTAACTATTACTTTATACCTCTTTCGAGGCGGTATTCGTTTCGCTTAATTTCTCAAATTCATTTCAAGGTATGTGTGTCAAAAACACTGTACATACTTGTCATAAATCTAAGTGTAAAGCATTTGTATTTTCTGAGTTTCTACGCATTAAATGCGCTTCACTCAACTACAAACACCCACACTTATCAGTCATCCTAATTTTTAAAGAACAGGGCCACCAGGGCCTTCATCGCTTACGTTGTTTCGTAACGAGGTGCGCATTATATAGGGCTGAGCTTTGCGGTCAACCCTTATTTTTCCATTTTTACATTTTTGTTACAAATTACTAGAATTACCTTTTTCAGCAGCTGTGATCAAGCGAGTTTCAAGGCTGCTTTCAGGCGTCTCCATGCCTGGGTTAATGCATTGCCATCCAGCTTGTAATGTTTATGCAAGGGCTGTTTGACTTCCCACTTCACTTTTAGCCCAGCAGGGAATATCACGAAGTCACCTTTGCCAAAAGACACCGGTGCGCCATTGGTCGGTGTTACTACACATTCGCCTTCTAATATATAGGCCTGTTCTTCTTCATGGAATATCCAGTCAAAGACGGAGACTTCTTTTTGCCAGGTAGGCCATTTGGAAACACCGAGGCTGTTTAATTGTGTTTCGGCAGGATTGTGTTGAACTTGAATTTGCATGATGAAAATCCCATGATATAAATCGTTAGCTAAAACGCGCATTTTATAGGAAGCCGATATTCAGCAGTAAAGTTGTTCAGTAGTAAAATAGCTTTTTTGTATTTATAGAGTGTGTGATGCGCATATCCTTGACCAAGGCGATTGAACTGTTAAAGCAGGGCGAGGTGGTCGCTATCCCGACAGAAACGGTCTACGGGCTGGCGGCCGACGCCCGCGATGCGCAGGCAATTGCCAAGATATATGCTACGAAAGAGCGGCCAGCCAACAATCCACTAATTGTGCATATTGCTAGCAGCGAGCAGGTAGCAGATTGGGCAAGTGAATGTTCACCCTTGGCGCAAAAGCTGGCCGAGGCATTCTGGCCCGGACCGTTTACATTGGTGTTGCTTGCCCGCGAGGATGTCTGTTCTGCCGTGCGTGCAGGTGAACCTACCGTTGCCCTGCGGGTGCCTGCGCACCCGGTGACCCAGCAATTATTGCGCGAAAGCGGATTGGGGCTGGCGGCACCCTCCGCCAATAAATACACGCAATTAAGCCCGACCACAGCTGCGCATGTTGAATTTAGCCTGGGAGAAGGCATTCCCGTGCTGGACGGTGGCGCTTGCCAGGTCGGTATCGAATCCACCATTGTCAGCGTCTCTGGTGACCGCTGGCAATTACTGCGACCGGGCATGATTGCTGAGGCGGCCATTGCACTAGTCGCAGGTTCACCAGCCAGCCAGATAGCACTTGCGGAAACACCGAAGGCGCCGGGACAGCACCTGCTGCACTATTCACCCCGCACGCCATGCTTGCTGTTTGATTCGCGCCAGTCATTGCATGACTATGCGGCAAACAGGTCTGATGCTGTCGCTTTATTGATAGGCAACCATGATTTGCCTGGCATTAAGAATATAGCCCTGGCAGAAGACCCTGCCTTGGCCGCCGAACAACTTTATGCGGCATTGCATACACTGGATGCCATGCATGCGGCAGTCATCCTGATCGAGTCGCCCCCGGACACACCGGCCTGGACGGCCCTGAAGGACAGGCTGCAGCGCGCGGCTTACCAGCCACCCGCGTAAAAAGATTGAGTCTGCCTAGCATGACTGGCACAATGCTAGGCATTCACCTTTTCCAATGACATCAGAACACCAATACATAATGAAGAACGCTTATCACTTTTTAATCCTGGCTGCAGTTTCAGCTTTATTGTTTGGCTGCAAAAGTTTTGAAATGCCCAGCGTGTTTGAGAAAGGCACCAGGGAAACGCCACGCTATGGCAAGGATGCCGTTCATTACCAGTGTGAGAACTACCAGTCGTTTGGCCTGAAGCTATCGCAGAACGGGGAGGATGCCTGGGTGATGCTGCCTGATCACGAAGTAGGGCTGGTCAGGGACGCGAATGACAAGCAGCTTTACCATTATGGCACCATGGATTTGCGTTTGAATGGTGACCAGACGACGCTGGATGATAGCGACCACTTACACCTTAAAGGGTGCAAGCCACCGGCTGCCAGCTAGTCGCTTTATTTTTTCCAACAACCCCATGAGTCAGCAGCTGATATGGGCGACTTTCTGATCAGAAAATTGGCCACGGATGCGCTGAATAATTGTTTGCAATGCCTGCTGAATCAGCTGCAGTGAAGCGGGCTGACTCAATGCAGTGACTTGCTTTGCATTAGTTTGCACCGCTTTCTGCAAGCTTTCCAGCTCGCAAGCAACTTGCGCCAACGGCTTATCATCGACACTCACCGGAATCTCATATTCATTCTTGCCGCCATAGGCATGAAATAACAATGTTTCCAGCCCCACCACCAGCGCCAGAATATGGTCCCCCGTATAATCTGGGTCAAAAATCAATGCGATTGCTTCAGATTGCTGCGTACGCCGGATCGCATCAAACTTCCAGCTGGCTTTGCCATCAAACACCCACTCCGTCATTTCGCGCGCGCCTACCTGGGTACTTTTGGCAAGTTCTTCAGGATGTAGCTCGTACAGCGTTAGCATGAGTGCGCGCAAATCATCAGTGTGCTGACTCATCACCTGTTTTGCTGTTTGAGCCTGACTAGCCGGAACGGCCACCTGGTTTTTCTTTTTAGGTTGCGCTTGCGCTGCACCCGCCATCAAAGAGAGCATCACCAGTACACTTGCCCATTGAAATATCTTCCCCCAACCTATTCGATACTTGTGCCCCATACCCACCTTGCATCCACGATCAATCAACAATAAAAAAGCCCGAAAATATCCGGGCTTTAGATGCTATCGCGAAAATGAAGCAATTAGAATGGGATATCGTCATCAAAATCGTCAAAATTGCCTGCGGGTTTGCTGGTTGCAGGCTGGCTGAACGCATTACGGTTACCGCCAGCATTCGCGCTAGCTGCGGGTTGGCGAGCAGGCGCCTGATTGTAATTATCTGAGCCGCCGCTTTGATCCATGTCGCCGCCATCATAAGAGGTACTGCCACCTTCGCGGCCTGAACCCAGCATTTGCATCTGGTCAGCGACGATTTCAGTGGTGTAGCGGGTGACGCCGTCTTTTTCCCACTTGCGGGTTTGCAAACGACCTTCGATATAGACCGGACGGCCTTTTTTCAGGTATTCACCGGCGATCTCGGCCAGTTTGCGATAAATCACAATATTGTGCCATTCGGTTTTTTCCTGCTTGACGCCTGACTTGTCTTTCCAGTTTTCAGTCGTCGCAATACTGAAGTTGGCAACCGCTTCACCATTCGGCATAAAGCGCACTTCTGGGTCACGCCCCAGATTACCCACCAAAATAACTTTATTCACTGATGCCATGACGACTAGCTCCCTATCCTGTTCATAATTGCTTGCGACAATGCCGCCTGAAATTCTTTACTGCGCTGATTTTCTAACTTTACCATGAGCATGGTTTCCGATGGAATGGCCACTGCTTCATAGACACCTTCCATCGCACGCACATCTTGCGCTAACTGCGCGGCCTGGTCGTCATTATACCCTTGAATATGAAACATCTTAGTCTTCACGCTAGGCGGGGGTTGCATGCCAAATGCAAGCACCAGCCAAATCAACATGGCAATCGCGCAAATTAAGAATACGGCGCCGCCAGCATTGCTGCCAAAGTAATTGGATAAGCAGCCACCCATGGCCGCGCCTAAAAACATGCCGAAAGATTGCGCAGTATTATGCACGCCCATGGCAGTGCCTTTGGCGGCAACCGGCGCCATTTTGGAGATTAACGAGGGCAGGGTGGCCTCGAGGATATTGAACGCCAGGAAATAGCTGAACAGGGCGAGCACGATGCCGGTCAGCGAATTCAAGCTAAAAATAAAGGCGATTTGCGTGAACATCATCAAAGCGACAGCGCTGACAAACACCGGCTTTAATTTGGCTTTTTTTTCTGCATAAATAATCACCGGCACCATCAGTAGGAATGACACCAGCAAAACCGGCAGGTAGATTTTCCAGTGCAGGTTTTCATTAAGCCCGGTGCTGTGCTTGATGGCGAACGGCACCACCATAAACATAGCCATCTGTGCCCCGTGCAAACAGAAGGTGCCAAAATTCAAGCGCAGCAATTGCTTGTCTTTAAGGACTTCGCGCATTCTGGCAGGCACGGCTTGCGCATCGGAGTGTACATGCGCATTCACCGGTTGCGGCACGCCGAATTTCACTACCGCAATCGCGACAATCGATAACGCCGCCATCAGCCAGAACATGCCTGGCACACCGATATACTGGTTTAGCACCGGGCCCAGCACCAGCGAAACGGCAAACGTCAAGCCTATGGTGGCGCCTATCATAGCCATGGCTTGCGTGCGATGCTCTTCACGGGTGGAATCTGCTACCAATGCGGTGATCACGGCAGAAATCGCGCCGGCACCCTGGATAGCACGGCCAAAGATCACCATGTAGATATCAGTTGCAGTGGCAGCAAACAGACTGCCGATCGCAAACAATATCAGTCCGACATAAATCAGTTTTTTGCGACCAAAACGGTCAGAGGCGATGCCAAAAGGCAGCTGAAAGATCACCTGCATAAAGCCATAGGCACCCAGCGCCAAACCGATCAGGGTATGGTTGCTACCACCTTCGAGTTTTTCAGCGTAGATGGCAAAGATAGGCAGAATTAAAAACATGCCAAGCATGCGTAAGCCGTAGATGGAAGCGAGTGCGACGGTCGCACGGGTTTCCAGTCTGGTCATTTTTTCAGAGAACTGCATGGCAATAGTGATAAGAAACGTTGGCGCCGGAAGAAACTTTGGCTTAATTCAGAATAATTGCGTATATTATCAGGTTGGCTGTCAGTTCGTGAAAGTATCATGGAATTTATCAAAATTCGCGGGGCGCGCACCCACAATCTGAAGAACATCAATCTGGATATTCCGCGCAACCAGTTAGTGGTTGTCACTGGCCTCTCCGGCTCAGGGAAATCCTCACTTGCCTTCGATACCTTGTATGCTGAAGGGCAGCGCCGTTACGTCGAAAGCTTGTCTGCTTATGCCCGCCAGTTTCTGGCGCGTATGGACAAGCCGGATGTCGACCTGATCGAAGGCTTGTCGCCTGCGATTTCCATCGAGCAAAAATCCACTTCGCATAACCCGCGTTCGACCGTAGGCACCGTCACCGAAATCCATGATTACCTGCGCCTGCTGTTCGCGCGCGCCGGTGACCCGGAATGCCCTGACCACGGCATCAAACTGGAATCGCAAACCGTCAGCCAGATGGTGGACAGCATCCTCAAGCTGCCGGAAGACACCAAGCTGATGATACTGGCGCCGGTAGTGGCCAACCGCAAGGGCGAGCAGCTGGACCTATTCGATACGCTAAAAGCACAAGGCTTTGTGCGTCTGCGCATCGATGGCAAAGTCTATGAAATGGACGAGTTGCCCCAGTTGGCCAAAACTACCAAACACAGTGTGGATGTGGTGGTCGACCGCCTGAAAGTGCGCGAGGACATGAAGCAGCGCATTGCCGAATCACTGGAAACGGCGTTGCGGCTGGCGGATGGCAAAGTCATCGCCCAGGAAATGGATGACGAAAAAGAGCATTTATTCTCAGCCAAATTCTCCTGCCCGGTATGTGACTACTCACTGGCAGAGCTTGAGCCGCGCCTGTTCAGCTTTAACAACCCGATGGGTGCTTGCCCCAAGTGCGATGGCCTGGGTAACGTCACCTTTTTTGACCCGAAACGCGTGGTTGCATTTCCTCATTTATCTTTAGCCAGTGGCGCCATCAAAGGCTGGGATAAACGTAACCAGTTTTACTTCCAGATGCTCGCCAGTTTGAGCCAGCATTATGATTTTGACCTGGAAGCACCGTTCGAGAGCCTGAGCGAAGAAGTCCAGCAAACCCTGTTATTCGGTTCCGGGCGAGAGCAGGTGACATTCAAATACCTGAATGAACGCGGCACCTTCTTCAGCAAATCACATACTTTTGAAGGCATTATCAATAATCTTCAGCGCCGTTATCGCGAGAGTGATTCCAGCGCCGTGCGTGATGAATTGGCTAAATACATCAATGCCACCACCTGCCCGGAATGCGCCGGCACGCGCTTGCGTAAAGAAGCTCGTCACGTCAAAGTCGGTGACAAAAACATTCACCAGATTTGTGAAGTGCCGCTTAAACAGGCACTCAATTTCTTTGAAAGCCTGCACCTTAGCGGCCAGAAACTGGCCATTGCAGAAAAAATCGTCAAAGAGATCGAAAACCGTCTTAAATTCCTCACCAATGTCGGCCTGGATTATTTATCGCTTTCACGCTCGGCAGAAACCTTGTCCGGCGGTGAAGCGCAGCGTATCCGCCTCGCTTCACAAATCGGTAGCGGCCTGACGGGCGTGATGTACGTGCTGGATGAGCCTTCCATCGGCCTGCACCAGCGCGACAATGACCGCCTGCTCGAGACCCTCAAGCGCTTGCGTGACCTGGGTAATAGCGTGATTGTGGTCGAGCATGACCAGGACGCGATTTTACTGGCCGATTTTATTGTGGATATCGGGCCCGGCGCTGGTGAACATGGCGGCAATATTGTGTCGTTTGGCACCGCCGCCGAAATTCAAGCCGACCCGAATTCATTGACCGGGCAATATATCAGCGGCAAAAAACAGATCACCTTCAAATTACCGCGTACAGAGCCTGATCCGGCGCGCATGGTGAAACTGAATGGCACCACCGGCAACAACCTGAAAAATGTCAGTATCGAAATCCCGGTTGGCCTGCTGACTTGCGTTACCGGCGTCTCTGGTAGCGGTAAATCGACCCTGATCAACGATACACTTTACCGTGCCGTTGCCGCGCACTTATACGGCAGCACCACTGAACCAGCGCCTTACAAAGATATTGAAGGCATGGAGTTTTTTGACAAAGTGGTGGATGTAGACCAAAGCCCGATTGGCCGCACGCCGCGCTCCAACCCGGCGACCTATACCGGACTGTTTACGCCGATCCGGGATTTATTTGCCAGTGTCCCGGATAGCCGCGCGCGCGGCTATGGCCCAGGGCGCTACTCGTTCAACGTCAAAGGCGGCCGCTGTGAAGCCTGCCAGGGCGATGGCGTACTGCGCGTCGAAATGCATTTCTTGCCTGATGTGTATGTGCCGTGTGATGTATGTAAAGGCCACCGCTACAACCGCGAGACGCTGGAGATCCAGTTCAAGGGTAAAAATATCCGTGAAGTGCTGGAGATGACGGTAGAGCAAGCGCATGACTTCTTCAATGCGCAACCGGTGATTGCGCGCAAACTGAAAACGCTGCTGGACGTGGGCCTTGGTTATATCACGCTGGGGCAATCTGCTACTACGCTATCCGGTGGTGAAGCACAGCGCGTGAAACTGTCACTGGAGTTAAGCAAGCGCGACACAGGTCGCACCTTGTATATTCTGGACGAACCTACGACTGGCCTGCACTTTGCCGATATTCAGTTGTTGCTGGACGTGATTCATCGCTTGCGTGATGCGGGCAATACAGTGGTGATTATTGAACACAACCTGGATGTGATTAAAACGGCAGACTGGCTGATCGACATGGGGCCGGAAGGCGGCGATGGCGGCGGGATGGTAGTCGGTGTTGGTACACCGGAGACACTGGCAAAAAATACGGCCAGTTATACCGGCCGTTACCTCACACCCTTGTTAAAACATCTCGCTGTAAAGAGCTAAGGTCAACATGCAACCTTTAATGCGTACACATTGCAAATACGCGTACCACATACAATTAATCTGATACTCATTGTATGTGCATCAATTCGTGATTGATTGCTGAAACAGAGGCTTTAAGTCAGGGTACTTTTACCAATCGCATGCGCGCCTGAATGGTTGCGGCATGTCGGTTTAGAAAGCGCGTGCTGCGGTGTTTATCATAAAAGCGGGGGTTAGGGATCATGGCCGCCTGGCGCGCTGCTTCTGCGGGGCCCACTGCGCGGGCATTGGCATGGAAGTAATGCTTTGCCGCCGCTTCTGCACCAAACACCCCATCTCCCCATTCAATGACGTTCAGGTAAATCTCCAAAATACGCCGCTTGCTCATCAGGCTTTCCACCATAAAGGTGATGATGGCTTCCTGCGCTTTACGCCACGGCGTGCGGTGGCCGGACAAAAACAGGTTCTTTGCCAGTTGCTGGCTGATGGTTGAACCGCCGGCAACGATCTTGCCTTTTTTCAGATTCTTTTCAAACGCGGTTTCTATGCCGTTCCAGTCAAAGCCGCTGTGCTCAACAAACTTGCTGTCTTCGGCCGCAATGACTGCGCGTTTTAAATGTGTGCTGATGCGTGCATAAGCAACCCACTGCTGCTGCAATCTGGCGTTGGGGTTAGCCTCTTGCATCGCCTCCAACCGGGCTTCCATAAACGCGGTTGACTCAGGGTTGTGATCTACCCACCAAAGGATGTGTAGCAACACCCAGATCTGGTAAAGAAAAATCCACAACAACAGAATGCCGAAAAACAGTTTGATGGCGCGCTTCATGGGGTGGATGACGAATCGTGTTTAGTCATCAGGATGGGCGGAATGACTGAATGACGGGCGCAGTCTCGGGGCGCAACCCATGCCAGATGAAAAAAGCTTCGGCAGCCTGCTCCACCAGCATGCCCAGACCATCGGCCACTTGCGCACCGGCCGCATGGGCCTGCTGCATAAAGCGTGTTTCACGCCCATACATCATGTCGTAGGCCAGGCTGTGAGCATAAAAAATCGCATCACTGACAGGCAAGGCCTCGGCTTGCAAGCCGGCAGAAGTGGCGTTGATGACCACGTCATAACCTTCGGATAATTCAGCAAAGGTTTTCACTTCCAGGCTGACCTCGTGCAACTGTGCATCGGCCTCAAATCGATCGACCATCACTTGCGCCTTGTCCAGGCTGCGATTAGCCACTGTCAGCACCGCTGGTTGTTGTGCCAGTAGCGGCAATATCACGCCTTGTGCGGCACCACCTGCACCCAGCAACAATACTTTCTGACCATCAATCGTGCGCTGCCAATGTTTGAGAATATCATTGACCAGGCCGCAGCCATCCGTGTTATCGCCGCTGATGTGCTCACCCTGAAAACTCAAGGTATTGACTGCCCCTGCCGCGGTTGCGCGTTCTGAAAGCGCCTGGCTGACCTCAAATGCTTCAAACTTGAATGGCACGGTCACATTCACGCCCTGATAGCCCTCAAGTTGCAATTGTTTAATCGTTGCGACAAAGCCATCCAGGGGTGCCAGCAGTTTTTCGTAAGTCATTGTTTTGCCAAACTGCCGGGCAAATGCCTGATGTATCAAAGGCGATTTGCTGTGTTCGATTGGATGCCCAATCACTGCGAATTTTTCAGTGGTCATGTGTGTCTGTCAGTTGCGCGGTGCCAGTTAGTTAGTCCATGGCAATCCGGCGTGTTTCCAGCCGTTAATCAGCGTGCGCTGCTTATGCTCGTTGGCTTCACCTTCAAAGCCTTCCAGCATGTTGTAGGCTTTGCCGTAGCCTAACTGTTGTGCCAGCAAGGCTGCATTGTGGCTACGGCCACCGGTGCGGCACATGAACACAATGGTGCTTTCCTTATCGACCTGCGCCTGCAATTGCGCGCCGAAATCAGGGTTAGCCACCATACCCGGATAAAAAGCCCACTCGATATGCGTCGCTAAAGGCACGCGGCCCACCAGCTCCAACTCAGCGCGCGAGCGTACATCGACCAGCACCACTGACTGAACCTCGCTGATCAATTGATATGTTTCTTCTGGAGTAAGTGCTCCGGCGTAGGGCAGGTTATTTTGTGTACCGCGCGTTTGGGCACTGCCTAAAATATTTTCTACATTACTCAATGTAATACCTTTAATGTTGATATGACTTGATAAAATAGCGAGTATACCTTTGAAAGGTAGCGCAGGAACGCATGCACCACTTTTGTGCTTAATTTGTTGCAATGCACACAAATGGTGCTTGGCGTTTTTACTATTTTATGCAGGTTACGTGTAAACCACGTAAAATGCATATTTTTGGGTGGCATGCTTCCTGCTAATATTACACACTAAGATTTAGCGGGATTCAATGCTGAGCAGAATCCCAAATCATTATTTGTATTTGCCCACGTTCCGGGACATCCGCAACATGTCCCGTTTTTTGTGTGTGCAACTTAAAATTTAGACCTTGCTCACTGAGGAGAATGTAATGTCCGTTGCAAACGTAATGAAATTGGTTGCTGAGAATGACATCAAATTTGTCGATTTCCGTTTTACCGACACCAGAGGTAAAGAGCAGCACGTGACCGTGCCGGTTTCTCACTTCGACGAAGATAAATTTACTGAAGGTCATGCATTTGACGGCTCCTCCATCGCTGGATGGAAAGGTATTCAAGCGTCTGATATGCAATTGATGCCTGATGCAAACACTGCATTCATCGACCCGTTTTTTGACGAGCCAACCCTGGTTCTGACCTGTGACGTTGTTGACCCTACCGATGGTAAAGGTTACGACCGTGACCCGCGTAGCCTGGCTAAACGTGCAGAAGCCTACCTGAAATCCAGCGGCCTGGGTGACACTGCTTACTTTGGCCCAGAGCCAGAGTTCTTCATTTTTGACAGCGTACAATGGGATGCCACCATGGGTGGTAGCTTCGTTAAAATCAACTCCGAAGAAGCTGCCTGGTCATCAGGTGAAAAATTCGAAGGCGGCAACACTGGCCACCGTCCAGGCGTTAAAGGTGGTTACTTCCCAGTGCCACCAGTCGATTCATTGCATGACATCCGTTCTGCCATGGTATTGACGCTGGAAGAGCTGGGCGTGCCAGTTGAAGTGCACCACCATGAAGTGGCGACTGCTGGCCAATGTGAGATCGGTACTAAATTTGCAACGCTGACACAACGTGCTGACTGGACGCAAATCCTGAAATACGTAGTGACCAACACAGCACATGCTTACGGTAAAACAGCCACGTTTATGCCTAAACCAATGTTTGGCGATAACGGTTCTGGTATGCACGTGCACCAATCCGTATGGAAAGATGGCAAAAACCTGTTTGCCGGTAATGGCTATGCTGGTTTGAGCGATTTCGCCCTGTACTACATCGGCGGTATCATCAAGCATGCGCGCGCATTGAACGCGATCACCAACCCAGGTACTAACTCATACAAGCGCCTGGTGCCACATTACGAAGCACCAGTAAAACTGGCTTACTCTGCTAAGAACCGTTCTGCAGCTATCCGCATTCCATTTGTGCATTCAGATAAAGCACGCCGTGTTGAAGCGCGTTTCCCTGACCCGATCGCTAACCCATACCTGGCGTTTTCAGCCTTGTTGATGGCCGGCCTTGATGGCGTTCAGAACAAGATTCACCCAGGTGAACCAGCGACTAAAGACTTGTACCATCTGCCTCCAGAGGAAGATGCACTGATCCCAACCGTATGTTCATCACTGGAACAAGCGCTTGAGTATCTGGACAAAGACCGTGAATTCCTGACACGCGGTGGCGTTTTCACTGATGACTGGATCGATTCTTACATTGCATTGAAAATGGAAGAAGTCACGAAACTGCGTCAGACACCACACCCGGTCGAGTTCGGTCTGTATTACTCATGCTAAATCACTCCTGCTAATCGCAAGAGCACGCACCAAAACAGGGCAGCTTCGGCTGCCCTGTTTTTTTATTGCCCTTGGCAGCGTCAACCGGTTTAATTTTTGCGTCGTTGATAAGCATCACAATCTACTCTAAACTGTTGCCATGAAAAGACTTTTTTACTTTATTGCCACGCTGCTGGCTGCCAGCCCAAGTCTTGCGGATATTTATAAATATACCGACAGCAACGGTGTCACAACCTATACCAACATCCGGCCAGATGGAAAACAAAAACCCGAATTAGTCATTAGCGGACCCCGGGAAACCGAAGCGCCGCCTGTTGCCCGGGAAAAAAAGCCAGCCGCGAAAACGCCTACGCCAAACAACTTTCCCAAGGTGGATAACCAGGTACAAACGCAACGCGACATGAAGCGCCGTGAAATATTGCTAGCTGAATTAGATCAAGAAAAACAAGCACTTGAGAACGCCAAAGTACTTTATGAAGAAGCTAAAAATACACCTGAAGTGTATAGAGGCGCCAACGGAAAAACCTTCAGGAATGTCGCCAAATATGAAGAGAAACTGCACATTATCGAGGCCGAAATCCAGGCGCATGAACGGAATATCGCGCTATTAAACAAAGAGCTGAATCAGTAAATGCACCATTTTGGGAATTTTTAATTGAGAATGAGACAAATCATATAGAATTGGCTTGGCTTTTGCTTTAAAACAGGGCGTCATCACTTATTTTAACAAGCTAAGGATATGGTTCAGATATCTCCTCATGGGTTTAACGGTTTAGAGCATATTGCCACTGCGGTCATTTTGCTCAATAACCAGCTCGAAGTGACTTATGCCAATTCCAGCGCAGAGATTCTGTTCGCCTTTAGCGCCAATCAAATCCAGGGCCTGCACATACACGATGTATTCGTAAATTGCGAAATCCTGCAAATGGCGGTCACCAACGCGATCCAGACTCAGGGCCCTTTCCGCGAACATGAATTCACCTTAACCACCCAGCGCGGACATACCACCGCGGTCACTTGCACGGTGACGCCGATTTCAACCAGCATCAACCAGACCTCTGAAGATATGCTGATCCTGGAGTTTGTCCAAATGGATCAGCAATTGCGTATCGCCAGGGAAGAGCGCATGCTGATCCAGCAACAGGCCAATTCTGAATTATTACGTAATCTGGCTCACGAGATTCGCAACCCTTTAGGTGGCCTGCGCGGCGCGGCACAGTTGCTGGAATTTGAATTGCCGCAACCCAGCCTGAAAGAATACACCCAGGTCATTATTAAAGAGGCCGACCGTCTGCATAGCCTGATGGACCGCTTGCTGGTGCCGCATCGTGTGCCCAAATATGAACCGACCAATATTCATGAAGTGCTGGAGCGCGTACGCAGTTTGTTGCTGGCGGAATCGCCTAACAATATTCGTGTGATACGCGACTATGACACCAGCTTGCCTGAGCTGATTGGTGACCGCGAAAAACTGATACAGGCAGTACTCAATATCGCGCGCAACGCAGCGCAAGCCATGCAACAGAACCATACCAAAGATGCCAGCATCACCTTCCGCACACGTGCCGAACGCCAGATCACCCTGGCGAGAAAACGTTACCGGGTCGGCATCCATCTGGAAATTATTGATAATGGGCCCGGCATTCCGTCCGATATTAAAGAACGCATTTTTTACCCGCTGGTCTCCGGCCGCGAAGGCGGCACCGGCCTGGGCCTGGCGCTGGCGCAAACATTCATCACCCAGCATCACGGCATGATCGATTGTGACTCCCAACCGGGTAAAACCATTTTCCATATTTTGTTGCCTATTGAAAGCACGCTATTTAAATCATAACCATGAGATTTTTGCCGAGAAAATGGACAACGCGCTTTCAGCATCTGCCTCAGCCTAACATTCACCAAACAGCAATAATTCAAAGAGAAATGCCATGAAGCCAATCTGGATCTTAGATGACGATAAATCAATCCGCTGGGTGTTTGAAAAAGCCCTCGCCCGCACCGATTTTGAATTTAAAACCTTCTCATCACCTGCTGAGGCGCTGAATGCCCTCAACCGTGAGCAGCCACAGGTCATCGTCAGTGATATCCGCATGCCCAATGGCTCAGGGCTGGATTTTTTATCCGAAGTAAAACAGCACTATCCTGAAATCCCTGTCATTATCATGACGGCATATTCCGACCTGGAAAGTGCCGTCGCGGCGTTCCAGGGCGGCGCATTCGAGTATCTGGCTAAACCTTTTGACGTCGACCAGGCGATAGAAATCATCAAACGTGCGGTTGATGAAAGCATGCGCCAGGCGGTGGAAAAAGTGGAAGATAACGAACCCACGCCGGAAATTATCGGCCAGGCCCCCGCCATGCAAGAAGTTTTCCGCGCCATTGGCCGCCTGAGCCGTTCGCACTCAACTGTGTTGATTAACGGTGAATCCGGCAGTGGTAAAGAACTGGTCGCCAGCGCCTTGCACAGGCATAGCCCGCGTGCTGACAAACCGTTTATTGCGATCAACACCGCCGCCATTCCTAAAGACTTACTGGAATCAGAACTGTTCGGTCATGAACGTGGCGCATTTACCGGTGCCGCAGCCGCCAGGAGAGGGCGTTTTGAGCAAGCAGATACTGGCACCCTGTTTCTGGATGAGATCGGCGATATGCCAGCAGACTTGCAAACCAGGCTGTTACGCGTGCTTTCGGATGGCCAGTTTTATCGTGTGGGCGGCCACCAGCCAATCAAGGTCAATGTGCGTGTGATTGCCGCGACGCACCAGGACCTGGAAGAGCGCGTTAAACAGGGTCTGTTCCGGGAGGACCTGTTCCATCGCCTGAACGTCATTCGCCTGCGCTTACCCCCTTTACGTGAACGTAGAGAGGATATTCCTTTCCTGACCAAGCACTTCCTGTCACACAGCGCCCAGCAACTAGGCGTTGAGCCGAAACAGCTTTCTCCTGCAGCACTAAAATATCTGATGTCGGTGAACTGGAGCGGCAACGTCCGCCAACTTGAAAACGTCTGTCACTGGCTAACAGTGATGGCACCGGGCCAAAATGTAGACGTCAACGATTTACCACCGGAATTAAAAGAAGATTCGAGCAAACACAGCAGCGGCGGCTCCTGGCAAGAAGCCCTGGCACAAGAAGTCACCGATGCGCTCAACCGTGGCGAAACCAATATCCTGGATGCAAAAACCAAAGAATTTGAGCGTATTTTAATCACCCGCGCCTTGACGCATACCGATGGGCGCCGTATCGAAGCGGCTAATCAATTAGGCATGGGTCGCAATACGCTTACCCGCAAAATCCAGGAGTTAGGGATTGATGATTGATAGTTAAACATTGATTTTGGGGCGTAGCCAGATGAGAAATACGCAAGCTTCTATAAAAAGATATCGCTGACAAAAACCTTTGTGAAAGACGAGCGCCCCTTTGACAGTCGCTTAATTGATTACACATTTCAATAGATAAAAAAACGGCAACCGAAGTTGCCGTTTTTTACTGATTCTAACTTAAGCAGAACAATCTGCAGTTAAACTAGAAGAACAGAATCGCGCCCAGAGAAACTGTTTTAGCATTAGCTTCAGCTGTTGTTGCACGGTTGTCATACTCACGCTCTGATTTAGAGAATTCTGCAACCAAATTCAGGTGCTTGGTCAGTGGGTGATAAGCACCAACTGTCCACAAGCTGTCTTTGATTTCATCCAAAGCTACATCAGCAGAGTTGCCTTCAAGTTTAGATTTACCATAGCTCAGGCCCAATTTAGTGCCTACGCCTGGCAATGTGTATGTACCTTGAACGTAGTAACCATCTGAGTCACGACGATTGCCAGCAGCATCTAAACCACCTGCATATTGGAAAGTTTGACCGATACCTTTACCGTTGTAGTAGTAACCAGTCAAGCCAAAACCAGCCAGGTTAACTGTTGTACCCAAGTCCCATGCATAGGCTCTTTCTTTGCCACCTGCACCAGTAACACCTGAGATATTTTGGCTAATTGCAGACGCCCAAACTTTACCTGCAACATCACCTGTCCACTCGTAAGATGCTTTACCTTCGTAACCAGTACCGGCACCTGCACGGTCTGTTGAAGTAGCGCCCAGAGCTGCTGTAGGAATACCAGTGTTAGTTGCATTCCAGCCTTGTGTAATACCAGCTGTGAATTGGAAACCGTTCCAGTTTGGTGAGGTATAAGCAATTTGAGATTTCCAGTCAGCGTAGATATAGCCTGCGCCGATACGACCCAAAGTTGTTGTGTTGCCTGCTAATGAACCTGCGCCAGCACCAACGCCCAACAATGTCATGTCGTTCAAGATAGCATCAGAAGCAAAGATACCCAGATCTTTACCAACTTTCACAGAACCCCATGAAGCATCACCGAATGTCAAGAATGCCTGACGGTTTTCGTTACGGCCACCACCATCTGAATCACGTTGAATACCAGAGTTGGTTGATGATGAACCTGGGTTGATGCTGATTGTGAAGCCAACATCCAGATCGTTTTGGCGAGTTTTACCAGAAACGCTCAGGTAGTTTGGTAACAAACCAGTTGTAATATTGCTTTGTGAACTACCATTACCATCGCCTAAACCCAAAGCAGCTGTACCAGCAGCGCCATCACCACCAAATTTTGTGTTTGTGTAGTAAGCGTTAACCACACCGCCGATGTCCAGTGTCCAGTCACCAGCTGGGATAACGATACCAGCTTGAGCGCCAGTAGCTGCAGCGAACAGAGCTGCTGCAACTGCAACGTTTAATTTTGTATTCATACGAATCTCCAAAAATGTTGTTTTTACAACTTGTGTAAGGATATTGCTTTTGGCCGGATGATTTAAAAACACCCTGACCTCCAGTAACTCCCTCGGAATCTGCCATGCATTTCCAAGAAGGTCAGTGCAATTTTTGCAAAATGCGCCTGTTTGGCGCAAGTGAATACGTCAAATTGCTTACTCCAAGTTGAGATTGTTGCAGATTTGCAACAAATTCGCGTCATAAGTTGAATGGATTTTTTAAACAGTGTGTATGCTCACTCAAACTTTCGTACTGCCTTTATGAATTGGTTTCTGCTAGCATACTGGTGGCTTCCGATTTTCTGGATGCCATAGTCATATTCAATAACTATAAATATATATACAATCCTTAATAAATATATATAGAGGCCGCTCATGATTTCCGATATTCAGTTATGTAGTCGATTTATAGATACATTAGACTGGATTTGCCAGGTGTTGGTCAGACACGCTGATGACTTTAATATCGCTCTGGTTAAAATCGCCTATGGCGATGACAATAGCCTGGGGGAAGCTTACGGTGCGCCGGAGGCGCTACGTCAACTTTCATCGTTGACACATGACTTGCAAAACTCTTTCAGGAAGTCTGACCTGGTTGGCCGTGAGGGCACCGATTTCTGGATACTGTTTCCGTATACCCGCGTCACAGACAATGTGTATGACAAACTGATGGATGTATTGCAGGGGTCTGCGCATCACAACCTGAATATTGTGGAACGCGAAATCGCGATTTTTGAATTACCGGTGATTTATCAGAAAGCCGCCGTCAAGCCTGAAGATGGGCTCGCTCTATTGCATTACGCAAAAGCCAACCAGGCAGAATTAGCCAGCCATATTTTCCGCCTGGCGAATGCCACGGCCTAAATCGCGCACAACCTCACTAGCGTGATTGTTGCAGCGTTTTAAGTAATGTCCGCACCGGAGTAGGCAAGGCTGCTGCAATCGCATCTGCAAGTGGCAACCATTGCAGATGCGGCGGCAACGCTGGCCGCTTGCCAGTGAGTTGTAGTGGCTGCGGTGTGATTTCCAGCTTAAAGTGCGTAAAGGTATGCCATAACACCGGCAAATCTTCCAGCGATTCTGTCTGCATGCCATACCTTTCCTGAGTCTGCTGCACAGAAATCTGCTCTGGTGTACATTCAGGGAAGCTCCATAACCCACCCCAAACCCCCTTGTCAGGCCGCTTCTCTAACAATATCTCTCCGGCATCCATAATCATCAGCATGGTCGTCTGCCTTTCGGGGATGGCCTTACGCGGCTTGGCAGCGGGCAGTTGCGCGACGCGCTGTTGCTGGAAAGCCTGGCACTGGTCCTGCATCGGGCAATCGTGACAGCGCGGTTTGCTGCGGGTACATAAAGTAGCACCAAAATCCATCAGCCCCTGGATATACGCTGGCAGATTGTTTGCGGGCAACAAGCTTTCCGCCAGGTTCCATAACCGTTTTTCAATCAGTGGCAGCCCTGGCCAGCCTTCAATGGCATGTAGTCGTGCCAGTACGCGCTTCACATTCCCATCCAGAATCGTCTGAGGTAGCTGAAAAGAGAATACCGAGATGGCGGCAGCGGTGGAGCGCCCGATGCCTTTCAGGCTTTGGATCTGGGAGAAATCTTGCGGAAACACGCCACCATGCTCACGCACAATGGTTTGGGCTGCATGGTGCAGATTGCGGGCGCGGGAGTAATAGCCTAGCCCGCTCCAGTGCTGCATGACGTCATCCTGTGAGGCTTCAGCCAAACTGGCAATGGTAGGAAAGCGTGCCATAAAGCGGCCATAGTAGCCGATCACCGCACTGACCTGGGTTTGCTGCAACATGATCTCAGAGACCCAAACTGCGTACGGGTCACGTGTTTGCTGCCACGGCAAATCGTGCCTGCCGTGCACTTGTTGCCAGGCGATCAGTTTTTCTGCAAAAGCACTCACGTTAGAAATTGAGCAGCTTTTTCAAAGCCTTTTGTTTTAATTTGTCCGCAGGCTTTTCTTCTGCGGGTTTGGCTTCTTCATTCGTTTTTTCGGATTCGGATTTTGCAGCATCGCCCTCAGCATTTTTTGAAGAAGACTTACCGTTTAACAGGCCTTTCAAAGCGTCTGCCTTATTTTCACCACCGATCAGAGATTTCACCGCACCGGCCTTGTCACCACCCAGTTTGTCCGTCAATGCATCCAGTGCGGCAGATTTGGCTAGCGCCTGACCCAGGGCGGCCATATCTATGCCAAACTTGGGCGCAGCAAATGTACCGGTGACTTTGATGGGCACGCTAATCCCGGCTAGCTGCTCGGCGTCTTTACCGCCTTGCCCTTTAAGCGTATTGACCAATGCAGGTTTGGCCAGGTAGTTGATTTGTTCTTTGCCGATATCAATGTCGCCCTTGCTCTCACCTTTAGGCAGGCGGAAAATCGGCGCTTTCATCGCCAGATCTTCATTGCGGGCAACACCATTCTTGATATTAAAGGTCGCAGTCAGCTCACTGAAATCCGTTTTTTTGCTTTGGTCTGCCTCAGCGCTGGATTGTCCTTTTAACAGGTTCAGCTTACCTTTAGCATCGCGTATCGTTCCCGCCAGATCAAACCCTTTGACGGCGCCATCGGCCATACGTAAATCAACCGAGCCGCCCAGTGACTTTTTTAGCGCAGTCACCGTATTACCTTGTGCAGTGATATCCAGAGTGACATTGCCGGTGCCGGAAAGCATGTCGTTATTAATGGTATCCACCAGCAAAGGGCCCACTGCGATATTTTGCAGGGTTTGCTTAATGGCAATGGCAGGGGCGGCACGGGCATCCACCTTTATCGCGCCGCGCACAGTGCCTTGGTAGACATCCACATTCAGTGGATCCAGACTCGCCAAGCCATCTTGCGCTTTCAGGCCGATATTCAAGTTTTTGGCTTCGGTTTTGCCATACTTTAACCAACCGATACGGATGTTACCCTGCGCATTCAGCGCTTTTAACGCTGACAAATCCAACGGTTGCTCTTCATTAGCCGCTGTTTTAGCAGCAGGTTTAGGTTCAGCCGTAGCGGCAGTTTGTGGTTGCTGCGGTAAATACCGGTTCAGATCCAGCTTGTCGATATTTAAATCAAAGGTATACAGCGGCTTGTTAAATTGGCTGATGCCAACATTGCCGTGGATACGCGAGTCGTCCAGTTTGACATCCAGTCCTTGTAACGCCAGCTTTTGCCCGTCGGCTTTAATACCTACATTTAACCCGGTCAGCGTATATGGGCTATATAAGATCTTGCCGATATTGATGCTGCCATCAAGGAATAGTGTTTTTAAGGCGCTAAGATCAGCAGCTTTGGCCGGTTTTGTGTCTGCTTTGGCTGTGCTGGTCGTGGCAGGTGCACTCTTTTTGGTATTGGTGTTTCCAAGCAAGGCATTCAGGTTCAAGGTATCCGCATGCACTTTAAAACCGATATGCGGTGTTTTAAACCCGGCCACGCTCACATCGCCGTTCAAGCGGGTTTCTGCCAGGTTTAAATCAAAACTGGTTTTTACTTTCTCCTGCTTGACGTCAGCATTAGCAGAAAGCTTGAACTGGCCTTGCATGGCGCCGTTCGGCAATGCCGGGTCTTTGATATCAAACTTACCCGCCAGCGCTGGCACATCAAACACCATCTCAGCCAGGTTCGCTTTCACCGGCGATTCAAAGTGGCCATCTACCTTACGAGCGCCGGCATTGACTTTCACATCGGCAGTGATGCCTTTGCTTTCAACCGCCTGCTGATTGCCTTTCAGTTCAGCCAGCACCACTTCCAGATTGATGTCGCCTTGTGCATCCTGTTGTTTCAGCGCTAATAAAACCTTCTCGCTGGAGATCTGCTTGGGGTTTACCAATAGCGCAGGGGCCTGCAAACTGACATCACGCTTGGCGCCATTAAAATCACCCTGCATGGCCAGTTTCAAACCAGAGATATTCAGCGCTGTCTGCGCGACATCAATATCCACTGCACCCAGTGCGGTGACATTCACATCCTTGCCGTCCAGCAACGCGCCTTTGATACTGGCGTCCAGGCCCTTCACTACAAAATGTTTGGCCTCAGGATCTACCATCACATTGGCTTTGAGTTTGGCCAGTGCATCCACCACCGGTTGATTCGCCACCAAATGGAAATCGGCAGCCAGGTCAAACGGCGTTTTCAGCGCGACTTGTCCGGTGGTCAGATTAAACTGGTCTACGCTATATTTCGCACCGCTGGCCTCGTTGATAAAACTGGCCTGGGTGTTGGTGATTTTCACGCCCTGCACATCAAAATTAATCTGCTGTGATTCTTCCTCTTCCTTGCTCAGCAAGTCGTCAAAGTTGAAACTGCCATCCGCATGCTGGATCACATTCACCTGCGCACCATCCAGGTAAACAGTATCGACGACGATTTCTTTTTTCAGCAATGGCAGCACAGCCAGCGCCACTTTAGCACCTTTGATAGCGGCAAACTGTTTATCTGACTGATGCTCGGACAAAGTGATTTCACCTAGGTCAGCACCGATCTTGGGCCAGAAACTCAGCTTGATATCGCCTTTGATATCCAGCGTGCGTTGCTTTTTGTCTTTCACCAACTGGATGACGGTCGACTTGTAATCGTTAGGATCAAAAGTCACGGCCAGGTAAACAACCAACAGCAAGACCAAGCCGATAATAGCGGCCACTGCGTAGAGGATTTTTTTCAGAAGTGTACTTTTCATGCATTACACCTTTAAGTGAAGACCGGACAAATTAATGCGCAAAAAACAGCAAAATCAGGATGCCAAACACAATGCGGTACCAGGCAAACACAGCAAAAGAATGCTGGCTGACAAACTTGATCAACGCCCGTATGACCACCAGCGCAGATAAAAATGCCGTGACAAAGCCAACCAGGAAAATAAATGCATCATCCAGAGAAAGTAAATCACGCGCCTTGAGCAGATCGTAGCCAGTCGCCGCAAACATGATAGGCAGCGCCAGAAAGAAAGAAAACTCAGTGGCCGTTTGCCGGCCCAGACCAAAACACATACCGCCAAGAATAGTTGCACCAGAGCGAGAGACACCCGGGATCAGCGCCAATGCCTGGGCAAAACCGATCTGCAAAGCCTGCTTGGCACTGATATCGTCGATATCCTGCACCTTGCCAGCCGGAACAAATTTCTCGATCAGTAAAATCAGCACGCCACCCACAATCAAGGCAATACCAACGGTGAAAGATGAAAACAGGAATTCTTTGATTTGGTGATGAAACGCCAGGCCAAGGATAGCGGCAGGCAGGAAAGCGATAAACAGGTTGCGCACCAGGTGTTGCGCATTGGGGTCGGTTTGTATGCGCTGCACCGTATGCACCAGCCGGTGCCTGAACTCAACGCAGACAGCCAGTACCGCGCCCAGCTGGATCATGATTTCAAACACATCACGTTTATTTTTATCCAGAAAATTCAGCCATTCACCTGCAATAATCAAATGTCCGGTGCTACTAACGGGTATAAATTCGGTCGCGCCTTCGACCAGGCCCATGATGATGGCCTTCAGCATTAAGTAAATATCCATGGCTGTATTCTAGCAGACACTGGAAACTAGATTCGCCATGTTAGTGAAATTTGAGGTATTTGCAGCAGGGGGTGGGGGTGTTGTTTGTGGGCTATAGCCGTTGATGGGATTAGTCGCTACTGGGAATAGCAAAGATTTTTTATACTTTGCTTTTCGCCTCTAGGCGAGTTACTTTTCTTTGCTTGCACAAAGAAAACGTAACCAAAAGAAATGCACCCTAGCTTCCGCTTATTCCCTGCGTTGCTCATCAACGTGGGCGTCCAACGAAACTCGCCCTGACAAGCCACACACGCCGTGGCTTGTTGCGGAACTCGAACAGCCGCTGGCCGACAACTCCCACGCTGACTGCGCTACTCAGCGCGTCAGATAGGGGCCCGTTGAAAAACACTACGCGGTTACTTACGTGAGGCTTCTCACATTGCTTCCCGCTCAACCATTGAAATGAAGCACTGCAATAAAAAAGAAGAAAGCCCAACAAAGCAATTCAATTGTTTTGTTAGGCTTTCTTGATTTAGAAGTTAAAGAAGTCCCTTAGCGCCCTTCTCGTAGTGCAATTAAACAATCTTCCTTCGTGGTGGTTTTAACCGGGCCCCTATCTGACGCGCCGAGTAGCGCAGGCAAAATAAGGTGGAAGGGAGCGACTGTCTGAGTTCCGCGGTGGCTTGCGCCGTGTGCAAGTCACTAGGGCGAGTTTCGCGACCGCTTATTTTGATGAGCAACGCAGGAGATAAGCGGAGGCTAGGGTGCCTTTTCTTTTGGTGACTTGTTCTTTGGGCAAGCAAAGAAAAGTCACTCGCCTAGAGGCGAAAAGGAATAGTGCAATAGCGCAGCAAAAATCAAATGCTTAACCATCCAAAGAATTACTTTCTAAAACCACCTGTAAATGAAACACTCACTCTCTACTGTAACCAAGTGATGCATGAACCTTGCCTGGATTCTGGCCTTCGCCAGAATGACAAGTGGGCATATATCCCTATTGCAGGGCAGATAAACTGTCGCATAAGCCAACCGTTATGCAGGCACAGAGCATGCTCTGAGAAGCCCCTGCTACACCCTGCGCCAGAGTGACGATCTTAGTACAGGTGGCTATACACCAGCCACCTCAGAGGCATAATGCATGCGCGGTGAAACCCATCCTCCCCCTTCAAAGCAATGCCGCTATGTCACAACAACTAACCATTGCCGCATAGGCGAACACGACACAAGTGCAAAGCGCCCATGCTCAATCAAAGTTAGAGCACTTATCAACAAATAAAAAAAGCGCCTCGATTCCTCAAGGCGCTTCTTCTTGCTACATAACAATTACTTCAAATCAAACCGATCTGCATTCATCACTTTAGTCCATGCCTTTACAAAATCCTGCACAAACTTTTGCTTGGCATCATCCTGCGCATACAATTCTGCATATGCGCGCAGGATAGAATTAGAACCAAACACCAGATCAACACGGGTTGCAGTCCATTTCAGCGCGCCACCAGTGCGTTCGCGTACTTCATAAAGGTTGTTTCCAACCGGTTTCCAGGTGTACTGCATATCCGTCAGATTGACGAAGAAATCATTGCTGAGCACGCCTGGCTTATCGGTAAACACCCCATGTTTGCTACCTCCATAATTGGTGTCCAGCACGCGCATGCCACCAATCAACACGGTCATTTCCGGTGCGGTTAATCCCATCAACTGGGTGCGGTCCAGCAATAGCTCTTCTGCCGTTGGCACATAGTCTGCTTTTTGCCAGTTACGGAAACCATCGTGCAAAGGTTCCAGCACTGCAAAAGATTCCGCATCTGTCATGTCGTCTGTGGCATCGCCTCTGCCTGGTACGAACGGTACTTCAATCGCTACACCAGCGGCATTGGCTGCCTGTTCGACGGCAGCAGAACCACCGAGTACGATCAAATCTGCCAGGCTGACTGGCTGATTAAATGCCGACTGGATGCCTGCAAGTACCGCCAGCACTTTCTGCAACCTGGCGGGCTCGTTTCCTTGCCAGTCTTTTTGTGGTGCCAGGCGAATGCGTGCGCCGTTGGCACCGCCGCGATAATCCGATGCACGGAAGGTGCGTGCACTATCCCAGGCAGTCGCCACCAGCTCAGCTGTGCTTAAGCCACTCGCCAGGATCTGCGCTTTTAATGCTGCAATATCCGCCGCGCTCAGGTTGGCATTGCCAGCTGGCGTCGGGTCTTGCCAGATCAGGTCTTCCTGCGGCACATCCGGCCCCAGGTAACGAGCTTTAGGGCCTAAATCACGGTGCGTCAGTTTGAACCAGGCACGCGCAAACACTTCGGAGAAATACGCCTGATCACGGTAAAAGCGCTCGGAAATCTCACGGTAGATAGGGTCTTTTATCATCGCCATATCCGCATCGGTCATGATGGGGTTGTAGCGGATCGAAGGGTCCTCCACATCCACCGGTTTGTCTTCCTCTTTAATACTTACCGGCTCCCATTGCCACGCGCCGGCCGGGCTCTTGTTCAGCGCCCATTCGTGCTCGAACAACATCTTGAAATAGCCGTTGTCCCAGCGGGTAGGGTGTGTGGTCCAGGCGCCTTCGATGCCACTGGTGACTGAATCGCGACCCACTCCGCGCCGGGTATGGTTGTTCCAGCCCATACCTTGCTCTTCTACGCTCGCGCCTTCCGGGTTAGGCCCAAGGTGCGCGGCATCGCCATTGCCATGCGCTTTACCCACGGTATGGCCGCCAGCCGTCAGTGCTACGGCTTCTTCATCATTCATCGCCATACGGGCAAAGGTCTCGCGGATATCTTTCGCCGTACGTATCGGGTCAGGGTTGCCATCCACGCCTTCAGGGTTCACATAGATCAGCCCCATCATGACGGCTGCCAGCGGGTTTTCCAGCTCGCGTTCACCGGAGTAACGGCTGCCCTGTGCCCCGGTTTTAGCCAGCCACTCTTTTTCATTGCCCCAGTAAATATCTGTTTCCGGATGCCAGATATCCGCACGGCCGCCTGCGAAACCAAAGATCTTCAAACCCATGGATTCATAAGCAATGGTACCGGCCAGTACGATCAGGTCCGCCCATGAAAGCTGGTTGCCATATTTTTTCTTGATCGGCCATAACAAGCGGCGCGCTTTATCCAGGTTGACGTTATCCGGCCAGCTGTTCAGCGGCGCAAAGCGCTGGTTGCCGGTGCCAGCACCACCACGGCCATCTGCCACCCGATAAGTACCTGCCGCATGCCAGGACAAGCGAATCATCAAGCCGCCGTAATGGCCCCAATCAGCAGGCCACCATGACTGACTATCCGTCATCAGCGCATGCAAGTCGGCTTTCACTGCCGCTAAGTCGAGTTTTTTAAACTCCTCGGCATAATTAAAATTTTCACCTAAGGGATTGGTTTTGCTATCTTGCTGATGCAGGATATCCAGATTTAAGGCGTTCGGCCACCAGCTGGTATTTGATTTCTCTGTCGCGGTATTGCCGCCATGTGCAAATGGACATTTGCCGGTTGTGTTTTGTTGGTTTTCCATTTTTTTAAGCTCCTTTTCTTATTGGCTGGCCAGCCTTGAATGGCCAGGCGTCAAATATACTACTGGTTAAATATCGTGATAATATTTTTCTAGATAACGAATGTAGTTTTACCTAATTGCTCGCAGCATAAGCTGCTAATATTTCCTGTAATTGCGATAAGTCCTGAAACCATCTTGTAATCATTTTTTTCTCCATGAATCAATGTTGTCTGATGCATGAAAGCCATTTTAGGCAAGCCGATACAATTTGTATAATTGTAAGTTTTGATATTATTGATAAATAAAATTAATAGAATTACACTAGCCACTTAATCCGCGTTTGATGAGAAAAACATGACCCTGATTGAATTGAAATTTGTGCTGGCAGTCGCGCAGGAACGTAACTTTCGCCGGGCGGCGGACAAATGTTTTGTCACGCAACCGGCATTGAGCCTGGGCATTAAAAAGCTGGAAGAAGAATTAGGGCTGTTGCTATTTGAGCGCAACCGTAACGATGTGACGCCGACGCCGATCGGGGAGCAGATCATTGCGCAGGCCAATATCGTGCTGGAACAGGCAGCCAAGATCAAGGAAATGGCCAAGCTGGGCAATGACCCGCTCAATGGCCCTTTTAAACTGGGTATGATTCACTCAGTTGGACCTTACCTGCTGCCGGAGATGATCCCGCCGCTGGTAAAAACCGCACCCAATATGCCGCTGGAAGTAGAAGAAAACATCACCGCGACGCTGGAGCAGCAGTTGCGGAATGGTGTGATTGATGCGGCGGTAGTGGCTTTACCGTTTAACGTGCCAGGCATTGAAATCACGCCGCTGTACGATGAAGACTTCAATGTCGTCGTTCCGGCCAACCACCCCTGGGCACAACGTAAGACCGTCAATCCGGATGAATTGGGCAATGAAAAAGTGTTATTGCTGAACAGCGGCCACTGTTTCAGCAATCAGGTCACGCAGGCGTGCCCGGAATTAGGTCGTAAAGGCGAAGTATTACAAGGTAATTCTTTAGAAACCATACGCAATATGGTGGCTTCTAACCTTGGGATCACCGTATTACCGGCCATGGCGACCGTCGCGCGCTACCAGAACCCGCTGATCCGGGTGATCCCTTTTACCAAGCCGGCACCTAGCCGCCGTATTGCCCTGGCCTGGCGTAAAAGTTTTGTACGTACGGCTGCGATAGAAGTATTGGAGAAGGTGATGTCAGAGATCGGGGCACAGGCAAAACTCAGTAGCAAAGCCTGATTCACAATAAGCTAATAGGCTATTGCGACCCGGAAGCCGGTGACGGCTTTTTCTGCAATGCCTAACGTGGTTTTCACCGCTTGCTCTTGTTGCGCTGCTAAACCTTCAGTGGCTTTAGCAGCGGTGGGTAAATACTCTGCAGGCTTGAGGATTTTGCGCAGTACCGGTTCATCCGCCATATTGGTCAGGGTCAGCTCTATCATCGGATAGGCTTGCGCGACCGCACCGTGATTGATTAGCACACTGGAAAATACCAATACGCCTTCGCGTTCCCGATGCTCCTGGATATCGGCATCATCAATCGTCAATTGGGTAATATCGTTAGGCAGGGCCACCGCGCAATGCAAGACTTTGCAGGCGGACTGCAACAACGGTTTGGTGGATGGATAATTGGCAGCCAGGCTGGTGCGTGTGAAATACACCAGTTGCAGCAATATGGCGATCAACAGCAGGCCGGATAACAGCGGAAATATCCAGGGCAGCGTTGTTTTCTCAGGGGCAGGCGGGCGGTCATCGGTTAATGAGACATTGCGTAAAAATGCCGGGATGGCCGGATCATGCGCTTCTTCATAACCAAGATTCCATGACAGCGCAGGCGCTTGCTCTAATTCTTCAGGTTCGGCGTATTGCGGGGTCGGGCTGGGTTCTAATACTTCTGTGGGACTGTCTAGCGTGGCTAGCGGGGCGGTTTGGATTTCTGGGGCATTCTCCGCTAACGTAGCGGCCTCTGAAATATCAACTTCTGAAGTCTCAGCTTCTATAGTACTTGGCTCTATTACCTGTGGCGTGGTTTCAGCTGGTTCAGCGATTTCAGCCTCGGTAACCAGCGCAGATTGCGCATCAAACACATGGTTGCACTCGCCACAACGTACTTTGCCAGCGTAGGCTTGCAGTTGTTCGTCGTTGACTTCAAATTGTGTAAAGCAGGCAGGGCATTCAGTTATTAGAGACATTTTCTGCTTCCCGTCAGCAAGACCCATCCATCTTGCTGGATGGGGGCATCCATTTCAAACCATTCTGAGTAACGCGCCAGCAGCATTTCCTGCTGGCTATCCAATATGCCGGATAATGCAACTTTACCGCCATTTTTGCAAGATTTAGCAATCACCGGTGCCAATACCATCAAGGCACTGGAGAGAATATTGGCGACCACGATATCAAACGGTTCATGCAGATAATCTGCCGAATCATAAAACACCGCGTCTACCTGGTTATTGGCGGCATTGTCACGGCTGGCGATCACTGCCTGCGTATCAATATCCACGCCTATCACCTGGCCTGCGCCCAGCTTTTTGGCAGCAATGGCCAGAATGCCGGAGCCACAGCCGTAATCCAGAACATTGGCTTGCTGCAACTCGGTTTTAGGTAATTGTGCCAGCCAGCTCAGGCATAAATGCGTGGTTGGATGGCTGCCGGTGCCAAATGCAAGGCCGGGGTCGAGTACGATATTGATCGCCTCAGCATTCGGTGCCTGGTGCCAGGAAGGGACGATCCATAAATGATCAGTCACCCGGATCGGATCAAACTGGGCTTGTGTCGCACGCACCCAATCCTGCTCTTCGATCTGCTCTAACTGATATTTCAGGCCATCCAGCTGTAACTCAGCTTGTACAGTCGCCAATAGCGCCTGCACATCTGCTTCATCATCCAGCATGGCAGTGACGATATTCTGTTGCCAGATGCCGGGCGGTGGATCACCCGGCTCGCCAAAAATAGCCTGTTCGGCCAGCGTGTCGGCATGTGCATCTTCAATGCTGACCGACAATGCACCATGTTCCATCAACACATCGCTGAGCGACTCCGCCTGAGGCTCGGTCGACTGAATTTTAAGTAACAACCAATGCACAATTACTTCGAGCTGATACCCAGCTTTTGCTCCAGGTAGTGAATGCTGGTTCCGCCTTGTTGAAAGGCCAGATCAGCCATCAGGTCAGAATGCAGTGCAGTATTGGTTTTAATGCCTTCTACATTCATTTCTGACAAAGCTACGCGCATTCTGGCAATCGCCTGTTCACGCGTTGCGCCATGGGTGATCAGTTTGCCTATCATCGAATCGTAATGTGGCGGCACGGTGTAACCGCCATAGACATGAGTATCCATGCGCACGCCAGGGCCGCCAGGCATATGGAAGCGGTTGATAAAACCAGGTGACGGTACAAAGGTGTATGGGTCTTCTGCGTTGATCCGGCACTCAATGGCATGGCCATTCAACACGATGTCACGCTGACGGAACGGCAGTTTTTCACCGGCGGCAATAAATATCTGCTGTTGCACCAGGTCAATGCCGGTAATCATTTCGGTGACGGTATGCTCAACCTGCAAGCGGGTATTCATTTCAATGAAGTAAAACTCACCGTTTTCATACAGGAACTCAAAGGTGCCAGCGCCGCGGTATTTGATTTTGCGGCAGGCTTCGGCACAACGTTCGCCTATCTTGTCGCGTAATCTTGCTGGCAACAAAGGCGAAGGCGCTTCTTCAATGATTTTCTGGTGGCGACGCTGCATGGAGCAATCACGGTCACCCAGGTAAACCGCGTTGCCATGCTCGTCGGCCAGGATCTGGATTTCGATGTGGCGCGGGTTTTCCAGGAATTTCTCCATGTAAACCACAGGGTTGCCAAACGCGCTTTGCGCTTCGGCCTTGGTCATATTGACCGCATTCAGCAATGCCGCCTCAGTATGCACCACGCGCATGCCACGACCACCGCCACCGCCAGCAGCCTTGATAATCACCGGGTAGCCAACACGCTTGGCGGTTCTGATGATTTCAGCCGGGTCATCGGGCAAGGCACCATCGGAGCCTGGTACACAGGGCACACCGGCTTTTTTCATCGCATCCTTGGCGGAGACTTTGTCACCCATCAGGCGGATAGTGTCGGCACGCGGCCCGATAAACACGAAACCGCTTTGCTCCACACGCTCGGCAAAATCGGCATTTTCAGACAAAAAGCCATAACCAGGGTGGATCGCTTGCGCATCAGTGACTTCAGCAGCGCTGATCACAGCCGGGATATTCAGGTAACTTTTCGCAGACGGTGCCGGGCCGATACAGACAGATTCATCAGCCAATTTGACGTACTTGGCATCACGATCAGCCTCGGAGTGCACGGCAACGGTTTTAATCCCCAATTCACGGCAGGCACGCTGCACGCGCAGGGCGATCTCACCGCGGTTGGCAATCAGAATTTTTTCAAACATAGGCGGCTTAACCAATCAGGAATAATGGTTCGCCGTATTCCACAGGCTGACCGTTTTCAACGAAAATCTTTTTAATCACACCAGCATATTCACTCTCAATTTCATTGAGCAGCTTCATGGCCTCGATGATACATACGGTTTCACCAGCATTGATGCTGCTGCCTACGTCCACAAATGCTTTCGCATCAGGAGACGAAGCACGGTAGAAAGTACCTACCATAGGTGATTTAACGATTTTGCCTTCCAGCTCAGGTGCCGGTGCGCTGGCAGCAGGCCCGGCGGCGGCTGGTGCATACGCAGGGGCGGCTGGTGCAGGCGCAGCTACATATTGTGTGACTGGCGCAACGCCAGTGATAGTGCGGCTGATACGTACTTTTTCTTCACCTTCAGTCAGTTCCAGTTCGGAAATTCCCGATTCCTCGACCAGATCAATCAGTTTTTTAAGTTTGCGTAAATCCATAGAAACCTCGATTTAAGATATTTTAGTTATAGTTGTTGGATATGGCGATAAGCGGCGTAATAGCCTTCTGCGCCCAAACCGCAGATCACGGCCGTCGCAATATCGCTGAAATAGGAGTGATGCCGAAATGGCTCTCGTGCGTGTACATTTGAAAGATGTACTTCAATAAACGGCACTTTGACCGCTGAAATTGCATCACGGATCGCCACCGAAGTATGTGTGAAAGCCGCAGGATTGATAATCACATAATCCACGCGGTTAACAGACAATGTGTGTATTTTCTCAATAATGTCCGCTTCAGAATTGCTCTGAAAGGTTTCAAGCCTTGCCTGATCAGCGCGCGCGAGCGTTTGCAAGCCCTGGTCGATATCTGCCAGGGTTTGGTTGCCATAATGCTGCGGCTCGCGTGTGCCAAGCATGTTGAGGTTGGGTCCATGAATCACCAGGATAGATTTGGTGCCCATTTCACATGCCTTTTAAAGAGAAATATACGACCTTCATGGCGCGAAGTTTGCCGAAGTTATTGCATTTTGTCCAGCAGAATTCGTGATTCGGACAAAAGTGAAAAATCGCTAATCCTGCCGTTAAGTGTTGTATTTCTGCACCTAACATGCAGTCATCCAGGCACTGTCACGGGTGTGAAAACGGTTGAAATATCCTACAACTTGAGCGCTTTTTGCAGCATGTCGCGGTTAACGCGACCAAAGAAAATATGCGTGATCTCACCTTGTGCAGACACGATCACGGTATATGGCAACACGCCTTTATTATTGCCCAAAACCTCTGCCAGTGGCATGCCTTCGTTCTCTGCGATCAGCAATGGATAGGAAACCGGCGTGCTTTCAATAAACTCATGCACGGCTGCCGCTTCGTCAATCGCCACGCCCAGGACAGCAATTTCGGGATGCGCGGTAGCAAGCTCGGAAATTTCTGGCATTTCATCACGGCAAGGTTCGCACCAGGTCGCCCAGAAATTCAAAATCATCGGCTTGCCTTTAAATTGCGCCAGCGGGTAAGCCTTGCCTTTTTGATCACTTAGAGTCGTGTTCCAGAGCGTAGCCACTGCCGATTGATCGGGCAACGCCGTGTCCGTGGCCAGAAACTGGTGCCGGTTCAGGTAGAGCCAGCGGAAACCACTGCCGAGCACGACGATGAGTAATATCGTCATGACGATACGTGCCACGTTACGCATGGGCCTGGCCTCCCAGTGCACGCAGAATATTCAGGAAACGATCAGCACCCTGGTAGCCTTTGATAACAGGCTGTAATGGCTGGCCCTGCGCATCGAAAAATACGATGCCAGGCGGGCCAAACAAATCGAATTTTTTAAGTAGCGCAGCATCTTGCGCATTGTTAGCCGTCACATCTGCCTGCAACAATACTATTTGATTCAATTCGGCCTGCACCTTGGGGTCGGTGAAGACGAATTGCTCGTATTCTTTACAAGAGACACACCAGTCCGCGTAGAAATCCAGCATGACGCGCTTGCCCTGTGCCGCTTGCACCGCCTGCTCCAGCTCTTGCACGCTATGCACACGTTGAAAACGCACCGCCTGTTTGCTGGTGTGCTCGCCAGAGGCAAGATTTTGCAGCGGCCTCAGCGGTGAACTTGCGCCTGACCAGGCGCCTATCACTAGCGCCACGCCATATAGCAGCAAAAAGACAGCTGCACCTTTACTTAGCCTTTGTGCAGTGCTGGCAGTCGTTGGCAGCGGGTCTAACGCACGCAAATAAATCGCCGGAACGATGCACAATAGTGCCCACAATAGCAATTGCACTGTCACCGGCAATATCGGGCTGATCACCCAGATGGCGACGGCCAGCATCAACACCCCGAACAGGCGGCGTATGCTATTCATCCATTCGCCTGCTTTGGGCAGAACAGACCCCGCAGAGGCTCCAATTAATAATAACGGCACGCCCATACCCAAAGAGAGTGAAAACAGCGCGACAGCACCCAGCACCACGTCATGCGTCTGGCTGATATAAAGCAAAGCTCCCGCTAATGGCGCAGCTACGCAAGGGCTGATGATCAGCGCAGAGATGGCGCCCATCAGAAAATCACTGAGCAGATGCCCGCCTTTAAAGCGGTGGCTCCAGTTAAAAAAAGCATTTTCTATTGCGCTTGGCAGTTTTAGCTCATAAAAGCCAAACATGGAAAAAGACAAGGCCACAAAAATCAATGCACCAGCGGTCAACGCCAGCGGTGTTTGCAGGGCATTGCTTAATAGCTGGCCAGATAAGCCGGCCGCCACGCCCGCCAGGGTATAAGTCAGGCACATGCCCAGGGTGTAAGCGAGCGATAAAGTAAACGCTTTGGCGCGTGAAGATTGCGCGTTTTTACCGACTATGATGCCTGACAGGATCGGGATCATGGGGAACACGCACGGCGTGAAAGCCAGCAACAGACCGGCACCGAAGAAACCGGCCACAATTTGCCACCAGCGGCCGGAAGACAGCAGTTTTTCAGAGACGCCGTCCTCAACCTCTATCACAGGCGGCGTGCTGGCACTGACAGGCGCAGATGACGTAGCTGAGGCCGCCAGCGGGGCTAATGGCAGTGATCTGGTTTGCGGCGGGTAGCACAGCCCTTTTTCACTGCAGCCCTGATAGCGTATTTGCAACGTGGCTGGTGCAGCATCGGCAAAAGCAACGTCAGCCGCCGTATCATGATGAAACACTTGCTGCGGGCCGAAATTGGGGTCGTTCTTGGCTTCGCCAGGCGGCAATGTGATTTGCGCAGTTTCACCGGCGGGCAATACCAGCTGTATGCGCTCTCTATATAAATAATGCCCAGGCGCAATCACGAATTTAATCTGCGCATGCGTCTGATCCACCAACGCAGCTTCTACTTTAAAGGCCTTATCGACAGGCAAGAACTCTTGCGCATCATCATTGGTGAACAGTTGGGAAAATCCCGAGTCTGCCTGCACCGGCGCCACCGTTGCCAGCAGCATCGCCAAGGTCACCCACGCTCTGATCCAGATGGTCATCATATTTTTCTGCATCTTTATCTCACCAGCCTTTATGTATTTCACCAGTCTTATGCCAGCGTTTCAGCCGCTACCCAACGCAGGTATTCCGGCAAACCCTCGTTCACATGGATAGCTACAATCTCGGGAAGTTCATAAGGATGCAAGGCGCGTACTCTTTCAGCCACTTTGGCATAGCCACGACGTGGAGTTTTGATGGCTAGGGCGATCTCTTCCGCCGTCTCGATTTTCCCCTGCCAGCGATAAACCGATTTGACGGGGCTTGAAATATTCACACATGCCGCCAACTGTTCATTAACCAGCGTGTGTGCCATGCTTTCTGCGCACGCCATGTCCGGCACATGGGTAAACACGATTATAATTTCCTCTTCTGGCGTCATGGGCGCTGACTCTTCAACAGGATTACTGACATGCGTTTTATCATCTTTGCTATTTTACTGGCTTTTCCGTTTCTGGAGATAGCGATCTTGATTGAACTCAGCCAGCGTTACGGTTGGTGGGTACTCGCTTACCTGTTGATCATTGGTTACCTTGGCCTGAAACTCATCCGCAGCGAAAAAGACCTGATCGCCGCACGCATGTTCCAGCAATTAGGCGCAGGCGGCAACCCGATCTCGGCCATGTTTTCAACCGCTCGCAATATGTTTGCCGGTGTATTACTACTGATTCCCGGCGTGATCAGTGATGTGATTGCAGTGGTATTACTGTTGATGCCGGGCAATTCACCGACCACAGGCAAAGCCTCCAATCAAGCCAACTATGATTACCGGGCCAGTGCGAATGACGAAGCCATTGAAGGCGAATATACTGAAGTCAATGAAACCAAACCTAAAGACAACGTAGTGCGCCTGCCGGGTAAAGACTAGGTCATCTAGCACCCTTTACTTTAAAAAGAACACGCTGACGATAATAAGCCATGAACCGTGTATTGATAGAAAACAGCGGCCACACCTTTGATGTGCGCCCCAGCCAGACCGTACTGGAAGCGGCGATCGAGGCCGGCATCAACATGCCTTATGGCTGCCGCAACGGCGCCTGTGGTGCCTGCAAAGGCAAAGTACTCACCGGCAAAGTCTTCCACGACGATTATCAGGGCAGTGCCATGAGCGACACAGAACTGGCGAGCGGGCAAGCGCTGTTTTGTTGTGCCAGACCGCTGGAAGACCTGGTCATTGAATGCCGCCAGATCGATATGGTGCAAGGCATCAAACCACGGATACTCCCAGTACGTGTGCAGAAAAAAGAACAGCTAAGCGACGATGTCATGGTGTTGCACCTGCAATTACCAGGCACTGAACCGCTGACGTTCATGGCCGGGCAATATCTTGAATTTTTACTCAAAGACGGCCGCCGCCGTGCTTTTTCGATTGCCAATGCGCCGCATGAAACTGGCTTTATCGAATTGCATATCCGCAAGATCACAGGCGGGCACTTTACGGAACAGGTGTTCAACGAGATGCCCCTGAAAACCATTCTGCGCACAGAAGTCCCGCTGGGGAGTTTTTTCTTGCGTGAGCAAAATGACAAACCTATCATCATGGTGGCGGGCGGCACCGGTTTTGCGCCGATCAAGGGCATGATAGAACATATGATTTACCAGAATATCCAGCGGCCAGTGTTGTTGTATCGTGGTGCCCGTCATGTGACGGATTTGTATATGGATGAGCTGTGCCAGCGCTGGGCGGAATTTATGCCTAATATTACTTATATCCCGGTGATTTCAGAGGTTGATGCGAGTGAAGGCTGGCATGGGCGACGTGGCTTGGTCCATCAGGCGGTGCTTGAAGACCATGCGGATCTAAGTAAGTTTGAGGTGTATGTATGTGGCGCACCGGGGATGGTAGATATTGCGAAGGAAATGTTTGTGGCGCAAGGATTACCGGAGGAAGAGTTTTATAGTGATGCGTTTACGTTTGCACCGAAATAAGCTGGCTTTTATCGCTCAGAATTAAAGCTTGGGTCACTAAGTAGTATTCCTTTTCGCCTCTAGGCGAGTTACTTTTCTTTGCTTGCACAAAGAAAACGTAACCAAAAGAAATGCACCCTAGCTTCCGCTTATTTCCTGCGTTGCTCATCAACGTGGGCGTCCAACGAAACTCGCCCTGACAAGCCACACACACCGTGGCTTATTGCGGAACTCGAACAGCCGCTGGCCGAATACTCCCACGCTGACTGCGCTACTCGGCGCGTCAGATAGGGGCCCATTTAAACCCACCACGCGGTTACTTTAGTGAGCACTCTTACATTGCTTCCCGCTCAGCCGCTGAAATAAAGCAGAGCAACAAAACAACAAGAAAGTCCCACAAAACAATTGAATTGGTTTGTGGGGCTTTCTTGTTTTAGAAATTAAAGAGGTCCCCTTAGCGCCCTGAATGCCATACGTTTAACTAACATTCCATCGTGGTGGTTTAAATCGGGCCCCTATCTGACGCGCCGAGTAGCGCAGTCAAAATAAGGAGGAAGGGAGCGACTGTCTGAGTTCCGCAGTGGCTTGCGTAGTGTGCAAGCCGCTAGGGCGAGTTTCGCGACCGCTTATTTTGACGAGCAACGCAGGGAGATAAGCGGAAGCTAGGGTGCCCTTTCTTTTGGTGACTTGTTCTTTGGGCAAGCAAAGAAAAGTCACTCGCCTAGGGGCGAAAAGGCGCGCATCATCAGACCTTAAAAATCTCCGATAATACTCACCAACCTTGCAATGCCAAAAAAATCTTAAACAATTACTCTTTTAACCACTTCGCGATATCCATCGCATAGTATGTCAACACCCCATCCGCCCCTGCCCGTTTAAACCCAAGCATCGCTTCCAATACACAAGCTTTCTCATCCAGCCAGCCATTCTGCGCTGCGGCTTTCAACATCGCATACTCGCCACTCACATGATAAGCATACGTCGGCACGCCAAACTCATCCTTCACCCGCCGCACAATATCCAGATATGGCATACCCGGTTTTACCATCACCATATCCGCGCCTTCTTCAATATCCAGCGCAACTTCTTTCAAGGCTTCGTCAGAATTGGCGGGGTCCATCTGGTAATTGTATTTATTGCTCTTGCCGAGGTTGCCTGCTGAGCCGACAGCGTCACGGAATGGGCCATAGAAGGCAGACGCGTATTTAGCGGAATAGGCCATGATGCGGGTGTAGATGTAGCGCTGATCTTCCAGCGCATCTCGGATAGCGCCGATCCGGCCATCCATCATGTCGGATGGTGCGACGACGTCGGCACCTGCTTCAGCATGGCATAGCGCCTGTTTGACCAGCACTTCAACTGTTTCGTCGTTGAGCACATAGCCAGTGTCTTCTATCAGGCCATCCTGGCCATGGGTGGTGTAGGGGTCGAGGGCAACGTCGGTGATCACGCCCAGTTCAGGGAATGCTTTTTTGAGTGCACGGACGGTGCGCGGCACCAGGCCTTCGGGGTTGTAGGCTTCTTTGGCATCCAGGCTTTTGAATTGTTGTGGCACCACCGGGAATAGCGCCAGGGCCGGGATCCCCAGTTTTACGCATTCTTTGGCGGTTTTCAGTAGCACATCTATACTTTGGCGCTGCACGCCGGGCATGGATTTCACTTCTTCGATTTTGCCTTCGCCTTCGAGGACGAAGACCGGGTAGATCAGGTCATTCACGGTGAGGACATGTTCACGCATCAAGCGGCGCGAAAACTCATCTTTACGCATGCGGCGAGGGCGGATAGCTAGAAATTGGCTCAAAATAATCTCCATATGTGCCTGACCGCCAGGCAGTGTCAGGCGGAGGATGAAAGATAGAACAGGTTGACAGAATAACCCTGATCACAACTCGATGAAACGGTTTAGGCAAACACCTTGGCGAGTTCGGCGCCCGGGTTTTCCTGGCGCATAAATGCTTCGCCGACCAGGAAAGTATGTACGGCATGGTCGCGCATCAGTTTGACGTCATCCGCAGTGAAAATACCGCTTTCGGTCACCACGATTTTGTCGTTGCCTATGCTATCCAGTAACCCCAGGGTAGTATCAAGCGTGACTTCAAATGTGCGCAGGTTACGGTTGTTAATGCCGAGTAACGGGGTGCTTAACTGAATGGCCTGTGCCAGTTCTTCAGCATTGTGCACTTCAACCAGCACAGCCATGCCTAGCTGATGCGCCAGCGATTCCAGCTGCTGCATTTGTGCCAGTGTGAGCGCAGCGGCGATCAGCAGGATGCAATCGGCGCCCATGGCGCGCGCTTCATAGACCTGGTAATCATCTATCATAAAATCTTTGCGCAATACGGGTAACTGGCAAGCCGCACGGGCCTGTTTCAGGAACTCGGCAGAGCCTTGGAAATACTGCTCATCCGTCAATACCGATAAACAGGCGGCGCCACCTTGCTCATAGCTGGCGGCAATCTCGGCCGGTTTGAAGTCTTCGCGGATCACACCTTTGGAAGGGCTGGCTTTTTTAATCTCCGCAATCACTGCCGCTTTGCCTGCAGCAATTTTGTTGCGGATAGCAGCGACAAAATCACGCGCGGGCGCTTGTTGTGCAGCAAGCGCTTGCACCTCGGCCAACGGCAGCTTTGCTTGTGCGGCAGCGATTTCTTCGGCTTTGGTGGCCAGGATTTTGTTTAAAATATCACTCATAGATTTTTCCGTTAACCTTGATCCAACCACCTTGACGACCCTGAGGGTCATGATGCGTCCAGTGCATGATGCCACCTTTGGGGTTGTAAATATATTCACCTTTAAACTGCACCTGGTCGCCCACACTCAAATCCGCCACACGCGGTGCCAGATCAATATTATGGGCAAATAACAATGTTTGCTCAGGCGAGACACTGACCAGAAAGCGCTGGTGCCTGGCGCCCTTGGTATCGTCTGCCAGCAGTTTTTTGACACTACCATTGCCCTGCAGCCAGACATGGCTTTGCTTTTTTGCAAATGCCTGCTTAACCGCTGCGTTATCTTCTGTACTTAACCCGCTAGAAAGTGATTGCAGGTTAAGCGTCTGCACCTGCGATTTCACTTCAACCACTGATTGTGAGTGATTACTTACGCTTTGTGGTGCTTGCTCGCAAGCCGTTAACAAAACGCTGAGCGTAATCAGCAAACGTTTCATGCGGCTTGGCTCAACGTCTTCAATTGCTGCAATTTACTCAATGCAATGCCTGAATCGATCGATTGTGCGGCTTGTGCAATGCCTGATGCCAGGTCACTGGCCAGACCAGAGACATAAATGGCGGCGCCTGCATTCAACAATACGATATCGCGTGCCGGGCCTTTTTCACCTGACAGCAAGCCAAGAATAATACTGCTGGAATGCTCGGCACTTTCAACGCGTATGCTGTTGATATCATGTAATGGCATGCCAAACTGGGTGGGATTCAAGGTGTATTCCGTGATTTTGCCATCTTTCAGTTCAGCCACATAAGTGTCGGCAGAAAAAGATATTTCATCCATTTCGTCGGCACTATGCACCACCATCACATGCTCGCTACCCAGGGTTTGCAGGGTCTGCGCCAGCAAAGGCACTAAATCGCGATGAAAAACGCCCATCACCTGCCGTTTGGCACCTGCGGGGTTGGTCATAGGCCCCAGCAGGTTAAACAGGGTACGCACGCCAAGTTCACGGCGTACCGGCGCTGCATATTTCATGGCTGCGTGATGGTTGGGCGCAAACATAAAGCCTATGCCGGCCTGGTTCACACAGTGGGCGACTTGTTCGGGCGTGAGGCTGATATTGACGCCCAGCGCTTCGAGCACATCGGCAGAACCACTTTTAGAAGAAGCCGCACGGCCGCCGTGCTTGGCGATCTTTGCGCCAGCGCCCGCAGCGACAAATGCCGAAGCGGTAGACACATTAAATGCTTTATTAGGCGCACCGCCGGTGCCACAGGTATCGATCAAATGGCGCGCATCGTTAATGGTGACTTTGCTGGAAAGGTCACGCATCATTTGTGCAGCGGCAGCGACCTCGGTCACGGTTTCACCTTTGACGCGCAAAGCAGACAGAAAACCGGCGACCTGGATCTGGGTGAATTCGCCGCTCATGATCTGGCGCATGATTTCCAGCATTTCTTCATGCGTGAAATCAGTATGATCGATCAGCCGCTGCAAGGCAGTTTTAGGCGTGATGCTCATCAATAACCCTTCAGGAAATTATCCAGCAACTCGTGCCCGTATTCCGTCAGGATAGACTCCGGGTGAAACTGCACGCCTTCGACGGCCAGGGTTTTATGCTTGACGCCCATGATCTCGCCATCGTCCGTCCAGGCAGTGATCTCCAGGCAGTCAGGGATGGTTTCCCGCTCAATCACCAGCGAGTGGTAACGCGTTGCCGTATACGGATTAGGCAAATCTTTAAACACGCCGGTATTGGTATGGTGGATCAATGAAGTTTTACCGTGCATCAGGGTTTTGGCTTTGATGATGTTGCCGCCAAACGCCTGGCCTATGCTCTGGTGACCCAGGCACACGCCAAGCAACGGGATCTTGCCGGCGAACTCATGGATCAATGGCACTGAAATACCGGCTTCATTCGGCGTACAGGGGCCGGGTGAAATCACGATTTTTTCCGGCTGCATCGCTTTGATCTGTTCCAGCGTGATCTCATCGTTTCGATGTACATGGACGTCTTGCCCCAACTCGCCTAAATATTGCACGAGGTTATAGGTAAAAGAGTCGTAGTTATCAATCATTAACAACATCTCAGGCTCCTTTTCCTGCATTCAACTGGACAGCGCTATCCAGGCCGTCTTGCACCAGCTCGGCGGCACGGATGACGGCTTTGGCTTTGTTCTGGGTTTCATCCCATTCATTTTGTGGAATCGAATCCGCCACAATGCCTGCGCCTGCCTGTACATATAGTTTTTTGTTTTTAATCACAGCCGTACGAATGGCGATCGCCACATCCATATCGCCGTTAAAGCCCAAATAACCCACGGCACCAGCGTAAATACCACGTTTGGAAGGCTCAAGTTCTTCAATGATTTCCATGGCGCGGACTTTCGGTGCGCCAGAAACGGTGCCTGCGGTAAACGTCGCTTTCAGCACGTCAATCGCATCCAGCCCCGGCTTTAATTGGCCTTCGACATTGCTGACGATATGCATGACGTGTGAATAACGCTCAATCGTCATATTATCGGTGACTTTCACCGTGCCGGTGAGCGCGACACGGCCAACATCGTTACGGCCCAAATCCATGAGCTGCACATGTTCGGCACGCTCTTTAGGGTCAGCCAGCAACTCGACTTCCAGCGCCAGGTCGTGGTCACGGTTTTTGCCGCGCGGGCGGGTACCGGCAATCGGACGTGAAGTGACGGTGGTATTATCCAGCCGCACCAGGATTTCCGGCGAGGCGCCCACCACATGATGGTCACCCATATCGTAATAAAACATATACGGGGACGGGTTCAGGCTACGCAACGCGCGATAAAGGCTTAATGGCGAGGCGTCAAACTCCTGTGACATCCGCTGGCTGAGCACCACCTGCATGATGTCGCCTTCCAGGATATATTGCTGGCCTTTTTTCACGGCTGCCTTGAAGTTTTCTTCGCCAAATTCTGACACTGCTGCTGTCTTGGTGGTTGGTAAGGCAGTGGGGATCTCCACTTGCGTACGCAGTTTTGCCAGCAATGCCTGCATGCGATCACGCGCGGCTGCATAGGCATTCGCCTGTGCCGGGTCGGCATAGACGATAAAATATAATTTACCGGTCAGGTTATCGATGACGGCGATTTCTTCAGACACCATCAGCAGGATATCCGGCGTACCGATCGCATCCGGCTTTTTCTGCTTGCCCAGACGCTTTTCGATATATTGAATGGTCTCGTAGCCAAAATAACCGGCCAGGCCACCGGTAAAACGCGGCAAGCCTTCATAAGGCGGCGTTTTAAAGCGCGCCTGGTAGGCTTTGATAAAATCTAACGGGTTCTGGTCGGTGTGCGATTCAATGACGGTGTCGCCCTGGATCACCTGTAATTGCTGGTCGCGGACTTCAATACGGATAGTGGCTGGCAAGCCGATAATCGAATAACGGCCAAAGCGTTCGCCGCCTTGCACGCTTTCCAGCAGATAGGAGTAGGGTTGGTTAGCCAGTTTGAGATACAGCGACAGCGGCGTGTCGAGATCGGCAAAGGTTTCAAGCACCAGCGGGATACGGTTGTAACCTTGTGCCGCCAGCGCGTCAAATTCAGTCTTGCTTAATGTGCTTAACATGATGCTTTTTTCCAGTTTGATTCGTTGAGTGTGTCGCGGTAAACACCACGACAGATCAGTGCTAATAGCGTGTGCGACTTTTCAGAGTAGCGCGCTTGCAGGCTGAGTTAGCCTCGCCACGAACGACGCCAGCTTAACACCGGCCAACTGGAAGAATGATCAGTACAAAACATCATGATATTGGAATCGTTTTTTCTAAACCCCGCTTTAAGAGAGCAGGTAACTCAAGCAGGTTTACCAGTTCGGTTAACTGCTGCACCGTGGCATCCACGGTTGCCACATCAATGGCGCGCCCCTGATTATACCCATAAGGCACGGTCACGACAAAGCACCCTGCAGCATGTGCGGCCTGGATATCGGTTTCCGAGTCACCTACCAGCATGGCTTCGGCTGGCAACACAGCTAGTTTTTGGCAAATATGCAACAGTTGCATCGGGTCTGGTTTCTTTTTGGGCAAACTGTCGCCGGAGACGACTATGGCAAAAAAATCGGATAGTCCTGCTTTTTCCAGCAGCGGCAGCGTGAAGGCTTCTGGTTTGTTAGTCACACAGGCAAGCAGATAGCCATGTGCTTTCAACTGCTGCAATGCCGGCACTACGCCGTTGAACGGCTGGCTGTCATTGGCATGCGCGACATAAAAGTCATGATACAAAGGCTGCGCCTGATCGAATAAGGCAGCTTCGGGTTCTGCATGCATATCACCCGTCAGGCAGCGCTTGATCAGTGTTTGCACGCCTTCACCAATATAGCTGCTGATCTGCGCCTGCGGTAACATGGGTTTGCCCAATCCCACCAGCATACGGTTGGCGGCTTCAGCAATTTGCGGGGCGGTATCCAGCAAGGTGCCATCCAGGTCGAACATCACCAGCTTGACTTGAAACCGCATCTATTACCCTTTAAACAACATGATCTTAAGTAGGCCTGCATAAAAAACAGGGCTTAGCCTATACAACATAGGTAAGCCCTGAATTTTTATGCCGCTTGCGTGCATAGTGAAAAACGAATGTTGTTACACAGTCGCCAATGCAGCGCGCATAGCTGCTACAACAGTATCGTAACGGTTAGCATCTGATTCGTTAGGCGAACCAAAAATCGCGCTGCCTGCCACGAATGTATCGGCACCGGCTTTAGCGATCTCAGCGATATTGTTCGCGTTGACGCCGCCGTCTACTTCCAGCCAGATCTGACGGCCGGTTTTTTCATAGTAGGCATCAATACGTGCACGCGCTTCTTTTAATTTGTTCAGTGTTTCAGGAATAAACTTCTGGCCGCCAAAACCCGGGTTGACCGACATCAGCAAGATCATGTCGACTTTGTCCATCACGTGGTCCAGGTAATGCAACGGCGTTGCCGGGTTGAATACCAGGCCAGATTTACAGCCGCTGTCACGCACCAGGGCCAGGCTGCGGTCAATGTGGTCAGACGCTTCCGGGTGGAAAGTGATGATATCGGCACCGGCTTTGGCAAAGTCGGGAATGATGCGGTCAACCGGTTTTACCATCAGGTGCACGTCGATCAGCGCGCCCACGTTGTGGGATAAATCGCGAATGGCGTCGCAGACTAATGGTCCAATAGTCAGGTTAGGCACATAATGATTGTCCATCACGTCAAAGTGGACGATGTCGGTACCGGATTTGATGACGTTTTCAATTTCCTGGCCTAATTTGGCAAAATTGGCAGAAAGAATACTGGGGGCAATGCGAAAAGTTTTGTCCATGCTGGTGTTCCGTATCTGAAGTTCAATGAATAAATCTAAGAAAACACATCATCAGCGGCTACGCGTGCAAATTGCTGCGTTGCACGGTACTCATAAGCAAGCCGTACATATGTACTGCCTTGCTTCCTGCGTTCCGTGCGCCTTGCACTTTATCCCGCTCGCTCGCTTATTCCGGGTTTTCTGAATAATTTTTATTGTAAAACCAATATTTTAACGCCATTCCGGGTCAAATTGCCATTCTGTGCCAAATTGACAGGATTCTTGATTGCAAAGCACTAATGTAAGAAAATGTCGGCACCTTTGCTACAGGCACTATCCGAATCAACCATGAACGACTTGCACGCGCTAGTTAATTTATCCTTTTGCCTGATCTCAAAGGTAAAATAGCGTCATGCAACTGTTTACCATTGGTGTAAACCACACCACCGCCCCTATCGCTATCCGCGAAAACGTTGCGTTTAACAACGAAAATCTGCCGCATGCGCTGGAAGACCTGACGCGCCACAATGTGGCCGAAGTGGCGATTCTGTCTACCTGCAACCGCACCGAAATCTACGTGCAATCTATCCGGCCGGAAGTCGTGATCGACTGGCTGGCAAATTACCACAAGCTGGAAACCAACAAACTGCTGCCTTATACCTACACCTTAAGCAGCCATGAAGCGGTCAAGCATGCTTTCCGTGTCGCCAGCGGGCTGGACAGCATGGTGCTGGGTGAAGCGCAGATATTGGGCCAGTTCAAGCAATCAGTCAAAATCGCGCAGGACGTGGGTACATTGGGCACCATGTTGCACAAATTGTTCCAGCGTACGTTTGAGGTGGCCAAAGAAGTACGTACCAACACCGACATCGGCGGCAGCTCGATCTCGATGGCAGCGGCAGCGGTGAAACTGGCACAGCGTATTTTCGGTGATTTGAGTGCGCAAAGTGTGTTGTTTATTGGCGCCGGTGAAATGATAGAACTGTGTGCCGACCACTTTGCGGCGCAAAAGCCGAGAAAAATCACGGTTGCCAACCGTACATTAGAACGTGGCGAACAACTGGCTGAAAAGATCCGCGGCCAGGGGTTGAATATGCAGGCCATTTTGCTGAATGACCTGCCTGAGCGTTTTCACGAATTTGATATTGTGATCACCAGCACGGCCAGCCAGTTGCCTATGGTCGGCCTGGGCATGGTCGAGCGCGCGATCAAGATCCGCAAACATCGGCCGATGTTTATGGTGGATCTGGCGGTACCACGCGATATCGAGCCAGAAGTCTCTGCACTGGATGATGTGTTCTTGTACACGGTGGATGACCTGGCGCAAGTGGTTTCCGAAGGCATAGGCAACCGCCAGGAAGCAGCGGTGAATGCCGAACTGATCGTCAACGCACGCGTTGAGCACTTTATGCAGTGGCTCAAACAGCGCGAAGCGGTGCCGACCATTAAAGCCCTGCGCGACCAGATAGACGCCGTGCGGCAGGCCGAACTGGAAAAAGCACTCAAACTGCTGCAAAAAGGTGAATCGGCGGACAAAGTGCTGGAATTCCTCAGCAACGCCCTGACCAATAAATTTTTGCATGGCCCCAGCCATGCACTCAACAACAGCAATGGCGACGCGCATGCCCACCTTGAACATCTGGTGAAACAACTGTTCCAGTTGAAAGAATAAGTTTTTAACACACACCTTTTCATGATTCTTGCCTGCGTATGCGGCAATGAAGGCCAGGAAAAGCGTGGCAGAAATAAATTGAAAGAAATAAATTGGCGGAAATATTCCGCCAGCATTTAGGGTAACCAATGAAACCAAGTATGTTGCAAAAGCTCGCTAACTTAAGCGAGCGCCTTGAAGAGATCAACCGCCTGCTGAGTAGCGAAGGCGTGACTGACAATATGGATAATTACCGTAAGATCATGCAGGAACATACGGAAATCACTCCTATTGTTGAGCAGTACCATATCTATGTGCAAACCGAATCCGACCTCAAAGAAGCGCACGCCATGCTCTCAGACCCGGAGATGAAAGAGTTTGCGCAGGAAGAGATAGAGAGCGGCAAGCAGCGCCTGGAAGAAGTGGAGCTGGCGCTGCAAAAATTATTGCTGCCCAAAGACCCCAACGACGATAAAAGCATTTTCCTGGAAGTGCGCGCCGGTACCGGTGGCGATGAATCCGGCCTGTTTGCCGGTGACCTGTTCCGCATGTATTCGCGCTACGCTGACCGCCAGGGCTGGAAGGTAGAGATCGTATCTGCCAACGAAGGTGAAGTCGGCGGTTATAAAGAGATCATCGCCAAAATCAATGGCTATGGCGCTTATTCAAAACTCAAATTCGAATCCGGCGGTCACCGCGTACAACGCGTGCCGGATACTGAAACCCAGGGCCGCATCCATACCTCGGCCTGTACCGTGGCGATTTTGCCTGAGGTAGAAGAAGTCGGCGATGTAGAGATCAACCCGGCCGATATCCGTATCGATACCTTCCGCGCCAGCGGTGCCGGTGGCCAGCACATCAACAAAACCGATTCTGCGGTGCGTATCACCCATGCACCTACCGGCATCGTGGTGGAATGCCAGGATGGCCGCAGCCAGCACGCCAACAAGGCGCAAGCCATGCAGGTATTGGCGGCACGCATCAAAGCCAAGCAGGTGGATGAGCAACAAAGCAAGATCGCCTCGGAGCGCCGCAACCTGATTGGGTCAGGTGACCGCTCTGAACGTATCCGTACCTACAATTACCCGCAGGGCCGCATCACCGATCATCGCATCAACCTGACCCTGTACAAGATCGAAGCGATCACCGAAGGCGATATGGACGAGCTGATAGGCGCGCTGTCAAATGAGTATCAGGCTGACTTGCTGGCGAGTCTGGGTGAAGATAATTAAGGTTGCCATCTCACTACGCAATGACAAAAACTTCTGATAAACATCTAGGCGGTTGCCTTTGCGAAGCGGTACGCTACGAGATTGCCTGCACGATAGACAAAGTGTTCTATTGCCATTGCCGCCGCTGTCGTAAGGCCAATGGTTCCGCGTTTGCCGCAGTAGCGCCAGTGGCAAAAAGTCATTTTGTCATTACAAAAGGCCAGCAACATTTAAAAAGTTATCGCAGCGAGGCTGGCGTGCACCGCGCTTTCTGCGACCAATGCGGCTCTCCTATCATTGGTTACCGCGAGAGTGACCCGGAGACCATCAGACTCAGGATAGGGTCACTGGATACGCCTGTAGCGGAAAAACTAACCGCGCATATCTTTGTCGCCTCTAAAGCCGAATGGTATGACATTCATGATGATGCTCCGCAATTTGATGAACGGCCTGTATAGAGTCCACCATGCATTCTTTCCGTCTGCCCACTGCGCCGCGCAGCATTCAAAAAGACCAGCCGATCAAATTTATCCTGGATAGTGAGGCCATTGATTGCCTGGCGCATAATATTGCGCTGGTGCATGCCGGGTTCGATGCGCAATTATTCAAGCAGCTGGCGTTGACCAATATTGCCCCCCTGGGTTTTATGGACAGATCTGCCCATATTGCCGCGGCATTGAAGGCAACCTTACCGGCCAAGTTCGCAGAGGCGACTGAAGTCTTAATCAATACGCTGACACCGCCTAACCTCCATACTGAACGCTTGGGGCTGGGTGTGTTTTTCTATTTGCCGCACACCCGTTTTATTGCGGAATATGGTCGTGATGCATTGCACAATGCGGGTGAAGACCCATTTGCCGCTGCCATGCGTGCGCAATATGAGTTGACTCGCCGTTTTACTGCCGAATTCTCTATCCGCCCATTTTTAACGCATGATTTTGAGCGTACACTGAACCAGCTCACGCAGTGGCTGGATGACCCGGACCCGCATGTGCGGCGTTTGTGTTCGGAAGGCACACGTTCGCGTTTGCCCTGGGGCGCTCGTATCCCGCAGTTGATCAAAGACCCAACGCCGACTTTACCTATCCTTGAAGCATTGAAAAGTGACCCTAGCCTGTATGTGCGCCGCAGTGTGGCCAACCATGTCGGCGATATTGCCAAAGACCATCCCGAGATTGCCTTTGAACTGTGTGACCGCTGGTTAACTAGTGCCGATAAAGAGCTGAAATGGGTGATCCGCCATGCGGTGCGCCATCCGGCCAGGCAGGGTAGTGCCACGGCAATCGCTTTGCGTAAAGCCGCCGGGGGCAGGTAGCCATGTCACAAACAGTGCAACAATTGTTGCAAGCGGCGCGGCAACAGCTGGCACAACTGGTGCCTAGCAGCGAAGCCTCGATTGAAGCGCAGATACTGCTGATGCAGATACTGGATGTGAATCGTGCCTGGCTGCTGGCACATGCCACCGATGTGGTGCCTGACCAACCCGTACAGGACTACACCCACTTAGTACAACGCCGCCTGCTAGGCGAACCCATCGCCTATATTCTTGGCTATCGTGAATTTTTTGGCCTTAAACTCAAAGTCACTGCCGACACGCTGATTCCGCGCCCGGATACCGAAACCCTGGTTGAAGCCGCCCTGCAAAAAATCACGCAACCGTGGCAGATACTGGATTTAGGTACCGGCACCGGCGCCATCGCCCTGGCGCTTGCCCGGCATGCACCGCTCTCGCATGTCACTGCCGTGGATGCTTCAGAGGCGGCCTTGAAGGTGGCTGAAACCAACCGGCAAAACCTGCAGCTTGAGAATATCAGCTTGCTGCATAGCCATTGGTTTTCTCAGCTTGCTGATCAGCGATTCGACCTGATCGTCAGCAATCCGCCGTATATAGAAGCGGCCGATCAGCATCTAAGCCAGGGCGATTTACGCTTTGAGCCGCTGTCTGCACTGGCTGCAGGGGAGGATGGCCTGGCGGATATCCGGCAGATCATCGCGCAGGCGCCCGACTATTTAAATGATGGCGGCTGGCTGTTGCTGGAACATGGCTACAACCAGGGTGAAGCGGTGCAAGATCTTTATCAACTCGCCGGTTTCCGGCATATTCAAACGTTGCGCGATTTAGGTGACAATCCCAGGGTCACGCTGGCGCAGTGGCCATAAACACACTTACAACACACTAAAAATAATCAACAAAAAGGGGGAATTATGATCCATAAATTACGTCTGGCGATACGCAATGACCTGGAAGCGCCGGAAGAGTTAAGACGCTTTGGCTCGGGCTGGTTAAGCGGCGTTGCCGCACTGGTGCTTGGCATTGCCAGCCTGTGCCTGCTGCTCGGTGAACGCCTGCAAGGCGTGTTCTCCACCCAGATGCTGGCGCCTTTATATGCTTTGCCGCAATTCACGTTGATCATTCAGGGTTTGCTAGTGCTAAGTTTTCTGCTGGCCTGCACCAACCTGGTGTTACGCAGAAACCGTATTCTGGGTTTTAGCGCTATCCTGCTGGTGCTGGTCACCCTGACCATTGCACAAACACTGGCGGCGCAGGCAGCCCGCACCAGCAGCCTCGCGCTAAGCCTGGACTGGTTTGTGCTCAACATACTCCTGACCGGCTTTTTGTTTATTCCGCTGGAAAAACTGTTTGGCCGTTTGACCCAACAGGCATTGTTCCGGGATGAGTGGCGCGAAGACCTGTTTTATTTTTTGATCAGCAGCGTGTTTGTACAGACGTTGACGCTATTTACCCTGGCGCCTTCGATGACGGTGTTGCACTACACCGGCGACTGGGCAGCATTTAGAGATATCATCGCCAGCCAGCCGCTGTGGCTGCAAGTGATTGAAATCATGTTCCTGACTGATTTTGTCCAATACTGGTTTCATCGTGCGTTTCACCAGGTGCCGTTTTTGTGGGGCTTTCACGCCGTGCATCATTCGGCCAAAAAAATGGATTGGCTGGCCGGTTCGCGCATGCACATTGTGGAGATCATCGGCCTGCGCAGCATGACTGTGATCCCCATGTATGCGCTTGGGTTTGCTGAAGCGGCCTTGCATATCTATATTCTGCTGGTCTACCTGAATGCCACTTTTGTGCACGCCAATGTGCGTTTTAATGTCGAATGGCTGAAGCCGCTGATTGTGACGCCTCGTTTTCACCACTGGCACCATGGCATCGAAAAAGAAGCGATTGACGTGAATTTTGCCATCCACTTTCCGCTATTCGACAGATTATTCGGCACGTATTACATGCCAAAAAACCAGTGGCCTAGCGGTTATGGCATAGGCGGCCATCCAGTCCCCAACGGTTATTGGAAACAATTGCTCTACCCATTTAAAAAGTAATTCTGTGTTGCGCATGATTCTTGCTGCATCAGGTCTATCTGTTTGCAGCAAGAAAGGCCGTATATGTTTCATTTCAATGCAATAAAAGCTGTCCTGTTTGATCTGGATGGTGTCTTGTATATAGGCAATCAGCTGATCCCTGGCGCGCTGGCAGCGGTTGCACAGCTGCGCAAAGCCGGGATTGCGGTGCGCTTTGTCACCAACACCAGCACACTGTCGCTAGCCTCTTTGCAACAAAAGCTGAACCGGCTGGGCTTCAATACGGTGCCTGAAGAAATCATGAGTGCACCACAAGCGACCATCCAGTACTTGAACAAACAGCCTAACCCGGTCTGCAAATTGCTCCTGGCTGAAGACATCAAACAGGATTTTGCCTGTTTTGATCAATCAGAAACGGCTGCCAATTATGTGGTGATTGGTGATATCGGTGACCAATGGTCATATGAATTACTCAATGAAGTGTTTCATTGCCTGGTGAATGGGGCACAGCTGATCGCTATCCATAAAAACCGGTTCTGGCAGACAGAAACCGGTTTGCAAATGGATATTGGTGCGTTCGTCACCGGCCTGGAATATGCCAGCAATACCAAGGCCATGCTCATGGGTAAACCTTCACGGCATTTTTTCAATATTGCGGTGGATGCCTTGCGCCTGAAGCCCTCTGAAGTGATGATGGTTGGCGATGATATTGATGCCGATGTTGGTGGCGCGCAGGATGCCGGCTTACATGGCATTTTGGTGAAAACCGGCAAATACCGTGAAACGTATACGCGTCTTTCAGCGGTGGACCCGGATGCGGTGATCAACTCGGTGGCAGACCTGCCTGCCTTGCTCGGTTGCCTGTCTATAACGCCGCAATAAAAGCAGCAACGCCTCCACTCGCCGTTTATACATGCCACATAGTATAATCGCGGCATGTCTGAATCGAATTCCGTTGGTATTGTAAAAGCGCAGGTGGCGCATTTCAACAAGCCACTCACCTTGCAAAGTGGCGCCATGTTGCCACAATACCATCTTACGTATGAAACCTACGGCGAACTCAACGCGACCAAATCCAATGCGGTGCTGATCTGCCATGCGTTATCGGGCAATCACCATGTGGCCGGGCGTTATAGTGAAGATGATAAATACCCCGGCTGGTGGGATAACCTGATCGGCCCCGGCAGGCCGCTGGATACCAACAAGTTTTTTGTGATTGGCCTGAACAACCTCGGTGGCTGTCATGGCAGTAGCGGGCCTTCCAGCGTTGATCCGCTGACTGACAGGCCTTACAGCGCAACCTTTCCGGTAGTGACGGTGGAGGACTGGGTCGAATCGCAAGCGCGCCTGCTGGACCACCTCGGCATTGAGCAGTTAGCTGCCGTGATCGGCGGCAGCCTGGGCGGCATGCAAGCCCTGCAATGGAATATCGCCTTCCCCGAACGTGTGCGGCATGCGTTTGTGATCGCTTCTGCCCCTAACCTGACCGCGCAAAACATGGCGTTTAATGAAGTCGCGCGCCAGGCCATTATCACCGACCCGGAATTTTACGAAGGCGACTATTACAACCATGGCACGGTGCCGCGCCGTGGTTTGCGTATTGCACGCATGCTGGGCCACATCACTTATCTTTCTGACGATGTCATGGGTGAGAAATTCGGCCGCAAGTTACGCCACGGTGAACTCAAATACAGCTTCGACGTTGAGTTTGAAATGGAATCTTACCTGCGTTACCAGGGCGATAAGTTCGCTGGTGAGTTTGATGCCAATACCTATTTGCGCATGACGCGTGCCCTGGATTATTTTGACCCGGCCAAATCATACGGTGGCGATTTAAGCCAGGCGCTGAGCAAGGCACAAGCGAAATTTATCGTGATCTCATTTACGACCGATTGGCGTTTTTCACCCGGTCGCTCGCGTGAAATCGTGCAGGCATTGCTGGATAACGCCTTGCCGGTCAAATATGCCGAAGTCACCTCGGCGCATGGCCATGATGCATTTTTAATGCCGGACCCCCATTATCACGACATCATGCGTGCCTATTTAGAGCAGGTCAAAGTATGAAAAATGTAGATATTACAAATATTCGACCAGACTTTGCATTAATAACAAACTGGGTACGCTCAAAAACCAAGGTGCTGGACTTGGGTTGTGGCGATGGCACCCTGCTGACCCATTTGCATGAAACACTGGATACCACTGGTTATGGTGTGGAAAAAGACGATGCCAACTGGCTTGCAGCGCTGAAGAATGGCGTGGATGTGATCCAGATGAACCTGGAAGACGGCTTATCCGGCTTTGAAGACCAATCGTTTGATACCGTGATTTTGTCACAAACATTGCAAGCCATGCACAATACCGAAACCATCGTCGAGGAAATGTTGCGCGTGGGCCGCGAAGCGATCGTGACCTTCCCTAACTTTGGCTACTGGCGTAACCGGATGCAAATCACATTTGGCAATATGCCGGTTTCCAAAACACTGCCCTACCAGTGGTATGACACCCCCAATGTGCACTTATGTACCATTCACGATTTTGACCAGTTTTGCAGCGATCATCATATCCAGGTGATTGAACGCAAAGTCATCACCGGTGGCGAAGATGTGCATGTATTACCTAACCTGATGGGTAACCTGGCCATGTACAGACTGAAAAGTGCTGGCATCTAAGCTATAAGCTCCCATGCAGAGGCATTTTTCAAATGCCTCTGACTTAAACCTGACAAGGGCCGCATGATCATTACAGCGCCTTTGCCAGACTTGTTACTCCCTTTGTGTTTACTTAAGTTTTAATTTGCTAACAGTCCGCAGACATTGACATATTTTTTTATCTAATCATAATGATAATCATTCCTATTATCATTTAATCATAGGGATACATGGTTAAAGACGTTTGTGAGTAACGCTGCCAGTTAACAATTTTCTGGCACTTATTAAAGATGCCAGTCATTAATAATTACTCAAAAAGGAAGTTAGTCAAATGAAAGCTAAATATTTAAGCATCGCTATTGGTGCAACCCTGTTTGCAATTGCTGGTCTGGCACAAGCGAACACCACTTACAGCAGTTTTGTTGATGTTGCCAACTCGGTTTCCTTTGACGGCTGGAATCAGCTGAACCGTAACCGCGTGGATGATAATGGTGCCGCTAATCCATTGACAGCCGCTCAACTGGTCGCAGGCACTGCAGGTAACGTTGCAGGCTCTGGTGACGCGACATTGAAATTCCTGACCGGGTCCGGCTCTTATTACCCAGCGGGTGCTGGCTTGTATGGCGACGGAAAACTGACCTTCACAGACAACACCGTTTCCAGCAATATTACTTCTCTGGCATTCCAGGGTATCGTGAATGACTTCAATGCGGCATTTGGTGGTGCGCCATATTCTATTACGCTGGACTACAACGGCGGTAGCCAGGCCATCGCAGCTACATTGGTAAACTTTGTCAGTGCCGGCAATGTCGAAGATTACTACCACTACTCATGGGATTTGAGCGGCATTTCTTCACCGATCACTTCCTACACCTTGAATTTCAGCGCTGGCTTCTCACAAGCCCTGGCGTTCCAGGTGGATCAGGTCGCATCAGCATCTGCAGTGCCTGAAGCTGACAGCTATGCCATGATGTTGCTGGGCCTGGGTGTGATGGGTGCAGTGGTACGCCGTCGCAACAAGTAATTTTAAAAATAACGCCATGAAAAAAGCCCCGACCTGACGTCGGGGCTTTTTATTTGCGGGTGGTCAGGCCAGATCCAAGGTCTTTAAACGGCGATAAAGCGTATTTCTGCTCATGCCCAACTGGCGCGCCACCGCCGAAACATTGCCAGTATGCTGCTGCATTGCCAACCGTATCACTTCATCAGATTGCGCTTTTAAAGTGAGTGCCGGACGAGCAAGCAGCTCACTGCTGGTCACTTCAAGCTCCTCCAGGAAATCCTGCGTGAGATGTGACAAGCTGATGACGGCACCATCTGCCAGCGCGATGGCCGTGCGCAAGACATTATGCAATTGCCGTACGTTGCCAGGCCAGGGGTGGCGGGTAAACAAAGCCATCACTTCTGCGCTGATTTCAGTGTGCGGTGATTGCTCTACCTGCAAAATCAAGCTGATCAGGCGCGACAAATCCTGGCGCTGGCTTAAGGATGGCAACTGCACTGCCAGGCCATTGATGCGGTAATACAAATCACTGCGAAACGTACCGGCTGCGACTTTATCTTTCAATTTCTGGTTGGTGGCGCTGATCAGCATAAAGTTAACCGGAATAGATTTACTGGCACCTAACGGCGTCACGCAGCGCTCTTGCAACACGCGTAACAGGCGCGCCTGCAAAGACAGTGGCATATCGCCGATTTCATCCAGGAACAAAGTACCGCCATCCGCCTGCTGGATCTTGCCGTGGTTGCCTTTGCGCTTGGCACCGGTATAAGCACCTTCTTCATAGCCGAATAACTCCGCTTCAATGAGCCCCTCTGGCAAAGCGGCGCAATTGACTGCGATAAAAGGCTGATGACGGCGATTGCTGGCATCGTGAATGGCGCGCGAGAACAATTCTTTGCCAGCGCCGGTGTCGCCGAGCACCAGCATGGGGATGTCACGATTTAAGACTTGTCTGACCTGGGTGATGGCCTGTTTCAGTTGCGGGTCGCCGGTATCCAGCATTTCCAGGCTGGCAGCGGATTCGCGTGTTTGCGGCACACTGGGCCGCACAGGCGCATTATTTTTCACCGATGCGCGTGCAAACAGGCGGGCGCCGTTACGCAATTGCAATGGGAACAACACATCACTGCCCTGGCTGCGGTGCTTGAATGCGCTCCAGGATTCATCGAACACATCCTCAAAAAGCACACGACGATTGGCCAGCACATCCTCATCCAGCGGCAACCCGAACTGGAACTGGCCACTGCGGTTGATGGCTAGCAACTGGCCATCACTGCCAAATAGCGCCAGGCCTTCCCACAAGGTGCCGATAAACTCGGCACGCGCATGAAAGTGCACGCCGATATCGCCTTGTGCCGTGGCATGGAACAAGCGGTTCTCCACCATTTGTGCAGCCATTTTGACCAGGGCCAGCGTGTGTTGCTGTGGTTGGTTCAAGTCATTAGACACATCCAGCGTAGCCACCAGCTGATTATTAGCGGCAAAGATAGGCACTGCCGAACAACTGAGTGAATGGTGATAAGCCATAAAGTGTTCAGCCCCCTGCACGCTGATAGGCGCGCGCTCCACCAGCGCAGTGCCTATGGCGTTGGTGCCTCTGTGTTCTTCACTCCATGAGGCGCCGGGTAACAATGATGCCCGAATGTCGCCTTGCTCCACGCCTTCGCCCATGGTGCGCAAGATCACGCCATCGTTATCAGTCAGAATCACCAGGCTACGCGTATGCGCGATCTGCCCGCTCAGGGTCAGCATCTCGGGTTCGGCATGGGTGAGCAGCAAGCGGTTTTTCTCCAGCCGCTGCGTCAATTCCTGTGCCGTGATGATCTGGTCATGCGCGGGTGCTTGCTCATCCACCCCTTTGACCATACAACGCCGCCAGGAGCGTTCGATCGCTTCGGCAATCGCCAATTGATCATCGCGCATGGCTGGCAATGAAGTTTGCGAGGAGGCTGTAGAAAACTTGGACATGACCGTTGGCACACCTGTATCACGGGATTGAACAACTGTACCGATCTGGCACAACACTGAACAGTTTTCACTGTTGCAATGTGCAATGCCTAGCCTGGTACCAATAAATAACCGTTTGATTTTAATTCATTTTTTTCATTCACCCAAATAAAACGCATTGTTGGCACAGGCGTTGCAATCATTGCCCTGCGGGTAGCAAAAGAAGCTTTTGTTTACTGGCGTGCAAGTCACTTATTCCAGCTTCAAACACACCATTTTTGGAGGTATGTATGCAACACCAAATCAAGCTCGCCATCACTGCAATGATGCTAGCCGGCATAAGCACCAGCGCATGGGCCAATGCAGAGTTGGATGCTCTAATGAAGGACGATAACCAATGGGCCATGGCGCGTAAAGATTATGCGAATCAGGGCTATAGCAAATTGTCGCAGATTAATAAAAGCAATATCAAAAACCTGAAATACGCATGGTCTTTTGCCACTGGCGTGAACCGCGGGCATGAAGGTGCGCCGCTGGTGATCGGCAATACCATGTTTATCCACACGGCGTTTCCTAACAACGTGTATGCCCTGAACCTGGACGACAACCAGAAGATATTATGGTCTTATTTCCCCAAGCAGGATCCGGATGTGCAATCTGTCTTGTGTTGCGACAACGTGAACAAAGGCCTGGGTTACGGCGACGGCAAGATTTTCCTGCAACAGAATAACGGCGTGCTGGTAGCGCTGGATGCGAAAACCGGTGCCAAATTATGGGACGTCAAAGTTAACGACCCGAAAACGGGCGCGGCCAATACCAATGTGCCACACGTGTTTAAAGACAAAGTAGTGACCGGCTGTTCAGGCGGCGAATTCGGCGTGCGTTGCCATATTTCTGCCTACAGCATCAAGGATGGCAGCCTGTTGTGGAAAGCCTACAGCACCGGCCCGGACAGCGAAATGCTGATAGGCAAAGACTTTAACAAAGAGAACCCGCATTACAGCGCTTTGTCGGTTTATCAGGATGTGAACGGCGGTAATAAAGAGGGCGGTTCTTTCAAGCCGCTGGATAAATCACAATTGAAATACCCTGAAGCTGACCTCGGTGTACGCACCTGGCTGAAACCGCAACAGCAAAAAGATGGCTGGCAAAACGGTGGCGGCCCGACCTGGGGCTGGTATTCCTATGACCCGAAATTGAACCTGATGTATTACGGCACCGGCAACCCTGGTACCTGGAACCCGGATGTACGTCCTGGCGACAACAAGTGGTCAATGACGATTTTTGCTCGTGACCTCGATACTGGCATGGCGCGCTGGGCTTACCAGATGACTCCGCATGACGAGTGGGATTATGACGGCATGAACGAAATCATTCTGTGGGAAGCCAATGGCAAGCAACTGGCCTCACATTTTGACCGTAACGGCTTTGGCTATACCTTTGACCGCACCAACGGCAGCCTGCTGGTCGCAGAAAAAATGCATCCTTTCGTCAACTGGGCCAGCAAGATCGACCTCAAAACCGGCATCCCGGTCAAAGACGCCAAATATTCAACGCACCAGGATTACAACGCACATGGTATTTGCCCTTCTGCACTGGGTGTGAAAGATGAGCAACCGGCCGCTTACTCACCGAAAAACAAAATGTTCTACGTGCCGCTTAACCACGTATGCATGACCTATGAACCGGTTGAATCCAAATACGTGGCAGGCCAGCCCTGGGTAGGGGCGACCTTGACCATGTTTGCCGGACCTGACGGTGTGATGGGCGGCTTTATGGCGTGGGATGCATTAAAAGGCAAAGCACAGTGGTATAACAAAGAGAAATTCTCTGCCTGGGGCGGTGCGCTGGTGACAGCTTCTGACCTGGTGTTCTACGGCACGCTGGATCGCTGGGTAAAAGCACTCGACGCCAAAACCGGCAAAGAGCTCTGGAAATTCCAGGTCGGTTCCGGCGTGGTAGGCAACGTCATGACCTACGGCCATAAAGGCAAACAATACGTGGGGGTATTGTCAGGCATAGGTGGCTGGGCAGGGGTAGCGATGAACCTAGGCCTGACCAACGAAACTGATGGCCTCGGCGCTGCTGGCGGCTACAAAGAACTGACCAAGTACAACGCCGCACCTGGTGGCGGTGGCATGAACGTGTTCAGTTTATAAATAGATACTCAAGGAACCTCTATGACCAAATTAGAAATCTTAATCACAGGCGCTTTGCTTGCCACGGCGACGACAGCCATGGCCGCGCCGACCGCAGAAGCACTCGCGCAAAAAAGTAATTGTTTGATGTGCCACGGAGTGGATAAAAAAATCCTCGGGCCGGCTTATAAAGATGTCGCCGCGAAATATAAGGGTGATAAAACAGCGGAAGCAAAACTGATACAGAAAGTCAAAACTGGCGGTAGCGGGGCGTGGGGCGATATGCCTATGCCGCCAAACAGCCCGCAAGTGAAAGACGAGGACATTAAAACCCTGGTCCAGTGGATCTTAAGTTTGTAGTGCCCGTAAGTGATACCCGCTAATTAAACCCTTCGTTAAACCATTAGTGACACCGTTTGATCTCCGAGTGTGCCAACCCGCAAGGGTTGGCTTTTTTTTGCCCGGCCAGCGGTGGCCAAATAAAAGCGATTACAATGCTGGCATGACCATTGCAAAAACGCTATTCAACCGCCGCATGCTGATGTGTGTGGCGCTGGGCTTCAGTTCCGGCCTGCCACTTTATCTTTTATTGCAGCTATTACCGGCCTGGTTGCGTAGCGAGGGTCTCAACCTCAAAACCATCGCCGCTTTTGCTTTTATGCAACTGCCCTATACCTGGAAGTTCTTGTGGGCACCCCTGATGGACAGGTACACATTGCTGGCCAGATTTGGCCGCAGGCGCAGCTGGATACTGGCGACACAATTGGCGTTATTCTTCAGCATAGTGGGTCTAGGCATGTGCCAGCCGCAACTGGATATTTCCACCGTGGCCCTGCTCGCAACCCTGGTGGCCTTATTCTCCGCCAGCCAGGATATCGTCATTGATGCCTACCGCCGCGAAATACTCAGCGATGAAGAGCTGGGCCTGGGCAACAGCATACACGTCAACGCTTACCGCATCGCCGGATTGGTACCAGGCTCACTGGCACTGATCTTGGCTGACCATATGGCCTGGTCACAAGTATTTTTAATTGTTGGTTTATTCATGCTGCCAGGCATTGGCTTCACCTTATGGTCGCAAGAACCTGCCGCCCCCAGCATTCCCAAAACGTTACTGCAATCAGTGGTAGAGCCCTTTAAGGAATTCATGCAGCGCAATGGCTGGCAATACGCGCTATGGGTATTGCTGTTTATCCTGCTATACAAACTGGGCGACAGCATGGCTACCGCGCTGGCTACGCCGTTTTATATCGATATGGGCTTTAGCAAAACCGATATCGGCGCGATTGCCAAAGGCAGTGGCCTGGTCATGCAGATCGCCGGTGCCTTTGTCGGCGGCTTGTGGATGCTCAAACTGGGGATTAATCGTGGCTTATGGATCTTTGGCGTGGTACAGGCATTATCCATTTTGGGCTTTGCCTGGCTGGCGCACAGCGGCCCGTTTACCGAGATCGGCGCGGCTGAACGCAGCATGCTGGCCATTGTGATTGGCGCAGAAGCCTTTGGCATTGGTTTGGGCACCGCTGCTTACGTGGCATATATGGCGCGTGAAACCAACCCGGCCTATACCGCAACCCAACTGGCATTATTTACCAGCTTGTCTGCAGTCCCGCGCTCAATATTTAATGCGTTGACGGGTGGCATGGTGGAGAGCCTGGGCTGGGAACAGTTTTTTTATGTGTGTACCTTATTGGCGATCCCGGGGATGGTGTTGTTGTTTAAGGTGGCACCGTGGCGAGAGCGTTAACGGCTCTTGTTTGAATCAACAGCTGGCTTATGGGCAAAGGGCGAGCGCGACAACAAGCGCAAGCCAGGATGTCTTGTTCTTTGCTTTCCTGCTTGTGGGCAAGCGTCAGAAAGAGGGTCGCCTGGAGATGGAAAGAAACGTTACAATCTCTAAAAATTTACGCAAAAGATGCTTTAACCATGAGCACAAATAAAAATTTAACTGCATAGGAGCCACAATGGGATTATTCGACAATATAGCCGGTGCCATGATGAACAAAGTCATGGGCGACAAAGCCCCGATGGCAAAACTGGCGATGGAGCTGTTCCAGCAATACGGTGGTTTGCCCGGCATTCTGCAAACCCTGAAAAATGGTGGTTTGAGCGAGCAAGTCGATTCCTGGGTAGGTACCGGGGCAAATGCGCATGTCTCTGCCCAACAGATAGGTGCCGCATTGGGCACTAGCGTATTAACCGGCATCGCGGCCAAGCTGGAGATGAGCAATCAAGAGCTTACGGCCAAGATTGCGGAATATATCCCGGATGTCGTTGATCAATTGACGCCAAACGGTGCGGTGGAGAATAATCCGGCGCTGATCATGTCCAGATTAATGGGCATGCTTAAACAAAAATAGCGAGCCTCAGCCCGCTATTTGCACGGCAGCTTTTACACAATGCAGTACTGTGCGCGATACTGCTGGATGGCCGGGAAATATTGCGCCAGGCTCTCGTTGCCTTGCAGATACGCAAACAGATCAGCCAGTTTGGCAATGCTCACTACCGGCATCTGGTTGGTTTGCTCTACTTCCTGTACCGCCGATAATTCGCCCAGGCCTTTTTCCTGCCGGTCTAAAGCAATGCTGACGCCGCAAGGGATCGCGCCCGCCTGGCGTATCATTTCTACCGATTCACGGATAGAAGTTCCGGCAGAGATCACATCATCGATAATCAACACGCGGCCTTTGAGTGGCGCACCCACCAGCGTGCCGCCTTCACCGTGATCTTTGGCTTCTTTGCGGTTATAGGCATAGGGGAGATTCTGCCCCATGCGCGCAAACGCGATACTGATCGCCGACACCAGCGGAATGCCTTTATAGGCCGGGCCAAATAGCATATCGAATTGCAAGCCAGACTGTAGAATACTGTGTGCGTAGAATTCACCCAGTTTGAGCAGGCTTTCACCATCATCAAACAGGCCGGCATTAAAAAAATACGGGCTTAAACGACCGGCTTTGGTCTTGAATTCCCCAAAACGTAACACCTGTTTGTGGATGGAAAAAGTAATAAAATCGGCACTGATTGGTTTTGCAGTCATTTGAGAAAAACAGAAAGAATTTGAACAATGCGTATTATAACCTTGAACCTGAATGGCATACGGTCAGCCTGCAACAAAGGCTTTTTGCCATGGCTGGCGGCCAGCCAGGCTGATATCGTCTGTTTGCAGGAGCTCAAAGCCCAGGCGGCGGATATGCAGCCGGAAATGCTGCAACCGCCCGGCTATCACGGCTACTTTCACTATGCCGAAAAAAAGGGCTATAGCGGGGTCGGCATTTACAGCAAACAGCCAGCGGATAAAGTCATTATCGGCTTGGGCCATGCGCATATTGACGCTGAAGGCCGTTACCTGGAATGCCAGTATGGCAACCTGAGTGTGGTGTCTTTGTACCTGCCCAGCGGTTCCAGCGGAGAAGAACGTCAGCAATTCAAGTTTCAGGTGCTGGCGTTATTTCTGCCGCATCTGGAGCAGCTGGTTGCCGGAGGCCGCGAGGTGGTGATTTGTGGTGACTGGAATATCGCGCACCAGGAAATAGACCTGAAGAATTACAAAGGCAATCGCAAAAACTCCGGCTTTTTGCCTGAAGAACGTGCGTGGATGACTGATATCCTGAGTCGTGTCGGCTGGGTAGATGTGTATCGCACCTTACACCCGGAAACCACTGATGAATGTTATACCTGGTGGAGTAACCGCGGCCAGGCCTGGGCGAAAAATGTAGGCTGGCGTATCGATTACCAGCTTGCCACACAGGCATTGGCGCAGCGGGCAACGGCGGTAAGCGTCTATAAAGCAGAACGCTTCAGCGACCACGCGCCATTGATTGTCGATTACCAGGACTGACACCAGCTTGCTGGTTTAAAGAGTGACTATGCATAAACAGCAAAGCGTATGGCCTATCATTATCGCCGCCGCTGCCATCCTGGCAGTCACCATGGGTATACGCCAATCCTTAGGCCTGTTTGTCTCGCCACTCAACAGCAGCACCGGGCTGGGCATCGTCACCATCAGCTTTGCCATGGCCATTGCCCAGTTTGCCTGGGGCTTGGCGCAACCCTTATTCGGCATGCTGGCTGACCGGGTCGGCTCATTCAAAGTAATTGTGATCGGCACTCTGCTCATGGCCGCCGGGCTTGCCGTGACACCCTTTGTCAGCTCTGAATTCGGCCTGGTATTTTCTATCGGCATCCTGACGGCGGTGGGCGCAGGGGCAGGCAGCTTCTCTATCCTGATCGGCGCTGTAGCGGCGCGCTTGCCCGCCGAACGTCGTTCTTTTGCGGCCGGATTTATTAATGCCGGCGGCTCGTTCGGGCAATTTATATTTGCACCGATGGCGCAGGCACTCATTCATTCTTTTAACTGGATCAATGCGCTGCTGATCCTGGCATTCACCTCCTTAAGCAGTATTTTTCTGGCGCTACCGCTGCGAAAAAACCAGTCTGCTATTGCACCAAACGCTGCTAAGGCGCCAGAAACGATCACCCTCAGGCAACAAATACGCATCGCCTTTAAAGATCGCAGTTATCTTTGCCTGCATGCCGGATTTTTTACCTGCGGTTTCCATATTGCCTTCCTGGTCACGCATTTGCCCGGGGAAGTGAATATTTGTGGGCTGGCACCAGCAGTGGGCGCCACCTCACTGGCGATCATAGGCCTGGCCAATGTGGTGGGCAGTTTATACGCCGGATGGCTGGGGCAAACCAGGCGCATGAAAATGATCCTGTTCTGGATGTACGCATCGCGTGCCGTGGCGGTGGGCATCTATCTGGCAGCGCCAAAAACGGAATGGACGTTTTATGTGTTTGCGGCGGTGCTTGGGTTCACCTGGCTCTCTACAGTGCCGCCTACTGCGGGGCTCGTGGGTAAGCTATTTGGTCCGCGATATTTAGCCACTTTGTTTGGATTGACTTTACTGAGCCACCAGATCGGCGGCTTTTTTGGCGCCTGGTTGGGCGGGCTGGTGTTTTATGCCAATGGGGATTATCAATGGATGTGGGTGGGGGATATGGTGCTGGCTACACTGGCTGCCGTGGTTAACTTGCCAATCAGGGAGGCTAAGCCTGGTGCGGAATGAGGGTGCTTGAATGAGGGTTCTTGGATGAGAAGTGAACGAGTTTTTACGCAATGCTGTAGCGTTGCTTTTCGCCCCTTGCAAATCTCATCAGCAAGCCATCAGTCATCAAAACTTCTCATTCGCCGCTAAATACCGCCACTGCCCCGCCGGTAATTTCCCCAAATTAATCCGCCCGATACGAATGCGCTTCAAGCCTACCACCTTCAGCCCCACCAGCTCACACATCCTGCGGATCTGCCGTTTGCGCCCTTCGCGCAACACGAAGCGCAACTGATCCTCATTCTGCCAGGAGACTTTGGCCGGTTTGAGCTGTACACCATCCAGGCTCAGTCCATGATTCAATTTTGCCATACCATTGGCACTCAGCTCACCCTCAACTCGCACCAGGTATTCTTTTTCTGTGCTGGAATCATCCCCGATCAAGACGCGCGCAATACGCCCGTCTTGCGTCAGCACCAGCAAGCCGGTGGAATCGATATCCAGGCGTCCGGCAGGCGCCAGACCATGGAAAATACCGCGATGGAATGTTTTTTGGGTAGGGTCTTCTGACCACTGGTTTTCAGGTTTCACCAAAACCACTGCTGGCTCATAGCCGTCTTCCGCCTGGCCGCTGACATAGCCTACCGGCTTGTGCAGCAGGATGGTGACGTTTTCGGCCTGGTATTCTTTGGCGTAGGTGCTGATAATGATCTCGGCATCCACGTCTATGCGGGTGCCCAGGGTTTCGATAATCTCGCCATTGACCTTGACCCAGCCGTTGACGATCCAGTCGTCGGCTTCGCGGCGGGAACACAGGCCGCGGTCCGCCATCACCTTGGAGAGGCGCGGTTGCGCATCCGGATCCGTTGGCGCAATCGGGCGTCTTGGCGACGCATCATCACGCCGCACAGAACGATCGGCGCTATATTCTTTGTGAGTATCCTGCTGTGAGCCATAGCGAGAGTCGTTTCGTGGCTCTCTGCGTGGCTCATTGCGTGAGTCTTTACGCGCATAGGGTTTATCGCCTGGCTTGCCCTCATGCCTGCTGCGCTCCTGACGCGCAGGTTTTTCTGCGTAAGCTTTTTTGGCAGCTGCAGGCTCTTTCTCAACGACTTTAGGAGCTGGTTTAGGCGGCGGTTGTGTGCGGTCACGCAGCGTCGATGAGATGCGGCGCACCGGTTTGCTGCGTTTTGACGTTTCGTCACCGTCGGCAGGGGGTTTATTCAGTTTGATTGTACTCAAGATGCGGGTCCCGGCTTGATTGGGAAATAAAGTGCTATTGTAAGTTATCCAGCGACTTTCACCGGACGAAAATTCAAATTGCCGGGCTCTTTGCGTGCACTACGTGGCATAAACTGCATAATGCCTTGCGCTCTGGCCAAATCTGGCTGTTGCTGGATATACTGTTTTTTCCAGGCGCGATGCGGATTGCTGATAATGCCAGCCAGCCAGGCTGCCTGTATCGGGTTGAGTTTATGCGGTGGCACATTAAAGTAGTAGAGCGAGGCGGCATGTGCGCCACACAGGCTGGGGCCCAAGTCTACCGTATTCAGGTAAAGCTCCAGGATATCGGTTTTTGTCAGCGCAGATTCGAGTTGCACGGCATACAGCAACTCTTCTACTTTACGCTTCCAGGTGCGCTCGCCGTTGGTGAACATGTATTTCGCCAGTTGCTGGGTAATGGTACTGCCGCCTACCTGTTTATCTGCACTTTCCTTGCCTAGCAGATGCTGCATTTGTGCCATCACATAACCGGGATGATGTTTGAATTCGGCATCTTCGGCGATGATGGCAGCCACCGGCAGCCAGCGCCCCAGTTTGTCGTAAGGCACCCATTGCATGGTTTCGGGGTGTTTATGTTCGTCCAGTAACGGGCAATCATACTGTAAGGGCAACATGGTGGCAGCGCTGATGTTCAGGCCGGAAACCGCCATCGCACTCAACTGCGGTTGTGCACTCCACTCCTGCTTGGGCCAGCGCATGGTGCCCGAAGCGGTTAACGAACCGGAAACAATCGCTTCCCGTATCACCGGAGAATGCGGCTGCAACGGTTTAAGCAATGCCTGCAACGGCGTTTGCGGCAGTTCCCAGGTCAGCTTTAAGCTGCGCATGCTGACTTTGCCATTAAAATCTATTTTAAACAGCGGCTGGTTTTCGCCCACCGAAAGGTAACCGTGGATATGCTGCTGGTTCATTTGCAACCAGAGCTCTACCTTGGGAATGACGATGGGCTGGTCACTGACCGACTTGGCCTCTATCCAGCAATGGCGGCATCTCGCACGCAACCCATCTTCGTCATATAACTGGATATCGCCGTGATGTAAATTAAAGGCCTGCCGGTCTAACAGCCAGCGCCCGGGCGCAGAAGTCGCCAGCATCAATAGCGGCACTACCCGCACTTGCACCCCGCCAGCCACTGGCAACTTGACGCGCCAAGCCTGTGTGTCATACGGTTGCCAGATCCAGCCAATCAATGCCAATACTGTCACCAGCATGGCGACCAGCACCGTCAATACCAGCCTTTTAAGCCATATTAGCAGCATGCGTGTTTGCCCTAGACCAGCAGCCGCTCCACCACTTTTCCGTGCTGCAAATGGCTTGCTATGATCTCGTCGATATCTTCATTATCGACAAAGGTATACCACACGGCCTGCGGGTAGATGACCATGACCGGCCCCTCGCCGCAACGGTCCAGGCAGCCGGCGCGGTTAATACGGACTTTCCCCGTACCGGCCAGGCCCTGTTTCTTGACGCTTTTTTTCATGTAATCAAACGCTGCTTCCGCCCCTCGGTTCATGCAGCAGTCCTCGCCTTTTTCGCGCTGGTTGAGACAGAAAAATACATGATATTGAAAGTGACTTTGATTCATAAGGTTGCTTTCTGGTGCCGCTTATACACAATGATCAAGGAAAAATACCACAGAAAAAGACCTGCAATAGAAAAACATTAGACGCTTCATTCTGTTGAAAGTTGGTCTTCTTTACTAAATGTCCAGGTGCGGGTGATGCTCAGGACATCAGTATCTTTGCGGATATCTTCAGGAAACACCGGGAAAGGTGCGGCGAGTTGCACAATGCGCCGTGCGGACTCATCCAGCAAGCGCTTGCCCGAACTCTGCTGGATCTTAATATGTTCGATACTGCCATCGGCGCGGATAGCCACGGTCAATTGCAGTTTGCCGTACAGTTTTTGCGTACGCGCTGCTTCCGGGTAGTTGAGGTTACCCACCTGCTCGATCTTCTGCCGCCATTGATCCACATAATTCGCAAAACGGTACTCACGCGTGCGTGCCCCTATAAACTGACGCTTGGGGCGCATTTCGTAAATATCCTGCTGCTTGGCGATCAGGGCTTCGAGTTTGGCCATTTCCTGCATGGCCATGATCTCACGCTGCGTTTGCACCGGCTGGTTCAGGGCTTGTGGGGTGGGCTTTCTGGCCGCCGCCTGTGTTTGTGACAACGGTGGTGCCTGCACGCTGGTCACTGTCTGGCTGGCCTTGAGTTGCGTCATCAGCGCTTGCGCTTCCTGTTCCAGTTGCGCCACGCGCTGTTGATGACGTTGTAATTCTGCATCCTGCGGCGTGGCTGGCATGGCGGGTTGCATGGTCGCCTCAGCCGCTTGCGGCGTCGTCGACGGCATTTTCTGCACGCTGGGCAACGGGCTTTTCATCTGCCGCTTTTCGTCGGTATTGCCGCCACGGTCAAGGTTAGCTTGCGCCAGGGCATCGGCATTTTTAGGTGCTTGCTGGGTTTTGCTGTTCACCAGCATCACTTTCAGTGAAGGGATCTGGTCTTTGAGCGCTTTTAATTCAGGCTGAAAATGCAGCGTCAGCAGTACCGCATGCGCGATCAGCGAAAACCATAAAGCCCACACCAGAGGCGATCGTTCACGGAAGCGCATAGGGCATCTGCCGCCTGTTTAGCCCTGCAAAGCCTGCAATAATTGCTGATGGACACCGCCAAAGCCGCCGTTACTCATCACCAGCACATGGTCACCGGGTTGTGCCACGTGACTGACGGCTTGCACCAGCTGGGTTAAATCCTCAAATGTTTGTGCTTTGCTTTGCATGGGGGCGAGGGCAGCGGCTGCATCCCAGCCCAGGTTGTTGGCATAGCAAAATACAGCGTCTGCATCCCGCAGGCTTTCAGGCAATGCCTCTTTCATCACCCCCAGTTTCATGGTGTTGGAGCGCGGTTCCAGCACTGCCAGGATACGCGCTGTGCCGACCTTGGCACGCAAGCCTGCGACCGTAGTGGCGATAGCAGTGGGGTGATGGGCAAAGTCATCATAGACCGTGACGTTGTTGACGACACCTTTGACTTCCATGCGCCGTTTGACGTTTTTAAACTCGCTTAATGCTTCGATCGCGATACACGGCGCCACACCAATATGGCGGGCAGCGGCAATCACGGCCAGCGCATTGCTGCGGTTATGCTCACCCATGAGCTCCCAGCTCACATTGCCCTGGCGTTCGCCGTTAAAGAACACATCGAAGCGGCCTTGTGCATCGACATGTTGCACTTGCCAGCCTGCAGCACTATCTATGCGCTCCACTGCACTCCAGCAACCACGGGCCAGCACGCGGTCCAGACTTTGCTGCTGATTCGCAACCACCAAGCCTAGCTGCGGCACAGTGCGTACTAAGTGATGGAACTGTTTTTCAATCGCGGGCAGGTCTTCAAAAATATCGGCGTGGTCAAATTCCAGGTTGTTTAACACCGCCGTGCGCGGACGGTAATGCACAAACTTGGAACGCTTGTCGAAAAAGGCAGTGTCGTATTCGTCGGCCTCAATCACAAAGAAGGGCGAGAGCGATTTTGGGTCTTGCTTAGGTGTTTGTGGCAAACGGGCGGACACGCCAAAGTTCTCCGGCACGCCACCGATCAGGAAACCCGGCGCCAGACCGGCATATTCCAGCACCCACGCCAGCATGGAAGAAGTCGTTGTTTTGCCATGCGTCCCGGCGACTGCCAATACCCATTTGCCTTGCAGTACATGCTCGGCCAGCCATTGCGGGCCAGAGATATAAGGCAGGCCCTGATTGAGGATTTCTTCCATCAGGGGGTTCCCGCGTGTGACCACATTGCCTATCACATACATATCAGGTTTGAATGCGGTCTGGCTGGGGTCAAAGCCTTCTATCAGCTCTATGCCTTGCGCTTCCAGTTGCGTACTCATTGGTGGATACACATTGGCATCACACCCGGTGACACGGTGCCCTGCGGCTTTTGCCAGCACCGCAATGCCGCCCATAAACGTGCCGCAAATACCAAGGATGTGAATATGCATAGAATTTACCGAATCAATTTAACGAATGCATTTTACCAAACAACGTTTGATAAAGCGGTAGCGAAAAAACTCAATTTTTCGCGAACAGTGGCAGGTACTGGCGACAGCGCGCTGCAATATCTGTGGCCTGGAAAATATCTGTGATCACAGCCAGCGCATCTGCACCCGCGGCGACCAATGGTGGCGCGTTATCCAGGGTAATGCCGCCGATGCCGACCACAGGCAATGACAGCGATTGCTTCGCCCGACTGAACAACTCTGCGCTTGCGCGCGGCGCATCTGGCTTGGTAGGGGAGGGGTAGCAGGCACCAAACGCGATGTAATCTGCACCGGCTGCTTGCGCCTGTTGCGCGAGCTCAAAACGGTTATAGCAGGAGGCGCCTATGATTTTGCCTGCCCCTAGTTGCGCGCGTGCTGCTGCGATGGCTTGATCATGCTGGCCGATATGTACGCCGTCTGCGTCCAGCGTCACCGCCAGTGCCACATGGTCGTTAATCAGTAAAGGCACCCTGGCCTGGCGGCAAATAGTTAGCAGGGCACTGGCCTGTTCAATTCGCAATGCATCACTGGCTGTTTTATGACGGTATTGCACGATGGAAACACCGCCTTGCACTGCCTGCTTCACCTGCTCGCACAACAATGTGGTGTCATCGCAATCTGGCGTGACCAGGTACAGCCCTTTAATGCTGTAGCTCACTGGCTTTTTCCTGGACATCGGTCTCGCGCGCCCAGAAAAAACGATCCGGGATAAATTGCCCCATGCCAGGACGGAAAGCATGGCGCAACGTTTGCCAGGTGAATTCCTGCGCTTCATGCACGGCTTCTTCAATGGTCAGCCCATGCGCCAGGCAGGCAGTGATCGCGCTGGTGAGGGTACAGCCAGAGCCATGATAGCTGCCTGGCAAACGTTCCCAGTGATAATCCTTGATCAAGCCAGGCATATTGCTCAGCTGCATACCGTATAAGCTATTCACTACATCGATAGAACGCTCATGGGTGCCGGTGATCATGACGTATTCGCTGCCCATCTCCAGCAGCCGCAACGCGCACTCTTCCAGCGAGCTGTGTTTCACTTCATCACCCTCGTCGTAATAGGCGAGGCGGCGCGCCTCCAAACTATTAGGGGTGATCAGTGTGGCCTGCGGGAACAGTAATTCGCACATGGCGGCTTGCATTTCTTCATTGGAAAGCTCATCACCACGCCCTGAAGTGAGGATAGGATCAATAATCAGCGGCACATCCGGGTAATCGGCCACGATTTCGGCGATGATGGCGACATTTTCGACGCTGCCCAGCAAACCCAGTTTGAATGCGCTGACGGAGACGTCTTCAAGGATGGTACGTGCCTGGTCATTGATCCAGTCTGCGTCCAGCGGCATGACACTTTCTACACCCACGGTATCTTGCACCGTGATACCCGTGATCACTGAAAGTGGGTAGCAGCCGATACTGGCGAGCGCCATGATATCTGCCTGCACACCGGCACCACTGCTGGGGTCTGTTGCTGCAAATGTAAGAACGGTTGGGGGAGTGATAGCCATGAAAATTCCTTTGGAGCGGCTGACGGGAATCGAACCCGCGTATCAAGCTTGGGAAGCTGGCGTTCTACCATTGAACTACAGCCGCATTTTAAGTGCTTGTTTTTAAACAATATTTTTTTAGCACTTTTCTAAAATAGGGTCATTAATAAGTGTCATTTTATCATTAAATGAGACACTCACATGAAGCTATTCCTTGAAAAAAGAACCGATGGAACATTCTATTTTAGGCAAACTAAAATTGTGAATAACAAGCAAATAGCTAAAAGAATTAATTTAAAGACCAGATGTATCAAAACAGCTAGAATTTTAGCAATTCAAATACTAGCCAGATTACAAATGGACAAGTTTAAAAAATTCGATGCTGTATATGACAACCAAGGCAATCTTATCAAAGTAAATGTTGATACAAGCAATCCTGAAGATATGAAATCTTTTATGCTACTTCAACAACAGATTGAAGATAGCAGAGCTTTTAAGCATAAAAGAGAATTAGAAATGCTTAGAGCTGAAGCTGAACTGGCTGAATTGAAAAGAGACAAGTCTCAAGATGAATCTAATAAAGAATTATATGTAAAGCTCACTCAGCAGTATTCAGGTGAAACACTTGAGGTGCTAATCGATACATATTTTAAAAAACTGAAGGTAAAAAATGTTCAAACTCGATCTAAATATCTCAGAATAGTTACTAATTTTCATAAATATTGTCTTGAAAGAGGTATCAAATATTTAAATCAAATAGACAGAAAGAATGTAGTCCTGGTCTACATTGAATATTTAAAAGCAACTAAACAACCTCAGAAAAATATTAAAAACATAATGGGTGTATTAGGTACTTTTTTTAGGAAGCAAATCGCCAATGGTGAAACTACAAATTCTAATCCTTTCAATGGTCATGATTTTGATATTGAAGATGAAGAAGGTAGATTACCTTTTACTACTGAAGAGCTAGATAAAATTTTCAAAAGTGATTTCGTAAGAAGCAATCAGCAAAATAAATTCATTCTGTTATTACTCTTAACAACTGGAGCTAGACCTAATGAAATATGCCAATTAATGGCAGAGGATATCTATAAAGATATATCTGGTGATTTTCATATCTTAGATATTAATGATGATGGGTATGAGAAAACATTAAAGAATAGAGCTAGCAAAAGAAAAATCTATATACATCAGCTTTTAATTGATCATGGATTTCTTGATTACCTAGGCACAAGATCCAACAAAAGATTATTTGATTTAAAGAAACCAAAAGGTAAAAATTTCTCGGTTATTTTTAGTGAAGACTTTACCGAACTTCTTAGAAGTGAACTTGAAATTAAAGTAAAAGTTTTATATTGCTTCAGACACACTTGTATTAATAGACTGAAACAACATAAGATTAATGTTGAAATTAGAGAGGATTTGACAGGCCATACTCCTGAAGGAGTAAATGGTAAAACTTACTCTCAAAAATTTAGTGCTGAAATGTTGAGAAATGAAACCCAAGAAATTTTAAAATATAAAGAGATTGAAAGCTCATTTTTCGAGTTTGATTAAATAATATTAAAATAATTAAAGGAACTCTATGGATGGGTTGAAGAAATTTTTAAATGTGATATCAAAATTAGTCTTCATTGGTTTGATTATTACAATGGTGAGATGTTCTACAGATAATGGTTCGACTGCTAATGATGAGAGTAATAAAGAAAAAGCAGCTACAACTAAAAACAATACTTCTGTAGATGAAAAAGACAATACGATTTCAAATAATTCTAATAATCTAAGCAAAATAAAAGATATAAAAAAGCCAAAGATTACATTGAGTGAAAAAGAAAAGAAAATATTAGACTTCATACTACAAGAAAAAATTAACTCATTTAATTCAGGGCGAAATTCATCACTTAAAAATAAATTAATATTGACCTCATCTACTGATGTTGAATTGTCATATCAAGAGAATGGAGTTGCAGCCGATAAAAAATATAAGCATAACCTTCTTTATATAACCGGACAGGTCGCAAGTATTAACAGTGGAAGTGGGCAAGGACCGTTTCTTGAACTATATGGATACAATGAATATTCATACCCACAGTTAACATTTTATGAGCCAAATTTAGATAAAATCTCACAGATAAATAAAGGTGATTATGTTCATTTAGTTTGTATAGGAGCTGGTGAAATAATTGGTAGAGTAATTTTTAAACACTGTGTGTTTTCAGAAGATTATGCAAATAATATGATATCCGCAGAAAAACAACTTATTCAAAGATTTTTAGATAATGTGCAAACAAATAATTCTGAAGCTATTGAAGATTTAAAATCTGCGATATTTTATGCTAAAAACCTCCCAGCCGATTCAACTTGCTATACAGATAATATTGATTGTTCTAGTGAAATTCTTCAACTTTCAGACCAATTTAATAATAAAGTTTCATTAAAAATTGAAGGTGAGTTAAGGAAGAAATTAGGTCAAACTGATTATTAACCACCACAAAATAGAAAACCAGCTAAATGCTGGTTTTTTGTTTTTTGGTGGCACAGAGTTTGAGATGTAATCTCAAGGTTTAGAGAGATTCCATAAGAGAGATTTATCTCTCTTTGGCAGACTGAACGAAAAAGCGAAGCTTTGTAGTGTGGGTATCGTTAGATACCCCTAGTCTGTACCTAGACGTATCAAATCAAAGACAAAAACCAAAAAAAAGTAAAAAACCTATCTACATAAAACCACTGCGCTAGAGGTATGTTGACATTGAGAAATTTTCTGCGATAACTATATGAGAGCAGGAGATTTTTACAATGGCAAAAAAAGAACAAACAACAAGCCAATTTATGCATTTAGAGCTTTATAGCAGAAGTGGCAATGCCACTACTGGAAAAACAAGCACTGGTGGTGTGATTTGGGAAGCTACCAGGGTAGAGGGTTTCACAGACCATATTGTTGCTGATGGTTTTACTCCTGTAGCTCCAACTTATTTATATAGTCAAAACAATCTCACACTAGATGTTCATTACGAAAATATACTGGCACAAGTAGAAACTGAAAAAGATGGACTTGGCAGAAAAATAAAATCTGACAAAAATATTCTGCTTGCTGGTGTTGTTTCATTCCCAAAGCCAAGAGTTGCTGTTTGGTCTGATGATGATAAACAAGACTTCATCACTTTTAAAGAGCAATCAATTGAGTTCATGAAAAAACAATGGGGAGATAACTTGCTATGTGTTTTAGAGCATACAGATGAGCAATACCCTCATTTACATTTCTATGTAGTAAATAAAACCAGAATTGCCTCTACACCTGAGATGCATCCGGGATTTGCTGAAAATATAAGAATTGAGAAAGAAGCTAAAGCACTTAATCAACCAGTGAATAAAAAAGAGCAGGTCAAAGCTTATAAAGATGCCATGCGAAAATTTCAGGATGATTTTTATCAAACTGTTTCTGTATATTGTGGTTTAGATAGATTAGGTCCAAAAGCTCAACGATTGAACAGGAATGAGTGGAAAGAAAAGAAGAGAGCTACCAAGTTACTTGCCAAAGCATTCAAGAAAGTTAAAGAGCAAGCTGCTGACATTAATATTAAATCAAACACTCTAAATATTTCCATGCTGGAACTAGAGCAACAGATTGCCAATGTAATTGATATGCAGGTTCAAGTTGAAAAAGACCAACAAGCTATAGCAAAAGGTGTTGAAGATTTAGAGCTGGCTAAATTTGTTAAGGAAAATTACCCACAAATTGCTACCAATTTCAAAATGAAAAAAATTAGAAGAGATGCCACTGAACCTAATAGCAGTTTGATGAAAAGTAAAAAATTATGAGGTTATTAATACATATCAACAATAAAGAGATTGAAATTCAAGACATTAATAAGCTTAAAGAGCATATGCAATATTTAAGTGATTTAATTCATACATATGAAGACACACAAGAGGAAGTAATTTTTAATATGCCATCTAGCATAATTAAAAAGAACAAGCTGGATATTTAAAAAACTAAGAACCTGGGAAATGTGCCCATACGGGCGAAGAGCATTTGCCATTCGGCAAAATCAAGTTAGAATTAAGTGTCATTTACTAGTGTCATTATTTTAGTGTAGTTCGAAATTGAATTTAATAAAAAATCATTAGAATCAATTACTTAAAGTAGAAATTTTTCAGTATCATTTCTACCATTGAACTACAGCCGCGAATAGCCATTATTTTACTTGTATTTTACTTGCTTGGCTAAGCACCTAAATAAAATGTTATGCCACACAAAAGAAAAGCCGGGCGATTGCCCGGCTTTTTTCAAGCGCCTTTAAACCTGGCGCAAAAGAGTTAGCTGCTCTGAACTAGATACAATTGGAGCTGACACCATCCGGCAATTTCACACCAGAGTTCAATACAGGTGTACTACCCAGGCTATCTTCATTGACAGGACATGCTACCGCATCCAGATCTTCCTCATCACCCGCAGCAGGGTTCAATGAAACGATAGTCATGGTATTCAGTGCCGGGTTGTTAGGGATCAAACCACCCAAACCAGCATCATCCCTGGGGGAAGCGAAGCCCAACGCTGTGACTGGTGCAGGCAAAGCCACGATAGTCCCTGTCGCGTTTGAATTCGTTACGACGGTATAGCCATTAAACGAACCTGCGGTTGGGTTGAATATCTGCTTGCCTTCTCTGGTGGTAATGCTGGCCACATTGTATGTACTGTCGATAGGCTTGCCTGTACCAGCAGCGGCATTGTCATAAGTAGCAGCAGTGATCGGCGTTGGTGTGATGGTGACGATATCGCCATCCAGTGCACCTGAAGCGGTGACTGACAAACCACTCACATCAGTCACTACATTGTTACCATCGAAAGTCTTGGTTGCTGTACCGTTCAAAGTGGCGGTCACGGTGGGGCTGACTGCATGCACAAAGCCATTACCAGTGCCTAGCAACGCGCCACCAAACGTGGTGCCATATTGCTTGTAGTCATACGCAGCCAGCAAATTAGTGCCTTTAACATCGCCGGTCGGGTCGTTGCTGTAAATGGTCCAGTTTCCATCCGTACCGGTAGTGATAGTGGCATCTACATTATTTTTGAAATTGCCACCGGCCACCAGTTGCACCGCATCATCTGCTCTGCTGCTGGTCAGGATGTTGCCATTCAGGTTTAAATCACCACCGGCCTGGGCAAAGACAGTGGCTGCTTTACCGGCAGTCCCGAAGAATGATGCGGTACCAGCCAGGTTAGTCACCGCGCCCATATTCACAGTGCCATTGGCCGCGATCAACTCTACTTTACCAGCTGCACCGCCTGATGGATTCAGCAGGACGCCATTGCCGCCATTTGCAGTAATGGTGCCTACATCAATGTTGTCATTCGCATTCACCTTCACATTACCCGCGCTCATACCTTGTGTAAAGGCAGTGCTGGCGCCGGCACTGGTGTTGATAACCAGCGCCTTGACGCTACCGCCTTTGGCATCCAGCGTCACGCTACCGCCTATGCCATTGGTGCCGCCATTGCTGTTGATATTGCCAGCGTTAATGTCGCCATTACCAGTGTTGGTGATATTCACTGCGCCTGATAACCTGGAACTAGGTGCGCTGAAGCCTGCATTGCCTGAACTGGTGGTGATGTTACCCACAGTTGCGCCGTTCGCAGTAGTGATGGTGACCGCACCACCTTGACCGCCACCTAACACCGGGTTAAATGAAGCGCCACCGGTGGTATTGATATTACCTGTCATCGTCAAACTGTTGGCAGTGATTTTTACTTCGCCGCCTTTATCGCCACCAAAAAGCAGGCCGGTGCCGCCATTGGCATTGATGTTTGCGCTACCAAGGTTAGCGCTACCTGTGGTGTCAATTTTCACATCACCGGCGATACCCAGCACGCTACCTGTGGTATTGATATTACCAGCGGTGTGGGTAATCGTCGCGGCTGAAAGCGTCACGCCTGCAGACCCTGTGATATTCGCGCCGATGGCGATATTACCGCCACCGATGCCATCTGCGTCAGCTTTCAACGTCACCTTGCCAAAGGTGCCTGAAGTAATATTGGCATTCACATTGATATCGTTACCGGCTTCCAGGCGAACACTGCCTGTTGCCTTCGTCATTGTCAGCGCACTGCTCACAGTAATATTATTAGTCGCTTGCAGGAACAACTCATTAAAGCCTTTAACGCTATTCACGTTCACTGTCGTTGTTGTACCTGGGTTGCCAAAAGCGATATCAGGCGTGCCATTGGCAAGGTCAGGCAATGGCAGCTGAGGATTGGTGCTCAGGATGATATTGGTTGGGTCAAGCAGCACGGTACCACCTGCGCCATTCACAGCACCCACATCAACGCCACCATGGAAATCCAGGTCCTGCTTGCCTGAAACCTCAACGAAACCACCGTTGCCGCTAGCCGCACCACCTTGTGCAGAAATGTCACCGTAGTAACGTGTCAGCTGGTCTGCCCATACCACGACTGTACCGCCGTCACCTTGCTGGATGGCATCCGCTTTGATCGTTGCGCCAGCACCGACATAGGCAGTCTGAGCGTTATAAACAGCTTCATTCTTGCCTTGATAATCGCCGCCAACCAATACTTTACCGCCACCTTTATCGCCAGAAGCATCCAGCACGGCACCATTCAATAGCGCCACTTGTTCGCCGGTCACGGCAATCGTACCGCCAGTGGTGTTTTCACCTTTTGCGATGAGCTGGCCAGAAACCTGTACCTGGCCGTTATCTCCACCTTCCAGGCGGATCACACCATCCCGCTCAACCAGCTGGTTGGCTTCTACAATACCAGTGATGTTGATCGCAGCAGAACGGGCACTGGTCGCTAATTGCACCAGACCGCCATTGGCCTGGATCAGGCCACTGTTTTTTACCGCAGCCTCAAGGGCATCGCCAGATAACTTAACCCTAACCAAACCATTACCATAAAAATCCAGCGTGGCTTCTTGTGCGGAGCCAAGTACAACGCTTCCGTTATTAGCGACTAAAGTACCCGTGTTCTCAACCGTTTTGCCCAACAGAACAATAAAGCCTTCGTCTTTCGCTTTAATGACGCCGTGGTTGATCACAGAGCCCGTGTTGTTAGCACCAGTGAAGCGATAAGTTCCGTTTAAGAAATCGTCATCTTTCATTGATAATGGTGACACAACAATGCTGCCGACATTCACTTGCGCAGTATCAGAAAAATAAACACCGTTAGGGTTTATAAAGAAGAGCAGGCTGTCAACATTAAACTTACCAGCGATTTTGGAAGCATCATTGCCTGTAATAACGAACATGGCTCTAGCACCAGCGGCCTGGTTAAGATTCACTGTTTCATGTGCATCAATATTAAACTGCACAAAGGAAGCTTTTAGAATGGCTGTCGTTTGATTGATATCCAGTGTCGTATCATTGTTGCTTTTAACGAAATCAGCGTGACCATAATTCAAAACGCCATCTGAAGGTAACGCCTGTGCAATAGTTGGCATGTACAAAGCCGCCACACCTGAGGCGATGGCATACGCCCATTTGGCTGATTTGCTTAATCGCGCAGAAAACACATCATCGGAAACGGATGCGTTTGCGTTCACTGTGGTTGATTTTTTTCCTTTGGTGCGAGCAGTTTCGGCTACAACTGTCCAAGCATTCTGGACATGACTCCACACAAGGCGATAAACGTGATTTAGGGATGCTGCTTTCATGACACTTCTCCTAATAGGTACTCCCCTGATCCTCCAAGATCAGGGGGGTCTTCCATTACTTCTCTCAATTCCTGATTTATCAATAGTTTGATTCAGGAAGTTTTTTTTGTCTGTAGCCCAGTATGACTAACGGGCTACGATTTTTAATTTTGTTATTTGCTACTTTTTTGCTGCGTAATCAATTAGAAGTTCTTACGTAACTGGGCCCACAATTGGTATTGTGTATCGCTGGCAGCGCCATCCAGATCACGTTTTTGTTGTGAGTAGGTCGCTGTTAAAATCCATTGGCCTGGGAACTGGATATCCGTACCGACACCGACATGGTTTGACCGGACATGGTTATCACTGCCTAATGGCTCATGGTTCAGTTTGCCGCGACCTGCGTCATAAAAGGCAAATGGGGTCACTGATTGAATATAAGGCGTGACATCACCAGCCGTAGACACGAACGTTCTACGAATATCCGTGCCTACCATCCAGCCTTGATCAGCCTGGCTAGGGATCTCGGAGAACTGGCGCCAGCGGTTGATTGCACCGATACCAAATCTTTCAGCGATATCCAGGTTGCTGTTGGTGCCCTGGTAATCAGCACGCACAATCCAGTTGATGCCGTTCTCAAACACTTGGGTACGGCTGGAAGTCCAGTTCCATTTCAGGAAACTGCCCTGGGTATCCAGTAATGACCGGTCACTCGCTTTGGCGACATTATCTTTGTAAGAGACATTACCTTGCGTCAGAATCAGGCCCCATTGATAAGCGACATTACCGCCATCATTGATCCAGTCGCCGACCAGACCGAGTTCCAGGCTGGCGATATCGCGACGGTTATTGATCAGGAAGGCATCAACGTCATCATCCAAAATCTTGTAGTTAGTACCGACCTTGAATGCGATGCCTTTTTTAGTTTCGCGCAACAGCGGATGCTCAAGAGAACCATAGAAATAATGCGCATCACCGTGTGCATCAAACACTTTGAATTCTTTACCAAGCTTGTAATCAACATAGCTGTAAGCGACGTTCAAGATCGTGCCGGCATCACCCACAGGTGTGAAGTACAAGCTACTCAAAGAACGTTGCCCTTCATCATTGGATACTTTGCCAACCACAGCCAGCTGGTCACCGCGCCCATTCAGGTTATTCACAGCCAAGCCAAAGCCTACTGTTTCACGGTTGGTAAAACGGTTACCGTAATTGTTGGCGTTGATAAAGCCGCTGTATTTCGCTCTTGGCTCTACTGAAACAGCCACATCCGAACTACCAACCGCTTCGCCCGGGTTAAGCTGAGAAGTCACCTGTATGCCTGGCAAACCATTCATCACCATCAGGTTGCGCATTAAATTGCGCTCATTCAGCACCTCGCCCTTGTCCAGGCCATATTCTGAAAGTGACTGGAAGTAAGGCTGGTTAAGGCCTTCGCCCGCTTCGGTTTTAACGTCGCCCAGCGTACCTTCGAGGATAGAAAGCTCAACAACGGCATCCGCCGCACCGGTTTTTTGCAGATCTTGCGTGGGCAAATACACTTGTGTGAGCAGGTAGCCGCGTTGGCGGTAGTAATTACGGATGGTGCCTACGGCTTCATTGAGTTCACGCATGCCGATTTCATGGCCTGTCAGATGCGCCACTTGCGCAGCCAGCACTTCACTTGTGAATTGTTTGTTGCCCGAAAACTTGAATTCTTTGACGACGATCTGCAGGTTGGATTTTTTTTGTTTCTTTTCAGGGACTGGCGTCTCTTCTGGTACCTGGATGACAGGGTTAGGTTGTGGCAGGATAGGTCTGGGCAAATTTTGCTGAATATCGGGTAAAGACACACCGCCAGCAAACGCTTGCACTGTATAACCTACCGCCAATAAATTTACTACACTCCACCGGGTTATTTGTTTTTTCAAGATGATTCCTTATAACACCCTCAATATAAGGCCTCATCATATATCACTACAAATTATACTATATATGCATAATCAATTTGATAACAATTATTTACTATAATTAATTATTTGATACGTAAAATGTTGCGAAAACATTGCAAAAATCAATACTCAATCGCATCCACATCCACCACCCAGCGTATCTTCGCCTGCAGTGGATGCTGTCTCGCCCAGGCGACTGCTGCCTGCAAAAGTTGTTGCAATGCTCCGCGTTGAGCACATTGCAACATCACATACCCGCGTTCCATGCGATTGAGCCTGGCAATACCGGGTCGCACCGGGTCATAAATCATGGGTTTTTCCGGGAAATTTTGCGCGTGTTGCGCGACAAATTCGCGCGCAGAATGGGTCAAATCAGTCAAGAATTGCTCCACCAGCGCATAGTCAGCCGCTTCAGCTTTCATGACAGCAATATAAGCCGCCGGGGGAAACTGTAATGTGATGCGTTCCTGCAATAAAGTGTTGGCGAACTCGGCATAATTTTGCTGCTGCAAAGCGGCAAACAAAGGGTGCTGCGGAAAAGCCGTTTGTATCAACACTTCGCCCGGCTTATCGCCGCGGCCTGCGCGCCCGGCCACTTGCATCAACTGCGCAAATAGGCGCTCGCTGGCTCGGTAATCGGGGCTATACAGCGCACTGTCGGTATCCAGCACACCGACCAGGGTCAGATTGGCAAAATCGTGGCCTTTGGCCAGCATTTGCGTGCCAATCAGGATATCTATTTTTCCTGCATGTACGGCGGACAACAGCGCTGTGAGCGCATCCTTGCCCTGGATGGTATCCCTGTCTACCCGCGCCACCCGTGCCTGCGGAAACAATTGCTGCAGGGTTTCTTCCACACGCTGCGTGGCCTGACCGACCGGCCGTAGATCGGCATTGCCGCAACTCGGGCATTGCAGGGGAACCGGTTGCTCATCACCGCAGTGATGGCAGCGTAATAGCCGTTGCCGCAGGTGCAGCACCACTTTGGCAGAGCAGCGGCGGCAATCTGCCAGCCACTGGCAGGCGGAGCAATGCAATACCGGCGCATAGCCCCGGCGGTTGATAAACAATAAACTTTGTTCGCCGCGTTGCAGGCGTTTTTCTATCGCTTGTTTCAACTGTGGCGTTAAGCCAGCCTCAGGCGGCGAGTGTGTGGTATCCACACAAAATATGCGGGGTAATTGCGCCTGTGCCGCAGCGCGATTTTTCAGAGTCAGCAGACGGTAAGTCGGTTTTTTCGCAGGGTTATCCACCTGCCCGAGCGCGTTGTACCAGCTTTCGAGCGAGGGGGTGGCACTGCCCAGTACCACCGGAATCTGGCATTGTTTTGCGCGCACCAGAGCGACATCGCGCGCATGGTAGCGCATGCCATCCTGCTGCTTGTAGGAGCTGTCATGCTCCTCATCAAGGATCATCAGCTTGAGATGTGGCATGGGCGTAAAGACACTCAAGCGCGTGCCAATGACAATGCGCGCTTCGCCTGACTGCGCGGCCTGCCAGTGTTGCAAGCGCTCACTTTCACTTAAGTGGCTGTGCAAAGTCACCAGCGAGAACTGGCTTAAGCGGCTACGAAAACGGCCTTCCAGTTGCGGCGTGAGATTGATCTCCGGCACCATGATCAATACCTGAGATTGCGGCTCCGCCAGCACGGCTTGCAGCAGGCGGATATACACCTCTGTTTTCCCCGAGCCAGTCACCCCGAACAGCAGCCAGGGCTGAAACCGGTTCGAGGCATGCAAAATAGATTTGACGGCATGCGCCTGCTCGTCGTTTAGCGTTGGCTCATGGGCTGAGGCAGCTAGCGAAGGCCGTATCGCCAGCACTTCACGCCGGGAAACCAGCCCGCCCTCCAGCAGTGGCTGTATATTTTTTCGCCAGCTTGCAGACACCTCTGCCAACTGGGTTTCGCTGCATTCCGCGTGTTGCTGCAACAAAGCAATCAACCTGGAAAGTACAAGCTGGCGCTTGCCTATCAGGCCCTCCGGTATTGCTTGGACTAATGTATAGACCCACATTTTGCGCGACACCGCCGGTTTGATTTGCCGCAAGCGCAATGGCAGGCTGGAAAGCACAGTCTGGCCGAACGGGTAGTGATAATAATCTGCGCAAAAACGCAGCAATTTCAGGGTGGCGTCCTCAAATGGCACATCGTCAAAGGCCTGTATCACCGCTTTCAGTTTATTGGCAGGCACTTCACTTTCTGCTGGCAGCGCCATCACAATGGCGATCAATTGCCGCCCGGCAAAAGGCACGACCACACGATTGCCTACGTGTATATCCAGCCCAGGGTTGAGGTAATCAAATTGGCGATCCAATGGCACATCCAGCACTACGCGGACAATGCCGGTAGAAGTGATGGCCGGAGAGGAAAGGGCTGCTGAACACATGGGTGAAAGTGGTTTATTAGGTTAAAATGGCGGTTTGACTATTCAGCACCATTTTAACCTTGAAACAAACGATCACAGAATTGATTCTGCAAGCGGTGACCCCGCTGGTGGAAGACACCTCCAGCCTGAATATCATCCTTGAGCGGCCGAAATCGGCCGAGCATGGTGACTTTGCCTGCAATATTGCCATGCAGCTGGCCAAACCGCTCAAGCAGAATCCGCGTGCGATTGCACAAACCATCATTGATGGCTTGCCAGCCAATGATGTGATCAGCAAGGTAGAAATCGCCGGTGCCGGATTCATTAACTTCTTCCTCTCTGCGCAGAGCAAGCAGGATGTTGTCAAAAGCATTTTCCAGGCTGGCGCGACATTTGGCCGCAATACGGCTGGCCAGCGTGAAAAAGTACAGGTGGAGTTTGTATCGGCCAACCCGACCGGCCCACTGCATGTCGGCCACGGACGTGGTGCAGCAGTGGGTGACTGTTTATGCCGCTTGCTGGATGCGAATGGCTGGGATGTCACGCGCGAGTTTTATTACAATGACGCTGGCGCCCAGATCGATAACCTGACCAAATCGGTGCATGCACGGGCGCAGGGGATAGCGACTGATGATGCGCGTTTCCCCGAAGATGGCTACCGTGGTGAATATATCGCCGACATCGCTAAAGCTTATTTAGCGAAAGAAACCGTGACCGCGGATGATATGGCAGTGACCGCCAGCGGCGATATCAATGATGCAGAATCTATCCGCAAATTTGCCGTGGCTTATTTGCGCCATGAGCAAGACCTCGACTTGCAGGCTTTCCAGATTAAATTTGATGTGTTTTCGCTGGAAAGCGCTTTATATACCGAAGGCAAAGTAGACAACGCTGTGCAAGCACTCATCAGCAGCGGCCATACCTACGAGCTGGATGATGCCTTGTGGTTGCGCACCACCGACTTTGGCGACGACAAAGACCGTGTCATGCGCAAAAAAGAGGGTGGCTATACCTATTTTGTACCCGATGTGGCTTACCACAGAGAAAAATGGAACCGTGGTTTCAAACGCGTGATCAACGAGCAGGGCGCCGACCACCACAGCACCATCACCCGCGTGCGCGCTGGCTTACAGGCATTAAATACCGGCATCCCGCAAGGCTGGCCAGAATATGTGCTGCACCAGATGGTCACCGTGATGCGCGGTGGCGAAGAAGTCAAACTCTCGAAACGGGCCGGCAGTTATGTCACCTTGCGCGACCTGATCGAAGAAGTCGGTTGTGACGCGACGCGTTACTTTCTGGCCGCGCGTAGTGCAGATTCGCAACTGGTGTTCGATATTGACCTGGCCCGCGCACAAACCAATGACAACCCGGTTTATTACATTCAATATGCACATGCGCGCATTTGCAGCGTGCTTAACCAATGGGGCGGTGATAGTGCCAGCCTGGCAGATGCTGATCTGTCACCCTTGGCATCTGCGGCAGAAACCGCACTCATGCAGGCACTCAGCCAGTATCCGGAAGTCGTCACCACCGCCTGCCAGGCATTGGCGCCACATATGGTGGCCAATTACCTGAAAGAACTAGCCAGTGCCTTGCATAGTTATTACAATGACACCAAATTTTTGGTGGATGACGCGCAGCTCAAACAGGCCCGCCTGGCGCTGATCACCGCCACACGCACCGTGTTGCGTAACGGTTTGCAACTGCTAGGCGTGAGTGCACCGGAAAAAATGTAAGCGTTAATGGGCGTTTTGAAACAGAAGCTGCTTTGAAACATTGGTCGCGTAAGCACATGCGCTGAAACATAACGAGTTAGCAATAACTCACCGAAATGAATGGTTAAACACTACACATGAGTCGCGATTACAAACCCTCTCAAACAAAAGCCAAAGCTAAAAGCAGCGGCAGTTCGTTTTTTAACGGCCTGCTGGTAGGGCTTTTTTTGGGGGTCGCCCTGACAGTGGCCCTGATCATTTATATCAAAGGCGACCATAGCCCATTCTCCAGCGCCTTCAAAAAAGACGAGAGCCAGCAGGAAATACCGATTAAAAACACGGTGACAGAAGAAGAGGTCAAACCTGGCAGCGCTGCGATTGAAGACCCGAACAAGTTTGATTTCTACACTATCCTGCCGGATACCGAGAGCAAGATCAGTGAAGAACAGGTGAAAAAGAACCCCACCATCAAGCAGGAAAGCTATTTTGTGCAGGTGGGCGCTTTCGCTAAAGAAGATGATGCAAACAACCTGAAAACACGTTTGGCATTAGTCGGGTTTGAAGCCTTTGTGCAAACGGCTGAGATCCCAAACAAGGGCACCATGCACCGCGTACGTATCGGGCCGCTGCGCGATTTGGCCAAGATCAGTAAAATCAGCCATGATCTGGAAACCAATGGCTTCCAGGCCAATCTGATCAAGGTCAATATCGAATCCTCTGCCCATTAATCTCATGCATGCTATTGGGTTGTCATCGTGTTGTCACCCAGAGACGTTAAATCACTGTGCCATGAATTTTGGGTGTATTAAAAATCCGGGGATATTAAAAATCCAGGTGTATTACAAACCATAGATACGTTTAATCATTATTTTCCACCGAACAAGGAAACTCACTATATGAAAAAAATGTTGTTAAGTCTGATGCTATTGGCTGGGCTCACCTCCACGGCGGCATTGGCAGATCCACAAGCAGGTGATCAGTTTGACCAGGTCGCGCAACAAATCGCTACCGACCAGCCTGCCAAAATCGAAGTCATGGAAATCTTCTGGTACGGCTGTCCACATTGCTATCACATGGAACAGCCGCTGGAAGCATGGGTGAAAAAACTACCTGCCGATGTTTATTTCAAACGCGTACCCGCCTTGCCAAATGCTAGCTGGGCGCCAATGGCTAAAGCCTACTACGCCATGCAGGAGCTGGGTGTACTGGACAAACTGCATAGCCAGCTGTTTGATGCGATCCACAAAAGCAAAACATTAAATCCGGCGGATGAAGCAGCAGCGATAGACTGGGTGATCAAGCAGGGCGGCCTGGACAAAATCAAAGTTGAAAAGGCGTTCAAATCATTTGCCACCACCATGCAGATGAATAAAGCGATGCAAATTTTCAAATCATCGGGTGCCACAGGTGTGCCTAGCCTGGTGATTGATGGTAAATATATTACCGGCAGCTCTATGGCTGGCGGTAACGATGCAGCATTGCAAACGGCAGACTTTATCATTAACAACGTACGCAAAGACAAAGCCAAAAAATAAGCGTCGCTTGTAATGAAAAAGCCCTGCATCTGCAGGGCTTTTTTATGGTGCTGACCTGCAAATCAGTCAATGTCCGATGACTGTGGTCAGCAACACAACGCATTTTCCATGCAGCATCCTCTCACTGTCTATTCATCAGAGTGCAGTTTGTCTTCACGCGCATTTTTATTCCAGCGTTTGCCTGTGAACACCCAGCCGGCCAGGATCATTTCAACACATACCCTGAAAATCCTGCTGATTGAAGCTTTTGAGTCGCGCTTGATTGCTTGCGGTTGAGGCTGGATAAAATCAATTAATAATTCACGTGCGACTTCCTGAAACTCAGCGGGCACCATCACCGTCTGCGTATTGTAGTCTTTGATTTGCAGCCCAGGATAAAGCTTGCTGAAGGCGCCGCCACGGATGAAATATGGAATCTCGTAGGCGTCCAGCATGGACGAGATGACAGCGACTTCAGATTCCGTTTGCGGAGTATATATAGGGATCATTTGGCTTCTCTTTGCTCAATACCATTATTTGGATATATTTCTAATAAAGTGATCCCGTTCTTTTTCTACCGGCGTCTTTTCAAAATGATGGCCCACGAACCCCAGGTTTTGCACCGGGATCAAATTCGCAACGCTGATGACCAGATCAGCCGCTGCAGGATTTTCTGTTTCAATTTGCACAGTCCAGAGTTTTTTACCGCCCTTGGGGGTGAAGCTGGAGAGAGGCAAACTGCCGGTACCGTCATTGGTGATCAGTTCGACGACATTTCTCGCCCGATGGCCTAGTGAGATATAAGAGCGGATCGCACCGAAATACATCACCGGATACCGCCTCTTTTGCCTGCCACCAAAAAAAGTATAAGTAGTCACTTCGATCTGCTTGCTGGCTTTATTGATCAGGATCTGCTTTTTTGAAGCGATATACGCACGCCAAATCACATAAGTGGCCAGCATGAGCGTCACAAAAGACAGGGTTTGAGTGACCGCGTTGAAGCCTTTACCCAGATAATTTGCCATCGTGACAAACAGCAGGGTGACAAGCAATAAAACAGGTTGGGCTTTAAGTGCACCCTTGGCAGGGGTTATTATTAATTCGGTCATACAGCCCTAGCAAAAATTCAGGAACACATACCTCCCAGCTTAGATGTGAGAGCGGTACATTTGGCTGGTAGATATTATAGTGCGTGCTTTAGCAGGCACTTAATCATGCCAAAACTTCAGACTTACAAGTGTTAATAATTTGTGTATTTTTTGAAACTTCACTTTTTCAACCAGCGCCCGATCCAGGTTTCGGGCATCTCGTTACCGGTAACGATGTAATGCAGCGTTTTAATGTCGTGCATGACATAGCGCTGTATGGATTTTGCCTGATCCATGCCGCAACACAAGATCTTATCTCCCATGTGTAACGGCGTGGAAAGCTCGGGTAACATGGATTTTTGTTCACCACGCACCAGCATCAATGGCACGACAGGCATCTCATGCCGTTGCCCGGAAGGGCTCATCACCAGGTGCTTGAGGGTAGGTTGCAAACCCTGTTGCATCAGCGCACATACGGCAAACGCCATCTCGCCCTCAATCGTGATATCCCAGGTATCCGGAACCTGTTCCCCTAGTTTAGACACCAACTGCGCAATCACCGCATTAGCCCAGGCATTGGTTTGATGCCTGGCGTTCGCCAGGAATTCCGCCAGCATGGGTGACACCATATAAGACAAACAGGTATGCGCAATCACATCACTTGGCTGCATGGTGATATCGGCATTAAAGTGGTCAAACAGCGGGTCGTTATGGCGCTTGTTTTTGCGGATGATCACAAACAGTTCGGGATTCACCTCCAGCGCCGTCATCACGATCGACAGGTTATTAATGTCATTATCAGTGCCGGCGACGATACCAATTGCCTGCTCTATGCCGGCTTGTTGCAATATATGTGACTCCACGCCACTGCCGACAATACAGTTTTTACATTGCGTGCCTTCCGGATCTGCTTCAATAATGGTCACATCCACGGCACCATTTTGCAGGCTGCTCACCACCGATTTGCCAAACCGGCCAAAGCCGCAGGCGATCCACTTGCCCTTGGGGATAGCTGCCGGTGGCGCAATCGCATCCCCCGGCGCCATGGTCAGCCATTCATGTAACAAGTAAGTTCCCAGCGCATTCAGCCGCATGGCCAAATGCTCCCCAAAAATCTTGTAAGGATTAATGATATGGTCAGTGCCGAAAGACGCCATATTGGCGGCGACCACATCATTTTCCACCCTGGCCAGCACGGGCAGTTCCGGCTTGATCAGCTTGATGGCGACCGAAATGGCGAGGTTGGCATGGTCATCATCCGTAAGCGCTGCCACACCACGGCACATGGGATTTTTGATGCCGGCAAACAGCAGCACTTCAGACAGTTTGGCATCGGCGCACAAATGCGGCACATAAAACTGGTAATCGGTCATTTCCAGTTCATTAATACGTTCCGGTGAAATCTCCAGCACCACCACACGCAATTCATTTCTATCAAGGGCACGCACCAACTCGCTACCAGTTTCGCCATAACCACAGATCAGGTAAAACGGTTCCATCAGGTTACACACATCGCGCTTAAACCTGGCTGTTTTAATCGCCTGCTTGAGGGTAGCCTCCTGAAACAGGGCAATGATTGCCCCTATGGCATAGAACCAGGCGATCACCGTGAAATAAATCGAGAAGGTCATCCACATGCGTTGATGGCCGGTAAACGGATAGGGGATCTCGCCAAACCCGATAGTGGTCGCGGTATAACTCAGGATATAAAACGCATCGAAAAAACTGAGGTGATATGCCTGGCCATGATCATCCGCGCCGGGGATCAGCACAAAACCGATCAGCGCGATGGCATAACTGATAATCACCATCAGCAGCGGCGCGCGCATGCGCCGCAGAATCAGGAAAATGATCTGATTGAGGTTCATTGCTGGGATATCACTAGCGGCGCAGGGTGACGGTTTCGTAAATCAGCAGGATCACCGAGGTCACATTGGCAAGAAAAGCCCCGCCAGACAGCGACACTATGCCGACAATCACTTCTGCCTCGGTAGATTGTGTACCCGCAGCAGTCCAGATAATAGCCGCGGCGATCAATTGCAGATCGGCCACCAGGCTAGTAGCCAGATGAATCGCGCCTATCTGGGTACGATCGCCAAATTTCAGCACGGTCGCAATCAGGTTCACCACAATCGCCGCATATAACTCATAATGCAAATGGTGTTTGGGATTATCAATTTGCCCGACAAAAAAACCAAAGTTGAGCGTCATGGCCAAAATAATAAAAAAGCCAAAGATCACTTTTTCCAGATTCATGATTGTTTCCCCGTGTTGTTTTATGGCATTCTAACCCAACCATTTTCTCCTGTAACTTTTATGCAACAAGCAACGCCCGCTCATCTTCGTATCGTCATCACCGGCGCCTCCAGCGGCATCGGCCAGGCGCTGGCCAAAGCCTATGCCCGCCGCTACGGCGCGCACTGCACACTGGCTTTGCTAGCCCGTAACCAGCAAGCGCTCACCACCCTGCAACAGGAGATCACGGCCGCCTATGGCAGCCAGGTGCATTGCCATGTGGCCGATGTGCGTGATGTTGCCCGTATGCAGGCGATTGCACACACCTTTCTTGCCGAGGTTGGCATCCCGCATGTCGTCATCGGCAATGCCGGGGTCAGCCGCGGCACCCTAACGGAATACCAGGAGGATATCGCCGCCTTCCAGGCCGTATTTGATACCAATGTCATGGGCCTGGTACACACCTTCCAGCCGTTTATTGCGGCCATGAAAGCAGGGGCAGAGCAAGGTGAGTTTGCGCAGCTGGTCGGCATCGCCAGCGTGGCGGGCATACGCGGCCTGCCGGGCTCCGGGGCTTACAGCGCCAGCAAGGCCGCAGCCATCACCTATCTGGAAAGCCTGCGCGTCGAAATGCAATTGCATCATATCGGCGTCACCACCATTTCTCCAGGTTACATCCGCACGCCGATGACAGATATCAACACCTACGCTATGCCATTTTTAATGGAAGTAGATGAATTTGCCGACAAAGCGCTGCTGGCAATAGCCAAACGTAAGCGCTATACAGTGATCCCCTGGCAAATGGGCATCGTCGCGCGCCTGCTACGGCTGTTCCCGGCCTGGTTATGGGATTACATGACGAAAAAAGCCCCGCACAAAGCGAGGCTTTAAATCCGTGTCACTATTGATCAGGTCAAATCTTTAATTGTTGCGCTGCTGCCATTGTTTTTGACTGAAGCAATGCCATTGTCACGCGCTGCCTCTGAGGAATACATCTGGCTGGTGCCAATGATCTGGCTATTGCCCGCCAGTAAATTGAAATAAGGACGGCCATCTTTGGCGACCAATCTTTGATAACGGTCATCCAGGGGACTGTTTTTCTGCACGGATTCTATGCCATTCTGTGCCGCAGCTTTAGTCGTATACTGCTCGCTTTTAAGAATCTGCTCCGCATTACCGGCCTTCAGCGCAAAACTGAACTGACCATTCGCTGCACTTTTTGAGAGTTCAAACCAACCTGCCATCGCTCGCTCCTTTTATTTGGTGAATAAAGAAATTCCTACAAATAATGCATGCTCATCATGAACAATGTTGTTTTATTTGTAAACAATCCCTTTCTAAAAAGGGCGCGCTTACTTTCACTTGTATGATTTAAATCATATTGATAGTGATGATTGCTGGTTGCAAAAAAAATCCCATTCAGTGAATGGGATTTTTGTTTTAACGTGCAATCGGTTTATAGCGGATACGTTTGGGTTTGGCGCCTTCTTCACCCAGGCGTTTTTTCTTGTCGGCTTCATATTCCTGATAGTTGCCGTTGAAGAACGTCCATTGTGAATCACCTTCTGCCGCCAGGATATGCGTTGCGATCCGGTCCAGGAACCAGCGGTCATGCGAGGTCACCAGTACGCAGCCGGAGAACTCCAGCAAGGCGTCTTCCAGCGCGCGCAGGGTTTCCACATCGAGGTCGTTTGAAGGTTCATCCAGCAGCAAGACGTTAGCGCCTGAAATCAGGGTTTTTGCCAGGTGCAGGCGGCCGCGTTCACCACCTGACAGTTGACCGACGATTTTCTGCTGGTCACCGCCTTTAAAGTTAAAACGGCCGATGTAGGCACGGCTAGGCATTTCAAATTTGCCCACCGTCAATATATCCAGGCCACCCGAAATGGCTTCGAATACGGTTTTGTCGTTGTCGAGACCTTCACGGCTCTGGTCAACCGCAGCCAGCTGCACGGTTGGGCCAGTGATGATTTCACCGCTATCTGGCTGCTCTTTGCCTTGCAACATGCGGAACAGGGTAGATTTACCGGCACCGTTAGGGCCGATGACACCTACGATCGCACCCGGCGGGATGCTGAAGGACAAATTATCGATCAACAGGCGCTCACCAAAGCCTTTGGAGACATTGTTGAATTCAATCACCTGGTTACCCAGACGCTCACCTGGCGGAATAAAGATTTCCTGGGTTTCGTTGCGGCGCTGGTATTCGACACCGGACATTTCCTCATAGCGGGCCAGACGTGCCTTGCTCTTGGATTGACGAGCTTTTGCACCCTGACGCACCCATTCCAGTTCTTGCTTCATGGCCTTGCGGTGGGCATCTTCCTGCTTGTGTTCCTGGGCCAGGCGCTCTTCTTTCTGCTCCAGCCAGTTGGAGTAATTGCCTTTCCATGGAATGCCTTCGCCGCGGTCCAGTTCCAGTATCCACTCGGCAGCATTATCGAGGAAGTAGCGGTCATGCGTCACAGCAACAACGGTACCGGGGAAGCGCACCAGGAACTGCTCCAGCCAATCGACAGATTCTGCATCGAGGTGGTTGGTGGGTTCGTCCAGCAACAGCATGTCAGGCCGGGAGAGCAATAGTTTGCACAGGGCAACACGGCGCTTTTCACCGCCAGACAATGGGCCTATCTTGGCATCCCAAGGTGGCAGGCGTAGCGCATCAGCGGCGATTTCCAGCTGTTGCTCGACATCGCTGCCACTGGCTGTGAGGATATTTTCATACTTGGCTTGCTCCTCGGCCAGCTTATCGAAATCGGCATCCGGCTCGGCATAGGCGGCGTAGATTTCTTCCAGCTTTTGCTTGGCTTCCATCACTGCACCCAGACCGGCTTCGACTTCCTGGCGCACGGTTTTTTCCGCATCCAGCTCAGGTTCCTGTGGCAGGTAACCGATGGAGATATTCGGTTGCCATTGCACTTCGCCTTCATAATCTTTGTCGGCGCCGGCCATGATACGCAATACGGTCGATTTACCGGAGCCGTTCAGGCCCAGCAGGCCGATTTTGGCGCCCGGGAAGAATGACAGGGAAATGTTTTTAATGATCTGCCGTTTAGGCGGCACGATTTTGCTCACGCGGAGCATGGACATCACATATTGGGCCATAGGATTTGCAAGCCTTCAAAAATTCTAAAAAACGTATTTTAATACGCATCACTCAACTGCGCTTGGTTAAACGCGAAACGAATGGCGTATTCAGCAAGCACATATGAAAAAAGGGCCAGATCGGCCCTTTTGCATAGCAGGTGAATTAAGCCGCTTTTTGCGCGATGAATGAGGAAACATTCGATTGCGCCTGCGTGCCGATTTCAATCTTGCGCGGTTTAAGCGCTTCAGGGATTTCACGCACCAGGGCGATACTCAATAAACCGTTTTCCAGATTGGCACCGGTGACTTTTACGTGGTCAGCCAATTGGAATTTGTGTTCAAAATCACGGTTGGCGATGCCACGGTGCAGGAAAGTATTTTCCTGCTCTTTTTTGGCTTTGCGGCCGGTGACGCGCAAGGTCTGGTGTTCGGTTTCTATGTCCAGTTCGTTTAACTGGAATCCGGCGATGGCCATGACGATTTTGTAGGCGTTTTCATCGACTAACTCGATGTTGTATGGCGGGTAGCTGGTTTCGTTTTCACTGCGCTGGCCGTCGTTGAGCATTTTTGCCAAACGATCAAAACCAATGGCGGTGCGGTAAAGTGGGGTTAAGTCATAAGTACGCATACGTTTATCCTTTTAAAATGAAGCGATTCACATGTTTCACAGACCTCGAACTGCAAGCATCTGTGATTTGAATATGGGAATCCGCCTGATTTTTTCAAGTGGATAAATGCGCGCGTTTTTCTAAACGCCTAACTTTTCTGTCCAGGCCAGAGCTTCCATATGGCACTGGTTTACTTTCTCCGGATTGAGTTGCAACATCTCGGCCAGGTGCAGGATTTGATCGCTATTTGCGTCTTCACAGGCTTCAGTCAACTTGAGGAAAGGCCCAAAGATCCCTGAGCGTTCTGTCAGGGCATCCACAATCTGCTCCGGCAATTGCAGCTTGTCCAGAATATCTTCCATCGGCACTTTCAGCATCACATCCAACAGAGAAAACACGCCGACCACAAACAGGTTGTCGCGGTCTTTTTTGTCAAAGAAAGGCTCGCCGAGCAACTCGGTCAGGCGTCCGCGCGTGATCGATGTTTTCATCAATGCAGGGGAGGTGCTGTTATTGCCGGCCGTGACCATCAGCAAAGTCAGCCAACGGTAGAGCTGGTTACGGCCAAGGATGGTCAGGGCGTGGCCGATGGATTGCACCTCGCACGACAAGCCAAAACCGACAGAATTAATGTAGCGTAATAGTTTGTAGCTGAGTGTGGTGTCGCGTTTGAAACCGTTCTCAATATCGCGGTTGTCGGCTTCCTGGCTGACCAGGTTCAGTAAATTCAATACACCTTCAAAACTGGGGTTGATGACCTTGGCATTCAGGTTTTCCGGCCTGGCATAAAAATAGCCCTGAAATTGCTGGTAGCCTGCTTCTTGCAAACTTTTGAACTGCGCGTTTTGCTCTACTTTTTCTGCGATCAGTTTGCAGTTTGGCTTTTGATATTTTTTCAGCCACGTCTTGGCTTCTTCAAGTGCGATATCGCGCATGTCCAACTTGATGTAATCGGCGATGCTCACTAGTGCTTCCAGCTGCGGGTAGCGTTGCGGGTTATCCAGCGCGATCCTGAATTTGGCCGCTTTCAGCGTCTGGCAGCGCGCAATGATTTCAGGCGTCACTTCCACCTGGCGCACAATCTCCAGCACGGTTTTTTCGGCTGGCATCAACTCCAGAAACTCGCTGTTGAGCATGACCTGATCGACATTGATAAATGCCAGCTGCTGGCCCAGCAGCCAGCTTTCATGCATTTCATCAATGGTGGTGGAGAGGATTTTGGCGCAGGTCTGGATATCTTCTGCAAACGGCGTGTCACTGCCATCGGCTTCTTTCCGGAAAAAGAATTCATAGCCAATGATCTCCTGCTTGTCATTAACAATAGGCTGGCGCCCGATAATACTCTGATGTGATGTGGTCATGACTACATTCCTAATTAGCACCGCTTTTCAGTGCTCGGTGACAAGTCTAATTGAAAGCAATCTACTTCTTAATTGCAAAAAAGCCCCAATTGCTGGGGCTTTTCTAGGTTTGCAGTTACTCTACGGTGACGCTCTTGGCCAGGTTACGTGGTTTATCTACATCTGTACCTTTGAGCAGGGCGGCGTGATACGCCAGCAGCTGCACCGGGATCACATGCAGGATAGGTGACAACACGCCTACGTGTCTGGGTGTACGGATGACGTGTACGCCTTCAGACGCATTAAAGTGGCTGTCAGCATCCGCAAATACGAACAACTCACCGCCGCGTGCTTTCACTTCCTGCATATTCGATTTCACTTTTTCCAGCAGCGCATCGTTAGGCGCAATCACCACCACCGGCATATTGCTGTCTACCAATGCCAGCGGGCCATGTTTCAACTCGCCTGCGGGATAAGCTTCGGCGTGGATGTAAGAGATCTCCTTGAGCTTAAGCGCGCCTTCCATCGCGATAGGGAAGTGCACGCCACGGCCCAGGAATAGCGCATGTTCTTTATCGCCAAAGCGGGCAGCCCATTCGCGGATCTGCGGCTCCAGGTTAAGCGCGATTTGTACGCTACTGGTGAGCTGGCGCAAATCGGTTAAATAGGCTTGTTCCTGTTCTGGCGCTAATAAACCACGCTCTTTCGCCAAGGTCACTGAAAGCACAAATAGTGCGATCAACTGCGTGGTAAACGCCTTGGTACTGGCAACGCCGATCTCAGCGCCGGCGCGCGTGTAGAAAATCAGTGAAGAGGCCCGTGGAATAGCGCTTTCCTGCACATTGCAAATCGCCAGGCTGTAGGGATGCCCCAGTTTTTGCGCATGTTTGAGCGCTTCCATAGTATCGAGGGTTTCGCCAGATTGCGAGATAGTGACCACTAACTGCTTAGGGTTAGGCACCGAGTCGCGATAGCGGTATTCGCTGGCAATCTCTACTGAAGTCGGGATTCTGGCGATGCTTTCCAGCCAGTATTTGGCCGTGAGGCCGGCGTAATAACTGGTGCCAGCCGCCAGGATAAGCACGCTATCAATTTGCTGGAAGATATCGGCAGCAGCAGTGCCAAACAATTCACTTCTAAACGCACCATCATCTATCAGTGCCTCTATCGTATCGCTGATGGCGCGTGGCTGTTCGTGGATCTCTTTCTGCATAAAGTGGCTGTAAGGGCCAAGCTCCAGCGACGCCAGTGATACATCACTCATATGCACTTTACGTTGCACGGTTTCGCCTTGCCTGTCATAAATGACCACGGCATCGGTACTTAAAGTAGCAACATCGCCATCTTCCAGGTAAATCACTTTACGAGTGGCAGACAGCACTGCGGAGACATCAGAGGCAACAAAATTCTCCTGCTCACCCAGGCCGATCAGCAAGGGGCAACCCAGGCGGGCAACCACTAATTGTCTGGGGTTATCCAGTACTACCGCGCTGATGGCATAAGCGCCGGTCAGTTCAGTGATCGCCTGTTGCACCGCTTGCAACAGATCTTTGGTCTGCTGGTAATAATAGTGCACCAGATGGGCAATGACTTCAGTATCAGTCTGCGAATAGAACTGGTAGCCCAATGCCGTCAGGCGGTCACGCTGCTCGTCGTGGTTTTCGATAATGCCGTTATGTACCACTGCGATCTGTGCATTGTCCTGCGCTGGCGAGACATGCGGGTGCGCATTCTGCTCGGTCACGCCTCCATGGGTGGCCCAACGCGTATGGCCGATGCCGATATGGCTTTGCAAGCCCTGTGCTTTGCTCTCAAGCTCAGCCACACGGCCAACCGAACGCACACGCTCGATCTGCTGGTTGAGCACGGCGATCCCTGCTGAGTCATAGCCCCTATACTCAAGGCGGCTTAAGCCCTCTATGAGTAATGGAACGATATTTCTGTTTGCTACCGCACCGACAATGCCACACATACGCTTATTTTTTCACCTTTTGTGGACGTTTCCATCCTTGAATTGAACGTTGCTCACGGGCACGACACAGGGTCAGTGAGTCAGCCGGGACATGTTTAGTAATGGTTGAACCTGCCGCAATGGTGGCGCCTTTGCCAACGGTGACAGGTGCTACCAGTTGCGTATCAGAACCGACAAACACATCATCTTCAATGATGGTCTTATGTTTGTTCGCGCCATCATAATTACAAGTGATCACGCCCGCGCCGATATTGACATTGGCACCTACGCTGGCATCGCCGACATAGCTCAAGTGATTGACCTTGCTGCCCAGGCCTACCGTGGCGTTTTTAATTTCAACGAAATTGCCGATATGGGTTTTCTCGGATAGTTTTGTGCCAGGGCGCAAACGTGCAAACGGGCCTATGCTGCTTCCTGCACCTACAGTTGCATCGTCAATATGCGTGAACGCGGCCAGTTTACTCCCCTTGGCGATCACTGCATTTTTAATGACGCAATGAGGGCCGATCTGCACACCATCTTCAAGCGTGACATCCCCTTCAAACACGCAATTCACATCAATGATGACATCCCGGCCACAATTGAGGTTTCCACGGATATCAATACGGAGCGCATCAAATAATGTCACACCTTGTGTCATCAATGCTGTAGCTTTACGTGCCTGAAATTCGCGCTCTATGTCTTGCAAATCCAGCTTGGAATTAATGCCCGTCACCGACCAGGCGTCTGCCACCACTTGGGGCAAAACGGCACGGCCTTCGTTGACGGATAATGCGATGATATCGGTTAAGTAATATTCTTGTTGCGCGTTATCGTTTTTAATCTGTGCCAGCCAGCTTTTCAGTTGTGCATTCGGCAAGGCCATAATGCCGGTATTCACTTCCTGGATAGACCGTTGCGCCTCAGTGGCATCTTTATGCTCAACGATTGCCACCACTTCATTGTTGCCATTGCGGACGATACGGCCATACCCAGTCGGGTCTGGTTTGATAAATGTTTGTACCACCAGGTGCTGGTTCGCCTGCTGCAGCATTTCCTGACAGGCCGCGACATCTACAAGCGGCACATCGCCTAATAGGATCAATGTTGCGCCACGATCGTCGAGTAAGGGCAGGGCTTGTTGCACTGCATGCCCGGTGCCCAGCTGCTCGGCTTGTAATACCCATTGCAGCTCTTCACCTGATATTTGCTGCTGCACCTGTTCGCCACCAAAGCCATAGACGACTATGATTTTTTGCGGGTTGAGCTGTCTTGCGGCATCAATCACATGTTGCAGAATCGGTTTGCCACCCACGGCATGCAATACTTTAGGCAGGTCTGAACGCATACGCGTACCTTTACCGGCCGCCAGGATAATAATATTCAGGTCACTCATACCGTTATTTTAGCTTAGAAATAATAGGGATGGCAGTTTAGCTCAGCAACAAAAAAGGCGACTCGAGAGCCGCCTGTTTTTTGTTTTGCACGTTGTTAGTGTACAGATTTACGCAATTTCTGGATTGCCTGAATCTGTGCCACTGCTTCGGCCAGTTCAGCTTGCGCAGCCGCATAATCAATTTCAGAAGAACGATTTTTTAAAGCTTCTTCTGCAGCTTCTTTAGCAGCAATGGCTTTGACTTCGTCCAGATCCTGGCCGCGAATGGCTGTATCTGCCAACACCGTGATCACGCCTGGTTGTACTTCCAGCATGCCGCCAGAAATATAAATCAGGGTTTCTTCTTTGTCAGCAGCCTGCTTGATACGCAAAGCACCTGGCTTGATGGTCGTGATCATAGGTGCATGGTTAGGGTAGATACCCACTTCACCAGCACCCGCTGGCGCCACGACAAATTCAGCTTCGCCGGAGAAGATCGATTCTTCCGCGCTTACTACATCGATATGCACAGTATTTGCCATAATGTTCTCTTTTCTATTTCACTGAAAGAAACAAGCAGGGATAAAAATCACCTGCTTGTATTCACATACATTAGTTCAGTGTTTTAGCTTTCTCAACAGCTTCTTCGATACCACCCACCATGTAGAACGCTTGCTCAGGCAAGTGATCGTATTCGCCGGCAACAATTGCTTTGAAGCCTTTGATAGTTTCTTTCAATGGTACGTATTTGCCTGGCGCGCCAGTAAATACTTCAGCCACGTGGAAAGGTTGTGACAGGAAACGCTGGATCTTACGTGCACGGCCTACAGACAGTTTGTCTTCTGGAGACAATTCATCCATACCCAGAATGGCGATAATGTCGCGCAATTCTTTATAGCGTTGCAATGTTTGCTGAACGCTACGTGCTACGTTGTAGTGCTCTTCACCAACGACCAGTGGATCCAGCTGACGTGATGTTGAGTCCAGTGGATCAACCGCTGGGTAGATACCCAGGGAGGCAATGTCACGTGACAACACAACGGTGGAGTCCAAGTGCTGGAAAGTCGTCGCTGGTGATGGGTCAGTCAAGTCATCCGCAGGTACGTAAACCGCTTGGATAGAAGTAATAGAACCCACTTTAGTAGAAGTAATACGCTCTTGCAGACGGCCCATTTCATCCGCCAGGGTAGGTTGGTAACCTACCGCTGAAGGCATACGGCCCAGCAGCGCAGATACTTCAGTACCGGCCAGTGTGTAACGGTAGATGTTATCCACGAAGAACAATACGTCACGTCCTTCATCACGGAATTTTTCAGCCATGGTCAAACCTGACAAAGCGACGCGCAGACGGTTGCCTGGAGGCTCGTTCATCTGACCGAACACCATCGCTACTTTCGATTCTTTCATGTTATCCAGTTTGATAACGCCAGCATCTGCCATCTCGTGGTAGAAGTCGTTACCTTCACGGGTACGCTCACCTACACCGGCAAACACGGATAAACCGGAGTGCTGTTTAGCGATGTTGTTGATCAGTTCCAGCATGTTCACTGTTTTACCTACACCGGCACCACCGAACAGGCCCACTTTACCGCCTTTAGCGAACGGGCAAACCAGGTCGATCACCTTGATGCCTGTTTCTAACAGGTCAACAGATGGAGACAGTTCTTCAAAAGCCGGGGCTTTCTGGTGGATAGAACGGAACTCTGTAGAGTCGATTGGACCGACTTCGTCGATCGGGCGACCCAATACGTCCATGATACGGCCCAGTGTGCCTTCACCCACTGGTACAGAGATCGCTGAACCTGTGTTTTTGAATGCAGTACCACGTGCCAGGCCATCTGAGGAACCCATGGCAATGGTACGCACCACGCCGTCACCCAGCTGTTGTTGCACTTCCAGTGTCAAACCGGCTTCTGCATTGGAGTTTTTGTCATCAATGATCAATGCATCGAATACTTTAGGCATTTGATCGCGTGGAAATTCCACGTCAACCACAGCGCCAATACACTGCACTACTTTACCTGTTACTACTTGATTTGCCTTTGCCATTTTCTTTTCCTAACTGTATGAGTCAGATCTAATTGAATTCTTTCACTTGCGCTTAATGCGCGCGCCTTAGGACGAAACTGCTGCTGCACCGCCGACGATTTCTGAAATCTCTTTGGTAATCGCAGCCTGACGGGCTTTGTTGTACACCAGTTTCAGTTCGCCGATTACGCTCTTCGCGTTATCGGATGCAGACTTCATCGCCACCATACGTGCAGATTGTTCTGACGCCATGTTTTCGGCCACTGCGTTGTAGATCAGTGATTCGATATAACGTGTCATCAACTCATCCACCACTGGTTTCGCTTCCGGCTCATAGATGTAATCCCAATGGCCGTTAGGGCTGCCCAGTTGCTCACCAGACAGTGGCAGCAGTTGCTGCATGGTCGGCTCTTGCTTCATGGTATTGATGAATTTGGTATAGCAGATGTAAAGCTGATCAATTTCACCGGCAATATAAGCATCCAGCATCACTTTAATGCTGCCGATCAGTTTTTCCAGATGCGGTGTATCGCCCAGACCGGTGATATGTGATTTCACCTGTGCGCCGATACGGTTCATAAAGCCATAGCCCTTGTTACCGATCGCGCTGACGCTGATGCCTTTGCCTTCAGCTTCCCAGGCTTTCATCTGGTTCAGTGACAAACGCAATACGTTGGTATTCAAACCACCGCACAGGCCTTTGTCTGAACTGACCACAATCAGACCGATATTTTTCACCACATCGCGCTTGATCAGAAACGGATGTCTATACTCGGATTGCGCAAAGGAGAGGTGAGCAGCCACATTACGGATCTTATCCGCATAAGGGCGCGAAGCACGCATTCTGTCCTGCGCTTTACGCATTTTAGAAGCGGCCACCATCTCCATCGCCTTGGTGATCTTGCGTGTATTTTCTACACTCTTGATCTTGGTTCTAATCTCTTTACTACCTGCCATGTTAGGTTCCTAAGTCGAAGTGTCAGAGATTAATAAGCGTTGGTTGCTTTGAAATCTTGAATCGCAGCTTCCAATGCTTTCTCGTTGTCGCCACTCAGATCTTTGCTGGAATCGATCGCGTCAATGATGTTCTTGTACTTGGAGTTCAAGAAACCATGCAATGCGTTTTCAAATGCCAGCACCTTGTTGGTTGGTACGTCGTCAAAGTAACCTTTGTTTGCTGCAAACAGGCTCACGCCCATCGCTGCAACGCTCAATGGTGAGTACTGTGCCTGTTTCATCAACTCGGTAAACATACGACCGCGGTCCAGCTGTTTACGGGTTGCTTCATCCAGGTCAGACGCAAACTGCGCAAACGCAGCCAGTTCACGATACTGTGCCAATGCCAGACGCACACCGCCACCCAGTTTCTTGATGATCTTGGTTTGTGCAGCACCACCTACGCGGGATACGGAAATACCGGCGTTGATCGCTGGACGCACACCTGCGTTGAACAAGTCTGTTTCCAGGAAAATCTGGCCATCGGTAATGGAAATCACGTTGGTTGGTACGAATGCTGATACGTCACCGGCCTGGGTTTCAATCACTGGCAATGCAGTCAATGAACCTGTTTTACCTTTGACTTTGCCTTCTGTGAATTTCTCTACGTACTCTTCGTTCACGCGTGCAGCACGCTCTAACAAACGTGAGTGGATGTAGAACACGTCACCCGGGTAAGCTTCACGGCCTGGTGGGCGGCGCAGCAACAGGGAGATCTGACGGTAAGCAACCGCTTGTTTGGACAAGTCATCGTAAACGATCAGTGCATCTTCACCACGGTCACGGAAGTATTCGCCCATGGTACAACCGGCGTAAGGTGCCAGGAATTGCAATGCAGCAGAGTCAGAAGCAGAAGCAGCCACGATAATGGTGTAAGCCATTGCGCCGTGCTCTTCCAGTTTACGTACCACGTTAGCAATGGTAGAAGCTTTCTGACCGATCGCTACGTAGATACAGGTCATGTTCTGACCCTTCTGGTTGATGATCGCATCAACAGCAACCGCTGTTTTACCAGTCTGACGGTCACCAATGATCAACTCACGTTGGCCACGGCCTACCGGCACCATGGAGTCGATAGACTTCAGGCCAGTCTGTACTGGTTGTGACACTGATTTACGTGCAATCACGCCTGGCGCGATTTTTTCAATCTTGTCAGTCAGTTTGGTTTTAACCGGACCCTTGCCATCAATAGGCTGACCCAGTGAGTTCACCACACGGCCGATCAGTTCCGGACCAACTGGCACTTCCAGAATACGACCTGTACATTTACATACGTCGCCTTCGGTGATGTGCTCGTAATCACCCAGTACCACGGCACCTACGGAGTCACGCTCCAGGTTCAGTGCCAGACCGAATGTATTGCCTGGAAACTCAATCATCTCGCCAGCCATGACGTTGGACAAGCCGTGAATACGCACAATGCCGTCTGTCACAGAAATCACAGTACCCTGGGTACGCGCTTCAGCGGTAGTAGAGAAGTTTTCCAAACGGCTCTTGATGAGCTCGCTAATCTCTGATGTTGATAACTGCATTTAAATCTCCTATGCCTTATGCTGTTAGCGTATAGGCTAAATTTTGTAACTGACCTTGGACAGACGCGTCGATGACGGTGTCGCCAACAATAATTTTGATGCCGCCGATGATTTCCGGATCTACGGAAACGCTTGCTTCAATTTTCTTGCCGAACTTGGCTTCCAGACGTTTGACCAAATCTTTAGACTGCGCAGCTGTCAGTTTTGCAGCAGCAATAATTTGAGCGTCCAGCGTGCCTTCATCTTGCGCTTTCAAAGCCTCAAAAGCTTCAGCAATGGCAGGCAATAAGGATAAACGGCCGTATTCAACCAAAACCTTGATTAAATTTTGCCCATGATCATCCAGATTGTCGCCGCTCACTTTGAGGAACGCCGCTTCAATATCGGCAGCATTCAGGGTCGGGCTATCAATCAGGGCTTTCATGTGTGCATCGGTAGCAACTGCCGCAGCAAATGCCAGCATTTCGGACCATTTTGCCAATGCCTTTTTTTCTTTGCCTAACTTGTAGGCGGCAACGGCATAAGGCCTTGCAATGGTTGAGAGTTCAGCCATGTTTTATCCTTATAGTTCCGCAGCAAGTTTAGACAACATCTCGCTATGTGCTTTGGCGTCGATCTCTTTACGCAGGATTTTTTCTGCACCGGCCACAGCCAGTGTAGAAACTTGAGCGCGCAGGCCTTCTTTAGCGCGGTTCACTTCCTGATCAATCTCGGCTTTGGCACCAGCAATGATGCGATCACCTTCAGCTTTGGCATTACCCTTAGCTTCATCGATGATTTGCGCAGCGCGTTTTTCAGCTTGCCCAATAATCTCACTTGCTTTTTGTTTTGCTTCGTTCAGTGTGGTCTCAGATTTCTTAGCCGCTACTTCCAAGGCACTTCTACCTTCTTGAGCAGCAGCCAAACCATCCGCGATCTCCTTTTGGCGCGTTTCGATCGCTTTTAACAGCGGCGGCCAAACGAATTTCACTGTGAACCAAATCAACACTGCAAATGCGATAGCTTGCGCGATGAGTGTGAAATTAATATTCATTTTTGATCCATCTTACTGGGTTGTTGAAAGGTTTAAGTCACTACCTAAACCCTACCTGGCGTTAATTACTGTGCAACAACGCTCAACAATGGGTTTGCAAATGCAAACATCATGGCCAAACCAACACCAATAATGAAGGACGCGTCGATCAAACCCAACAGCAGGAATACTTTACCTTGCAGAGCTGGGATCATTTCTGGTTGACGTGCAGCACCTTCTAGGAAACTTGCACACATAATACCAATACCGATACAGGCACCTGCAGCGCCCAAACCGATGATCAAACCGATACCAATGCCTGTGTAGGCCTGAATCAATGCTAAAGCTTCCATTATGTATTACCCTCTCTTATATTAAGAAATAAAAACAACTACAAAATTAATAACCAAAAAACTTGAAACTAGTGCGACTCATGCGCCATGGCAAGATAGACCACAGTCAGCATCATGAAAATAAAGGCTTGCAGGGCCACAATCAGGATGTGGAAAATAGACCAGCCAGCACCCAGCACTGCACCAGCGATTGTCCCGGTGATGCCAGTGGCTGCCCACAGACCCAATAACAGGAAAATCACTTCGCCGGCATACATGTTGCCGAACAAACGCAATGAGTGGGAAAGTGGTTTTGAAACGTATTCGATGAGGTTAAAAGCGAAGTTTGCGACGAACAACAAAGGGCTTAAAACGAGACCAATAAAGCCAAGAAAGCTTTTTGGTTTGAAGAATTTTGCAGAACCGAACGGGGCACAGAATAATTCGTGGATCCAGCCGCCCAGGCCTTTGGCTTTAATTGAGAAGAAAATCATCAGGAACCAGACTGCCAGCGCCAAAGCGAATGTAGTGTTGATATCTGAGGTTGGTACTGCACGCCAGTGGTCAAAACCCAGGGCATGAATAAATTTGGCGAAAATATCAACCGGCAGGAAGTCCATGGCATTCATGGCAAACACCCACAGGAAAACGGTTAATGCGGTTGGTGCGATAAAACTGTGACGGTCACCGTGGAAAATGTTTTTCACCTGGTCGTCAATAAAACCAAACACTAATTCAACAAAAGCCTGGCGCTTGCTTGGCACGCCGGAAGTTGCACCACGTGCGACCCACCAGACCAGACCCATCACGACCAAACCCAGGATCACTGACATCGCCAGCGTATCCACATGCAATGTCCAGAAACTGGTATCACCAACCGACTGGGCATTAAAACCCAGGTGATGCTGAATATAACTGGAAGGGGTCAACGCGTGTTCTGTTTGTTGTGTGTGTTCGGTTGTCATAATCTCAAACTATTTTTTAAATAAACGTGTCTACACAGGGGTTTGCGATTTTGCCAGCGCAGCGCCCGAGAAGAGGGCCGCGGCTGCCAGACCTGCAATCAGTGCAAACGGCACCAACGATTGATACAACTTGAATACCGCCAGTAAGATAATGGCGATAATCAGAATTTTTACTGCTTCAGCCTTGAGCAAATTCAACAGTACATCTGTTGCTTGCGTTTTCGACTGGCTTCTTGCTGCGATTCTTGCGGCAAACCAGGCACCGACGATGACCGCTACGCCACCAAACAATGCTGAAATACCTGCGGGCAATCCGGAAATCAAACCCGCTGCGATTGTCACAACAGCCGTTGCCATCACTTGCCAACGCAGCATATTGCGATACATTTGTGCGTCGGAGAGGCTGGTTTCCGGTGTGGTCATGGGGTTTAACTGCAAAAAATCAAGGCAAATTGCTACAAAGACGCGAGATTTTGAATTATTCACCGGGTTAAGTCAAGCTTTCAACACGAGTTAACTGCCTGAATGTGCTGGAAAAATCCTATACCAGTCTAAAATTTTGCTTTTTGCCGAAACTTTTGCTTATTTGCCCGTGAGTTTTGCTATCCAATCATCCAGCTGGTCTAAATTCGCATAGCTCAGTTTCAGTACGCCGGAACCATTGGTTTTTGCACTGATATTCACGCCTGCGCCCAACTGCTCGCTTAATTGGGTTTGCAGGCTTGCGATATCCGGCTGTTCGCTTTCCTTTGCTTTCTTTTTCCCGCCCGGTGCCTGCTGCATCAAACGTTCGACTTCACGCACAGACAAGCCATCCTGTACCACTTTATTGGCTAACAGTATCTGCTGCGCCGGCTCCACACCTACCAGCGCCCTGGCGTGACCCATATCGATCTGGTTATCCAGCAGCATATCCTGCACCATGGGCGTCAGTGTCAGCAAACGTAATAAGTTGGATACAGCCACCCGCGAACGGCCGACCGCTTCAGCAGCTTTTTCATGCGTCATGTCGAATTCATCGATCAGGCGCTTGATGCCCATGGCTTCTTCGAGCGGGTTCAGATTTTCGCGCTGGATGTTTTCGATCAATGCCATCGCCAGTGCGGCTTCATCGGCAATCTCGCGCACCAATACCGGCACTTCAGTCAGCCCGGCTTTTTGTGACGCACGCCAGCGGCGTTCACCGGCGATGATCTCGAATTTGTCTTCGGCGATCTCACGCACTAGGATAGGTTGCATGATGCCCTGCGTGCGTATGGAATCGGCCAGTGTTTGCAAAGCCTCTTCGTTCATGTATGAACGCGGCTGATATTTGCCCGGCTGGAGCTGGCTCACATGCAGTGTACGCAAGGTGTCCGATTGCGCGATGGTTTCTACATCACCGGATAACAATGCATCAAGTCCACGTCCGAGTCCTTTGAGTTTAACCATACTGCTGATTCCTTGTGTTAAATGTCTGTGAAAAGTGTAGGTAAAAAATTAATTCTTCTGGATCAGTTCTTGCGCTAGTTCCAGGTAGGCCTGCGCACCTTTGGAGGCTCGGTCGTATAACAACACCGGCATGCCATAACTAGGCGCTTCTGCCAGGCGCACATTACGCGGGATAATGGTCTGATAGACTTTTTTGCCGAAATGGCTAACCAGTTGTGCCGACACCTGTTGCGCCAACATATTGCGGTTATCAAACATGGTACGCAGCAGGCCTTCGATTTCCAGTATCGGGTTTAAGTGAGCGCGCACTTTCTTGATGGTATTGACCAGGTCTGACAATCCTTCCAGTGCATAGTACTCGCATTGCATGGGAATCATGACCGAATGAGCCGCCGTCAACGCGTTTACCGTCACCAGATTGAGCGAAGGCGGGCAGTCTAGCAAAGCATAATCATAGCTGTCGCCCAGCTTGAGCAGGGCGTTTTTTAATCGTGTCTCGCGCGCCATTTCATTGACCAGCTCCACCTCGGCACCTGCCAGATCGCGATTCGATGGTGCGACATCAAACTTTGCCGCTTCCGCATGCAGGATCACCTCTTGCAAAGTTTTATTGCCGATCAGCACCTGGTAAATACTATCTTTTAAATGCGCTTTATCTATGCCACTACCGGTACTGGCATTGCCTTGCGGATCCAGATCGACCAACAGCACTTTTTTACCGTGCTCCGCCAGGCTGGCTGCCAGATTGACACAGGTAGTGGTTTTGCCAACGCCACCTTTTTGATTGGTGATCGCGATTATTTTCATTATGAATTCTCAAACACAATTAAATGTCTTTCCGCTTGCAGGTTGGGCACTTGCAAACGAATAATTTCAGAAGGGATGACGCTCGCCAGTTGCAACTCTTCATCAGGCACCACACCCTTCATGGCTAGCCAGCGGCCATGTGCAACAATAAGGTGCATGGTCAGGCGCCTGAATAAAGCGATGTCTGAAAACGCCCTGGAAATAACCTGGTCAAAAGGCGAGGGCGGCTGATAGGCTTCCACGCGTCCATGCACCACCTCCACATTGCTTAAGCCCAACTCAGCTTTTACCTGGCGCATAAAAATGGCTTTTTTCTGCACAGTGTCGATAGTGGTTACCTGCACATCCGGGCGGGTAATGGCAATGATCAACCCGGGCAAACCGCCACCACTGCCAACATCCAGCAACCGACCGGATTGTATATGCGGCAATACGCTCAGGCTATCCAGTATATGCAGGCTTAGCATTTCCTGCGGGTCGCGTACTGCGGTCAGGTTGTATACCTTGTTCCACTTTTGCAGCAGGGCGATATACGCCAGACATTTTGCCTGCATCTCGTCAGAAACAACAGACTCCAGACCCAGTGCCTGCACACCGGCGGCTAATTGTGACGCTAATGTCATCATGCGGCGGCGATATCGCCAGAGTGACTTTGCTTTTTATGTTTGCGCTTGATATACACTAACAACAAAGAGATGGTCGCTGGCGTAATGCCCTGGATGCGACTGGCCTGGCCTATCGTCTCTGGTTGTTGCATGAGCAGTTTCTGGCGCGCCTCATTGCTCAGGCCATGCACATCATTGTAATCAATCACATCGCCCAATTTTATATGCTCACTGTTCTTCTGGCGCGCGATCTCTTCGTTCTGCCTATCTATATAGCCTTGGTATTTGGCAGCTATCTCAACCTGTTCAATGACATCATCAGCCAATATTTCAGGGGAGGGCACAATATCTAATAGCGATTGGTAACTAATTTCCGGCCTACGCAATAATTCAAACAGAGAATACTCATGCTCCAACGCTTTACCAAAAACAGCTACTTGTGTTTCACGTGAAACAATCCTGTTTTGACTGCTGCTATTCACCTGCCCACCCTCGGGCTGCAAATAAGTTTGCTTTAACCTTGCTTGTTCTCGCTCAACCATTTCCTGCTTTTTACTAAAAGCTTCCCAGCGTGCGTCATCTACCAAGCCTAATTTGCGGCCGATTTCTGTGAGACGCATATCGGCATTGTCTTCACGCAACTGCAAACGATATTCTGCACGGCTGGTAAACATGCGATAAGGCTCATTCACACCGGTGGTAATCAGGTCATCAACCAACACGCCAAGATAAGCTTGTTCGCGGGAAGGGCACCAACCTTCTTTCTCCTGTGCATAAAGTGCCGCATTTGCACCCGCGAGCAAACCCTGCGCAGCCGCTTCCTCGTAACCGGTAGTACCATTAATTTGTCCGGCAAAAAACAAGCCCTTGACGGTTTTGGTTTCCAGAGTCGATTTCAACCCTCTTGGGTCATAGTAGTCATATTCTATGGCATATCCGGGGCGCAAGATGTGTGCATTTTCCAATCCACGGATTGAACGCACTAGCGATAACTGGATATCAAACGGCAAACTGGTAGAAATACCGTTTGGATAAATCTCATGCGTTGTCAATCCTTCAGGTTCCAGAAATACTTGGTGCGATTCTTTATCGGCAAAGCGGTGTATTTTATCTTCAACAGAAGGGCAATAACGCGGGCCCACGCCTTCAATGACCCCTGTATACATAGGTGAGCGATCCAGGCCACTGCGGATAATGTCATGCGTCAGCTGGTTGGTATGGGTGATCCAGCAAGGCAATTGCTGCGGATGCTGCACCACATTACCCAAAAATGAAAACACCGGCACCGGTGTATCCCCAGGCTGCTCTGTCATCACACTGTAATTAATCGTGCGCCCATCAATGCGGGGTGGGGTGCCCGTTTTAAGGCGGCCGGCCGGGAGACCGATTTCACGCAACCTGGCAGCCAGCGAAATAGCTGGCGGGTCTCCGGCGCGTCCGGCACTGTAATTTTGCAAACCGACATGCACCAAGCCACCCAAAAAAGTACCAGCTGTAAGTACAACCGATTTTGCATGAAAGCGCAGACCGATCTGCGTCACCACGCCTACCGCCTTTTCGCCTTCTAAAATAATATCGTCAACCGCTTGCTGAAACAGCCACAGGTTCGTCTGATTTTCCAGTTTATGACGTATGGCGGCTTTGTATAGAATACGGTCAGCTTGTGCACGTGTTGCACGTACCGCCGGGCCTTTACTCGAATTTAGGATACGGAACTGAATGCCACCGATATCGGTGGCTGCAGCCATGGCGCCGCCAAGCGCATCCACCTCTTTTACCAGGTGGCCCTTACCGATACCACCAATAGAAGGGTTGCATGACATCTGCCCTAATGTTTCGATGTTATGGGTCAGCAGCAGGGTTTTTTGTCCCATGCGCGCAGCAGCCAGCGCCGCCTCGGTACCGGCATGGCCGCCGCCAACAACGATGACATCGAATTTATCAGGGAAATCCATCATAAAGTGATTGAACTATTTGATTTAAAAAGAGTTGTGATTTTAGCGTAAACTAGGCTGGTGGTCATTTTAATTCACACCATAATCACATCTTAGTTACACTTGAGCAGCGTTTTAATACAAATTAATAACGGTTTAATACAAATCAATTACACGCAGGCCATAATTATTTAACATAAAAATACTAAAATTTGTCTCAATAATAACCAAGGAGCTCTTACCATGAAATTTAAAACAATAATTGCTGTATTCGGGGTACTTTTTTCTGTGCACGCACTGGCAGATGTCACCAACGCTGAAAAACTGGTCTACAAATATACCAATATCGCTCACTCAGTAAACCCAACTTATCAAGCGCCATCTATCACCGACGGCAAGATCTTTTTTAACCGCAAGTTCCAGACACCAAGTGGTAAAGAAGCAGCTTGTGCTTCATGCCATACCAATAATCCCGCGAACATTGGTAAAAACATTGTGACGAATAAGGAAATCCCACCTTTGGCGCCACGTGTGAATACCAAACGCTTTACCGACCTGGATAAAGTAGAAGAAGAGTTCACTAAACACTGCAACGATATTCTGGGCGCAGATTGCGCACCGGCAGAAAAAGCCAACTTTATCGCCTACTTATTGACTGAAACCAAACCAACCAAATAATCAAGCCGAGATAACAAGCGGAATGCTACGCTACGTATGGGATCCATTTATCCGGATCTTCCACTGGTCCCTGGTGGCGGCTTTCGCTTATGCGTTTTATACCCACAGTTCCATGTGGGATAGACTGCACCATGCTTATGCGGGCTATGTCGCTGGTACCTTAATCGTTGCGCGTATTATTTGGGGCGTAGTCGCTACCGGCTACGCCAATTTCCAGAGCTTTCCCTTAAACCCCGTCTGGGCAGTGAAACATTTATTCAAACTGCTTAAAGGGACTGCCAGGCATTATGTTGGCCATAACCCTGTAGGCTCGATTGCAATCTACGCCATGCTGGGACTAGGTATTTTGGCGGTGGGTTCAGGTTGTATCGTTTATAACAGCGGCTGGGGATTTATTGATGATGCGCTAGCCCAAGTGATCCATCATTACGTCACTTGGACCTGGTTAGGCGTAGTTGTCATTCATGTTCTGGGCGTATTGTTTGAAAGCTTTATTCATAAGGATAACTTGATCTGGGCCATGATCACTGGCAGTAAACGCGTGTGTAGTATTGATGAGCGCTTCAGCAAAAGAAATACACCATTCCCCAGACGAAAAAAAACCCGCTAAAGCGGGTTTTTTTATTTGCCGATACAAAAGCGGCTAAAAATCTCACCCAGTAAATCGTCAGGAGTAAATTCACCAGTGATGGAAGCCAGCGCCTCTTGAGCGCTACGCAACTCTTCGGCAATCAATTCGGCAGCATGCATTTGCTTAACTGCCTGCTGTAAATGTGAATCTACCTCTTGCAAAGCCTGAAGGTGTCGGGCGCGCGCCATAAAAACACCCTCATTACCTGGCTGATAACCCACAATTTTCAGAAGCGTTTTTTGCAGGGCGTCAATACCTAAGCCTGTCTTGGCTGATAAAAACAGGTGTGTCTCATTTTCACGATTTTCGACACGCGATGTTTCACGTGAAACATCTATTTTGTTATGCACCCATATTTTTTCTACTTGCGCAGGTAACTGCTGCAAAATGCCTGTTTCATAGGGCCCAATTCCATGCTGGCTATCCACTAACAATAAGGCCACTTGCGCGGTTTCAATGGCTTTCCAGGTGCGCTCTATACCAACTTGCTCCACAACATCTTCGGTATCACGCAAACCCGCTGTGTCTATGATATGTAAAGGCACACCTTCGATTTGAATGACACTTTTGATGGTATCGCGGGTAGTCCCGGCGATGGGCGTCACAATAGCCACATCTTCACCTGACAGTGCATTGAGCAAACTGGACTTACCGACATTAGGCTGGCCTATCAGCACGACATTCATACCTTCGCGTAGCAGGGCGCCTTGTTTTGCACGTTGGTAAATAGTGAGCAAAGTTTGCTGATTAGCCTGCAGCTTTTCCAGCACACGACCCTGGCTGATAAAATCGATATCCTCTTCAGGGAAATCCAAGCAAGCCTCAACATACATGCGCAAGTCTATCAGTTGCTGCAATAAAGCCTGTATGGCGTGGGAAAACTCACCGGATAAGGAACGTACTGCACTGCGCGCAGCTTCCGCTGTAGCAGCGTTAATCAGGTCAGCGACTGCTTCTGCCTGTGCCAGGTCGAGTTTATCGTTCAGGTATGCGCGTTGGGTAAACTCACCGGCAACTGCATGGCGTGCGCCACATTCAATACAGCGCGCTAGCAGGATTTGCATGAGCGCTGTACCGCCATGTGCTTGTAGCTCCAGCACATCTTCGCCGGTATAAGAATTCGGGTTGGGGAAATAAATCGCGATACCACGATCGATCAGACTGTTGTCTGCATGGTAAAAAGGCAAATAAGCCGCATGCCGCGGGGCAGGGCAGTGGCCGAGCACTTGCTCGGCAATCCGCACAGCTAAAGGCCCGGATACCCTTACAACGCCTATACCACCAGCACCAGGGGCGGTGGCAATGGCTGCTATGGTTTCAGTGCTTGAACCTGGCGCAGATTGGTCCTTCGCTAGGTTAGCCGGCTGAAGATCACCCGATGGCTGACTATTTACCATTTCCTTTTTTAGCGACCGTCTCGGCATGGATCATGCGGTTGATCGCCCATTGTTGCCAGATAGAAAGAATGTTGTTCACCAACCAGTACAGCACAAGGCCGGCGGGGAAGAAGAAGAAGAACACACTAAACAGCACCGGCATGATTTTCATCACCTTGGCTTGAATCGGGTCCGTAGGCGGTGGATTCAAAGTGGTTTGAATAATCATGGTTGCGCCCATCAGGATAGGCAAAATAAAGTAAGGGTCGGTAGCTGACAAATCCTGGATCCAACCAAAGAAGGGTGCATGACGTAGCTGCACGGAACCCAGCAACACCCAATAGAGGGAAATAAACACCGGGATCTGCACCAGGATAGGCAAGCAACCACCCATCGGGTTGATTTTCTCGGTGCGATACATTTCCATCATGGCTTGTTGCAGCTTTTGCTTATCGTCGCCAAATTTGTCTTTCAGTGCCTGCATGCGCGGCGCCATTTCACGCAAGTGGGCCATATTACGGTAGCCGGATGCAGACAGTTTGAAGAAGGCAGCCTTGATCAGCACTGTCAGGATAATGATTGCAATACCCCAGTTTTTCACCAGGTCATAGATATGCGTCAGCAACCACATCAGCGGCTTGGCGATAATGGTGAGAATGCCGTAATCAACCACGAACTCCATACCTGGTGCAGCAGCTTCCAGATCATCTTGTTCCTGCGGGCCACTGAATAACTTGGCATCTATGGTTTTAGTCGCGCCAGCAGCAATCTCGCCCACAGGCAAAATGGTGCCTATCGAGTAATCCTGTTCACTCAGTTTCGTTGTGTAAAACTTGCGTTCAGCTTTGGATTGCGGGATCCAGGCACTGACAAAATAATGTTGTACCAGGCCGACCCAGCCATCTTTGGCATTGATAGAAACGTCTTTTTTGGCCATTTCATCGAATTTGACCTTGTTATATTTATCCGCCTCGGTGAAATAAGCGCCACCGGTAAAGGTAGGCATCATTTTGGAGCCTTGATTGGACTCACTATCATGGATGATCTGATAATACACTGAAGGCGAAATCGCTTTTTCGCTATTGTTTTTAATCTCGTAACGGACATCGATCTGGTATTGGCCACGGTGGAAAGTATAAATCTTGTCGACCGCCACACCATTGGTTTCCGGCGCGGTTAAACGCACTTCCAGTGAGTTTTCACTCTCCTGCATCACATAACTGGTATTCGCGGCTGTAAACGTCTCGTAATGCGTAGGCAGGCCATCGCCTTTCAGGCCGGACTGTGCGACATACAGTTTTTCTTTGCTCTGATCACTCATCAGCTCATAAGGGCCGGAGTTATCATCGGCTTTATGCTCAAGCAGAGATAATTGACGCAGATCGCCACCGACTGTGTCGATCACGGCAGCATACCTGTCGGTTTTGACTGAAATACGCTCGCCCTTTTTCAGGCTGAAACCACCATTTTCCAATGGTTTATCAGCTGGTGCGCCTTGAGGCGTCGCCGCAGTTTGCGTGGCTGGTGCTTCAGGTACATGTTCCTTTTGCCAGGCATCCCATAGCAGCATGATGGAAAAAGAAAAAATGACGAACAGAATTAAACGGCGAGTATCCATAAGGTTTCGTTTTTACAAGTCAAGGAAGAGGGTCTACACCACCAGGATGCCAGGGGTGACAACGGCCAATTCGGGCCAATGCCAGCCGCGAGCCTTTAAAGGCGCCATAGCGCTGTAAAGCTTCGATCGCATAGTGTGAACAGGTTGGATGAAAACGGCATTGACGGCCAAGCCAGGGACTCAGCCCCCACTGGTAACACTTTATCAAAGTAATCAGTACCATTTTCATCAGCGTTATCAGGAAACTGTAGAAGGTTTTTTTAGCTTGTTCAGCAATACCGACAAATCGCGTTGTACTGCTTGAAAATCTGCATGCTGAAAAGTCTTGCGCACCTGAAGCACCACATCATAACCGCTTGTTGTTGAAGAAGGTTGATTTCTTAACAATTCGCGCAATACCCGCTTCATATAATTACGTTTCACCGCCAGCTTGGCGATTTTCTTGGGTACGACTAAACCATAGCGATTGAGTTCTTGCTGGTTAGGTTTAATATTGACCAGCAACCACTCGCCATATAAGCGTTTCCTGAAAGTAAAAACGGATGAAAATTCATCCGTTTTTCTAAGCTTATACAATGTCATGGCTGGTAGACTGTCATGCATTGGCAAAGCAATGCAGCGCCGGGATTACAGACCCAGGCGTTTACGGCCTTTAGCACGGCGAGCAGCAATCACTGCACGGCCACCTTTGGTTTTCATACGTACAAGAAAGCCATGGGTACGTGCACGACGGGTTTTAGATGGTTGGTAGGTACGTTTCATTATTTAGCTCCTGCGCCAAGTAGGGAAGTAAATCCCGACAATTAAAATCTGTTTCGGCCCCGCTGATTTCGCAGCTGAAATTTGCCGATTTCAAAAACCCTTAATTAAACATGAATTGCGCTAGGTATGTCAATGATTTTTTTTATATTTATCTAGTCTAAGGCTGTGGATAACTCCTGTCAAAACGTTTAGAATGTTCCCAGTGAATCAGTCTATCAAACAGCTTTGATTCCCACTTCTGCCACTCTTTCCTGGCACATAACGAAATAACAAACGCAAACTTCTCCCAGGCTGACAGGCCGGAGCAAGCATTTTGCATACATTGAAAATACTGGAGCAATGGAAAACTTTTGGGCACATTGCCTGCTGAAGTTCGAACAGGAACTATCCGCACAGCAATACAATACCTGGATTAAACCCCTGCGTGCACGCGTGAATGGTCAGGCTGTGCAAATTGTTGCGCCCAACAAGTTTGTCATGCAGTGGGTTAAAAGCAAATTCTTTAACCGTATTGAGACTATTGCCCTCGAATTATCCAATACAGTGGTGGTTGAACTGATTGTCGATAGCAGCATTTTGCAAACTGAGCCTGCGCTTGTAAATGCTTCCTCAGCCATCGATAGCACGCCCACTACTGCCAGTGCAGCGCCAGTTGCAAAAAGCCAGCCCAGGCAAACTGAAAAACCCGTTGAGAAAAAACCTTTACCTAGCCGGGCACCAGTTAAAAATATCAAGGCCGAAAAAAGTAGCGGCCTCAATAACAGCTTTCTGTTTGATAACTATGTCACCGGACGTGCCAACCAGTTAGCGCGCGCAGCGGCGGTACAAGTCGCGGGTAACCCTGGTGAAGCCTATAACCCTTTGTTTATTTATGGCGGGGTGGGCCTAGGCAAAACGCATTTGCTGCAAGCGATTGGTAATGAACTGAAAAAAATCAAACCGGAAGCCAATATCCGTTACCTGCATGCTGAACGCTATGTATCAGACGTAGTGAAGGCCTATGAAAACAAGGCGTTTGATGAGTTTAAGCGACAATATCACTCGCTGGATTTGCTGTTGATTGATGATATTCAGTTCTTTGCCAAAAAAACACGCACGCAAGAAGAGTTTTTTTATGCCTTTAATACGCTGATCGAAGAAAAGAAGCAGATCGTCATCACCTGCGATACCTATCCCAAAGAAATCGTGGATATGGATGAACGGTTGCGCACACGCTTCAGCTGGGGCCTGACGGTCGCGGTGGAACCACCGGAACTGGAAATGCGCGTGGCTATTCTGCGCAAAAAAGCCGAGACGCTGAAGATCAACCTGCATGAAGATGTCGCGTTTTTTGTCGCCAAACAGATCCGCTCCAGCGTACGTGAGCTCGAAGGCGCCTTGAACCGTATTATTGCCATGGCCAACTTTACCGGGCATGCGATTGATGTGCACCTGGCTAAAGATGCCTTACGTGACCTGATCGCGGTGCGTGGTCGCCAGATCACGATAGAAAATATCCAGAAAACCGTGGCTGACTATTACAAGATCAAAGTCAGCGATATGTTCAGCAAAAAACGTTCGCGTAATGTCGCCAGGCCTCGTCAGGTGGCAATGTCGCTGGCAAGAGAGTTAACCAATCACAGCTTTCCCGAGATCGGTGAAGCTTTTGGCGGACGTCACCATACAACGGTGATGCACGCCTGTGATGAAATCGAGCAACATCGCTTAAATGACCAGACCCTGGCACGCGATATCGGTTTTTTAACGCAAGTCATTAGAGATTAGTATTAAGGATTAATGCAATAAAATGCAAAAACAAAAGCTGTGGATAAGGTGCGAATGAAGTGTGTTTAAATATTGCGTATAGACAGGATAAAATCGGTTTACAATATCAGCCACAAACTATGCATGTTTAAACCGCAATTTATACACAAGTTAAATGGGTAGCAAGTATTTGAATATAAATGGTTTTTTTAGTTACCCACAAATAAATGCTACATTACTATTAATCTTATCTTTTATATATTGAAATAAAGTTATTAATCAGGTCAGGCCATGCAAATCAAAATCAGCCGTGAAGTATTGCTTAAACCACTTAACAATGTCACTGGAATCGTTGAACGCAGACATACGTTACCTATTCTCTCTAACTTGTTGATCAACATCAGACAGCAGGAAATGCATTTGACAGCGACAGATCTGGAAATGCAGATTTCACTGAAAGTGAATAGTGGCGTAGAAGGTGAACTGAGCACGACGATTTCTGCTAAAAAATTACTGGATATCTGTCGCTCATTGCCTGAGAACACGGCAATCGAAATGAATAACCAGGATAATCGCATCACGCTGAAAGCGGGCAAAAGCCGGTTTAACCTGCAAACGTTGCCATCTGCCGATTATCCATTAATGAGTAAGGCCAGCGGCCAGAACATCAGTTTCAGCCTGGCACAATCTGAATTGAAACGCCTGTTGAAACAGGTTGAATTCGCTATGGCGCAGCAGGATATCCGTTATTACCTGAATGGTTTGCTGCTGGAAGTACAAGGCAACCAGTTGCATGTGGTGGGTACTGACGGCCATCGTTTAAGCTACACCAATACTACCCTGGACCAGGAGTTTGAAAAAACAGAAGTGATCCTGCCACGCAAGACTGTGCTTGAATTGACCAAGTTGCTGGATGATCAATCTGATTCACCAGTGGTGATTGATTTATTGAATGGCCAGGTCAGTTTTGAATTTGGTGATATTCAACTGATCAGCAAAGTGATAGACGGTAAATTCCCTGATTACAACCGTGTCATTCCAAATGGTCACCAGAACACATTTGAAGTGAATCGCCAGGAGATTTTGAGTGCATTGCAACGTGCCTCTATCCTGTCTAACGAGAAATATCGCAGCATCCGCATGGTGATTACCGATGGTCAGCTCAAGCTGATCAGTACCAACACCGAGCAGGAGGAAGCTGAAGAAGAACTCGATATCAATTACAGCAAAGCTGCACTGGATATTGGCTTTAATGTCACTTACCTGATTGATGTACTCAATAACCTCGGCGATGAAAACATCCAGTTTGCCTTTGCCGATGCCAACAGCAGTTGCCTGATCACCACGGCAAGCGATGCCAACTATAAATACGTTGTGATGCCAATGCGCATATAATGCAAGGTTACCAATAATGGCTTTCCGTGTTTCACGTGAAACACGGTTGCTATTGGTTTCAGTCGTCTTTTAATCTCATTAAAGAAACTTTTGTTATGGCACAGCCACAAGAATATAACTCAGACAGTATCAAGATTTTAGAAGGTTTGGATGCGGTACGTAAGCGTCCAGGCATGTATATCGGTGACACGTCAGACGGTTCCGGCTTGCACCATATGGTGTTTGAAGTGCTGGATAATGCGATTGATGAGGCACTGGCTGGCCATTGCGATGACATTAAAGTCATTATTCACCCGGATAATTCCATCAGTATTTCTGATAATGGTCGCGGTATCCCAACCGATGTCAAAGACGACGATAAGCACGAACCCAAGCGTTCAGCCGCTGAAATCGTCATGACTGAATTGCATGCCGGTGGTAAGTTCGACCAGAACTCTTACAAAGTTTCTGGCGGCCTGCATGGAGTGGGTGTGTCTGTCGTAAATGCCTTGTCTGATTGGCTGAGACTGAAGATCTACCGCAAAGGCCAGGTACACCAGATGGAATTCCATAGAGGTGTGCCACAAGCGCCGTTGGCGGTGACAGGTACGACTGATAAAAAGGGCACCGAAGTGCACTTCCTGGCTTCTGTAGATACTTTTGTACTGGTTGAATACCACTTTGAGATCCTGGCCAAACGTATCCGTGAACTGTCTTTTCTGAATAACGGCGTTAAAATCGAGTTGATCGACCAGCGCACCGGCAAGTCAGAAAATTTTGCTTTTAGCGGTGGCATTAAAGGCTTCGTTGAGTACATGAACCGTAGCAAAACCGTATTACACCCAAAAGTGTTTTACGCGGTCAGCGAAAAAGACAATATGACCGTCGAAGTGGCCATGCAATGGAACGACAGTTATTCAGAAACCGTACAGTGTTTCACCAACAATATTCCGCAACGTGATGGCGGTACGCATTTAACCGGTTTGCGCACGGCGATGACACGTACGCTTAACCAGTACATCGAGCAAAACGAATTCGCTAAAAAAGCCAAAGTGGAAACCACAGGCGACGATATGCGCGAAGGCATTACCTGTGTCTTGTCGGTCAAGGTGCCGGATCCCAAGTTCTCCTCACAAACCAAAGACAAACTGGTTTCCAGTGAAGTGCAACCAGTCGTTTCTGAAATTGTATCCGCTAAACTGGCAGAGTTTCTGGCTGAAAACCCTATCGATGCGAAAATCGTCTGTGGCAAAATCGTAGAAGCTGCACGTGCGCGTGAAGCCGCCCGTAAGGCGCGTGAAATCACCCGTCGTAAAGGTGTCATGGACACCATGGGCTTGCCAGGAAAACTGGCTGATTGCCAGGAAAAAGACCCGGCACTGTGCGAAATCTACCTGGTCGAGGGTGACTCCGCGGGCGGTTCTGCCAAACAAGGCCGTGACCGTAAAAACCAGGCCATCCTGCCACTCAAAGGTAAGATCCTTAACGTAGAAAAAGCGCGTTTTGACAAACTGTTAGGCTCTCAAGAAATTGCGACATTGATTACCGCACTGGGTACCAGCATAGGCAAAGCGGATTTCAATGTTGAAAAGCTGCGCTATCACCGCATTATCATCATGACCGATGCTGACGTGGATGGTGCCCACATTCGTACTTTGCTGCTGACCTTCTTCTATCGCCAAATGCCAGAACTGGTAGAACGCGGTCATATCTACATTGCACAACCACCGCTGTACAAAGTCAAACAGGGGCGCGATGAGCGTTACCTGAAAGACGAGCATGAGCTGGATGAGTACCTGCTGAACTCCGCTTTAAAAGGCGCCGAATTGTTGACACGCGAAGGTGGCAACACCTTGAAGGATGACGCACTGAACAGCATTGCCAAACAAATGGTGCTGACAGAAGCGGTGATCCGCCGTATTGCCAACCTGTATGACGAAAGCGTGCTGCGCGCCATTCAGGATCTTGGTGACCTTGAATTGAATACAGAAGTCGCTGCCAATGCCGCTGCCGAAAAATTGCGTCCTATTCTGGGTGCGATTGGTTCTGAAGTGATTGTGGCGCAGGATACTGAAACCAGCGCCTATCGCCTGGAAGTGAATAAATACGTACACGGCAACCTGCAAAGCTGCGTCATCGATGCTGAGTTCTTAAGCAGTGGCGATTACCGCCAGATCAACCGTACCTCACAAATGGTCAACAACCTGCTTGGTGAAGGCGCTTTGATCAAACGTGGTGAGAAAGAGCAAAAAGTCAGCACCTTTAAACAAGCACTGGATTGGTTGTTAGGCGAAGCCAGACATAACCTGAATATTCAGCGTTATAAAGGCCTGGGCGAGATGAACCCGGAACAATTGTGGGAAACCACCATGGATCCTAAAGTACGCCGCCTGCTGAAAGTGCAAATTGATGATGCCATCAGCGCTGATGAGATTTTCACTACCCTGATGGGCGATAATGTGGAACCACGTCGTGCGTTTATTGAAAGCAATGCACTCAGCGTGAGTTCTCTGGATATTTAAGTTTTCAGGTTCAGATGAGTATCTGAATCTTCGATAAGTTTAAATTTAAGGCCCCTGAAAAGGGGCCTTTTTTATCTGATCTAGCGAAAAATTTGCGCGGAGGCTAGCAGTTCCAAAGCGGAAATGTCTACCTGGCTTTGCATGACTCCGCATTGTGAACCAATCTCAATCTCTCAATTTTTAAAGACTAATTATTTGTTTAAATAAATATGACCACATCCACCATTACCCATAAAGCTAAAAGCTTGCCTGGTAAAACCGGGCAGCGCTCTCGCCGAAGCACTTTTTTGAAGTGATTGCGGGATATCCACGGCTGGCTAGGCCTGTGGGGGGTGATTCTTGGTGCTGTTCGGTGTAACTGGCATTATTCATAACCACCGTACAGTTTTAAAGATTGAGCTAGAGCAACCAGCATCCAACCAGATTCAAATGGTCGTCCCTGAGGCCGCCATGAAAAACCCTAAAGCAATGGGTGCCTGGTTGCGTAATGAGTTATCTATGGATAGGGAGCCACGTGTCAAAAAAGACAAGGCAGAAACCGTCGCCTGGCATGGACAGGATGTAAAACAGCCCGAGCATTGGGATATTCGTTTCGTGGCACCACAATATAAAGTCGTTGCTGATTACTGGGTGGGTGCCAATATAGTCACAATCAAACGCACTGACGAAACGTGGGTGGGCGCACTGAATAATTTCCATAGAGCGAATGGCGCAGGGGTGGGCTGGGTGTTGTTAGCTGACAGTATTGGCGGCAGCATGATTTTGCTCTCCCTGACGGGCATATTGCTGTGGACAGAGCTGAACCGCAGGAAAACAGTGGGCGCGCTTATCTTCTTAAGCTCTGTTGCAGCCATCATCGGCATTGCCATGCAGACGATGTTTGCCTAGCGCCTGAATCAGGGCAAGTGTTTATCAGAAACTGATAGCCAGGGCGGTGGTAGCCAGTAAGCTGCGGCTGGAAAAATCGTTATCGTCTTTCTGAAAAATACGGTCTTTGCTGACGAACTGGCGCAGCTCTGCCCGCAGCAGTATGGAAGGGTAGAGCTGATAATCCATATTGACTGAGTAACCCTGGGTTTTAAAACCATTGGGCGTGTCGGTGCTGACTATCACGCCTTGCTTGTCCTGGTAATATTCTGCCCGTGCAGCCATGCTTAATTGGTCTGAATAACGGTATCTTAAGATCAGGTTAGGCGTGTACCAGACATTGTAGCGGCCCTTGTCATCCAGGCGTTGCTCAGCGCCGATATCAAACCCCGCCAGCATAGACCAGTGGTCATCCAGCTGCACCTGCGCAAACAGATTATGAAAGTAGCGCATCTGGCGATCGGCATCTGATTTGTCGTTGCCTATGAATGAGCTGCTATTGATGGTCAGCCTGTCATTGGGCCTGTAGGTGATCTGATGGCCAAGCGAAGGCGTGCTGTTGCCATCCGGCCGATGCACCCGTTGCCAGCCATTCAACAGCAAGCCGCTGACATACCATTTGCCATCTGCACTGGTGTAGGAAAGTTTTGCACCCGTCTCAAAATAGGGCGAGTTGTCTGCCATCATGCTTCTGGTTAGGGTCCAGTTTTCAGCGCCGATCGCACTCTCAAAACCAATGTGTGCAGGCATCAGACCCACATCCAGCCAGATGTCGTGCTGATCTGAAAGTTTAATACCCACATTGGCTTCATACAGATGCTGCAAAGTGCGATTCTCGGCAGCATAATTCGCTTTCATATAGGTACCGGAGGCAACCCCCAGATGCGCCCTGAAATGACTGGCAGTGATGTCAGCTTTGACAAGAGCTAGGTTAACCTGCAGGCTATCATCCTGGTTATAGCTGTAGATAAATGGAGGCCTTTTCTGTACTGAAGGCTGGTTAAAATCCTTGCTGTAATACGACTCAAGATAGCCACTGGCCTTAAACCTGGGCTCACTTAGATTTTGTAAATCTTCCGACAAGCAATCATTGGCCAGCAATGAAATTGCCAGCAAGCCACCATGAGAGAAAAAATGGAGAGGGGATTTACTCACGCTATATCCTTATAAACGAATCACTTCTTTGAAGTCGTCATTATTCTAGAAAAGAAATAAGTTTTTTGAATGGTATTTAATTAACCACGCATACATACATATAAAAAACCAAGCGTTGCCTACCAAAGAGTTTTTATTGCAAGTGAACAGACCTTTCTGTATATTTAATTGCAGGGTAATCATTTTGCTTACCTAGCGACCGTGAACATACATTACTCCTTTGAAGACTGTCTGAAGACAACAATACTGTAACGACAGCGGGTTTACAAAGATTAATTGTATTTCACTCTCTTCATTATGAATACAGAGGATTTTCAAAATGGAATCAGCCATTGATGCGCACTTACAATGTCCACGAACTGTGAGCAGAAACATGGAAGAGGGCTACGAGCCTGCTTTTCCCATGTGGGCCGCCCGTGCCGGCACAGATTTGAAGCAAGTGGTGATGGGTTATTTTGGGGTTCAATTCAGCAAACAGGAATTGCATGGTAAGGCCTGCGCCGTCTTGGGTCAGTATCTGCGTAGCTTCGCTGTTGCGAATGGGCCACAGCATTACGACATTACCCAATTTAAAGACGCTGCCAACTTTGAAAATATGATCGTCATTGCCTATTGGGATAGTCCGGAAAAATACACGCAATGGCAGGCAAATGCCGAGATTGAAGACTGGTGGCAATCGGATGAACGTTTAAAAGACGAGTTAGGTTATTTCCGTGAAATCTTAATGCCGCGGGTAGAGAATTTTGAAACCGCATTTAGTACGCCAGATTCGCTTGAAGGCATAGGAGTGGTGATGGGCGATATCAGTGGCGAAATCCAGGAACATGGCTACTGGGGTTCCATGCGTGACCGCCTGCCTTCTGCGCAAACAGATGCGCTGGTCACTAAGGAAAGCCTCGCGGCTGGCGCAGTGTTTGACCAGAGCAAGCAGCGCATCAAACTGGCAGGGCATGAAAATCTGGCCGTCATACGTTCAGGACAGAACTGGATAGCGACCGAAGGCAAAGAGCGCGCTTTATATCTGAATGAAATGGAACCTACCTTGCGCAAAGGCATGGATTTTCTGCATCATGACGGGCTTGAGATTGGCTGCTACACCAACCGCTACATGCGGCATGCGGATAGCAAAGGCCAGATACTGGAAAAAAGCTTTGGTGTGAGTTTCTGGCGGTCACTGGCAGACCTTGAACACTGGTCAAAATCGCACCCCACGCATTTAGCCATTTTTGGCACCTTTATCAGAATCGTTCAGGAACTGGAGTCGGAGTTGAACTTGCGGCTTTATCATGAGGTTTCAGTGCTTAAAGCGGATGAGCAATCTTATGAGTATATCAATTGCCATCCCAACACCGGATTACTTAATGGTTTGAATGAAATCGCTGCCTAGCAGGACTGGCTGGGTCTAAACGCGGCGATTGAGTGTAGTCTCACATACCATGGCGATAAAATAATAAGCAACTGATCCAGGGTCAGTGTTTTAATTTTATCGCCATGATGGCTAGCGCCAACCATGATGCATCTGCGCTCAAATCAGTATCTAAGCAACATGCGTGCTACTAAAAAGCAAAGGATGCTATAAAGGGATTGACCCTGGTTTGCGTTTTAACACGCCTGACAGAGGTAGCCGCTGGCTTTAAAAAAGCATCCACAGCCGCGGCCAGACGAGCCGGTTCATCATAGGGCAGGCCATGCCCGGCATCAGGAATCAATTTGTATTGCAGGTCCGGGTTAAGTCTGTGCAACGCACGTGCTGTTTCAGCAGACACAATCCCTTCGCTGCCAAGCACCAATAGCGTTGGCACATACACATTGCGGATCAATTCCTCAAACTCCGGGTTGGGCGGAATCAGCACATCAAAAGCTTTCACGTTAGTCTGTAACCTGGCTTGAACAATATGCTCGATTAGTTCAGACGAACGGTATCTATGTTTGGCTTTTGCTTCCTTAAAAAGCGCTTCCTTGGTTGATTTCAGTAGTTGCAGATGCTGCTCAACCACACCGCTTTCATACACGCCTTCTTGCCATTCCGGGCTGATAAAAGTCGGGTCAGCTAACACCAGGCCACTGATCGCAAAGCCCAAACGGCTTGCCACCATGGCAGCGGTCATACCGCCCATGGAGTGGCCAAGCAGGTAGGGAGATTTAATGCCCAATGTCCTGATCAGTTCGATGACATCATTGGCATGGTCCTGATAGGTATAGCCATGCTGTGGCGCACTCGATAAGCCATGGCCTCTGGCATCAGGCATGATCACGTCATAGTCTTTCTCAAGTGCACGTGCCAGTTGCGACCAGCAGGCGCCGCTGCCCGCCAAACCATGCAGTGCGATTAAAGGCGGCTTGTTGCCACCTGTGCGCAGATAATTGATATTGATATCGTTGGCCCGGCAAACGCCATTAGCCCAGCTGGTCGAAATAATGTTTTTGCGTGTCATGATCAAAACTTTCTGAAAGAACCGGTGACTACACCCCAGATCTGAAACTCCATGCGAGTTTGAATCAGGATAGGGCTGTATCTGCCGGAAGAGTTAGCAGGCAATAGTTTGGGCAAGCCGTTCGATTGTTTGGCCAGGGTTTTTACTGTGAATTCTCCATCTATCATCGCTAGCACGATATCGCCCATAACCGGTTGCTTGCGCTTTTGCACAATGGCTTTATCGCCCGGCATGAGGCCGACTTCTATCATCGATTCACCCTGTATCGTGATAAAGAAGGTGTCATCGGTATTGGCGATCAGGTATTGGTACAGGTCCAGCTGTTCTTCGATATCGTTGTCAGCTGGAGATGGCAGCCCCGCCGGTACCTTGGATTGGTACAAGGGCAGGCTGATGCTTTCAGTGGTGGATGAAGGTTGCGCGAATGCGTCCACCGCATCCAGATTATCTTTCAGCTCATGCAGGCGTTGCTTTTTTGCATAGGCCTCAAGGAAATCAGCAATCACAGCTTTTTGGCTATTTGGGATACGGATAACAGAGGTTTCCTCACGGAAAGTACCAGAGCCAGGCTTGCGTCCGGAACCGGGTTTTCTGCCTGTCATTTTCAGTTCGTCTTTTTTCATAATTTTTATTGTAACAAAAATAATTATTTTATTGTTACAATAAATAAATAATTTTTTGAATGCGTTAGCGATACCTCGTTATTCACTACTTAAGATTTAAATTGCGCTCGCTGAACTTGCGGCTGATAGAGACCAGTCGTGTTTTAACCCATCACACCAACACTGCCAATGTGGCTTAAACGAATTTGAATAGCCATTAGGCTATCCAGATTTAAATGAATTAAGTACCTAGCATAAAGACCCCTATGGAACTCAAGCAAAAACTCGAAATACTGGCTGACGCCGCCAAATACGATGCTTCATGCGCTTCCAGCGGCACGGATAAACGCACCTCGACGGATGGCAAGGGCATAGGATCTACCACCGGCATGGGTATATGTCACAGCTACGCGCCAGATGGGCGCTGTATTTCGCTGCTGAAAATCCTGCTGACCAATTTTTGCGTCTACGACTGCATCTATTGCGTCAACCGCGTCAGCAGCAATGTGCCGCGCGCGCGGTTCAATGTAGATGAGGTGGTCAACCTCACCTTGAGTTTTTACCGCCGCAATTATATTGAAGGGTTGTTTTTGAGTTCGGGCATCATCCGCAACCCGGACTACACGATGGAACAAGTGGTGGAAGTCGCGCGCGTACTCCGTGAGGTGCATGATTTCCGTGGCTATATACACCTCAAAACCATCCCCGATGCCAGCCCGGAGCTGATGGCGCGTGCCGGTTTGTATGCGGACCGCCTCAGCATCAATGTCGAGCTGCCGACCATCGCCAGTCTGCACACATTGGCGCCAGAGAAGGACGGGCAGGCGATACGCCGCTCCATGGGGCATTTGCGGTTGAAAATAGACGAGAGCAAAGACAAGACGCTGACCGGCAAAAAGCCGCCGCGTTTCGCGCCTGGCGGGCAAAGTACGCAGATGATCGTCGGAGCTGATGCGACTGATGACCGCGCCATTCTCGATACCAGCGCCAACCTTTACGGCGCCTACCGTTTGCGCCGTGTGTATTACTCGGCCTTTAGCCCTATCCCCGATGCCAGCAAAATGTTGCCGCTGAAAGCGCCGCCGCTGGTGCGTGAGCACAGGTTGTACCAGGCCGACTGGCTGTTGCGGTTTTATGGCTTTAACACAGATGAGATCGTGACCGGGCAGGATGGCATGCTGGATCTCGATGTCGACCCCAAGATGGCCTGGGCGCTGCAACACAGAGAGCAGTTTCCGGTAGATCTCAACCGTGCGCCCAAGGCCGTGCTGTTGCGGGTGCCGGGGCTGGGCGTGACCAGCGTTGCACGCATTATTTCTGCCCGCCGTGTACGCGCCATACGGCATGACGACCTGGCCCGTTTGCGCGTGTCGCTGAAAAAGGTACTGCCGTTCGTCTTGCTGCCGGATCACCATCCCGGACGCAGCCTGGACAGTCAACAGCTGAAACAGCAGGTGCAGCAGGTGATCACACCGCAACAGTTCGGCTTGTTCGGGCCGGTTTAGCAGATGCAGATCGTCCGGCTGACACATGAAACCGATTTTGAAGGCTGGCGCATGGCTGCGCGGGGCTTATTGGGGCAAAGTATTGCCCCCGAGACTCTGGAATGGCGGATAGGCGAAGAGCGGAGTGGTTTATTCGATCTTCCCGAGTTTGATGCAGCGCACAGCCAGCCACGCAACCCAGGCTCAGACTTCAAGGTCCCACGCGACTTCATTGACCTGTGCAGCAAGGCCATCCTGCATAGAGACCCGTCGCGCTTTGGGTTGTTGTACCGCCTGTTGTGGCGTTTGCAACAGGAGCCAAAACTGCTACAGGTTTCATTTGACCCTGATGTGGCAAAAGTACAAGCCATGGTTAAAGCCGTCCGGCGTGACTTGCATAAAATGAAGGCGTTTGTGCGCTTTCGCGAGATAGAGATGGAGGGCGGAGAACCCGAATTCATTGCCTGGTTTGAGCCCAGCCAGCATATCGTGCAGGCGTCGGCGCCGTTTTTCACGGGGCGTTTTACCAATATGCGCTGGTCTATACTTACGCCAGACATCTGCATGCACTGGGATGGTAAAACGCTGAGCTACAGGCCAGGCGCCCGCAAAGCTGACGCACCGACTGAAGATGCCGGTGAAGAGTTATGGCGTGCTTATTACCGCAGCATTTTTAACCCGGCACGGCTCAAGGTATCAGCCATGCTGGCGCAAATGCCAAAAAAATACTGGCGCAACCTGCCGGAGGCCCCCTTGATCGCCGGGCTGATCGCGAATTCATCAAAACGCATGGACAACATGATGATCGCCCCGCCGACTGAGCCGCAACGCAAGATCGTGAAATATGTCGCGAAAAAGGCCAGCCCTGAGCGGCACATAGACGCAAGCAACCCTAGCGATGCCTTGCGTGCGTTGAACGAGCGCATGCTGGCCACAACTGAATTCCCGCTGGCAGTCCATGCCACACACGCTGTTTTTGGCGTAGGGACCGCGTCAGCAACGATCATGCTGTTGGGTGAACAGCCTGGCGAGCATGAGGATCTGGCTGGGCAGCCCTTTGTTGGCCCGGCCGGTAAGTTGCTGAATCAGGCGCTACTGGAAGCGGGAATACAACGTTCCGAGGCGTATGTGACCAACGCGCTCAAGCATTACAAGTTCAAGTTGCAGGGCACGCGGCGTGTACGCATGTTGCCTGGGGTTGGCGATATCAAAACCTATTTGCCGTGGTTGCAGGGGGAAATAACAATTGTGCAACCACAGGTGGTGATTGCTTTGGGGACCGTAGCCGCGCATGCCATCACTGGCGTGGCGCTAGAAATGGAAGCCAATCGCGGCAAAATTTTTCAGCTGGCCGCTAACCGGCAGGCGCTAGTGACTTACCATCCATCGTATATCCTGCGCTCACAGGATGCGGCAACCAGGCAATTACGATATGAAAAACTGGTGGCTGACCTTAAACTGGCGGTCAGCATGGTGATAAAAACCGCTTAGTGGTTTATAGAACGGCCGTAGTTGCAGCCTGTTGAAAAGTGCACGTTTCAGGCAGCTTTGGCAGAACGATACATATACAACTGGGACAGTTCACCCGTCAGCAGCTTGCAGGCTTCATCATAATCTACACGCGAAAGCAGTATGCGGTCACCCTCGGCAGGCACAAACAGAAACGATGCATTCACTTCATCCGAAATAAACTCGCCTGCAAATACACCATTGATATGCACAAAATCCAGGCTGGATTGGGTTTCTGATTTTTTAAATTCTATTTTCATGAAAATGCCTTGCTCAAGGATAGGACACAAAAGCGGCGGCTCCCGCAGAAGCCACCGACTGTTTAGCCTGCCGAAACCTGAAAATCACTCAAATTTTAAATCCGGCGACACGCTATATAAATAGATTAACGGCAATCAAAGGATAAATTTATAGGGCAAACACGATTTAGTTTGTAGGAATATCTTTACGCTTCAGGATTCGGGCTTTCCAGCTCCAGCAGGGTTTTCAGATCCTGGCGGCCTTGCTCCATTAAACTGGAAATGGCTTTACGGTCATGGCGGATTTTCAGGGTGGCTTCCAGTTGGTCTAAATCGTGTTTTTCAAACTGATGGACGATTTTTGCCGCCGAACTGGCGCTTTCACCGATGGCCAGTAATGACTGCCTCGCCGCTTCCAGCGAAGAATAAAAGGTTTCCCTGATCGGGTTTAAATCCAGCTCACGCAAATCAAAGGCATCGGTCCTGCTTCTGGCGCGTGCCACAATCGCCACACCGGGCCAGCGCTCTTTGACCAGCTTTGCCATCTCCAGCGCTGCCGCAGAGTCATTGACGGCGATCACCAGTAGTTTTGCTTCGGCAATGCCTGCTTCTTCGAGTAAATCCAGCCGCGATGCATCGCCGTAATAACAGCGCCAGCCAAACTCGCGCATCAGGTCGACCTGGTTAGGGTCGTTATCGATCAGCGTTGGCGTGATGCCTTTGGCCACGAGCACCCGGCCTACGATTTGCCCGAAACGGCCAAACCCGGCAATGATGACGGTGTTATTTTCCGGGATGGCATCTTTGGGCCGCTCACTGCATTGCAGGCTGAGAAAGCGGTCATACAATAACAGCAGGATAGGCGTAGTCAGCATGGACACAGCGACGATGGCGTTGAGGATATTGTAGGTTTCGCGCGAGATGGAATCCTGCGCCAGCGCCAGGCCAAAAATCACAAAAGCGAATTCGCCGATTTGCGAGATGGAAACACCGAATAACAGTTTGTCGCGCAGCGGGTATTTAAATACCCAGCCCAGGCTCATGAGGACTGCGATCTTGATGGCGACGATGAGCAGGGCAAAGCCGAAAATCAGTAACGGCTGGCTGGCAACCAGGTTTAAATCCACTGTCATGCCGACGGCGATAAAAAACAGGCCTAGCAGCAGGCCTTTGACCGGCTCGATATCCAGGCGCAGTTCATAGCGGTATTCCGAATCGGCCAGCAGTACGCCAGCGAGAAAAGTACCCAGCGCCATGGATAATCCGACTGATTCCATGGCTAATGAAATGCCTATCACCAGCAGCAGTGAAAAAGCGACAAAAATCTCGCGCACACCTGTTTGCGCAATCATGCGCATGATGGGTCTCAACACAGTGCGGCTGGCCAGTACAATGGCAATGATCACGGCAATGGCTTCTGCCACTGCCAGCAGGTCAAAGCTGGAGGCAGAGCGGTTAGGTGCCAGAAAAGCGAGTAGCATGAACAGCGGGATCACTGATAGATCCTGGAACAGCAGGGTGGCAAATGCTGCCTGGCCGCCAGCGGTATGCAACTGCTTTTTTTCGATCAGCGCGGTCAGGCCGATGGCGGTGGAGGACATGGCCACACCCATGCCGATGATCAGCGCTTCACTCCAGGAAAAGGCCAGCGTGTGAGCGATCACTGTCACCAGCAGTATGGTCAGTGTTACCTGGGTGCCGCCCAGTCCGAATAGCAGTTTGCGTAATTCCCACACTTTTTGCGATTCCAGTTCCAGCCCGATCAGGAACAGCATCAGCACCACGCCAAACTCGGCAAAATGCAGCACGTGCTCCGGGTCTGCGATCAGTTTCAGGGCCGACGGACCGATCAGTATGCCCGCGATCAGGTAGCCGAGCACCGACCCCAGGCCCAGCCGTTTGAACAGCGGCACCAGGATAATGGCGGCAGACAGGTAGATAGCAGCCTGGAAAAGAAAATGCGAGGTATTCATTAAAGCCTTTGTCTATGGTCAGGTGTCTGGCATGCCTGTGTTTCACTGGCAGCACTGCACCCGTAAATGTAAGAGTGGTTTAGTGGAAATTACCATAGATGGCGCGGGAGTCAACACACTCAAAAAAATTAATAAAAAATCGAGTAGCGGCTCACGACTATCTGCCTGGAAAAAGTCTGTCTTGTAGGAGAAACTTACCATTATCCACGGCGAACAGGTACTAAACCAATCTTTACCCGCCAAATATGGGCTTAGGCTAGCCATCCCATGCTATCTACGGTATCTTTATCAGGTTAAGCAGAGATACTTTCAGGGATAGCAATGACAGGCCAGCAGCAAATTGATCAAATCGGTTTTCGCAGAATACTTACCCGCAATGTCACCTTACCCTTAGCGCTCGGCGTGCTGAGCGCGCTGATTTTTGTCGTGCTTATCTATAACTTGCTGGCAGCGTTGAACTGGGTGGAACACACGCAGAAGGTCATCGGCAAGCTCAATGAATCTGCCAAACTCTCCACCGATATGGAGTCTGGCATGCGCGGCTACCTGTTGACGGGTGATGAAAGTTTCCTCACGCCTTACCAGGTCGCGCGGCCCCTGGTGCATTCCGAGCTGGATAGCCTGATAGCCCTGGTGGGCGACAATGACTACCAGGCCAATCGCCTGCGCAAAATCAAGAGCCAGATCACGCAGTGGGACGAGTATGCGCAGTCCATGATAGAGATGCGCCAGAAAAACTCTGATTATTTATCTGTGGTCCGGTCGCAGCGCGGCAAAACGCAATTTGACGAATTAAGAAAAGAACTAAGCATGGCGCTGGAAACCGAGCAGCGCCTGCTCAAGGAAAGAAACGACAAAGCAATCAGTACCACGACCACCAGTGTGATCGCCTTCCTGGTCATCAGCCTGCTGGTGAGCGCGATACTGGCGTTGCTGGGGCGCAGGGACCTGATGGGGCTTTCAAGCAACTACAACGCCATCCTGAAACAGCAAGATGAGCACGGCCAATATTTGCAGGAGCAAGCCCGCATGCGCGAAGGTCAGGCGGAGATCGTGCAAAGCGGTCTCGGCCAGCTTGCCCTGCCCGAGCTAGGCACCTCGGCACTGGCGATCCTGTCCAAATATGTGAATATGCAGGTCGGCGCCATTTACGAATATAAAGAAGATGGCACGCTCAGCCTGTTCGCCACTTATGGCTATAAAGACCATGCCGACAACCTGCAGCGGCACTTGCTCAAACATGAAGGCCTGGCTGGGCAGGCGGCGCTGACCGGCAATATCATCCAGCTGGCTGATCTGCCGGAAACCTACCTCAGTATCAATTCTGCCCTGGGTTCGGCTCGCGCCAATGGCGTAGCAATCATCCCGCTCAAGAGCGAAGGCCATGTCAATTCGGTGATGGAACTGGGCTTTATCGACGCCATCCCTGCCAAAGATATGGCATTGCTGGAATTTATTGCCAGCAACCTGGGCTCAGCGATTGAAGCCACCATCGCCAAGCAGAAACTGCAAAGCGCCTATGCCGAAGTGCAGCAACTCAACGAAGAGTTGCAGGTGCAGCAAGAAGAACTGAAAACCGCCAATGAAGAGCTGGAAGAGCAGTCTACGATACTTGAAGAATCGCATTCCATGCTGGAAAACCAGAAAGCCGAGCTGGAGCAAACCAATGAGCAACTGGCGCATCAGGCCACATTGATCGATCAGCGTAATGACTCGCTGGTGCTGGCACAGCAGGCGTTGGAGAAAAAAGCCGAAGAGTTGCAGAAATCCAGCCAGTACAAATCCGAGTTCCTGGCCAATATGTCGCACGAGCTGCGCACCCCGCTCAACAGCGCGTTGATCCTGTCCAAGCTGCTGGCCGATAACACAGAGGGTAACCTCAACGAAGAGCAGGTTTCGTTTGCGGAAACCATTTATGCCTCCGGCAATGACCTGCTTAACCTGATCAACGATATCCTGGATATCTCCAAGGTCGAGGCTGGCAAGCTGGAGCTTAACCTGCTGCCGGTGAGTGTGCAGAGCATCGCTGATGCCATGAAAATGAGCTTTGACGCGCAGGCCAGGGAAAAGAAATTACAGTTCCAGATCTCCGTCAGCCAGCAGGCACCTGCCCATATCACCACTGATAAGTTCAGGCTGGAGCAGATCTTGAAAAACCTGCTCTCCAATGCGTTTAAATTCACACAGGCCGGCGAAGTCGCGTTTACGGTAGACGCAACAGCTAACGGCCAGGTGTCGTTCAGCGTGCAGGATAGCGGTATAGGCATCGCCAAAGACCAGCAGGAAAATATCTTTGAAGCCTTCCACCAGGCCGATGGCTCTATCAGCCGCAAGTATGGCGGCACCGGGCTGGGCTTATCGATCTCACGCGACCTGGCACGGTTGCTGGGCGGTGAACTGACGGTAGAAAGCACGCCTGGCAAAGGCAGCGTGTTCACACTCATCTGTCCGCTGCACGTCACGGCAGCAATGGTGCCGCAGGAGGTCGCCGCTGAAAGCAAAGCGCCGGTCATTCCGCGGGCCGTGCCGCAGAAACCTGTTGAACCGGCGCCACTGGCGATGCCGGCGTTTCCTGATGACAGGGACAATATCCAGCATGCCAATCGTCTGGTGCTGATCATTGAAGACGAGACCGATTTCGCCAAAATCCTGTATGACATCTCGCATGAGATGCAATACAGCTGCCTGGTGGCGCATAGTGCAGGTGAAGGCTTGCGGTTGGCAAAAACATTCAAGCCGCAGGCGATCCTGCTGGATATCCGCCTGCCGGATGCTTCTGGCTTGACCGTGTTGCAGCAATTGAAAGAAGACCCTGAGACCCGGCATATCCCGGTGCATGCGCTGTCGGCAACCGAACAGCAGGATGCCGCCCTGCAACTGGGCGCGATCGGCTATGCGGTCAAACCGAAGACGCGCGATGAGTTAAAAGAAGTCTTCCTCAAGCTGGAAGAGAAATATACGCAGCAGATCAAACGTGTGCTGGTGGTGGAAGATGATGCCAGACAACGGCAAAGCGTGATCCAGCTGCTGTCTGATGAGGATATCGAGATCGTCGCCGTCGAGCTGGGCGAAGAGGCCTTGCAGCAACTGCACAAGCAGGTGTTTGACTGCATGATCATAGACCTGAAACTGCCGGATATGAAGGGCAACCAGCTGTTACAGCGCATGTCGACTGAGCATATCCTTTCCTTCCCGCCTGTCATCGTTTACACCGGCCGCAACCTGACCCGCGAAGAGGAGATGGAGTTACGCAAGTATTCCAACTCCATCATCATCAAAGGCGCCAGGTCGCCGGAACGCCTGCTGGACGAAGTGACCTTGTTCCTGCACAAAGTCGAGTCGCAACTGTCGGCCGAGCATCAATCCATGCTCAAAACCATACGCAATCGTGACCGCGTGTTTGAAGGCCGCAAGATCCTGCTGGTGGATGACGATGTGCGCAATATCTTCGCCCTGACCAAAGTGCTGGAGCACAAGGGCCTCAATGTGGATATCGCCCGCAATGGCCGTGAAGCGATCGATAAATTGCAGGCGCTGGATGATATCGACCTGGTACTGATGGATATCATGATGCCGGAAATGGATGGCTACGAAGCCATGCGCGAGATCAGGAAAGACGCGAAATTCAGCCGCTTGCCTATCATCGCGCTGACCGCCAAAGCCATGAAAGACGACCAGGAACTATGTATGAAAGCCGGCGCCAGCGATTACCTGGCCAAACCGGTGGATATAGACCGCCTGCAATCACTGTTACGCATCTGGATGCCTAACCTGGAGCGCTTGTAAGCATGCAGTTGCAAGACGCAGAGATTGAGATCAAGTTGCTGATAGATGCCATCTATCTCAAATACAACTACGATTTCAGGGATTATTCCAAAGCCTCGCAAAAACGCCGGATAGAGCAGGGCATCACCGCGCTGAAATGCCAGACCATTTCAGAATTACAGTCGCAAGTGCTGCACGACCCGGCAGTGTTCATGCAATTGCTGCAATACCTTACCATCCCGGTCAGCGAGATGTTCCGCGACCCGTCCTACTTCCTGTCCATCCGTGAGCATGTGGTGCCGGTGCTCAAAACCTATCCTTCGCTTAAGATCTGGGTAGCAGGCTGTAGCACCGGTGAAGAAGCCTATTCGCTGGCGATCCTGTTGCAAGAAGAAGGCCTGCTGGAGCGCAGCATTATTTACGCGACCGACATCAACCCGGTCTCGCTGGAAAAAGCCAAAAAAGGCGTGTTCCCGCTGGAGCGCATGGCGCTTTACGCCGAAAACTACCAGGCCGCGGGCGGCAAACGTTCCCTGGAGCACTATTACACCGGTGCCTATGGCGGTGCGCTGTTTGATAAAGCCCTGGCCGAAAAAATCACCTTCTCTGACCATAGCCTGGCGACTGACTCTGTGTTTTCTGAAACGCATTTTGTCTCCTGCCGCAATGTGGTGATCTATTTCAACAAGGCCTTGCAGAGCCGCGCCTATGGTTTGTTCCATGAATCCCTGTGCAGGCGTGGTTTCCTCGGCCTGGGCCATAAGGAAAGCCTGGATTTTTCCACCTGTTCACACCTGTTTGAAGCGGTGGTGAAACGTGACAAATTGTTCAGGAAGCTGTGATGATGAGCGAACAGCTGGCAGATGAACGGTTACAGGCGATTGAAGCGATTGTGGTGGGCGCGTCTGCGGGCGGCATAGAGGCCATGATGCATATCTTCTGTCCCCTGCCGCCTAACTACCCGTTACCGATTATCTCCGTCATCCATATGCCGGACAACCATGACAGCCACCTGGCGGAAGTGTTCCAGCAATGGACGCGCATTAAGGTGGAAGATGCCGAAGACAAGGCGAGCATACGCAAGGGCAGGTTGTATTTCGCTCCCGCCGGTTACCATTTGCTGATTGAAGAGGACGCGACGTTTTCGCTGAGTTGCGAGATGCCGGTCAACTATTCGCGGCCATCGATAGACCTGATGATGCAAAGCGCGGCCCAGGCCTATGGCAAGGGCTTGCTGGGCATTTTGTTAACCGGGGCTAACCTCGATGGCGCCATGGGCATGCAGAGCGTCAAGCAACACGGCGGCGTCACCATCGTGCAAGCGCCGTCAGAAGCAAAATCGGGTACTATGCCGAAGGAAGCCATCAAATTACAAACGCCCGACCTGATTCAAGGATTGACCGAGATTAAGAACATGTTGCTGCGACTTGGGGAAATGCATGCCGTACAGTAACGAAAAAATCAAAGTCCTGATCGTGGATGACCTGAGCGAAAACCTGCAGGCGCTGGATGCCATCCTGCGTGCACCGGATAGGGTGATCATGCAAGCCAGGTCTGGCCTGGACGCACTGGAACTATTGCTGGCACACGATTTTGCGCTGGCGATGGTCGATGTCGAGATGCCGGAGATGGATGGCTTCCAGCTGGCAGAACTGATGCGTGGCACCGAAAAAACCAAGCACGTACCTATCGTGTTTGTCACCGCCGCCGGTATGGAGCTCAATTACGCTTTTAAAGGCTATGGCGCCGGGGCGGTCGATGTCCTATACAAACCATTGGATATCAATGCGGTCAAAAGCAAGGCCAACGTGTTTGTCGAGCTGTTCCGCCACCGCACCGCGTTTGAAAACCAGGTCAAAGCACTGGAAGAAAGCCGCAAAGAACAGGAATGCCTGCTCAAGCAACTGCAGGCGACGCAAGAAGAACTACAACATTCACTGAATATGCGTGAGGAGTTTATGTCACTGGTGGCGCACGAGATGAGGACGCCGTTGAATACGCTGTTCCTGGAAGTGCAGGTCAGGTTGTCGCAACTCGCCAAAAATAACTTGTCTATCTTCACGCCTGAACATCTGCAAAAGATGCTGAGTCGCGGCGAGCGCCAGCTGAAAAGCATCATGCGCCTGATCGAAGATATGCTGGATGTCTCCCGCATCAAAAATGGCAAACTTTCCATCCAGCCGCAGGACGCCAATCTATCCGGCTTGCTCAGGCAACTCGCCGAAGACCTGACGCCATTAGCCAAAGAGTCGGAAACAGAATTTGTACTGGAGATCGCCAGCGAAATCGAAGGTCACTGGGATGCGTTCCGCATCGAGCAGATCATCATCAACCTGCTGACCAACGCCATCCGTTACGGCCAGGGCAAACCTGTGCATGTGTCGCTAAACCTGGAAGGCAATCATGCCGTGATCAAGGTCGCTGACCAGGGCGTCGGTATCGCTGAACATGAGCAGAAAAAAATCTTCGAGGCATTTGAACGCAGCGGCGATAACGAGGTAAAAGCCGGGCTGGGCCTGGGTTTGTATATCTCGAAAAAATTGGCTGAAGCGCACGCAGGTGAGATCAGTGTCATCAGCCAGAAAGACAGCGGCAGCACGTTTATATTGCGTTTACCCCTCAAGAGCGTCGCCATCATATGAAAATCCTGGTCGTAGAAGATGATGTCGATACGCGGGAGATCCTCAGCGAACTGCTGGAGATGCAAGGGCATGACATTGTCGCTGCCAGCGAAGCTCAACAGGCTTTAAACACTTTACGCCAGCAGCCAGATATCGATCTGCTGATCACTGATATCAGCCTGCCCGGCATGTCCGGCATCGATCTGGCCCGCCTGGCAAAAACGACGCATCCCGAGCTCGCCATGATGATCTGTTCCGGCTATGGCGAGCAACAGTTTGAAGCCTTGCCGTTTACGGTCGCCTGGATACAAAAACCGCTGGAGATGGATGCGTTCCTGCAAACGATAGAGCGTTTCTCCGGGGTGAATCAATGACGATTGCTGGCCATACAGACGCATTTGAAAAGTTACGCGCAGAAGTGCTTAACCGCGTCATGCCAGGCCTGCGTCACAAGATGCTGGGTAAATTGCAGCCTGTGACTTTGCTTTCCCAGGTGCTGAGCAGAAAACTATCACTCGGCAGCGCCGATCACGCCTATGTGCAAACCCAGGTCGATGAGATCAAACTCAATGCCCGCCTGGTCACCGCCGCCACGCAAAACCTGTTTACCTGGGTGGCACTCGATGCGCCCGTTCAGCTAGCGGCAGATGACCTGCTCAGTGAGTGTGTAGACCTGCTCAAGATGGACTGTTACACCAACCACCTCATTATCAGCAACCATGTCACCTCCAGGCAGCAACTGCCAGCGCTCGAGGTCAGGATGTTGATCTGTGCCGGCATTATCCTGCTGGCAGACAAGCAGGCGCTGGAAAAAACACTGGAGATCAGGGCTACGGATCACGCGATCCAGTTCAAATGGAATGACGCCTGTAACGGCTCAGCCTCCAGCAACCCCGGCATGTTGAGCAACTGGGATTGGATCACGGATATTTCACCCAGGTGCCAAATCGAAAAGATAGATTCAGGCATGCAGTTCAATTTTCAGGCCGCCGCCTGAGCCTGGTCACGCGCTACATTTTTAATGACAGCCCTGACACCTACCTTAGAACCCACCCGCGCAGAAGTAGATAGCCTTGCAGGCGCAACTGTGCTCGAGTTTGGTGCCAGCTGGTGCGGCCATTGCCAGGCAGCGCAACCAGCCATTACGGCTGCCATGCAGCAGTTTCCCCAAGTCCGCCATATCAGGATCGAAGATGGCAAAGGCCGCCGCCTGGGCAGGTCTTTCCACGTCAAATTATGGCCGACGCTGATTTTTTTAAAAGATGGCGTCGAGCTCAAACGCCTGGTTCGCCAAAGCCAGGCTGAAGAATTAAACGAATCTCTGCAACGCATCACTTCAGCCTGAATCCCCTGGCGGCCTGGCTTAATATTTTGCCAGATTAATCTGACAAGAAAATCAGATTACCGCCAGTATGACACCTGCCTGTTTCACCCTACACTGACGCCATTCTTACTCAGTGCATTACTAATCATAGGTTGAACGACATGCGTAGCCCAAACCAATTTGCAGAACAGATTTTTGAAGTATTGAGCTTCTCGATTAATCAGGCATGCAATGAGCAGGATTGGTTTAATGTCAGACGCGATGCGTTAGCCTACGGTTTCAAGCAGACCGATGTCTCCACCAGCTCTGCCTACGGACAACGTTTTGACCTGTTGATCGAGCCTGGCATCTACCTGTGCCTCACTTACCGCTCTTTCGACCCTTCCGGCCCTTTTCAAACCCTGCCGGTCATCAGTCGTTTTGAGCTCACATGCGCCATCGAAAATGAAAACATCAAGTCTTACCAGAACGGCTTTGATGAACCAGTTGCCGCCAATGACAAATCCATCTGGCACGAACTTTCATTCGCTTAAGCATCATTCACCGGCCTGGCATCTCTAGTCAGGCCTTTGTATTGAGTAGTATTACCTGATTTCAACTGGCAAGGAGAAGACTGTATGCATAGGCCCCAGCACGTGAATATATGGTCCGGCTTCCTGAAAAAATGCCTGCTGGTTTACAGCGGCGTGTATGCCGTTGTTGCCATAGCGGCCGAGCCAGCACAACTGTTTGAACCCATACGCTCTGTCCTGCAACATCCGCGTTGCCAAAACTGCCATATCCCCGGTGACCAGCCCCTGCAATATGACCAGGGCAAACCACACGCCATGCTGGTGCAGCGCGGCATAGATGGCAAAGGCATGCCGGCTATGGAATGCAGCTCCTGCCATCAGGAGAAAAACTCACCCACCGTGATGGGCCTGCATGCGCCCCCTGGCGCACCACACTGGCAATTACCGCCACCCGGCAACAAAATGGTGTTTATCGGCCTCTCCCCAAAAGACCTGTGCATGGTGCTCAAAGACCCGGCGCGCAATGGTGGCCGCGATGGCCAGAAACTGATTACTCACTTTGCCGATGACAAACTGGTCGCCTGGGGCTGGAACCCCGGCGGCAACCGCACTTTACCACCACTCACCAAAGCGCAGACCGTCACCGCCGTCAAACAATGGGTAGATGCAGGCATGCCTTGCCCGGCTTAAAGGCTTAATTAATTTAGGTCGCTTAATCTACCGCCTGGGCATTACTCAGGCTATTTGATTGCCATGCCCACAAATGCGCCGCCAGCAAAGCGCGCCATGGGCTAAATGCTTTCAGCCATTGCTCCGCTTCTTTCTCGCTGATCTGCTCCACCGCCATCAATCCCCGAATCGCCCGCCTTACCGCTGCATCCCCATGCAAGGAGCCATCCAGCCAACCGTAGCCGCGCAATAATGTGTAACTGATGGTCCACGGCCCTATGCCTTTGATCGCAGCTAACGCCGTGGCGATCACCTCAGAAGAAACCTGATCGCGCAGCCAGTCATCCATAGGCAACTCGCCCGCCAGCACCAACTCGCTTACTTTCAGCAAGGTGTTGGCCTTGCTTTGCGAAAGGCCAGCCAGCCGTAAACCCTCAACAGATAATTGTGCCACCTGCGCTGGTGAAGGGTAGCAATAAAAACCGGATGAATGCTGCATATCAGCCAGTTGAATAAACTTACGCCGCATCGAAATCGCCGCATGCAAACTCACTTGCTGGCCAATCACCGCCCACGTCAGCGCTTCAAACGGGCTCATACTCACCGGCACCCGCAACCCCGCCTGCCGGGCAATCATTATGCCTAGCAAAGGGTGGTCGGCATAAGCCTGTTCAAATTCTGCAATCGGCTGCGTAAAGCCCAGCATATGCTGCACCATTTGAACAACCGCATCCGCATCCACCTCATGCACGGCAGCATCCACCGCCAGGCTGTAGTCAACTTTCTGCTCGCTAAACGTCAGCGTCAACAAGGCAGGGCGGTCGTGCAGCACGATCGCCTTTTCCAGCACATTGCCAGTCACTTTTTCCGACACTGCCAACTTGTCCCGCCCATGAAAGGTCAGGAAATCCTGCGCGCGGAAACCAGCCGGTAATGCAATAGGTTGAGTGCTCAAAGCCAATTCACTTTCAAACAGGTGTGCATATTTTTACAGCTAAACATGATTTAGATTTAATAGCATATACTTTCATTGAAACACATGCGCTGCTGCATTGTCAGACTCATCAGTAACCAACTGTTTCAATATTTGATGGAGATACCCATGTCAGATGCATCCAAAAACAATGCAAACCCACCCGCAACGCCAGTCTATGACGAAACCTCGTTGTTACCGCCCATACACCCAAACACCAAAAACAAACAACCCGGCTCACACTCGGCGGAGATCGCAACCGAAGTTGAAGACGGCAAAGTATCCCCCGGCGAGTTAAGCAGCGAGAATGACATCTAAGCCCTGAACAGATTCCAAACAAGCAAATATAAAAAGCTCCTTCGGGAGCTTTTTTTGTTAAGGTAACGCGTGATTATTTTCTCTGAAGGAAAAAACGCATGAGCCAGCTAGAAGAAAACTTTCAAAACACTCTGTTTAAACTCATCCCGCAAACCAAAAACTTAGGGATAAAAATCACCAAGATTGATGAAAATCAGATCACCGTGCATGGCGATTATGCCCTGAACAAAAACCATCTCGATATCGTATTTGGTGGCAGCATTGCTGCCATTTCAATTACCACGGCCTGGTCATTAGTGCAGTCAAAAATCGAGCAAGCAGGCTTAAAAGGTAACCTGGTGATCAAGCGCCAGGAGATCGACTATCTATTGCCTGTGAAAACAGATTTTGAATGTGTGGCGAGTTTTCAATCAGCGGATGACTGGGATAGTTTTAAAAAGAGTTATGAGGAAAAGGGCAGGGCGAGAATTGTAGTCACTGCACAGATTATCAGTGAATCAAAAGCAACATCTAAGTTTCAAGGGGTTTTTATTCTGTATAAATAATTACCAATTGGTATTGGCCTTTTTCCAATACCCTTTATCATTAGCGCTGCTTATAAATTTCCTAAATAGGGTCTCAAATGTTGGCGACTGAAAGTCAAATCGAAAAAGACTTGATTCAAAAGCTCATAGAGCTTAAGTACGCTTATCGTGCGGATATTCGTGACCGCGAGTCTCTTGAAGCCAATTTTCGTCAAAAATTTGAAGCACTCAATCGTGTTAACTTAACCAATGCTGAGTTTGCACGGCTGCGTGATGAAATTATCACCCCTGATGTCTATCAAGCAGCAAAAAGGTTACGTGAAACCAACTATTTTCAGCGTGAAGACGGCACGCCGCTGCATTACACACTGGTCAATACCAAAGATTGGTGCAAAAACGACTTTGAAGTCATCAATCAACTACGGTGCAATACGCACAATAGTCACCATCGTTATGATGTAATTTTGCTGATTAACGGTATTCCTACCGTGCAAATCGAGCTTAAAACTTTTGAAGTCATCCCACGCAAAGCCATCGAACAAATCGTCCATTACAAAAATGACCCAGGCAATGGTTACGCCAATACCTTGCTGTGTTTTATGCAGTTGTTTATTGTCAGCAACCAAAGCAATACGCTTTATTTTGCGAACAATAAAAACGAGCATTTCAGTTTTAATGCCGATGAACGCTTTTTGCCTATTTATCAATTAGCAGATGAGCAAAACCATAAAATCTCGCACTTGCATGACTTTGCAAATGTCTTCTTAGTCAAATGTACCTTGGGGCAAATGATAAGCCGTTATATGGTACTGGTCGCCAGTGAGCAAAAACTCATGGTTATGCGCCCATATCAAATTTATGCGGTTAGAAAGATCGTCGAGTGCATCCACCAAAATCGTGGGAATGGCTATATCTGGCACACCACAGGCAGTGGCAAAACGCTCACCTCATTTAAAGCCTCTACGCTGCTCAAAGATAACCCAGACATTGAAAAATGCCTTTTTGTGGTTGACCGCAAAGACCTCGACCGCCAAACACGCGAAGAATTTAACCGCTTTCAAGAAGGCTGTGTAGAAGAAAACACCAACACCGAGACCTTGGTGCGCCGCCTGCTTTCCGAAGATTATGCGGATAAGGTGATTGTCACCACCATCCAAAAATTAGGCTTGGCGCTGGATGAAAATAGCAAGCGTAATCAAGTGAATGTGCAAAAGGGCAAGCTCACTTATAAAGAGCGCTTAGAGCCATTACGCGACAAACGCGTCGCCTTTATTTTTGACGAATGCCACCGCTCGCAGTTTGGTGAAAACCACAAAGCTATTAAAGAGTTTTTCCCCAAAGCGCAAATGTTTGGCTTTACCGGCACCCCTATTTTTGACGCCAACTCCAGCTTTGTGCAGGTTGATGGCAATGTCGGCTCGTTTAAAACCACACAAGATTTGTTTGAGAGCGAGCTACACGCTTACACCATTACCAACGCTATTGAAGACAAAAATGTCCTCAGCTTTCATATTGATTATTTTGGCAAAAACAAAGGCGAAGATACAAAGCCCAAAAAGAGCGAGGTACCCATCCCGCAAGCCGTGATTAACGAAATCTTTGCAAAGCACGATGCCGCGACGAACCATCGTCGCTTTAATGCCATTTTGGCGACTTCGTCCATCAACAGCGCCATTGAGTATTTCAAAGTGTTTGCGCAAATGCAGGCGCAAAAACAAGCCGAAGATGCAAACTTTAAAGCGCTCAATATTGCCTGTGTGTTTTCACCACCCGCTCAAGGCAATGTTGAGGTGCAACAGCTACAAGAAGACTTACCCACTGAGCAGCAAGACAACCAACAAGCGCCCGAAGAGAAAAAAGCCGCGCTTATTGCAATCATGGTGGCCTATAACCAACAGTTTGGCACTAACCACACCATTACCGAGTTTGATGCCTACTATCAGGATGTGCAAAAGCGCATTAAAGACCACCAATACGCCAATTACCCGCACAAAAACAAAATCGATATTGTGATTGTGGTGGATATGCTGCTCACAGGCTTTGACTCAAAATATCTCAACACACTGTATGTGGATAAAAACCTCAAAAATCATGGCCTGATTCAAGCGTTTTCACGCACCAACCGCGTACTTAACGACACCAAACCATGGGGCAATATTCTCGACTTTAGAGGCCAAGAGACCGAAGTCGATGCGGCCATTAAATTATTTTCTGGCAAACAAGACGAAGCCAGCGCGCGTGAAATCTGGCTGGTAGACCCTGCGCCTAAAGTGATCGAAAAATTGCAGAGCGCTGTGACCAAGTTGGGTGAATTTATGGAAAAACAAGGCCTAGACTGTGCGCCAGAGCAAGTGAGCAACCTCAAAGGCAATAACGCCAAAATGGGCTTTATCAACCACTTTAAAGAGGTGCAGCGCTTTAAAACTCAGCTCGACCAATACACTGACCTCACAGAAGAGCACAAACACACTATCGAGCAACTCATGCCCGAAGTCACCTTGCGCAGTTTTAGAGGCCGCTATATTGAAACCGCCCAACAACTCAAAACTCAGCAAGAAGTCACCAACCCGAACAAAGTGGAGCAAGAAAGAGCGAGCTATGTCGACGAAGCTAATCTGGAACAACTTGATTTAGAACTGGTGCTGTTTGCCTCGGCGGTGATTGATTACGACTACATCATGAGCCTGATTGCTAAATCGACGCAGGTGGACAGCAACAAACAAAAAATGACCCGCCAGCAGTTGGTGGACTATATCCGATCTCACTCTAATATGATGGACGAGCAAGACGCCATCATCGAATTTATCAACAGCCTGCCAGTCGGTGAGGTGATGACAGACCAACAAATAGGCCAAGATTTACAACGTTTTAAAGCCGAGAAGAATAACAAAGCGTTGGCAGAAGTAGCGAAGAAACATGGCTTGACACTCGAAAAACTCAAAGCCTTTGTGAATGGTATTTTAAACCGCATGATTTTTGACGGTGACAAACTCAGTGAACTATTTACCGAGCAAGATCTTGGCTGGAAGGCTCGTACACAAAAAGAGCTCGCTTTGATGGAAGATATGGTGCCACTGCTCAAAAAACAAGCGCAAGGCAGAGAGATTTCGGGGTTGGCGGCATATGAGTGAGAAAATTAAATTAGTGCCTAAATTGCGGTTTCCTGAGTTTAGAGATGTCAGTGAATGGAAACCTCAAGAACTGAATCAATTAGGTAAACTTGTTTCAGGTTTAACTTATAGCCCTGAAGATGTTCGTGAGAGTGGCTTGTTAGTTCTAAGATCATCAAACGTCCAAAATGGTCAAATCTCGCTTGATGATAACGTTTATGTGACGCCGAGCATTAAAGGCGCTAACTTAGCAAAACCAAATGATATTTTGATTTGTGTTAGGAATGGCTCAAAAGCACTGATTGGAAAAAATGCGTTAATACCAGATGGAATGTCGCTATGCACACATGGCGCATTCATGACAGTTTTTCGCTCGCCAATAGCAAAATTTGTCTATCAGTTGTTTCAAACAGATTCGTATCAAGACCAAGTTGATGCTGACTTAGGTGCAACAATCAACTCAATAAACGGCAGTAAATTTTTGAAATATAAATTTTTCGTTCCCAAAGAACCAAAAGAACAACAAAAAATTGCCGATTGCCTGTCATCACTTGATGATTTAATCACCGTACAAAACCAAAAAGTTGAAGCCTTAAAAAAATACAAAAAAGGCATGATGCAACAACTTTTCCCCGCTGAAGGTAAAACCGTCCCCAAACTTCGTTTTTCTGAGTTTGAGGAAGATGGAGAGTGGGCGTTTTTGAACGGAGATAAAATTTTCGAACCAATAAGCAACAAAAAACACAATTCAGACTTACCCATTTTAGCTATCAGCCAAGAACATGGGGCAATTCCTCGGGAGCTAATTGATTACAAAGTCATTGCAACAGAACAAAGTATTGAAAGTTATAAAATAGTTGAGGTTGGTGACTTCATTATAAGTCTCAGGTCTTTTCAGGGAGGTATTGAATACTCAAATTACAAAGGTATTTGTAGTCCCGCGTATATTATTTTGCGTAAGAAAATAGAAGTATTTGACTTGTTTTTTAAATATTACTTCAAAACAGATTTATTTATACGTGACCTTAACAAAAATATAGAGGGAATAAGAGATGGGAAAATGGTTTCCTTTTTTCAATTTTCTGAGAAATTGTTACCGTTGCCTGACTATGCTGAGCAAAAAAGAATTGCTAACTGCTTAACCTCAATTGATGATGCAGTCACTAGTCAAATTAAAAAACTAGAATCCTTAAGAGAGCACAAAAAAGGCTTAATGCAGCAGCTTTTCCCAAAGGCAATTGATTCGCAGGCCATTGAACAATGAATTTAGAGCAAGTTGCCACACAGCTTTATCAATCAGAAAAAAATATCATTCTTGTTTATGCCTTTAACGCAACGGGGAAAACAAGATTATCTGTAGCCTATAAAAATGTTAGCAAAAATGCTGATAGTGGCGAACATGAAGGGGTTTATTACAATGCCTTTAGCGAGGACCTCTTCGTTTGGGATAATGATAATGAAAACAACGAACAGAATATTAAGCTTGAGGTCAAGAGAAGTAGTTTAAATAGACTACATTCCTCAATCACTGAAGAGGATGTAAATGCGAAATTAGCACCATATCAGCCAAGATATGACTTTTACTTTAATACAAATGAAAATCCCGAACTTGGTATTGATGCGGTCACTTTCTATGTAAAAGGGGATAGTGAGACACCAATTAAGATCTCAAGAGGTGAGGAGCGTATTTTTGTTTGGTGTTTATTTTTAGCATTGTTTGAGGTTGAAGGCTGGGCAGATAAGCAATCAAAACATTTCTTTATAGACGACCCTGTTTCAAGTTTAGATGACCATAATATTTTCGTTACAGCTTTTACATTGTTTGAGTTAATAGATAAGCACTTCAAAAATAGAAAAATAATTATTACAACCCATCACTTAGGCTTGTTTTCGATTTTAAGTGATTGGATCACGAAAGGTGAAAAAGCTAGTCAGTTCAAAGAGCGTAACAACAATAAGTATCAGATGTATATTTTGAGTCGTAATGCTGATGAGCTCTCTTTAGAAAGCACAAGAAATGATGTGCTTTTGTATCATTTACAACTCATGAAGTTATTGCAACAAGCAAAAGATGGACAGCTTTATACCTATCATTTTGCATTGCTACGACAAGCACTTGAGAATATTGCTTCTTTTTTGGGGGTCGGTCAGTTTTCCTATGTCTTGGAGCAAATTGGTATAGCGGATAAAGATAGAGTAGCAACTATCGTCAACACCCTATCTCATCAGAAAATCTATTACCATCAATCTGATATTATGCAGCCAGATAATAAATCTATTTTTATAGAGATATTTGATAGGCTAATAGAAAAATATAAGTTTGTTTTACATGCGGAATAACCAGTGACTCAAGAAGAATTAAATCAACTCGGTAAAACCCTATGGGGCATTGCTGACCAATTGCGCGGCGCGATGAACGCGGACGATTTCCGTGACTACATGCTCTCGTTTTTGTTCTTACGTTACCTCTCAGATAACTACGAGGTTGCAGCAAAAAAGGAACTAGGTTCTGACTATCCAACACTTGATAAAGATGACAAAAGGTCACCTTTAACCGAGTGGTATGAGCTGAATTTAGAAGACTATTTAGAGTTTGAAAAGCAGATGCGCCGTAAGCTGCATTATGTGATTCAGCCGCAGTATCTATGGCGCAACATTGCTGAGCAGGCAAGGCTACAAGACACAGTATTGCTAGAAACATTAGATAAGGGTTTTGATTACATTGAAAATGAGTCATTCAACAGCACCTTCCAAGGCTTGTTTTCTGAGATTAATCTCAACTCAGAAAAGCTGGGCAAAACACACACCGACCGCAATGCCAAGCTGTGCACGATTATCACTAAAATTGCCGAAGGTATCGCACACTTTTCTACCAGTAGCGATGTGTTGGGCGATGCTTATGAGTATTTGATTGGGCAATTTGCCGCTGGCTCTGGTAAAAAGGCTGGGGAGTTTTATACCCCGCAACAAATCTCGACCATACTCTCTCGCATTGTGACGTTGGATAGCCAAGATCCAACACTAGGCAAAAAAACCAAAATAGAACGCGTGCTGGATTTTGCCTGTGGCTCTGGCTCGCTGTTGCTGAATGTGCGCCATCAGTTGGGCGAACATGGGATTGGCAAGTTTTACGGGCAAGAAAAAAACATCACCACCTATAACCTGGCGCGAATGAACATGCTGTTGCATGGTGTGAAAGATACCGAGTTTGAGATTTTTCACGGTGACACGCTAGATAACGAATGGCCCATGCTCAATGAGCGCAACCCAGCTAATAAGGTAGAGTTTGATGCGATTGTGGCAAACCCACCTTTTAGTTTGCGCTGGGAACCCACCGAGGAAATGAGCAAAGATTTTAGATTTGCCAATTATGGCCTTGCGCCAAAATCTGCAGCAGACTTTGCCTTTTTACTGCATGGCTTTCACTTTTTGAGTGAGAGTGGCGTGATGGCGATTATTTTGCCGCACGGTGTGTTATTCCGTGGCGGCGCAGAAGAGCGCATACGCACTAAGCTGCTTAAAGATGGGCATATTGATACCGTGATAGGCTTGCCTGCCAACCTGTTTTATTCCACGGGCATCCCAGTGTGTATTTTGGTGCTTAAGCGCTGCAAAAAGCCAGATGATGTGTTGTTTATTAACGCCGCCGAGCATTTTGAAAAGGGCAAACGCCAAAACCGCTTGCTGGAAAATCAGATCGACCAGATTGTTAGCACCTATCAATATCGCAATGAAATAGAGCGTTACTCGCGCCGTGTTCCGATGGCAGAAATTGAGAAAAATGATTACAACCTGAATATCTCGCGGTACATCAGCACCTCTGTTGCCGAGCAGGCAATTGACTTGCTGAAAGTGAATGCAGATTTATTGGCTGCGGAAGAAAAAGTTAATGAAGCCAAAACACGCCATAACGAATTTTTGAAAGAACTGGGTTTACCCTTGATACCTTAACAACAGGTTAAGCATGAGCGATATAAAACTTTTCAAAATAAAGAATCAAGCCGCGACGGAGCTCACAGGGTCTGCCTCGGACCTTGAAAAGCCATTGCAAACATTAATAGAAACAAATCTAGAAACATTATTAGGGGTCAGATTTCTAGCAACAGAATATTCAACTGGCAAAACCCACGCTGGACGCATTGATAGCTTAGGCATTGATGAAAATGGTAGTCCAGTGATTTTGGAATACAAGCGTTCGACGGGCGAAAATGTCATTAACCAAGGTTTATTTTATTTAGATTGGTTAATGGATCATAAAGCTGAGTTTGAACTCTTGGTCATGAAAAAGTATGGTCAGTTAGTTTCTGATACCATCGATTGGTCACAACCACGTTTAGTCTGTATTGCTGGAGATTTTACGAAGTATGATGCTCATGCTGTTCAGCAAATGAATCGCGAAATACAGCTAATCCGCTACAGATTATTTGAAGATGATTTGCTGTTGTTTGAATTGGTGAACTCAACCTCGGCAGGTCAAAGCAATAAGATTAGCCCAAAAACAGCCAAAGTTTTAGCTGGAACCAAGCTTACTAAGACCGGTGATAAGAGTTATGCGGAATGGATCGTCGATTTGTCACCTGAATTGATGCAGGTGTTATCTTCACTTGAAGAGTATATTTTTTCCTTGGGTGATGATATTGAAAAGAAAGAGCTCAAGCTTTATTCTGCTTTCAAGCGCATTAAGAATTTCGCCACAGTAGTGTTACAGAAAAACAAGATTCTTCTGTTTTTACATCTTAATCCTTCAGCATATTCAAATTTCCCTGACAATTTTCGTGATGTTCGCGAAATAGGACATTGGGGTACAGGTGACATTGAATTTACTATTTCAACCTTTGACGATTTAGAAAAGGCTAAGGCTTTTATTGTCGATGCTTATGAAGGTAAGAAATAAAAGAGCGAATTTCCATTAATGCTAACTAGATTTATTTTCTTTAATAGCAGTTTCCCACGATGCTTTCATATCAATTTCATCAAACGGCTTAGGTCTACTAAAGTAAAAGCCTTGCACCACTTTGCAGTCACAGTCTAGTAGATACTTAGCCTGTTCTGCCGTCTCCACCCCTTCTGCCACCAGTTCTTTACCCAAGCTTTTCGCCATTGAAATAATCGCCTGCACAATCAGCCTGTGGTCGTTGTTATCTGCAATGCCTTGCACAAATGACTGATCAATTTTGATTTCACTGACGGGGAATTTGTTTAAATAACTGAGCGCTGAATAGCCGGTGCCGAAGTCATCGAGGGAGATTCTGAAGCCCAGGCTATCCAGGCTTTTCAGGGTTTTTCGGATATGCAGGCTGTCGCTTAGGAGCAGGCTTTCGGTGATTTCCAGGGTGATCCATGCCGGGTTGCAGTGAGTTTTCTTTAACAGGTGCTTGATGGAGTTGAGCAGGTTGTTATGGATAAACTGGCGGCTGGACAAGTTGATGGCGACGCTGATAGGGTCTGTGCGGCCCGTGTTCCATCTGACGGCATCTTTAAACGCCGTTTGCATGATCCACTCGCCGATCTCGATAATGAAGCCTGAATCTTCTGCGATGCCGATAAACCGGTTGGGAGGGATCATTTCGTTGTGGTTGCGGTGCCATCTGAGCAGGGCTTCTACGCCGACGATTTTGTTGGTCTCTAAATTGACCTGCGGCTGGTAGTGCAGCAGGAACTCATCGTTTTGCAGGGCGGTGCGTAACGAGCGTTCGATGTCTATGCGTTCAATGGTGGTTTGCGATAGGTCGGACGAATAAAACTGGTAGTTGTTGCGGCCGTGCTTTTTGGCTTTGTACATGGCGATATCGGAATATTTCACAATATCACTGACGTCACTGCTGTGGTCGGGGCAAATGACCAGGCCTATGCTGGCCGAAATAAACAGTTCGGTGCCGCGGATCAGGATAGGTTGTTTGATCGCCTCCAAGATTTTTTTGGCGACGATGCCGGCATTTTTAGGGTCTTTGACTTCTGTCAGCACGATGGCAAATTCGTCACCACCCAGGCGGGCAACGGTATCGGTAGGGCGCACTGCCCGTTCAATGCGTCTCGCCATTTCGTAGAGCAGCAAGTCACCTTCTGCGTGCCCGAGTAGATCGTTGACGGCTTTGAAACCATCCAGGTCCAGCATTAGAAACGCAAATGAGGATGCTGACTGCTGCGATTGTTTGATGCAGTGATCCAGTACCTCAAGCAACGAGATGCGGTTGGGCAGTTTGGTGATGGAATCAAAATAGGCCAGATTATTGATGCGGTCCAGGTTTTCATACGACTGCGTCATATCCTGCCCGATGGCGATGACGGCGATGACTTCGTGGATGGCGTTGAATTCCGGCGTTAGCACGGTATCCATGATCTTGTGCTTGCCGTTTTTTGTGGTGAGCCTGAAGGCGACATGCTGGTTCTCGCCGCTTTGGAACACTTCACGTATGCTTTGCTCCAGCGCTATCGCGGATGCGCCACCTGGATATTGCGAGGGCGTTTTGCCTAGCAGGCTGCTGGCATTCACTTCATAAAATGAAGAGTTGGCATTGTTGAGGAAGATGCGCTCGCAGTCCTTGTTGTACTTGGCGATGCAATTGGACGAGTTTTCTACGATGGATTTGTACTCGTGCTCTTTCTGGATATCTTCGGTGACATCCCTGGCGTAACCCAGCGAACCCACCACTTTGCCATTGACCACCACGGCAGATTTATAAGACTCTATCCAGTAATACTCGCCTTCTGCATTTTTAATCGGCACGGTGACTGGGCTGGGTGAGGTGCTGAGCATGGCTTTTTTGTCGCCATCGACATATTCCTGCGCCAGATCGGGCGGGAAAAAATCAAAATCGGTCTTGCCTATCAGTTCGGCACTTGAAGAGACGCCCACCATATTGGCATAGGCAGTATTCGCCACCAGGATGCGGCTGTTCGCATCCTTGAGCCAGACCATGAATGGAAAATTATCGATCAGGGTCTGGATGTATTGGTTGCTTTCAATATTTTGTTTTTTAATATTTTCCATAAAATGAATGAATATTTAATATTGATCTATTACTATCTTCCCACAATAAATTAAGTTCATTGATATTAAATTGTTTTCGGTAGTATTTGATTTTTCTTAAATATCAATATGTTGCTTATTGATCTCCCTCAGATCACCTGCTAACTGTACTCTAAAAATTCCCCGCTTTTGTATCTGTTTTCCTTGCGCTGGCTGTCTTAGCATGGCTGTAATCCTCAATCCGTAGTTATTCGCTGTTCTGCTTTAACCAGCCCCCAGCCTTTATTCGCAAGCAAGTAGGAAAAATGTCGCAACAAAAAGCCTCCATCAAGCCTTATCACCACCCAGCCGCCGGTTGGGGTGCGTTGAAGCAAGTGGCTGCGCAACTCGCGCTGCAGAAGATCCCGGTGAAGGGGATCATGACTTTGCTTGCACAAAACCAGCCGGATGGCTTTGACTGCCCGGGCTGTGCTTGGCCGGACAAGGAACACACGTCTACGTTTGAGTTTTGTGAAAACGGCGTCAAGGCCGTGGCTGCTGAAGCGACTGCCAAACGCACGCCGCCTGCGTTTTTTGCCAAGCACACGGTGACCGAGTTGATGGGCTGGAGCGATTTTGACCTGGAGAACGAAGGCCGTTTGACGCACCCTATGCGCTATAACGCGGTGACGGACAAGTATGAAGAAGTCTCCTGGGATGGTGCGTTTGAGCTGCTGGCGACACACCTGAACGGCCTGGCCGACCCGAATGAGGCGATTTTTTACACTTCTGGCCGTGCGGCGAATGAAGCGGCTTTTCTGTACCAGTTATTCGTGCGTGAATTCGGCACCAATAATTTCCCCGATTGTTCCAACCTTTGCCACGAATCCACCAGCATGGCCTTGCCGCCTACCGTGGGCATAGGCAAGGGTTCGGTGACTCTGCATGATTTTGAGCATGCCGACACCATACTGATCTTCGGCCAGAACCCTGCCACCAACCATCCGCGCATGCTGGGTGAGCTGCGCGAAGCCGCTAAACGCGGCGCGCGCATTGTGGCGATCAACCCCTTGAAAGAGCGTGGCCTGGAGCGCTTTGCCGACCCGCAAAGCCCGTTTGATATGCTTTCTTTCAAAGGCAGCAAGATCAGCGACCTGTTTATCCAGCCGACACTGGGAGGTGACCTGGCGCTGGTCAAAGGCATGATCAAGTTCATCATCCAGTGGGATGACGAAGCGATCAAGCAGGGTGCCGAGCGCGTGGTCGACCTGGAGTTTATCGAGCAGCACACCAACAACTTTGAGGCGATTGCGGCCGATGCGCGCCAGGAAAACTGGGATTTGATCGTAGAAGAGTCGGGCGTGCCTTTGGCGCAGATCGAAGAACTTGCGCGTATTTATGCCACTGGTGACCGCGTGATCGCGACCTGGGGCATGGGCATTACCCAGCACAAACATGGTGTCGCCACGATTAAAACACTGGTCAACCTGATGCTGTTGCGTGGCAATATTGGCAAGGAAGGCGCTGGCCTGTGCCCGGTGCGTGGCCATAGCAATGTGCAGGGCAACCGCACCGTGGGTATTTATGAAAAGATGCCACTGGAGTTTCTCGAAAGCCTGGAGCGCGTGTTTGATATCAAGGTGCCCAAGACACCTGGCTATGATGCCGTAGCGGCCATCCAGGCCATGATAGATGGTAAAGGCAAAGTATTCTTTGGGCTGGGGGGCAATTTTTCGATTGCGACACCCGACACCGACCGCACCTGGGAAGGCATGCGCAAATGCGACCTGACCGCGCATGTGACCACCAAGCTCAATCGCAGCCATCTGGTACATGGCAAGGATGCCCTGATTCTGCCATGCCTGGGCCGTACTGAGATCGATACCCAGGAAACCGGGCCGCAAGGCGTGACCGTTGAAGACTCCATGAGCATGGTGCATGTGTCTTATGGCATCAACAAACCTGCTTCGCCGAATCTGCTTTCAGAGCCTGCCATTGTGGCGCGCCTGGCGCATGCCACGCTCAAGCACAGCAAAACGCCGTGGCTGGAAGCGATCAAGGATTACAGCAAGATCCGCGACATGATAGAGCGCACCATGCCGGTGGCGTTCAGGGATTACAACGAACGTATCAAGACGCCGGGCGGCTTCCGCATGCCGGTGCCTTCCAGTGAGCGTATCTGGAAAACACCTTCCGGCAAGGCTGAGTTCACGGTGCAGGCGATCCCCAGCCAGTCGCCTATCCACCTGGCACGTGAGCAATATGGCGACCGCCTGTTTGTGCTGATGACCACCCGCTCGCACGACCAGTACAACACCACCATTTATGGCATGGATGACCGCTATCGTGGCGTGTTCGGCCAGCGTCGCGTGGTGTTTATGAACCCGGTGGATATTGCGCGCATGGGGCTGGAGGCCGGTGACTGGGTCAATCTGGTCAGCGTCTGGCAGGATGGCATCACCCGTCGCGCGGACAAGTTCCTGGTGGTGTCTTACGATATTCCGCAAGGCTGCCTGAGTGGTTATTACCCGGAAACCAATAACCTGGTGCCGCTGGAAAGCGTGGCCGATGGGTCGCGCACACCTACCTCTAAGTCTATCCCGGTGATCCTCGAGAAAACCACTGCACCAGAGGTGGCCCGTGCTGCTTGATCACGATTATTTGAACGCGCCGGTAGAAGAAGCGTTTGCCGACTATGCCCCGCTGGACAGGAGCACAGTGCTGATGCTGAGTATCCTGGAGCTGCTGCATGCCGAGCATGCTGAAGGCCGCGCGCAGGTTTCGCTCGCCGTGATCTGCAAGCGGCTGGATATCCGCATGAGTACGGTGCAACGGTTGATGACGGCACTCAATGAGCAACAACTTGTTGACGTGTCTATGCAAAAAGACCGTCTGGTGGCTGCCCTCACCACCAGCGGCGAAGAAATTTCGCAGGTCTTGAAAACCGCCTAGCCAGCACGACGCGCTATTCGTAGAACGACAGCCGGGGCCAGGCTGACGTATAATGGAAAACACCTGAATTTTCCTCCCCGCTTGGCCACCATGAAGCTTTATGTCTCGTTTGCCGCCCGCATACGCGCAATGATCGATGAAGGCGTTTTACGGCCAGGAGACAGGATTTTCTCGGTACGCCAGGCCAGCCAGAAATATGGCCTCAGCATCAGCACCGTGTTGCGCAGCTATCTGTTGCTGGAGCAGGAAGGCGTGATCAGCAGCCATCCGCAATCCGGTTACTATGTCACGCTGCGCAAACGCCTGCAGCAAAAACACGCCTCGCCACTTGCCAAAGATATCAATCTATCTGAAGTGGATGCCAGCCGGCTGGTGCTGACTACCCTTAAATCCATCCGCGAATTCGGCACCGTGCCGCTAGGCTCGCCTTTCCCCGACCCGCAACTGTTCCCGCTCAGAAAGATACACCAGTATGAAAAAGCCCTGACGGATGACCAGGGCGAGTGGGGCGTGCTGAGTGACCTGCCGCCCGGCAACGAAATGCTGCGCCAGCAGATCGCGCGCCGCTATTTGGCCAATGGCATGGATGTCTCGCCGGACGATATTGTCATCACGCATGGCGCAACTGAAGCGATCACGCTGTGTTTGCAGGCCGTGGCCAAGGCTGGCGATATCATAGCCATGGAGTCGCCCGGCTATTACGCACTGGCGCACACGGTGGAACGCCTGGGCATGAAAGTGGCTGAAGTGGCGACTGACCCGGAATCCGGCATAGACCTGCAAGCCTTGCGTGTCATGACCGGCCAGGTGCGTATTGCGGCCGTGATCCTCACCAGCAACTTTCAGAACCCGCTTGGTTTTGTGATGCCGGACGCTAAAAAGCAGGCCTTAGTGGCGTTTTTGGCCGAGCAGGAAATCCCGCTGATTGAAGACGATGTCTACAGCGAGCTGTATTTCAGTGATGAGCCGCCGTTACCGGCCAAAGCCTATGATAAAACCGGCATGGTGCTGCATTGCTCGTCGTTCTCCAAATCACTGGCGCCTGGCTATCGCGTTGGCTGGACCAGCGCCGGGCGCTATCGCCAGCAAGTGGAACAACTGATGTTCCTCAACAGCCTGTCGCTGACTTCTGCACCGCAGATCGCGATTGCCAAATTTATGCAGCGCGACAGTTTTGAACAACACCTCAAGCAGTTGCGGCATACCTTGCGCTCGAATTATGTGTTGATGCGCAACGTGATCGAGCAAAGCTTCCCGGCGGGCACGCAGCTTTCAGAACCCAAAGGCGGCTACGTGATCTGGGTCAAACTGCCACCAGCGCTGGATGCACTTACGTTGTACAGGGCCGCTATCGACAACGGCATCACGGTCGCACCCGGCACTATTTTTTCCCTCAAAAAAGACCTCACCCACTATATCCGGCTGAATTTCAGCCATCTGTGGACATTAGCCATTGAGCAGGCGGTGCGTGATGTGGGGGCGATAGCCTGCGAGATGTTGTCATCCGACGCGCAGCCACAGCAGGCATAAAGCGCTCCAGGCTTTATCCCCTGCTTTATTGGTGTCTGGCTGCAAAAAGCAATAAAAACTAATTCTCTTAGCGCTTGCGCTACAGCGTTGCTTGAAACGCCGCTTTCAATGCCAACACCCCTTTTTCCAATTCAGCGGTCGTCAAACTGCCAAAGCCCAGCCTGATTGCATGCACGCTTTGTTCGGATTCTGAAAACAGGGTGCCGGGCAGGATGCGTACCTGATGTTTTAACCCTTGTGCCGAGACAGCCTCCACGTCTATACCTTCCTTTAGCCGTAGCCAGATGGCAAGGCCACCATCTGGCGCATCAAAGGTCACGTACTGTTTCAATTCCTGATTAATCAGCGCGATCAGCAGGTTACGGCGCTCGTTATACACTTTGAATGTCCGGCGGATATGGCGTTTGATTTCGCCGGAATCCATGAGCTCGGCCACGGCCAGCTCAGTGATGGAATTACCTTGACGGTCTATCAGCATGACCTCTTTAGCGCAGCGGTCTATCAGGCCTGGGGTTGCCACCAGGTAGCCTACGCGTAAACCGGGTGCCAGCACTTTGGAGAGTGAACCTACATACATGACACGGCCGCCGTGGTTGGTGCTGGCCAGCGGAAACACAGGGTGGTGCGAGAAGTGGAATTCGTGGTCGTAGTCGTCTTCCACAATGGTGAAGTCGTATTGCTCGGCCAGCATCAGCAGTTTCAGGCGCCGCTCGGCAGTCATGATCACGGTGGTGGGGAATTGATGGTGTGGCGTGACATAAATAGCGCGTATAGGCTGTTGCTGGCAGAGTTTTTCCAGCGCGGTGACATCGATGCCGTGTTTGTCTTGCCCGACAGTGAGGATGTTGGCGCCGCAAGACCTGAAGGCTTCTTTTGCCGCCGGGTAGCTGAGCTGCTCGACCACGATATTGTCATTAGGTCTGGTGAGTACACGCGCCGCCAGGAAAATACCCATCTGGCTGCCGCGCGCGATACAGATCTGGTCGATCGCGACACTCAGGCCTCTTTCCATATTCAGCATGGTGGCGATGGATTGCCGTAACGCCAGTGTGCCGCGCGGGTCGCCGTACCCCAGGCTTTTGCCTTTGCTGGAACCTATGAGTGCATGCCTGAATGCGCGCGACAGGATATTGAACGGGATCAGTCGCGCATCGGGGATGCCGTCATTAAAGTCGATCACGCCATCGACCGGCGATTGGTAACTCAGCAGCGGGTGATTGGTCGCTTCCACCACATTGGCGGGTTGCTTGCTGGTATTGGCTGTTTGCGGCTGTGCATTGAAGTTAGGCAGGCTGGCAGAAACAAACGAGCCCCGGCGCTGCTCGGAAACCAGCCAGCCCTGGGCGATCAGTTCATCATAGGCCAGGATCACCGTTTTACGGTTGACCTGCAGTTTTTCGGCCAGCTCCCGCGTGCCTGGCATGGCGGTCGAAGGCGCCAGGCGGCCGCGCTGGATCTCTTCCATGATTTGCTGGGCGATTTGCAGGTAGACCGGTAACCCCGAGGTGTCGGTAATGGTTAATTTAAGGCTCCACGAACGTAGCATTTTTCACGTCTCCATCCGCCGCTGAATATACGCAACAGCGGGAAAAAATCCCTTTTCTTTAGTCGCAATCTGGACTATGTAACCTTCACTATATCGCATATTTAACTGGACCAGCAAAGTTCTCGAAACTGGAGGATTGTGGACTAGTTACATTCTGTTACATTTTTGAAACATTCTATTAAAGGAAAGATTCATGTCCGCTTCATTAGATATTCAATTGGCAGATTGGCGTAACCATGCTCTGAACCTGGAAAAGCAGGTCAACCAGGTGATTGTTGGGCAAAGCAAAGCCATTCGTTTGATGAACATTGCGATTTTTGCACGCGGCCATGTGTTGCTGGATGGCGGCGTCGGTGTCGGTAAAACCACTTTGTTGCAATCGATTGCGCGCGGTATCGGTGGCGCTTACGAGCGGATCGAGGGCACGGTGGATCTGATGCCGAATGACCTGATCTACCATACCTTCCTCGGCCCGGACGGCAGGCCGCAGATTGACGAAGGCCCGCTGCTGCGCGCGGGTGAAAACTTATCCGTGTTTTTCTTTAATGAGATCAACCGTGCCCGGCCACAAGTGCATGCGCTGATGCTGCGCGTGATGGCCGAGCGCCATATCAGCGCGTTCAAAAAAGAATACCGCATGCCGCACATGATCGTGTTTGCTGACCGTAACCAGGTGGAAAAAAACGAGACGTTTGAGATCCCTTCTGCGGCGCGTGACCGGTTCATGATGGAGATCCCGATCGAGATCCCGTCTGACCGCGAGCTGAAAAAGTCACTGGTGTTCAATACCAAATTCCAGCATGCCGAAAAACTGACGCAACAGGTAGAGAGCGATATCCTGAAATTTGACCAGTTGAATGCGTTTTCTGACTTACTGCAAGACCACATCAAATCCAGCGATGTGCTGGAAGAGTACACCATGGATCTGTGGGATGCCACGCAAAGCCCGGAGAAGTTTGGCGTGACCATGGACAGTGTGGATGTCGGCCGTGTGATCCAGACCGGCGCCAGCCCGCGCGGCATGGGCATGCTGATGAAAGCGGCCCGCGTGAATGCCTGGCTGAATGGCCGCGACAGCCTGTATCCGGAAGATATCCATGCCGTGTTCCACGAAGTGATCTCGCACCGCCTGGTGTTTAACGCGGCCTATGAAAACCGCAGGACGGCGCTGGCGCGTGAACTGACGACCAATATCATCCGCACGCTTGCCGTGCCTAGCCTGACCTTCAGCAAAGCAGCCTAAAGCCAGCCAATGATACGTTCATTCATCAAAAAAGCGGATAAGCAGCCAGCCGGGCAGTATGACGATGCGAGCTATGCGCGGCCGTTCGAGTATGTGATCGGCTGGAAATCGGACAGCATACAACTGGGTGATCATGCCGGTACCCAGCGTGGCCTGGGCTCGGATTACCGTGGTACCGTCAACCTGGTCGATTACCCGGATGCGCGGCGCATGGATTTGCGTCAGACCATACGTGACCCGTTTGAGCAAGTGCAGGTGCGGCAGTTTAACCAGGACAGCACCACGCCTATTTACGCTGTGTGTGATTTGTCCAGCTCCATGCAATTCAGTGGGCGCAAGCGCAAGCTGGATACTGCGATCGAGATTGCCACCGCGGTGGCGAATTCGGCCTACAACGCGGGTGATCTGTTCGGGTTTATTGGCTATAACCAGCAGGTGATCGAAGATTTCACCTTGCCGTTAAGCCGCAATTTGCACCAGAGTAAAGCCGCCATTGCCTTGTTGCATGACTACCGGCATTTGCGCATAGGCGTGGAGGGCGTGACTGATGTGCCCAATTTCCTCGGCCAGACGCGTGCGCTGGTGTTCTGGATTTCAGACTTTCATATGCCTCTGAGCCTGATAGAAAAAACCTTGCTGGCGATGTCGGCGCATAAGGTCATTCCTATCGTGCTATGGGATGACGAGGAATACAAAAAACTGCCCAAGTTTGGCTTTGGCACCATGATAGATCTCGAAACCGGTCTTAACCGTACGCTGTTTTTCCGCAGCGAAGTGAAAGCAAAATTCCTAGCTGCATTTAATGCACGCAGGCATGCGCTGGAAGCCTTGTTTTTGCGTTTTGATAGTCCGGCGCTGTTTATGCACGGTGACTACCGGCCAGAGCTGATGACGCATTATTTTGAACAAGCCATGTGACCCAAACAGCGTGAAAAGCAAATAGTGATCACCAGTTAACCGAGCGAAATATACAATTATGCTAAAACAGATTTCATACCAGACGAACCGCCAGGCGCTGCAACGCCTGGTGCTAGTCGCCAGCTTATTAGGCACCGCCAGTATCGTGGTGGCAGAAGAGGCCGCGCCACCTGCCAGCACTTCGGTGACATCGGCACCAGTGGTGACAGTGACCAATCCGCCTTCTACCAATGGCGTGCATATTGGCGATGTACTGAGCAGAACGGTGGTGGTCGATGCGCCAACAGCGTATACACTGGCCGACAATGCCTTGCCTAAAAAAGGCAGCAAGCATGACGGCATTGAGTTGGTCGATGTGGCCCTACAAACCAAGCCGCAATCTGACCATACTCAATACACCCTGCAACTCAGTTACCAGGTATTTGCTGTCAGCACTTACCCGAGTGTGATGCATTTACCGGCTGAGAAACTCGCATTTACCGGGGCAACGGCAACGACAGTTGAAGTGCCTGCCTGGGGCTTCTGGTTTTCACCTTTGGTCACAGGCGGTACTGCCACCGCCAAGAAGAACCTGCTGCCGGAATTTAAAACGCCACTGATCGTAAGCCGTGCCGATGAGCAACGCCTGGGGTTATTTGTCACCTTGCTGGTCGCCAGCCTGGCGGGCTTGCTTTATATCAATGCCGATGGGCAATGGTTACCGTTTATGGGCGGTGCTTTTGCCCGCGCCCATCGCCAGCTCAAACGCCTGGCAAAATCATCCAAACCAAAAACGGCGGTGGAAGAGAAAAAAGCACTGGTGTATCTGCATCAAGCTTTTAACCAGCATTATGGCGCGAACATTTTTGCGCGGGATATCGAAGAATTTATGCGTTTGCGCCCTGGTTTTAAAGGCATGCAAAGCGAGATCACGCAATTCTTTGAAGCGTCCAATCAGTCTTTATATGACGTTAAAACACGCGACAGCCAGCAGGTGATCGCGCAACTGGTGCAACTCAGCAAACAGCTGCGTGATTGCGAGCGGGGCGTGGCATGATTATCTTGCATCCGTGGGCATTTGCGCTGTTGCCGATCGCGCTGCTGCCTTTCTGGTTAAAAGGCCATCAGGGCCAGCATTACAGCTGGCTGGATATCGTGCCCGAAGACGTTTTTTCTGACCGGCTGAACCTGGCGGTTAAAGTCATCATGTCGTTGCTGTTGCTGAGCATCGTGATTGCACTGGCCTCGCCCAGAGGTTCGGATGAGCAGGTGCCTAAGGTAGGCAAGGGCGCGCAAACGGTGATGGTGATAGACCGCAGTGTCAGTATGGATCACCCGTTTGCCGGTGATTCGTCCGGGCATGTAGCTGAGATCAAATCCGCGACCGCACGGCGCATCATTACCCAGTTTATCGACTCACGGCCGAACGACATGATGGGCGTGGTTGGCTTTACCAACTCGGCCTTGTACGGCATCAAAATCACCACCAATCGCGACGCGATCCATGCGGCGATCGTGGCGGCGACCAGCCCGTCACTGAACCAGACCAATATCGGCGCCGGTTTGACGGAAGCGGTCGGCCTGTTCGATAACATCCAGAACTCCGGTTCTCGTGCGGTGATTTTATTATCAGATGGCGCGGGCAAGCTGAGCCCACGCGTGAAGTTTTTACTGAGCGAACGCCTGAAGAGCCGCAAACTGAGTATCTACTGGATCATGCTACGCGAACCCGGCGAGGCCAGTATCTTCTCCAAGGACGAATACGAAGAAGGCCGCACGCCAAATTCGATCGTGCTGCATAAATACTTCCAGTCATTGGGGCTGAAATACAAAGCCTATGAAGCCGACAATCCGGAGACTCTGCAATCAGCGATCAATGACATTGATTCGCGTGAGAAAAAGGTCATTAAGTATAACGAAACCATCGCCGGTTTTGATTATTCAAAAATATTCGTGATCAGTGCACTGGTGCTGGTGTTGTTGATCCTGGGTATTAAAAATTTAAGGGTGTATGAATGAAAAACCATATAGCGCGCAAAAACCAGGTACTGGGACTATTGTTGTTCGTCGGGCTGGTCGGCACTGTGTACGAAGGTTTCCAGGTGAATAAGATCGCCTCTGCCAACAGCATTCTGCAAAGGGGCGAGGTGCTGGAAGGTGACCAGTTTGCCTTCCACCGTAAATTTGCCGATGCTTACCAGCAAGGGAAAACCGGTAACTTCAAGCATGCCAGCCAGAATTTCGGGCAATTGCTGGAAGCACCTAAAAAGCAGGATGAGCAAGTGTTCGAGCCTGACCCCCTGCTGAAATCGCAGATCCATTTCAATATCGGTAATCACCTGTTCCGCTCCGGTTTGCAACGCCTGGTAGAGGCAGACGGTGCGATTCAGGAACAGGCAAAGTTCGATTATCTGCAGGCGCGTGCTTCGTATGAGCAGGCGTTAAAGCTTGACCCGCACAACCAGGCAGCCAAATTCAACCTGAGCCTGCTGCATGGCGTGATCCCCAGGCATATCAAGACCGTGCCCCAGGATCCGTCTGGCCTGGAGATCAGTAACCTGCCACAGGGGTTGCCATGAAACGTTTTTTTGCACTGTTAAAACACAACTACGAAACGGCTTTGTTGTTATGTGCCATGATTTTCCTGGTACTGGCGCTGGTCAAACCGGAGATCCAGCTCAAGCAGGAAGTGCATAACTATCTGTTGCTGGCTGATATCTCGCAAAGCATGAACGCGGAAGATATGAAGGTCGCCGATAAGCCTGCGACACGCCTGGCTTACACGCAACACCTGATGAAGCAGGTCGTGAAAACATCCCCTTGTGGCACTTATGTCAGTGTCGGTGTATTTGCGGCTGAGAATGTAGCGTTATTGTTTATGCCACTGGAAGTGTGCGCTAACTTTGACATCATCACTGATAGTATCAACCATCTGGAATGGCGTATGGCCTGGAGCGGTAACAGCCGCATGACGTTTGGTGTGAAAGCGGCTGAGGCTACGTTTGACTACCTGAATATCCCCGCGCAAATGCTGTTTTTTACCGATGGCGATGAAGCCCCGAAAGCCAACGGCATCAACAAGCTGGATATCAGCGATGTGCGCATAGGCAAGAATGTGATCTTTGTCGGCATAGGTGGCACCGAGCCAGCGCCTATCAAGCGCTTTAATGCCAACAACAAATTTGTCGGTTACTGGGGAACAGATGCAGCCGCCGAAAGCGCGGGCGGCGGTGTGAATTACAACGATGCCAGCAAAGACGATCCGGACCCGCCGGTGGCGTATGCCGAATTTGACCGCTATTTATCCAGCCAGGATGTGGAACATTTGAAAGAACTGGCCTCCGATATCAAAGGGCAATATATTGAAGGCGTGGACCAGCCGGCGTTTTATGAGTTTGTGCAATCGCAAACCCCGGCAGCCAAATTTGTGACCAGTTATTCAGTGAAATGGTTGTTCCTGACGCTGGCGGCACTGATGGTGATCGCGACCTATATTCCAGATCTGCTGGTCTATCGTTTGCGCTACCGCAATGTCGCCAGATGAGGGTTGGCTTGGCGCATAGGCCATTAACAAGCTGACAAACACCATCAATAAAAAACGGCGACCAAACCAGGTCGCCGTTTTTTTATCACGATCCGCAGAAGCCGTTTAATAAGGCCTCTAACAATAACCATCTAGCATAAGTCATCCAGGTGCGTGGGTTCAGGAATGGCTTTCCCGATCGACATGGCATTGGTATGTTTGGACATTTCATAAGTGATTTTGCGCAAACGCATGACTGAGCCTAACGGCCGGTGGGACTTGATGCCATGCCAGGGCGAGAACATCATGCCATTATCCACCACTTCTGAGCGGTAAGGGCTCCAGGCGATTTGCGGTTTGGCGGTGATTTTTGCCACCGGCAGATACGGCGACACATCTTCAGACCAGACCACAGAGGAATCCTCAATCGGCATTTTATTGATGTCGGTGCACAACTGGATACGCAATTCCCACTCGGCCGTGTGCGTAATGAAAAAATCCACCACCGATTTTTTCAGGCTATCGGAAGCAAAGCTGACATCGATAGGCTTGTTGGTTAAGGCGATAAGCGACGGAGCGATCGGTACCAGCGCTACTTTGGCCATGAAATTGCCATACAAAATAGGGTCCTGGCTAAAATAGGTTTCGCCGAGGATATTGGTTTCCGGCTGCCCTTCACTACTTATCAGCCTTTCGCGGCCACCACTCAATGACGCGATCAGTTTTGAGGTCGCCTGCAATATCTGGGCGAGGAACTGCTTGAATTCAGGCGTGTTATCAGTGTTGGCGAGCAGCTTGAGGTTAGATAAGAATTGCTGCACGCTGGAAGACAAAAAGCTGGAGCCATTCACGAACAGGAAATTTTGCGTAGTCGCTGCTTCACTGCCACTCAGCCTTTCACCCTCAACGCCCAAAATCTTGATCGCCAGGCTGCGGGGGGTGCACAATTTGTCATTCAGGATATCGCCAGGTACGGTAGAAAAACGCATGACCAGCGGCAGTTTTTTAGGCGTTGCAAACATGCCTTGCGCTAAATGTTCAGGCAGATGGTCGTAGATTTCCATCTCGGCATAGATCAGCCCATGGCTTTTGCCATGTACGCTACGCGCCGAATAAGCGGAATGACGGTTAGTCGTTTCAGAAATCTTGCGCAGGGTGTATTGCAGGTTTTCTTTGCGCCTGGTTTTGCTTTCGTCTGGCACGATTTCGCCAGCTACGCCTTCGGTCATGATCTGGTCATCCAGCACTTCATAGGCAGGATGATATTCAAGAGGCGACATTCTTGAGCCCACGGTTGGTTGCATATAAACCCCCACTTCCCATACGCAAGTGTGTTTATTGACAAACAAACTTGTGATTTACATTTTTAGATAAAACATAAAAGCCATTCATCAAAAGGACTGAAAGCATGACTGCCTGAGTGTTGGATAAATCATTGATGGCCTTTGCTATCAGGCCAGATTCCAAACCTCACAGCTTTCAATACTTAAGACTCTTTTGTTTCGCCAGCGCGTTTTCTTTGTTTATTGACAATCCTGGCGGCGACTTCTTCTTCACGGCCCGGGTATCGGTGATCTTTTTTGAATTCAGTTTTTAAGGTTTGGTATTCACGTTCACGCTTGGGGTTGGAGCCTCTGGGCATTTGAATACTCCTTAATCAGATTCAGGTGAGTGCAAACGGCAGCCGCTAAGGCTGCCGTGTGTCTTGTTGTGAAAATGAATACGAGATTCATTTCAAACGCGACAATTGCAGGTTACCCCTTAGATTGTAAATATTTAATAAGTATTTATCTTAATGTTTTGTAGGAATTTCTTTATGTAAAACTGATTGGTATAAAGATTTTGCATGAATACAAAAAGACCCAAAAAGGGTCTTTTGTTGCAGCCAGTGATCACTTGGCTTGCAGGGTATTATAGGCAGTCATCAGGTTGCGGTAATCAGGAATATGGTTAGCACATAGCGCGCCCAGGCCTTCAATATCGCGGCGCCAGTCGCGGTGCAACTCGCAGGCCACGCCAAACCAGGTCATCATTTGTGCTCCGGCCGCTTCCATGCGGCGCCATGCCGCATCGCGGGTCAGTTCGTTAAAGGTGCCGGAAGCATCGCCGACCACAAACACTTCAAAGCCTTCTTCAATCGCAGACAGGGCAGGGAAAGCCACACATACTTCAGTCACCACACCGGCAATGATTAATTGCTTTTTGCCGGTGGCTTTGATCGCCTTGACGAAATCTTCGTTATCCCAGGCGTTGATCTGACCAGGACGGGCGATATAAGGCGCATCCGGGAACAAGGCTTTCAACTCCGGCATCAATGGGCCGTTGGGGCCGGTTTCAAAGCTGGTGGTGAGTATGGTCGGCAGGTTAAAAAACTTAGCCGCATCCGCCAGCGCCAGTACGTTGTTCTTGAAACGGTCAGGTTCAATGTCACGTACCAGCGATAATAATCCGGCTTGATGGTCGACCAGTAATACCACTGCGTTGTCACGGTCCAGGCGTACGTAAGGTTTGTTATTGCTCATGATAAATCCTCTCAAAAATGGTTTTTTATAAATTGAAAACAGGTAAAACTTCTAACGTCAGGCAGTCGCAAAACGGCCCAGGTTGTAGTCATTGATGGCCTGGTCTATCTCTTCCCAGGTGTTCATCACAAACGGGCCATGGCCAACCACTGGTTCGTTCAATGGCTCACCGTTCAATAACAGCAACACGGTGTCCTGCTGTGCCTGCAACACCAGTTCAGTGCCTTCGCGCTGCATCACGGCCAGCTCGGAAGGGCGTATGGTATGTACGCTGCCGGTTTTTACTGCGCCTTTAAGCACAAAGATCGCAGTCGTGTGGCCTTCAGGCAGGTTGAATACGGTGCGGGTGCCTGCATTCAGGCGTACATCCCACACATTCATAACACTGAAAGTCTTGGCCGGGCCGGTGTGACCTGCATATTCCCCGGCAATCACACGGACCTTGCCTGCGTCATCCGGTAATGCCACTTCAGGGATATCTGCGCGGGTAATTCCCTGATAACCTGGTGCGGTCATTTTGTCTTTGGCAGGCAAATTCACCCACAACTGGATCATTTCAAATGGGCCGCCACTTTTGGCATAGTCATCACCATGGTATTCCTCATGGATAATGCCTTTACCGGCGGTCATCCATTGCACTTCACCTTCGCCTATGGTGCCGCCGGCATTGGTAGAGTCATGGTGTGACACCTGGCCGTCATAGACGATGGTCACGGTTTCGAAACCACGGTGCGGGTGCTGGCCGACGCCACGGCGTTGCTCGGTTGGCTCAAAGCGGGCCGGGCCTGCATAATCCATCAGCAAGAATGGAGACATTTCTTCAGCGATATCCCTGTAGGAAAAAATGCTTTGTACCGGAAAGCCATCACCTACCCAGTGGTTACCGTTGCTACGTTTGATAAAAGCCAGTTTTTTCATGATGCGCTCCTTGTGTATTCATGTCGTGTTGCGATGGTTCACACTATAAACAGATGACTTTTAGCGCACTAGATGGTTAAATGATAAATTACTTTTCAATATAATGAACAATCATGGATTTGAACGAGGCAGCGGTATTCGTCAAAGTGGTGCAAGCCGGCAGCTTCAGCGCCGCCGCGCGCCAGCTGGGCTTGCCGACTTCTACCATCAGCACGCGTGTGGCCCGGCTTGAAAAGCGGCTGGGCGTGACCTTGTTGCAGCGCACTACGCGGCGCTTGCATCTCACAGAGAGTGGCGCCTTGTATTTTGAACAGGCCGCGATCGGGCTGGGTTATTTGCTGGAAGCCGAAGCCGCATTGGATGCCGCCAGGCAGCAACCCAAAGGCACTTTGAAAGTCACCGCCCCCGCTGACCTGGGTGATGCCTTGCTGGCCGGGCTGGTCAGACGTGTGCAAATCGAATTCCCCGAATTGATTGTTGAAATGCTGTTGACTGACCGCTATGTCGATTTGATTGCCGAAGGTGTGGATGTGGCGATCCGTACCGGTGACTTGCGTGATTCCAGCCTGATCGCCAAATCCCTGGGTACCATCCAATGGGCTTTGTTCGCCAGCCCGCAATATTTGCAGCAGGCACCCAAACTCGAAGCGCCACCCCATCTGCATGCGCACACTTGCCTGCAATTTACCCCTATGGGGCGTGAACATTGGGTGCTCAGCAATGAAAGTAGCGAGATCAGTGTGCCCATGAGTGGCCGCACGCTGGTGAATAGCATCGGCGTGGTCAAAGCCATGACTGAAAACGGGCAGGGCGTGGCGTTGTTGCCTACTTTTATCTGCCAGCCATCGCAACGCAGCCAGCAACTGGTGCGGGTGTTGCCGGCCTGGCTGGGGCGCGCAGATAATGTGCATCTGGTCTACCCGCAGCAGCGCTTTATGCCGCCAAAATTAAGGGCGTTTATTGACCTGGCGCTGGCAGAATTAAAACCGCAGTTTAAAGAATCACCTTAAAAAAACATCTGTAACAATGGTAAGGCTGCCACAACAATAAGACGCAGCTAGCGCTGTTTATGCACAACTTAAGATAAAAGGATTTCCCTGAATATGAGCCAGCAACCAGCATCCCTCAATCTGCCACATGGCGCCAGTGCAGTGATTAGTCACCGGGTTGATCTAGCACAGCAACCCGCCTATGAGCAGTGGCTGACAGAGATCAGTGCCGCATGCAAGGCATCAGCCGGCATGCTCGACTGGCATCTGATCCGCCCCATCGCCGGTTATACCGATACTTATACAGTAGTGATCCGCTACGACAGCGAGCAACACCTGAAACAATGGCTGTCTTCCGATATCCGCCAGCAACTGATCGCTAAAGTTGAAAGCCTGTTAAGTGCCAAAGACAGCTACCAGATCAAAAGTGGGCTGGATTTCTGGTTTGCGACAGAAACCGGCGCGGCAGAAACCGGCAAGGTATTGTTGCCGGTGCGCTGGAAACAATTTTTACTCACCTGGTCAGCGATTTTTCCCTTGGTGAGCGGCGTGTCGTTCCTGATGATACCCGTCATGGACCAGGCGGGTTTGCCGCAAAGCCAGCTGTTGCATACATTTTTGATCACCGGCGTGGTGGTCGGGCTGATGGTGTATGTAGTGATGCCACGTTACACAAAGCTGGTACGCAACTGGTTGCATGGCTGATCATGCTGTCATTTTCTGTTCAAAACGCTGATTTTTAGCACATCGTCGCGAAATTCAATTTATCACCGGTAAAACGAATTTAAGAATGGTGTTTTTGCTTTGCTTTTGGTGCATGATTTAAGCATGAATTAAAGTGTGGGTTTAAAACCACCGATGAATATTGCATAAATACAATATCAGGGGGTACGGCGTTGAGCACCGCGGCGGAATCAACAGCATTACACGCAGAAATCGTGGAAATGCTATATGCAAATAATCGTAGATCACTGATGGCTGCCATCGTGGTCATGGCCGCGCTTTTGCTGACGCAGCGCCATTTCATAGACCACACTATCCTGGTCATCTGGACGGTTATTTTCTTGTGTGCATATGGCAGCCGCGCTTACTTCAGCTTTCTCTATTACAAAGATCAACAACGCGCCTTGCATAGCCGGCGCTGGTTACACTGGTTTCGATTCACCACCGGTTTTTGCGGTTTAGCCTGGGGCCTAGCTGGTATTTTGCTGTTCCCTGAGGCTGCACCCGCCAACCAGGCGTTTCTGATTTTTGCACTGGTCGGCGTTTCCGGCGCCGGCATCGTCATTTACTCGGTAGATAGTTTAACCACCAACCTGTTCACCGGCGGCATCCTGCTGTTTATGATCCCGCGCTTTATCGCCCACGGCAGCTCGGTCTCTATTGCGCTGGCGGTGCTGTTCATCGTCTATGTGCTGTATGTCACGGTGGCGGGGCATGCACTGGCCAAAAGCCTGCGCGAAAATATCTCCTTGCGCATTGCTTCCAATCTGGACAATAAAAAAGTCCACCAGTTGGCCTATTATGATTTTTTGACCAACCTACCGAACCGCCGCCTGCTGTCTGACCGCTTGCAACAGGCGTTTGCGCGGTGTGCCCGTAGCCAATCTTATGGCGCAGTGCTATCGCTGGATCTGAATAATTTTAAAGGCCTGAATGACAGCAAAGGCCACCAGGCCGGGGATGAATTATTGCAGCAGGTCGCTACACGGTTACAGCAATGCCTGCGCAAAAAAGACACCATTGCGCGTATGGGCGGGGATGAGTTTATCGCGGTGCTGGACGAGCTGGGCAGCGACAAAACTGAAGCCATCAAGTCTGCGCAGGTGGCGGCGGAAAAGATGATGGCGGTCTTTTCGCAGGCTTTCCAGTTACAGCAAAGTAAATACCGTACAACGCCCAGCATAGGCATCTGCCTGTTTCTTGGTGATGATTATAGTGAAGCCGAAGTATTAAGGCGCGCTGATATTGCCATGTACCAGGCAAAAAAATCCGATAACCTGAATAGCGTCGAGATGTACGACGAAGTGCTGCATCCGGCGGTCAAGACGCGCGCCACGCTGGAAACTGACCTCGCATTCGCATTGCAGGGCAATCAGCTATTGCTGTATTTCCAAGTGCAGGTGGATGAAACACATCAGCCGATAGGCGCAGAGGTGCTACTGCGCTGGCAGCATCCGACCTTGGGCATGATCCCGCCCGACCAGTTCATCCCTATTTCAGAAGAGACCGGCGAGATCGTGCCGATAGGGCAGTGGGTATTGCAACAGGCATGCCAGCAACTCAGGCGCTGGGCCAATGCGCCATTGACGCGTACGCTGAAGCTGTCAGTCAATGTCAGTGCCGTGCAGTTTAATCAGCCGGACTTCGTGCAAATGGTGACTGATACCGTGCTGCAAAGTGGTTGCGACCCGCGCCTGTTGCGGCTTGAGCTCACCGAAAGCCTGATTGTGCGCAATGTGGAAGAGATCATAGGCAAGATCCAGGCACTAAAAGCATTAGGAATGACTTTTTCACTGGACGATTTTGGTACCGGTCAATCTTCATTATCGGTGCTGAAGCGGCTGCCGCTTGATGAACTGAAAATCGATAAAAGTTTTATCAAGGATATCCTGCACAACACTTACGACACGTTCATCGTCGAAACCATTATCAATATGGCGAAAAACCTGGGGCAAACGGTGATTGCCGAAGGCGTTGAAATGCAACCGCAAAAGGCCTTGCTGCAAACCATGGGTTGTCATCGTTTCCAGGGTTATTTATTTAGCAAGCCATTGCCATTAGAGGCATTTGAAACCAGTTTGCAATCTGAATTGGCCGTCCTGGTATCGAGCAATGACAATCTGTTGAATAACGGCACTACTCGCGCGGCGGGTAACTAGGCCTTACACTTTGACCAGCTCGTCACCGTGACTGAGCCAGCGTTGCAGATGCGCGGCAACTGCTTCTGGCGTTTTTAACAAAAGTTGATCAGCCACCTGCTTGGCCTGTTCCAGTAAATCGACGTCACGTTCCAGGTCAGCGATCTTCAGCATGGGCACACCGCTTTGGCGCGTACCCAGCAATTCGCCGGGGCCACGCAGTTGCAGGTCGGCCTGGGCAATATGGAAACCATCCGTGCTTTCATAAATCACTTTCAGCCTAGCGCGACCTATCTGTGAACATTGCTGTTTGCTATAGAGCAGTATGCAGGTACTTTTGGCCGCGCCGCGCCCTACGCGACCACGCAACTGGTGCAATTGGCTGAGGCCCATGCGCTCGGCATGATCAATCACCATCAGGCTGGCGTTAGGCACGTCTACACCCACCTCAATCACAGTGGTCGCCACCAGCAAATGCGTTTCGTTGGCGGCAAACGCCTGCATCACCGCCTGCTTTTCGGCTGGCTTCATGCGGCCATGCACCAGGCCAACCTTTAACTCGGGGAAAGCTTGCTGCATATAAGCATAGGTATCGTTAGCGGTTTGTAATTGCAGGGTTTCCGATTCTTCAATCAACGGGCATACCCAATAAGCCTGATGGCCCAGGGCGCAAGCTTCGCGTACCCGCTGCAAGATCTCTTCGCGACGGTCATCTGCCACCAGCTTGGTTGCCACTGGCGTACGGCCGGGCGGTAAGGCGTCAATCACGGACACATCCAGGTCAGCGTAATAACTCATGGAGAGCGTTCGCGGGATCGGCGTCGCCGACATCATGAGCTGGTGCGGTTCCAGGTCTGTGCGCTGGCCTTTTTTGCGTAGCGCCAGCCGCTGGTGTACGCCAAAACGGTGCTGTTCATCGACAATGGCTAACCCCAATTGTTTGAACTGGACTTCGTCCTGGAATAAAGCATGTGTGCCTATGGCCAGTATGGCTTCACCACTGGCAATGCGCGCCAGTGAGTGCTCACGCGTTTTCTTGTTCTGGCTACCGGTCAGCCAAGCGATCTCTATGTCCAAAGGCTGTAACCAGCCGCTGAGTTTTTTGTAATGCTGTTCTGCCAGGATCTCGGTCGGCGCCATGATGGCTACCTGCCAGCCTTGTTCTATCATCTGCAAAGCCGCCAGGCAGGCGACGATGGTTTTGCCACTGCCGACATCGCCCAGTAACAGGCGCTGCATAGGGTGCGGCTGATTTAAATCATGGCTGATCTCGGCGACGACTTTCTGCTGTGCCATGGTTAAGGCGAATGGCAGGCTGGCCAGTAATTGCGGCACCAGTTGTTTAGATGGTGCAGCCGCGGGCGCATGGCCTTGTTTGCGGCGCGCGTAGTGCTGGCGCATGGATAATTGCTGCGCCAGTAATTCGTCATACGCCAGCCGTTGCCAGGCGGGATGGCTGCGGTTTTCCAGCGTGGATAAAGCGATCTCCGGGCTGGGTTGGTGCAGTTGTTGCAGGCTGCTGGCGAAGTCTGGCAGTTGCAGCGTTTGATAGGCCCATTCTGGCAAAGTTTCCTGCAAGTAGTCGGCAGTTAGCACCAAGTTGACGGCTTTTCGTATCGTGTTCTGGCTCAGGCCTGCGGTGGACGGGTACACCGGCGTCAGCGCGGTGCTCACCGGTGTGTCTTCTTTTACTTTGCGTTGCTGCGGGTGCACCATCTCATAGCCAAAAAATCCGGGGCGGACCTCGCCAAACGCACGTATACGGGTGCCGGTTTGCAGGGCGGTGATCTGGCTGGGGTAGAAATGGATAAAGCGTAAATTGATGATGCCGGAGTCGTCCTGCACCCGCACATTGAGCATTTTGCGTGGCTTGTAGCTGACTTCGTTATGCACTACCACGCCTTCGACCTGTGCCTGTTCGCCCAGCCGCAGATCACGAATGGCGGTGACATGCGTTTCGTCCAGGTAGCGCAACGGCAGATGCAGCAATAAAGCCTGTGGTGTGTGTATGCCCAGTTTTTCCAGCTGGCTGCATACGGCAGGGGTGAAACCTCGGATATCGCTCAAGGAAGGCATGTGGCCATCACCCGCCGTTTACTGGATACGTTGTTCCAGCTGGTTGCCCTTAACCCGGTTAATGCGTACCACTTGCTGGATTTTTCGCAGGTTACGGATCAGGGTCGCCAGATGCACGCGGTTGTGCACCTGTACGGTGAAGTTCACGTTGGAATACTGGCTGCCATCACTGGATTCGACGCTGACGTTATCAATGTTGGCATCTGCATTGGCGATGGTGGCTGCGATTTTAGCCAGCATGCCGCGTTCATCCACCACAGAGATACGCAGGTTCACGCTGAACAGTTTTTTCGGATCGGCATCCCACTCAACATCCAGCCATTTTTCCGGGTCCAGCTTGAATTTGCGGATGGCCTGGCAATCATGGGTATGAATGACCAGCCCTTTGTCTTTATTGATAAAGCCCAGGATAGGGTCGCCTGGGATAGGGCGGCAGCATGGGGCGAATTGCACCGCCATGCCTTCTGAACCGCGGATGGTAATGGTGTCCAGCGTCTTGCTGGTTTTGTCTTCAGCGTCTGCCGGGTGTGCCAATAACTGATGCGCCACCATCAGGCTGTTACGTTTGCCTAGGCCGATATCCGTGAGTATGGTTTGGCGGGTTTTGGCGCCGTAGTCATTCATGACTTTTTGCCATTGCTTGTCAGAAATATCACCTGGCTGGATATGCATGGCGCGCAGGGCCACATTGAGCATGCGCTCGCCCAGCTGGGCAGATTCTTCCACTTTTACCGTTTTCAGGTAATGGCGGATATGTGAGCGCGCCTTGCCGGTGACCACGTAATTCAGCCAGGCCGGATTAGGTTTGGCCAAAGGTGCGGTGATGATCTCGACATGGTCGCCGTTACGCATTTCAGTACGCAATGGCGCCAGTTCGTTATTGATCTTGACCGCTACGCAACTGTTGCCGACGTCAGAATGCACCGCGTAAGCAAAATCCACCGCGGTAGAACCGCGTGGCAGCGCCATAATGTTGCCTTTAGGCGTGAAAATGTAGACTTCGTCGGGGAAAAGGTCGACTTTGAAGTTTTCCAGGAATTCGTGGCTGTCGTCACTTTCAGTCTGGATTTCTACCAGGCGTTGCAGCCACTGATGCGTTTGCTGTTGCAGTTTGGTCAGGTGCGCATCGGTGGTTTTGTACAGCCAGTGCGCGGCCACGCCAGCATCGGCGATATTGTGCATTTCCTGGCTGCGTATCTGTACTTCTATCGGCGTGCCGAACGGGCCGAATAACGTCGTGTGTAGCGATTGATAGCCGTTGGCTTTGGGGATGGCGATATAGTCTTTAAAGCGGCCGGGAATCGGCTTGTATAACGCATGTAGCGCACCAAGCGCCAGATAGCAGGCGGCAGTATCTTTTACAATCACGCGAAAACCGTAAATGTCGCCAATTTGCGACAATTTCATCGATTTCTCGATCATTTTCTTGTAAATGCTGAAAAGATGCTTTTCGCGGCCTTCTACATTAAATTCAAGATGGTAGTGCGTGAGCTGGTTCTGGATCGCTTCCAGAATCTTGCTGATGACTTCCTTGCGATTGCCACGCGCGGTACGGATAGCTTTATCAATCACGCGATAGCGATTGGGGTACAAATACTTGAGGCTCAGGTCTTCCAGTTCGTGGAAAATAGGGTTGAGCCCTAGCCGGTTGGCGATTGGGGCGTAAATATCCAGTGTTTCACGCGCGATGCGTTTTTGTTTTTCCGGACGCATGGCGTCCATGGTCTGCATATTGTGCAGGCGGTCGGCCAGTTTGACCAGGATCACGCGCACATCCTGGCTCATGGCCAGCAGCATTTTGCGGAAATTTTCTGCCTGGGCCTGGGTGGCTGTTTGCAGTTCTACTTTGTCCAGCTTGGTCAGGCCATCGACCAGGTCAGCCACCTGCTTGCCAAATTTTTCGGCAATCTCGGCGCTATTGATCTCGGTATCTTCCACCACATCATGCAGCAACGCAGCCAGCAGGGTGGGCAAATCCAGATGCAGCTTGGCCAGGATGCAGGCCACAGAGATCGGGTGGGTGATGTAGGGTTCGCCGGTTTTGCGCGTTTGACCGGCGTGCGCCTGCTCGGCGTAGCGATACGCCTGCCACACCAGCTGTACTTCTTCTTCGTTGAGGTATTTACGGATCAGCTGCGTGAGGGGGGAATCCTCACGGTCAGCTGGGAGTAAGTCTGCTTCTTCTAGTGGTGATTTAGACTTACGATAGGCATGGTCGCCTTGGGTGTGCGGCATAAATGCTTAAGCCTGGCCTTTTTTCTCTAACAGTTCGACACCGATTTTACCGGCTGCGATTTCACGCAGGGCGATCACGGTCGGTTTGTCTTTTTGAGCGTAACCGGCCACCAGCGGGTCAGAGCCATTGGCGATTTGTCTGGCGCGGTAAGCGGCTACCAGGGTTAGTTGAAAACGATTAGGGATGTTGTCCAAGCAATCATCGACGGTAATACGAGCCATAAAAAACCTCTACATTGTATTGAATCACAGATCAGCGGCGGATTGCGCTGGTATCAGGTGAGTAATTGAATCAGTGACGCGTGGCAGGCAACCTGGCGGTCAAGCTGCAAGCGCTTGGCACGCACGATGGCGATCAAATCCTGCAGCGCCACGTCAAAATTGTCATTAATTGTAACATAATCAAACTCATGCACGTGACGCATCTCCTCACGCGCGGCGGCTAAGCGGCGGGCGATCACGGCTTCGCTATCCTGTCCGCGGCTGTTCAATCTGTGCGAAAGCGCCTCGATGGAAGGTGGCAAAATAAAAATCGAAGTCACTTGCGGAAACAGGGTGCGGATCTGTTGGGCGCCTTGCCAGTCGATCTCGAGAATCACATCGCGGCCCTCTGCAAGGGCATTTTCCACTTCACTTTGCGCGGTGCCATAGCGGGCATTGTGCACATGCGCACTTTCCATAAAACCGCCCTGGTCCAGAATCTCCAGAAATGCATCTTCAGGCACAAAGTGGTAATGAATGCCGTCTTCTTCGCCCGGACGTGGCTCACGGGTGGTGTGCGAAACGGATAATTTAAGTAGCGGGTCTTGTGCCAGCATGGCGCGTACCAGGCTGGTTTTACCGGCGCCGGAAGCGGCAGAAATCACAAATAAATGGCCGTGGCTCATCATGCACCCCATTCCGGATTAGGCAATGAAGAAAACACTGTTTTCAACCCTTCGCCCCAGCCTTTATGGACGCTGGCGTAATATGGGTCGCGCTCGGTCAGGCGCTGGCGGCAATCGGCGGTCAGAGTGTCGGTACGGTAAATCATTAAATCGATAGGCATGGCGACAGAAATATTGCTGCGGATAGTGGAATCAAAGGAAATCAGCACGCATTTAACGGCTTCCATCATATCGGTGTGGTAATTGATCACGCGGTCTATGATGGGTTTGCCGTATTTGGTTTCGCCGATCTGCAAATAGGGTGTATCTGAAGTGGCTTCAATAAAATTGCCAGCTGCATACACGTTAAACAGGCGCGGCTTTTCGCCCTTGATCTGCCCGGCCACCAGGATGCTGGCGGTGAAATCAATGCCATGTTCCTTGAGCGACTCGCCATCGCGATGATAGATGCTGCGCATGCCTGCCCCTACCACACTGGCAGCTTCAAACATGGAGTGCACACTGTTCAGGTTGGGCGTGCCTTGTTCGGGCTCTTTAATCTGTTCACGCAACAGGTTGACGACGGATTGCGTGATCGCCAGATTGCCCGCGGTGAGCAGCACGATCACACGCTCGCCCGTGAGTTCAAATACATGCGTTTTTGGGGCAATGGCTACCTGGTCAACACCCGCGTTAGTACGTGTGTCAGACGCGAGCACCAGCCCTTGTTCCAGCAGGATGCCTACACAATATGTCATAACGGTATGGAAGAAAAAAGCGGAGTCGCTAAAGTGACATGATAGCACGGGCCGTCTGCACGACTCCACTGCGGTAAATCACGTGCTTATTGTTGCGCGGAAAGTGCCTGTTGATAGAGCTGGTCTTGATGTTGCTGGCGCTGGTCATGCGTCAATGCCGTTTGATTGACGCTGACCACGCTGGACATGCCTTCCAGACCACCGCCGATGCGGGTGCCGGTGACCGGGCTGGCGCTGCGGTAATCCAGGCCAACCGCCAGCCGTACATGGGTTTCATTGGTCCAAATACCATTGGAGATATCCAGCCCCAGCCATTGCTCGTTTTGCCAGACATCCACCCAGGCATGGGTTTGCATCAGGCTGCCATCTTCGGTGAACAGGTAACCGCTGACATAGCGGGCAGGCACACCCAGGCTGCGGCAGCAGCCGATAAACGCATGCGCATGGTCCTGGCAGACACCTTTGCCCAGCCTGAAAGCTTCGGCAGCAGGTGTATGCACCTGCGTGGCGCCTTTGAGGTAGTCCATTTTGTCGCGCAGCGCATACATCATGTCGGCTAACGATGCCCGCGTAAACTGGCTGGCAAATGCCGTCATGGCAGCATCCGCCTGCGTGAGCGGGGATTCGCGCAAATACAGCGCGACCGGCAGTGGCTGGTGAGAAGGCGGGCTTTCCACCCCGGTTTCTACTTCGCCAGTCACTGAAATCAGTAATTCATGATGCGGCTGGTCTATCACCAGCGTGTGGGTGAGGTTGCCGTAAGTATCTTCAAAGGCGTGGCATTGGCCGTTGACTTTGATCTCCCAATGGTTGACCTGCTGGCCCATGCCATTGCGCGGCGTCAGGCGCAATTGTTGAATGGTGTACTGTGCTGGTTCACTGTAAATATATTGCGTTTGATGCTCGATATTCAGCAGCATGGGCGAATTAGAAACGCCAGATGGTGTGGTGGAAACGGTATTTGATAAACCCCTGTGGCATTACGCTGTTGCGCTTAAAAAATTACGTTGTATCTCTTCACCCAGTTTGCGATTCGCCAAGATAAATTCATCCAGAAAATGGTGTACGCCATCTTTGACGATATCCAGCATGCGGCCGTAATGCAGCCTGGCATGCATTTGCCCGGCCAGTCGCTCGGCCTCGGTTTGCCGGCTACCGGCCACCTGCCGCAAAATCGGCATGATCTCGGCGTAGCAGGCGTGCAGTGAGCGTGGCATGTCCTCGCGCAATATCAGTAATTCTGATACTTTCATCGGCTCGATCGCATCGCGATACACTTTCTGGTAAGCCTGGAAGGCAGCTACAGAACGTAGCACAGCGCTCCATTCGTAATAATCCACCGCGCCTTCGTTGGCTTCCTGCATGGGGATCAAAAATTCGTATTTCACATCCAGCAAGCGTGCGGTATTGTCAGCGCGCTCCATAAACGTCCCCAGCCGCACAAAGCTAAAGGCTTCATCACGTAACATGGTGCCAAAACACACGCCACGGAACAGGTGAGAGCGACTTTTCACCCATTCACAAAATTCATTCAGGCCAGACTGGGTAAGGTCCTGCTTGATATACTGGCCAAATTCCAGCCACAGTGTGTTCATGTTCTCCCAGGTTTCCACCGTCATCGCTACGCGTACCGCACGCGCATTTTCGCGGGCATTACGCAAAGAGCTGTAAATGCTGGAAGGATTATTGCTGTCCATCACCAGGTGTTGGATGACATGGGCGGCATTGAGGTCATCATAGGTGGCGTCATAAATATCGCGCACACCGGCTATTTCCAGCACGCTATCCCATAATGCCTCTTCGTTGCTGGCGTCAGTGGGCAGCAACGACATGCTGTAAGTCACCTCCAGCACGCGCGCCACGTTTTCGGCACGCTCGATATAGCGCGCCATCCAATATAAATGCTCTGCGGTCCTGCTTAACATATCACGGCCTCCTGACGCTGGAGTTGAGCAGCCATTTGCGACTGCGATTGTTCTACACACACATCATCACGTTCCAGCACCCAGGTATCCTTGGTGCCACCGCCCTGGGACGAATTAACTACTAGTGAACCCTCCTTGAGTGCCACACGGGATAATCCGCCCGGCACCACGCTGACGGTTTTGCCGGAAAGCACAAATGGGCGCAGATCGACATGGCGCGGCGCAATGCCCTGATCGACCAGGGTCGGGCAGGTGGAAAGCGCCAGCGTCGGCTGCGCAATGTAATTCGCTGGTCTGGAAACAATGCGTAACCTGAATTCTTCTATCTCCTGTTTGCTGGCGGTCGGGCCGACCAGCATGCCGTAACCGCCTGAGCCTTGCACTTCCTTGACGACCAGCTCGGGCAGATGATCCAGCACATAGGCCAGATCATCTTCCTTGCTGAGTTGATACGTAGGCACGTTCTGCAGGATGGGAGACTCACCCAGGTAAAACTTGATCATCTCCGGCACATAAATATAGGTTGCCTTATCATCGGCAACGCCGGTGCCTACGGCGTTGGCCAATGTGACGCCCCCATTGCGGTAGACGGAGAGTAGACCCGGTACGCCCAACATGGAATCAGGCTTGAAAACCAGGGGGTCTATGTAGTCGTCGTCAATGCGGCGGTAAATCACGTCCACCCTTTGCGGGCCTTGCGTGGTGCGCATATAGACGGCGTTATTGCGGACAAACAAATCCTGGCCTTCCACCAGTTCTATGCCCATTTGCTGGGCGAGGAAGGCATGTTCAAAATAGGCGCTGTTATAAGCACCTGGAGAAAGTAATACTACCGTCGGGTCAGTGACACCGGTCTGCGCGACAGAGCGTAAATTATTAAGCAACACATGCGGGTAATGTTCAACTGGCGCTATTGGGTATTTCTTGAACAGGTCAGGGAATAGCCGCATCATCATTTTGCGGTCTTCCAGCATGTACGAAACGCCAGACGGCGTACGCAAGTTATCTTCCAGCACATAAAACTGCGATTCGCTGGTGCGGACTAAATCAATCCCTGCCACATGCGCATAGACCTGGTTAGGCACATCCACGCCCACCATTTCCGGGCGATATTGCGAATTGGTCAAAATACTGTGCGGTACAAGGCCAGCCTTGATGATCTCCTGGTCATGGTAAATATCATGCAGGAACATATTCAAGGCACGCACGCGTTGCACCGCACCTTTGGATAAGTGCGCCCATTCGCTGGCAGAAATCATGCGCGGGATCACATCAAACGGGATCAGGCGCTCGGCACCATCTTCCTCACCGTAAACGTTGAAAGTGATGCCCACGCGGCGGAACAATACCTCTGCTTCCGCCCGTTTGGCCGCCAGTTGCTGGGTAGGTACGTTGGTCAACCAGCGGTCATACGCCTGATAGATGCCACGTACATTGCCCCCATACCCCTGCATTTCATCAAAAAACTGTTTGGCCGTTTGCGTCATGGTCCTTGACCTTTGCATTGCTTATAGAAATCAATTACATAAGAGCAAGCCGTGTGCCAGACATTATTTGTTAATTAAATCAGTGACTTGGGGTGATTGAGTCGGGATAGTAAAAGCAAAACGCACCATTAAGGTGCGTTAAGGCGTGCTAAAGCGCTAAAAAACCTGGAAGCCAAGACACATTAACAAGACACATTAAAAAGCCTGCTCCTGGCATTGGAGAATGAAAGAATCAGGCTTATTTGTAACTCAGCGATGCTGCGAATTTGTCCAGCAACTGTAAATCACTTTCCCTGGGGTTGGAAACCGCCACATGCAGGTTCGCCCATCGGCCACGGTAAGCAAACAGATAATGAACATGTTTTTGCTTGATGGCAGCGTCCTGAAAGGTGTTTTCAAAATCGTAGCTCAGTTTGCAATATTGGCTATTGCAGCTTTTGGCAACGGTGGCCGGGTTGATCAAAGGATCTTTACTGGCTTTAGACCAAAAACAGTTCAGCAACTCTTCATGCGCCTCGCCGCCATTACATGAAGGGGTATCTACATTGAGCGTCACTGCAAAGTTATTCGCGTTCGCTGAGTACATATAGTGGTCATTAGAATCTGCCTCCCGCACTGGCCGCAGTTTGGGCGCATCAAACGTGATGCCCCAGCCCTGATCTGGGATCGGCAACGTGGTGATTTCAGCGAAGGACGGGAGCGGGGCTAAGCTGGCGAGTAGCAGCAAGTAGTGAAAAACATAGCGGGACAGAGGCATATGTCTAAACCCTATGAATATATTGAGGTAAATTGACTATAGCATCATACATTCAATAAACGGTGACATCCGCATGGCTGCGGCGTCACATTTTGCATCGTTGTGGCGTTATTCAATATTCTGGATCTGCTCACGCATCTGTTCGATCAGCACCTTGAGTTGCATGGAAACCTGCGTGGTTTCAATCGCCACCGATTTTGAGCCCAGGGTATTGGCTTCGCGGTTCATTTCCTGCATCAGGAAATCCAGTTTTTTGCCGACAGGACCGCCGGCAGCCAGGATGCGGTCCATTTCAGTAATGTGTGAATTCAAACGCGCCAGTTCTTCATCGACATCGGTGCGCTGTGCATAAAGCACGATTTCCTGTCGCACACGGTCATCGTCTGCCTGCATCGCTTCACGCAGTTTCGCTGTCAGTTTTTCCTGATATTGCTGTATCACTTGCGGCAGCAATGGTTTCACAATGGTGATTTGCTCACGCACGCCTTGCAGGCGGTCCAGCAATACCTGCTTGAGTTTTTCGCCCTCACGCTGACGCGCCGCGATCAACTCATCAATCGCCTGCGCAAGCCCGCTTTGCACACTGTGTGCCAGCGCTTCAGTATCCACCGCCTCGGTTTGCAACACGCCCGGTAGCTTGAATATATCCACCAGGTTGACCGGTTGCGCTTGTGGGAAGTGCTGGTTGAGGTCTTTCAGTGTCTGCGCGATTTGCGTGACCATGGCCGGGTTCAATGCCAGCTTGTTTGCGCTGGCATTATCGCTTTTCAGGCTCAGCCTGCATTCCACCTTACCGCGCCCAAGCCTGCTTTGCAGCTGTTCGCGCACCAGCGATTCAAACTGGCGCAAGCTGTCTTCAATTTTAACGTTCAGCTCCAGGTAACGGTGATTCACCGCACGCAGTTCAATCAGCAACAGCCCGGCCGGAAAGCGCGTTTCGCTGTTGGCAAAGCCTGTCATGCTCAGGATGGGTTGCTGGGCGGAATTCTTTTTTACGGTCATATTCTACTTACCTTGCTTCTGTAGGCCTTGCTGCGCAGGCTAAGCGGATGATTGTATCAAATGCAGTATCGATATGCGAAAATAGCGTTATAACAAGTAAACATAGTTAAAGGAAACGCGGAATGCAGCAGTTCGCCCGCGTAGACGCTGTCATTCCGTCTTTCCTTAATTTCGTGTTTCCCTTAATTAAAGCCATGATGCGTACGTTATACCTTTAGTGAAACTCGCCAATAAAATCGATATTGCCTTGCCCGTAGGCACCGAACTGCATGACTACACCATTACGCGGGTGTTGAGTCTGGGCGGGTTCAGCTTCGTCTATCTGGCGCAGGATAAGCAGAAAAACACCGTTGCCATCAAGGAATACATGCCGGTCACACTGGCCAAGCGCGATGGACAGACGCATATTCGTTCCAATGGCAAAAATGAAGCCGCCTATAAACATGGCATGAAGTGCTTTTTTGAGGAAGGGCTGGCGCTCGCCAATATCGAGCACAAGAATATCGTGCGCGTGAAAAACTTCTTCCGCGCCAATAACACCGTGTATATGGTGATGAAATACGAGCGCGGTAAATCGCTGCAGGATTACATCATGGCTTTGTCGCAGCCGGTGCCGGAAAATTTCATGATCCGCATGTTTGTGGAGCTGCTCAATGGCCTGCGTGAAGTGCATACGCGCAAACTACTGCACCTGGATATCAAACCGGCCAATATTTATATCCGTCTGGATGGCTCGCCGGTGCTGCTGGACTTCGGATCAGCGCGCCAGGCCTTGTCTGAGGTGACACTGGCACCGACCTACACCCCGGGCTTCGCGCCGCCGGAACAATATATAGACCGCAAGCATCTGGGGCCTTGGAGTGATATCTACAGCATAGGCGCCAGCATGTATGCCTGTCTGCAACGTTCATCACCACTGGCGGCCAATATCCGCCTGAATGAAGATACGCTGGTGCCTGCGGTAGAACTGGGCAAGCAGGTGTATTCTGAAAAACTGCTGTCGATTATTGATGACTGTATGCAGATCGATTACCTGATGCGGCCACAAAGTGTGTTTTCATTGCAGAAAAAGATGATTGAGGTGCACGTGGCAGATGATGTGCGCGGCTCTCTGGTCGATAAAATTATTAAAGTGCTCACCAAACCACTATGAAATTTTCAATTGCGCAGGGCAGTCGCCAGGGGCCGCGTCCGTATAACCAGGATCGCCTAGCTTACTCTTACCATAGACATGCGATTTTAATGGTGCTGGCCGATGGCATGGGCGGGCATCAGCACGGTGATGTAGCGGCAGAAATCGCCGTCAAAAGCATGGTAGAAGCCTTCCAGCGGGAATCCGAGCCCATGATCGCGCACCCGGCGCAGTTTCTGCGCGAGCAGATTGCCCAGGTGCATGACGTGATTGAAAATGTGCGTGTACGCAAAAAACTGGCAGAATCACCACGTACCACCATAGTGGTAGCCTTGATCCAGCACAATAAATTGTTTTGTGCGCACGTAGGCGATTCGCGCCTGTATCTGTACCGTAACGGCCTGGAAGAATTCCAGACCCAGGATCATTCGGTGGTGCAATCGTTATTACGCGAAGGCAGGATCACGGCCGAGCAGATTGAACGTCACCCGCACCGCAACAAAATCTATAATTGCGTAGGTGGTGATAAACCGCCACAAGTCGAGCTCGCTGATCCTATTCCGCTGAGCGAGGGCGATGTCATCTTGTTATGTTCGGATGGCGTGTGGAACACCGTGCCCGATATCACCATGGCCCAGCATATGCTGGCGGCCAATATGCAAGATGGCGTCACGCGCCTGCTCGATGATGCCGATGCCGCCAGCATCACCGTTGGCGACAATATGAGCGCCATTGCCGTGCAGTGGGGTGAGCGCAACACCGCGCCGCTGTCGGTTTCTACCCTGGATTTACCGGGCGATGGCACCACCACCATGCTTAGCCAGGCCGGCGCCATGCCCAACCCGCATGCACTGGATCTGACTGATGACGAAATTGAAAAGGCGATTGCCGATATACAGGACGCGCTGGGCAGAACCCGGCAACATATTAAAAAAGAGGACTCTTAGAATGACCAGACCGAGCGAACGTGCCAACGACCAGTTGCGCAGTATTGAAATCATCCGCAGCTACACCAAACACGCCGAAGGCTCGGTATTGGTCAAATTCGGTGATACCCACGTGATTTGTACCGCCAGTATCGAAGAAAAAGTACCTGGTTTCCTCAAAGGAAAAAACCAGGGCTGGGTGACGGCCGAATACGGCATGCTGCCGCGTTCTACCGGTTCACGCATGGACAGGGAAGCCGCCCGTGGCAAGCAAACCGGGCGCACCCAGGAGATACAGCGCCTGATCGGCCGCAGCCTGCGCGCGGTGATCGATATGCAAAAACTCGGTGAGCGCACCATCCATTTTGACTGTGACGTCATCCAGGCCGATGGCGGTACACGCACCGCTAGCATCACCGGCGCTTATGTCGCCATGGTCGATGCTGTTAGTACTTTGCTGGCAAAAGGGCTGCTCACGGTCAGCCCGATCAAAGACTCGGTTGGCGCGATCTCGGTAGGTGTTTATAAAGGTGTGCCGGTGCTGGACCTGGACTATATTGAAGACTCCGATTGTGATACCGACATGAACGTGGTCATGACTGGCAGCGGTGGCTTTGTTGAAATCCAGGGCACTGCCGAAGGTGAGCCTTTCAGCCGCGATGCCATGAACCAGATGCTGGACCTTGCAGCAAAAGGCATCGCCGAATTATCCCAACTGCAACAACAGGCATTAGCGAAATAACATGGCATTAACCTTCAACAAACTGGTCATCGCCTCTGGTAACAAAGGCAAAATCCGCGAAATCGCGCATGTGCTGACGCCCTTGAATATCGCGATTGTGTCGCAATCTGAATTCAACGTGCCTGAGTGCCCGGAGCCGTATGAAACCTTTGTTGAAAACGCCCTGGCCAAAGCGCGGCATGCCAGCCAGCACACCGGTTTACCAGCCCTGGCTGATGATTCCGGCTTATGTGTGCATGCCCTGCAAGGCGCGCCCGGCGTGATTTCCGCACGTTATGCCGGTCCGTTGCCAGCGAATAGCCTGCTCACGCAGGATGAACGTAATAACGATAAACTGCTCACAGTCATGTCGCGCGAAAGTGATCGCCGCGCCTATTTTTACAGTGTGCTGGTGCTGGTGCGCTCGCCAAATGACCCGCAACCGATCATTGCCGATGGCGTGTGGCTGGGTGAGATCCTGCGCGAGTTCCGCGGGTCTGACGGGTTTGGCTATGACCCCTTATTTATGGATATGGCAACACGTAAAACCGTGGCTGAATTACCGCTGGAAGTGAAAAGTAAAATGAGTCACCGCGGCCAGGCCTTGGTAAAATTGCTACAAGCGTTAGAAAAAAGCCAGTAAAAGCGGCGAGTGAAAGAACAAGCATATGACAAATGAGTGGCCCAAATGGGTGCGTGACGACGGATCGGTGGTTTCCTGCACCGAAAAAGTCAAAGTCATGTCTGAAAATTTTGATGAGCTCAAGCAGATCGCACAAGATGCGCTGGAAGACGGCTTGCTGATGGAAGTCAGCGAAGAGCAGATGCGCAAGGCATTGCATGAATTAGTAGAGCAGCTCATTAATCCCTACAACAAGATCTAGGTTTGCTATCCAACATGGCAAGCCCCTCACCGCAACAAATCCTCCACGACGTTTTCGGTTACAACCAGTTCCGCCACCAGCAACAAGCCATCGTAGAGCATGTGATCGCCGGGCAGGATGCGCTGGTGCTGATGCCTACCGGCGGCGGTAAATCCCTTTGTTACCAGATCCCCGCCTTGGCGCGCGATGGCCTGGCGATCGTCGTCTCACCGCTGATCGCGCTGATGCAGGACCAGGTCGAAGCGCTGCAACAAGTGGGTGTGAACGCCGCCTTTTTAAATTCCAGCCTCAGTGCTGAGGATAATGCCCGCATCACCCGCGAAGTTGTGAGCGGAGAAATCAAGTTACTGTATGTCGCCCCCGAGCGCCTGATGGTCGGCAGCTTTTTAAGCCTGCTCGACGAAGTGCAGCAACACACCGGCCTCGCCCTGTTTGCCATTGACGAAGCGCATTGTGTATCGCAATGGGGGCATGATTTCCGCCCGGAATACCGCCAGCTCACCGTGCTGCACAACCGCTTCCCCGATGTGCCGCGTATCGCGCTGACAGCCACGGCAGATGCACCTACACGTGCCGAAATCATTAGTCAGCTCAATCTCGAAAACGCCCGCCAGTTCGTTTCCAGTTTTGACCGCCCGAATATCCGTTACCACGTTGGCATTAAAAACAATGCGCGCCAGCAATTGCAGGCATTTCTGGCGCGTGAACACGCGAACGACGCTGGCATTATTTATTGTTTATCGCGCAAAAAAGTCGAAGAAACCGCCGCCTGGCTGGTAGAAAAAGGCTGGTCAGCATTGCCTTACCATGCCGGCTTGCCCGCGCAATTGCGCGAAGTGCACCAACGCCGCTTCCTGCGTGAAGAAGGCATCATCATGGTGGCAACCATCGCATTCGGCATGGGCATAGATAAACCCAACGTGCGTTTTGTCGCGCATTTAGATTTACCAAAAAGCATGGAAGGCTACTACCAGGAAACCGGCCGCGCCGGGCGTGATGGCCTGCCAGCCAACGCCTGGATGGTCTACGGCATGGGCGATGTCGTCTCCATGCGGCAAATGCTTGATAGCGGCGAAGCCTCAGAAGAACGCAAACGGTTAGAGCGTTTAAAACTGGACGCCTTGCTAGGCTACTGCGAATCCACCGCCTGCCGCCACCAAAGCATCTTGCGCTATTTTGGCGAAAACCACCCCGGCGCCTGCGAACAATGCGATAACTGCCTGCACCCGGTCGAAACCTGGGAAGCCACCCAGGTCGCACAAATGGCACTTTCCTGTGTATTCCGCACTGGCCAAAGATTCGGCGTCGGCCATTTAATCGATGTGCTTACCGGCAAAACTACCGCACAAGTCGAGCGCTTTGGTCACGACAAAGTCAGCACCTTCGGCATAGGTAAAACCCTCAATCAAAACCAGTGGAGCGGTGTGTATCGCCAACTGATCGCAGCGGGGTTACTGGAAGCCGATATGGCAGCCTACGGCGGCTTAAAGCTGACAGAAGCGGCAAGGCCAGTGCTCAAAGGCGAACAGGAAGTCTGGCTACGCCGCGATGCCGAACCGGAAAAACGCATGAGCAAAGCCGAGCGTAGCGCCCGCGCCAAAGAAGCATTTGAAGGTGCGAATGATGACCCGCTCTGGCAAGCACTTAAAGCGAAAAGGTTAGAACTGGCGAGAGAGCAAGGTGTGCCACCGTATGTTATTTTTCACGATAGTACGTTGCTGGAAATCCACAACCGCAAACCGCAGACCTTGGATAAAATGGGGCAGATTAGTGGGATAGGGCAGGCGAAATTACAGAAATATGGGGATGCATTTTTGCTGATATTGGAGGAATTGATTTAGAGGAGAGAGGTATTAAACGCATCCAGATTCAAGTTGGGTAAGCCATGCATTAAAAAGTGGACATTCTTGTCTTATCGCAGTTAAGCCTATTTCCAAGGCTGCTAATGTACCCATCAACGGTTTATTGTAGCTGGGATATAAATCCAAAATTCTCTTTGATGGGGCAGTGAGAGGTGAGTCATTTATATGTTCAGGCGTGGGAAAGGTACCTTTTATCGTAGAAAAACTTTCACTTAGAGATGCTTTTCCGATCCCATAAGCCAGTTTCTCTGGGTCGCTAAAAAGCAAACCTTCAAATTCATGCATCATAATATAAGGGATAAATCTGCTTACCTTAAAGCCTCCTCCCATTTGCATGCATATGTCTGCATGGATTGCATCTTGTATAACTATTGGTTTTCTCTCAAAAGCTAAAGTACTGGATGCTGCACGCATGGGCCAATTTAAAGGGTCTTTTTGAGGAAGTGCATAGTAATCAACCATAATTGTAGAAAAGCATGCAGTATCGGCTTTTAGGTGATTGATAATTTCGTCTCTCACGGATGACCAAGATTTGATTCCACCACGCTTTGCTCTCATTCGAGCGTTTCCAAGGAGTCGAGCACCTATATTAGTGTATCCATAATTATATAGATGTGGGGCAAGCACCTCATTTACAAAGGTTTCTTCTGTTTCACCCTCGACATGTATTAATAATCTAGACATTTATCTTTCTGCTTTAGGTCTTCCACCAATCTCATTTTTCTCCCACAACTGACCTAAACTAAATTCTTCCAACCATTTATCGAGTGTTTCTGAATTCTCTAGTCTGGTTAATACCGTTCCACCATCCACTCTATCAGCAACAAGTATGTCCTCTGGTTCAAAATGATCAAGGAGTAACGGGGATTGCGTAGAAATAATTACCTGAGTCTGAATAGAAGATTGTTTTATTAAAGACGCCAGCATAGTGATTGCATATGGATGCAGGCCCAGTTCAGGCTCATCAACTAATATTACTGAAGGTCGATAATTTTCAGGTTGAAGGAATAATGTTGTTAATGCGATAAACCTTAGCGAACCATCAGAAAATGAAGAGGCATCAAAATACTCATCGGAACCTTTATGTTTCCATTCCAAACGAATTTTTTCTGCATTTAATTTTTGCGGTAGTAGAACAAAATCTTCAAAGTATGGAGCGACCCTTTGAACCGTTCGCCGTATCATGTCATAAGAAGATTCATGTTTTTCTTTTAGATAATAAAGAAAACTCGCTAAATTGGAGCCATCTGGACGAAGAAAACGATTGTCGTTGATGTCCATAGTTTTCTTCATAGGCGAAGATGAGCTGGTGTCGTGAAAGTGGTAAACACGCCATTTATCAAGATGGTCTCTTACATATTGGGCTACGGTTTTAGTTATTTTGCCATCACTGATACCAGCTTCTTTACCCACTCTATTAATAGGATAGCTAATGGGGCTAGGGTAGACTTTGTTCCAAAAATATACTGATTCAGACACTGGGATTAGATCATCTTCATCTGTAGGCTCCAGATGAATGGAATATTGATTAACACCTTCAGAGAAGCTAATTCGTATATATAGGCTTTCAGTTACTTTGCGACCAAAATGAAGAATTTTATTTGCACCACCAGTTTTAATTACTGAGTCCTGCAGATTGCCCTCACGGATGGCATGCAGAAATGAGAAAACACCGATAAAATTTGATTTTCCAGACCCATTAGGGCCGATAACAACATTAATAGGATTTAATTTAAGAGCGTCTATGGCAGAAATACTCTTGTATCCTTTAATGGTAATTGTCTCTAGTTGGGCCATTTTTTTTAGCTAAAATCTATAATTACTAGGCAGAATGTACTTATTCATTCTACACACTTAATAGATCGATGCGTTATCAATCGAGTTTTTAAGTCCAGCAGATTACCGTGGATCCTGCTTACTCAATTAGTTATTTGTTTACTTACTATTGTTCGCTAGTAGCGGCTTCAAAGTCGGCCAAACATTCTCCAATATTTTGCGCTGCGCATTCACATTAGGGTGCAGCCCATCTTCCAGCACCAGATCACTATGACCACTAATACCATCCAAAAAGAACGGTATAAATGGTATTTTGTATTTCTCCGCTAGCTCCAGGTAAGCTGCTTTAAAACCATTGGTGTATCTGGGGCCGTAGTTTGGCGGTATAAACATGCCAAGCAAAACTACCTGCGCATTAGCCTGTTTGCTGGCGAGTATCATTTTTTCAAGGTTGCTTTTCATTGCATCCAGCGATAAGGCGCGCAGGCCGTCATTGGCGCCTAGTTCTATCACTACGATGCTTGGTTTAAACTGCTTGATTGCGGCGGGTAAACGGCTGAGCCCGCCCGCAGTTGTTTCACCGCTGACGCTGGCGTTGGCAACTTCGTAGGGCAATTGGTTGTCTTTCACTCGTTGTGCCAGCAGACTGACCCAGCCTTGAGACTGGGGGATATGGTAGGCGGCGGATAAACTGTCTCCAAATACCAGTATCGTTTGTTTGGATGCGGCCTCTGCCATAGCTAAGTTGGTAAACAATAAACCAGGTAACACGATCAATATTTTTAGAAATCGGAACATCATTAATGCCAAGCCCTTATGCTGTTGAAGCGCTGTCTTTAAGTAAATCTGTTGTGAGCAATGATACAACAATCCCCATCCTGACCAATTTGAATCTTGCCGTACCCAAGGGTGAGAGGCTGGCGATCATTGGGAGTTCCGGTTCCGGTAAATCTACTTTGCTAGGCCTGCTGGCGGGGTTGGATATCGCGAGTAGTGGCAAAGTCCTGATCGCCGGGAAAGATATTGGGCAGATGGATGAGGATGGTCGGGCGGCGGTCCGTGCCGAGCATATGGGCTTTGTGTTTCAATCCTTCCAGTTGCTGGGTTCGCTGACTGCGCTGGAAAATGTGATGCTGCCTTTACAACTGGCAGGTCGCCGTGATGCGCAGGCGATTGCGGTATCGGCACTTGAAAGTGTAGGGCTGGCAGCGCGTGCCACGCATTACCCGAAACAGTTATCGGGCGGTGAACAGCAACGGGTAGCGATTGCCAGGGCATTTGCCGCCAAGCCTTCTATTTTATTTGCCGATGAGCCGACTGGTAATCTGGATGTGGCAACGGGTGAGGCGATTATTCAATTACTGTTCGATCTGAATGCGCAGAGCGGTACGACGCTGGTGCTGGTCACGCATGATATGAACCTGGCGAGACGTTGCCAGCGGGTGCTGACTTTGCAGAATGGCGTGCTCAACGAGCGCACGATGCCTAATAATTCAGGAGCGCATTAATGCTGGCGCTATCGATTGCCTGGCGCCAATTCCGCAGCCTGTGGTTTTCAGGGGAGATCCGGGTATTGCTGTTCGCGCTGATCCTGGCGGTGACAGCGACTACTTCAGTCAGTTTTTTCACTGACCGTATCAAGTCCAGCATGCAAACCCAGGGCAATGTGTTGCTGGGCGCGGATCTGGTGGTGAACTCAGACCATGCCATTCCCGCCACTTATCTGGCAGAGGCGCAACAGCGCCAATACCAGGCCACGCAGGCGCTGGAATTTTCCAGCATGGCGGTGAAAGGCGAGAGCAGTGAGCTCGCTGAAATCAAAGCGGTGGCAGCCGGTTTCCCGCTACGCGGACATTTGACCATCAGCAGGCAGTCAGCAGCCACGGCACAGGGTGAACAAGTTTCAGCAGAAATCCCCGACCCCGGCACGGTATGGATAGAGCCGCGACTGGCGCAAAAACTCGCATTGAGCATAGGTGATGAGATCAGCTTGGGTGAAAGCCAGTTTACCGTCGCCGCCTTTGTATTGCAGGAGCCTTCGCGTGGTGGCGATATGTTCAGCATTGCGCCGCGTTTGTTTATGAATAGTGCCGATGTGGCTGCCACCCGCCTGGTCCAGTTTGGCAGCCGTGTGAAATATCAGTTGCTGGTCGCCAGTGACAACAATATTGACGAGCAAGCGATAGCAAATTATGCCGAATGGCTGAAGCCGCAACTCGCGCGTGGTGAACGCATAGACGATATCCGCAGTGCGCGACCGGAGATGCGCAACGCGCTTGATAAAGCGCAGCAGTTCCTGGGTATCGCCTCTATGGTCGGCGTGATCCTGGCGATGGTGGCCATGTTGCTGGCGAGTATTCCCTACGTGCAAAAAAGCCTGGATGCTTATGCGCTGATGCGTTGCTTTGGCGCGACCAAAAAACTGATCACGCAGATATTGCTTTACCAGACCTTGCTGTTGGCGTTGGTCGGCAGCCTGATCGGCTGTGTGCTGGGTTTCGCTGCCCAGTATGGGCTAGCTATTTTGGCCGGACGCCTGTTTGTGGAGACTTTGCCTGCCCCGGGCTGGATGCCGGTTTTTCTGGGTCTGGCGACCGGGTTTGCGACCTTGCTCACTGTGGTGTGGCCGCAACTGATGCGTTTACGCGCAGTGCCGGCCTTGCGCATTTTGCGCCAGGACTTGGAAGGCGATGTGCGTATGAATGCTATCGTATTCATCCCCGCATTTCTGGTGCTGGCCGGGCTGGTGTTCTGGCATGCCGGTGATCTCAAACTGGCAGGCATTGTATTCGCATCGCTGATCGCCTTGGTCGTGGTGGCGGGCTTCTTGGCGCTGGCCGGGTTGCGTATCGTGCAATCGTTCTCTGTGCAAAATTTCGGCATTATCAAACTTGGCCTGATGGGTTTAAGGCGCCGTCCGATATTGACCATCGCGCAAGTGGTTGGCCTGAGCATGGGTTTAATGGCGGTGCTGCTGCTGGCATTTGTGCGTAATGACCTGCTAAAAAGCTGGCAAACCTCATTACCGGCGGATGCGCCTAACCGTTTTGTGATCAATATCCAGGCCGAGCAAATACCGGGCATTAATGATTTACTCACCGCGCATGCCATCCAGCATGCCGATATCTTCCCTATGGTGCGCGCACGCCTGGAAGCGGTGAACGGCAAGCCGATTAATACCGACGATTACAAAGATGACCGCGCCAAACGCCTGGCCGAGCGCGAATTCAATCTTTCATGGGCGGCGCAGATGCAAGCCGATAATGAGCTGGTAGCCGGGCAATGGTGGCGTGCCGAGGACGCAGGTAAACCCCAATTGTCTTTAGAGCAGGGGCTGGCCGAAACCCTCAATTTAAAGTTGGGTGACCAACTTTCTTACGATGTGGCGGGCAGCAAACTCAATCTCACCATCACCAGTTTGCGCAAGGTGGAGTGGAACAGCATGCACGTTAACTTTTTTGCCGTGACGCCGCCTAAAGTGCTGGATAGCTATGCCGCCAACTACCTCACCAGTTTTCACCTGCCTGCCCGCAATGAAAACGTGTTGAATCAGCTGGTCAAGCAGTTTCCCAACCTCACTATTATCAATGTGGCTGCGGTGATGGAACAGCTGCAGGGGCTGCTCAGCAAAATGAGTTACGCGATAGAATTCGTGTTTGGCTTTAGTCTTTTGGCCGGTGTGGCCGTGCTATACGCCGCGCTGATGGCGACCCGCGAAGAACGCGTGCGGGAAAGCACTTTGATGCGCGTGCTCGGCGCTTCAAGAAAACAAGTGGTGCTGGCCATGCTGGTGGAGTTTTTATGTATAGGCATACTGGCCAGTATAGTCGCCAATATTTTCACCAATGTCGCCGCGTATTACCTGGCTACTTTCATACTCAATATCGAGTACCAGTTCAATGCCTGGTTCACTGTGCAGGCTTTGCTGGCAGCCATCGTGCTGGTGCCGTTTGCAGCATGGCTGGTCGCGCGTAACCAGTTTAATCAACCGCCCAGGGTGTTGCTGCAAAGTATTTAAACAGCTGCTTTTTAACCGTAAGGACACATCTATACATTCAATTCCCGTCGCGATACTGCGTTGCTCACAAAAAATTTCTCCTTACATATCAATTATATGCGGCGTCAAAACTTTTTATTCGCGCCTTGCCTGGCTAGTAACTTGTTTTATAGAAGTGCCCTTAACGCGTTAAAATGCACGCATGATCCCGATTTACCCTGCCAACAGTTTAAGTGACGCGCCCTTACAAGGTGACGTCACGCTGAGCGGCCTCACCAATCCGCCGCCACTTTCGTTATATATCCATATCCCCTGGTGCGTACGCAAATGCCCTTATTGCGACTTTAATTCGCACGAAGCCCGGCAAGAGGTTCCAGAGGCCGCATATGTAGATGCGCTGATCGCCGACCTCGAGCAAGCCACGCCGCTGGTGTGGGGCCGCAAAATCCGCAGCGTGTTTTTTGGTGGCGGCACGCCCAGTATTTTCTCCGCCCCAGCCATAGATAAAATCCTCAGTCATGTGCGCATGCTCACGCCGCTGGAATATGGTGCCGAAGTCACGCTGGAAGCCAACCCCGGCACGGTGGATATCGCTAATTTCAAAGGGTATCGCGATGCAGGCGTGAACCGTGTGTCGCTAGGCATACAAAGTTTTCAGCCGCAATACTTAAAAGCTTTGGGCCGTATCCATGACCGTGAACAGGCGCTAGCTGCTGCTGAACTGGCATTGAATACCTTTGATAAAGTGAACCTGGACGTGATGTATGCACTGCCAGAACAAAGCCTGCAAGATGCATTAAAAGATGCCGAAACCGCCTGCCAGCTCAAACCTGCGCATTTGTCGTTCTATCACCTGACGCTGGAACCCAACACACCGTTCCACCGCACGCCACCCAGCTTGCCGGATGACGATACCAGCGCCACCATGCAGGAAGAGATCGAGAAAATACTCGCCAGTCACGGCTACCAGCACTATGAAACCTCAGGTTTTGCACTGCCCGGCCAGCAGTGTCAGCACAACCTGAATTACTGGACGTTTGGCGACTATCTGGGCATTGGTGCCGGTGCGCATTCCAAGCTGAGTTTTCACGACAAGATCATTCGCCAGAGCCGGCACAAGCATCCGAAGAAATACCTGGAAGCCGTGACGACAGGGCAGATGGTCGATCATGAATGGCAGATCGGGCGGGATGATCTGGCGTTTGAATTTATGATGAATGCATTAAGGCTGGTAGATGGGGTGGAGGTGGATTTGTTCCAGCAACGCACGGGCTTGCCGTTGCGGAGTATTCAAGCGACCATGAAAGAGGCTGTTGAGAAAGGGTTGTTGCAACAGACGGCGCAGAGGATAGTGCCGACATTGCTGGGGCAGCGGTTTTTGAATACTTTGCTGGAGATGTTTTTACCGGAGTAGGTGATTTTAAACGCAGTTGTAAGCGCATGGTTTTGCACGGGGAGTTGTGCGCGGGAGTAACGAATCGCTTTCTTGAAAGGTGCTGGTGCTGCACGAGGGTATCATTTTGAATTAGGGATTAGTCGGGATTTCTCAGAGCTTGCTCTGAGCCTGATAATGGTTGGCTTATGGGACAGTTGATCAGCCCTCCAGTAGGGCTACACTCCCGTTCGTCATTCTGGCGTAGGGTGTAGCAGGGGTTTCATAGAGCATGCTCTATGCCTGCGAAACGACTGGCTTATGCAGAAGTCAGTGCGCCCTGCATGGGAGAATCCAGGCAAGGTTCATGCTTAGCATGGTTACAATGAGGAGTAAGCGTTCCACTTACTGGAAGTTTTAATCGGTATTTCTTTGGGTGGTTCGGCATTCAGTCTTTGCTGTTCTATTTCACCACTCCTTTTCGCCCCTAGGCGAGTTACTTTTCTTTGCTTGCACAAAGAAAACGTAACCAAAAGAAATGCACCCTAGCTTCCGCTTATCTCCTGCGTTGCTCATCAAAATAAGCGGTCGCGAAACTCGCCCTAGCGGCTTGCAAAAGACGCAAGCCACCGCGGAACTCAGACAGTCGCTCTCTTGCTCCTTATTTTGACTCCGCTACTCGGCGCGTCAGATAGGGGCCCATTTAAAACCACCACGATGAAGCAGTAGTGGAGCACAATGGGCTAAGGGCGCTAAGTGACCTATTTAATTCCTAAGACTAAACCCACCAAACCAACTCAATTGTTTTGGTGGGTTTTATTGTTTTGTTTTATTGCAGTGCTTCATTTCAATGGTTGAGCGGGAAGCAATGTGAGAAGCCTCACGTAAGTAACCGCGTAGTGTTTTTCAACGGGCCCCTATCTGACGCGCCGAGTAGCGCAGTCAGCGTGGGAGTTGTCGGCCAGCGGCTGTTCGAGTTCCGCAACAAGCCACGTTGTGTGTGGCTTGTCAGGGCGAGTTTCGTTGGACGCCCACTTTAAGTCCGGCAAAGCAACGGACGAAAGTCCTAGGATGAGCAACGCAGGGAGAAAGCGGAGGCTAGGGTGTCTTGTTCTTTGCCTTCTTTCTTATGGACAAGCATAAGAAAGAGGGTCGCCTAGAGGCGAAATAAAATGTATCCATAACAATCTGAAGATAATTATTTATCAGCGATCCGAATGACGTTTACTCTGCAATCCCCAAACCACTCCCAACACTAGCAACAATAACCCACTACTCACAATCATCACCAAATGCGGTTGTTTCGATAAACGCTTCACCGACACATGCCCAAGCGCGTTGATATTCGACCGAAAGTTCTCCTGCATTTGCGCAGTCACACTCGACAATCCCGACGGCACTGAAGCAAAAGACGCATGATTTAATTTCATCCATGCCGGTACCTGGATTGAAGGCCAGCTCAGCTTGGGAAAGATACTGCCCGATTGTTCCACCTGCCGTATTTGCAGGCTCATCACCAAGCCTTGTGTCGCAAACATCTGCGGATCCGCTTCATCGGCTTTTTTAATGCGGTGCGTCACTGTATGCAGCGCTTGCGCATTTGGCACGGCGATCAGTTGTGCAGAATTTACGCGCTGATCGGCAGTCAGCAGGATGCCGCGGCTGCGGCTAAAGGTGAGTGATTGCTGCACGAAGCGCTGCTGCAATACCGGGCTTTGCGGATAGAGTTTGGCCGCCAGGCTGTTGATGCTTTCGCCCGGTAACAGCGGCCATAACATGGATTGTTCGTGCTTGGGGTTGGCAATGCCGAATGCGGCTTGTGCTGGCTGATGCGCCAACCCTGCCAGCAGGCTGAAACAAAGCAATCCTGCCATCATCAGCCAATGTGATCTGTGATTCCACTGGAGATGCGGCAGGTGTGTCATCAGCGCCCTAACTGTTGCCTGGCTTGCGCGATGGCGCGGCGGACTTGCTCGGGAGCGGTGCCGCCGGTGTGGTTGCGGCTGGCGACTGACCCTTCCAGGGTGAGGACTTCAAACACGTCATCCCCTATGGTGTCGCTGAAGGCCTGTAATTCAGCCAGGCTGAATTCGGCCAGGTCACGGCCGGTTTCTACGCCTGCTTTCACCGCATGCGCGACGACTTCATGTGCATCACGGAACGGCATGCCTTTTTTCACCAGGTAATCGGCCAGGTCAGTCGCGGTGGCAAAGCCTTCCAGCGCGGCCTGGCGCATATTGTCGGCTTTGACGGTGATGCCGCGCAGCATGTCAGCATAAATCTGCAAGGTGACTAACAGCGTATCGGCGACATCAAACAACGGCTCTTTGTCTTCCTGGTTGTCTTTGTTGTAGGCCAGTGGCTGGCCTTTCATCAATGTCAGCAGGCCGATCAAATGGCCATACACGCGGCCGGTTTTGCCACGCACAAGCTCCGGCACGTCCGGGTTTTTCTTCTGCGGCATGATGGAAGAGCCGGTGCAGAAGCGGTCAGCAATATCAATAAAGCCGAATCTTGGACTCATCCATAAAATCAGTTCTTCAGAAAAACGTGACAGGTGCATCATCAGCAATGAGGCGGCGGCATTAAATTCAATGGCGAAATCACGGTCTGATACCGCGTCCAGCGAGTTCTGGCACACGCTATCAAACCCTAATAATTCGGCGACCAGCTCACGGTTAATCGGGTAGCTGGTACCTGCCAGTGCGGCGGCGCCTAGCGGCAAACGGTTGATACGCTTGCGTGCATCGGCAAAGCGTTCTGCATCGCGGTTCAGCATTTCAAAATAGGCCATCAGGTGGTGGCCAAACGTCACCGGCTGCGCCACTTGCAGATGGGTGAAGCCTGGCATGATGGTGGCGGCATGTTGCTCGGCCAGAGCTAGCAGTGAGGTTTGCAAAGCACGGATACCCGCGATGGTGTCATCCACCACGCTGCGCAGCCACAAGCGCACATCGGTAGCGACCTGGTCATTGCGTGAACGGCCGGTATGCAGGCGTTTGCCGGCATCACCGATCTTCTCGGTCAGGCGTCTTTCAATGTTCAGGTGTACATCTTCTAGGTCCAGCAGCCACTCAAACTGGCCTGCTTCAATCTCGCCCAGGATCTCGCCCAAACCGCGTTTGATATCTTCGACATCCTGCGCAGAAATAATGTCTTGCGCACCCAGCATGGTGGCGTGCGCAATCGAGCCCTGTATATCAAATGCAGCCAGCCGTTTATCAAAATCGACCGAGGCGGTGTAGCGTTTCACCAGTTCGGCGACCGGCTCATTAAAACGGCCGGACCAGGCCTGGTCTTTTTGATGCAGCGAAGATTGTGGTTTGGATTGCGAAGTTGTCAAAGCAAAAATTCTTTCTGCCAGAAATTTGGCGTCTGGCGCATGCTTGCGCCACCGGCGCTTAATACTTATGATGCTGGCACGACATTATAAACGAACATCCCACCGTGCGTAAAAGCAACCGCATTCCTAACTTCCGCAATCTAGGCATACATTTACGTGTGCTGTTATTGCACGTTTGTTTGCTGGGATTGCTGACGATGGCTGGCGGGCAGCCGGGCTGGAGTATTGCGCTGTGGGCAACCGAGCTCACGCAACTGGCCGGGCAATGGCTACCGCCTTTGCTGCTGACCATGGGTGGTTTAACCCTGTTATATCCGTTCATTATTCGCCTGCCTTACCGCAGTGGCCTGGCGGCCATTATGGCATTGGCGCTGTTGCTCACACTGTTATGCAGCTATGGTTATCACAGCTGGATCTCACCGCTTTCTACCGGCCAGTCTCTGCAAATCATTTTGCTGTGTGTTGGCGATGTGGCTTTATGCCTGTATTACTTTGATTTGCTGCAGCGTGCTTATTCACCGGCGATTGCCGAAGCACGCTTGCAGGCTTTGCAGGCACGTATCCGCCCACATTTTCTGTTTAATAGTCTGAACGCAGTACTGTCACTGATACGCAGCCATCCACAGCGCGCTGAAACCGCTCTCGAAGATATGGCCGAATTGTTCCGGGTGCTGATGGCGGATAACCGTGCGCTGGTGCCTTTAGCGCAGGAAATCGAGCTCTGTCAGCAGTACCTGAGCATTGAAAAACTGCGACTGGATGAACGTCTGCAATGCGAATGGCATATGGCGGAAATATCCGCCGGTATCATGATTCCGCCGCTGATCTTGCAGCCGCTGGTTGAAAACGCGGTTTATCACGGCATTGAGCCGCTGGCGCAAGGGGGCACAATCGTGATTAATATCTACACCAGTGGGCAAGATTTATTACTGCGCATCTGCAACCCGCTGTCGTCGCGTCCGGACAAATCCGGTGGCAATAAAATGGCACTGAAAAATATCCGTGAGCGCTTGCGCTTGCATTACGATCTGGAAGCGCGACTCAAACAGTATGAAGCGCAGGGGCAATATGTAGTAGAAATCACCATTCCCACCCGCCCGCTATCCGAGGTGACACATGGCTGACCAGCGATTGCTGATCGTGGATGACGAGCCGCTGGCCAGACAGCGCTTGCGCGATCTGGCAGGGGATATCGGCGGTTACACCATCGTTGCTGAAGCTGCCAATGGCGTGGAAGCGATGGCAGTTTTACAACACACGGCTGTCGATATCGCCCTGGTGGATATCCGCATGCCGGTGATGGATGGCATCGAACTGGCGCAACATATGCGCAAACTTTCCAATCCGCCCAACCTGATTTTCACCACCGCTTATGATCATTATGCCTTGCATGCGTTTGACCTGAATGCGATTGATTACCTGCTCAAACCTATTCGCGTGGAAAGATTATCCGCAGCCTTGGCCAAGGCGCGGCCCTTGCAGGCCAAGCAGTCGCAGGCATTGCAAACATTGCAGGAAGCACCGCAACATTTGAGCATTCATGAGCGTGGCAAGGTGTTACTGATTCCGGTGGAAGAAGTGCTGTACCTACGCGCCGAGCTTAAATATGTGACGGTGCGTACGCGCGAAAAAGCCTATTTACTGGAAGTTTCACTGAATCAGCTGGAGCAGATTTATGCCGACCGCTTTGTGCGTGTGCACCGCAATGCATTAGTCGCAAAAAATGCCATTGCTGGTTACGCAAAACAGCGTGTATCTCAGGGTGAGCAAACGGGCGATGAGGCAGGGGAATCAAGCTGGGTGGTGCTGATCAAAGGGGTTGCGGAGACGCTGGTCGTCAGCCGGCGTCATCAGCATATGATCAGGGCCGTCTAAACGGCCCTGTATGGTTGCATTACATTTTCTTCTTCTGGTCGGCTTGTTCAATCACCTTGGCTGCCCAGTCTTTACCACCGAGGCCAAACGCAATCGCCAGCGCCAGGAATACGGCGCCAAACACAATGATAAACAAGGCGTGTATTAACTGCATGCCTATGCCCAATTGTTCCAGGCCAATAAAAATCGCCAGGATCTGGATGCAATATTCAGCGGAAGTGCTGATGATCAGTGCCTGTTCAAACTTGATGCTGTGCAACCAGGCAAATACCAGGCGGTTGATAAAGCGCGCAAACAAGGTACCAAAAATCACCACCAGGATAGCGACGATGATATGTGGCAGGTAGCTGGCCAGTTCACGTAACAACATCGCCACTTCGGTCATGCCCAAAGAATTGGCACAGGTGATCACAAACAGCAGAATCACCAGCCAGTAAATCACCTGGCTGATAATGCCGCTGAGCGTGACATTGAAATTGGCGCTACGCATAAATGATTCCAGGCCGGAGCGCTTGGCAAAGGCGTCAAACTGCGTGATTTCGAGCAGGCGCTTTACGCCTATGCGTACCAGTTTGGCCACTAACCAGCCAAAAAACAAGATTACAACTACGGCCAGTAATTTAGGCACAAAGTTGACGAGTTCTACCCAAAACTGGTTGAGTGAAGAAAGAAAAATATCGATTTGATACTGCATGGCAGCCCTCCTTTTTTATCGTAAATACTTTAGTTTTTAGCAATGCTTAGGCTAAAAAGCCTAGGTAGCATAACTCAATCCGACCTGACTGTGGCGTAAAAGGTTCGTGAACAATACGCGGCAAGCGCTGTCATGCAGTCCGCCAATCCCCTATGTTAAAATGGTGGCATGACTACCGTTACCCCTCCAAAATCCCTGGTGATCGCCTCACGTGAAAGCGCCTTGGCGATGTGGCAAGCCCGGCATATCCAGGCCCGTTTACAGGCACTTTATCCACAATGCGAGGTCAGCATTTTAGGCATGACCACCACCGGTGACCAGATCCTGGATTCACCGTTATCGCGTATCGGGGGCAAAGGGCTGTTTGTCAAAGAGCTTGAAAATGCACTGGCCGATGGCAGTGCCGATCTTGCTGTGCATAGCCTGAAAGATGTGCCCATGCATCTGCCGGAAGGCTTTGCCCTGGCCGCCACCGGCGAACGTGAAGATCCACGCGATGCTTTTGTCTCCAACACTTTCACCAGCCTGCAGGCGTTGCCTGTCGGCAGCATCGTTGGCACCTCCAGCCTGCGCAGGCAAAGTCAGATCCAGGCGCGTTTTCCGCACCTGAAGATCGAATCCCTGCGCGGTAACGTGCAAACCCGTTTACGCAAGCTCGATGAAGGCCAATATTCGGCGATTATCCTGGCCGCCGCCGGGCTGATCCGCCTGGGCCTGGGTGAGCGCATCAAAGGGTTTATCGACCCGGCAGAGAGTATCCCGGCAGTCGGCCAGGGCGCACTGGGCATTGAAATCAACGCCAACCGCCAAGACCTGATCGCGATCCTGGCACCGCTCAACCATGTGGATACACAATTATGTGTAGAAGCCGAGCGTGGCTTTAGCCGTGCCTTGGCCGGCAGTTGTACCGTGCCGCTTGGCGCGTATGCGACCAAACAGGCTGACACCATCACCATACATGGCTTTGTTGCCAGTGTGGATGGTCAGCAAATGTTGAAAGAAACCGTGACTGGCCCGGCGCAAGGCGCTGAAAAACTCGGGCAGCAACTGGCATTGAAACTGATCGCCCGTGGCGCGGATAAAATCCTGGCAGCGCTGGATGGCGTGAAATGACCCTGCCACTGGCTGGCGTGCACATCGCCGTCACGCGGCCGCCGGAGCAGGCAACAAAACTGAACGCCGCCATCACTGCCGCGGGCGGGGCGGTGATCTCTTTCCCGTTGCTGGATATCACCAGCCTGCCTGACCTCACGGCATTCCATGCAGCCATCACGCCGCTCAGCCAGTTCAAGTGGGCTATTTTTATCAGTAGTAATGCCGTGCAATATGGCATGCCCTTGTTACAGCAGGCGGCATTCCCTTCTACATTAACATTCGCCGCCATCGGCCCCACTACAGCCAGTGCACTGCACGGCTTTGGTGTGGCTGACGTATTAACGCCAAAAGACAGGTTCGATAGTGAGTCCTTGCTCGCCTTGCCTGAATTACAGCACATGCAAGGCCAGCGCGTATTGATCGTACGCGGCGTAGGTGGGCGTGAAGTCCTGGCGGAAAGCTTAAAACAGCGCGGTGCCGAAGTGGTGTTTGGTGAATGCTACCGGCGCATCAACCCACAAGCAAATGCAGAGGTTTTGGCACAGGCTCATGCCGCAGGCAAGTTACAAGCCATCATCATCACCAGCTCAGAAGCCTTGCGTTTTCTGCTCGATCTGGCCGGGCATGCGGATTGGCTGAAAACAGTCCCGCTGTTTGTAAATCATGACCGCATTGCCGAGCAGGCCACTGTCCATGGTTTAACTGTTGCCAGTGCCGGACAACCTGGGGATGAAGCCATGGTGCAGCTACTCACCCGGCACTTCACCGACACGCATTAAATCAATACCTTCCCGAAAAAACGCTTGACACATATAACTAAATAACTAATTATTTAGTTATATGAAGCTGCTCACACACATTCCAGAAGCCTGGTCGGATATTTCTGACCTGTTTGTTGCATTAGGTGATGCACACCGGCAGCGAATTTTGCTATCGTTTGATAAAAATGAGCGCCTGACCATTTTACAGATCGTCGATAGTTCGCAACTCAGCCGCACTGCTGTCACTCATCACCTGAAAGTGCTTGAACGCGGCGGGGCTTTACGTAGCGAAAAAATCGGTCGCGAAGTGTATTTCTGGGTGAATAAAGACTGGATGCAGCAAGCGTTGCAGAATGTCGTGACTTATTTAAAAGAAGAGATATAAGGGGAAAGTCAATGCTTGCCAGCATGTTGAGAGTGTTGTGTCGTTTGGTGTTCCGGGTCCGGGTGTTGGGGCTGGAGAATATTCCGGCAGAAGACCGTTTACTGATTATCGCCAATCATGAATCTTTGCTTGATGGCATGCTGATAGGGCTGTTCTTACCCAAGCGCGCCACTTTTGTCGTGCACAGCGATGTCCTGAAGAATCCTTTTTTCAGGGGCATCCTGAGTTTGACGCCGCACGTTGCCGTGAACCCCAGCAGCCCGCTGGCGATGAAGAAAGTCATTCAGCGCTTGAATGCAGGTGAAAACGTGGTGATCTTTCCGGAGGGGCGTATTACCTCGACCGGCGCGCTCATGAAAGTGTATGACGGCCCCGGATTTGTCGCCGCTAAAACCGGCGTCAAAGTCCTGCCGGTACGGGTGGAGGGCGCTGCGCAATCCTATTTTGGCCGCCTGTCTGCTGCGCATCCGCGTAAATTATTCCCCAAGGTCACATTGACGGTATTGCCGACCACGGAAATAAACACCGATTCCGAAGTGCAGCCACCGCTCACCAGCAAGCAGCGTCGCCGTATTGCTGGCGTTGCCATGCGCAACATTATGCAAAACCTGTTGTTCCAGACCCAGCAAAGTAGCACCTTGTTTGAAACCCTGCTGGATACGATCGCCAAATCCGGCAGCAACATGCGCATTATCGAAGACCTGAACCAGGTGGAGGAAACCTACAAAGACTTGTTGAAGAAAAGCCTGGCGCTGGGTCGCCTGGCCAGCAAAGTCAGCCAGCCTGAAGAAGCAGTAGGCGTGTTGATGCCGAATGTCACCAATACTGCCGCATTGATATTGGGCATGATGGCGTTCAGGCGGATTCCGGCCATGCTGAATTACACCTCTGGCACTGCCGGGCTGCAAAATGCCTGTATCGCGGCCAAGGTCACTACGGTGATGACATCCCGCAAGTTTCTGGAAACCGCCAAGTTGCAGGAAGTGGTCACGCAGTTAAAAGGCATCAACATCGTTTACCTCGAAGACCTGCGCGCGCAATTTACGCTATGGGATAAAGCCTGGTTGATGGGCTATGCCCTGCATTTCCCGCGTGCTGTGATGGCCTCTGCAAAAGCAGAAGATACTGCCGTCATCCTTTTTACCTCAGGCTCTGAAGGCAAACCAAAAGGCGTGGTGCACAGCCACAAAAGTATCCTGGCCAATATCCACCAGATCATGGCCATGCTGGATTTTAACCCTACCGACAAATTCATGATGGCATTGCCGATGTTTCATGCGTTTGGCTTTACCGGCACTTTGCTGCCCTTGCTGAACGGTATCCGCATTATGCTGTTTCCGTCACCGCTGCAATACAAGGTGATCCCGGAAGTGATTTATGAGAAAAACTGCACGGTGTTTTTCTCAACCAATACCTTTCTGGCTAACTATGCCAGGTTTGCCCATCCTTATGATTTCTACAAATTGCGCATTGTGGTGGCAGGCGCCGAGAAGCTGAATGACGAAGTGCGTAAGGTCTATCATGAGAAGTTCGGTATCCGCATTCTGGAGGGCTACGGCACCACAGAGTGCGCGCCGGTGATTTCTGCCAATACGCCGATGGCGAATAAAAATGGCACCGTCGGCCAGTTTTTCCCCGGCATCGTACACACGCTGGAACCTATCCCGGGCATTGAAAATGGCGGCTTATTGCGTGTCAAAGGCGACAATATCATGCAGGGTTATTACCTGTATGACCAGCCAGGCAAGCTGATCGCGCCGCCGGACGGCTGGTATGACACCGGTGATGTGGTTGAAGTCGACGCGGAAGGCTTTATCCATATCAAGGGCCGCGTTAAACGTTTTGCCAAAGTGGCTGGTGAAATGGTGTCGCTCGAAATGGTAGAGAAAATCGCTAATACCGCCTCACCTGAAAACCAGCATGCCGCGACTACGCAAAGCAATGCCAACCGTGGTGAAAATATCGTCCTGTTCACCACTGATGCCGCATTGAAACGTGAAGATTTGCAGGTAGTTGCCAAAAACCTGGGTGCGCCGGAAATCGCCATCGCCAGGAAGATCGTCCTGGTAGAGACGATTCCCCTGCTAGGCACCGGCAAGACTGACTACGTGACGCTGAAACAAATGGCAGAAGAGCAGCAATGAATCGTCGCCAGTTCTTGCTGGCGACAGGCGGGTTAGCCTGTGCGGGCATCGCCCACGCCGCTTGGCGCTATTGGCCAGATGCCGGGTTAACCAATCCCTGCCTGGCAGAGACGCCAGCCAGCGTGTTGCAACACCCGACCTACCAGCAGATCTGGCAGGGCATCCGGCCAGATCAGGTGTGGGACGCGCATGTGCACCTGGTGGGGGTGGGCGATGCCAGTAATGAAACCTGGTTTAACCCGGATATGGATAGCTGGGGGCATCCGCAGTTAAAGCTGCAAAAAGCGTTTTACATGAACGGCACCTGCGCCGACCCGGCACATATTGATGATTCCACCGTGGCAAAAATGACGCAGCTGGTAGCTGCCATGCCTGCTGGTGTCAAATTGATGTTATTTGCCTTTGACTGGTATCGAGATGAGGCAGGGAAGATACTCAAAGCGCCTTCGATTTTTCATGTCTCTAATACTTACGCGGCGAAAATTGCCAGCCAATTACCAGAGCGATTTGAGTGGGTGGCAAGCATACATCCTTACCGGCCCGATGCCCTGGATGCGCTGGACCAAGCTTATGCAACCGGTGCGCGCGCCATCAAATGGTTGCCTTCAGGCATGGGTATAGATCCGGCCTCTAAAAAGTGTGCACCCTTTTACAAAAAACTGGCTGAGATGCAGTTGCCCATCATCACGCACACCGGCAAAGAAAGCGCCGTGGCAGGTGGTGACCAGACCTATGGTAATCCGCTACGCATGCGGCAGGCGCTTGAGCAGGGTGTCAAAGTGGTGCTGGCACATTGTGCAAGTGACGGTGCCGATGAAGATCTGGATCATGGCAGTCGTGTGGTCAAAAGTTTTGATTTATTCATCCGCCTGATGGATACCCCCGATTACCAGTCTTTGCTGCATGGCGATATTTCTGCCACTACCCTGATCAACCACGCCTGGGTATTGCCTTTCCTGATCGCGCGCCAGGATTGGCATGCCAGGCTGGTGAATGGTTCGGATTATCCACTGCCCGGCATCATGCCGCTGACCAATATCAACACCTTGATTGCCAACGGCTGGCTGGCCAGCGAGCACAAATCCTTTTTGCTGAGTATCAAGCAAAGCAACCCGCTGTTATACGACTTTGCGCTCAAGCGCTTGCTCAACATCAACGGGCAAACATTCTCAGCGCAAGTGTTTGAAACCAGGTCATTATTTGAACGCCATAAAAGCTGAAAACTATGAATAACTTATTCTCCTTGCTCACTCAAAACCGTTTTCGCCCTTTTTTCTGGACCCAGGGACTAGGCGCATTCAATGACAATGTGTTTAAAACAGCGCTGATCACGCAGGTGGCGTTCAATACCGCCAGCCTGACCACGCTGGATGGCAGCACCTTGGTCACCTTGCTGCCTGGCCTGTTTATCCTGCCGTTTTTCCTGTTTTCGGCCTCGGCCGGGCAACTGGCAGACAAGTATGAAAAGTCGCAGATTATCCGTCTGGTGAAACTGCTCGAAATCGCCATCATGCTGTTGGCCAGTGTCGGCTTTCTGTTACATAGCCTGGCCTTGCTGGCACTCGCCTTGTTCCTGATGGGCTTGCACTCCACCGTGTTTGGTCCGGTGAAATATTCTTACTTGCCACAGCATTTGCAGCCACATGAGCTGACCGCAGGCAATGGACTGGTGGAGATGGGCAGCTTTGTCGCTATTTTGCTGGGACAGGTATTGGGCGCCTGGCTAGGCAGCTTGCCGCAACATGAATTCTTCACCAGTTTGAGTATCCTGCTGATTGCGGTTTCCGGTTTTCATATCAGCCGCAGTATTCCGTTGTCACCGCCGCCAGCGCCTGAGATGAAGATTAACTGGAACCCTGTCAGCGAGACTATCAATAACGTCCGTATCTTCTGGGCGCAACAAACATTGTGGGTAGGCATCGTCGCCATTTCCTGGTTCTGGTTTTTTGGTGCCACTTTGCTGGCGCAGTTTCCTAACCTGGCGAAAGATGGCCTGCACGGCAGCGAGCGCGATTTTATTGCCTTGCTCTCCATCTTCTCCGTAGGCGTGGGTATAGGCTCGGTCTGGTGCGAAAAGCTTTCCAAAGGCAAGCAGGAGCTGGGCCTGGTGATGATAGGTGCGGTTGGCATGTCATTGTTTGCCTGGGATTTCGCCGCGACCGCAGGCAATATCCAGCAACAGTTTCTGGCTCACCCTGATTGGACATTGCAAGCCATCAGCCAGCTGCATTACTGGCGCATGCTGCTGGATGTGGCTTTGCTAGGGGTGAGCGGTGGCCTGTATATCGTGCCTTTATATGTGTTGCTGCAATCACGGGTCGAGGCACGCTACCAATCGCGTGTGATCGCCGCCAACAATATTATGAATGCATTGTTTATGGTGCTTTCTGCTGGCTTCTCGCTGATGTTATTTGGCTATGGCCTGAGTATCCCGCAATTGTTTGCGGCAACAGCCGGCCTGAATCTGCTGGTGGCGGCTTATCTATGTGTGCGGCAGCCTGAGTACTGGTTCAGTAGCGTGGCCTATGTCAAACGCTGGTTTGCCGCAGCGTAGGGGTGGGCATGCGACAACTGGCGTGGTGGTTACTGGGGTGCTCTCAGGCAATAAGCGTGGCACAGGCAGGTGAGGGTGTGAAATATCCTTTAGGACAATATGCAAGTGAGCAGTTTGCGACAGTGACAGCGCCTTGCGCGCAGTGCCAGGGGTTGCCACAAGCCCTATGGTATTTTAAAGGTCAAACAATCGCCGTGCCGCAAGCGGGGCAGCCTGTCACCAGCTTTGATGCAGACAAGCGCGGGGCCGACGATGTGACCGCTTTGGAGGTGTCTGCTTTGCCAGGCATAGTCTGGACAGGGTCCACACAGCAATGGATCAATACGCATTTATCGGCAAACGGAAAACAACTGCGATTAGCCGATGGCACAGGAGCTGAGTTTGAGATCGTGCCAAAAATCCCGACTAACCTGTCTTACTGGAATCAGGCTAGCCAGGCTTTTTTCGCGCAGCGAGCGCTTAGTATACGCGGCGAACTGGTCGGGCAAACCATTGTTGCACGCACCATTTGGCCACAAGATTTCCGCCTGGATATGCAGGCTGCTTCACAACCGTTGCAAACCAATGAGTCTTTAAAGCAGCTGGTGCAATTTGAGCAAGGGGGCGCGCAGAGCCTGCATGAAAGTCGTTTGTTATGGCAAAGAACGCTAGGGGTGCAGCCCGCACTGGCAGGCAAAGCGGTCTTGGGTGTGTTATTAAATGGCGCACAAGGCGATGATGATGAAGCGCACGGCGGGCATTTTGCGTTAGCGACCGGTGTCGTCGGTGAGGATGGCAGTTATCACCACTGGCTGGTGAACAATTACTACAACCTGGCCACCAATAGCGAAAAAGGCATTATCGCCGGGGTGACGCCTTTTGATAAATACATGGCTGACCTTAACAGCGGGCAGGCGTTTTACCGGCCGTCTTATATGCTGGTGGCCGTGTTCTCGCAGCCGACCATCCCGGGCCGCATTCAGGCCGCGAGCAACCGTGTCTACCAGCATTTTTACCGCAATGATTTTGTCTATGACCATGCCACCAACAACTGCGCAGGCATCAGTGTCGATGTCTTGCACAATCTGGGTTGGAAAGTGCCACAAAGCGGCGGCGAAAGTGTACTGAAAGCCAGCGCCGCTTACTGGTATATCGCCGTTACCGAACGTAGCCTGACCAAAGGTCGCGCGATTTACGATTACCTGAATACCGAAATGACGCGCCTGTTTCCCGCTGTGGCGTTTGATGCCATAGGCAATGACATGCTCAACATCGCACAAACCGCCAGCACACAGACCTTGGCCTCGCCCGAGATGCAAGCCATGGCTAACCAGATCGAAGCGATTTATTTTGTGCGTATCCCGCAAATTCCCGCCAGCCGCGCCAACGGCCTGGCGCCGGTTTATAGCTTTGCGCAATATCTGCAGCAAGCGCCAGCGGATCGCAGCCAATGGAAGATTATCCCGGTCACGCCAAATCCGTTGCCGGATCATTTAAAAAATGGTCTCGCGCTCAAACCGCAAACCCCGGCTTTGGCACCCGTGCCTGCGATGTTATTTTTAATCAGCTTAATCGGACTAGGCTGGTTGTTGTTAATGCTCATTCGTAAAGGCCTGAAAACGTTTTTCATGCACAAGGCAAAGCGTTAAAATCAGATGATGAAAAAACCGCATTCTATTCTGGCTGCATTGTTAATCAGCGTGTTAACAAGTGAGGTGTATGCAGAGGAGGGCGATATTCTTGAATCTGAATCAAGAAATGTCGCCTCCGCCTTTATAGGCGCAGCCAATTTTGTGGTTGGCCGCATAGGCATTGAGTGTCTTTCATTGCTAGGCCGCCTGGAAACGCCAAGAGAATTCGTGACTATCTGGCAGGACCGTAACGCCAAATATTACACAGCATCCACCAAATACATCGCGAAGAAAATGGAAGCGGCAGATGCCTCTGGAGGCACTATCGCCAGAGATGCCGTGCTCAAGGATTACTCGACTATCGTGCGCAAAGAGGGCGAAGGCATCATCAAGGACTGGATAGGCAAAGGGAGTAAAAGGGAGGGTTGCCACCAGGCGGTGATGCTGATTGATAAAGGCATACTGGATGTGACGCCCGAAGCCCCCATTTATCAGGACCTGCAAGCGTTGGCGGTGTGGTCTAAGATCAATTGAAGATAGTTTCAGCAAAGGTTGCTCCGTCTCGTTTCTATTGGCTAATCTGGCTGCATTCGTAAAGACTTATTAAGAAGTCGCTAACTTATCTGCTAAAGTGGTGTCAGAAAAAACTCAATAATAAGGAGGCACATTTATGTCCCTGGCAATCAATCGCAAGCTGATCCTCACCGCCATTATTTGTTTGTTGTTATATCAGGTAGGTACCTGGATCACCGTCATCGCCGGTGCAGTCTGGGGTGCTGGCGCCGCTGTCATTGTTGCGGTAGTTTCGTATGTTTCCGCACGGCTTGCCAAACGCGGCGCGACCAGCACGATCTGGTTTCTGGTGCCGACTTTGTTATTTACCGTGATCCCCTTGCTCGCTAAATTGTGGAGCGCGTTTACCAGCCAGACCGGCATTGTCGATATGCTGGTGGATTTAATCCCTTTGCTGGTCGGCTTTGTCATCCCGATTGTATTGTTATCCGCCGTGTATCTGGATCTGCGCAAGAAAACGCCCTTGGCAGATGGCACTTAAATTAAATGCCTGTTAATTTTGTGCCCGATCGGTTTGGCAAAGTGTGCTGCAATAACATTGCGCAATAACCCGTTATAATGTCACGCTTGAATCAATTCTGATTAAGCACAACATGCGATCAAGTTATTTCGGTAAGCCTCCTTCACATTCCAAGCTCTGGACGATAGGTCACTGGTTTGGGCCTTATGCGCCGCTGATAGTGATGTTTTTAAGCGGCCTGATTTTTCTCTCCCTGACCCGCCTGGGGCTGGTGGCCTGGAAATGGGAACGCGTACTAGCCACTGGCGAGCTTTGCCAGATTCTGCTGCAAGGCGTGCGCGTTGACCTGATTCAACTGGGCTTGCTGGCGATTATTCCGGTATTACTCTCGCCCGTGCTGGCGACACGCAAACGCTTCCATGTCTGGCGCGCGTTCACCTTCTGGTGGGTGTTGCTCTCACTGGTGTTGCTGGTGTTTCTCGAAGCCGCCACTCCAGGCTTTATTCTCGAATATGATGTGCGCCCCAACCGTATTTTTGTGGAATACCTCAAATATCCGCATGAAGTATTCGGCATGTTGTGGCAGGGCTTCAAGGTAGAACTGTTTTTTGGCCTGGGCATGGCTTTGCTGGCGCTGGTGCTGGTTTACAAACTGCTCAAACCCTGGCGTGAGGCCGAAGCAAAATGGTCTACCTGGGCAGTCTGGCTGGTATGGCCGTTTATTTTAGTGCTGACTGCATTTGCCGTTCGCTCAACACTGACACACCGGCCTGCCAACCCGGCGCTGTTTGCGATTACGCAAGACAGCATGGTCAACAGCCTGATTCTCAATTCCACCTATTCAGTGTTTTATGCCGCTTACAGCTTGCAGCATGAAGCAAAATCGAGCGAGATGTATGGCAAACTGCCACGCGAAAAAGTATTTGCCATCACCGGCGCAACAGAAGGTGATATCCCCACCCTGACGACGCTGGTGCCTTCCGTCACCCATGACAAACCATTAAACCTGGTCATCCTGTTGCAGGAAAGCCTGGGCGCAGGGTTTGTTGAGTCACTAGGCGGCAAGCCAGTCACGCCCAATCTGGAAAAACTCAAATCTGAAGGCATCTGGTTTACGCATTTGTATGCGACCGGCACGCGCTCTGTACGCGGTATTGAAGCGGTGGTGACGGGTTTTCAACCTACACCCGCCGATAGTACGGTCAAGCTGGGTTTAAGCCAGAGCAATTTTTTCACATTGGCTTCGCTGCTGGGCAAGCAGGGCTACAACACTGAGTTTATCTATGGCGGCGAGTCGCACTTTGACAATATGCGCAGCTTTTTTATGGGTAATGGCTTCCAGCAGATCACTGACCAGCCGGATTTCAAGCATCCGGTATTTGTTGCCAGCTGGGGCGCGTCGGATGAAGATTTACTGAATAAAACCCATGAGCAACTGCTGGCGCATCATGCCAGCGGCAAGCCGTTTTTTACCCTGGCGTTCAGCTCGTCCAACCATGCACCGTTTGAATTCCCGGATGGCCGCATTGAGTTGTATGAACAACCGAAAGCCACTGACAATAATGCGGTGAAATATGCCGATTATGCGATAGGCGAGTTCTTCAAAAAAGCCAAGGCCAGCCCGTACTGGAAAGATACGGTGTTTCTGATCGTGGCCGATCATGATATCCGTGTGCGAGGGGATTCACTGGTGCCAATTGAGCATTTCCATATCCCGGCCCTGATCCTGGGTGGTGCGGTACAGCCAAAAACGGTAGATGCCATCGCCAGCCAGATTGATCTACCCGTCACCGTACTATCATTAATGGGCATCGCCGCCCAGCATCCGATGACCGGCCATGACCTGTCTGATATCAGCGCTGATTACCGTGGCCGCGCCATGATGCAATACAACTCTAATTATGGCTGGATGCAGCAACTGGGCCCAGACATTGCGCAGAATGAGGTTGTGGTATTGCGTGAAGGCAAAGCCCCGGCGTTTGGTCATTACGATCCGCAAAGCAAAAAACTGCAAAATACCGCCGCCCCTGCGGATGGGCAGACATTGGCCGAGCAGGCTCTGGCGAATGCCTTGTTGCCAGCCTTGCTTTATAAAGAGCAGCGTTATCGCTTGCCGGAGTAAACTGTGGCTGTGAAACGATCGAAGTTGCCCAGTATGCTCACCCGCGAGGTAGTGCAAGATGGGTTGGCCTATATTTTTAAGGGCGGTTTGCGGCTTAAAAACAGCCATTTGCCGGTGGAAGACCATGCCATCCCCACGCATTTTATTGGCATTTGTGTCGCCACCAACCAGCAACCGGAAACTGACGATTATGTATTGGCGCAACTCGCAGCGTTAGGCCTGGGGCGCGTGCGCCTGGATATCGGTGATGACGACATGTTCGAGCACCAGACCAGGTTGCTGCAGCGCCTGCTGGATGCAAGCTTGCTGGTGGATGTTCACCTGGTGCAGCCATTTGCGATTGCCCGACATATGCTGGATGCGCAGGTGCAAAGCCGGTGGCAGCAGTTTGTAGAGCAATTTTTGCAGCAATATGCCACGCAGATCGCCAGTCTCGAAATCGGCAATACCATTAACCGCAAGCGCTGGTCTGGTTACCAATGGCCTGGCTTTTTGCAGGCGTGGCAGATCGCTCATCGTCTCGCCAGGCAATATGGTGTCAAAGTGGTTGGCCCGAATATCCAGGATTTTGAGCCGCTGTACAACATCAGCGCATTCAAGAAACTACAGGCAGCACATTTACTGCCGGACGTGCATAGCAATAACCTGTTTGTGGAGCGCGTGATTGAGCCCGAGCAACCGGATCACCGTATTTTTCAGTTCCGCTGGACACGCTGTTTAAAATTCAACCTGATTAAAAAAGCCCGCTTACTGCAAAAAATTGGTGGAGACTTTGGCGTTGCTACGCTGATTTCGCCGGTGGCTTTCTGGGCGATTTACCGCATACAGCGGCATTTACCGGATGGCGCACAAAAGCAGGCAGACTATGTCACGCGTTATTTCACCTTGCTGGCTGCTTCTGGCGCATTAGCGCAGGCCAACTGGGGCGCCATGATTTGCCACCGCGAAGGGGTGATCAATGACGGCCTGGATGAGGCGCGCTACCCGGCGCTGGAGCGCGTGGCCTATTATCAGTCTGCCGATGGCAACCTGCATGAATACCAGCGTAACCCGAGCTTTTCAGCGCTGAGAACCGTCGCGCGCTGGCTCAATGGCGCGCATTATATCGGGCCGTTGGTTACCGGTAATGGGCTGGAGATTCACCAGTTACGCAAACATCAAAAACTGATCCATGTCGTGTGGGCCATCAATGGCCACTGTGCGATATTGAACCAGGTATATGCGGAATCTGCTTTGCGTACGGTGGAATGTATCAACCGCAATGGCCAAGCCATCGCACAGCCAGCGCTAATTACCGAAACCCCTGTTTACCTGATGTGGGATGCAGCAGAAACGGTGGAATTACACACCACCAACCCCGAATTGTCGCAGACCATCATCCACGCGCATATTCAGGGCCTGCAATACTTCCCGGTGCAAGAAGCCGACTGGCGCGGCATGATCCTGGCTGAAAGCCCTGAGCAGGCGGCACAGCTCTGGTATGCCTGGCACCCGGGTACCCTCAAAGCGCCTGCCAAAGAGCAAGCTTTACGCCATGCCCGAAACGCGATCTGGCCGATTGCTGACCCCAGGTCTGCCAATCGAAAAGTCACCGTCAAACAACCGGTCAGGATGCATGCGCACAAAACCTTGCTCGACCGTTTTAAACCCAGCAAAGCCAAGCGTAGCTGGAACGGTGCCATGGAATTATTGCGTCGTGGCGTAGGCACTGCCATGCCGCTGGCTTACTTCGAACGTGTCAACGACACCAGCCTCAAGCAGAATTTCTTTATCTGTGAATATGTCACGCACGACTTTAGCATTGCCCAGGCATTTATCGCTTTTAGCCAGGGTGAGCAGAGCTTTCATGGCGTTGCTGCGCAAACCTTGTACCAGGCCTTTGCGCTGTTCTGCCTGCATATGCACGCTTCAGGCATTTATTTCAGGGATTTCTCCGGCGGCAATATTCTGGTCAGCCAGCAGGACGAGCGCCTGACATTCTCATTGATTGATACCGCACGCCTGCACGCCCATGCCACCGCAACTCCGTATGGCGAAAGAATTGCCGATTTAACCCGTGCTATCCAGAAGTTACACTGGGATGGGCGCAAGCAGTTCCTGACGCTGTATCTGGGGCTGTCGGGGCACAGCCTGAATATCGGCACGTTGCTGCCGTTTTATTTATATGATTTTAAAGTCCATTTAAAACGCACCATAGGCCGTAAAGGCATGCGCAAGTTATTGCGCAAGATCAAAAGTCTGCGCACCGGGAGCAGTACTTAGGGCAGTCTCATGAAAATCATGATGGCTAGTTGCGCAGTTTAAGCACGACAATGCCAGCGCGCAGTTTTAATATGGTCACACGTAATAGCAAACGCTAAAGCGAAACTAATTAAAGGAAATCAATCATGTGGACAAAACCAGCTGCTACCGAAATGCGTTTCGGCTTTGAAGTAACTATGTACGTAATGAACAAGTAATTGTTCCTTGCTACGAAAAACGGGCGCTCTCAGCGCCCGTTGTCATTTGTGCAAAGCTTTGTGGATGTATAAATTAATAATTGATTTGCCCGGATAAATACCAGCCGGTTTGATTTTCTTTGGTGGCAATCGTCCCCAGGTCTATATAAGCGCCAGTCACGGAAACATTTCTATGCGGAAACCAGGTCAGGAAGATATCCTGCGCTTTTTTTTCCTCAGCCGCAGAAAGGTTATCTGGCTTGAAGCGCAACTCAGTGCCTACCAGGAAACTGTCCGATAACATCACTGCCGCAGAAACAGCAGGGTAAATGCGATAACTGTCACGCCTGTCGCCACCAAAACCCAGCAGGCCAAACTGGTTAGCTTTACTGGCGTGCAAGTTAGCATTCACTAGCAAGTTGTAGCCATTGGCCGCACCCAGAAACAACTTGCTGGCCGCAACATAGTAATCGACACCGCTACGGTCTTTGGCACCCAGTGCTTTGGGGATAAAGTTAAAGTCCTCGTTGTATTTGTACTGCGCGCCTACAGAAATCTGCGGTAGCCAGCTGTCCTGATCATAAATGGCATCGCCAATCACACGCAATTTAACACCCAGCGTATTCAGGCGTATTTCTTCACCACGTACCGTGTTGCCCAAACCAAACCTGGTCTGTGCAGCACTGACTTCCACGCGGTTAGCAAACCCTAATGAAATACCTGCTGAATTCAATTTGTAATCCGCTTTGGTTTCTGCATGCGTGTAAAACGCCGAGCCACCAACTTGTTTATCCGTCCCGTAACCGCTAATCACTGCCCACGGCATCAAGCCGCCGCCAGCGGAGCCCTCTACTTGTGTCACGCCGCCGGTCGCCAGTAAGCGATCGCCTGCGTGTGCCTGTGAAGAGAATGCAATGCATGCCAATAGGGTTGATAAAGCAGTGGCGATAGATTTCAGTTTATCCATAGGAACCTCGATTGTTATTCAGTCTTTTATTCATTGACGCATTATCTAATTGACGCGATAAATATAATTGTGCGAAAAAACACAGGAATAGGGGTTTTTTTGCCAAATGCATCCCGCGGCGGGGTTGTATGATGCGAGCATAGGTCAAAAGAATATGGAGAGAATCAGTGCGAAATTTTGTGATGGCGGTAGTGATATTATTATGTGCCGGTTGTGTTTTGCAGACCAAGCCGGAAGCCACATTGTTTCAGCGGATAGGTGGTTTGCCGATATTGAGCAGAATCTCAAACCAGACACTGGATATCGTTAGCAAAGATCCACGCACCAAGCGCTCCTTTGAAGATGTTAAGATGAAGACATTAAAGGAAAGCCTGACGAATTTTCTATGCATCAAAACCGGCGGTAATTGCGTTTACGAAGGCGAAACCATGAAAAAATCGCATGCGGATTTGCACATTACCACGGCAGAGTTTGAAATCCTGGTGGATGTATTACGGGAACGCATTGACGCCAATGGTATAGCCACCAAAGAGAAGAATGAGTTGCTGAAAATACTGGCCCCAATGAAGCACGATGTAGTCACCAATTAAAATGAATAAAGGAATGCTTATGCTGGCAGCAATGCTGCGAACAGTGTTGCTGGTGTTCACCACTGCGCTGTTGAGTGTGGCCAATGCAGATACGGTGACGGTGATTGTGACCAATGCCGCCGGCAATACTGTGACCGATGCCGTGGTGGCTTTTTATGATGGCAAAACACCCGCCAGCAACCCGGCTGCGACTGGCACGATTGTGCAGAAAAACAAAATGTTCAACCCCAAGATCACGGTCGTGCAGACCGGGACGAATATTAACTTCCCCAATGAAGACACATTCCGGCATCATGTGTACTCTTTTTCACCCGCCAAGAAATTTGAATTAAAATTGTATTCTGGTGTGCCGACCAATCCCTTGCCGTTTGACCAGGCAGGCGTGGTGACCTTAGGATGCAACATTCATGATTCTATGGTAGGGTACATATACATAGTAGATACGCCATTTTTTGCTAAAACGGATGATAAAGGCCGGGCTGTGCTCAAGTTGAGCCAGGGCCAATATACTTATCAAGTGTGGTTGCCAGGGGTGAATAAGCCCGGTACTGAGCAAAAGGTAAAAATTGATGGGGCTACTGAGGTTAAAGTGTCGATTCCATAAAAATAAGACTGCATGATCAAGTTCAAACATATTCGCTCCCGAATAGCGTTTACATTTCTCTCCGTTGTAGTCGTTATTCAACTCGCTGGTCTCATACCGCTGAAATACGCGCTGGTTAAACATGCTAACGAGCTTGCCGAAGACCAGATCAACGTTGGCGAACGCGTCTTTGTTAATCTGCTGCAACACAATACCCAAAGCCTGAAACAAGCCACGCAAGTGCTGGCTGCTGATTTTGCATTCCGCGATGCCGTGGCCAGTAACGATGCAGAAACGATCAAATCTGCGCTGGAAAGTTACCAGGGCCGTATCCACGCCCAGGTGGCTTATTACATCAGCAATAGCGAGGATCTGGTGATAGGAACGGCTGATGGCAAGTTTGATGCAGATGCGCGGCAGGCCGTATTACAGAACCAGAACGGCACCCTCAAGTTTGATATTGTCGAGGGCAAGCCGTATCAACTGATCACGGTGCCGGTGAAAGCGCCCGATATCATAGGCTGGATTGTGATGGGCTTTGCCGTGGATGGCCGACTGGCCGACCAGATCAAGCAACTCACGCACCTGGATGTCTCCTTTCTGCAAAAAACGGCACAACAGGACTGGAAGCTGATGAGCAGCACCGGTACTAGCCTGTTGTCAAATGTGCTGGTCAAAACCGTCTCTGATATTTACCGCCAAAAACTGTCTCTGCATAAAGTCGATCTACGCGGCCAGACTTATCACCTCAAAATCCGCTCTTTGCATGAAACCAAAGACGAAGTATTACTGGTCGTGCTGCAAGGGTCGGTCGCCCCGTTTACGCGTGAGTTGAACCAGCTGTTCCAAAGCATGGTTGTGCTGACGTTTATGGGCGTGCTGATCTTTGCCGTGCTGATCTGGTATGTCTCACGCAAAATCACCGAGCCTATCGCCGAATTGGTGAAAAATGCCGATGAAATCGCCATGGGTGATTATGCAAAAGAAATCCACATTGATAGCAGCGATGAAGTCGGCTACCTGGGTAAAGCGCTCAACAGTATGCGGGAGGCGGTGTTGCAACGCACGCTGCGCATACAGCGCCTGGCGTTTAATGATGAGCTGAGCGGGCTTTCAAACCGCCTGGCCTTTATGCAAGGCCTGCAGCAGGCGATTATGCGGCACGCAGAAACGCAGCAGAAGTTCAGTGTGCTGGTGATCAATATCCACCGTTTCAAACCGATTAATAAAACGCTGGGCCGGGATTTCGGTGATGATTTGCTGCGCCATGTCGGCCAGGTGTTAAAAGAAAATATCCTGTCTGAGCATGATGTGGTCGCGCGTCTGGCTGCCGATGAGTTTGCCGTGCTGTTACAACAGACAGACCAGGCCAAGGCAACGCAATATGCCGACAAGATCAACCGTATCTTCGATACGCCGGTCAATGTGCAAGGGCAGGCGATCGATGTGCGCACCGCCATGGGCATTGCGCTGTACCCTGACCATGGCGTGAATGAAGAAGCCTTGCTCAATCATGCAGAGACTGCCCTGCATGAATCCAAAATCAAAAAATCCGACTGGATCGTCTACAACACGGCACTGGAGATCGATCAGTCAGAAACCCTCACCCTGATCTCCGATTTAAAAGAGGCGATCCAGAAAAATCAGCTGTTACTGTATATCCAGCCAAAAATTGATGTGAAAACACGCAAAACGCTGGGCGGTGAAGCACTGATCCGTTGGGTACATCCGGAAAAAGGCATGATCTTCCCTGACCAGTTCATCCCGTTTGCCGAGCAGACCGGCATCATCAGCGAAATCACCAACTGGATGCTGTTGCGTGCCTGCCAGGTACTGGCGGAGTACAAAAGTCAGGGTTTATACATCAGCCTGGCGGTAAACCTGTCTACCCGCGATTTGAACAATATGGAGTTGCCGGAGCAGATAGCCGAGTTGCTGAAAACGCACAAGCTCGATTCAAAAGCACTCAAACTGGAAATCACCGAAGGCAGCTTGATGCAAGACCCGGAACGCGCCGAAACGGTGGTGAGGAAACTGGCCGCCATGGGCTTGCATCTGGCCATTGACGATTTTGGTACCGGTTATTCTTCGTTGGCTTATTTACGGCAACTACCAGTGCAAGAGTTGAAGATTGACCGCTCGTTTGTCATGTTTATGGATAAAAATGCCGGGGATGCCAGCATTGTGAAATCGACCATAGACCTGGGGCACAACCTGGGTTTGAATGTGGTGGCTGAAGGCATTGAGAACGAAGAAGTGCTTGGCCAGCTAGCCAAGCTGGGCTGTGACGAAGGGCAAGGCTATTTCATCGGCAAACCGATGCCGGAAAAAGATTTTTCTATCTGGCTGGAGCGATGGGAAGGCCAGAACGAGATTGATATCGATATTGGCGACGACTTGTCATTTGCCGTCAATCCGCTGGATGGTTTTAACACGCCGCGTTAAGTGGATTTGTCGTTTCACTTTTCTCGATATCACAACCAGCTCATGCTTGCTGATGACCAAACCTGCCTGAAGGCGCAGCTTTGCGATTTCAGTTGGACTTACCAGCATTTCGCTTCCAGCAATTTTACTTATCAGCCACATAAAAAAATTCAATTTTCTTTTGTGACTCATTGGTTTTACCATGTGTTTCATATTCAAAGGAGATTGAAATGAGCAAAATCAGAATGCACAACAAAGGATACTTCGTGGCGAAGATCCTCTTAAACCTGCTTAAAAAATAAGCGTTTAATTTTTTATTGCAATTAAATAGCGCGCTATATATAATCATCAGCATGACTGGCACTACCAAGAGCAAGACCCCGATTTTAAATGAGCAATTATGTTTTGCCGTGTATTCGCTATCACTGGCCATCAACAAAGCTTACCGGCCATTGCTGAAAAAACTTGGGTTAACCTACTCGCAGTACCTGGTCATGCTGGTGTTGTGGGAAAGCGACCAGCGCACTGTCAGTGATATTGGTGAGCAGCTGTTCCTGGATTCGGCCACCTTGACGCCATTGCTCAAACGGCTGGAATCCGCCGAATTGTTACAACGGGTGCGTTCGAGTAAAGATGAGCGACAAGTGATTATTTGCCTGACCGACACTGGGCGTAATTTACGGCAGCAGGCAGCTAGCATCATGGATGAATTGTTATGCGCAATGGGCTGCCCGGTCGAAGAGCTGTTGTCATTGCGGGACCGTATGAATGTATTACGCAACCATTTGATCCAGAATGCCGGATAAAAATGGTTGTATAAGTTGTTGGGGTTGTTTTATATTTTTTATGTCATAAAAGTAGTGCACTATTTAATCTTGTCATATGGTTAATTTTACAAGATAAATTTAATTTTTTACCTTACAGATTGAAAGGACATCATCATGAAAACAAAAATACTGATCAGCGCGTTAACCGCCGCCTCCTTTATCGCTGCCCAGCCTGTGTTGGCCGACGATAAATTGGTTACTGATGCCAAGCCTGTCACTGAGCAATTGGTTGATACGCTAACTACGCTATCCGGCGGGCCGCATGCAGGCTTTCGCTCCAACCATGCCAAGGGAGTGATGCTGGAAGGCGCATTCAAACCCTCAGCGCAAGCTGCAAGTATCAGTAAGGCAGCGCATTTGCAGAAAGCAGACAGCCCGGTGCTGGTCAGATTTTCGGATGCGACTGGCGTGCCGAATATCCCCGATGCCAACGGCAATGCTTTTCCTAAAGGCATCGCCATTCGCTTCCAGCTGGATGATGGCCTGGCGACAGATATTGTGAGTATTTCAATCAATAACTTCCCGGCCGCGACGCCGGAAGACTTTTTAGGCTTGCTCAATGCCGTGCGTGATTCACAAAATAGCACTGCCAAACCCAGCCCGGTGGAACAGTTTTTAGGCTCACACCCGGCCGCTTTGAAATTTGTGACTACGCCCAAGCCAGCGCCAGTCAGTTTTGCCACGCAGCCATTTTTTGGTGTGAATGCCTTTAAATTTACCAATGCGGCAGGGCAAAGTGTGTATGGTCGTTACCAGATCATCCCGGTGGCAGGCGCGCAGTATCTGAGCAAGGAAGCGGCCGATGCAGCGGCACCGGATTACCTGATGCAGGATATCGCCGAGCGTGTGAAAGCAAAGAGCGTGCAATACAAGTTGTTGCTGCAAATTGCTGATAATGGCGATGAAGTGAACAATGCCACTGTGCAGTGGCCGGAAAGCCGTAAAGTCGTTGAGTTAGGCACATTGACCCTGAAATCGGTGGTGGCAGATAGCAAAGCCAAGGAAAAAACAGTGATGTTTAATCCATTGCAATTAACCGAAGGCATAGAGGCCAGCCAGGATCCTATCCTGCTTGCCCGCCCGACCGCTTATGCCGTGAGCTTTGGCAGAAGGTTAGGTAAATAAAGCGAGATTAGAAGTGAATTGGCCCCTGTAGACTGATGTCCACAGGGGCCAAATTTTAAGCACTGATCAACTTAAGCGCTAATAAACGTAGTCGCCTTGCCATTAATGCAATAGCGCAAGCCGCTCTCAGTTTTGCCGTCGGGGAACACATGCCCCAGGTGCGCATCACAGACATTACATTTCACTTCAATCCGCTGCATGCCATGACTGCCGTCTTCAATATACGCAATCGCATCCGGCGTCAGAGGCTGGTCAAACGAAGGCCAGCCAGAGGAAGATTCAAATTTTTGCCCGGAATCAAACAGCGCTTGTTCGCAACAGGCACAGGCATAACGCCCTGGCGTAAACGCTTCACACATTTCTGATGAAAATGGCCGTTCGGTCGCGCTTAGCCGCGTGATGGTGAATACATCTTCAGCCAGGATCTCACGCCATTCCTGCGGCGTTTTTTCTACTTTGTGACTAGGCTCATGATTGCCATCTCTGGCAAGTTTGAGTACATCTTTCCATTTCAACATGATCATTTACTCGCTAACGATGATTAAGGTGATTGTGACTAAGTTGACTCGCAATAAAAACGCGTTAAAGCAGCTGATTCCCCTGTTTCTTTCGCAAATGCAAACAGGTCGCTGGCGGATACACTTAACCATCGAGTATACATCACAACAATAGTTCGATTTGCAGGAGAACCCTTTTGATCGTCAGACCCAGACCACATTTGCTAGAGCTCTTTTTTATTATCAAAGGTTCGATTGTATTAAAGATCATGCCACTGCTGGTGTTTGTGGCGACGCTCTCCACGTTGATCGTGTCTATCTACACCTACCGGCCCGACTGGTTACCCAAATTTGACGGTGGCCCGTTTGCTTTGCTGGGGATCACCTTGTCTATTTTCCTGGCGTTCAGGAATAATGCCTGCTACGAACGCTGGTGGGAGGCGAGGAAAATCTGGGGAGAATTCGTGCTGGCTTCGCGTAGCCTTGCTCGCTTGAGCCAGGTGCTGGATGAAGGCAGCGAAAATATTGCGCAATCGCCGCGCCGTATCTTGCTCGAATGTAATATCGCCTATGCACAGGCATTGTTAGTGCAACTCAGGCCTGGTAACCCCAGACACAAAATCCACGCCTACTTGCCGGAAGCGGTATTTCATGAATACGCAAACAGCAGAAACCCTGCCGAAGCGATTCTGAGGGCGATGGAATGCGTGTTGATCCAGGCCTTGCACAGCGATCGTATTGATACGATACAGTTCAATATGCTCGATGAACTGATCCAGAAACTGGCGCTGGTGCAGGCCTCTTGCGAGCGCATACAAAATACACCGATTCCGTTCGGCTACACCTTGCTGTTGCACAGAACTGCTTACACTTTTTGTTTTCTGCTGCCGTTTGGTTTTGCCAACACCCTGGGCTGGGCAACGCCTTTTGTCACCGCGCTGACGGCCTATACTTTTTTTGGCCTGGATGCGCTTGGTAACGAACTGGAAGAACCCTTTGCCGTGGGCGCGAATGCATTGCCTATCAGTGCGCTGGTGGATGTGATCGAGATTGAAACCAAGGAAGCCTTGGGCGATACCGATATTCCACCGCTGCCTGTGCCTAAAGACTTTGTATTGATGTAGTGAGGTCAGAGCGATTCAATAAACAGCAGCAGAAGCGCTCGCTCTTCTTTGGTGAAAGCCATATAGCGCTGTTTAGCGGTCTTGCCTTCAGCGTCGTGCCAGAGTATGGCTTCCTGCAACGTCCTCGCCCGTCCATCATGCAAGAAACCGGCTTCAGGATGCACCTTTTTGGCCAGGCCGATTCCCCACAGTGGTGGTGTGCGCCATTCACGGCCACTCGCCGCAAAGTCTGGCCTATGGTCGGCCAGGCCTTCACCCATATCATGGAGCAACAAATCGCTATAAGGGCTAATGCTGCGCTGGTTTAACAGCGCAATACTGGCGTGTTGCCCGGTGCGCAATTGATCCGTGTGGCATTCTATGCACTGCGCCTGCCTGAATAACAATGCACCACGTTGCAACGCCTGGCTAGTCGCTTCGGGTTGAGGCACTGCCAGAGCGGCCAGGTAAAACTGTATTTCATGCAGTTGCTGGTCTGATAATTCCGGCGTGGTCTGAGAGGGTATCGATAGGCAATGCGTTTGCTGCGGTGTGCAGTTTTCTGCGGCAAACAGGCTGGAGGTGATCCCCAGGTCGCCATGGAAAGCGCTGGCGATCTGTTGGCGTAGATTCGGCACATTGGCCTTCCAGCCAAATTTACCGATCACTATTTTCTGTTGTGCTATATCCCACACCCTATTCGGCCGTCCGAAAATGCCCTTGGGCTTGCGCCGTTGCGCCTGGCGCAGGATCTCTGCATCTGGAATATTATCCAGCAAACCCAAGCCAAACACGGCAGGCGCAATCCGCGCAGAAGTCAGCACATTGGTGAGCGGGCCATAAGCCAGCTCGCTAAAGCTTAGTCGTGGTTGTCGTAATGGCACTGTTTCACCATCTGCCAGCGTGATGGTGATGGTGTCATAATGCACGCGTGCCACCCCTTCGCCAGTCACGCCAGGAATGCCGAACTCATTGAGCTGTTCGCCATACACCGGGTGCGGCAAAGTCCCTTGCAGCGGAGCATGCACGCTCAACCTGACCAGCATGGCTTTCATCGATTGTGAGGCGTCATCGGGTGCAAAACCACGACCATTGCCCGGATGACAGGCCACGCAGGAGAAGCGGCTATACAGCGGCCCCAGCCCCGAGAAACGCTGGTCTTCGCCACCCTGTATCGTCCACACCTGGCGGAATAAGGTACGCCCTTCCTGAAACGTCTTGAGGGCGATGGGGTCGGTTAAGCCCGCGTAGGGTTTTGTATAAGCGTCGGCTGAGCGCGAGGGTGTTGTTAACGTGGTCTCCTGAGCCGCGACATTGCACACATAGCACAGTACAAATCCGCACAGTATCAGCCGCATGTGTTAGTCACCATCAGGGTGCGACAAGCAATGTCTGTAAGGTGTTAGCGACAGACAAATAGCGGGTCTTGGCCAGTTCTGACCATTGTTTGATCAACGCTTCTTTTTCACTGCTCTGGTTTTGTTGAAAGCGCTGGTAATGCTCGGCAGTCAATAGCTGTTGTTCAGAGAGCAGCGGCTGCAATAACTGTTGTTCAAGCGCATTGATTTTTGCCGGGTCACGTTTCAGATGCCTGGCAAAATTCAGGTTCACAAATAAGGATTGCAACAGGGCCTGATGCCTGGCGAGCGTCGCTTCGAAATACGCATTCAGCAGGTTTTGCTCTGTCACGTCGCGCACTTGCCCGCTTTTGCTTTCTGCTGCGGCATAAGGGTTGAAATAACCATGCGGGCGTTGCGCATAGGCCGCTGGGTCTACCGGTAATTTTCGGATATCAGGCGTAAACAATAATTGCTGCCCGGCAGTCGATAACGTGAATTGCACAAAATCCCTTGCTGCTGACGAGTGAGGCGCCTCTTTTAATAGCGCGACATGTGCGGGCGAATAAGCCACTACTGGCGGATAAATATAGTGTAGCGGTGCGCCTTTGGCGATCGCCGATGCCGCAAAGAAATCCATGGTAATGCCAACCATGGCACGCCCTGCGGCTACTTCATCGGTGATAAATGTGGAGCCGTGTTCAATAAAACGTGCATTGAGGGTGATTTTAGTGAGCATGACCCAGCCATCTGACCAGGTCTTTTCTCTTAACATGGCATCAATCAGCCCACCGGCAAAGCCGATTTTAGCAGGCAAGGGAAAGGCGATCTGCCCTTCTAAGCTTGGCTGCGTCAGGTCTTGCCAGTCTTTGGGCGCAGGCAGTTTGGCTTTAGAAAATGCCGAAGGCGCAATCACCATGCCCAGGCCGGCAATTTCTGTCGCCGCATAATCACCTTGTGGGTCATTCAGTAAGGTGCCATGCAAACTGGCAGGCGATTTAATCCATACCGGGTCCAGTGTTTGCAATAATCCTTGCTGCTTCAGCTGCATAAAATTCTGCCGTGAAGGCGTCCAGTACACATCCACTTCGCCATGGTGCTGGGTGAGGTAGGGCAGGGCATCATTCGATTGTTTCCACAACACTTCCAGCCGGTATTGTGGAAACTGCTTTTCAAACGCCGCTTCAAACTGCGAAATCATCTCTTGCGGATAGCTGGTCATGATGACTACTTTCTCAGCCGCATTGGCCGCCATGCTGAATAGCCAACTGCTGCCAATTAGTAATCCATACAACAGGCTAACAAGTGTACGGCGAAGGGACATGAAATAACTCCTGCTTAACATGGATAACGCACTGTTTAACTGCATGCCTGCATCTGTGAAACCATGGCAGGCATGCCGTCTTGGCCGGAAAGTAACGGCTTGACATGCTTAGAACTGGTAACGCGTCGATAACAGGAAGTGACGGCCCTGCGAAGGATAACCGGCCGACAACTCATAATTCCTGTCGAGCAGGTTATTGGCGGCAAAAGACACTACCCAGTCGTTCACGATTCTGTAATCAACCTTGAGGTTGAGTAAGCTGTAAGAGCCTGTTTCCACATATCTCGGCCCGGGAACCCCGGTTAACTGCGAAGACCAGCGTTGATCTGCCACTTCATAGCTAGGCACGATGTTCCATTTGTTGGTTGGGTTCCATTTTGCATAGAGGAAGCCTTTGTTTTTGGGTGTCGCCAGATAAGGATACGAAGTCACCGTGCCCGGTGGCGGCGATATCTCGGCATCGATCCACGAGTAATTGCCACCCACTTCGAGTGTGGGAAACACAGAGGCGACCAGCCCAAGCTCTATACCTTTAATCGTGGCTTCGCCGACGTTCTGGTTCTGAGCAAAGAAGCCTCCGTCCACCCCTGCGACAAACACAGCATTCGGTACTTGCTGAATGTAGTCTTTAATTTTGTTATGAAATATCGCTGCTGTACCGCGCACGCCCTGTGCCAGGTTATCCTCTATGCCCAGCTCATAGTTGCGCGAGCGTTCCGGGTCTAGTCCGGGATTCGAGACTGCCGTACCAAAGCGGCCACTGTAGCGCTCAAAGATCGTGGAGAAACGTACGCGGTCAGATACTGAAAAATGTGCTTTCCCGCCCGGTTGGTAGCGCCAGATCGCCGCAGCCTGGTAGTTTGTCGCATTCGTATCTTTCACTGGCAGATTAAATAGTACTGCTGGTTGCAATGACACTGCCTGGTTGAATTCCTCTGCTTGTTTGGATCCACGCATGTCGCGGCTGATGCCTCCTACCAGGTCGATGGTGGGCGAGATATGCCAGGTGTCTTCTAGTGCGAGCGACCAAATATCCTCAACGGTTTTTTGCTTTGGCTCAGGTGGGTTATTGTTGGCAGCCACTGGCGAGTTGTTCAACCGATTGGTGTTCATCTCAATATGTTCATCACGACGATAGTGCAACGATGTTTTCAGGGTCTGTTGTGCAAAGTAGGTAGTCCCAAGCTCGACACTGAATCCCTTGGAATTGTCATCATAGGTACTGGAGTTCGCCAGGGTACCGAGGCGATTACCGCCACCCGGTGCCACGGTATAGAAATCCAGCTGGTTGTTAAAGGTATTGTAAAAAGCGCGGGATTTCAGATAAGTTTTGCTACCAAGCTGGGTGTTCGACAGAAAGTAAAGACTGCTGGTATCCCAGATCGGCCAGTCCCAGACACGCGTGTTAGCGCCTGTACTCTGCACATCATCATTCCCTCGCACTGGCGGCGCACGACGCTTTTCACCACTTTGCTTGGAGTAATTGAATGAATACTCATCAGTCTCGTTCGGTGTAAAACCTAACTTTACGCTGCCACGCCAATCACTCGAATCCGAGAAGTTACGCAACCCGCTGCCTTGGTAGTTAGGTGCAGTAGCAGGCAAGTCGGATTTATAATCCCTGGAGAGCCGCCAGCCGTCAATGTCGCGTTGCTGCAGGCTGGCTTGCCAGTAAAACTTCTCCTGCTTGCCGCCGAGGTTGGCATACCAGATATCGCCATCGTGCTGGCCATTGTTACCCAGCAGCGCAGAATAGCGTACTTCACCCTCGAAGTTTTTGACTGGCTTGCGCGTCACCAGGTTAATGGCGCCACCCATACCGTCCGGGCCGTTAATAACCGAGACATAGCCTTTGGCGACCTGAATTTCTGAAAGGTCAGCCGTCAGGAAGCGGCTAAAGTCGATACGGTTGTCCGCAGGCAAGAACAGGCGGATGCCATCAATAGTGAGTGGCACACGTGTACGGTCAAGACCGCGCAGACTGATGTCAGACTCGTTGCGCCGACCTTGCCCGGAAACCATGGTAGTCGCTACCCCCGGAATCAGGTTCAGCGCGTCAGCCACACCATTCTTGCCAAAATCCCACAGTTGCTCACGATCCAGCGTGGCAGTCCCCAGTGGATTTTCTGAGTCGCGGTTGCCGGTCACTGTGATTTGGCCCAAGGTAAATACGTTGCTGCTGTTATTGTTATCTTCTGCCAGAGCCTGAGCGCTGGTGCCTCCCAACAGGCAAGCGATGATGCCTGCTATTTTTTTATGATGTAAAACTGCCACCGTAGGTTGTCCTCTCTTTTTAGTGCTTTATGCCAAGAAAAATCATTCGATACATCCGAAAGGGAATAGCGATATGTAAACAAATACTGACTTTTCTTCTCCCTTAAATCGACAGGGATTTTAGCATCGTTATATTCTATCGGGAATATCGATGGCTTTGACCTTGGCGTTAAAAAGAATAATAGCGTTGGAAAGTTGCGATTTATGACGAATGATTGCAACGCCAGATGTTATTCAAACGCCACTTGTTATTTAAACGCCACTTGGGCAGCGCGTTTTGAACGGCATGCGAATGTACGCCGCATCATGAGAATGGTAATTATTTTTGATAGCGCGAAAATGCCAGGTCTTGAGTCTCAATCGCCGGTTTTTCCCCGGCAATCAAATCAGCTACCACCTGGCCAGAACCGCACGCCATGGTCCAGCCCAGCGTGCCATGCCCGGTATTCAGCCAGACATTGGCAAACCGGCTATCGGCCTGCCCGATAATCGGTGTGCCATCTGGTGTCATGGGGCGCAGGCCTGCCCAGAATTTGGCTTGCGTGACATCGCCTGCTTTGGGGAATAAGCCGTTCAGTACCTTCTCCAGGGTTTCACGGCGGCGCGGGTGCAGCGTTAGATCAAAGCCTGCCAGTTCCGCCATGCCGCCGACACGTATGCGCTGGTCAAAGCGGGTGATGGCGACTTTATAGGTTTCATCCATCACTGTGGAAACCGGTGCGGCATCACTGTTGATAATCGGCACCGTCAGCGAATAGCCTTTGACCGGGTAGACCGGTAAATTCAAACCTAGCCCTTGCATGAGTTCGCGCGAGTAACTGCCCAGGGCGACGACATAATGGTCGGCAGCCAGTGTTTCAATGCCATTGCCGCTATTGATCTCCACGCCGTGCAACTGATTGTTTTGCGTGATCAGGCGAGTGATAGTAACGTCCTGCCTGAATTGCACCCCCAGCGCTTGTGCCTGGGAAGCCAGGCGGGTGGTAAACAGCTGGCAATCACCTGTTTCATCATCAGGCAAATGCAGGCCACCCAGCAGCTGGTCTTTCACCTGACTCAAAGCCGGTTCAATACGCGCGCAACCTTCCGGGTCCACATGCTGGAAAGGCACGCCCATCTGGCTGAGCACGGCGATATCCTTGGCTTCAACATCCAGTTGCTTTTGTGTGCGGAAGACCTGTAAGGTGCCACGGCTGCGTTCTTCATACTGGATACCCGTATTGGCCCGCAACTCACGCAGGCAGTCGCGGCTATATTCGGCCAGACGCACCATGCGGGATTTATTCAGGGTATAGCGTGCAACAGAGCAGTTGCTTAGAAATTGCGCCATCCATTGCGCCTGCCACTGGCTGAAATCCGGCCGCAACCGGAGTGGCGCATGCCGTTGAAACAGCCATTTGAGTGCTTTGAAAGGGACGCCTGGCCCGGCCCAGGGCGCCGCGTAGCCAGGCGATATCTGGCCGGCATTGGCAAAACTGGTTTCCATACCAACAGTCGGCTGACGGTCTATGACGGTGACATCAAAACCTTTTAACGCAAGGTAGTAAGCGCTTGTCACCCCAATCACACCAGAACCCAGCACTAGCACACGCATGAACAACACTCCTGGAGCAGCAATCTCTGATATAACGTGTTTAATTAAACCGTTTAAACCATATTACCAAAATTGATAAGGTAAGACGTCAGTTAGCCGCAGGAATTTGTATTTAAAGATATATATTGCGGTGTCAGCCCGTGCGAGAATGCCATGAAAGCACGCACAAGGCTATCGGAAGAGCGAGGAAGGCAGATGCTAGAAATGCGGTAAAGCCCGACTAAAGCATGCGCCAGCTTTAGTGAAGTTAAAATTATTTTTAACCTGCGATGCCTTTCTCCAATGCTTCCACCATCACTTTGGCCGGGTCGCAGGGCACGGCCCATTCCCTGGATTGCGCAGCGATTTCCACCATGCCGGTCGGGCTGGTGACATTCACTTCGGTGAGGTAATCACCAATTACATCTAAGCCGACCAGAAACAGGCTGTGCTGCTTGAGGGTTTTACCAACTGTTTCCGCAATTTCACGGTCACGGTCACTCAACGGTTGCGCGACACCTTTGCCCCCTGCGGCCAGGTTGCCGCGAGTCTCGCCAGCCTTGGGAATTCGTGCGAGCGCATAAGGCAGTGGCTCACCATTGATGATCAGAATACGTTTGTCGCCTTTGACTATTTCCGGGATATAGCGCTGCACCATGATGGTTTGCGTTTCAAACTGCGTCAGTGTTTCCAGGATAGCGAAAATATTCGGGTCATCTTTGCGTAGCCGGAAAATACCGCTGCCGCCCATGCCATCGAGTGGTTTGACGATGATGTCGCCATGTTCCGCCAGAAACGCCAGTATTTTGTCGCGCTGGCTGGTGACGATGAAGGGTGGCGTGAATTGCGGAAAGCGGGCGACCGACAGTTTTTCGTTCCAGCCCCTGATAGAGGCGGGGTCGTTAATGATCCTTGCGCCTTGTTGCTGCGCCAGTTCCAGCAAGTAGGTGCTATACAGGTACTCGTTATCAAACGGCGGGTCTTTGCGCATGAGAACGGCGTCAAAAACCGTGGGCGCATGCGTGGTTTTATCACCTACTACCCAGCCATTGTCATCAAAGTTGAAGGGTTGCGCATCCACCAGTGCGATCTCGCGCTGCAAATGCCAATCATGCTGTTCGCACACATAAAGATGGTGCCCGCGTGCCTGCGCGGCGCGCATGATGGCGAGGCTGGTGTCTTTATAAACGGTCAGGGTATGCAGCGGGTCGAGTATAAACAGCAGTTTCATCATGCGCCTTAGAGTCAGTTAAGCGTTTAGCGGGTCATTGTCCTGTAACTCCATGCCGGCTGCCAGCAAGGCCAGGCGCGCGACTACACCATAAGCGTAGAAGCGGTTGGGCGGCGCATCTGGCGCGTCGCTACAGTCGGGCAGGGTACAGGGCTTTTCAAACGCCAAAGGTACAAACTGCATGCCGGGCGCATTGAGGTTTTCATCCACGCCCCGGCTGGTGTGCACACGGTAAAAACCGCCGATGACAAAGTGATCCATCATGTACACCACCGGTTCGGCCACGGCATCATTGATGTTCTCAAAGGTATACACACCTTCTTGTATCATCACCTCGGAGACTTCTACGCCTTCTTTAATCACCGACATTTTGTTACGAGTCTTGCGGTTGAGGTCGCGCACTTCGTCGGCCGATTTGACGCTCATAATACCCATGCCGTAGGTGCCTGCATCTGCTTTAACGATGACAAATGGGGCGTGCGTGATGCCGTATTCAGCATACTTGGCGGCAATCTTTTTCAACATGGCATCGACTTTGTCCGCTAGTTGGTCTTCACCGACGCGGGCATGGAAATCAATGCCGCTGGCCGTATCAAAATAGGGATTCAGCAGCCAGGGGTCTATATCCAATAGTTTGGCAAAGCTATCCACCACCTTGTCGTACGCTGCGAAATGTTGCGATTTACGGCGGGTAAACCAGCCTGCGTGCAGCGGCGGGATCAGGTTCTGCTCCAGGTTTTGCAACAGGTCCGGCACGCCACCAGACAGGTCGTTATTGAGCAGGATGGCACAGCTATCAAACGCCGGGTAATCCACACCTTCAAACGTCACGGCCTTTAACTTGAGGCGGTTTTTCTCGCGTACCAGTGGTTCCAGGATCAAGGGCAGGCCATCATGGGTTTCCAGCCGGGTGACTTCGGTGATGTCTGGTGAGAGGCTGCCTACGCGTACTTCCATGCCAGCGGCCTTGAGGATATGGCAAAGCTCAACCACATTGCGCAGGTAATAAGTGTTACGGGTATGGTTTTCCGGGATCAGCAATAAACGGCGCGCGTCAGGACAGATTTTCTCCACCGCTACCTGCGCCGCCTGCACCGCCAGGCTGAGGAATTCCGGATTCAGGTTATTAAAACCGCCGGGGAACAAGTTGGTATCCACCGGTGCTAATTTAAAGCCTGCGTTACGTAAATCTACGCTGGCATAAAATGGCGCGGCGACTTCCTGCCACTGGCCACGGAACCAGTGCTCAATATCCGGCATGGCTTCCAGCATGCGCTTTTCCAGGCTGACCAACGGGCCGCTCAACGCGGTGGTTAAATGGGGAACCATATATTGCTCCTATGCAAATCTTTTTGGGCTGGCTGCTTCAGGTGCAGGCCAGCGATGCTGTTCATTATGCTTCTTGTGCGATGACTGCATGGGCTTGCGCATCCGCATGGTAGCTGCTGCGCACCATGGGGCCGCTGGCGGCATTATCAAAGCCCATGGCATCCGCCTGCTGTTTAAACCAGGCAAACGTCTCCGGCGTGACATAGCGTAGCACCGGCAGGTGATGCACACTTGGTTGCAAATACTGCCCCAGCGTCAGCATGCTGACATTGTGCGCACGCAAGTCACGCATGACTTCTATGATTTCTTCATCGGTTTCACCCAGGCCCAGCATGAGGCCGGATTTGGCAGGCACATGCGGGTACATCTCGCTGAATTGCTTGAGCAGGTCGAGCGAATGCTGGTAATCGGAGCCCGGACGCGCCTGTTTGTACAAACGCGGGACGGTTTCAAGGTTGTGGTTCATGACATCCGGCGGCGCTTCACGCAGGATTTTCAGTGAAATATCCAGGCGGCCACGGAAATCGGGCACCAGGATTTCGATTTTAATATTGGGGGATTGGGCGCGGATGGCGCGGATGCAATCCACAAAATGCTGGGCACCGCCATCGGGCAAATCATCACGGTCTACTGAAGTCACCACCACATAGCGCAGTTTCATCTGCGCGATGGTACGTGCCAGGTTTTCCGGCTCGTTCGGGTCAGGCGGCAGCGGTTTGCCATGCGCGACATCGCAGAACGGGCAGCGGCGGGTGCAGATATCACCCAGAATCATGAAAGTTGCCGTGCCGCTGCTAAAGCATTCGCCTATATTCGGGCAGCTGGCTTCTTCACACACGGTATGCAGGTTGTTGTCGCGCAATACCTGTTTGATTTCCTGGAAGCGGGCAGAATCCGGCACCTTCATGCGTATCCACTCCGGCTTGCGCAATACCGGCATGGGCACGATTTTGATCGGGATACGCGAGGTTTTTGCAGCGTCGATTTCTTTGACGCCAGCCACCTTTTTCGCCGGGCGTTCGGTTTGGCATTTATCTGACATGCGCCAGTTTCTCTTTCAATCTCTGGGTTAACTCGGTGGCGATATCAGCCATGGTTAACGGAATCTGTAATTCTTTGGTTTGCGTCATTTGCATGCCGGCATAACCACACGGGTCTATGTCAGCAAATGGCTGCAAATCCATCGCTATATTTAAACTTAAGCCATGATAACAGCACTGATTTTTAAGGCGTAATCCTAATGAGGCGATTTTTTTACCAGCCACATAGACGCCAGGTGCATCCGCGCGCGCTTCGGCAGGCACGCCGTAGGCTGCCAGGAATTCTATCAGGCTGCTTTCCAAGATGGTGACGAGTTGCCGTACATTCAAGTGATGGCGTGCCAGATCGATCAGACAATAGATCACCAGCTGGCCGGGGCCGTGGTAAGTGATTTTGCCGCCACGGTCTACATTCACCAGCGGGATGCCGTTCTCAGGCAGGCGTACGCCGCGCCGGTTCAGGCCCAGGGTATAAACGGGTGGGTGTTCGGTGACCCATAACTGGTCTGCAGAGTCGGCGTTGCGTTTCGCCGTATAGGCCTGCATGTCGGCCAGGGTGACTGCATAATCAGTCAGGCCCAGCTGGCGGATTTCCAGGGCAGGCATGGGAGGGGTTGAGAAGACTACAGCACGACCTTGACCATCGGGTGCGAGGTCAGGCTGCGATAGATATCATCCAGTTGCGGTTTGGAGGTGACATACACGAGGCAAGTCAGGCTCAGGTATTTGCCATTGCTGCTGCCACGGATCTCGATCAGGTGCGTATCAAATTCCGGCCAGTGGCCCTGTATCACACGCGTGACTTCGGCGCTAAAGTCATCATGTGTCTCCCCCATCACTTTGATGGGGAAGTTAGTGGGAAACTCAATCAGGGTTTCCTCTGCTGCCGGAACTGATTCTGGCGGATTCTGATCTTGCTGGCTCATACGGTCACCTGTTTGCTACGCGGTTATTGCAGGTACAAACGCACCTGGTCGATCATGCGTGAAAAAATATTACTGGCTTCAACCGCCTGCATAGTGACCAGAGGCACGCTGTGAACGACCTGGTTATTCAGCGTAAATTCGATTTTGCCTACGGTTTGTTGTGCCTTGAGTGGCGCTTCCAGCGGTTTGGCTATGCGCACATTGGCTTTCATATTGGCGTATTCGCCTTGTGGCAAGGTGAGGTACACAGGTTTGGCCACGGTCAGGTCGACTTCGCTTTCGGTGCCTTTCCAGACTTTCTGGCGGGTGATGGCTTTAGCGGCCGGGTAAATCAGTTTTGATTCAAAGAACTGGAAGCCGAAGTTCAGCAGTTTCTGGCTTTCAGCCGCGCGCACATTGTCAGAAGCTGTACCCAATACCACTGAGATCAAACGGAAATCGTTGCGCTTGGCGGAAGAGATCAGGCAATAACCCGCTGATTCAGTATGGCCGGTTTTCATGCCATCGACGCTAGGGTCGAGGAACAATAAGCGGTTACGGTTAGGCTGGGTGATCTTGTTATAGGTATAGGATTTTTGCGAATACAGGCGTGCGTAGTCTTGCGGGTAATCGCGGATCAGCGCATTGGCCAGGATAGACAGATCACGTGCCGTCGTCGTATGGGTCGGGTCAGGCAAGCCGGTAGAGTTAATGAAATGGCTGTTTCTCATACCCAGCGCTACTGCTTTTTTGTTCATCAGCGTGGCAAACAATTCTTCACTACCGGCAATGCCTTCTGCCAGCGTGATCGCTGCATCATTGCCGGACTGGATGATCAGCCCATGCAACAACTCGTCAACCGTGACTGTCATCGTGGTGTCGATAAACATTTTAGAGCCTTCGACCTTCCAGGCTTTGTGGCTCACCGGCAATGTTTGCGTCAGTGACAAGCGCTTCTGTTTGACGGCTTCAAAGGCCAGATACGCCGTCATCACCTTGGTCAGCGAAGCGGGTTCTACCGGCATATCCGGATTATTGGCGGCCAGTAATCCGCCGGTATTGGCATCGCGTAATACAAAAGCTTTGGCGGCCAGTGTCGGTGAAGGAACATTCAGGGTGACGGTTTCAGCCGCCAGCGTGATGATTGGTAAAGAGAGTAGAAGTGCAATGCAAGAGCGCCACATGGTTAGTCACTTAACGAGAAAAACAGTCAATGAGAAAAAACCCTAAACGGGAAACAAACTTCACGCAAAAAACCTTGCGTGAAAAAACAATTACCGGGAAAAAATCAGTGCAGGTAACTGCAGTTGGTCACGCATCTGACTGGCAGCCTGTGCGGCCAATGCGTGATCTGGATACGGCCCCAGTACAACCTGGAACAGCTTGCCATTATACACTTTGTTGAGCAGGGTTTGTGTCTTGGGGATGCTGTTGGAGATGCGTTTCTGCAAGCGGTCGGCATTTTCTTCCTGCCCGAAAGCCCCGACCTGTATGTAAATGCCATTGGCTTCAGGCCCTGTGGCAGGCATAGTTGACGTAGTTGGAATGCTTGCGGGTGCCGGTGTGTCAGAGGATACGGACTGGACGATCTGCCTGGTCATTTGCACGGTTTCACTGGCTGCTGGCGGCGTGGCAGGTGCCGCGAGCGTGGTGTCTATCAGTGTGATTTCTACCTGGCTGGAGCCATGCTGGATGATATCCAGCTGCTTGGCTGCCGCATAAGATAAATCAATGATGCGAGGACGCCCGAATGGCCCGCGGTCATTGACCCTGACGATCACAGATTTACGGTTGCTGAGGTTGGTCACACGCGCATAGCTGGGCAGAGGCAAGGTTTTGTGCGCGGCGGAAAGCTTGAACATGTCATAGACTTCGCCGCTGGCAGTTTTACGGCCATGGAATTTTTTGCCATACCAGGAGGCATGGCCGGTCTGGGTGAACGGTGTGGCAATCGTAGTCATCGGCGAAATCGTCTCGCCATTGACGATGTATGGCTTGGTGGTAGATTTGACGATAGGGTCCAGCCTGGGCGTGACTGTGGTTTCCAGCGGCGTATTCGGGTCTATGCCATCGGTGGCATTGCCTTCAAATTCCGGTTTCGGATCAATATTGATGATGCGCGGGCCCATGATGGTCGGTGTCGAGGGTGCCGTTGCCTGTGGTTTTGCGGCTGGCCGTTCAGTGGGCGTGGTTTTGCTGGCTGGCGGTTGTGAGGGTGTGGTCTGGCGTGGCGGCATACTGCTGCTACAGGCAGCCAGCAGGCTGGTAAGCAGCAGTATTCCCAGCATATTCAAATTGAAAGACATCCTATCCTCACTCAATGACAGCACTAGTCGGTCGCTACCAGGCGTTTATGCGATTGCACACTCATTAACAAGCCCAGGCTCAGGCCCAGGGTTAATAATGAGGTGCCGCCATAGCTGACCAATGGCAGTGGAATACCCACCACCGGCAAAATGCCACTGACCATGCCCATATTCACAAAACAATAAGTGAAGAAGGTGGCAGCAATACTGCCTGCCAGCAGGCGCGAAAAGGTATTTTTGGCTTGCGAGGCAATAATGAAAGCGCGGCCAATGATGATGATAAACAGCAGCAATAACAGGCAGCAACCCACCAGGCCAAACTCTTCGGCAAACACGGCAAAAATAAAGTCAGTGGTGCGCTCTGGCACAAAATCCAGTTGTGACTGGGTGCCGTTTAACCAGCCTTTGCCTGTCATGCCGCCTGAGCCAATCGCAATCGTTGCCTGAATGATATGGTAGCCCGCACCCAGCGGGTCCTGGCTGGGGTCTATCAAAATCTCGACCCGGCGCCGCTGGTAATCATGCAGCATGGACCACAGAATGGGCAGCGCAGCGCCAAACGCAATCGCACTGCCAAAAATAAATTTCCAGCTCAGCCCGGCCAAAAAGATCACGAAAAAGCCGGAAGCGAACACCAGGGTGGCGGTGCCGAGGTCAGGCTGCTTGGCGATCAGTAATACCGGCACCAGCAAAATCACGCCTGCCACCAGGTAATCGGCGGTACGCAACATGGTTTCACGTTTGGAAAAATACCACGACAGCATGATAGGCACCGCCAGTTTCATGAGTTCTGATGGCTGGATTTTTGTTACACCCAGATTTAACCAGCGCCTTGCGCCGTGGCTGATATCGCCTATCAGCGCGACCGCGAGTAATAGCGTCAGCCCAAAAATATATACCGGAAACGCGATGCGTTCAATCAACAGCGGCTGCGTATTCGCCACCACCAGCATCACTGCCATCATGATGATGATATTGATGATTTGCGCATTCACTTTGGTGAGCGACTGACCGGAGGCGCTGTATAGCACCATCAAGGCCACCACCAGCACCATAAGCACGGTGGCAAGCAAGATAGAGTCTATATGCCTGATAAAGCGGCCTATCAATTGTCTAATCATGTGGCTCCTCTTCTTCAGGCGCATTAGGCACGGTGACTTCAGGCGCCGCTGCGGCAGCCGGATCCACTGGCACTTTGCCCAGCAAATAATAATCCATCACCTTGCGCGCGATCGGGCCAGCAGTAGAGCCACCGTGGCTTCCATTTTCAACGATCACCGCCACTGCGATTTTCGGGTCATCCGCCGGGGCATATGAGATAAACCAGGCATGGTCGCGGTGCCGCTCGTTGATCAGTTTTTCGTTATATTTTTCGTTTTGCTTGATACCGACCACTTGTGCGGTCCCGGTTTTGGCCGCAATCAGATAGCCGGCATTGGCGCCAATCGCAGCAGCGGTACCGCCAGGCTGGGTCACATCCATCATGCCCAGTTTGACGATTTCGAGGTTGTTTGCGCTTAGATTCAACTGGTCGGCGATCTCATGCGGCAACAAACTGACCTGATTGGTTTTGGAGTTGACAATGGCATTCACCAGGTGCGGACGTATCGATTTGCCGCTGTTGGCCAGCATGGCGGTCGCGCGCGCGAGCTGCATGGGGGTGACCAGTGTATAGCCTTGCCCGATGCCGACAATTACGGTTTCGCCCATATACCAGGGTTGTTTGAAACGTCTTTTCTTCCAGGCCGGTGTGGGTAGCAGGCCGGACAATTCGCCCTGGATATCGATATTGGTTTTTTCACCAAATCCGAAATGCCGCACAAAGTCGGTCAGACGGTCTATACCCAGTTCCATCGCCAGGCCGTAAAAAAATGTATCGCAAGACACGGTGATCGCCCTGCGCATATCTACCGCGCCATGGCCGGAGGGTTTCCAGTCACGGTAGCGGTGACGGCTGTTTGGCAGCATGAAATAGCCAGGGTCGCTGATTGCGAACGGTGGCTGGCGTTTGCCTGACTCTAATCCTGCCAGCGCCACAAATGGTTTGAAGGTAGAGCCGGGCGGGTATATGCCTTTCAGGCTGCGGTTGATCAGTGGTTTATCCAGCGAGTTATTCAGCAGGTTCCAGTTATCGTAATCAATGCCATCGACAAACAGGTTGGCGTCAAATGAAGGCATGCTGGCCATCGCCAGCACTTCGCCGGTTTTTGGCTGGATGGCGACCAGCGCGCCGCGCCGACCTGCAAATTCATGTTCGGCGATCTCCTGCAACTTGGCGTCCATGGACAACACGATATTGTTACCGGAAGTCGGGGATGCGCTGGAAAGTACGCGTACCGCACGGCCATCTGCATCGATTTCTACCTGCTGGAAACCGGTGATGCCATGCAATTGCTCTTCGTAGGCTTGCTCCACCCCGGCTTTGCCTATGTGCTCGGTGCCTTTGTAATTCGATAGCTGGTTATTTTCTTTCAGCTGCTTAAGGTCGTTCTCGTTGATGCGGCTGATGTAACCAATCGCATGCGTACCCAACGTGCCATAAGGATAGTGACGGAACAAACGCGACTTCAGTTCTACGCCCGGAAAGCGAAAGCGGTTCACCGCGAATTTGGCCGCTTCATATTCATTCAGGTGGGTACGGATCGGGATGCTCTCAAAGGTGTGGCTTTGTCCGCGCAGTTTTTTAAAGCGCTTTAAATCAGTCGGCGAGATCTCGACCAGCTGGCCCAGTTCTTCTATCGTATCCTGGAGGTCATCGGTTTTAGAAGGTGTGATTTCCAGCGTATACACAAAAAAGTTGTGCGCCAGGATGATGCCGTTGCGGTCTGAAATCAGGCCACGGTTGGGCGTGATAGGGACAATCGAGATGCGGTTATTTTCTGCCAGCGTCTGGTAATAATCGTAACGGTAGATCTGCAAAAAATAGAAACGCCCGGCCAGTGCCGAAAACGCGGCAATCACCACTAATACCAGAAAAACCAGGCGAACCCTGAACTTGTGCTGTTCGTTCTGATGGTTCTTGAGTTCGGTGCTGTACCCCATGCGCTTACAGCTTTTTCGGGCGCGACAGTTCGCCAAACCACATGATCATGATTTGCCAAAGGATCAGGTCGGAGATGATAGGCAAGCCATAGGTCCAGTCAGGCAGTTCGCCGCCTGCAAACAGCTTGAGCAACATGATCAATACACGTTGCATGCCAAACAGGAAGATCAGGTAAAGATACAGCTGCCAGCGGTTGAACAACACCAGGCGACGCTGGTAGATCACGCCCAGAAAACCTGTGATCGAGAAAGTCAGTGCATGCTGGCCCAGCAGACTACCGGTGGCCAGGTCTACCAGCAAGCCCGCAAACCACACCCAGCCGATGTTGCAGTGGTAAGGCGCTTGTAACAGCCAGTAAAGTGCGATCACCAGCAGAAAATCTGGCCGGATGATCACGCCTGAGTTAGACCAAGGATAGAGCTGGAACACCAGCCCGACCAGCAGCGTAAAAAAGAAAGTGCTGAATTTAACCGGCTTCATGGATGCCCCGGTGTTGTCGTAGTCTGGCCATTATTCGGTGGCGTGGCGCCAGGTGTAGTGCCTGCTGGTGGTGTTGCCGGCGAAGTAGGCGTGGCAGGTGTTGGTTCGCTATCTGCCGCCGTATCCAGGCTGGGGATCTCGGTGACCGGGTGCGGGTCGACGGCTGCATTGTTTTTTTGCAGTACATCAACCACCGACTGATCCAGATGTTGGGCGTTATTGCGCGGCAGCACCGGTTTGTTGTCAGTCACCGGGTTGATGGCCGGAGATTCGGGGATCTTTAAAATCAATACGTGTTTATGGTTGTTCACCCCGGCGATCGGCCGGCTGACGATCTTGGCAAAAGGTGAATCCTGGCTTTGCTTGATTTGCGTGACAATGGCGACCGCCAGCCCGGCCGGGTACACGCCGTCTATGCCTGAGGTCACCAGTTTGTCGCCAACCTTGATATCGACGCTGGTCGGCAAGTAGGGGATGTCCAGGGTGTTACGTTTACCTTCCCCAAACGCGATCGCACGCAACTGGTTGCGCTCGATCTGGATAGGGATGGATAGTTTTTTATCGGTGATCAGCGTGACTTCACTGGTAAACGGGTAAACGCGCGTGATCTGTCCAACCACACCCTGCTCATCCACCACGGCTTGCCCGGGGGTGATGTCGTGGCGGCTGCCACGGTTGAGTGTGATGATATTGCTGAACGGGTCGCGCCCCATATGCATCACTTCGCCCAGTGTGGCTTTGGGGATGATAGGTGCATCACCGGCGAGCAGCGTGCGTAAATGCACGTTTTCGGCATCGACAGTGGCCAGCCGTTGTAGCGCGGCATTATCAATCAGGCCCTGTTGCTTGAGCTTGAAGTTTTCCTGGATCAGCTGATTGTGCGAGGTGAAATAAGTATTGATATTGCGCCCCCACTCATTCGGGGCGCTGGCGACGATCTCCAGCGGGTGCAGGGCAGCGCTAAACCATTGGCGGACCTGGCTCAGGTACTCAAAACGCGCGTCTATGGCCATCATGACCAGCGACACGGTGCAAAAAAACATCAGGCGTGAAAAAGGCCGCGGCCCCTGGATAAAGAAGGCCGGGGATTCGTGCGGGTCAAGCTGTTGGTGTATGCCTTTGAGCATGATGAGGGTGTCGCCAGCCAGACCTTGTTTTATTCACTGGCAAATACATTGCCCAGCTTGTCCATTTCTTCCAGCGCGCGGCCACAACCACGGGCCACGCAAGTAAGCGGGTCTTCAGCCACAATGACAGGCAAACCGGTTTCTTCAACCAGCAAGCGGTCCAGGTCGCGCAGCAATGCGCCGCCGCCAGTCAGTACCATGCCTTTTTCGGCAATATCGGCACCCAGTTCAGGCGGCGTTTGTTCCAGGGCGGATTTCACCGCACCAACGATGGAATTCAGTGGCTCAGTCAGTGCTTCCAGGATCTCGTTGCTGGAAATCGTGAATTTACGTGGCAAGCCTTCTGCCAGGTTGCGGCCGGTGACTTCCATCTCAAGTACTTCAGAGCCCGGGAAAGCAGAACCGATTCTTTTCTTGATCGCTTCAGCGGTCGGCTCGGAAATCTGCATGCCGTAGTTGCGACGGATGTAGTCAATGATTGCCTGGTCAAACTTGTCGCCACCGACGCGCTCGGATTTGGCATACACGATACCGCCCAGTGAAATCACGCCCACTTCAGTGGTGCCACCACCGATATCCACCACCATGGAGCCAGTGGCTTCAGCAACCGGCATGTCGGCACCGATCGCAGCTGCCATCGGTTCTTCAATCAGGAACACCTGTTTGGCACCAGCGCGCTCGGCGGATTCTTTGATCGCACGGCGCTCAACCTGGGTAGAGCCGACCGGCACACAGATGATGATGCGTGGGCTAGGGGAGAACCAGCGGGATTCGTGTACTTTACGGATGAAGAACTTGAGCATTTGCTCGGTGATGGTGAAGTCGGCAATTACGCCGTCTTTCATCGGGCGTATCGCCTGGATATTCGCTGGCGCGCGGCCCAGCATGCTTTTCGCATCAGAACCTACCGCCAGTAATACCTTTTTACCATTCGGTCCGCCTTCGGTACGAATGGCCACCACAGACGGCTCGTCCAGCACGACACCCTTGCCGCGCACATAAATCAGCGTGTTGGCTGTGCCAAGGTCAATGGCGAGATCATTGGAGAAGTAGCTGTTGAGTGCACCGAACATGTTTTATCCTGTAAAATTCCGACTTTTGAACTGTCAGCCGAGTGTGGCTTAAAATCAAGGTATAATAGCGCAAAACGCACATGAAATTAAGATGTGATTTCGAATTCTTGAAGACTTAACCTCTATGGCACTCATTCTTGAAGACATCAAACGTATAGCTCATCTGGCTCGCATCGAAGTCAGTGACAGTGAAGCGCAAGAAACTTTAAACAAACTTTCCGGCATTTTAGGGCTTATCGAGCAAATGCAGGCGGTGGATACCAGCGGTATTGCCCCCATGTCCCACTCGCAGGATGTGACGCAGCGCCTGCGTGAAGACGTGGTCACCCAAACCAATCAGCGTGAATTATTCCAGGCTATCGCGCCTGCTACACAAGATGGTTTATACCTTGTGCCCAAGGTCATTGAATAAAAAAATCGATACACGCACTGATCGAATAACCAGTCGCTCCCTCTCATACGGTTTTAATGATGATTAACAGTAGCCTCAAACAGCTGGGTCAACAATTGGCCAGCAAGCAAGTTTCCAGTGTCGAGCTCACGCAAGCCTATTTGCAACGCGTGACGCAACTCAACCCGGCCATCAACGCCTTTATCACTCTTGATGAAGAAAAAACCCTGGCTCAGGCCAAAGCTGCGGATGCGCGCATTGCTGTCGGTGATTTCGGGCCATTAACTGGCATCCCGCTCGCACAAAAAGATATTTTTTGCGCCAAGGGCTGGCGCACCACTTGCAGCTCAAAAATGCTGGAAAAATTCATTGCGCCTTATGATGCGCATGTCATCAGCCAGTTTGATGCCGCCGGTGCGGTGAATCTGGGCAAAACCAATATGGACGAATTCGCCATGGGTTCATCCAACGAGACCAGTTATTTTGGTGGCGTGAAAAACCCGTGGGACTTCGATCGCGTGCCTGGCGGCAGCTCAGGTGGTTCCGCCGCCGCCGTTGCCGCGCGCTTATGTGCCGCAGCCACCGGTACCGATACTGGCGGTTCCATCCGCCAGCCTGCCTCATTGTGTGGCTTTACCGGCCTGAAACCGACTTATGGGCTGGTGTCACGTTACGGCATGATCGCGTTTGCCTCTTCTTTAGACCAGGCAGGCCCGATGGCCAAGTCGGCGGAAGACTGTGCGCTGATGCTCAATGTGATGGCCGGTTTTGACGAACGTGATTCCACCAGCGTCAACCGTGAAAAAGAAGATTACACGCGTGGTCTGACCGCCATGACGGGCGACCAGCCGCTAAAAGGCCTGCGCATCGGCCTGCCTAAAGAATACTTTGCCGAAGGCCTGAGTGCCGAAGTCGCCAAAGTGATTGAAACCGCGATTGCCGAGTATAAAAAACTGGGCGCGGTCATTGTGGATATCAGCCTGCCGAATAACAACCTGTCTATCCCGGTTTACTACGTGCTGGCACCGGCTGAAGCCTCCAGTAACCTGTCGCGTTACGATGGTGTACGCTACGGGCACCGCGCTGCCGAATACAATGACCTGCAAGAAATGTATATGAAGTCGCGCGCCGAAGGTTTTGGTGCCGAGGTCAAGCGCCGTATCCTGATTGGTACCTATGTATTGAGCGCCGGTTATTACGATGCTTATTATCTGAAAGCGCAGCAGATCCGCCGCCTGATCGCGCAGGATTTTGTCGAGGCGTTCAAGCACTGTGATGTGATCATGGGCCCGGCTGCCCCTTCGACAGCCTTTAAGGTCGGGGAGAAGACCAGCGACCCGGTCGCCATGTACCTGGAAGATCTATATACCATTGCCGTCAACCTGGCTGGCTTGCCAGGCATGAGTGTCCCGGCTGGTTTCACCCAGAATGAAGGCAAGCCGTTGCCAGTTGGCTTGCAGATCATCGGTAATTATTTTGATGAGGCGCGCATGCTGGATGTCGGCCACGCCTATCAACAAGTCACAGATTGGCATACACGCATGCCGGAGGGCATCTAACATGCAGTGGGAAGTCGTGATCGGGTTAGAAACCCACGTTCAGTTACAAACCAAGTCCAAACAATTCAGTGGTGCTTCGACCACCTACGGCGCTGCGCCAAACACGCAGGCCTGTGAAGTGAGCATTGCTCTGCCGGGTGTATTGCCGGTCTTGAATAAACAGTCGGTCGAATGTGCCATCAAATTCGGCCTGGCGATCGATGCCGAGATCGCCCCGCGCAGCATCTTCGCCCGCAAGAATTACTTTTACCCGGATCTGCCCAAAGGTTACCAGATCAGCCAGTTTGAATTGCCGGTGGTGGGTAAAGGCAAAGTGACCATTCAGGTACCCGCTGGTAAAAATACCGAAGCCTACGAAAAAGTCATCAATATCACCCGCGCCCATCTGGAAGAAGATGCCGGTAAATCTGTGCATGATGCCGTGGAAGGCATGTCTGGCATCGATTTGAACCGTGCCGGTACGCCATTGCTGGAAATCGTGACTGAGCCGGATATGCGCAGTGCGGCGGAAGCAGTTGCCTATGCCAAAAAGCTGCATGAGCTGGTGCAGTGGATAGGCATTTGCGATGGCAATATGCAGGAAGGCTCTTTCCGTTGTGACGTCAACGTGTCTGTGCGCCCGAAAGGCACTGAAAAGTTAGGCACCCGCCGCGAAATCAAAAACCTCAATTCTTTCAAATTCATGTTGCAGGCGATTGAGTACGAAACCCAGTGGCAGATCGAAACACTGGAAGATGGCGGCACTATCCAGCAGGCGACTATCCTGTTTAACCCGGATACCGGTGAAACCCGCGCCATGCGCTCCAAGGAAGAAGCCAACGATTACCGTTATTTCCCTGACCCGGATCTGTTGCCGCTGGAAGTGACTGAAGCGGATAAAGCACGTGTTCGCGCGGAGATGCCGGAGTTGCCGCAGGCACTGCAGGCGCGTTTTACCAATGAATACCAGCTCTCGAGTTACGATGCCAGCAACCTGACCGGTTCACGGGCGGTGGCAGATTACTTTGTAGCTGTGGTGACTGCCGGTGGTGACGCCAAGCAGGGCGCTAACTGGGTGATGGGTGCGCTTTCGGCCAAACTGAATGCAGCTGAACTATCCATAGAGCAGAGCCCGGTCTCTGCGACACAACTAGCGACTTTATTGAAACGCATCGCCGATAACACCATCTCTAACAACGCCGCCAAACAGGTGTTTGAAGGGTTGTGGGCTGGTGAAGGTGAGGTCGATGCGATCATTGAAGCCAAAGGCCTCAAGCAAGTGTCAGATACTGGTGCGATTGAAGCCATCATCAATGAAGTGTTGGCGGCCAACCAGGCCATGGTTGAGGAATATAAAGCTGGCAAGGAAAAAGCGTTTAATGCGCTGGTGGGCCAGTGCATGAAGGCCTCTAAAGGCAAGGCCAACCCGGCACAGGTGAATGAGCTACTAAAAACCAAATTGGGTTAATCGCTGGTTTCAGGCTGGCAAAGCCTGAAGCGCAGCATTGCAAACAATGGCGTGAAGATTATTCTTCGCGCCATTTTGCATTAATGGCGATCAAATCGGGCAGGCAGTTGATCATGGCTTCTACTACCTGCGGATCAAAGTGCTGGTTGACCTGTGATTTGATTTCTTCCACGGCATTTTCCACTGACCATGCCTCTTTGTAAGGCCGTTTGCTCAATAACGCATCAAACACATCGGCAACCGCCACAATGCGAGCTTCTAGCGGAATCTCTTCGCCTTTCATGCCAAACGGATAGCCGCTGCCATCCCATTTTTCATGATGATACAGGGCGACGGTATGCGCCAGTTTGATCAGCGGAGAAGTAGATTTATCCAGGATATCGGCACCCAGTTGCGGATGGGTGCGCATGATGGCCAGTTCTTCGTCATCCAGTTTGCCAGGTTTGAGCAATACATGGTCGGGGATGCCGATCTTGCCGATATCGTGCATGGGGGCGGCATGCACCAGCTGCTCGGCAAAGCCTGCATCCAAGCCCATCTCCAGGGCTATCCTGCCCGAGACGTGGCTCATGCGGATGACATGCATGCCGGTTTCATTGTCTTTAAATTCGGCTGCGCGTCCCAGGCGTTGTATCAGTTCCAGGTGGGTGCGTTTTAATTCATCTATGTGCACTAATGACAGGTGGGTTTTCACGCGAGCCCGCACCAGTGCCGGCGAAATCGGTTTATTGATGTAATCAACACCACCCGCACTAAAGCCTTGTGACTCATCCGCTTCTTCTGCCAGTGCGGTGACAAAGATCACCGGGATCGTATGTGTGTCAGGGTCGCTTTTCAGCTGTTTACAGACTTCAAAACCGGTCATGCCCGGCATCATGACATCGAGCAGAATCAGCCCCGGTCTTTCTTTTTTGACCAGCTCCAATGCATCCATGCCGCTCTTGGCAAAACTCAGGCGATAGTCGTCCTGCAACACTTGCTTGAGCACTTTCAGATTGAGCGGCTCGTCGTCGACAATCAGGATCTTGGGTTGCTGGATGGTGTAATCGGTCATGAAGTCGTCCCGTGCGCCTGGGTCTCCAGTAATGTATCGATATGAATCACCGCCTGTTCAAAATCAAAATCATTCAGGCATTGCGAGACGGTATGTAATGTCTGGCGCCACTCAACGGGCGCATGCTGTATCAGCTTGTTCGCCAACGCATCATCCAGCTCGGCCATTGCCGCAAGCGCGCGCAACTCTTGCAACCATGCCCGCAATTGTTCCGTATCGATATTGGCAGTGATGACAGCGTGTTGAGCCGATACTGGCTCACTCTCAAGCAATGCACGGATGGTGTGCTGCAAGGCTTGAATGGTGATGTGTAAACGCTCGACCAGGGCAGGACATTCTTGCCAGTGCTCTTCAGTCATTTGCTCCAGCGCATCATAAATGGACTGTACTTTAGGCAATGCCAGATTGGCACTCACGCCTTTATTGGCGTGCGCGATCATCCTGAATGCGGCATGATCTTTCGCCTGGATGGCCGTTTGCAATGCTTCTATATGTCGCGGTGATTCTTCCAGGTACTGGCCGACTTCAATCAGGTAAGTTTGCTGGTCGCCCCATAACATCACGCCTTTATTCAGGTCGAATTCTTTTTGCGCCAGCGTTTGTGCGTCCGTAACTGCTGGCTGTGATGCGACATTACCCGTCAATACACGCTGCATTTCTGCCAGTAATAGTGGTAATTCAATCGGCTTGGAGCTAAATCCATCCATATCCGCCTGTTTGGCAGCCAGTCTATCCTGCTCCAGCACACTGGCGGTCAAGGCAATGATCGGTGTTCTATCCCAGCCCGCTTCGCGTTCCATTTCACGGATGCGCAAGCTGGCAGTCAAACCATCGACGACCGGCATTTGTACATCCATTAAAATAATATCAAAGGAGCGGGTCTGCACGGCGTCAATGACTTCCTGGCCGTTTGAGGCAAAGCTGACTCTGTGGCCTTGCTTTTCCAGCATGATACCGAGGAGTTTACGGTTCTGTTCAATGTCATCTGCTGCCAAGATATTCAGAGAGGGCAACACACTTAGACTGACATCTACCGCAGGTTCAATACGCATGCCTTCGGGTAAGGGCAGCACGACACTGAAACAGCTGCCCTGACCGATCTGGCTGCTAGCCCTGATGCGGCCACCCATGAGTTCAACCAGTTGTTTGCTGATGGTGGTGCCCAAGCCGGTGCCGCCAAAACGGCGGCTCATGGTGGCATCTGCCTGGGTGAATGGGTCGAAGATGCTTTCCAAACGGTCTGCGTCTATGCCTATACCACTATCAATGATGTCAAACTGTACTTCGTCACCTTCGAGCGGGTATACCCTGAGTTCTACATGGCCGGTTTCGGTGAATTTAACCGCGTTACCCAAAAGGTTGGTCAACACCTGGCGGATACGGTGCTCAGCGCCTTTGAAATAGCCGGCGGCTTCCGGCGCCAAGGTCAGCTTTAATTCCAGATGCTTTTTACGCGCTTGCAGCCACAGCGAAGAAATCACGCTGTCGACCAGTTCACGCATGGAGAAATCCAGGATTTCCAGCTCCAGCATGCCTTTTTCCAGCTTGGCACTATCCAGAATGTCATTCAGCAGATGCAGTAATGATTTGGCCGACTGGCTGATGGTGGATAAATAATTGCGTTGCTCCTGTTGCATGGCGGTGTCCAGCAGCAATTCGCTAAAGCCGATAATCGAGTTCATCGGTGTGCGGATCTCATGGCTCATATTGGCCAGGAAGGTACTTTTGGCACTGGCCGCCTGTTCGGCTTTATCTTTGGCCAGCAGCATCTCTTGTTCCATCTGCTTGCGTTCACTAATGTCTATCATAAACATCAGTACTTTAATGACTTTGCCATCCATATCGCGAATCGGGCTGTAAGACGCATGGATCCAGATTTTTTTGCCATGTTTGCCATGACGCAAAAATTCGCCATGCACAAACTCACCGTTTTTGAGAGAGAGCCACTTTTGTCTGTAACGGTCAGTGGTAATAAATTCTGGTGGGCAAAGGAGGGAATGATGTCGGCCCAGGATGTCTGGCAGTTCATAGCCGAGCAAGTCCAGAAAGCTCTGGTTAGCGGTCAATACAAACCCGTCAATGGTGAATTCAGCCATGCTGGTCGAGTTATTAATAGCATTCGCAATACCCTCAAACTCGGCATTTTTCTGTTTGGATTCAGTGACATCCAGCATGACGCCGTCCAGCGCTTCGGCTGTGCCATCGTTGCTGTAAATGGCAGAAGCAAATTCTGAAATCCACTTTTCATTGCCTTTGCGGTCGGTGATCCTGTACTCGATCGCATAGTTGGTGCGGTGGGCGACGGCGGCTTCGACGATAGGTTGTATGCGCTGTGCGTCGTCGGGGTAGATCAGCTGCGAGAAATGAATATTGCCGCTCAGGAAGTCTTCTACTGTCCAGCCGGTCATTTCCAGCACGGCATCACTGATCAGGCGCATGCTCCAACTGTCGTCCAGGTTGCAGCGAAAAGTCACGCCGGGAATATTGTTCATCATGGAGCGAATCTGCTGGTCTTTTTCACGGATGGCTTTTTCGATTGCTTTGCGCTGTGAGAGGTCGGTAATAAAGCCGACAAATAGTTTTTCGCCCGGCAGTTTGACCTCACCGATTGCCAGGCGGATGGGGAACTGCGTGCCATCTTTTTTAATGGCTTCGAGATCGCGGCCTTCGCCAAGGATTTGTGCCTGTCCGCCAGCCTGGTAGTTTTTAAGGTAGTACAAATGATTGGAGCGGTCCGGTTCCGGCATCAACATTGAAATATTTTTGCCTTCCATCTCTTTTTTGCGCCAGCCAAATATGCGTTCTACGGCTTCGTTGCAGGAGATGATCTGGCCGCTGGCATTGATGGTGACTATGCCGTCGACGGCGGTATTGAGAATCGTCGATAAACGGGTTTCGCTGACTTTGATATTAACGAGCGCCTGCCGGTAACTGATCAGCACATTGATCGCGGCAGCGATGATGCCTATCAGTATGGTCACCAGCGTGATGCCGAGTGCCAGTGAGATGGATTGGTTATCTTCCGGGTTGAAGCCGGGTTGCGCCTGCCCGAGAAAGCGCGCCGATGCCATGCCGGTGTAATGCATGGCGGTGATGGCACTACCCATCAGGATACCGCCCAATGCGATACTCAGTTTAGCCGGCAGCTTGCCTTTCTGGTTAAGGAAAATGCCTGTCCATAATGCCAGTGTTGCCAAACAGACCACCACCACTACCGAAATCAAAACCCATACCAAGTCGAATTTGAGTACCGGTTCCATTTTCATGGCCAGCATGCCGGTGTAATGCATGGCGCCTATGCCGGTGCCTACAGAGAGGCCACCCTTGATCAGTTTGCCATAATCAAGCTGGTTCTCCGTCATCAGGTTGAGCGCATAGTAAGACGCCAGAATGCCCGGCATCATCGAGATCATGGTGACTTCTGGGTTGTAAGTGACTTTGGTACAGATCTCGTAGGCCAGCATGCCGATGAAATGCATGGCCCAAATGCCTGCCCCGAGTGAAATGGAGCTGGCGATAATGGAAAATTTTTGCGAAACCAGCGAGGTCTGCTTTTGCGAAAGGCGCGTTAGCTGTAGCGCCAGCACCGAGGTGCCGATGGCAACCAGTGCTGAGAGGATGACTAGCCATGGGTTATACGTACCATAGAGCAGGGCGGTGGGCGACCCTTCCCTAAAAAAGAAAATACTGTACCAATCCATGCGCTAAAGCCTTAGAAGTAAAAGGTTAATCATTCTTGCTAACGATATTCTAGCTTGCGTATACGATAAATTATATTGAGAACAATGCTGTTTTAAAAGGCTATTTCCGGATTTAGATCGTAGGCTGGCCCGATATTCAACCAGGACGGAAAAGCAAAAAACCCTGCGGTTGCAGGGTTTCTATTAAGGGCTTGCGTGTTCGCTTAACGGGTCAATGGCACAGCACGTGGCATATCAACTGATAGCAGATCGTCATAAAACCAATAGTGGTCAGCACAAAGCTGATGGCAGAAAATACCTTCCACTTCATTTTGCTCCAGAAATCCGGATCAAATGCAGCAATGGTGAAAATGGTCGGGTTGGTAAAGCCACCGATCGCGACACAGATGCAGGCAAAGTGGTGCAGCTCTATGCCTGCTGCTTTGGATGCGGCAAAAAACCCCAGTTGAAACAACGCCATCAGGGCGTAATCAACGTGGGCACGGATCATGGTTTTGTAATCGATCAGAAAGCCGCCATCTATCCCCGGGATGGGAAACCAGCGGGCAAATGTCATCAACCATGCGGATAAAATTAAAGCGGTAGTACAGGCAACTGCGCCAATCAATAAGACTTCCATGTTTTTCTCCTGAGCTCTGATTTAAAGGTAACCCGTATTTTTATTATGTGGGTCATGTGATTGTAGACAGATCTGTCTATCTGTCAATATGCGGCAGGCCAAATGCAGAGTAACTTGCGTTAACTGTGGTTTTCCCGCACAATCCGTCCCTTGCTAGGGGTCTGTAAACCCTTCACTCAGTGAAGATTTTACAGTGAGAGTTACCCTTCGAACCTGACGCGGTTGATACCGCCGTAGGGAATGCAAAGGTGCGCATCCTTACGTCTATCTATTTTAAGGATGCCTAATGAACGCTATTGATAAAAATATCAAGTTCGTCAACGCCGATGCCAAAGTTGACGAAGCTACCACCAAACCATTTGCCAAATCGCGCAAAATCTACGTTCAAGGCTCCCGCCCTGATATCCAGGTGCCGTTTCGTGAAATCTCCCTGAGTGATACGCCATCCAGCTTTGGTGGTGATATCAACCCGCCAGTAGTGGTGTACGACACTTCCGGCCCTTATACCGACCCAACAATCGATATCGATATCCGTAATGGTTTGCCAGCATTGCGCGCACAATGGATCATGGAGCGTGGCGATGTAGAGCAGCTCGATGGCCCGACCTCAGAATTCGGTCATCAGCGCCTGGTTGACCCGGCATTATCCGACATGCGTTTTAACCTGCACCGCAACCCTTTGCGTGCCAAGGCCGGCCATAACGTCAGCCAGATGCACTATGCACGCCAGGGAATCGTCACGCCAGAGATGGAGTTTATCGCCATCCGTGAGAACCAGCGCCGTGAAAACATGAGCGAATTGCTGCAAACCCAGCATCCTGGCCAAAACTACGGCGCCAGCATCCCTGCTGTGATCACGCCTGAATTTGTGCGTGATGAAGTGGCGCGTGGCCGGGCGATCATTCCTGCCAACATCAACCACCCTGAAATCGAGCCTATGATCATAGGCCGTAATTTCCTGGTCAAGATCAACGCCAATATCGGTAACTCGGCACTGGGTTCGTCTATTTCCGAAGAAGTGGAAAAAATGGTGTGGGGTACGCGCTGGGGTGGCGATACCGTGATGGATCTGTCTACCGGTAAGAATATCCACGAAACACGCGAGTGGATCATCCGCAACTCACCGGTGCCTATCGGTACCGTGCCTATCTACCAGGCACTGGAAAAGGTCAACGGCAAGGCCGAAGACCTGACCTGGGAAATCTTCCGTGACACCCTGATTGAGCAGGCCGAGCAAGGTGTCGATTATTTTACGATACATGCAGGCGTGCGCCTGGCGTATATCCCGATGACGGCCAAACGTATGACCGGCATCGTGTCACGCGGTGGTTCCATCATGGCGAAATGGTGTCTGGCGCATCATAAAGAATCTTTCCTTTATGAGCATTTTGAAGACATCTGCCAGATCATGAAGCAATACGATGTAAGCTTCTCACTTGGTGATGGCCTGCGTCCGGGCTCTATCTACGATGCGAACGATGCCGCGCAATTTGCTGAACTGAAAACACTGGGCGAACTGACGCAGATTGCCTGGAAGCACGATGTACAGTGCATGATCGAAGGCCCTGGCCATGTGCCCATGCACCTGATCAAAGAGAATATGGATCTGCAACTGGAGCACTGTGGTGAAGCGCCTTTCTACACCCTTGGCCCGTTGACCACTGATATCGCCCCTGGTTATGACCATATCACTTCCGGTATCGGCGCTGCGATGATCGGCTGGTATGGTTGTGCCATGCTGTGCTACGTGACGCCGAAAGAGCACCTGGGTTTGCCGGACAAGGAAGACGTGCGCGTCGGTATCATCACTTACAAGATCGCAGCGCATGCGGCTGACCTGGCCAAAGGCCATCCTGGCGCGCAGATCCGTGACAATGCTTTATCCAAAGCCAGATTTGAATTCCGCTGGGAAGACCAGTTCAACCTCGGCCTGGACCCGGAAAAAGCCAAGGAATTCCACGATGAAACCCTGCCACAGGAAGGCGCGAAACAGGCGCATTTCTGCTCTATGTGTGGTCCGCACTTCTGTTCAATGAAGATCACGCAGGATGTGCGCGATTATGCTGAAAAAATGGGCGTAGACGAGAAAGAAGCGCTACATAAAGGCATGCAGGAAAAAGCGATTGAATTCGTCAAAAAAGGCAGTGAGGTTTATCAGAAGGTGTAGTGAAACTTCTATGTTTGAATAAGCGATGTGATTAAAAGCCAGCAGGGATGCTGGCTTTTTTTATGATGGATTACGCGCAACACTATGCAGAATGTAAAGAATTGAATTTAAATCAATATATTACTTCTAACCATGACTGGATGTAAAAGGTACTTGATAAGGAGAACGCTATGAGACGCAGACTCTATTTTGTTTTACCTGATGTTAAAAGTGCGCATACGTTGATGGACGAATTACTGCTGCAAAGAATCGAAGAGAATCACATCCATTTTCATGCCGATCAGCAACAGTCATTAGGCAATCTGCCAAAGGCAGACGCCATGGAAAAGTCTGATGTGGTTTACGGTGCCATGGGCGGCTTTCTGTTTGGTGCCATATTCGGGCTGTTAGGCGGCATTTTGGCCTATATGGTGCCCTGGTGGTTCGGTGAAGTGTCGCTGACGGTGATCCCCTATTGCATGGTGCTAGGTGCGATTGCGTGTGCGGCATGGGCAGCGGCCGTGGCGACTGCAGCGCCGAGTTTTCGTATCAAATCTTACAAAAACGCGATCGAGCAGGGCAATATCCTGATGATAGTCTCAGTGCCATTGCGCAGGCTTAATGAGATTCGCTTAGGCCTGGTGACCAAACACCCGGAGGCGACTTATAGCGGTGTCTGGCCTGCCGAGCATATTTTGTTCCCTTAAACAAAAAGCCAGCAGGTGCTGGCTTTTTTGTGATGCATGTTCAGATCACTCAACCTCTTTGAGCCGTATGGCTTCAATCTCAAAACTGCCCCCTTCGTGACTCACCAGTATCTGCTGATCCTGTATGGTGAAGCTGATGGACAAGCCACGCGCCGCTGCGGCGGCTAGCTGTTCTGTGTCTGGCAGGTTGATAATGGTGACATTATCCAGTTTGAGCATGGCTTTGCTGTTTTGCGCCCACCACATGTCGGCCGTCCGGCCGCCATACAGCACCTGCACCACATGCTTGGACCTGCCACAGGCTTTGCGGATATCGCGTTCTTCCGGCAGGCCAACGCATATCCAGCGCTGGATGGCGCCGGTTAAATCCTTTTGCCAGAGGTCGGGCTCATCGTCATCGCTGAGGCCATTGCCGAACATCATGTTTTCATCGGCGTAAAGTACAAATGCCAGCAAACGGACCATTAAACGCTCGTCAGTTTCGGAAGGATGTTTGGCCAGCGTCAGGTTGTGCTGCTGGTAATAATGCCTGTCCATATCCGCAATATTGAGGTCGATTTTATAAATGGTGGATTTCAGCGCCATGCGTGAATATCTCTTGTGTATGAAAGTGTGGCGAGTATAGCAAACATGCGCCCTGGACTGGTAAAACAAGTCGATTGGCACATGCAAGCCGGGAGATGCGTATCGGAGCCGATACAAGAAATGACTTGCGTCTTTTTTCTATTGACATAAAATGAAAAAGAAACGTTTTATTTTTATTTTATGCAGACGCTGACTTCTACACCCACCATGGAAATCTCACCCCATAAAGTTAAAGCCGGACGCCCCAAAGCCGGCACTGAGCAGGATAGACATGCGCTATTGCTGGAACAGGCGCTGGAAATCTTCATGCTGGAAGGCGTCGCGCAAACCAGCATAGGCCGCATTGCAGCGGCGTGCGGCGTGTCCACGCGGACCATTTATGAGCGCTTTGAAAATAAATATGCCTTGCTGATTGCCGCAATCAAACACATGGTCGAAAAAGATGTCTCTGCCATGGTGCAAGTCGATCATTTATCCAACCAGACGCTACACCAGGTACTCACCGAGATAGGCCGCTTTATGCTCAAGCGTGTGCTGGAGCCACGGATGTTGTCTTTCTTTAAGATAGGCGTAGCCGAAGCCTCGCATCTGCCGGAATTATCGCGCGCCATGAAAGCGGTAGGGCCGGAACGTATCCACCAGATGCTGGCGGATATCTTCAGTTTTTATGCCGCAAAAAACCTATTGCCTGCGCAGGATTTCAAACGTGCGGCGGAGTCTTATTGCGAGTTGCTGATCGCCGCGCCGCGTCTGAAAGCGTTATTCGGTGTGCTGGAGCCTGACTGGGATGCAGAAGCGCACCTCGCCTTTGTGGTGAATTTGTTTTTGCACGGATTACAGGGAATGGAGCCAGCCAATGCAGTTAAATAAACATTGGCACTGGCTGCTCATGCTGCCGCTGGCAGGGTGTTCGGTGATAGATGAATATATCCGCCCCACGCCGATTGCAGTTGAGCAATGGCAGGCGCCGTTACCGCACAATGGCAACCTGGGTTCATTGATCAACTGGTGGGCGCAATTCAAAGACCCGGTGCTGGACCAGTTATTGGCGCAGGCGCAAAAAGAAAGTCCTTCACTGGAAATCGCCCTGGCCAATATTCGCACCGCACGCGCGAATGTGCTTTCGGCACGGGCGCAGGGCATCCCTGATTTAACCAGCACCGGCAGTATGAACCGCAGTAAAGGCGGTGGCGGTGGCGGTGCGTTTCCTGCCACGACCATTGAAATCGACTCGATCTCACTGGATGCGAGCTGGGAAGTCGATTTGTTCGGCAAGATCAAGGCCACTAAACAGGCAGCCAAAGCCCAGCTGGAAGCAAAGAAGATCGCCTGGCATGATGCGCGCCTGACAGTGGCGGCAGAAGTCGCCAATAACTATGTGAATTACCGTGCTTGCCAGGCTTCGGTGGATGCCTTGCAAGGCGCATTCAACTCACGCAAGGAAACCGCGCGTTTGACAGGCATTTCAGCCAAGGCCGGGTTCACTGCCCCGTCTGACCTGGCGCTGGCAGAGGCAGCCACCCACGCCAGCAAATCTACCCTTGATGGGCAGCAGGCTGAATGCGATGGTTTGGTAAAAGCGATCGTCGAGCTCACCAACCTGCCAGAACCGGAATTACGCACATTGCTAGCCAAGCGCAAAGGCGTACCGCAACCGGCCATGTTTGAAGTGAATGCGCTACCTGCAAACCTGCTCACCCGCAGGCCAGACCTGGCGATTGACGAGCGCAACCTGGCTGAAGCCAGCGCCAATGTGGGCGTAGCCAAAGCCCAGCTTTATCCCAGCCTGACACTGAGTGGCTCTATCGGTTATCGCCGCACCAGTTTTGGTGGCGCAGTCACGCGTACCGATTCATGGTCTTATGGGCCGTCAATAAAATTGCCTATCTTTGATGGGGGCACCTTGCGTGCAGATCTGGCTGAATCGCGCGCCAATTTTGACAGCCTGATGGCGACTTATAAGCAAGACGTGCGCAAGGCTTTGAAAGAAGTAGAGCAGGCGCTGGTCAACCTGGACAGTGCCAACCGGCGTGCGCAGTCTGAACAGGCGAGTGCTCAGCAATATGCACGCTATTTCCAGGCGGCTGAGCTGAACTGGAAATCTGGCGGTATCGATTTGCTGTCGCTGGAAGATGCACGCCGTCAGAAGATCAATGCCGAGCTGAATGTAGTCACTCAGCAAAAGAATCGGGTTTTACAGTGGATCGCACTCTATAAGGCTTTTGGTGGCGACTGGTATGAATCGCAGCAGCAAGCAAATCAAAACAAGCAGGCCGCGCAAAGTAATAAAACGACAGAAAAGGGTAAATAAACATGGCGAGAGGACTCTCAAAAAAAGCAAAATTCCTGATCATTGCCGCTGTGCTGGTCGGTGTGAGTTTATGGTTTATTCAACACCCGCTGCATAAAGCAGAGCTGGCAGAAAAACGCGGTAATCGGCCAACTGCCAATGGTGCCGCTGAATCTAGTAAAGCCACCTTGAGTGTGGAGGCCACCAGTCCGGCGAGTGTGCAATGGCCGATGACATTAGTACTAAATGGCAGCATTTATCCATGGCAAGAGGCGCTGGTTAGCGCTGAAATCTCCGGCTTGCGTATCCAGCAGGTATTGGTCGAAGTCGGTGCGCAGGTGAGCAAAGGCCAGCCTTTGGTTTTATTGGCAGATGAAACAGTCAAAGCAGACTTGCAAAAGCAGCTGGCAACGGTGGAAAAAGACAAAGCAGGCCTGGCCGAAGCTAAAAGCAATGCCGACCGTGCCAATGAGATCAAGGATAGCGGGGCTTTATCCGCGCAGAAGATCAATGAGTATGTGATTGCGCTGCAAACGGCGAGGGCCAATCTTGCGCTTTCCGAAGCGGAACTGGAAAACCAGAAGATCCGCATTCGTCAGACTAAAGTCGTCGCGCCGGATGATGGTGTGGTGTCTGAACGGTCAGCTAATCTCGGTAATGTGGTGTCATCTGGCACCGAGTTGTTCAAACTGATCCGCCAGGGCCGTATCGAATGGCGCGGCGAGGTTAACTATGACCAGCAAGCTGCCTTGCATACCGGGCAAACTGTGAGCCTGAATTTGCCGGGAGGTAAATCTGTGGCCGGTAAAGTGCGCCTGATTTCGCCGGTGGTGGATAGCAATACCCGTAATGCGCTGGTGTACGTCGATATCCCTAAAGATACCGCCAAACCTGGCATGTATGTACAAGGCAAGATCGATATCGGCCAGCAGCGTGGCCTGGCGATCCCGCTCAGTGCCGTGACTTACCGGGATGGCTTTGCCTATGTGTTTGTACTAGGTGAGGGCAACGCCGAGGGTATGAGTAAAATTATCCAGCGCAAAGTACAGACCGGCCGTACGCTGGAACAGCAGATCGAAGTGTTGAGTGGCATAGAAGCCGAAACCCGACTGGTGCTGAGCGGTGGTGCCTTCCTCAATGATGGGGATACCGTGAAAATCGTCACTACTGGCAAAACCGGAGCTTAAGCATTATGAATTTTTCGGCCTGGTCTATCCGTAATCCGGTTCCGGCGATCCTGCTGTTTGTGGTGCTGACGTTTCTGGGTGTCAGGTCGCTGAACCAGTTAGGCAAACAAAACTTCCCCGATATCGAGCTGCCGGTGATTATGGTCAGCGCAACGCTTGAAGGCGCCGCGCCGCCGCAGCTGGAAACCGAGGTTGCCCGCAAGCTGGAGGATAAAATCGCCACCATAGGTGGCATTGAGCATATGTCCAGCGTCATTACTGATGGTGGCGTCAGCATCAGCGTGCAATTCACCATAGATACCAACAGCGAAGAAGCGCTCAACCTGGTGCGCAACGCGGTAGATAGCGCCCGTTCAGAACTGCCCGCAGCGGTCACCACGCCTACTGTCTCCAAATTAACCACCACCGGCAGCGCCATCCTCACCTATGTCGTCTCGGCAGATAATATGGACGAGGGCGAGTTGTCCTGGTTTGTCGATAACGAAATCAGCAAAGCCATGCTGTCGGTGACCGGCGTCGGCAAGATCACGCGCACCGGTGGCGTAGACCGCGAAGTGCAGGTGAATCTGGACCCGACGCTGATGTCAGGGCTGGACGTGAATGTCAGCGATGTGTCGGCACAACTCAAGCGTGTACAGCAGGATGCTTCGGGCGGGCGCGGTGATATTGGTGACAATATCCAGTCAGTACGCACCTTGGGCGCATTACATAGTGCCGATGAAGTACGTAATCTGGATATCCCTCTCGGTGATGGACGGCATATCAAGTTGTCACAAGTGGCCAAAGTGCTGGACACTTATGCCGAGCGCAGCACCTATGCGAGTTATGACGGCAAAGAAGTGATCCGTTTTGAAATCACCCGCAGCAAAGGCACCAGTGAAGTCACCGTAGCCAAACACGTGCGTGAGGCACTGGCCAAATTCGAGCAGCTGCATCCGCAGGTCAAGATCGTCGAAGCCTTCAATATGGTCAAGCCGGTAGAAGATAACTACAACGGTTCCATGCAGTTATTGTACGAAGGCGCGTTACTGGCGGTGTTAGTTGTGTGGTGGTTTCTGCGCGACTGGCGTGCGACCATCATCGCCTCGGTGGCGTTGCCGCTGTCCATGATCCCCACTTTTGCCTTTATGCAGTATTTCGGTTTTTCACTCAACCTGCTGACCTTGCTGGCGCTGGCGCTGGTGGTAGGTATCCTGGTGGATGACGCGATTGTGGAGATCGAGAATATTGTGCGCCATTTGCGCATGGGCAAAACGCCTTACCAAGCGGCCATGGAGGCCGCTGACGAGATCGGCTTCGCCGTGATCGCCACGACATTTACGCTGGTGGCTATCTTTCTGCCGACCGCGTTTATGAGCGGCATCCCCGGCAAGTTTTTCAAGCAATTTGGCATCACTGCTGCGATTGCCATTACCTGCTCACTGATCGTGGCGCGCTTGCTGACGCCCATGATGTCAGCTTACCTGCTCAAACCGCATCCGGTTAAAGAAGAGCAAACCTCAGCCACCATGCGCACTTATCTGCGTTGGGTGACCTGGTGTTTGGGCCATCGTAAAACCGTGGTGCTCGGTTTTGTGTTGTTTATTGTCGGGTCTTTAAGCCTGATGCCATTGCTGCCCAAAGGTTTTGTGCCTTCTTCTGACAGTAGCCAGACCAAAGTGAATATCGAACTGCAACCCGGCACGCCTCTGGCACAAACCCGCCATCTGGTGGAGCAGGCCGAGCATATCGTTAAGCAGCACCCCGAAGTAAAAGCCGTATTTAGCGCGGCCGGTGCGGCCAGTACCGGCGGTGGCGGCCCACATGCGGCTGAAAGTACCACCGATGTACGTAAAGGCAGCCTGATCATCTCCCTCACCGAGCGTAGTGAGCGCAAACAGAAACAATCGGAGATCGAAGCTGATTTGCGTGAACGACTGAAAAGCCTGCCGGGCGCACGGATCTCGGTCGGTTCAGGCGAATCGGGCGAGCGCTTGCAAGTGACACTGGCCAGTGATGACCCGGTGGCCTTGCTCAGTGCCAGCCAGCAAGTGGGGCAGCAATTAAGAGGCATCAATGGCCTGGGCAATATTACCTCCAGTGCCAGTTTGCAACGGCCAGAAGTGCAGATTATCCCTGACGTAGATAAAGCGGCTGAACTCGGCGTCACCGTAGAAGCAATTGCGCAGGTGATCCGCGTGGCGACTTCCGGCGATTTCTCCAACAGCATGCCTAAACTCAACTTGCCGCAACGTCAGGTGCCGATTCGCGTGCGTCTGGGACCTAGTGTACGCAGTAGCCTGCAGGAAATCGCACAGTTACGCGTGCCAGCTCGCAACGGCAGCGTGAGCCTGGAAACTGTCGCCACGGTACGCATGGGCAGCGGGCCACAGCAGATTGATCGTATGGACCGCATGCGCAACGTCACCTTTGATATCGAGTTGAATAAACGCCAGATCGGCGAAGTCATGCGCGAAGTGCAGCAGCTCTCCGCCATGCAGAATCTGCCTCCTAGCGTGAAACAGCTAGAAGCCGGCGATGCCAAACGCATGAACGAATTGTTCAGCAGTTTTGGCGGCGCCATGGTGATCGGCATCATGTGCATTTATGTGGTGCTGGTGTTGCTGTTTGGCGACTTCCTGCAACCGGTCACCATTCTGGGTGCCTTGCCGTTATCGTTAGGCGGCGCATTTTTTGCACTCTTGGTGACGCATAACAGCTTCTCCATGCCTAGCGTGATCGGCCTGTTGATGCTGATGGGCGTGGTGACCAAAAACTCTATTTTGTTGGTGGAATACACCATCATGGCGCGCAAACAATCCAAAATCAGCCGTTTTGACGCCATCATTGATGGTTGCCATAAGCGGGCACGGCCAATTGTGATGACCACCATCGCGATGGCGGCAGGCATGATGCCGATAGCGCTAGGCTGGAGTGCCGACCCCAGCTTTAGAGCACCCATGGCGATTACGGTCATTGGCGGGTTGATTACATCAACAGTGCTGAGTCTGCTGGTGATCCCGGTGTTGTATACCTATGTGGATGATTTGTTGGGGTGGTTGCGCGGGGTGGGGAGATTGGCCAGGAGGCATACCTAGTTACGGTATTTGGTTGGATGTGGAGGCGATGTATTTAGCGGCTTGGTGCAAGTGCAAAGTTTCTGTGTGTTGTAATAACAGAGGCCTTAGAAGTAAGGTTTCACGCTACTGTTGTACACCTGAGTAGCGACTTCCTTTGCTCTAAAATAGATGCTTCTTGCCTTCGGTCGTGATTCTGTTCTGGCGCAGTGTGTAACAGGGGTTCTAAGAGCATGCTCTGAGCCTGTGTAACGGTTGGCTTATGCGACAGTGAACCGCCCTGCAATACGGATACGCCATCGTTCGTCATTCTGGCGTAGGCCAGAATCCAGGCCAGTTTCATGCTTAGCTTGGTTGCAACAAAGTGCAAGAGTCACCTTTGTTGATAGTTTTAGTAGGTATTTCTTTGGGTGGTTAAGCATTGGATTTCGCTGCTTCGTTGCACCATTCCTTTTCGCCTGTAGGCGAGTGACTTTTCTTTGCTTGCCCAAAGAATAAGTCACCAAAAGAAAGGGCACCCTAGCTTCCGCTTATTTCCTGTGTTGCTCGCCAAAATAAGCGGTCGCGAAACTCGCCCTAGCGGCTTGCAAAAGACGCAAGCCACCGCGGAACTCAGGCAGTCGCTCCCTTCCTCCTTATTTTGACTGCGCTACTCGGCGCGTCAGATAGGGGCCCGTTTAGACCCACCACGATGAAACGTTTTTTTTTGATGTATAGCATTCAGGGCGCTAAGAGACCTCTTTAATTTCTAAAACAAGAAAGCCCCACAAAATAATTGGTTTGTGGGGCTTTCTTGTTTTGTTTTATTGCTTTGTTGTTTTATTTCAATGGTTGAGCGGGATTCAATGTGAGAGTTCTCACTGAAGTAACAGCGTAGTGCTTTTCACGGGCCCCTATCTGACGCGCCGAGTAGCGCAGTCAGCGTGGGAGTCTTCGGCCAGCGGCTGTTTGAGTTCCGCAACAAGCCATGGTGTGTGTGGCTTGTCAGGGCGAGTTTCGTTGGACGCCCACGTTGACGAACAACGCAGGATACAAGCGGAAGCTAGGGTGCATTTCTTTTGGTTACGTTTTCTTTGCGTAAGCAAAGAAAAGTAATTCGCCTAGAGGCGAAAAAGAATGGTGAGTACTCAAGAAAGATTGACGAGGACTTCAAGCAAGTGCAGCACTCGGTTTTTTTTAGCCAGGCTTAGTATTCACCTCGCCGGCATTCCAGCCATCGCCGGAATGTCAGGCTACCTATGACGTATGACGCTTAACCTTCAAGCGCACATTCCACCCGCTCAGCCACCACTCTCTGCAATTGATCCCTCACCGCCTTGGTCAGCGGCGGCACCTCGGAATCCCTTGTTGGCTCTCCCCAGTGGCTATTCGGAAAGTGTTTGTCACCTTCAAAACGGGGAATCACATGCCAATGCATATGCGGTGTCTTATTGCCCAGACTGGCCAGGTTAATTTTATCAGGTTGTATGGTTTCCCGCATCGCTGCTTCCACTGCAAAGACCACCTTCATGGTCCGTGAACGCTCAGCGGGAGGCAGGTCTGTCATTTCCTTGATATGTGCCAGTAATTCAACGCGGCAATAGGCAGGATAATCGGCATCATTCAGCAGCACTATGCGGCAAAAATCATCCTGCCACAGGATATCTTGCGATGAAAGCTCACACAGCGCACAGCTTGACATTAAGAGACCGCCAGCATTCTGTCCAGGGTGAGTTTCGCCAGTTTGGCCTCATGTTCAGGCACTTTGATCTGGTTGACGATATTGCCTTCTGCCAGGTTTTCCAGACACCAGGCCAGGTGTTGCGGGTCTATGCGGGCCATGGTCGAGCATTCGCAAACCACGTGGCTCATAAATTGCACCAGTTTGTTCTGTGGTTTCATTTCTTCAGCCAGGCGGGTGACCAGGTTCAGCTCTGTGCCCACCAGCCATTTGGTGCCGGGTTCTGCTTCGCTGACGGTGCGCAGGATGTATTCCGTAGAGCCGACATAGTCAGAGTTGATACACACTTCAAACGCGGTTTCCGGGTGGGAGATCACTTTGCCATCCGGGTGTTGAGCGCGGAATTGTTCGATATTCTGTTTGCGGAACATCTGGTGTACAGAGCAGTGACCTTTCCATAACAGGATTTTCGCGTCTTTGATCTGTTGCTCGGTCAGTCCACCCATAGGCAGGTCAGGGTCCCACACCGGCATTTGTTCCAGCGGGATGCCCATTTTGTAACCACTCCAGCGACCCAGGTGCTGGTCGGGGAAGAACAGGATTTTTTCGCGTTGGCTAAAACCCCATTCCAGGATTTTTGGCGCGTTGGTACTGGTACAGACGATGCCGCCATGCTCACCGCAGAACGCTTTCAAATCGGCAGCCGAGTTGATGTAGGTGACCGGGGTGATGGTTTCATCAAAGTTGAGCACTTTGCTTAACTCGCGATAGCTGCGTTCAACTTTTGCCAGGTTGGCCATATCTGCCATCGAGCAACCGGCAGCCAGGTCGGGCAGTACGACAATTTGCTCCGGGCGACTCAGGATATCTGCTACCTCTGCCATAAAGTGTACACCCAGGAAAACGATGTATTCGGCGTCCAGACTCTCGCAGTATTTTGAGAGCTTGAGTGAATCACCTGAGAAATCAGCATGGCGGTATACACTTTCATGCTGGTAGTGGTGGCCTAGAATCACCAGGCGTTTACCCAGTTTTTTTCGTGCAGCCAGAATACGCGCCTGACAATCGTCGTCTTGCGCGGTTTGGAATTTCTCAAATTGAATAGTGGCAGTTTGCATGCTTTTCAGATGTCGGGCCAAGCCCGGCTTTCATAAAAATAGTATTTTACAGCCGATCAGGATTTATCCCAATCATATAAGGTGTTGCAAAGGCCAACAAGGTATTTACAAATACCGTGCCTCATCACACTAGATGGTGGCGCTCCCCCAGCTTTTTCAAGGCTTCTACGTTGGTCCAGCTAAATACTTTTTTTGCGGCTTCGCGCCAGTCTACCCATTCATAGCGAGTGTGTTCATCGGGCGCCAGTGTCACGGGTAATGTGGTGGGCAAGCATAGCCCGAAGACGTGCTCGGTATTTTCAATCACGCCGGGCGCATACCTATGGCGCCAGTGCGGGTAGATCTCGTAAACATTGCTGGTGTGCCAATCCTCGAAATCATAGGTTAGCGGATTAAGCCCGGTTTCTTCATGCACTTCGCGAATGGCCGCTTCGGCGGGTGTTTCGGTGCCTTCTATACTGCCGGTCACCGATTGCCAGTAGCCTGCTTTGTCTGCCCGCTCCAGCAGTAGCACCTGCAAGTCAGGCGTGTGAATCAGGACAAGGGCAGAAACCGGCGTTTTGTAAGGCTGTGTCATCCGGGTATTGTCCATGAAATGGGCCGCTACTGTCTATGGTGATTGTCGGCACAATTGCCACGACAAACATCGTTTTTTTGAAAGATTGTCGTAAGCGATACACGGTATTATGATTGCAAAATAACGGCTAGCACATAAAGGGAATCTTCAATGCTGTGGCGTCAATCAAGGGTTGTTTGCTGTGTGTTGTTAGCGGTCTGGATGCCACCACTCTATGCAGAGAATGCAGCAGTGCCCGATCTGCAAACTATCCCGCTTGATCATTTGACCCTGCCACAGGCTGAGCAATTGTTTGCCGGCTATAGCCGCGAATTGCTCGCTGCCAAGCGCTCTGTACAATCTGCTGAGGCCGATACCGTAATCGCCGGGCAACGCCCTAACCCGGTCTTATCCGTAGGTGTTTCCAGCCTGAATCTCAACCGTGGTCAGGGCAATAACAATCAAAATGGCAGCAACGGATTATGGGATAAAACCTACAACTCTACACTCCAGGTCAGCCAGTTATACGAGCGTGGCAATAAACGCGAGTTGCGTACTTCTGTCGCTGAAAGTGCGGTCAAAGCTTCCGAATTCGATTTAAAAGAGACGTATCGTCGGCAGGCACTGGTCATGGCAACCGCTTATTATGACCTTAAGCTGGCGCAAGAGACGGTGCAAATCCAGCAACTGAATGTCGGGCTATATGATAAAACCCTGCAAGCAGCCGAATTTCGCCTGAAGGCAGGCGATGTCGCTTCTGCCGATGTGGCGCGGATTCGGGTAGATGCCTTGCGTGGCAAGAATGATTTACGGCAAGCAGAAGCGACCCTGCAAAAAGCGCAGGCACAACTGGCTTATTTGATCGGTAAAGACCAGGATGCTGCGACACTTTATGTAGCCGATCCATGGCCAGCGCCGGGCGGGGAATCCGGAGTGCAGGCAGGGGATGCCTGGCTGACAGATCGCTCTGATATCAGGGCTGCCGAGGTGCGCATGCAACAGGCACAAGAAGCCAGGAAGCTGGCAGAATCCCTGAAAACCAGGGATCTGACCTGGTCGCTGGCTTACCAGCATTTCCCCGGACAAGAGCCTGGCTCCGGGCCTGATACTGTAGGTGCCATGGTCAGCATTCCTTTATTTACTAATTACAACTATGAAGGCGAAGCCGCGCGTGCCGAAGTGGATTATAACGCCGCGACTGACGCCAAAGAACAGGTGAGGGCAGCTGCGCTGGCTGAAATGCGCACTGCCAAAGCCGATTTAGAAGCGGCCATAGACAAAAACCGTCGCTTCGACCAGCATATCCTGACCGAGGCACAAAAAGCCTCTGATGCCGCCGAATTTGCTTACCAGCATGGCGCCATGAGCGTCATGGATCTGCTGGACGCCAGGCGTATTCTACGTGCGCTACAGCTTGAATCCGCCAGTGTCAAAGCAGATTATGCCAAATCGCTGTTTGCCTGGCTGGCGGCCACTCATCAAGTGTTTAACACCCCATGATCATGAAAACGACCCTCACTCAAATGCGCATATCCTTCATTTTGAATGCTTATCACAGGCAACTGGCTGGCGGGATGATACTGCTGGCCGGGTTAGCGGGCTCTAGCCCTACGCTACATGCAGCTGAAAAAAATGCAGCCACACCGCGGATGGCAAACGAGATTGTGCTCACCGCCGGTTCGCCGCAGGTCGCGAGCCTGAAGGTAGAGGCGGTGACGGAGATCCCGGTGCCGGTGACCGAGCCACTCAATGGCAAGATCATTCTGGATGAGAACCGCACCGCACGCGTTTTTTCACCGGTGGCTGGGCGGGCGATGGCGATCAAGGCGCAAGTCGGCGATCAGGTCAAAGCCGGGCAGGCCTTGCTGGTGATGGATTCACCGGATGTGGGTGGCGCAGTGGCCGATGCCCGCAAAGCACAAGTCGATCTGCAGCGTAAGCAGCAAGTGCTCGAACGTAACCGCATGTTGATGGAAGGCGGCGTGCTGGCCAAAAAAGAAGTAGAGACATCGCAAGCTGACTTTTCACTGGCACGTGCCGAATCTGATCGTGCTTCCGCGCGCCTCAAAAACCTGGGTGTTTCAACCTCGGCCAATGATAATTACGCCTTACGCTCGCCCATCAGCGGCACGGTGGTCGACCGCAAGATTAACCCGGGCAGTGAAATCAGGCCAGATGCCACTGACCCCTTGTTTATTGTGACCGACCCTACCAATCTGTGGGCCAATATCGATCTGCCGGAACGGGATCTAAGCCGCATCACCCAGGGGCAAAAAGTCAGTGTGCAGGTGGATGCCTATCCGGATGAAGTATTCAGTGGCGAGGTGAAAACCATAGGTGTGATGGTCGATACAACCACCAGGCGCATCCCGGTGCGCTGCGCAATCGAGAGTAAAGGCAAGCTCAAGCCGGAGATGTACGCGCGTATCACACCGCTGGATAACAGCCAGCATAAAGTCATACGTTTGCCTAACAGCGCCCTGATCACGGAAGGTTTGTATAGCTACGTGTTTGTCGAGGAACAGCCGCTGCATTTCAGGAAGCGCGTAGTGACGCTGGATGTGCAGCGCAGGGAATACGCAACGGTGAAGCAGGGGCTGAAGGCCGGTGAGCGGGTAGTCACTGGCGGCGCGATCTTGCTGAATTCTGATTTATCCGTGAATAAATAACGTTGCCGCTCAGCCAGCAGTCCATCATTCACCGGTTTGCCATGCGCCGGGTTATCGAAAGCCAAACATGTTAAAAGGGTTGATCACTTTTTCTCTACAACAGCGCGTGTTCCTGCTGATAGGTGCTGTGGTGCTGATGATATTTGGCTGGTTTGCGGTGCAAAACCTGCCGATCGAATCTTTCCCTGATGTGGAAGATGTACACGTCGTGATTGTGACGCAATCACCCGGCATGGCGCCTGAAGAGGTCGAGCGCGTGGTTTCGTTGCCGATCGAGCATGGTATGAGCGGCGTACCAGGCTTAACGCAGATCCGTTCCGTGTCGATTACCGGCTTGTCAGTGGTGACGCTGACTTTTGCCGAGAACACGGCAGATTATTTCGCCAGGCAGCAAGTGCTGGAGCGTTTGCAGGGCGTGAGTTTGCCCAATGATTTGCAACCCACGCTGGCGCCGTTAACCACCGCGGTAGGGGAGATTTACCGCTACCTGGTAGAAGCCCCAGCAGATATGCCGCAGCGCGAAGTGCGCGCCATCCAGGACTGGAAGATCATCCCCCAGTTACGCATGGTGCCAGGCGTGGCGGATATCACCAGTTTTGGCGGTGCGGTCAAAGAGTATCAAATCAAGCTGGACCCGCATCTGCTCAAAAAATTCGCGGTCAGCATAGACCAGGTCAACCAGGCGGTCAGCCATAACAGCAGCAACGCCGGTGGCGGCCTGATGCACAGGGGGGACGAATCGCTGGTGGTGCGCGGCATCGGTTTATATCGCGATGTGGATGACATCGCGCAATCCGTGGTCGATACCCGTGATGGCAAGCCTATCCTGGTCGGTGATCTGGGTGAAGTGAAGATAGGCGACCGCCCGCGCTCTGGCATCGTATCATTCAACCAGCAGGATGACATTATTGAAGGCATCATCCTGATGACCAAAGGCCAGAATGCGGCCAAAGTGATTGAAGCATTGCGCGAGAAAGTGGTGCAGGTCAACCAGACCCTGCCACCCGGCGTGAAAGTCGTCCCGTTCTATGACCGTACCGGACTGGTAGATCACACCGTACACACGGTTTCGGAAAACCTGATCGTCGGCGCCTTGCTGGTGGTGGCCATCCTGATTATCTTCCTGCGCAACTGGCGCGCGGCCTTGATCGTCGCTTCGGTGATCCCCTTGTCGCTGTTGTTTGCGTTTATTGTCATGGATTTGCGCGGCGTGTCTGCCAACCTCATTTCGCTGGGCGCGGTCGACTTTGGCATCATCATCGACAGTGCCGTAGTGCTGGTGGAGGCGCTGATGGTGCGGCTGGCGGTGGCGGAAACCGACAATAATCCGGCACATGCAGGCCTGGCTTGGCGCATGCAAACGCTGAAAAATACCGCGATTGATATGGGCCACCCGATCTTGTTTTCCAAAGCCATCATCATCACCGCTTTCCTGCCTATCTTTACCTTTCAGCGTGTAGAAGGCAAGATTTTCTCCCCCATGGCGTTTACCCTGAGTTTTGCCCTGCTGGGTGCGATTTTGCTGACCTTGACCTTGGTGCCGGCCTTGCTCTCCTACACCATGAAGCGTGAGGATATGGCAGAGAAACATAGCACCTGGATGCAGAATATCCAGGATGCCTACCGTAAAGTATTGCTCAAAAGCACCAAGCTCAGAAAGCTGGTAGTGCTGGCGTCAGTCGGTGTGCTGGTGCTGGCGATGCTGTGCGCGCCTATGCTGGGGTCGGAGTTTTTACCCAAGCTCGATGAAGGTAATATCTGGCTGACGGTTGATTTGCCACCTTCCGCCAGCCTGGAGAAAACCAAGGAAGTCGAGCGGCATATCCGGAAAATCCTCAACAGTTACCAGGAAGTCAGGCTGGTCGTGGCGCACGTTGGCCGCCCGGATGACGGCACCGACCCTAAAGGGCCTTACCATATGGAGATTTTGGCCGACCTTAAACCGCATAGCGAATGGCATTTCGCCGATAAAGAAAGCCTGATCAAAGATATTTCACGCCGTATCCACGAAATTCCTGGTATCCCGACCAATTTCTCACAGGTGATCCAGGACAGTGTTGAAGAAGCCTTGTCTGGTGTAAAAGGCGAGATTGCGGTCAAGATTTTTGGCCGTGACCTGGCTATTCTGGAACAAAAAGCCGCAGAAGTGGTAGATGCCATCAATAGTGTACGTGGCGCGACAGACGTGGCCGCGGTGAGGATCTCAGGCAATTCAGAACTGGATATCACTTTAAACCGCAGCCAGCTGGCTCGCTATGGTTTATTGGTAGACGACGTAAACAATACCGTGCAAACGGCACTGGCTGGCAATGCTGCCAATACCTTTTACGATGGCGACCGGCATTTTGATGTCACTTTGCGTCTGGAAAGGTCTTATCGCGATTCGGTGGATGACATTGATGAGTTGCCGATCGCACTGCCAAATGGCGCCGGCAGTATTCCGCTCAGTGAAGTGGCTGAGGTGACTATCAAACAGGGCGCGTCACGTGTCAGCCGCGAAGCAGGTTCGCGCATCGTCTCTATCAAAGCCAATATTACCGACCGGGACCAGGGCAGCTTTGTGCAGGAAGCCATGCAACGGGTGAAAGAACGGGTCAAGTTGCCGCCAGGCTATACCATGACCTGGGGCGGGCAATTTGAAAATCAGCAGCGAGCGATGAAGCGCCTGATGGTGATCGTGCCGCTGTCTGTGCTGCTGATCTTTGTGCTGTTGTTCTGGGCATTCAAGTCAGTGAAAAACGCCTTGCTGGTGTTGCTGATGATTCCATTCGCGCTGGTGGGTGGGCTGGCTGGCCTGGCTGTCGCAGGCTTGCACTTATCGGTTTCTGCCGCCGTGGGCTTTATCGCGCTGGCCGGTATTTCCGTTCAAAACGGGGTGATCATGGTGGAGCAGATCAAACATCTGATGCGGGAAGGCAAGCGGGGAAGTGAGGCGGTGATTGAAGGCGCGGTGGCCCGCTTGCGGCCTATCCTGATGACGGCCCTGATGGCGGGCATAGGCTTGATGCCTGCCGCCTTGTCTCATGGTATCGGTTCCGAAACGCAAAGGCCATTCGCCGTTGTGATCGTGGGCGGCCTCATCACGGCTACGCTTTTCACCCTGTTATTGCTGCCATTATTGTTCCCAATGTTCACGGATGAACGTCGCCAGAGAGGTTAGCCGCAGCTAAGTTGGTTTTTTGAAGCCAAACTGGTGGTTTAAAATAACCAGCTCTTAGGGGCTGGTTTATTTTTTTGAAAATTTTATTTTAATAATCAATAACTTGTTGAAGATTCAAGTTTGGCATATTTAATGCTATTTAATTTATTATGATATTTAATTGCGTACACATGTGTTTACACAGATAGGTGTCGCAGCGATCTCCAGAACCCAGTGATCTCCAGAACCCAGTGATCTCCAGAACCCAGTGATCTCCAGAACCCAGTGATCTCCAGAATCCAGTGATCTCCAGAATCTTAGTGTCGTTGAAACGTTGCATAACAACAATGAGCCATTTTTTCCCCTATTATCCTTTCCCGAGGATATTGCTTGAGCCCAGGCCTAGTGCTTGGGTTTTTTTTGCCTGATGATTAGATGGCGGGATAAACTGCATTGAATGCCAGGCTGGGGTCGGCAGCCGCCGCCAGATGCTGAATTGGCTGGTGATTACGGGGCGACCGGGTTTTGCGTACGTTTTTCTGCATTCACCAGGTTTTTAGGCAGTTGAAACACCACATTCTCGACTACGCCTTGCAGCTCTTCGACATGAGAGATGCCCATGGCATGCAACGCCTGAATGACTTCCTTGACTAACACCTCAGGTGCGGAAGCACCGGCTGAAATGCCGATTTTTGTTTTACCTTTCAACCATTCCGGGTTGAGCAGGCTGGCGTTATCCACCATATAGGCTTCTACGCCCTGGTTTTTAGCTACTTCGCGCAAGCGGTTGGAGTTTGAGCTATTCGGCGAGCCGACAATGATCACCAGGTCGCAATCTTTGGCCATGATTTTGACGGCATCCTGGCGGTTTTGCGTGGCATAGCAGATATCATCGCTTTTAGGGGCTTTGATATTAGGAAAGCGGGTTTTCAATGCGTTGATCACTTGCGTGGCATCGTCCACTGACAGTGTCGTTTGCGTGACATACGCCAGCTTGTCGGCATCGGATACCTGTAAGGCAGCGACATCTTCCGGGGTTTCTACCAGGTACATGCCGCCAGCTTCGGATTGGCCCATAGTGCCTTCGACTTCAGGATGACCTTTATGGCCTATCATGATGATCTCCAGGCCTTCTTTACGCATCTTGGCGACTTCAATATGCACCTTGGTCACCAGCGGGCAGGTGGCATCAAATGCAGTCAGGCCACGGGACTCGGCCTCTGCGCGCACGGCTTTGGATACGCCATGGGCACTGAAAATCACAATATTGCCTGCCGGAATCTTTTCCAGCTCATCAACAAAAATGGCGCCTTTTTCGCGCAGCTGGCCAACCACGAATTTGTTATGCACGACCTCGTTACGCACGTAGATCGGCGCGCCGAATTTTTCCAGGGCCTGTTCGACAATAATAATGGCGCGGTCTACGCCGGCGCAAAAACCGCGCGGGTTAGCCAGCACAATATTCGGTGAGTCATTTGTTTGCATAAATCAATTCCGTGAAGGAGGCTATTGCATTGCGCCCGCTAATCCTTAAGGTTAAGCCATGGTCAGTCACAAGGTCTGGCATGCATCAGGTATAATCGGCGTTTTGTTGCCAGTTACCCACCAAAAGTTATGAAAAACACTGCTACTTTGCTGATTACCTGCCCGGATACCAAAGGGATTGTGGCGGCGATTGCGCAATTTTTATATGAGCACAATGCCAATATTTTACACGCAGACCAGCATCAGGATGCGGAAAATAATCTGTTTTTAATGCGTGTCGAGTGGGATTTGAGCGATTTCAATGTGGCGGTGGCAGATTTTGAGCAGGCATTCAGCCCTGTCGCCGAGCGCTTTGCCATGACCTGGCAGCTGAAACTTTCCGAGCAAAAAACACGGTTGGCGATTATGGTCTCGCAGTATGACCATTGCCTGGCAGACTTGTTGCACCGGCATCATAGCGGCGAGCTGGCCTGTGATATTCCGCTGATCATCAGTAATCACCGCGATACGGAAAAGCTGGCTGCTTTTTATGGCATTGATTTTCATTATCTGCCCATGACCAAGGAAACCAAGCCAGAGATCGAGGCGCAACAGTTTGCGCTGTTCGACAAATACCAGATCGATCTGATTGTGCTGGCGCGTTATATGCAGATATTGTCACCTGATTTTGTGGCGCGTTATCCGCAAAGAATCATTAATATCCACCATTCTTTCCTGCCGGCTTTTATTGGTGCGCGCCCGTATCACCGTGCGTTTGAGCGTGGCGTGAAGCTGATAGGCGCTACCAGCCACTACGTGACTGAAGTGCTGGATGAAGGGCCTATCATCGAGCAGGATCTGGCGCGGATTTCGCACCGTGACCAGGTGGAGGATCTGATCCAGAAAGGCCGCGACCTGGAGCGTATCGTGCTGTCGAAAGCAGTGCGCTGGCATATCGAACACCGTATCCTGCTCTATGCGAACAAGACGGTGATCTTTGATTAAACATGCGCCATTCATGGCTGCGTTATGGCGGTAAAACCCAATAAAAAACCGAAGCTAAATGGCTTCGGTTTTTTTATTATGCATTTACATCATGCATTTATATTTTAGCGCCGTTGAATAGAAGCGCTATGGAGCAAGCACTAGGGCAAGATACGTTCCAGTTTAAACAGATCGGCGATCTGCTCGCGTTCGCGGATCACATGTACCTGGTCACCATCAACCAGCAGCTCTGCCGCCCGTGCACGGGTATTGTAGTTGCTGGCCATGCTCATACCATAAGCACCGGCGGAGTGGATCGCCAGGTAGTCGCCTTCTGCAATCGTCAGGGTGCGGTCATGGCCAAGAAAATCTCCACTTTCACACACCGGGCCGACCACTTCGTAGATTTGTGCCTGGGCTGACGAATCGGCAATGGTGGTGATGTTGTGATAGGCGTCGTACAGTGCCGGGCGCATCAGGTCGTTCATGGCGGCATCGACAATCGCGAAGTTTTTGCTCTCGCCTGGTTTTAAATATTCCACTTTAGTCAGCAACACGCCAGCATTGCCTACTAATGCACGGCCAGGCTCAAACAGCACTTTCACGCCACGGCCAGCCAGTTTTTGCATGATGGCTGCGGTATAAGTCGCAAAATCCGGCGGGGTTTCGTCACTATAAGTAATGCCCACGCCACCGCCGACATCGATATGCTGGATATGGATATTGCGTTCTGATAAGGCATCCACCAGGCCCAGCACTTTATCCAGTGCGTCCAGAAAAGGCGATAACTCGGTGATTTGTGAGCCGATGTGGCAATCTACCCCATGCACGGCGATATTCGGCATGCTGGCGGCTTGCTGGTATAGATCCAGCGCATCTTCAAACGCCACGCCGAATTTGTTGTTTTTGAGGCCGGTGGAAATATACGGGTGGGTTTTGGCATCCACATTCGGATTCACCCGCAATGAAACCGGTGCAATGTTGCCCATGTCGGCAGCAACTTGCTGAATGCGGTGTAATTCATTAATGGATTCAACGTTAAAGCAAAGAATGCCCGCTTCGAGCGCAGCGCGGATTTCGCTATGAGATTTACCCACGCCGGAGAACACCACTTTTTTCGGATCGCCGCCCGCAGCAATCACGCGTGCCAGCTCGCCACCAGAGACGATGTCAAACCCAGCGCCCAGGCGGGCAAACAGGTTGAGGATAGCCAGGCTGGGGTTGGCTTTGACCGCGAAACAGATCAGGTGCTCATGACCCAACAGGCCAGCCTGAAAACGTTTGAAAGTTTCAGTCAGGGCATGGCGGGAATACACATAAGTCGGTGTCTGGTGTTGTTGGGCGATGTCGCGCAAGGCTACATTTTCGGCATGTAGCAGGCCATTTTTAGTATTGAAAGCAGTCACTGGGCAGGGGTTTTTGGTTGAGGTTGAGGATACTGGCGTTCGGGGATATATAAATCACCCTTGAGCCCGCAGGCGCTTAATTGTGCCAATAACAGGCTAAGCGCTAATAGTCGCGTCCAGAAGGAAAGCATAATCCACAGTCCGATTTAAATAGACCTCCATTTTATCACTAAACCACCAGTGCTTGATGGCAAGCATGGTTGACCGTTTATCGGCTAAACCTTGCCACTGGTCAGTCAGCGCTGGACATCCCTCTATGCAATTCGCATGATAGGCACATCGTAAAAAAGGTCTCACTATGATGCGTCGCGCAATGCACCAGGGGTTTAGCTTGATTGAAGTGATGATCGTCGTTGCCATCATGGGCATACTGGCGAGTATCGCGGTGCCTGGCTACCAGGATTACATTAAAAGCGGTAACTCGGTAGAGGCGCCTGCGAATCTGGCTAACTGCCGGGTGCAGGCAGAGCAGTTTTACCAGGATAATTACACCTATGTCGGCTTTGTGTGCAGTCCGGCAGACGCCAAATTTTTTGATTATGCGATAGACAACCAGACGGCGACCACTTACACCCTGAAGGCCACCGGGAAATCGACGCAAAACATGGGTAATTTTGAATTCACGGTGAATCAGGATAACGTCAAGACTTCAAAATACGATGGCACGGCAGGCAGCTCGTGCTGGTTAACCACTTCATCAGGTAGTTGCTAGCCATGCAACAGCAGGGGTTCACACTGATTGAGCTGGTGGTCACAGTCGTGGTGTTGATGGCCGTTTCTATGCTGGCAATTCCGGCGTTCCAGTCCTCTCTTGGAAACTCGCAGATCAGGACGGTGGCAGAGTCTATCAAAAATGGTTTGCAGCAGGCCAGGGCAGAGGCGATCAAGCGCAATGCCAGTATCAAGTTCACGCTACAAAGTAATTCCAGCTGGCAACTCGGCTGCCAAACAGTCACCGACAATTGTCCGGCTAACATTTCTGCTAAAAGCGCCGCCGAAGGGTCATCCGCCAATATTCAGGTGACCACAGATAACAACACCGCGGTGTTCACCAGCTTTGGCACCCGTGACCCGGCCATACCGGCTGCGCTGTCACGTGTGGATATCACTAATCTGCAGGTCAATAGTAGCGAACGCAGAGCGCTGCGTATTTTACTGGCCGCCGGAGGCTATACTAAATTGTGTGACCCTTCGGTGACTGCTACAGGAGATGCGAGAAAATGCTAAAACCTGTGCCTAAACAGTTAGTTGCCTCTGGTCTGCCCACGCAGCGCGGATCCGTGCTGATCGAAGCGATGGTAGCGGTGGTGATTTTCAGCATGGGCGTGCTGGCGCTGGTGGGTTTGCAAACCGCCATGCTGAAAAACAGCAATGACAATCGCTACCGTGCGGAAGCACAGTTGATCGCCCAGACACATCTGGCCAATATGATGGCTTACGGGGGAGGGGCCTCAGGCTATGTCAGTAAAGTGGATGGTGAGAAAATCAAAGCGCAACTCCCGAATGGTACGCTGAGTTTTTCTTCACTGACCAATAGCATGGTGACGGTGACGGTGGGATGGCAAGTGCCAGGTGGCAGCCAGCACCATGTGAATGCTTCAAGTTATTTGTTTGACGTGCTGCCATGAGACAGGACATCCATCACATGCCAGCTAAACGAATCGGTTTTTTGCGCCATCAGGCAGGCATGAGCCTGATCGAATTGTTAATCGGCCTGTTAATCGGCCTGGTGGCCACCTTGGCGATCAGTAATTTGTTCAGCGGTTTTGAAGCACGGAAACGCATGATCTCCGGTGGGTCGGATGCGCAATCCAGCGGTGTACTTGCGCTTTATTATATACAGCGCGATGCACAGAATGCGGGCTATGGTTTGCCGCTTTATAACAGCTCAGACCCTTCACCATTGCTGTGCCCGATTGATACCTCGATTAATCAGGCCGGCGTGGTGATCAATTTGTCACCCGTGGTGATTGTGGATGGCGGTACTGGCCATGACATCGTGCGTATCCGCTACGGTAATCCTGCCAGTGGTGGCGCATCCCTGCGCTCAACCGGCCTGATGTCTGGCCCTTCCCTGGATGGTCGCCTGATCGGCTGCCAGGAAAATGACATTGTGCTGTTTCATCAGACACCGGCGACGCCTAACTGCACGTTAGCGAGGATCCAGAAGCTGAACGCAGACCGCACGATCAATACCCTCACCGAGCTCAATACCGCGCCGACTGCCAGCCCGGTCACCAACCTGAATGGGTCTGACTGGGTGCGTTTCTCTTGCCTGGGCGCATGGAACCAGTACGAATTTACCGTAAATGACAAACAGGAGTTGACGCGCACCGGCGGCACGTCTAGCTCTACACCGTTCCCCAATAGCATCGCCGTGCCAGTCGCCAGCGATATTGTTGCCTTGCAAGCGCAATATGGCATTGCAAGTACCGAGGACTCGGCCTCTACTTCAGTCACGGCGGCAAAGTATTTGAATCGCGTAGATGCATGGGTGAATGCCACCGGCACCTATGGCACGAGTATTAGCCTGCTGGACAGAAACCGTATTCGCGCCATCAGGATCGCGGTGGTTGCCAGAGATGGCAATCTACAAAAAAACATCGTCAGCCAGGAATGCAACGGCGCAGCGCCAGGCGTCAGCAAGGTCTGTATCTGGAAAAGTGACGCGACCCCCGCCAATGTCAATTTAAGCGCTAATACTGACTGGCAACAGTATAGGTACCGGACGTTTGAAGTCACCATCCCGCTCAGAAATGTGATCTGGAATCGCGATGCTTTATAACCGATCATCATCCAACCACCACCGTCATCACCCTGCCAACCAGGCCGGGCTGGTGCTGTTTTTTGCATTATTGGCACTGGCAGTCATGTCGATTGCTGCCGTTTCCCTGATTCGCAGTGTCGATACCAACGCCTTGTTATCCGGCAATATGGTGTTTCGTCAGTCGGCCAGCTCGGCTTCGAATGTGGCGCTCGAAGGCGTGGCCGAGAATATAAGCAAGAAAGTGTTATTGATCGATAGCGTGAAACATAATGCGCAACTAGGCTATTACGCGAATTGCAGCCAGTTTGATGCACAGCCAAGTGCCTTGATCTGCGATGCGAAATTGTTAACCACCATGGCCTGGAACGACGCCAACAGCAGTCTGGTCCCCAGCCAGACGGATGGTAATGATGAGATACGCAATGGCATAGACCGGCAGGGTAACGAGATCCGCTATGTGATCGAACGCATGTGTAATTACAGCGACGCAGAGATCAATGCAGGCACTGCCAAAAGCGAGGCAGCACGGTGCATGATGGCCAGTTCACCCAGCAACGGTGAAAACTGCTCGCACAATGTGACCAATATCGAGTTATTCAAACAATGTATCGCCAGTTCGGATTCACCTTTATACCGGGTGACCCTGCGCATTGCCGGCCCGAAAAATACATTAACTTTTATGCAATCCTTTATTTCCAACTAAACGGGTGGAATCATGAAAAACACACTCTGGGCACGCCTATTTATTTGTTTGGGATTATTGCTACCAGCGGTTTCACAGGCTGAATTCCTGGATCTGGCGACCATGCCTTTGCAAACTTCCGGCAGTTCGGATGTTAAGCCGAACCTGATGTTCATACTGGATAACTCGGGCAGTATGGGGTTTGATTACACCCCGGACTGGGCATTGGATGATCACAAACTGAGAACTTATCGTTCAGGTTTAAGAGATGTTATTCTAGATTCACCAGATAGATTATTCAGCAATTCTGCCTATAACACGCAATTTTATAATCCAGAGGTGACATATACGCCGCCGCTCAACTCCCTAGGCGTAAGCCTGGTAAACCGCACCTCCTATAGCAGCTTTTCGCAAACGGCGAGGGTATACGAGCAAAATGCATCTAACAATAATATTTTTATTACAAGAGGTGCTTCTGCCTATTATTTTTACTATGTGGCAGGTGAATATTGCACGACCACAGCATTAACCAGCTGCATTATTTCAAAAGTGGCTGTAGGAGATTATAAGTATCCTGCACCATTAAGATGGTGTAATTCAGCCGCCACGGCCCTTAAAAGAACACTTGGTACGAATGACAGTTGCCAGGGGATACGCAACGAAGTGGTGACGGGAGGCATCAGGTATATATCGCTAAGAGAACCTTTAGCAAGATACAGCCTGACCTTTAGCACGAGCAGATCTGTCAGTGTCACTAGTATTAAAATCAATAATATAGAAATATTATCCGAATCTACTAATTCAAGTTCCAATTCAGGGACTATTGCTAGTAACGTTGGTAGTCGGATTTGCACCACAGATAACCCCACAGGTAATTGCAAACTGGGTGGAAATAAGGTTTCTGTTTCAGGAAGCCGTGTTGACATCACCACTTTGGCAGGTGATCCAATCAACACGGCAAATCCAATTCAGGTCACTTTCTCAGGTACTGGCGGTAGCTATACTGCTGAGAGGCTCAATTCACCGACTAATGGGAGTGATATTCCCGGTAGCCTGGTTTATCAGGAAATAAACAGCAGTCAAAGCAGCTATGTCATGCCAGGCTCCGCTGCCCGTGGTTTAGAGCGTACTGATTGCAAAGCGACCAGCGCTTGTACATATGACGAAGAGTTTATGAATTTTGCTAATTGGGCCACCTACTATCGTACTCGCCTTTTAGCAATGAAAACGGCGGCTAGCCAAGCTTTTAAAGGATTGGATTCGCGCTATCGTGTTGGATTCGTGACGATTAATAACCCTGATGGTAATTATTTAGCCTTGGCGCCTTTTGATCCCAAGCAGAAGAAGGACTGGTACGACAAGCTTTTTGCTGTTACGGCAAAAGATGGGACGCCATTACGTAAAACGCTATCCAATGTGGGCAGGCATTTTGCGGGCAAAAAAACGTTAGGTTCGGATGACCCCATGCAGTATGCCTGCCAGCAAAATTTTGCTTTGCTCACGACAGATGGTTACTGGAATGAGGATGCAACTCAAGCGAGAGATATTCTTGATCTTAAGGGCGCTTTGATTGGAAACCTTGATGGTGCCGGCACACTTAAACCGCAGTTTGATAGTGCTGATGCCACTAGAACGTTAGCCGATGTCGCTAAATATTTTTATGATACCGATATAAGGGACGGCACATTCTCAAACTGCACTGGTTCAGGTGGTACTTCAGTGTGCGGAACTGCCCTTGATTATCCCAAGCAAAATATGGTGACACTCACTTTAGGGTTGGGTATTGATGGAACACTGGTTTATAGCGAGAACTATAAAAATCAGACTGTGGGTGATTACCAAGACCTGACCACGGGTGCTAAAAACTGGCCTGATCCTACTAAGGCAGAGAATGGCACCCGGATTGATGATTTATGGCATGCGGCAGTCAATGCCGGGGGCACTTACTACAGCGCAAGCAATCCTAAACTATTGCGTGAACAACTGGTTAAAGGCCTGTCAGAGATTAAGTCAGTACAAGGCGCTAGTGCCGCGGCGGCGGCGAGTAGTTTAGCCCCGATTAAAGGGGATAACTTTCAGTATGTCGCTAGCTATCAAACAGTAAAATGGATCGGTAACCTTGAAGCGCGTACTGTCAATATTAATACATTGGAAACTTCAGAGGCCGCCGTCTGGTGCGTGGAGCATGTAGCCGCTGAAAGATGCTCAAATCCCGCGACGCAATATGCCGGGCCAGATGGAAAGCTTTATTGTAAAACGGTGAGTTCTAAGCAGTCGGATTGCGCCAGTGCAAATTTGGGTTCCTCATTAGGGTTTAGTGAGTCTGACTCTTGCTACGTGGAAATTGCCAAAAGTTGTAAGGGCCGTTTGCCGGATCAAATGGCCACGACTAACGGTCGTACAATCTACGTTAACGCCAATAATACGTTGAAGTCATTTGCTGTGGATAATTTATCTGTCACACATCGGAATGCACTTGAAACTGGTTATAAAGCGCTCAGTCAAATGCTAGGGTTACCAGCCACTGATCAGAGAATGAAGGATCCAGATAAGGTGGGTAAGTTGGTGGATTATTTACGGGGTAATAAAACCTATGAAGATATTAGTTCAAATCCTAAAACTGAAAATAAGCTATTCAGAGAGCGCCAGGCGACACTAGGCGATATTTCCCAATCGCGCCCGATTTATTTTAAAGTCTCAAATGCAGGCTATCTGGACCCAGGTTATAAAAAATATAAAACCGATATGGCCAGCCGCACACCTGCCGTTTATGTTGGCGCAAATGACGGCATGTTGCATGCTTTCAATGCGGACACGGGCTATGAGTTGTGGGCGTTTATCCCAACCCCTGTGATTCCTAATCTGGCAAATTTGGCAGACAAAGAGTATGGCGCAAACTATCACACAAACTATGTGAATGGCAGCCCGGTAGTCACTGATATTTGTATTTCAGGTTGTAGTGGTACCAATGCTGTCTGGCGCACTATTTTAGTTTCTGGTTTGAATGGCGGTGGTCGCGGCTACTTTGCGATTGATGTGACAAGCCCTGACAATCCGGTACTGTTGTGGGAGTTTGGTACGCAATCTACTTTAGATAGCAACCACTTAGGCTATAGCTTTGGTAATCCGGTCGTCACTAAAATGAAAGATGGCCGCTGGGTGGTTTTAGTCACTTCGGGATACAACAACGGCAATGATGCGAGAAAGCTAAATAGCACCACTGTTGTACCAAATAGCCCGGCAGGGGATGGCGCAGGTCATTTATATATTCTGGATGCGAATACGGGTGCGCAAGTTGGGCATATCTCCACTGGCAATGGTAGCGGGGCTGAACCTAGCGGCCTGGCTAAAATCTCTGCTTATGCGGAGCAGATGTTTGAAAACAATTCGGCATTGAGGGTCTATGGTGGCGACCTTAATGGCAATATCTGGCGATTTGATATCAATACGAACTCTGTCGCCAGAGTCGCTATCTTGAAAGACACTGGCGGGAATATACAGAAGATCACTACCCAGCCTGAATTAGGCAAGGTGGATAAAAATATGGTGGTGATGGTGGGGACTGGCAAGTTCCTGGAGCCGGCTGATCTGACTAACACCCCATTGAATTCGGTCTACGCATTCAAAGATAACGGCCAGACTTCGCCAATAGATGCTCGCAAATTAGAACCCCGGAAACTTGAAGAGGATCGCAGGGTTTCCTCCACCGTGGATGTGAGTTTTGACAATAGTTATGGCTGGCTTCTGGATTTCCCGCCTGGCGAGCGTGTGAATCTGGATCCTTTGTTATTGAACGGCGTGTTGTTAATGCCAACCATGGTACCTACCAGCCAGGCTTGCAGTGGCGCTGGTTTTGGATGGTTTAATTACTTTGACTATAAAAAAGGGCGCTCTATCCTGCCGAGTGGCCTCGTTTCAGAGCGTATGACTTCACCCGCCGTAGGTTTTAATATCGTCTATGATGGCAAGGGTGTCCCCCATGTCGTGGTGACGGGCAGTAATGACCCCACCCCGCAGCAGCTAAGTTTGGATGACCAGGTATTTGGCATCTCAGGCACGGGTAAGACGGGTAATATCTTCAAGCAGAAAACCAACGGCAGTTACGGCACCAAGCAAAGCTGGCGTGAGCTGATCCAATAGGCGATAAAAAGCCCCTGGTTGAAATGCCCGACAATAGCAGACGCAATGTCTGAAAGCGGGCAGTTCATTGAGGGGCTTTTTACAGGGCTGTGTTACTTCACTATTTTTGCGAACACATACAAGATCACACAAATCACTACAACAATACCGATCAGCGCATAGATTCCAATCGCTCCTAGAAACATACTTGCCTCCTGTCGTACCAGTTGAGGGAAGGTTTATTCTAGGGAAACATCCGGGAGCTGTCTAGGCGTATATGGCCTACAAAAAGAGAGGCATTGAGGGCAGGTGCGTAGATACACCACTGCTGCAGGCAAAGCATGCATTGAGCGCATGTTTGCTTTTTAAAAAACCTTAAACGACTTCGAGTGACAATTCAGCAGGTTTGTAGATTGCCAGGATATTGTTATCAGCCACGATGTCTTCTGCCAGGTACATAATGTCCTGCGCTGTCATCAGTTCCGGCATGCTAGCGGTGTAGGTCAGGGGTTCTTCCAGCCAGTTGTTCATGATTTTTCCTTTAGATGTGATCTGTATAAGTCTTTAACGTCATGCCGGATGAATTCTTGATGGCAGGGCGCGCATTGTTCACGCTTATTTACATCTGCTATTCATCCTGTTAATCAATAGCTTACAGACCATGTATGAAGATTTAATGAAGTAAATGTGGAAAGCATGTGTCACGGATTTGCCTGCTGGCACAAAGAAGAAAATACGCGCAAAATGACCTGACGCGCACGGCGCAACTCACTCAATGAAAGCGGCTAACGATGAAAACTGTACAGGTGGTCGGCATTCTGGCCATGGTGTTAATCACAAGTGCAGGGGTGCTCTACTGGCAGAACATGGCGGATGACCCCTCAGATCTGCCGCTCAGTGCACTGGCACAGACGTTGAATCAATGTGACCTGATTGCCGGCAAGGCGGCTGCGAGCTTGCCAGAAGCGCTGCCTTTTCAGAAGCTGGAAAAAATGGCCAGGCAGTCGCGGGTGCTGGACAGGTGCATGCAAGATCGCGGCTATCAGCAGAACCCGGCATGGGTAGCCAAAGCGAATGCTCGCGCGAGTGAAATCGCCCATGCGCAAAGCATTTCGCAGGACGAAGCCTACGAAACCCTGCGCAGGCAGGCGATGTTGAGGGATGATGCGGCGGGCACCAGCTACTGGCGCGCGCGAAAATAAGCGCTTAGCGTTTTTGCCCCAGGTAATCGGTTTTGCCCAAAGGCACACCGATGTGGCGCAGGATGTTATACGCGGTAGTACTGTGGAAGTAGACATTCGGCATCACCCATTTTTCCAGGTAATCAATGCCAGTAAACGTCAGGTCGGCTTTGCGTATGGTCAGTACGACTTCTTTATTTTCAGCCCCTTCTAATTGTGCGGGCTGAATCTGCGCTAAAAAATCCAGGGTTTTGGCTATGCGCGCATATAGCATCTCAAAACTGGTTTCATCATCTGCATATTGCGGAATTTCCAGCCCGGCCAGCCTGGCACCTGCGCCTTTGCTCATATCGCTCACCAGCTGTACCTGGCGGGTCAGCGGGTACATATCGATGGAGAGCCGACTATTGAGTATCGCCTCAGGCTCCACTTTTTTCTGCTCGGCATACAGTTCACCTTGCTGCAGGATATGTTTCAGGTTGTGCAGGTTGCGCACCAGCGGCGCGATACTGACATCATATAAATGCATGGCTAACGCTTTCAATATTCATAACGACGATATTGTAACGCCTCAGCGATATGCGCATCACTTATCGTTTGCTGCGCCGCTAAATCTGCAATCGTGCGTGCCAGCTTCAGGATGCGGTGATAGCTGCGCGCAGAGAGCGAGAATTTTTTCATGGCTGCCTGTAGCAGCGCCTGGCTTTTATCATCCAGCTGGCAGTACATCTCTATTTCCAACGGCCCCAGCGCTGCATTAGGCTTGTTCTGGCGTTGCATCTGCCGCTGTCTGGCCATCACGACACGCTCGCGGATAGTCGCACTGGCTTCGCCCGCCTGGCTATGGCTTAACTCTTCCGGTTTGAGCGCAGGCACTTCGATATTCATATCAATGCGATCCAGCAAGGGGCCGGAAAGTTTGTTTTTGTAACGGGCGATTTGCTCCGGCGTGCAGCGGCAGCGTTGGTTGTAGTGGCCGTAATAACCGCATGGGCAGGGGTTCATGGCCGCCAGCAACTGAAACTGCGCCGGGAAAGTTGCCTGCCTGGCCGCGCGTGAGATGGTGATCATGCCGCTTTCCAGCGGCTCGCGCAGCACTTCCAATACTTTTCTGTCAAATTCAGGCAACTCATCAAGAAATAACACGCCATGATGCGCAAGGCTGATCTCCCCCGGGCGTGGCACGCTACCACCGCCCACCAGCGCCACGGCTGAAGCCGTATGGTGCGGCGCGCGAAACGAGCGCTGTTTCCAGCTGGCTGCAGGAAACTGGCTGGTGAGTGACAATATCGCTGCGCTCTCCAGCGCCTCTTCGGTAGACATCGCGGGCAAAATGCTCATAAACCGATGCGCCAGCATGCTTTTGCCGGTGCCGGGCGGGCCGCTCATTAATACGCTGTGTTGTCCGGCGGCTGCCAGTTCCAGCGCACGCTTGGCGCGCAGCTGCCCTTTCACTTCCCGGTAATCTGACAACAAGGGCAATGCACTATGCGTCAGGGCCGGCTGCTGCGGCAAAACCTGTTTTTCAGACAAATGCGCACATACCGCCAGCAGGCTATCAGCGGCATAAATGGTTGAACCTTCGACCAGGCTGGCCTCGTATGCACTCTCTTGGGGCAGAATCGCCGCGCGCCTGTTTTCGGTGTCCTGACGAAGCTGATAAGTCATCGCCAGCGCGCCACGGATCGGACGCAGCGCGCCGGTGAGGGCCAGTTCGCCAGCAATCACATAATTGGCCAGATGTTTTTTGGGGAGTTGGCCGGAGGCGGCCAGAATGCCAAGTGCAATGGGTAAATCATAGCGGCCACCTTCTTTAGGTAGATCCGCCGGGGCGAGGTTGACGGTGATTCGCCTGGCCGGGAATTCGAATTGGGCAGTCTGGATTGCGGCGCGAACGCGGTCTTTGCTCTCTTTGACCTCGGTTTCAGGCAAACCGACAATGGTAAAACTGGGCAAGCCATTGGCTAAATGCACTTCTACAACCACTTCCGGTGCTTCCATGCCGCTTAACGCGCGGCTATATAACACTGCCAGACTCATGCTGCACTCCTTTTTAACGGAATGCTAACAATTGTAAATTATTTTTAACTGTCTGTTGTGTGAGCTTGTTCCAGCGCAGTGATTTTTTCTTCCAGCGCACGTAATTGTTGCTGGGTGCGCGCAAGTAAAGCCGATTGGATATCAAATTCCTCGCGCGAAACAAGTTCCATTTTGGTGAGCACGCCCTGAATTAGTGCATGAATATTCGATTCAAGCTCTGAAATTGGGCTTGAATCAATTAATTGTTTGATTTTAAAAGATAATTCTTTAATTTTTTCGTTTGAAAATAGCATGGTTGAGTGCTCCTTTTTCTTGGATTTTAGCATGCATAGTGATTGAACAGATACGTTTTATCCAGTATTTATTCCTATAAGTTTATAAAAATCAATTACTTATAAAAGTATTTATATTTATAATTAACAAAAAATACTATAACTATATGATTTTAAAGGGTTATATATATTGGCACATGCTTTGCTTAGTCGTCAATGTTGTTTCATTATCGTTTACAACATTCGATCAAGACTTTTAGAGAGAGGACTCATAGATGCGTCAATCTATTTTGATTACAGCAGTGTTAGGCACCTTGTCATTGGCACAAGTTTCTTATGCAGCTGAAGAGGAAGCAAAATCTCCTTGGGCAGCGACAGCCAACATTGGCTTCGTGTCAGATTACTATGCACGTGGTATTTCACAAAACTGGCATAAGCCTTCTGTGCAAGGTGGCCTGGATATCACGCATGACAGCGGCTTTTACGTCGGCGCCTGGGGTTCTAACGTGACGCCAAACACATTTCCTGATGCAACGGCTGAAGTTGATGTGTACGGTGGTTATAACGGTGCCGTACCTGGCATTGAAGGTTTAGGTTACAGTGTCGGCTTGATCGGTTACTTGTATCCAGGTGGTTCATGGAAAAAATACAGAAGTTCAGCAGCAGTGGATGCAGGGGGAAATAATGCTGCAAACACAGTATTAACGCCACGTGGCGGCCGCTGGGATACCGCTGAAGTTAACTTTGGCCTGGCTTATGGCTGGGTAAGTGCCAAGCTTTCTGTGACTTTGACTGACTGGTTTGGCGCTGAACGTGCTACCGGCTGGGATGGCAGCACCAAAGGCAGTACTTATTTTGAAGTGAACGCGAACTATCCATTGCCATGGTGGGATCTGACACTAGTTGGTCACGTAGGCCAATTGAATGTGAATGGTAAACTGGATACGACTTTCTCAAGCGATGGCGGCACAAACCTGCCGAGTTCGAGTTTCTCTGGTGCTTCCAGCCCTGATTACACTGACTACAAAATCGGTTTGAGCAAAGCGTTTAAAATCGGTGCTTCTGAAGGTTGGAACGGTGGTATCTACTACGTTGGTGCCAGCAACAAGCAGTACTGGGGTGAGAACGGCTACGGCGGTACCAGTTTTAACGGTAAAGGCGATAGCGTCCGTGCACAAAGTAAAGATTTGAACGAAGGTCGTTTGGTATTGACCTTGACACGTACTTTCTAAGTACAGTCAACACAAGTGCTGTAAACACATCTGGCGGGCACGGTGCCTGCCAGAGTTAACAACAGGAGAAGCAAATGAAATTTGTGTCCGCAATAATCAAGCCATTCAAGCTTGATGAAGTGCGTGAAGCTTTGTCCAATATCGGGGTACAAGGCATCACCGTCACTGAAGTAAAGGGGTTTGGACGCCAAAAGGGGCATACCGAGTTGTACCGTGGCGCTGAATACGTCGTAGACTTTTTACCAAAGGTAAAGCTCGAAGTAGCCATTAAAGACGACATGCTGGATCAGGTGGTCGATGCCATCGAAAAAGCAGCGGCGACTGGCAAGATTGGCGATGGCAAAGTATTTGTCTTCGATTTGGAACAAGTTTATCGTATCCGCACCGGTGAAACCGGTCCGGATGCGCTATAAGAGAGGGCTTCAGTTATGAAGAAAATTCTTTCTGTATTATCGCTGGTCGCCCTGATGGGTCTGGCAGCAACTCCAGTCACCTATGCTGAAGAAACTGTGACAGAGGCTGTGACGGTGACGGAAACAGTCACGCCTGATGCTGCACCTGCAGCCGAAGCGCCAGCAGCAGAAGCCGCGCCCGCTGAGGCCGCCGCCGAAGCACCTGCGACACTGGATGTCGGTAATACCGCATTCATGATTATCGCAACTGTGCTGGTGATCCTGATGACGATTCCTGGTTTGGCACTGTTCTACGGTGGCCTGGTACGTCAGAAAAATATGCTCTCGGTATTGATGCAGGTGTTCGTGGTGTTCTCGCTGATCTCAGTGTTGTGGGCGGCTTATGGCTACAGCCTGACCTTTACTGAAGGCAATATGATCGTTGGTGGGTTAAGCAAGGCGTTTCTGTCTGGCATTACTACTGACAGCCTGACCGGCACCATTCCTGAATATGTGTTCCTGACCTTCCAGATGATTTTTGCTGCGCTGACGCCTGCACTGATCGTTGGTGGTTTTGCCGAGCGTATCAAGTTCTCTGCGGTGCTGCTGTTTACTGCTTTGTGGGTGACATTTGCTTATATCCCGATTGCGCACATGGTGTGGGGTGGTGGTTACCTGGCTGAACTGGGTGCCAAGGACTTTGCTGGTGGTACTGTGGTGCACATCAACGCTGGTGTGGCTGCTCTGGTTGGCGCATTGATGCTGGGCAAACGAATCGGTTACGGTAAAGAAGCCATGCCTCCGCACAACCTGGTGATGACCATGATCGGTGCTTCATTACTGTGGGTGGGTTGGTTCGGTTTCAACGTAGGTAGCGAACTGGCTGCAGATGCGACTGCTGGCATGGTGCTGGTGAATACACAACTGGCAACGGCTGCTGCAGTATTGGGCTGGATCTTTGCTGAGTGGTTGTTCAGAGGCAAGCCTAGCATGTTGGGTGCAGCTTCAGGTGCGGTTGCTGGTCTGGTGGCGATTACTCCGGCGTGTGGTTTCATCGGCCCTATGGGTTCTATCATCCTCGGTTTCACTGCCAGCTTCGTCAGCCTGTGGGGCGTTACTAAACTGAAAGGTGCGCTGGGTTATGATGACTCTCTAGATGTGTTCGGCGTGCATGGCCTGGCAGGTATTTGGGGTGCGGTAGGTACTGGTGTATTGATGGCCCCTGGCTTAGGCGGTGTAGGTTACGCTGAAGGCGTGACCATGGGTGGCCAAGTGACTACGCAGATCATCGCGGTGGTTGTGACGCTGATCTGGACCGGTATTGTGAGCGTGATCTTGTACAAAGTTGTTGATGTCGTGGTTGGTCTGCGTGTCAGCGAAGAGTACGAGCGCGAAGGTCTGGATACGACTGAGCATGGCGAGCGTGCATACAGCTTGTAATGCGAATGATTAGCAGCCTGTGACCACAGGTTTGCTGGGGAAAAACGGCTCTTTCAGAGCCGTTTTTTTTGAACTAAATGCAGTGCAGGGTTACCAATGCACTGGGCCTGAATTACAATAACTTTATTATGGCAAATGCACAGTCGGATTTAACGCCTCTTCAACGAGTTTCCCAACTAATCAGTTTTGAAAAGCAGGATATCCTGCTCTTGGTTTACCTCACCATGGGCTACGGCCTGTTGGGCATCGCAACGCCTGTTGCCGTGCAAACCATGGTCAATCTCGTCACCATGGGCGGCGTGCTGCAACCGCTGTATGTAGTCGGTTTTATCCTGTTTTGCCTGCTGGCACTTTCCGGGGCTATCTATGCGATTGAAAGTTTCCTGGTAGAACTGATCCAGCGCCGGATCTTTATACGCAGCAGTTTGCTGATCGCCCAGAATACCCAGCAGATCCATATTTCTGTCTATGACAAAAACAACCCGGTAGAGCTGGTGAATCGTTATTTCGATATCCAGACTGTACAGAAGTCGGTTGCGACACTACTCACCATCGGCCTGACGGCTTTGCTGCAAGGCCTGATAGGCAGCATCGTGCTGCTTTTCTACAGTTTGTATTTCGGCATCCTGGTCATCATCATGCTAGTGGTGTTGTGGGCAGTCATTTTCTGGCTAGGCAAGCAGGCTGAGCAAAGCGCATTACAGGAATCCAAAGCCAAATATACGATGGCGGCGTGGCTGGAAAATATTGCCAGAAACAAATGGCTATCTAAATTCTATGGCGCAAAGCAGCGCACGCTGGATAAGACAGAACACCTGGCGCAATATTATCTCAAGGCCAGAAGTGACCACTTCAAAGTATTGATGACGCAGCTGATCAGCGCGGTCAGCATGTATGCGGTGATAGGCACCGGCATGCTGGTACTGGGGGGTACGCTGGTGATCAAGGGGCAAATCAACCTTGGGCAATTTGTCGCCGCCGAACTGATTATTTTTGGCGTGCTGTCGGCATTTGTGCGCTTTATCACCAAGCTGGAATATTTTTACGACCTGCTGGCTGCGGTGGATAAGTTAGGCGTGCTGGAAACATTGCCGGTAGAAGCCTCTGGTCAGCATCAATCGAATGGCGATGGTTATCACGAGTTACAGGCCATAGACCTGAGCTTTAATCATCATCATCAAACCGCCTTGGTCAACAAGCTCAACTTTACTGTGCAGCGCGGGCAAAGCCTGGCCATACTTGGTGCCCTGGGTACAGGTAAAAGCACACTTCTGGAACTGATTGCCGGTTTGCGGCAGCCTGAGCAAGGGCATCTGACCTATAACGGCATTGATTTGCGGCAACTGGATTTAAACCACCTGCGTGATCGTATCGGGGTGGCGAACAAGGTGGAGTGGCAGCAGGGCACGATACTGGAGAATCTGCGCCTGACCAGAAACGGGATCGAGATCGATGTGATTATCGATGTCCTGCAGGCACTGGGTTTGTGGGAGGACATCAGCAAACTGGAGCGCGGCATAGAAACCGAACTGACGGATTACGGTGCGCCCATGTCTTACACCCAGTTGCAACGCCTGATGCTGGCGAGAGCCATCATAGGTGCACCGGATTTAATGATTGTGGATGGCTTGCTGGATGGCCTGGCGCAGCATGAGCTGGAACAGGTGCTGACCGTACTCAAGCGCTACGAAGCCAACTGGATGCTGATTGTAACCACGCGCTTCAAGCATATCGCGCAACAATTCCAGCAGGTAATCACGCTGGACAGCGCTAACGGTAAGTCAGGGGCTGAACATGCATAATAAAGTGCAAACAAGCCTGATGCGTGGTGTTGAAACGCCGAATCGGCTGCGGATATGGATCAAGCGCATGGCTTGGTTACTCTTGGTGCTGCCGACCATTTTTATGTTCTTACCCTGGCAGCAAAACGTGACTGCCCTGGGCAAAGTCACTGCCTACTCGCCTTCAGAACGCGTACAAACGATTGATGCGCCGGTGAGCGGGCTGATCAACCGCTGGCATGTACAAGAAGGCACGCAGGTGAAAGAAGGCGATCTGCTGCTGGAGATCAGCGATACTGATCCCAATTTCAAGCAACGCCTGGAAGCACAGCGCGATAACCTGCAAAGCAAATTCACCGCCAAGCAGGATGAGTTAAGTGCCTATGAGTTGCAAAAACAGAGCCTGACTTCAGCCCGGGATGCCAAGATTTCGGCTGCCCAATATAAACTTGATGTCGCCAATCAAAAAGTCCGCAGCAGCCAGGAGGCCGTGAATTCTGCCCAGGCGACGCTGGACGCAGCCAGCTTGCAGGTGGCACGACTGCAACGTTTGTTTGGCGATGGCCTGGTCTCCAAGCGCGACCTGGAAGTGGCCGAGCGCGACCATATTATTGCCAGCCGTAACCTGAGTGCCGCGCAGGCACAATGGCAATCCGCCAAGGCAGAAACCAGCTCTGCCGGGGCCGATATCCAGCAGATCCGCTCGGATACACAGGCTTATCTGGATTCTACTTCTGCGACCATCAACAAGATCAAGGGTGAAATGGCCGATAGTGAAAACAGCCTGCATAGCTCTGAGATATCGTTGGCGCGCCAAAACATGCAAAAAATCGTTGCACCGCGTGACGGCACTATTTTCCGCCTGCCGGTGAACTCGCAATCGCAAATCATCAAACAAGGTGACCCTTTGCTGGTCATCGTGCCGCACACTACACAACGTGCGGTCGAGTTATGGGTAGATGGTCGTGACGCGCCTCTCATCACCCAGCGCAGTGTGGTGCGGCTGGAGTTTGAGGGCTGGCCTGCCATCCAGGTGCCAGGCTGGGCGCAAGTCGGGGTCGGCACCTTTGAAGGCGAGATTTCCTTTGTTGACCCTACCGATAATGGCAGCGGTCACTTCCGCATTATGGTGGTACACAAACCCGGTTCGCCAGAATGGCCTTCACCACGATTCCTGCGGCAGGGCATTAGTGCCAAAGGTTGGGTCTTGCTGGAGCGCGTGACCATAGGCTACGAGATCTGGCGCTTGCTGAACGGCTTCCCGCCGCGTATCCCACACGAAGTGTCGCCCTTGAATACTGGCGTGAGCAAACCGGCATGAGGCGAACTAGCATGAGGCACGCTGGCCGCCTCTGGCAGTGTGCGGGTCTATATGTGCTGATCTGCCTGTCTAATATGGCATGCGCTGACGAAGTCAGTGATACGCGTACCCGGCAGCGATTGGAAAAACCGGAAGGCCGCGCACTGGAAAAATACAGCCAGCAACCGGCACAGCCCTTGCACGATGCGATCAAACAGCAACAACGCAAGCCATCAGTCGCGGTAGATCTCAAGCGCGCGCTGCAACCGTTTGATAACCCTGAAGACGATAGCATGCTGCTCGAAGCGCAAGGCCAGCAGGTGACAATCACCGATATCCGCCAGCGCGCTCTGCAGAATAATTTGCAGGTGAAAGTCGCCCGTATGGACCCGGAACTGGCCAGACAGTCATTGCGCGAGGAGCAAGCCAAGTTCGATCAGGTGATTTTTGCTTATGCCAAATATGCCGAAAAAGACACGCCAGCCATGTCTGGCGATAAAGTGATCATCAAATCTGATAATCCGCTGCTGGATGGCGAGTTGGCCAAGCTAAACCTCGATGCGCAGAAAAAACAATACTGGGATGTGGAAGCTGGCATCAAAGTGCCATTGCGTACCGGCGGCACGGTGACCCTGAGTGCGCCGCTGGAAAACCGGCAAAGCCTGGGCAAATTCGCCAGTGACCAATACCGCAGCGCCCTGCGTTTTTCATTTAGCCAGCCTTTGTTGCGCAATGCCGGGCGGGATGTGAACGAAGCCAGCATCCGCATCGCCGAGCTGGACCGGGACGGCGTGCAGTTGCGTACCCGTTTGCAGACAATTCGTATCGTGGCCATGGTGGATAAGGCTTATTGGGAATTATACGAAGCCTGGGCAGCGCTGGATGTGCGTAAAAACCAGTTTGAATATGCCAGCCAGAATATGGCTATGGTGAAACGCCGGGTACAGGAAGGCCTCACCGCTGCCGTAGAAATCAACCGTGCCGAGATAGGTGTGGCTGACCGCATGGAAGCACTGATTATTGCCGAAACCAACCTCAAACTCGCGCACCGGCAATTACAGTTTTTGTTGAATGATCTGCCGGATGATCAGGAAAAACAATCGCCCTGGGTGCCCGCGACCCCGCCTAACCTGGTCAGATTCGAGTTTGACCGCGCGCACCTGATCCGTGACGCCCTCGACAGCCGCATCGAGCTGCTGGACCAGGAACTTAAATTAAGCGCTGACCTGATACAGATCGATTATCTACAGAACCAGACCTTGCCGATGTTCTCGCTGGATTATCAATATGGCGCATTGTCAGGCTCTGGCGAGCGCTTCAGCGATATAGGCCAGGATCTGTTTGATGGCCGCTACCGTGACTGGTCGCTGGGCCTGAAATTCGAGATGCCGGTGAGCAACGAGGCGCGCAAAGCCAAGCTGGACCGGGCGGTGGCGCAGCGCATGCAGCGCCTGACCACTAAAACGCTGCAAACGCTGACGGTGAAACGCGAGATTCATGATGCGCTCGATAAGATAGACCAGAACTGGCAGCGGATCATTGCGGCACGCCAGCAGGTATTGGTCGCTGGCATCAACTACGAAGCCGAGCTCAAGCAGTTTAACGAAGGGCTACGCACCATGACTGAAGTGCTGGAGACATTGACTCGCCTGGGCGAAGCGCAACTCAAGGAGATACGCGCCATCAGTGATTACCAGATATCGCTGGTCGATGTGGCTTTTGCGACTGGTACCGTATTAGGTCACGGCCAGATCAGTTTGCAGTAGGTTTTTACAGCAGGCGTTGGTGTCGCGAAGAGGGGTTTGGCTATGTCGGATCTGCTGAAGGCTGCGTACGCACCAACTCGCTGAACTGCGATAAATTCATGCGCTGTATGCCGGATTTCTCGCCATTTTTACGCGGTGCCGAGCGAATGTCATCCGCCTCGAAAATACTGATGCGTTGTGTGCCGAACCTTGTCTCAACCAATACCACCGGCACGCGTTTACGCACCAGTTCATGTTTCTGTTTGCCAGGCCGATCTGACATACGGTATTGCTGCTCATCGCCGTGATAAGGGATGTTCTGGTTGAGCAGGTATATCTCTAATTCTTTGGCGCTTTCGGCGAAGACATGGATATCCGTATCGGCATAAGGGCCAGCGGTGCCGTCCAGTACCGAGCCGGTCAGGTGCGGATTGAATTTTTGTAGTAATTGCATGGTCAGCAGCGCAGCCTGGCGCAGATCCAGCAAGTGGGCAGCGTCTGCCTCATCAGCATACAGCGCATGATATTCGCGCAAAGCCATATCGATTTCGGCATTGGTTGGCAGCGGCGCATCCTGCTGGATACCCAATACTTTCACCGCCTTGCGCTTAGCCCGTGCGTAGTCGCTAATGCCTTCTTCAAACATCAGCCTAGCTGCCGATTGCGCTATTTCCTGGCGCAGGTCATTTGGAAAGTCGTCGAACATACGCGCTTTTAACAATCAATCTCTAATTAGGGCTCAATAGTTTTGCTGCAGGGTTGACCGGTGCTTTTCTGTCCTCATCACCGCCGGAGTGTTCACCGATCAGGCGCTCGAGGAAGGAGGGTTCATCCTGATCCGGCGCCTGATCACTCTCAGGGTCAAACAACCCTGGCAGGTTTTCAGGTTGAGATTGCGGCAGGTGCTCTTCATAGAAGTATTCAAAAATGCCCTGGTCATCTTCTCCCACCTGTGCGCCGGTGTAAGTATCCACTTTCAGTTGCAGTATGCCTTCAGGCACTTTGTACTGATAAATCGGTACGCCTTTTAGGGTGTCCTGCATGTATTTGATCCAGATCGGCAAAGCGGCACGGCCACCGGTTTCACCACGCCCCAGGTTGTGCGGGTTGTCGTACCCGACCCAGGCCACTGCGACTTCTTTGGGGTGATAACCGGCGAACCAGGCATCAAACTGGTCATTGGTGGTGCCGGTTTTGCCAGCGATATCCGGACGGCGCAGCGACAGGGCTGCGCGTGCCGTGCCGTCACGCACTACATCTTGCAGCATGGTGGTGATAATGAAGGCGTTACGCTGGTCTATGACCCGCTCTTGCGAGATATGCTTGCCTGGTTGCACCGCCATCACCACCTTGTCACGACTGTCTGTGATCTTTTCGATCAGGTACGGGTGTACCTGATAGCCGCTGTTGGCGAAGGTCGCATAGGCTGCCGCCAGTTGCCAGGACGTGGTGGAACCCGCGCCCAACGCCGTGGACAGATACGGTGGATGGTCTTTAGGATTAAAGCCGAATTTGCGCAGGTAATTTTGCGCATAGCGCGCACCGATGGCGTTCATCAGGCGGATAGAAATAGTGTTTTTCGATTGTGCCAATGCTTCGCGCAAACGCATGGGGCCTGCGTATTTTTCATCATAGTTGCGTGGCTCCCAGTTGCTGTTGCTACCGGTTTCGGTAGAGGCAAAGCTGATGGGTGCATCTTCAAATACGCTGGCAGGTGAATAACCTTTTTCCAGCGCAGCAGAATAAATAAAGGGTTTGAAACTTGAGCCAGGCTGGCGACGTCCCTGCGTCACATGGTTATATTTATTGCGTAGGAAACTGAAGCCGCCTATCAGTGCATTGACCTGGCCGGTTTCCGGGTTGAGCGCGATAAAACCGCTTTCTACCTCCGGCAATTGCACCACCATCCAGTTATCGTTTTGCTGGTAGACGCGAATCACGGCACCTGCGGCCAGTGAGGTCGGTGTGCGCTTGGCGGGCGGCATATGGTTTTTCACCAGTAGCAGGGCTTTGTCCTGCAACTTGAGCACGGTGCCACGCTGAGTGACCAAAGTGAGCAGGTTGGGTTCGACCTTGGTGACCAAGGCGGGCACAAACTGGTTGTAAGTGACAAAATCACGCAGTAATTCGCGGGCTTCGGAAGCCCGCATTTTGCCCGCTGGCAATGGAATGACTTTTTCCGGGCCGCGGAATCCATGACGCAACTCGAAGTTGATGATGCCCTGGATCACCGCGGCATTCGCGGCTTCCTGGTGCTGTTTGTGGATGGTGGTGTAAACCTTGAATCCGCTGCTATAGACTTTTTCGCCATAACGTTTGTACAAGCTGGTGCGGACGATTTCAGACACATATTCTGCGCCTAATGCCTGCACCATGCGTTTTGACGACTGGAACTTGAGCGGTGCCTCCATGGCGGTCTCAAATTCATTTTGTGAAATCATGTTGTAGCGGCGCATATCACGCAGTACTTCATGCTGGCGCCTGATGGCAAAATCCGGGTGAATATAAGGGTCGTATTTGCTGGGCGCCTTTGGCAGGCCGGCCAGCAGGGCGGCTTCCGCCAGGTTAAGTTGACGCAGGTCTTTATCAAAATAGGTTTTCGAGGCCGCGGCAAACCCATAGGCACGCTCGCCCAGGTAGATCTGGTTCAGGTAGAGCTCGAGGATCTTATCTTTGCTGATGGCGTTTTCAATTTTAATCGCCAGCAGGGCTTCCTTGATTTTGGTCCACATGTTACGTGGCGTGGTCGGGCTGCTGAAAAAGTTCTTCGCCACCTGCATGGTGATGGTACTGGCGCCTTCGTGGCCGCGCCCGGTCAGGTTGTTGCGGATCGCGCGCAGGATGCCGGTGGTGTCAATGCCGTTGTGCTGGTAAAAGCGGCGGTCTTCAATCGCCAGGATGGCGTCTTTCATCACCTTGGGTGTTTGCTCGATTGGCACAAACGCGCGTCTTTCCTGGCCAAACTCACCGATCAGGTTGCTTTCGGCATCGTAAATGCGCAACGGAAGTTTCGGGTGGTAATCGGTCAGGGCTTCAAGCGACGGCAGCGAGGGGTAGAGGATGCTTATCATCAATACCAGTAGTGCCGCGACGATCAAACTGCCGATGATGGAGATAAAAAGAAAAGACTGTAACCAGCGTTTTGAATTCATGCCTAGTGTTGCCATCGTGAGAATTACCCCTGAATTGTAATCTTTTTTTGCTGATTCATCGGCAGTTAATTATGGAATCATGCAAATAGTCAGCGCTCGTCTATATATATGAGCAATAACATAATTTACACAATTTACATTAATGCATAAAAAAATTGAGGGGTTGGCACGTTTGATGCATGCCCCTTTAAGAATTTAATACTAGCAAAGGGCAATTCAGTTGAGTCTGGGCTTTTTACAACGGAAAAAAACCAGTTTTATCGGTGTGGATGTCAGCGCGACCGCTATCAAGATGGTGGAGCTATCGGCGATTGGCAAGCACCAGTTTCGACTGGATGGTTACGCCAGCGTTGCCCTGCCTAAAGGTGTGATCAGCGATGGCAATATCAATGATTTAACGCAGGTGGCAGATACGATACGTTCGGCCTGGCGTTTGCTGGGTTCGCGTGCGCGACAAGTGGTGATGGCTTTGCCTGCGTCTGCTGTGATTTCAAAACGCGTCATCATGCCTGCCGGCTTAAGCGATGAAGACCTCGAACTACAGGTCGAAGCCGAGGCTAATCAGTACATCCCTTTTCCGCTGGAAGAAATGAATCTGGATTTCCAGGTGCTGGGGCCGATTGGTAAAAGCACAGATGAAGTGGAAGTGCTGATTGCGGCAGCAAAAAAAGAAAAGATCGATGACCGTGTCGCCGTGGCTGAGGAAGCCGGTTTGAAAGTCAGCATCATGGATGTGGATGCCTACGCCACAGAAACCGCTTACCGTCAGATTTTTAAACAACTACCCGCGCATACCAAAAAAACCGTGACCATGATTCTCGATATCGGTGCCCATGTCACCCATATCAGCGTGATGGTCGGTTTGCATTCAGTGTATTCACGGGAGCAGGCATTTGGCGGCGCTATGCTGTCACAAGAGATTCAACGACGGTTCGGGCTTTCTCCTGAAGAAAGCGAGATCGCCAAACGTCAGGGCGGCTTGCCGGATTCTTATGATCAGGAAGTTTTGCAACCGTTTTTGCAGACGCTGGCGGGTGAGGCAGCGCGTGCTGTGTCTTTCTTCACCAACTCGACCCAGTACAACAAAGTCGACCATTTGCTACTGGCTGGTGGCGTGGCAGCGACAGAAGGCCTTGCGGCTCTGATACAGCAAAAAACCGAGATACACACGCTGGTGGCTAACCCGTTTCACGGCATGACGCTGGTGAATAAAGTGAAGCCTTCACAATTGGAAACCGACGCACCTGCGCTGATGATCGCCTGTGGCCTGGCATTGCGAGGGGTAGACGCATGATTAAAGTCAACCTGCTACCGCATCGCCAGATCCGCCGTGCCGAACGGCAGCGTGAGTTTGGCCTAATGGCATCGCTGGTCGCGATTGCTGCCGCTGCCATCCTGTTTGTCAGCTGGAGTTATGTGGGGGCGCAGATCCGTACCCAGCAGGAACGTAACCAGCGCTTGCAGGACGAAATGGGGCGCCTGGATAAAGAGATTGCGGTGATTGTGACGCTCAAGGAGCAGATCAAGCATGTGCTTGAACGCAAACAGATCGTGGAAGGTTTGCAAAGCGACAGGAACCAGGCAGTGCAGATACTGGATGAACTGGCCAGACTGCTCCCGGAAGGCGTGTCGCTGAAAAGCATCAAGCAGATAGAAAACGAGATAGAACTAAAAGGCATCGCCGATACCAATGCCAGGGTCGCCTCACTGGTGCACAACCTTAGCGGTTCGGCCATTATCCATAGCCCCAATCTGGTGGAAATCAAGGCGACCACTAGCCAGCAGGACATCAAGCAATATGAGTTTGTCGTCAAGATCACGCTCAAGCAAGAACAACCGGATGATAGCCAGGCTAAGCAAAAGCCGGCGGCCCCACAAGGATAATGCGCGTCATGCAACTTTCGGATTTTAACAATATTGATTTAAAAAACGCCGGCAACCTGCCAGTGCCCATGAAAGTGGTGCTGCTGACCATATTGGCGGCCGTGGTGCTAGTACTTGGGTATATGTTTCTGCTCAACCCTAACTTGAAAGAGTTGCACACCGAAAAAGAAAAAGAACAGGGTTTGCGCGATGAATACCTCGCGAAAAAAGCCCAGGCGATGCGAGTGCCAGCCTATCAGCAGCAAGTCGAAGAAATCCAGCGCACCTTTGGTGTGTTGCTCAAACAATTGCCCGATAGATCTGAAATGGATGGCTTGCTGACGGATGTGAATCAGGCCGGTTTGAGCCAGGGATTATCGTTTGAGGCCTTTGTGCCGCAGCCGGAAGTGTTTGCCGAGTTTTATGCTGAAAAACCTATCAATATCAAGGTATTGGGACGTTATCACGAACTGGGTGCCTTTGTGACCGAAGTGGCCAAGTTGTCACGTATCGTCACCCTGCATAATTTGCAGGTGCAGCCGATGGCAAAAGACGACAAGCAGCCACATAGAGATATTCTGGTGATGGAAGCGGTGGCAAAAACCTACCGCTATCTGGATGCGGAAGAAGTCGCCGCACGCAAGGCACAAGAAGACGCCAAGGCAGGTAAAAAATGATGCGCATTCAACCCCTGTTGATTATTAGTCTGACTCTGCTGCTGGCAGCCTGCGGCGCTTCGAAAGAGGATGATCTGACGCAGTTTATGAACGAAGCCGACCATGCGCCAGTTGCGCCGATCGAGCCATTGCCGCAAGTGCAGGGATTCTCGCCTAAGCAATATAACGCGGATGGCGCGCTGCATGACCCGTTTGTGCCGCGCAAGGCGACGGTACATAACACTTTCCAGCCTGACCTTAAACGCCATAAAGAACCGCTGGAAGCTTATCCGCTGGAAAGCCTGAAGTTCGTTGGCGTGATGAGCAAGGCGAGCAAAATATTTGCCACCATACAAACGCCAGACAACATGGTTTACCAGGTCAAGCCAGGCAATTATGTAGGCGAGAAGCTGGGGCTGATCACCGCGCTGGCCGAAAACAGGCAGACATTGAAATACGAATTAAAAGTTAAAGAGACCATTCAAGACACGGTAACTGGTGAATGGACCGAGCAAATGACGACATTGGAATTGCAGGAACATCAATGATGAAAACACTTATATCTTTTGCTACACCGCTAGCATTATTTTTCGTTGGGATGACAACGCAACCATTGATGGCGGCAGACATGCCCGCGGGTAATAATCAATTGCAAGCGGTTGAAGTGACGACACTGCCAGGCGGGCGGCTGAATGTGCAGTTGCAACTGGCACGGCCATTGTCTGCGGCTCCGGCCAGCTTTACTTTGTCGAATCCGCCAAGAGTGGTGTTTGATATCCCGCGCACCAGTAATGCAACGGGTAAAAATGTCGTGGCTATCAATCAGGGCGCGTTGAAATCCGTACAGGTTGCGCAGGCGAATGATCGTAGCCGTATCGTGCTAAATTTATCCAAACCAGTGCAACACCAGTTGCAGTTACAGCAAAATAACTTGCTGATCGCGCTCGCGCAGGAAAGTGGCGAGCTGGTGCCTGCTGCCGCGGCTGCGAAAAGATTCTCGGAGCCAGCCGCAGTAGCAAATCACCGCATCCAGAATATTGATTTTGTACGTGGCAAAAATGGCGAAGGCCGTATCCTGGTCGACCTGTCTGACAGCCATGTCGGCGTGAATGTGCGAAATGCCGGTAAAACGGTGGTGATTGATTTCACCAACACTGAGTTGCCCGAGTCCTTGCAGCGCCGCCTGAATGTGACTAATTTCAACACGCCGGTGCTGTATGTCGACGCCATGCGGCATAACAACCAGGCACAGATTGTGATTGAGCCGCAGGGCGACTGGGAGCAATCAGCGTATCAGGCTGACCGCAAACTGGTGGTGGATATCCGGCCATTGGTGAAAGACCAGAACAAGTTGATTCAGGGTTCTAAACAGGGTTATGCGGGTGAGAAACTATCGCTTAATTTCCAGCGTGTAGATGTCAGGGATGTACTGAAAGTGATTGCTGACTTCACCGGTAAAAATATCGTGGTCAGCGATTCTGTTTCAGGCAGCGTCACCATAGGCCTGAAAGATGTGCCATGGGATCAGGCGTTGGATGTCATCATGCAAAGCAAAGGCCTGGATATGCGGGTGAATGGCAGTGTGATCTCCATCGCCCCGGCGGAAGAATTTGCAGCCAAGGAAAAAGCGCAATTAACCGCAGATGCAGAGCGTGAAACGCTGGAAACATTGCGCACAGAAGTGTTTTCCTTGAAGTATCAAAAAGCCGCTGATTTCAGGAATATGTTACTGGGCGGTGGTGCTGGTGGTGGGGCTTCAACATCGGGTACTTCATCATCGACAGGCTCTTCAGCAGGCCGTATGAACCGTATTCTGTCGCAACGTGGCAGCGTGACTTTCGATGCACGTACCAATACCATTTTTGTACAGGATACGACCAAGAAGCTGGAAGAGATCCAGACCATCATTAATAAAGTAGATGTGCCGGTGAAGCAAGTGATGATTGAGTCACGCATGGTGATCGCTTCCAATACCTTCTCCAAAGCGCTGGGCGCGCGTTTCGGCATTCAGCAAACGGGTACGCCTGGCAGTAATTCGGCCGTAGCGATTGGTGGCAACATCGGTAATAGAGCCACGGCTTACACCGCACCCACTACGCCAACGGGTAATGGTACTTACACCCAAGGTACGCAAGGCGGTACTGTGCAAACAGTGACTGGTTTTGATAACGGGCGTGTGGACCCCAATGGCTATCTGCTGAGTTCAAATGGGCAACCTGACCTGATGTCCAACTTGCCAGTGACCAATGCCTATGGCGGGATCGCCCTGAGCCTGCTCAAGCTGTCGGCTAACTTGTTATTAAACCTTGAGTTGTCTGCTCTGGAAGCAGATTCTCGCGGTAAAGTGATTTCCAGCCCGCGCGTGACCACTGCCAACCAGCAAAAAGCACGTATTGCACAGGGTGTAGAGATCCCTTATCAGACCGCAACCAGCAGCGGGGCAACGGCTGTCAGCTTTAAAAAGGCGGAGTTAAGCCTGGAGGTCACACCACAGATCACACCAGATCAGAAAATCATCATGGATCTGGATGTACGTAAAGACAGCAGGGGTGAAGTGTTGCCTGGTGGCGTGGCCATTAATACGCAAAACGTGCAAACGCAAGTCTTGGTCGGCAATGGTGAAACCGTCGTGCTTGGCGGTATTTATGAGCAAGTGTCGCGTAAAAGTACTGACAAAGTCCCGTTTTTTGGTGACTTGCCTGTTGTCGGCTACGCTTTCAAGCGTAATACCAAGCAGGAAGACAAAACCGAGTTGTTGATTTTTATCACCCCTAAAGTCATGGATGAGACGCTGGCCTTGAACTAATTCCCGCTTGCAACCCCGCTGTTACTGACAGCGGGCGAGCTTTGCCTTAAAATGCCCAACTGGATCGGTTGGGCTTTTTTATGGGTGAGCGTATACCAAACAATATCTTTTTAATCGGTTTAATGGGTGCAGGCAAAACCACGGTTGGCAAATTGATCGCCAAAAGTCTGGGAAAAACCTTCTATGACACCGATCATGTGATCGAGCAGCGCACCGGCGTTAAAATCCCCACCATCTTCGAGCTGGAAGGGGAGGCCGGTTTTCGCAAGCGCGAAACGTCTACCCTGGAAGAGTTCGGGCAGCAGGATAATATCGTGCTGGCCACCGGCGGCGGCGCCATCATCGCGCCAGAAAATCGCGCCATTCTTAAACAATACGGCTATGTGGTGTATCTGCGGGCAAATGTGAATGAGCTATACCTGCGCACCCGCAATGATAAAAATCGCCCCTTGCTGCAAAATGTCGATGTCAAAGCCAAGCTGGAGCAGCTGTTCCATGCCCGCAACCCCCTGTATACCGAAACAGCCGATTTAATCGTCGATACCGGACATCAGCCGGTGGCTGTCATCATTCAAAAAATAGAAACCGCATTGCACGCGCTGGAGCCCTCATGCAAACCTTGACTGTTAGCCTGGCTGACCGTAGCTACCCTATTCATATCGGCAATGGCCTGCTGAGCCAGGTCGAGCTGATCCTGCCACACCTGAAACGCAAGCAGGTGGCGATTGTCAGCAACACCACCGTTGCACCGTTGTATATGCAGGCACTTGCCCAGCCCTTGCGTGAAGCGGGCATCAGTGTCATTGAAATTATTCTGCCCGATGGCGAGGCTTACAAGAATAGCGAGACGCTGCAAACGATTTATGATCATTTGTTGCAGAATCGCTGTGAACGTAACACCACCCTGATTGCACTGGGTGGCGGCGTGATTGGTGACCTGACCGGTTATGCTGCGGCGACTTATTTGCGCGGCGTGCCGTTTATCCAGGTGCCAACCACATTATTGTCACAGGTCGATTCCAGTGTTGGTGGCAAAACCGGCATTAATCATCCATTAGGTAAAAACATGATAGGCGCGTTTTATCAGCCTAAACTGGTGTTGGCGGATATTGATACCCTGAAAACATTACCGCAGCGTGAGTTATCCGCAGGCGTGGCTGAAGTGATCAAATATGGCCTGATCCGCGATGCCGATTTTTTTGACTGGCTGGAAACCAATATGTCTGCACTGATGGCCTTGGACACTGCCGTGACCAGCTATGCGATCTATCGCTCCTGCCAGAACAAAGCCGAAGTGGTGGCAGTGGACGAGCATGAGCAGGGCGAACGCGCCTTGCTGAACCTGGGCCATACCTTTGGGCATGCCATTGAAAACGCAATGGGCTATGGCGTGTGGCTACATGGCGAAGCGGTCGCGACCGGTACGGTGATGGCGGCGGACTTGTCTCAACGCATGGGCTGGCTGAATGCCGCCGAAGTGCAGCGCATCAAAGCCATTCTGCAGGCTGCCAGATTACCGATTGAGGCGCCAGATTTTGGCGCTGAAGAGTATTTGCGACTCATGCAGCTGGATAAAAAAGTCGCTGATGGCCGCATTCGCCTGATTTTGCAGCAAGCAATAGGCAAGGCCGTGATCACCGCTGATTATGATGCCGACAAGTTACAGCAAACACTCTCACTCGCTGCTTGATCGAAACCCACAATGACCTTAGCCAGCTTTGCCGCCAATCCCGAACAAACGCGTGGCCGCAAGGTCGTTGAGCAAGAGTCACCTACGCGCAATGTGTTTCAGCGCGACCGTGACCGCATCATTCACTCCACCGCTTTTCGCCGCCTGGAATATAAGACCCAGGTATTCGTCAACCACGAAGGCGACTTGTTCCGCACCCGCCTGACCCATAGTATCGAAGTCGCACAACTGACGCGTGGCATCGCGCGTACGCTAGGCTTGCATGAAGACCTGGCCGAAGCGATTGCGCTCGCACATGACCTTGGTCATACGCCATTTGGCCATGCCGGGCAGGACGCGCTCAACCACTGCATGCGCGATTTTGGCGGGTTTGAGCATAATCTGCAGTCGTTACGGGTGGTCGATCTGCTGGAAAACCGTTACGCCAGTTTTGACGGGCTGAACCTCACGTTTGAAGTGCGTGAAGGTATCTTAAAGCATTGTTCGCGTAAAAATGCCGAGCAATTAGGCGATGTCGGCGAGCGCTTCTTGCACAAAGGGTCACCCAGCCTCGAAGCACAAGTGACTAACTTTGCTGATGAAATCGCCTATAACAATCATGATGTGGATGATGGTCTGCGCTCAGGCCTGATCACCATTCAGCAGTTATCTGGCATTCAGCTGTTTGCCGAAAATATGGCGGAAGTGAAACACCTGTATGGCGAGATCGAAGAAAAGCGCTTGATTCATGAAACCATCCGCCGCATGATCAATGTGCTGGTGGTGGATTTGTGTGAGCAGAGTCGGCAGGCCATCGCAGCGCTTAATCCGGCGACTATTGCAGATGTGCGCAAAGCACCGTATTTGGTCGGCTTTAGCCAGCAAATTGCTGCTAAAAATCACGAACTGAAGAAATTTTTGCACAAGCATTTATATCAGCATTACAAAGTCAATCGTATGAGCGCCAAAGCCAGGCGGATCATTGAAGAGTTGTTTTCTGCTTTTACGCAATCACCCAAGTTAATGCCAGATGAGCACCAGCTCGCAGCCAGGCAGGATCCGGCGCGTGCTGTCGCCGATTATATTGCTGGCATGACAGACCGCTATGCGATACGCGAGCATAAGCGACTTTTTTCTGTTGAGGAAAGCTGGTAAGGGGCTGAAGGGTGTTGCTGGTGGTTTTGGATCAGGCCAGATACCCAGGCTAGCTGAGCAATCGCCCGCGTTGTGGCTGAAAGCGTGTTGAGGGTGGTTAGGGAAAATAAAAAAGCGAGTGGCAGTTTGCGCACTCGCTTTTTTACCGCAGTTAGCTATTTAGCGACTTGCCTTTCACGCATTTCATCCAGCGTTTTGCAATCAATACACAGTGTGGCAGTTGGCCGTGCTTCCAGGCGTTTGAGGCCGATCTCAATGCCGCAGCCTTCGCAGTAGCCATAGTCGCCGGCATCGATATTGCGCAATGTCTCGTCAATTTTCTTGATCAACTTACGTTCGCGGTCACGGTTGCGCAGCTCCAAAGCCATGTCTGACTCCTGGCTCGCGCGGTCGTTCGGGTCCGCAAAGCTAGTCACTTCGTCCTGCATGGTGTGCACCGTACGGTCAATATCGTGACTCAGTTCAGCTTTCCAGTTATTGAGGATGCTTTTGAAATGATCCTGCTGTTTTTTGTTCATGTACTCCTCACCGGCGGCTGGCTGGTAAGGGACAAAAGATTTGTTAACGGTGTCTGCCATGATGGTTCCAAAGGACGAAACTACTTGATATTACTGCCTTTACGGCGCTTTTTACTGCATTACGTTAATCAATAATCGCGCGAGTTTACACCGATTTTATGGGCTTGCAAAGCATCTTTGTCAAAGGGCGGCTTTGCCAGTTAAGCCTGCTCCCTTAGTTCCAGCGCCTTCAGCGTATTTTCCATCAGGGTTGCCACTGTCATGGGTCCAACGCCACCAGGTACCGGCGTAATATAAGCGGCGCGTGACTTCGCTACCTCGAATTCAACATCACCCGCTAGTTTGCCGTCCGGCAGGCGGTTAATGCCGATATCCACCACAATCGCGCCTGGTTTGATCCATTCCCCTTTGATCAGTCTAGGCTTGCCCGCGGCCGCGACCACGATATCCGAGCGCGATACATGCGCTGCCAGATCTTTGGTATGGCGATGGCAACTGGTCACTGTACAGCCAGCCAGCAATAATTCCAGTCCCATGGGGCGGCCGACATGGTTAGAAACGCCGACCACCACCGCATCCAGCCCCTTCAGGTTAATGCCACTGGCTTGCAGCATTTTAATGACGCCATAAGGCGTGCAGGAGCGCAATTGCGGCTGACGCACGGCCAGTAAGCCTATATTGTAGGGGTGAAAGCCATCCACATCTTTGGCCGGGTCTATCAGTGCCAGAATCGCAGTTTCATCAATATGATGCGGCAGGGGTGATTGCACCAAAATGCCATCGGTATTCGGGTCCTGATTCAGGGTTTGAATCAGGCTGAATAACTCCGTTTGTGAAATGCTGGCATGCAATCTATGCGCCTGGGAAACAATGCCTACTTTCTCGCAGGCGATCTGTTTATTGCGTACATAAATGGCAGATGCCGGATCATCACCTACCAGTACAACCGCCAGACAAGGGGCGCGTTTACCGGCTTTCAGGCGTTGGTCAATATTATTTTTAATATCGTCTAATAGTTGATTGGCAATTTGCTTACCATCAATAATGTGTGCGCTCATGAGCAAAAAATCATCGTTAAAAATAGAATTTTATCACATCAGGATTGACACGATTTCGGAAAATCGGTTATATTCCTGCTTTCGGCGTGTAGCGTAGTCTGGTAGCGCGCCTGCTTTGGGAGCAGGATGTCGGGAGTTCGAATCTCTCCACGCCGACCAGTTTCTCTGGAATGCCCAATCGTAATGTAACTACTATCTGCTCGTAGCTCAACTGGATAGAGCACCAACCTTCTAAGTTGGGGGTTACAGGTTCGATTCCTGTCGGGCAGGCCAATGTAAAAGTCTCTATGGTGGCTGTAGCTCAGTTGGTAGAGTCCAGGATTGTGATTCCTGTTGTCGTGGGTTCGAGCCCCATCAGCCACCCCATTTATCTCCTGCTGTTTCCAGCCATATCTAACATTCGTTTTAATATTTAGCTAAATTTAAAAGATTGATTAAAAATACTGGCTCTCTTCGCCAGTAAGTCGGAAGCTTGCCTCTGGTAAAGTGTTCAAAACCCTTAATGCTGAACACATGACTACTCCATTACATCTTGGCGAATTTATGCAAGCGCTTACTGACCTTACTAAGGTCAGGGAGAGTCTTGCGCTGGACCCAGCCTTGCTTTCGCTGATGCAGCACTGGTTAAATGTTTTCGCGGCCCAACCGCAGCCGATCAGAATGCAGGTGTTATCAAGGCGACAACTGGTTTCTGTCATCCATACGCTTGAAGATGGTAAGAACACCCATGCGGCATTTGATGGCTGGATGCCGGAAAATTACGCCTTATTGCTGGATCACATGGATAAGGGTTCTCATCAATATGAATGTCTGGAAACCAGTAGCGGCAAGCTGCATATTTTCCCTTTACAACAAAGCATTGCGCACAAGCATGCCATCCTGCTGATACAGCATGAAGCCCTGGATGACGTAGCGATAGGCTTGATCAAACAATGCCTGGATATGTTTCATCATTATGCCAGCCTGATTATCGAGAACGAGCGTGATGCGTTAACCGGGCTGCTCAATCGCAAAACCTTTGATCATTGCGTCAGCAAAATCCTGCTCAATGATTACAAGCCTGAATTCAAGTTTCCGCTGCATCACTTCCTGGCCATTTTTGATATCGATTTTTTCAAGAAAATTAATGATACTTATGGTCACCTGATTGGTGACGAAGTCTTGTTATTGCTTTCCCGGCTGATGCAGCAGACCTTTCGCGAAGGCGATTTGCTGTTCCGCTTTGGCGGGGAGGAGTTTGTCGGTGTATTTTCATGTGCAGATGAAAATGACATCACTGTTTTGCTTGAACGATTTAAAACGACGTTGAACGCCTATGTCTTTCCACAGGTGGGGCACGTTTCCATGAGCGTCGGCTGTTCACGCATGGCACTGAATGTGCTGCCAAACACGGTGTTGGAGCGCGCTGACGAGGCTTTATACTACGCCAAAGAACATGGTAGAAACCAGATATGTTTCTACGAAGAGCTGATTGAAAATGGTCTGCTCAGTGACAGTACTAAAGCAGGCGAAATCGAACTGTTTTAAATTTCGTGCCCGATTTTTTTCATTTAAAACTTGAAGTTACCTGCGCCAGTTTCTCTGATGATTTGACAATTATTATTAACTATTATTAATATATGTTAACAATAATCAAATTCATCAGGGGGAGTGGATGCGTTTCGCAGCCATACTACTTGCTTGTCTATGGCTTATAGCATGCGCTAGGCAGGCTGTAGATGATGGCAATCGTCATTCCACTTTACACCTGCCTGAACTCAGGGCACATAACACATTCACCCCACCGCTAGTCAATTATCCTGAAGTTGACGCGCTTGAAGTTGAGCCCGCGCTGGTGGCCAAACCGCCTCTCAAATCAGCAACACCTACCTTATTAATCAACCTTGTGGTCCAGGAAGCACCAGTGCAGGAAGTCTTGCAGGCGCTTGCCAGGGAAAGCCATCTCAATATGGATATCCATCCTGGTTTGAGAGGCAAGGTCTCCTTACATGCGGTACAGCAATCTATCCCCGCGATCTTGTCACGTATCGCCAGGCAGGTGGATATGTATTACGAGTGGGGCAATGGTGTCTGGTCGATTGCGCCGGATATGCCGGTATTGCGCAGCTACCGTTTGAATTACGTGAATATGACGCGTGATACCACAGGTTTTATCGGTGTGGCTAGCGAGATCAATAGCACTGGCAGACCAGCCACCGGATCCCCACAAAATAGTAATAGTGCAGCGGTCACATCGCTGTCAACCCCAGGCGGCAATAGCAACAGTTCGCGAACGGCCGTTGCAACACAATCGCGTTACCACTTATGGGAAAGCGTTGTGCAAAATATCCAGGCTTTGCTGGAAGAAACTGATAAAGCGACTATCGCCAGAGACGAAGTAGTGGAAGCCAGCACAGCTATCACAAGTCTGGTGCTACCAGTCTCAGAGCCTTTAGAGGGCGAAACGACTAGCCAGAATGCTGAGAGAAATACGCAATCTCCGCAAACTGCTGCCAGGTCAGAAAAAGCACAGCAAGCGCATATTCGCTGGCGCGCTTCACGATTAATCGCCAATCCCGAGACTGGCATACTCACGGTGCGCGCGTCGCATAGCCAGCAGGCGCAAGTGAAGGCTTATCTGGAGTCCGTCATGCAAGTGGCAGCCAGGCAAGTGCTGATCGAAGCGACGATCGTAGAAGTAGAGTTAAGTAAAAGTTTCCAGATGGGCATAGACTGGAGCCGCTTGTCTTCATCCGCCCAGCAGCGTGGATGGCAATTTTCGCAATCATTGGGCAACGACGCCGCACAATTCAATAGCACTACCAGCCGCTTCGAAAGCAATAACAGTAAAAATGCGCTTGGCCAGAATAACGGCGATGTGGCGTTTATGTTGGGATACTTCAACCCATTTAGCCGGTTTGGCAATTTGAGTGCCAGTGTCACTTTGCTCGAGCAGTTTGGCAAAACGCGCGTACTTTCCAGCCCCAAATTAATGGTGCTGAATAACCAGACCGCGATTTTGAAGGTGGTCGATAACCTGGTGTACTTCACTATCCAGTCGCAAATCTCACAAAGCAGCAGTAATAACGGCGCAAATCTGCAGGCGGTGACCACCACGGCCAATACCGTGCCGGTAGGGCTGGTGATGGCAGTGACCGCCCAGATCAATAGCCAGAAACGCGTGAATCTGAATGTGCGCCCAACCGTCTCCAAAGTGCTGCGTTATATAGAAGACCCTAACCCGCAACTGGGCAGTGGCAGCACGCGCATCGTCAGCAGTATTCCCGAAATACAGGTACGCGAAATGGAATCTGTCCTCAATATCGCCAGCGGCAATGTAGCGATATTGGGCGGGTTGATGCAGGAAGACCAGCGTGATTTCAAGGATAGAGTGCCTGGGCTGGCGAGTATCCCGCTCATCGGCTATGCGTTTCAGGGTAAAAATCAGGCGGCTAAAAAAACAGAGCTAGTGGTTTTCTTGCGGCCCACTGTCATTGGTCTGGCCGATGTCAAAGCAGGTGACCTGAAGCCATTTGAATCTTTGTTGCCGGAGTCATTGCCCGCAGACGATATTGATTTTGGATTGGGCGAGCCATCATGAAGATTATCCCATGAGCAAGCGATTTATCAGGCGGATCAAACTTTATCTGTCGTTTAAAAAGGTATATCGCGGCTCTTTGGTGCTGACACCTACCTGGAAAACCGAGACAGGGCTAACCGCGCTGTTGTCTGCCGGTATGGCGCTGATGGGCGTAGTAACGGCAGTGCTAATCAAAACGATGTTTTTTGATACACAGTCGCATACGGCAGAAGTCGGATTGAAAAACATGCAGCCACCACCCCTGCTGACTAGTCATGTACCTATTGAACAAAAGGTGTCAAACAGCCTGGTTGCCGTAAAAAACAATGAAACATTGTTTCAGTTAAATAAGCCGCCAGTACAGGAAGCACCACCAGCCGAGCAACATGCGCAGCTTGAAAGGCCGCATCGCACAGCTAAAGTGCCCATACAGCAAATGCGGCCTTGGCACTTGCAAATTCACCGTCCATCCATGTCAACAACACACATGGAGGGCATAATTGCCAACGCACACGAGCTCTTGCAATCCGGGCAAGTCAGTCTAGCCAGGCAGGCTTTTCTCATGCTTTTAACCCAGGATGCGCATAGTGTGGAAGCGATAGCGGGCATGCTGCTGGTTTCCCGGCAGTTGGGCGATAGCCAAAGCGAGGAAGAATATCTGGAGAAGTTGCGGCAAGAGATTCCGGATTATGAAGAGGGCACCGTGATGGGCAACGAAGTTTCTTCGATCAAGGAACAAGGATAGCCATGTTGAGTAACGCAGACAAAAAGCGCTTGGGTGACTGGATGCTGTCTAAGGGCATGATCACGACAGACCAGCTGGAGATCGCCTTGATAGAGCAGCGTGAAAGCCGCTTGTTACTTGGCCAGCAGCTAGTACGGCTGCATTTTGTGACGGATGCCATGATCAGGGATGTGTTGGCCCAGCATCATGCGCAGGAAAGTATCGATTTGCAGCAAGTGATCCCGGACCCTGAAGTGCTGGCCATGGTGCCTGAGGCGTTTGCCAAACAACATCGTGTGTTGCCATTGGATTTTTCTGCCGATCAAAAAGTGTTGCGGGTCGCCATGGCGGAGATGAATCGCGTGGCAGTGCTAGATCAGTTGCGTTATTTACTGGGCCGCGAAGTACAACTGAAATCAGTGCTGGCTACCGAGACGCATATCGAGCAGGCGCTGGATAGATGTTATGGGCATCACTTGCTGCTGGATGCGATCTTGAATGAAATAGAACAGGAAACCGTGCATGCCCAGGGGCTGACGCAACAGGATACGCGGCCCGTGATCCGCCTGGTCAATGCCATTCTGGTAGATGCCGTCAAGCAGGGTGCCTCGGATATCCATTTTGAGCCGGAGCAGGCATTTCTCAGGATACGCTACCGGATAGACGGCGTGTTGTGGCAAATCCGCAGCCTGCATGACCGCTATTGGCCTGCCATGTGTGTACGGCTCAAGATTTTGGCTGGAATGGATATTGCCGAGCAGCGCACGCCGCAGGATGGGCGGGTGAACCTGTTTTTATGTGGTAGCCAGATCGATTTCAGAGTTTCCAGCCATCCTACCTTGCATGGTGAAAATATCGTGCTGCGCGTCCTCGACAGGGATAAATCCATTACTCCTCTCGATGAGATGGGCTTGCGGCCACCGCAATTGCGGTTAGTTAAAAACATGCTGGAAAAGCCGGAAGGATTATTGATTGTGACCGGCCCGACCGGTAGCGGAAAAACCACCACGCTGTACTCTATGCTCGGGCATCTCAACCATCAGCATGTGAATATCATGACGCTGGAAGACCCGGTGGAATATCCGCATATGCTGATGCGACAGACATCGGTGAACGAAGCTAACAAAGTAGATTTTGTCAGCGGTATCAGGGCCATCTTGCGACAAGACCCCGACATTATCCTGATTGGCGAAGTACGCGATGAGCCCACTGCCGCCATGGCTATCCGCGCAGCCATGACCGGACACCTGGTCATGACCACCCTGCATACCAATCACGCGATTGCAGCTTTTGCACGGTTGCAGGATTTTGGTATCAGCCCGCAAATGATGGCGGGTAGCCTGGTCGGTGTGATCGCGCAACGCCTGCTGAGGCGGCTATGTGCACATTGCAAAATTCAAACTAAACCCGATGCCAGCACACAGGCATGCTTGCAAAGTTTGCACTTGAGCAATGCACCAGGCAGCATGACTTTATATGAGCCCGCTGGGTGCGAGCAGTGCCGCATGAGCGGCTACCGGGGGCGGTTAGCCATCATGGAGATTCTCACCATGCAGCCAGAACTGGATGAGATGCTGGCTAGCCAGCCTTCAACGCTGGCGTTACAGCAACAGGCGCGGTTGTATGGCTACACCACCCTGGCAGAAGAGGGGTTGCAACTCGTGCTGGCAGGAGAAACCAGCTTGCAGGAACTGCGCCGGGTCGTCGATATCAGTGCAATTCTGCACGGGCAGGCGGTATGAACAGTTACCGTTACACGGCGATTGATCATCATGGGCGACCACAACGCGGCACCCTGCAAGCGGCGAATGAACAGGCGCTGGAAGCATCCCTGCAACAGCAAGGGCTGGAATTGCTGACAGTGAAGATCGGGCAGCCCCAGGCCTGGTTGCAGCCGCGTATTCAGGCGCAACATCTGATTTTATTCTGTATCCAGATGGAGCAATTGCTGCAAGCAGGGGTGCCCCTGCTACAGGCATTGGAGGAGTTAGCCGGGCAGTGCGAGCACCGTTTAATGTCAGAGGCGGTGCGCAGCTTACACCATGAGCTGGAAGCAGGAAAGTTGCTATCACAAGCCTTGCATCTGCAACCACAGGTGTTTCCCGCATTGATCTGCCACCTGGTCGCCGCGGGCGAGCATACCGGGCAGTTGCCTGAGATATTTGGCCATCTGGCGCAGACACTGCAATGGCAGGCCGAGCTGATAGCGCAGACAAAGCGTGGGCTGACATATCCTGCATTATTGTGTGTGATGGTTAGTGTCGCCGCTGCCGTCATGCTCACTTTTCTGGTGCCGCAGATGGTGGGTTTTCTGCACAGTCTGGGCCAGGAGTTGCCGTGGTCTACCCGCATGCTGCTTGGCTTGTCTGACTGGGTGGTGGCTTATGGCGGCATCATGTTGGTGGTTTTGGTGCTGCTGGTGGCAGGGGTGCGATCCGCAATCAAGCGTTCGCCTGCCTGGGCCCTTTACTGGGATCAAAAACTGTTGCAATTGCCGGTCATCGGTCGCTTATGCCATCAGCTGGTATTAACCAGGCTATGTCGCTTTCTCGGGTTGATGTACCAAACCGGCATCCCGTTGCTACAAGCACTAGAGTGGTGCCAGCCCTTATTGCATAACCGTGCCATGGCGCAGGCTTTAAATCAGGTGCAGCAGCGGGTGCAGGCAGGTGAAGGCCTGGCGAGCAGCTTTGCTGCTAGCGGCTGCTTCCCCTCATTGCTGGTACGCATGATACGGGTGGGAGAAACCACTGGCGTGTTAGACCGGATGCTCGCGCAACAAGCCGCTTTCTATGACAGGGAGGTTCAGGCACAGATACAACTGTTGCTACGATTGCTGGAACCGTTGTTAACCATCGTGCTTGGCCTGATGCTGTTATTTTTGATGGCAGCCGTCATGCTACCGGTGTATGACAGTTTTTCGACACTGCGGTATTAATATGGTGCAACAGCAGCTTGTCATTCTGGTGACGCATGATCAATGGCGAGTGGTCCACTTCATGGGCTGGCGATATCACGCGCTACGTGTTTTCCCGGCTAATGTGGAGAATCAAGGTTTACTGCTGGAGTGGCTTAAACAAGCTACTGGTGCAAGCGTCTATTTCCTCACGGATATTGCCGATGAGCATTACCATGTTGAAGTATTGCCGCCTGTGCGTGGTACAGTCAGAAAACAGTTACTGACCCGCCGACTGGCTGTATGGCCATATGCACAAGGCCTGCACACCGTGCATAAAATCGGTAGCGTGCAAAGTGCCAATCAAGAGCAACTCTACCTGTTTTCAGCTATTCATTACCCGCCGTTGCGTGAGTGGTTACAGGCGTTGCAGCAGCAAACCATGCGTGTGCAAGGCGTGTATACCCAGGCTTTGTGTACCCCTTGCTGGGTTGCGCACTGGCAATCTGGGCATGCGCAGTGCCTGATCGCCTGGTTCGAAAGTCAGCAGCTTTCTATCCGCTACCTATGCCGATCAAAGTTACTTTTCAGCCGTCTGCTGACGCTAAAGCAAGATACATCCCTGGGCACGCGTATCAGCAGTGAGATTGCCCAGACCAGGTTATATTTAGTGAGCCAGAAATGGCTGCAGGAAGTCGAGCCAGTTCATTTGATCTGGTTGAGCGAAGATGCCGATCACAATGACTTTCACTTGGGGCCGCTGCCAACGGTCATTCAACAAACCAATCTCTCTTATGCAGAAGTACTGCGCCAGTCAGGATGGCAGCCTGTACCGGCGGGATTAAGTGTTATGGACTGGGCGGCTATCCAGGTATTGCGCCATAGCCGCCGACTGCCCAATTTTGCACCGGAAGCCTCTTTGCTTAACGCGCGTATCGCCAGCGCTAAACGCAATATTATCGCCGCCTGCATTTTAATGATTTGTTTGTGTGTCGTGGCAAACTGGATAAGCCAGCAGGCCTTGCAAAAAATGCAATCCGATATCCAGCGCACTAACGCTCAGTTGCATTTATGGCAGTCTGCGCAACCCGGTTTGGGGGTGCCCGAAGCGGATCTGCCACGTTTACAAATACTGTCGCAATCTGTGCAGGCTCTGGAAACCTCTGCGCGCCTTCCACATCGGGCCATGGCAATACTGCAATCTGTGATGGCAGGGCAGCCGGTGTGGCAAGTAAAGACGCTGGCATGGGAGTACGGGGTTGCTTCTGGCTTCACTGATGAGCCCAGGCATGAACATTCTGAACAGGCAGATAGCCTCTGGACGGAAACCATCACAATCAGGCTTGCCCGGCAGCAAGGCGTGATTTCTTCTGATACGCAGCAGGCATGGCAGTTGCTGCTGGAGAAGTTACGCCAGCACCCTGACATCCTTGAGCTAAAAGAAATCAGTGTTTCAGCCGAATCAGCTAGCCAGACACAAAAAGGCGATACGCGCCAATCACTTTCGCCTGATCATCAACCATCACTCACCATCAGGTTACGTCCATTGGAAAGTGCAGCATGATCACGAGCAGATATTGGCATGCCCTGCGCTGGTTTTTAGCCGCCTGGTTGCTGGTGAGCTTGCTGGGTTTCGCGTTACTGGGTTTTCATTCTTTAAGACAAATTGAAATCATGCGTGAATTAAAGCAACTGAAACAGCAGCTACATACTACCCGGCAGCAAGCCGCGCATAACGCAAGTTATCAGCCGGACGTGACTTTCTATCTTTTGCATCGCGCTCGCTGGCAACAGCTAGGAATCAACCGGCCAGCAGACCCGCAACAATGGACAGCTTCCTGGCTTGCACTACAGCAGCAATGGCATTTGTCACATATGCAGTACGACATTCAGCCGACTATCACCTGTGAAGGCGCGGCATGCGAACCATTCTGGCCAGGCAAACCGCTAGCCGGATTGTCGATGACAGTGACTACAGTGCAGATGCGCTGGACGGTTAACCATGAAGCAGATGTCCTGGATTGGTTGCAGCCATTGCAGCAAGCGTATACCGGGATGTTTTTGTTGCGTGGCTGTACATGGGCACTTGAGGAATCCACTGAGTTAATCGTAGCGCAATGCGAATTGCAATTGTTTAACTTTCCGCAGATGTTTCCCGCTTCATTAAACCCTACATGAGGCGGTCAATGAAATTCCAAGGGGGCATCATTGCCTGGATCATCTTGTTATTACTTTCCGGCATCGGTGGCGTGGTCTTGCAGGCTTCATTTCAGCATCAGCCCAGGCAAGCTGCCCTGCACAAAACCATGGCAGCACTGGCGCTGGCCCAACAGGCATTGCTGGCGTATGCCAATCAGCCCTTAGGCAGCACGCCGTGTGACATGAACTGCCCGCGTCCGGGTGATTTGCCTTGCCCGGATCGTAATAACGATGGCGATGCAGAATCCAGTTGCAGTAATACCGCCCGCGTGGGGCGTTTGCCATGGAAAACGCTGGGTTTGGGTGATATCCGGGATGGCAGTGGCGAGCGGTTATGGTATGCCGTTGCTGAACGCTATAAAAATAATCCCCGCAAATCGCCGTTAAATAGCGATACACCTGGTAGTTGGATTGTGCGATCTGCAGAAGGTGTTTCTTGGGATGCGACGCAAGGCAATGCTGTCGTTGCCGTCATCATTGCACCCATGCAACCACTGGTTCGCGAAGATGGCTGGGCGCAGCAACGCGATATCGCCAGCAGTGACTTAGCAAAGCATTATCTGGATGTTTCTGAGCTAGGCGACAATGCCAATGCGGTAGAAAATGCTGATGATGGGTTTGTGCAGGCCTCCGCTTCGGCTCATTTTAATGATGTGGTCTGGCCAGTCACTGCCACCACGATGCATCGCCATATGCAGCAACAGGTGCTTGCAGAATTAAAGCGCGCGTTACGGTGCACTCTTAATTCTTGCGTTAGTTTTCCATTGGCCGCGGCTGTCGCTGATAGCAGTTGCCTAGGTGCGGGTACTTTAAGCAGAGGGCAATGCTTACCAGCAACTTCCGGCTTGGGCAGGCTTCCTCTCGATGCTGGCGCACATTGGCCGTTGGCCGTGCAACATATACTGGATGGAGACGCCAGACACCATTGGTTCCAGCAAAATGGCTGGCGCGAACTGGTGTTTTATCAGCCAGGGTCGCTGCGGGCAACGCTGGTAGTTGCCGGCGAAAAACTGCCATTGCAAATGCGGACTACCGAAACAGAAAAAAGCAGCCTGGCAGCCTATCTGGAGGCAAGCACCTTACAAAAGCTGCAAATACCTGATGTGAACGCACTGGCCGTGCCCAGTAACGACAGTTTAGAGCGATAAGAGTTGTGATGATTTATCAAGCTGCCACCAATCTGCGACACAAGGTTTTCAATCCATATATGCATGGTTTCAGCTTGCTGGAGCTGGCCATTGCCATGGTAGTGCTCAGCCTGATGATGGGCTGGCTGATGACGCCCTTGCGGGTACAGCACAGCCTGCAAAAGTACCAGCAAACAGAGCAGCGGTTGCAAATGGCGCAGCAGGCATTGCTGGGGCACGCGGTGATTTATCATTATCTGCCATGCCCGGACACGGATAGTCCGCCCGATGGTTGGGAGAACGTGCTCCCTAACCAAAGCTGTGCCAGTGATGAAGGGATGCTGCCGTGGATGCAGCTCGGTCTGGTGGCCACCGATGCCTGGGGTCGTTATTTCCGCTATCGGGCAGACAGTACGTTTACGCACCATGCGCAATGGTTTTCTGTGACCGCCGCTGAGAAAGCCAGCAATATCCAGGTCACGGGTGATACTGGCTCTGCTACTAGCGTCTCCAGTAACCCGGCAGCCATCGTGCTTTCACATGGCGAAAACGGGCTGGGTGGCATACAATCCGTGTCTGGCGGGGTGAGCCACGCCATGAGCGCGCCTGTGCATACGGATGAACAGGAAAACGCAGATGGCGATCTTATGTTTGTCGACCAAGCCCAGCAGCAAACTGCGCATGCAGTTTTTGATGACAGGCTGATCATGCTGTCACCCAAAGTGCTGATCCAGCAAATGGTGCAAGCACAACGCCTGCCCTGAAACGGAATCCATACATTAGCTATGCAAGACAATCTATTGTTACGCTACAGTCGGCACATCATGCTGCCGCAAATCGAATATGCGGGTCAGGAAAAGCTGACGCAAAGTCACGCGCTGATTATCGGCGCTGGCGGGCTGGGTGCGCCGGTGGCCATGTATCTGGCAGCGGCAGGGGTGGGCACCTTGACCATTTGTGATTTTGACCAGGTGGATATGACCAATCTGCAACGTCAGATTATTCACACCACTGCTGCTGTCGGGCAGAATAAAGCGCTGTCAGCGCAAGCGACGATTGCGCAGCTCAACCCTGAAATCACGGTCAATACTGTGCTGACACGCATGAGCGAACAAGAAGCCTCGGAGCGCATTGCTGCCGCAGATGTAGTCATAGACTGCTCGGATAACTTTGCCACCCGCTACCTGCTGAATCAATTATGTTTTACCGCCAGGACACCACTGGTTTCCGGCGCTGCGATTGGGTTTGAAGGGCAACTGAGCGTGTTTGATTTCAGGCATGCCGAGTCACCCTGTTACCATTGCCTGTATCCCGACGTAGGTGATGATCAGGAATTGCGCTGTGCCGATAATGGCGTTTTCGCTCCCCTGGTAGGTATCGTTGGGTCCGCGCAGGCGGCAGAAGCGATTAAAGTATTATTGAATATCGGGCAGACCATGCAGGGCAGGTTGCTGTTGCTGGATGCGTTAAGCGCAGAATGGCGCACCATCAAATTATCCAAGGATCCCGCGTGTAAAATCTGCGGTCACTCCGTCTGATCAGGCGCCGGCGGCCATTCCGCCATTAACGCCTTCACCAGTTCGCCTATATCCCATTCACAGCCGCCACATCCGGTGAGCGCACCGGAATAGCGCGAAATGGCGTCCAGATCTTTGCCTTGCCTGACCATGTCCTGAATCATACCGCGCGTGGTGCCACTGCAACTGCACATCACTTCATTGGGCGATTCTTGGTTTTCTTCAAGCATGCGTATGTATTCAGGTAAAACCGCATTTTACTGCCAGCAGCCACACCATGCCAGTGTCGGTTGATCTACAAGCGCTTGCCGCAAACCTGAAACCCCGTTAGCATCGTTAGCAATATCCCTGTTTAAGGCCATGTCATGAGTAAAGGCGTTCGATTATCCGAGAAATGGTACAACCGTGCTTTATGGATGGTAGCCATTATATTTGCCTGGTTTCTCACCGGCCTTGGCAAAAATATCATAGGCGATTTGCCACGGGTAGAGGCCAGCTACACCACAGAACATTTTGTCGATCACCGCAAAATCGACCCGCTGCGTAGCGAGCTTAAAGTATTGGCCAGACAGCACCAGACCTTGATTGATCAACTAGAGCAGGTCAACCTGCAACTGATCATCCGGCAAAAAGATTACCAGGCCGCACGTGCCACTTTCGATAACTGGGTATCCACCCGCGATGTCACCGACCAGGTGGATGACCTGGTCGGCCGCACGCGGACATTGGATACCTTGAAAAAATTGGAGCGTGATGCTGAAAAAGCCATAGAAGATATCCAGCAGAAACAGACGGATATTTCGCAGCACGAAGCCCAGTTGCTGGCGCAAGTGAACATATTGGAAGATATCGCGCGTCAGCGCTATGACGAGGCGTATGAAGATCAGGCCATACGTGTATTTTTATACCGTTTATTGCTGACCTTGCCTTTGCTGGCAGCGGCTGCATGGTTGTTTGCCCATAAAAGAAAATCCCAGTACTGGCCGTTTGTCTGGGGTTTTATTCTGTTTGCTTTGCTGGCATTTTTTGTTGAATTAGTGCCTTATTTGCCGGATTATGGCGGCTATGTGCGGTATATTGTCGGCATCCTGCTCACGGTAGTGGGTGGTAAATATGCCATTGCTGCATTGCAAAACTACCTGGAACAGCAAAAACTGGCGGAATCGCAGCCTGAGTTCAAACGGCGGGAGAAGTTGGCCTATGACACAGCGCTGGCACGCCTGGCCAAAAATGTATGCCCGGGTTGCGAGCGCAATGTGGACCTGAAAAACGAAAGCAATGATTTTTGTACGCATTGTGGCATTTGCCTGCACAACTATTGCAGCGCCTGCCAGTCCCGCAAGAATGCGTTCGCAAAGTTCTGCCACAAGTGCGGTGCTGTGGCTTGACACCTAGTCAGTAAAATACCGTGACCCAAAGCCGGGCCACGGTATTGCAAGCCAAAAAGCTGTTTGATCAGAACACTACTTCAATTTTGCAAGTTGCGCCTGTAGTTTTTCCAGATTGGCGCTGAACTCTGCCAGCCGGGCTTTTTCCTGCTCAACCACTGCTGCCGGGGCGCGGGCGACAAAACTCTCGTTGCCCAGTTTGCTATCCGCTTTGGTGATTTCGCCTTGCAGGCGGGCGATTTCCTTGCCTAAGCGCTCTTTCTCGGCAGCGACATCAATCTCTACCTTCAGCATCAGCCTGAAATCTGCTGCCAGCATCACTGGTGCATCGGCTTCTGGCAATTCAGCCACAATCGCTACATTTTCCAGTTTGGCCAGTGATTTGAGGTAAGGCGCAAAGGTCGCCAGCTGCCCGGCATCACCCGCGGCAATCAACGGCACTTTCGCCGCAGGCGAAATGCTCATTTCGCCACGCAGGCTGCGGCAGGCTTCTACCGCGGTTTTCAGCGTGGCCACCCAGGCTTCGGCTTCTTCATCAATCTTTTCCAGATCAGCCTTGGGGTAAGCCTGCAACATAATGCTTTCCGTGCCGCGTGACTTGTCTTTCAATTCTGTCATCGGTGCCACGGTCTGCCAGATTTCTTCAGTCACGAAGGGGATGATAGGGTGCGCCAGGCGCAAAATGGTTTCCAGTACGCGCAACAGGGTGCGGCGGGTGGCGCGTTGTTCGGCTTCGCTGCCGCCCTGAATCTGTACTTTTGCAATCTCCAGATACCAGTCGCAATACTGGTCCCAGACAAACTCATAAATCGCCTTGGCCGCCAGGTCAAAGCGGTAGTCGTTAAACGCACGCTCCACTTCAGCTTCGGTGCGTTGTAACAGGCTCACGATCCAGCGGTCTGCCTGGCTGAATTTACGGCCACCATCGTCGCAACTTTCCACGCCAAAACCGTTGTCGTGGCCTTCGGTGTTCATCAATACAAAGCGTGTCGCGTTCCATAATTTGTTACAGAAGTTGCGGTAACCTTCGCAGCGTTGCAGGTCAAATTTGATATCGCGTCCTGGTGAAGCCAGGCTGGCAAAGGTAAAGCGGAGTGCATCGGTGCCATAAGCCGCAATCCCTTCGGGGAATTCCTTACGCGTACGCTTCTCGATTTTTTCGGCATCTTTGGGGTTCATCAGGCCGGTGGTGCGTTTGCTTACCAGCGATTCCAGGTCTATGCCGTCGATCAGATCTATCGGGTCCAGCACGTTGCCTTTGGACTTGGACATCTTCTGGCCTTCGGCATCGCGGATCAGGCCGTGCACATACACGTGCTTGAATGGGATCTTGCCGGTGATGTGCTTGGTCATCATCACCATGCGCGCCACCCAGAAGAAGATAATATCAAAACCAGTCACCAGCACTGACGATGGCAAAAATTGCTGTAAAGCCTGATTCTGTGCGTCGATCGCTTCGTCACCGGTCCAGTCCAGTGTCGAGAATGGCCATAGCGCAGATGAGTACCAGGTATCCAGTACATCATTGTCACGGGTCAGTGCGCCACTGTAACCATCTTTTGCCGCCAGTGATTTAGCTTCTGTTTCATCATGGGCGACATAGACTTTGCCATCATCGCTATACCAGGCCGGAATCTGGTGACCCCACCATAACTGGCGTGAGATACACCAATCCTGGATATTGTTCAGCCACTGGTTGTAGGTATTCACCCAGTTTTCCGGGTAAAACTTGATTTCACCATTGGCCACTACTTCCAGGGCTTTTTCAGTGATGCTCTTGCCGTCTTCACCTGGCTTGCTCATCGCGACAAACCACTGGTCAGTCAGCATAGGCTCGATCACCACGTTGGTGCGGTCACCACGCGGCACTTTCAATTTGTGTTTTTCGACTTTCACCAGGAAACCGCCAGCTTCCAGATCAGCGACCACCTGTTTGCGGGCAGCAAAACGTTCCAGGCCGACCAGGTTGGCAGGCAAGGTGATCGGTGATTTGCTGCTGCCATCGGCGGCATAGACTTCAGCTGACTCTGGCACAAAACCTTGCAGGTTCAGGATCACGATTTTGTCCAAGCCCTGGCGCTGGCCGACCATATTGTCGTTAAAGTCGTGCGCAGGGGTGACTTTCACCACGCCAGTGCCGAATTCTTTATCTACATATTCATCGGCGATCACCGGGATTTCACGGCTGCACAATGGCAATGAAACGCGCGTGCCTATCAGGTGCGTATAGCGCTCATCTTCCGGGTTCACCATCACTGCCACGTCACCGAGCATGGTTTCCGGGCGGGTCGTTGCGACAGTCAATGTACCGGAGCCATCGGCAAGCGGGTAGTTGATATGCCACATGGAACCGTCTTCTTCTTCCTGCACCACTTCGAGGTCAGACACGGCGGTACCCAGCTTCACATCCCAGTTGACCAAGCGTTTGCCGCGGTAGATCAGGCCTTCGTTGAACAGGCGCACAAAGGTCTCGGTCACCACTTTATTGAGGCCGGCGTCCATGGTGAAGCGCTCACGGCTCCAGTCTGGCGAAGTGCCCAAACGGCGCATTTGCTGCGTGATGGTGCCGCCGGAATACTCTTTCCACTCCCATACTTTTTCCAGGAACTTTTCGCGGCCTAAATCATGGCGGCTGACCCCTTGAGCGTCGAGCTGGCGTTCTACCACGATCTGCGTGGCGATACCGGCATGGTCTGTGCCTGGTTGCCACAGGGTGTTGTCGCCGCGCATGCGGTGATAACGGGTCAGCGCATCCATAATGGTCTGGTTGAAACCATGGCCCATATGCAGGGTGCCGGTGACGTTAGGAGGCGGCAGCAGAATACAGAAGTTGTCTTTGACTTCGGGGTTCATGCCAGCGGCATAAAAGCCTTTGCTTTCCCAAAACGCATACCACTGGCTTTCAATGGTTTTTGGGTCAAAAGATTTGGCGAGTTCGCGTGCGGTGTTGGAATTTTGTGTTGGGGTCGTCATACGCCTGATTTTACCATAGGCCAGTGTGCGCTTTGATGCCTGAGCAAGTCTTTGCCACAGATTCTATTGCGTAATCAATGTAAAGCATTCAGCCGCTGTCATATCTGCAATCGGCAGACAATGCTAATATGCAACACTCATTCTTTAACCTGGGTGCATGCAGTGGGGGTATTTGACATGGATATTATGTGGATTTGGTGTGGTGTAGGCCTGATTTTACTGTGTCTGGAAATGCTGTCCGGCACCATGTACCTACTGTGGCCAGGTTTGGCCGCGCTGGCCATGGCCTTGCTGGCCTGGTTATTACCTGCGTTTAGCCCGGCGTGGCAAATCTTCATGTATGCGATTTTTTCCGTGTTAGCGGTGGCCATCTGGCGCAAGCGCGAAAAAACCCAACCTACACCGCGGGTAGGGCAAGCGCAGGGCGAAGAAATCGGCCGCCAGGGGACTATCGTCCAGGCCGTCAGCCCAGCACAGCCGGGGCTGATCCGATTTAGCCAGGGTGTGATGGGCAGTAAAGAATGGTCAGCCGTGGCTGATGTCGAGATCGCGCTGAATCAAGCCGCGAGGATCGTGGCGGTAGAAGGCAATAGCGTACGCGTGACCCCAGTTTAAAAGGCGAGCAAAGCATTTAAAAACATCGTCTTATTCACGAGTTGCCAGGGTATCAGCAACTCAAACATTTGTTAATTGAAGGAGTACACATGGAAATCAGCATCATCGTGTTGATACTGGCAATCATTGCCATCGTCAAAGGCGTTCGTATCGTGCCGCAGGGGGAAGAATGGGTGGTTGAACGCCTGGGTAAATTTGCCGGGATCATCAGCCCGGGGTTGCATGTGATCAATCCGGTATTGAGCAGAGTCAGCTACAAAGTCACTACTAAAGACATTATCCTGGATATTCCTGAACAGGAAGTGATCACCCGTGATAATGCGGTGATTCTGGCCAACGCGGTCGCCTTTATCAAGGTTTCCAATATTGAACGCGCGGTTTATGGTATTGAGAATTTCAGGGAAGCGATGCGCAATATGGTGCAAACCAATCTGCGCTCTATCATTGGCGGTATGGATCTCAACCATGCACTCACCTCGCGCGACCGCATCAAGACTGAATTGAAGATCGCTATCGCCGACGAAGCACTTGATTGGGGCCTGACGGTAAAAAGTGTAGAAATTCAGGACATTAAGCCTTCTGCCAATATGCAGCACGCCATGGAACAACAAGCCAGTGCCGAGCGTGAACGTGTTGCCGTGGTCACACGTGCCGAAGGTGAGAAACAATCACTGATCCTGAACGCTGAAGCACGCCTGGAAGCGGCGCGCAAAGATGCAGAAGCGCAAATGGTAGCGGCCAATGCATCAGCAGAGTCCATCAAAATGATTTCGGAAGCAGTCAAAGAAAATAATTCTTCCGCGACCTTTTTGCTGGGTGATCGTTATATCCAGTCATTGCAGAAGATCAGCAGTTCAAACAACAGCAAGATCGTGGTGCTGCCAGGTGATGTGGTCAGTGCCGTTAAGAACCTGGTTGGCGGCAAGTAACTCCCCACCTCCTGGTTGTCAGCTTTATCGCAAACGCGGCAAATTTACACAGTTTGCCGCGTTTTTTGTTTCTATTGTCGTCGCCCGATTTTTAATCGTTGCCCAGTGCTAGTACAACTGGCATATTTCCTGCATCTCACTGCTTAAAACCATCATTTCCAGAGGGGTCGCAGTGGCAATTCGCGTGGCGTTACATCACCGCACCAGTTATACCTTTGACCGCCTGGTCAATCTTTCTCCTCATGAAGTCCGCCTGAAGCCAGCCGCCCATGCGCGCACGCCTGTATTGGCCTATTCGCTGACGGTGACACCTGAGAAACATTTTATCAACTGGCAGCAAGACCCTTACGGCAATTACATTGCGCGCTGTGTATTCCCCGAAATGGTGCGCGCGCTCGACTTTACGGTCGATTTGGTGGCGGATATGACGGTCATCAACCCGTTTGATTTTTTTGTTGAGAAATATGCCGAGCAATATCCATTTAATTACACCGAACAACAGGCGTTTGAACTGACGGCCTATTTGCAGCCGGATGACCTTGGTTTTTTACTGCAAAACTGGATAGATAAAATACGCGGCCAGGTGATTCAGCCTGGCATGGGCATCGTTGATTTCCTGATGGGCGTGAACCAGTGTCTGCAAAGCGAGATCGGTTATACGGTACGCCTGGAGCCGGGCATTCAAACGCCGGAGGAGACCTTGCAAAAGCTGACAGGCTCATGTCGTGATACGGCCTGGTTGCTGGTGCAGGTCATGCGCCATCTGGGGCTGGCAGCAAGGTTTGTTTCCGGCTACCTGATCCAGCTTAAAGCCGATGTCGCCGCGCTGGATGGCCCAAGCGGCACAGCCCAGGATTTTACCGATCTGCATGCCTGGACTGAAGTATTTATTCCCGGTGCCGGCTGGGTGGGGCTGGACCCGACTTCCGGCCTGATGGCTGGTGAAGGCCATATTCCACTGGCCTGTACTGCTTTGCCCTCATCGGCTGCGCCGGTGGTGGGGTTTACCGATGTGGCGGGAGTCACCTTTAAACATGAAATGACGGTGACGCGTATCCACGAAGACCCGCGCGTGACCAAACCCTATAGCGAAAACGACTGGCAGGCTATTGTCAAACTCGGTGACGAGGTCGATGAGCAACTGCTGGCGATGGATGTGCGGCTGACGCATGGCGGTGAGCCTACCTTTGTCTCAATTGATGATATGGATGGTGCGCAGTGGAATACGCTGGCACTCGGTGATCATAAGCGGGCCCTGGCGGGCAAGCTGGCGCTGCGCCTGAAATCACAAGTTGCCGCTAATGGCTTTTTGCATTACGGGCAGGGCAAATGGTATCCTGGCGAAGCCTTGCCGCGCTGGGCGATCAATATTTACTGGCGTCCGGATGGTAAACCGGTCTGGCATGATGCCAGCCTGTTCTCAGCCGAAGGCGCCGATGACGGTTACACGCTGGTGCAAGCGCAGGCGTTCACCAATCACCTGGCGGATATGCTGGGTTTTCCGCAGGCCTGTGTGATCCCGGCCTATGAAGATGCGCTGGCGCTCACCCTGCAGGAGCAGCAGTTACCGGACAATGTTGATCCGCTGCAAGTGGATTTGAAAGACAGCGCTGAGCGCAAACGCCTCGCTCAATTGTTGAATCAGGGCCTGGGTTCAGTGGTCGGCTTTATCATGCCGCTGAAGCCAGACGAAAAGCGCAAAGCCGGCGAGTGGCTGACCAGCAAGTGGCCGTTGCGACGCGAGCATCTATACCTGCTGGCGGGCGATTCGCCCATGGGCTTGCGCCTGCCGTTGGCGTCGCTGCCCTGGCAACTGCCTGCCGATATTGAACCTGATTTTCCGCTAGACCCCTTTGAGCAGATGCCTGCACTTGGCGCAGCCACGGCGCCTATCGTTCGCCTCAAACATAAAACGGTACAGCCCTCGGCACGTGAGGTCATTCACACTGCTTTATGCGTGCAGGTGCGCAAGGGTCGGTTGTATGTCTTTATGCCGCCGGTGACGCGACTGGAAGACTATCTCGATTTGTTGAATGCTCTGGAGCAGACCGCCAGCGATTTAAAACTCAAATTGTGGCTGGAAGGCTATACGCCGCCACGCGATAGCCGGCTCAGGCTGCTAAGTGTGACGCCTGACCCAGGCGTGATCGAAGTGAATATTCATCCATCCCGAACCTGGCAGGAGCTGGTGACCAATGTCAGCATGCTGTATGAAGAAGCGCGGCAATGCCGCCTGGGCACTGAAAAATTCATGCTCGATGGCCGCCACACCGGCACAGGCGGGGGCAATCACGTCACGCTGGGCGGCGAGACGGCAGCGGATAGCCCTTTGCTACGCCGTCCGGATGTGCTGCGCAGCCTGATCACTTACTGGCAACATCATCCGGCCTTGTCTTACCTGTTTTCAGGGACATTCATCGGCCCTACCAGTCAGGCACCGCGTGTGGACGAAGCACGCGACGACAATCTGTATGAGCTGGGCATCGCTTTCCAGCAAATGGAAAAAGTCGTCCCCGCCGGTAAAGAGAGCAAACAACCGTGGCTGGTGGACCGGTTGTTGCGGCACTTGCTGGTGGATCTCACCGGCAATACACACCGGGCCGAGTTTTCCATTGATAAGTTGTATTCACCCGATGGCCCCACCGGGCGGCTGGGGCTGGTTGAATTCCGCGCGTTTGAAATGCCGCCGCATGCCAGGATGAGTTTGCTGCAAAGCCTGCTTTTGCGTGCACTGGTGGCGCGCTTCTGGAAGCAGCCTTACACCGGCAAACTGGTGCACTGGGGTACCGAGTTACATGACCGCTGGATGCTACCGCAATTTATCGCGCAGGACATGGCCGATGTGGTGAATGATTTACGCGTAGCTGGTTACGCTTTCGAGCAGCGCTGGTTTGAGCCGTTTATCGAATTCCGCTTTCCGCGCTATGGCACAGTGGCGTATCACGGCATTGAAATGGAGTTACGGCAAGCGATTGAACCATGGAACGTGCTGGGTGAAGAAGTCTCGGCAGGCGGCACCGCGCGTTATGTGGATTCGTCCGTCGAGCGCATGCAATTACGCGTGCGTGGCCTGACCGAAGGGCGCTATACAGTGACCTGCAACGGGCGCCCGCTGCCCTTGCAGCCCACCGGCGTAGCAGGCGAGTATGTCGCCGGCGTGCGTTTCCGTGCCTGGCATCCCTGGTCTGCGCTGCACCCGACCATAGATGTACAGGCGCCACTGGTGTTTGACCTTGTGGATACCTGGAGCAATCAGTCACTTGGCGGCTGTACTTACCATGTCTCGCATCCGGGCGGGCGCAATTACAATACCTTTCCGGTTAACGCCAATGAGGCGGAGGCTCGACGGTTTGCCCGTTTCTGGGCGCATGGACATACGCCTGGTCATATAGATGTGGTCAAAGAACCGCCGAACCCGCGTTTTCCGTTTACACTGGATCTGCGCTGGCAGGCCAGTTAGGAACCTACTGCGACACTCACTCCTCTATGATGAGTACACTAACGAATGTGTTTTATTTTAATCAACGGATTTCTTATATAGATCATCAGCATGCAACCAGTGCTCAACCAGCTCTATTTTTCTGACCGCTACAACGAACTGCTGGATAGCAACGGGCAGTTGCGTCCGCATTGGCAGGCGCTGGTGGCGCAGCTGGAGTCAGAAGCGCCCACCGCGATGCGCCAACGGCAGGAGGCGGTGCAGCGCCAGGTGCGTGATAATGGCGTCACTTACAATGTATATGCCGACACGCATGGTGTGCAGCGGCCGTGGGACCTGGATGTATTGCCGCTGATCATTGCGCAGGATGAATGGCAACATATCGCTGCTTCAGTCGCGCAACGTGCTACTTTGCTGAATAAAGTATTGCTGGATGTTTATGGCGAGCAACGCTTGCTGGAAAGTGGCCAACTGCCACCAGCACTGGTTTATGGCCACAGTGGTTTTTTACCGACCTGTGTCGGTATCCCGCATTACGATAACATCGCCCTGCATAGTTACGCCGCCGATATTGCGCGTGCGCCTAACGGCCAGTGGTGGGTGGTGACTGACCGTACGCAAGCACCGACTGGTGCTGGCTATGCGCTCGAAAACCGTACCATTATCTCCAGTGCTTTTCCCGAGCTGTTCCGCGACCTGAATATCGAGCGCCTGAGCGGTTTTTTTGCCAGCATGCGTGACAGCCTGGCGCAGTGGGGCCATAGAGTGGCGGAGAACCAGGCACTCACCGTGCCTGAAATCACCCCTTTGGGCGCGGGAGAGCCGCCACTGGTGGTGATCCTGACGCCAGGGCCATATAACGAGACCTACCATGAGCAGTCTTTCCTGGCCGGTTATCTCGGCTATCCGCTGGTACACGGCAGCGACCTGACCGTACGTAATGGCGTGGTCTGGTTAAAAACGGTAGCAGGGCTCAAGCCGATTCATGCCATCCTCCGCCGTATCGATGATGACTATTGTGACCCGCTGGAATTGAATGCCGAGTCACTGTTGGGCGTGGCCGGGCTCGCGCAAGTGGCGCGGCTGGGCAATGTGCTGATCGCCAATGCCCTGGGTTCCAACCTGTTGCAATCCGGTGCGTTACTGGGCTTTTTGCCCAAGCTTTGCCAATCGCTACTGGGCGAAGAGTTACGCATGCCTTCGGTTGCTACCTGGTGGTGCGGCGAGCCTGCGGCGCTGGATTATGTGATCAACAACCTGGATTACCTGGTGATACATCCGGCCTATCCGCAGGTGCAATCATCACCAGTGTTTGGTGAAGACTTAAACGCGGAGCAGAAAGAAGCACTCATCGCCAGGTTGCGCGCACAACCAGATCACTATATCGCGCAGGAACAATTGGATATTTCGCATGCCCCGGTGCTGGTCAATCACCCGCAACCGCAGATCAGTTCGCTGGCGGTGAGTTTAAGGGTATATGCATTTGCCACACCGAATGGCTATGCGATTATGCCGGGCGGTTTGTCGCGCGTAGCCAGCGGAAAAGATGCGCGTGAGGTGACCATGCAGCGTGGCGGAACCAGTAAAGATACCTGGGTATTATCCAATGATAATCAGCCGCCGGTCAGCCTGTTGCGAAAAACCAGTTCCAGCCATGACCTGGTGCGTGAGAACACTTATCTTTCCAGCCGCATGGCAGAAAACCTGTTCTGGTATGGCCGCTATTGCGTACGCAACCTGCAAAAAGCCATTATGTTGCGGGCAACCATACGCGCACTGGTGGAATACACTCCGGACACCCGCGCCGGTGAGTGGGCCACCATGCAGGGCTTGTGCCAATGGTTTGATTTATTACCCACGGCCAAAGACGAAGAAGCTTTGGCGCCCTGGCAGCCATGGACGGATGATGACATTGCGCCTTTGCTGATACAGGCGGTTTTCTCGCAGCAATCTGCCAGCCTCGCCACCAGCGTGCAGCAATTGTTCCAGCAGGCATTCAATCTGCGTGAGCGGATTTCCAATGACCACTGGCGCACGGTGAATACGCTGTCACGCCAGTTTATTACCCGTCACCAGCAGCCGACTTTGCAAGAGGCCATGGCATCGATTGAAGTGGCGATTAATCATTTTGTGACCCTGACCGGTTTTGCAATGGACTGGATGACGCGCGACCTGGGCTGGCGCTTTATGTCACTCGGCCGCCGCATCGAGCGATTGCAGTTTATGTGTGTGCTGCTCAGCCGGGCGCTGACGATGCCGGAGCAAAGCAACCTGGAGTGGTTGTTGCAAGTGACCAATAACCTGGTGACTTACCGTGCGCGTTATGCGGCGCAGCCGGAGTGGTTGCCGGTGCTGGATTTATTATTGATGGATGAGAATAATCCGAATGCCATCGTGTTCCAGATCAAAGGCCTGTTGAAATACCTGGAAGACATGGACGCTCAGGATCATGCGGGTGGCATGGCCGTTGCGCTGGGAGATTGCTGGCAAGCCTTGCTGCAGCTTGATGCGGACCAGTGCTTTCATGCCGGCAACCTGACGCTGGCTGACTGGCTGAATCGAACTTACAATGTGACGCAGTCGTTGTCAGACCGGTTGAGTTTGCGCTTTTTCAGCTATACCAGCCCGCACGCGACGCCTGGTTACTAAGAGGGAGTTTAAGAGGCTGACATGCGTTATCAAGTCGAACATCGTACCATTTATAACTATGATATTGCTGTGATTCAGTCACAGCAGTTGTTGCATATGATGCCGCGCGAAACGCCTTATCAGCAAAGTGTTTCTTATACGTTGGTCTGTGAACCACAACCAGCCGAACAATCGCGCCGTCTGGATTTTTTTGACAACCATAATGATTACGTCACTATCCTGATCCCGCACCAGTCACTGCAAGTCACCTCGCGTTTTCAGGTAGATGTGTTGCCACGCCCGACCATGCTGACATTCACCGATAGCCCGGCCTGGGAGCAGGTGCAAGCGACCTTGCAGTCGCAAGGGACTCAGCATATTGAAGCGATGCGCTATATATATTCCACCGTGAAAGTAAAAAGCAGCGAGGCGCTGGCCGATTTTGCCCGTAGCTGTTTTACGGCGCAACGGCCATTGCTTGAAGCGGCCATGGCGCTGACACAACAGATCTACCAGGAGTTTGAATTCGACCCGCAGGCGACAGATGTGGCAACGCCGCTGGACGATGTGCTCAAAGGCAAACGCGGTGTTTGCCAGGATTTCGCCCACCTCATGATAGGCGCGATGCGTTCACTGGGGCTTTCTTGCCGCTATGTGAGTGGTTACATACTGACCCACCCGCCCGCAGGCCAGCCACGTCTGGTGGGCGCAGATGCTTCGCATGCCTGGGTGTCGGTATATTGCCCGGTGTATGGCTGGGTAGATTTTGACCCGACCAATAATTGCCTGGTCCAGCACGAACATATCACGGTGGCCTGGGGCCGCGATTTCGGCGATGTTTCGCCCATGCGCGGCGTGGTACTGGGTGGCGGGCAGCAACAGCTGGATGTCAGCGTCACTGTCACGCCTCTCGAATACGCGCTGACTTAAAAGCTATTTCTGCAATGAGCATTCCGTTTCCTGGTATGTTTTCACAGCATAAAAATGATGCAAACAGGTATGCTGGATTGATCTCCGCCATCATTGATACACGCGGATGCCTTGCGCATTTTTTTTGGAGCTAAACAAAGCAAGTGGTTGTTTAGTATGTTTTTTATTGCGACTGGCATAAGCCAGGCAGGCAATCACGCTAAAATAGCAGATTGAATTTTTAAGACTTGCTGAGACTGCGACGTGATTAAAGCTGCAATTTTTGACATGGACGGTCTGTTGATCGACTCCGAACGCATCATTATGCAGGGCTGCATCCAGGCTGCCGCCACCATAGGCATCACCTACACGCAGGCGGAATATGTAGAACTGGTCGGGCGCGTCTGGTCGGATTCCACCCGTTTAATGACCCAGCAACTGGGCAGTGAGGAAAACTTTCAGCATGTGATGCAGGGGCTGAATACCTATCTGGATACCTGCAACCACGTGTTTCCGCTCAAGCCGGGTGCGCACAAATTGCTGCAGTTTTACCAGGCGCAAGGCATTATCTGCAGTGTTGCGTCGTCCTCGCCGATTCCGCATATCACCCATCGTTTAAGCCATACCGGCGTGCTGGATTATTTCAGCCATGTCACCAGCGGGCAGGAAGTCAGCCGCGGCAAACCCAACCCGGATATTTATTTGCTGGCATTACAAAAGCTGGGCTTGCAGGCAGATGAATGTATTGCGTTTGAGGATAGCGAATTAGGGGCACAGGCGGCGATTGCTGCCGGATTACGCGTGGTGGTGGTGCCCGATTTAAGACAGCCCAGTGATCTGGTGCGCACGCATGCGCATCAGGTGGTGGACAGTCTGGAGCACTGGCTGCAACAGCATCCCTCGCTGGCAGGTTGCATTATCTAGCGCGCTTACTTTGGTTTTAATAGCCAGCTCTTTTCCAGCGCCGGGTATTGCCCTTTTAAACCCGTCGGCATGATCTCTTCAGCCAGCAGGGTAATGCTGTAAATCTCCCCATAATGCGCGCTGATCTCATCGGCGCTGACATTGAATGGCGGCCCGGCTAGCAAAGATTGGTCGTAATGAAAGCTGATCAATAGCTGGGGTGCACTATGGGTGATATTGATCAGGTGCTTGCTATAAGTGACGCGCAAGTCTGGCGGCAACGCGATTAGTGCGGCCCTGTCGTATACGGCATTGATCTCCCCCAGCAACGCCTGCTCCAGTGCAAAAAAATCACCTTGAAAAACATCAATCGTTACTGCATGTGGAGTCACCGCGTGATAATGCCGCAACTCGCCGGACTGCGTGATGGTGGCTGTCAACCCTAACTCGGCAAACAAACTATCTACTGCCAGCTGGTTTAACTCTGCCCCTGCCACGTGTATGCCTTGAGATAACAGCCAATGGATATCCAGCGTTTTACCGCACAACGGAATAAATACGCGTTGGCCAGGCGTTAACGCAAGTGCCTGAAAATGCGCAGCTAACAGCGGGTTCACTGATTTCAGGTGAAAGCCGATTTGCTGGTTCTGCCAGCGCTGATGCCAGAAATTGTGGTCGGGTTCCATTGCTTACACACATTGATTAAATGGCGCCTAGTATAAAGCAGCCGCCACCCGCACGCAGGCAGTTTATTTATGATTGGTGTGGCTCAGTTTCGCCTGCGCTTCCAATACGCCTTCTTCAACACCTGCAGCTTCGGTCAGTTTTGCCACGTTATCGCGGGTAAAAAATCCGTTAAACCCGTTATAGCGCTGTACATATTCAATGATCAGCGACGAATGTTCAGATGCATTGGAAAATATCTGTTTCAGGCCTTCTTCCTTGGAGCCTATCACATCCAGCAAGAAGCCTTTGCCTTGCGCGGCAATCGCATTCACCACGAATTCGATATTCTCCAGGCCGTCACGCGAGCCGTCTTTCACTGACAGCGCGACATGGTGCAAGCGCGGCCCGTAGTTACGCACAAAGGTTTCGGTGGGAGAAGGCAGCTTTTCCAGATGGTTAACGAAGTAGGGCGTATTGTTGGCAGTAAACACTTTGGCCGGACTTTTGGTTTCGGAGAATCCGTGCACGCTCTTGGTCACATTGGTAGAAGAGTTCTGGTCCCAAATATTATAAGCGCCCCAGAAGTAATAGCTGGACCAGGACAGGTATTCAAGAATCGCGACTTCCCGGTTCTGGCTATAGACGCGGGTAGCCAAGTGGTCGACCGGCAAAATGAGGTCATCCACGCGCAGTTTGGCTTGCAGGTTCTTTGCCTCACTATAAGTCGCGTGTACATCTGCGCGTATGGTGCTGATGCCCAATGCATACACGCGCAGCTCGCCCGGCTCACGTTTCATGTAGCCGATAATGTTGTGGGTGTATGGCGACGGTTTGCTGATTGCGACATTGCCTGGCAATTCCAGTTTGCGCACTTCATCCTGGGTAAAGAAACGGAACTCGCGTTCTTCCTGTAGCTTGACCACTTCATGCATATTGGTCACGCGGATGATTTCACCCATATAACGGCTATTGGGCTTGCGCGCGCCAACCGGGTAGATTTCATTCAGTGAGCGGAAAATGCCGCGAAAGTTGGGGTCTTTGACTTCACGCACCAGCAGGTCCGGTGAATCCAGGTCTATGCGCATCACATGCGTCCAGTGCTGCTCACTCTCCAGCGTCACCAGGTAGTGATATGAAGTCATCAGCGACAGTTCAGCGATATATTGAATCGAATGGTCGGGATCTACCGTGATCATCAGGGCGTCGATTTCCTGAATCATATCGGTCAGGCCGAGTTGATCACGTTCTTCCAGTAATTTTTGCAGATACTCCTCAAAAAAAGCGGAATTCTGTTTATCGCCATGGCGGGCAAACTGGAAGGAGTTAAGCGTAGAAGGCGTATTCATAGGCGTTTTACCAAGTTATGCATACCGTTATTAAGCAAAGCTTGTACCTATGACTGAATATTGGATAGATAGTGCAAAAAAGTCATTTTTGGGGCTGAATTCGTAGTTATCAATCAAAGTCTTGCCAGGAAAAGAAAACAGGGCACTTTAAAGTGCCCTGTTTTAGTGCCACGTAATGCCAGAAACTGGCGCGTAGTGATTGAATTAGCGCGGTTTCAACGAACCGCGACGCAGGATAGGGTCGTCAAACGCAATGCAGCGCCCCACGCCTAAAAAGCTAGGCCGCATGCCCGAGGGGCAACCATTGCTACGCTCGAACTGTTCCACTTTCACCTTTGCCACTTCAGCTTTCTTGGCGTCTTTAAATTCCCAATAGCCGTTGGCGTGCAATACCACTTCATCCCCTTCGGCTGTTTTGGCGTGTATATCGTCTGCCTCTTCTTTGGCGGCGAAAGCCATTGTTGGTAGAAGCAAACAAACAAAAATAAGCGTATACAAACGAGACATTAATTCAGTCTTTCTATAAGTTTTTTACTAGGTCATGCAATGGTCCTAGAGCGTTGAGTCGAGACCAAAGGAGGCGCTGAGTGAGTATATGTAGTTATATAATGAAATACTTTATCAGAAGTCTATCGGGCATTAAGTAGTTATTTTCAGCTTTTTATTTAGTGATATTATTTTAGAGTCAAAAAAACAAAAATTGAGAGGGTGGAGATGCAGAAAGTCGTGATCAGCGCGTTAACATTTATTATTCTATCTTGGGGGGTAAATGCTAATGCGATTACTATGACTTTTGAGGGGTTATATCAAAACAACGATGAATCTACTTTTTTAGAGGGTGCTTATGAAGAGGCTGGTTTTACTCTCACGGCTTCAAATCCCACACCCTATAGTTTTGGTACTGCAGGAGACTTGAATGCCCGTTTTGGGGGCAGTACAGCTATTGCCACTTATAACTATGGATATATGGCACTTGAAAATAGCTCAGGTGACAAATTCAGTTTGTTATCTTTGGATGTTGCACCAGTTTCATTAGGTGCAAATGATCCATATGGGAATCGTATTGTTGGAGAGTTATATCAGGCAACGATATATGGACTTCGTGTAGATGGTAGTATCGTGAGTCAAGTTATCACATTGCCAAATGCCACATCTGCAAATGTACTTACTCTAGTGAATGTTATCGGATTTACAGAGTTAACACGCGTAGAGATACATAGTTATGCTCTACCTGGGATTCAGATTGACAATCTCGTATTGAATGCCGTATCAAGTGTGCCTGAACCAGAAAGCATAAGTTTATTTTTATTTGGAATAGGCTTATTAATTGGTGCGCGTCGGATTCGTTAGATAGCACTTTAAGCGTAGTAAAAAAGCTCCATTTCATGGAGCTTTTTTACTTTATGCAGCCATCCCGTTATGCCTGAGCAAAGCATCCAGACTAGGCTCACGGCCCCTGAATGCGACGAAAGATTCCATTGCCGGGCGTGAGCCACCTTGCGCAAGGACTTCGTTCTTGAAGCGGCTGCCTGCTTCGGCCGACAATACGCCCAGTTCTTCAAACAGGCTATAAGCATCGGCAGACAATACTTCGGCCCATTTGTAACTGTAATAACCGGCTGAATAACCGCCGGCAAAAATATGGCTGAAGCTATTGGGGAAGCGGTTCCATTTTGGCGGGCGCAATACCGCCACTTCGTCACGCACCTGTTCCAGGATATCCAATGCCGTTTGTTTGCTATCCGGGTCAAAACTGCTGTGCAGACGCATATCGAACAGTGAGAATTCGATCTGGCGTACGGTTTGCATGCCGGCCTGGAAGTTTTTGGCGGCGACCATTTTGTCGAACAGTGCGCGCGGCAGTTGTTCACCGGTGTCCACATGCGCAGTCATATGACGCAGCACGTCCCATTCCCAGCAGAAGTTTTCCATAAACTGGCTGGGCAGTTCGACGGCATCCCATTCCACACCTTTAATGCCAGACACGCTGTATTCATCTACCTGGGTCAGCATATGGTGCAAGCCGTGCCCAAACTCGTGGAACAGGGTAATTACTTCATCATGTGTGAACAGGGCAGGTTTGCCAGATACCGGTGCTGAGAAATTGCAGGTCAGGTAAGCTACTGGCAGTTCAATGCCGTCGGCGGTTTTGCGGCGGGTGATGCATTCGTCCATCCAAGCACCGCCGCGTTTACCATTGCGTGCGTACAAATCGAGGTAAAAGTAGGCGATAGGCTGGCGCTGCTGGTCAGTGATCTCGTAAAAGCTGGCATCTTTATGCCACAGTGGTGCCTCAGTCTGGCGCACCTGTACGCCAAAAATGGTTTCAACAACCTTGAACAGGCCCGCTTTTACTTTATCTTCTGGGAAATACTGTTTCACTTCCTGATCAGAAAAAGCGTATTTCTCTTCGCGCAGTTTCTCGCTGACATAACCGACATCCCAGGCTTGCATGTCGCTAAAACCCAGTTTGGCGGCATAGGCTTTTAGCTCGGCCATATCTTTCTCGGCATAGGGTTTGGCGCGTTTGGCTAGGGTGTCCAGAAAGTCGGTCACTTGCTGTGGTGCATCGGCCATTTTGGTCGCTAGTGACAATTCGGCATAATTTTTAAAGCCTAATAGCTGCGCTTCTTCGCGCTTGAGTTTCAGCAGATCGGCGATCAATGGCGTGTTATCCCATTCCGCTTTGCTGAATTCTGAAGCACGCGTGGCATAAGCGCGATACAGTATTTCGCGCAGGGCGCGGTTGTCACAATATTGCATGACCGGCATATAAGAAGGGAAGTGCAGGGTGAAAAGGTAGCCGGTCTTGCCTTCTGCTTTGGCGGCTTCAGCAGCGGCCTGCAAGGCGTCTTCAGGCAATCCGTTTAATTCGGCAGCATTTTCAACGATGTGCTTGAAGTCGTTGGTGTTGTCGAGGATGTTTTCTTCAAATTTGCTGCCGGATTTGGAAAGCTGTTCGGCGATCTCCTTAAAGCGTGCTTTTTCAGCGGCTGGCAATTCGGCACCGCCGAGTTTGAAACCACGCACCTCATTTTCGATGATTTTCTTTTGCGCCGGGCTCAATTGCGCGAATTCGGTACTGGCCTGGATGGCTTTATATTTGTTATACAGGCGCTCATCCTGTGACAAATCACTATAAAAATCAGTCAGTTTAGCCAGGTTGTCGTTGTAGGCTTCACGCAGTTCAGGCGTATTCACCACTGCATTCATATGCCCCACCGGGCCCCAGCTGCGCGATAGCTTTTCAGAGAAATCTTCAATCGGCTGCACAAAGTTCTGCCAGCTGGCCTGGTCAGTGGCTGTCGCCAATTGTTCCACCAGGGCGCGACCTTCGCTGATGAGCTGCTCGATCGCCGGAGACACATGCTCAGGTTGTATCTGGTTGAATTTTGGCAGGCCGCTAAAAATGAGTAATGGATTTGTGCTCACAACTTGTCCTTTGATGAAATGCAATATCGCTAATGATCAGATGCCTATTATTGGCCAAATGTTCGCGTTTGGGTGATTGTATATATTGATGATGGTGATGAGTTTTGTTAAATCAAGCAGCTTTGCTGCAGCCTGAGCCCTGATCAGGCAAACTCGCCATTGAACTTTTTCACCAGCGGTTCTATTTTCTCCAGGTCGCTCAGGGACAGGATCTTTTTCGCCTGCCTAGACAATATGGCTTCTTCACATTGCAGGATCTGTGATTTCACACTGAGTATCTGCGAAGGGTGCATGGATAATTGCCGCATACCCAGGCCTACCAGCAAGCGCGTCAGCTTGATATCGCCCGCCATCTCGCCGCAGACGGAGACCGGCTTGCCATATTTTTCTGCCGCCTGTATGGTCAATTGGATCAACTTTAATACAGCCGGGTGCAACGGGTTATACAGGTGCGCCACCGTATCATCGGCACGGTCGATCGCCAGTGTGTACTGGATCAGGTCATTGGTACCTATGGACATAAAATCCAGCTCCTGCGCAAACGCTTCGGAATTAATCGCGGCGGCCGGGATTTCAATCATGCCACCCAGCGTGATCTGCTCATCAAACGGGATATTCTGCTGGCGCAATGACTCTTTGGCGCGCTGTAACAGTAGTTTGGTCTGCCGCAACTCAGCCAGCGTGGAGAGCATGGGGATCAGGATTTTGACTTTGCCGTAATGCGAAGCACGCAACAGCGCCCTAAACTGGGTATGGAAGATATGCGGTTCTGACAGGCAATAACGCACCGCACGCAAGCCCAGTGCCGGGTTGGTGGCGGTGACGATCTCATCAGGATGTAATTGTTTGTCGGCACCGATATCCAGCGTACGTATGGTCACCGGATAGCCTTTCATGGCCTCGGCTACATGTTTGTAGGCTTCAAACTGTTCCTGCTCGCCCGGCATTTCAGTGCGGTTCATAAACAGGAATTCGGTACGGTACAAACCAACGCCTACCGCACCCGAAGCCTTGGCGCTGACTACATCTTCCGGGACTTCAATGTTGGCTAACAGGTCGATGGCAATGCCATCGACCGTGACGGCTTTGGTGGTTTTGATGCGTTGCAGCTTTTGCTGCGCCAGTTGCCACTGGTTTTGCTTGAGCTGGTATTCAGACAGGACTTCAGGGTCGGGATTGACGATCACTACGCCCTGGGTGCCATCGACGATCATCAGCTCGCCGTCATTGATCAGGTCACGGGCACGTTGCAAGGCCACAATAGAAGGAATATTCAGGCTACGCGCCAGGATGGCGGTGTGCGAGGTGATGCCACCGACATCGGTGATAAACGCCGCGAACTGGTGATGCTTGAACTGGATGGCGTCGGCCGGAGAGACGTCATGCGCGACCAGGATCATGGCGCGCTCCTGTTTGGCCTGCTGTTTTTTCTCGCTGGCATCCAGCTGGTCGCGGCCCAGCAATACTTTGATCACACGCTCGACGACTTGCACCACATCATGTTTGCGTTCACGCAGATAGGGGTCTTCGATCGCCTCGAACTGGGCGACGATATCGTCCATCTGTTGCTTGAGCGCCCACTCGGCATTACATCGCTCGTTCTGGATGATGACTTTGGGTGCCTCGGAAAGCGCCTTGTCACTGAGCATCGCCAGGTGGGTATTGATAAATGCACTCAGCTCTGCAGGCGCGCTGGCCGGCAATTGCTGTTTGATCTGTTCCAGATTATTCTTGACGATTGCGATCGCGCTTTCAAAGCGTGCGATCTCTACCGGAATGGCTGCTACCGGTACTTTAAAATGCACTACCTCCAGCAAGGCATGGGAGATGAGGTGGGCATGTCCAATGGCAATGCCACTGGAAACACCCACGCCGTGCATGCTGAAACTGGTCAATTATTCACCCTCGCCAAAATAATTGTTGATCAGCGTTTGCAGGGCAGTAATCGCCTGCTCTTCATCGGCGCCGGTGGCTTCGATCTCAACGATGCTGCCTTTGGCGGCTGCCAGCATCATGACGCCCATAATGCTTTTGGCATTGACCCGGCGGCCATTTTTTTCTATCCAGACTTCGCTTTTAAACTGGCTGGCAGTCTGGGTGAGTTTGGTTGAAGCACGCGCATGCAGGCCGAGCTTGTTGATGATTTCTAAAGAAATTTTGGCCATAAAATGTTGGAGTTATTGTGTGTGATGACAAGTTGTTTTGGTAAAGTGAACCACCCCTTCGCGACCACCGCTCAAGGCTTTGTCTATGCAGGCATGCAAGCCTTCATGACGGTAATTGAGTACGCGCACCAGCATGGGCAGGTTAACGCCGGCCACGCCTTCAGTGGCGTCCGGGGTCAGCAAGCGGGTAACGATATTGCACGGGGTCGCACCATAGATATCCGACAGCACCAATACCCCCTGGCCGCTATCCAGGGTTTTCACCAGGGCTTCGGCTTTGGGTAATATCTGTGCAGGGTCATCGTGATTGGATATCTCCAGATAATCCAATTGTGCCGGGCGATTACCCATGACATGGGTTGCGCAGTCGATCAGGCTTTGGCCAAAACTGCCATGCGCAATAATCAAAACACCAATCATAGTTTTACTTTCAGAGTCCGTGATTTAAGGGGATACCACCACTGCTACATCCTGCAATTCCCGATGACGGATCATGACCTGATGCAGTTGCTTGAAATATGCCCCCAATTGTTCCACCAAAAAGACGGAACGGTGTTGCCCCCCTGTGCAGCCGATGCCAACCGTGACATAGCTGCGATGATCGTGATAAAAGCTTGGTAGCCATTTTTCTATATAGTGCTGAATATCATGCTGCATTTCAAGCACCATGGGTTCATTTTGCAGGAATTGCTGGATAGGCGCCTGTGTCCCATTGTACGGCCGCAAGATCAGGTCGTAATGCGGGTTGGGCAGGCTGCGCACGTCAAACACAAAGTCGGCGTCGAGCGGAATGCCATGTTTAAAACCAAACGAAATAAACGACAGCACCAGGTTGTGCGGGCGCACTTCCTGAAAGCCCTGTTCGATTTGCAGCATCCAGTCGCGGGTGTGGTTGCGCAAAGCGTTGGATGACAGGTTGCTGGTATCGACATGATGGCCGATGTTACTCAGGCCAGACAGCAAATCGCGCTCGTGGGTGATACTTTCTGCCAGCGCCTGGCTGGGCGTACTCAGCGGATGTTTACGCCGCGTCTCAGAAAAACGTTTGACCAGCGTTTCATTATTGGCATCCAGGTACAGCAGATGGAATGCGATGCCCTGTGTTTTCAATGTTTGCAGGATATCGGGCAGAGATTCGATCGCGATGCTGCGACTATCGATGCTGACGGCCACTTTGGCTGCGTTCTGGTCAGCGACATGGTTCTGGATATGCGGTAGCAGGGTCGCCGGCAAATTATCGATACAGTAATAACCGCTGTCTTCAAATACCCGCAGCGCGATGGTTTTACCCGAACCGGATAAGCCAGTCACAATCACCAGTTGCATTAGCGTGACCACCTGTTTGTCATCGTAATTTGCTCTCTCTCAGCATGATTTGCTTTTGCCGTTGCGTCAGTTGCTTGGTCGCATTGACGCCGCGTAGTAACAACATATGGTTACGCACCGCCGCTTCTACAAGTACCGCGATGTTGCGGCCGGCGGCAATGGGGATAATGACTTTGCTGATTTCAACATCCAGCAGGCGTTCGGTCTGGCGGTTAGCGCTTAAGCGGTCCAGTTCCAGCGGGTTCATTTCATCGGCCAGTTCCAGCTGTATCATCATATCCAGCGGCTTGGTAGGTTTGACCGCATTGTCGCCATAGAGTGCGCGTATGTTCAGAATGCCCAAACCGCGTACTTCCAGAAAATCCTGCAATAGTTCCGGGCAACGGCCTTCTACACGTTCGGGGGAAATACGGTAAAAATCGACAATATCGTCGGCTACCAGGCGGTGTCCGCGTGAGATCAGTTCCAGCGCCAGCTCGCTTTTACCAATGGCAGCACTGCCGGTGATCAGCACACCAAAGCCTTGTACTTCCATGAATACGCCATGCAGGCTGGTGGTTTCTGCCGTGGCTACCGCCAGATAATGGCTAAGCAGCTCCATCAGTTGCGGGCTGATCATGGGTGTGGTGAATAGTGGCACCTGGCTTTGCTGCGCGGCTTCCAGCATGGTGGGCGGTACTTGTTCGCCATTGGCGACCACGACCATGGCCAGGTCGGTAGAAAACAGGTTGGTCACGGCCTGTTGCAGCGCGAGGATGCTCAGGCCGCCCAGGTAATCCATTTCGGCACAGCCCAGCACCTGGACACGGTTAGGGTGGACAAAGTTTAAATGCCCAACCAGTGCCAGTGACGGTTTGGTGACGGTGCCGGAGTTGAGGATTTTTTTGCCGCCTGATTCGCCAGCCACCCATTTCAATTTGAGTTTTCCGCGAATTTGCTTGTACAAGTCGGCCACTGAGATTTGTGCCATGTATGGTCCTGAACCAATTGCAACAAAGAGACTAGGCTTATTTTACAACCGAAAGTTGTTACTGGGGAGTGAAACGAGGTAAAAGTGATTGGGGAGGGTGAATTCTCTACCCGGTGGGTAGAGAAGTTGAAACAGAAGTTAAGCGCTCAACTGGTGCTTCACAGCACCGCCAGACTTATGATGGTCGCCGTGTTTTTCCTTGTGTTTCAATACCTGACGGTCAAGTTTGTCAGTAAGCATGTCGATGGCGCTGTACATATTCTCATCGGTGCAGGCAGCGTGTAAATCGTTACCTGGAACATGTAGCGTGGCTTCAACCTTTTGGGCGAGCTTTTCAACAGACATGGTGACTTTGACATCAATCACATGGTCGAAGTGATTGCTGATGCGCGAAAACTTGGATAACACATACTCGCGCAAAGCCGGAGTGATTTCTAAATGATGTCCTGTAAGTTGTAGATTCATGACAAACTCCTTTTATGAAAAGATCCCATCCTGTTCTCAATTGCCTTATCAATTGGGCGGCGGGGACAAGTTCAGTGTACTCCTTTGAAAAACAGATGCAACCCGGAATAGCGCCGGATTTTTGATGTTAATCAGAAGTTATGGAGACACTGTAAGATTACCGACAACTCTGAGGCTAATAGTTCCAGGCCATTCAATTCAACGCTGGTTTTATTTGGCTTTTCGCAATGTCAGGTTGATTCGTCTTGGGCCAAGCAGCGGGTGCGTATCTGCCTTCACAGGTGCCACCCCATGATAAAAACGTCGGCTGGCACCTCCCCAAACCACGACATCGCCATGCTGTAACGGTATTTTGACCGGCTTATCGGTACGCTTGCTTTCGCCAAATAAAAAGGTAGCCGGGATGCCCAGTGACAGCGAGACTATCGGCTGCGAAAAATCCATTTCATCTTTGTCCTGATGCAAGCCCATTTTACTGCCAGGCGCATAGACATTGATCAGGCAGCTATCCGGCACAAACGCATGATAACCAGCCTTGTGCGCCGCTTGTGCCGCCAGTTGCAATATCACCGGCGGGATACGCGGCCATGGCAAACCGGTGCCCGGCTGCATGGCGCTATACGCATAGCCATGGCCATTACCCACCCAGCCCCAGTCACCCATACTGCTGGTTCTCACGGACATCAGGCCCATAGGGGTCATCATCTGTTGCGGTGGGTATTCGGATAAATGCTGTTGCAAGTTGCGCCACAGTGCTTCCATCACCGGCAAGGCAAAACCGGGCAACCAGCAGGCACCTTCAGCCAGCGGTACTAGTTCAGGGTGTTGTTCGGAAAATAAGTCCATAAAGTCACATTGATCAGGCGCAAGCCGGATCATAGGCAGGTTGTTTTATTTAGTGCATCCATTCAATACGGACATTCTTTTCCCGCGCAAGTTTTTCCATATGCGGGATCGCGCGCTCCAGCCGGATCAGATAATCGGCAGCGGTTTCCTGGTGAAAGCCCAGCACCATGACCGAGTGATGGGCATTGAGCAGCTGCTCGAACAGCTGCAATAACGCTTTTGTATTGGTGTAGTCAGCCAGCGCGGCATTGTCCGGGTATTCCATCAGGTTTATACTCAGCGCAAATGGCTGCGCAAGCGGTGTACTGTGCGGGTGCAGTTTTTTTAGCAAGCGTATCATGCTGCTATCCTGGTGCCAGCGTCCGGTCAGCAGGTTGGCATCAATCGTTGAGCTATCCCACACAAAGCGGTTCGCTTCCAGCGCTGCCTGTAACTTGGGGCCAAATTGCCAGGCCCCGGCGCGAAAATGGCGGGGGCGTTGAAAGCCATTGGTCGTGAGCAATTCACTGCTACAAGCCACCAGTTTGGTGAGTTCGTGCTGGCTGTAAGCGTATTCCAGGCTGACCGAATAGCCGCAGCTTGTGTGGGTGCAATCCTCTTGCACATCTGCGATCGATGGCGTTGTCTGAAACGCGATGCCGCAATGTTCAACCAGCGAGCGCATCGCGTGCACATGCAAGCCGACTGTGTCATGCGCAAGAAAAGTGCTGCGTATATGGCTGCCTATCTGTGCACGGTTCACGCCTGGCTGTATGAAATAAGCCGGATTGATCAGGTGCAATAGAGGAATGTAGGGGAATTTCTCGCGGAAGGCACGCATGGCCTGGAGGTTATCTTCTTCCAGCGACAGCCCTTCCCAGTCTACCGTGACCCACAGCTGCATGCTGTCTGTTGCCATGGCTGGTAAAGGCTGCACCAATGCCAGCACGATCAGCAAGATCCGGCTAAGGTGCTGCGGCATCTACGCTATTCACAGGTCGCTTGATTGCCTGGTTATGTCTGACGCCGATGAACCAGAACAGGCCGCCGCCTATCACCGCCGAGGCAAAGATGAACAGGCCTTGCGCATGTAGTTTCTGTAGCCTTTCCGCGTGGTCCAGCGGGCTCAGCATAAATATGAAGACGATAGCGGCACATAGTAGCGCGGCCATTATGCAGGCGGTGAGTCCCAGCCATTGTTTTTGATAGAGTAACCAGAACAATGGCGGGCCTATCGCCAGTACAAACGGGTAGGTGATATAAGTGATCATCAGGCTAATCACCAGTGCATCGCCGAATGGATAACCGCCGAATAACACACACATGAACGTGATGGCCAAGGCAGGTGCGGTCAGAAATGCTGCAATCACTCTCAACATACTTGGCTCCTATCCCGTGGCAGCAAGCTACCCAGGCATCATTCCCCAGGTGTCATAAAGATCACTCTCAGGTCGCCAGGCAGTTCAGGTTCGGCAACCTAATCCTGCGGACATTTTATCGTGTGATTGACCATTTTGCCATCCACCAGCTGTATGGTTTCTTCGCCTAAGCGGCATTTCTTGTCGGCATCCATATGCCAGGCATTTTTATAGATTTCGGTATAACTGTTTCTATCCCATGACCATGTCGATTCGCTGCCATGCACCGCATCACTGGAGGCTTCATTGATCTTTCTGTATCCGTTTAATTTCTTTTCTAACACGTCTACCTTTTGAGTGGCAGAGGCATGCCAGATCAGTTTTGCCGCACTGCCTTTCATTTGAAACAGCCATACCGGGCAAAAGCCCTCTGTGCACAGGCAGGTGCGCGCGGGTTTTACCAGATAGGCTTTGGTGGTTTTATTCAGGCTCACTATTTCAGCTTCAAATATATCCGCTGGCTTGGGTTCCGAACAACTGGCTAAAGCACTTTTGCCTACTTCTTTAGTCAGCTGTGCAATGACAGGCGCGGGGATTTTAGCCGGTGTTTTGAACTGCTCCTTGGTGCTAAAAGTGTCATCAGCCAGTGCTGTTGTGGCGAAGAGCAACGCAAAACAAACAGTTGCGATTGAAGGTAGTGATTTCATTGTTACAAACATCTTTCGTATGCCTTTTACTTTCAAAGCTGCTTATACAAAGCGCGATGAATAACAATTAAAATTTAAGACATATGTTTGATGTCTTAATCCATTTACCGCTTTGCAGTTCTTCAATTTCTGCTTCATTACATTGCCGTTCAGGGTTCCACACCCATACCTGGTTATAACTCTCCTGGTATTCCGCGCCATCCCACACATAACCTACTTCATAACCATGGGTGATTAATCCGCCAGATACCTTGATATCAGGGTAGCCCTTGCTTTTCTTGTCCGAGAAAGTGAGCAAGCCGGCCATCGGCGATTCGAAAATCAGTTTTGCCTGATTTGGCGCAGCGGCAAACACCCACATCGGGCAGCCGTCATCGCTGCAAAAACAGCTATACCGTGGTTTTACGACCAACGCTTTCACCGATGAGTTCAAAGCGACTGTTTTTGCCTGAAAAGCTTTGTTTATCGTTGCACCTTCTTGTTTGCACTCAGGGTAAGCCGAGCTGATTTCTTGTGCCAGGTAAGTAATCACTGGCGCAGGCATTATCACCGGCTGATCAAAGGTCTGGTCAGCGCGGATATTGTCAGCAGCCATGAGTGAACAGGAGAAAGCGAATAAAAATAAGAGACTGGTAAATGAATATGAACGCATGGCTAACAGTTGAATAAATGAGGTTGGCAATTTTTTCGCTGCTATCAGTTTAGCCAGGCGGGTTAAACAAACAAATTAAAGAGGGCGGGTGCGCCCCATCTATATCGGCAGAGTCGCACGAGGCCACGACGGCTCATCAGCGAATAAACTTCGCGTACTGCCTGATTCACTGCACCCGCCGCGCTATTGTAGGGTAATCCGCGGCACAACCAAAGCGCCGACTCACCATCAGGGCACAAGGTTGGATAGCGTATAATATGGCTATGTCTTTATCCGTTCGTCAGATTCTGGCCCATCAGGGCTTTGCTTTCCCCAAGTTGCTCGCTTTTCGTATCATGATGGTGCTGTCTTACCAGATGATGATGGTGGCCATCGGCTGGCATATTTATGAGCTGACGCATGACCCATGGTCGCTTGGCCTGATCGGGCTGGCGGAAGTCATCCCCTATATGAGCAGTGCCCTTTTTCTTGGGCACGCGGTCGATCACTACTTTTCACGGCGCGGCTTCGCCATGGTGTCGGCGCTGTTTCTGGCGTTGAATGCCTGTATGCTGGTGCTGATTACCCAGCATCAGCCCACCCATATCGTGATGTGGATTTATGGCACGGTCGCGCTGACCGGCTTTGCGCGCGCGCTGATCTCGCCCAGTTATAACACCCTGTTTGCGTTGATCATCCCGCGCGCGTCGATTGCGCGGGCTTCTGGCATAGGCAGCTCTATGTTCCAGATCGGCCTGATTGTCGGCCCCGCGATTGGTGGTTTGCTGGTCGGCTTTGCCGATAAATATGTGGCCTATGAAATATCCGCCTTGCTGGCGCTGGGCGCTGCGATCGCAGCACTGACCTTGCGTGTGCAGGAGCATCGCAGCCATGCACCTATGAAAGTATTTGCCAGCATCGCTGAAGGGTTACGTTTCGTCAGGCGCACGCAGGTAGTGCTGGCAGCACAGTTGCTGGATATGTTTGCCGTGCTGTTTGGCGGCACCGTGGCCATGTTGCCTGCCTTTGTGCATGATGTGTACCAGATGGGCCCGGAAGGGTTGGGCGTGTTGCGTGCGGCCCCGGCGGTGGGGGCGATTGTCACAGGTATCTGGCTGGCTAAGAAACCGATACACCAGCATAGCGGCCGCTGGTTGCTGCTGGCGGTGGCCGGGTTTGGCCTGTGCATGATCGCCTTTGGCTTGACCAGCACCTATTGGCTGGCGATCGTGATCCTGGCGATTTCCGGCACCATGGACGCCGTCTCCGTGATTTTGCGGCAAACCATTTTGCAACTGGCAACGCCTGATGGCATGCGCGGACGGGTGTCCGCCATCAATGGTATTTTCATCGGTTCCTCCAATGAGCTGGGCGCATTTGAATCCGGCCTTACAGCCAGGTTCATGGGCCTGGTGCCCTCGGTGATATTTGGCGGGTGTATGACGATAGCCGTGGTAGGCGTGACAGCCGTCAAAGCACCAAAACTGCGTGACCTGCATTTGTCGGAACTGCATTAGCCCCTGATAAATCATGCGCGATCTGGATCAGTTGTTTCAAACATTGCAACGCTCCAAGTTTCGTACCAGCTTTCATCTCAATGCCAGGGATTTGCAATACCTGCGGCAAAAGGGCCTGGCCGTGGTGCTCGATCATGCAGAGACCTTTATTGCAGATAGGCTGGCCCCGGCAGTGATTGCCAATGAAGGGCAGCAAACACCGATGCGTGGGCATCCGGTGTTTGTGGCACAACATGCAACGGCGACTTGTTGTCGCGGGTGTTTGGCGAAGTGGCATCGCATCCCGGAGGGGAGGGTGCTTAGTCTGGATGAGCAGGCGTATATTGTGGTGGTGTTGGAGCGGTGGTTAATGCCATTGCTTGCTGATTCGTAGTGATCACGAAACACTCTTCTGTTCGTCATACTGGCGTAGGATTTAGCATGGGTTCCGCAGAGTAACTCTGTGCCTTCGAAATGACTGGATTATGCGGCAGTTGATCCGCCCTACAATAGAGATAAATCCCCATTCGTCATTCTGGCGGAGGCCAGAATCCAGGCAGGGTTCATGCATAGTTTTGTTACAGTAGGGAGCAAGTGTTTCATTTACAGGTGGTTTAAAAACTAATTCTTTGAGTGGTTAAGCATTCGAGGTTTCTGCTTTATTGCACCATTCCTTTTCGCCCCTAGGCGAGTGACTTTTCTTTGCTTGCCCAAAGAATAAGTCACCAAAAGAAAGGGCACCCTAGCTTCCGCTTGTTTCCTGCGTTGCTCGAACCAGGACTTTCGTCCGTTGCGTTGCCGGACTTAGGCATAAGCGGTCGCGAAACTCGCCCTAGCGGCTTGCAAAAGACGCAAGCCACCGCGGAACTCAGACAGTCGCTCCCTTCCTCCTTATTTTGCCTGCGCTACTCGGCGCGTCAGATAGGGGCCCGGTTAAAACCACCACGTTGTGGCTTTGTTAGGGAAAATCCTATTCCATCTCGCAATGAGTCAATAGCAATTAAAAGCGAGATGGAATAGGTTTGTTTGGGTGGTTGATATTGGTGTTTACTTCCAGCCACCACCCAGTGAGCGGTACAGATTCACCACTGCGGAAACCTGTTGTTGCTTGGTTTCTATCAGTTCCATTTTGGCATCCAGTGCATCGCGTTGCGTCAACAGTACTTCCATATAGTCGGCACGGGCAGCTTTGAACAGTTGGTTGGCGACATCAATCGATTGCGTTAATGCTTCCACTTGTTTGTTTTTCAGCTGGTAGTTTTTGTCCAGGTTGTCGATGTTTGAAACCTGGTTAGCGACTTCCATATAGGCATTGATGATGGTCTGCTCATATTCATACGCAGCCTGAACTTGCAGGGCGCTGGCGCTTTTGTATTGCGCTTCGATCGCATTGCGGTTAATCAGCGGGGCGACCAGTTCACCCCCAAACGAGGCTGCGATCGAGGCTGGGATATTCAGCAGGTATTTTGGATCAAATGCCTGGAAGCCCAGCCCGCCACGGATAGCGAACGAAGGGTAGAAGTTGGCTTTGGCGACATCGATATTCAGTTTGGCCGCTGAGAGTTCCAGTTCGGCCTGGCGGATATCCGGGCGGTTAGCCAGCAACTCGGAGGGCACACCGGCCTGGACCATTTTCGGTTGCATATCCATAAAGTGTGCCGATGAACGCGCAACCGGTTGCGAGGTTCTGCCTAGCAAAAAGTTGATGCGGTTTTCGGTTTCAACAATCTGCTGTTTCAACACAAACTGGCGGCTCTGGTTCTTTTTCACCTCTGCTTCAAACCGCTTCACCGCCAGGGAGTTGGCGCGTGCGTATTGTTGCAGTTGTTTCACCACTTCAAAGGCGTTTTGCTGGATGGCGATATTCTGGTCCAGTGTTTCCAGTTCGTTATCCAGCGCCACCAGTTCGTAGTATGAATTAGCGACTTCTGCCACCAGGTTGGTCACCAGGAAGTGTTTGCCCTCTATGCTGGCCATGTATTCCGTCACCGCGACTTTGGTGGCGTTACGCAGTTTCTTCCACACGTCCAGCTCCCACGAGGCGGTCAGGCCAAACTGGTAGTTACCCAGAAAGCGCGGATTAGAACGCCCTTCCTTGATATCCAGGTTTTCTTCCACGGCGCCGTTGCGGGTATATTTGCCGACTTTTTCCTTATCGGCACTCGCGCCTATGCCGACAAATGGCAGATACTCACCGCGCCTGGCCTGGATCTCGTTCTGGGCGACGCTGATACGTTGCGCCATCATGTTGACTTCTTTGTTGTTGGCCACTGCAATATCGATCAGCGAGATCAGGTGCTGGTCGTCAAAAAAGTCTTTCCAGTTGGCATCGGCACTATTGCCCGCCGGTTCTACGGCCTCCTGAAAGTGGGTGGGTAAACTGGTATCGGCCTGCTTGGTCGTGATGCCGGGAATAGAGCAGGATTGCAGCAGCATGGCTGTACTGCCTGCTATCAACCAGGCTGCGGTTTTACGGGAGTTCAGCAGCCACAGCGAGGGTTTGCGTGCGTTAGGATTAAGCTTCATCATCGTCATTTTCCAGCCCATTGCTATAGTGATACATTTCAGTCAGAGGTTCTTGTTCCTCATGTCTGATCAGGGTTTTACCATCTGTCATTTTTGCGAACATGTAATAAAGACCAGGGATCAGGATGACGCCGAATACGGTGCCGAACAGCATGCCGCCAAAGGCAGAGGTGCCGATGGTGCGGTTACCTACAGCGCCCGCGCCAGTTGCCATCACCAATGGGATCAAGCCAGCCAGAAACGCAAACGAAGTCATCAGGATAGGCCGGAACCGTGCTCGGGCGCCTTCAATCGCGGCATCCCGCAGCGACATGCCCTGATTATGTTTTTGCACGGCAAATTCCACGATCAGCACCGCGTTTTTACCCAGCAGGCCCACCAGCATCACCAGCCCGACCTGTGCATAGATATCATTGGCCAACCCTAGCGATTTCAGCAGGAAGAATGTACCAAACACGCCTGCTGGTAATGACAGGATCACCGCCAGTGGCAATACAAAACTTTCGTATTGCGCAGCGAGCACCATGTAAACGAAGATCAGCACCACACCAAAAATCAGCACAGCTTCGTTACCACGTTGTGCTTCGTCAAACGACAGGCCTTCCCAGCCGATGTCATAGCCATGTGGCAAGGTGGCTTTGGCGACTTCTTTCACCGCCTTGATCGCATCGTCACTGGTATAACCAGGCGCTGGTGCGGCACGGATGGTGGCTGAGTTATACAGGTTGTAACGCGTGATTTCGTTAGGGCCCTGCATTTTCTTCATTTTCATAAAGGCAGAGTAAGGCACCATTTCGCCATCTTCGTTCTTCACGTAGTAGTTGAGGATGTCGCTAGGGTAGCGCCTGAACTCAGGGCTGGCCTGGGTATACACCTTGAAGAAATTATTAAAGCGGATAAAGCCCTGCTCGTAAGTACTGCCGATCAGGATGTTCAGGTTGTCCATCGCTTTACCGATAGACACGCCTTTTTGCATGGCTGCCTTGTTGTCGATTTCCAGCTCATATTGCGGATAGTTGGCCGCATAGAAGGTGAACAGGCCTGAAAGCTCCTTGCGTTTACCCAGCGCTGCCATGAACTCCTGGTTGATCTTGTCGAACGCATGGTAGTCAGTACCATTGGTTTTATCCAGCAGGCGTAAGGCCAGGCCAGAAGCCGCACCGTAACCAGGCACTGCAGGTGGTTCAAAGTACTCGATCACCGCACCGAAGTTCTTGGTTTTTTCTTCCAGTTCTTCAATGATCTGGTGCACCGATTTACTGCGTTTGGACCAGTCTTTCAGGTTGATCAAACAGGTACCGGCGTTAGAACCACGGCCTTCAGTGAGGATCTCATAACCGGCCAGTGATGAAACCGATTCAATGCCATCAATGCTCTGCGCTTCTTTTTGCAGCAAGCGAGCGACCTTGTTGGTGGCTTCAAGTGTTGAGCCAGGTGGCGTCTGGATAATGGCGTAAATCTGGCCCTGGTCTTCACCGGGGATAAATCCGGCTGGCAGGGTTTTGTTGACGACAAAGGTACCGAAGGCAAACCCGGCCAGTGCCAGTACTGAAATCGTACGCACAGTCACGATCTTACCCAGCAATTTGGTGTAGTGCCCGGTCAGGCGGTCAAACCAGCGGTTGAATTTATCGAGCAACCAGCTGATAGGCGTTCTGCGTTTAGGCTGGCCGTGATGGTTTTTCAGCAGGATCGCGCACAGCACCGGTGTCAGTGACAAGGCGACGATACCGGAAATCACGATAGAAGAGGCCATGGTGATAGAAAACTGGCGGTAAAACACGCCGACCGGCCCAGACATAAAGGCCACCGGAATAAATACAGCCGTCATCACCAGGGTAATGGCCACAATCGCGCCACCAATCTCGCCCAGCACTTTTTGCGTGGCGCGGTAGGGCGTGATGTGTTCATCTTCTTCAAACTTGGCGTGTACGGCTTCTACCACCACAATGGCGTTATCGACCACGATACCGATCGCCAGCACCAGCGCGAACAGGGTGATCAGGTTGATGGTGACGCCGAATAATTGCATGCAAAAGAAGGCACCGATCAACGACACCGGCACCGCCAGGATAGGGATCAGGGTAGAACGCCAGTCACCGAGGAAAACATACACTACTAGCGCGACCAGGAAAAACGCTTCTACCAGGGTGTGCAATACTTTTTCGATAGAGGCATCCAGGAACTTGGATACGTCGTAGTCGATTTCATAAGACATGCCCGCCGGGAAGTTGGGTTTTAACTCCTCCATGCGTTTTTTCACATTCTCAATCACCTCGCTGGCGTTACTGCCGTAGTTTTGTTTGAGCACGATAGCAGAAGAAGGGAAGCCATCCTTGTTGGAATAAATATCAAAGAACTCGCTGCCCAGTTCGATCTTGGCCATGTCCTTCAGTTTCAGGATCTCACCTTCAGAATCGGCGCGGATAATAATGTCGCCATATTCTTCCGGCTTGTTGTAACGGCCTTTGTAGACCAGAACGTATTCTTTAGATTGCGCAGAAATACCCGAGCTTTGACCCAAACGACCAGGGCGGCCGATAATGCTCTGCTCGCTGATCGCTTTCATGACGTCTTCGATAGACACCTTGTAAGCACGCATGCGGTCAGGGTTGAGCCAGATACGCATGGCATACTGGCGGCTACCCAGGATCTTGGCGCTGGCGATACCGTTCACACGCTGGATCTCAGGAATCACGTTGACGTTGGCGTAGTTGTACAAAAACTTCTCGTCAGCGTTCTTATCTTTGCTGAACAGGTTGATGTACATCAGCATGCTAGGCTGCACGCGTTCGACGACCACACCTTCGAGTTGCACCAGTTCAGGCAAACGGCTCATCACCTGGTCAATCCGGGTCTTGACGTTGATCATGGCCTGGTTCGGGTCAGTGCCCAGCGCAAAAATCACCTGGATAGTCGCTTCACCGGCACTGGTCGCATCAGACACGATGTATTTCATGCCCGGCACGCCGTTGATGGCGCGTTCTATGGTGATGAGGGACGATTGCACCAATACATCCGCACTCGCGCCTGGATAAGCCAGAGAGACGATCACGCGTGGCGGCGCAATATCAGGGAACTGCGAAGTCGGTAGTGACTTGATGGAAAGAAAGCCTAAAAACACGATCAATAGCGACAGAATAATCGCCATGACCGGTCTTTTGATAAAAATACTTAGCATGGGGGATTCGCTTTCTGGCTGACTATTCGGCGTAAAGGTCTAAATGGGAATACACATGCTCCGGTGTCTGGAAGTTCACCGCGATGGTTTCTCCGTTTTGCACCCTGCGCAGGCCTTCGATCAATACGCGATCATCTTCTTTCAGGCCAGCTTTGACGATAAACAGATGTGGCTGCTCGGCCGCAATCGTGATCAGGCGTTGTTCCAGCTTGTTGGCCTTGGTCACCACATACACATAGGTTTTATCCAGCACCTCAAACGTGGCTTTTTGTGGAATCAGCAACGCATTCGCAAACGGCACTTCCATTAAAATGTTGCCGGTCTCGCCATGCCTGAGCACGCGGTCAGGGTTGTTAAACACGGCGCGGAATTCGATATTGCCGGTTTTGTTGTCAAAATCACCTTCTATGGTTTCTATGGTGCCTTCCTGGTTAAATACTTGCGCATTGGCCATTTTCAGTTTGACCTTGCGGTGTTCATCGCGGCCTTGTATCGCCATGTAATCCAGGTACTCGGCTTCCGGCACGTTGAAATACACCCACATTTTGCTGTTATCAGACAGCGTAGTCAGCAGGTCGCCTTCGTCCATCAGGCTGCCTTTCCGTGCGGCAAGATGATCCATGATGCCAGTAAACGGTGCCTTGATATCAGTAAAATTCAAATGCGTTTGTGCCAGCTTGACTTCGGCATTGGCTTTGTCGAGCTTGGCTCTGGCCAGCGCCAGTTCATTGGGCGAGACAATATTCTTCTCGGCCAGCGCACGTGTGTTTTCGTATTCGATCTGCACGGTCTTGGTCTCGGCTTCGGCTTTCAGCAGTTCGACCTGGTAGACATTCGGCATGATCTTAAACATGGGTTGCCCCTGTTTGACCACTTGCCCTTCATCGACAAAGATATCCTGCAGATAGCCACGTTCCAGCGCGCGCAATTCAATATGCTGGATGGCATGGATCTGGGCGACATATTCCTTGGTAATGCTGGTGTCCTTGCGCAACGGCGAGGTCACCTCCAGTTTGGGCGGCGCTTCCTTGTGCTCTTCCTCTTTGTGACAGGCGCTGAGCACGCTGCCAAGAAAACCTAAAACAACCAGGTGCCTAATCATTGAATGCTGTTTAATCATAGTGTTTGTGTGTATCTGATAATAAAGAAAGGGTAAGGCAACGCACTGGTGTTCTGCGTGGGGTGGTCGGGCATGTGCGATAAACCTGTCTGGCAATACACAGTCTGTGATGTCCGCATGGTGCAGGTGAGGTTGCTTGTTTCAGGCACAAGCAGGCACTTACCTCACAATGACGGGATACAGGGGTGCGGGTGTTCAGGTTCAGCGCGCGCCATGCTTGGCACAAACGCAGATAACACCTTAAAGTGAGGTAGGCGGTGCGCGCGAATGCAGGTGACGGACAACCACCGGGCGTGGGGCCACGCGACGGCGAGAGAAACACAGCAACGCAAAAGGAATCGCGCAGGCAATCATCATGCTTGCGGCAGGGGGGATCAGGTAAAGCGGCGAAGTAAGGTGCGATTCGCCATCGCCGGTGTATTCAATGATTTCGGCCACGCGCACCCTGACGGTGTCATCGCTGTAGCTGGAATGATCGGAGAATTCAGCGACTAATGCAAAGCCGAGTACAGTCAGCAGTACTGTGACGACCCACAGTCTGAGTTGCATTGCGGCTGTATTCAAATGTTTATGCATTAAGTCAGTTAACGGAAAAGGATCTATTTTCTGTAATGAGGGTTTTAATGGATGAAATAAGCGCTTAAAAACCCGGCACCAAAATGTCTTTTTAAGGCTTTACAATACTTACATTAAACGCTTTTACATGGCGAATGACAAGCCGGAAACTGGCCAAGTTCGCATAAAATGGCCGTTTGTAAGCTGGGTGTCAGCTTCGAAGCATTTATTTCAATGAAATGGTTGTTTTGCAGGGTATGCGCAGTGTTTGCGTAACGGACTGCTTTTGCGAAAGCAGATGATTGGTGCAACAGATTGTCTGTTCTGGCGACGGCCAGAATGACGATCATACTAAATACACTAGTGTGGAAAACATTCCACCCAGATATCAAAAACCTAGATGCGGACGCAGATAAGTCAGCACAATCGGTAATCCAATCGCGCTGATCACGCCATTCAGCCCCATCGCCATGCTGGCATAAATCCCGGCTTCTTCGTTCACGCTAAACGCGCGTGTAATACCCAGGCCGTGCGCCCCGACGCCAATCGCCGTGCCGCGTATCCACCATTGGTGTACTTTGACCGCGTTGAGGATATAAGGCGCCAAAATGGCCCCCAGCATGCCGGTAATCACGGTAAATACGGCGGTCAGGGTGGGAGAGACGCTCAAGCGCTCGGCAATGCCCATCGCGATCGGTGTGGTCACCGATTTGGCATACATGCTGCCGACAATATTGTCAGAAGCGCCCATCAGTTTGCTGATCGCCACTGCGCTGATAATGGATACCGTACTGCCCGCTGTCAGTGCGACCCAGATATGGAATATCTTGCCCTGCATGCGTTTAAAACCGTAGTAGATAGGCACTGCAAGCGCGACGGTGGCTGTGCCCAGCAGGAAGTGTACAAACTGCGCGCCTTCAAAGTATTTCTCATACGGCATATCCAGCGCATCGATAATCAGGCAGGTCAGGATCACCGCAATCGCGACCGGGTTGACCAGCGGATGGCGTTTGGCGCGCACGTATAACAAATAGCCTAATTGATAAGTCGCCAGCGTGATGATCAGCGCAAACAGCGGGTCGCCTGACAGGTAGACCCATATTTCAGAAATTGGGATGCGTTTATTCATGGCGCTGCTCTCTGGTGATGCCTTTGTTGCGTTTGAGTGAAAAATACCAGAACACCTTGAGCACAATCGCCGTTACCGCAATGGTCAGGATCACGCTGACCAGCAAGGAGGTTGTGACCGCCAGCGCATGCGTCTGTAATTCAGGCAGAAAAAGCAGCACACCGACTGAGGCGGGCACAAACAATAATCCCAGATGCTGGCGGAAAGCGTCTGCCACATTGGCAAGGTCGCTATCTACCTGGCCTTTAAAGCATAAAAATGCCAGTAATAACAACAGGCCCAGCACCGGCCCCGGAATGCCGGGCAGGAAAAACTTGCTGAGCAATTCGCCCAGGCCCTGCCACAAAAAGAGTTGAACCAAACCTGATATCATGCAATCCCCTTACATAGCTGGCCGCTGAATGGCAGCCAGTTTTATCCATGCTGTTTTATACCAAATAGAATGCCGCGATGTTAATGTCATTTTCCCGATTCGACTATATTTTTTTCAGCCGTATTTTTTTCATGCTGGCTTTGCTTGGCTCACTGCCTGCCTTTGCGGATACTGAAGAAGATGGCCGCTACTGGTTAAGCTTCTACACGCAAGGCAAGCTACCGGCAGACAATGTTTACTGGAGCATGGATACGCATCCGCGCTGGCGAGAAGAAGGTCGCGATTTTGACCAGCTGATTTTGCGCCCAGCGGTATTTTATAAATTCAACCCAAAAAGCAGTGTCTGGCTAGGTTACGACACCATCATCACGCATCCCACCGGACAATCCAGCTTTCGTGAAAACCGCTTATGGGAACAGTTTCAATACCAGTTTGACGAAGTGGCGGCGATTACTTTTACCAGCCGCACGCGCTTGGAACAACGTCGCCGCGAAGACTTTCAGGATATTGGTCACCGCATGCGGCAAATGGTCAGGGCCACCACGCCAAGCACGCTGCACCCGCAATTGCAGTGGGTGGTGTATGACGAGCTGTTTATCAACTTTAACCAGACCGAGTGGGGCGTACGCCGAGGCATAGACCAGAACCGTCTGTTCCTGGGCGTCAACTGGAAATTCAGTGACTTCTCCAATGTTGATGTCGGCTACCTGAACCAGTTTATCAATACCCGCACCGTAGACCGCGAAAACCATGTGCTGATGACGACTTTCCGCTTTAATTTCTAGCAACAGAGCTTGAAACCCGCTGTGTTAAAATAGCGTTTTTATTTGCAAGTTGATACGCATGACGCAACTGTCCGTCTCCACCACTGAGCAATGGCTACGTGAAGCCTTGTCCAAACGCATTCTGATCCTGGATGGCGCGATGGGGACCATGATCCAGCAATACAAGCTGACCGAGGCAGATTATCGCGGCGAACGTTTCAAAGATTTCCAGGGCCCGGCCGGTGAGCGCGAGCTGTTCGTCAAAGGCAATAACGAGCTGCTGACACTGACCCAGCCACAGGTGATCCAGGAAATCCACGAGAAATACCTGGCTGCAGGGGCCGATATTGTAGAAACCAATACCTTTGGTGCCACCAGTGTTGCGCAAGATGACTATCACATGGCGCACCTGGTGTATGAGATGAACGTAGCATCGGCCAAATTAGCCAAGGCCGCCTGCGTGAAATATAGCACACCAGACAAACCGCGCTTTGTCGCCGGTGCTTTGGGCCCCACGCCAAAAACTGCTTCTATCTCGCCGGATGTAAACGATCCGGCCGCGCGTAACGTCAGCTTTGATCAACTGGTGACTTCATACCACGAGCAGATCCGCGGGCTGGTCGATGGTGGTGCTGATATCCTGATGGTGGAAACCATTTTTGATACGCTTAACTGTAAAGCCGCTTTGTTTGCGATTGAGACTTTCTTTGACGAGCAGGGCAAGACCTGGCCTATCATGATCTCCGGCACGGTCACCGATGCTTCCGGCCGTATCCTGTCTGGCCAGACGGTGACTGCGTTCTGGCACTCAGTGCGTCATGTCAAACCGCTGACGGTAGGCCTCAACTGTGCGCTGGGCGCCACCCTGATGCGTCCCTACGCTGAAGAACTCAGCAAGGTGGCGGATACCTTTGTCTGTATCTATCCCAACGCCGGTCTGCCTAACCCGATGTCAGACACTGGCTTTGACGAAACGCCGGATGTGACTTCCAGCCTGGTCAAGGAATTTGCCGATAGCGGCTTTATCAATATTGCGGGCGGTTGCTGCGGTACCACGCCAGATCATATCAATGCGATTTATGAAGCGATCAAGGCGCTGCCACCGCGTCAGGTGCCAACGCTACCGGTGACGACCAAGCTGTCCGGGCTGGAGCCGTTTATCATTGATGAAAGCTCGCTGTATGTGAACGTCGGTGAGCGTACCAACGTCACCGGTTCCAAAGCGTTTGCGCGCATGATCATCAACGAGCAATACGAAGAAGCGCTCAGTGTGGCGCGCCAGCAGGTAGAAAACGGCGCGCAAGTCATCGATATCAATATGGATGAAGGCATGCTGGATGCGGTCAAGGCGATGACGCATTTCCTCAACCTGGTGGCTTCAGAGCCGGATATCGCCCGCGTGCCCATCATGATCGACTCGTCAAAATGGGCGGTGATCGAGGCTGGCCTCAAGTGCGTGCAAGGCAAAGCCATCGTCAACTCCATCTCGATGAAAGAAGGCGAAACCGAATTCCTGCGTCAGGCCAAGTTGTGCCAGCGCTATGGCGCTGCCGTGGTGGTGATGGCGTTTGATGAAACCGGCCAGGCCGATACTTACGCGCGCAAAACCGAGATTTGCAAACGCGCGTATGACTTGCTGGTAGGCCAGGGTTTCCCGCCGGAAGACATTATTTTTGACCCCAATATTTTTGCCGTGGCAACGGGTATCGAAGAACACAACAACTACGCGGTGGACTTTATCGAAGCGACGCGCTGGATCAAGCAAAACCTGCCCTATGCGCGCATCTCCGGTGGGGTGTCCAACGTCAGCTTCAGTTTCCGTGGCAACGAACCGGCACGTGAGGCCATCCATACCGTTTTCCTCTACCACGCCATCCAGGCTGGCATGACCATGGGCATCGTTAACGCCGGCATGGTCGGTGTGTATGACGATATCCCTGCGGAATTGCGCGAACGCGTCGAAGACGTCGTATTGAATCGCGTAGTCGACCCTGAGAATCCGCTGGCAGCCACAGAACGCATGATCGAAATCGCCGGTACGTTAGTAGCCGGTGGCAAAAAAGCCGAAGCCACGCTGGCCTGGCGCGGTACGCCGGAGAGCCCCGTGCCTGCGAGCAAGCGCCTGGAATATGCGCTGGTGCACGGCATTACCGACTTTATCGTTGCCGATACCGAAGAAGTGCGCCAGGAGATAATGAACAGCGGCGGCCGTCCTATCCATGTGATTGAAGGCCCGCTGATGGATGGCATGAATGTGGTCGGTGATCTGTTCGGCCAGGGCAAGATGTTCCTGCCACAAGTGGTGAAATCCGCCCGCGTGATGAAATCCGCCGTGGCGCATCTGATCCCGTTTATCGAAGAAGAAAAAGCCCTGGAAGAAAAACGCACCGGTGTGGTGGCCAAGCCCAAGGGCAAGGTGGTCATTGCCACGGTTAAAGGCGATGTGCACGACATCGGCAAAAACATCGTCTCGGTGGTGTTGCAGTGCAACAACTTCGAAGTGGTGAATATGGGCGTGATGGTGCCCGCCGCCGAGATTCTGGCCATGGCCAAGGCTGAGAATGCCGATATTATCGGTCTGAGCGGCCTGATCACGCCTTCGCTGGAAGAAATGGCTTATATCGCCAGAGAAATGCAACGCGACCCGCACTTCGTTGAAAGCCAGACGCCGCTATTGATTGGTGGGGCGACCACCTCGCGCGCCCATACCGCCGTGAAGATTGCGCCTCATTACGAAGGCCCGGTGATTTATGTGCCGGATGCTTCGCGCTCGGTCAGTGTCATGCAAAACCTGCTGACACCGGAAACGCGTGGCGCCTACCTGGCCGAGATCCAGGCCGATTACGAAAAAGCCCGCCACCAGCATGCCAACAAAAAAGGCGTGCCTATGCTGACCTTGGCCGATGCCCGTGCCAATGCTGCCAAAGTGGATTTTGTGGGCGCGAATGCGCCGGTAAAACCCAAATTCATAGGTCGGCGGGTGTTTAAAAACATAGACTTGGCACTGATCGCCCAATATATAGACTGGGGCCCGTTCTTCCAGACCTGGGATCTGGCAGGGCCTTACCCGGCTATCCTTAAAGATGAAGTTGTCGGTGAAGCTGCAACCAAAGTATTTGCTGAAGCGCAGACCATGCTAAAACGCATCGTCGATGGCCGCTGGTTATCTGCCAATGGTGTGATCGCCTTGTTTCCGGCCAATCAGGTAAACAGTGACGATATCGAGATTTACACCGATGAAACCCGCGCTACAGTCGCACTCACCTGGTACGGCATGCGTCAGCAAACACAAAAACCGGTGATCGACGGTGTCGCACGCCCGAACCAGTGTCTGGCTGATTTTATCGCGCCTAAAGGCACCGATGATTACATAGGCCTGTTTGCCGTCACCGCCGGCCTAGGCATGGAAAAACGCCTGGCCGACTATGAAAAGAATCATGATGACTACAACGCCATCATGTTCAAATCACTGGCTGACCGCCTGGCAGAAGCATTTGCCGAGTATATGCATGAGCGTGTGCGTAAAGATCTATGGGGGTATGTCGCCAGCGAACAGCTGGACAGTGAAGCCCTGATCAAGGAGAAATACCAGGGCATACGGCCGGCACCAGGCTATCCCGCCTGCCCTGATCATACGGTGAAAGCCGAGATGTTCAAGGTATTGCAAGCAGAAGAGATCGACATGCAGCTGACCGATAGCTACGCGATGTTACCGGCAGCAGCAGTGAGTGGTTTCTACCTGGCACATCCGGACTCCAGGTATTTCAGTGTCGATAAAATAGGTAACGACCAGGTGGAAGAGATGGCTAAGAGAAGAAATGTAGAGAAAGCCTGGTTAGAGAGATGGTTAGCACCTAACCTTGGGTAAGTAATAACTGCAGAAGAAAAGCGCACTGAATAGTGCGCTTTTTTATTTGATGAATCAGCATTCAAAAACAGATTTTTGCTTTAAATTCTCAGCTCATAATCACCTATGCATTCAGCATGTTTATTTGTTCGTCGGTGCAGCAGAGGTTTCATAGAGCATGCTCTATGCCTGCGTAACGGCTGGCTTATGCGGAAGTTAATCCACTCTGCAATAGGGATGCACGCACACTCGTCATTCTGGCGAAGGCCAGAATCCAGGCCAGGTTCATGCTTAGTTTGGTTGCAATGAGGAGTAAGCATTCCACTTGCAGGAAGTGCTAATCGGTATTTCTTTGGGTGGTTCGTCGTTCTATTGCAGCACTCCTTTTCGCCCGTAGGCGAGTGACTTTTCTTTGCTTGCCCAAAGAATAAGTCACCAAAAGAAAGGGCACCCTAGCTTCCGCTTTTCCCCTCCGTTGCTCGCCAAAATAAGCGGTCGCGAAACTCGCCCTAGCGGCTTGCAAAAGACGCAAGCCACTGCGGAACTCAGACAGTCGCTCCCTCTCTCCTTATTTTGACTGTGCTACTCGGCGCGTCAGATAGGGGTCCGTTAGAACCACCACGATGGAATGTTGGTTAAACGTACTGCGACCAGGGCGCTTAGGAACTACTTTAATTTCTAAAAACAATAAAACCCACCAAACCAATTCAATTGTTTTTTGGGGCTTTCTTGTTTGGTTTTATTGTTTTGTTGCTCGGCTTTATTTCAGCGGCTTGGCGAGAAGCAATGTATGAGTTCTCACTTAAATATCAGCGTGGTGGGTTAATGGGCCCCTATCTGACGCGCCGAGTAGCGCAGTCAGCGTGGGAGGTTTCGGCCAGCGCCTGTTCGAGTTCCGCAACAAGCCACGGTGGGTGTGGCTTGTCAGGGCGAGTTTCGTTGGACGCCCACGTTGACGAGCAACGCAGGGAACAAGCGGAAGCTAGGGTGTCTTGTTCTTTGCCTTCTTTCTTATGGACAAGCATAAGAAAGAGGGTCGCCTAGAGGCGAAAAGAAAAGTAGCTAATTATCACAAAGCTACTAAGTCAAACAGATGGCTCTTATCTAAACGAATCAAGTTTTCACTAATCCTCTAATCGCAGTCATCAATCTTTGCGTCGTCCCTCTATGTTGCAAGGTAAACGCCTTCGCCGCTTGCGACATCAGTTTTCGTTTTTCAGCATCCCGCGCCATTGCATCAATCTGCGTTGCCAGCTCAGAAACATCTGCCATTTGCACTGCTGCATTCGCCGCCACAGCCTCTCTCGTCACCTGTGCAAAATTAAACATATTCGGCCCTAAAATTGTCGGTACGCCCATCGCGGCTGCTTCAATCAGATTCTGCCCGCCCAGCGGTTGCAAGCTGCCGCCCATCACTGCAAAGTCACTCGCCGCGTAATAGGCATACATTTCACCCATGCTATTGCCGAGCACGACCTGTACATCGTTATTGAGCGTTTGCGCCAGCTCGGTACGCAATACATAGCGCAAATTGCGTGCTTTTAATAAGGTTTCAACTTCGGCAAACCGTTGCGGATGACGCGGGACTAGCAGTAGCAAAACGTTGCTGTTCTTGACGGCATCTAGAATCAGCGGTTCTTCGCCTTCACGCGTGCTGGCTGCCATCAATACCGTACGGTCTTTGCCCAGCAGCTCACGTAACGCTAAGCCTTTCGCAAAGCTATCCACTGGTGGTGTTACGTCAAATTTCAGGTTGCCGCATACCATGACATTGCTTGCACCCAAGGCTTGCAGCCGTTGTGCATCGGCTTCAGTTTGCGCCGCGACCAATGCTAATTGGTGCAGGCCATCACTCGTCAGTGTGCCTAGTTTGGCATAACCGCGTGCTGATTTTTCGGATAAACGCGCGCTCAGTAAAGCCACTGGAATCTGCTTTTGTGTTGCCTGATCTATCAGGTGAAACCACAACTCGGTTTCCATGATCAAGCCGATCACCGGGTTGAAGTAGTTTAAAAAGCGTTTAGCTGCGCCTGGTGTATCGACTGGCAAATAGGCTTGCAGCACGCGGCCATTGGCAATGTCATCACGTAATATTTGCTGGCCGGTTTCACGCCCGGTGGGTGTGCCGTGCGTCATGAGTATCTGGTGTAGCGGATACGCATCCATGAGCGCTTGAATCAGGGGTTGTGTGGCGCGCGTTTCACCCACGGAGACGCAATGCACCCAGATCAGCGGCGCGTTGATTTTTTGCGCATAGAAGCCGTAGCGTTCAGCCCAGTGCTGGCGATATTCAGGTTGCTTCAGGCCGCGCCATAGCAGCTTGATTGGCAGCAATAGCGCCACCAGGGTCATGAGCAGGGTGTAGATGAATCTTGGCATGGCGCTATTCTCGCATATTTGCGCGGACATCTTGCCTGAATGCACCAATGAAATGCATGCGAAACACGAGAGTGATGACTCACCTATGCTTGAGACCTTATAGCTAAAGTGATTAAAAAAGTGCAAGCTTTATGCACTAAAAAAAGGCATAAAAAATGGGTTGACGTTAACAAAATATAGGCATAAATTATAGTTAACAACACAATATATTGTGTTTAGTCGGTGATGCGCCCCCAAGAGGAGGGCGCGGCTTTTTTGTGAGTTGCAAATGCTCGCCCGGCGTGTTCCAAAGCGAGGTCAGTCGCTCAAGCCTTGGTGCTTACAGGCTGATGTTTCAAACCAATAAGAATCACCAAGGTGTGGAGAATACAATGCTGAAAGCCGTTGAAACGAACAAGAAAGTCTATACAGACGAAGCCGTGGTTGAAATCCCGGTGCAGCCTGTCTCGCTGGATATCTGGGATAAAAAATATCGCCTGAAAACCAAATCTGGCGAGCATGTTGATCTGGACATGGATGATTCCTATAGCCGCGTGGCTCGTGCGCTGGCCGATGTGGAAACCAGCGAAGAGAAAAAAGCCGAGTGGCATGAGAAATTTTTATGGGCGTTACGCCGCGGCGCGATCCCTGCTGGGCGCATTACTTCTAACGCCGGTGCGCTGGAGCACAAGCCTGCGACTTCTACCATCAACTGCACCGTGTCCGGCGTGGTGGAAGACAGCATGGACGACATTCTGGGCAAAGTGCACGAAGCTGGCCTGACCCTGAAAGCGGGTTGCGGTATCGGTTACGAGTTCTCCACCCTGCGGCCTAAAGGCGCTTTTGTTGCTGGTGCCGGTGCTTACACATCCGGCCCGCTGTCGTTTATGGATATCTACGACAAAATGTGTTTCACCGTGTCTTCTGCAGGTGGCCGCCGTGGCGCACAAATGGCCACCTTTGACATCAGCCATCCGGACGTGACTGACTTTATCAAGGCCAAACGTGAAAATGGCCGTTTGCGCCAGTTCAACCTGAGCTGCCTGATTACCAAAGAATTTATGGAGGCGGTGAAAGCCGACGACGAATGGCGCCTGGCTTTCCCGGTTACCGAGAAAGAAGCGATTATCGATGGCCTGAACGTCAATGACGAGTCGCAAGTAGTCTGGCGCGACTGGCCGGTCAAGCACAAATACCTGACCAAGGCCGATGGCCCGGAAGCCGGTAAAGTCGCTTGCCGTATCTACAAGACCCTCAAGGCGCGCCGTTTGTGGGATGTGATCATGTCTTCTACCTACGACTTTGCCGAGCCAGGGTTTATTCTGATCGACCGCGTCAATGAGATGAACAACAACTGGTTCTGCGAAAACATCCGCGCCACCAACCCGTGCGGCGAACAGCCATTGCCACCTTATGGCGCTTGCCTGCTGGGTTCAGTCAACTTGACCCGGTTTGTACGCCAGCCATTTACTGCCGAAGCACATTTTGACTGGGACGAATACCGCGAAGTCGTCGGCGTATTCACCCGCATGCTGGACAACGTAGTCGAAATCAACGGTTTGCCACTTGAGCAGCAACGCCAGGAAATTGCCCGCAAACGCCGTCACGGCATGGGCTACCTGGGCCTGGGTTCCACCCTCACCATGCTGAAAATGAAATACGGTGAAGAAGACTCAGTCAAATTCACGGAAGAAGTCACCCGCATCATGGCCGAAGTCGGCTGGGAAGTCGGCGTGCAACTGGCTGAAGAAAAAGGCCCTGCCCCTATCATGGATGAGAAATTTGAAGTGACTGCCGACATGCTGCGCGTGCGCCCTGAAATGGCCGCCGACGGCATCAAGGTTGGTCAGAAGCTGGCCGGTAAAGTGCTGCTGGGTAAATACAGCCGCTACATGCAGCAGTTTCCGGAAGGCCTGCGCAACCAGATCGCCACGAAGGGTGTGCGCTTCACGCACCACAGCTCCATCGCGCCTACCGGCACCATTTCACTGAGCCTAGCCAACAACGCCAGCAACGGTATTGAGCCCAGCTTTGCCCACCACTATGCCCGTAACGTCATCCGCGAAGGCAAAAAGTCTAAAGAGAAAGTCGATGTATTCAGCTACGAGCTGCTGGCTTACCGCGAACTCGTGAATGCCAACGCCATGCCGTTCAGCGACAAGCCAGAAGAGCAATTGCCGGATTACTTCCTCGATTCATCCACCATCATGGCGAAAGCGCACGTGGATATCCAGGCCGCGGCACAGAAATGGATCGATAGCTCCATCTCCAAAACCATCAACGTGCCCACCGATTATGACTTTGAGGATTTCAAGAACATCTACCTCTACGCCTACGACAAAGGCCTGAAAGGTTGTACGACTTTCCGCTTCAACCCGGAAGCGTTCCAGGGCGTATTGGTGACTGAGAAAGATCTGGAAAGCACCACCTACAAATTCACGCTGGAAGATGGTACCGAGATCGAAGCCAAAGGGAATGAAGAGATTGAATATGACGGCGAGATTCACACCGCCGCCAATTTATTCGACGCCTTTAAGGAAGGTTATTATGGCAAGTTTTAATGAGAGCCAAGAGGGCTGAAAGTCCGCTGCCCTATAAAACTTGCCCACTTTAAAGATCGTGGCAACCATCTAAAGTTTTAGAATTAATTGATTAAAAAGCACTCCAATAGGGAGAACAACATGGCAATCAAAATCGACAAAAAAATCACCGCCTACAAACTGGTGACCGATGAAGACAAAAAAGCAACCGAAGCCGCACAAGCGGCTGCAACGAATGTGATCCAGATGGGCGAACCGCTAAGCCGCCCGGATATGCTCGTGGGCAACACCTACAAAATCAAAACCCCGGTGACCGAGCACGCCCTCTACATCACCATCAACGATGTCATCATGAACGAAGGCACGCCACAAGAACACCGCCGCCCGTTTGAGATCTTCATCAACTCCAAAAACATGGAACACTTCCAGTGGATAGTCGCGCTGACCCGCGTCATGTCCGCCGTGTTCCGCAAAGGTGGCGATGTCACCTTTCTGGTAGAAGAGCTGAAAAGCGTATTTGAACCTTCAGGCGGATACTTCAAAAAAGGCGGCAAATTCGTGCCTAGCCTGGTGGCCGAGATCGGCGAAGTCGTAGAAACACACCTGCAAGAAATCGGCATGCTGAAAAAACCGGGCCTGGACGAACACCAGCAAAAACTGGTGGAAGAGAAAAAAGCCGAATACCTGGAAAAACACGCCAAGTCAGGTGACGAATCCAACGACGAAGGCTTCCCCAAAGGTGCCCAGCTTTGCAAGAAGTGTAATACCAAGGCCAGCATATTGATGGATGGATGTATGACCTGCCTGAATTGTGGCGATAGTAAATGCGGCTAATTTAAATGTTAACTTTCTAAAAGAGAGAAAGCCCGTCTACAATGAACAAAGTTAAGTAATTCATTTTTTGATCTTTTAATAAAAATTCTTTCACTCATAAAGTGCTCAAAATTGGAATTTACCTTTATACAAAATATTGCAAAGCAGGTGTGGATACTTTTAATAAGTGATTCAACGTCAAAATTACTTTCTTTAGTCGGTACTGTAGTATCCATATATGTTGGATACACGGTGCGAGATATTAAAAAAGGAGCGCTTTTTAAATTGAGGGCTCCTGATTTGTGTGATGCTTTAAAAAATCATTCAACACAGATAAATAATCTATTACATGATTGCGATAAGAATTTGGATCAAATACGCACTGAAGTTTCTTTATCGATAGAGGTTTTGAAAAACCTCAGATCAAAAATAAGTGGCCAAGCAAAGGCGACTGTAAAAGAGTCAATAAAAAAATTAGAAAAATTTCTGAAAAAAGGTACTTCTAATACAAGTAGAGATATGGTTAGAGAGGCATATACTGAGTTGCTTGTATCGCATAGATCAGTAACAAATGAAATTGATGATAGAAGGGTTTTACCATAATGACTGATTCAAATAAATGGATAGAAGTAATCTCGGCAATAAATGAGAAAACTCAATTGGGTAAAATTAAATGGCAGTCTAGACCTAATCCAATAACAGCAGGTGTAGCTAACATTTCATTAGACTCTGGTTTAGGTTTAGCAACTCTTGCTATGAACTCAGGAGTTGAATATAAACCTGTTGGCGCTGCATTTTTGGCAGCATATGCCAATAAGTATTTCAGAGTCTATAAATACTCAAGAGTTAGTAAGGGTTCTGGTTTTTTTGCTTTGAGTAATGGTACTTATTACAGGCTCGAGGTTTTGGATAGTGAAGAGAATGTGGTTTTAGAAATACCCGAAACAACCGGGCTGTCTGATTTATATCAATCGATACAGTATCAAGTCACTGGCGTGGACGATTTAATAAAATCAATTCTTGAAGATTGATATCTGGACGTTGTAAAAATAAGAGGTTCTATTTATTTGTTAAATCCTGCAATTTATGTGAGGCGTTGTTAGTGTAAATAATTAAGTGAAGGATCAACAGAATCCCACACGCCTCCAATCTTCGGCTCAAGATCAACAGGTATAATACTCAATGGTGCAGGGGTTCCTGTTGCATTAAAGAAGTTCTTCCGAATTAAACTCACTGTAGCAAAACAAGCAAATCCTAAACGAGCTATTTGAATTGTAGCCCCGGTCTCCGTGAAGTGAGCTGTAGACTTACTTGCAACCTTAAGTGTTTCAGTCCAAATGAGATGCATTTCAGCCATTGGGATAGCAGGTTCGAGAATTTGACAAGCATCTACCACTGGAATGAGTGGTAATGAAAACTTCTCGATTGTTAGTCCATAACTTTCATTAACCAAGCCGCCATTAGCAAGCTTTAGCCCCATAAAGTTGAGCAAAGTACGATTCGCAATCAAACCAGCATCGATTGCCATCTCAATAAGCAAGGTTGAGTCAGGTAAACTCAGCCTAGTGGTTCCAAAGTTCAAATCTAAAGGTTGATTGACACTAGAAGATAAAATAGTGTGACAAGCAATAATACATGCTTCAAGTGATGCAATTTTTTGTGGAATGTACTCTAAACGATAGTGGCTAGATTGGAATGATTTAATACCCATTTTGAAATTTCTTTCTCAATTTATAAGTTTTTCGGTTTAATCTTAAATTTCGATGGCATTATTTAGTTTATTTTTTTAATCCTTCGATGCTTACAAAGAACTGGAACACCCGTTTAATCGAGAGCTATTTTTAAAGAACTTATTTATAAAAGCTCCATGGTCTCGATTTTAAGTTGATTATAATTTAAAGGGAGTTTGTAAGTTTTTCTGAGGCTCTCTAAATATGAATCGGCTTCTTTAGTAATCGGTTGGAGTCCAATAATAACAAGCGATTTGATAGCAATTTTTTTATCATAGTGAGCATATTCAAGAAGTTGACCAATGGCTTCTCTAATGCATCTTGTAACTGTTAAAGCTGTTTTAACTTCAAAAAAAGTATATTCTTTTCCATGCCTTGCAACTGCATCAATAAAAGTGCCATTTCCTGCATTATTTTCAGTACCAACGTTAGACCGTCCATATTTTTTAACTAGTAAGTCATAAAGAGCATCTTGCATGCGATTATGCTGTAAATCTTTCTCTCCACCTTGTTTTGAAGAGCTATAACGTGCAGTTCCAACCCTGCTTCTGTGCCCATTTCTAAACGTAAAATCTGGTTTATTTATTGAGACAGGTAGTGAAATAAAGTCTTTTAGGTTGTAGTAATGAGATTTGACGGCATTATCATTAGCGCTAAATTCAGTAAGGCGATCAAGTAATTCTAAATCTTTCGCTTTATATTTAACGACAGCAAAAAAACTCGGTTTAATAGCTTTGAAAGCAGCTAAGTTTCCATCAACAGCTTTAAGTTGGCTTTGCATTTTTTCAAGCCACCCATTTTTTTTGTATTCGTTATAAACAAATATAGACTCTTCAACCGTAATAACTTGCACATTGTTAATCTTGCCAACCCACCAACGCTCCCTTGTTTTGGCATTAATAGAATATAAATGGATATTAAAAATTTTGTTTATATATTTATTTCGATAAGCACCAATAGGCTCTATGTATCCATAATGGAAACCGTTTATTGGTTTCGTAATGTCAAGTAGCCACTCCTCGTGACCAAATCCCTTTGTTGCTTCGTAAGATTCTTTATTTTTTGACTTACCTTCATGCCCAGAGGGGCAGCGCCAAGCATTTGTATTCCAACAAATTCTGGCTACTTTATCCTCTATCTTTGGTGAAAAAGCGAACCATTCTGAACCAATCTTTTTTAGAGTTCTAAGATGTAGCTCCGGAATTACCCTCTCAATTTTTGCAGGGCCATTTTCTCTTTGAATTTTTCTTTCGTCCGAGTAGACTTGTTTAAAAGTCATTAGCGTGTAACCGCTCTCAATAAGTGCGATATGTTGCAGAGCTTGACCATAACCCGGCTGTTTTCTATTATTTAAATACTTCCAATTCTCACTAAGAATTAATTCCTTATCTTGATTAATCTCGGTAAGCCAAGTACCAAAAAAAACAATCTTCTTTTCGTGATTAACAAATGACCAGCTCCATGTCCAATTTGCACAGTTTGCTTCATTAGCAATCATGAATTTTTTGCGGTTCATGGTAAATATTTGCCTTTCGGTCTTTAGTATTAATTTAAAGCCGTTAATAGAACGATGCCCGTGTCTTATCCGCTTTAATGTGAGTGAATATTTGCGCTGACTTAGGTATTCGGGAGTATCTACTAGGAAAATTGTGACTTTGCAGGATGCGATTTCTATTCAATTCATCACACTTTAACTGCCGCCTATCGTCCGCTCCAATATATCAATCTCGACCGGCTTGACCAAATGTTCGTCAAACCCGGCATCAAAAGCGCGCTGTTTGTCTTCATACTGCCCGTAGCCCGTCAGAGCAATCTTTCTTACGCCGTGTGCTGACGGCAACTTGCCAAGTTGCTGTACCAATTCATAACCATCCATATCAGGCAGGCCGATATCAATCAACATGAGATTTGGCTTGAAAGACTCAATACTGGACAGTGCTGCTTGTGCACTGTGCACAGCCATGGAAACATGCCCCAGTATGCCAGTGACCATCAGCAGGGTGTCCGCTGCATCCACGTTGTCATCGACAATTAAAATGCGCACTGGCGTTGATTCTCCTGGCGTAGACTGATGATCAGTCGACGTTGAAGAGATGATACGCGGCAGTCGTATTTCAAATGTGGAGCCTAGCCCTTCACCCTTACTGAAAGCGCTGACACGGCCGCCATGCATTGCAATCAGACGCTGCACAATCGCCAGGCCGATGCCTAGCCCGCCCTGGGAGCGATCCAGGGTCACCTGGCTTTGCACGAAAAGCTCGAAAATCTGCGGTAGCATTTCAGGGGCGATGCCACTGCCTGTATCTGCCACTTCAATGACCACCTCAGCTTCTTCACTGCGGACTGTGATCTTGATTTCTGTATGGGCTTCAGAATATTTGATGGCATTGGTCAGAATATTCGCAACGCATTGCACAAGCCGTGCCATATCTCCTTCTACAAACAGTGAGGAGGATAGGGTGGTCAGGTGCTGTTGCTTCGCCTGAAGTTGTGGCTCGCACATTTCAATCGCCTGGGCAAGCACGTCAGCAATATTGATCACCTCTTTTTGCAGGTGGATATGGCCTTGTGTGACTCTGGAGACATCCAGCAGGTCATCAATCAGCCGCGTCATATGTTTGGCTTGCCGGCGGATGACGGCAGCGGGCGTAGCCACCGATTCATTCGTCTTGGAGATATGCCAAAGAATCTCGCCTGCCGTCACAATCGGGGCCAAGGGGTTGCGAAGCTCGTGGGCTAACATGGCAAGAAATTCATCCTTGCGCTTGTCGGACTCTTTTAGCGCCTCAATCAGCTTGATTCTTCTGGTAATGTCGCGGAAAAGCACCGCGACGCCTTCACCAACCTTAAAAGCCCGCGCCTCAAACCAGTATGCCCGGCCGTCCGGGAATACATAATGATGTTCTAGGAACTTGGGCTGCCCATCTGCCTGGACCTGCCTGTACATGTTGCCAATGTCAGATTCGTATGTTTCCGGAAACTGCTGCCATTGGTTAGCGCCTAGCAATTGCGCGCGAGAAATGCCTACAAACTTACAAGTTGCGTCATTGACTTCAATAATGTTGAAGTCATGGTCAAACAGGGCAAACGCTTCATCCATATTCGTGATCACGCCACGGTGCCTGGCTTCGCTTTCTGCAACACGCATCTCAACCAGTTTTTGCGCCGTCACGTCTACGGTGATGCCGTCAAAATGGATAGGACTACCGTCGGCGTCGTAATCGGTGCCACCGAGGGCCCGAATCCACTTTACCTCGCCTGTCATGGGGTGGCTGGTTCGATAAATGATGTCGTAGGCATCACGGCTGCTGATCGACTCAGCAATCGCTAGCCTGGTACGTTCCCTGTCGTCCGGGTGTATCCTGTCATAGAAGTCTTCGATCTTGACCGCCGCTGCAGGCTCAATAAAAAAGTGCTTTTTTACCTGCTCGTCCCACTCGAGTACGTCAAACGGCAGGTCGCAGTACCAAAAACCCACATGCGAGAGGCGGCTTGCATATTCGAGGCGCCCGCGATTGAGCTTAAGCTCTTTATCTAAGGTATCCCGTGCAATGCGGTCATTGGAAAATACCTGGTTAAAGTAATCCACAGATTCGGCAATCGCCTGATCAATAGCCTCGTTAAAACGCGTCACATCTTCTATGGCCGTGACATCGAATAATGTAGTATTTTCGATTGTCCACAACCGCATCACTATGGCACGCAGGGCGCGATATTCACTCACAATCTGGGTGATGGAAAAGCCGTGCTCTGCCCGAATCCTCCCATGCAGTTCAGCGCCGGTTTCCGGTGCATTTTTGATAGCATGTGCCAATAATTGCGATTCCGCTAAATTGGCGGCACCAGTTTGTGGCTGACGCAATCCTTCGGTAATCGCGCGAAGGATTTCAGAGCGATGGTCACGTCCCGCCAGTGTATTTATGTTCGCGGCAGATGAGAGTTGCGACGTAACGAATGCATCCCACTCTTTAAGAATTTCATCCAAATGTGAATCGATTACCTCAGCCATCCGCATGGATGCGTCCCCTTATTGCTACCTACTCACTGTTTAACTACTCCTATACCAATTTTATAGCGTTACTTGCATCCCATGCGAATTTTGTGATTTGGCGGATGGTCTTTATTGCTGGTGCTTATGATGCAATGGCAGCATTAAATCTTGTCCTGCGTTTTGGTGTCAAAGTCGGAGGCATCGTGGCGTTCGTGTAATTGTTCGGATGGCTCGCCAGTGGTGCGATTGACCATGCGGCCACGTTTTACTGCGGGGCGCTCAAAAATCTCTGCAGACCAGCGTTTGAGATGTGTGTAGCTCTCTGCATCTAGAAACTTGCCTGCATTGCCATACGCTTCATTGCGCACCAATGTGCCATACCAGGGCCAAACGGCCATATCCGCAATCGAATATTCATCACCGGCGAGATAGTGATTATTCGCCAGATGTTTATCCAGTACGTCTAACTGACGTTTGACTTCCATGGCAAATCGGTCGACCGCGTATTTGATATGTATAGGCGCATATGCATAAAAATGCCCGAAACCTCCGCCCAAAAAAGGCGCGGCGCCCATTTGCCAGAATAACCAGTTCAAGGCTTCGGTGTTTGATTGGTGATCTTTTGGCAGAAAGGCATCAAACTTTTTTGCCAGGTAAAGCAGGATGGATCCACTCTCAAACACACGTGTTGGTTCAGGGGTTGAGTGATCGACCATGGCCGGGATTTTAGAGTTAGGGTTGATATCGACAAACCCGGAGCCGAATTGATCACTCTCGAATATTTTGATCAGCCAGGCATCGTATTCAGCCCCTTGATGGCCGAGCGCCAATAGCTCTTCGAGCATGATGGTCACTTTGACGCCATTGGGGGTGCCTAATGAGTAAAGTTGTAGCGGGTGCTTGCCAACAGGCAGTACTTTTTCATGCGTAGATCCGGCGGTGGGTCTGTTGATGCTTGCAAATACACCTCCGTTTCCCTGCTCCCAGGTCCATACTTCAGGCAGCTGGTAGTCAGCAGGAAAGTTGTTTGCGGATGCATTAGACATATAGATAAAACCTTTGGCTGAGAAGAGTAAATACGAGTATTGGTTTATGAAGTGACAACATTCTAATCACATTGTCGATGTGCACAGTGTGACTCAAGTTACCTGTCGAGGTGACTAAAATATCAAGCCTCAGCCAGTGAAATATAACCTGCTAGTGCCTGATTCAATCTGAAAACTCCCACAACATAATCAGCCTGTTGCTGATAAATATAGCGGCATATATTCGCTAGCATCTTTACTCGGCTAAAAAGGAGAACGAGATGGCGAGTGACCCAAATGCGATTCCTGACCCTGAGTCAGACACTGTGGTCGACCCCAATGATAATCTTTACGAAGAAGCGGTTGAGAAGCCTCTGAAGGATTCAGAAAATTTTGTGCCTTCTGAAGAGCTTTAATGAAGTAATCCTTTAAGTCACATAACTTGAATTGGAGATGATGATGGCATTTGATTCAGCAGTGCCTGTGGAAGGCGTGGAAGAAAAATCTACGGTAGTGAAGAGTGTAGATAAAGATACCCGGTGGCAAGAAGATGTGAAGGATAACTTGGGCAATTTGGCCAACAACCCAGCCATTGACCGCAAGACACCGCCAGATGTTGAGCCAGGAAAATTACCAGAAGATAACAAGCGCACTCCAAAATAAAAAAGGCCGCAAAAACATTTTAGCGGCAGTGAGTTAACACTCTTTGAGTTGTTTGTTTTTGCACTGTGCGGCCAATTGCGTTGCGGAGGCAACCTGCTCAGGACTCATTTGCGCTAGTGTGTAATTAAGCATGTTCGTATGCCGGTTTACCAGGTGCTTATCTTCGTTTTGCGTGGCCAGCATTAACCACATGGCGGCTTTGACGGTGTCTTTTTCTACGCCTATCCCTTGCCTGTAGATATTGGCCATGTAGCCCTGGGCTTCACTATTGTTGTTGCTGGCAGCCAGGTTTAACCATTTAAACGACGCCGCTAAGTCTTGCGGGATCACATCCCCACTAAAATACAGCATGCCTAAATTCAGCTGTGACTTTACGTGCCCTAGTTCTGCAGCCTGTTGATAATATTGCGCGGCCCTTTCATAGCTTATACTCTGAATCTCACGCCGGAACACCAGAGAGGCCAACATGTATTGCGCCTCTTTGTAATTTAACTCGGCCGATTTTGTATACCATTTTACGGCTTCGTCCATATTCTGTTTCACGCCGTCGCCGTCGTGGTACATCAGGCCCAGGTTGTAGCAGGCTTTCGCATCGTTTTGATTCGCCAGCGATAAATAAATAGCGTGCGCTGCGGCGTAATCTTTTTGCGCTAGCTTTTGTTTGGCTTCTTCCAGCGTGTTGGCATGCGCCATGCAACAGATCAACATGCCTGCTATGAACAATCGAATGTGCATCATATAGACCTCTGAATAAGCTAAATAGATTGAGTAGTTAAAGCTGCTTTTAATCGCGAGAGCGCATCCATCACATTGGCTTTTGGGGTGCCGATATTCATGCGCATAAAGCCCTCGCCACCCTGGCCAAACATGGCACCGGGGGATAAACCTAACTTGGCTTCTTCAATAAAAAAACGATTCAACGCGGCATCATCAAGCTGTAGTTGACGGCAGTCTAACCACAGCAAATAGGTGGCTTGCGGGCAAATGACACCGATTGTTGGCATATGCATGTTAATGAACGCGAAGGCCTCATCCCGCGTGTCTTGCAAATACGCCATTAAAGCACTTAGCCATTCACCCCCTTCGCGATAGGCGGCTTCAAACGCGACAAGATTGAATGGATTGGTCACGGAAACGCCCATCTTTTGCAGATGGGTTTGAATGGCGCGCCTGTGTGCCTCATTTGGGATGATCAGGACTGAAAGCCCCAGGCCTGGGATGTTAAAGGTTTTACTGGGTGAAACAGCCGTGATGATGCGGTGAGAGGCTTCTGAGGATGAGTCAGTATCCATGCTCAACCGGCTTAAAGGGATATGCTGCGCATCGCTGTATACCAGATCGGCATGAATCTCGTCGCTTAAAATGGTCAGATCGTGCTTTTCAGCGATGGCCAGCAAGGCACGTAGCTCGTCTTTTTGCCACACGCGGCCAACTGGATTATGCGGCGAGCAAAGCAGCAACATCTGTGCATCTTTTGCGTATTCCTCCAGCTGGGTCATATCCATTTGGTAAGAAAGATTGCCATCATTTTTTAACAGCAGCGGGTTTTCAATCAAACGACGATTCTGGTTGGTGACTGCAGAGAAAAAAGGAAAATAAACAGGTGGCTGCACAATCACGCCTGCCTGTTCGGCAGTTAATGCGGCCACCACCAGATTTAACGAAGGCACGACACCCGGCGTCAGCACAATCCACTCACGTTTCACTTGCCAGTCATGGGTGGCAAGCAGCCAGTCCATGAGCGCTTCATACAGGCTTTCGGGCGCCATCGAATAGCCAAAAATCGGATGATCAGCGCGGGTTTGCAGCGCTTTGGTGATGGCTGCGGGCACCGCGAAGTCCATATCGGCTACCCACATCGGCATCACGTCATCCGTGCCGAAAATGGCTGCTCTGCCATCATATTTCAATGACTGAGTATGCTCGCGTGCAATAGGGTGATCAAACAAGCTGGTCAACTGATACGCTCCCAAAGTGTCACTTCGGACAGCGTATGCTGAAACTTGTGGTTTGTCTCACGGATCACAAACGGGATATCAACGGGAGGCTGCATCAGTGTGAAGTGCTGGCCCAGTATGGCTTTCAGCCCGTCTAGCGTAGTCACATTTTCACCATCTTTTTTATACCCGCCTATCCACTCCTCGCGCGGCGTGTGTTCTTCCTGCCAGGTATAAGGGGAGGTGATCATCAGCACACCGCCAATATTCAGACGTTCATGAATGCTACTCAAAAATTGACGCGGGCTATACAGTCTGTCAATCAAGTTTGCCGCGAGAATAAAGTCATAGCCGGTAAATTGTGGCTTTAGGTTGCAAGCGTCGCCTTGCCAAAACGCTACCTTATCCACCAGCGCATTTAACTCAAGCGCATTCAGGCTGCGTTCCTGATAGTTGACCAGATCACCTTCGGAGACCATGGTGTAACGCAACACACCTTGCTGCGCTAACTTGAGAGCCAGGCCGATGAAGCGCGCAGAAAAATCAATGCCGGTCACGTGATCAAAATGTTTGGCTAATTCGAACGTCGCGCGTCCGGTCGCACAGCCTAAATCCAGTGCCTTTGCGGCTGGTTTGGATTGCAAGTGTTGTATCGCATACTCGCTGAGTGCTTGAGGAAAGTTCGGCACGCCATAATAGCTATCCCCATAATGAAATTCGGCATACTCGGAAAGCAGTTTGTCTGACTCATAGTGCGAGGCATTTTCTTCAACCGGGGTATCAGTCACAATATAGCGGAATCCTGCATGTTGGAAAAAATGGCGCCTGAACGCATAACGGGCGCTTTTGAGCGCCTCGTTGCCTGTCGAAATCCATGAGCCACCTTTGATTAAATTATGGCGGCCATCAAAGGTAGGGGTCGTGAAATCATCGTATAAAGGATGCACTTGAAAACCATCAAATGGAAAAATGGGCGTTTCAGTCCATTGCCAGACATTGCCCACTACATCAAACAACTCGCCGTGTGCAAACTGATCCACCGGGCAGGACGACGCAAAATGGTCAAGGAAAAGGTTGGCATTCATGCTACCCGCGACCTTTTCATCTGACAAGCCAGCATGTTCATACAGGCTCACCCATTCATGCTCGGTGGGCATACGTACTGTTTTGCCCGTTTGTGCAGAATGCCAATTGCAGTAGGCTTTTGCTTCGTGGTAGTTGACTTCAACTGGCCAGCTCCATGGCATGTTGACCTCTTCCGTCATTAACCGCAGTTTCCAGGATTCCCCATGGGTGACCCAGAATGCTGGATGTTTGGCTTGCGTATACCGCCGCCAGGCCAGACCTTCTTCTAGCCAGTATTCATCTTTTTGATAACCGCCAGCTTGCAAAAAGCTTAAAAATTCAGCATTCGACGTCAGGTATCTGGCGGCCTGAAAAGCAGGACTATGCGTTTTAAACTGACCGTATTCATTATCCCAGCCGTAATGATCAGTCGATTTAGTGAGCTGTACATCCCTGGCCGGAATGCCTACCAGGCTATTGAGCGGCGCAGGGTCGCTTTGTGTCTGGCACGGTGCCCAGGCCGGGTCTGATTGCACATACTGCAGCGCGTGTTGCCGGATCAATACCGAGCTGGTCTCCAGATGAATCCGCTCGTGCTCAATCCCCATCAGAATAGGCCACCACGGGCTATCCCAGTCAATCGGCAAATTAAACGGCAGGGTGCTGATCAGCTCATCTACCACCTGACGCACGCTCGCACGATACGCCTTCACCTCTGCGGGAGTCGGCCAGCTGTAGTGGCTCTCGTTCACATCATCCCAGCCCATTTCATCGACACCGACCGCAAACATCGATTCAAATTGCGCATTGACACGTTGCGAGATCAAACCTGCCAGGATGAGCTTGTTGATTAGAAAAGTATTGGTATGGCCGTAATAAAAAATAAGCGGATGTCTTAAAGGATTAGGCTTTACGTAATAAGCTTCGTCGCTCTTTAACACCTGAAATAACGATTCATACACATCCGCAGTTTTATGAAAATAAGCCCTTACATGCTCACGCGTGACGAAATTTTTATTGTTGTGTATCGGGAGACTACGATTGTGATGCTTGTTCATGTGTTGTGATGATTCATTCTCATGGTTAATCGGTCGCGCTTATAAATCAGCTGTTAGAAAATTACGTTTGAGCCTATTTTCAATGTGGCGCCTGAACATGTGCGCCAGGGTAATGCAGGTGAGTAAAAATAACGGCTTCACCTGCTGCTAAAGACTCTCATTTGTTGGGTGTTCAACCGTATTAGTTCATTACCGACCACTGAAAAAATCGCTAACAATGCATGCTAATTTATTGTTTGTGCAACCTGGCATTCAACTGATCTATCACTTCTGCCCAATCCGCATCTTTCAAAATCTCTTCCCGCAAAAATGCTGCTTGCGCTGGTGTCCAGTAGGTTGCGTCAGCCAGTGAGATATAGCCTGCTAAGTGGCTATGTGTTTGGATGAAGCTGTCGATTTCTTCATCACTGTTTGGCAAGCCGAGTTGGGCGAACAGGTTATTGAGTGTGTGTAATGAAGCTTCCATGATGATTCCTATCGTTGTGATTTCTAAGTATTTCACTGCCTGAACAATTCAGACATATTAACCGCAAAGAGAATTCCTACAGCTTTTTAAGCAAACGCTGATGGAAGGCGTTGTTGGCATCGCCCATACTTTCATCTCTTATTGTTTAAATCTGATTCAGGAGACTAGCAATGGTTGATAACAATGATGTGATTGCCATCTTGAATGAATTAATCGAAACCTCAAAGGATGGCGAAGAGGGATTCCGCAGTTCGGCGGAGCATGTGGATGATAAGCGCTTGAAAGACTTTTTCCTGCGTCGCTCAAAAGAAGTAGGTGAAAGCGTGCGTGAATTGCAAACCTTGGTGACTTCGTTAGGCGGCGTACCAGTGAACGCGACTTCGATAGGCGGTACTTTGCACAGACGCTGGATAGACCTTAAAACCGCGTTGACTGCGAATGATAATTTAGCTGTCTTGAATGAGACTGAGCGTGGGGAGGATGTCGCATTGGCGGCTTATCGCGATGCTTTGGAAGTTGGCTTGCCACAACCTATCAGAGCGATTGTCATCCGTCAGTTGGACGGCGTGAAGCGCAACCATGATCTTGTGAAACAGTTACGCGATGTTTTTGATGCAGAAGCTGCGGTTCACTCGTAATACCACCACCATGTAATATCAAAAGTAGTCAAATGTGTGATTAAAGGAGAATGCTATGAATACCAATCAAATTATTCCAGAAATGCCAGTTGTCTGTTCGCAGGGTGGCCACTTTGCTACCGTGGATCATATGGAAGGGAGCGATTGCATCAAACTGAAGAAGGATGACCAAGGCCAGCACCACTATATTCCAACCAGCTGGGTGACCGGCATTGAGGATGGCAAAGTAGTGGTGGATAGACCAGGTGACGAGGCCATGGAAGACTGGACCAAGACACCTACGCACTAGCGATAGCGGCTGACTCATGAGGAGTCACCATCGATGACAGAGGATAGAAAAGACCCAAAGTAAACGCTTTGGGTCTTTTTATTTTAGGAATTCTCGCCCAGAAAATACAGGCGCAGTCGGCTGATTTCGAAGGTGGAATCTTACAGCTTTTTAAGCGATGTCCTATGCAAGCCTGGTGCCGGGATGGGCATACTTGATCCACTCATAAAGCTAATTTGAATCCGGAGATTGAAATGATAGATCACAACGATGTCATTACTGTGTTGAATGACCTGATCGAAACATCTAAAGATGGCGAAGAAGGTTTTCTCAGCTCGGCAAAAAACGCAGATGACGCGCGCTTAAAAGACTTTTTCTTGCGTCGCTCGAAAGAGGTCAGCGCCTGCGTGCGTGAATTACAGGACCAGGTGCGTGCCTTGGGTGGCGAACCGGTGGATTCCACTACTATCGGCGGCATTCTGCACCGACGCTGGATCGATATTAAAACCGCCCTGACCAGCAACGACAACCTGGCGGTATTGAACGAGACTGAACGTGGTGAAGATGTCGCCTTGGCCGCCTACCGTAAAGCGTTGGAGCAAGAGCTGCCAGCGGATGTGAGAGCGCTGATTTTACGTCAGGTGGAAGGCGTGAAGCGCAATCATAATCTGGTGAAACACATGCGCAATATCTATGAAGCGGAAGCGGCTGTTCATTAATGATCAAACGCTGCAAAGCGTTAAATAATGGAGAGAATAATGAAAAAATCACACACATGGTTTTATGGTATTTCAGTGGGGTTGATGGCGGTGAGCTTAATCGGCTGTGAACGGCCACCAGAGCAGGAAACAACTTCAGATAACAAAATCGTTGCCGAGCAGCCGCCATTAGAAACAACTGCCAGCGATATTGCTAAAGAATATGCTGATAACGCGGTGGCCGCGGATAACAAATTCAAGGACATTACTTTTAATGTGAGCGGCACGATAGTCGATGTGCAAAAGAATTCGATCAACGAGCCTTACGTTAGCCTGAAAGGTGGCGTTGACCCGACTAAAGAACCGCAGTTTGCTTTTATTGTGGCCGATAGGGAAAAAGCGTTTGAACTGAAGCCGGGACAAAACGTAAAACTGCAATGTAAAGGCCTGGGTGACTTGGCTGATGCGCCTATGGCTGGCGAGTGCAAGATACTGGAGTGAGCGCTAACTAAGTAACACGACTAAGCGCTGGCAACAAATATATAAAAGGAAATAACATGACAACAGATTCAAAAAACCTGATTGAAGAAATCATTGATAATGCGATCGATCCATCCACTCACCTGAATAAAGAGGATGCTGACCCGGCTGTGCCAGACTCGATTGATCCGGATATTATCAAGCGTACCCACAATGATCATCGCTTGCACAAGGATGACCCGCTTAATGAAAACCTGGTGCCTGACCCGGATAAAGTCTCTGACGCATAGTTTTGTTTGATGACCTTGAAGCAAAAAAAGCCGCGATGCGCGGCTTTTTCATATCTGCTGCTGACAGATTGATTTATAGCAACTCTTCCACATGTTTTTTGATATTGGCTGCCAGTTTGGGTGTCGGTAAGTCATTCAAGTCACTGCCAAACGGGTCTTCGATTTCTTCGGCAATCAGTTCCAGGCTGGCTAGCACATAAAAAATAAATACCACTACAGGTACCACGTAGTAGCCAAGGTTGAACACAAACCCAAACGGCAAGGTCATCACATAGAAGAAAATAAATTTCTTGATAAACGCGCTGTAAGAGTAGGGGATGGGCGTATTTTTGATGCGTTCGCAAGCGCCGCAGATATCGGTAAATGACTTCAGCTCTTCATTAATGATAAAAAACTGGTCGCCGCTGATTTTGCCCGCGATATACAGCTCATTCGCTTTTTGAAACAACTTCTGAGCAATCTGGTTGGGGTGATGCTCGTGGTGGTCTATCTCTAAATCCAGACCTTCAAACAGCATTTTGCTGACTTCTTCATTCATCAGATGTTTGGAAAGCACAGAAGCATAGGTCGGGATGATTTTTCTGAAGAAATCCAGGTCTTCTTCGTCAGATAAATAAGCCGACAGTTTAATTGCCAGGTTGCGGCTATTGTTCACCAGCGCTCCCCATAGTTTTCGGCCTTCCCACCAGCGGTCATAAGCGGTGTTGGTGCGGTAAGCCAGCAATAATGACAACACAAAACCAACGGTAGTGTGGATCAGGGAAAGGTTTTTCACGTGACTGGTGTCAGCCAGTTTCCAATACTCTAGTTCCAGATAGGCAATACCACCTGCATACAAGCCTATCAGTATCATCATCGGCGTCAGTTTGCGAAAGGTATCCGATTCGTGAAAGCGGAAGATGAAGATAATCCAGTCTTTTGGGTTGTATTGAATCATGGGTTTTATTTATTGAGAAGGTGCGGCGAGTTTAGCATGGCCGCATGATAAAACTTGCTGGTTGGCTTTGTGATTGGATCATTCAAGTGCAGGGCATAGCTCAGGCTGATGCATGTATTTCTGACATCACACGCTATTTCACCGATGCTAAGCAAAAGAAAACCCGCCTTTGGTAAAGCCATGCGCGGGTTTTTTCCTACGATTAAACAGTCAAAATTTAGGCTGGAATGCTCTCTGCCAATGCTTCTCTATCCCAGGTGCGATGCGCTTTCAATGCAGTCAGCAATTTACTTTCTAATGCAGAAAATGCGTCGCCACTGACCAGGCCGGCATCTTCTTTGAGCGGCAGGTCATTCAGCAGTGTTGCGGCATCGCCATTGAGCACGATAGCTTTGAGGTGTTTGTAGGATTCATACAAAAAGTGGATCGCCGCACCGTTCTTTAACACCTGCTGGCTGATGTCATCACCATCCAGCACGATCACGGCATCAAATGCTACCGAGGGCTCGCCTTTGATGGAGCCATCGACCTCTATCAATGTCTGATTGCGTGATTTGATGGGCGCGGAGTTTTCACCCAGCAACATCACGCTGATGGCATGTTTTTCGGCAAAAGACTGCGTGGCTTGCAACTGCTCATCCGAAATCCCGGCAAAGGCAAGAATGGCGATTTTTTTGCCTTTTACATCGTCAGGCAAAAGATTTTGCTGGCTAAGGGCAGGTGAAGCTTTCAGTTTACTATCTGGGACTGCCACGGTTTGTTTGGTTGGCGGTGTGATACCCAGATTGGCTGCCACTTTTCCGGCGAGGTCTAAATCGATGTTAGACAGTATCTCGTTCACCACCCGCTCGCGGATAAATTTGCGCTGCACTTTGCCTAACTCAAAACTGTAGGCGTTCACCACGTGCGTTTTTTCATGATCACTCAGGCTATTGTAGAACAGGCGAGGTTGCGAAAAATGGTCGCTGAATGACGCTGACCGTTCGCGGATCTTATGCGCATCAATGCGTTCGTAATAGCTTTCAAAACCGCCATCTTTGGCAGCAGGCGGTGTTTCTTTTGGCCAGCCGCCATCGATGGAATTAGGTTCATAAGAAGCCTGGCCTTTGTTGATGGTGGTGCGGTGGATGGCATCACGCTGGTTATTGTGAAAAGGGCATACAGGTTTGTTGATCGGGATCTCATGGAAATTAGGCCCGCCCAGCCGGCTGAGTTGGGTATCGGTATATGAGAATAAGCGGCCTTGCAGCAAAGGGTCGTTACTGAAATCGATACCGGGCACGATATGGCCAGGGCAAAAAGCCACTTGTTCAGTTTCGGCAAAGAAATTATCCGGGTTGCGATTCAGCACCAATTTGCCTAGTGGTGTAATGGGCACCAGTTCTTCGGGGATGATTTTGGTCGGGTCTAGAATATCGAAATCGAAGTTGTGCTCGTCTTTTTCATCCACGATCTGCACGCCAAATTCCCACTCGGGATAGTTGCCTTGTTCAATCGCATTGCCTAAATCGCGCCGGTGAAAATCCGGGTCTTTGCCGGCCAGTTTTTGCGCTTCGTCCCACACCAGCGACAGCACGCCTTGCTTGGGTGTCCAGATGAATTTAACAAATTTGGAGGCGCCTTCATCATTGATCAGCCTGAAGGTGTGCACGCCAAAACCCTGCACCGTGCGCAGGCTTTTGGGGATGGCGCGATCTGACATCGCCCAGATCACCGCATGTGAAGCTTCGGATTGCAAGGAGACAAAGTCCCAAAACGTATCATGCGCCGAGCCGCCGGTGGGGACTTCGTTGTGCGGCTCAGGTTTTACCGAGTGTACAAAGTCCGGGAATTTAATCGCATCCTGGATAAAAAACACCGGGATATTATTGCCGACCAGGTCAAAATTACCTTCGTCGGTATAAAACTTGATGGCAAAACCGCGCACATCACGCACGGTATCGGCGGAGCCTCTGGGCCCTTGCACGGTGGAAAACCTGACAAATACCGGCGTCTGTTTGCCTTTTTCACTGAGAAAGCCCGCCTTTGAGAGCTTGGCGTGATTGGCATACGATTCAAAATAACCATGCGCGGCAACGCCTCTGGCATGCACGATACGTTCCGGGATACGCTCGTGGTCAAAATGGGTGATTTTTTCGCGCAGTAAAAAGTCTTCCAGCAAGGTGGGGCCGCGTGCACCTGCACGTAGCGAATTCTTGTCATCGGAGATTTTAACGCCTTGGTTTGAGCGTAGCGCCTGGCCAGTCGCGTCGGATTTATATTGTTCTAGATCCTCAATTTTTGCCGAAGTATTTTGCTTGTCCAGAGCATCCGCACCCGCCGCACTACTTTTGTCTGTGTCAGTCGTTGCTTTTTTGTCCGTGGTTTTACTGTTGTCCGTAGTGACCGCCATTTTACTTCTCCTAACCCATGTTTTTAGAGCATTGATATTAGGAGGTTTGCTGACAAACCATTATAGGCAAGTCACGGATAACCCTGTAGGAATAACCAGCGCATGTTTGCAGTGCTTGCCGCTTGAGGTGTGTCAGCTTTAGAGGCGACAGGATAGAGCGCAAGCGGATACACCGGAGGCGCTTAGTCAGATCCGGGGATCCGGTAAGTCAACGCCTGCGAAATCATGCTCTAGGGGATGCCGATAATCTTGAGGTATTCTTCCAAAGTCAGCGTCAGTTGTTGCAACGAGTTGTTGACTTCATCCAGATGCTGATTGCCATTTAAATGCAGTTTTTCAAGCAAGGCTTTGTGTTTCTCCACGGCCTCTAAATGCGCTTCGAGTTTGGCTTCTTTTAATTCTGCGGTCATGGTGGTTTCTCCTGATAAATCGATTTTGCTTTAGAAATAGCTTTTGCGTGAGCTATTGTAGGTTGGAGTCGTTCACTACGCGCAAAGTTTGGGCAATCAATAGAATCCACTCTTAAAAACGGAACAACCTGCTCACAGCAAAGCCGTTGGCAGGTTGTTTTATACGCGCAATTATTTATCCTGCGTATAAATCAGGCACGCATAAGCGCCTATGGTGACTGGCGCTGAAAATGCATAGCCATCCAAACCCTCTTCATTGGCGGTGATGTCGCCTGAAGGGGTTTCATCCATTTCTTCGTTATACAGGCCAGCATCGCTGTTGAAGCGCAATTTCCAATCCCCGCCTTGCGGCAGGCCGATGACGTAGTTTTCTTTGCGGCCTTCGGCGAAGTTGAAGACGACGACGACATCATCTCCGGCACCACCTTCTTTCCAGCGGTGCATGGCGATGAGTTTGTCGGTGTCGTTCACATGGTGAACCGCGGTATGTTGACCACTCAGGCCGGCGGATTGCCCGGACCGGTTCAGGCGTAAATGGATAAGGTCGCGATACATGGTGGTGATATCGGCATATTCTTCAGCGCGCTGCCAGTCGATAGGGCGGTCATCGCGGAACCACTGGTCGCGCAGGAACTCCTGGCCTTGCAGTAGCATGGGGATGCCGGGGGCAGTGAGTACCAGGGCGGCCCCCAGGCTGGAGCGCTTGATCGCGTAGCGGTTGGGGTGTTCGCTGGGGTCTATCTCTGACACCAGGCGTTGTTTGCCGTTGGCGACTTCGTCGTGTGACTCGGTGTAGACGACGCGCTGGAAGGCATCCTGATTATACTGGTTGAGTAGGGCGTCACGCACGACAGCCATGGAGCGGTTGGCGTCATCCATCTCGATCAGCACTTCACGGATTGGGTGCACAAAGCCGGCATCCCACTGGCTGCTGAAATTGGCGCCGCCGTGTTCTTTATTCAGGGTGAGTTCCGGGCTATTTTGCAGGTCTTCGGCAATGGTGATCTTGCCGGGGTGGCGGATCTGCACTTCACTGTTGATCCATTGCAACAAGCTGAAGCCTTCTGCGATCAGGTCCTGCGCATCGGCTTCTACACTGCGGATATACAGGGTCATATCGTAACGCAAGCCATCGGCCTGATAGTCGCCCAGCCACATCATGGCGTTATCAAAAATATACTGGCGGACTTCGCCGCGTCCATAATCCGGGCGGGTATCCCCCCATGGCGTAGTAGAGCGCCAGTCGTTGTAAAAGTAGATACCGCCTTTGTTATCTTCGCTCCAGCCGTCAAACTGCCACAGGCTGATGTCAGAAGGGCCAAAGTGGTTGTAAACCACATCGACGATCACAGCGATGCCTGCCTCATGTGCAGCGGCTAAAAATCGCTTGAAACCTTCTGCGCCACCGTAAGCGCTTTCAATCGCATACGGGTGCGCCGGGTTATAGCCCCAGGAATAATCGCCGGCAAATTCAGCGATCGGCATCAGTTCAACGGCATTGATGCCCAAGGCTTTTAAGTGCGGCAGGCGCTCGATGGCGCTATCAAAATTACCGACCTGGCCTTCTTTTGCGTTAAAAGTGCCGATATGCATTTCATAAATCACCAGGTCATTCCAGGCTGGCATCTTGAAGGGGCTATGTGGGAGTTCAAATAAATCCAGTGGCGGAATCACGCCGCTGCCCACCGAGTTGGTCACGATCTTGGCGTAAGGGTCTATGCGTTGCAGTTGCTGCTCGCCGTTGATGATATGGAATTTATATTCGTCACCCGGTTTTGCATGGGAGAGGTCGGCATACCAGTAACCGTTTTCTTCATGTACACAGGCATCTGATGTCGCCTGCCAATCGTTAAACGAGCCTATGACTGACACTTGATCTGCATGCGGTGCCCACACGCGGAAAGCCACCCCATGTGCATGCGGGATGGCACCCATGCCGGGTAGCGGGTCGAAGGTGGTTTGGGGGTTGGCTGACGACATAATGATTCACTCCGGCAATTGGTCTATGAGGGGCGGTTGAGCCTGTTTTGCAGGCTGGGCAATGTAGGAGAATCTATCTAATCTGCAACATGGAAAAAAGACGCGGGATTCTGATATTGCTGTCAGCGCTTTCTGTCAGATAAGTCTTACTTGAGAATCAGCAATCGGCCTGCAATTGAAAACCATTCGCCCCACTAAAATAAGCAAAAATTTGCATTACTAACAATATTATTGGACAGGTTGAAGAGACATGCTGACATCGATTGAATTTGCGAATGAGGTTTTTGAAGAATTAAGTCAAGCTATAGATCAGGCTTGTAAAGAACGCTACTGGTTTACTGCCTGCCGCAATGCACGCGTACTCGGGCTTAAACAATCGGACATGAGCAATGGCGCTGCCTATGGGCAATGTTTTGCGTTGCAGATCGAGCCGGATATCACTATCAACCTCACCTATCAATCAGTGGAGTCTTGTGAGACGCTCACGCCAACAGATATCGCTAGATTTGAGTTGCAGCTTAAACACGGTGATGTGCTGATCAAGGCATACCGGAATGAGTTTGAAGAGGCACCCATCTCACTGGTGAGAGCGGTGCGTCATCACAGCTATTCTGCAAGCCTTTAATAAACTCTGAATGCCTACCCAAAAAAGCCGGGATTCCCGGCTTTTTTATTTACTCTCTGTTATTTCAAATCTCTATCTTATTTCAAGTCTATAGCACCTTTGTAGACCTGGGCTCATGCATAGGGCAACCATTGAATTCTCTGCGGAAAGTACTCGAGTGCTGGTAAGTGAGTTTGCGGGCCCGCATCACCGAGCCTAACGGCCTGTGCGCCGCAATGCCTGTCCAGGGGCTGAACGCCAGCTTATCTTCAATCGGCGGCGAGATTTTTTCATCCCATGCGATCTGCGGCTGCACATCAATGGTCGCCACTTTCAGGTATGGGCTTTCATCCTCAGGCCAGGCGATAGAGGCATCTTCAATCGGCATGGTGTCCAGATTGCGGCATAACTGTACCAGCACCTCCCATTGAGCGGGATTGCTTGCAAAAAACGCATTCACCGCCTGCCTCAAGGCATCTGGTTCTGCATTGGAATTCACATGCGTCCCAATCAATGCCTGCAATGCGGGGCTGGATGGCCGCACAGATAATTTCGCCATATAAGGGCCATACAGTACCGGCACCTGGGTAAAAAACTGCTCGCCCAGAATATGGGTTTGCGGATAACCGCCCATACTTTTGATGGTAGCGCTTTCACCGCCCAGGCTTTCGATCACCTGTTCTACACCACGCAAAAACGCCGAGATGACTTTTTTAAACTGGGGGAATTGATTGGTGGTTTTTGCCAGTAACTTCAGGCCGCCTAAAAAGCTTTTCGCATCTTTATTTACAAAGGCCGGGCCGCTCACCAGCAAAAAATCTTGTGTATTGTCTGCAGCGTCACCCTGCAACCGTTCTCCTTGCACGCCAATCACTTTAAGGGCAAAGCCGCGTGGCGTTGAGACACTGTCATCAAGAAAATCTCCTGGGCTGGTAGAGAGCCTGATAACCGCCTCATACACCTGCGCATCTGCGAATATGCCTTGCTTCAATTCAGGTGGCAAGTCAGGCGCCACGGTCAGTTTTCCTGTGAGCACACCATGGCTTTTGATATGCACGCTACGGTAGCCATGCTGGTGATCCTTTGCCGTGACGTCACTGATGCTTTGCAGGGTAGTGACCAGGTCCTGAATGGTTTGCTGCTCGTTCTCCTCAGGTGTTTCAAACGAAGGGTCGTAGGTAACCGGAGTGGAAAGTGTGGTCGTCATGGTAGGGGCCTTGATTGATGCCTGCTTTCAAATGACTTTCCAGCAGGGCATTTATTGTTATTGAATGTATTTTCTTCATCATTGAATAACGTTTTCGGCTTTTGCTTTATCAGGAAGTTGCGCATTCTCTTGTAGGACAGGCTTACCAGAAAGTTGGGTTTAGTGTCGTTTCTGGCGGCACAAGCGGCTTGCCAGAAGGCTGAAAACCCAGGGTTCATGCGCTTTTAAGGCAAACTAACTGAGAATAGAGTGGAAAATCTATCTATTTCTTAGAGATTAAATTAAATTGACGCTAATTAATATTGGGCAACCAGAAATGAATTATAAAAATGCCTTTTTCTAAAACGACAACGCCAGAACTTCTGCTCGCCAGGTATCGTAGCCTGATGGCCGATGTGCCCGTAGTGATCTTCGCCGGGCTGAGCGCAACGGCTATCCAGGTGATCGCCTTGCGCGATGGGATAGACTGGCGCGTGTCGGTGGCGATGCCACTGGTAAGAATGACCTTGGCTGCCATGCTGTTTATCTATTGGTTCTGGCACCGGGAAGATAACCCGGGCATAGAAAAGGTCCGCTGGCGATTGCGGGCGGCTTCGATTGTGCTGGTGTTTTCCGGCGTCGTGACTTTCTTCCGCAGTTTGTACCTGTTTAATCACACCGATAGCTTCGGCCATTATTTCCTCATCATCTACATCACATTATTCGGGCTGTGCTTTGCATTCATCTTAAGCAAAATCGGTGTGGCCGCATTTATCTATAATTTCCTGCTGATTTCCGCCGCCCTGGTATGCATTTTTATGGGTAATTTTGAACAACCTTATGTGTTGGCTGGGCTGGTGCTGGTGTTTGAGATTGGCATGCTGTTTGCCATGCGCGCAAGCACCAATGTGTTTGACCGGCTGGTGAATGCCACTTACGAAACGCATAGCTTGCTGGAAGAAAACCAGCGCCTGGCTAACCTCGATGCTTTGACGCACCTGCCCAACCGGCGCCAGTTTTTCATGCATGTAGAACAGCAACTCGCGCACGCAAAAAGAACCGCAGACCGCTTTGCTGTGGGCATCGTCGATCTGGATAATTTCAAGCCGGTGAATGATGTGTATGGCCACCATATCGGTGACCTGGTACTCACTGAAATTGGTGAGCGGCTGGCGCGCATTAAAATCGCAGGCGTGCAGTTTTACCGGCTGGGTGGCGATGAGTTCGCATTCCAGGTGATTACTGATCCGCAACATACCATCCTGAGGCAGATCGGCAAAGAAGTGAACCGTGTGATTTCGCAACCTATCATCGCCGATGGCATCCCTATCAGCATTAAAGCTTCGATTGGTGCCTGCGTGTTTTCCAACACTAAAGATACGGCGCAGGAGCTATATGAACATGCAGATTTTGCGCTTTATCACGTCAAGCGCACGGGTCGCGGCAGCATGGAGATTTATTCGCAGACGCTGGAAGAAGAGCGCCAGCACCTGAATAAAGTAGACCAGGCATTACGCGCCGCCGATATGGAAGCGGAACTGTTCCCGGTGTTTCAACCTATTGTCAATGTGAATACCGGCGCGATCAGTTCTTTTGAGAGCCTGGCGCGCTGGAACAGCCCTGCCATTGGCATCGTGCCGCCTGCGGTATTTATCAGCGTGGCGGAAAGCCTGGGCATTATCTCTGACCTCACGCGGCTGATGTTCCAGAAATCCATTATTGTCATGGGCACCTGGCCTGCGCATATTCGGCTGTCGTTTAACCTTTCGGCCTATGATGTGACCAATAAAGCAGTGATTGAAGAGTTGATTTACATGGTGGCGCAAAGCCGCATCCATCCATCACGGTTTGTGTTTGAAGTGACCGAAACGGCCTTGCTGCAAGACTTTACAACGGCCAAGGATAATATCGAACTGTTACGCCAGTCTGGCGCAAGAATCGCGCTGGATGATTTTGGCACCGGTTATTCCAGTTTGAGCCACGTGCAAAACCTGCCGCTGGATAAGCTCAAGATAGACCGCAGTTTTATCAAGGATATTGAAACCAACCCCACCAGCCAGACCATAGTTCGTTCGATTCTGGCCTTGTGCCAGGGCATGCAGGTGGAGTGCGTGGCCGAAGGCGCTGAAACCGAGAGCCAGGTGCAATTTTTGCAGCAGATGGGCTGCCAGCTGATCCAGGGCTATTTCTACTCCAAACCGATGGCGGAGGAACATATCCAGGCCTATCTGGCCGAGCGCAGCTTGCTGGCGGATGCCGTCGTGCCGGAAGTGGTTTTGAATGGCCTGGTTGCGTGAGTAAGTTGCCTAAGTAACGTACATCATCAAATCGCGTAGGTCAGTCGCATATTCAAATCGAGTAATGACGTAGCGTCATCCACTTCAATGACTCTCTAAAGTCGCCATCAATGAATCTTTCCTATTGTTGATGACATGCTGGTCGCTTAAGCTGTGGGCTCGTCAAGCTGGCCAGGAGTCATCATCATGGGTAAACCTTTCATGGGCATGCTATGCATGCTGCCAGTCATTCTGTTAATCACACTCCATGTGCATGCCGCAGATGCAACGCTCGCTATAGCCACCACCGATGGCCGCGCTTTCGCAAGCCTGACCGCTGTGGAGATCGAAACGCTGAGTGTGCCTGATCAGGCGGCTTATCAAACGTGGGCGGCTACGCACAATGCTGAGACTTCAACCTACCAGCAAACAGAAGGCCCTAATACCATGGATCTGTCGTCCGATTTTTCGATGTAAGCCGTTATTGATTCAGGTTTATTTTCTTAAACCTGGCCGCTAGCCTAAAATGGCGGCATGTCTCTGCAGATGATTCAACAATACTTCCCTGGTTATCCCGCGCATATGCATGCGCAGATTTTGCAATTGCATACGCAAGACAAGCTGGGCGACTATATTCGCCAGCGCTATCCACAAGCGCATATGATTCAAAGCGATAAGGCTTTGTATGACTTTTGCAATGAGTTCAAGCAGCGTTACCTGAAAAATGCACCACTGCTGGATAAGGTGTATTTTGATAACCGCCTGACGGTGGAACGGCAGACACTGGGCTTGAACACCGCGATCTCCCGCGTGCAGGGCGGCAAGCTGAAAGCCAAAAAAGAGATCCGCATTTCGGCTTTTTTTAAAGGCACGCCGACGGAATTCCTGACCATGATTGTGGTGCATGAACTTGCGCATCTTAAAGAGCGTGATCACGACAAAGCGTTTTACCAGCTATGCCAGCATATGGAACCCAACTATATGCAGTACGAGTTTGATTGCCGCGTGCATCTGTTATGGCTGGCGTTAAACAAAGCCCAGCCGGATGCCATCACCTAGTCTTACGGCTCAACCACCGTGCTGATCAGCTGCAATAAAGTATCTGCTTCCACCGTGGGGCGGCTCACAAGTAACCATACGGCGGCAATCCTGTCTGCCCGCGCGTAAGCCTCTGTCAGCAGTTCTTCACTGAAAATATCCGGGTCTATCTCTGTGTACTGATAAGTGCAGCCAGCGGTTTTGGTCATCTGTTTCACCGCTTCCAGAAACGGGTCTTGACCATCCACAATGGCAACACCGGTATATAGCATCAGACTGCCGCCAGGTGCCAGGCGGGTAAGGGCGGCTTCTACAATATCCAGCGAAAGTTGTGCGCCTAATGGCCCGCTGCCATGGCGGTAAGCACGGGCGGAAGGGTCTACCAGGTAGGGCGGGTTGGCGACGATCAGATCAAACTCGCCTTGCAGGTCATGCAGCAGGTTACTGTACTGAAAATGCACATTGGCAATGCTGCTGGCTTTGGCATTGGTGTTAGCAAACGACAATGCTTTTTGATTGATATCGATGCCGAGGATTTCAGCGTAAGGTAATGCTTCCGCCAGCAGAATCGCGCCCACGCCTGAACCGGTGCCTATATCCACACAACGTTGTACTTTGCCTGGCAGCGTCGCCAGCGCGCGATACATGGCATTGATAAAACGGTAAGTATCCGGGCCAAAAAATACCGCGTCCTGTGCATCGGTGGGGAAGCCCGAATGTAGAAATAATTTGTCGGCCACACTGGAGACCCGCACCAGTGACTGCCAGCCATTCTCAACCGGACGCAACACATCAGCGGCGTGCATCAATTCTAAAATCTCTACACCTACCGTTTCTTTGGTGAATGCGCGGTTCCAGCCAAACACATCATGCAGATTATTTGCCCATGCATTCGCCGGCCGCTGATTGACCAGTGCATGCGTGGTCGGCGTGACCGTGACAAACTGGTAGCCGCGTTCATACAGGAGGCTGAGCAGTTTTTCTAAGGGGTCGCGAGTATTCAGATCATGGACTTGCGCTGTCACGGTGACATCCTTTGCAATGACATAGAAGTAATGACATACCAGCTTAACAGAAGTCTGCGATTGTTTTAATAAGCGCATTCCTACATGTTTCTCCTTGATTGTCTGATAGGGAATTTAGCGCTAACTGCGTAACTTACTCACTTGATCAATCAAAGGCGTTCACTATGTCTGGTGTGCATATAGAAATCGGAAGGCCGCAGCAAGCAGTCAAGCGGTGGTCCTCAAAATCGATTTACTTCTCATTGTTAGAAGCAAGCCATACAGCCACAATCCGGGCTGAGAGTGCTGTTTTCCTCACCCAGCAACTGAGCGAGACGCACAGTCATGCCACCACCATGCCAGCCACCTTTGAACAGCTGGATACTTGGCTGGCTGAACACAATGAAAACGTGGGCCGCCAATATCACGCATATCTTGCCGCGCGAAAAGCGGGCCAGCCCAGGCAGTATTTCCGCACAAAATCCCATGCACTATTCTTTCTGCGAGCAGTCGCACCCACCAAACTGGTGGATGGTTCATGGCTGTATGGCTTGATGAAACACTGGCAAGACCCGCGACTGGCCTCATTGATTAAAATCTATCTTGAAGAGTTGGGCGATGGCGTAGAAGCCATGAATCACGTTGTGCTTTACCGCAAACTGCTCAAACTGAATGCCTGTGAAGACTGGAAAAACCTGGATGAAAATTTCTTCACCCAGGGCGCCATCCAGTTGGCCTTAGCCGCGCATACCGATAGCCATTTGCCTGAAGTCATCGGCTTTAACTTAGGCTACGAGCAATTACCTCTGCATCTGCTGATCACCGCCTATGAGCTCAAAGAGCTCAATATCGACCCCTATTATTTCACTTTGCATACCACCATTGATAATGCCCAATCCGGCCACGCGCGGTCTGCGATTGATGCCGTGCGTGAAGCCATGCCACTGTTCGGTGACTCACATGACTATATACGGCGCGTGATCGCGGGCGTGAAACTGAATGACGTTGGCTTGAGCACACTGGATATCATCCGGCAATTTGATTTGCACGCTGAAGTGGTGCGCATTCTGCAAAGCAAAGCCAATATCGGCCAATTCATGCATTCGGATCGTTGCGTCATTGCTGGAAAAACCGTCAACGAATGGTTGGCAGATCAAGACCAGGTGGCGGTGTTTTTAGCTGAAATGGAGAACGTAGGCTGGGTTAAACGTCACCAGAATCCTGAAGATAGCCCTTTTTGGAAAGTGATTGCCGGAGACAAAGCGCCCATGTTTGGCGTATTCACCGGTTATGAACAGCAAGTGATTTACGACTGGATCGCGGGCGAGGCCATTGAAAGCCTGCCTATGCTGGCACGCCTGGGCCGACCATGGCGCATGGTAGAAAAACAGTCTATCGCCCAGGAGGAAGCCCGGCACAAACAATATAGCAATGTATATGACTTCCATTCAGGCAATAAACTCACGCACCAGTTGCGCCTGGAGAATGACTTTAATCAGGACCAGCTTTCCTTCGAACGCCATGTGCATAGCATCGATAATGAGCAAAAACTGATGCAGTTTTTAGTGGACTGGATGTCACCCGCCAAACACTATACTTCGCTAGGGTTGTGCGCCACGCGCTATTTCAAATCACATATGGATTCGCTGTTCTAAATAGCCGAACGTGGTCCCGCTAAAATACAAAAGCCGCATCTCCATGCGGCTTTTGTTTAAGTAATCATCTAATCCAGCGATGCGAGTTAGCTACAACCGCCCGAACTACAGCCACAGGACTTACCAGAAGGCTTAATGGTCTTTTTCTGCCACGCCTGCTCAAATGCCTCCCTGCTCATGGGCTTGAGATTCAATGACTGCTGCAATTCGTCATCGACGGCCTGTGTCTGGTAACGGTTAAAATGCGCCAGATACCTGGCATAGGCGCGGTCAGTGCCTAACAACTTCTGCCAGTGGGTCCATAACCATTTTTTCAGTTTAAACATGCATGCTCCTTGCTTACTACTTGTTTGATAAGCCATTGTACAGAATGGTTCTTGCTGCGGTTCATCTAAATAGCCAGCGCTCAAGAATAACCACACGCTATGGCAAGTGTAGCCAAAGCTGGTTACACTTAAACCATACTGCACATGGCGTTTATGATTGTTGACACCATGTCTCAAAAACCAACAGGCAACATAAAAAACACCCGCCAGCCGGACATAAAAAGTAAAAGGATATACATGAGCGCATTGAAGATTGTGTTGTTAAGCATGCTGTTGCTAAGCAATAGTGTTGATGCCGCACCTGCGAGCACTGCTGTCACCGTACAATCTTTCTCGCCGCAAGGTGAAGTCAAAGCGGTGCGCCAGGTAAGCGCTCGCTTTTCTGAAGCCATGGTGGCATTTGGCGACCCCAGGCTTGAATCCCCTTTTGATATTAGCTGCCCTGTGGCTGGCAACGGGCACTGGGCGGATGGCCGCAACTGGGTTTATGATTTTGACAGTGACTTGCCCGCCGGCCTTAAATGTACTTTCACGCCTAAACCTGGCCTCAAAAGCCTGAATGAAGTGATGATCGAGCGTCGCGCGTTCAGCTTCACAACTGGCGGTCCGGCCATACAGATCTCCCACCCTTATGAAGGCAATGAGGCGATTGATGAGGAGCAGGTGTTCCTGCTGGGGCTGGATGCGCCTGTCAGTATTGATTCAGTGAAAAAATACGCCGCCTGTAGCATCAAAGGGGTGGGTGACCGTATTCCCTTGAAGATGATCGAAGGCAGTCAACGCGACAAGATCCTGGCCGAGCAGGCTTCCCGTGCCAGTAACTTCTTTCAGGTGCTGACTAAAAACGCGCGCGTGGGCATCCTGGAAGTCAAAGATAACCGCCTGAAAAACGCCAATGTCATCGTTGCCCAATGCGACCGCAAATTACCGGCAGGCAGTGAAGTGACGTTGTGGTGGAACAAAGGCATCGCCTCTACTTCAGGCATAGTCACTGCGCAAAACCAGTCGCTGCAATTCCGTGTGCGTGAGGCATTCAAGGCGACTGTGAGTTGCACACGCACCAACCCCAAAGCCGGTTGCGTGCCGGTGCTGCCAATCACAGTGCAATTTACGGCCCCGGTGGCGCGTGACCTTGCCAGTAAATTACTGCTGAAGACGGCTGATGGCAAACAGATAGCACCGGTGATCGCCAAAAGTGATACCGGTAACACGGTGGAGTCGGTGTCTTTCCGCGGGCCATTTGCCGAAAAAAGTGTGGTCAGCCTGTCATTGCCTTCAGGGTTTGAAGATGACGCGGACCGTTCGCCTGTCAACATGGCGGCTTTCCCGCTGAAACTCAATATCGATGAAGACCCGCCGTTGATCAAATTCCCTTCCCGCTTCGGTATCCTTGAGCAACATGCCCAGCCGGCGCTGCCTGTGAGTGTGCGCAATGTCGAGGCAACACTGACTGGCGTGCAATTGCAATCGGGTACCTCATCGACCAGTCAAGGCGTGGTGGGCAGGCTGGCACTGGACGATGATGCTACGCTGGCCGAATGGTTTTTCCGGGTGACCAGGCACCCCGGCAACACGCTGGATAGCGCGTTTGAGAAACAGCACAAACGCTACCCACGTGAAGGTGAGATCCCGTTGCTGATGGATCAAGCCGGGAATGCTGGCTTCAAAACCAGCCCGTTACAACTACCGCGCGCCCACGGCGACAAAACGTTCGAGCTGATAGGCGTGCCGCTGAAAAAGCCCGGTTTTTACGTGGTTGAATTCGCCAGTGACCGTCTCGGCGCAACCTTGCATGGTGAGCACAAACCCTATTATGTGTCTTCCAGCGCGTTGGTCACCAATATGGCGGTGCACCTGAAACAGGGCCGCGAATCGTCACTGGTGTGGGTGACGCGGCTGGATAACGCGCAACCTGTAAGCAATGCCAGCGTGCGTGTCTCCACTTGCGAAGGCCGCACGCTATGGGAAGGCAAAACCGATAGTAAAGGCATGGCCCATATCGAAAAAGAATTGTCTGACGGCTATTACAACCATTGCTATGGATTACTGGCAACGGCGCGTAAGGATGACGACATGTCGTTTGTGTTTTCATCCTGGGATGACGGTATCAGCCCGTGGCAATTCAACCTGGGTGGCGGCTCGACCGGCACGCCGCTGATTGCGCACACGGTATTTGACCGCCCGCTTTTCCGCGCGGGCGAAAAAGTGGCTATGAAGCATTTTATCCGCGTGCGCACCGGCAAGGGGTTCAACCTGGCCGAGCAGCAGCCGGATACCATCAGCATCGTGCATGAAGGTAGCGGTGAGAAATACGATATCGACGTGGCCTGGTCTAACGCTGCCGGTGTCTCCACCTGGGAGATTCCTAAAGAAGCCAAGCTGGGGACTTACTCGGTGTCCATGATGGCCGGGCAGCATATGTTGTCGTCAGGCTCATTCCGCGTTGAGCAATACCGGGTGCCGCTGATGAAAGCGGTGTTGAAAGCACCCGCGCAGCCATTGGTGAATGGCAACCAGTTATCGATTGATGCACAACTGAATTACCTGGCTGGTGGCGCTGCCGCCGGCGCACCAGTGAAATTCCGTAGCCGCCTGGTGCGCTACCCGCTGCAATACAGCCAGTTTGAAGATTTCAGTTTTGGCGGGCGCATCCCCAAAGAAGGCATAGAGGCCGTACAACCTTATTCTTATGACCCGGAAATGGAAGAGGGCGCAGAAAATGAGGCCACTGACACTGCTGCCACTGCCAAAAACTACCCGGCAAAAACGGTCAATCTGTCGCTGGATGGCAACGGCGGCGCCAGGGTGACTTTCGACAAATTGCCCAAGGTGCAGGAATCACATGCGCTTGAAGTGGAAATGGAATACACCGACCCCAACGGGCAGATTTTAAATGCTGCCACGCAGGCGATGATCCTGCCTTCAGCGTTGTCACTGGGCATGAAGATAGAAGGTTTTTTTGCCACCAAAGAGCGGCTGGCGTTCAAGGTATTAGCCGTGGATGCTGCGGGCAAGCCTTGGGCAGACCGCAAAATATATGTTGAAGCGTATACCCGTAAAACCTACGCCTACCGCAAGCGCATGTTGGGCGGATTTTATGCCTATGAGCAGACCGCGGAAGTGAAGCATGCAGGCACGGTTTGCAATGGCAGCACAGATAAACGCGGCATGCTGATATGCGATGGGGCAGCGCCGGAGTCCGGTGAGATCATCCTGGTGGCTACTGCCAAAGACACTTTGGGCAACGTCGCTGTCGCCAGTAACGAAGTGTATGTCGCCGATGACAATGCCTGGTTCGACACCTCACAAAGTGACCGCATCGATTTACTGGCAGATAAACGGGCTTATGAGCCAGGGGAAACCGCGCGCTTTGAAGTACGCATGCCTTTCCGCAAAGCCACCGCCCTGGTGACTGTTGAACGTGAAGGCATCCTGGATTCATTCGTGGTACCTGTCAGCACCAGTTCGCCATTTATCAAAGTGCCGATTGCCAGCCACTATGGCCCCAACGCCTACGTCTCGGTGATGGTGGTGCGTGGCCGCATAGACCCGGAAGTGACGGGTCAGTTTTCCTGGCTCAAACGCATGGTATACCGCGTCGGCATCTTCTTCGGCCTGGTCAAGAAAATGCCGGTGGAAATCGATACGCGGCCTACTGCACTAGTGGACCTGACCAAACCGGCTTTCAAGCTCGGTATGACGCAGATACGTGTCGGTTGGCAGGCCTACAGCCTCAAAGTGAAGGTAGAGCCTGACCGCCAGGCCTATCATGTGCGCGACAAGGCACGCGTAAAACTCACGGTGACCGATCCGGCAGGCAAACCTGCAGCCAACGCTGAAGTCGCCTTGGCAGCCGTGGATGAAGGCCTGCTGCAACTGGCGAAACCGCAATCATGGAGTTTGCTGGAAGCGATGATGGAGCGCCGCCCGATTGAGGTGCGCACCTCGACCGCACAATCACAAGTCATAGGCAAACGCCATTTTGGCAAAAAAGCCGTTGCCCCTGGCGGCGGCGGCGGCCAGGGCGCCAATGCACGTGAGCTGTTTGATACTTTGCTGCTATGGAAACCCAGCCTGAAACTGGATGCGCGGGGCCAGGCAGTGGTCGATGTGCCATTGAATGACTCTTTGACTTCTTTCCGCATCGCGGCGATTGCCCATGCCGGTGCCATGCGTTTTGGTACGGCATCGACCCTGATCCGCAGTGGGCAGGAAGTCATGCTGTTCTCCGGCTTGCCGCCGTTTGTGCGTGAAGGTGATCATTTCAATGCCATGGTCACGGTACGCAATGGGGCTGAGCGGCCTTTGACGCTGGACGTTTCAGTGACGGATGATGCCAGCCAGACCCCGCATACCCAACGCGTGACTTTGAAGCCGGGGCTGGGTGCTACCTTGTCTTTCCCCGCTGTTGTGCCACTCAATGTTAGTCAACTGAACTGGGCGATTAGCGCTAAGGAAGTCGTTACTGGCAAGCAGCCAAAACCAGCACAAGATCAGCTGAAAATAGCACAGCAAGTCGGTGCGGCTTATCCGGTGCGTGTCTACCAGCAAACCTTGCAGCAACTAAATGTCGAAGCACAGAATGATGCACCGTGGACATTTTCCGTGCAGCAACCAGCAGGTGCGATTGCCGGACGCGGGGGCGTGGATATTCAGCTGACACGCTCACTGGCGGGCAACCAGGATGCACTGCGCGAATGGATGCGCCGCTATCCCTATGTGTGTCTGGAGCAGCGTGCTTCAGTCGCTATCACCCTGGGGAATGAAGACAGCTGGAACCGGGTGATGAACAGCCTGGCTGCGCATCTGGACCAGGATGGTCTGGCCAGGTACTTCGCCATCGACTGGTTGCAGGGTGATGATACCTTGACCAGTTACCTGCTGCGTATTGCCGATGAAGCCCAGTACACGATTCCGGAAGGGCCGCGCGAACGCTTGTTGAAAGGGCTGGAAGACTTTGTCGCCGGACGTATCCACCGCTATGGCAGTCTGCAATCGGCCGATCTGACCCTGCGCAAACTGGCTGCGATTGATGCCCTGGCCAGGTATGAACGGGCGCGCCCGGCCATGCTGGATTCACTGGAGATCAGCCCTAATCTGTGGCCCAGCTCAGGCGTGATCGACTGGATATCGATTTTGCAACGTTTGCCGGAAATCGCCGAACACGATGAGAAGCTGAAACAGGCACGCCAGATACTGCAATCGCGGCTGATGTTCTCTGGCACCAGCATGAGTTTCTCCACCGAGAAGCAGGATTACCTATGGTGGCTGATGGTGTCCCCTGACCTCAATGCGGTACGGGCATTGCGCCTGCTGGCCGAAGACCCGGAGATGGAGGCAGCGGATATCGGCCGCCTTGCGCGTGGCGCCCTTGCACGTCAGGTGAATGGCCATTGGAGCACCACTGTCGCCAATGCCTGGGGCGCGACTGCGCTGCGGTATTTCCAGGACCATTTTGAGAAAACACCAGTGGCGGGCACTACCCAGGTCAAGTTGGGTGAGCAAGCGCAATCCCTCCATTGGTCAGAAGCCAAAACAGCCGCACAACAGGACCCGCGCCATACTGACCCGACCAGGGGCACGCCTATGGGTGCCGGGATGGCCACGCATTTTGCATGGCCTAAAACCGCCACTCCACTCGCCATCCAGCATCTGGGTGCTGGCAAGCCGTGGGCATTTGTCACCTCTAAAGCCGCTTTGCCGCTGGATAAACCTTTGTTTGCCGGCTACAAACTCAAACGCACGGTCACCGCCATAGAGCAAAAAAACAGCGGTCAATGGCAACGTGGTGATACTTACCGGGTGCAACTGGAAATCGACGCGCAAAGTGATATGACCTGGGTGGTGGTGAATGACCCGGTGCCCGCAGGCGCGACGATCTTAGGCAGTGGCCTGGGGGGCGACTCCAGCCAGTTGTCGGCCGGGGAGAAGAAAGCTGGCTGGCAGCGCCCGGCGTTTGAAGAACGTGCGTTCGATGGTTTCCGTGCTTATTATGCCTATGTGCCCAAAGGCAAATTCAGTATCGAATACACCGTGCGCCTGAATAATGCAGGCCGCTTCGCCATGCCATCCAGCCGTGTGGAAGCGATGTATGCGCCGGAAATATTTGCTGAAATCCCGGTGCCTGCGCTGGAAGTCAAACCGGAGACACAGGCCAGGTGACGCGCAAACAAACGCTGCTGGCAGCACTGACGCTTGCCGTCATTGTTGCCAGTGGCTGGGTGTTCTTCACACCCACGCCCACTTTTGAGCAAGCCAAAGCGGCTACCCACAGTTCAGAAGCTGTGTTGCTGGACCGCGACGGCCAGGTGCTACAACGCCTGCGCCTGGACAAGCACCGCCGCATGCTGGAATGGACGCCGTTACAGGAAATCTCGCCAACGCTACAGCAAGCGGTGCTGGTGGCAGAAGATAAACGTTTTTATCGCCATACAGGCATTGATTTACTGGCGGCGGGTTCTGCATTGATAGATAACCTGCATCGTACCCGCGCCAGGGGCGCCAGTACCATCAGCATGCAACTGGCAAAGCTGCTAAACGAAGCTGACTATCGAACCGGGCAACATAATTGGTCAGCAAAACTCAGGCAGATCCGCCTGGCACTGTCGCTAGAGCTGCACTGGACTAAACCGCAAATACTCGAAGCCTACCTTAACCGCGTGACTTTTCGCGGCGAACTGGTCGGGATCGATGCGGCCGCCAGAGGCTTGCTGGCAAAAGGCCCGAATGGGCTGGATAACATTGATGCGGCCATTCTGGCATCGTTGATCAAATCACCGGGCGCTGCGCGTAGCCGATTGGCTAAACGTGCCTGCGCGACCTTACAGGCCATGCCAGCCAGCGCAAATATCTCCGCAAAAAAACAGTCTTGCCTCGATGTGGAAATGCGCACCGCGCTACTGCCCTCGCGCCCGTTCCCCATCCCCGGTATTGATGACGCACCGCATCTCGCACGCCACTTGCTGACCAGAAATGGCCAACGCCTACAAAGTAGCGTCGATGCCAGCTTGCAGCGCTTTGCGCGCAACACCTTGCGCACCCACCTGGCGCAATTGACAGACCAGAATGTAGAAGACGGCGCGGTTATCGTGCTTGATAACCAGCGTGGTGAAGTGCTTGCTTATGTCGGCTCCAGCGGCGATCTGTCTGGCGCAGCAGAAGTCGATGGCGTGTCTGCCTTACGCCAGCCTGGCTCTACCCTGAAACCTTTTTTGTATGCGCTGGCCATCGATCAGGGCTGGCTGAATGCGAGTTCTGTGCTGGATGACTCACCGCTGGCGCTGACTACGCCTTCCGGACTCTATATCCCACAAGATTACGACAGGCACTTTCAGGGCGCAGTCAGCGTACGCACCGCTTTGGGTGCATCGCTCAATGTGCCAGCCATCCGCACCCTCACGCTGCTAGGGGTAGACCCGTTTCTGGCAACGCTGAGAGAAGCAGGGCTCATTAGCCTGACCCGCGATGCAGACCATTATGGTTTTGGCCTGGCACTCGGTGGTGCAGAAACCACCCTGCTGCAACTGACCAACGCCTACCGCGTACTGGCGAATGGCGGCCAATGGCATGCGGTCAGCTTTGTCCCCACTGCAAACCCCAACACTGCGGCAGCAGATAAAAAACCCGTATTCAGCCCGCAAGCCAGCTTTATCATAGGCGACATCCTCTCTGACCCCGGCGCACGCACCATCACCTTTGGTCTTTCCAGCCCGCTCTCCACCCGCACCTGGGCAGCGGTAAAAACCGGCACCAGCAAGGCCATGCGTGATAACTGGGCCATAGGTTACACAGATCGCTACACGGTTGGCGTATGGGTAGGTAACTTTTCCGGGGCGCCGATGTGGGATGTGTCAGGTATCACCGGCGCAGCGCCGGTCTGGCGCGATATTGTGGAATACCTGCACCAGTCAAGGCACAGCCAGCAACCCGCCGCGCCAGTAGGCCTGCTGCATCAGAAGGTGCGCTACCAGCCAGCCATAGAGGCACCCAGGCAGGACTGGCTGATGCAACGCGACAATGCCACGCAGGCACACAGCAATCAAACTATCCTCATCAATGTCACCCCGGCATCCGCCATGCTGATTGCGCCACCGGACTCTGCCATCATTGCGCCAGATCCGGATATTCCCCAGCAACGGCAAGCATTGCTATTGCAGTCTGGTGGTCATGGTAAGTCTTGCCTGTTCCTGGATGATAGGCCTGTGGCGGTGTGCGGGAAAACTAAAGTGTTAGTGCCTCTCCCGCTACCGGGTAAACATAGGCTGACGCTGACGGATACACAGGGGAAGCTGCTGGACACCCATGTATTTGAGGTGCGAGGGCTGAACTTGCCGATGAAAGCAAATTAAAACCTCTGAGCACACAGTCCACAATTGCAGACTTTAAAACTGATACCCGTCATGGAGTGATTCACTTAGGCAGAGGGATGCTACAGTTTGCTACTTCGTCATTCTGGCGGAGGCCAGAATCCAGGCAAGGTTCATGCATCACTTGGTTACAGTAGAGAGCGAGTGTTTCATTTGCAGGTGGTTTTAGAAAGTAATTCTTTGGCTGGTTAAGCATTATCTTTTCACTCTCTATTGCAACATTCCTTTTCGCCCCTAGGCGAGTGACTTTTCTTTGCTTGCCCAAAGAACAAGTCACCAAAAGAAAGGGCACCCTAGCTTCCGCTTGTATCCTGCGTTGCTCATCAACGTGGGCGTCCAACGAAACTCGCCCTGACAAGCCACACAGAGCGTGGCTTGTTGCGGAACTCGAACAGCCGCTGGCCGAAGGCTCCCACGCTGACTGCGCTACTCGGCGCGTCAGATAGGGGCCCGTGAAAAGCACTACGCGGTTACTTCATTGAAAAGCCTCTCACATTGAATCCCGCTCAACCTGTGAAGTAAAACAAAGCATGAAAACAAAACAAGAAAACCCGACAAAACAATTGAATTGGTTTGTTGGGCTTACATGATTTAGAAATTAAGGTAGTTCCTTAGCGCCCTGAATGCCATGCTGTTAACCAACATTCCATCGTGGTGGTTTAAATCGGGCCCCTATCTGACGCGCCGAGTAGCGCAGTCAAAATAAGGAGGAAGGGAGCGACTGTCTGAGTTCCGCGGTGGCTTGCGTTGTGTGTAAGCCGCTAGGGCGAGTTTCGCGACCGCTTATTTTGATGAGCAACGCAGGACATAAGCGGAAGCTAGGGTGTCTTGTTCTTTGCCTTCTTTCTTATGGACAAGCATAAGAAAGAGGGTCGCCTAAAGGCGAAAAGCAGTGGTGCAATGGAGCAGCGAAATCGTACGCTTAACCACCCAAAGAAATACCGATTAAAACTTCTAGCAAGTGGAACGCTTGCTCCTTATTGCAACCATGCTAAGCATCGGCCTCGTCTGGATACTGGCCTACGCCAGAATGACAATCAGTAAAAAAGAGTATCTGTTTCTCACATAATCCCCCGTATCTCAAACGCACGAAACCGCTGTGACATCCTCCACTAATACGAGCGATTAAGCATCCACATAAAATCCCAGGATTAAAGGTAATATCTATACTTTGCCGTTGTACCAACAGCTGTTCAATATTGAAAAATCTTTATGACCAATGAATTCTATTTCAACCTGATTCTGTTGTTTCTGGTCGCCATTATCGGCCTGGAACTCGTCGCCAAAAAACTCCGCCTGCCTCCCGCCGTAGCGCAGCTGGTCGGTGGGGCGATCATTGCTTTTTTACCGGGATTACCCGCATTTGAGATCGACCCTGCGCTGGTGTTGGTGGTGTTTTTACCGCCTTTGCTGATGGATGGCGCTTATTTCACTGTCTGGCATGAATTCCGCCGCCATCTGACGGGCATCCTGTTGTTAGCCATAGGCGCGGTGATGTTCACGACGCTGGTGGTAGGCCTTGCCTTGCATGCCTGGAACCCAAGCTTGCCATGGGCGGTATGTTTCGCGCTGGGGGCGATTGTGTCACCGCCGGATGCGATTGCGGCCAAGGCCGTGTTGCAGCGGGTCGCGTTGCCGCGCAAATTGATGGTGTTGCTTGAAGGTGAGAGCCTGCTCAATGACGCTACCGGCCTGGTGTTGTACAAGTTTTCGATCGCCGTGGTGTTGACCGGGGTGTTTTCCATGCAAAGTGCTTTGGGAGACTTTGTATTGCTCAGCGTTGGCGGCGTGTTGCTGGGTGCGGCTTTCGGTTATCTGGTCTATAAAATCATCGGCTACCTGGAAGATACGGCATTGATGATCCTGGCCTCGGCGTTGCCGGGCTGGATCTGTTATGTCGTTGGCGAACACTTGGGCGTTTCTGGCGTGATTGCCACTGTGACTTACGGCATGATGCTGGGCTGGTACCAGCACGAAATCATGACCGCCACCGCCCGCAGGCGCGGCAGTGCCTTTTGGGAGATCATGATATTCATACTGGAGTCACTGGTGTTTATCCTGATCGGGTTATCCTTGCGCGGTGTATGGGAGCGGATAGAGCACGCCGAAAAATCATGGGCGGCTTACAGTGTTGAAGTGCTGCTGGTGCTGGGCGTCGTGATTATCTCGCGGTTCGTGTGGATTTTTGCGGTAGACGCCATCGCCAGGCTGTTCAAGCAGCATCCGCAAAAAACGCATTTACAGACTAACTGGCGCGAATCATTTATTAAAAGCTGGGCAGGCATGCGTGGCGTGGTCACGCTGGCAGCGGCGTTGGCTGTGCCCGCGCAAGTGCCGGGGCGTGACCTGATGTTGTTATGTGCGTTTGCCGTGATTCTGGTGACCGTGCTGGTGCAGGGGACCAGCATAGGCTGGTTGATCCGCGTGCTCAAGATCAAACACGTGGCGCATGAGCAAATGTATCTCAACGAGCCGCAAACCTGGGCCAAGCTCGAAGCCGTGCAGTTTGAGGTTGTCAAACAACTGGCGCATGACGAGACTGGCGAAGTGATACATCCGCGCTTGCTGGAGCAATATGGCTACCGTGCCAATTTATCCCACACCTTGAAAGACGCACATGCATTGCCTGCCGATGTACGCAAAGCCCATTTTGATGTGGTATTGGCGGCGGTGGCGGCCGGGCGCGAAGAGCTGCTCAGGTTGCACCGCTCTGGGCAGATTCATGATGAATTACTGCATATGATGGAGCGCGACCTGGATATCCAGGAAATCGCGGCTTTGCACACCCGCGGTTGAAGATGGCGTGAATCCACATTTTTTGTGGATAACTTTTGGGATGTGCTGTGGGTGGATGCTGTAACATATTGATTATATAAGATAATTAAGGGGTGATTAAAATAAGGGCGTTACCTGAAGTGCTTGAATATGCGTGACAAACACAATTTTTTGTGTGTTGTCGGCAAGCAAAACCCGGCGTAGGATAGAGACACCATAAGCCATGTTGGGGGAAAGTGATGAAAAAGCTTTTTTATATCGACTATCCGCAAGAGCATTTCGAGGGCCAGGCGCATCGCTATCGCTGCGCGTTCTGCAAGCAGGAAACCACCAAGATCAACGGTCGGCTGGAAGGGCATTTAGCCAGTTGCGAATTCCGCATTGCCATGGAAAAGGTGGGTTTTGAGTGTAACCAGAACCTGCCACGGCAAAGCCTGGAGACCACAGACGAAGAAGATTAATGTTGCGTACCGCTGGCATATCAACCCACATTAACCAAGAGCTTTCGCTATGAGCAACTTTACACCCTGGCAATCCCTGATCGGTGGCTTACTGATCGGTTTCTCCACCCTGTTGTTAATCCGCTGGCTGGGCAAAGTGGCAGGCATCAGCGGCATTGTCGGGCAGCTCTGGTCGGGGAATGCCAGTGATAAAGCATGGCGGCTGGCGTTTGTCATTGGCCTGCTGGTCTCGCCATTGGTTTATCAAGTATTCACACCACTGCCGGCCGTGCAGATTGAAGCCGGGTTGCCGGTTTTGGTGCTGGCAGGTCTGCTGGTCGGTTTTGGCACGCGCCTGGGCTCAGGTTGTACCAGCGGCCATGGCGTCTGCGGCTTATCGCGCTTGTCACTGCGTTCGCTGGTGGCTACGCTGACCTTTATGCTGGTTGCCATCCTGGTGGTGGGGGTCAGCCGTCATTTGTTACAAGCTTGAGAGAAAAACACATATGAGGACGCACAATATGGTGAACTTGATTGCATTGCTGGCCGGGCTGATTTTCGGGTTAGGCCTGATCATAGGGGGTATGACTAACCCGGCCAAAGTGCTGGCATTTCTGGATCTCACCGGTGACTGGGATCCTTCACTGGCTTTTGTCATGCTGGGCGCCATCGCCATCGGCTATTTTGCCTTTCGCGAGGCCAAACAGCGCACCTGGAGTGTGTTGGGTTTGTCTATCGATTTGCCAAAAACGACAGGCATAGACCGGCCACTTGTGATCGGTGCGGTGCTCTTTGGCATAGGCTGGGGCCTGGCTGGTTTTTGTCCCGGCCCGGCGGTGGCTTCGGTGTTGGTTGGAAGCAGTGCCGTGTGGATATTCGCTGCCAGTATGCTGGCCGGGATGGGGCTGTACACACTGGCAGAACGGCAGGGCTGGCTTTAATCGCGGTTAAACGTAGCTTTCAGTACCAATACCGACGCCTTACCAAAGCCATAACTGGTGGTTAACAGGCTGGCAAACAGAAAGTATTGAAATAGCATGGGTGGCGGTACTTCCGGGGTATCCAGCCCGGGAAAGATCGCCATCAGCAAAAACAGGCTGGAATTGGTGAAAGCGCCTATCACCATTGCCCAGCGCACATGCCAGGGCAGCGGCGTGCGCGTGGCGGCAATGCCGAAAATCAGCGCTGTCATGAGCAAGAAATCAATATGCGCCTGCAACAGGCGCGTGAATTTTCCGGCAAACACGGCTTTAAAAGGCGCTACCCCAAAATTAAGGCCCACCATGCACCAGGCCAGTATCAGTGCCATGATCAACCAGCACGCCGCGCCACGCAGTAGCATGCGGTGAGCTTGTTCAGATGATTTAAGTGTTGTCATATTTCCCCCTTTGAATGTGAGTGACTAGCATAGCCCGCCACACGCGACAGGCTAGCCTGAGGCAGTATTGAAAGTTGACTGAAACGGAACTGGCTTGCTTGCGCTACGGCGAGGGTTGTGACTAAATCTGCATCAAATAAGATAGCATGGGGTGAAGGGAGCACGCTATGACAATGCAAGTCGTCGCTGACATCGGCCGCAGGTTCTCAACTGAAGATATCCAGCCCTGGCATCGTAAAGCCTGGCTGCGCGAAGTCATAGGCCGCGAATATGCCGATGTGGAGATCATCCCGCCCGCGACTGCGCCCCTGTTTAATGAAATGACGCTCTACCCGTGGCAGGATCTACAGTTATCGGTCATTCATTCCAACAGCATCACCATAGAGCGCGGTGCGCGTGAAATCAGCCATCCCGAGCTGGATAATTATTTCGCAGTATTGTTGCTCAAAGGGCGTTATGTCTTGCAGCAACAGGGCAGGGAAGTCTTTCTCAAACCTGGCGATATGACGCTCTACGATGCCACGCGACCACACCGTATTCATTGCCCGGAAGCGTTTTCCAAGCTGATCGTGGCGATTCCGCGTGCCTTGTTACACCGGCAGTTACCCGTCGCCGGGCATTACACTGCCATGCGTTTGCACGGTGAACAAGGCATGGGTGCCATGCTGTCACCGCTTATTCAAAACCTGAGCCAGCAGTTACACCAGCTTTCAACGCAGAGTTTCAATGCCAGCGCGCATAGTGTGGTTGAGCTGCTCGGGCTGACCTTGCGTGAACTGGTCGAGCCCGACTTGCATCTGTCACACAGCCGCGCGCTCTCCTTGCTCAAGGTCAAGCAATGGGTTGCCAGTCATTTGCAGGATGGTGAGTTAAATAGTGAAATGGTGGCGGCTGCCAATGGCTTATCGAGCCGCTATATCAACCAGTTATTTGCCGAAGAACACACGGCGTTGATGCGTTATGTCTGGCAACAGAGGCTGGCACATAGTGCTCAATTGCTGACCCGCAGCAACTGGCAGCACCGCAGCGTTTCAGAGATTGCATTGGCGAGCGGGTTTAATGATTTTTCGCATTTCAGTCGCGTCTTTAAGCAGCGCTTCGGGCAGTCGCCTCGCGCTTACCGGCAACAATCTGCGCGTCAGGATTCAGTAGTCATTACGACATGACTGATTTCCGGCATGGGAAAACCTCTTCTCATCTCACTTGATAAAAGTCTGGATGGAATGAATTTTTCTGAATTATCCGGCTAAATCTGTTCATACATACAACCATGTATGTTAGGATGGTTTCATAAAGATGAGACTCCACAGCAGGGTTTCGCACACTGACCTGAACGTCTGTCACTAACGTCCGTCACCAAGGAACCCTTACCCCATGAAACTCAATATCAATGGCAAAGAAACAGAATTAAACGTCAGCGATGATATGCCCATTTTATGGGCGATTCGCGATATCGCCGGTTTGACCGGTACCAAGTTTGGCTGTGGCATGGCCATGTGCGGCGCGTGTACGGTGCACCTGGATGGTCAGGCTATCCGCTCCTGCGTAACGCCAGTGAGCGCCGCCGCCGGTAAAAAAATCACCACCATTGAAGCCATGCAGGATGACAAAGTCGGCCAGGCCGTGCAAGCCGCCTGGCAACAGATCGATGTCGTGCAATGCGGTTATTGCCAGTCTGGCCAGATCATGTCGGCCGCCTCTTTGCTCAGGCAAAACCCCAAACCTAGCGACGCCGATATCGATGCCGCCATGAGTGGCAATATCTGCCGTTGCGGGACGTATCAACGCATACGCGTAGCGATACACCAAGCTGCCGAAAAACTGGCTTAAGGAGAGCGATGATGAGTGAAGTGATGAATCTTTCCCGGCGCAGTTTTATTAAAACCACTGCGCTGGTGGCCGGTGGTCTGGTGGTGGCATTTACGATTCCGCAGGCAAAACGGTTTATGGCTGTGGCTAATGCCGCCGAATCGCTCAAGCTACCGCCGCCGAATGCGTTTCTTAAAATAGGTGCGGATGACAGTATTACCGTCTTGCTTGCGCACAGTGAAATGGGGCAGGGTATCTGGACCACGTTGTCCATGCTGATCGCCGACGAACTGGATGCCGACTGGAGCAAAATCAGGGTTGAGCACGCACCTGCAGCACCGGCATACGTCCACACCGCGTATGGTATTCAGATCACCGGCGGGTCATCGACCACCTGGTCTGAATTTGAGCGCTATCGCCAGGCGGGTGCATTGACCCGTGCCTTGCTATTGCAAGCTGCCGCCAAGCAATGGCAGGTGCCGGTGGAAAGCCTGCGTACCGAAAATGGATATGTGATCAATGGCACAAAAAAACTGAGTTACGGGCAACTGGTGGAAACCGCCAGTACGCTGGAAACCCCGAAAAATGTCACGCTGAAAAAACCGGAACAATGGAAGTTTATCGGCAAACCAACCAAGCGCCTGGATAGTGCCGACAAGATTAACGGTGTTGCCAAGTTTGGCCAGGATGTGCAATTTGATGGTCTGAAGATCGCCATGGTGGCGCGCGCGCCGGTGTTTGGCACCAAACTTAAATCGTATGATGATACGGCTACACGCAAGATTCCGGGCGTGATCAAGGTCGTCAAAGTGCCGACAGGTGCTGCCGTGATTGCCGAACACTACTGGGCTGCCAAGCAGGGTCGTGAAGCGCTGAAGCTGGAGTGGGATTTAGCCAACCATGACAAACCGGATACTGCGCAATTACTCAAAGAATATCAGGCGCTGGCGCAGAAGCCTGGCGTACAGGCCGCGAAGGCGGGTGATATTGCCAGTGCCGGTAAACAGGCCGCGCAAACCTTAACTGCCGAATACGTATTGCCTTTCCTCTCGCACGCGCCTATGGAGCCTTTGAATTGCGCAGTGAAGATCACTGACAAAGGTTGCGAGATCTGGACCGGTACCCAGATGCAAACTACCGATCAGGCGGCTGCGGCCAAAATACTGGGGTTGAAACCTGAGCAGGTGAATATCCATACCCAGTTCCTTGGTGGCGGTTTTGGCCGTCGTGCGAATCCGCGGGCAGACTTTGTTTCAGAAGCAGTGGAAGTTGCCAAAGCGGCGGGCTTGCCGGTGAAAACCGTGTGGAGCCGTGAAGATGATGTCAAAGGCGGCTTTTACCGCCCGATGTTTGTGCATCGCGCGAGTATCGCGCTCGATAAGCAGGGCAAACCACTGGCATGGCAGCACACACTGGTCGGCCAATCCATTATCAAAGGCACGCCGTTTGAAGGGGTCATGATCAAGGATGGCATTGATGCGACCTCGGTAGAAGGCGTGGCAGATTCGCCTTATGTCAAAGGCACGGCTAATCATCAGGTACATCTGCATTCGGTGCAAAGTGATATCCCTGTGTTGTGGTGGCGCTCGGTCGGGCATAGCCACTCCGGGTTTGTAATGGAAAGTCTGATCGACGAACTGGCACATGCAGCGAAGCAGGATCCACTGGCCTACAGACGCCAGTTACTGAAGGATCATCCACGTCATCTGGCGGCACTCAACCTGGCGGCAGATAAAGCCAGCTGGGGCAAGCCATTGCCAGCCGGGGTGTTCCGCGGCATTGCTGTACATGAATCTTTTGGCAGTTATGTGGCACAGGTGGCAGAAGTGTCGGTGACAGAAGGTGAAGTCAAAGTGCATCGCGTGGTGGTCGCCATTGATTGCGGCCTGGCGGTGAATCCTGATGGTGTACAGGCACAAATGGAATCTTCCGTGGCCTATGCGCTAGGCGCGGCGCTGACCAGCGAGATCAGTTTTAAAGACGGCCAGGTGGTGCAATCCAATTTCCACGATTATCAGGTGCTGCGCATGAAAGATATGCCCAAAGTAGAAGTGCATATTGTGCAAAGTAACGAGAAAATGGGTGGTGTCGGTGAGCCGGGCGTACCACCGCTGGCGCCAGCGGTGGCTAACGCCGTATTTGCGGCCACCGGCAAACGCATACGCCGCCTGCCGATCGGTGACCAGCTGGCTTAACCGCGCATGCAATCTTCTGATCACGAAGTCTTGCAGCGCGCCAGCGACTGGCTGCAACAAGGCTATCGCGCGCATTTGTTTACCGTTATCCAGACCTGGGGCTCCGCGCCCCGCCTGCCGGGCGCTATTCTGGTGGTGCGCGAGGACGGGCATCTGGTAGGGTCAGTATCTGGTGGCTGTATTGAAGATGACCTGGCCGATAAAGCCAAGCATCATGAGCTACCCGAGCAGCCAGCGATCCTGGAATATGGCGTCAATCAGGCAGAGGCCCAGCGCTTTGGTATCCCCTGCGGCGGGCAACTCAGGATTTTTTGCGAGCCGCTCAGCCAAGCATCGCAATTGGCACCCATGCTGGAAAGCCTGTCACAACGCCGCTTGCTGAAGCGCTCGGTACATTTAAACAGCGGTGAAGTGCGCCATCACTATGTATTGCCAGAAGGCCAGCCTTACCTGGAAGCCGACTGGTTCCACAGCTATTTCGGGCCGCAATGGCGACTGCTGATCATAGGTGCCAACCAGTTAGGTTCAGTGCTGGCCGCCATGGCGCAGGCGCTGGATTTTCATGTCATGATCTGTGATCCGCGTGAAGAAATGCACGCCGAATGGCATGTAGAAGGCGCCGACTGGTTGCCCGGCATGCCGGATGATGTGGTACTGGAGATCGCACCTGACCCGCATACTGCCATAGTCGCCGTCACGCATGACCCGAAACTGGATGATATGGCCTTGCTGGAAGCATTGAAATCACAGGCGTTTTATATTGGTGCGCTGGGTGCCGTGAAAAACCAGGAAAAGCGCAAGCAGCGACTGCGCAGTTTTGATTTAAGCGAGCAGGAAGTCAACCGTTTGCATGGACCGGTCGGGCTCAGGATAGGCAGCCGCACCCCTGCCGAGATTGCGGTAGCGATACTGGCCGAACTGATACAGGAACGCTCGCAAGTGCAACAGGCAGGTCTCTCTCAAGCAGGCCAAACCAGGGCTGTTGCCTGAATCAAGGCAAATCTGCCGGGGTATCAATATCCTGCAAAATGCCCTCATCATCGCAGGCTAGCAAACACACTTCATGTTGATGGGCGCGTAACACTTCGCGTGCGCCCTGGTCACCACTCACCGCAAGCAGTGCCTGCGCAAACCGGCTGGCAAAGCCAACCGGATGCCCGCGCTGGCCGTTACATGTGGGTTGCACGATGGCAGAAAACTTCAATTGATCCGCGACTTTTCGGATGGTGACTGGCTGGATAAAAGGCATATCCGCCAGTGCGATGACAAAGCCGGTGGCGTCAGGAAAAGCAGCCTGGGCAGCACGCACACCCAGTTTCAGGCTATCTGCCATCTCCGTCGCCTTTGCCTCGCAGGGTGTGACTCGATAACCCTGAGTCACCAGCGCCTGTTGCAACACCGTATTCTCTTGCCGCACTACGGACACTGCGTTGGGCAAGGCGTCTATGAATGCGCGAGCAGCAGTTTCGGCGACAGATAAGCCATGGGCTAGTGGATGCAGCAGCTTATCCTGCTGGCCAAAACGGCGTGAAAACCCGCCTGCCAGTAAAATCCCGACAATAAGCGATTGCTGCGCAGTCTCTGTCACAAATATCCTTGCAAATTAGCGAAGGCCATATTATTAATCATGTCGCGTCACTTTAAACGATTTGATTTTGAATAGACTCGCGCTAGCTTTAAATAGTCTTATCCTTTTTATCAGGCACAAATTTCAAAACTGCACTGTTAATGCAATAGCGCTTACCAGTCGGCGGCGGGCCATCATCAAACACATGGCCCAGATGGATACCTGAACTGGCGCTTAATACTTCTGTGCGGCGTGCGCCATGGCTTATGTCTTCTTTTAATACCAGTGCGCCGGGCAATGGGTCAAAGAAACTCGGCCAGCCGGTGCCGCTATTAAATTTTTTGTCACTGCGGAATAAGCGCTCACCTGATACCGGGTCAACATAATAACCGGCGGCGTGATTATCCAGATTAGAGCCGGTGAACGGCATCTCTGTGCCTTTCTCGAAGGCGATTTTTCTTTGCTCGGGACTGAGTTTGCGCGCCCAACCAGCGCCAGAAACGCAGTTTATTGCCATCATAGCCGGTGTAACGTGCTGCTTCCTTGCCGTTTTCAAACAGGACGATAGTAGGTGTTGCCCATAGATCCTCCTTCAGTGCCCAGCTAGCAGGGGCCTGGGTCGCGTAAGTTTTAGTGATGCCAACATCGGATTTCCACTGGCTCATGATGTCTTTTTCAAATGCTTTGCAAAAATTGCATACTTCAGACTCGAACACCACCAGTTGCTGGGTTGCCAGTTTCTTGCCATCCAGCGGCGCAATGGCAATTGGCGCAGCCACGCTATTGCCAGGAAAAGCCACGCCAGTGCCGCCCAGGCCGCAATAGCCATTCGGGTTTTTCTTCAGGTACTGCTGGTGATAGCTTTCCGCCGGGTAAAACGCTTTCAGCGGCGTGATCTCAGTGGTGATCTTGCCTAAACCGGCTTTACTTAAAGCCTGCTGGTAAATATCACGGGTTTGCAGGGCCGCCTTTTGCTGACTGCCCGAGCTGTAAAAAATCGCACTGCGATAGTTGGAGCCCACATCATTACCCTGGCGGTTGCCCTGGGTAGGGTCATGATTCTGCCAAAACGCCGCAAGTACTTTGTCCAGCGAAGTCACACGGCTGTCGTAAGTGACTTTTAGCGCCTCGGCATGTGTGGCAGGTTTGTTAGAATGACCTCCTTTAGAGACTGACTCATAAGTGGGGGAGGGGTTGCTGCCACCGGCATAACCGACTTCGGTTTTGATCACGCCGGGGATTTCACTCATGCGTTTTTCGGCGCCCCAGAAGCAGCCCATGCCTAAGACCACCGTGTCGGGAGGCGGCGTACTTTCCGCACTTGCTGGCACAGAAAAACAAACAAACAGGCACAGCAATAATGCGCTTTTCAAACCTTGTATGCGTTTCATGGTGATGACTCCTTCACGCTGTAGCGTCCGCTACCTTGCGTCAAAATGGTGAACAACATCAGCGCCAGCATCAGTGGTACTTTAAATCCCAGTCCGGCTTCGGTGTCGATCTGGTTCCAGCCAGCCCAGCCTAGATCAAAATGCACTGTGTAGATGGCGACAAAGGTGATAAATAGCAAACCTAGCGCTGCCAATCGGCTATAAAAGCCTATTAATAAGGCAAATCCAAACACGATTTCGCCGGTGCCCGCCACCACCCAGTTGAGGTCAGCACCCAGTAACGAAAGCGGAAAAGGAAATGACAGGCCACTGAACCACTCCGGCGCATGAATGCCGCCACTGAGTTTGGTATAGCCCGCCAGCAAAAATTCCTGCCCCGCCCATAGCCGGAGGGCTAACAGGCCCAGATCACGCAGGTTGACTATCAGTTTCGCGTGCCAAAAATGCAAGGAACTCATCTTTAAGGTCTCCATAATAATGTGATGTCCAGGCAGACTGGCGTACGAATGCCTGTATTAATGTTTTCCATGCGTCTTCACCCAATTGCGCACGGATAGCCGGAAAATGCGCTTCCACCATCTGGCTGGCGCCCAGGAATACCAGATGCCGATAGGCGCGCATGCCGGCTTCGGTATAGCCGGGTGGCACGACGTCAGTGGCGCCTCTTATATAGAGATAGAAGTCTTCAGGCATGATAGTTGTTGGTTAATAGTGGCAAGTGAGGGGATGTCGTTGTCCCACTCGAGCAAAATGGGGATGTCATATTGCTGATGCAGTGCTAGGGCCGCCTCTCGCGTGTCAGCTTCCACAGGCTGGCTATGCGTATCAATATACAGCCCGAAGCGCTCATCAAATTCGTGGCCTGCCACGTGCATATAAGTCACGCGGTGCATGTCTACCTCGGCTAAAAATTGCCGTAATCCGGCAAGCTGATGGTTCTTATGATTGACCGCGATATTGTTGATATCTAGCAGAATATGGCAGTCAGCCCGCTCCACTACGCGCATGAGGAATTCCGCCTCGCTCATATCGCCGATATTTGTATAGTAGGTGGTATTTTCTACCGCCATCCTGGTGCCCAATATATCCTGCACCTGCTTGATGCGATCACTGATACGGATCACTTCACTATCAGTAAACGGAATCGGGAACAGGTCATACAACTGATGCGCGTCGCCACTGGCGGCCAGGTGGTCTGAGTAATATTCGGCCTGCAGGTCATGCATCAGTTCGCGCACGCTCTTGATAAACGCATGCTGGATGGGCGCGGTGCCTCCCAGATTTAAAGAAACACCATGCAGCCGGACCGGACGACCTGCATCTATGAGTTGGTAGAGGGGCGTCCTGTCACGGCGTATCCAGTTTTCAGGCGCGACTTCAAAGAAATCGGCATCAATCGCTGATACTTCCCACTCATTCATCTCTGTGCGGTAACCCAATCCTGCCATGGTTATTTTCCTTCTTCCTAAAAGCGTGATTATTTTTTAGAACAGGACGCTTCTTTTTTGCTGCAAGAAGATTCTTTTTTGGAACAAGAGGCCTCTTTTTGCTCACCAGCCGCTTCTTTTTTAGAGCAGGAAGCCTCTTTTTTCTCAGAAGAGACTTCTTTTTTACTGCAGGTGCCGGCGCTACATTTTTTCTCCGGTGGGCTACCGGCAAAAGCGCTGGTGGCGATAATGGTGGTGGCAAGTGCAGCTAACTGTTTGATATTCATTTTGAAAACTCCTGTTTAGGTTGAGATGCATTGTGCATGTTGCGGTGCAATATTCACAATGTTCTCTTGCTAATACGTGGCTGTGCAGATTATGGTTACACTCACTGATAAAAATATTTTTTTAAAGTTTCTGTAACCTTTATATCTTCATAAGCGAATAGATCAATGATGAGTGAGGAAGAACTGCGTGCGTTGATGCTGCATGCCCTGGATGGCGATGCCCAGGCGTATCAGGGTTTATTGCAAGGTGCCAGTTCGTTGATCAGGGCCTATTTAAGGCGACGCCTGACCAATGCGCCCGATGAGATAGAGGATCTATTGCAGGAGACACTCCTGGCGATCCATACCAAACGCCATACTTATCTGAGGGATGAGCCATTCACGCCATGGCTATATGCAATTGCGCGCTACAAAATGATCGACTGTATGCGCAGGCGTTCGCACCATGAAGCGCTGAATGACCCTTTTGATGACGAAGCGGAATGGTCGGCGGTGAGTGATGAGGAGGCAAGTGCCTCCAAGAAAGACCTGGACGTGATGCTCGCATCATTGCCAGACAATCAGCGTTTGCCCATACAGCATACCAAGCTGGAAGGGCTATCTGTGGCAGAGGCGGCCGCCATGACAGGCATGTCCATCTCTGCCATTAAAGTGGGTGTGCACCGCGGCATGAAAGCGCTGGCCAGCATGTGGAAGGAGCAGGCATGAAAACCGATGAATTAATCAAGATGCTGTCGACCGGGGTAGAACCTGTCGCGCAGCATGCCAATGAAAAAAGCATAGGCCAGGCATTGCTGGCAGGGGCAGTTATCTCTTTGATATTGCTGGTCGCCATCTATGGCATCCGGCCCGATTTGCGCGTAGTGAGTACCAGCTTTGCTTTCTGGATGAAATTTGGCGTGCCCCTTACCAGTGCACTGCTGGCGCTGATGTTTGTCATCAGCTTGTCTCGCCCGGGCAAGTTTCCCAAAGTGGGTTATTGGGTGTTGTCGCTGCCGGTGCTGGCATTGTGGCTATGGGCTATTGCGACCTGGGCAGGCGCAGATGCAAGCCAGCAGGCGGCCATGCTATGGGGTAAGACCTGGCGCGTCTGCATCATGAATATCACATTCCTGGCACTGCCCGTTGCCGCTTTGACATGGCTGGCGTTACAAAACCTGGCGCCTACACGACCAATCTTGACTGGAGCGATTGCGGGCTGGCTGGCAGGCAGTACAGGCGCTAGCATCTACGCCTTGCATTGCCCGGAAATGGCAGCACCGTTTCTCGCGGTCTGGTATGTGCTGGGGATGCTGGTGCCGACTGCCATTATGGCTTATATCGGGCACCGTAGCTTGCGGTGGTGAGACAGGCCAGTTGGTCCTTAACTCGGTTGAACCCGCCTACCTAGCCATGATCAATACCGACATACCGGCCTGCGCCGGTAACAAGCGCAGGCGTTGACTAAAAGCCTTTTCAACGTTCAGCGGCTTGCGTTAATTACTCTGCTTGAGTTTGGTAATCTGCTGTGCAATCAAATCCCCCTGGGTTTTATCCAGTGCCGAGACGGCAGGTTGTAAGGATTCCAGCGCACTCAGATTATTCTGTACGAGCGCGATGCGCGATAAGGCCAGCATCGCGTCCAGGTCACGCGGGTTAATGGTATAAGCGCGTTTAAAGTCTTTTTCTGCCTGAGGCAGTTGCAGCAAACCTTCTTCCGCCAGGCCTAAAAAATACCAGGCATCTGCCGATTCGGGTTCTTTGCTGCTCCACTCGCTGGCAATGGTTTTCAGCGTTGCCCATTCCTCATTCTGGTAAGGGATCACCACCTGCATAAAATAGGGCCTTTCCGCGATGGGCAGTGCCCAGAAAGGTACTTCCTGGGTTTTCAATGAAACCACATCAGGGCTATCCATCAGCTCCTTGATCCATTCGACAGGTAAGCTGTAGAAGAACGCATGGTGGCCAGGGCTTTTAAATGTCGTCAGGCCAATCAGGTTGAAGTTCTGGTCAAACAGGGCGCCGCCGCTGGAGCCCATGGCGAAAGTCGCGCTGGAACGCACAATCCGGCTACCATCGTAAGCGTAAATGCCTTTGATCGTGCCATAAGATGTTTGCGGCACTGGCGAGCCAGCCGGGAAGCTCAGCGTAAATACTTCTTCTTCGTATTGCAGGGTTTTGCTTTCGCGCATGGCCACAGGTTTAAACGGCAGCGGTGTGAATTTAAGCAGGCACAGATCGCGCCGCCAGTTGGCTTTGAGCCCGGTTGGCTGGTAGCCATCGCGGAATTTGGCGATATTGGCGCCGTTACTATTGGCAATCACATGGCAATTGGTGGCGACATATTCAGGGCTGACCACCACACCAGAACCCCGCCCGTTGGAGCCTCCCGGCAGATCGGTGGTGACCATCACAATCGAGTGTCCCAGTTCCAGTGTATCTACCATGTCCGGCTGAGCGTGCGCCGTCAATACAGTCATTGTTAAATTCAAAAACGCCACGATTGATTTCATGTAAACCCCCGCTTGTCGTCCATTGCTGCCCGTTAAAGTGTAAGTGCTGCCCGTTAAAGTGCAAGTGCTGCCCGTTAAAGTGCAAGTGCTGCCGGTAAAGTGAAGGTATGACCAGGAAAGTAACAAAATGTTTTCAGCATGACACAGATACTGATGTCCGGGTGAGCGATACAAGGCGCTAAGCATTTTCCCCTCTGCGTAAGGAAATTCTGACAGGCAAATAGGCGATATCCTTCTTATTCCTACACGCTGGCACCTCTACCATTTCAAATTAAATAATCAAGTTGAGTGGTTCACGATGCACAATGCAAAATCCTATATGGTTCCGAAAATGATTTTTGCCAACGTATTGGCAGTGATTATGATGACATTCGAGCAGCATGCCCCTGCAGAGTTGCAGGAAAAACCGCAAAAGGTGGTTGATAAACAAAGCCGTCAACCCGGCCCGGTGATGCAAGTGTCTGCCAGTAAAGAAGCCAGTCAGGAACCCGTAGTTGAGCACGCTGTAGCCAAGAAACGCATGCACAACACGCAACATAAGTCGAGGACACCGCATACCCAGTTTATTCACAGCAAGTCTGCGCCTGTCGACTGCTGCTTCCGCGGTTATAAAAGCTAGTCGGTCATTAACGATACAAATTACTAGCCAAACTGAACATCATTGATCCTCCAAAGCCTCCTTGTGAGGCTTTTTTCTTGCAGGTCTTTGATGGAGGCAATACACTGGCAAAAAACATTCTAAAGAAAAATCTATGTTCAAGTCCTTTTTTCCTGACTCCCGCTGGTTCTGGCCTTCTGTCATTTTATGGTCTGTGATCAGTTGCGGTGTGTGGTTCGAGTTTTCTACAGTCATAGGCACTGCATTTGGCTTAGATATGAGTGAAAAAGAGCCCGTGATCGGGCTTGGTCACTTCGTCACTGATTCCTTCAAATTATTTTATGTGTATTACGCGCTCAGCGTCGCTATCTTCGCTGCGCTCTGGTTTACGCTGAAACCCAGCCGCTGGCAATGGTGGTCGATAGTCGGCTCGGCGTTTATCCTGTTTTCGACTTACTACTCGGTGCAGGTGTCGGTTGCAATCAATAACTGGCGACGGCCTTTCTTCGATGGCGTGCAGGCAGCGCTGTCTCCTAATTCCAAAGTGACCACGGCTGAGTTGTATACGCTCATGCTGCAGTTTGCCGAAATTGCCTTCGTCGCCATTTTTATCTATGTCATCACGCGTTTCTTTGTCAGCCATTATATTTTCCGCTGGCCTACCGCGATGAACGATTTTTACACCAGCCAATGGCCGCAAGTACGTCGCATTGAAGGTGCCTCGCAACGGGTGCAGGAAGACACCATGCGCTTTGCCACCATTATGGAAGGCCTGGGCGTGTCTATGGTGGAAGCCATCATGACGCTGGTAGCTTTCTTGCCAGTGTTGTGGAGCCTGTCTGCTTATGTCAGCGAACTGCCGGTGTTTGGCGCCGTGCCAGCACCGCTGTTTACAGCGGCCATCGCCTGGTCAGTGTTCGGCACCCTGTTGCTGGCGGCAGTGGGGATTAAATTACCGAATCTGGAATTCAGGAACCAACGCGTAGAGGCTGCTTACCGGAAGGAACTAGTCTATGGCGAGGATAATGCGGAACGGGCACAGCCAGAGACATTGAAATCGCTATTCCTGGATGTACGCAAGAATTACTTCCGCTTGTATTTCCATTATTTATATTTCAACGTGGCGCGCAGTTTATATTTGCAGGCAGATAATATTTTTGCATACCTGATTCTGGTGCCTACCATCGCGGCAGGAAAAATCACGTTCGGTATTTTGCAGCAGATCCTGACGGCGTTTTCGCAAGTCAGCAACTCGTTCCAGTACCTGGTGAATTCATGGACGACGATTGTTGAGTTGTTGTCGGTGTATAAACGCTTGACGGCGTTTGAAGCGGCTATCAAGCATGAAGCATTGCCGGAAATCGAGCATACGAGTTCGTAATGTGGCAGGGCAGCATGCTCTGAAAACCTTTCGCCGGCATAACCGATTACGGCAGAGAACATCTGCTTCGCACGTAAGCGCATCGTCATGCTGTCGCTAAGCAAGCTGTGCATACATCATGCTACAGCAGCAACCACGCAATAATGGCCAGTCTCACCTGGCCACTCTCTGCATATGATCAAACTTCGGCTGTTGCTCCCGCATAAACTCCGCCAATGCTTCTTCCGACAACGGTCGGCTGTAATAATAGCCTTGCCCGACGTCACATCCGCTATGTAGCAGGAACCGGTGCTGGTATTCCGTTTCTATGCCTTCTGCGGTCACCGATTTATGCAGGCTTTTGCCCAGGTTGATCAGTGCCAGCAAAATATTGCCATTGGTCACGCTTTGTTCCAGGTCTTGCACAAACGCTTTGTCGATTTTCAGTTCATCAATTGGGTAGTTTTTAAGGTAGGCCATATTGGAGTAGCCGATACCGAAATCATCAATGGCGATGCACACGCCCAGCCGTTTGAGCTGTTCCAGCGTGCGCGTGAACATGGCTTCGTCTTTGAATCTGGCATTCTCGGTGACTTCCAGTGTCAGCAAATGTGGTGGCACTCTTTCCTGGCGCAATACTCTTTGTACGGTTTCTACCAGGTTGCCGCGTAAAAACTGGATGGGCGATACATTGACTGCGATAGGGACGAGGTAACCCCATTCAGTCTGCATGGATTTTATTTTCTGGCAGGCGGTTTGCAGCACCCATTCGCCGATGGCAAAAATATGCCCGGTCTCTTCTGCCACCGGGATAAATTCGTCCGGCGGGATTAATCCTTTTTCCGGGTGCTGCCAGCGGATCAGCGCTTCCAGTGCGTTGATGTTGCCATGTTGCATATTGATTTGTGGCTGGTAATACAACATCAGCTCTTGCCGCTGCAAGGCATGGCCGAGGCCGTATTCGATTTCATTGCGCTCGCCCAGTTGTTGCGCCAGCGTGCCGCTAAACATTTGTACTTTGTTTTTGCCGGCATTTTTGGCGCTGTAAAGCGCCGAGTCTGCGCAACTGAGCAGGGCGTCTATCTCTATGGCATGGTCGGGGTAAATACTCACACCCACGCTACAGGTCATGTTAAAGACATAGTCGCCAATTTCTATCGGTAGGGAGATGGCTTCCATCACGCGTGCCAGTAGTGGTTCTGCGTCTTCGCCCGCGCGCAAGCCGGGGTAAAGCATGACGAATTCATCGCCGCCAAACCTTACAATCGCATCGGTAGGGCGGGTGCTCTGGATCAGGCGTTGTGCGACATTTTCCAGCATTTTGTCGCCTGCTCTATGGCCCAGCGTGTCGTTGATGAGCTTGAAATGGTCGAGGTCAATGAATGCGATCGCAATTTTGCGCTGCATTTTGTCGGCTTCGGCAATCAGGCTGGCCAGCTTGCCACTAAAGGCATGGCGGTTGAGCAAGCCGGTCAGTTTGTCGGTGACGGCCAACTGGTGGATCTGCTGCTCATGATTGCGGCGGTCAGTGATGTCTTCTACCGTGCCTTCGTAATAGAGGATATGGCCTTGCGTGTCATATACCGCATGCGCATTTTCGGATATCCAGATGGTTTTGCCATTATGTTGGTAGACCTCTGATTCAAAGTTCTGCACCCGGCCATAAGTGCTGATGGCCTGAGTGAATTCGCCGCGACGGCTTTCGGCGACATACAGCTGGGTGCTGATGTTGTTGAGGTCGCTGATGAGGTCGGCGGCAGAGGCATAACCGTATAGATCGGCCAAGGCCGGGTTGGCATTCAGGTAGGTGCCGGATTCCGTGGTCTGGAACATGCCCAGAGTGGAATTATCAAACATGGAGCGATATTTTTGCTCGGTGCTGAACAGCGCTTGTTCAATTTTTTTATGGTCGCTGACGTCCTGGATAATGCCTTCCAGCGCGACTGGTTGACCATCATCGTCGAACACGCCGCTGCCACGTTCTGCCACCCAGAAGATATCGCCATTGGCCCGCACGATGCGATATTCCAGCTGAAAGCGCTCACGCTTCTCCAGTGCTTCGGCAATGGTGGCGCGCACCCTGTCGCGGTCATCGGCGTGGGTGATGTTTTCGTAGGATATTTCTTTATTCAGCAGCAGCGCCTGCGGGGTATAGCCGGTCAGCATCTCGCAGCCTTTGCTGACATAGATCATGGTCCAGCTGTCGTCATACAGACAGCGATAGATCATGCCATCCAGGTTGTCCAGCAGGGTATCCATCAGGCGTTGCTGTTGCGCGGTGAGTAAGGAGTCCATGATGTCGTTTTGCATGATGCCGAGTATGGTTTGGCTGTTCATCAGACAAGTACCTGTTCTTCCTGCCTGAGTGTTCGCACGGTCAGTGCCTTGTTCCACATGCTTTGTGCCGTGACCAGTGTCAGCATGCTGTGCTGCGCAATGTTGGCAATGGCGATGCCTGGGTTATGGCTGACGCCTCTGAACAGGGAAGTCATCGGCTGGATCTGGCCGGGCGTCAGGTAAGGGATCTCACCCAGTGCCGAAACGAATACGCCAAATTTAAGCGAGGTGTTTTTATCCTCAATCACTATGATCTGCCGATAATCAGTGGAGTAATGCGCGTGGCCCAGCATGCGCGCCAGGTCAATGATCGGGATCACCTCATTCTGGTAGGCATGCATGCCTGCGATAAACGGCGCCGGCTCTGGCAGCGTGCGTAACTGTATTTCATCGATCGCTTCCCGCACATATTGCGTCTCTATGCCCATCCAGGTATCCGCGACGTAGAAAGTCGCGTATTCCTGGGTATCCTTGCCATATTGCAAAAACAGGTTGGGGTTGAATTTATTGTGGATGACCTGCGCCTCGGCGCGGATGCGCTGGTTGATCTCATCCACTTTGCCCAGCGGGGTAAATATCAACGCCACCACTTTATTGCGGTAGCTGTCTTGTGCGCCTTTATATTCGCGATAACCGTAAGAGGCATGCGCGCCCACGGCGTAATAGGTATTGTGGTAAACGGCGATATCAAACAGTTGCTCGCTTTCTTTCAACTTGCTGATGGCCGGGATCAGTTCAAAACTTTCACCAATGGCGATTTCCTGGTGGGTACTGGAAATCACGCTGAGCTGGTCATTCACAAACACGGTAAAGCTGCCGGCCACCGGGTCGTCATCGCCATCGCGCGGCACCACATCCTGCAACATGGCCTGAAACTGCGGCGTGCTATCAAACACAATGGCAATGCCGCCAACGATACCGGTGCTCTCCAGATTACGGATCGGTGCGGCGTAAATATAAGTGCACTGGTCGCCGTACAACGGCGTTTTTTCAAACGGCGACACCACATAATCCTGGGTCGACAGGCAACTGCGCGTGCGACCCACCCAGTCATCCTGTAACTGGGTGCCGACCAGGTGATCGTAGCGGTGGTTAGATACCGCCATCACTTCGCCCTGGCGGTCAAACACGATCAGGTTGTCATACACGGTATACAGGCCGTTGATGTAGCGTAACACTTCGCTGATCTTGCGCTTATCCTCTTTGCTCACCTGGCTTTGGCCCAGCAATTCCCTGAAACTGTGAGTAAGCGCCCACCAGCGGACGTCATTGGCACGTTCGTACAGATTGCGGTCCAGGATATCCACTGCCATTTGTGCGCAAAAACTGGAGTTTTCCAGCATCACTGATACCACGGTCTGGTAAAGCTCAGACACCATCTGCTCAATGATCTGCTGTGTTTTGTGGCCGGTATTGCTGATCTCGCACAGCAGCGTTTTGGAGAAGTTTTTTTGCTGGGTATCCACATAATTGCTTTGCCAGATATTGCCGTTCCACACCGACTGGTTCAACTTGCTCTGGATGCTGGCCGCCTGCTTGGGAATGCTCAATAGGGTATCCGAGAAGATCATCGGGCTACGCATCACTTTGCGCAGGGTCTCGCCATTAATCTGGGCCACCATGGCATGCATGGTGTGATGAAACGCGTATTGCAGCGGGATCATGGCCTGGCCCAACCAGCCCGGCCCGAGGTAGCCCTGATATCCTTCAGAATGTTTGGTCACACATAAATATTCCCGCCCGGCAAAACGGCAGATAAACCAATCCTGGTCTGGCGCGGTACACAGTCTGGCGCCCAGCGGGATCTGGTAGGCATCGCTGGAGGCGATCACATTGCGCTGTTCATCCAGCAACACGCCCACGGTCCAGTCATTTTCCGCAATCAGGTTGTGAAAGATGGTATCCAGTTCATTCACAAACTTAAAGCACAGGCACAAAACGCCTAAGGGCTTGCGGCCATCCTCGCTACGCACTTCATGCGCATAGACCAGCGATTTATAGGTGCGGCCATTGAGTTCGGTTTCATAAAACCGCTCTATATAAGGCGCTGAAGATTGCTGTGCCAGCGCCACAATAGGGTGGAAATGGTCCAGCATGGTCTGGCTGGGGTCCAGCTGATGCAGTAGCTGACCCTGGCTATCAAATAACACGATGTTCTCGTATACCGTGTATTTTTTCTGGTACTCCTCAAAACGCGCACAGAGGTCCTCGTGCTGTTCGTCCGTCATGGTGCCTTGCATATATTGCGCAAGGTAATCGCGCACATCGTCATCGGTGGCGAAAAAGCCGATATCGGCGGTGCGTTCAAACAGGTTGCGCACCAACAGGTTAATGGTTGCCAATGCCTTGGAAGATAATTGCGCCGCAGTTTTGCGCAAAGTCTCCTGCGAAAGGTGCTGTAACACATCATTGGAAATGGTATTGAACGCACCGCGCGTATGCTCCATTTCGGAACCGGTGCCCGATAGTTGGGCCATGAGCGCCAGACTATCCCAGGAATTTTGCAGTTGATAGATGCGGGAACGAAAGTCATTCACTTGTCTGAAATGATTGCTAAGTTCATCGGTAAGGGGTTGCTTGAGCATGAAACACTTTCAAAAAACATCGGATATCCAACCCTTGTACAGCAAGAACGAGTCCTGAACCCGTGCTGCAATTCGTTGATTAAAGGGTAAAAAAGGCGGTTTCCTTGTGTTTTGAGGCCTGCAAACGTGCGTTTTTCCCGCAAATCGAAGTGAGTGACGGCTGGATTGCACTCTAAATGATGATTTATCCAGCGGTGTTGCACATAGATGGGGCGATGATTCCCTGTATTGGTGCAAAAACGATTGAAGTAAAAATGAATAAATCGGGCGAGATTGAATGCTTTTACTTGGGCACAAGAACTGCTTGCAGCAGAAGTAAGCAGTCACCAATGAGAGAGGATGCAGGGTATTTATGATAGGCAGTGCATTTGAGATTCACAACGTTTCAGGCGCCATCCGCGATGCGGTTGCGCCGGTGTTTTTGCTCACCGGGATAGGTTCCATTCTCGGCGTGCTGATTGGCCGCCTGGGCCGTTCGATAGACCGGGCGCGGTTTTTGACCGATGCGCCGGACGAAAAACGGGAACGTTTTATGGATGAATTGAAGATTATTGTGCGTCGCACAAACTGGTTGCGCCGGGCCATTGGGCTGGCGACTTTTGCTGCGCTGTGTATTTGTGTCTCGATCGCCAGCATGTTTCTTTCTGTCGAAACCGGCTTGCGCTTGCCGCACCTGGTGATGATCTCTTTTATTATCTCTATGGCATCCCTGATACTGGCTTTGTTATGCTTTTTACGCGAGATCGTACTGGCCTCTCGCGAGGTGATCGTGCCTTACCAACAACTGGAAAGGCTGAATAAACACTGATGCAAAAGGTCAGCGATATAACGCGCGGATGATATCGGTCTGGGTCAGGATACCGACCAGCTTATTGTGCTGGTCCACCACAGGCACCAGTTGCAGATGATGGCTGGTCATCAGCGGGATGGTATGCATCAAATGCATATCCTGCAGGATGGTGATCACTGGTGTCGCCATGATCTGGCCTACCACTTCCGGTTTGTTACTGTGGGTGGTGGTTGACCAGCGGATCAGTTTTTTAAGCGCCGGGGCCACCTGGTTGAATTTTTCCGGTTTGGCGTGGCGCATAAAATCAGCCACGCTCAGTAAACCTATCACCAGGCTGGCTTTGTTCACCACCGGGATGGCCGGTTCCGATTGCTGCAGCAGGGTTTGCCAGGCATCTTCCAGCGTATCGCCAAATTGCAAGGTGTCAGTCACCGGCCGCATGACATGTCTGCATTCGATCTCTTCCAGTTTGCGGTGATAGGCGATCAGCTCGGTTTGTTGCAGCAACGCCTGCAAGCTGTCCGGGCTGATATCCAGCACTTCATGGAACTGGCCTAGCGCCGCCTGCAAGTCTTCCTGCCGGAAGCCGAATTGGTAATTCATGTGCTCGGGGGAGGTGGGCTTGCTGTCGATCTGCACTGCCGGGTAACGGTAACCGGTCAGGGTATGGTAGAGCCAGGCGGATAACACCAGCAACACGCTGTTTGCCAGCACCGGCCACCAGATAAATGTATAACCCAGATGGTAAATGGTTTCACCACCCAGCACTGCCGTCAGCGCCACTGCACCACTGGGCGGATGCAGGCAGCGCAAGGCGAACATCAGGGTGATGGCGGACAGCATGGCCAGGGCCGCGGCATAAGCCAGCTGGCCTGGCAGCAAGTGAGCAAAGAACACGCCACAAAGGGCTGCGACCGTGTTGCCAGCCAAAATTGCCCATGGCTGCGCCAGCGGGCTGGAAGGCAGGCAGAACAGGATGACGGCCGAAGCGCCCATGGGCGCAATGAGGAAGATTGTGCTGAGCCAGTCACCAGGGATAGCCGCATGAGCCACCAGGCCGGTAGCTAAAATGCCGAGACCAGCACCAAATGCAGCGCGGGAATGGTCACGCAGGGAGCCAGTCACCGGGCGTGGCCAGTAGGGTTTCAAAAACGCGGGAATAGCAGGCATAAGCAAATACAAACTGCGAGTGCACAATGAAAGTTCGCAGTGTATCACGCACGCAGCCTTAGCCGCGAGGCAGCGCTTGCGCGCGCCATTGTTTATATTGCGTTGATACATCAAGATACAAACTCAGGGAAACTTCGCAGCGACTTTTTTGCTCATAAGGCCAGAAGTGTTTTTTATGGGTTCCCATACAAGCACTCACTAAGCACTAAATACCTTAGAAAGGAAGAAGTTATGCAGGCATTCATGCAATCGAAACTTGCCCACTGGGTTAGTGTGCCGCTGGCGGTAGCCGCCTTGTTTGGCGCTGGCTACTGGGTAAAAGGCAACACCTTGGTCAATGACGCACAGGCGACCACGCCGGTAGCTGCGCAAACCATCGCAGGCCCCAGTGCCTATATCACCCTGCCTAATTTTGCCAGTATTGCTGCCAGCCAGGGTGCGGCAGTGGTCAATATCAGTGTCACTGGCACCGTAAAAACCAGCGGTATCCCGGGCATGGACCCGAATGACCCCATGTATGAGTTTTTCCGCCGTTTCCAGCCTAACCAGCCACAGACTGAAACCCCGATGAGCGGCATGGGTTCAGGCTTTATTGTGAAGCCGGATGGCGTGATCCTGACCAATGCGCATGTGGTCGACAAGGCCGATGAAGTGATCGTCCGGCTGACAGATAAGCGTGAGTTCAAAGCCAAGGTGATCGGTGTCGATAAACTGACCGACGTCGCCGTGCTTAAGATTGATGGCAAAGACTTGCCGACTGTGAAAATCGGCAGCACTAAAAACAGCAATGTCGGTGACTGGGTCGTGGCTATCGGCTCTCCGTTCGGCTTTGATAACACAGTGACGGCTGGCATTATCTCGGCCAAATCCCGCGCCTTGCCGGATGAAGGCTATGTGCCGTTCTTGCAGACCGATGTTGCGATCAATCCAGGCAACTCCGGCGGCCCGTTGTTTAATTTGAATGGTGAGGTGGTCGGTATCAACTCACAGATTTATAGCCGCAGTGGTGGCTATCAGGGCTTGTCATTTGCGATCCCTATTGATGTCGCCATGGGCATAGAGCAACAGTTATTGGATAAAGGCAAAGTCAGCCGTGGTCGCCTGGGCGTTGGCGTGCAATCCATTAACCAGGATCTGGCGAGCTCCTTTGGCCTCAAAACCAATAGCGGTGCGCTGGTCAGCAATGTCGAGAAAAATGGCCCGGCCGATAAAGCCGGCCTGGAGCCAGGGGACGTGATCCTGAAATTCAACAACCAGGTCATAGATCGCTCCAGTGACTTGCCGCCCATGGTTGCCAATCTGGCGCCAGGCAGCAGCGTCAAGATGGAAGTATGGCGTAAAAAGTCATTGAAGACCCTGAGTGTGCGTGTCGATGAGATGCAAAGCGCGAAGATCGCACCCGTGATCGCGCCTGACAACAAGCAGGCCAAGCTGGGTGTGAGTGTGCGCCCGCTCACCTCACGTGAACTGGCACAGACCCAGATCAAACAGGGCCTGCTGGTGGAAGAGGTCGGCAAGGGCCCGGCTGCGAATGCCGGTATCCAGCCCGGGGATGTGATTCTGGCGGTGAACGGTGACCAGGTCACCAGCGTCACGCAGTTGCATGACAAGTTATCTCCCAACACCAAAAACGTGGCGCTGCTGGTGATGCGCGGTGACAACAAGATTTATGTGCCGGTTAAAATCAGCTGATTGAATAAGCTTTAAATCCCCCTCCCTTGGCCCCGCGAATGCGGGGCTTTTTTACAGCGTTTTTACACGGTTTACCAGTTTGCCTTTCTGACACGCTGATATTTACTCGGGTAGAATACCGCTATGCAAACATTCCAGATCGAATCCACTAAAAACGACGCCTTGCAAAGTGCGCTTATGCAGCGCATCAACCAGAAAACCAAACCGCTGGGCGCTTTGGGCAGGCTGGAAGCACTGGCGTTGCAACTGGGCCTGATCCAGAACACCGAGCAGCCAGCCCTGCAGCAGCAGACCATGCTGGTATTTGCCGGTGACCATGGCATCGTTGCTGAAGGCGTCAGCCCTTATCCGCAGGCGGTCACGGCGCAAATGGTGCTGAATTTTCTGAATGGCGGCGCGGCGATTAATGTGTTTGCGCGGCAGCATGGTTTCCACCTGCATGTCGTTGATAGTGGCGTCAATGCCATCTTCGAACCGCACCCTATGCTGATGGATGCCAAACTGGGTATGGGTACGCTGAGTTTCCTGCACCAGCCGGCGATGACGGCCGAAAAGTGTACACAAGCTATCGCGCGCGGCGCCGAAATTGCACGCGATGCGATCGCACAGGGCTGTAATGTGCTGGCACTGGGTGAGATGGGCATAGGCAATACCTCAAGCGCCAGTTGCCTGATGAGCGTGTTATGTGGCTTGCCTTTGCATCAATGTGTAGGCCGTGGCACAGGGCTCAGCGATAAAGGGCTGGACCATAAATTAGCCGTGCTCACCACCGCCCTGCAAACGCATCATGTCGATCGCAAAAATCCGCTGCAAGTACTGGCCGTATTTGGCGGATTCGAAGTTGCCATGATGGTGGGCGCCTTGCTGGCAGGCGCTGAATCAAGAGCGACTTTACTGATCGATGGCTTTATTGCTACCTCGGCACTATTGGTTGCGGCAAAGTTATATCCACAAGTGCTGGATTATTGCGTGTTCGCACATTGCTCCGATGAAAACGGGCACAGCAAGATGCTGGAGCATTTAAAAGTGCAGCCACTGCTGCATTTGTCATTGCGCCTGGGCGAAGGCACAGGTGCGGTGCTGGCATATCCATTGCTGCAATCGGCGGTGGCTTTCCTCAACGAAATGGCTAGCTTTGAAAGTGCTGGCGTCAGCGAGAAAAGCCAGTGAGCCTGAATCAGCAATGGCGCTATTTCCTGCTTGCAGTGGGCTTTTTTACCCGCCTGCCGGTGCCTACGCTGCCAGATTTCCAGGAATCTGAACTCAATCATGCTGCGCGCTATTTCCCGCTGGTAGGCTTGTTGATCGGGCTGATTGCGGCCGTGGTGTGGTGGCTGGCGTCATTGCTGTTTCCGCCTGCCATCTCGGTGTTATTTAGCATGTTGGCCACCATATACCTGACCGGCGCTTTCCACGAAGACGGCCTGGCTGACAGCGCCGATGGGCTGGGTGGCGGGTTAAATAAAGCACGCAAACTGGAGATCATGCAGGATTCTCGCCTGGGCAGTTATGGTGCTATCGCGCTGATCGGTATCTTGCTATTCAAGTTCCAGACACTGACGGCATTACCGGCGGCAGTGTTGCCATTTGGCCTGATCGCCGCGCATGCCCTGAGCCGCCTAGCGGCGGTATACATCATGGCAACCATGCCCTATGTCAGGTCTGCCGGTAAATCCAAACCACTCGCCACCACGCTGACGCGTAACGACCTCTGGTGCGCCAGTGCCTTTGGTTTATGGAGCTGGATAGGTTTTGCCGGATTATTGTGGCTGAATCATTCCGGCTTTGCTGCCTTACAGTTTTTACTGATCACTGAATTGCCTGTGCTACTAGTCTGGTGGTGGTGGCGCAACTTGCTGTTACGCAATCTGCAAGGCTATACCGGCGACACGCTGGGCGCCATGCAACAGTTCACAGAACTGGCTTTTTACCTGGGCTTGCTGGCGTGGAGCCGGATTGTATGAAACTCACATTGATCCGCCATACCAGCCTGCAAGTGGCTGAAGGCGTGTGTTACGGGCAAACCGATATTGACGTGGCAGCCAGTTTCCATCATGAACTGGCTGGATTACAGGCCAAAATAGCCGGCGAACAGTTTGACGCGCTATATGCCAGCCCGCTGCAACGTTGTAGCAAGCTGGCGCACGCACTCGGCCTTGATCACCAGGTCGCACATGACGAGCGTTTGAAAGAGCTGCATTTTGGCGACTGGGAAATGCAGGCCTGGAATGATATTCCACGTGAACTATTTGATGTCTGGGCGCAAAATTATGCCGATCTGGCGCCGCCAAATGGCGAAACATTCGCTGCCTTGCAACAACGCGGCATCGCATTTATCGATGAGTGTTTAGCGCACCACGCTAACCAGCACGTGTTGGTGGTGACCCACGGCGGCATGATACGGGCGATGATCGCGCATGTGCTCAATATGCAACTGAAAGGCCTGTTCCGCTTTCATGTGGATTATGCCAGCCTGACCCGCCTGGATTTTTCAGGTGTGGTACCCAGGATTGAATTTGTTAACCGTTAAGGTCGGCGGTTGCTTTAATCAGCGCCTGTTCCAGGCGCGCCCATTCCGTGAGTGGCGGCAAGCCAAAGCGCAAAGCCAGAGGTGATTCAAAATAACGTGTCCACACGCCTTGTTTGGCCAGGGCATTCTGTAGCTGACGACTGGCCGGATGTTCCACATATTGAAATAAATCAGTGCCGCCAGTGGGGTTTAATCCGTATCGACTAAGCAACTGCAACAACTGCCTGGATTGCGCGGATAAGTGTTCACGCATCGGTTGTTGCCAACCTGTATCTTCCAGCGCCAGTTGGGCGATATGGCGGCTGGGCCCGGTGATTGTCCATGGCCCCAGTAATGATTCTACAGCTGCCAGGGCTGTTTGCTCGCCCAGCAAAAAGCCTACCCTGAGCCCGGCCAACCCGAAAAACTTACCCAGCGACCGCAGCACCCACAATCCTGGCTGCCCGGTATGGCTGGCAAGGCTGCGCTGTGGCGTCGTATCCATAAAGGCTTCATCCACCACCAGCCAGCCTCCGCGCGCCGCGAGTTGTGCATGCCAGCTTAACAAGGTCGCCACTGGATATAACTGCCCGGTCGGGTTGTTAGGGTTACATAGCAGCAGGACGTCTGTGTTGTGCAGGGTGTCCGCATCGGGCTGCTGATCAAAAAAATGCATTGTATGGCCGGCGCGTTGCCAGGCATGGGCGTGTTCCTGATACATGGTGCGCGGCATGGCTACCCGGCAAGCTTTACGCAAAGCCGGCAGCACTTGCAAAGCCGCTTGCGAGCCGGCACATGCCAGAAGATGTGGCGCGCCGTAATAGTTTTGCGCAGCTGCATGCAAACCATCATTGATAGTCGGCAAGCGTTGGAACAGCGCAGGCGGCAATGGCGGAATCGGGTAGTTTTGAGGATTAATACCGGTCGATAAGTCCAGCCAGTCTGCCAGCGGGATACCGTATTGCGTCGCTGCCTGTTGCAGGTTGCCGCCGTGCTCAAGCATAGAGGTAGACCCCAATCACCACTGCGATCGCCAGCCAGGCGTACAACCCGATGCTGACCAATCGCAATGCACGCGGGATATCTTGCATGGTTGGCGTTATATTTGTGCCCAGCGGCGGGCGCTCATGCCAGATAGCATGATAACGCGCGCGTCCGCCCAGGGCGACATCCAGAGCGCCTGCGCCTGCCGACATCACTGGCCCGGCATTCGGGCTATCCCAGTGTTTCGCTTGTGTGCGCCAGGCATGCAATGCTTTTTTTGTACTGCCCAGCAGTGCATAGGTCAATGCAGTTAAACGCGCAGGCATGTAGTTCAACAGATCATCCAGCCGCGCGGCGGCCCAGCCAAAATAATAATACTGACTGGTTTTATAGCCCCACATGGCGTCCAGCGTATTTGCCAGGCGGTATAACAGTGCGCCGGGCCCGCCTGCAATCAAAAACCAGAACAATGCTGCAAATACGCCATCGTTGCCGTTTTCAAGTACCGATTCCAGCGTGGCAGGCACGGGATCTATCGCTTCCTTGTCACGGCTGACCATGTAGGAAGCGGCGAGTTGTGCCTGCGGAACATCGTTATTTTTCAGAGCTGCGTACACAGCCAGCGCGTGTTGTCGCAAACTTTTGTGGCCCAGAGCAAAATACAGAAGATAGCCGTGAACCAGCCAGCCAGTCTGTATTTGCGATAGCATCCATGCAAGATAGGACAGTGGCAATACAGCCAGGGTCCACGCCAACAGACCAGTCAGGCGTTGTGAAGGTTTGGGTTGGGAGGTTGCGGGATTTAACTGCTGGTTGAGAAAGTTGGCGATACCCCCGAATCCCACCAGCGGGTGCCAACGCCTGGGTTCGCCCAGCCAGCGATCAAGCGCAACCGCGCCGCAGGCAACCAGGGCGAGTATGAGATAATCGGCAGATGGATAAACAGGCAGTAAAAACATTAATGGTTCAGGGCACCACATCGGATGCCGGTAAAAGTACGCTGGTGGCCGGATTGTGCCGTGTATTGTACCGCAGCGGGGTCGCTGTCGTCCCTTTCAAGCCGCAAAACATGGCACTGAATGCCGCCGTCACGGCCGATGGCGGCGAGATCGGCCGTGCACAGGCAGTGCAGGCCATGGCGTGTGGTTTGCAGCCGCATACCGATATGAACCCGGTGCTGTTAAAACCTAATTCTGATACGGGTTGCCAGGTGATTATCCACGGCCAGGTGCAGGGTAATCAGGAAGCGAGCACTTACCACGAGTATAAAAAAATCGCCATGCAAGCGGTGCTGCAATCCTACCAGCGCTTGCAGCAGCAATATGATTGCGTGGTGGTCGAAGGTGCTGGCAGCCCGGCTGAAATCAACCTGCGTGCCAACGATATCGCCAATATGGGTTTTGCCGAAGCGGTCGATTGCCCGGTCATCCTGGTGGCCGATATCGATAAAGGCGGCGTGTTTGCGCACCTGGTGGGCACCCTGGCATTGCTTTCCGAGAGCGAGCAGGCGAGGGTGGTTGGCTTCGTGATCAACAAGTTTCGCGGGGATATCGCCTTGCTACAGCCGGGACTGGATTGGCTGGAGCAACGCACCGGTAAGCCAGTAGTCGGCGTATTGCCCTATATGCATGATCTGCATCTCGAAGCCGAAGATGCCGTTGCCAAAACCAGTGTGAAAAAAGCCGGGGCACAGCTGACCGTTGTAGTGCCCGTGTTACCGCATATCGCCAACCATACCGACTTCGATGCGCTGCGCTTGCACCCGCAGGTAGAGGTGAAATTCGTGCGCCTGAATGAACCGGTGCCAGCTGCCGATTTAATTATTCTTCCAGGCAGCAAAAATGTACGCGACGATCTGGCGGCTTTGCGGGCCAACGGCTGGGAGCCTGAAATTGCGCGGCATTTACGGTATGGCGGCAAGTTGCTGGGTATTTGCGGTGGCTTCCAGATGTTGGGCCAGCAACTGCATGATCCGCTGGCGATTGAAGGTGAAGCAGGCAGTAGTGCAGGCCTGGGCTGGCTGGCGATGGAAACCACGCTGGAACCGCACAAGCAGCTGAAACAGGTATCTGGCAGGCTGGCGTTTGCTGATTCCGAGTTACAAGGCTATGAGATCCATATGGGGGTGAGCGCCGGACCTGCATTGGAAACCCCGGCGCACCTGATTAACGATCTACCAGAAGGCGCATTGTCCGCCGATGGTCAGGTTGCTGGCAGCTATATTCATGGCCTGTTTGATCATCCGCAAGCCTGTGCTGCCTGGTTGCAATGGGCAGGGTTGTCGGATCAGGTCGCGTATGACTATACGCAACTGCGTGAACAAAGCCTGGAGCAATTAGCGGATAGTTTGCGCAAGCACCTCAACTGGTCCGCGCTTAAACCTTATTTGCCTGCAGGCTTTACATCCGGTTAACCGGCGACGACATTAATGGTCTGTTCAAACGCCTGTACCACTTGTCCGGCACGGATCTTGGCGGTTTTCCTGCGTTCGATCTGACCATCTACCGAGATCAGCCCTTCAGCCACCATAGACTTTCCCTGGCCGCCGCTATCGGCCACGCCTTCCAGTTTTAGCAGGTCACAAAGTGCGATGAATTCACCTTTGAGTTGAAATGTCGTTGTCGGCATGATGTTGTGTTTTCCTGTGAAATGAGAGTAAAAATCGCGAAAATCAGGGTTTTTTCTGAATCTCTGCTGGCAGATTCACTTCGAGTGTCAGTGACGCGTTCTGACTTTCCCACAGGTTTTCATTCAGCTGGTGATGCACAGTTACAAACAAAAAATTCAGCCCGGCTTTTTTCGGGTTAAAAGTAAACTCACCTTGCTGGTTGGCATGAATATTAGACTCTCTCACATTGTCGAGATCGTAAAGGTCTTCCACCCGGTGCTTGATAAAATGCTCGTTATCGGTGACGACGATGATGCGCGCATTCGGCACCGGCTTGCCATTCTCCAGCACGCGGAATGCACCCTCACCACCCAGTACCAGGTCATTTGGTGAAGTCACCGGAACGATTTCCAGGCCTTTGTTAAATGGCTTGGCCACATATTTTTGCTGGCCTTTGAAAATATAAGTATCAGCATAGCTGTAGTAGTTCATGGTGGTCGGCTTGCCGGTCACGCGCTTCATATCGGCTGCGAAATAGAGTTTTTTATCAGCCGTTTCAACTGCTTTATAGATAGGCCCCACGCGTTGGCCGGTGCTGATACGGTAAGTGCCTTCTTCAGTGAGCGTAGGCTCCAGGTATACCGCAGCCTTGGTCTTTGCGATGGGTTTGATCGCAGTCGTGACCCCATTAGGCGTCGTGATGGTGAAGTTGGGCGAATCCATGGCAAAGTCTGCCTGGAAGGGGAACTCGGTAAACGCAGATTCAATGGTCAGGCGGTGATGCGTGACATTGAACTGGTTAGGTTTTAAAAAGGGCACGTGCGCCTGCGCAGTCAACGAGGCTGCGAGTGTGACCAGCACGCTGGCGATGAGTGGAAACTGCTTCATTGTGAGTCCTAAGATTGAATGAAAGATTTATTTAAGGGTTAATGGCAGGCCAGCAGCAATAAAGCTGACTTTGTCGGCAACCGCTGCCACGTGCTGATTCAAGCGGCCTTGTTCATCCTGAAACTGGCGGTTGATCTCGCCTAGCGGCACGATGCCCATGCCGACTTCATTGCTGACTAAAAATACGTGTGCCTGTAACTTGGGCAAAGCGGCCAGCAAAGCCAGTTTTTCCGCCTGCCAGTCCAGCCGTTCCGGTTTGTCGCAATCGGGGCAAATGCATTGTGCCAGCCATAAGGTCAGACAATCTACAATCAGGCAGGTGTCAGACGCATCGTTGTCCAGCAACGTCTGGCCGAGGTTAAAAGGCGCTTCAACCAATTGCCAGTAGGGCGGGCGGCGCGATTTGTGCTGCGCCACACGGTTGGCAAATTCGTCGTCATACACTTGCGCGGTGGCAATATAAGTCACGGGTAGCTCGAGTGACGAGGCCAGTCGTTCTGCAAAGGCACTTTTGCCGCTACGTGCACCACCCAAAATCAAATGTGTCGTCATAAAGCACTCCCGGTTTGCTGTTGCCAGTGTTGGATAATGGTTTGCAATTGCGGTAATCCCTCAGTAAACAGGGCCGGCCCCGGCTGCAAAATATCCACGGATTTAATTTCATACAGATGGCCGTGCTGAACGGCTGGCATCGCTTGCCAGCCTGGCCTAGCCTTCACTTTTTCCGGCTGGAATTTCTTGCCACACCAGGAGCCGATCACAATATCAGGTTGTGCTGCCAGCACTTGCGCAGCTGTCACTTGCCGGTCTTTGGCACTTTGAAACTGGCTCAATTCCGGAAAGCAATCCTGCCCGCCAGCCGCTGCGATCAGCTCCGCTGCCCAGCGTATGCTGCACAGCATGGGTTCATCCCATTCTTCGAAATAGACCACGGGTTTGCGCGGCCAGGCAGAAGCTTGCTGTCGCGCAGCCTCCAGCCGTGCCTGATACTGCGTGACCAGGGTTTGTGCTTTATCGCTGGCACCGACCAGGTCGCCCACGGTCAGTATCATTTGCAAAGTGTCGTCCAGGCTGCGCTGGTTAAATACATGTACCTGGCAACCGGCCTTGATCAACGCCGCGGCAATATCTGCCTGCAAGTTGGAAAAACACAACACCAGGTCTGGCTGTAATGCCAGTATCTTCTCTATATTGGCGCTGGTAAAGCCACTGATCTTGGGCTTTTCTTTCCTGGCAACGGCCGGGCGCGTGGTAAAGCCGGAGATGCCGACGATGCGGTCCTGTTCGCCTAGCAGATACAGCACTTCTACCGTTTCTGTGGTCAGGCAGACGATACGTTGCGGCCAATGTTTCATGGCCTCGTTTCCACGTTAGCTTGCCAGCTATTTTCCATCAGCATGTCGGATAGCGGTTTTTCTGTCGCCCAGCCTTCTTCCACCAGCATGGGTGATTTATAAAAGGTATTCACATAACCCAGGCATAAAATAGCCACTGGTTTGGCGTCCCCTGGCATACCCAGCAAGCTAGCCAGCGCTTGCGGATCAAACAGGCTGACCCAGCCCAGGCCTATGCCTTCGGCTCGTGCGGCCAGCCACAGGTTCTGGATGGCACAGCTGACCGAAGCCAGGTCCATTTCCGGCAGCGTGCGACGGCCAAAAATATATTTCTCTCGCTGGTCGCACAAAGTCGCTACCAGTAATTCGCCACAATCCAGTATGCCTTCTACTTTCAGGCGCATGAATTCGGCCATGCGCGCGGTATTTTCAAATTCACCAATCGCTTGCGCGGTCTTTTTACGCTCTTCATCGACCAGCGCATGTATGCGTTTACGCACATCGGCATCGGAGATGCGGATAAAGCGCCACGGCTGCATCAGGCCCACACTGGGCGCATGGTGCGCGGCCTGCAAGAGCTTTTGTAATAACTCGGGTGCGATAGGCGCAGGCAAAAAATGCCGCATATCGCGCCGTTCGGCAATGACTTTATAAATCGCCGCTTTATCGGTGTCAGAATAAGCAAAACTCATGGCAAAAAGAACTGCGCAGCCAGTGCCGGGTTGGAGGGGAAATAAAAATGCAGGAAGCTGGCAGTGATGTTCTGCTGGCGATAGACCGCTTCACCAGCGCCATATCTGCCTTTGCTGTGCGCGATCACAGGCAGGCTGGTTTCAAAGCGGCCATAGTGAAAGGTATGCGCGCCTATGGTGGCTGCGGCCTCGCCTGAGGTGGAAGGGAAGGTGGCGTGTTGTGTGCCCAGACCCTGTCGTTTAGCTTCTATCGTGCCATGGCCAGCCAATAAGCCGAATACGGCTTTCTCGTTCAGGCTTGCGCCCGCTGCCAGCATGCCACCACATTCGGCCAGGATAGGCATGCCGGAATCTGCGGCTGTCTGCAAACTTTCACGCATGCTGGTATTGTGTGTCAGTGTTTCTAAATGCAGTTCAGGGTAACCGCCCGGCAGCCAGCAAGCGTCTGCTTGGGGTAATTGCACATCGTGTAAAGGCGAAAAAAAAGTAATGTTTGCGCCCAGTGATCGCAACAGATCCAGATTGGCCTGATAGATAAAACAGAAAGCGGCATCTTTGGCGACGGCGATGGTTTTACCTTGCAATAATGGCGCACAAGCATGCTTTTCTGGGGCATCAAATTGCACTGCTGGCGGTAAGGGGATTTCTTCTCCCAGTAACTGGGCCGCTGCTTCAATGCGCTGGTCTATATCGGTGATTTCCTGTGCCAAGTGCAAGCCCAGGTGACGCTCCGGCAAGCTCAGTTGTGTATCGAATTTCATCGCGCCTAGCCAGGGGATATCCGCAGGCAAGGCCTCTTTGATCATATTGGCGTGGCCTTCGCTGCCAACCTGGTTGGCTATCACGCCTGCGCGCAGCAAGGTCGGGCGGTAGGCATATAAACCATACGCGATTGCCGCGCAGGTTTGTGCCATGGCTTTGGCATTAAGTACCAGCGCTACCGGGATACCAAAACGCTCGGCGATATCCGCGCAGGAAGGCTTGCCATCATAAAGCCCCATCACGCCTTCCAGCAGGGTCACATCATTTTCCTGCGCTGCCTGATAGAGCAAACGGCGAGCATCGGCTTCGCCACACATGCCCAGGTCCAGGTTGTATACCGGCTTGCCGGTGGCGACCTCGAGGATCATGCCATCGATAAAATCCGGCCCGCATTTGAAAGCCTGCACGCGCAAGCCGCGCTTGCGGTAAGCGCGTGCCAGTGCCGCTGTGGTCATGGTTTTACCCTGGCCGGAAGCAGGCGCTGCTAGCAGTATCGCATGGCAGGTTGCCGTCTGTTGGGTCACAGATCTATTCCAGCCTGGGCTTTGATGCCTGCGCGCCAGGCATGTTTGACATCCATCAGTTCAGACACCGTATCGGCTGCATTGCGTAATGCTTCAGAAGCGCCGCGGCCGGTGATGACCACGTGCTGCATGGGCGGGCGCCTGGCAATGGCATCCAGCACCATTTGCTCATCCAGAAAGCCATATTTGAAGGTGTAGGTGAGTTCATCCAGCACGACCAGATGAATGGCGGGGTCTTGCAACATGCCGGCGACAATCTGCCAGCCGCGCATGGCGGTTTCAGTATCGCGCTGGCGATCCTGGGTGTTCCAGGTAAAGCCTTCGCCGAGGACATGCCAGCTGACGGCGGGATGCTGGCGAAAAAAGGCTTCTTCGCCGGTATCGGACCTGCCTTTGATAAACTGGGCAACGCCAACGCGCATGCCGTGGCCGAGTGAGCGGGCTACCATGCCAAAAGCAGAAGAGCTTTTGCCTTTGCCATTGCCGGTGAGTATGAGTAACAGGCCTTTTTCCTGCTTGGCCTGTTCGATTTTTTCATCAATGACCGCTTTCTTTCTTATCATGCGCGCCTTGTGGCGGCTGTCGCGGTCATTGGTTTCCATATTGATGCCTAAGAATTAAGCTTTAGAATTAAGCTTTTTCGTGAACCGAGCGCTTGGCCAGGCCAAATGCCACATGTGCGATCAGCGCCACCACTACCCAGAACGCAATCGCTTCCAGCTGTTTTGGATAGTATTTCACCACGCGCGCACCGAACTCGATCAGGGTCGGATTTTCGTAACGGCCACCAAAGAAATAAAAGCCGCCGCTGGAGAATAATTCGGCGATTGCTGAAGCGACCACCACTACACCAGTCAGTTTAAACAGGCTGCTGAATTCCCAATTGGTATTGCTGGCAGTCCATTTGCCAGCCAGCCACATGGTGCCGTATGCGGGTAATAAAAAGCCATAAGCCGGTGTGACGCAGAAATTGCTCACGCCGCCCCAGGTCACTGCTGCTAGATCCAGCCCTGCACACAAAGCCAGCAAGGCAACGAACATGATGGTGGAGCGCAGGTAGTAGCCCGCGATAAAGAAAGCCGCGTATGAAGCGCTAGGCAGGAAATCGATTGAAGCGAAATGATGGCCGCGCGTGATGATGACCATCAGTGCAATGGCCAACGCGATTGCCAGAGATTGAGTTGAAATTTTACGTGGCATGCCAGCGACTCCCAAGATTTATTAAATTAGCCAGGGGTGAATTTTAGCCCAATTCCATTAGGCTTGGTCAAAATCCACCGGTTATTCAGTGCCTAATGCATGTCATAGTTAAGACTGAAAAACACATTCGCCCCCATCGTGTTGTAATCGACGGTAGAGCTCACTTTAGCCAGTACATAATCCTTATCCAGGATATTGTTTGCACGTGCCTGCAGTTTCCAGTCTCGACTCAACTTGTAACCTAAAGTTGAGTTAAGTAATGCATAGCCTGAAAGGGTAGTCGTGTTGGCTGCATTGTCGTAGCGCGGCGAGAAAGCAGAGACTTCTGTGCTCCAGTCCCAGTCGCCCGATTTATATTGCAGGACGAGATTGCCATAACGTTGGCTTCGTCTGGCTAATAAATTATTCGTCTCATCCACTCGTGGAGATTGGATGGTCGCGTTGCCAGACAGTTGCCAGTCTGCATTCAGCGCATACAGCGCTTCAGCCGTTATGCCCTGGATTTCTACTTTGCCTGCATTAATTGGACAGAATCCGGCAAACGTAGCGCCACAAGTGGCTGTGACCGGACCTGCATTCTGGATGAGGTTGCGGATATGGTTGTCAAACAAGGTGAGTTTGGCCTGCATGCGATTTCCTTGATAGCGAAGGCTTGCTTCCAGGTTGTCTGACTTTTCCGGGCTGAGCATGGGGTCGCCAAAATTGGGGAAATACAGCTGATTGAAGGTTGGTGCCTTAAATGCTGAGCCATATTGTGTCGTCACTTGCCATTGCGGTGATAGCGTGTAGCCGTAGCCGATGCCACCAGTCACAAAGCTGCCATACTGAGTATTGTGATCCTCTCGCAAAGACAGCTGAGTACTGTGCGCTTCATACTGGCCGACATACCCTAGGGTAAAGCTGTCGTTATTTCTGCTTTTGTCGATATTACGGATACTATTCGTAGAGGTCAGAACGTCCTGCTCAAGCCTGTCATAAGCAAATGTGAGTACACCAATGGGTAACGTGAAGTCGTGTTGCCAGGTGATCTGTGTTTGATCCGTTTGAAATCTGGTCTGGCGGGTTGGTCTTTCAAAGTTAAAAGAGCGGTCCTGCCCAATGCCGTATTTAAATGTGCTTTTCCAGAAATCGGTGATTTGATCTTTTAACGTGGCGCTGTAGGCCTGCTGATGCATGGTTGAATAGTTGTTAAAGCCATTGTTGTTGTCATAATGGTTTTGGCCATCGGATCCGAAGAAATTCAGATTCAAGCTATGCCCCTCAGCGAGATTGAGAGTGGCGAATGCAGAGCCGCCCAGATTACGATAGCCATCACGATCTCTGTCACGTGCCAAGGGCGGGTTTTTTCTGGCAGAAATGCCGCGCGTGTCATAGCTGCTCACTTGAGCACCAAACTGCAACGCTTTGTATTGACTGCTGAGTCCAACATTTCCTGTATAGGTATCATAGCTGCCAGCGCCGACACTGCCGTAAAAGCTTGTTTTGTCGGTTAGTCCGCGACGTGTAAAAATTTGGATCACGCCACCAATAGCGTCCGAACCATATAAGCTAGAAGCGGGCCCTCTTAAAATCTCGATACGATCGATAGTGGATAGCGGTAAATTTTCAAAGGCAGTCGTACCCGTCGTGGCTGAGTTGATTCTTATGCCGTCAACCAGGACAACCAGTTGATCAGCATTGGTGCCACGCATGTAGACGCTGCTAGTATTACCCATGCCACCATTGGTGAGAATCTGTATTCCCGGTTGCAACTTGAGCAGATCGACCAGTCCGCTACCGGAAAGACGCTCGATTTCATCGCGCTCAATGATGGTGATGTCGCCGGTAGCTGTTTTTGTCGATATAGGCGTTCTGGCTGCAGTTACGGTGACTTCATCCAGAGAAAGGGATGCTTGGTGTGTAGCGCTATCGCGAAAGATATCTTCTGAGAATGCTAAAGCCGGATAAATGGCAATAAGTGTTTTTAGGATGCTTTTATACATGATGTTCCTGTAGGCATGCGACCCCGCATGCGGTAATGATCACGTTGAGTCACTACGGGAAAGGAACGTAATAAAGCTGGAAATATCAATAAGACTATTTCCTGACTTAAACGCCGTCACCCCGCGGTGTTTCAACACTATTTGAGTTGTGAGGCCGGTCTCCGGGCTTGCAAGTTTTGATCTATCGCCTTCCCGAGTGTGTACTCAGTGGCATATGGATAGACCCGCACTTGCTTACCGTTGCGGGGGCAGCACAGGCATTGCGAATGTGGATTCACGCACCTGTTTCCCAGTTTCACTCCGTCTGCATGAACACAGCGCGAAGCACCTGACAACTGGCGCTCATTTTAGTTGAAAGCGCCTGCTTTTGCGAGTAAACATTCATCGAGTGGGCAAGATGAAATTGTTAATTTACTTTGAAAAACTGCGCTTAGCTATTGACCACAATCATTTTTTTCATTGATAATGGCTCGATGGATGCTGATCTGAAAAGTTTGGAAGAGCGTGTGGCGAAGTTAATTGCGCTGTGTCATCACTTGCGTGAAGACAATGGCCAGTTGCGTCAGGAGGTGACGAAACTGCATCAGGAGTCGCAATCGCTCAAGCTGAATATGACGCAAGCCAGCGTGCAGTTGGAAAAATTATTGTCTGCGCTGCCGCAGGAAGGCCAATAAACAATGGCTAAACAACCAATCGATATTGAGATCATGGGTCGCGCGTTCAGCGTGACGTGTACCGACGAAGAGCGCGATGTGATTGTGCAGGCGGTCGGCTACCTTGATGGTAAAATGCGTGAAATCCGCGATGCGGGCAAGATGGTCAGTGTAGAACGCATTGCCATTATGGCAGCACTGAATATCACGCATGAATTATTGAATACCCGCAGTGATGGCGTGGATGTGGGCGATGTGAAAAAACGCATCACGACCATGCAACAGCAAATGGATGAAGTATTATCCAGTCAACATAAATTGTTGTAATCCGCTTAACTTCATAAAATATTCACCGTCAATATAAGTAATTGGCGTATCATTTTTTATACGGTGTGCTTTCAAGAAGGTGTATTAAGGCGTTGCCTGAGTCTAAATTCCTTGAACTAGTCTTTGTTATAGGTTTCGGCTCATCAGGTGCTGTGCGATCGCACTAAGTTGGGATGTCTTTTAAGGCACCCTTGGCGTGTGAACCTAATGTACCTTAGGCTGTTACCACCTGAACTTTTTGGTTCAGGATTATGGCTCAGGTAACCCCTTAATACACCTTCTCAAAAGCACATTTTCTCTCTGCCAGGCTATCTCAAGGCGTGGTACATCAAGTCAGCCAGGCTGACGACTTCCAGACAACTTTCATCGCAAGATTCCAGCACCACTGGCGGCGCATAGCCCGCTTCACTGGCTTCCAGCCAGCGCCGTGCACACACGCACCAGCGGTCGCCGGCATGCAGGCCGGGGAAACCATAGTCCGGCATAGGCGTGGACAAGTCATTGCCCTGCGCGGTGGAAAACGCCAGAAACTCATCGGTCATTTCTGCACAAATCGTATGCCTGCCGCTATCCTCCGGGTGAAATCCGCAACAGCCATCGCGCATAAAGCCGGTGACAGGGTGTGTGCTACAAGGGATAAGCAGGGTGCCGAGGACGTTTTTAGCCATGATGTAATGTGGTGTGACTTTAGTTTATGATACTGGGGTTTATGATACTGGATTTACTGTATTTGGGTTTTAACATGTCAGGAAGCGATGACACTGGCATTGATGATACTGGACATTTGCATGAGGGAAGAAGGTTTTAATACATGGCACGTTATTGGCTGATGAAGTCCGAACCATCGGATGTTTCGATTGATGATCTGGCTGGCCTGCCTAATCAAAGTATAGACTGGTATGGCGTGCGCAATTACCAGGCGCGCAATTTTATGCGCGACCAAATGAAAGTGGGCGATGGCGTGCTGTTTTACCATTCCAACTGTGAGGTGCCGGGCATTGTAGGGCTGTGTGAAGTGAGTACGCTGGCTTATCCGGATAAGTTCCAGTTTGTGCCTGGTCACAAGTATTTTGATCCTAAATCGACCTCGGAAAACCCACGCTGGGTCAATGTGGATGTCAAGCTGGTGCGTAAAACACGCGTGCTTAGCCTGAAAGAGTTACGCGAGATCCCCGAGCTTGCCAATATGCGCACCTTGCAAAAAGGGAACCGATTATCGATCACGCCAGTCGATCCCAAAGAGTGGGCATTTATCACGAAGTTGCTAGATGCATAAGCCTTGCCAGGAGACATGCCACATGTTGCTAGGGCGATGGAATAAAGCATGAAAAGACAGCGCAAAAAAGCGGTGCTATATATCCTTGTTGCCGGATTTTTGATTGCCTTTATTGGCGCGCTGTTATTCCTGTGGATTTATTTTTCCAGCATGCGCGAAATGCACCAGACCACGCGCAATCTATACGAGCAGCCATTTGCGGTTTCCAATGCCGCGCTGGAATTAAAAGCCGATCTATACCAGATACGCAGCAGCCTGCTTTATGCCACGCTGATCCAGGCCGATGCGAGCGCCATGGGTGAAACCATCACGTTTATTGAAACCCGCGAGCGGCTGGCAGAAGAAAAGATGGCGATCATGCAGCACAGCTATTCCGGTGATCCGCAGCAAGTCGTCAATCTGCAGCAAAAGTGGCAAACGCTGAACCAGGTGCGCGACCTCATTCTGCAAAAGCTGGAAGATGCCAGGTTTAAAGAAGCCAACCGCCTGATAGAAACCGACTGGACCACCCGCTTTTCAGAAGTAGCACGACTGAACGAATCTATCTACGCCTACGCTAATCAGCGCGCCAATCAATATGTGGAAGAAAGCCAGCAGCGGCTGCAACGCCATACCAAAGCCGGGTTGATTTACGCCGCTTTATTGCTGACGCTGTTTTTAGGGGTGAGCGTGTTCGTGGTCTGGCGCATCTACCAGTTGCATATCGAGGCGGATAAATTTGCGTTCACTGATTTTTTGACCGGCATTGCCAACCGCCGTCATTTCATGCACGAGCTCGAATCCGAAATCCGGCGCAGCCAGCGCTATGAGGCGCCATTTTCATTTGCCATGGTCGATATCGATCATTTCAAGAAGATCAATGACAAACATGGCCATCATGCAGGTGATCTGGTGTTGCAGAACTTCTGTCTCAGGTGCGTTAATGCCTTGCGTACCAACGATATGGTCGGCAGGCTGGGCGGAGAAGAGTTCGGTATCCTCATGCCAATGACGGATCTGCACGAAGCCGCGCGTGTCATAGAACGCCTGCGCTCCGAGATCGACCATAGCGTGCTGATTGAAAATGGCGAGAAGATCCACTACACCGCTTCGTTCGGGCTGGTTTCTACTTCACAACTGAGTGATCAGCAAGGTCTGGCGCATATGATGCGTATGGCCGATAGCGCGCTTTACAGCGCCAAACAGCAAGGCCGCAACCGGGTATTTATTGCCAATCATTAGCGCGGCTTCTCCGGCGTATTTCAAACGTTGGTCTTATCCTCACAGCCGCATTTTAAATGCGGCTTTTTTCATGTGACTGGATGCATTCACCGTATCCAGATTTCAAGCAAGCAGATACCGAATGTTTGAAGAAAAAGGCGATGTACACACATTGTGCATGGCCTTATTTTCACGCACATAAATGGTGCGTATCTGGCTATTTCCATCTTTAAATCGCGATGATTTAAATCTTGATTCTTCTGTTTTATAAAGTCATTCTTATCAATCTGGCTGGTGTATAAATCATTCAAGTAATTGATTATTAATAATTAATTATTTTCCCCAAAAAACTCTAACGCAAAGATTGTGCTGCTTTATTTGTGTGCATGACAGGTTGGAATGCATCTTGCTGAAATGCAAGTACAGGCTTTCCAACGACACACCAAATTTGCTGTAACGGATTGGAGCACAACATGACAAAGTTTTTGATTGGTTTACTGGTAGGGTGCTTGACTGCACCATTGATGGCCGAACCGTCCGGCGAGTTATTGCAATCGTTAAACAGTCGTGTGTTGCGTATCCAGGTCGGCCTCACCAACGGTCAATTCGGTTTGGGTTCCGGAGTCGTCGTGGCGGATAACCAGGTCGTGACTAACTGCCATGTGGTGGCCAATGCCAGCAGCATCAGCGTGTTGAGCGGTGGCGCTGTTTACCATGCGGTAGGCGTAAAGCCGGACTGGAAACACGATGTCTGCATGCTGCAAATGGAAGACTTGCCGCTGGCACCTGTCAAAATGAAATCCAGCAGCGAATTGAAATACGAACAACCGGTATTCACGATTGGTTATCCGAGCTTTGTGCCAGCACCAGTGACTACGCAAGGCGTGGTAAAAGGCTTATTCACCATGGATGATTCAGTCATCGTGCGTGCTACGCCCACTTTCAGGCAAGGTGCCAGCGGTGGTGGCTTGTTTGATGAGTCCGGTACGCTGGTGGGTCTGATCACGCTGAAAAGCCCGGGCAAGGATGCGTATTACTACTATATGTCTATAGACTGGGTGCAAGCCTTACTCAATAAGCCTGCTGGCCCGGTAGTAGTTAAAAGCGAGTTGCCATTCTGGGGTAAACCGGCTGCGCAATGGCCTAGCTTTATGAAAGTGGTTTTCCCTTATCTGCATAAAGACTGGAATGGTTTGAAAACAGTGGCGGCACAATGGGTGAAACAAGAGCCTGCCAGTACTGAAGCCTGGTTCTACCTGGCTGCCGCAGAGTATGAAACGCACGACCTGACACTGGCTGAGCAACATTTGCACCGCGTAGTGAGTATGAACGAGCAACATAGCCAGGCTTTTTACTACCTGGGTTTGATTGCAGAAGCCAATGGCAAACATAGCGAAGCACTGGCAAGTGTGGATGTGCTGAATCAACTGGACGCAGAAAAAGCGGCAGAACTGACAGTGGCGATGAGAACGCAACCTTAAGCAAGACTTCGCCGCGAGTCAAAAGGGTGACAGAAAACTTTGCCCTAAACCAAATAAAAAAAGCGCCTGATGGGCGCTTTTTTTGTTGCTTGCTATTAGTAGCTATTCATTCAAACCACTTCCAGTTATTTAAACCACTTCCAGATCCAGCTCTTCCACATGGTAGTAATGCTCATCATCCCAGACAGTGAAATCCTGTGCGGTGACGACGGCTTCGTGAAAGTGATGAAAGGTCGCGATGCAATGATTCTCTTCGTCCATGACCTGATACATTGACATAATTTCCCGCCTTTCCTGAGTGGTGAATAAAGTGATCAATCAATTTGAATACTGCAGTTGACACATCATGCCACGGTGTCAGCTAAATGATTTTATGGAGAAAAGAGGTCTATTGGTCTCAGTTTGCAATCATGCTCAATTGAGGCTTTCAATCATTCTGAAACCCTGTTGTACGCAGTGTGAAAGCAGGCGGGTATGCTTTGCTAAATGCATTATTTAGCCGTGGTTTACGGGTTTGTTTTAGCGATGATTCGAGGTGGTATTTTGTAAAATATGGCGGTTGGCGGTATAATTTCTGCCTTCTGAGGAACGCTGCGAGAGTTTTCAAACTCCCAGGCTCAGAGTGATAGCTGCAAAGCTTCTCAACTGCGTTCACTTTTCACTGTGCGAGCACGGAAAAAAGGTGAGCAAACGTTTCCACCGGTTCTTCATGAACTTTCCCTGCTCAGTTTTCATTTTTTTAGGACTTCAAACATGAATACTGTAGCTGATTTCAAAGATTACATTGTGGCGGATATGAACCTGGCTGGCTGGGGCCGCAAGGAAATCGCCATTGCTGAAACCGAGATGCCTGGCCTGATGGCGATCCGTGAAGAATACGCCGCGGTGCAACCACTGCGTGGCGCGCGCATCACCGGTTCCCTGCATATGACCATCCAAACTGCGGTGTTGATCGAAACACTGAAAGACCTGGGTGCTGATGTGCGTTGGGCTTCCTGCAATATTTTCTCTACCCAGGACCATGCGGCGGCTGCGATTGCTGCGACTGGCACGCCGGTGTTTGCCGTCAAAGGTGAAACACTGGAAGAGTACTGGGATTACACGCACCGCATTTTTGAATGGGCGGATGGCAGCTATTCCAACATGATCCTGGATGATGGCGGCGATGCGACGTTGCTGTTGCACCTGGGCGCGCGTGCAGAAAAAGATTTATCCGTGATTGGCAACCCGACTTCTGAAGAAGAAGTGTGTTTGTTTAACGCGATTAAAGCCAAACTGAAAACCGACCCGACCTGGTACTCCGTCCGCCTGAAAGAAATCAAGGGCGTGACTGAAGAAACCACCACTGGCGTACATCGTTTGTACCAGATGCACAAAGACGGTAAGCTGGCTTTCCCGGCGATTAACGTCAATGACTCTGTGACTAAATCCAAATTCGACAATCTGTACGGCTGTCGCGAATCACTCGTCGATGGTATCAAGCGCGCGACTGATGTGATGATTGCCGGCAAGATCGCTGTCGTGGCTGGTTACGGTGACGTGGGTAAAGGGTCTGCCCAGGCGCTGCGTGCGTTGTCTGCGCAAGTATGGGTGACTGAAATCGACCCTATTTGCGCCTTGCAGGCCGCCATGGAAGGCTACCGCGTAGTGACCATGGATTATGCGGCTGAGCATGCTGATATTTTCGTGACGGCGACCGGTAACTACCATGTGATCACACACGATCATATGGCGAAAATGAAAGACCAGGCGATTGTATGCAACATCGGCCATTTCGATAACGAGATCGATGTTGCCGGGATTGAAAAATACCAATGGGACGAAATCAAGCCACAAGTAGACCATGTGATTTTCCCGGATGGTAAACGCATCATCCTGCTGGCAAAAGGCCGCCTGGTGAACCTGGGTTGCGGTACTGGCCACCCAAGCTATGTGATGAGCTCCAGCTTTGCCAACCAGACCATTGCGCAGATCGAGCTGTTTACGCAAACCGGCAATTACCCGGTTGGCGTTTACACCTTGCCTAAACACCTGGACGAAAAAGTGGCTGTGCTGCAACTGAAAAAGCTCAATGCACAATTGACTGTTCTGTCGGATGCGCAAGCGGCCTATATCGGTGTGAGCAAGAACGGCCCTTACAAGCCCGATCATTACAGATATTAAATAGAGATATTAAACGTTGCGAGATACCAAGCTTTGCGTTTAGCCCGCGACTTTCGTCAGATGTCCTGGCGGAAGTTTCGGTGTACACTCTTCCTCAATCTAATGACAACGGGAGGGTGAAATGTTTAAGTTACTGATTGTTTGGGTATTGAACGCATTGGCTTTAATGGCAGTGGCTTACCTGGTGCCTGGCATTCATGTGGCCAACTTTACAGCTGCATTGATCGCCGCGCTGGTGATCGGGCTGGTCAATATACTGATAAAACCGCTGCTGGTATTGCTCACCCTGCCGATCACCCTGTTAACGCTGGGTTTGTTTATCCTGGTGATCAACGGGCTGTTGTTTTGGGCAGTCGGCAATTATCTGGATGGTTTTTCAGTCAGCTCCATCCTCATCGGTGTGATCGGGGCATTGGTCTACAGCGTGATCTCCGGGGTGCTGAGTGCGATCGTCCCGGATGGCAAAGACTAACAGGCTGGAAAGCGCAGCCTGCAATAGATAAAGATTAAACAAGTGAATAATAAAACTTCTTTCAGTTTTGAGTTTTTTCCGCCCAAGACAGCGGAAGGCATCGCCAATTTGCGGCAAGCACGCACGCAACTGGCGGAATTCTCGCCGGAATTCTTTTCGGTGACCTTTGGCGCGGGTGGTTCTACCCGCGACCGCACCATGGATACGGTCGTAGAAATCCAGGGTGAAGGCTCAGAGGCGGCACCGCATATCTCGTGTATCTCTTCGAGCAAGCAAGAGATTCGCGAGCTGTTGCAGGCGTATCAGGCCAAAGGCATCAAGCGTCTGGTGACCTTGCGCGGCGATATCCCTTCCGGTGAAGTCAGCGTGGGTGATTTTAAATACGCCAATGAGCTGGTGAGTTTTATCCGCGCCGAAACCGGCGACTGGTTCCACCTTGAAGTGGCGGCTTATCCGGAGTTTCACCCGGAAGCAGGCTCTGCACAAAAGGATCTGGAAAACTTCAAACGTAAAATCGATGCCGGCGCAGATTCCGCGATTACGCAGTATTTTTACAATGTGGATGCCTATTTCCGCTTTGTAGAGGCGGCGCAAACACTGGGGATCACCGCACCAATCATTCCGGGCATCATGCCGATCTACAATTACACGCAACTGGCGCGTTTTTCTAATGTGTGTGGGGCCGAAATCCCGCGCTGGTTAAGGATGCGCCTGGAAGCTTATGGGGATGACCTGGCGTCATTGCGGGCATTCGGGGTCGATGTGGTTGCTGATATTTGCAGAAAACTTTCCGAAGCAGGCATTGATAAAATGCATTTTTACACCTTGAACCAGGCGGGTATTATTGGCCAGATCATCCGGCAGCTTTAAGGTTTTCACAGGCAAAGGCAATAAAAAAGCGCGATTGATATCGCGCTTTTTTCTTTCTGTAACCTCATTACTGCAATGACAGCCCTTTCGGGTTGAACAAGGCGTCTTCCACAAACAGGTAATCCTGTTTACGGTTTTCATCCCACAGCACCATCATGGTGATCCAGCGGATATCTTCCATGCTCAGGGTTTCCTGCGGTAACACCATGCCACGGTCTATGATCAGGTCACGCTCGTAAGCCGTGATGATGTCACTTTGCTGCAATAGACAGAGAAAATTCAGGCTCTCGTCATTGATCTTGTCTCTCTCCATCTCGCAGAAAATACGCAGCGCAGACGGATCCTGCAAATATTGCGGTTGCTCCACAGAACGGCGCAGATCTTTGACCCAGTCAACTGCGTGTAAAATATCCTGATGGTTAAATCCTGCCTGGGACAGCTCATAGGCCATGATCGCTTCGTCGGTCTCTTTCAACTCGAACGCTTCATGTTTATCCCAATAGTTTTGATAAATAAATATCAATACTTCCAACATGCACATCTCCTCAAACATGCTATTCAATCACTAGCGCCACAGTGTGAGGTTAAGCCAGTCTCTGGAATTGTCCATTCGCGAGATGGCTGACTACACCTTCTAATTCAAGTAGTGTAAGCATGGTGGAAACTTCTCCAGGCGTCAAGCCTGAGCGGGCGGCGATCTGTTCGGCAAAGATAGGGTCAAATCCCATGCAGGCCAAGACTGGGCTTGCTTCGGAGGGTAAATTAGTCCAATTGGGCATTAGCCCGTTCGGGCTAACCGCCAGGCTGGTATCGGCCAGGCGGATATGGCGTAACTCGCTGAGGATATCCTCGGTAGATTCCACTAGTTTGGCGCCCTGTTTTATCAGGGCATGACAGCCCCTGGCAACTGGCGAATGGATAGAGCCTGGTACTGCAAATACTTCACGTCCTTGTTCGATCGCCAGTTTCGCGGTGATCAGCGAGCCGCTGTCGACATTGGCTTCTACTACCAGGCAGCCTTCGGACAAGCCGCTGATGATGCGGTTGCGCCTGGGGAAGTTATAGGAGATTGAAGGCGTGCCCAATGCGTATTCCGACAGCAGCAGCCCATGCTGGGCGATCTGGTGTGCCAGCGCTTTGTGCTTGGCCGGGTAAACGATATCCAGCCCGGTGCCGACCACGGCGATGGTGGCACCATCGGCTTTGAGCGCGCCTCTATGGGCCGCGCCATCAATGCCTAGTGCCAGGCCGCTGGCCACGGCAAACCCAGCACGGCATAAGCTTTCGGCAAAGTTTTCGGCAGTGGTTTCGCCCTGCGCAGTGGCATGCCGGCTACCGACTATCGCCACGCATGGCCGTTTCAGTATCTGCAGGTTGCCTTTGGCATACAGCACTGGCGGTGGCTGGTCGGTTTCCAGCAGGCGCTTTGGGTAATGCAGGTCTGCCAGGGTGATCAGGTGATTGTCGGGTTGCGTCAGCCAGTCCAGGGCTTTGGCGATATCTTTATGTTCCAGGGCGCGCTGAATGCCTTCAGCTACCTCTTTGCTGACCAGATCGCGCAGCGCCGTGTATGAAGCTGCCAGAATGGCTTCCGGCGTTTTAAATGCCAGTAGCAACTGGCATAAGGTGGTGCTGCCCAGCCCATCTACCAGGGTGAGCGATATCCATGGCGCATATTGTTCTGCAGCGGCGTTTGCCAAACCCGCAGCCGTCACTTCAACATTGTCTACATTACCATTGTCCATAAGCGGATATTACGGCGTACGCACAATATCTTCTACATGAACAGGTTGTGTCGCCTGCATGACCAATGCGTAAGACAATCTGGGGAAGGTTTTAAACACCATGACCAGACCCACTGGTTCATCTGGCAGTTGCAAGGTCACCGGATGCTTGGGGTCTGATGCAGGGTCTATCATACTGGCGCCTTTGCGCAGGATAGACAGCACATGCCCGCGCTCCAGTCCATCATTCGCGCCGCGATTCAATACCACCACGCGGCCTGAACCGGTTTCATTGATACCATCGCTGATGCGGGCGATCTGGCCGCGTAGCTGATTTTCAGGGGCGTGCGGTAGATAAGTCTGTGTCAGTTCATCTTCAACCGCAATCAGTTTGTCTTTTACTGCGATTTCTTCTTTGACCTGGCTGATATTCAGTGTCGCCGGTTGGCCGTCGCGCAGCAGCTTCGCTTCACCCAGGTAATGCGCTTCAATGCCGAGGATTTCTCCATTTTCAGGGTTCTTGACCGGTTCACCTTCACGGTAGATGGCCCAGATAGGCTGTGGCGTTTGCGGTAAGCCTTGCACGTAAATATGTGTGCCCGGGCTCAGGATCTCACGCTCCTCTTCGGCGGCGATAATCCGCGGCGCATTTTTCAGTTCATCGGCAGAGACCAGCATGGGTCTGGTTAAAAACGGCAATATGGCGTTCGGCTGTATGGTTGGTATCGCATCTGCCTTGATCGGCGTTACAATCACGCCAGGCTCCAGCGTGACAGATTCGCGTATCAATCTGAGCACTGGTTTGCCGCTGCTGGTATCCAGTACAATGACGTCACCAGGATAAATCCAGTGCGGATTTTTGATATGGTCACGGTTGATTTGCCAGATTTGTGGCCATTGCCAGGGATTTTTGAGAAACTTGGCCGAGATATCCCACAAAGTGTCGCCTTTGACGACCACATGGCGTTCAGGATGTTGCGGACGTAAAGTAATTTCATCTGCAAAAGCACACAAGCTGCTACAAGCCACGGCAAGCAAGGTTATAATTTGAACAATTTTGGTCATGTGACGTCTCTGTTATAGGCAGCACTTTGCATTTTTAGCCCCTAAAAATGAAGTACTTAGGTCAAGGCAACACGCATGTCTCAGTGTTATGCGCAATGCCGACCAATCTAGCATGGGTTTAAAGTTATTATCAAGATGAAAAAACAGGCGTTTTGCCCTGTTTTCGTTAAACACTTAGCATTGAAAGATTTGTAGAGCATGGCACTCCTTCCGATTTTGCAGTATCCGGACCCTCGCTTGCACACGGTTGCCAAACCCGTGAAGGTGTTTGATCACGCGTTGCAGCAATTGGTCGCCGATATGGCCGAAACCATGTATGACGCGCCTGGCATAGGCCTGGCGGCGACGCAGGTGGATCAGCATATCCAGTTGATTGTGATTGACCTGAGCAAGGAAAAAAACGACTTACTGGTGCTGATCAACCCGAAAATCATTGCCGAAGCCGGTCATCAGGATTATGAAGAAGGCTGCCTGTCAGTGCCTGGCATTTATGAGAACGTGACCCGCGCAGAATTCATCACTGTGGAAGCACAGGATGTTACCGGCAAAACCTACAGGCTGGATGCCGAGGGTTTGCTCAGTGTGTGTATCCAGCATGAGATGGATCATTTAAAAGGTAAAGTGTTTGTGGAATATCTTTCGCCGCTGAAACGCAATCGGATTCGCAGCAAGATGGTCAAGCACGCGCGCGAAATCGAGCGCAATAGTTATTAACAAGGCAGGGCGATAGATGCGGATTATTTATGCCGGGACACCGGAATTTGCGGTGCCTGCTTTACAGGGGCTGATAGCGGCCGGACACGAGATCGTTTTGGTGCTGACTCAGCCAGACCGGCCCTCGGGTCGTGGTATGCAACTGAAGGCCAGCCCGGTGAAGCAGCTAGCCTTGCAACATGGCTTGCAGGTGTTTCAGCCGGAAAGCTTAAAACCTGCCGAAGTGCAGGCCGAGATCGCAGCGACCAGCGCCGATGTGCTGATTGTCGCAGCTTATGGCCTCATCATCCCGACCGCCGTCCTCAATATTCCCCCGCGTGGCTGTTATAACATCCATGGTTCATTACTACCGCGCTGGCGCGGTGCGGCGCCTATCCATCGTGCGATCCTGGCGGGCGATAGTGAAACCGGCGTCACCATTATGGAAGTGGTGCCCAAGCTGGACGCTGGCAATATGATCAGCAAGTGGGCGGCACCGATTACCGAAGCAGACACTACGCAAACTTTGCATGATGCGATCAGCCGCGAGGGCGCGCGTCTGATGGTGGAAGCCATGCACACGCTAGAAACGAGTGGCCAGTTACCTTCTGAAGTGCAGGATGAGTCGCTGGTGACTTATGCCCACAAACTGGAGAAATCCGAATCCGCCATCGACTGGACGCAATCTGCAGTTCAGTTATCCCGGCAGGTGCGGGCGTTTAATCCTTTCCCGGTGGCGACTGCCAAATTTAAAGACCAGGTGTGCAAACTGTGGTTTGCCCAGGTGGCTCAAGAGGCTGGTGCGCATGCAGCAGGCACCATTGTGCAAATCCAACCCTTGCTGATTGCTTGTGGCGATGGTGTCTTAGAAATACATGAGCTGCAAATGCCAGGCGGCAAGCGGCAGACGGCGCAGCAGTTTGTCCATGGCCAGCATGTGCAGGTGGGTGACCGATTCTTGTAAAGCTGGCGCGGCGTTTTATCAGTGCCTGTCATGCTGTATTCATCTTCCGCAGTCACCATTGAAAAACGCACTTGCCTCCCCCATGTAGATGTGGCGTAAAAATGAAATGAAGGAATGTGAATGTTAGGTAACTGGACCAAAACTTTTGTGCTGATGGCGGCCATCACTGCCTTGTTTGTGGCTGTCGGTGGGGCGTTCGGCGGGCAGAGCGGCATGTTGATGGCGTTGTTGCTGGCTGGCGGCATGAACTTCTACGCCTACTGGTTTAGCGACCAGGCGGTGCTGAAAATGTATGGCGCCGTAGAAATCAACGCTGAAAACAATTACGGTAATAACCAGTTCAGAAACTATTTCAATATGGTCAAAGAGCTGGCGGAGCATGCGCAATTGCCCATGCCACGCGTATTCGTGATCAATGAAAGCCAGCCGAATGCATTTGCTACCGGCCGTAATCCTGAACATGCAGCCGTTGCAGCAACTACCGGCATCATGCAAATCCTGAGTGAGCGTGAACTGCGTGGCGTGATGGCGCATGAGCTGGCGCACGTGAAGAACCGCGACACGCTGATTTCTACCATGTCGGCCACCGTTGCCGGGGCGATTTCTGCCATTGCGCAATTTGGCATGCTGTTTGGCGGCGGCGGTAGGGACGGCGAAAACAGGCCTAACCCTATGCTGGGGATTTTGATGATCATAATGGCGCCGTTGGCGGCCAGCCTGATACAGATGGCGATTTCCCGCTCACGTGAATATGAAGCCGACCGTATGGGTGCGGATATCAGCCGTGACCCGAAAGCGTTGGCGAGTGCATTAGAAAAAATCCATAATTACGCCCATCAGATCCCTAACCTGACAGCGGAGCAGCATCCTGAGACTGGCCAGATGATGATCATCAATCCATTATCCGGTGCAGATTTTTCCGGCTTGTTCAGCACCCATCCTAAAACTGAAGAACGTGTCCGCCGTTTGCTGTCGCTGGCAAATCAATACTGATCATCAATATTGGGTATTTTAAAAGGCTTTCCACAGGAAAGCCTTTTTTATTGCGCCTGTCTTTATTGTTTAATATTGGCTAATTACAGTGTTTCTGCTGTGAAACAGGTGGCATCAAGTAAAATAGCATTTTTTAGCTAGAGTCTACCCGTGCAAGTTGCCCAGTTAATTGCCGCACACGCCGTTGCCGAAGCCTTGGCCGGCCACAACCTGACTGTTTCAATGCCCAGGGCATTGCGCAAAGTCAAAGCCGCCACGCCACAACAGCAGGCAGCGGCGCAGGATTATAGCTACCTCACTTTGCGCTTTTACGCGGAATCCGCAGCTTACCTGGCTGCGCTGACCCCCAAGCAGGTGTCGGACACTCGGGTAGAGGCGTTGTTGCTGATAGCCCTCTCGCAGTTGCTGCATGGTCAGGATGATGATTTCACAGTGGTCAACCAGGCCGTAGAGGCCGCAGGAAAAACTGGGCAGCGCTGGGCCAAAGGCCTGGTCAATGCCGTATTGCGTAACTTCCTGCGCCAGCGCGAAGCGTTGCAGGCGGAGGCCACACAAAGTGAAGAGGTGCAGTGGAACTACCCACAATGGTGGATAGACTTGCTCAAGCAGCAGTACCCTGAACACTGGCAATCGGTGCTGGCGATTGGTAATGCGCACCCGCCGATGACATTGCGCGTCAACGTGCGCAAAACCACCGTAGCCGCCTATTTACAGGCCCTGCAGGAGGCGGGCATTGCCGCCACCCATCTGGGGAGCGCAGCCATTCAGTTGCACCAACCACTGCCAGTGCACAAACTGCCCGGGTTTGAACAGGGCTGGGTCAGCGTGCAGGATGCAGGTGCGCAATGGGCAGCACCTCTGCTGGATGTTGCGCCAGGCATGCGTGTGCTGGATGCCTGCAGCGCGCCAGGCGGCAAGACTTGCCATGTGCTGGAATCCTGCGATGTGGAGTTGATCTCGCTGGATGTGGAGGCCGAGCGTTTGAAGCGTGTGAATGAAAATCTGCAACGGCTGGATTTAAACGCCAAGGTGATCACCGGCAACGCCGCGGCGGCTGACTGGTTTGATGGCCAGTTGTTTGACCGTATTCTGGCCGATGTGCCGTGCAGTGCTTCCGGCATCGTGCGGCGGCATGTGGATATGAAATGGTTGCGCAGACCTCAGGATTTAGCGACTTTTGCACACACTCAGCAGCAAATTTTATCTAATTTGTGGCAAATGCTGGCAAAAGGCGGTAAATTGCTTTATGTGACATGTTCGGTATTCCAACAAGAAAACGAAATGCAGATCCAGCAATTTTTAACTTCCCATGACGATGCGACCCGACTGCCCGTACAGTTCGATTCAGCCCTGTTGCCGTGCGAGCATGCGGCACCTGGGCAATTGCTGCCGGTGGCTGCCCATGACGGATTATTTTATGCGTTGTTGCAAAAGCATTAAATCCTGGGTCTTATTAGGTTTGATGCTTTTCGCTGCCTGGTCAGTGCTGGCCGGCGGTAACCATGCCCATATCAAAGTGGCCGAGCTGGTGTTACGCGATGACCTGTGGACGCTGGATGCGGAAATCGATATCCAGCTGGGGCATGCGCTGGAAGAAGCGCTGAACAAGGGCGTGACATTGAGCTTTTTATACGAGTTCCAGATCGTAAAACCGCTCAAATACTGGTTTGATGATGAAGTGGTGACTGAACGTCGCCAGGTCACCCTGAATTACCATGCGCTGACCAAACAATACATCCTGCATTATCCACAGCAACAAAAAGTATTCGATACCCTGAGTGACGCCAAGCAGGAACTGGCCATCATCCACGACTGGCGGTTGGCGCCACACGCGGTGCTGGAAAAAAACCAGTCCTATCATGCCGCCCTGAAAATGCATCTTGATACCAGCAAGCTGCCAAAAGCCTTGCAGGTGGATGCCATAGGCGAGAGCGATTGGGAGCTAGTCACGCCTACCTTTAGCTGGTGGGTGAAGGAAACCGTGCGCTAAGCTATGCGTTATGTCCTGATCCTGTCGATTACGCTGGCCGCAGGGCTTTTGTACCTGCTGTCACTTGCCAGTGCCAATACCGCCATCAGTGGTGATTATTACATCATCCTGCTCTACATCAATGCTGGCCTGGCCGTGCTGCTGCTGGGTGTCATTGGTTACCAGCTACGCCACCTGTACCGCACCACCAAATCCAAGCAGGTCGGCAGTAAACTCAATTTCAGGTTGCTGGTCACCTTTGCACTGATGGCGCTGATTCCCGGCATGATTGTCTACCTGGTCTCAGTCAACTTCCTCAGCCGCTCGATTGAATCCTGGTTCAACGTCAAGGTCGAATCGGCGCTGGATGGCGGCCTGAACCTTGGGCAGCGCGCACTGGATATCATGCTGTCCGAGCTAAAAGACAAAGCGCAGGGCATGACGGTGTCTTTGTCTCTGCAAACAGCCAAGTCCAATTATGCACAGCTGAACGATTTGCGTGAAAAAGCAGGTATCCAGGATGCTGCGCTACTCACGCCACAAGGCGCAATTCTGGCCGTCAGTAGTGCCGATCCTAGCAGTTTTCTGCCTGAATTACCTTCAGTGCCGCAACTGCGCCAGGCCAGGAGTGGTGTCTACGGCAAGATCGAACCTATTGTCGGCAAAGGCTTGTATATGCGGGTGCTGGTGCCGGTAGAGCCGCTGGGCATCATAGGCGAGGTGCGGGTTTTGCAACTGATGCAGCCGGTGCCCCGGGCACTGTCGGACACTGCAGAGTCGGTACAAGATGTTTACCGCGAATACCAGACACTGTCATACAGCCGTCAGTCGCTAAAAGATATTTTCATGCTGACGCTGACCATGATCCTGCTGCTCTCTATGCTGGGGGCGTTGATTATTGCGTTTGCGTTAAGCCGACGCATGGCGCAGCCGCTCACGGTGCTTGCCGAAGGCACAAGGTTGATCGCCAGTGGCGATTACTCACAACAATTACCTTCATTCGGCAAGGATGAACTCAGTGTGCTGGTGAAGTCGTTCAACAGTATGACGCGTCAGTTGCAGGAGGCCAAAAATGCTTCCGAACAAAGCCGCCAGCATGTGGAATCTGCGCGCGCTTACTTGGAAGCCATCCTGTCTCACCTGAGCTCAGGCGTGATGACGATTAACGAGCGCGCCGAATTGCGTGTCTATAACCTGGCGGCTACCAATATCCTGGGCATCTCGCTGGTCGGGTTTAAAAACAAGGTATTTACCGAGGTTGCCGCTGAGAATATCTATTTACGCCCATTTGTAGAAATTGTCATGCGCCATTATGATGAGACTTTGCAACTGGATCACCACGAACGGCACCTGACCAGCCAGATCGACATCGAGAGTGAACATGGCAAGCAGATCCTGATGTTGCGCGTAACTCGCCTGCCGGAGGGCGCCGGGCATGGGCTGGTGGTGGTGTTTGATGATGTGACCGTGATGGCACAGGCGCAACGGGATGCGGCCTGGGCAGAAGTGGCCAGAAGGCTGGCGCATGAGATCAAGAACCCGCTGACACCTATCCAGCTGTCTGCCGAGCGCTTGCAATTCAAGTTGCACGACAAGCTGGATAGCAAAGACGCCGAGATGCTGCTGAAATCGACCGACACCATTGTCAACCAGGTGCAGGCCATGAAGAACATGGTCAATGAGTTCAGCGAATATGCGAGGACACCGGCCGCACTGTTGGTTAAACTGGATTTAAATGCTTTAATCCGGGATGTCAGCCGGTTGTACAACGGGTCGACGGTCAAGTTGGAGCTGGTATTGCAGCAGCAATTACCAGAGGTACAAGCGGATGCGACCATGATGCGGCAGATCCTGCATAATTTATTGCAAAATGCACAGGATGCCATGAGCCAGGTCGAGCAACCACTGGTTGCCATCATGACCGATTTCGATGGCGAACGTGTAAAATTGTCTGTGACAGACAATGGCGGTGGTTTCCCTACCGAGGTGATGGCAAGGGTGTTTGAGCCCTATATCACGACCAAGTCACACGGAACCGGTTTAGGGTTGGCTATCGTAAAGAAAATGATAGAGGAGCAGCGTGGACAGATTCGCATAGACAATCTGCCACAAGGGGGCGCCAGCGTCACCATACACCTGCCTGTAGATAAACAACAACAGCGTCGGCGCGTAGAGCGCATCGTGTAAGGAAATACGATACATGGCATCCCGTAATATATTGGTGGTTGATGACGAAGTCGGCATACGCGAGTTGTTGAGCGACATCTTGCGCGATGAAGGGCATCAGGTCCGCCTGGCAGAAAATGCCCAATTGGCGCGCGAAGAGCGACTCAAGCAACGCCCTGATCTGGTGCTGCTCGATATCTGGATGCCGGACTGTGATGGCATCAGCCTGCTGAAAGAATGGGCGAATGCCGGCTTGCTGACCATGCCGGTCATCATGATGTCCGGCCACGGCACCATTGATACCGCCATTGAAGCGACCCGTCTGGGAGCTTTCGATTTCCTCGAGAAACCAATCGCACTGCAAAAACTGCTCAAAACAGTGGGCGCCGCCATCAAGCATACCGAGCACCTGGCCCACACCGAAATCAACCTTTCCAGTTTTGGTAAAAGCGCAGTCATTCAAGAGCTCAAGCAACGCCTGGAGCAACTTGCCCGCCATAAAAATACCTTATTCCTGATCGGTAAAAAGGGCGGCAGTGTCGCGCTGTGTGCCAAATTCCTGCGTCCGCAAAATACGCCATGGGTGTCGCTCACTGAATATGACAAACTGGTCTCGGCACCGATGGAAATACTCGAGCAGGCACGTGAAGGCGTGGTGTTTGTCGATGAAGTCACCCGCTTAGGCAAAACCGAGCAAAAAGGCCTGGGTTTACTAATCGCCAAATCAGAAAAATACGGTGTGCGTGTCATCTGTGGCAGTGAGTTCGGCTTGCCGCAACTCATCGAAAAAGCCATGCTGGAGCAATCCCTGTTGCAGACCCTGGCGGGGGCCGCAGTCAAAGTGCCTTGCCTGGACGAGCATAAAGAAGATATCCCCGACCTGGCCAACGCCATGGCCACCTTGATGGTGGAAGCCAGCAAGATTGACTACAAAGCTTTTGATGTGGCGGCGCTCAATGCACTGCGCAACGCAGACTGGCCTGGTGACCTCGATGAACTGGAATCGGTGGTGCAGAATCTGCTCATGACCAGCCTGGGGGGCAGTATTACGCAAGAAGATGTGCAGCGCGTGCTAAAGGATTTTCAGGGTCAGGTCACAGAATCAGCAGAACAGCATATGCCCTTGAACCTAGACCAGCCTTTGCGTGAAGCTAGGGATGAGTTTGAGCGTTTTTACTTTCAATACCATATGCGGCTGGTCAAAAACAATATGAGCCGCCTGTCTGATATTTCAGGGCTTGAGCGCACGCACTTATACCGTAAGCTCAAACAATTGGGCATCCGCATTAAAGGCTGATGCTTTAAAGCAAATAAAAAAGCCGGGGCAACCCGGCTTTTTCATTCCCAGAACAAACTATTTCTGACGGTTATCCAGGCTGTAGCCAGTTTGCGGGTAAAGACTAAGCAACCACATGCCACCGGCAATCCCCATATACGCAAAAAACGCATCCAGCGAAGCCTGGCTCAACACAATCGCCATAAACGCGGCCAGCACCCCCAGTACACGTGCACTGAGTTTAGTTTTAAAACCGACCAGCAAAGCTAAACCAAACACCAGTTGAATCAAGATCAGCAATGGCGCAAACACGGCAGGCAAGCCTAGCTGACCGAGCATAGCTTGATATTGCACATAACCCTCAGGCACAGAGGTAATGGCAATCAACTTCAAAATCACAATGCCAAAGAATACAAGCGCCAGAAGAACCCTGGCTGCAGCAGTTTGTAAAGGACACATCACTTTTCCTCAAATCCTGTTTTTATAAAGCGCTTATGATGCCCGTGCAGGCATGTAAATGCAATATTTCTGCCATATGAATATAGAAACAGGCTTGAGCTACCCGCGATGACCGCTATTGCCAGACGACGTCAATAACATATTAATCCGGTGCAAAATGCCAGTTCAAGCTAAACCAAACCCCACGTGGTGCACCTGGGGCCAAGAAGTTAGTCATCAGCCAATCATTTGAGTTGTGGTTGTAACCAGAAGGTCCAATTGCACCATTAATGCTTGGGGAAAATGGATTACGGCCCAGGCGGCCAGCACTGAAATACTCTTTATCAAAAACATTATTCACAATCATACTTGCCGTCCACTCTTTGCTTAATTTGTAACTCGTCTGAAAATTGAACAACATATAGCCTGCAACTTTGCCTGGATTATTGGTGACAGGACGGGCAAGTGGGTTGTTGTTAATATCCAAATCATAGACGGTGGCTCCCTTTCGATGCTCGTTATTTTCATTCCCTCTCAAAAATGCTGAGGAGTGTGCAACCGCAGACAAGCCCATTTGCCAATCAGGCGTAATATCGTAACTAAGGCTAGCATTGAAGTTATGCATTGCCACACCGGGCATACGATCCCCTCGTTTAACCTTGATACGTCTTGCTGTCTCACCTACATCATAAACACACTGGCCGGAAGAGTTACAATAGGGTTCAATTGTTGAGCTGCTATTGTCATCAGCGGCCATGGTGAAGTTGCTCTCAAAAGTGGCATCAGTCAATGCATAATTAAGACGCATCCTGAATTTGTCATAGGTAGCAGTTAGCCCGGCCTCCAATCCTTTTCTTCGTGTTTTATCAATGGTATCGAAGAAGGTCCGGTTTCCTGGGTAGCTCACCATGTAAATATCATTTTTCAGGTCAGTTTGATAAACACCCAGATTCCATTCGATATTATCAGTCCATTTGCCGCGCATACCCAAGTCAATCGTGGTGGCTTTAATTTGGGGCAAGTAAGGGTCACCAGATAAAGTAGTTGGTAAAGAACATGAGCGATTTTCTATAATACTTTTCTCAATGTATTTTGGAGTCCCATCTGTATTCACACCATTGGGAATCATGGTTTTATCAAAAGCACAACCAAGTTCAATGACTGATGGCGTACGCGCGCCCTGTGCCCAATTACCATAGACATTAAGATTAGGGGTTGTTTGCCATGTTGCACCAAATGATGGGTTTAAAGAGTAATAGCGAAACTTCTCTTTTTCTGCCGGATGAAGCAAATTGGAAACGTTAGGAGTAATGTATCCAGTCGTTGGGCATGCGCCATTCACACAGAGATCATAATAGTTAGGAAAGGATTCATATTGCGCCAGATTCCAGACAAAAGTACCGTAAGTTCTGGATGCAATTGTATTTTGACCGTGCGTATCGTTATACCTTGCAGCACCAGTAATATGGAGAGTATCTATTGGGCTCCAAGTCTCACTAAAGTAAATGCTTTTAGTGATCTGCTTACCGTCAAAATTGTTATTACTGATTTCTTGGCTTGCAGCCGTATATTGGTCACGTATCTCATCTGGAGCTAAATAGGCATTTCGATCTGCATCCAGCATGCCGAGCATCTGGCCGCTGTAATAAGATGCAGAGGGTGCGTCTAAAGACATGCCAAACATAAATTTATGTTTTGGGAAATTCCAATTAAATTGAATGGATGCACCGTCTGTAATCTGATCAATTTGTGTGTTGGAAATAACTGCAGTAGGTGTTCCCTCTACCACTCCTTCTGAGCCTGGGCCTGTACCATAAACTGCACCATCGACATATTTAGGTGTGATAGTGCCCGGTACTTGCACCGCTAAAGGATCCAAGCCCATATCTTCAGGTTTGGTAATATCACCGTGGCATTTGTCACTATTAGTCGGCGACCTAAAGACTACAACATGCTTAACACCCATTCCATCCCCGGGTGTGGCGTCACCGGCTACGAGTGTATCTGGAGTATAAAAATAGAATGAGAATGCTCCAGTAAGGAAAGTAGTAGCTGGATCATTAGCCTGTAAGCTTGATAAGCTGGTCATTGATTCAAAATAGTAAGAATAATCACTCCCTGAGTAACTAACTGGCACACCGTTAGGAACTTCTGGAGAGCCTTCACCGCCAGGAGTGAAGATATTAGTCTGTTGAAAGTTTTTCTGGCGCTGAAAATTGTCGAGTGCTCGCGCTAGAAATGACGGATCATCAATATCTGCATTAATCATATTGCTAGGTAAACTTGAAAATGCATCGTCAACAGTCGGCGCTGATAAAAATGCAGCAATAACTGGATCGTCAAATAGTGTTCCCAAATCCCCGTTTTGCCAGGGGATGATTGCATAGTCTGGCAACCCATATTTATTAGTACTTTCAAATAGACATGTAAACTGTTCACCTTGAGCTAGGTTTCTTTTCAATTGCTGTTTTCCGAACTCGGTATACACATCTGCCCCCAGCGATTTACGTTTACTGTTCCGTCTATAGGCCTGCGCTGTGATCGTAAAATTATCATTAACAAAATAACTGCCTGACAATTGAAATTGTGCCAGCCGATTTCTTGTTGTGTCTGGAGAGGTATAAACGCCATTGCGGTCTTGCCTGTACATTTCGCTAGGCAATAATCCGTTTCCAACAAGATCGTTACCTACAAGTAATGTACTCAGGTTTAAATCCAGTTTGTCACCGCGATAGCTCGCTTTACCAAAAAATTGATTCACCTTACTCGGTGAGTTCTCACGCCAACCATCTTCAAGGAAAAAATTGCCTGCACCAAACAAACCAATCGTGCCATTATTCCAGCCGCCTTCCAATTGCAATTGTTTACGGCCAAATGAACCAGTCAATATGTCTGCATCTGCACCAGCATGATTAAATCCATCTTTGGTTTTAAGAGCAAAAGCACCACCCAATGTACCCAATCCGAAAACTGGATTTGAACCTGGGAATACGTCTACACCTGCTAATGCATTCATTGGAATCATGTCCCAGTTCACCACATCGCCGAATGGTTCGTTCACACGGATGCCATCAATAAATACACTTAAACCTTGCGGAGTACCAATTTGAGGTCCAGCTGTAAATCCACGGTATTGCACATCCATCTGGAAAGGATTGCCCTGGTAGTCATTGACCGTGACAGACTGTAATTTGCGGTTCATTAAATCAGTCAGACTGAGAGCATGCGCCTCTTTAATCTCTTTGGCAGAAATGCTCTGGACATTACCGGGGATCTCTTCTTTAGTTAAGCCAAGACCTGGCAATGGCCCCACTTCATAAAACCGTTTGGCACGCACATTCACTGAATCCAGCTGCAAGACTGTGTTGTCCTTTTCTGGTGTTTTGGTGATGGTCGCAGCGTTGCCATCGTATGAGACTGACAAGCCACTGCCGGATAGCAGTTTTTGCAGCACCTCCCGGCGGCTCATGCTGCCTTTCACTTCTGGCGCCTGAATCTTGCGGGTGAGCGCGGTGTCGTAAGCGATATCGATTTCGGCTTGTTTGGAAAACTGCCTGAGAGAAGTGTCTAGCGTTTGTGTGGGTAAATTGACGGTCACCTGCGTATTTAAATGGCTGGCGCTGGCTGATGGCAATTTAGTATTGAGTTCTGCGGCGGGCAGCGGAGCTTGGGTGGCTGCTAGCAATAGAGCTATCGCCAGTTTTGTAGGCAACAGTGGGGTGGTCAATATTTCACAGGGTAGCTTAGGCATTTGGTATTCCAAAATCAGGCGTATACCTAGCTAACTTGGCAGCTTATAAAATCCCTACCTCCTGTGAATATTTAGTTTTTCTTCTGGCCGGTGATGATGGTTTTGCCTGATTCGTGTTTGACGTTCACCGGCATCAGTTTGGGGAGCCTGCTCAAGAAGCCTTCTACGTTGCCAGCAGAGACTCTGGCTGAGATGTGCGGTGCATCGCCATCTACTGCGTCGACAACAATCGGTTTCACGCGATAACGTGCGATGGTTTCTGTGATTTCTGCCAGGTCTGCATTGTCAAAAGAGATAATCCCTTGCTCAAAACTGAAGCCGTCTTCAGCGGAGCGTTCAACTTTTCTGGGTTGTGAGTGTTGAACGACTTCCGCAACTTGATGATCATTGAGTATCACCGGTTGGGCGAGAGCATTCCCTGCTGCATCTTGCGCCTCAACGCGCACGCGACCATGGTCGACACTGACGCGGACCAGGTTTTTCAGGTGGTTAACGGCAAATCGCGTGCCCAGCACGGTGATTTTGGCGGTGCCAGAATCGACAATAAAAGGACGGTTTTCATCGCGCGCGACTTCAAAAATCACTTCACCGTGTTTGAGTTTGGCCAGGCGTTTGTCACGGTAATAAGTGATTTCAAGATCACTCTTGCTGTTGATGATGATCTTGCTGCCGTCTTCAAGCTGCTGGGTTTTCATTTCGCCCACCGTTGAAACTGCGGCCATGTGCAGTACTGGTTGCGCTTGCCAATGCTGGTAACCGATCAAGCCTACCGAAGCAAACAGGAGCACACTGAGTGCGGTAATTGTGGTTTTAAGGCGGTTGCTGCGTTTGGTTTTATGCTGATTTTTAAGGGCTGCGCTCAGCTGGTCTACGGCATGCATAGAATTCAGTTTTTGCGATACTTGCTCAACTTCCTGGTAGGCTGCCTGATGGGCAGGGTTTTCCATTAACCAGGCTTCAAAGCGGGAGCGGTCCGGGTCGTCCATGGCCATGTCCTGCAATCGGTAAAACCAGATGGCAGCGGTTTCGCGCAGTGCTTTTTTTCTGGACTGGCTATGCATATGCTTAACGTGAGTGGCGCGGTTACTGGATCAAATCATTGGCTTCGATCAGTGCCACATAACCCCGGGCAACATGTTTCTCAACCATCTTGATGCTGATATTCAGTTTTTCAGCGATCTCGGCTTGTTTCATGCCTTCAACGCGATAAAGCCAGAATACTTCACGGCAGCGGGCGGGCAGGCCATCAATCAGCGCTTGCATGCCTGCTAAACGTTGATTGATATCCGCCAGATGCTCAGCCGAGGGCGAGTAAAAAGAGGCGTCTGCGCCATGCGCTGGCGTATCACGCTCGTCTTCGGTCAAATCCAGCGATATCAGGCGGCGTTGATAGCGGTATTCGTCCACCAGTTGATTGCGTACAATGACCTGCAGGAAAGCATGCGGTTCCTGGAAACGATCTGGGTTCTTGGCGAGTGCAAAGCGGACAAGCGCATTATGCAGGACATCTAAAGCACTTTGCTGGCAGATGGTTTTACGATAGATCTGGCGTAATAAATCCGAGTATGCCCAGTGCAGGTCTATTCCATACCAGTAATTCATAAGTGCGCCTATCCAATGTCCGCGCTATATGTGGCAAGATTTATACCATGTTTTAAATGGCTGAAAATACATTGTAAATGCCGGCTAAGAGGATATAAGTATCTGGTAACACAAAAAAATATGGCTGAATATGGCCAATTTGGTTTTATAAAGTGGTTATTTATAGCCAATTGGTATGCGTAAATTAAGTACAGTAATCTTTGCAATCATATTTAAGAATGGCAGTTTTGAGTCTTTAAAATAGGTAAGCATGAATCTGCATATTGAACAATTAAGCCATCAGCATGCTTTGTGGGCTGAATGCCGCATGATCCGGCAGCGGGTGTTTATCGAAGAGCAGCAAGTGCCCATTGCGCTAGAGTGGGATGTCTCGGATCAAACCGCGCTCCATCTCCTGGCACTCACAGATAGCCAGCCAGCCGGATGTGCCCGCGTATTAACAGATGGGCATATCGGGCGTATGGCGGTGCTGGCGCCGTGGCGCGGTAAAGGCGTTGGTGAAGCCTTGTTGCACGAGGCGGTGCAAGTCTGCCGCCAGCTAGAAGTCACGCATGCGCGTTTATCCGCACAAACCCATGCCATTGATTTTTATGCGCGGGCGGGCTTTGTCGTGTGTAGTGCACCTTACCTGGATGCGAATATCATGCATGTCGATATGCAGCTTGAACTGGTATAATTGCGGTTTTAAGTTTTTCTCTCACTTCCAGAAATAAAAGGAATTCTCATGTCAAAGATCGTATTAAAAGCCGGTGAAGCCACCGTATTTTCCGAAGGTAAAGATGTGACTGCAGCGATGCCGGAAATCGTCATCGGTGCTGTAGACGGCCCGGTTGGTACTGCATTTGCCAACATGATGGCGCAAACCAAAGGCCACACAGCCATGTTTGCTGTGCGTGATATTAACCAGTTGGTGCGCCCTGCGACCATGATGGTGCCTAAAGTCACTTTGAAAGACTCATTGAACATTGAATTGTTTGGTGGTGTGGTGCAAGCCGGTGTGGCCGATGGCATTACTGATGCAGTGATTGAAGGCATTATCCCTAAAGAGTTGGTGAATGATTTGTGTATCGTGGCATTGCTGTGGATCGATCCGGGCTGCGCCAAAGAAGCGAATCTGGACAAGGCTGACTTGTACAAAAATAACTACGAAGCGATCAAGCTGGCATTGAAGCGCGCGTTGAACGACGAACCTAGCATTGATGAGATCATTGCTAACCGTCATAAAATCAAACACTGTATGTGGGAAGAAAGCTGGGATCAGAAGTAATCCAGCTTTATCCTGTTAAGCCCCGCAGTTGCGGGGTTTTTGTTATCTGGGAGGATAACGATGAAATCGCTCATTAAACGCTATCTGGCAGTCGTGTACGAATCGTTGTTGATGCTGGCGCTGGCTTTGACATTGACAGCCATCTATTACATGTTGTTTGGCGATGCCAGCCACGGCTGGAGCAGATCAGGATTACAGTTGCTGGTATGGGGCAGTATGGGCGGGTATTTTGTCCGCTGCTGGACAGTGACCGGGCAGACCCTGGCCAGCCAGACATGGAAATTGAAAGTCGTCGATCAGCAAGGGCAGTTGTTGGGATGGCAGCAGGCTACGCTGCGCTATGTGGTGGCCAGCGTATTATTTATGCCCGCCGGGCTGACGCTGTGGTGGGCGATTGTGGACCGTGACCAGCAGTTTTTGCATGACCGCCTGCTGGGTACGCGTATTGTCTGGGTATAGTGATCTAAGCAGCTAACGCCGTTCAACATAATGCAGCATGCCCAGGCCAGCAAACAAAAATAATATCGTCGGGCCGATGGCGCTAAACAAGGGTGACCAGTCGTTTAGCACACCCAGGTGGACAAAGACGCGGTTCATGATCTGGTAGACCACGCCAAGCAATATGCCGGAAAATATTTTAGCACTGATGCCGCCGGCGCGTTGTTGCAAGAAGCCGAAAGGCAAGGCAAGGACCACCATGACCAGGCAGGCCAGTGGATAGATCAGCTTGGACCATAATGCCACCTGGTAGCGGGTACTTTTCTGGCCGTTGCGATGTAAATGCTGAATAAAACTGTACAGGTTCCAGGCCGACATTTTCTCCGGTAATACCAGTAATACATTAAGCAGCTCTGGCCGGATCAATGATTCCCACTGTGCCTGTTTCACAAACTTTGAAGTCACAGAGCTATTTTGCACAGCACGCTCATGATTAAAATTGGTTTGCGTGACGTTCAGCAGCTTCCAGTGGTCATCCGCAAAATGTCCTTTTTCGGCATGGCTGATGCTACGCAGGCGGAACTGCGGGTCAAAATCATAGATATCGATATTCACCAGGCTGCTGTCTGGCAGCACGGTATTTACATTCACAAAGCTGCTGCCATCTTTGATCCATAAGCCGGACTTGAAGTCTTGCGCCACCACAGAGTCTGTGGCCTGGATGCGGATACGCTGCGCCATTTTTTCACTTAATGGGGCGATGATCTCGCCTATCATAAATGTGACAATGGCAAACACCAGGCCTATGCTCAGCAGGATTTTGGCGATGACTTTCAGCGAAATGCCACTGGTGCGCATGACGATCAGCTCGGAGTTGCCTGCCATTGCCCCCAGTGTGTAAACAATGCCCAGCAGCACAGCTACTGGCGCCACTTCATAGATATGCCCGGGGATACTCAGTGCGACAAACGTCAGCATGCTGTTGACGCCGTAATGCCCGCGCCCCAGGCTATCCAGCTCTTGCAGCAGATCAAAGAATGAAAACATGGCGAGCAGGCCAAACAGTACCAGCATGATGTTAAAGCTGATTTCTCGCCAGAAATAACGATTAAGGATGTTCAGCGTCATGGGTTTACAGCCTTGGACTTACGCTTGAACAGATCTGGAATCAACGGTTTGAGGTGTTTTCGGCGGTGATACAGATACCAGCCCAGCAACATAAAGCAGAGATGCACCGGCCATAAGCCTACCCAGGACGAAATTTTTCCTTGCGTGATCCAGGCCTGGAAAATACTCAGGATATTGTTATAAACGATAAAGATCAGGATGGCGAACATGATGTTGAGCGAGCGCCCGGCTCTGGGGTCGACAAAGCTCAATGGGATCGCCAGCAAGACCATGACAATGGTGGAAATCGGAATCGCAAAGCGCCAGTGCAGTTCGGCCTGGTCAGACAGCGAGGCATCTTTCATCAGCCCCAGCGTGGTCTTGCCTTGCGCGGTGCCGGTTTCGGGGGCTGATTCCTTAGTCTCGATCCGGATATCGTAGCGTTCAAACTCAGTGATGGAGACATCCAGGGTATTGGGGATGACCTCGTAGCGTCGGCCATTTTGCAGCACGAGAAAGTTGTCGCCGTTTTTGGCTTTATAACGGCTACCGCGATTGGCGGTGATAATGCCGGTTTTGCCATGCTGGTGCGATTGCACAAAGATGTTTTTGACTTCGTAACCGAGTTTGTCAAAACTCTCGATAAAGTAAATGCGTTCGCCGCTATTCGATTCCTTGAACGCGCCGGGGCTGATCGAGGAAAGTTCGTCTCGTTTTTTCAGTTGTTCGCGGTAACCTTCGGCTTTCTCGGTCGCCCACGGCATCACAAACAGGCTAAGCAAGCTGATGATCAGCACGATAGGGAAGATAAATCGCAGGATAGGCACTACCCATTGCCGCAGGCTGAGTCCGGCATTCATCCAGATCACCATTTCCGAATCGCGGTGCCAGCGCGTCAGCGTCAATAGCACAGCGAGGAAAACAGCCAGTGACAGCATCATAGGCATCAGTTTGACCAGGCTGAAGGTGAGGATGGTGCCTATGGCATCGTTAGGCAGAATGCCTTTAGAAACCTGGCGCACGATGTTGCCGGCGCGTTGTGCGACCACGATACCCAGAATAATCAGGAAAATGGCAGAAGATGAGGACATCAACTCTGCGGACAATGCACGTTTGAATATTTTCAATTTAAATGCACCGCTTTGAAATCAGCATAAAACACTAGATAATACAATCATCGCTCAAGAAACTGGCAACAGGACACCAAAGGATAAAGATGGAATTTAGCATAAAAAGCACTGGCCCGGAAAAATTGCGTACCGATTGTTTGCTGGTAGGCATTTATGAAGGCCGTAAGCTGACCGATCTGGCCAAATCTGTGGACGAAATCAGTGATAAAGCGATCACGCTGGCACTGAAGTCCGGGGATATGGAAGGCAAGTCCGGCAGTACCTTATTATTGCGCCAGTTATCCGGCATTTCTGCGAGCAGGGTGCTGCTGGTCGGCCTGGGTAAAGCTGAAGACAGCAGTCTGAGAACGCTGCGCAATGCTTTTCGTGCTGCGCTGAAAGCCTTGCCTGCCGGGGTAGAGTCACTGGCCACAGATTTTGCCGGCCTGACCATCAAGAAAACAGATAGCCATTCAAAAGCCGCTGCACTGGCTGAAGTGGCGCTGGATACCAGCTACCAGGTCAATGCCGTCAAGGAGAAAAAGGCGGAGCCAAAACCACTGCAACAGATTACCTTGCTGGTGAATAAAGACGCAGCAGATGCTGTGAGCGCAGGGTTGAAACAAGGCCAAAGTGTTGGCCATGGTGTCACGCTGGCCAAAGACCTGGGTAACTTGCCACCTAATATCTGCACGCCTAGCTACCTGGGCAAACAGGCTGAAAAACTGGGCAAAGACTATGGTTTTAAAGTAGAAGTGCTGGAAGAAGCCGAGATCGAAAAGCTGAAAATGGGCTCTTTCCTGGGCGTGACACGCGGCAGCGACGAACCGCCACGTTTTATCGTACTGCAGCATCTCAAAGGCAAAAAATCACAAAAGCCGGTAGTGTTGGTGGGCAAAGGTATCACCTTTGATACCGGCGGCATCTCGCTTAAATCGGGTGCCGATATGGATGAAATGAAGTATGACATGTGCGGTGCGGCCAGTGTGCTGGGTGTGTTTAAAGCCATAGGCGAGCTGGATCTGCCATTGAATGTGGTGGGGCTGATCCCGACTTGCGAAAACATGCCTAGTGGCCGTGCTACCAAACCGGGCGATGTGCTGACCAGCATGTCTGGCCTGACGATTGAGGTGTTGAACACAGATGCCGAAGGCCGCCTGATTTTGTGTGATGCGCTGACTTATGCCGAGCGTTTCGAGCCTGCGGCCGTGATCGATATCGCGACTTTGACCGGGGCGTGTGTGATTGCCTTGGGTCATCATCCTAGCGGCTTGTTTGCCAATAATGATAGCCTGGCCAGAAAGCTGCTAGACGCTGGTGAAAAAGCCCACGATCGCGCCTGGCAGTTGCCGTTATGGGATGAATACCAGGGTCAGCTGGACAGCAATTTTGCTGATATGGGCAATATCGGTGGACGCGCAGGTGGCAGTATCACTGCTGCTTGTTTCCTTTCGCGCTTTGCCAAAAAGTATGACTGGGCACACCTGGACATCGCAGGCACCGCATGGAAATCCGGCAAGGAGAAAGGCGCTACCGGCCGCCCGGTGCCTTTGCTGGTGACTTACCTTGTGCAGCAGGCGGTTGAAAAAGCCTGATAAGGTCATTCTGGAAACGCCATGACGCGGGTGCGCTTTTATACTGATATCCCTGACCGTGCCGGCTTGATTGTGCACCTGGTCGGGCAGGCGGTCGCACGGCAACGGCAGGTGACTATTTACCTGTCGTCTCCGGAAGCGGCAGAAGAATTAAGTCAACGTTTGTGGCAGCAGCCGGCATTTATCCCCAATGTGCTGGCAGATACGCCGCAGGCAAGCTTGACGCCGGTGTTGCTGGCCTGGTTGCCAGAACATATCCGGCAGGATGACATGCTGTTTAACTGCCAGGCAGAATTGCCAAAGTTTTTCAGCCGCTTCCGGCACCTGTTTGAGTTGATCGGGTCTGCCGAAGAGGAAAAAACCGCGGGTCGCCAGCGTTATACGTTTTACCGTGACCGTGGCTACGAAATCCAGCATATGAACATGCAGGCGCAGTAAAGGCTATCAAGGGAGGTTGTGTGGATATTTCAGAAATTCCGGTATTAACCAAAGTCGTACAAAAAAATAACGCGGCCGCCCTGGATGTGGATGAGCTGGTTGCCCAGGTCAAACAGGCGCTATTGCCCGAGATCGCGGAGATTGTCACCAGCCAGTTAGGCCAGCGCGCGTTTGAACGCTCTGTGGTTGAGCAACAGGCGTTGTCCGAGTATGCAGAATCCATCCAGCAGGATCTATCGCGGCATGCGCAAACCCAGGTCGGCGAGAGTTTGCAATCGATAGAGCAGGCGTTTCGCGAAGCCATGGGCAATGTCGGTAAGCAACAATTGCAATCGGTAGAGGAAGATGTCGCCCGGTTAACAGAAACGCAGCAGCAACTGCTGGCAACCACGGAGCAAACCATACGCGAAGTGGCAGAAAACGCGGGCAGGCAAAAGCTGGAAGAGAAACTGGCACAACTGATAGACGACCAGCAAGCGCAAATTGCGACTAAAGTGCTGGAGATGCAGGCGCAGCTGGAGAAGACCACGGCGGACCATATCCATCAGTTGCAAGAGAGTAGCAAGGAAACGCTGACTACCGGGCAGGAGGCGATGGAAGCCAGGCTGGTGGAAGAGTATAAATTGACCCTGCAAACTGCTTTTGCAGAATTTACCGATCAGCAAACCACCGAGTTCAAACAGAAATTCAATACCGAATTGCTCTCGGTCGAAGCCGAGTTACAGACCAAAGTGCAGGGCATGGTCACCTCACAAATGCAAGTGATAGAGGGTGAACTGAACAAACGCCTGAAAGCCAGCATCCTGGAAGTGTTGCAGGGCATCAAGTTTGTGATGCCCAGTCTTTAGGGAGTTGTTTTAATCAGCCAGATATTTGCCTTCAGGCATCGGCTAGCGTCAGCACAACTGGTGTGTGATCGCTGGGGCGTTCAAGTTTGCGTGGCAGTTTGTCGATCAGGCAGCTTTGGCATAGCGGTTTTAACGCTTCACTGACCAGGATATGGTCTATGCGCAAACCCATATTACGGCGGAAAGCCGCCATCCGGTAATCCCACCAGCTATATTGCCCGGCTTCGTCACTGAATAAACGGAAGCTATCGGATAAGCCTAGTGCCAGCAAGTTCTGGAAAGCTTCACGCTCTTGCGGGCTGACCAGTACCTGGCCTTCCCACGCCACCGGGTCATGGCAGTCACGGTCATCCGGCGCAATATTGTAATCCCCCAGCAGTGCCAGTTTTTCATTCTGCTTTAATTCATCTGCCACCCAGTGGTGCAGTGCGTTCAGCCAGTTGAGTTTGTACTGGAATTTATCTGAATCCAGGGCCTGGCCATTCACCACATATGCGCAAATCACCCTGACACCCTGTATGGTCGCCGCGATGATCCGTTTTTGTTCATCGGCAAAATTAGGCAGGTCTACATGCACCTCGTTGATCGCATGCGGGCTGATAATGGCCACGCCATTGTAGGTTCTCTGCCCATTATGGATCGCATTAAAACCAGCTTCCTTTAAAGCGGCATAAGGGAATTTACTGTCTTCCTGCTTGGTTTCCTGCAGGCACAGCGCATCGGGCTGGTTAGCGACCAGCCAGTCCAGCACATGCGGCAGGCGTACCGTCAGCGAGTTAACATTCCAGGTGGCCAGTTTCAACAGTATTCTCCAATCATGGGGGGTGGATGGCAGTCAGCGATGGCCATCACACTCGCGCATTTTACACCACTCTTTTGCCATTTTCCGGACATGTCTGTTGTGGGAGTAACAAGAGTCCGTTAGCCGCGTATCAGACAAATGGCGTATTTTTTAATCATTGAACAGCCGCTACAGTGAGGCCTGAATACATTTACTTTCAGGAGAGCATACATGAAGCACGACCTTAACCATGCACAGGGCAAACCCGCCGGATTTTCCCGTGGCGAATGGGGCCTGGTGCTGGCGATTGTGCTGGTGGCGATAGCGTTAAGGCCAGGGATAGTCTCTATGGGCCCGGCGTTGCCCGCCATCATTGATGCTTTTCAGCTGAGCCATGCCATGGCCTCGTTAATGACTGCTATCCCTGACCTGCTCATGGGCGCACTGGCTTTGCCTACCCCCTGGCTGGTGCGCCGGTTTGGCGTGAATAAAGTGCTGATGCTGGCGTTAGGCTTGCTGAGTCTCTCGATAGGGGTGCGCGCGTTTGCCGACAGTGACAGGTTGTTGATCAGTGCGACGATAGGTGTAGGGGCGGGCATTGCCGTTGCGGGCGCCATGTTTGCCGGGATCGTGAAAGCCAGTTTTGCCAATCGCGCCGCGTTAATGATAGGGATTTATGCGACCGCCTTGTCGCTGGGCAGTACCCTGTCGGCCGGGCTTACCGGCTGGATATTGCAATCTACCGGTTGGCGGGTAGCGATCGGTGCCTGGGCGGCGCTGGGCGTGATCGCCATGATTGCCTGGTGGCGAGTGATGCCCAAGCCAGTAACCGCAGAGCCAATAGCGCCCATGCAGGCTACGCCAGCAACACGTTTGCTATTGCGTACGCCAGTCGCGTGGCTGATTGCCTTATTCTTTGCCTGTGTGAATTTCCTGTTTTATGCCATCCTCACATGGACCGCAGCCATGTATCAGGAGGCAGGCATGCCCGCTGCTGAAGCCGGTGCGGTGCTCGCCAGTTTTAGCTTTTGTTTTATGCTGGCAAACCCGGTGGTGGGCATGCTGAGCAAAAGTCTGGACCGGCGTGGCTGGTTGGCGGGTTGCAGCATCTTGTCCACCATAGGCCTGGCAGGCATGGCAACGCCAGGGGCGTGGCCATGGTTGTGGGTGCCGGTGACGGCGTTTGGCCTGGGCGGTGCATTTACACTGGCGATGACTTTGCCACTGGATCATACGCATACGCCCGATGCAGCAAATCGCTGGAATGCATTTGTGTTGACGATAGGTTATTTGATCGCTGCCAGCGGGCCTTTTATCATGGGGGTGATGCATGACCACAGTGGGCAGTTTGCCGGCGGTTTCCAGTTGCTGGTGGGTGTTTCTGCGCTGATGCTGGTATTAGCAACCATGCTCAAACCACCCAGGTAAAACACCTCTACAGCTTTCATATAAAACGACGGCAGGCCGGCCTTGCAGTCATTGCATTTGGTGGTTTCCGATCAAATGCATCTATACAAATATAAATCCCTGTCTATTTGGTCGATATGATGGCCATGACTTACGGTATAAATAAGGCTGGACTAAATCATCGGCAAAAACGCCCAACCTGCTTGTAGTGATATCGTTTTTCTAAATTAACATGAAACGCAATTCAACCCACTCTTTGTTCAGATGGCTGGTGGCTATTGTCACGTTTGCCAGTGCTGGGTTTGCGGTTGCTACAGAAAATATCACCTTGCAGCTCAAATGGCGGCATCAGTTTCAGTTTGCGGGTTATTACGCTGCCCAGCAGCAGGGCTATTACAAAGACGAAGGCTTAAACGTCAACATCATTGAAGGCAGTAAAGACCGCTCGCCATTGCAGCAGGTATTGTCTGGCCAGGCTGAATACAGCATAGGCGATGCAGAGATCCTGGTATCACGCATCTCCGGCAAGCCGGTCGTAGCGCTAGCCGCCATTTTGCAACACTCTCCCGGGGTATTGCTCAGCCTGCAGGAAAGCAATATCCGTGAACCTCAGGACCTGATTGGCAAACGCATCATGATGTCGGCTGACGGCCAGGGGGTATTCCAGTTCAAGGCCATGTTGCTCAAGCATCATCTGGATATCAAACAGATGACGATAGTCCCGCATACATGGCGGCTCCAAGACTTGATAGAAGGCAAGGTCGATGTGATCTCAGCCTATGCCATGGATGAGCCAGGCCAGTTGCAGCAAATGGGTTACTCACCTTCTATTATCAGTAACCAGTCTTTCGGGGTGGATTTTTACGGCGATGTCCTGTTTACCAACGAGCGTGAATTGGCCATGCACCCTGAGCGCGTAGAGGCGTTTTTACGTGCGACAAAAAAAGGCTGGCTGTATGCACTCAACCATCAGGAAGAAATGGCCAACAGCATTGCTGGCATGCCCGGCGTCGCCAAGAGAGGTGTTACCGCACAAACCTTATTGCGGGAAGCCAGTTTGATGGAGCCCTATGTGCTGACAGGAGTGGTGCCCTGGGGGCATATGAATGAAGAGCGCTGGCTGGCGATTGCACAAACGCTGGCTGATTTAGGATTGGTGCGCCCTGATTATAATCTGCAAGGATTTCTGCATCAGGGCGATATGCGTATCAAACGGCCTTACATGGTATGGCTATCGCGCGGCGTCGCCATTTTGTTGATGATCCTTGGCGTTACCTTTCTGTGGAACTTGCAGATCAGGCGGCAAGTGGTGCACCGCACCCAGGCATTGCAGAGTGAAATAGACCGGCGCAGGCAGGCCGAATACTTGCTTAAAGTGGCCGGCAGCGTCGCCAAGATCGGCGGCTGGATGATAGATGTCAAAACTGACACCTTGCAATGGTCAGACGAAGTCGCGGCCCTGCATGAAATGCCTCCCGGCTACACGCCCACGGTGGAAGAAGGCGTTCGCATGTTTGTGCCTGAATATCGGCCACTGATGCAACATGCGCTTAAAAAATGCTTGGAAGAAGGCATTGCCTACGACCTTGAACTGGAAAAGATCACCGCGACTGGACGTCGTTTCTGGGTACGTGCCATGGGCCAGCCTGTGCGTGACCCGGACGGCCACATTGTTAAGTTACAAGGGTCGTTGCAGGATATTACCGCCCAGAAACAACTGGAAGCCATCCGGCAGGGCCAAGCCAGGATCCAGGCCATGATGCTGGCAGATGTGTCGCTGCACGAAATCCTCAACACCGTGGCACAACTGATAGAGCTGCAATTCCCTGACACCAGCTGTGCCATTTTGCTGCTCGACCAGGAAGGGTCGCATTTGCGGCATGCCGCCTTATCGAAACTGCCGCAGCCATATATGCAGACCATGGATAATATTGCCTGGCAAGCCAGCCAGGTCGCAGCGCTGACCCAGGGTCGCGTGATTGCCAGCGATATCCGTACCTACCCGTTTGGTGACGAGCAGCTAACCCTGGCGCTCAATTGCGGCTTGCATGCCTGCTGGAGTGCGCCCATCCTGTCACGTAGCTGGCGTGCGTTGGGTGTGTTGGCCATTTACAGACAGCATCAGCACATGCCGGTCGCGGCTGAGATCGATTTTGTCGAGAGCTATGCGCAAATGCTAGGCCTGGCCATTGAGCGCGAGCAATCCGACGAACAGCTGAATCTGCTACGCAGCGGTATTTCGCGGCTCAACGACATCGTCATGATCACCGAGGCACCTTTGCAGGTGCCCATGCAGCAAAAAATCGTGTTTCTGAACGAAGCATTCACAAAAATCACTGGCTCGTCGCTGGAGCATTTAAGCGGCAGTTCGCCGTTTGATATTTTTAATGTCGCCACACCAGGACGCGAACTTGAGCGCATCAAACACGCTTTCCAGCAGATGTTGCCGATTACAGCAGAAGTGATCGCCGTTAACCGCGATGGTGCAGGCGTGTCACTGGAAATGGATGCCTTGCCCTTGCATGACAAGGGCGGGCGTTATACGCACTGGGTGCTGGTGCTGCGTGATATCACCGAACGAAAGCAGGCCGATGCGCAGATCCGCCAACTGGCTTATTACGACACCATGACTGGCCTGCCTAACCGCTTATTGCTGCAGGAAAAACTGGCCGCTCACCTGCGAAAGGCCGTACGCAAAAAAACCAGCGGTGCACTGCTGTTTATTGATATCGATAACTTTAAAACACTCAATGATACGCACGGGCACGATATCGGCGATGCGCTGCTGATCGAGGTGGCAAAACGTATCAAACAGTCCGTCCGTCGTTTGGATACTGTCAGCCGCCTGGGTGGCGATGAGTTTGTCGTCGTGCTTGATGGCTTGAACCGTGATCAGGCACAGGCCGAAAAACAGGCGCGTATCGTGTGTGAAAAAATCGTTGCCGCCTTTGAAAACCCCTTTAACCTGAATCATTACCAGCACTACACCTCGCCCAGTATCGGCGTCGCCCTGTTTGATAATGACGCCCCCAGCCAGGCCGAAGAGTTGTTACGGCGCGCCGATATGGCCATGTACAAAGCCAAAGAAGCGGGTAGAAACGGTTACCAGTTCTTTGACACTTTAATGGAAACCGAATTATTACAACGCGTGGCGCTGGAAGCCGATTTGGATATCGCGATCGAAATGCAGCAGTTCCAGCTGCATTTCCAGCCGCAATATAACCAGCAACACGTTATCGTTGGCGCCGAGGCCCTGGTCCGTTGGCAGCATCCTGAACGCGGCCTGATCATGCCGGGTCAATTCATCACCATGGCCGAGAGCTCAGGCCAGATTGTCGAGATCGGGCACTGGGTATTGCAAAAGGCCTGCCAGGTACTACTCGAATGGTCCGGCCATCCGCAATTGCAATCGCTGGTGTTATCAGTCAACGTCAGCCCAAAACAATATCTGCAGCCGGATTTTGTGCAGGAAGTGCAGCGCATGGTGGCCGAGACCGGCATACATCCGAACCGGCTGAAGCTGGAACTGACGGAAAGCATGCTGGTGGACAATGTAGAAGACATCATTGCTAAAATGACGGCCTTGCGCGAAGTCGGTGTGTGCTTCTCACTGGATGATTTCGGCACCGGCTACTCTTCCTTGTCTTACCTGAAACGTTTGCCCTTTGATCAGCTGAAAATCGACCAGTCATTTGTGCGCGACATGCTCAATGGGCATGATCACCAGAGTATCGTCAATGCCATTATTTCGCTGGGGCAGAGCTTGCAGCTGGAAGTCTTGGCTGAAGGCGTGGAAACAGATGCACAATTGCGTGTATTGACCGAACTTGGTTGCCAGGCGTTCCAGGGCTATTATTTCACCAGGCCATTAGTGCTAGACCTGTTTGAGCAATGGGTGAAGCGCAATGCAGAAAACGCTACGCAGGAAAGTACTGTGGTACAAATGCTTTAACCCATCCGTGCATGCATCATAAAAAAAACGGCCGTCCTGTAACAGGTGGCCGTTTTTCTTTAGCAAAACTTAAGCTGGTTTACGGGTCGTGCTGAAACCAATCAGGTTAAGGCTCTGCTACAAAATCACTTTTTGTAAAAACTGGATTTTTTCCAGGTATAGGTGCCGCAAGTGATCAAATACAGGATGGCCGAGAAGATGTTGAGCACCGGCACCATACTCCTGAAAGCAAGAAAGAATGCTTTGCCTAAAGCGTGCTTGAGCGTATCGAATTCGCAATTACGGAATTCAATCAGCGAGCCGATAGCCGAGATAAACAAAGGCACTAAATAAAAAGCAGAAAATACATGAAAGTCCATAAGCAGTTATCCATGCGCTGAATCTACTTCAGTCGCTGTTTTAGGTAACTGGCATTTTAAAGTCCAAGCAGGTTTTTGTCTCATTTTTACTCGGCTTGCCCCAACGTTTTAATAACGTTAGGGCGTGCGATTCAACTGAAATCGGTTGAAACAGCCAACTGGTGCCAGTCTTTCAGCTCCTGTTCGACAAAGCGATTTTTTTCTATGAGTTTATCCACGGTGTCAGAGCCTAATGGCAATCGCAGCGGCGGCTGTTCACTATCTGCCAATGTGAGGATGGCTTGTGATAATTTTGCCGGGTCGCCCGGTTGTGCATGATTTGCCGAAGCGGCAAAGTCACGCATGGCACCGACAGTGTCTGCATATTCGGGCAAGCTCAGCCTGGTAGAGACCAGCGATGTGCTATCCAGAAAATCGGTCCTGAAGAAACCGGGTTCCACTGTCGTGGCCTTCACTCCCAGCGGCTTCAGCTCATAGGCGAGTGATTCGGTCAACGCTTCTACGGCAAATTTGGTGGCGCAATACACTCCCCAGCCAGGGTAGGAGGCATAGCCGCCTATAGAGGAAATGTTGATAATGTGGCCGCTGCGTTGCTGACGCATATAGGGCACGACAGCGCGGATGACATTCAGCAAACCAAACACATTGGTATTGAAAAGATCTTTGACTTCCTGGTCGCCCGACTCCTCCACTGCGCCTAGCAGGCCGTAACCGGCGTTATTGACCAGGATATCCACGCGCGAGAATCGTTGTATCGACTGTTGGGCCGCCTCAAGCGCGGCCTGTGCATTTGTGACATCCAGCGGGAGCGCCAGCAGGTTAGGGTGGTCACCTAAGGCCGCGATGACGGTCTGCGGATTGCGCGCGGTGGCAATGACTTTATCCCCCCGTGCCAATGCATCTTTGGCGATCAATGCCCCAAAACCCCGGGATGCGCCAGTAATAAACCATACTTTTGAATGTGTATTCATGATGATCTCCTAATGTGTCATGTGCTGCGAAATGCAGTACGTGTAATCATCATAGTTAATCTGGATAGTTTAAAAAATACACAATATAATTGTTTTATTATCAACTAAAAGTTGTTTATATGCAGATAATCAGATCTTTAACCATGTTTATTGCGGTAGCTAATGCGATGAGTTTTAGAAAAGCAGCCATCGAGCAGGGCGTGTCTCCGCAAGCTGTCAGCAAGGCAGTCAAGCAACTTGAAACGCATCTGGGTCTGAAGCTGATTCACCGGTCTACCCGCCATTTAAGTCTTACGGAGGAAGGCGCGCAGCTGTTTAAAGATGCGAGCTTGGGCATGCAAATGCTGAGCGAGGCGCTGGTCGGACTGGAACAAAGCAAGCAGGGCATGGATGGAAAAATCAGGCTGGCTGCACCACTTGCGTTTGGTAACCGTGTGCTCACCCCGCTGATCGAGGCGTTTCAGGCGATACACCCCGGTATCCATTTTGACGTGTTACTCAGCGATGACTTCGTCGACATCGTCAGCCTGAGGATAGATATCGGTTTCAGGACAGGCTTATCCCCTGAGCGAAATGTCATCTCGCGCAAGTTGGGGGAGATCGTTTCTGTGATTTGTGCCGCCCCCAAATACATAGACAAGTTCGGCATGCCTGCAGATATCCATGCGCTTCAAACGCATCGTTGTACTGCGTTCCTCCATCCGCAAACAGGTAAGGAATTGCCGTGGGAGATACTGGCGAACGAAGAAATCAATTATATCCATGTGCCTTCGGTTGCCAGGTTTAACAATGTCGAAGCAGAAATCGAGGCGGTCAAACAAGGCGTTGGTATCGGCCAGCTCAGTGAATACCTGATCACACAGGAGCTTGAAAGCGGTGCACTGGTGCCCATGTTGCCTGAAGGCAGGGTGCCGAGGCTGGGTATCTATATGTATTACGCAGAGCGCGTGAATATCCCGTCAAGGGTCAGGCGTTTTATTGACTTTTGTATGGATAGAATGCTGGCTTAGGCACTTTGTTCGAGCGATTGGTTAGGCTTTTTCATCCTCATGTGAGATTAAGGCCACCATCAGAAAGAATAATTTCACCGGTTAAATAGCTGCTAGAAATAAGCATTGAAGCAATGTGCGCAATTTCGCTGGGTTTTGCGCCACGCTTCATGGGTGATTTTTCTTTCCAAAGCTTATGTGCCTCAACCCAGTTCTCAGTCATTGGTGTATCTACAAGACCTGGCGCAATGGCATTCACTCGAATATCCGGTGAAAGTGTCAGAGCTAAAAGTTGCGTGATGTGATTCAGTGCGGCTTTGCTCGCAGCATAGGGAATTGAAGCCCCCTTAGGACGTACACCTGCATGCGAGCTGATATTGATAATGCAACTTGGGCACTCTTTTGTTGATGCGTTTCTAAGAGCTTGCTCAGATTCCGCGATTAAAGTCCAAGGCGCAATAACATTCACCTCATAGAGATTTCGCCAAATTTCTGGAGTGGCGTCTTTCAGTAAAGCGTGAGGGATCATGGCGTTGATTCCTGCATTGTTGACCAGAACATCTAAACGGCCATAGCGAGATAAAACATCTGATATCAGGCGTTTTGTTTGAACTTGATCAGATAGGTCAGCTTGTATATATGTCGCATTCGAAATAGTGCTGGCCAGTTTCTCGCCTTCGATGACAGATGACCGCGAATGAAACACAACAGTGAAGCCATCTTTTGCAAGCTGCTGCGCAATCGCTTTACCTATCCCGGATGTCGAACCAGTCACGAGAGCAACTCTGCCTGAGTTTTTTTCTTGATCAGAAATCATTATTTCCCCGATTTAATTTTTTGCCTCAATTTTGAGATAAGGGGCACGGTGTGGCACGTCCCGTGTTAAAGAGTGATTAGGCGCCATGTTATCAAACTCATTCAGCCATCTCTTCATGCTCATATTCCAGTGGGGCAGCACATGATGAGATCAATTAAAAAGCCGTGTCATCATGACTTTGCCCGCGATGTGTCAACGCTCTACACGGTAAACTGCACGCCAACACAATACAGCAAAGTCAACCTTTGCGAGTATGCCCGGGTATCGGGCTCTCTTTCACTTCGGGATATCAAAAAATGTGCGTTTATATTCGCTATAGAGTAATACCCGCCAAATGCTTACAGGCCATGTTTTATATGAAAAAGGCCTCTAAAAGTGAATTTAGAGGCCTTTTAAAATGACGTATTAATTAAATCGCTGTTTGATTAAACGTAAGTCTTGATAATCAAAGTGACGCATTAATGAACGCACAATATGCCGGGTTAGTGTTTGACAATGAAACCGTAACCTTCACCTATGGTTTTAATGGGTTCAATTCTGTAATTAGATTAGTAGCAGCTTTTAGAACCGTAACTTCGATGGTGCATTGATCGTTTTTGGCGATGAGTATGACAATAAAACCGTAACTTTGACTCTATTAAATAATAAATTGAGCACTACGGCATACTATCTTTTTTTTACTCTCTTACTCCACTCTAAAACCCCGCTCAACTCAGTTAATCCCTCGTCATCTTTCACTTGTGTTCCGAATCTATCATATTCTTTTTCGGGTAAATCTTCGTGGTCGAACCACAGTAAAGAAATAGTAGTATCAGAAGGAGCATAGTGTCTGGAAAGCTCCCACATATCGAGTCCATCCTCCCAATTTTCAAACCAAATATCTTGAGCAACTTCTCCTACTTCTGTGGAGTTCAAGTTAATTGCCCGGATGCTTTGCGCAATTGACCCTTTAGGAATAACAGAGCCTGATGATATCCATGCTCGGGCTTGTCGTAAGCTGGCTGATCTAGCAGCATAACGAACTGCACCTCTTTCCATGGTTACAAAAGCGCAAGGTGTGGGACTTAATGTGGCGAATCTTGATGCAGTTGCTGGAAAAGAGGTATTAAACAATTTAGCCATATATTGAATGAGCTCCAAAGATGGTTCTTTACTTGGGAGATTGGCCAGCCATTGCTTGTAGGGCATTAAAAGCTCTGCTGCAAAGGTATCACAGCATATTTCGTTAGGATGTCTCTTGGCTATGGAATACGATGGAATTTCTTCATGGCTTGATTTTAAATCTAAAACTACATGTGCGATTTCATGACAAACAGTAAATCTTTGGCGTTCTTCGCTTTCTAAAGAGTTAACTACAATAATGTGTTTTCCATTAGGCTTAGTCAAGGTGTAACCTGATGCGCCCTCTTCCATAGCTTCAAATTTAACTTTGGCATTTATTGCGGATATGTAAGGGTCTAAATCTTCTCGAATATTTGAAACATCTACCTTAGAAACAAACTCACGAGCTATCGAAATTACATCCGCTTCATCCATTAATTGTCCTCTTCCCCAAAAAGAATAGTTACTTTATTTATTAATGTCTCTGGATCTGGTCTAGTGGTCCCTCTATGCCTAATTCCGGCTGCACCTACAAAAATATCGAATGAGACTGAGGGATTGTTTAAAACATATTCAACTAACTCTGGATCTGTATCTGGGTTATTAGCAAGCCATTTTATGATGAAAGCATCTCGAGTGGGTGGTTTAAGGTATTTCAGTAATTTCTCTATTACGTCTTCAGAGGGATTCGTCTTTTCTCCAGTTTCTAATCTATAAATATAAGCATGATCAATTCCGGACAGAGTGCCAAATTCTCTTACAGAGAAGGTCCTGGTTTCCCTAAACCTCTTTAATGCTAAACCCAAGCCAGTTGTAGGCATGTCTTCCTTTCAAATTAGAGCCTTTTGATACAAAAACTCAACAATAAAAAATGCTCAAAAAAACTTGAAAAGTATAAACTCTTCTGATAGTGTGTTGTCTAGCTGGACAACACACTAAATTAATACATGGTTTTTAATTATATATTTATGTATTTTTTTGTTGTTCAACTGAACAACGTCATTGTGCAGCATTCATTAGCGCATGACAACATAAAGCGTGAATTTGTTCAATTGAAAGGAGTACGAAATGGCAGGAAAAAATCAGCATGTAGTGCCTCATTCCAACGGTTGGGCGGTAAAAGGTGCCGGCAATCAACGTGCTACCTCGACGCATGGCACTCAGCAAGAAGCAATTAATGCCGCACGAGAGATTGCGAAAAACCAACACTCGGAATTGGTAATACATAGGCCTGATGGCCGCATCCGCGACAAAGATAGTTTTGGCAACGACGACTTTCCACCTAGAGGATAAATAATGGACAGCATCCCCACCTATCACGTGTTAGCGCTCTCTGGCGGTGGTTACAGAGGGCTGTATACGGCGACGATTCTAACCGAGCTTGAAAAAGCGTTTGGACAGCCTATTGCCAAACATTTTGATTTGATATGCGGCACTTCGGTAGGGGGGATTTTGGCGCTGGGATTGGCAAACGAAATTCCAGCTTCAAACCTCAAACTTATGTTTGAAGATGAAGGAAAAACCATTTTTCAAAGCAGAAATTTGATCCGCAGAGTTTTCGGCTACTGGGGTTGTGCTAAACACGATAATAGTGGATTAAAAACTGTATTAAAAAAATATTTTAATGACACAACTCTTGGTGAATTAAAGCATAGGGTGTTTGTACCATCTGTTAACTACACTACTGGTCGAGGGCAGTTTTTTAAGACTCCCCATCATAAATCATTCGAGATGGATCATCGGATGTCTTTAGTAGACGTTGCTTTAGCGACAGCAGCTGCACCAGTTTACTTTCCACTATTTAAACATTCTCGAGGTGTATTCGCAGATGGTGGGCTAGTTGGAAATTCACCTGGTTTTTTTGGATTACATGAAATCAGGCAATTTCTGGCTCCAGATCAGAAAGTACGAGTGCGAGTTCTCTCGATTGGCACTATGACAATTGGGGCGACTGTTGGTGGTGACGTTTCGCTTGACCGTGGATTTGGGAAATGGCGAGGCGACCTTTTTGATTTGGTGATATCGGCTCAAGAGTCGTCAGTTGACTATATGTTGAGACATGAATTGAAAGACGACTATTTTAGGATAGATGACCAAGCTACACCAGATCAAAGTGAGGATGTTAAGGATTTAGATCGTGTATCAAATGCTGCAACAAATACATTAAAGACAAGAGGGATGCATGCTGCGCAAAAGGCTCTGGGAGATGCGAAGTTTGCACCCTTCAGAACGCACTTCGCTTCCCCTGCGACTTTCTTTCATGGCCCACGAAAAAATTTTAAGGAGTGATTATGCTGAATTTGAGCCCATTATTTTTCACAACACTGGAACATGAGTCCTGTTTAGTCACTAACCTTGATTTAAAGGCTACTCAAGTTGATCTAATTTCGAGAGTCAGAACAGACGTTAGAAATTGTTTAAGAAATGGTATTCCTAGAGTACTCAGAAAAATGGGATATACGGATGATATCCCGACTCCGCGTTTTTTTACTCAAGGTTCTTGGGCTTATAAAACATTAAACTCGCCCGCTAAACATCCACAGCAGGCAGATATTGATGATGGATGCTATCTTCCCCTTAGCTTCGTGTCTCAAACCAAAAAGCCTAGTAAAGCGGCTTTAGTGTTTTTTCGTGCCGCAGAAGAGGCGTTAGCTGACTTAGTCAATGAACGAAACTGGAAGCTCATCACGGACAAACCAACCTGTATTCGAATTGAGTTTTCGAATTTTGCGCACATAGACATTCCGCTATATGCAATCCCTGACAGCGAATTTCAAACGCTCGCCAAATTGGCAATGGAGAGATTTGGCTACGCCTCATTTGCTGAAGCACTAGCTACTGTCGATCAGGACATTTGGACCGCGCTACCTAAAGACCAAGTTTTACTGGCCCATCGTGAATGCGATTGGAAAGCTTCTGATCCAAGGCCTGTTAAGGATTGGTTCCTAAATGAAGTAGATGTCAGAGGCGAACAATTACGCAGAATCGTAAGATATTTGAAAGCACTGCGCGACTGGAAATGGGGCAGTGGTGGACCATCATCGATTTTATTAATGGCAGCAGCAGCCCCACTTTTTGTTAAACATGACCGCCGAGATGATATTGCACTTCTTGAGGTCCTAGCAAAATTACCTCAGAGATTGAGAGCTGGAGTTAATAATCCTGTCGATGTTTCAGAGTCTTTAACAGGCCGCCTAGGCCGTGAAGGCGTTGAAGAAGCGGCACTAGCATTCGAAGAATTTGAAAAAGCTCTCCGAGGCAGTGTACATTCCAGCAGTCCTTCACAAGCATGTAGCTGGATGTGCAAGGTTTTTGGTACTCGATTTCCTAATGAGCCAGATCGGATCGTCGTTGTAACTGTTGTGAGTACGATATTAGCCACCCCTGCAACTCCTGGCCCAAGTGAACTTGTTGGTAGAATGAAGTCGGGATGAGCAAGGCAGTTAATATTGCTGATTTGATTGATGCTTTCATTCTTAAGGGGTTCCAATATGAAGGCAAAACAGATGATGGATGGCACAGGCTAAATGGATGCCTGTGCCCTCCTAGTGATACTGACACATATGATTGCAGCATTGAGATAGATCCAAACTTTATCGATTTACCTCGAATCCAATTAACAACAATCCCGAAACAGCTTCCTCAAATCAACCCTCACATTGGTGACGATGGTAATCTTTGTTATTTAGCAAAGGGAGCTGTTGTCCTAGATATATTTGATCCAATTGGACAAGCTTTAGCTTGCTTAGCGCGTGCTGAAAATGTTTTAGGGCAGATTCTTAAGCAGGAAGTCGTTGATGATTTAGTTGAAGAATTCAACGCGTATTGGAATGGCACTTTTTGTTTTCTAGATTTGGAGAATGACTGGTTAGGTTTTCAGAATTGTATTTATGCGGAAAACAAAACATCCGAATTCTTAATCGTCACAGACAACCCTGAGAGATCCTACAAAAAGTTATCCAGCTTGAATATCAAGAAAAATGAAAGTTACGTCTTAACGTATAAGTTAAAAACTAACGCATTGCCAAGACCATTAAGTAAAAATTGGCCACCCAAAACTGTTAGTGAAGTTCTTGCCTGGCAAAGTTTGCTTGATTCTCGTTCTAGAAAAAAAATACTTCAGCGAATTAATGAAGCAATCAAGTTATCAGCAAATTGTGTCTTGATTATTATTGAGTCGCCTTCTATAACTTACGGCTTTGGTGTCTTTTTCAAGAAAGATAAAGGTAAAACGAAAGGACATTACTCTTCACTAAAAGGTCGGATTTTTGATATGAATATTCAGCCAATTACAATTATGCGAATCGATGATAAATATCTTTCTCAACGCAATATTCCAAAATTGAGAACTCTTTCAGGTAAGAGGATTGCAATGATTGGTTGTGGAACAATTGGAGGGTATTTAGCTGAAATGCTTGTGAAAGCTGGTGCAGGCACTTCTGATGGAAAGCTAATTTTAATTGATGGTGACATTATTCTTCCAGAAAATATTGGTCGACATCGATTGGGCTTCCCTCATTTACTTATTAATAAAGCGACTGCGTTAACTGAAGAGCTCAAAAGACTCAGTCCAGGTTCAGACATTCAAGCTCTTCCTATAGATGCTAAACAAGCCTCTTTGGAAAATATTGATCTATTAATAGATGCTACTGGTGAGGAGGCTTTTGGTCACTGGCTGTCTAATAAGTATTCGAATTTGACTACCATGTTATCAGTATGGGTAGAAGGTCCTGGCACGGCAGTTAGAGCATTATTGAAATCAAATAATGCTGGAGCCTGTTACAGGTGTCTTTGGCATAGCAATAAGAAGGGAAAGCTGCGTTCAGTGACAACTCAATTGCCTATGGACATGGCCGGTAACGGTTGCGAAGGATTGTATGTTCCATTTCCTGCGCATGTATCAGTTAATGCGGCCTCTTTAGCTACTGAAATGACATTAGATTGGGTAAATGGAATTTCCACACCATCACTTAGAACAAGATTAACAGATACATCATTTGAATTGGCAACGCCAGATTGCAACCCCCTAGTTGATTCAGACTGCCCAATATGCAACTAATGAAGTCTTGGGCATCCGAAGACAAGAAAATACTTTTGTACTTTGAAGATAGCGTAATTATTGCATTTACAGATCATATTCAATTTTCTGATACTCAATCCGAAGCGGGAGGGATTTTGTTAGGATCACTCCATGCATCTAATTTATTAATTAGTACCGCTACAAAGCCGAGCAATAGAGATAAACGGTCTAGATTTCTTTTTGATCGTTTACCTGATGTACATCGATTAGTGGCTCTAAGTTTATGGATCAAAAGCAAGGGGACTCTGCGTTACTTAGGTGAATGGCATACCCACCCTGAAGATTATCCAACGCCATCAAATCTTGATAAAGTTGAATGGAAAAGAATTAGCGCTTCTCGTAAAGATAAAAGGCCATTACTCGCTGTTATCGTAGGTAGAAAGGCATTGCATGTAGAATTAATTCATGCAGATGGAGCTAATATTATTATGCATCCAATCGAATAATGCGTCCGCCACTGCAATACAGTAGCAGTTCATTATCAGAACATAAGTTGGATCAACTTACCTAGAATAGCAAGTTGGCTTAAAAAGCTGCGTTTAATTGTTTGTTGGGTACAACGATGCCTAGCCGGAAATATCAAAATGTGTTCCCATCGCTACTCAAGATACAAGAAATGGTTCAATAACTAAAAAACGGACTTCCAAGTCCGATGTGTTATTTCTGCTTAAGGGAAGGGATTGATATGCAATTCTTTGTTCATTTCATAAAAAAAGACAAACCAAAGCCGAAGCAATATCCGCATGCGGTGTTAACCCAAGATAATTGGGATGATTTCGGTTATAAAACTACATTTCATGTTGTCTTGCATCTTTCAGATACCCATGTAGAAGATCTTGGTAGCATAAAAATTATTGAATCGGATAGAACTTCGGGCTATACGAACTTACCAAATGAACCATTTGAGCAGCTCTCAGAAAAGCATGCTTCAATAGGCTCAAGTCTTGACTACTACGAAACTCTTTATAACCTAGGCCCACAAGTTTTTCGTCCTTTTCTGAGGGGGCTACGAGATATTGCATTTAGTGATGATGCAAAAGCGGCAGTAGAAGATACAGAGGCTTATCGTGTCTCGATTCTGCGATTTGGCGGTGCCGAGCGCAGAATAGTTGATGCTGAGAAACTCCTTAAAGCTTCATCAATGCCACTAAAACGTCGCAGTGCAGGCTTCAAAGTCAAATTTAAAACACGCGTAGCTAGCGACGCCAAACCTTTCACAGTGGAGTTCGATTTCCGCAAGCGGAATAGATTACCGAATAGGATCAATGCAATAATCGGCTACAACGGCACTGGCAAGACTAGGTTGCTATCAAATTTGGCTATTGTTGCAAGCGGATATGGTTACAGCAATAAAGAAGCTGTACTAAGCAATGATGCTGGAAGATTTGTTGGGAATCCATCTCCTTTCAAAACAGTAATTGTTGTGTCTTACAGCGCTTTCGATACCTTCGCTATTCCTGGAAAAACAAAGATTGAAAAGAAAAAGCTTGAAGAGGATGGTGAGCTGTTTGGCTACGTTTATTGTGGCTTACGTGAGCGGTCAGAAGATGATTCAGATGGAGAGCCTACTTATCGCTTGCGAACACCGGCTGAAATACAAGATGAATTTCTAATAGCCCTTAAACGTGTTCAAAAGTCTAATAGAATGGACATTCTTCTTGAAATGTTGAGGCCCCTCTTTAATGATCCCTCATTTCAAAGAATTGGTCTAAATCCTCTCTATGCTATTAAGAATAAGACCGATTTCGCAAAAGTTTTTGGATCGTTGAGTAGCGGTCACAAAGTCGCTCTAAAAATTGTGACAGAGTTAACTGCCCACATTGCCGGTTTTACTCCAACACTTGTCCTTATAGATGAACCTGAGACACATCTTCATCCTCCTTTGCTCGCAGCATTCTTGAGGAGCGTTAGAAATTGTCTTGATGCTTTTGATGCATACGCGATTATTGCAACTCACTCTCCGGTTGTATTACAAGAAACACCTGCGAAATGCGTTCGTGTATTACGACGGACAGGAAATGAAAACTTTGTTTCTACACCTTTAAATGAAACTTTCGCTGAAAGTATTGGAGTTATCACTAAAGAGACCTTTAATCTAGGCGAGCAAGCGACCGATTGGCATGAAACTTTGAAGCCCCTTGCGAAAAAATATTCTCTGGAAGAAATTGAAGAGTTTTTTGAAAGAAAATTAGGGTTTGCAGCCCGCTCTTACATTATAAGTGTGCAAGATGAAATGCAGGAGTAGCACATGAGGACAGTTACCCCAATTGGAATAAATGCGATCACTGTGTTTGATGAAATTACTCAGGCAAAAAAGGCCCCTAATCAAGGTCACATGACATCCGCAAGACCGCGGATATTGCAAGCATATGCAAATTATGTTGCTACTGTACCGAATGTTGGAGGACTTGCAGTTGCAGCGCTGACTTTGAATCAAAAAAATTCTTTGCATCATGCTTATGAATCTGAAACGAAGCCAATGGCAAGCCTTCGTGCTGAAATTCTTAAAGTTGTTAGATGCCCATTTTGCAGTATTAGTGAGTCTTCAACGCTTGATCATTATTTGCCAAAAGAGCGGTATCCTGAATTCTCGGTTTTGCCGATTAATTTGATTCCTAGCTGCTCACCTTGTAATACCAAGAAACGAGATAAGATTTTAGATAGAGGTACAAATATTAGGAAGTTTTTACATCCGTATTTTGATGCTATTCCTGATTTACCATTTCTAAGTGTGGGCACTAGAATGGCACAGGGTTCACTTGTTTTGACATACCAAATTATTCAACCAGTTGGCATGTCAGCTCAGACCTTTCAACATATTTCCTTTCATTTTTCCGAAATGGATCTGGCTGATCGCTATCGAAGAATGGGGTTGGATCACCTGGGAGAGCTATACGGTGCCTTAAAGAAAGTTTATGGTCCAAATCAGGATCCGAATAGGGTAGCCAATAAACTTAATGAGAGGGCAACTGAGATTGAAGTATCTAGAGGAGCCAACTATTGGCTTGTGAAGTTGCTTCAAGCCCTCGCTGTGAATCTACAGTTCTGCGATGGAGGTTTTGAGGTAATCCAACCTTCCATTTAGAGGCGTTTGTTCAATTCTGGACTATTTAGCTGCTATCTGGCTCACTTGGATCGTTCTACTGCATCTATAAATTCAGCCTTGAATTGAAATATCTCAATATTTTTTAATGCAACTTGAAGGCCTTGATGCGCATTGAAGGTGAATTGGGCTACGAGCTCTTGCTCTCGGGAAGTAAGTTGGTTAGCCTTTGGTTGATCTATAAGCCAATAAATTTGGCGCACATTATTTGCTATCTCAGCACGTTCTGATTGATCACCAGATAGCATCAAACTTAATCGATTAGCAATTCTGGGTTCAACGTGCTCCAATTCATGCTTTAAAAGGATTTCTTCGATTGCAAGGAGGGCATGGGAGAGCCGATCCATTATTGTGGGAAAAGTTGTCCCCTTGCTGTATTGAATAATACTTGTACGAACCGAAGTGGCAAAGTCATTTAATCCAATAGGGTTTACAAGCTTCCCAGCATAACCTAGTCCCATTTCTTCGAGATGCTCCAAGCCTGTCGTCGAGAGCCTCCACTCGCCAATTCCTTTGGAAAGAATACTCTCTCTCATTGAAAAGGACGATTTGGTAGTTAGAAATAACTTGGATTTGGGAATGATTTCTTGGCCATAAAGATCGATCGGACACAGTACCCAAGATGCAGAAGCTCCAGGCGAAAAGAACCTCAATAAACTTACAACATCTTGCGCTGTAATTAATCCTTTCTCATATGCTAATTCAGGTTCAACCTCCGAGCTGATTACAACCGCTGCAAGATCTTGCAAGTCTCCTCGCATTTTTAGAAAAAACTTTTCTACCTCAATTTTCTGACTTTGGATGGTAGCGGATATCTTTTCAATATCATCAATTCTGTCAGATGTAATTGGCGAGATTGTTACAGAACCAAACTCGAAGGATGATTCTACTTCTAAATGGGATATTGGGGCCCACAATTCGTAATGTGTGACCTTGGCCCTGCTCTTTGCAATAATGGCCTCGGTAAATGAGTTTTTCTTGTCGCTTAAATAATTTTTTTGAGCCCATTCAAAGAACTCATTCCGAATAAAGCCGCGACTTAATTTATTTTTTGTCCAAGGTGTTTGGTGGACTGTGTCACAGATGTCTTCTAGCTCTTCCAATTCAGATATCTTCAAGCCAAATAGTTTTTTATTATTGAAGATAAAAGCACAAATATCTTCACCATTAATATCTGCCCCCGTATATTTAGGCGAGCCTATTATGTCTTTGTCAGTTATTGTAGTAGCTACTGGCCGTTGAGTTGGAAAGTTGTTAGATACATTAGGCGGAAGTAATATCTCGCTAATTTTTGACAAAAGTACATTGCACATTTCGTTAATCACAATTGCTTCTTGAGCTAAAAATGTGAATGGTTCTGCTGATAGCGCCTCTTCTTGGATTGAATTATCTGAGGGTAGGGCCTGTAAATTTGAATTGTTATTGGCAGTGCTAGTTGTTAAAGCATCTAATTCTTGGAGTCTTGTTAGTTCGGCCAAATCAGAAGCGTGATGTTCACGTAGCAAAGTGTCTAGCCAATCATTAAAGCTATTAACTCGAACTAAGTATTCTTCAACAAATGGAGAGATATTAATAAATTCGCCGTTCTGCGCTATATATCCTTTTGACGGCGCGGTCCACCCAGACCATTCAAGTAGCGATTTCGTATCGAATCGAATTCCACTCGTAATTGTTGCTCCTAATTCTGGTAAAGAGGGATCTTGTTTCATTGAGAGAAACATATGCGAGTTAGGCATGCCTCTGTGCAAAATATAGTTTCTAAGATCATGAACGAATTTTGATACCGCGTTTTTGCTAAAGGTGTTGGTGACTTGGGCATCATATTTTTTGTAAGTTTCGGTTCCTGCATAGTGTTCCCTCATGAACACGCGAGTATGGTCGACAAGAGCCTTTGCAGAAGCTACAAAATTGTGGATATGTCTACTTAGCTCTCTATGCGCCTGTCGCCCTGCATCTCTATGATCTTGCGACATTAGAGAGAGTCCGTGTTCAGGATCGTTAACTTTCAATGTTGCTTCGATTAGCTCCGAAGCATTCATTTGGAATGTATTAAGCGAGAAGCTTCGAGCATGGAGTTGGTTGAGGAACTTCACTCCAGGGGATTCGAGAATTTGGGAAAAATAGCTCTTCTCTTCTGGTTTGGATGTATCGTTCATTTACTCTCCAGTGATACAGATTGCTCAATAGGTAATTTGAGCCTCGTTGAGTGACTTCTCACTAAGGCTTTTAAGCATTAACTGATAGTAACATGTGTATTCCATTCATTTTGAGCAGTCATTCCAGCGTATTGAGCAGTCGTTCCAGTCCTAATGAGCAGCACATATCTTATTGCAGTTCAAGACTCAACTCTTTATTATGCTGTCAGGTTTCTATAGAGCCTGCTTAGTAACTAGCTGTCCATACTTTTTTAAACTTGAAACACTTTAACGATGTTCAAAAAGGGGGTTTTGCTATGAAAGGGATTATTGCTGTAGTTGCTGTATGCATCATTGTTAGTTCAAGCCTTGCCAATGCCCACTCCGGTGGTACAGATAAAAATGGCTGTCATCATGATCGCCAAACTGGTACATATCACTGTCATTAATTTGGAGGGTATATGGCTACTTTTAAAATTAAGACACCCAAACCTCCTAGGCCACCAAAACCACCAGATAGACTACAAAATTTGCAAACGTTACGTCCGCTGGGTAAAACAAAATGGGTTAAAGCACATTGGCGTTGGAATTATGGAACACATCAATGGGAATGGGTTTTAGGCCATTGGAGTAAATAACAAAACGGCTTGCGTATTTGCAAGCCGTTTGTCTTAGTTAAAAGCAATATCCAAAGTCTAAGTCACGACGATATTAATGACCAGAATGGTTAATTGGTTTTCTGACATTGACCTCCAACTCACCTTCAGTATGAGGCTTTTGACGCTCAACCTTGGATAAATCAACTTCAACTGCATGGGCTACAGTGCCGTTTGGATGTTTATAATCACCTGGATTTTTATAGTCATTTTTAGCGAGTCCATCTCGGACTTTCACTGTAGTGAACATCCCGCCCATCTCAAGCGATCCAAACTGTCCGTTGCCCATCATCATCGGTAAAGTGTTTTTCGGGAGTGGCATTTGCATTTCGCTCATTTCAGCCATTTCAGACATTCCTGTCCCACCCATAGACATGTAATCAGGAACAAGATTAGTGATCTTTTTCATCAAATCATTCTGCTTAACACCAATCATGGTCGGAAAGTCATGCCCCATAGCATTCATGGTGTGATGGCTTTTGTGACAATGGAAAGCCCAGTCCCCTGGCTCGTTAGCAATAAACTCAATAGCACGCATTTGGCCTACCGCTATGTCAGTCGTCACTTCAGGCCAGCGTGCAGTTTTTGGCACCCATCCACCATCAGTGCCGGTGACTTCAAACTCATGGCCGTGAATGTGAATTGGGTGGTTTGTCATTGTAAGATTTCCAATCCGTATGCGCACACGGTCATCCTTACGGACCACAATGGGATCGATTCCTGGGAAAGCACGGCTATTCCACGTCCATAAATTGAAATCAAGCATGGTATTCACTTTAGGTGTGAAGCTGCCCGGCTCAATGTCATAGGCATTAAGCAAAAACACAAAATCACGATCCACCGGCATAAATTTCGGGTTCTTGGGGTGTGTAATCCAACTACCCATCATACCCATGGCCATTTGTAGCATTTCATCTGCATGAGGGTGATACATAAATGTGCCGGGGCGTTTGGCTTCGAATTCATACACAAATGTTTTACCCGGCTCAATGGCTGGTTGTGTCAGCCCGCTGACACCATCCATACCGTTGGGCAAACGCTGACCATGCCAGTGCACACTTGTCCTTTCGGGTAACCGGTTTGTCACAAAGATACGGACGCGATCACCTTCAACGACTTCAATGGTCGGCCCAGGGCTTTGACCATTGTAGCCCCAGAGATTTGCTTTCATACCCGGTGCAATCTCTCTGACGACAGGCTCCGCAACAAGGTGAAACTCTTTGACACCATTGTTCATCTTCCAGGGAAGGCTCCAGCCATTCAAAGTAACCACCGGCTGATACGGGCGCCCTGTACCAGGATAAAGTGGCTCTTGTGTGTTTGCCACCTCAGAGGTGATGATTTCTGGAATGGCAGCTAATACCACTTTGCTTACCGCACTGGCTGCAACGCCAGCCATGCCAAGTCCAGCATATTTAAAAAAGTTTCTTCTATCCATAGTTGTCATTTTATTGACCTTCCATCAAACGAGGACTGGCGACTAAAGTAGCTTGCAATTCAGCATCAGCTAACCAAAAGTCGCGTAATGATTCGATATAGCCTTTTACGCTTTGTACTTGCGCCCTGGCATCGCCAAATAATTCAAATGGGCTTGTGAGCATGCCGTTGTAACGTAGTTGGTCCTCATACAATATGCGTTTGCGTAAGGGCACAATCTCATCGCGGATGTGACGAGTGACATCATGTTTGGTGCGATAGGTGTTATACCGCTCACGAATTTCTGATTGCGCATTAATAACCAACTGTGCAGTTTCCTGGGCGGACTGCATGTACATAGACTCTGCACGCGGCACTTTGGCCTGACTCCAATCAAACAACGGTATTTCAAATGAAATATCGATACCCTTTTTATAAGGCTCACTCCTTCTGCCTTCCAATACGCGTGCAGGGCCTAGTTCGATAACATTAATGAACCGCGTAGTTTTGGTCAGTCCAAGTTGCTTAGCCAAGGCATCCATTTCAGAGCGCTTAACCAGCAGGTCCAAACGTTGTTCATAGGCATTTTGTTCAAAGGCCTGTAACTCCGAAAGAGATTTAGGCAGATCAGGCAAACGGGATTGGATTTTGATCTCTGAGACTTTCACACCCAACTGTCTGGCCAGAGCCTCATATGCCTTTACTTCAGCGTTTCTTGCATTGGCATATTCAAGGGCTGCATCAGCATAGAAGCTTTGCTCACGTATCTGCTCTAATCGATTCCAGTTGCCGGTTTCATGCAGTCGTTTAGCCAACTCTGCACTGGCCTCTGCAGACTCTTTCACTTGTGCACTATACTTGGCCAATTCAGTCGCGGCCACAGCATTGAAATACGCAGCACGTGTCTGATAGGCGAGTTTCAGCACCTCTATGGCGGTAGATGCTTGTGCCTGGGCAAAACGTCTTTTTTCAACCTCTACAGCTTTAGGCATAGTGATCAATGAGAAGACGTTGAACGTGAATGCCTGCTCAATCTTGTACTCACCACCATTACGTGCATAAAGCATAGAGAAGCGCGGATTAGGCAATCGGCCTGCCTGTACAAGGTCTGCTTCCGAGATGCCCAGTTCATAGAATGAAGCCTGTAGGCCCTTGTTATTATAAAGCGCCACCTGTACTGCGCCCTCTACATCCAAAGGTTGTGCGAGCAATGTCTGAGTCTTGTCCTGCAGGGACTTCTTGGACTCTTCAGTCTTAGCCCATTCATACTCTTGTTTCAGGTGCGGTTGAGTTTGTTTTTGTACCTCATTCATGCCGCCATCTTTTGTGAAAGTCGCGCACCCACTTAATAACAAGCTTACGGCAACAAGAATGGCACTGCGTGCTCTGAGATTTTCAAAATTAGTGCGCATGTGAACCTCCTTCAGAGGGTGCATGTTGATGACCTGAATGACTGTCCTGAGCCGGGTTTGCTGATTCACTTGCTTCACCATGGTGGTGTCCAGCATGGTGATGGCTACCAGATGCAGGTAAAGATAGAACACCAATCCCATGGCGATAGACCACTTCACCACCCAGCCATGCCGTTGTCGCTACAGACAGGGATAAACCAGCTAGGCAAACTAATACGGGAATGGACATCGGGCTGTCCTGACGCGACTTCAACGAGTGCCAGATTGCAACAAGCACCAATCCAACAGCAGTAGGGATTGCCCAGGCTCGATGCAACAACATGGCAGCATGACCAGCATCATCGTGATTCATGATTGAGTTGAATGCTAGCCAACCAAAACCAACGGCAGCCACAGCACTCACAGCGGCTAGTATCAATACGTAAGATCCTGCGGCGGCCAATGAAGTGGACGATGCAGACTGGCGGAACAAGCGAGCAGTCAGGCCTAAAATGAATGCCACTATCGTCAACGCAATTGGGAAATGCACGACTGCGGGATGCAAATTTGGAATGATTTGGAAACTGGTGTGTTCTGAGGGCGCTTCTGGTTTAACGGCTTCTGAAGACTCATGGATATGGCTTGAGTGATCTTCTACCACAGGTTCACCCTCTGAATTTCCTTGCTCATCAGTCATTGATACAGCCTCTTCACTATCACTTCCTGAATGACTCATATTTTGCATGGAGTGATGATCCATGCCAGCATGGTTCATCATGGCATGGTCGTGAGTGTGTGCCGACATTTCAGGTGGAGATGATTTATGATCCATGCTTGCCATGCTGTGGCCCATATCCTCAGCCTGACTATTCATGTCACGCATTTTGCTATGGTCCATCCCCGGCATGCTGCTATGGTCCATGCCTTTCATATGGCCATGATCCATGGGTGGCATCTGTGACTTTGAGTCATGTGAAGCATGCGTATCGCCATGAGACATACTATGTCCCATTGCTTCATGATTCATTGGTTGATCCGAGGAGTGCTGCATCCCTGACATTTGATGTCCTTGGTCTGCAATTGAAGAATCTAGCGATTTCCAATCTGTTTGATTGTCACTACTTGTCGCCTTGTAATCTTCAAACGTGGACTGGTACGGTGCTGTGCTTTCTTCTGCAAGAGACGCACCGATACCAAACACCAATGTCATTGCAAGACATAGTAAGTATTGATTGAGAGACGCTATCCAAGCTCTCTTTAAGGTAGGAAATTTCATATAAACCTCTCATTTAGAGTTCCCAACATCCATTGGAAACGCATTCTTTTGGCTGCTCAAAGCAGGCAAAAGCATAGATTGCTGGCTAAAGACCTGATAGGACTGTAGCCAATAACATACTAAATGAGGGTGAGGCGTGGAGGTCGCTCAGGGCCGGAGGAGATGTGACTAGTGAAATCTGGAATAATGAAACCGATGACTTTACCGGCAACAGTCAAATGATGCTTGAGGTCATCACCCGACCCTGCAAAGGCGAAGCCTGAACAGCAGATTGAACATTTGGAACAATGATTACAAGCGTGCTTAGTATCATCTTGATGTTTGTGAGCATGGCTACCCACAGCACCCTCGTGGTGTTCATGGCTATGACCACTTACACTTTCATGGTTGTGCTGGCTTTGTGGCTTCTCACAATTCATCATGCTGACCGCTGCAAATCCCTGCACCGGTAAAATGATTGCAATAAGCCAAATAGCGAAGATGTGAATTAGCTTTCTCACGATAAGGTTATGATATACCTAAATTAAAAATGATTCAGTGGCAAACTGAAACTTTCCTATGAAATTACCTCATGTTTGATTAAGCGCAAGCTGCTCCAGGATTGGGCACTCTGGGCGATCATCCCCATTACAGCAATGTACTAGCTTTTGTAGCTCCGACTTAATCGACATCAGGCTTTGAATCTTTTGGTTTAAGGCTTCAACATGCGCATTTGCTAATTCTTTCACTTTACTGCTTGGCCGATTCGGGTCTTGCCATAAGCTTAATAATTCCTCAATTTGCTTGATAGAAAAGCCTAAGTCACGGGAATGTCGAATAAACCTCAACGTATGGATATCTTTTTCAGAATATTGACGATATCCCGCAAAAGTTCTTGAAGCGGCAGGCAACAGGGCGACGCTTTCATAATGCCGGATCATTTTGGTCGATATACCCGACGCCTTTGCAGCTTGCCCAATATTAAATAAACTCATCGTTCATGCCCAAGTGATAGGTAAAAAAAGCCTGCGGATATTACTCAGCAGGCAGGTAGGAATTACTTGGTTGCAGGTGGAAAGCCAGCATCTATAAGCGCTGAAACGATCTCGTCTTTTGCAACGCTGGTTTCAACGTTGACCGTCCTTGTAGGAGGGTCCGTTGTAATGCTTGCTTCTGGATCTATGGCTTTAATGGTACTTGTCACACCTCTTGCACATCCACCGCAGGTCATATTTTCAATATGAAATTCCATGATCAACTCCTTAAAGAATAATTGGTAGTGATACAAGCTTAAAGGTTCCAATAATGGCAAGGTCAAGCATTATTACTCAAAGATTTTGCGGATTGTTGAATTCGACTAAAGGTGGTTTGAATGTCCGTAAGCGCAAGGCATTCCCTAAAACGAATACGCTCGATAAAGCCATTGCTCCGGCAGCGAACACTGGTGAGAGTAATAAGCCCCAGGCAGGATAAAGTACCCCAGCCGCTACTGGAATCAAAGCCGTGTTATAGGCAAATGCCCAGAACAGGTTTTGATGAATATTCCCTATCGTTGCCTTGGATAAAGCAATCGCATTCGGCACTCCTTGCAGATTGCCAGACATCAAGACGACATCTGCTGATTCTACTGCGATATCGGTACCGGTCCCGATTGCCAGGCCTACATCTGCTTCTGCCAGCGCGGGGGCATCATTAATACCATCCCCCACAAAAGCAATCTGCCCATAAGTAGATTTCAAGCGGCGTACCGTGTCAACCTTGCCCTCAGGCATGACCTCAGCAATGACTTCATCAATGCCAAGCTGGCGGGCGATTGCATGTGCGGTCTTGGCATTATCCCCAGTAATCATAGCCACTTTGAGACCTAACTGATGCAGTGCGGCAATTGCACCAGGTGTCGAATTTTTTATAGGATCAGCGACTGCAATAATGCCAGCCAGTTGACCATTAATAGAGGCGTATAAAGGTGACTTACCTTCTTTACCCAACCGCTCAGCAGTTTGCGCAAAGACGTTCAAATCTAACCCCAGTTGGCGCATGAAGCGATCAGCGCCCACTTCCACGAGAGCACCCTCAACACTTGCTCTTACGCCCATACCAGTCACAGACTCAAAGTCTGTTAAAGACGGTAGTGATTGGCCATTTTCAGTAGCAGCGGCCACAATAGCGCGGGCAATTGGATGCTCAGATTTAGATTCAACCGCTCCGACTTTTGCAAGCAGACTGTTACGCTCGAAACCATCCGCAACTTCGAGGTCCGTGAGCACTGGCCGTCCTTCCGTTAGCGTACCGGTTTTGTCCACTGCGACGACTTTGGCATCCTTGAGTAACTGTAATGCTTCGCCTTTTCTGAACAATACGCCCAGTTCGGCACCTCGCCCCGTTCCAACCATGATTGAAGTCGGCGTGGCCAGTCCCATGGCGCATGGACAAGCAATGATCAACACGGAGACTGCATTCACTAATGCGAAGGTCAACGCAGGGGATGGACCAAAAATCATCCAGCTGATAAATGTTAGCAAAGCAGCACCCATGACGGCAGGTACAAACCACATAGTCACTTTATCTACGAGCGCCTGTATTGGTAGCTTAGATCCTTGTGCCTGTTCGACCATACGTATGATCTGAGCCAGCATGGTTTGATTACCAACGGCTGTCGCACGCATCTCCAACATCCCTTTCTGATTGATGGTGCCTCCGACTACAGAACTACCCAGGGTTTTCTCAACAGGGATGGGTTCACCAGTGATCATGGATTCATCAACGAAACTTTTACCATTGGTGACTTCACCGTCCACCGGCACTCTCTCACCAGGTCGCACTTCGAGCACATCATTGAGCACCACTTCATTGATAGGCACATCCAAAAAGCGATGATTGCGCATCACATGCGCTTCTTTTACCTGCATTTTTGCCAGGCGCTTGATTGCTTCGGAAGTGCGCCCCTTGGCACGAGCCTCCAGAAATCGGCCAAGTAATATCAAAACGACAATGACTGCAGCCGCCTCATAGTAGACATTGACCGTTCCTTCCGGTAACAGTCCAGAAGCAAAGGTCGCGACTATTGAATATACGAAAGCCGCAGCAGTACCTACTGCTACGAGCGAGTTCATGTCTGGAGCAAGCCTAAGCAGGGCAGGAAAGCCTTTCTGGTAAAAGCGCCTACCAGGGAAAGCCAGTACCAGAGCCGTCAACACAAACTGCATGTACCAACTAGTGTTCATACCAATGGTATCCATGATTAATTCATGAACACCTGGTATCAAATGCGCACCCATTTCCATTAAAAACACTGGTAACGATAGTGCTGTTGCGAGAATGAGATCCCGCTTCAATTTGAGTAATTCAATCTCTTTTTGATTTTCTGCTACAGCCTGTAAGGAGGATAGAGAGTCAACGACCTTAGCTTCGTAACCGATACGCTCGATCGCGGAAATCAATTCTGCTGGGTCAGCAGAACCATATATGGAGGCACGTTCAGTGGCTAAGTTAACTGTTGCTTCAACGACCCCTGGTACAGATCTGAGGGCTTTCTCAACACGCCCAACACATGACGCACAGGTCATGCCAATAACATTGAGTTCTATCTTGGATGTTGGAACTTCATAACCAACTTTATGAACAGCTTCGATCAAGGCTGTGCGATTTACCTCTTCGGTAACGTGAATAGTCGCTCGCTCAGTTGTCAGGTTGACTGAGACACTTTCTACGCCAGGGACCTTTGCTAAGGCGGCTTCAACACGCCCAACGCAGCTGGCGCATGTCATCCCTTCGATAGGAAGTGAGATATTTTGGATGGCATCGCTTAAAGTCTTTTTAGACATGCTCATAATCCGGAAACTTGTATTAACTATATGTTCAGTCTAAAGCTTCCCTCCATGGGAAGGTCAACTGATTTATTGTAAATTAAAGAATCCTATTAGGTAGCACTTTAAGCTAGATCAAACAACGCCTCCATAATTGATTGCGTTAAGAATTCTTTCAACCTTTACAAGACCAGCAGTTGATTCGCACATTGTCATGGGAGTCATGCATAAAGTAAGGTGATATTGATGAAGCCACTCATGAGCCTTAGATTCCGAACCAAAAGTACTGACCGCTAATTCATAAATGCAAGCCTTGTTATAAGATATGGATTCACGCTTCATTGTCTCAGCCTTAGCTATTCTAGTTGAAGATTAAACGTTAGTGGAATTGTGCATTTTATAGGCGAAAACGGACAAACCGATGGCGACAATCGTACCGATTACACTCAGGAAAATTGCTACATTCAGCATATTTATTCCTTTGTATTCCAAGCGTCTTTCGCCCATCTATCCTGAATAGCATTTTCAATCTCTTCAATGGTAGCTTTATAGCTGGTTTTATCGCTGAGCATACCAATATATCCACTTCTATCAGCATTATTTATCATTGATTGAAAAGCAATACTGCTACCAATAGAAATTTCTCTCTGGCTCATACGTAAAAGCTCTATCTCCTGATCGTTGAGCATGCCTGGGCCTTTACCTTCACGCAACTGCATTAGTTTGCGCGTGGATGGTGTTAGATAAGGGCCTTCTGATTTTTCATCGATTTTTTTACTCATGCACCACGGCCTTGTAATGTTATTCAATCTCACAATTTTCAGATGAATAAACTTTATTGATCTGTATGAGGCTTTCTTTCTTTGAAAGGCTAAACAATCGCCCATCATTGAGTTCGATAGTGACCTTCTCCACATCTTCAGTATTATTCTGGTAAACCGATTTGATTACTTCTTTTTGCCATGTCCTGGAGCCGTTTGTTTGCGTAGCGTTCATCAGATAAATATGGTTGATTTTTATATCGGTATTTTTGATTAAGCTTAGTAAATCATCATCAGCCCCAATAATTATCTCAATTGATCTTGCATCATCTTTTGTGGAAGAGCAATTCGCATGGAACCAGTAATCGCAATTAACTAAATAGGCATAACGCCAAAATTTGGGACGTAAGCCGTCCTCTTTGGACTTCCTGAACGGAACATTATCCTCATGAAGAGTTACTAGCATTATTTCGGAAAATTTAATCAATGTGTCCTTTAGATTATAGTCCTTTAGAACACATTTTGGCTATATAAGCTCCTTTATAGGGGCTTCATATGGAAATCCAAAAAGCACTAGGTTTGGCAATTAAAGAAATTCGATTGAGTAAAGAATTGACGCAAGAGTACTTTAGCGACATATCAAGCAGAACATATATGTCAGTTTTAGAGAATGGCAGAAAGAAACCCAGTGTTGATAAGATTGATAGCCTAGCAAATGCAGTCGGAGTGCATCCGCTGACAATACTTACTTTATCTTATCTGATTGCAAATGAAGGCTTGAGTTTAGCTGACCTGCAAAAGAAAGTATCTGATGAATTGAGTAGTATCAATCGCTAAACGCTAGCTGCAATAGCAGCTAGAAGTTCGCTGACAGTGTATGGAGGGTTTCTGTGGTGGGCCACATGGTGACATGAGGCGCACAGTGGAATGAGGTCTTTAATGGGGTCAACTTGATATGCCTCACCGATATCGGCTAATGGGGTCACATGATGAACATGAATGAGACCTTTACCAATAACACCATATTTGTTTTCATATACCAAACCGCATGCTTGGCACTTAGCTCCATAGTACTCAATACAAAGTCGACGAGCTTCTTCGTTTCGCTCATAACTCGTAAGCAGAACCTCTCTTGGTGTTCCCTCTGTTAGGTTCGGTGTTGGCAGTTGCTCAGTGCGAATAAACCCCGGGGGGAATATACCTACGGCGAAATCCCCCGCAATCCCAGTGACATCAGCATTCCAGGCTCCCCATTCTCCAATGTGCAAACTTGATTTAGGCGGGTTTTTAAGGAGTTCACTTACCATTTCTCCAGTTACTGGATCTCGCGAGATCTTAAGCATGTCAGTATTTCGTTCATGTAAATACTGAGCAGGCCACTCACCTAGTTGACCAAGCCAAGATTCTCCTTGTGCGTAACATTCTCTAGCGATTTCAAGGCATAGGTCATCTGGTGGTACGGCGATTGAAATGTAAAATGGGGGTGTTAACTCTCCAGCAGGCGGTGTTAGGTAGGCGTAATTTTTTGATTTTTTGACCAGTGTCCAACCTCTTCGTGGAAGGATTACACTAAGTGTCATAGAAGCACCAAAACGGTAGGTGAATGGCCCATATTTTTTTGGAGCCTTTCCACTTGGCTTGAGCTCAATGGATTTAGTTATCCATCCTGGGGGATAGTGTGTTTGAGCTGCAGCTTCAGTCAATGATGTTATGTTTTTTTGATCCATGATCCATTTAACCACTAAAGCATTAAAAAGTTGGAAGCAAAGTTAATATAAATGTAAGGCAACAGCAAGCTGACGAAAATGACCTCGTCGCTGTGAGGTTATTTGACGGACTTGAAGACATAAAATAGTCATTTGGGAGAATTGTTTAATGAACTGGATATTGGATCTCTTAACTTGGGAAAACATATTAAACTCAGCATTCACAACATCGTTGGTCGGCGCGTTAGCAGGTGCTTATGCTGGCGCCAAAGCTGCTCAAAATATTGCGGAGCGAAGTAAAGAGAAAGAGGAGTTCCAGACGCAGATACGAAATACAAATGCTGCAATTACTTTTTCATTTATGATTTGCAATGCTGCTATTTCTCTTAAAAAACAAAATACAAAACATCTAATAGACAGTTATTTCCAAGCAAAATCTGTTTATGAAGAATATCTTTTAACCAAAAAAAACGGGACTACCGCCAAAGAAGTCGTTTTTGAGTACCAAGCTAATTTATCTAGCTTACCAGTTCAAGAAGTGCCGTTAATAGCACTTCAAAAGCAGGTCTATGAAAACTTATCGATCACAGGTAGGCCTTTAGCGCTTGTATCTACTATTACCGCTATGCAATCGGCCCTGAACACAGCAATAGTAAAGAGAAATGAAATGATTCCAGAATTTCAGAAGCTCTCTTTGGAAGACCGTAAGGGCGCTTTTCTAGCCTTATATTTTGCAACGCCCTATGGGGAAGGGCACACCAATGCCCAATATCACGATTTGATGCAAGCAATACACCGCCTGAATGATGATGTCATCTTTTTCAGTCGGTTGCTGAGCAAGGATTTGGAGACTTATGGCAACGCAATAATGGAAAAATATAAAAGCAAGTTTGGAGATGTAATAGAGCGCATTCATCCAGCTAGACATGAAGATATGCCTGGCATTATTCCGCTGGATGAGAATTATCAAGATTGGTTTACCGCGTTCCCTCAGCAGTAACCTAGTTGCTCCACCGTTAAGAACAGACTAATTCTGATTATGAGTGTTGTAGCTCATATCAACAATGAATGAGCGCATTAGTAAACTATCCAAAATACTGCTGTTCGGGATGTCTTTAAGAATCCCAGATCGCTCCAGAATTCGCCAAGGAGCCACCATAAACTTCTTGGTGTAGTAAATACACAGTCCCCACACACTGAATATCATTCCAAGAGCTATAAAAACTGTCCATGGTGATGTTTGCGCAATGCTGATTGAGAATATATTCAGTCCACAAATAAAGCTGACAATTACAAAAAAAACGAACCCAAGCACGGGGGATACCCTATCTGGTGTTGCAAATACCTCGTGTTGTTTAACACTGATTTGGCCGGAGCCAACCAATGCTCTGACTTCCGGGTCGGTTAAGTTATATCGACGTTTGATGGCAATTATTTTGGATCGTACCGTCGCATTAGCAGTCAATCCAAATCGATACTTGAACATCCGTTGATTCGTAGCTGCTATCCTATCCAGGTCATCATCTGAACGAGTTGACATGTACACTCTCATGGAAGATGCTAAGTTAAACTCATAGTAATCTCGGTTAGCATTTCTTTGCTGATCAGCGATATTGATGTTTGTAGTGTTAGCTTGATTGGTCATAATAAATATCACTCTTAATGTGACTGAATAACTACCCTTCGTAGTAGTCTCTTCCAGCATTACGTTGATTAGAGCTTATGTTGAGGCTAAGGGATATCGGTTGTGTTTGTGTTAATAAGTTTATTGGATCTTTAGGAGTTCTGGATTCAAAATAGGCTACAGCAGATGCCATGATATTACGCTGACGTAATGTTTCATCGGTCAACAAATGGCCATTGTAAAGCTCAATCGCCAAGCCAAAATCCTCAGTTTCATGCTCTATATTATCCAGAAATTTTTTAATCTCGGAATCGGCTGCAGCCTCATTGAGCTTGTTATTTTGAATAAGCAACATGATGGACTTTGCGGCGACATCCTTCTCTAAGATAGCCTTTCTAGCAATTGATATTTGAAGTTGGATCATCTGCAGTAATGGAATATCAATTTGTGTTTCACCTTTTAAAGTGCCTTCACCAGTAAGTAGCCAGTCTATTGAAATGCCAAATTCGATTTTTATGGCGTAGAGGAATGCTGCTCCTGGCTTTTTAATACCTCTTATAACGTCGCTTACAAAACCTTGCGAAACCTTAAGCCGCCGGGCGAATTCGGCCTGACTCAGTCCAATCATTGCTAGCAATGAAGACAGTCTGGTCCCTAAGCTATCCAGATTAGAGGTGGGGGTTAAATCGATGTCTTGATTATTCATATCGGTATAAGATATATTATGCTATCTCTTAAGTTATAGAAAATACTCAATAGAGATAGATTACTCTTTAATTTACGCTGTGTCATTACTAATCATGGACGGAATTGAAATCAACTATCGCCTTCGCAAGCTTGGAATGAGCCAAGCGAAAATTGCACGAACCCTCGGCGTCGCCAGTGGTGTAGTGAGCAATGTGATCCATGATCGAACAACGGCTTATGCTGTAGCAAGCCATATCGCACAGTTATTACAGTGTGAAATTGAGGAACTGTGGCCCACACGCTATGTTTTTAAACCAAGAAAAACGACAACTCAGAATGATGGGAAAAACACGTGCGTGTTATTGGAAGGAGAAGTGAAATGCCCTAATCATCACGATTGATTCAATATGGGCCCATAAACGCAAAACCCGAGGATTCCGGCCTCGGGTTGCGAACTGCTATCAAGTAATCCACTTGAACCCGTAGTATCTGCGCCGCGCATGAAGATGTCAAGTCATGCGCGATGGGCTTTTTCATCCCTACTATTCAAAAGACCAAGTAAATGTTAAATGCACTTGGTCTGTTTAAAGGAGAAAATCCCTTATGCGGATTCCCATGCGTTTGCAGCGCGAAATTGCACGTTTGCATTTCCATACCCCTGAACAATCGTCACGCGCAATCGGTCGCGTTATTGGGGTATCTCCCAATACAGTTACGCGGATCATTAATGCCATCAAGAGTAGCAACATAAGCTCTGAAGAATTAACTCACTTAGACGATGATGCCTGGCATATAGCTCTCACAGACCCGGAAAAAGAAAAGCCTCAAAAAGAAAGACCAGATTGGGGAGAGATTCATCGGGAAATGCTTAGGCCAGAAGCTACTCGCGAGCAATTATGGCGAGAGTGGCGAGAAAACCATCCAGACGGTATAGGGTACTCACAATTTACTGCTGAGTATCGTAAGTGGAGAAGTGCACAAAGACTCGTGATGCGTCAAATACACCGTCCTGGTGACAAAATGTTTACTGATTTTGCAGGCCAAACCATAGAAATACGTAGCTTATCGGGAGAGCCATCACGGTATGCCCAACTTTTTGTGGCTGTGATGGGTTGCTCTAACTATGCATATCTGGAAGCAGTATGGCAACAAACATCAGAATGCTGGGTTAGCGCTCAAACCAATGCATTGGAGTTCTTTGGAGGCATTCCGAACTGGATTGTTAGTGACAACCTCAAGGCGGCTGTAAGTCGACGAGAGCGTGATCGTATAACTATCAATCCTGCTTACTCAGACTTTCTTCGACACTATGGGGCAGCTTCACTACCAACCAAACCTAAATCCCCTAAGCAAAATGCTAAAGCTGAAGCTGGTGTTCAGATCGCACAACGATGGGTACTGTTCGCCTTAAGAGATCGGATATTTTTTAGCCTAGAAGAAGCAAACCAAGAAATTCGTCGATTGAATATTGCTCTGAATGAGCGTCCTTTTAAGAAGATGGAAGGATGTAGAAAAAGTAGATTTGAAGCACTTGATTTGCCAGCCTTACGCCCGCTCCCCGAAACACGATATGAATATGCCAATTGGAGATATGCAATTCGAGTTGGAGACGACTATCTTATCGAACACCAGAAGTCCTTTTATTCCGTTCCATGGAAGTATCGTGGTGAAACAGTGGATATCAGATTCAATGATCGGATGCTTGAAGTATTTCGTAAAAATGTACGTATCGCTGTTCATGCAATCAACAATGAAATTGGAGGCCTTTCCAGGATAGAAGATCATATGCCGGCAGCGCATCGTAACGTTCTTGAAGGAGAGCCTCTAGCTTTACTCAAATGGGCAAAGAATACAGGCGAGCATACAGAAAGAATGATTACTTATCATTTAACTGAGCGACACGATCCAACTAACGGTCTCCGGGCTGCACGAAAAATGCGCGAGATTTCGAAGCTTTACGGCGAAGAACGCTTTGAAGCTGTATGTACCTATGCCCTAGGCTTGAATATCACAGCGCTTCGAAGCATTGAATCCATTATTAAAAATGATGCTGATTTGAGAGCTCACCATATTGGGGCAATTTCGCAGACTATAAATCGAACAGTTCACTCTGATGTTCGAGGACCAAATTATTTCGGAGACTGAGATGTCAATCGTTGAACAAACCCTATCAAACCTTCGTTTACTTAAGCTATCTGGAATGGCTGACACTTACACTTTGCAGCTGGATCAACCAAAATTGAATGCAAAATCGTTCGATGAGAGATTTGCCATGCTAGTTGATTACGAAATAACCAATCGCGAAACTCGACGTATACAACGGTTTATTAAGTCAGCGGGCTTTCCGGAGAGGTGCTCACTAGAGGATCTGGATGACAGGCCTAGTAGAGACTTGGATAAGCCATTGATTTCAACATTGGCGACATGTGAGTGGGTACATCGAAAGCAAAACTTAACGATCCGCGGTGCGACGGGTACTGGCAAAACATGGCTTGGAACGGCTATTGGAACCCAAGCATGCAGGCTCGGCATATCGGTGATCTACATACGTAGTAATCAGCTTCTTTCAGATATTGCAACTGCACTGGCTGACGGGTCATTAGCCAGCTTAAAAACCAAATTTATCAAACCGGCATTATTAGTTATTGATGATTTTGGACATGGCCAGATAAATATTACGGTTGGTCATGTTCTATTGGATATTATTGATCAAAGAATGCGATCAGGCTCTTTACTATTCACCACTCAATATCCTTTCGAGCAATGGCATGATTTGTTTCCTGACCCAACACTTGCAGACGCTATTTTGGATCGGGTAGTACATCAATCGCATGTTCTGCATTTAAAGGGCGAGTCAATGCGAAAATTGCGCGCAAAGAAAAAATTAACTGATCGCTAATCAAATCCTCTTAAGCTCCAAGCTGCCCGTTAAATTACCACTACTGCAGTTTGGGGCGCTATTGCGTTTCTAACACTCCTTGGTATGCCAGTTGAAGAATTTTAATTAAAAGCTTCATTGATAAAAAAGTATTATGTTGAATTATTTCTATATTTATGGAAATATAGAATCTATGAATAATAAAACAGCAGTCACACAACTCTCAGCAATCGCTCAAGAGGCACGCTTAGATATATTCCGGTTACTTGTTCAAGCAGGTGCTGAAGGTCTGCCAGCAGGTGCGATAGGGGAACAACTTAAGATTCCAGCCAGTACCTTGTCATTCCACTTGAAGGAACTGAGCCATGCCGGATTGATTAGCTCAAGACAAGTCAGCCGCTTCATTTACTACTCAGCCAACTATGAGTCTATGAATGCCTTGCTGGCGTACCTCACCAAGAACTGCTGTGCAGGTCAAGCTGTCTGCTGCCCTGACCTTAATTGCAACTCTGAAAAGTAGAACAACACATGAAGCGTATGCACTTACATGTAGCCGTCGATAACATACAGCAAAGCGTTCAGTTTTACTCTGCGCTCTTTGGTGCTTCCCCGACAGTTGAAAAACCTGACTATGCCAAGTGGATGCTGGAAAGCCCACACGTAAACTTTGCTATAAGCTCCCGTGGTGCTAAAGCTGGCTTAGACCATATCGGCATCCAAGTTGAAACAGAAGAAGAGCTGAATGAAATTAAGGAGAGATTAGAAAAGGCCGAGATGTCTTTACTGACTCAGGATGGCACGACATGCTGTTATGCAAGGTCAGACAAACATTGGGTACAAGACCCCTCAGGCATTGCTTGGGAAAGCTACAGGACGCTAGAGAGTGCGCCCACGTTCAACAATGTCGAGACAATAGAGGGCGCATGCTGCACACCAGTCATGCAGTCCATACAAATGACTCCAAGAAAGCCAAAAGAGAATCATGGCTGCTGCTAATCCATCCGCAATAAATAGCTTTGAACGTAACCTGTCGTGGTGGGTGCTTGGGTGCATTCTGGTCGGCATTGGATTAGGTCAAGCCTTTCCTGACTTCTTTCAAGCTGTAGGTGGTCTAAAGGCGGCAGAAGTAAACCTGCCTGTGGCTGTGCTGATATGGCTGATGATTATTCCGATGTTGCTGAAGATCGACTTCAAGACCATGGGTGATGTCTTAGCTCACAGCAAAGGCATAGGCGTGACCTTATTCATTAACTGGATAGTAAAGCCGTTCTCAATGGCCTTGCTTGCTTGGGTATTCATTCGCCACTTGTTCGGTGACTTGCTGCCAGCAGACCAGATTGACAGCTACATAGCTGGCTTGATTCTATTGGCTGCTGCGCCATGCACGGCTATGGTGTTTGTCTGGAGTGGCCTCTGTGGTGGAGAGCCTAAGTTCACGCTGTCACAGGTGGCTCTTAATGATGCCATTATGCTGTTTGCCTTTGCACCATTGGTAGCGTTGCTGCTTGGCCTTTCTAGCATCACTGTGCCATGGGACACACTGTTACTGTCGCTTGTGCTGTTCATCGTCGTACCTGTAATTATCAGTCAATTTGTGCGAGAGGTCTTATTGTCTGGTCGCCAGAAGTCACTTGAAGGGTTGCTAAAGGGAATACAGCCTGTTTCACTGTTTGCATTGCTGGCTACACTCGTGTTGCTGTTTGGCTTCCAAGGCCAGCAGATACTAGAGCAACCATTCGTCATTGCATTGCTTGCTATACCTATCATTATTCAGGTGTATTTTAATTCCATGCTGGCTTACTGGCTGAATAAGAAGCTAAATGTGGCTCACTGTGTCGCCGCACCCTCTGCACTGATTGGCGCTTCTAACTTCTTTGAGCTGGCTGTAGCAACGGCTATTGCACTCTTTGGCTTCAACTCAGGTGCAGCTTTAGCCACTGTCGTAGGTGTGCTTGTAGAAGTGCCTGTCATGCTGTCTGTCGTTTCCATCGTCAACCGTAGCCGCCAATGGTACGAGACTAACTAACAACTGAAAGTTATCAATGAATATCTTGTTTCTATGTACAGGTAACTCCTGCCGTTCAATCTTGGCAGAGGCTACATTCAACGCTTTAGCACCAGAAGGCATGAAGGCCATGAGTGCAGGTAGTCAGCCTACAGGTGAGGTACACCCACGCTCTATAACATTGCTTAAGCGTGAAGGCATACCGACAGAGGGATATCACAGCAAGTCATGGGATAACCTGCCAGAGACTCCAGACATCGTGATTACAGTATGCAGCAATGCAGCAGGTGAGACCTGTCCAGCGTATCTTGGCAACGTTTTAAGGGCGCATTGGGGTGTAGATGACCCAGCCAAGGCCACAGGGTCGGATGCAGAGATAGAGGCTTCATTCATTCAAGCTTATACCACCCTCCGCAAACGCATTGAGGCTTTCTTTACGTTGAATGCTGAGTGCTGGACTGATAAGACAAAACTCAAAATAGAATTAGACCGGATTGGTCAAATCATGCTCTACTGAGTACGGTATATGTAAGTTAGACCTTACAATGAAACATCGATACTGATAATGTGCAACAAAAATGGAAACCCTATTAGGTTAGTATCGTCAATCTTGCATCTAATCATTTACATTGTATCGAGCAGACGTTTCGTTGAGTGCTAAGGGTTTACAGCGTGACGACCTAAAAAACGTAACGCGCTGTAGCCTACAATACCAGACAACAATGACGCAGCGAATACACCTGTTTTAGCCATCAACAAAAAATCCTGGCCATTCGCAAAAGCTAACTCTGCAATAAAGATCGACATCGTAAATCCGATACCACCAAGCACTGACACTGCTGCTAGTTGCATGAAAGATGCTCCAGCAGGCAACTGTCCTATTTTTAATTTTAAGGCAATCCAGCAAGCTCCAGCGATACCAAGAAACTTTCCTAATGCCAGCCCAAAAAATACGCCCATAAAAACCGGATGCGAAATTGTTACGTTTAATGTTGAAAGTTCAACAGGAATGCCGGCATTGATGATTGCAAATAATGGAATAATTAGGAAAGCTACTGGTAAATGCCAGGTATGCTCTAGACGTTGTAGAGGGGTTTGGATACTTCTAGCAGTGCTTTCTACTTCCTCTGCAATCGCATTCAACTTCTGATTAGTCAAAACACTGTCATTTCCTTGTCTGTTAGCATTGAACTCGGAGATCAGATTTTGTAATTTTGAGACAAATTTTTCAGAATGATATCTGGATCTGGCCGGTACTGTGAAAGCACCAATCACTCCGGCAAGAGTTGCATGTACACCAGACTGGAAAAGCGCATACCAAAGTAACACTGCTAAAACGAAATAAGGAAGTACTTTGCGGATGCCGGAGAGATTCAAAGTCACCAAAACAGCGACTAAAACTGCCGCCGCCATCAACCAGTTGACACTTAAGCTCTGAGTGTAAAAGAGTGCGATCACCAAGACTGCTCCCAAGTCATCTGCAATTGCTAAGGCAACTAAAAAGGTAACTAGCGCTTTAGGTACTCGGAAAGCAAGTAATGCCAACACCCCCACTGCAAAAGCAATATCTGTTGCCATGGGAATGCCCCATCCCGGCATTGCATCAGTACCACTATTGAAGAATGTATAAATTAAAGCAGGGACAACCATACCCCCGACTGCTGCGATGATTGGTAGGGCGGCTTGTTTAAGATCGGAAAGCTCTCCCACCAGAAACTCACGCTTTAATTCTAAACCAACCACAAAGAAAAACAGTGCCATGAGTCCATCGTTAACAAAGTGATGTAGGCTCATTTCCATTTTCCAAGTGCCATACATCAAGGCAACGGGAGTATGAAGGAAATGTTGATAACTCTCTGCAAGGTAGCTATTTGCAATAAATAGGGCTATACCCGCCGCTAGCATTAACAGAATGCCGCTGGATGTTTGTTGATGAATAAAATGTTCAAAGGGTGTAATAACTTTTTTAAAAGTATTCTCCCAAGGAGCGTAATTAATTCCGGTATCCACAGACTGTTGATTATCTTTAAATGCCACAGCATCACTTTTTTGATTAATGATGTCCTATTTTATCCGATATATTACTCATAAGAACAACAATAAAGTTTAGCCATAACTCGGAGAATCTCTAGGGAATGCTGGTTGGCAGGAAACATAAATAGCCACTTTGAATGAGTTTAATAAGGAGTCTCAAGTAACTGGATCGGGCGAGATTCAACTGCTTCTCTTTACTGTAATAACTGCTCAACTTGAACTGAAATGGGTGCTCAGCAAATATTGGAATAGGTGCTCAAAACAGAGTGGTGAACACAGTAACAAAAGTACTGACACAAAATAGGATAGCTACCCAGAACCAAACGAATCACATCAGTTGTACCTGTTTTACTCACTATCGAATTTGTTTCAGTATCAAACATAGGCCATGGAAGCTCATAGCTCACAAATTCTTTGAGAGGAAAGATATGTGTTTGGCCGTCTAATGATGGAAAACCTATGTTCGGGGTGGTTATTTCATCCCTGAATGGAGCGCCCACAAAGCAAGTGCCTGTAATGATACGGACACCGGCAGCGGTCTGGCGTGGACCAATCTCTTTACCCCAAAATCCAAATGGTACTGCAGGATAGATACTTATAATGACTTCATGGAGTACTAGAGGAGTACCATGAACGACAGCGTTGCGTATTGCTTTCACTGCTGCCGAATACATGTTCCAACCGGGGAACTCGGATGCTATCCAAGCTTTACCTGTGGCACGCAAGAATTCCTTTCGCATCACCTCGGTAAGTTGTTGGCTCCTATAAAGATACTCATCAAAAGAGCGCCTAAATCGAGATGGATATCGCCGCGAAACCATCATCTCTTTGTAAGCTCTGTTCAAATCGGCAAAGACTAATTCGGTACCAGTAGGATCAATCATAATTTTGGGTATGATTATTAAAGTTATATGGACGATAATTCAATATTATGGGAAGCTTAATGGATTTTTTTCTTTCGACTGTAGCTGAGTTTATTGTTGATATCTTTCTTAGCGTTTACAAGAGATTCAACCCTTCACTCAATGAAAAAGAGGAAAAGCGCATTGCCGGTATCATCTCGTATATTTTGATTTTTACCCTATTAGGTTCGATCGTTGGGCTTACTTTTTGGTATGCCTGAAATAGTTATATCTCTTATGAAAACTCAGTATTACACAGCCTCCAGCCTAGATGGTTTTATTGCAACTGAAGATGATTCTTTGGAATGGCTTTTTCCGCTTGGAGACTTGAACAACTCGAGCTATCCAGAATTTATTCTGGAAGTTGGGGCTTTGGCCATGGGATCTTCAACATATGAATGGATGTTGAGAAATGCCGACCAGGTGATGAAAGAAGCAGGATCACCTTGGCCTTACACTCAGCCAACCTGGGTTTTTACAAGTCGTAATCTGCCAAAGGTCGATGGTGCAAACATCCAATTTGTTAGTGGTGATATTAGACCTGTCCATGCGGAAATGGTAGCTACCTCAACAGGTAAAAACATTTGGATAGTTGGTGGTGGAGATCTTGCTGGTCAATTTTATGATGCTGGCTTATTGGATGAAATGATTGTTCAGATTGGTTCAGCTACTCTTGGTAAAGGGAAGCCACTTTTCCCCCGCAAGGTACTATCACCAACATTTAGCCTCGTGTCAGTTCGCCAGATGGGAGCCAATATGGCGGAGTTACGTTATGAAATAAACAGGACTAGATAACATTCCCTAAATCTAGTTTGAGGATTTAGGTTCTATTGATTAAAAAATAACTAGACTTAATTGAGAGTGAAACAATGCGATTAATAACACTTATCTTTTTAACATCTTTAGTCTTAATCATCTCTGGCTGTAGTAATAAATCTGTCTATGAAGGTGTGAAAGAAGGTGCCAGAAACAATTGCCATAGTCAGCCGCCAAGTGAAGTGGATGCATGCTTAGAAAAACTAAACTCCAAATCATATGAGGAATATGAAAAGGATCGCTCGGGTAAAAAATAAGACTCCTCAGATCACTCAATTAGCTTTCTCTATAGGCTTCGAGATTTCGAGGCCTTTATACTTTCAGGGCATCTTAATTAAAGCAAGCCAACTTTCTCGGTATGTTTTTTGCATTCCTTACATTTTTAAATCTCAATAGGAGAAGAGCTTGAGAAAGATATTGGTAGCAGTTTTATTATTTACAGGCTTAGTTTCAACCAATGTATTTGCCGGTAAACATTTAAATGTTCATGAGTCCATTGTCATTGATGCTAAGGCCGCCGACGTTTGGGCAAAGATTAGCAATTTTGGAGATTTGGGAGCCTGGCATCCAGCGATTCAAGAGACCAAGATTGTTGAAGGTCAGAACAACCATAAAGGGGCAATCCGAATTTTGAGATTGCAAGGCGGTGACACCATCAAAGAAAAGTTAGTCACCTACAACGCGATTAAACAAAAGTACACATATGCCATCTTGGACGGAGTGCTACCGGTAACTAATTACCGGTCTGCAATTACAGTTAAGCCTGTTTCAAAAGATAAATCCAAGGTTATTTGGCATGGCCATTTCGAGGCTGCAGGAGCCTCCGACGAAGACGCGAAAAGGGTAGTAACGGGTATGTATAAAGCCGGATTAGACAATCTTAAAAAGATTTCAGAAAATAAATAGGAAACTCAGGGGCTAAAAGCCCCTTTATCGTTCTTCATACTCATCTCTATAGGATTTAATGACCTGACCATCTATCGAAAGGCTAAGATCAAACTTGCTTTTATCTGGGAGGTTCTGGAATGGGCCAGACGGATCAACAGACCTGTAACCCAAACACAGATATATCCTTGAGGTAATCATCAGATCGTATCGTAGAGCATAGGTGAAAGTTGTCGAAACATCGCTCTCGGCGAAACCGAATGTCTGCACTGCATTTCTCGCAATCGACCAGTCGTGGTTTTGGCATGATTGAACAATCGAGTTTTTAACTATTTCAAATATTTGTTCTGCATTTTCTTCCGGTTTCAGCATTTTTATTCCAGCCTTTCTTAATGTCAGTTAACTGACCTAATCTGCTTCATCAGAGTTGCTCCACCTTTCATGAATATTTTTAGGTGTAGCGCTCACCTAAGATGATATTCGTTTTCATTCTGCAAAAAATGCAGAAATCATTTGTATAAATTTAATTGATCCTGCAAAAAGTGCAGAACTATTGATCAATCCTACCGAATTTCTTAGCAATTGGGCCCTTCTCGGCTTGGCATTTAATTTGCTGATACAAGACAAATATTAGGTAAGCAATGAATTGCCATACACCCAAAAAAAATTAAGAAATGAAGCATGTCTTATTAAAATTTAAAGTAATAACAGTAATGTTGGTTTTAGCAACATTAATAGTAATTCCTGTCATCGGCTCCTTTATGTGTATATCCGATGATGTTGTCACGCATACACATGGCTCTGAGACTCACGAAATTGTAAATACTGCCATGGGTGAATTAGGTGAGCATTGTTGTGATGATCACACTCACCATGATATTAACCTGATTGGTTCTAGCTCCTCCTTGAGTACGCTTTCTACAGCAGTGCCAGGCTATAAACGTCCTGACAATGAAAATCTAATCCCTCATCCCTTAATCGAGTTTGATAAACCGCCGAGTTTTTAATGTATTTCGCCCCTTTGAGGCTGATCTATATTTAACTAACTGAGGTGGACAATGATTATTTTTATAAATCGGCTGACTAGTGATGTGTCTGAAAAGGCTGCTGCAGCTAATTCTTTAAGCCAATTCTGCAGTGAGCCAGCAGTAACGATGGCACCAAATTTGAATATCTATTCCCGGATAAACCAACGAACGGTTCAAAGGGAGGACTAGAAATGAATGCCAGTCTAGATAATTCCCGTTTCCGTGCGCAGATAGAGTCAGGAATCCCTGACATCCATCCCAGCAGGCTTTTATTATCAATAGTCGTTCCGGTATTCAATGAGCGTTCAGTCATTCAACTCTTTATCGCTCGCTTATACACCGTACTGCTCCAAATTGATTACAAGTTTGAGATTGTATTTGTAGACGATGGAAGCACGGATGGCACAACAGAGTTTCTTCAAAAACTTGCCTTTCGACATGACTATATCCGCTTGGTAAAGTTAAGTCGGAATTTTGGTAAAGAGGCTGCCATGACGGCTGGTCTGGATCGAGCTCATGGTGATGCAGTAATTCTTATTGATGCTGACCTGCAAGATCCTCCAGAATTGATTCCGGACATGATTGCTGCCTGGCAGCGTGGAGCTGATACCGTAGTTATGCGCCGCAGCTCCAGGGCCGGGGAGAGCTTTCTAAAACGTGCGTCTGCCCACTGTTTTTACAGATTACTCAACTTCTTAAGCGAATTATCAATCCCGGAAGATACTGGTGACTTTAGGTTGCTAAGTCGCAGAGCGGTAGACACCCTTTCAACGTTACCTGAGCGCAGTAGATACATGAAAGGCTTATTTGCATGGATTGGACTACCTGTCGAAATCATTAACTATAACCGTGCTCCCCGTGCCGCTGGAGAGACGAAATGGAGCTTCCTAGGGCTATGTCGATTGGCGATGGAGGGGATTGTTTCATTTTCAACCATTCCTCTTCGTGCAGTGACCTGGCTAGGAGGCATCGCCGCATTAGGAAGTGTTGCCTTTGGTATATGGGTTGTCTGTAAAACATTCTTGTTTGGCGAGCCGGTGTCTGGTTATCCATCCATTATTGTCACAGTCACCTTTATAGGCGGTGTTCAATTAATTTCTATAGGGCTTCTTGGTGAATATATGGCCAGGATCTACGTTGAGTCCAAGCAACGACCAATCTATGTGATCCAGGATGAGTATAGCGTCAATCAGGTAACCCAAAGCGATGCCTCTGCATTCAACGCAGGAGGCCATCATGCTTAAAGACTCTACAACGCTTATTAAAATTGTTGTGGTATTGGTTTTGTTGAGAATTTTCAGCATAGTTTATTTTCCATACGCGGATACAACGGAACCGAGGTATGCAGAGATAGCGAGAATTATGGCCACCTCAGGAGACTGGATCACACCATGGTTCGAACCCGACAAACCTTTCTGGGGCAAGCCGCCATTGTCATTCTGGTTTCAGGCACTATCCATCAATGCCTTCGGTGTGGAAGAGTGGACCGCACGCTTTCCTTCCTTAATAGTTACGCTACTCACGGTTTGGGTAATTTTTAAATGTGCCATAGAGTACGCCGGAAGTCGTGCTGCATATTGGGCGGTGGCAATCTATGCAACTTGCGCATTGCCATATGCCTCTGCAGGAGCAGTGCTCACTGATCCTTATCTGGCTCTAGGCACTGTTCTTTGCATGGCTGGTTTGCTATTCCCCTCAGTAAGCTGGAGGATTGCAGGCTTCATTGGATTGGCTATAGGTTTGTTATCTAAAGGACCATTGGCTCTAGTGTTAGTGCTTGGACCAATCGTAATGAGTTTGCTTGTTTTTCGAACCAAGTTTTGGCCTCCAGTCCAGAAGCCTCTTCTGCTTATGGGCTCATTATTAGTCGTAGCACTAGTTCTACCGTGGTACGTACTGGCTGAGATTAAGACTCCTGGTTTCTTGGATTACTTCATCGTTGGTGAGCACTTTAGAAGATATGTAGACCCCGGCTGGGCTGGAGACATTTATGGATCTGCACATGTAAAACCTTACGGTAGCATCTGGCCATTGTGGATAGAAGCCACTTTCCCTTGGGGGATCGTCGCTATCATTGCGGCCGTAAATGTATTCATAAAGGGACGTGCCAAACTTTATCTGGAAAATATCACTAAAGACCCAGTGACTTTCTATTACCTTAGCTGGGCAATATTCTCGATGGTGTTTTTCACATTTGCTGGAAATATTCTTTGGACTTATATCCTGCCTGCGATTCCACCATTTGCGATTCTCTTTGGGAAGAAATTGTCGGAATGGAGTAATACCTCGAACAACACAATTACCTCGATCATGGGGGTCTGGTTTTCAATATTCGCCGTACCACTCGGTATCTTCATTGCAACGATGAGTGTCTCGGAAAACCCTTATTTGGTTAAAACTGAAAAAATGCTGATTGAGTATCCCAAAGTGATAGGTTTGGGATATCAGGACCTATGGTATATCGACGAAAGACCATTTTCGGCACGGTATTACTCAAATGGGAGCGTTAAACTAATCAATGTGGATGATTTTGATCAGATGCTAAAACTACATCCTTATGACGAGTTATTCCTGGCAGTACCATTTGGAATTGTGTTTGACTTCCAAGAAAAACATCTGGATGAAAAAGGTATTAAGTGGGAGTATGTAACTAGAGGGCATAGTAAGAGATTTGAATTGCTTCACATTCATAAGACTCAAGTGCCGGGCAAGCTACATCATCCGTTATAAAAAAGCCCCTGCAATGCAGGGGCTTTAACTGGTAAGCTCTCATGGCTTATTTCGCAGCCTCATAACTCATTAGTCTTAAGCCATTCATCACTACGATCAAGCTAGCCCCCATATCTGCAAATACAGCCATCCACATGGATGCGTCCGCGAATAGTGCCAGTATCAAGAAAATAAACTTGATACCAAGTGCGATAGCAATGTTTTGCCACAGAATCGTATGGGTTTGTTGAGACAGGCGAATGGTTTCGGGCAGCCGGCGTAGGTCATCATTCATCACAAGAACATCAGCTGCTTCCATGGCCGTGTGTGTTCCAGCTGCACCCATTGCAAAACCAATGTCTGCTCTTGCTAATGCTGGAGCATCATTAATACCATCGCCGGTCATAGCTGTGGTGCCATATTTTTGCTGAAGCGCTTCGATTTCCTTGAGTTTATCTTCGGGCAACAAATTTCCTTTAATCTCAGTAACACCAGCCTGCATGCCTACTGTTTTTGCTGTTGCCTCATTGTCTCCGGTCAACATTACCGGGGCCACGCCTAATTTCTTTAGCTCCTCAATAGCAATCGTAGAGAATGGTTTGATAGTGTCTGCGACAGCAAAAATTGCCAGCACCTTTTCATCATTAGCAAGTAAAGAAACTGTCCGACCAGCATTCAAATATGAACCAAGTCGAATTTCTAGGTCATCTGTGCTTAGATTGAGTTCTTTAATCCACCTATGATTGGCTAGATAGTAAGTTTTACCTTTAATAGCTCCTTGAACACCTCTGCCGGCGACTGCTTTGAAATCAGTGACATCTTTCAATTTACCAGATGATTTTTCAGAGATTGCTTTGGAAACAGGGTGGTCAGACCTGTATGCCAAACTAACAGCAATACCCTCGATTTCGGTCTTATTTTCTTCGCCATCTAACATCACGGATGCAACCAACTTAGGTCTGCCTTCAGTGATTGTTCCAGTTTTATCTAATGCCACAGCTTTGATCTTGCGAGCTTCTTCAAGGTATACGCCACCCTTGATCAGAATGCCACGCTTCGCTGCTGCAGCTAAACCACTGACTACCGTAACGGGTGTTGATATGACTAAAGCACATGGGCAGGCTATCACTAACAGTACCAGAGCCTTGTAAATGGATTGCAACCAAGTCCAACCCATCAGCCAAGGCATTAGAACCGCTACTGCTAGTGCCAGCACGAAAACGGCTGGCGTATAAACTGCTGCAAACCTATCTACAAATCGTTGAGTAGGTGCTCTTGAACCTTGAGCTTGTTCAACAGCCTCTATAATTCTGGAAATGGTGCTGTTAGTTGAGAGTGCTGTGACTCTCACTTCTAATTCTGCTGCCTGGTTAATGGTCCCAGCATAAACTTCATCTGCCGGTGATTTATCGATTGGCAAGCTTTCACCCGTTACAGGTGACTGATCAACTGCGCTTTGACCAGCTGTAACAATCCCGTCAAGAGGAATTCGCTCGCCTGGCTTGACCCGTACTTTCGCATCTATCTGGATATCTTTTACAAGTTCACGCTTCCAGGAACCATCAGGCTGCTGAACCTCAGCATTCTCTGGGGTAAGTGCCATCAGGCTTTTAATTGCATTGCGGGCGCGATCAACGGCCTTAGCCTCAATAGCTTCTGCGATTGCATAGAGTGCCATAACCATGGCAGCTTCTGGCCACTGACCGATGAGGAACGCACCAGTTACTGCTACAGTCATTAGCGCATTGATATTCAATCGTCCTTGCGTTAGCGCTTTGAAACCTTTCACGTAAACTTCCAAACCAGCCAGTACAATTGCAATGCCTGCTAAGGCCATACTTAAGTTATTAATTTCCTGAAAGTCTGGAAACGCGAAATCGAGTGCCTCTGCCAAGACCGCAAGAACTAATGCACCTAGCAATTTCCCCCATGTCGCCCAAAATCCTTTTTCAGGCTCAATAAGGTTTGGAGAGTCTGCCTCGGGATCAATTAACTCAGGAGTGAAACCTGCTTTTCGAATGGCCTCTACAGCTTGAATCACGCTGTTCGAATCCGCATCTATTCCTAGCTCTCGTTTTCCAAGGTTAAATCTCAGACTGCGTATTGTTTCAATCTTACCCAATGCACGCCTGATTTCTGCCTCTTCCGCAGCGCAATCCATTTCTTCAATTCGTAATGTAGCTAAATCTCTAACATTCGAGATGGTAGCCTTAACTTCATGCACCACATCTTCACTGGATACAGAAGTCACTTCTTCAGGTGTTTTACTACAACAGTTTAAGCAGTCCTTACCATCATTTTGGGTATCTTTTGAATCATTCACGACATTGCTCCTAATGGATACTTAACTTAATGGTCAGGCAGTAGCAACCGCCTGACCCAGTTTGCTAATTAACTAGCTTTGCGAGGCATCCCTTTTTCGTTTGCTTCTCTTCTGGTTTCCATCCAGTCGTAGGCAACTGGTAAGAAAACTAAAGTCAATGCTGTGGCAGTAAGTAAGCCACCAATCACCACCACTGCAAGTGGTCGGAGGATTTCAGAGCCGACACCTGTGGCAAGCAGAAATGGTATTAGGCCGAAAATTTCAACCATTGCAGTCATCATTACCGGCCTTAAACGAAGAGTTGTGCCTTCTAATACCGCTTCCTCAATCGTTTTGCCTTCTTCTCGCAGGCTATTGATGAATTCGACCAGGACGATACCGTTCAACATGGCTACGCCGAACACGGCAATAAATCCAATTGCAGCAGGAACTGAGAGATACTGTCCTGCTATAGCCAGTGAAAAGATGCCCCCAATCGCTGCAAACGGTACGTTGGCGATGATCAGCCCTGCGTATCTGAGAGAATGGAATGCTGTATACAGAAGGACGAAAATTAAACCGATGGTGAGCGGAACGATGATCGCCAGCTTGGTCATAGCACGTTGCTGGTTTTCAAATGCGCCACCCCATTCAATCCAGTAACCACTCGGCAACTTCACTTTCTGATCAATGGCTGCTTGAGCCTCTTTAACGAAACCATCAATATCGCGACCTTGGACATCCATTTGAATAACCGCATAACGTTGTAATTGCTCACGTCTAACAAATGAATAACCTTCTTCGATATTGACACTTGCAACCTGAGAGAGCGGGATCAACGCACCTTGAGCGGTTGAGATCGGAATATCGTTAATTGCTCTAATATCGCTTCTGTATTCAGGCTGGAGCCAGACTTGAATGGCAAAGCGTTTAACGCCATCAATCAGAGTAGATACTGGTTTACCGCCAATGCCAGACTGCACCACTTGAAGCACATCATCAGCATTGATGCCATAACGAGCAATCGCCTCTCTATCGACATTAATAATCAGTTGAGGCTTACCTACGTTGGCTTCCAGCGCAAGATCCGTTACGCCATTAACCTTTGCAACAACTCCTCTTACCTGGTTGGCAATGCGGTCAATAGTTGCAAGGTCCTCACCGTAGACTTTTGCAGATAAGGTAGCCCTGACCCCAGAAATGAGCTCTTCTACACGGGACTGAATTGGCTGAGAAGCAGAGATGACCGCCTCAGGCACATCTTCTTCAGCCTGTTCTTGTAGTTTCGCTGCCAGCTCACCATACGTGATTTTCTTTGGCCAGGTATCTGCTGGATTCAGATGGACTAATACTTCCATGTAATTCACATCTGCGGTTTCACCTTTTTCAGCACGCCCAATCATGGCAATGCTGCTCTTTACTTGAGGCATCTTTTTCAGACTCTTTGCCACTCGATCTGAAACGGAAATGGATTGCTCCAAGGAAGTCGATGGAATACCGGTAACTCTGAAAAGAATGTCTTGTTCCTGAAGGTTGGGCATAAATTCTTTTCCCAGGAATGGGAACATCGCCAGTGCTACGATAAAGGCAATGCCAGTCGCACCAACGACAATTTTCTTATTTCCTAGACACCATTTTAGAAGGGAGACATATCGAGGCTTCAAAAGGCGAATCAGCCAAGGGTCTCTTTCTTCTTTTGGTTTCAGAGCCAAAGAACAAAGTACTGGAATTAGTGTGAGCGTCAGGATCATCGAACCAATCATGGCAAATGTCATGTTGATTGCTAGCGGCTTAAATAGCTTGCCCTCTAATCCTGTCAGGGAAAAGATAGGCAGGAATACCACTGTAATGATAAGAACGCCAAATGTAATTGGGTTGATCACTTCACGGGAAGCATCTAGCACAATCTTTGTTCTATCGACACTTTGTCCAGCATAGTGGGCTAATCGACGGAAGCAGTTTTCTACAAGCACCAATGGACCATCGATTGTCATACCGAGGCCAATGATCAAACCGCCCAAGGACATCAGGTTAGCCGATATCCCATATTTCTCCATGAAGATGAATGCAATCAAACGCCCCATTGGAATCGCAACCACGACCACCAGAGCAGATCGCACTTCACCCAACAGCATGAAGAGCACGGCTATTACCAGTAATGCCCCTTCAACCATTGCACGATCGGCCATTTTGATCGCTTTGTCGATGATAGCCGTGCGGTCATAAACCGTTTCTAAAGTGACGCCCTTTGGTAACGTAGCCTTAACCAGCTCTAGTTTCTCTTTAGCAGCATCTACTACTTGCTGGGCATTTTCACCAATTCTGGCAAGCACCATGCCCATCACCACTTCTTTGCCATCTTGTGTCACGGCACCGAATCGTGGGCCGGCACCTTCAATGACTTTGGCGATGTTTTCTACGTACACTGGGGTACCCTGATTTTCCGAAACAACGATGCGTTCAATGTCTCGACTGTTCTTAACCAGACCCAAACCGCGAACCAGGAATTGTTCTTGGCCAATATTGACGTACTGGCCACCAACTTGATGGTTATTAGCGGTTAGTCTTTCAATGACTTCTGAGAATGTCAGACCATACTTAAACAGCTTTTGGGGGTCGATTTGAACTTGAAATTGCTTCTCGTTACCGCCCCAGGATGTAATGTCATCAACCCCTGAGACTGTACGCATCACCATTCTTACGTTCCAGTCATGCAAGGTTCGTAGGTCGGTGGTGGATTGTTTATCGGATTTGAGCGTGTACCAGAGAACCTGACCTAAACCAGAGGTGTTCGGACCAAGGGTTGGCTCTCCATATCCAGCTGGCATTCTTGACCGAGCATCCGCCAGTTTTTCACCCACCAAAAAGCGTGCCTGTTGAATGTCCGTAGTGTCATTGAAATACACGCTGACATATGACAATCCAAACAGTGAAACTGACCTGATTTCCTCAATGCCTTTGAGACCGGCTAAAGAGCTTTCAACGGGAAACGTAATCAGTTTTTCAACATCCTCTGAAGCTAGACCAGGGGATTCCGTATACACATTAACCTGAACAGGAGTTACATCTGGGAAAGCATCCAAAGGTACTTCCTGCCAGGCTTTGACTCCAAAAAATGCAGCAACGATAAACGCCAGAATGACCAGAAGTTTATATTTGAGCGCAGCGTCTAATATCCAATTTAGCATGCTGTTCTCCTAGTGCTCATCGCTGATTTGAGATTTGAGCTGTCTGGCTTTTAGCGCATATACACCAGTCTGAACAACGAGTTCACCTTCTTTAAGGCCAGATTTGATCTCAACTAACTCGTTATATCTGGAGCCTAATTCAACTGCCCTTGGAGTGAAGCCGCCTTTCTCATTGATATAGACATTTGGAATGCCTTGTACCATTACCACTGCAGAGTTTGGAACAACAAATACATCCTTGGTCCCGGCATGGCTGAGTAGCACTTTTGCAAACATATCAATGCGTAGCTTGAGGTCAGGATTGGGAAGCTCGATTCGAGCTTTTACTGTGCGAGTGGTCTTATCAACCACGCTTGATAAATAACTGACCTTACCCTTGAAAACCTCATCTGGATAAGCTGTGACTGTGACACTGGCCGATTTCCCCACTGCAAGTGATTGCAGGTCTCTTTCTGGAACATCTGCATCAATCCATACTGAAGACATGTCTGCAATCGTGAAGATCGTGTTTGCAGGACTAGCTAACTCACCAATTACTACGTTTTTCTCAATCACAATGCCATCGAATGGTGCTTTGAGTAGATAAGTAGAACCGTTTTGTTCCGACAAGCCGCCATACATACGCAATCTCTCAGAGTCTGCATAGAGGGCAGATTTAGCTCTTTCCAAAGCAGATTGTGATTCGATCAATTGTTTCTGAGGAACAACTTTATCTTCATACAACTTGGAAATACGATCAAAGTTTGCCTGAGCCAGCGCTAAGTCTGTTTTGGAGCTTCGATATTGAGCTCTTGCTTCACCCATCTGGATACTATCAATCTCAGCTAGTATTTGACCTGTTTTAACTCGGTCTCCAAGATTGGCAATCACTTTGGAAAGCTTGCCCTCAATACGAGGTGTTACATGGGCAAGTTTGTTTTGGTTAGCCTGAATGTTCGCCGTAAACGTTAACTGATCTTCGACCGATCTCTTGGACGCGGGGGTAACTGTCAATTGGCTCTGCTGGACTTCAGCATTGCTCAATTTAATCACATCTTCATTGGCTTCACTCTCTGCAGGAGCTGAGGAGATGGCCTTGGTTTCAGAATCTGGAGCATCTTTAGAGCTGCATCCACTTAACAGCATGAAAAAGATGATTGCAGAAAAAATCAGCGCAAATACATATAATTTTTTGAGGAAATTTAACATTTTTGTTTCCTATTCTTGTGTAGCTGAAGCTAATGGGGACAGCCAGCCTGAAACATATTCCAACTCAATCTGGACAAGGCGAAGATCCTTTTGTGCATCAATGATGTCGCGTTGAGCATCCACCACTTGTCGTTGCACAATCAGTAATTGCGGCAATCCAATTTCACCGTTTTCGAATGCCTTTTTGGAAAGCGTCAGGTTTTCCTCTAGCTTGGGATAAACCTCACTGTTCAAACGTCTAACTCGATCCTTGATGTTCTCTCTACGTAACCAGGCGGCTTCAATGACTGCTTTGGCATTCCGTGTCTCAGAAGTCAGGTTAATTTCTGATTGAGTAAGCTCTGCTGTTGCTCGACCTATGCCAGCCGCATTGCGACGGAAAATCGGCAGCGGCATGGATACGCCGATGGATGAAATATTGTCACTGCCAGCGAGACTGGCCTCCGTCGTATTGATTAGAGACACAGTTAGGTCTGGGTAACGCATACTTTTTTGCAGCTCTAAACGCGATCTGGCAGAGGCTTCTTTACTTGTCAGGGATTGAATTCCAGGGCGGGTATCAAGCTTGTTGAATAGTTCTTGTAGTGTGTATTGCGTTTGGGCTGGAGTTAATTCCCCAGCAACTTCTGGAAATTCATTTGCCTTAAGCTGCATGGTGGCTGCCAGCTGAGTTCTTGCACGCAACAATTGTTCATTAAGAGAGATTAATTGGTTACGTGCACGCTCCGCATCTACGATGGCCAAATTTCCATCAAGCAAGCTATCCTCACCGGCGCTTACTCTCTTGCGAGACAACTGCGTATTTTGCTCGATGAGTTTTAGAATGCGTTGTTCAACTTCAATACGCTTTTGGACAGCAAGTACATTGATGAATTGCTCTTCTAATTGCGCATGCAGGGCGCGATACTCTTCAGCAATATCTTGGGAAATTGCAGTTTTACTTTCTTCAGCAGCTTGTCTACGAAACCGTTGCTGCCCGGCAATCTCGAAGGTCTGGGAGATACCGATACCATACTCACCTCTGTAAGGGTCAGATGCGCCGGTTTGAGCAATTCGGCGGGTCCTACCTTCCAGGTTGAGTGTCGGGTTGTAATAGAGCGGGCCGGAAGCATCTTGGAACTCGCCAGCAGGAATACTCTGAGTGGCGATTAAGCGCTTTAAGTCCGGGTTGTTCTGGGCAGCGATATTCCAGGCTGCATCCAGCGTTAATGGCTCAGCATTGGTAACTGAACTGGTTAAGAAGGCTATTGATAAAAACAGCCATCTTATAAATGATGATTCATACACGGTAAGACCTCACTCGTTAGATCAATGATCAAGATGCTGAAAATCAATTCAGCATCTTAGGACAATTAATCAAACAAGCGCAGGAGGTCTGTAGAGGCTTTTTAGGACTGGATTTGTGAACTGGTCTCTAGATTCAATCTTATAGGTAGATGAATCTAACTTAGGAAGCGTGTTAATCACTTCACTAGTCTCGATGGCAGTGATGTGTGCAGAGATGTGGCAGGCATGATCACAAAATGGTTCGGACATCGGAGCGTTTTTGATATCAGCATTGCTATTCACTTGAGATTTATTAATCAGATGAACATCCTGCATGACTGCTTGAGACGATACAGCATCATCAAACAAAACTTCAGGCGAGAAAGCCCACGCCGATGAGCTCAAGACTGAGATCAGCGCAAGAAATGCCATGAATTTTCGTATAAGTTGATACATGCTTTTTTAAATTTAGCAATAACTCATTGATTAGTCAATAATTTCCATGTATCGAAATGTACTGTACCCGGCTTCGAAATCATTCTTGGAAAAAATCAAGTTTTGACTCTCAGTTTCTGCAAACTTTGCAGATATAAAAAGTATGATCCTGCAAAATTTGCAGGGATTTTCACGATCTCTCAAATATTTCCCTTAATAATCAATAGGATAAAAGCTGGCATGTGGTTTGCTATTTTCTGATGATTGCCATCAGAAAAGTGAGCCCATGTTTTTAGACAACCTAAAATCTAAGATTTCGAAATATTTGCCTGTTCCAGAAACTCAAACAAGCTGGATCATGATGGCATCCTTGTTCATTATGGTGACTGGCAACATTTCGCTTTGTCAAAACCTGTTGAAGACGTATCCACTCAGTCTTAATAATCTTCCGTTCCTGGCATCATTATTCGTTTTCTTTTTCGTCACGCTAACAATCGTCATTCAAATACTTTGCATTGGTAAATCTGCAAAGTGGGTTTTAGCTGTTCTGCTGATTGTTTCTTCTCTGAACGCATATTTCATGGATAGCTTTGGTGTAGTGATCGACCACACCATGATGGATAACGTTGCTCAAACCGATCAGAGAGAGTTGCAAGGTTTAATCACATTTGAATTGGTGGCCAGATTGATCTTTTTGGGTCTGATCCCGGCATTTCTTGTGATTAAAAACTTTCCAAAGCAGATGGAGTTTTCTCAAGAATTCAAGATTCGCATTAAAGCTATTTCCAGCCTGGCTCTAACGGCGATCATGGTAGTTGCACCATTCACTGCTGGGTATGCGTCATTTATCAGAGAGCACAAAATCGTAAGGTTTTATGCGAATCCAACATTCTCGATTTATTCTGCCTATAAATATGTAAATCAAGAAGCCAAAGTTTTTGAAGCACGGAATGTCCCTTTAAAAACGATTGCCACTGACGCTTACAGAAACACTCCAAACAACAACAAACGTAAGCTTGTCATCGTTGTTGTAGGTGAAACAGCACGGTATGACAGGTTTGCGTTAAACGGGTACCGACGCGCCACCACTCCTAATCTGGAAGCTGCAAACGTTGTCAGCTTTAGTAATGTCAGTGCTTGCGGTACCTCCACCATGGTATCCGTACCATGCATGTTCTCTTCCCTAGGGCAACGTGGTTATAACAAAGAGACGGCTTTGAAGCAGGAGAATGTGATTGATGTGTTGGCCAGAAACGGCATTGATGTTTTATGGCGCGACAATAACTCAGACTCGAAAGGTGTTGCACTTCGAGTTAAATATCAAAATTTTCAATCAACAAACCTCAATCCAATATGTGATCCAGAGTGCCGTGATGTAGGTATGTTAGATGGCTTGGATAAGCACATCCAATCAAAAAATGGCAAAGACATTCTGATCGTATTGCATCAGATGGGTAATCACGGTCCTGAATATTTCCGACGTTACCCAAAGGCATTTGAGAAGTTTAGCCCCGTGTGTAAGTCGAAAGAACTTAAAGATTGTACTAAGCAAGAGATCGACAATGCTTATGACAATGCGATTCTCTATACAGATTACTTCCTATCCGAAGTGATTAAGTTTCTTAAGCCATACGAAGAAAACTACGATGTGGGAATGATGTATATCGCCGATCACGGTGAGTCACTAGGCGAGTATGGAATGTATCTTCATGCAGCCCCGGTGGTGATTGCGCCTAAAGAGCAAACCAAAATACCTCTCATTGTATGGACAGGCAATTCGTCTGCATTCCCAGAAAGCCACTTAAGGCAGCATAAAAATCTTGCATTAAGCCACGATGATGTTTTCTGTTCGCTGATGGTCGCTTATGACTTCAACAGCAACATGTGTAAGCCATATATGGAGGCTGCAAGACATTTACATAATTCACTGGATCATGATGCTGTTACAGCTGTAGTTGATAAGGGTATTTCAAGCTAATTTTTAGGATGTAATTTCGGGAGAAAAACTATGTTGAAAAAATTGGATGCCGAACTGAATGTTCTTCAAAATGCGCTGCGTATTCGCACTCAGCGACAAGAGTTACTAGCTTCTAACATTGCGAATGCAGATACACCGCAATACAAGGCGAAAGATATTGATTTCAAATCAGCCATGCAATCAGCTATGCAACAGGCAGAAACTAATGGTACTACATCAGCAGATCCGAGAGCCGGCATTCTTAAACAAACTAGCAGTGAGCACCTGAGTGGAGATCCAGATCAAGTGAAAGGTCATTCTGGAGATGTTCTTTTTCGTTCTTTAGTACAAGGCTCCGTAGATGGTAATACTGTAGACATGGATTTAGAGAGAAACGAGTTTGTAGACAACAGTGTTCGCTACGAAGCTGGCGTCACGTTAATGACAGATAAGCTTAAAGAAATGATGACCGCAATAAAGGGAGAAGGTTAACCGACCGACGATTTAGTTGCTTCGCCGGCACATGCCAGCTCCCCTGACTGGCTGAACAGGCGGTGGAGGAAGGGAGTTATCAGTTTTATACCTCGGGAAAGGAATTCTGATAACTCCCAAATGCCACAGCGATATGGAAGTTATTCCAAACTAAAAATATCCTGGATATTTTATGTATCTGTCGGTTTGGTGTTGGCTTTTATTTCAGCAAATTTCTTTCGAACGCTCTCTGAAATTTCCTGTTTGCTTTTCCGTAATAGTTCAATTTGCTGGCTATTAAGCATGCCATTTGCAGGAGGATTATTTTTCAGCATCTGATTCAATAGCAACGTGGACGGAGTAATGCTGTTCTCGTCAGGCATGGTTTTATCTTTGCTCAATGTAACCTCACTTTACTCGATATCAGACTTTTTAAATTAGTGGTTAGCATCTTATTTTAAGACTCTACCATGAAGTCTATGATCATGGCTGTATTACCCATTTAGACAGGAGATAACCTTTCATGCAGGCTGCGTTGAGCATTCTCACATTTGCTTTTTATCCTGCTTTGGCCGTAATCTTTGGAGGGTTCATTGCGCTATGGCGGCCGTTGAAACCTGGGACTGTCAGTGCTATACAGCACTTTGCTGCTGGTTTGCTTTTTTGCGCTCTGGCAACAGAACTCCTCCCGGACCTAGTGCACCGAAAACTTCCCTGGATCACCCTAATTGGATTCACCTTAGGGGTGATGGTCATGCTGGCGGTTAAGCACTTTGCCGAGAAGACGGGGCAAAACACAATCAGTACCGCGACTGTACCTACAAGCCTGGTCGCCGTTCTTGGCATTGATGTGGCTTTAGATGGTTTGTTGGTGGGACTAGGGTTTGCTGCCGGGCAAAAAGAAGGCTTGCTGCTAACCATCGCACTTACTCTTGAAGTCCTATTTCTTGGATTGTCAGGGGCTGTAGCATTAGCCCAAGCTGGAAGTAGTCGCAAACATATACTCATGGTGACAATGGGCTTCGCTTTGATTTTACTCATCGGAGCACTTGCCGGTAGTACTCTGCTGGTTTTTGCGAGTGACACTGTTGTGGATGCCATCTTGGCGTTTGGCCTTGCTGCGCTGCTGTATCTGGTCACGGAAGAATTGCTTGTTGAAGCTCATGAAGTGCCGGAAACCAGTTTCCAGACAGCGATGTTTTTCTTTGGATTCATTTTGCTGCTAACCATTGAAATGTTGATGTAGCCCTGCTTAATCATTTACACGAATCGAGACACTTGATGTATTCAGAATACGCTCACGACAACGTCAACAATCAAGGCAAGCGAAATTGCTGTCCACTCCAGTGGGTGGGCAGATAATGGATTGGAATACCGAACTATTGCTGACCTTCCGTATTTTGTTAGCTGCCGTACTTGGTGGTCTCATCGGATGGGAACGAGAACGCCATAATCGAGATGCCGGCGTTCGAACTTACATGGCAGTTGCAGTAGGCTCCTGCGCCTTCAGCATCGTCTCCAACCACATACCTGGTGTAGATACCAGAATCGCTGCGCAAGTCGTTTCAGGCATGGGTTTCATCGGGGCGGGAGTAATCCTACAAGTGCGAGGGCGCGTTCAAGGGTTGACCACAGCTGCGACATTGTGGGCAACTGCTGCTGTTGGTATGGCAAGTGCCTTCGGTATGTATCTGCTCGCCTGCCTAACCGCCTGCCTGATTTTTGGTACGCTTATTCTGAATCACCTTCCAGGTTGGGCAAACTTCATCAAAAGACATCACCCGGGCTCTGAGTAAAGCCAGAGGCAAATATACTCTGTAAATAATAGGTTTGAATGAGATAAATTTGAAACGGATGGATAAGAGTTTTAAACGACGCTACCATCTTTAATTGCCTGCAGAATCTTTTTTACTTCAAGGACTCCGGCGTCTGTTTTTGCATAACCTAGAGGAGTGTCATTTAACAATTGATGAAACGTATTGAACCAAATATCAGCTTGAGCATGGGAATCGAAAGTTTCAATCGCTAAGTTGTAAATCTCATTAGCAATTGATGATGTAGACTCAAGCTGCATGTGCACTTTCTCAGATCAATTGATACCAGTCGGCCCATTAAGATAACTAAATTTAGTAATAGCTTGGTTTTAGCCAGGGATGGCGAGCTGTTATAAATTGAAAGATTTTTCTTCGACCCCAAAATCTATAATAGGCATCTCGGAACATAAAACCGAACACTGTCCCTGTTAAATATCCAAATGCTAGGACTCTCATATCCGCAAATACATTCCATACTAGCGCAACAGCGAATGGGAGAAGCATAGTCAGTAAAATCATTTGGAGCGTGGCATAGCGACGGTCCTTGTTTGTGGGCTCTACCATTCTCATGGCGCCATCAGAAACAAGCAACATTTTATACGTATTGATAACTCTCACTTGAGAATGCCTGACCACTTTTTCATTAAGCAAACTTTTTATAAAGTTACTAATCGATGGATCTGTATTGATTGGACCTGTTTTGAGGATAGTCCAAATTCTGACTGGGAATAAGGCTACGCATTTGACCAGATTAAATAGACTTGATGGTTTGGTTTTTTTATTTATGTCTTTACGCGCAAGATAGTCATCATATTCTGAGGATATAGAGGAAATCAGGTGCAATCCAAGCTCACCTTTACTTTGAGCATTTTTTGCAGCCTCCCGAATAAGCCTCTTAAACTCCGTCAGATTTTCATCCTGCACGCTCATTTTCACTGATCGCACCTTTCATTTCTACCTTGTCATCGGTCAAATCGGGCCGTGTGATTCCTAACGCTGCCTCAGCAACTGTTTTAAATGCTTCGAATAATTGTTCAGGAGTGTATTCGACATCCACTCTTTCAACGAAAGAGTGTTGAACCATCATGTAAGCATTTTTCAGAATTAACCAATCAACTTTGTTACTGATAGATCTCTGTCCAGATGCAAGAAAACAAACATCGACCCCGTTCTTTCTAAGATTTTCCAGGTACTCCATTGTTGGCCAATTTTTCCCTGTCTCATAAAAAGATTGAGACGTAATCGAAACGCCTCCCAGTTTTGCAAATTCACCTTGCAACAACCCCATACGCCTCCGCTCAAACTTCAAACGGTCCGGCAAGCTTAGGAGCGTTTCATTATCTGACATTGAATTACCTTCTAGAATATTAATAATAATTATTGCACATCACTTAAAACTATGGCAAATTTAGGAACATTATTAAACATGTTTAATTTATCCACATAATGATTTCTTTCGACCAAGCAAAATCACATTTTCAGGCTGAAGGCATTTCAATCGCTGAATGGTCTAGGAGTTGGGGATTCAAGACAGCTTTGGTTTACCGCGTGCTCCGCGGTGAAGCCAAATGTTTGCGCGGCGAGTCACACAATATTGCAATGGCGCTTGGGATCAAGGAGAAAAGTCTGAATAGTGCCCTTCAAATCAGAATGAAGGAAACCTCAATGGAAGCGAATACTTCTGAAGGAGATGCTAGCAGCTGACAGCCAGATAAAAAAAGAAAAAGCCGAAATAAATTTCGGCTCTTCAGTTTTGTAAGGTTCCTGCGCCAACAGGAATTTGCTCACATCGACGAGAGCATATTGCGCCTATCAAAACTAAGAGTCAAGGGGTTTTTTTTCCTTAATTATTGGTAATGAAAGGATAGATATGCAATATCCAGTCATACCTCCTGTTCATGGAGGTAGGTAATGGCCAGGCAACCTAGAGTTACATGGGATTTTCTAAACAGGAAAATTGATGCTGGTGAAGGTAGCGGCTTCGGAGAACACTATCAAGCGTGGATCAAGATTAAACGCTCGAATCCTTCTAAAGTATCTTCGCAAGTATTCAAAAAAATCCCCCCATTTCATCGTGCTTTTCATTTCCTAAGCAAAGCCGAATACAAACTCGCTTTAATCTTCTCTTGGGCTGGCTGTCACTTTCGAGAGCAATTACCCATCTGGCCTTGGCATCATCCTCATCCAGAAGCCGGTCGTGAACCTGAAATCGAACGATATCTCCGACCATCTGCAGGAACCATTGAGCTTTGCAAAGAGGCTGGAATAGATCACGGCTGTTTTGTCGGGACAAATATCCCCTATGTTTGGACTATGGACTTTTGTATGCACCTTCCCTGGGTGGAAGATAAAACGAAAGCAAACGTCATGGTCTCCGCAAAACCTTCCGTACAACTAGATCCCGAAAATGCATATGACCACTCCCGGGTTCTGGAAAAGCTTGAAATTGAGCGACGGTATTGCCAAGAAATTGGTAGTGCATACCTTGTAGGAGATTACGGAGCTTTCCCTACCATGCTAATGATTAATCTCGATGCCATTGTTTCCTGTGCAGTCATTCCTCAAAGTCATTATGCCCACCAAATTAAAAATTCCTTTCTTGATAAACATGGTCATCATCTACAAAAAGAACACTTAGGTTTTACCAATGACGTTCTTAAGAGTGACTTTAAATGTTCAGAAAATGTAGCTGCACTAATTCAAAATAACCTGATTTGGAATCAAGTCATTGATGTGGATTTATCAAAATCCATCCTGCACTCCAAAGCTCCCATACCCGGGGGAATATCTATGAGAGCCTCCTTGCGTAGTAACCTGGAGAAAGCTTTATGAATTTACTACCAAATATGGTGTTGTCTCCTGTCGACAATAGAAGTCTGCTAATCCAACATCCTGTCAGAGTTCTGACTTCACATCTGATATCAGATTCAGTAACGGTGATTGAAGTGGCTCCCAGAGAGTCGACTAAAAAACGAAAATTCTTCACTGCACCCTTCAAGCTTAAAATTGCTCATATAGAGGCAGAGCTTGAAACCAAAGTAATGCGATGCCAGGACAGTATTAAAGCAAGGCCAGACGTTATAGCTTCGGATGAAGCATTAAACAAAAAGTATAAAAAGTTTCCTTGTTATTCAGTGAAAATCAGGGACTTTCGGTTTTCAGTCATACAAGAACTGGCTCCCACATCTCATGACTATTTCTTGTTTTTAGACTCACAATCCCGCAATGAAATCATCGAGAAATATCTTATCAATAAAGACAAGGCAAACAGCCAGCTCCTCAAGAGAGCAACCCAGCAAATTATTTTTCAATTTTTAGCTGAGGGATCCAAGAGAGAGTCTGTCACTCCATATACATCGGGAAAGGGAGCAAGAGGCGTAGAGCGTGAGCAAAAAAAAAAGTTAGGTAGAAAAAATGCGGTGACCCAAGCCGGAGAGTTAAACCTCGAAGGCTTTGTCATGACTGAAGATGACAAAGAATGCTGTGCTTTCGCTTTCAGAAATTATTTAATGCGTGGTGTTACGATTCAACGCGCACTCGATAAGATGTGGCGGGAGTTCTATTCAGATCTAGCGATGGGGGACGATGGAAAAACCAAACTCATTCTAAAGCCTCGCAATCAGAGACCAAGTAAGCGACAGTTCAAACGCTGGGGCGAAAAATATTCTAATCAGGAAGCCTGGCAAAAAAGATTTAACCCGCTACAGCTTGCCAGAATTGATCGTAGCATCCTTGGAAACCAAACCGATGAAATAATAAATGTCGGTCAATTAGCTGGTATTGATTCCACTACAACCGATACAGAGTTTGTATCCGTTACCCATCGTTTAAAACGTATCGGCCAAGCTTACCGTATGTTGTTGGTGGATGGTTTGTATGGATACATACCAGGCTTCTATATGGGTATCGAAGCACCTAGTTATGAAACAGTAAAGCTGGCTTTCTTACATGCTGCATCGGATAAAACCGAATGGATAGAATCTTTAGGCCTGTCCGACATCATGACCGCTGCCGATTGGCTTCCTATCCAATTCGGGCATCTGAATGCAGATAATACAGATGCAAGAAACTCTAAAACAATGGCAGAGTTGGAGGCATTAGGCACTGGTGTCACCTACCTCCCTGTTGCCCGTTCAGATTTAAACTCTTTAGTCGAAACCAAACATCTGAGTTTACACAGAGCTTCCGATCATAAATTGATTGGTACTACGCAAGGGAAACTGCACACCAGAGGAGATGAAAAAGCCGACCATCTCGCAAGGCTGACCATCATCGAAGGAATACGAGAAACAGCGCGAGCAATTCACTATCTCAACACAGTCCCTCTTGAAAATGAAGAGATTACTCTCGAGATTCGCAGAGAGTTGATTAATAAAGGGCTAACAGTCAATCGACTCAACCTGACCCGCTTGGCAATGAGTCAGGGCAAGCTAGATTCATCCCTCAATAATTTCGAAGAATTGATGTGTATTTTTGGTACTCGGATAGAAGGCACATTTACCGCCAAAGGAGTAAAACTGCATAGAGGGAATTCGATCAAAAGAGAATTTATCGAGCCAATATGTTTTGTTTCTAAATCACCAGAAATGCTTAAAATTTTTCACGAAGCTAAAGTACATAGGGATGCTTCCCCGCTTCACTTTGTAGCCACTTTTTACATTAACCCATATTTTCCGAGCAAAATTTACTATCTGGACCCTTATTCAGGCGCCATACACGAGCTTGATCGTGAAACCAAGGATGAAGAGCGCGATGAACTCACACTCTATGACTATTTGGCTGCAATGGAAAATGATTCCTTGTACAACTACCAGACAGAGGAGGAACGAGATCAACGGAGAGCTGAATTAGATATTGGTATTGAAAATACAAACCAAATTGCCGAAAAAGAATATCAAGCTGCGAAAGCTAAATCACCCCCGATACCAAAATCTAAAATAGCTAAGGATAAAAAATTAAATCGACAAATTGAGAGATCAATTGCTAAACATGGGGTTCCAGAGCTCCCCGCCGAAATTCATTCTCAAGCTCATGCCCAAATTGCACCAGTACTTCCTAAGCTACCCAAATCTGAAGGCCGAAATCTCATTAATGAACTACTTTTGGGGCTTACCCAATGATTCCCTTCAATTTCCCGAACCCCTTGCTTGAAGGGCTGCCAGATTACAAAGAGATCAGAGAACTACACGAAGCGCTGCGCTATGACCCTCTTGAAGGAGTTGATGTCGAATCACTTAGTATCATGGAACGATATTCGCTACTCAATGGGGAAAAAGTACTTTTATACCCCACAGGTAAATCACTAATGGCGGCGTTGACCTGGCATGGGATGTTCCGAATTGGGCTTCAGAATAGAAACCCAATGATCGCTGCAAATCGCAAGAGATACTTTGAATTAATCGACCCCAATACCCTTTTAAAAACCATTAAAGCTCCCAGCGCTGGGATATCCGTAAACCTATTGATGGGACCAACCGGAACAGGTAAGTCTACGATCGTTAACAGGTTTTGCGCGACATTACCCCAAGTAATTATTCATGACAGAAATGATGGAGCCCTTTGGCAACAACACTCCCAGCTTGTCTATCTACGAGCAGACCTGCCCCATGATGGTAGTCGGCGCGGACTTTTAGAAAATATCCTCTTATCAATGGATGAGGCATTAGGCACCTCATATGCAATCCGTCTTCCAAAACAGCATAAGGGAGTAACTAATTTATGCTTGGCAACAATTAGAACATTGATCTCTCACCACACAGGCATCATTTTTTTAGATGAAGCACAACTAAGAAACCTTGTCCAAAACAGTCAGGCAAGTGTCATGCAGACTTTCTTAATGGAGTTTGCAAACAGTGGCATCCCCTTAGTTTTTTCTGGAAATGAGCGAGCATTTGATTGGCTAACCAGCAGTCAAGACATCACCAGAATTACGATTACTGAAACTGCGCATTTTCATCCTATTGGTGTGCTTGATGAGGAGGATTGGGAGGTTGAATGGCAATTACTCTGTGATCGCGGGATTATGAAGTTTTATGTGCTCCCTCAGCCAATAGTCGATTTCTCTGGTTGCTCCCAAATGTTATACAAGTGTAGTGGCGGCATCGCTAGATTAGCTCTCACTCTTTGGTGCTTAGCACAAAAGAAATGCTTATCAAACAAACTAAGTGAAAACTGTAGCATTTGCCCCGAAGACATTTATAAAATTTACCTGGGCAAATCTTTTACACTCTCAAGACCTTTAGCTGATGGCTTCAGGTACAAAAGTGCGAGTACATTAGCCGAATTTCCTGATGTTGATGTCGACTTTTACCAATTACATTGGCAAGGCACTCCACCTGCCGACTATCAAATCAACGCTGCAGCCCACCTAAGCGCACCTAATGAGCAAGTAACACAATCAGCTCATACGGATCGAGGGATGAGTGAACTGGCAAAGCTTAAGGCGCACCAAACACGCCAAAAAAACAAACAAAAAAGACTAGAACAATCACGAGTCGGGTTGTCTGATGAGGATATGCGTAAAAGCGGTCATATCCAACATAACATCGATCAGCTCGCTAAACTCAGGTCTGAAGTGGAGGACAAATGATCGACTCACTCAACTTACCGGCCATAACAGACGAAATGACATTTTTTTCTTTCATGTCATTAACCAGTGTATTAAATGGCCAGACTGGATTCCAGATCAGTAAAACGCTGCTCGGGAACGGTTCCGCTGGAACGAGACTCGACTTTCCTTCCCATTTAACGAACTTCTGCAGCAATACAGCTTACGCATATGGGTACCCTATAGATATAGCATTAAGTCACACTGTATTACCGTTCTATATTGCATTCCGCCCGTCCAACTTTGCTCGGGAATGTGCACAAATCATGTCAGGGAATAGTGTCGAAACATTGAAATTCAAGCTAGGCCTACCGCCAGCCCATCTAAAAGACATCGCGTTTCTTAAGTACTGCCCAGTATGCTTTGAAGAGGATATTAGTTCGTTAGGCATTGGATATTGGCATAGAGCGCATCAACTTCCTTCATCACAGGTCTGCGCCAAACATTCTCTGGCACTTGAAGAAATATCACTACGTGAAAACGGCGCGGATAAGAATACCCTGATGCTTCCATCTCGACACACGCCAAGTGTTTCAATTTGTCATGGGAGCACAATCAACCAGCTTTTTGCAATTTCCGTAATTTCCAAAAATATCCTTCATCACAATCTTCCAAATGGCTTTAATCCGAAACAATTACAAAACGCCTATTTACATGGTTTGAATCAGCAAGGTTTCTTGACAAAGCGTGGGCAGATTAGAGCGAGTCATTTCATGCTGCGCCTGGAACAATATTTTGCACATTTAAAAGATATTCCAGTCTACGAAAGGTTATTACGATCAGAGAACATTCCATACTTTTTGAAATTAATCAGAAAACCACGCGGCTATTACAATCCGGTTGCGCATGTGCTTCTAATTCAATTCCTGTTCGGGACTTGGGAGCTATTCAACTCTGTATACCTATGGGAAAGCCAATTTCAATTGGATTTGGATACTGAGCCAGTGTTACAAGCCATAGAGATAGATGATCACCTGATAGAGATATCTCAGCGCCATGCTGCGGGCGAATCCCTCAGTAGTCTTGCCGATATTTTTGAATATGACTTGGGTACTTTGATGCGAAAGTTGGGAAAGTCTGGCCTAGTCACCATAAACCGCCGACCTAAAAAGCTCACCCAAGAAATATTGGAACAGATAGAGGGTTTGCTTGATGAGGGCCATCAACTCAAGCATATTCAGAACATCACAAGCCTATCAAAAGCGACCATAGACAGAGTGTTATGTAGTCATCCCGACATTAAAAGACAGTGGGAAACCAAGCGAGCCGAGCGGATGAGGGATGCCAAAAGAAATGAGTTGAGCGCTTTGATTGAAGTTAACCCTGAATACAGCAAGAGCGATATAAAAATGGCCATCAGTACAGCGATTAAATGGCTTTCAAGCAACGATGCCCAATGGCTTAATCAGATTTATAAATCAATACCTGATAAAAAAGTGGAGCGCATAGATCATCAAAAACGACAGCGAATTGATTGGCAGAAAAGAGATGTTGAGTGCCTGTCAGCGTTACGCATGCTAGGCCATTTTGAGCTTGAGTGCTGGGAACGTTTAAAACCACCGATTTTCCTCAGACGTTTGCCGGCCCTATCATTCACTCCAAGACTTGAGAAATTACCTCAATCGAAGCAGTGGATCTTCGAGGAGCTAAAACGGATGCAAAATTTGAAAGTCTAGAATAGCTCGGAATTAATGAGGCCTATCCTTACTGTTTATCCTATTCAGCCTCTCTGTGCTTTTCTGCATCAACGCCTCTTTGATCTGATTGAGTATTTCGCCGAACTGGTTGCCAGCACTTCTAACCACTTGCTCGAAATGCTCACGATTAACTCCAGGCCGTGAAAGAATTTCAGCTAACGTAGCTCCTTTATAAAAGTCAGCCAAAGCCTTGATAGTTTCAAGGGATAGATTAGTTAATGGAGGTAAGCCGTATTTGATCAAATTTTGACGAACTTGGTCGTAGTCCCCTCCGATGTCATCAGCAATTGCTTTACCGGTTCCGAGATTCTTTATGTAAATCTGTCTTAAATCGTTTCCACGCCAAAATTCGGCATTTCTTTTGATCAGGGCACGACGTGGTTTCAACTCCATGTTCGAGGAATTATTTAGCGTCATTAATGCCTCATCCGCTGAGTCGAATAAAACAGCCGCAGCCAGTACATAATTAGTGACATTGTGATTTTGCAGACGGAACACCGCCGCTCCATCAATCGTTTTCAATGCCTTATTAGTCACTTTGGCTTTTAGTGTGGGAAAGTTACGCAATAGCCAATCTGAAGATATTTCTTCGACCAATACGTCACTAATACATCTGGCAGATTTAGCCGGCGAAGTATTGAATCCTGCTTTCTTTGCCTGCTGCTCCAGCACCAATGACACATGATCAGCTGACAGCGTTAATGAATTGCTGATTAAACCTTCAAATATCTCAACGTACTTTTGTATGATTTCGTGCTGACTCTCAAGTGGCTCTTGAATAATCGATTGTTCGTGAAGCAAACCAAATTGACCTGGACCAGGAATATCATCAAGAGATGAGAAGCCTAAACGACACTTGTGCTTCAAACACCAATCAATGCCAGTCACTTGATGAATTCTTCTGAGATAAGGGAAACCTTGTCCAACATACTCCCAATCCTCCTCGATACACTGATGGCAAAATTTGACTGGTTTCTGCATCTTACGCATTGAAATTTTAACTTGATGCGCTTCACTGTAAGTCTTGAAATAGATTGCATGTTTCGCAGGAAATAACGTATGTTGCTGAATCAAATCCTGTACTGGCCGATCAAGCAATTTAGCTATTTTTGGAATTGATTCCGGTGAATCGTGGGGAGGTAATGGAGCGATAAGTTTATTGAGCTGCGGGATATCTAGACAGCTGTTTTGGACTGCGAGGCGGCTAAAATATCCATGCAGCCATTCTTCAGGCATCAATGCTGAGACTTCGAGCATTGATCTCTTTTCTTTTGACGGTGTAACCAAACCGCAATTATCGTTAGTGCTATTAGACCCAGCGTTCCAATAATCGCTAAGAAATAAGCAACATTTAGCATAAAGAATCTCGGCAATATCTATCAATGCGACGCTTTAATACTACTTGATTTTGAGACAATAGACGACCCTTGAATGTTCTGTATTTTACGATTCCGCGGTAAGCTTTATTTTTGACTAAAGTTCACTTAACGATCTGATTTGAAATACTTTGATACTTTATTACGAAAAGGTATCAATAAAAAAGCCTCTAAAACTCAATTTAGAGGCTTTTAAGTTACGGTTTTATTGTTCGCTACTTTTTCAAAAGTTACGGTTTTATTGTCCGAGTTACGTTTTTATTGTCACCAAATACGGGTATTACGCTGCGAAATTCTTGGCAGCAAATTCCCAGTTAGCCAGGCTGGCCAGGAAGGTTTCTACGAATTTTGGACGGGCATTACGGTAGTCGATGTAATACGCATGTTCCCAAACATCTATGGTCAGCAGGGCTGTTTCGCCGGTGGTTAAGGGTGTGCCAGCCGCGCCTGTGTTCAGGATATCAACGCTGCCATCGGCTTTTTTCACCAGCCAGGTCCAGCCGGAACCGAAGTTGCCCACGGCAGAAGCCTGAAACGCTTTTTTGAAGTCTTCAAAAGAACCCCATTTAGCGTTAATGGCATCAGCTAAGGCGCCAGTAGGCTCGCCACCACCGTTAGGTGACAGGCTGTTCCAGAAGAATGTGTGGTTCCACACCTGCGCGGAGTTGTTATAAATGCCACCAGAAGATTTTTTGATGATCTCTTCCAGGCTGGCATTTTCAAACTCAGTGCCTTTGATCAGGTTGTTCAGGTTGGTCACATAGGTTTGATGGTGTTTGCTGTAGTGATAGTCAAACGTTTCTGCGGAGATGTGTGGTGCCAATGCGTCTTTAGCAAATGGCAATGGTGGTAAGGTATGTTCCATGGTGTTTCCTTTTTTATGGTGTGTTGAATGAAATATGATTGAAAAAAGTCTTGTAAAGACGCTGTTATTTTTATGGGTGTGACATCCAGGTGCAGTTTAGAACCACGAGACCGGTAAAAGGTTTAGCAGTTTAGTAGGTTATTTTGCCATATTTTGGCATGCCGTAACACGCTGCCCGGGCATATTCTTATACGAATGCAGGCTTATTTCTTGCGGGCACGCGGATGCGCCGCGTCATAAATCTTGCTCAGGTGTTGAAAATCAAGGTGGGTATACACCTGCGTGGTGCTGATGTTGGCGTGGCCCAGCATTTCCTGCACTGCACGTAGATCACCGCTGCTTTGCAATACATGGCTGGCAAAACTGTGGCGCAACATGTGCGGGTGGACATGGTTATGCAGGCCTTGTTTCACTGCCCATTCATTCACGCGCATTTGTATATTGCGCCCGCTGATACGCCGGCCTTGCTGGCTGATAAATACCGCTATCTCAGCCGGCCGTTTGCTCAGCCAGAGTGGGCGCACACTTAACCAGGCATGCAGCGCTGAAACCGCTTTACTACCCAGCGGCACCATGCGGGTTTTATTGCCCTTGCCGATCACGGTGACGACGCCTTCCTGCAGATCCAGCCTGTCCAGGTCCAGGCCTGTCACTTCGCTCAGTCGCAGGCCGGAAGAATAAAACAGCTCCAGCAGGGCGCGGTCACGCACCACGATAGTGTCATCGCCTTCCAGTTCGACCAGTTTATTGGTTTGCTCGATAGAAAGTGCATGCGGCAATGTTTTCGGTGATTTGGGTGCGCGCAAGCCTATGACCGGATTAGAAGGGAATTGATGATGCAGCACCAGATAGTGGAAGAACCCGCGCCAGCTGGAGAGAATGCGCGCAATGCTGCGGCCACTCAGACCCTGGCTATGCAAACTGGCGATATTGCGGCGTATCAGTTGCGAGGTGAGTGTTTTCAGGTCCTGCGCAGGCTGTTTTAACAGCAGGGAGATGTCGCGCTGGTAGTTGTTGCGGGTATGTTCGCTGAGGCCGCGTTCAAAGTGCAGGAAGTCGAGGTAATCATCCAGCAGTTCATGCATGGTGATTACCTCTAATGGCTGGCGCTACGCTGACAATTGCCGCAAAAAGATACCTCTTGGCGGAAACCTCAGCGGGGGCTTTCATATGATGTATCTAGCAAGTGAGGCGCTGACCAGCTCGCCTATCCTATTTAAAAACAGGGTGCCCATGCCGGCGTAGAAACGGCTGCGTTGCTCGCTCGGGATCGCCAGCAGGCCAAAGGTCACCTCCTGGTAGCGCATGGGGATCACTGCCAGTGAGGCGGGTGATTCGGTGAACCAGCCGGCAATGTCCATCGTGGGCAAGGTGCCGCAATACGGCTGGCTTAAATCCTTGGCCCAGTTTTTCAGTGAGTCTTCAGCGGCAATGAAAATGTCATCAGCCGCGTGGCTTTCATTGGTCCACAACCTGAGCCTGGCATTAGGTAACTGAAAGTGCGTCGCCAGAAATTCCACCAGATGCGCATGTAATGCCGGCACATCTTTGGCAAACAATAAGCCCAGCGTTAACTCGTGGACTTTATTGGCGGTGGCTTCATTTTCTTCCGCCGTCAGAATCAGCTCGGTAAAGCGTGATTCCAGGACGCGGATCTTGTCACGCTGGGCTATTTGCTGACGTTCTGCCAGCGAAATGGTGCCTTTGCCATGCGGGCTGGGCAAGAACAGCTCGGCCAGTAAATGCGCATGGCTTTCAAAAAAGTCCGGGTGCGCTTTCAGGTAGTGCTTGATATCGTTTTCGTTAATACTGTCTTCCATAATGCTTCTGCAATCTGCTTAAATTTCAATGTCGCCTTCAAAGACGATGTCTGCCGGCCCTGTCATCATGACCGGAGTTTGTCCGCCAGCCCATTTGATGGTTAATATGCCGCCGCGGGTATGCACTTTGACCGGGCTTTGCAAGGTGCCCAGCTGGATGCCACTCACGGCTGCCGCACAAGCGCCGGTGCCGCAGGCCAGCGTTTCACCGCTGCCACGTTCATACACACGCAGGTTGATCTCGTGCTCGTTTAATACCTGCATGAACCCGGCATTCACGCGTTGCGGAAAGCGCGGGTGTGATTCGATTTGCGGCCCTAGCGTAGCCACTTCGGCGGTATGCACATTGTCTACCAGCATCACCGCATGCGGGTTGCCCATAGACACGGCGCTGATTGTCACCAGCTCATCTTGTAATGGCAGTTCATAGGCAGTTGCTTCGGCTTTTGCCTCAAAAGGGATTTGTGCCGGAGCGAATCTTGGTGCACCCATATTCACGGTGACCTGGCCGTCATCCTGCAAGGTCAGGGTCAGGTTGCCGCTGGCGGTTTCTACCTGTATTTCACGTTTGTCTGTCAGGCCTTTATCTACCACAAACCGTACAAAGCAACGGGCACCATTGCCGCATTGTTCCACTTCACTGCCATCGGCATTAAAAATGCGGTAGCGGAAGTCTATGCCAGGTGTGTCTGTGTTTTCTACCATTAACAACTGATCACAACCGATGCCGAAATAGCGGTTTGCGATGTGCTGTATCTGGGTGTGAGATAAGTGGACAGGGGTTTGTGTCGCATCAATCACCACGAAGTCATTCCCTGCGCCCTGCATTTTGGTGAATCTGAGTTTCATGGCTTGAAATGATACTCTAACAACCCTTGCAATGGCAGCTTACGCAAAACATTTATTCCGTTTGGCGTATAAACTCGGGTAGAATCTTGCTTCCTTTTAGGTGCCGGCTTTAGCCTTTAGTCGGTGTCATTGATCAACCATTTTTACTTTTCAAGGCGTCAAACATGAGTGAATATCTTTTTACTTCGGAATCGGTTTCCGAAGGCCATCCGGACAAACTGGCTGATCAGGTGTCTGACAGCATTCTGGATGCAATTCTTGCCCAGGACCCAACTGCCCGCGTTGCTGCTGAAACATTGGCCAATACCGGCTTGATCGTGCTGGCGGGTGAAATCACCACCACCGCTAATGTCGATTACATCAAAGTAGCGCGTGATGCGGTGAAGCGTATCGGCTATGACAACACGGATTACGGCATTGATTACAAAGGCTGCGCAGTACTGGTGGCTTATGACAAGCAATCGCCTGATATCGCCCAGGGCGTAGATAACGCTAACGATGACCCGCTGGATCAGGGTGCTGGCGACCAGGGCCTGATGTTTGGCTATGCCGTGAATGAAACACCGCAACTGATGCCACTGCCGATCTGGCTGAGCCATCGCGTGATGGAGCGTCAGGCACAATTGCGTAAAGATGGCCGTTTGCCATGGTTGCGCCCGGATGCCAAGTCACAAGTGACCGTGCAATATATCGATGGCAAACCGCACAAGATCGATACGGTGCTGGTTTCTACCCAACACGCGCCGGACATGACGCTGGAAGCCATTCGTGAAGCGGTGATTGAAGAAATCATCAAGCCAACCTTGCCGGCTGAGCTGATCAAGGGCGAGATTAAATACCTGGTCAACCCGACTGGTCGTTTTGTGATCGGTGGCCCGCAAGGGGATTGCGGTTTAACCGGCCGTAAAATCATCGTGGATACTTACGGAGGCGCAGCCCCTCACGGCGGTGGTGCATTCTCCGGCAAAGACCCTTCCAAAGTTGATCGTTCTGCCGCTTATGCTGGCCGTTATGTGGCAAAAAATATCGTGGCCGCTGGCCTGGCTGACAAGTGCCTGGTGCAAGTCAGCTACGCGATTGGCGTGGCACAACCGACTTCTATCATGGTTGAAACCTACGGTACCGGCAAGATATCTGATGACAAACTGACGCAGTTGGTGCGTGAGCATTTCGATTTGCGCCCAAAAGGCATCGTGAAAATGCTGGATCTGTTGCGCCCGATTTATACTAAAACGGCTGCCTATGGACACTTTGGCCGCGATGAGCCCGAGTTCACCTGGGAAGCGACCGATAAAGCGGCTGAATTGCGCGCGGCTGCCGGGTTGTAATATCGCCGATAAGGCATTGATAAAGAAAGTAATTTTAAAGAGGGCTTTTAGCCCTCTTTTTTTTCGATTTGTTGACGATATCAAGCGTAAGATGATGACTATTAAGTAAAAAGTAAAGACGCAAGCGGGCAGCATGCTAAAAACAATCGCCGTCAACCAGGTAAGGATAGGGATGTATATCCATGAGCTGAAAGGCCCATGGATAGACCATCCCTTTTGGCGTACCAAATTCATCCTCAAAGATGAGCTGGATCTGCTCAAATTAAGGGGCAGTGCACTCAAGCAAGTGGTGATTGATATCAAGCGCGGGCTGGATGTGATGCCCGAGCCTGAACCGGCCGCCGCGGTGTTGACTGACAAAGAGCTGGCGCTGCTCGAACTGGATAGTGTCGCGCTTGAGGAAGAGCCGCAGGTCAATCAAGTCCCGCTGGATGCCGAGCATCGCAAAGCGGCCAAAATCATCCAAGCCTCGCGCCGTGAAATCATGGCCATGTTCAAAGATTTGCGCATGGGTAAAGTGATTGAGGCTGCCAGTGTGATGCCGCTGGTTGAGGAGATCTCTGCTTCTGTCAGTAGGAATACCCATGCACTCATCAGCCTGGTGCGTTTGAAAACGGCAGATGATTACACCTATATGCATTCGATCGCAGTGAGTGCATTGATGACCAACCTCGCCAAAGAACTCAAATTGTCTGAAGTGGAAGTCAAACAGGCCGGCTTGGCCGGGTTGATGCATGACATGGGCAAGGCCGAAGTGCCGTTACAGATTCTGAATAAACCCGGATCGTTAACTGACAACGAATTTGATGTGATCCGTCAGCACCCGCAAATTGGCCATGACATGTTACTAAAAGCCAACATCACCGATGCCGTGACGCTGGATGTGTGTTTGCATCATCATGAAAAGGTGGATGGTAGCGGCTATCCTGAGCGCTTATCGGGTGATAACCTGAGTATTTATGCGCGCATGGGTGCCATTTGTGATGTGTATGATGCCCTGACTTCGACACGCGCTTATAAACCTGGCTGGGAGCCCGGCATTGCCCTCAAACGTATGGCTTCCTGGAACGGCCATTTTGACCCGGTGGTGCTGGAAGCGTTTGTGAAAAGCATGGGCATCTACCCGATAGGCACGGTGGTGATGCTCAAATCGGGCCGTTTGGCAGTTGTTGTGCGCCAATCACCCGACAGTTTGTTGAGGCCGGTCGTCAAAGCATTTTTCTCTACCAAGTCACTGGTGCATATCCCGGTGGAAGAAATCGATTTATCCAGGCAGGGTGCGGATGAAATTATCAGCAATGAATCTGCGATGAGCTGGGGCATAGGCAATATTGAACATTTGTGGGCCGCGCAGTAAAGCAAGCGGGATGTGGCAGACTGCTTGCAGTGACACGGTGGAATTCTGTGGGGACGAGACTGATTTAGTCCAGACACGGGTGAGTAGTCGCAAGCCTTGAATTAAATAATTATCGTAAACAATATTCATGTAAAAATAAATCTAAGGGGCGTATTACCCTCTCTTTTACTCGAAACTTTTTGCGTGAACTAAAGCTAAGATATCCGCAATCAAGTGGGACGGGTTGTGTGATGTTGAAGACTGTTTTAGTGAAAGATGTACGGATGGGAATGTATATTTGTGCGCTGAAAGGCGCATGGATAGATCACCCTTATTGGCGCACGAATTTTGTACTTAACGATCAGACTGAACTGCAAAAGCTTCAGCAAAGCCGGGTAAACGAAGTTGTGATTGATGTACAACAAGGGCTGGATGTAGCGCCAGCCGAAATCACACCTGCACTCAATTCAGAGAATACCGAAACGCCTGAAAATGCGATCTCCCCGCGTCAACTAACCAGTCAATCACAGCAGGTGCCATTCGAGATAGAACAGGCGCAGGCCGCTAAAATTATCGCCTCCTCACGCCGCGAAATTGCGTCAATGTTTTCAGATGTGCGCATGGGTAGGACGATCGCGGTCGATAGTGTGTTACCTATTGTTGAAGAAATTGCGGCATCGGTCGCGCGTAATATGCATGCGCTGGTGAGTCTGGTTCGCCTGAAAACAATCGATGATTGTGTCTACATGCATTCCATAGCCGTTTGTGCGCTGATGACCGCGCTGGCGAGGGCGCTTGGCCTGTCTGAAGATGAGGTCAAGCAGGCTGGCCTGGCTGGCTTGATGCACGATGTTGGCAAGGCCGAAATTCCATTGGAGATACTGAATAAACCCGGCGCATTGACTGAGAAAGAGTTCGGTGTGGTGCGGCATCATCCCAGGCTGGGTCATCAATTGCTAACAGCCGCCGGCATCACTGACCAGGTCACACTGGATGTGTGTCTGCACCATCATGAGAAAGTGGATGGCAGTGGCTATCCCGATAAGTTGCACGCTGAGCAGATCAGCCTGTTTGCAAAAATGGGCGCCGTGTGTGATGTGTATGATGCAGTGACATCCACCCGTGCATACAAACACGCCTGGGAGCCGGGTATCGCGCTCAAGCGTATGGCCAGCTGGGAAGGCCATTTTGATATGGATATTTTTAAGGCTTTTGTCAGGGGTATGGGGATTTATCCGGTGGGTACGGTGGTGATCCTGAAGTCCGGGCGTCTGGCCGTAGTGGTACGGCAGACAGCTGAAAGCCTGTTAACACCGGTGGTGAAGGTGTTCTTTTCTACCAGGTCCAAGCTGCAGATTCCGGTGGAGGAAGTGGATTTGTCCAAAGACCAGGACGAGATCACAGGCAATGAGTCTGCAGAAACCTGGGGCTTGGGCAATGTCGACCATTTGTGGGCAATCCCCACCTGATAAAAAAGGAGCCTTAGGCTCCTTTTTATTTCTGCATGCGTATTTCTTGGGCTGCTATTCAGCGGCTTTTTTTGTACGCTTGGCTGCTGCTGGTTTGCTTGCCGGGGCTTTTTTGGCCGCGGTAGTCACGGTTTTTTTGGCCGGGGCTTTCTTGGCTGGCGCTTTCTGAGCAGGCGCTTTTTTGGCCGCCGTTTTTCTGCCGGTCGCCTTACCGCCGCCCTTGGCTGCTTTCTCAGTCAGCAGTTCAAGTGCCTGTTCCAGAGTCAGCTCTTCCGGCGTCACGCTCTTAGGCAGGGTCGCACGGATACCGGCATGTTGCACATAAGGGCCAAAACGGCCAGAAAACACTTCTACACGGCCTTCGCCAGAAGGGTGCGCACCTAGGTCAGCCAATACCGTAGGGCCGCTAGCCGCAGCCAGTAGTGTCACTGCACCAGCGAGGTCTATACCAAACACACTCTCGCTTTTAGGGATAGATTTGAATTTGCCATCATGATTCACATACGGCCCGAAACGACCAATATTGGCGATGATTTTCTTGCCTGTTTCCGGATGGGTGCCGAGGTCGCGTGGCAAACTCAACAGCATGTGTGCCGTATCAATATTGACCTGGCTGAGCGGGATCTCTTTAGGGATGCTGACACGTTTGGGCTTTTTCTTTTCGCCTTCCACTGGCAAGCCAACCTGTAGATAAGGGCCATACGGGCCATTCATCAGGTAGATTTCTTTGCTGGTTTCTGCATCCTGGCCAATGACTACCGGTTCGCTGGCGGCATTGGCTTCGCCATCAATACTGCGCTTGTAATCACATTTCGGCGTGGCGTTGTAGCCGGTACAGCCAATAAAACTGCCATAACGGCTAAGCTGTTTTTGCAACTGGCGGCCACATTTCGGGCATTGCTCATCGATGAGCTCATTGCCAGGGCGCTCAACATCGGCTTTGCCCAGAATCTGCTGGTTAAAGCCTTGCCAGAACTTGTCCATGACCGGAATCCAGTCCAGGTTGCCTTCGGCAATTTCATCCAGCTCGTTTTCCAGCTTGGCGGTGAAGTCGTAATCTACATATTGGGTAAAGTGCTCAGTTAGGAACTTGTTCACCACGCGGCCGACGTCGGTAGGCGTAAAGCGTTTTTTATCCAGGATGACGTATTCACGGTCTTGCAAGGTAGAAATGATGCTGGCGTAAGTCGAAGGACGGCCAATGCCATGTTCTTCCAGTGCTTTCACCAGGCTGGCTTCAGAGTAACGTGGTGGTGGCTCGGTAAAATGTTGTTCGCCAAAGATCTTTTCTACCGTCAGCACTTCACCAGTTTCCAGATGCGGCAATTTTGCTTCTGCATCTTCGTCATCCTTGTCGTCATCTTTGCCTTCCATATACACGGCAATAAAACCCGGGAAGATCAAGGTCTGGCCACTGGCACGGAACAGATTCGCCTCGCTGCCCACAGCCAGGTCAACACTTACTGCATCGTATTTGGCCTGTGTCATCTGGCACGCCAAAGTACGCTTCCAGATCATTTCATACAGTTTGAATTGTTCGTCGTTAAGGTACTGACGCACGCTGGCGGGTGAGCGGGTGATGTCGGTAGGGCGGATCGCCTCGTGCGCTTCCTGCGCATTTTTGGCTTTGGTTTTGTACATGATAGGCGATTTCGGCAGGTAATCTGCATCAAAATGCTTTTTCACGTAATCACGTATCTGCATCACCGCTTCAGCCGCCAGACTGAATGAGTCGGTACGCATATAGGTAATCAAACCTACTGTGCCGCTACCTACATCCATTCCTTCATATAGCTGCTGTGCCACGCGCATTGCACGGCTGGTGGTGAAGCCTAATTTACGCACAGCTTCCTGTTGCAGCGTCGATGTGGTGAATGGCGCAGCCGGGCTGCGGCTACGTTGCTTTTTCTCGACGCGGGTGACCGTGGTTTTACCGGCGGAGGCTAATAGCAGTTTGCCTACGATATCTGCCTGCTGGTCGTGTTGCGTGACGGTGAACTGCTCCACCTTTTGCCCATTGAGCTGTACCAGTTTCGCATCAAATCCATGCGCATGTTTGAGCGCACTCATATGGATGCTCCAGTATTCCTGGCTGGTGAACGCTTCGATTTGCAGTTCGCGCTCGACGATCAAACGCAAAGCCGGGCTTTGCACACGGCCTGCGGACAAGCCGCGACGGATTTTTTTCCACAGCAGGGGGGATAAATTAAAGCCCACCAGGTAATCCAGTGCCCGGCGTGCTTGTTGCGCATTCACCAGGTCCATTGAGATATCGCGTGGATGATCAATGGCATATTTCACCGCAGTTTGCGTGATCTCGTTGAATTCCACGCGTTTGATCAGCTTGTTTTTAATCAGCTTTTTTTCCGCCAGGATTTCAGCGATATGCCATGAGATGGCTTCACCTTCGCGATCCGGGTCGGTCGCCAGATAGATGCTGTCTGCATTTTTAACGGCTTTGGCAATCGCATCTACATGCTTGCTGTTGCGATCGATAATGTCGTACTTCATCGCAAACTGCTGGGTGGGGTCTACCGCCCCATTTTTCGGGATCAGATCGCGTACATGTCCGTATGAAGCCAGGACTTCAAAGTCACCACCCAGATACTTTTTAAGGGTCTTGGCTTTTGACGGGGATTCAACGATAAGCAGTTTAGACATTAGGTGGTGTGTATAAGAGTTGGCTAGATAATAGCAAGCGTTCTAAGAAATAGACAACATATGAGTGCCGAAAGTCCATAATTTTTAAATCTTTCCGGCATCAATGCTTATTTATTCTTCAGTCGCGACTGGAAGGGGGAACGGTTTGCGCGCAAACTCGATCCGTTTGTCATCCTGCGAGGCAATGGTTAGCGCCATGTCGGTAGGCGCAAATTTTTCATGATCAAACATAGGATCTTCATCCTCTTCCTTCGCCTGGCTCAGGTGTTTAAAATCATACAGATCAAAGTCAGCCAGGTGCGAAGGTTCGACATTGCCAATCGCGCGGAAGATATTATTGATGCGGCCTGGCTGCTCACGCTCCCAGTTGTTCAGCATATCCTTGATTTTCTGGCGTTGCAGATTTTCCTGTCCGCCACATAAATCGCACGGAATAATCGGGAACTGCATGGCGCGGGCATAAGCCGCAATGTCTTTTTCGGCGCAATAAGCCAAGGGGCGGATCACCATAAACTCACCACGGTTGGTAGCAAGCTTGGGCGGCATCGCTTTCATTTTGGCGCCATAAAACATGTTCAGGAACAAGGTTTGCACGATGTCATCCCGGTGGTGACCCAGTGCAATTTTAGTCGCGCCCAGTTGCTGTGCCGTGGTGTAAATAATGCCGCGACGCAGGCGTGAGCACAGGCTGCAAGTGGTTTTGCCTTCCGGGATCTTTTCTTTAACGATGGAATAAGTATCCGCTTCGACAATGCGGTACTCCACGCCCAGCTGATCCAGGTAGCGCGGGAGCACATCTGCTGGAAAGCCCGGCTGCTTCTGATCCAGGTTCATCGCGATCAATTTGAAATTGATAGGCGCGCGTTCTTGCAAAGCCAGCAAAATCATCAGCATGGCGTGGCTGTCTTTACCGCCGCTCATGCACACCAGCACGGTATCGCCTTCTTCAATCATGTTGTAGTCGCCGATGGCTTTGCCGGTAGCGCTGATCAACTGATTGCGCAGTTTCAAGAAGTTTTGGCTAACATCGTCTGGGTAGTGTTTGGTCTTCATAGGCGCGCATTATAGCGGAAAGCAATGTATTGTCTACGCTAAGTCTTTGATTATTCTCGTTGATTTGAGTGAGTGTATCCTGCTTGCCGCCGTGATGCATCACAGCAGTGAATTCAGGCGCACTATGGGGTTTCACTATGCGGTTATCGTTACCGCCGACGCCACCGCACGCGGGCAGATTAAATGCTCAGGTGACGGCCACCATCCACGGCGAGCACATGTCCGGTCACAAACGGTGCGTCATAGATGAGGAATTTCACCGCTTTGGCGATATCCGCCGGTTCACCCGTGCGTTTGAGCAGTGTCTGGTTAACTACCTGCTGGCGATAAAGCTCATCGAATTCCTGATTATCGTCAGGCCACAATACCGGCCCCGGTGCCACAGCGTTGACTCTCACCCTCGGGGCGAGTTCCTGCGCCAGTGATTTGGTCAAACTGACCAATCCGGCTTTGGCAGCGCTATAAACAATATAGTGTTTTTTCGGGCGTTCGATATGCATATCGGTGATGTTAATAATGCAGCCCTCGCTGACTTGCAGTGCACCGGCCGCTGCCTGGCTGAGGAACAATGGCGCTTTCAGGTTGCTGCCCATCAGGTCTTCCCATTGCTCAGGTTCAATGGACCCCAGTTTTGTCGCATAGTAGCTGGAAGCATTATTCACCAGCGCGTCCAGCCGTCCAAAGTGCTGCAAGGTGGCCGCCACTAAGGCAGGCAAATCGGCAGTGTCTAGCAGATTGCCTTGTTGGATAGCCACGCTGTCAGGGCGGGCTGCATTCAACTCTGCTTGCAGGGCTAGCGCTTCGGCAGCGCTGGTGTGGTAGTGCAACATGATATTGGCGCCATTGCGATGCAGCTCACGCGTGATGGCCGCACCCACGCGTTTGGCTCCCCCGGTAATTAAGACGACCTTGCTTGCTGGATTGGCGGTTGCTTGCTCGGTTGCTGTATTGGAATTCACGTTGCACTCTTTATTCTGGACTGGTCACATTATAATGGCGGAATGACTGCGCAAACCATTTCATCTCGATTGCCTGCGTTAGATGCGTCGGCGCAACAGCATTGCGAGGCTGTGGTCGCACACCTGCGACAGCAGATACAACTGCAAGGCGGCTGGATATCTTTTGCCGACTACATGCAAATCGCGCTTTACACGCCACACCTTGGCTATTACAGCGGTGACGCCAATAAGTTCGGCCACGCCGGTGACTTTGTCACCGCACCTGAGATCTCGCCGCTGTTTGCACGAGCAGTGGCCAATCAGGTCAGCCAGGTGCTGAGCCAGACAGGGGGCGATGTGCTGGAATTGGGCGCCGGCACCGGCAAGCTGGCTATCGGCGTGTTGCAGCAATTAAGTGAGTCAGGGCAGTTGCCTGAACACTATTACATTCTGGATGTCAGTGCCAACTTGCGCGAGCGTCAGCAACAAACCTTGAAAATCGCATTGCCTGAAGCCGTATTTTCCCGCGTGCATTGGCTGGAAACGCTGCCAGACACGTTTACCGGCGTAGTGATCGGCAACGAAGTGCTGGATGCGATTCCGGTGCATTTGGTGCACTGGCAAAACGGGCAATGGCTGGCGCGCGGTGTGATAGATGACAACGGATTCAGCTGGCAGGACAGGCCGCTGCAAGATGCGTCGCTGATAGCACATATTGATACCAGCCAATTGCCGGAAAACTATCTCACCGAAGTCTCTCCGGCAGGGCAGGGCCTGGTCACCAGCCTGGCGGCCATGCTGCAAAAGGGCTTGGTCCTGATGCTGGACTATGGCTTTGCAGCACGTGAGTATTATCACCCGCAGCGCAGCCAGGGCACCGTCATGTGCCACTTCCAGCATTATGCGCATGATGATCCGCTTATCTATCCAGGCCTGCAGGACATCACTGCCCATGTCAATTTCACTGCCGTGGCTGAAGCGGCACTCACGCATGGTTTGCATTGCGCCGGCTATACCTCGCAAGCACAATTTTTAATGAATTGCGGCATTTTGCAGATGCTGGAAGCTATCTCACCGGAAGATAGCGCGCGTTATTTGCCTGCTGTGGCGGCTGTGCAAAAGTTGCTTTCTCCGGCGGAGATGGGGGAGTTATTTAAGGTGGTCGGGTTGAGTAAAGGTCTGGAATTACCTTTGGTGGGGTTTTTGCAGGGGGATAAGCGGCATCAGTTGTGACAGGTTTTTGGCGGGATTTAATCTCCGATCGACAGAGTTCACAGAAGTTTGATGCAGTATTCTGTGCATTTGAGAGGCTGCTGATTTATGCGCGAAGCAGAGTCTCACTGCACCAGATCGTCATTCTGGCGTAGGCCAGAATCCAGACCAGTTTCATGCTTAGCTTGGTTGCAACAAAGAGCAAGAGTCACCTTTGTTGATAGTTTTAGTAGGTATTTCTTTGGGTGGTTAAGTATTCGACTTTGCTGCTTTATTGCACCATTGCCTTTCGCCCCTAGGCGAGTGACTTTTCTTTGCTTGCCCAAAGAATAAGTCACCAAAAGAAAGGGCACCCTAGCTTCCGCTTGTTTCCTGCGTTGCTCGAAGTAGGACTTTCGTCCGTTGCTTTGCCGGACTTAGGCATAAGCGGTCGCGAAACTCGCCCTAGCGGCTTGCACACTACGCATGCCACTGCGGAACTCAGATAGTCGCTCCCTTCCTCCTTATTTTGACTGCGCTACTCGGCGCGTCAGATAGGGGCCCATTTAAAACCACCACGATGAAGCAGTAGTGGAACGCAATGGGCTGAGCGCGCTAAGCAACCTAAATTTAATTCCTAAGACTAAACCCACCAAACCAATTCAATTATTTTGGTGGGCTTTCTTGTTTGGTTTTGTTGCTCTGCTTTATTTCAGCGGCTTGGCGGGAATCAATGTGAGAGTTCTCACGTAAGTAACCGCGCGGTGGGTTTAAATGGGCCCCTATCTGACGCGCCGAGTAGCGCAGTCAGCGTGGGAGTTTTCGGCCAGCGGCTGTTCGAGTTCCGCAACAAGCCACGGTGTGTGTGGCTTGTCAGGGCGAGTTTCGTTGGGCGCCCACGTTGACGAGCAACGGAGGAAACAAGCGGAAGCTAGGGTGCATTTCTTTTGGTTACGTTTTCTTTGTGCAAGCAAAGAAAAGTAACTCGCCTAGAGGCGAAAAGCAGCAGAACACTAAGCCACCAGCCTGAAAATATAAAGCATCACATCCTAAAAGAATTTTCTAAGAAAGACATTCTTCCCACCATCCCGCCTATAAGCGAAACGCACGCTCTAAAGTATAATGCGCCCCATGACCGAAATCGACCCAACCCCAGAATCTTCCGAAGCTCCATATCAACGCCGCATCCGCAGTTTCGTCCTGCGCCAGGGGCGTTTAACCAAAGGGCAGGAGCGCGCGCTGGAAACTGGCTGGCCGCAGTTCGGCATAGAGTATGCCGAGCAGCCTTTAAACCTGGTGAATACTTTTGGCCGGGACAACAGCCCTAAAATCTTCGAAATCGGTTTTGGCATGGGCGATGCAACTGCAAAAATCGCACAGACTTTGCCTGACAGTGATTTTCTGGCGGTGGAAGTGCATACGCCCGGTGTGGGCGGTTTGCTCAAGCTGATGCTGGAAGGGGGTGTTTCCAATATCCGTATCTTGCAGCATGATGCAGTGGAAGTCTTGCAGCATATGCTGGCCGATGCTTCTCTGGATGGCGTGCATATTTTCTTCCCCGACCCGTGGCATAAAAAACGCCACCACAAACGCCGTTTGATCCAGGCTGAATTTGTACAGCTGCTATGCTCTAAGCTGAAAGCGGGCGCTTACATCCATGTGGCGACTGACTGGCAGGAATATGCGGAATGGGTGCTGGAAGTGTTGCGCGCAGAACCGCAATTGCAAAACACTGCAGCGGATTATGCTGAGAAGCCGGCTTACCGGCCGCTGACCAAGTTTGAGAATCGCGGCCTGAAATTAGGCCATGGTGTATGGGACCTGGTGTTTAAGCGGATTGAATAAAACGCTGGCAGTGGTTGAAAGCTGCTGCTTTTAATCTGGTAAAGGTTGTGCGGCTGCCGGGTCTGTTTCCGCAGTTGAAAACCATTCACCGAGTACTTTTTCAGCCTCATCCACGCCCTGTTTTTTCAGGCTGGAAAATAATTGCACGCTGATTTCTTCCCCCCAGGTGTCTTTCAGTTCTTTGCGGACTTTGTTCAGGGTGATGGTAGATTCACCGCGGGATAATTTGTCGCTTTTGGTCAGCAGTACATGCACCGGTTTGCCTGTGGGGCAAAACCAGTCCAGCATTTGTTTATCCAGAGGGGTCAGCGGGTGGCGGCTATCCATCACCAATACCAATCCTGCCAGGCTTCTGCGTTCACTTAAGTAGCGTGACAATACATTTTGCCAGTGGTTGCGCATGGCTTCCGGCACTTTGGCGTAGCCGTAGCCTGGTAAATCGACCAGGTGTTTGTCATCGCCCAGTGTGAAAAAGTTAATCAGCTGGGTACGGCCAGGCTGTTTACTGACAAATGCCAGGCGGTTGTGGTTGGCCAGGGTGTTGAGTGCGCTGGACTTTCCTGCGTTCGAACGTCCGGCAAAGGCGACTTCAATGCCGCTGGCAGGCGGCAGGTCGCGTAAATGATGTGCCGAGATATGAAAGCGGGCGTTTTGGAAAACTGGCATGGTGGGGTTGAGTTGCCTCAAGGTTTTATGGACTATTCAGCTGTGAATGCTATCACGAACAGGGTTTGTTTGATAAAATGGCGCCAAATAAAATGTTGGGGCATTGAATTATGTTGAAGAGTTTTAAAGCAGGGTTGTTCGTGCTGCTGGTAACGGGCATTCAGCCTGTATTTGCTGAGGAGGCTGCTACTACCGAAGCAGCGCCTGCGGTAAATGGTCCAGATAAAGTGGTGCAGAATGTATGTGCGGCCTGTCATGGCGCCGATGGCAATAGCGTGATCACGGCCAATCCGAAACTGGCTGGCCAGCATCCTGAATATCTGATCAAGCAGCTGACCAATTTTAAAGATGGGTCACGTGCTAATGCGGTAATGAGCGGCATGGCCGGTGCCTTGAGCCAGGAAGATATGGAAGGCGTTGCGAAATACTTCTCCAGCCAAAGCATCAAACTGGCCAAAGCCAAAGAAAACGGCAAGGGCTCCCTGGGTGAAAAGATTTATCGCGGCGGTATCGCAGCTACTAAAACACCTGCCTGTGCGGCCTGTCATGGGGTCACTGGTGCCGGTTTGCCTAAGCAGTTCCCTCGTTTGGCTGGTCAACATAGCGATTACACGGTGCAGCAGTTGCGTACTTTCCGCACTGGCGAGCGTGCCAATGCGCCTATGATGATGACGATTGCAGCCAAAATGAGCGATGCTGAAATGCAGGCGGTTGCAGATTATATTCAAGGTCTGCGTTAATCTGAGCAACAGGGAGAAAGGTGGCCACGGCCACCTTTTTTGCTAGGTGTCGGTTTGTATTATTCAATTACACTTAGCTTAACCTTTATCAGTTTAACCAATGAGCACACATGCAACCTTTTATCGACCATGTCCTCCACCAGTGCGCGTGCAACGTTACTGAGTTGCACCTGGCTATCCTGCCCTGCTAATCACATAAGCCAATTCTGAAGAGAACATATTGAAAGCGCCCGTTCCTTTATCACAACGTGTCTACGAGCTCATGAGTTCGATGCGCTTTGCCGTGAGCCTGCTGACCTTGCTCGGCGTGGCCTCTATCATAGGTACTGTTCTTAAACAGAACGAGCCTTACCAGAACTACATCATCAAGTTTGGCCAGTTCTGGTTCGAGCTGTTTGAAATGCTGGGCCTGCTGGATGTGTATCATGCCGCCTGGTTCCTGCTGATCTTATTATTCCTGGTGATTTCTACCACGCTGTGCGTATTGCGCAATACGCCAGTGATGTTGAAAGAATGGCGTGCCTACAAGGAAAACGCTACCGAGAAATCGTTACGCCTGTTCAGCCACAAAACCAGTCTGGCTACGCCTCTGGCTTCAACTGAAGCGCAAGCGCAGTTAAGCGAGTTTTTAACGGCTGAGCGCTATACCTTTAAAACCAAACAGCAAGAGAATGGCGATGTGCTACTCGCCGCCCGTTTGGGTACACATCAGCGCCTGGGCTATATTTTTACCCACGCGGCAATCGTAGTGATTTGTTTTGGCGGTTTGCTGGACGGCAATTTACCGTTGAAAGTACAAGAGTTACTGGGCTTCAAGAAAATTGAAACCCGCGATATCGCTACCCGCAAAGTACCCGAAGAAAGCCGCCTGGGTGTGAACAATTTATCCTTCCGTGCCAATATGACCTTGCCGGAAGGTGAGCGGGATAATGTGGCTTTTGTGCGCGTGCGTGATGGTTACCTGGTGCAGGATCTGCCTTTCACTGTCGGGCTCAAGGATTTCCGCATAGAGCATTACCCGACCGGGATGCCAAAATCCTTCGAGAGCGACATTGTCATTACCGACCCTGAGTTGGACAAACCGATTGAAACCACTATCCGCGTCAATCATCCTTATATTCATAAAGGCATTGCGATTTATCAATCCGACTTTCAGGATGGCGGGTCACAACTCAAATTCAAGTTATGGAACCTGGCGGCGGCCAACCAGGATAGCTTTGATATTGATGGCGTGATCCTGCAAAAAGGTTCTCTGGGCGAGGGTGCGCAAAAGCTGAGTGTGGAGTTCAACGAGTTCCGCCAGTTTAATATCCTGAATTTGTCCAAAGATGGCAAAGGCAAGCCGCACAATGTCGGTCCGAACACCACCCTGAAATTGCGTAATGCCAGCGGCCAGGCGCGTGAATATGTCAATTACATGCAACCCTTGCAGCTGGATGGGCGTGCCTATTTTGTTTCCGGCATGCGCGAGACGGTGCAGGATGAGTTCAAGTACCTGCGTGTGCCAGCAGATGATGATCTCGAAATCGACGGCTTCATGGGCTTGCGCCAAACCATGCGCAACGATGCGTCTATCCGTGACATCGCCAGCCAGGTGGCCAAACAGATGCCTAGTGGCAACCCGCAGTTGAAGGCACAGTTTGAGCAAAGCTTGCAACAGTTGTTGTTGACCTTTAAACGTGGCGGCTACAGTGAGCTTTCCAAAATCATTGAAAATGCCGTGCCTAAAGACCAGCGCGAGCAAGCCGCACAAACCTACCTGAAATTGTTAAATACGGCTGCACTGCAGGCGTACCAGATCAGCCGTGCGCAGCGCAACCTGGCGCCAGCGCCAACAGACCAGGCCACTGCCATATTTGTGCAGGATAGTTTGAACGCCATGAATGACCTGTTTTTCTACGGCACACCTTACTATTTCCAGCTGAAGAATTACACACTGAAACAGGCCAGTGGTTTCCAGCTGACGCGTTCCCCCGGGCAAAACTGGGTGTACCTGGGTTCGGTGATGCTGGTATTAGGTATTTTCTCCATGTTTTATATCAGGGAACGACGCGTGTGGTTATTAATCAAACCCACACAGCAGGAAGTGTTACTGGCAATGTCGTCCAACCGTAAAAACATGGATCTGGACCAGGACTTTGTCCGCATGCAACAGCAGCTTACCGGGCTGTTGCAAACGCAGGTGGCATCAACGCCTGTTTAAATAGCTAGAGGGGAATTTCGATGAGCACATCACCTACATGGACTAAACCAACGTCCTTTTGGCAATCACTGACTGCCTATGACTGGTTGTATGCAGTGCTGCTGCTGGCTGGAGGCATTTTTTCCTACCAGCGCTATGCTGGTTATATGGATATCTACGAAGTCAGTTTCCTGTTTGGTGCGGTCGGTGTATTCAGCTACCTGGGCTGGCGCTGGTCGGCGATCGCCCGACTGGTGCTGGGGGTGGCTATCGTCAGTTTGATCGGGGTCTACAGCTACCAGGGCGATCTGGCCAATGGTAGCCAACGCTTTTTGCTCAAGTTTCTGCTGGCAAGTCAATCGGCAGTGATGTGGATGAATGTGTTGTTCGTCCTGGCCATGCTCACTTACTGGCTGGCGCTGTTCCAGCGTTCTGACTTTACCGCGAAAGTCGCTTCTGCCCTGACCTGGGCCGCGACCTTATTCGGCTTTGTCGGGCTGATGGTGCGCTGGTATGAGTCTTACCTGATTGCACCGGACATCGGCCATATCCCTATCAGTAACCTGTATGAAGTGTTCATTCTGTTTTGTCTGATTACTGCCTTGCTTTACCTGCATTATGAGCAATTGTTCAAAACGCGCCAGCTCGGTGGTTTTGTGCTGGTGGTAATCAATGCCGCAGTCGGGTTTATCCTGTGGTATACCTTTGACCGTCATGCCAACGAAATTCAGCCACTGGTGCCCGCGCTGCAAAGTTACTGGATGAAGATACATGTGCCGGCCAACTTTATCGGTTATGGCGCATTCTCATTGGCTGCCATGGTGGCCGGGGCTTATTTGCTGGCCAAGAAAGGGGTGCTGGCAAGCCGTTTGCCTGCATTGCATGTGCTGGATGACCTGATGTATAAAGCCATCGCCATCGGCTTTGCCTTCTTTACCATCGCCACCATCCTGGGCGCGATGTGGGCAGCGGAGGCATGGGGTGGTTACTGGTCATGGGATCCTAAAGAAACCTGGGCGTTAATCGTCTGGTTAAACTATGCGGCCTGGCTGCACTTGCGCCTGATGAAAGGCTTGCGAGGCAGCGTGCTGGCCTGGTGGGCGCTGGTAGGCTTGCTGGTCACGACCTTTGCATTTTTGGGCGTGAATATGTTCCTGAGCGGTTTGCACTCCTACGGGACTTTATAACTTGCGCGGATAAAGCTGGCGTCAGGCTTGCCCGCACTTACGAACAGGCTAAACCAGGCTGGTAAAACGTATTCTGTTGAATTAAATCAGATTTAAAATAGGCATCTCCTAACGGGCAAGCGTGAAAATCGCTTGCCCGTTTCGTTTATCAATCCCCATATTTTGCTGGTTGTTTACCAATGTTAATAAATGTTAGTATTTTGTGGGCTGGGCTGATGATCACTCAGTCAAACAAGATACTAAACAACTACAAACGGAGGATTCAACATGAACAGGCAACAAGGATTTACCTTGATTGAATTAGCGATTGTGCTGGTGATTGCTGGGTTATTGCTGGCAGGTGTAATGCGCGGGCAGGAGTTGATCGCGAATGCCAAAGTAAAAAGTCTGGCCAGTGATTTCAGGAATATCCCGACTTATTTTTATGGTTATCAGGACAGGTTTCGCGCGCTGCCAGGCGATGATCGTGCAGCTGATACCCATCTCACTGGAGGTGTGAATGCCAGTACAGGCAGTCAAACGCAGAATGGTTTGATACAAGGGGCCTGGGATTCAAAGACTGCCACAGATGAGTCGTTCCTCGTATGGCAACATTTACGGTTGGCAGGCTTAGCTACAGGCTCTGTGAATATGACCAGTGACCAATATCTTCCCAGAAATAGCGAAGGTGGTCGGGTAGGTGTGGCTAGCGTCAGTACATTAGGCGCAGTGCCCGCAAACACTTTTAACACCGCGCATGCCATGTGTTCCGATGGTATTTTAGGCAGATATGCCACACAACTCGATAGCATGCTGGATGATGGTGCAGGCAATAGCGGCGCGATGCGCATATTGGTCAGTGGTGTAGCGGGCACGGGTGAAGCCGCACCACAGGCAGCTTCGCCGTATTTAGTCTGCATGAGTTTTTAGTGTAGAATACAACACATCTGTCACACAAAAAGCCTGTTTTCCGGGCTTTTTGTTTTATGCGTTATACATACATATTTCTCATCGCATTCTGATTTAGAATGAGAGCCGCTTGCAACAGAAACCAATCACATGGCCCAATCAATCGTAGAAATTAAAGACCTTTCCTTTGGTTACAAAGGTAAATTGCTGCATCACGGCATCAATATGACCTTTGCAAAAGGCAAGGTCGTGGCGATTATGGGCGGCAGCGGCAGTGGTAAAACCACTTTGCTACGTCTGATCGGTGGTCAGCTCAAGCCTACCAAAGGTGAAGTCCAGGTTGGCGGTGAAGTGGTGCATAAACAAGACCGTGACGGTATTTACCGCTTGCGCAGAAAAATGGGCATGCTGTTTCAGCACGGTGCTCTGTTTACCGATTTATCTGTATTTGAGAACGTTGCTTTCCCGATTCGTGAACACACCGATTTGCCGGAAAGCATGATTCGTGACCTGGTATTGATGAAACTGAATGCGGTTGGTTTGCGTGGTGCGCACGCTTTGAAGCCGACAGAACTGTCAGGCGGCATGGCACGGCGTGTGGCTTTGGCCAGGGCGATCGCTTTGGACCCGAGTATTATCATGTATGACGAGCCGTTTGCCGGGCTGGACCCGATTTCAATGGCGGTGATCTGTGACCTGATCCGCAGCCTGAACGATGCGCTGGGTGCGACCTCCATTATTGTCACGCATGATGTGGAAGAAACTTTCCAGTTTGCCGATTATGTGTATTTTGTGGCCAATGGCGTGGTGGCGGCTGAAGGAACACCTGACGACTTGCGCAACTCTGAATTGCCATTTGTGCACCAGTTCGTGCATGGTGAAAAAGATGGTCCGGTGCCTTTCCACTATGCGGCGCCCGAGTATCATGCCAGTTTGTTAAGAGGGGCACGTTGATGCGCACACTAGAACGCCTGCTCAAAAAACTTGGCGCGGGCTTTATTAATAAGATGTGGCGATTTGGCGCAGGTGCCCGGTTATTCGGCCTGACCATGATCTCTTCCGGCGAAAGTTTCCGCCGCTTCAGGTTAACAGTGCGCGAAGTGTATTTCACCGGCGTGTTGTCACTGATCATTATCCTGGTGTCGGCGTTCTTTGTCGGCATGGTATTGGCGTTGCAGGGTTACCATACCTTGCAGCGGTATGGTTCTTCAGAGGCCATAGGCGTGCTGGTCGCGTTGGCGCTGGTGCGTGAACTTGGCCCGGTAGTGACCGCCTTGCTATTTGCAGGTCGCGCCGGTACGGCGATTACCGCCGAAATCGGCTTGATGAAAGCCACCGAACAGTTATCTGCCATGGAAATGATGGCGGTCAGCCCGATCGCACGCGTGATTGCACCACGGTTTTGGGCTGGCGTGATCGCCATGCCTATCCTAGCGACCCTGTTCACTATGATGGGCATTCTGGGTGGCTATATGGTGGCTGTGCCTCTGATCGGTGTGGATGCCGGGGCATTCTGGTCGCAGATGCAGGCCAATGTAGATTGGGAATACGACATCCTGAATGGCGTATTCAAAAGCGTGGTGTTCGGCATCGCATGTACCATGATCGCCTTGTTTGAAGGCTATGATGCGCCGCCGACAGCAGAAGGCGTTAGCCGGGCAACGACACGCACCGTGGTGACCTCGTCACTGGCAGTATTGGCATTGGATTTTATATTAACAGCGTTCATGCTCGGCTAAAGAAACAACACTAGATCAAGAGCATTCGTGAGGAGCAGCAATGGAAAGAACAACAATTGATTTATGGGTAGGTATTTTTGTGGCGATGGGCTTTGCTGCATTACTGGGCCTGGCCATGAAAGTCGGCAACCTGACGACCACCAATATCGGTGCAACTTATACCGTCACCGCGAACTTTGAGAATATTGGCGGTCTTAAACCACGTGCACCGATTAAAAGTGCCGGTGTCGTTGTGGGCCGTGTCGAAGGAATTAACTTCGATTCAAAAACTTATGAGGCCGTTGTCAGTCTGAATATCGACAAGCGTTACAGCTTCCCTAAAGATACCTTCGCCAATATCTACACGGCGGGTTTGTTGGGTGAGCAGTACGTAGGTCTGGAAGCCGGCGGCGACGAAACCAGCCTGAAAAATGGTGACAAGATTATGCAGACACAAGACGCCGTGGTTCTGGAAAAATTGATTAGCCAGTTTTTATACAGCAAGGCGACTGAAGGGGATGATAAACCAGCAAAAACTGCTGCCGCATCAACCGAAACAGATGCTGATGCGTTGGATGCCAGTCCTTTGGACAAAATTGGTAAGTAATTTAAATGCTTAATAAAGGGAATTCGATGAAAAAATGGTGGATGGCTTGTGCCATATGGCTGGTAAGTAATGTGGCATTTGCAGGATTGGCACCGGATCAGCTGGTGAAGAAAACTGCCGATGATGTGGTCGATGTCATCAAGTCTGATAAAGATATTCAGGCGGGTAACCAGCAAAAGATTTTTGCGCTGGCTGAAGAGAAGATTCTGCCAAACTTTGACTTTGATAAAGTATCCCGTCTGGTATTGGGTAAAAACTGGACCAAGGCGACCCCTGAGCAGCAAACTGCTTTTCAGGCTGAGTTTAAAACCCTGTTGTTGCGCACATACGCCACGGCATTGTCCAAATATAAAAACCAGTCTATCGAGTACAAGCCTTTCCGTCTGGAAGCAGGTGCAGAGACTGCGACTGTGAAAACGGCGATCCAGCAGCCAGGTGGCGATCCGATCTCTGTGGATTACACATTGGGTAAAAAAGGCGAAGACTGGAAAGTATTCGATATCGTGATTGAAAGTGTGAGCCTGGTTACCAATTACCGTAGCCAGTTTGCACAGGAAATCCGCCAGAACGGGTTAGACAGCCTGAATAAAAAGCTGGCTGAAAAAAACAAAGCCGCTACTGGTAAGTAATTTCTCAATAAAGGGTCATCGTGGCAACTATTACACAACAGGCAAATACATTGAGCTTCAGTGGTGATTTGCTGATTAACAATATCAGTAACGCCCTGGCACAGTTGCAAACGTTGCGCCTGGACCCGCCATTGACGCTGGACTTTTCCAAAGTGGAAGAGGTAGATACGGTGGCAGTGAGTTTGATTTTTGAGATTCAGCGCCAGTTTCATCATGAGCATGCCCAGGCCGGGTCTATCTCGGTAGTGGGGGTGCCTGACAATCTGCGTAGTTTGATGCAGTTATATGGTGTGGATAGTTTCTTGTTGAATTAACTTGATATCTCAGTCAGCAAACCCCAGCTCTGTGGACAGAGGTGGGGTTTCGTTTTTTTAGGATAGGGAAAGGCAACACCGTGGCGGCAGCCGTTGAAATCCAGGGTATTACCAAGCATTTTGGTGCGTTTGAAGCGCTGAGGGGCATAGACCTGACCATACAGCAGGGTGAATTCTTTGCGCTACTCGGCCCGAATGGTGCCGGTAAATCGACATTGATCAACCTGTTGTCCGGTTTGTTAAAACCCACCAGTGGGCATATCCGCATCATGGGGCATGATGTGCAGTCTGCTTATCAGCAAGCGCGCATGGCCCTGGGCGTTGTGCCGCAGGAGCTGGTGTTTGATCCGTTTTTCAATGTGCGTGAAATGATGCGTTTCCAGGCCGGTTATTTCGGCTGTGGACCGGAAAATGACGCCTGGGTGGATGAAGTGATCGAGGGTTTGGGGCTGACGGATAAAGCGCATACCAATATGCGCCAGTTATCCGGCGGCATGAAACGCCGTGCCCTGATTGCGCAGGCGCTGGCCCACAAGCCGCCCGTGATTGTGCTCGATGAGCCGACCGCAGGGGTCGATGTAGAGCTGCGCCAGATGCTGTGGGGCTTTATACAAAAGCTGAACCAGCAGGGCCATACCATTATCCTGACCACGCATTACCTGGAAGAGGCTGAAACCCTGTGCGAACGGGTGGCCATGATGAAGCACGGCAAGATCGTGGCGCTGGACACCACCAAGCAACTGTTGCACAGCCACGCCGCCAAACAATTGTCCTTACGCCTGGAGGGCGCAGTGCCGGCACAGCTTCACTCTTTGATCAAGCAGCAACAGGGCGACGAAGTGATTTTTAACCTGCCTGATATCGGACGTATTGAAGTGATCCTATCCGCATTGCGCCAGGCAGAAGTGTCTGTGCTGGATATCCAGTTGCAAGAGGTGGATCTGGAAGATGTGTTCCTGAATCTGGTAGGTAGTCACGGAGGGCAAACAGCATGAAATGGCTACTAAAACGGCTGAATCCTTTTTACTGGCTGGATGACCATATCAGCGCGCGCCACCGTGGCATGTATACGCTGTTTAAAAAAGAGCTGTTAAGGTTCTGGCGGGTTGCGTTTCAAACCATTGCGTCACCCATATTGACCGCATTGCTCTATCTGCTGATTTTTTCACATGTGCTGGAGTCACATGTGAAAGTCTATGACCAGGTGAGTTACACCGCGTTTCTGGTGCCGGGCCTGATGATGATGTCCTTGCTACAAAATGCGTTTGCCAATAGTTCTTCCAGTCTGATCCAGTCCAAGGTGATGGGCAATATTATTTTTTTGATGCTAACGCCATTAACCTACCTGGAATTTTTTGTCGCTTTCCTGGCCGCTTCCATGATCCGCGGCCTGGCGGTCGGGCTCAGTATCTATCTGGTGGCATTGTGTTTTGTCGATGTGCCCACAGTTCACCCATTGTGGATTGTGACATTCGCCCTGCTGGGCAGTGCATTGCTGGGTACCTTTGGCGTGATCGCCGGTATCTGGGCGGATAAGTTCGACCAGATGGCGGCCTTCCAGAACTTTGTCATCATGCCGCTGACGTTTCTCTCTGGCGTGTTTTACTCTATCCATTCCCTGCCACCATTCTGGCAGGCAGTGTCTCAGCTCAACCCTTTTTTCTACATGATAGATGGGTTTAGATATGGATTCTTTGGCCAGGGAGATGTTTCGCCATGGCTAAGTGTCAGTGTCGTAGGTGCGTTTCTGCTGGCATTAGCGTGGCTATGCCTAAAGATGTTAAAATCCGGTTATAAATTACGTAGTTAGTGCGATCCGGTGTTAGCAAAACGCTGCACCGTTTTCAGCTGAGATTGAAATAAAAGCGAGGTTTTGTGTTAACAGCAGCTCAATTGCAATCGTATATCCTCAGTGGTTTGGAATGCGATTATATAAAAGTGAATGGGGACGACGGCACGCATTTTGATGCGGTGGTCGTCAGCCCTTTATTCGAAGGTAAACGCATGGTGCAGCAGCACCAGCTGGTGTACGCCGCGCTGGGTGACCGCATGCGCGCCGAGATACATGCGCTGGCCATGCAAACTTATACGCCGACACAATGGCAACAGATGCAGCAAGCATAAGTGCTTGACGCTGCGACTAAATAGAATCGATTGGAGAAAACATGGACGCACAAGCAAAAATTAAAGAGACAGTCACCACTAATAAAGTGGTGCTGTATATGAAAGGTAGCCCGAAATTCCCGCAATGTGGATTTTCAAATGTGGCGACACAAATCCTGGATGCCTGTGGCGCCGAATTCGTGGCCGTAGACGTGTTGCAAGACATGGATATTCGCGAAGGCATCAAGCAATATGCAAACTGGCCGACGATTCCCCAATTGTATGTCAAAGGTGAATTCATTGGTGGTGCTGACATCATGCGTAGCATGTACCAGAGTGGTGAGCTGCAAACCCTGTTGTCGGAAGCATAATCTTGGACAAACTGATTATTGAGGGCGGCGTGCCTTTGCACGGCGAAGTAGTCGTGTCTGGCGCTAAGAATGCTGCCTTGCCGATTTTATGTGCGGGTTTGCTGGCGGAAACACCGCTGATATTGACCGGCGTACCAGAGTTGCGGGATGTGGCCTCCACACTCAAGCTGCTGGACACCATGGGCGTGAAAGTCAGCAAAACGGATGACCAGGTCAGCCTGGATGCCAGTGATGTCGCTTCGTTTGAAGCGACCTACGAAATGGTAAAAACCATGCGTGCGTCTATCCTGGTGCTGGGCCCGTTGCTGGCGCGCTTTGGTACGGCACGTGTGTCATTGCCTGGCGGCTGTGCCATAGGCTCACGCCCGGTAGATTTACACATCAAAGGCCTGCAAGCCATGGGTGCTGCCATGCATATCACGCATGGCTACATCCAGGCCAGCACCTTGCATTTGCCTAACCGCCGTTTGCAAGGCGCTACTTATTATATGGATATGGTGACGGTGACTGGCACTGAGAACCTGATGATGGCCGCCGCGCTGGCGCAAGGCACTACCGTGCTGGAAAATGCTGCCAAAGAACCCGAAGTCGTAGATCTGGCTGAATGTCTGAACAAAATGGGCGCGAAAATCACGGGTGCTGGTACTGACACCATCACCATTGAAGGCGTAGAGCGCTTGACCGGCGCACAGCACCATATCGTCTGTGACCGTATTGAAGCCGGTACCTACATGGTAGCTGCCGCCATGACGGGTGGCGAAGTCACCTTGAAAAACGCCCGTGCCGATCTGCTGGAAGCTGTCATCGAAAAACTGCGTGAGGCGGGTGTGCAGATCAGCACGGACGCCGACAGTATTACCGTTAAAAGTAATGGTCAGTTGAAAGCGGTCAATATCCGCACCGCGCCGCACCCGGCTTTCCCTACTGATATGCAGGCGCAGTTCATGGCGATGAACACCATGGCAGAAGGCGTTTCTACGGTGGTGGAAACCATTTTTGAAAACCGCTTTATGCACGTGCAGGAACTGCAACGCATGGGTGCCAATATTGAGATCCAGGGCAATACTGCGTTTGTCAAGGGCGTGCCCGCACTGGAAGGCGCCAATGTGATGGCGACAGACTTGCGCGCTTCTGCCGGGCTGGTGTTAGCGGGGCTGGTGGCAGAAGGTGAAACAGTGATAGACCGCATTTATCACCTGGATCGTGGCTACGAGCGGCTGGAAGAAAAACTGAATCAATTGGGCGCCAAAGTACGCAGATCACATTAAGTGAAGCGCTTATTAAATAATACGCAAATTAAAATAATACCTAGGTTAAACAAACCATGATTACTATCGCACTCAGTAAAGGGCGCATTTTTGAAGAAACCACACCGCTACTGGCAGCGGCAGGTATCCGGTCGCTGGAAGATCCTGAATCTTCACGCAAACTGATTCTGCCAACCAACCGTGACGATGTGCGCTTGATCATTGTCCGTGCTACCGATGTGCCGACCTATGTGCAATATGGTGCTGCTGATATCGGCATTGCCGGCAAAGATGTGCTGGATGAACATGGCGGTGAAGGCCTGTACCAGCCTCTGGATTTGAATATCGCCCGTTGCAAGATGATGGTGGCCGTACGCGAAGACTTTGATTACGAAGCTAGCATCCGTCAGGGCGCGCGCTTAAAGGTTGTCACCAAGTATGTGAAAACGGCGCGTGAACATTTTGCCGCCAAAGGCATGCATGTAGACCTGATCAAATTATATGGCTCCATGGAGTTGGGTCCTCTGGTAGGGTTGGCAGATGCGATTGTCGACCTGGTCAGCACCGGAGGCACCTTGCGCGCCAATAAACTCAAAGCCGTTGAAGAGATCGGTGCGATCAGCTCACGCCTGGTGGTGAACCAGGCCTCGTTCAAAGTGAACCGCCCTTCATTGCAGCCGATCATTGACAGTTTTGCTGAAGCTATCCAGAAAGATTCATCACAGTAAACATATGAAGATTAAACGTTTAACCACCCAATCTGCGGATTTTGATCGCGAACTGAAAGCCTTGCTGGCGTTTGAGACCGCGCAGGACGACAACATTGACCAGGTGGTCGCCAATATTCTCAAGGATGTGAAAGCGCGCGGGGATGCCGCGGTGCTGGAATATACCAACCGCTTTGATAAGACCAATGCTGACAGTCTGGCGCAACTGGAAATTCCGCAAGCTGAGTTACAGGCGGCCCTGACCAGTTTGCCAGCCGCCCAGCGCGAAGCTTTGCAAGCCGCGGCTGACCGGGTGCGTAGTTATCACGAAAAGCAGGTCATGCAATCCTGGCAATATACCGAAGCGGATGGCACCTTGCTCGGTCAACAGGTGACTTCGCTTGATCGCGTCGGCTTATATGTGCCTGGCGGTAAAGCGGCTTATCCTTCTTCCGTATTGATGAATGCGATCCCGGCCAAAGTGGCTGGTGTGCAAGAGCTGATCATGGTTGTGCCTACTCCTAATGGCGAGAAGAACCCATTGGTGTTGGCTGCCGCGGCTGTGTGCGGTGTGACGCGCGTATTCTGTATTGGTGGCGCACAGGCGGTAGGCGCGCTGGCGTATGGTACTGAGACAGTGCCACAGGTAGATAAGATTGTCGGCCCGGGCAATGCTTATGTCGCGGCTGCCAAGCGCCGTGTATTCGGTGTCGTCGGCATTGATATGGTGGCAGGCCCTTCTGAAATCCTGGTCATCAGCGATGGCAAGAGCAATCCTGACTGGACAGCGATGGATTTGTTCAGCCAGGCAGAACATGATGAATTGGCACAGGCGATCTTGCTATCACCGAGCGCCGAGTTTCTTGACCAGGTGCAGGCCAGCATTGAGCGCCAGGTCACTGAAATGCCCAGACAGGAAATCATCCGCACCTCCTTGGAAAATCGCGGCGCATTGATACAGGTGAAGGATCTGCAAGAAGCAGCCGAGATTTGTAACTTTATTGCGCCTGAGCACTTGGAGTTATCCATGGACGACGCGTTAGCATTCAGCAAAAAAATCAAACACGCCGGTGCCATTTTCATGGGGCGCGATACCTGCGAAGCCCTGGGTGATTATTGTGCCGGACCTAACCACGTGCTGCCGACTTCACGCACGGCGCGCTTCAGCTCGCCATTGGGTGTGTATGACTTCCAGAAGCGCTCCAGCCTGATCATGGTCTCAAGCGAAGGCGCGCAAACGCTGGGCAAGATTGCAGCAACACTTGCTTATGGCGAAGGCCTGCAGGCGCACGCGCGCAGCGCCGAATACCGCCTGAAATAAGGGTTGGCGACTATGAGTAAATTCTGGAGTCCGATTGTGCATGCCCTGACACCCTATGTGCCAGGCGAGCAGCCCAAGATTCAAAACCTGATCAAGCTGAATACCAATGAGAATCCTTATGGCCCAAGCCCCAAAGTGATTGCAGCTTTGCAGGCGGAAGCAGCGGATAGTTTACGCCTGTATCCTGACCCCGACTCCAGCCGCATGAAAGCAGCAATCGCTGAATATCATGGCCTGCAAACCAATCAGGTATTTGTAGGTAATGGTTCAGACGAAGTACTCGCGCATATCTTTCAGGCATTATTGAAACACGACTTGCCCTTGCTGTTTCCGGATATCACCTATAGTTTTTATCCGGTCTATTGCGGCTTGTATGGCATTCAATACGAAACCGTGCCACTGAATGCGCGGTTTGAGATTGCGATAGATGATTACCTGCGCCCCAATGGCGGCATTATTTTCCCTAACCCGAATGCACCGACAGGGATTCCGCTGCCGTTGGCCGACATTGAAGGCTTACTGCAAGCTAATAAAGACTCCGTCGTCGTGATTGATGAGGCGTATGTGGATTTTGGCACCGAGTCAGCAGTCGCCCTGATCAGCCGCTATCCAAACCTGTTGGTGACGCATACTTATTCTAAATCGCGTTCGCTGGCCGGTTTGCGGATCGGTTATGCAGTCGGTGATGCTGGTTTGATTGAAGCGCTGATCCGCGTGAAAGATAGCTTTAATTCTTATCCGATTGATAGGTTTGCGGAAGCAGGCGCAGTTGCCGCCCTGCAGGATGAAGCTTATTTTCAGCAAACCCGGCAGCAGGTGATTGCCGCACGTGAGCAATTAGTTGATGATTTGCAGGCGCTGGGGTTCGAAGTGCTGCCATCTGGCGCCAATTTTATCTTTGCGCGTCATCCGCAATATGCTGGTGAGCAACTTGCGGCAGGTTTGCGCGAACAGGCTGTGATCGTGCGTCATTTCAAAAAACCAGCCAGGATCAGTGACTTTCTGCGTATCACCATAGGCAATGAAAGCCAGAATCTCGCGTTAATTGCTGCTGTGAAGAGTCTTTTGCAAGCTTGATGTCGCTAAAATCAAACTACGTGCAGCAATATAACTGCTAACATCGCTTAAATGAATCTTTAGTGAAGTAAAAAAAGATGACGCAATATTGTCATTTTGTTTGAAATACGGTTATGATGCACGCTATTGTACATAATGTGCAGTGAGGGTTGCGTTTGCATCATTGCTGCGCAAAAGTTCATTGGATTTAAAATAGAGCAAACTCGGAGGAAGAAAAATGGCACAAACCCAGATGGCATTAGACTCATTGGATTTTGACGCAACAATCGCTTTGGCCGCCAAAGTGGCGCCACATGTTGATATCCTGGAAATTGGTACACCTTGTATCAAGCATAACGGTATCGAACTGTTGAAAGCATTGCGTACTAAATTCCCTAACAACAAGATTTTGGTTGACCTGAAAACCATGGATGCTGGCTTCTACGAAGCTGAGCCATTCTACAAAGCCGGCGCGGATATCGTGACTGTGCTGGGTACTGCAGATGTTGGTACGATCAAAGGTGTGGTCGATGCTGCTAACAAATACGGTAAAGAAGCGCAAGTTGACCTGATCAACGTAAAAGACAAAAAAGCACGCACATTAGAAGTCGTTAAATTGGGCGCGCACATCATTGGCGTACACACTGGCTTGGATCAACAAGCTGCTGGCCATACACCATTTGCTGACCTGGGCCTGGTATCTGGCTTGAAAACAGGCGCTAAAGTATCTGTTGCTGGTGGTGTTAAGGCTGCAACTACTAAACAAGTGGTAGATGCTGGTGCTGACATCGTTGTTGCTGGCGCTGCTATCTACGGTGCTGCTGATCCTGCTGCTGCTGCTTCAGAAATCACAAAAATCGCACACGGTGCTGGTACTTCTGCTAAAGGTGGCAACAAGTTGCTGCCATGGATTATCGCTGCTGTTGCTGCAGTATTGGTATTCTCACTGCTGGGTAAAAAATCTGAAGAAGCTGCTCCTGCTTCAGAAGCGCCAGTAGCTGAAGAGGCTGCACCTGCTGATGCTGCGCCTGCTGCTGAAGCACCTGCTGCTACTGAAGAAGCTGCTCCAGCGGCAACTGAAGAAGCTGCACCTGCTGCAGAAACTCCAGCTAACTAATCTCTGTTTGATTTGATCTGTTGGCCGCCCCGGGCTGGTCAACAGCAGATAGTCAGCAGTCTAAAAAGCAGTCCTCACGGGCTGCTTTTTTGTTTTTAGTGACAGATTTTGCCTAGCCGCGAAGACTTGCGGTAAAATGCCTGTATTATTTGCTAAATCTCTGTGAACACCTCTTTTCCCACTATGTCACGCCAAGCTGAAGTCACGCGCAATACACTCGAAACCCAAATTACAGTTGCTATCAATCTGGATGGCACCGGCGTGTCTGATTTGCAGAGCGGCCTGGGTTTTCTGGACCACATGCTGGATCAAATTGCCCGCCACGGCATGATAGATTTAAAAGTGCATGCCAAAGGTGATCTGCATATTGATGGACACCACACGGTTGAAGATATCGGCATTACCCTGGGCCAGGCCTTTGCAAAGGCCCTAGGTGATAAAAAAGGTCTGACGCGTTATGGCCACAGCTATGTGCCGCTGGACGAAGCTTTGAGCCGTGTTGTGCTCGACCTGTCCGGGCGTCCTGGCCTCGAGTTTGACTGCAAGTTTACGCGTGCCATGATCGGTGAGTTTGATGTAGACTTGTTCTATGAATTCTTTCAGGGGTTCATCAACCACTCGCTGGTGACTTTGCACATTGATAACCTGAAAGGTCATAATGCGCATCATCAGGCGGAAACTATTTTCAAAGCGTTTGGCCGTGCCTTGCGCGTTGCCATTACCCCTGACCCGCGCATGGCTGGAATGATGCCATCGACCAAGGGTTCGCTATAAGCCGATACGCCATACATGAATCGTTTGCAAGTCGCCGTCATTGATTACGGCATGGGTAATTTAAGATCTGTCGCCAATGCCTTGAAAGCAGTTGCGCCGGATGTGCACATCGAGATCACCAGCGATCCGGAACAGATTGCCGCTGCTGAACGCGTGGTGTTTCCCGGGCAGGGCGCGATGCCGGACTGTATTCGTGAACTGGATACGCGTGGTTTACGACAGGCTGTGATTGCGGCGACACGTGACAAGCCTTTCCTGGGGATTTGCATCGGTTTGCAAATGCTGTTCGAGCATTCTGAAGAAGGCGATGTGCCTGGCCTGGGTATTTACCCCGGTGAAGTGAAGCGCTTTCCAGCCGAAAAAATGGTGGATGCTCACGGCGCCAAGCTGAAAGTACCACACATGGGCTGGAGTAAGGTACAGCAAGCCCTGAAACATGATTTGTGGCAGGATATCCCTGATCTTGCACGCTTTTATTATGTGCATAGTTACTATGTGGCGCCTGCAGAATCGGCGCTGACAGCTGCGACCACGGCTTACCCGTTTGACTATACCTGTGCGATTGCGCGGGACAACGTATTTGCCGTCCAATTTCACCCGGAAAAGAGTGCAGAATCAGGCTTGCAACTTTTGCGTAATTTTGTAAACTGGAAACCATGATAGTGTTTTCAAACCCTTTGTCCAAATTCGTTATTTTTCAATACAAAACAGCATGTTAATTATCCCGGCAATTGATTTAAAAGATGGTCACTGTGTTCGCTTGAAGCAGGGGCTGATGGAAGAATCCACCGTATTTTCTGAAGACCCGGCGGCCATGGCCAGACACTGGGTGGATCAGGGTGGCAAGCGCCTGCACCTGGTTGATTTGAATGGTGCGTTTGCCGGTAAACCGGTCAATGAAAACGCCATCAAGTCGATCGTGGCGGCCGTTGGTGGTGATATTCCTATCCAACTGGGTGGCGGTATTCGCGATCTGGATACCATAGAACGTTATCTGGATGACGGCATCAGTTACATCATCATAGGCACTGCCGCCGTGAAAAACCCAGGTTTTCTGCACGAGGCCTGCTATGCATTCCCGGGCCAGATCATGGTCGGGCTGGATGCCAAAGATGGCAAGGTTGCGGTGGATGGCTGGTCTAAATTGACTGGTCACGATGTGATCGACCTGGCGAAGAAGTTTGAAGATTATGGTGTGGAAAGCATAGTCTACACAGACATTGGCCGTGACGGCATGCTGACTGGCGTCAATATTGAAGCGACCGTGGCCCTGGCGCAAGCCCTGACCATCCCGGTGATCGCCAGTGGTGGTGTGACCAACCTCGATGATGTGCGCAAATTATGTGCGGTGCAGGCTGAAGGGATTATTGGTACGATTACCGGCCGTGCCATTTACGAAGGCACACTGGACTTTACCGCAGCCCAGAAACTGGCAGATGAGCTCAGCGCATAATGGGGTGTGCTAAACGCATCATTCCTTGCCTGGATGTGACGAATGGTCGCGTGGTCAAAGGCGTCAATTTTCTTGAACTGCGTGATGCCGGTGACCCGGTAGAGATTGCGCAACGCTACAACGATCAGGGCGCCGATGAGCTGACCTTTCTTGATATTACCGCCAGTTCTGATGACCGCGACCTGATTTTGCATATTATCGAACGTGTGGCCGAGCAGATATTTATCCCGCTGACTGTAGGCGGCGGTGTGCGTAAAGTAGAGGATGTGCGGCGATTGCTGAATGCCGGTGCCGACAAGGTCAGTATCAACACCACTGCGGTGCTGAATCCGCAGGTCGTTGAAGATGCTGCCAGCCGCTTTGGTTCGCAATGTATCGTTGTTGCCATCGATGCCAAAAAAGTCGACAACCAGCCATTTGAGTGGGAAGTCTTCACCCACGGTGGCCGTAATGCGACCGGCTTGGATGCAGTCGAGTGGGCACGTAAAATGGTTAGCCTGGGCGCGGGGGAATTGCTGGTTACCAGTATGGACCGCGATGGTACCAAGATAGGTTTTAATAATCCATTGAATAAAGCGATCAGTGACGCTGTAGATGTACCACTGATTGCCTCCGGCGGCGTTGGTAACTTGCAACACCTGGTTGATGGTGTGACCTTGGGTGGGGCGGATGCCGTGCTGGCCGCCAGTATTTTCCATTATGGTGAGTTTACGGTACAGCAAGCGAAAGACTATATGCGTCAACACGGGTTGGAAATACGATGACTTGGCTGGAACAGGTGGCCTGGAGTGATGACGGCTTGGTGCCTGTCATTGCCCAGGAACTCACTTCGGGCAAGATACTGATGTTTGCCTGGATGAATCGTGAAGCGTTGCAGCTGACACGCGAGACGGGTCATGCCGTGTATTACTCCCGTTCACGCAGCAGGCTGTGGCATAAAGGCGAAGAGTCCGGCCACACCCAGATCGTGCATGATATCCGTCTGGATTGCGACAATGACGTAGTACTGCTCACTGTAGAACAGCAAGGCGGCATCGCATGCCATACCGGCCGTCACAATTGTTTTTTCCAACAGTTGCAGAATGATCGTTGGGTGACTGTTGAGCCTGTCATCAAGGACCCGAAAGCGATTTATCATGAGTGATGTCTTAAATCGGTTGTCTGAACTGCTGGAACAGCGAAAATCTGCGGATCCTGCTGCTTCATATGTGGCCAAGCTCCATGCCAAGGGCCTGGACAGTATCCTGAAGAAGATAGGCGAAGAAGCGACAGAAACCGTGATTGCGGCCAAAGGCGGCAATGCCGAAGAAATCATTTATGAAACCGCAGATTTATGGTTTCACACCCTAGTGTTGCTGAGTCATGCCGGGCTAAGCGCACAGGATGTGCTCAATGAACTGGCGCGCCGCGAAGGCCTGTCTGGCATTGCAGAGAAAGCGAGCAGGGCAGAATGAGCGCAGATTGCATTTTTTGTAAAATCACGGCCGGTAGCATTCCTTCTAAAAGTATTTATGAGGACGACAATGTCATCGCTTTCCATGACATCCGTCCCATGGCTAAAGTGCACTTTCTGATCGTGCCAAAAAAACATATTGAGACATTAAAAGACTGTGCTGCCGAAGACCAGGATTTGCTCGGTGGCATGATGTTGCTGGCGCCTAAACTGGCAGCAGAACAAGGGTTGATTGGCTACAAAACGTTAATGAATGTGGGCCGTGAAGGCGGGCAAGAAGTGTTTCACATTCATTTGCATGTCTACGGTGGTGGGGCTGCGGCATAACCGCAGCCACTCCGCCAGTTAAAGGAGATTGTGATGGGAAGCTTCAGTGTATGGCATTGGTTAATTGTATTGCTGATCGTGGTGCTGGTGTTTGGTACCAAAAAATTGCGTAATATCGGTAGCGATGTCGGCGGGGCGGTCAATGAGTTCAAAAAGGCTGTCAATGAAGGCAAAGGCGAATCCAAGCCAGACGAACTGTCTGACAAAAAATAAGCGCTAGTCTCGCTGTGTTTGATATTTCTTTTTCTGAGTTACTGGTGATCGCCATTGTTGCACTGGTGGTGATCGGGCCGGAAAAACTGCCAAAAGTCGCCCGCACTGCGGGCGCTTTTTTTGGCCGCTTGCAGCGCTTTGTCGCGCAGGTCAAAGATGAAGTCAATCGTGAATCGCGCTTTGCAGAGCTGCAGAAGTTGCAGGACGAGGTGCATTCCAGCCTGCAACAGAGTTATGTCGATATCGAACGTAGTATTCTGCCGACTGAATCCCAGGTGATTGAGGAACCGGTAGCGATTGAGGCCGTTAAAAAGCCGCGCAAGCCACGTCGGGCGAAAGTGCCGGAAACCGCGACAGAAAGCCCTTTGGCCTCGCCTAAGCGCCGATCTAAAATGGCAGTCAAAGACAATCAGCCGGCGCCATCATCAGATGCAGTGCAAAACCTTACTCATGGGGATGCAACTGTCAGCCCCGCGCTTAAGCGTCAGCGCAAACCTAAACCCAAACCAGCCGGTGACACCACGGATATGTTTATCGATGAGCCGCAGTCTTAACGCGTGATGAATGCGCTTTAGCCTATGACGCCTACTGAAAATTTTATTACCCACCTGGTTGAGCTGCGCAACCGCCTGCTACGTGCAGTAGCGGGTTTGCTGGTTATATTTGTCGGCTTGTTTCCTTTTGCCGATAAGCTCTATAGTTTGCTAGCGGCACCGTTGCTGGCCAAGTTGCCGCAAGGCGCCCAAATGATTGCGACAGCGGTCACGACGCCGTTTTTTGTGCCTATGAAAGTCACCATGCTGGCAGCGTTTCTGCTGGCGTTGCCATGGATACTGTATCAGTGCTGGGCATTTGTGGCGCCGGGTTTGTACACGCATGAGAAACGCATGCTGCTGCCCTTGCTGGTGGCTTCACTCATCCTGTTCTTTATTGGCATGGCGTTCGCTTACTTTGCAGTTTTCCCCGTGGTGTTCGGTTTCCTGATCGGGAGTGCACCGCAAGGCGTGGCGGTGATGACTGATATTGCCGAATACCTGGACTTTGTGATTGGCATGTTCCTGGCGTTCGGATTCGCGTTTGAAGTGCCTGTGGCGGTGGTACTGATGGCACTCATGGGTTGGGTGACTTTAGAGCAACTGAAAGAAGCGCGTTCTTATGTGATTGTTGGCGCGTTTGTGTTGGGGGCCATTTTTACACCACCAGATATCGTGTCACAGTTTATGCTGGCTATCCCGTTGTGGATATTATATGAGGCCGGGCTGCTGGTGGTGCGCTGGCTACCACCGCGTGCGACAACACCGACCTCCATCTGAATCCAGATTTAGTTATTTTTAGGTATTTTACTCGGTAGTGGGCGCTTACCTACGACCAGGTCGATATCCACTTTCTTGCCGGTGCGCAAAATAGACAATGTGGCTTTCTCGCGCGGTTTTAGCAGGGCAATAATATTCAGCATGGATTGACTATCTGCCACCGGTTTCTTGTTGATGGCAGTGAGAATATCTCCAGGCCGTAATCCGGCGCGGTCTGCCGGGCTATCCAGCAACACCCCGGCGATCAGCGAACCGTTGATGCTCTTCAGATTAAATGATTCTGCCAGTTCAGGCGTGATGTCTTGGGCTTCTATGCCTATCCAGCCACGGGTGACCGAGCCGCTGGAAGTGATTTGTTCCATCACCTGCTGCGCGATACTCACCGGAATGGCAAAGCCTATGCCCATGCTGCCACCATTGCGGGAATAAATGGCGCTGTTGATCCCAATCAGGTTACCGTTGGTATCGATCAATGCGCCGCCAGAGTTGCCCGGGTTGATGGATGCGTCGGTCTGGATGAAATTCTCGAACGTATTAATACCCAGATGGTTGCGACCCAGCGCGCTGATGATGCCTTGCGTCACGGTTTGGCCTACGCCAAACGGGTTGCCGATCGCCAGCACGACATCACCCACCTTCATTTGCTCGCTATTGCTAAAGGTGATGGCAGGTAATGCTTTGCGGTCGATCTTAAGCACGGCTATATCTGTTTCGGGGTCGGTACCGACCACAGTGGCGGACGATTTGCTGCCGTCACTTAAGGCAACTTCGATCTGGTCTGCCGAGCTGATGACATGGTTGTTGGTCAGGATCAGGCCATCGGCACTGACGATCACGCCGCTGCCCAGGCTGTTTTCCGGCTGTTCATCTTCTTCTTCCATTTCCTCGCCAAAAAAATGACGGAATAAAGGGTCATTCTTGAGCGCACGGTGCGGGTCCTGGCTGATATGTGCAGTGGTGAAGATATTGACGACTGAAGGTGTCGCCTTGCTGACAGCGCCGCGATAGCCTGTTTGAGCGATGGCGGCGGCCTGGTCACCGGGAGTGGATTGTTTGACGATAGTCTGTTGACCGTTCGATTGCACCAGCAGGTTGGGATAAAATAGTTTCATCACAAACAGAATACCGAGGCAGACGGTGACAGCTTGTGAGAATATAGTCCAGAGTTGTCGCATGGGTGCAGTCAAATAATTGTTTTAATAATTGATCAGTATATGAGAGTCAGAGATGGAATTGAATCGTCTTGTTAGCGAATTGGCTAATTTTTTGCAAGTTGTCAGATTTCAGGACTATTGCCCGAACGGATTGCAGGTAGAAGGCCGGCCAGAAGTGCGTCGCATCGTCACCGGTGTTACCGCCAGCCAGGCGTTGATCGACGCAGCGATTGAAGCGAATGCTGATGCGATCATGGTGCATCACGGCTATTTCTGGCGCGGCGAGCCTGCGGAGGTCACCGGTATGAAACGCAAACGCCTGAAGCAACTGCTCACTCACGATATCAGCCTGCTGGCTTACCATTTACCTTTAGATGCGCATCCTGAAGTTGGCAACAATGTGCAACTGGGTAAAGTGCTCGGCTGGCCGCTGGTGCGTTATCTCGATGAGAAGAATATGCTGCCTATGGCGTCCTTGCCGCAAGCAGTTTCATTGAAACAGCTCGGTGAGCATATCAGCGGGGAATTAGGTCGCCAGGTGCAATTGCTGGGTGACCCAGGACAGCAGGTGCGCACAGTGGCCTGGTGTACAGGCGCGGCGCAGTCCTATATCCAGCAGGCAGTGACCGCAGGGGTGGATGTATTTATCAGCGGCGAGGTCTCGGAACAAACCTGGCATACCGTGCAGGAAACCGGAACGGCCTACATTGCAGCCGGGCATCATGCCACTGAGCGCTACGGTGTCCAGGCGCTGGGGCAGTGGCTGGCAAACAATTACGGAATTGAGCATATTTATATAGAAGTGGAGAACCCAATTTAATTGATAAATATCAATAAGTTATTGAATTATATTTGGATTGTGCATGCGGAAAATGTATAATCGCGACTCAAGTTTTGATCTAACTGTTACCTTAAAAGGGTAGATTAAGGAAGCCAATGTCAGAAAACAAAATCGACAACCCTAGTTTGTCGTTTTGCGCGCCATCTGAGGTGGATTTGCAAAAGCGTGATTTTTTGGTGAAAGCAACTGCTGCCACCGGTGCTGTCGGCGTTGCTGCCGTGGCGGTGCCATTTGTCGGCAGCATGTTACCCAGTGAGCGTGCAAAAGCCGCTGGTGCACCAGTAGAAGTCGATATCAGCAAGCTGAAACCAGGTGAAAAGATGACAGCCGAATGGCGTGGTCAGCCAGTCTGGATCGTGCGCCGTTCGCCAGAAATGATGGCGATTCTGGACAAGCATGATGCGGATTTGTCCGATCCTGCGATGGAAGTGCCTCAGCAACCTGAATATTGCAAAAACAAGGCACGCGCGATTAAACCTGAGTTTGCTGTGATGTTGGGCACATGCACGCACCTGGGTTGTTCACCGAATGATAACTTTGCGCAAACAGCCGAATGGCCAGGTGGTTTTGTCTGTCCTTGCCATGGGTCTAAGTTTGACCTGACTGGCCGGGTATTCAAAGGCTCGCCAGCCCCGACTAACCTGATTGTGCCGCCACATCAATATCTGACAGAAACCACCATCCTGATTGGTGATGACAAAAAGGCGGAGGCTTAAAATATCATGGCAACTAATAATAAAACTATTGCCGCTGGTGTGCTGGATTGGGTCGATGCCCGTTTCCCGCTGACCAGTACCATCAAAGGACACCTTACCGAGTATTACGCACCGAAAAACTTCAACTTCTGGTATTTCTTTGGCTCATTGGCGTTATTAGTATTGGTGCTGCAAATCGTCACCGGTATTTTCCTGACCATGAACTACAAGCCGGATGCTGAACTGGCATTTGCCTCGGTGGAATACATCATGCGGGACGTATTTGGCGGCAACATCATTCGTTATATGCACTCGACTGGCGCCTCCATGTTCTTTGTGGTGGTTTACCTGCATATGTTCCGTGGCATCATTTACGGTTCATACCGCACGCCGCGTGAGCTGATCTGGTTGTTTGGCGTAGGTATTTTCCTGGTGCTGATGGGTGAGGCTTTCTTCGGTTATCTGCTGCCATGGGGGCAAATGTCCTACTGGGGCGCGCAGGTGATTGTGAACCTGTTCTCTACCGTGCCATTTATCGGCCCTGATCTGTCCGAATGGCTGCGTGGTGATTACCTGGTGTCTGATGCGACCTTGAACCGCTTTTTTGCCTTCCACGTGATCGCCTTGCCGCTGGTGCTGTTGGGCCTGGTTGCTGTGCATATCGTGGCTTTGCATGAAGTGGGTTCTAACAACCCTGACGGTGTGGAAATCAAGAAATATAAAGATAAAGAAACCGGTATCCCGCTGGATGGGATTCCTTTCCATCCTTATTACTCGGTCAAGGATCTGGTCGGCGTGGTCGCCTTCCTGATGGTGTTCTTCGCCATCGTGTTCTTTATGCCGGAAATGGGTGGTTACTTCCTCGAAGCCAACAACTTTGTGCCTGCTGATCCGTTGAAAACGCCAGCACACATTGCACCGGTATGGTATTTCACGCCTTATTACTCCATCTTGCGTGCTGTGCCGCCTATCGGTATCTCACAGTTCCCAGGCGTAGTGGCGATGGGCTTGTCTGTTGTTGCATTCGCTTTCCTGCCTTGGCTGGATAGAAGTCCTGTGAAGTCGATTCGTTACCGTGGCCAATTGTACAAGCGCTGGTTGACTGCTTTCGTTATCAGCTTTGTTATCCTGGGTTATCTGGGCACTGTTCCAGGCGATGTCTGGGGTCAGTTCGGGCCGTGGCTGGGGCGTGCAGATCGTGCCACCGTGGTCGCACGTATTTGTATGGTGGTCTACTTTGCATATTTTGTATTAATGCCTTGGTACACCAAAAAAGACAAAACCAAACCAGTGCCGGAAAGGGTGACATACAAATGATGAAGAAATTGTTTATTCAGGCATTTGCCAGTGTAGCGTTGCTGGTTTCAGGCGCTGCTTTGGCGAATGAGGTGCATATTGATGTAACGGCACCGATCAGCATGAGCGATAAAGCCTCTTTGCAGCGCGGGGCCAAGATTTTTGTGAATTACTGCCTCAACTGCCACAGTGCCAACTATATGCGCTACAACCGTTTGCAGGATATCGGCCTGACCGACAAGCAGATCAAGGATAACTTGCTGTTTGCCGGTGAGAAAGTTGGCGAGCCCATGCGTGTCAGCATGAATCCCAAAGATGCCAAGCAATGGTTTGGTGCAGCGCCGCCTGATCTGAGCGTGGAAGTGCGCGCACGTGGTGCAGACTGGGTATATGCCTACCTTCGCAGTTTCTACAAGGATGACAGCCGTCCTACCGGCTGGAATAACCTGGTGTTTGATAAAGTGGCCATGCCGCATGTGTTGTACGAGTTGCAGGGCGTGCAGGTGCTGGATCATGAAACGCATACACTAAAACTGGAAAAAGCCGGCAAATTGAGTCCTGAAGAATATGACCAGTTTGCAGGTGATTTAACCAACTTTATGGCATTTATGGCAGAGCCTGCGAAACAATCCCGCTTGTGGATCGGTGTGTTCGTGCTGCTGTTCTTGTCTGTGCTGTTAGTCTTGGTGAAGAAAATCAAAGCTGAATACTGGAAAGATATTCGTTAATCAGCAACCAAGTCCGACACCAGGGCTTTGGCCTTGGTGTCTTTTTTTATAGGGAAAAATGATTATGATGAGATTGTATTCGGGCACTGTCGATCCTTACAGCCACCGTTGCCGTATCGTGCTGTTTGAAAAAGGCATGGACTTTGAAGTCATTGATGTTGACCTCACCAACAAAACTGAAGACCTCGCCATTCTGAACCCTTATGGCGAAGTGCCGGTGCTGGTTGAGCGTGACCTGGTATTGTCAGAGGCCAATATTATCAATGAATACATTGACGAGCGCTTCCCGCATCCGCAATTGATGCCGGCTGACCCGGTCATGCGTGCACGTGCACGCCTGTACCTGTATAACTTTGAAAAAGATTTGTTTAATCACATCAAGGATATCGAGTCCGGTGAAGATGACAGAGTAGAGCGTGCACGTAAAGTCATTCGCGATAATTTGACGCAGCTGGTGCCTATCTTCAGTAAGCAGAATTATTTGATGGGTGATGAATACTCCATGCTGGATGTGGCGATTACGCCATTGCTATGGCGCCTGGGCCACTATGGCATTGAATTGCCAAACCAGGCAGCGCCGCTGCTGAAGTATGCCGAGCGTTTGTTCTCGCGCCCTATGTATGCTGAAGCGATGACCCCTTCTGAAAAGGCCATGCGCAAGTAATTTTTAGTTCGCAGATACGCAGCGCGGTGAAATTCTCCCGCGCTGTTTTTTTAAGGAAAATCAGCATGAGTACATTGATCCCTACCACGGCTTATTTGATACGCGCGATACATGAATGGTGTGTTGATAATGCATTGACGCCACATCTGCTGGTGAAAGTGGATGCGCAAACGCGTGTGCCTATGGCATTTGTGAAAAATGGCGAGATTGTGCTGAACATTAATTACACCGCGGTGAAAGATCTGCATATCGATAATGATGCCGTGGTGTTCTCGGCGCGGTTCAGCGGCGTGGCTCAGCATATCTATGTGCCTATCGGCCGCATTGCCGGCGTGTTTGCCCGCGAGAACAGCCAAGGCATGTTTTTTGAAGTGACGGATGGCCCTGCGCCAGAGCCTTACACGAAAGCCGAATTGTCGGTGGCGGAGGCACCTGCAGCGGCTTCGCCGAAAAAATCCCATCTTAAAGTGGTCAAGTAACCTTGCACATCCGCAAAAATGCATCGTCATAAAAATGAACGGTTGCGGATGTATGATTGTTTTTGCTGAGAATAAAAAAATTTCTCAAAGCACTAGATAAAACTCATAAAAAAGTGCTATAGTTGCGCCTTTCCGAAATGCCGGGTTAGCTCAGTTGGTAGAGCAGCGCACTTGTAATGCGAAGGTCATCAGTTCGATTCCGATACCCGGCACCATAGATTAAATACAGTTAGCATTGACGCTGATTGGATTTGCCGCGATAATCGCGGTCGATTTTGGAGGGGTGGCCGAGTGGTTAAAGGCGACGGACTGTAAATCCGTTCTCTCAGAGTACGCTGGTTCGAATCCAGCCTCCTCCACCAAATTTTCTGTCTGTAGGCGTTTGTAAAGCGGGATGGTGAGAGCCCTCCTTGGGTGTTCTGCACAGTGCGGGTGTAGCTCAGTTGGTAGAGCACTTGCCTTCCAAGCAAGATGTCGCGAGTTCGAACCTCGTCGCCCGCTCCAGCTAATAGGTAAAAGCGCCCATGTGGCTCAGTGGTAGAGCACTCCCTTGGTAAGGGAGAGGTCGCGGGTCCGATTCCCGCCATGGGCACCAGTTTTGCTCTCGTTAAGTTAGTGGCAAAAAATTGGTGACGTAAAGTTTGGTAGCATAGAGCTTGTTTAAGTAGTGGCGTTTCAGGGTGGTGTCATCCGCGTCGCGTAATTTGTGAAAACACAATTATTTATTGGCATTTTCAGTATCAATAAAGGAAAACATCATGGCAAAAGGCAAATTTGAACGTACCAAGCCACACGTGAACGTTGGTACGATTGGTCACGTTGACCACGGTAAGACAACCCTGACAGCGGCTATTACCACTGTATTGACTAAGAAATTTGGTGGTGAAGCGAAGGCTTACGATCAAATTGACGCGGCGCCAGAAGAAAAAGCACGTGGTATCACGATCAACACAGCGCACGTTGAGTACGAGACAGCAGCACGTCACTACGCACACGTTGACTGTCCAGGTCACGCTGACTACGTTAAGAACATGATTACCGGTGCTGCCCAGATGGACGGCGCGATCCTGGTATGTTCAGCTGCTGACGGCCCAATGCCACAAACACGTGAACACATCCTGTTGGCTCGCCAGGTTGGCGTACCATACATCGTTGTATTCCTGAACAAAGCTGACATGGTAGATGACGCTGAGTTACTGGAACTGGTTGAAATGGAAGTGCGTGACCTGTTGTCTAAATATGACTTCCCAGGTGACGACACCCCGATCATCAAAGGCTCAGCAAAACTGGCCCTTGAAGGCGACCAATCAGAGATCGGCGAACCAGCCATCTTCGCATTGGCTGACGCATTAGACAGCTACATCCCAACGCCTGAGCGTGCTATCGACGGTACCTTCCTGATGCCAGTAGAAGACGTATTCTCTATCTCTGGTCGTGGTACTGTAGTGACTGGCCGTATCGAGCGCGGTATTGTTAAAGTCGGCGACGAAATCGAAATCGTTGGTATCAAGCCAACACTGAAAACAACATGTACCGGTGTTGAAATGTTCCGTAAACTGCTGGACCAAGGTCAGGCAGGCGACAACGTAGGTGTACTGTTGCGTGGTACCAAGCGTGAAGAAGTTGAACGTGGTCAAGTATTGTCCAAATCAGGTTCTATCAAGCCACACACCAAGTTCACAGCAGAGATCTACGTGTTGGGTAAAGATGAAGGTGGTCGTCATACGCCATTCTTCAACGGCTACCGTCCACAGTTCTACTTCCGTACGACTGACGTGACTGGTGCAGTTGAATTGCCAGCAGGTACCGAAATGGTGATGCCAGGTGATAACGTATCTATCTCAGTAGCGCTGATTGCGCCTATCGCGATGGAAGACGGCTTGCGCTTCGCTATCCGTGAAGGTGGTCGTACCGTTGGTGCTGGCGTTGTTGCCAAAATCATCGAATAATTGATTTGATCGTGTAAAAACCTGCACTACAACCCGTGCAGGTTTTACGTTTAAGAGTACAGGCCAATAGCTCAATTGGTAGAGTATCGGTCTCCAAAACCGAGGGTTGGGGGTTCGAGACCCTCTTGGCCTGCCAAACACCCGGTTAGCTGATTTCCAGCAAACCAAAGGTGTAAAAAACATAAAGTTAAGGTTATGATCGATAAAATCAAACTGGCTTTGTCCCTTTTGTTGCTAGCTTTGGGGATTGCCGGTTTTTATCTTTTTGAAGATAAAGCAATGGTTGTTAGAATACTTGCCGTTCTGGCAGGTATTGTCGCGTCTGTCGCGGTAGCATGGACTGCTCCGCAAGGTAAACAGGCGCTGAGCTTTTTTAATGAGTCTATTGCCGAAGCAAAACGTGTTGTCTGGCCAACGCGTCAGGAAACCATACAAACCACATTGGCCGTGATCGTGCTGGTTGTGATTATGGCTGCATTCCTGGCGCTGGTTGATATTAGTTTCGCTTACATGGTGCAATGGATTATGGGTCGAGGTGCTTAATGTCAATGCGTTGGTATGCAGTTCAAGCTTTCTCCGGCATGGAAAAATCCGTGAAAGCCGGTTTGGAAGAACGTATTATCAGATCCAACTTGCAGGATCAGTTTGGTGACATTCTGGTGCCGGTAGAGGAAGTGGTTGAGATGAAGGGTGGCCAAAAGACCATTTCAGAGCGCCGCTTGTATCCTGGCTATGTCCTGGTGCAAATGGATATGACAGATGAAAGCTGGCACCTGGTGAAAAGTACGCCACGCGTGACTTCCTTTATCGGTGGTACCGCACAGCGTCCAACCCCGATCAAAGATAAAGAAGTAGAGATTATTCTGCGCCGCATGGATGACAGTAAGTCAAACCCAACGCAGAAAATGACCTTCGAAAAAGGCGAAAGCGTGCGCGTCATCGACGGCCCTTTCAAAGATTTCTCAGGCAGTGTCGAAGAGATCAATTACGACAAAAACAAAGTACGTGTTTCTGTGGTGATTTTTGGTCGTGCGACACCAGTCGAACTCGACTTTGCACAAGTCGAAAAAGAAGTTTAAGTCTTAAAAGCTTAGTAGTTTTTTCAACGGGGAGCTCGTAAGAGCGCTTGTACCCATTTAAGGAGTCAAAAATGGCAAAGAAAGTCATTGGCTACATCAAGCTGCAGATCCCTGCAGGTAAAGCCAACCCAAGCCCACCAGTTGGTCCAGCACTTGGTCAACGTGGTTTGAACATCATGGAATTCTGTAAAGCGTTTAACGCCGCTACTCAAGGTGTTGAGCCAGGTCTGCCAGTACCAGTCGTGATTACTGCGTTTGCTGACAAGAGCTTTACCTTCATCATGAAAACCCCACCAGCAACGGTGCTGATTAAAAAAGCAGCCAAGCTGGAAAAAGGGTCTCCACGTCCTCACACCGACAAAGTAGGCAAAATCACTCGTGCGCAAGCTGAAGAAATTGCTAAAACAAAACAACCTGACCTGACTGCTGCAGACTTGGATGCTGCTGTACGTACCATCGCTGGTAGTGCACGTAGTATGGGTATTGAAGTGGAGGGTGTATAACATGGGTAAAAGAATTGATGCGTTGCGCGCGAAGATCGACCGCAACAAGCTGTATCCGGCAACTGATGCACTGAACCTGGTTAAAGAAGGTGCAGCTGCAAAATTTAACGAATCTGTTGACGCAGTGGTGAACCTGGGTATCGACCCACGTAAATCTGATCAACTGGTACGTGGCGCGATTGTATTGCCTAACGGTACTGGCAAATCAGTACGCGTAGCCGTGTTTGCACAAGGTGCACAAGCTGAAGCTGCTAAAGCGGCTGGTGCTGAGATCGTTGGTTTTGAAGATCTGGCCGAGCAAGTTAAAGGCGGTATGCTGGATTTTGACGTAGCGATTGCTACGCCTGATGCGATGCGTATCGTGGGTGCTTTGGGTCAAGTGTTGGGTCCACGTGGTTTGATGCCAAACCCAAAAGTGGGTACCGTGACACCAGACGCAGCGACTGCAGTTAAAAACGCTAAAGCAGGTCAAGTACAATACCGTACCGACAAAGGTGGTATCGTACATTGCACTATCGGTCGCGCATCTTTCACTGTTGAGCAATTGCAAGGCAACCTGGCTGCTTTACTTGAAGCATTGAACAAAGCCAAGCCAACAAGCTCAAAAGGCGTATACCTGAAAAAACTGTCTGTCTCCAGCACCATGGGTCCTGGCGTTCGTATCGACCAGACAACAGTTGCAGCTTAAGCATTAAAACTGGCCTCGCAAGAGGTCAGGCAAGAACTTTGGGCTTGGGTCAGGCCGCTTTATCAGCCTAGCTCAAGAGCATCAAAGACCGTTGGTGTGTTTCACTTAATTGAAAGACACGTTGTGAATGGGTGAGAAATCCTCTGTTTACAGGTGTTTGAAACCAGCGCAGATGGCGATCCCCGACACAGGATATTTCCATGCCCTGAACAAGGACGCCGTGAGTGGCCCGATGCAAGTCGGGCTTTCATTAACGGAAGGAGAACAGACCTTGAGTCTTAATCTTACAGAGAAAAAAGAAGTCGTTGCAGAGGTAAGCGCCCAAGTGGCGAATGCACAGTCAATCATTCTTGCTGAGTATCGTGGTATTGGCGTTGCCAACATGACGAAACTGCGTGCTGAAGCACGTGAAGCAGGTGTGTTTCTGCGTGTATTAAAAAATACCCTGGTTCGTCGTGCAGTAGAAGGTACGCCTTTTGCAGCATTGGCTGACGACATGGTTGGTCCACTGGTTTACGGTATTTCTACTGACCCGGTGGCGGCTGCTAAAGTATTGAACAATTTTGCGAAAAGCAATGATCAGTTCAAACTGGTTGCAGGCGCGATGCCTAATGAGCGTTTAGACGCTGCTGGTGTGCAAGCACTGGCTTCAACATTGAGCCGCGATGAGTTGCTGTCCAAACTGGCTGGCATGCTCAACGAAATCCCGACCAAGTTTGCTCGTGCCGTTGCAGCAGTACGCGACGAAAAAGAAAAGCAAGCCGCTTAATTTTTAATCAAATTTATTTTAGGAAATTATTATCATGGCAATTTCAAATGCTGATATTTTGGATGCAATTGGTAGCAAGACCGTATTAGAGCTGACCGCATTCATCAAAGAAATCGAAGAGAAGTTTGGCGTTTCTGCTGCTGCTGTTGCAGTTGCTGGTGGCGCTGCTGCCGGTGCTGCTGCACCTGCTGCTGCTGAGCAAACTGAGTTCAACGTGATCTTGAACAGCGCTGGCGACAACAAAGTTAGCGTGATTAAAGCTGTGCGTGAATTGACTGGTCTGGGCTTGAAAGAAGCTAAAGACGTCGTTGACGGTGCACCTAAAGCAGTTAAAGAAGGCGTAAGCAAAGCTGACGCTGAAGCTGCTATCAAGAAATTGATCGAAGCTGGCGCGACTGCTGAATTGAAATAATTCATCATTGTGCTGATGGCTGGGCTGACGGGCAACCGTCGGCCTTCGCCGTTTCTGGCGTTGCAGATTATTGATTAGCTGTAATTGTCAGTGCAGGTGTTGTAAAAGTAGTGTTGTGGCCGCATTTAACTTTATCTAAGTGGCTGTTTTTAATACGAAGTTAGAAATCAAAACATTGCAGTGGATGAAAAGTGTTTTGTCTTCTACCCTCAAAATCTCAGGAGACGCTATGAGCTATTCCTTTACCGAAAAGAAACGCATCCGCAAAAGCTTTGCCAAGCGCGACAGTGTTCAAGAGGTTCCTTATCTGCTGGCTATGCAGTTGGAGTCCTACAAATCATTCCTGCAAGAAAATGTCGCAGTAGACCAACGTAAAGACCAGGGTCTGGAATCAACTTTCCGTTCCATTTTCCCTATCGTCAGCCATTCAGAGAATGCGCGTCTGGATTATGTCAGCTACCAGTTAGGTGCAGAGCCGTTTGACGTCAAAGAATGTCAACAACGTGGCCTGACTTATGCTGTGCCGTTGCGCGTGAAAGTACGCCTGACCATTATGGACCGTGAAGCTTCCAAGCCGACGGTTAAAGAAGTCAAAGAACAAGAAGTGTACATGGGTGAATTGCCACTCATGACCGAAAATGGTTCTTTTGTGATCAACGGTACTGAGCGCGTGATCGTGTCCCAGTTACACCGTAGCCCGGGGGTGTTCTTTGAGCACGACCGTGGTAAAACCCACAGCTCAGGCAAGTTGCTGTTCTCGGCACGTATCATTCCTTACCGTGGTTCATGGTTAGACTTTGAGTTTGACCCTAAAGATTACCTGTATTTCCGCGTTGACCGTCGCCGCAAAATGCCAGTGACTATCCTGTTGAAGGCATTGGGCTACAACCCGGAACAGATCCTGGAAACATTCCACGACACTGACACTTTCCATATCGGCCCTAAAGGTCTGGAATTCGAGTTGGTGGCTGATCGCCTGCGTGGCGAAGTTGCAAAATTTGATATTGCCGATAAAGACGGCACCGTGCTGGTCGCTAAAGACAAGCGCGTAACGGTAAAACACATCCGTGATATTGAAAAAGCCGGCATTAAAGCCATGGCTGTGCCAACCGACTTTATTATGGGTCGCGCGGTTGCCAGAAATATCATCGACACCGAAAGTGGTGAGTTGATTGCGAATGCCAACGACGAAATCACACCAGCGTTACTGGAAAAATTAGTCGCTGCCAAAATCAGCGAAGTCGATACCATTTACACCAATGACCTGGATCACGGTGATTTCATTTCGCAAACATTGCGCAGTGATGAGATCCCTGACCAGTACAGCGCACGCGTGGCGATTTACCGCATGATGCGTCCTGGTGAGCCACCGACCGAAGATGCAGTGCAAGCCCTGTTCAATGGCCTGTTCTTCTCTGAAGACAGGTATGACCTGTCAGTGGTTGGCCGCATGAAGTTTAACCGTCGTGCTTACCCAACCAAGCTGGAAGACCGTTCTGCTGCCTGGATCCGCCGTTTTTACGAAAACGTTGGCGCACAAGGCGATACCGGTGCTAATGTGTTGTCTAACGAAGACATCCTGGCTGTGATCGGCGTGCTGATCGAGTTGCGCAATGGTCGCGGCGAGATCGACGATATTGATCACCTGGGTAACCGTCGTATTCGTTCAGTCGGTGAATTGGCTGAGAACCAGTTCCGTGCCGGTCTGGTGCGTGTTGAGCGTGCCGTGAAAGAGCGTTTGTCACAGGCAGAATCAGAAAACCTGATGCCGCATGATTTGATCAACGCCAAACCAGTCTCTAGCGCGATCCGTGAGTTCTTCGGCTCCAGCCAGTTGTCACAGTTTATGGATCAGACTAACCCATTGTCCGAGATTACGCATAAACGCCGTATCTCAGCCCTGGGCCCTGGTGGTTTGACACGTGAACGTGCCGGTTTTGAGGTGCGTGACGTACATACCACCCACTATGGCCGCGTATGTCCTATCGAAACGCCAGAAGGTCCAAACATTGGTTTGATTAACTCTCTGGCCCTGTATGCACGTACCAATGATTATGGTTTCCTAGAGACGCCATATCGCTTGGTTGAAGGCAACAAAGTCAGTGCTCAGATCAACTTCCTGTCTGCGATTGAAGAAAGCCAGTACGTGATTGCCCAGGCAAACACGGAAGTGGCGAAAGATGGCAGCTTTAAAGAAGATTTGATCTCTGCGCGTTTCCACAATGAATTCACCATGACGCAGCCAGAGCGCGTGCAGTACATGGACGTGGCGCCAGGACAGATCGTGTCTGTAGCGGCTTCATTGATTCCTTTCCTGGAACACGATGATGCGAACCGTGCATTGATGGGCGCAAACATGCAACGTCAGGCCGTACCTTGTCTGCGTGCTGAAAAAGCCGTGGTAGGTACCGGTATTGAGCGTACGGTTGCCATTGACTCGGGTACTGTCGTTACTTCCCGTCGTGGCGGTATCGTCGATTACGTCGATTCAGGCCGTATTGTGATCCGTGTACACGATGCTGAAGCACAAGCGGATGAAGTCGGTGTTGATATCTACAACCTGACCAAGTACACACGTTCTAACCAGAACACCAACATCAACCAGCGTCCGTTGGTCAAAGTGGGTGATGTCATCGCTCGCGGTGACGTAGTTGCGGATGGCGCGTCCACTGACATGGGTGAATTGGCTCTGGGTCAGAACATGCTGGTAGGCTTTATGCCTTGGAACGGCTATAACTACGAAGACTCGATCCTGATCTCCGAGCGCGTGGTGGCGGATGACCGTTACACTTCAATTCATATTGAAGAGCTGTCAGTCGTGGCACGTGATACCAAACTGGGACCTGAAGAGATTACCCGTGATATTTCCAACCTGTCCGAGCGTATGCTGGGCCGTCTGGATGACTCCGGTATCATCTACATCGGTGCTGAAGTGGAAGCCGGTGACGTACTGGTTGGTAAAGTGACACCAAAAGGTGAAACAACGCTGACGCCGGAAGAAAAATTGCTGCGTGCGATTTTCGGTGAAAAAGCCTCAGACGTGAAAGACACATCCCTGCGCGTGCCTTCTGGCATGACAGGTACTGTGATCGACGTGCAAGTGTTCACGCGTGAAGGCATAGACCGCGATACCCGTGCCCAGCAAATCATTGATGACCAGCTGTCTCACTACAAAAAAGATCTGGGCGACCAGATGCGTATTGTTGAAGATGACGCGTTTGGCCGTATCAGCCGTTTGCTGACAGGTAAAGCGGCAACTGGCGGCCCTAACAAGCTGAAAAAAGGCGACAGCGTTACTGCCGAGTATCTGGAAACTGTTGGTCGTTATGACTGGTTTGATATCCGTTTGAATGACGAAGAAGCGGCTCGTCAGCTGGAGCAGTTGAAAGACAGCCTCAGCCAGGCACGCGTCGAGTTCGACAACAAGTTCGAAGAGAAGAAGCGTAAACTGACTCAAGGTGACGAATTGCCACCTGGCGTTCAGAAAATGGTCAAAGTCTACCTGGCAGTAAAACGTCGTATCCAGCCTGGTGACAAAATGGCGGGTCGTCACGGTAACAAGGGTGTGATCTCCAAAATTTGTCCGGTTGAAGACATGCCACACATGGCCGATGGTACGCCATTGGACATCGTGTTGAACCCATTGGGCGTTCCTTCACGGATGAACATCGGCCAGATTCTGGAAACGCATCTGGGTTGGGCTGCTAAAGGCCTGGGCAAGCGCCTGGGCGATATGTTGCAAGCAGAAGCCAAAGTCGCAGAGATCCGTGGCTTCCTGGATAAGATCTACAACAGCAGCACTGGCAAGAAAGAAGACATTGCCGGCCTGACAGATGTTGAAGTGATTGACCTGGCAACTAACCTGAAACACGGTGTGCCATTTGCAACGCCAGTGTTTGACGGCGCTGCTGAATCCGATATTAAAGCCATGCTGGACCTGGCTTTCCCGGACGATGATGAACATACCCAGAAACTGCAGTTCCACGCAGGTAAAACACAGGTCAAACTGTTTGATGGCCGCACCGGTGATGCTTTCGAGCGTCCGGTCACTGTGGGTTACATGCACGTGCTGAAACTGCATCACTTGGTCGATGACAAGATGCACGCACGTTCTACCGGGCCTTACAGTCTGGTGACACAGCAACCATTGGGCGGTAAAGCACAATTCGGTGGCCAGCGTTTCGGTGAGATGGAGGTTTGGGCACTGGAAGCGTATGGTGCGTCATACACCTTGCAAGAGATGTTGACTGTGAAATCGGATGACGTGAATGGTCGTACCAAAGTGTACGAAAACATCGTCAAGGGTGAGCACAAAATTGATGCGGGTATGCCTGAATCATTCAATGTGTTGGTGAAAGAAATCCGTTCACTGGCTATTGATATCGATTTGGACCGTAACTAATTCCCGCCATTAAGGAGAGTCTCTATGAAAGCGTTATTAGATTTATTTAAGCAGGTTACGCAAGAAGAAGAGTTTGACGCGATTAAGATCGCGCTGGCTTCACCTGAAAAAATCCGCTCATGGTCTTATGGCGAAGTGAAAAAGCCAGAAACCATCAACTACCGTACCTTCAAACCTGAGCGGGACGGTTTGTTCTGCTCCAAGATCTTTGGCCCTATCAAAGATTACGAGTGTTTGTGCGGTAAATACAAACGTCTGAAGCACCGTGGCGTGATTTGTGAGAAGTGTGGCGTTGAAGTCACACTGAGCAAAGTGCGTCGTGAACGTATGGGCCACATTGAGCTGGCTTCACCAGTTGCGCATATCTGGTTCCTGAAATCCCTGCCTAGCCGCTTGGGTATGGTGCTGGATATCGCCCTGCGTGACATCGAACGTGTGCTGTACTTTGAAGCATTCATCGTGATCGACCCAGGCATGACACCACTGACACGTGGTCAGTTGCTGACTGAAGATGATTACATCGCCAAGGTAGAAGAATACGGTGATGAATTCAACGCCGTCATGGGTGCTGAAGCAATCCGTGAGCTGTTGCGCACGATGGACATCAACCGGGAAATCGAAACCTTGCGCAGCGAATTGTCTGCGACTGGTTCAGAAGCCAAGATCAAAAAGATCGCCAAGCGCCTGAAAGTGCTGGAAGCGTTCCAGAAATCTGGCATCAAACCAGAGTGGATGATCCTGGAAATCCTGCCGGTATTGCCGCCAGAATTGCGTCCATTGGTCCCACTGGACGGTGGCCGTTTCGCTACGTCTGACCTGAACGATCTGTATCGCCGCGTGATCAACCGTAACAACCGCTTGAAGCGTTTGTTAGAGTTGAAAGCACCGGAAATCATCGTCCGTAACGAAAAACGTATGCTGCAAGAAGCAGTGGATTCACTGCTGGATAACGGCCGTCGCGGTAAAGTGATGACGGGTGCTAACAAGCGTCCGCTGAAATCACTGGCTGACATGATCAAAGGTAAGGGCGGTCGTTTCCGTCAGAACTTGCTGGGTAAACGCGTGGACTACTCCGGTCGTTCCGTGATTGTGGTTGGCCCGCAATTGAAATTGCACCAATGCGGCCTGCCTAAGAAAATGGCGCTGGAACTGTTCAAACCATTCATCTTCCACAAACTGGAAGTATTAGGTTTGGCAACAACCATTAAAGCGGCGAAGAAGAAAGTTGAAGAGGAAGGACCAGAAGTCTGGGATATCCTTGAAGACGTGATTCGTGAGCATCCGGTATTGTTGAACCGTGCGCCTACACTGCACCGTCTGGGTATCCAGGCGTTTGAGCCAGTGTTGATTGAAGGTAAAGCGATCCAGTTGCACCCATTGGTGTGTTCAGCCTTTAACGCCGACTTTGACGGTGACCAGATGGCGGTACACGTACCATTGAGCCTGGAAGCACAGATGGAAGCCCGCACATTGATGCTGGCGTCTAACAACGTGCTGTCTCCAGCCAACGGCGAACCTATCATTGTGCCGTCACAGGATATCGTGTTGGGTCTGTACTACATGACCCGCGAGAAAGTATCTGCACGCGGCGAAGGCATGATTTTCAGTGACATCAAGGAAGTACAGCGTGTGTACGACCAGGGTCTGATTGATCTGCATGCCAGAGTGACTGTGCGTATCAAGGAATTTGAACTGGATGTTGCCGGTGAGAAAACCGAAAAAATCAATCGCTACAATACAACGGTTGGTCGTGCATTGCTGTCTGAGATCCTGCCACCTGGCTTGCCATACAGTTACATCGACAAGGCATTGAAAAAGAAAGAGATTTCACGCCTGATCAACGCCAGCTTCCGTAAAGTGGGCATCCGCGAGACAGTGATTTTTGCTGATAAACTGATGTACACCGGTTACTCCTACGCGACTAAAGCAGGTATCTCTATCAGCATCAACGATATGTTGGTGCCGCCAGAGAAAGAGCAATTGATTGCTGCTGCTGACGCTGAAGTGAAAGAGATTGAAGACCAGTATGTCTCCGGTCTGGTGACACAAGGTGAGCGTTACAACAAAGTGGTCGATATCTGGGGCCGTGCCGGTGACAAAGTGGCAGACGCCATGATGAAACAGTTGCGCGAAGAAGATGTAAAAGACGCTGATGGCAACGTTGTGATGAAAGACGGCAAGGCTGTACGTCAGGAATCGTTTAACGCGATTTACATGATGGCCGACTCCGGTGCCCGTGGTTCTGCGGCGCAGGTACGTCAGCTGGCTGGTATGCGTGGCCTGATGGCGAAACCGGATGGCTCCATTATTGAAACGCCGATTAAGGCGAACTTCCGTGATGGCCTGAATGTATTGCAGTACTTTATTTCTACCCACGGTGCACGTAAAGGCTTGGCTGATACGGCATTGAAAACGGCTAACTCAGGTTACCTGACACGCCGTCTGGTAGACGTGACACAGGATCTGGTCGTGACACAGATCGATTGCGGTACTGTTGATGGTTTGGTGACTAAAGCGCTGGTTAAAGGCGGTGAAGTGGTTGAGCCATTGCATGACCGTATCCTGGGCCGTACTGCGGCGCTGGATGTATTGCATCCTGAAACACAGGAAGTGGTTTACGCGGCTGGTACATTGCTGGGTGAAGACGAAGTTGAAAAAATCGATGCCCTGGGTATTGATGAAGTCAAAGTGCGTACTGCACTGACTTGTGACACCCGCTACGGTATTTGTGCCAAGTGTTACGGTCGTGACCTGGGTCGCGGCAAGCTGATCAGTATCGGTGAATCTGTCGGTGTGATCGCGGCGCAATCCATTGGTGAACCGGGTACCCAGTTGACCATGCGTACCTTCCACATCGGTGGTGCGGTATCGCGTGCAGCTTCTGTGTCTCAGGTAGAAAGTAAGTCCAACGGTGTGGCTGGCTTTACGTCAACCATGCGCTATGTGACTAACTCACGTAACGAGCAGATCGTGATTTCACGTAATGGTGAAGTGGTGATCTCTGAAGACAATGGCCGTGAACGTGAACGCCATAAAGTGCCTTACGGTGCGACACTGACCATCACTGATGGTAAAACAGTGAAAGCCGGCCAGGCATTGGCAACATGGGATCCGCATACCCGTCCGATCATTACCGAGTACGCTGGCCATGTGAAATTCGAGAACGTTGAAGAAGGCGTGACCGTTGCCAAGCAGGTCGATGAAGTGACCGGTTTGTCATCACTGGTGGTGATCGATCCTAAACAGCGTGCTGGCCAGTCCAAAGGTCTGCGTCCACAAGTGAAATTGCTGGATGCTAACGGTGTGGAAGTGAAAGTCGCTGGTACAGATACACCAGTGAACGTGACCTTCCAGTTGGGTTGCATTATTACGGTGAAAGATGGTCAGGAAGTTGGCGTGGGTGAAGTGCTGGCACGTATCCCGCAAGAATCTTCCAAAACCCGTGATATTACCGGTGGTCTGCCACGTGTAGCCGAACTGTTCGAAGCGCGTTCACCAAAAGATGCCGGCATGCTGGCTGAGGTGACAGGTACTGTTTCGTTCGGTAAAGACACCAAAGGCAAACAGCGTTTAGTGATCACGGATCTGGATGGTATTACCAGCGAGTTCCTGATTGCGAAAGACAAGCACGTGACTGCGCATGATGGTCAAGTGGTGACTAAGGGTGAGTCTATTGTTGACGGCCCGGCTGATCCACAAGATATCTTGCGTCTGCAAGGTCGCGAGGCATTGGCTCGTTACATCATCGACGAAGTGCAAGACGTGTATCGCTTGCAAGGCGTGAAGATCAATGACAAGCATATTGAAGTGATTGTGCGTCAGATGTTGCGTCGTGTACGTGTAACGGATGCTGGTGATACTGGTTTCATTACCGGTGAACAAGTCGAGCGTGCAGATCTGTTGACAGAAAACGAACGCGTAGTAGCTGAAGACAAGCGTCCGTCTACTTTTGAGTACGTGTTGCTGGGTATTACCAAAGCTTCGCTGTCTACCGATTCGTTCATCTCGGCGGCTTCCTTCCAGGAAACCACCCGTGTATTGACCGAAGCAGCTATTTTGGGCAAACGCGACGATCTGCGTGGCCTGAAAGAAAACGTGATCGTGGGTCGCTTGATTCCAGCCGGTACCGGCCTGGCTTATCACGAGTCCCGCAAGCGCGCAGCAGTGGCGTCACTGACACCAAACGTGGCAGAGCCATCACAAGCCATGTTGGCCGCTGAAGCAATGTTTGCACCAGAAGTCGTGGTAGAAGAGACTGCAGCAGACGACAACACAGCCGAGTAATTCGATCACTGTTGTCCCTGTTTTCAAGGGGTGTCTCGCATGAATAATGCTTGACACCCCTTGACTCATTTACTAAAATGCTGGGTTTCTCAGAATGGCCTTATTGTCTCAATAAGGCATTATTGTTGATATGCCACCAAAGCTGAGTCTTCCTGCTCAAATTGGTGGTTCTTAAAAAAGGTGAAGAGGTTAAGGCAATGCCAACCATTAATCAGTTAGTACGTAAACCACGCGTTAAAGTGGTTACAAAGAGCAAGGTTCCAGCTTTGGAAGCTTGCCCACAGAAGCGTGGTGTGTGTACCCGTGTATACACAACAACTCCAAAAAAACCAAACTCTGCGTTACGTAAAGTTGCCAAGGTGCGTTTGACCAATGGCTACGAAGTAATTAGCTACATCGGCGGTGAAGGCCACAACCTGCAAGAGCATAGCGTTGTATTGCTGCGCGGCGGTCGTGTAAAAGATTTGCCAGGTGTGCGTTACCACATGGTGCGTGGTAGTTTGGATACGGCTGGTGTGAAAGACCGTAAACAGTCACGTTCCAAATACGGTGCCAAGCGTCCTAAAGAGGCTAAAGCTTAATCTATTAAGCGTTTGCACGAGTTTTTCCCATTTTTTAAAGCGGCTGAAATGCCTTGCGAGTGTCATTGCTAGCAAAAATTTAATTGAAAAGAGAATGTTATGCCAAGACGTAGAGAAGTCCCCAAACGTATTATCTTGCCGGATCCAAAATTTGGTAGCCAGGAAGTGTCCAAATTTGTAAATGTGCTGATGACAGGTGGTAAAAAATCTGTTGCCGAGCGCATCATTTACGGTGCCTTTGATCAGGTGGCCAGCAAGAGCGGTAAGGACCCGCTGGAATTATTCACCACAGCGTTGAATAATCTGCGTCCTGTCGTTGAAGTGAAAAGCCGCCGTGTTGGTGGTGCAAACTACCAGGTGCCTGTTGAAGTGCGCCCAAGCCGCCGTAGTGCGCTGGCTATGCGCTGGTTGCGTGATGCAGCCCGCAAGCGGGGCGAGAAGTCTATGGGTCTGCGTTTGGCAGCTGAGCTGATCGAAGCTTCAGAAGGCCGTGGTTCAGCAATGAAAAAGCGTGAAGAAGTTCACCGTATGGCAGAAGCTAACAAAGCTTTCTCACACTTCCGTTTTTAATTAAACGACCTCGTTCTTTAATAATTAGTTGAATTGATAGCAAAGGTAAACTATCGTGGCACGCAAAACCCCTATTGAACGCTACCGGAATATTGGTATTTCTGCGCACATTGATGCAGGTAAAACAACCACTACAGAACGTATTCTGTTCTACACAGGTGTGAACCATAAAATTGGTGAGGTGCACGATGGTGCAGCCACTATGGACTGGATGGAGCAAGAGCAGGAGCGTGGTATTACCATTACTTCTGCAGCAACGACCTGTTTCTGGAAAGGTATGGACCTTTCCTTGCCTGAGCATCGATTCAACATTATTGATACCCCGGGACACGTGGACTTTACCATTGAGGTAGAGCGCTCCATGCGTGTGCTGGATGGTGCCTGCATGGTGTACTGTGCAGTGGGTGGCGTACAGCCGCAATCTGAAACTGTTTGGCGTCAGGCCAACAAGTACAAAGTGCCACGTCTGGCCTTTGTGAACAAAATGGACCGTTCCGGTGCCGATTTCTTCAAAGTCGTAGACCAAATGAAAACGCGTTTGCGCGCGAACCCAGTGCCAGTGGTGATCCCTATTGGCCGCGAAGATACTTTCGCAGGTGTGGTTGATCTGCTGAAAATGAAAGCCATCATCTGGGATGAGGCTTCTCAAGGCATGAAATTCACTTATGGTGACATTCCTGCTGATCTGGTCGAGACTGCCAACAAATGGCGCGAGCAAATGGTTGAGTCAGCTGCTGAAGCCAGTGAAGACTTGATGAACAAATACCTCGAAAGCGGCGAGCTGGAAGAGAAAGACATCGTTCTGGGTCTGCGTACACGTACCATCGCTGGTGAAATCCAGCCGATGCTGTGTGGTTCAGCATTTAAAAACAAAGGCGTGCAGCGTATGCTGGATGCGGTTGTTGATTTCCTGCCATCACCGATCGATATTGATGATGTGACCGGTGAAGATGACTACGGCAAGCCTGCCAGCCGTAAAGCTGACGACAAAGAAGGATTCTCTGCCCTGGCATTTAAATTGATGACGGATCCGTTCGTTGGTCAATTGACGTTTATCCGCGTTTACTCTGGTGTGCTGAACAAGGGTGATACTGTTCTTAACTCTATCAAGAACAAAAAAGAGCGTATCGGCCGTATCGTACAGATGCACGCCAACAACCGTGAAGAAGTTGAAGAGGTTTTGGCTGGCGACATCGCCGCCTGTATCGGCTTGAAAGACGTTACAACTGGTGAATCTTTGTGTTCACCGGACAAGCCTATCATTCTTGAGCGCATGATTTTCCCTGAGCCAGTGATTCACGTGGCCGTGGAACCAAAAACCAAGAGTGACCAGGAAAAAATGGGTCTGGCGCTGGGTCGTCTGGCGCAGGAAGATCCATCATTCCGCGTGCGTTCAGATGAAGAATCTGGCCAAACGATTATTTCCGGTATGGGTGAGTTGCACCTGGAAATCCTGGTAGACCGTATGCGTCGTGAATTCAACGTTGAAGCTAACGTTGGTGCACCGCAAGTGGCATACCGTGAAGCGATCCGCAAATCAGTCGAAGTCGAAGGCAAGTTCGTTAAGCAATCCGGTGGTAAAGGTCAGTACGGTCACGTATGGCTCAAAATGGAACCTAACGAAGCTGGTAAAGGCTTTGAGTTCGTTGACCAGATCAAAGGTGGTACCGTGCCGCGTGAATTTATTCCTGCGGTTGAAAAAGGCTTGCGTGAAACGATTCCTGCCGGTGTGTTGGCTGGTTTCCCGGTAGTCGACGTGAAAGTCACCTTGTTTGATGGTTCATACCACGACGTTGACTCGAACGAAAACGCATTTAAAATGGCGGCTTCTATCGGCTTTAAAGATGGTATGCGTAAAGCAGATCCAGTCTTGCTTGAGCCTATGATGGCAGTAGAAGTTGAAACACCTGAAGATTACATGGGTGACGTCATGGGTGACTTGTCTTCACGCCGCGGTATCATCCAGGGCATGGATGACATGCCTGGTGGTGGCAAAGCGATTAAAGCTGAAGTGCCATTGTCAGAAATGTTTGGTTACTCCACTGTGGTACGTTCCTTGTCACAAGGCCGTGCAACTTACAGCATGGAATTCAAGCATTATTCCGACGCACCGAAAAACGTTGCTGAAGCAATCATCAACAAAAAATAATTGATTTAATACAGATTTAATTAAAAGGAAAACATCATGGCAAAAGGCAAATTTGAACGTACCAAGCCACACGTGAACGTTGGTACGATTGGTCACGTTGACCACGGTAAGACAACCCTGACAGCGGCTATTACCACTGTATTGACTAAGAAATTTGGTGGTGAAGCGAAGGCTTACGATCAAATTGACGCGGCGCCAGAAGAAAAAGCACGTGGTATCACGATCAACACAGCGCACGTTGAGTACGAGACAGCAGCACGTCACTACGCACACGTTGACTGTCCAGGTCACGCTGACTACGTTAAGAACATGATTACCGGTGCTGCCCAGATGGATGGCGCGATCCTGGTATGTTCAGCTGCTGACGGCCCAATGCCACAAACACGTGAACACATCCTGTTGGCTCGCCAGGTTGGCGTACCATACATCGTTGTATTCCTGAACAAAGCTGACATGGTAGATGACGCTGAGTTGCTGGAACTGGTTGAAATGGAAGTGCGTGACCTGTTGTCTAAATATGACTTCCCAGGTGACGACACCCCGATCATCAAAGGCTCAGCAAAACTGGCCCTTGAAGGCGACCAATCAGAGATCGGCGAACCAGCCATCTTCGCATTGGCTGACGCATTAGACAGCTACATCCCAACGCCTGAGCGTGCTATCGACGGTACCTTCCTGATGCCAGTAGAAGACGTATTCTCTATCTCTGGTCGTGGTACTGTAGTGACTGGCCGTATCGAGCGCGGTATTGTTAAAGTCGGCGACGAAATCGAAATCGTAGGTATCAAGCCAACACTGAAAACAACATGTACCGGTGTTGAAATGTTCCGTAAACTGCTGGACCAAGGTCAGGCAGGCGACAACGTGGGTGTACTGTTGCGCGGTACCAAGCGTGAAGAAGTTGAACGTGGTCAAGTATTGTCCAAATCAGGTTCTATCAAGCCACACACCAAGTTCACAGCAGAGATCTACGTGCTGGGTAAAGATGAAGGTGGTCGTCATACACCATTCTTCAACGGCTACCGTCCACAGTTCTACTTCCGTACGACTGACGTGACTGGTGCAGTTGAATTGCCAGCAGGTACCGAAATGGTGATGCCAGGTGATAACGTATCTATCTCAGTAGCGCTGATTGCGCCTATCGCGATGGAAGACGGCTTGCGCTTCGCTATCCGTGAAGGTGGCCGTACCGTTGGTGCTGGCGTTGTTGCCAAAATCATCGAATAATTGATTGACTAAACAAGCGACAGGATATTCCTGTCGCTTTTGCTCTTTTTAAAGGAAAAAACATGGCAGCTCAAAAAATCCGTATCCGTCTGAAAGCATTTGACTATCGTTTGATCGACCAATCTGCTTTGGAAATCGTGGATACAGCGAAACGTACTGGTGCAGTTGTTAAAGGTCCAGTGCCATTGCCAACACGTATTGAGCGCTTTGATATTCTGCGTTCGCCACACGTGAACAAAACTTCACGTGACCAGTTTGAAATCCGTACCCATCAGCGTTTGATGGACATCGTGGATCCTACAGACAAAACTGTAGATGCATTGATGAAGCTGGATCTGCCAGCTGGTGTGGATGTAGAAATCAAGCTTTAATTTAAAAGTTTGTCATTCTCGACTTTGGCCTTCAAGTTGAAGGCTATTGTCAAATCAAGAATAGTTCGGTATAATCCGCGCTCTTCGGTGGACGGTCAATTGTAATCGTCCACTTTAAACTATTATAAGGAACTGATCATGAGCTTAGGGCTTATTGGTCGCAAGGTGGGCATGACCCGCATTTTTACAGAAGAAGGCGCAAGCGTTCCTGTAACAGTGCTGGAAGTGATTCCTAACCGCGTGACACAAGTAAAGACAGTTGCAACTGATGGCTATACAGGCCTGCAAGTTGCATACGGTGAGCGTCGTGCTAGCCGTATCAACAAAGCGTTGACTGGACACTTTGCCAAAGCTGGCGTAACTGCTGGTGCTGGTATCAAAGAATTCAATGTGGTTGAAGACGTTCTTGCTAACTTCCAGGTCGGTGGAAATGTCACTGTTGATATTTTCTCCGTAGGTCAGTTGGTAGACGTGACAGGTACATCCATCGGTAAAGGTTTTGCCGGTGCGATCAAGCGTCATAACTTCTCCTCTAACCGTGCTTCTCACGGTAACTCCCGTTCACATAACGTACCAGGTTCTATCGGTATGGCGCAGGATCCGGGTCGAGTATTCCCTGGTAAGCGCATGCCTGGTCATTTGGGTGATGTTAAAGTCACTACTCAAAACCTGGAAATCGTTCGTGTTGACGTTGAGCGTAATCTGTTATTGATTAAAGGTTCCGTGCCTGGCTCCAAAGGTGGCAATGTTGTTGTACGTCCAGCCATCAAAGCGAAAGGGGCTGCATAATGGAATTGAAGCTGATTGATCTGAACGGCAAAGTTGCGAAAAAAGGCGTTGATGCGTCTGACGTGACTTTCGGTCGTGAATTTAACGAGTCCCTGGTACACGAAGTTGTTGTTGCTTACATGGCCAACGCCCGTACAGCGACTCGTGCACAAAAAACACGTGCTACCGTTGCCCACACTACCCACAAGCCATATGCGCAAAAGGGTACTGGTAACGCTCGTGCTGGTATGACTTCCAGCCCGATCTGGCGCGGAGGTGGTCGTGCATTCCCTAACAGCCCTAATGAAAACTACAGCCACAAAGTAAACCGTAAGGCTTACCGTGCTGGCATGCAGACTATCTTGTCTGAGTTGGTTCGTCAGGATCGTTTGAAAGTGGTTGATACATTTACGATCGACACACCAAAAACAAAACAATTGGTACAAAAAATCAATGCGCTGGGTGTAGACGGTGGTGTGTTGGTATTGATCGATGGTTTTGATGAGAATTTGTACTTGTCTTCCCGTAACCTTCCAAACGTTTTGGTAGTTGAAGCGCAATTTGCTGACCCGGTCAGCCTGGTGCGTTTCCCTAACGTTTTGGTCACTGCTGGTGCAGTGAAAAAACTTGAGGAGATCTTGGCATGATTACCGCAGCAACCAAAACTCAAGATCGTTTATTGCAAGTGATTTTGGCACCACAAATTACCGAGAAGGCAACGTTCATTGCTGACAAGCATCAGCAAATTGCTTTTAAAGTGCGTACCGATGCAACCAAGCCAGAAATCAAGGCTGCTGTTGAATTGGTTTTCAAGGTCGAAGTGGCTTCTGTATCTGTGATTAACGTTGCAGGTAAAGTGAAGCGTGCTGGCCGTCGTACTGGTAAGCGTAGTGACTGGAAGAAGGCTTACGTTAGCCTGAAGCCAGGTCAAGAAATTAACTTTGCAGCTGGCGAATAAGGAGAGAAGACATGGCATTAGTTAAAGTCAAACCAACTTCCCCCGGTCGTCGTGGTGTATTGAAGGTTGTCACACCTGATTTGCACAAAGGTAAGCCTTACGCGCCGCTGTTGGAAAGTCAAAGTAAAAATGCTGGTCGTAATAACAACGGCCGCATTACAACCCGTCACCAAGGTGGTGGTCATAAGCAGCACTACCGTGTGATCGACTTCCGTCGTAACAAGGATGGTATTCCTGCAACTGTAGAGCGTATCGAGTACGATCCAAACCGTACAGCCAACATCGCGTTGCTGTGCTATGCGGATGGTGAGCGTCGTTACATCATTGCGCCACGTGGCATTGCTGCCGGTGCGCAACTGGTGAGCGGTTCTGAAGCGCCTATCCGTGCTGGTAATGCATTGCCTTTGCGCAACATCCCAGTCGGTAGCACGATTCATTGTATCGAGATCCAGCCAGGCAAAGGCGCGCAAATTGCACGTTCAGCCGGTACTTCAGTCCAGTTGCTGGCACGTGAAGGTGCTTACGCTCAGTTGCGTTTGCGCTCCGGTGAAGTTCGCCGTGTACACGTTGATTGCAAGGCAACCTTGGGTGAAGTGGGTAACGAAGAGCATTCATTGCGTTCTATCGGTAAAGCCGGTGCGATGCGTTGGCGCGGTGTCCGCCCAACCGTACGTGGTGTGGTGATGAACCCGGTTGATCACCCGCACGGTGGTGGTGAAGGCCGTACTGCTGCAGGTATGAACCCAGTTTCACCATGGGGTCAGAAAACTAAGGGTTATCGTACACGTAAGAATAAGCGTACTGATAACATGCGCGTAAGTCGTCGTCCGAGAAATGTAAGGTAATCGCCATGGCACGTTCTATTAAAAAAGGTCCATTTGTGGACGCTCACTTGGCTAAAAAAGTCGAAACTGCGTCAGCGAACCGCGATAGAAAACCAATCAAAACTTGGTCTCGTCGTTCGACTGTATTGCCAGACTTTATTGGTTTAACCATCGCAGTGCACAACGGTAGACAACATGTGCCTGTGTTGATTTCTGAAAACATGGTTGGTCACAAGCTTGGCGAATTTGCGTTAACCCGCACATTCAAAGGGCACGCGGCTGATAAAAAAGCGAAGAAGTAAGGGGCTGATATGCAAGTTACTGCAATTTTAAAAGGCGTACACCTTTCTCCGCAAAAAGCGCGTTTGGTGGCCGACTTGGTTCGTGGCAAAAAAGTAGATCACGCTTTGAATATCCTTGCATTCACGCCTAAGCGTGGTGCAGAGATTATCAAAAAAGTCGTGTTGTCTGCGATTGCCAATGCCGAGCATAACAATGGGGCTGATATTGACGCATTGAAGGTGACTTCAATCTACGTTGATAAAGGTATTGTCATGAAACGTATCCGTGCACGTGCAAAAGGTCGCGCTGGTCGTATTACGAAACCAACATGTCACATTCATGTGACGGTCGGTGACTCAAAGGAATAATATGGGACAGAAAATTCATCCAATTGGGTTCCGTTTGAGCGTTCAGAAAAACTGGGCGTCACGTTGGTACTCAAATAGCCAGAACTTCCCTGCGATGTTGCAAGGCGACATTAAAGTGCGCGAGTTCTTGAATAAGAAACTGGCTAGCGCTGCTGTGAGCAAGATCATCATCGAGCGTCCGGCTAAAAACGCAAAAATCACCATCCACAGTGCCCGTCCAGGTGTTGTGATTGGTAAAAAAGGTGAAGACATCGAGTCTTTACGTTCTTCACTGCAAGGTTTGATGGGCGTGCCTGTTCACCTGAACATTGAAGAAGTGCGTAAGCCAGAATTAGATGCAACATTGATCGCACAATCCATTGCTCAGCAATTGGAAAAACGCGTGATGTTCCGTCGTGCCATGAAACGTGCGATGCAAAACGCAATGCGTTTGGGCGCACAAGGCATCAAGATCATGAGTTCCGGTCGTTTGAACGGTATCGAGATCGCGCGTACTGAGTGGTATCGTGAAGGCCGCGTGCCTCTCCATACACTGCGTGCTGATATCGACTACGGTGTGGCAGAAGCTTCTACCACCTACGGTATTATCGGGATTAAAGTTTGGGTATTCAAAGGTGAGATTTTTGGTGATAACGCCGCTGCAAATGCTGCTGTTGCCGATGCTGAGCCAGAGAAAAAAGTAAGAAAGCCGAGGGCTAAAGATGCTGCAACCAGCTAGACAGAAATACCGCAAGATGCAAAAGGGTCGCAATAAAGGTATTGCGACTACTGGTAACAAGGTAAGCTTTGGTGAATTTGGTTTAAAAGCGATTGGTCGTGGTCGTTTGACCGCACGCCAGATTGAAGCTGCACGTCGTGTGATGACTCGTCACATTAAACGTGGTGGCCGCGTTTGGATCCGTGTGTTTCCTGATCAGCCAATCTCCAAAAAACCTGCTGAAGTACGTATGGGTAATGGTAAAGGTAGCGTGGACTACTACATCGCTCAAATTCAGCCAGGCAAAATGTTGTACGAGATGGATGGCGTGAGCGAAGAGTTGGCTCGCGAAGCTTTCAAACTGGCTGCTGCCAAGCTGCCAATTGAAACTACATTCATGACCCGTCAAATCGGCAGTTAAGGAGTAGTGAAATGAAAGCTTCAGAATTTCGAGCAAAATCAGCTGAAGAGCTGAACACCGAGTTGGTTGAATTGCGTCGCGCACAGTTTTCACTGCGCATGCAATTGGCGACTCAACAATTGAACAAAGTAGATCAGCTGGGTAAAGTGCGCAAAGATGTAGCTCGCGTGAAGACCGTGCTGGCTGAGAAGGCGAAACAGGCATGATGACTGAAAAAGCGAAAGTTGTACGCAGTTTGACTGGTCGCGTGGTAAGCAACAAAATGGATAAAACCGTGACTGTGCTTGTCGAGCGTAAAGTTAAACACCCTCTGATTGGTAAAGTGGTTTCTAAATCAAACAAATTCCATGCGCATGACGAAAGTAATGCATGCCAGGAAGGCGATCTGGTTACGATCACTGAATCACGCCCATACTCCAAGACCAAGTCTTGGGTAGTAAGCAAAATCGAAGCTAAATAAGGCTTCAAAATATAAAACTGGAAAAGCGCTTGTCATAAGCGTTTTTTTGGTTGTATAATGTTGGACTTTTCGGTGTCCGCCTTAGATGGCATGTAGCTGGCACCCCAATACTGACCGTGGTCTATTGGCCGAAAAATGTTCTTGAATGAAAGTTCAAAGCAGCGGCTGGTAGTGGTTATAACGGATTAAGTTGGAGATTATTTCTCATGATTCAAATGCAATCTCGGCTGGAAGTAGCCGACAACACTGGTGCGCGTTCCGTGCAGTGTATCAAAGTCTTGGGTGGTTCCAAGCGTCGTTATGCCAGCATTGGCGACATCATCAAGGTCAGCATCAAAGATGCTGCCCCGCGTGGTCGCGTCAAAAAAGGTGAAATCTATAACGCTGTGGTTGTGCGTACCGCTAAAGGTGTGCGTCGCCCAGATGGTTCTTTAGTTAAATTCGATGCCAATGCTGCAGTCTTGTTGAATAACAAGCTTGAGCCAATTGGCACACGTATTTTTGGCCCGGTGACACGTGAGTTGCGCAGTGAGCGCTTCATGAAGATCGTTTCATTAGCGCCTGAAGTGCTGTAATAGGCGGGAGACGATAAATGAGCAAAATTCGCAAAGGTGACCAAGTCATTTTGAATACAGGTAAAGACGCAGGTAAAACAGGTACTGTTTTAAACGTCTTGCCAACCGGCCATGTAGTGGTGGAAGGCTTGAATGTGGTAAAAAAGCACACTCGCCCTAACCCTATGCGTGGTGTTACTGGTGGCATCATCAGCAAGGAAATGCCTTTGGACATTTCTAATGTGGCGCTTTATAACGCTGCAACTAAAAAAGCTGATCGTGTTGGTTTTAAGGTACTCGAAGATGGTCGCAAGATTCGTGTTTACAAATCTAGCGGCGAGTCAATCGACGCATAGGAATACATATGGCACGTTTAAAACAATACTATAAAGATACAGTGGTTTCCAAATTGACAGAACAATTTGGTTATTCCTCCTCAATGCAGGTGCCACGTATCGAAAAAATCACCCTGAACATGGGTGTTGGCGAAGCAGTGGCTGATAAGAAAGTCATGGAAAACGCAGTTTCCGATATGGAAAAAATTGCTGGTCAAAAACCTATCGTGACTAAGGCTAAAAAGTCTGTTGCTGCGTTTAAGATCCGTGATGACTATCCTGTTGGATGTAAAGTCACATTGCGCCGTGAGCGTATGTATGAATTCCTGGACCGTCTGATTACAGTGGCTATCCCACGTATTCGTGACTTCCGTGGTATTTCAGGCAAGTCCTTTGATGGCCGTGGTAACTACAACATGGGTGTTAAAGAACAGATCATTTTCCCGGAAATCGAATACGACAAGATCGATGCTCTGCGCGGAATGAACATCACCATTACCACGACAGCTCAAACAGATGAAGAAGCAAAAGCACTGTTGGCTGCATTTAGTTTCCCATTTAGAGGTTAAGTCATGGCAAAAGTATGTATGACAGAGCGCGAGCAAAAGCGTCGCGAAACCGTAAAAAAATATGCAGCCAAACGTGCTGAATTGGTTGAAATCATTAACAACCAGTCTGCAAGCGTTGAAGATCGTTTCGCTGCACGTTCAAAATTGCAAAGTTTGCCACGTAATTCCAGCCCGGTGCGTACACGTAATCGTTGTGCATTGACTGGTCGTCCACGTGGTGTGTTCAGTAAATTTGGTATCGCACGTAATGAGTTGCGTAAGTTGATGATGGCTGGTCATGTACCAGGTGTCACCAAGGCCAGCTGGTAACGGAGGAATAGAACATGAGTATGAGTGATCCGATTGCCGATATGTTGACCCGTATTCGTAACGCGCAACGTACGAATAAGCCATCAGTTTCAATGCCTGCGTCTAAAGTTAAAGGCGCCATTGCAAACGTACTGAAAGATGAAGGTTACATTGAAGATTTCAACGTTCAAGACAATGAAGGTAAGCCTGTTTTGAACATCAGCCTGAAGTACTATGCTGGTCGTCCAGTTATTGAGAAGATCGAGCGTGTATCTAAGCCAGGTTTGCGTATATATAAAGGTAGTCAAAACATTCCTCGAGTGATGAACGGATTGGGTGTAACCATCGTTTCTACCTCAAAAGGTGTAATGACTGATCGTAAAGCACAAGCTGCCGGTATCGGTGGTGAAGTTTTGTGCATCGTGGCCTAAGGGGAATTTGATATGTCACGTGTTGCTAAAAATCCGGTTGCGATTCCTGCCAAGGTAGAAGTCGTGATCTCACCTGCTGCGATCGCAGTAAGTGGTCCTTTGGGTAAATTAAACCAAGCGTTGTCATCAGATATCTCTGTGACACGTGATGGTGAACAGTTGTTGGTGAAAGCCAACAATGAAACACAGCATGCGCGAGCAATGTCTGGAACCATACGAGCCTTGCTGGCAAATATGGTGCTGGGTGTTTCAGCTGGTTTTACCCGTAAATTGACACTGATTGGTGTGGGTTACAAAGCCAATGCCCAGGGTTCAACATTGAACCTGGAATTAGGTTACTCACATCCTATCAACCACAAAATGCCTGAAGGCGTGACCGTGCAAACACCAACTCCAACAGAAGTTGTGTTGACTGGTGCGAACAAGCAAGTGCTTGGCCAAGTCGCGGCTCAGATCCGTGGTTACCGTGCTCCTGAGCCATATAAAGGCAAAGGCGTGCGTTATGCGGATGAAGTGGTTGTCATTAAAGAGACCAAGAAGAAATAAGTAAAGCACTTCTAGGCTAGCAATAGCCTGAACAGTGAATCAATATTAAAGGTAAATTCAATGAAAAACGTTAATAACCGATTGCGCAGAGCACGTAAAACCCGTGCCAAAATCGCCGAGTTAAAAGTGACACGTTTGAGTGTACATCGCACCAATACAAACATTTATGCACAGATCATCACAGAAACCGGTGATCGCGTATTGGCGAGTGCATCTACCGTTGAGGCGGAAGTGCGTCAACAACTGAAAAATGGTGGCAACATCGAAGCTGCAACCTTGATTGGCAAACGTATCGCTGAAAAAGCTGTAAAAGCAGGCATCACTGACGTTGCTTTTGATCGTTCAGGCTACAAGTATCACGGTCGTATTAAAGCTTTGGCTGACGCTGCCCGTGAACATGGTCTCAAATTCTAATGGGTGAGATGAATAATGGCTAAAGATTTTGAACAGCAGCAAACAGACGGTTTGCGTGAAAAAATGATTACTGTTAACCGTGTAAGTAAAACGGTTAAGGGTGGTCGTATCATGAGCTTCGCTGCATTGACCGTGGTTGGTGATGGTGACGGCACTGTGGGTATGGGTAAAGGTAAAGCACGTGAAGTGCCAGTGGCTGTACAAAAGGCCATGGATGAAGCCCGCCGCAGTATGGTAAAAGTAAATTTGAAGAATGGCACTTTGCATCATAGAGTTACCGGTGTACACGGTGCTGCTAAAGTGCTGATCCTGCCTGCCGCTGAAGGTACCGGTATTATTGCTGGTGGCACGATGCGCGCTATTTTTGAAGTGATGGGTATCACAAACGTGATTGCTAAGAGTCTTGGTTCTTCCAACCCTTACAATCTGGTGCGTGCAACCTTGAACGGTCTGGCTTCCATGAACACACCAGCTGAAATTGCTGCTAAACGTGGTAAGACCTTAGAAGAAATCAGAGGTTAATCATGGCTAAAGCGAAAAAAGAAAACGCTAACTTGAAAGTAACGTTAGTAAGAAGTTTGATTGGCCGTATTGAAGCGCATAAAGCGACAGTACGTGGCTTGGGTCTGCGTCGTATGCACCACACAGTTGAAGTGCAAGATACGCCTGAAATCCGCGGCATGATCAATGCTGTAAGCTATCTTTTAAAGGTTGAAGCATAATGCAATTGAACACGATTAAGCCTGCAGAAGGCGCTAAAAAGGAACGTCGTCGTTTAGGTCGTGGCATTGGCTCCGGTTTGGGTAAAACTGGTGGCCGTGGTCACAAAGGTCAAAAGTCACGTGCCGGTGGTTTCCACAAAGTAGGTTTTGAAGGCGGTCAAATGCCTTTGCAACGTCGTTTGCCTAAACGTGGTTTCAATTCTTTGACGCATGCTGATACAGCCCGCATCCGTACTAGCGAATTGTCTTTGGTTGATGTTGAAGTGATTGATATTTTGGCTCTTAAAGCAGCCAAACTGGTCCCAGCTTCTGTCAAATCAGTCAAAGTGTATTTGTCTGGTGATGTCACTGCTAAAGTACAGGTTCAAGGCTTGTTGTTGACTAAAGGTGCTAAAGCAGCCATCGAATCTGCTGGCGGCAAAGTACTCGAAGTTTAATTGTTGTCATAAGAGAGTATCAGCTTGGCACAGGATAATATTTTAAGTTCCGTAGGCAAACTTGGCGAATTAAAAGCCCGTTTGTGGTTCTTGTTGGGAGCATTGATCGTTTATCGACTCGGTGCTCATATTCCAGTGCCAGGCATTGACCCTACTGTGTTGAAGCAATTATTCGACACACAAAAGGATGGCATTCTGGGCATGTTCAACATGTTCTCTGGCGGTGCATTATCACGGTTCACCGTGTTTGCCCTAGGGATCATGCCTTACATTTCAGCTTCCATCATCATGCAGTTGCTGACTGTGGTTTCACCACAGTTAGAGCAACTGAAAAAAGAAGGTGAAGCAGGCCGTCGTCAAATTACCAAATACACACGCTACGGCACTGTGTTGCTGGCGACTTTCCAGGCGCTAGGCATTGCCATTGCGCTGGAAGGACAGGCTGGCCTAGTGCTTGATCCAGGTTTGGCTTTCCGCATCACTGCGGTGACTACACTGGTCGCTGGCACCATGTTTTTGATGTGGCTTGGTGAGCAGATCACCGAGCGCGGCATTGGTAACGGTATTTCTATTATCATTTTTGCCGGTATTGTGGCTGGTTTGCCACATGCGATTGGTAGTACTTTAGATTTGGCAAAAACAGGCGCGTTCTCTATTCCATTAGTGATCTTCCTGTTTGTGGCAGTGATTTTGGTAACGGCTTTGGTGGTGTTCGTTGAGCGTGGACAACGCAAGATTACGGTCAATTACGCCAAGCGTCAGGTAGGTAATCGTATTTACGGTGGTCAATCTACCCACCTGCCGTTGAAGTTGAATATGTCTGGTGTGATTCCACCGATCTTCGCTTCAAGTATTATTTTGTTCCCTGCCACCCTCGCCGGTTGGTTTGGAAGTAGTGAGCATATGTATTGGTTGAAGGATGTCAGTGCCAAACTGTCACCAGGTCAGCCATTGTATATTTTGTTGTTTGCAGCCGCGATTCTGTTCTTTGCGTTCTTCTACACGGCTTTGGTGTTTAATCCCAAAGAAACGGCAGATAATCTGAAGAAAAGTGGTGCTTTTGTACCGGGTATTCGTCCTGGTGATCAAACAGCGAAGTATATCGACAGAATTATGGGACGTTTGACACTGATCGGTGCGTTGTACATCACACTGGTTTGTTTATTGCCGGAATTCCTGGTGTTGAAATTTAATACACCGTTTTATTTTGGTGGAACGTCATTGCTGATTATTGTTGTGGTCACCATGGACTTTATGACGCAGGTGCAATCACACCTGATGTCTCAGCAATATGAAGGTTTGCTCAAAAAAGCAAATTTTAAAGGATCTGGTCGCTAGATTTGTAGTCAGCCCTGCAGGGTAGCTGCAAAGATTGTGCTAAATGATTTAACCCGTGCGTGAATAAACATTCCGCACAAAGTAAGTGAATTAACTAAAGGAAATAAGATGAGAGTTCGCGCATCAGTTAAAGCATTGTGCCGTAACTGTAAAGTGGTAAGACGTCGCGGTGTTGTTCGTGTTATTTGTACAGACCCACGTCATAAACAACGTCAAGGTTAATTGGTATAACAATTTCTTGTGAGGGTCTGGATTGGCTGATATAATATGCGGCTTTTCTTTTCTACGCACAAGTTTAATCGTGATGAACGATTGATTATTGGAGTTTAAGTATGGCTCGTATTGCCGGGGTGAATATCCCAAACCACAAACATGCAGAAATCGCTTTAACATCGATTTACGGTATTGGCCGTAATACTGCGCAGAAGATCTGTGCAGCCGCTGGTGTATTGACGACAGCGAAGGTGAAAGACCTGAACGATGCTGAAGTGGAAAAGTTGCGTGACGAAGTTGCGAAATTCACTGTAGAAGGTGACTTGCGCCGTGAAGTAACCATGAACATCAAGCGTTTGATGGATCTGGGTTGCTATCGTGGTATCCGCCATCGTCGCGGTTTGCCAGTGCGCGGACAGCGTACCAAGACCAATGCGCGTACGCGTAAAGGTCCTGTCAAAGCCATCAAGCAAGCTAAATAATCTCTTTGAACATTAGTAGATATTAAGGACAGTACAACATGGCAAAAGCTAATGTACGCGTTAGAAAAAAAGTTAAAAAGAATATTGCCGAGGGCATCGCTCACGTGCACGCTTCTTTTAACAACACGATTATTACGATTACCGATCGTCAGGGCAATGCGTTGTCATGGGCTACTTCCGGTGGTCAAGGTTTTAAAGGTTCACGTAAGAGTACACCATTTGCAGCACAGGTTGCTTCTGAAGTAGCTGGTAAAGCTGCTCAGGAATCCGGTGTTAAGAATCTGGAAGTGCGCATCAAGGGCCCAGGCCCAGGTCGTGAATCTGCTGTACGTGCATTGAATGCTGCTGGTTTCAAGATCACTAGCATTACCGATGTTACTCCAGTACCACACAACGGTTGCCGTCCACCTAAAAAACGCAGGATTTAATTCATTTCGCTGATTTAATTATTAGCGAATCGATTAATGGAGAATATTTTGGCTAGAAATCTAGACCCTAAATGCCGCCAGTGCCGTCGTGAAGGTGAGAAGTTGTTTCTAAAAGCTGAAAAATGCTTTACAGACAAATGCGCAATCGAAAAGCGTAACTTCGCACCAGGTCAACATGGCCAGCGCCGTGTTGCCCGCGTATCGGATTACGGTGTGCAGTTGCGTGAAAAACAAAAAGTGCGTCGTATTTACGGAGTATTGGAAGGTCAATTCCGTGCTTACTACGCTAAAGCAGATGGTCAAAAAGGAATTACCGGCGAAAGCTTATTGCAGTTGCTGGAATCACGTTTAGACAATGTAGCTTATCGTATGGGGCTGGCAGGTTCGCGTTCCGAAGCTCGTCAGGTTGTACGCCATAACAGCATTCTGGTGAATGGCAAACGTGTGAACATCCCTTCTTACCAGGTTAAAGCAGGTGATGTGATCAGTGTTTCACAAAAGGCTAAATCGCAATTGCGTATTACAGCTGCAGTTGAAGCAGCTGAGCAGCGCGGCTTTCCTGAGTGGTTGGACGTCAACATCAAGGCATTGAGTGGTATGTACAAGGCTAAGCCTCAGCGTGATGCGTTGCCAGTTACCATCAATGAGTCATTGATCGTTGAGTTGTATTCTAAGTAATCACTTAGTTTAGGCTAAGGTTTATTTGTTTATACCCAATTACTCCAAGGAAATATATGCAAAATAGCCCTACAGAATATTTGAAGCCACGCGTAGTAGACGTTGAGGTCATTAATCCTCTGCGTGCGCGTGTGACTTTAGAACCAATGGAGCGCGGTTTCGGCTATACATTGGGTAACGCTTTAAGAAGAGTGCTTTTATCTTCTATCCCAGGCTTTGCCATTACTGAAGTCAAAATCGATGGCGTAGTACATGAGTACTCCACGATTGAAGGCGTTCAGGAAGATGTTGTTGATATCTTGTTGAACCTTAAAGGTGTTGCACTGAAACTGCACAACAAAACTGAAACCATCTTGGTATTAAGCAAGTCTGGTGAAGGGATTGTCACAGCTGGTGACTTTGAAGTTGGTCACGATGCTGAAATTGTGAACCCGAATCACGTGATTGCGCATATCACCAAAGGTGGTAAGTTGAATCTGGAAGTGAAGATTGAAATGGGTCGTGGTTATCAGCCTGTGCCAGCACGCCAGAAAGCAAACGATGAAGACCGCGTATTGGGCTTCATGATGGTCGATGCTTCTTTCAGCCCGATCAACAAGGTGAGCTACCATGTTGAGAGTGCACGTGTTGAGCAGCGCACTGACTTGGACAAGCTGATCATGGACGTTGAAACCAACGGCATCATCGAGCCAGAACAAGCCATTCGTGATGCAGCGCGTATCCTGATCGGCCAGTTGTCAGTATTTGCAAATCTCGAAGGCGCTTCTGCTGATGTGGAAGTGAAAGCTGCACCACAGGTTGATCCTATCCTGTTGCGTCCAGTGGATGATCTGGAATTGACGGTACGTTCTGCCAACTGCTTGAAAGCGGAAAACATTTTTTACATTGGTGATTTGATTCAACGCACAGAAAACGAGCTGTTAAAAGCTCCAAACCTGGGCAGAAAATCATTAAATGAAATTAAAGACGTGTTGGCCTCCAAAGGCTTGACACTTGGAATGAAGCTGGAAAACTGGCCACCTGTTGGCTTGGAAAAAGCTTAATTTCTAATAAGATAAATACTTAAGGAATTACTATGCGTCACGGTAATAGCAATCGTAAATTGAACAGAACAAGTAGCCACCGCGCTGCTATGTTCCGCAACATGGTGACCTCTTTGCTGCGTCACGAAGTCATCAAGACTACTTTGCCAAAAGCAAAAGAACTGCGTAAATATGCAGAGCCTTTGATCACTTTAGGTAAAACACCTACATTGGCAAACCGTCGCCTGGCTTTCAGCCGTTTGCGTGACCGTGATATCGTAGGTAAATTGTTCGCTGAACTGGGCCCACGCTACACAGAGCGCAATGGCGGTTACCTGCGTATCCTGAAATGTGGTTTCCGTAATGGCGACAACGCACCAATGGCTTTTGTTGAGCTGGTTGACCGTCCGGAAGTTGCTGAAGCGCCAGTTGCCGCAGAATAATCTCTGTCGCACGCTTCAAACATAAAAAGCCAGCATTGCTGGCTTTTTTGTTTTTCTCATCCCTGTCATTCTCACTATTCTAAAGAATGATTTTTTACTGCTTTCTGTTAGCCGGATTTTAACTTCACTGATTTAACCAGACGGTGACCTGTGCTTCGTTGAACGGCCAGTACAGATACGTTTCACCAGCACCTGCTAACACCGGGATAGTGGTAGCAAACTTCTCCAGAAGCTGATTGTCATCAATAATGTCAGTTGTTTTATAAGCAAGCCCAAGCGCCTGCAATACACGCTCTGCATCGTCACATAAGTGGCAGCCCAGGGTGCCGTATAAAATCAAATACTTCTGCATAAATCGCTAGGTAGTGTCATCAACGCTTTGTACAATATTACCTGTAAAAAATAAACCCTGCTCAACATTGGAAAAAGCATGACTGAAATTCGTGAACATGATGAGAAGGTGAGTGAAAGCAAGGAGAGCCTGAGCGAAACATTGCAACAGGTGATCAACTTGCTCGGCAAGCACAAGCTGGTAGAGCATGTCGTGCACAAACAGGATATGCCTAACCACGATCTGGTTGAGTCGCTGGTCCACAAACAAAATCTGAACATCCTGCAACACAAACTGGATCAGTTACATCCGGCTGACGTTGCCTATATCCTGGAATCGCTACCGCTGGATGACCGTCTCATGGTGTGGGATCTGGTCAAGGCTGAGCGCGATGGTGAAATCCTGCTTGAGGCTTCTGATGCGGTACGTCAGACCCTGATTGCGGACATGGACAGCGAGGAGCTGCTTGCTGCCGCCGAACAGCTCAATACAGATGAGTTGGCTGACCTAGCCCCTGACCTGCCAAAGGATGTATTGCAGGACTTGATGTACAGCCTGGATACGCAAAATCGAGAGCGTCTGCAGTCCGCGCTTTCATATCCTGAAGATACCGTGGGCGCGATCATGGATTTCGATATCGTCACCATCCGCGACGATATCACTTTGGAAGTGGTATTGCGCTACCTGCGCCGGTTGCCTAAATTCCCCGATCACACCGATAAGTTGTTCGTGATTAACCGCGACGACATCCTGCAAGGGGTGCTGCCACTCAAACGCATCATTCTGAATGACCCGGAAACCCAGGTCGGCGACATCATGTCTACCGATGCGGTGGTGTTTCATCCGGAAGACATGTCTGACCAGGCGGCGATGGCGTTTGAGCGGTATGACCTGGTGACGGCGCCTGTGGTGGACAACAATCGCAAGTTAGTCGGCCGCATCACGGTCGACACGGTGATGGATATCATCCGTGAAGAAGCCGAGGCCGACATGCTCTCATGGGCCGGTTTGCGTGAAGAGGAAGACTTTTTTGCGTCGATCTGGAAATCCGTACAAAACCGTTGGGCGTGGCTGGCGATCAACCTGGTGACCGCATTGGTCGCGTCACGTGTGATTGGTCTGTTTGAAGACAGTATCGAGAAAATTGTCGCGCTGGCCGCGCTGATGCCGATTGTGGCCGGTATTGGTGGTAATTCAGGTAACCAGACCTCGACCATGATTGTGCGCGGTCTCGCGCTCGGGCAAATCTCCAGCTACCACATGAAATCACTATTACAGAAAGAATTGGGCGTGGCATTGCTCAACGGGTTGATTTGGGGCGGTGTGCTTGGCTTGGTTGCCGATATGTTGTACGGCAATTATGCACTGGGCCTGGTCATGATGGCCGCCATGACGCTCAATCTGCTACTGGCAGCGGTGAATGGCGTGATGATCCCCTTGGTCATGAATAAGCTGGGGCGGGACCCGGCGGTGGGTACCAGCGTGTTGATTACCGCGATTACAGACAGCGGCGGTTTCCTCATATTTCTCGGCCTGGCCACAATCATCTTGTTGTAGATAAAAATAATGGATAACGATATCAATTTTCTCTGGAAAGAAATTGTTCAAGATTTGAACACGGTTGCTGCCCTGTGGCAGTTTTTGGTCATTGGTGCAATTTTGGCTATCAGTGGCTTGCTTAATCTGCATTTGCGTAAACAAATTGTTGCCGGAAAGGTCAACACTGTTTACAAGTTGTTGTTAGGTGGTATTCAGCGCCTGTTCTTCCCATTCGTCGCATTCCTGCTATTGGTCATCGCACGTTATTCGTTGCAACACTTTATGCACGTCGGTTTAGTGCGTTTAGCCGCGCGCATGCTCCTGGCGATGATCATTATTCGAAGTGTGGTTTATATCTTGCGCTATGTGTTCTCACCCAGTGCCTGGTTGCAATCGTTTGAGCGGGTGATTTCATGGACTGTCTGGGTATTGGTCGCATTGCATATCGGTGGATTTCTTGATCCGCTATTGCAAATACTGGAAGATGTGCAGTTCAAGGTCGGCAAGCAAAAGCTTAACCTGCTCTTGTTAATGCAAGGTGCACTGACCATCGTCGTCACCATGCTGTTTGCATTGTGGCTCAGCCGCATGATAGAGCTGCGTTTGATGGCTTCCAGCAATATCAACAGCAACTGGCGTGTCATCATGGTCAAGCTGGTGCGCATGGTGGCAATTGTCATTGCATTGCTGATGTCGATGGCGGCGGTCGGCATTGATGTCACCATGCTGTCGGTATTCGGCGGTGCGCTAGGTGTGGGCCTTGGTTTTGGCTTGCAGAAAATTGCCAGTAACTATGTCAGTGGTTTTATTATCCTGATGGATAAGTCCCTGCATCTGGGCGATATTGTGACTATTCGTGGTTATTATGGCATCGTGCAAGAGTTGCGTTCGCGCTATATTGTTTTGCGAAAGCTGGATGGTACGGAATTTATTATTCCTAATGAAACAATCATCACAGATGTGGTGATTAACCACACCTCTGCTGCCCACAAAGCGAAGGTGCCGATTTTAGTGCAAATTTCATATGAAAGTGACCTTGACCTGGCCATTAAGTTGTTAGCGGAAGCTGGCAGAACGCATGAACGTACCATCAGGGATGAAAACGCTGTTGAGGTGACGATCAAGTCGTTTGGGCAGAATGGCATAGATTTGCAGTTGGCGATCGGGGTGATTAATCCTGAAGAGGCGACTGCCAAATTGCAAAGTGATATTTACTATGAGGTCTGGCAGCGCTTTAAAGCGAATAATATCCAGATTCCATATCCTCAGCAGGACGTGCGCATTATTTCAGGCCAGGGTGCGTTAAATACGCCCCAGGCTGATATACAGCCTAATATGTAAACAGGTATATTTCAGCGAATAAAAAAGCCTGCGTATGCAGGCTTTTTTATTTAAACAGTCAGAAACAGTTATTTCAATTTTGTTTCTTTGTACAGTACATGCTTGCGAGCAACTGGATCAAATTTCTTGATTTCCATTTTCTCAGGCATGGTACGTTTGTTTTTAGTAGTGGTATAGAAATGACCTGTACCAGCACTTGATTCCAATTTGATTTTTTCACGCATGATAATATCCTTTGCAGACTAAATGTCGCGAGTTAGATTTTTTCGCCAGCTGCACGCAAATCAGCCAACACAGCGTCGATACCATTTTTGTCGATAGTACGCAAAGCAGCGTTAGTAATGCGCAGGCTTACCCAGCGATTTTCGCTCTCAACCCAGAACTTACGGTTTTGCAAGTTAGGCAAGAAACGGCGTTTTGTTTTGTTTTGTGCGTGAGAAACATTGTTACCCACCATCGGCTTTTTGCCTGTTACCTGACATACACGTGCCATGGTTATCTCCAAATACTTTATCTTTTTCAGAAAGAGCGAGATTATAGAATGAAAAGCAAGACTAAATCAAGCAATTGTTATGGTTTTTAATGATTAATGTTTTCCGGTACTGCCAAAGCCACCTTCACCGCGTTCGCTGGAGGTAAATTCATCCACAATATGAAAATCTGCCTGCACGACCGGCACGATCACCATCTGTGCGATACGCTCCAGCGGATTCAGGATAAACGGCTCTTTACCGCGGTTCCAGCAGGAAACCAGCAGTTGGCCCTGGTAATCTGAATCGATCAGCCCGACCAGATTGCCGAGCACAATCCCGTGCTTATGGCCCAGCCCAGAGCGCGGCAAAATCAGCGCCGCATAATAGGCATTATCAATGTGGATCGCCATGCCAGTCGGGATCATAATGGTTTCACCCGGCTGTATGGTTTGTGTATGCTCGATACAGGCACGCAAATCCAGCCCCGCAGAGCCAGGGGTCGCATACGTCGGCATCATGTGATGTAAGCGTGGGTCGAGGATTTTGAGGTCTACCGTAATTGACATAGTGCTTGCTCCAAAAAGATTGCGCTATTAAACACCAAATAACGATGAAAATCACTAAGCGCGATAACAAGCGCACAATAAAAAAGCCAGCGGTTGCTGGCTTGAGTAAGGGGATGATTCTAGAATGCGTAACCTGCACTCAGCCCGACAAGGTAATTGCGGTTAGTCGCTGGTTCAAAAAAGCGTAAGTTACCGTCGTTAATTCTGACAGAGCCGATGTAGTCTTTATCGAACATATTTTCAACTCGCACATATTCTTTAAAGCGCCAGTTTTTTAGTTTTTGCTCAAAGCCCGCTCTCAAGTTAAATATAGTGTAAGACGGTGCTGAGTCACTATTCACATCATCCACATACACTTTGCTGTTGTAGCGGCCTTCTAGTGCTGAGAAAAAACCTAGAGGCTGATAGCGCCAAGCTACCTCACCATAAAGTTGAGAACGATAAGTGCCGGGTATGGTGTTTCCGGAACGGATGGTTGTGTTAAGCCGATTGGTGAAGTCAGAATCAAATTTGGCATCTAATAAAGTATAGGCACCATAAAGAGTTATATTATTTTCAAATTCGGATTGAATAGAAAATTCCACACCCTTTCTTTTGGTTTTGTTTGCATTGGTGTAACTTGCGCGGCCGGCAATGTTATCCTGCACAATAATTTCATCATCGGTTGAGACGTGATACAGAGTCATGTTCGCTCTGGTGGTGCTATTTAGATAAGCCTTAACACCTAACTCATAGTTATTACTTTCACTTGGTTTTAATCCAAGGTTGGGCGTACTGTTTGCAGCTGATGTCGCAAATGATGATTCGATAAATGTGGGTGTTTCAAACCCTTTGCCAAAGTTGGCGTAAAGGTTAATCGAATCAGTTGCTTTCCAAACTGCACCAATCACCGGCGTAGTCTTTTGGTATTCAACAGCCCCACTATTATTACCGTTAGCGCTGTTTCCGGTAATGAAATCGTCTTTAATTTTTAAATTTACTTTGGTGTGGCGAGCGCCAGCATGGATATCAAGGCTGTCAGTGAGAGAAAGCCTGCCTTGAATGTACTGGTCAAAGTTTCTTGAGATATTTTCTTCGCGACGATTCAATCCGAAGTTGGCGTTATTGAGGACATTGTTATTTCTTGCAATGCCATTGTCCGCGTTGGTATCTACACGGTCATCGTTCATTTTTCCGTAAGTTAAGCCCACACTGACGTTGTACGGTTTGCTTAAAACGATTCCTTTATTATCCCAGCGTAGGTCGGCGCCCCAAAACTCTCGTGAAATTTCGCTCGCACGACCATTTGCATTAATTGGCGCTGCCGGAGGTAAGGCAAGAAACTGCTCATTTTGCCTGGTTCCTACATAAGGAATAAAGCTGATTGAGTTGTTTTCATTGAATGCATGTTGCAGGTTGAAGCCTACTTGGGTGTGTGTGCGGTAGACGCGGGTATTTGATGCGATTGAGCCAACGCCGGCAGCTTTAGGTGTGCTGAAAGCAGTGGCTCTGCTTAATCCTAATGGGTCTTGTGCCTCTTGTTCAAACCAGTTTACCAATGCAGTTAACTTGGTATCGTCACTGATGTTAAATTTAAATTTTGCGGTGGCTTGCTGCTTTTGCCCACTGTTGTGATCTCTATAGCCATCTGTTTCGAAGTTGGAGACGTTCAGCATGTACTCAATGTTTTCTGATTGACCACTCGTTTCCAATATTTGGCGTTTGGTACCGTAGCTGCCAAACATGACAGTGCCATCAACTTCTGGAGATTGTGGCGCGTCTCGCGTCAGCATTTGGATGACGCCACCAGATGAGTTCCCATATAGTGAAGAAAAAGGGCCCCGCATCACTTCAATACTTTTAATTGCGGAAAGATCAACGACACCCGGTTGGCCTTGACCGTCCGGCATGGTTAAGGGGATACCGTCGACATAAACCCTGACACCTCGAACTCCAAATGCGGAGCGTGAACCAAACCCACGTGTTGAAATCTGTGGATCTTGCGCCTGATTGTTTCTGTTTTGCGCTGTGATACCGGGAACGCGCACCAAGCTCTCGGACAGTTGCATTTGCAGTTGTCCGTCACGGATATTATGTTGCTCAACCACATCAATCGCCACCGGAAGATCAAAACTATTCTGCGCCTGGCGGGTGGCCGTGACGACCACTGGTGAAAGTGTCAGGACTTTTTCTTCTTCGGCCTCAGCCAATGACAAACCACCAAATGCCGATGAAACTGCCAGGCAGACTGGCGTTAAGCGAAACACAAAAGCGCGCATAAATGACTCAATACTAATGAAATTAATTGGCGCGATTGTAAGCTGTTTGGTAGGCAGCGCCCCTCAGTATTTTCATGAATATACTGAGGGGTGGTGTATTTAAAGCGGGTTAGTTCAGTTGGCGTTTCAGGTGCGTGAGGATTTTCGCAGCAATCGTGGTTTTGTCGGCGATGTCCTGCGGGTATTCGCCACTCGCATCAATGAGGGTGACGCTGTTGTTGTCGTTGCCTAATGCCAGGTCAGCCTGGTTTGCTACGATCATTGCAATTTTTTTGTCCAACCGTTTTTGTCTGGCATGCTCTAGTACGCGTTCAGTCTCGGCGGCAAAACCGACGCAGTAGGGCGGGTTCGGTAATGAGGCAACGTCGGCCAGAATATCCTTGTTCTTTTTGAGTTCAATCGTAAGTGTTTCCTCACTTTTTTTGATTTTCTGGTCAGCCGAAGCCAGCGGGCTGTAATCTGCCACAGCGGCTACGGCGATAAATACGTCTTGATTAGCGATATGGTGCATGACACTTTGATACATGTCATGCGCGGTGCTGGCATGATACGCATGGCTGACCTGAGGCCGCGCAGCTGTCGCCTGGCCATAGATCAATGTCACTTCAGCGCCCATTTGTGTCGCCACTTTAGCCAGGGCAAAGCCCATTTTTCCGCTGCTGATGTTGGTAATGCCGCGCACTGGGTCCAGCATTTCCATGGTGGCGCCAGCGGTGATCAGGATTTTTTTTCCAGCCAGTAGCTTGGGCGTAAAGTGCGTTTGTACACCCTCTAGCAGCATGTCAGGTTCCAGCATCCTGCCCTGGCCGACTTCGCCACAAGCCTGTTCGCCACTGTCTGGCCCTAATAGCGTGACCTGGTCTTTCAGTAATTGCTCGATGTTGCGCTGCGTGCTCGGGTTTTCCCACATCTGCTTGTTCATTGCTGGTGCGATCAGGAGTGGGCACTCACGTGCGAGACATAATGTCGAGAGCAGGTCGTTGGCAAAGCCATGCGCCAGTTTGGCGATAAAATCGGCGCTGGAAGGCGCAACCAGAATGGCGTCCGCCTTTCGGCTTAACTCGATATGAGGCATTGCATTTGCAATGCGGGTATCCCAGCTATCGACGAAAACCGGATTGCCGGACAGTGCCTGCAAGGTGGTTGGCGTGATGAAGTGGGTGGCGGCTTCTGTCATCACCACTTGTACGGTATGGCCTTGCTTAATTAACAGGCGGATCAGTTCGGCAGTTTTGTACGCGGCGATGCCGCCGGTGACGCCTAAAAGCAGATGATGGGACTGTGAGTGAGCACTATGCATGCCCGTATTTTAACTGCAAAGCGCGCAGTTTTGGTATCTGGCCGGATAGCGACATTTTTAAACATGTTAAGATATGGTAATCAAATAGGTAAAGTGCATGCTGAAAACAGTAAGGGTGATTTTCTGGGTGGCAGTGATTGCGACAGCGCTGATGCAGGTCTGGGATGAGTATCAGGGGCGGCAATGGCAAAAGCCATTGCATGTGGCGTTATATCCGGTGAATGCAGATGCCTCTGCAAACGTGGATGCGTATATGGCGACTTTGCAGGAAGTAGATTTTAAAAGCTTAGAACAGTATTTTGCGCGCGAGGCGCTCAGGTATCAGTTGTCCTTACATAGACCCATTGTTTTTCACCTGGGTCCTGGCATCAAGGAAATCCCGCTGGCGCCGCCTGCTCTGAATGCAAACTACCTTGATATCATCTTCTGGAGCCTTAAATTCCGCTGGTTTGCCTGGCAGCATCAGCCCACGCTTGGCGTGCCCATCGATATCAAGTTGTATCTGCTATATCACGATGTGAAAACGCATACGCGGTTATTACATTCAACGGCATTGCAAAAAGGGCGCATAGGCCGCGTGAATCTTTTCGCGGCGCCCGCTCAGCATGCCGGAAATACAGTCGTGATTGCACATGAGTTGCTACATACTCTGGGTGCCAGCGATAAGTATGATTTGAATACCAACGCGCCTATGCTACCGCAAGGCTATGCCGAGCCTTATATGCAACCTTTGTATCCGCAAAAGAAGGCAGAAATCATGGCGGGGAAGATCCCGCTTTCTGCAAACCGGGCGCGCATGGCGAGGAATCTGGATGAAACAATCATTGGCCGGCCAACCTCCAGAGAAATCGGCTGGGCCAGATAACTCTATGCGAGGATAAGCGATGGCAATCACTGACTGGCCCGAACACGAACGCCCACGTGAAAAGTTATTGCGTGCAGGTGCCATGGCGCTATCTGATGCGGAATTGCTTGCGATCTTTTTAAGGGTAGGTGTTGTCGGCAAAACCGCCGTCGATCTGGCGCGTGATTTATTGCAGCATTTTCACAGCCTGAATGGCATTTTCTCTGCCAGCATGGCCGAGATGCAGCAAGTGCATGGCATGGGTGAAAGTAAATATTGCCAGTTACAAGCGGTGCTTGAAATGAGCAAACGCGCCCTGGGCGAAACATTGCAACAGGTAGATAGCTTTAACTCACCGGCACAGGTGAAGGCTTATTTACAGCTGCAATTATCACACCTGCTGCGAGAAGTGTTCGGCATCCTGTTCCTCGATGCACAAAACCGTTTGATCGCTTATGAAACTTTGTTTGAAGGTAGCTTGATGCAGACCAGCGTTTATCCGCGTGAAGTAGTCAAACGTGCGCTGGCATTGAATGCGGCTGCTGTGATCCTGAGTCATAATCATCCCGGCGGCTCAGCTTCGCCCAGCCGTGCCGATGAACAATTGACCCTGACTTTAAAAGAGTCGTTAAGCCTGGTGGATGTGAAGGTGCTCGATCACATTATTGTGGCCGGTCAGGACACGTTTTCATTTAGCGAGCGGGGAATGATTTGAAACTAAAGGTTTGAATCCAAGGCAGGGGGGGGGTGGTGGGTGCTAACGGGGTCGAACCGCTGACATTCGCCTTGTAAGGGCGACGCTCTACCAACTGAGCTAAGCACCCGTGCCTTGTAACGAAGGCCGCATTATACCTAACCGTTTTGTTCTTGCAAGAGGGGCGGCTGAGTTTTTAACAGGTAGTCAGTGATCAGCATTGTCAGGAATAAACTTCTAAACGGTTAAACGTTTGGTGATGTTAATCAGCTGTAGTGAAATATCTGCCATCCCCGTCCTGCGCTTGTCCGCCATCTCGGAAAGCAATGAATAAGCTTCTTCTTCATTGAGGGCGCGCTGGCGCATCAAAATGTCTCTGGCACCATCCACCAGTTTTTGATCTTCCAGACTCAAAGATGCATGGCGTGACGCGTCAAAATGGGCTGATGTCGTGGGCGTTGAGGGTCTCATTGGTCAGAAAGTAAATTAAGTTTAATGCTGAACAGGATTTAGCAATCTATGTGCCAATTAGTGTTCTGATTGTAAGTGTATGATTGTTAAGGTATATTGCGCACATGTTGCGGATTGTCTGACAACGACTTATTCTCATTAGCCGCACCAACGCAGTGCGATTGCACCAAGCTGCCAGCGCTCACATTCAGGCAGGCTTTGAAAACATGAATAATTAGAAAGAAAACAACTACGATGAAGGGTTTTTTAGGGCGTGCTGGCTGGGCCGGGCTGACATTGCTGGGGGTGTTTGCAGTGGCACAAGTGGCGCTTTCCAGAGGGGAGGCGCTGAATGTTTTGTGGCTGATCACCGCGGCTATCTGTGTGTATGCGATCGCCTATCGTTTTTATGCCGCGTGGATCGCCGCCGGTGTCTTGAGCCTGGACGCCACGCGGGCGACGCCGGCCGAACGCCTGAATAATGGCCGGGATTTTGTGCCGACCAATCGCTGGGTGGTGTTCGGACATCACTTTGCCGCCATCGCCGGGCCCGGGCCTTTGGTCGGCCCCACATTGGCAGCGCAATTTGGCTACTTGCCTGGCACGCTGTGGATATTGATCGGCGCTGTGCTCGGTGGCGCGGTGCAGGATATGGTGACACTGTTTCTTTCCACCCGCCGCAATGGCCGCAGCCTGGGGCAAATGGCCCGCGATGAAATCGGCGCCATTGGCGGTATCGCTGCCATGTTCGGCACCTTTATAATCATGATTATTCTGATCGCCGTGCTAGGCTTGGTGGTGGTGAATGCCATGAAGCATAGCCCTTGGGGCACCTCTACCGTGGCAGCCACTATCCCGATCGCCATGATCGTGGGCGTGTATATGCGTTACTTGCGGCCAGGGCGCGTGCTTGAGGCTTCGTTGCTGGGTGTGGTTTTGTTATTGGGGTCGGTGGTGCTCGGCGGTTGGGTGGATCATCATCCGGTGTTCTCCGCCTGGTTTGACCATGAGGGCTTGCCGCTGGCGTTTAGCGTCATCGCCTATGGTTTCGCTGCAGCCGTGCTGCCAGTATGGTTGCTGCTGGCCCCGCGTGATTATTTATCTACCTTTATGAAACTGGGCACAGTGCTGATGCTGGCCGTTGCTATTTTATGGCTACGCCCGGATATCCGCATGCCTGCCATTACGCCGTTTATTGATGGTACCGGGCCTATCTTTGGCGGCAAGCTGTTCCCGTTTGTGTTTATTACCATTGCTTGCGGGGCGATTTCCGGTTTCCATGCCTTGATTGCCAGTGGCACCACCCCTAAGCTGATCACCAGTGAAAGTGACATCCGCATGATAGGTTACGGCGCCATGTTGCTGGAAAGCTTTGTGGCACTGATGGCCATGATTGCGGCGACTATCCTTGAACCGGGCGTGTTCTTCGCGATCAACAGCCCGGCCGGTGTGGTGGGTAAAGAGGCGCTGGATGCAGTCAATACCATCAGCAGTTGGGGCTACCAGGTGTCTGTCGAGCAAATGCAGAATTTGGCCAGTGCCATGGGTGAAAGCACCTTATTTGCCCGCACGGGCGGTGCGCCTAGTCTGGCAGTGGGCATGGCCAGTATTCTAGGTACCGTGTTTGGTACCCATCTGCTGGCATTGTGGTATCACTTTGCTATCATGTTTGAAGCCATTTTCATCTTAACCACCCTTGATGCCGGCACCCGCGTCGGCCGCTTTATGCTACAGGATATGCTGGGCAACCTGCATCCCAAACTGGGCGAAACTTCTTACACGCCTTCAGTCATTTTCACCAGTGCACTGGTGGTCGCCGGTTGGGGTTATTTTCTTTATATCGGTGTGATCGACCCCAATGGCGGCGTGAATATCCTGTGGCCATTGTTTGGCATTGCTAACCAAATGCTGGCCGCGATTGCCTTATCTGTAGGCACCGGCATATTGATCAAATCGGGCAAAACCAGAAAAGCCTGGATTACCGGTTTACCTTTAATCTGGCTCCTGATCATTACCACCACTGCGGCTTACGAAAAAATATTCAGCAGCGATCTGCGGGTCGGCTTTTTTGCCGCAGCCAATGATTTGTCACACAAACTGGCGGCAGGTCTATTGCCGCCTGAAAAAGCCGCTGTCGCACCGCAATTGATCTTTAACCAGCAACTCGATGCCTGGCTGACCCTGTTTTTTGTGGTGGTGCTGTGGGTGGTGTTTGTGGATATGTTAGTCATGAGCTGGCGTTACTTTGCAGGCAAGCCGGTATTGCCTTCCACCGAGACGCCTTATGTGCCAACCAGCTATGTCTCCGGCAAATTCTCAGAGTAGGAGTTGATGCTATGACATGGCTCAAACAATGCTGGCGGCGCATCCGCCAGTTGTCAGGCGATGATGTTTACGAGCGGTATCTGGCCCATTATGCCGAACACCATGCCCATGAACCTGATGTTGCTGCACCTTTGTCGCGCGCTGAGTTTTTCAAGCAATGGCAGGATCAGAAGTGGCAGGGTATTAAACGCTGCTGCTGAACACCTGCATTATTTGAGCAAACAGGCTATAAGATTTGGAGCGAATGAATGCAAACTGGCAGAGCCTAGGGTCAGTGCCGCAGGTACTTAGCTCGTACACGCAGCATCGTTGTTTGCTAACAAAACTGACTGAATTCGCTGCTATCGCCGTAGCAAATGCTGGTTTAACAATCATTGATAAGTCTGTATGAATGTAACAAACCTGTATCAGGCGCGCATGGTGCTGCGTATTCGGTTAAAATAAAACATTAACGACTATCCTAGTGTTTCAGATGCCTAAATACCGCTCACACACGACTACGCAAGGTCGTAACATGGCTGGTGCCCGCGCGCTTTGGCGAGCCACCGGTATGAAAGATGAAGACTTTTCCAAGCCGATTATTGCTATTTCAAACTCGTTTACCCAGTTTGTGCCTGGGCACGTGCATCTTAAAGATCTAGGCCAGTTAGTCGCACGCGAAATTGAAAAAGCCGGTGGTGTCGCCAAAGAGTTCAATACCATTGCCGTGGATGACGGCATTGCCATGGGCCACAGCGGCATGCTGTACAGCCTGCCTAGCCGTGACTTGATCGCTGATAGCGTCGAATACATGGTGAATGCGCATTGTGCAGATGCGCTGGTGTGTATTTCCAACTGTGACAAAATCACGCCCGGCATGCTGATGGCCGCCTTGCGATTGAATATCCCGGTGGTATTCGTCTCCGGCGGCCCGATGGAAGCCGGTAAAGTAAACTGGCAAGGCACTGTGCGTAAACTGGATTTGGTGGATGCCATGGTCGAAGCTGCAGATAGCAATATCAGTGATGAAGAAGTCGCTGAAGTCGAGCGCTCTGCCTGCCCAACCTGCGGTTCCTGTTCCGGCATGTTTACGGCAAACTCGATGAATTGCCTGACCGAGGCCTTAGGCTTGAGCCTGCCTGGCAATGGTTCTACCCTGGCAACGCATGCCGCGCGTAAACAATTATTTTTACAGGCTGGCCGCCTGATCGTTGATTTGGCCAAGCGCCATTACGAGCAGGATGATTATTCAGTCTTGCCGCGCAATATCGCCAATATGCAGGCGTTTGAGAATGCCATGAGCCTGGATGTGGCCATGGGCGGCTCTACCAATACCGTATTGCACCTGCTGGCTGCGGCGCACGAGGCCGGCATTGATTTCACCATGCGTGATATCGATCGCATTTCGCGCCAGGTGCCATGCGTATCCAAAGTGGCACCAGCGACCAGCAAATACCATATGGAAGATGTGCATAGGGCCGGTGGTGTAATGGGCATCTTAGGGGAACTCAATCGCGCTGGTGTCATCCATACCGATGTACCAACCGTTCATAGTGCAAGCATGGGTGAAGCGTTAGCCAAGTGGGATATCGTCACCACGCAAGATGAAGAAGTGAAAAAGTTTTATCGCGCCGCGCCTGGTGGTATCTCTACCACCATCGCTTTCAGCCAGAGCATGCTGTGGCCGGAGCTGGATGATGACCGTGAAAATGGTTGTATCCGCAATAAAGAGCACGCCTACTCACAGGATGGTGGCTTGGCCGTGTTATACGGCAATATCGCGCTGGATGGCTGTATTGTGAAAACCGCCGGTGTTGATGAGAGTATTTTGAAATTCACTGGCCGCGCACGCGTGTTTGAAAGCCAGGATGATGCAGTAGACAGTATTCTGGCCGACCAGGTTGTCGCTGGCGATGTGGTGGTGATCCGTTATGAAGGCCCACGTGGTGGACCAGGCATGCAGGAGATGTTGTACCCGACCTCTTACCTGAAGTCCAAGGGCCTGGGTAAAGCATGTGCCTTACTGACAGACGGACGTTTTTCGGGCGGTACCTCGGGCTTGAGCATCGGCCATGCTTCGCCGGAAGCGGCAGAAGGTGGCGCCATCGGGCTGGTGGAAGAGGGCGATACGATAGAGATCGACATCCCTAACCGGACTATCCATTTAGTCATCAGCGATGAAGACATGGCGCATCGCCGCGCCACCATGGAAGCCAAAGGGCACCATGCCTGGAAACCAGTCAGCCGCGAACGCGTGGTTTCGCCAGCGTTGCGTGCCTATGCCGCCATGAGTACCAGCGCCGCCAGAGGCGCGGTCAGAGATGTGTCACAAATTGAAAGGGGCAGTAAATGACCGCACACGCAACATTGGAGCATGGTCAACCCGATATGACTAAGCGCATGAAACTGCATGCGCACGTCAACCAGCTGCAAGATGAAAATGGTCTGCAATACCTGGAGATCGATAATCCGCTGGCGACTGGCAAGATTGCGCTGCAAGGCGCCCATGTCATGGAATGGCAGCCTAAATTCTTATCTGATCCGGTATTGTGGCTGTCGAGCAATGCCCGCTATGTCAAAGGTCGTTCTATTCGTGGCGGTACACCGATCTGCTGGCCATGGTTTGGTGCACACCCGACTGACAGCACTTTGTGCCCGCACGGATTTGCCCGCGTGATCCCATGGCGAGTGATGGATATTGATGCCACCCCTACCGGTGCGACGCGCATCATCCTCGAAATGCAGCAAACCCCGGAAGCGCAACGCCAGTTGTCTTACCCGTATGAGCTGACACTGACGATCACCATAGGCCGCCGCTTGCGGATCGACCTCGCGACCACCAATCTGGCCAAACACCCGTTTGTCATCAGTGAAGCATTCCATACCTACTTTAATGTCAGTGATATTTCCAATATCAAGATCACAGGCATGCAAGACTGCGTATATCTGGACAAACTGCTGGATTACGAGCGGAACGTTGAACACAATGCACTCGCTTTTGATGGCAGTGAATATGACCGCGTTTACGTGCACCATAGTTCAGATTGCGCGATCCATGACAGCGGATTCAACCGCATTGTGCATATCGCCAAATCGGGCAGTGATGCCACCGTGGTGTGGAACCCGGGTGCCGAAAAAGCGAGCACCATGGGTGACATGGGCGTGGGTGACGAATGGCGCAAAACCATTTGTGTAGAAACCACCAATGCACTGGATAACATGGTCGTTATCAACCCTGGCCGTAAACACATCTTAAGCGCTGAATACTCCATCGAAACGTTGTAAGTTCTCTCTCAAACGCGCGTGTCAACGCATTCACGACACGCGCGTTTTACCTTTGTTGGCAAAATACCACCCAAATCTGAATTAGTTGGTTCGCCTTTTGAATTTCACGGCTTCGTACTTGTGGAATTTGAACGGTCAGGTAAGATGCCACATGCATGAAAATGCATTGGGGATTTATTATTTTAAAGATATTCAAGGAGTGCGCATGAAAGTTTTATTTTCTGCAATCACAGCAGCCATCTTACTCATGGCTGGTCAGGCACAAGCTGCAGATGCAGCTGCAGCAAAAGCATTGGCACAGAAAAGCGGTTGTTTAGCTTGTCACAGTGTCGATGCGAAAGTATTAGGCCCAGCATATAAAGATGTTGCAGCAAAATACAAGGGTGATAAATCAGCAGAAGGCAAGCTGATTGATAAAGTGAAAAAAGGTGGCAGCGGTGTTTGGGGAAACATTCCTATGCCAGCTAACAGCCCGCAAGTCAAAGATGAAGATATCAAGACGATTGTTGAGTGGATTCTGGCTCTGTAATCGCTACTTGAGCAATAAAAAAAGCCGACTTTATGTCGGCTTTTTTTATTGCTGGAATAACGGCTTGGTTATTTGCGTAATTTGCTGTGACGGATGGAATAGACAAAGTAGAACGCAACGCCGACCAAGGCCCAGCTGATAAAACGATGCCAGGTTTCTGCCGGCAGGAAAGACATCAGGGCGCCGCAGGCAACTACACCGGCCACCGGGATCAAGGGATTAAAAGGATTCTTGAACGGGCGCGCTAGATCCGGGTGTGTCATACGTAAACGGATCACACCCACGCACACCATGATAAAGCTGGCCAGTGTGCCGATATTGACGGTTTCTGCCAGTTCGCCAAGCGGAATGAAACCGGCGACGATAGAGACCACAAAGCCGCACATGAGAATGATTTTACTCGGCGTCTGGCGATCAGGGTTCACCTCGGAAAAGATAGGCGAGATCAGGCCGTCTCTGCTCATGGCGAACAGGATGCGTGTCAGCCCGTAAAGCAGCACCAGCAATACGGTGATCAGCCCGGCAATCACACCAGTGGCTACCAACGTGGACGACCAGTGATAGCCAAGTCTGGTCAGTGCAAACGCTACCGGGGAGGATGTGTTTAATTCTGTATAAGGCACCACGCCTGTTAATGTGCCAGAAACGATAATGTAGATAATGGTGCAAAACAGCAGTGAGGCGATCAGGCCTATCGGCAGATCACGTTGTGGGTTTTTACATTCCTCCGCCGCTGTGGAGACTGCATCAAAGCCAAAGTAGGCAAAAAATACCAGCGATGCACCGGCGAATACGCCTATGTTCTTGCCATTCTCCAGCGTTTCAAACCAGCCGAATGGCATAAATGGTTGCCAGTTATCGACATTGATATGACCAACGGCCAGGATAATAAAAGTGGCAATGGTGGAAAGTTTGATCGCCACCATCAGGTTATTGGCGCGCGCACTTTCTTTCACGCCCACCATCAGTAATAAGGTTAAGATCCAGATGATCGCAAACGCAGGCAGGTTGATACTGCCACCCAGCACCGGCGCTTTGGTCAGGTGTTCCGGGATGTGGAAGCCAAGGCTGCTGGCGGTATTCACAAAATAGCCCGCCCAGCCATTGGCTACAGCCGCGGCACCGACGCCATATTCCAGTAACAGCATCCAGCCCATCATCCAGGCCGCGAATTCACCAAACGCGACATAGCTATAGCCATATGCACTGCCCGAGCCGCCGATGGAAGAGGACAGCTCAGCGTAAGCGAGCGCTGCGAAGCCTGCGGCAATACCGGCAATAATAAATGAAAGCACTACGGCCGGGCCCGATTGTGTGGCTGCCGCGATCCCGGTGAGCACGAAAATACCGGTGCCGATGGCGCCGCCTATACCGAGTAAGGCCAGGTCAAATGCACTTAAGCATTTTCTCAGGCCGGTATGCGCATGTGGCTGAATTGGTTTTTTACGTAATAATTGTTTTAACATTGCTTGATCCCCTTGTCATACAAGGGTAAAGCAATCGTTATACCAGCGTCAATGCTAACGAGAAATTAGCAGGCCTGATGCTTTTATAAAGTCAGTTGGCGTAATGTTGCTGCAGGGTGTCTATCATATAGCTATGATCGAGCACGCCAGCGCTTTCGCGTATGCTGTGCATGGCCCACATCGGGTTGCCGACATCTACCGTGGCAATGCCCAGTTGTGCCGCCATGATGGGGCCAATGGTGCTGCCGCATCCAAGGTCGGTGCGGTGCGCATATTGCTGGTAAGGCACGCCAGCCTGCTCGCACAGTTGTATAAAGCGCGCGGCGGTGGCGGCATTGGTGCTGTAACGCTGGTTGGCGTTGGTTTTGATCACCGGCCCCTGATTCACTTGCACATGGTGGCAGGGTTCGTAGCTGCCTGTATGGTTAGGATGAAAAGCATGTGCCATATCGGCACTGATAAAGAAGCTGTGTGAGAAACTGCGCAATTTATCTTCGGCTGTCAGTTGCTGGGTATGGCTGATGCGTTCCAGCACATCGAGCAGAAAACTGCCGCCAGCGCCGGTGGCCGTTTCCGAGCCCACCTCTTCGTGGTCGAATAATGCACAAATAGAGGTCGCCTGCGGTTTTTCGGTGCTGAGTAAGGCTTGCAACGCGGCATGGCATGAAGCCAGATTATCCAGCTGGCTGTTGGCGATAAATTCTTGTTCTATGCCCCAGAAACTACCGGTTTGCGTGTCATACAAGGCCAAATCCCAGCTCAAGATGTCATCGGCGGAAACCTGCAAGGTATTTGCCAATGTGTCAGACAGTAATTGTCTGGCGGCTTCGCTATTGGCGGCATGCCCGAAAATCAAAGGCAGGCCAGTCTGTTTATTCAGTGCCAGGCCTTTTTCGTTCACTTCACGATTCATATGAATCGCCAGGTTGGGCAAACGGGCGATGGCTTGATCGAGTTTGATCAGGTGAGGAGTGAAGCCGGATACCGTTCTCACAATCACGCGTCCGGCCAAGCTGAGGTCACGGTCAGTAAATGTCGCCAAGATTGGCCCGCCGTAGACTTCTACGCCTAACTGCGCGATGCCTTCTGTGCTATAAGCGGCCTTGGGCTTTAAGCGCAGGCCAGGCGAATCGGTATGCGCACCGACGATGCGGAAGCCTTGCTCGGCAATTGGTGCTTGCCCGAGTACGAACGCAATAATAGAACCACCATCGCGCACGACATAATATTTACCACCTGGGTTAACTTGCCAGGCGTCCTGCTCACTCAGCTGGGTGAAGCCTTGCGCGGCGAGTGCCTGTTCAACATGTTTGACTGCGTGCCATGGGCTGGGGCTGGCATCAATAAACTCCAGCAGGGCTAGGGCACGTTGTCTGGCTTCTGTTGAGATTGGCATGTTAAACCCAGTCTTTCTCGATCAAAAAATCTGTGTACAGTTTGGCTTCCGGACTGCCGGTTTCCGGTTTCCAGTCGTAGCGCCATTTAACGATGGGTGGCATGGAAAGCAGGATGGATTCGGTGCGGCCATTGGATTGCAAACCAAAAATGGTGCCACGGTCATAAATCAGGTTGAATTCGACATAGCGGCCACGTCTGTATGCCTGGAAATCGCGCTCGCACTCGCCGTAGGGTTGATTTTTGCGACGCTGCACAATCGGCAGATAGGCTTGCAGGAACGCATCACCTATCGCGCGCTGCAAGGCAAAGCTTTGCGCAAAGCCGAGTTCGCTAAAGTCATCAAAGAAAATGCCACCCACGCCGCGAGGTTCTTTGCGATGCTTGAGGAAGAAGTATTCGTCGCAAGCTTGCTTGAACTGAGGGTAATATTGCGCACCAAACGGGGCTAGTGCTTCTTTATTGACGCGGTGAAAGTGAATGCAGTCTTCTTCTTCGCCATAATAGGGGGTAAGATCCATGCCGCCGCCAAACCACCAGATATCTTCTTCGCCTGCCTGCTGTGCTTTGGCGACAAAAAAACGCACATTCATATGCACGGTCGGGATATAGGGATTATGCGGATGAAACACCAGCGACACGCCCATGGCTTCCCAGGGCCTGCCTGCTGCTTCGGGATGGGCGACACTGGCCGCGGGCGGTAATTTGTTACCCAACACATGTGAGAAACCCACGCCTGCGCGCTCGAACACATTGCCGTTTTCCAGCAGGCAGGAGTTACCGCCGCCACCTTCCGGTCGTTGCCAGCTATCCTGCAAAAAGTTTTTGCCATCTACCAGCTCAACCGCTTCAACTATGCGTGCCTGCAACCCTTGCAGGAAATCGTAAACGGCTTGTGGCTGGATGGTGTCTGTCATGAAAGTCTTCTTTAATTGCTGATGGCGCGGTAACCAATATCCTGACGATGTTGCGCACCTTCAAATTTGATGGATTCGAGGATTTTATAGGCAGCTTGCTGCGCTGATTTTACGTCTACACCCAATGCGGTCACGCATAACACGCGCCCGCCGCTGGTCACGACTTTACCGTCTTTCAGGGTGGTCCCGGCATGGAACACATGCCCATCCTGCACGTTATCAGGCAGGCCGGTGATTTCATCGCCGAGTTTAGGTGTTTCCGGGTAATTGGCGCTGGCCATCACCACGCCCAGGGCAAAACGGTTATCCCATTCTGTGGTCGCCTGATCCAGCTTGCCATCCACGGCATGTGCTGCCAAAGCCACCAGGTCGGACTGCAGGCGCATCATGATAGGCTGCGTCTCCGGGTCACCCATGCGACAGTTGAATTCCAGAGTTTTGACTTCGCCACTCGGTGAGATCATCAGGCCTGCATATAAAAAGCCGGTGTAAGGAATGCCATCTTTGGCCATGCCTTCTACGGTGGGGATGATGATCTCGCGCATGGCTCTGGCATGCACGTCTGGCGTGACCACCGGTGCCGGTGAATAAGCGCCCATGCCACCGGTGTTGGGGCCGAGGTCGGCATCCAGCAAGCGTTTGTGATCCTGGCTGGTGGCGAGTGGCAAGATGTTTTTGCCATCCACCATCACCATGAAGCTGGCTTCTTCGCCGGTTAAAAACTCTTCAATTACGACGCGAGCCCCGGCATCGCCCAGCTTGTTGTCAGCCAGCATGGCATCCACGGCTGCGTGCGCTTCTTCCAGTGTCATCGCCACGACGACGCCTTTTCCTGCGGCCAGGCCATCAGCTTTGATCACGATAGGCGCACCGTTGGCGTCAATATAAGCGTGTGCCTGGCTGACATCGCTAAAAGTCTGGTATTTTGCGGTAGGGATATTGTGGCGGATCATAAACGCCTTGGCAAAATCCTTGGAGCTTTCCAGTTGTGCCGCCGCTTTGGTCGGGCCAAAGATTTTTAAATTGGCGGCGCGGAATGCATCCACAACCCCTTGTGATAATGGCGCTTCCGGGCCAACGATAGTGAGTGCGATCTGTTCATCCTGCGCGAATTTTACCAGTTCATCAATCCTGGTGATCGGCACATTGGTCATGTCTGGATTGGTAGCAGTGCCTGCATTGCCAGGTGCGACAAACACGCGGCTGACTGCTTTGTTATGGGATACTTTCCAGGCCAGGGCGTGCTCACGGCCGCCAGAACCAATCACTAAAATTTTCATAATTCACTACCTACAGAGTTATAGCCACAGAGGGCACAGGGATTACACAGAAAAGCTAAAAGATACTTTGAACTTGAATTTCTCTGTGTGCTCTGAGCCCTCTGTGGCGAATGGATTTAATGTCTAAAATGACGAATGCCGGTCACAACCATGGCCAGGCCACGCTCATCTGCCGCTGCAATCACTTCTTCATCACGCATGCTGCCACCCGGGTGGATCACGCAGCTGGCACCGGCGTCGGCCAATACGTCTACACCATCACGGAAAGGGAAGAATGCATCTGAAGCGACCACTGAGTTTTGCAGGCTGAGGCCCGCATTTTGCGCCTTGATCGCGGCGATTTTGGTACTGTCTACGCGGCTCATCTGGCCAGCGCCTACGCCCAGGGTCATGCCATTGCCACAGAAGACGATGGCATTCGATTTCACATATTTCGCCACATTCCAGGCAAACAGCAAATCCTGCAACTGTTCCGGGGTTGGCTGGCGCTTGGTGACGACTTTGATATCTGCCAGTTGCAAATCGTGGTTGTCGGCAGATTGCAACAGAATGCCCGAGCCTACGCGTTTGGAATCCACCGCATTGCGGCCTTGCTGCCAGGCATTGCTGCCGCCCGCAGGTAATGCGATTTTCAGTACCCGTACGTTAGCCTTCGCGCTGAAAACAGCCAGCGCTTCAGGTGTGAATTCAGGCGCGATCAATACTTCAACAAACTGTTTGCTGACCACTTCGGCGGCTGCACCATCCAGAATTGTGTTAAACGCGATAATGCCGCCAAATGCTGAAGTCGGGTCGGTTTTAAAGGCTTTGCCATAGGCTTCAAATGCATTGGCACCCAATGCCACGCCGCAAGGGTTGGCGTGTTTGACGATCACGCAGGCAGGCGTAGTGAAAGATTTCACTGCTTCCCAGGCGGCATCGGCATCAGCGATGTTGTTATAACTTAATTCTTTGCCTTGCAGTTGCTGGGCGGTGGCCAAGCTGCCTGGGGCTGGGTACAGGTCGCGGTAGAAAGCGGCTTGCTGATGGCTGTTTTCACCATAGCGCAAGTCCTGGACTTTAATGAAGTTGCTGTTCATCTGGCCAGGGAACTGGCTCAGGATAGGTTTGCCAGCAGTTTCCGTTTCGGCAAAGTCAATCGAAGACAGGTAGTTGCTGATCGCCGCATCGTATTGTGCGATACGGTTAAAGGCGGCTACGGATAATTTAAAGCGCGTGGCTTTTGACACTGCGCCGTTGTTGGCTTTCAGCTCTGCGGTCACTTCTGCATATTGCGCGGCATCAGTCAGCACGGCGACATCATTCCAGTTTTTGGCTGCTGAACGCACCATGGCCGGGCCACCAATATCAATATTCTCAATCGCGTCTTCCAGCGTACAGTCGGCTTTGGCAACGGTGGCTTCAAACGGGTATAGATTCACCACCAGCAGGTCAATGTTCTCGATGCCATATTCCTGCATGGCAGCGACATGTTCCGGCAGGTCGCGACGGCCTAGCAATCCGCCATGTACTTTTGGGTGCAAGGTCTTGACGCGACCATCCAGCATTTCCGGGAAGCCGGTAAAGTCGCTGACCTCTTTCACCGGAATCTGATTGTCGCGGAAAAGTTTGGCGGTGCCGCCGGTAGAAAGAAGTTCTACACCGAGTTGCTGTAATGATTGTGCCAGTTCGAGCACACCGGTTTTATCTGAAACACTGATAAGCGCGCGTTTAATTGTCATGGTATTTAATCTGAGGGGTTGCTGATTATAAAATTGGGTTGGCTCAACACTTGAGAAAAACCGGAATCGAGTTTCTGCGCGAGCGAATTGTGCATATTGCGCGGTGCTTTGGCCTTAACGCCTGTGCACTTCATCTCGCGGATCACTGAATAAGGTATTTCCTTAAAGCCGAGTCGTGAAAAGGTTATTCAAGGCCGTAAGCGGCCATTTTTTTTCTTAAGGTATTACGGTTGATGCCTAACATGTCAGCCGCTTTGCTTTGATTGCCGCCTACCTTGATCAGGACCACTTCCAGCATGGGTTTTTCAACGCAGCCTAGTACCATGTCATAAATGGCATGCGGCGGTTGGCCATCCAGGTGGGTGAAATACTCGTCCAGTGACTCGCGGATGGCGAGACTTATTTTGCCATCGGTTTGCATTATGCTGCCAGCTCCTGGTCGTTTTCTGCTTTGGTCTCTGTCAGGTCGTCTGCGTACACCAGTCTGTCGCTCTTGGCTTTGAGTTCACTAAAGAAATCACTGATGGCGTGCAATTGCAGCTCTATGGTTTGCAGGGTATTCATGTTGTGGCGGAAAGCCGCAGAACCGGCCAGGCCTTTGGTGTACCAGGAAATATGTTTACGTGCGACACGCATGCCGGTCAGGTCACCATAAAACGCATACAAATCATGCAGATGCTCGAGCATGACCTGATGGATCTCATCCACAGTCGGCGGCAGCATATGCTCACCGGTATTCAGGAAATGCTCAGTCTCGCGGAATATCCACGGACGGCCTTGCGCAGCGCGGCCTATCATCACGGCATCAGCTTTGGTGTAGTCGAGTACAAACCGGGCTTTTTCGGGGGTGGTGATATCGCCATTGGCGATCAGCGGGATATTGATGGCCTGCTTGACGGCGGCGATGGTGTCATATTCGGCATCGCCATGGTAGAGATCGTTTCGGGTGCGTCCATGTATGGTCAGGGCCTGCACGCCTATGTCTTCCGCCATTCTGGCGATCATGATGGCGTTTTTATTTTGTCTGTCCCAGCCGGTGCGGATTTTTAAAGTCACCGGCACATCCACGGCATTCACCACGGCTTTGAGGATCTGCGAGACCAGCGGCTCATCACGCAAAAGTGCAGAGCCAGCCATGACGTTACAGATTTTTTTGGCCGGGCAACCCATGTTGATATCAATGATCTGTGCGCCATTATCGACATTGTGACGAGCGGCTTCTGCCATCATCGCGGGTTCGGCACCGGCGATCTGCACTGAGATCGGGCTGACTTCACCTTCATGATTGGCGCGGCGTTTGGTTTTTTCACTGCCATATAACAATGAGTTGGACGTGACCATTTCGGACACGGCCAGTCCGGCGCCCATTTTTTTGCATAGCATGCGGAATGGACGGTCGGTGACGCCAGCCATGGGCGCGACAACCAGGTTATTCTTTAATAGGTGAGGTCCGATTTGCATGAGAATCAGTAGGCTCTGATAAGTCAGTGAAAAGACTGACTATTTTAACTGCAAATCGGAAGGGAGGGAATTGTTTACGACAAATTTGCTTATTTTTTACGCAGTTTGATGTGTGTATCAATCAGTTGTAGCGCGTTATGCCTGAATAGTGTGCCTTCGGTATCCTTGACCCACATATGCAACAGGCCGGAGAAAAACAGGTGCGTATCCAGCGCCAGTTCGCCCGCCGTTAACTGTATGCCTACTTGCCCCAATTCTTGCGCTTTGGCATAGGCTTGCTCTAATTTGTAGATTAATCCGCTGCAATTGCCTAGAATGGACTTCAATACATCGGCGAATTCATCTACATATTCGCACTTGGTCATCATCACTTCATAAGTCTCGCGGGTGGTGAGATCCTCGGCTAGCATTTGAATGGTGTTTTCCAGATGTTTGCGTATGCGACCCAATGGGTCGAAGCTGCCGCCGTCAGGGTTACCCAATAAGGTATCTTCCATGCGGTCTATTAGTGGCAAGTAAACTTCTTCGCGCATGGCATGGAATAACTCTGCCTTATTGGCAAAGTGCCAGTAAACGGCACCACGTGTGACGCCGGCGTGAGTCGCAATGTGCTCCAGGCTGGTGCGGCTTACCCCTTTTAGCAGGAACACTTCACGTGCGGCGCTGACAATGCGTTGACGGGTAATTGCGGCGTCTTCTTTGGTTTTTCGTACCATGCTAAAGCGTCACTCCATAATATAGAAAAATAATCGTTGTTTAGTCGTCAGGTGACAACACAGGCAAATATGAATTTTTTGCGTAACCCATTTACATACATCCATGTTTGTATATAATATACATCCAAGATTGTATGTAATCAAGTTAATTTTGAAAATTTTTAAGGGATAACATGTTGATTTCACAGAGTATCCAACCTCATCGTGCATTGATTTTACTGACTTTGGGCGTTGTATTAAGTGCTTGCGGAAAATCGTCCAACGAACAAGGGCCTGCCGCTGGCGGCATGCCAGCCATGCCGGTGAGTGTGCAATCAGTCACTGCCGAAACAGTGCCTATCCAGACTGAAGTGGTTGCGCAAACTGAAGGTGCCAAGCAAATTGAAGTGCGCCCGCGCGTAGGTGGTATTGTGCTGAAGCGCTTGTATCAGGAAGGCGAGTCAGTCAAGGCTGGCCAGGATATGTTCCTGATTGATCCTATGCCTTTCCAGTTACAGGTAGACCAGGCCCGCGCCATGATCGCCCAGCAAAAAGCCAGGATAGACCAGACTTCCCGCGAAGCACAGCGTCTGAAAGGCTTGCTGGAGACTAAATCGATCAGCCAGCGCGAGTTTGACAATGCCACTTCTGATAATTCAGTGGCCTCTGCGACCATGATGCAATACCAGGCGCAACTGCGTGAAGCCGAATTGAATCTGTCTTATACCCACGTCAAGGCCCCAGAAAGCGGCATTGCAGGACGCTTTGTACTCTCTGAAGGTGCGTTGGCCAGTGCCAACACTACTTTGTTGAGCACCATCGTACAGGTGTCACCGATCTGGGTGCGTTTCAGTTTGTCAGAATCTGATCTGCTCAGCCTGGGCGGTCATCTGCGTCCGGGTAAAGTACAGGATATTCGTTTGATCCTGGGCGACAACACAGAGTATCCGCTGTCAGGGAAAATCAACTTCTCCGCCAGCCAGATCGACCCGGCATTAGGCACGCAACAGTTGCGTGCCGAGTTCCAGAATCCGGACAGCGCATTATTACCTGGGCAGTTTGTCCGCGTGCGTTTGACGACCGGTAAGCGTGACGGCGTGTTCCTGATCCCGCAAACCGCAGTGTTGACTGGCCAGCAAGGCAAGTTTGTATTTGTGGCTGAAAAAGATAAAGAAGGCAAAACCGTTGCCGGTGTCAGGCCGATTGTGGCTGGTGGCTGGTTTGGTGAACGCTGGAGTGTGCTGGAAGGCCTGAAAGCCGGAGACCAGGTGATTCTTGATAATCTGATCAAAGTACGCCCGGGCGCACCTGTTGCACCGCATGCACCTGATGCTGCACCTGCAGGTCAGCCTGCACCAGAAAAAGCAAAGTCTTAAGCAGGTTTCATCAGGTTTTTAGTACCAGATATCATGTTATTTACGGCCTGAGCACCTTTTGTTCAGGCCGATTTCAGGAAAAACGATATGACCCGATTTTTTATCACACGCCCGATTTTCGCCAGCGTGCTGTCTATCATCATCGTGTTGGCAGGATTGGCAGCGGCATTTAAATTGCCGATTGCACAGTATCCGCAGATTGCACCGCCAACCGTACTGATCACAGCGACTTACCCTGGCGCCAGTGCCGAGACACTGTCTAAAACCGTGGCTGCCCCGATTGAAGAGCAGTTGAGCGGGGTAGAAAACCTGCTTTACTTTAACTCAAGCTCAGACAGTAGCGGCACGCTGACCATCACCGCGACCTTTGATATTGGTACCGATGTTGACCAGGCGACGTTTAACGTCAGTAACCGCGTGAATATTGCCTTGCCAAGGCTGCCGGAAGATGTGCGCAGGACCGGTGTGGTGGTGCAGAAACGTTCTAACGATATTCTGCTGGTGGTGATGCTGATCTCCAGCAAAAAAGAACATGACCGTTTGTTCCTGAGTAACTACGCTACGCTCAATGTATTAGATGAATTCAAGCGTATCAAAGGCGTGGGTGATGTCACCATTTTTGGTGGCCAGGATTACTCCATGCGTATCTGGTTACGTCCTGACCGCATGGCGCAACTGGGTGTCTCCACCAGTGATATTTCTGCCGCTATTAATGCACAGAACGCGCAATATGCCGCGGGTAAGATCGGTGCCGAACCAGCACTGCCTAGCCAGCAATTATCATTCACGGTCACCGCCAAAGGGCGTTTGATCGAGCCTGAAGAGTTTGGCAATATCATTATCCGTGCGCAAGGCCCTAACGGGGTGCTGCGCCTGAAAGATGTCGCACGCATTGAACTGGGCGCGCAAACTTATAACGTAGCTTCTGCACTGAATGGGCAACCGGGTGTAGCGCTGCCTATCTTCCTGCAAACCGGTGCTAACGCGCTGGAAACAGCTGAAGCAATCAAGGCTAAAGTCGATGAGTTGAAAGCCAAGTTCCCTGAGGGCATGGATTACAACATTCCATACGATACCAGCGACTTCGTAAAAGCGACCATTGAAGAAGTGTTCCACACCTTTGGTGAAGCCCTGCTGCTGGTGGTACTGGTGGTGTTCCTGTTCCTGCAAAGCTGGCGCGCGACTTTGATCCCGATGATCGCGGTGCCAATTTCTATCGTCGGTACGTTTGCCGGCTTATACCTGTTCGGCTTCTCCATCAACCTGCTGACCATGTTTGCGATGATTCTCGCCATTGGTATTGTGGTGGATGACGCGATTGTGGTGCTGGAAAACACCGAACGCTTGATGAAGGAAGAAAACCTGAATCCTCTGCAAGCGGCGATCAAATCGATTGCCCAGGTGCAGGCGGCGGTGGTGGCGATTGTGCTGGTGCTGTGTGCGGTATTCGTGCCGGTGGCTTTCCAGGGCGGTATCGCCGGTGAGTTGTATCGCCAGTTTGCGGTAACAGTAGCGATTTCTGTGGTGATTTCGGGTGTGGTGGCGTTGACGCTGACGCCAGCCCTGTGCGCCATGATCCTGAAAAACAGCCATCATGAAAACCGTTTCTTCAGGGCGTTTAACCGTGGCTTTGGCCGTTTGACCAACTGGTACACCGGCACGGTGAACCTGACTCTGCATCATAAAATCATCGGTGCGGTGGTATTTGGTGGCATGGTGATCGTCATGATCTTCCTGTTCCGTGCCGTTCCGGGTGGTTTTGTGCCGCCAGAAGATCAGGGCTATGTGATCAGTATCGTGGTCATGCCGGATGGTGCGACCCTGAAACGGACTTCACAAACCGTGGAAAATATCCGCGCGACCATCGCCAAAGACCCTGCCACTGCGCATGAGTTTGCGGTGAACGGTTTCGAGCTGCTGACCGGTGCCAACAAAACCAACGCCGGTACCATGTTTGTGCGTATGACAGACTGGGATAAACGCACCACCAATGCAGACCAGATGGTAGGTAAACTGATTGGTGTCGGCATGAGCCAGCCTGATGGTATGGGCTTTGCGGTGAACCCGCCAGCGATCCGTGGGTTGGGTTCTGCCGGTGGTTTTGAGGTGTATGTACAAGCCCATGGCGATACTGATGCCATCAAGCTGGCGCAAGTCATGAATAACTTTATGGATGCCATGCGCGCTAACCCGCAATTGACCGGTATCAACAGTTTCTTCCGCCCAACCGTACCGCAGTTGTTTATTGAGGTGGATGAAGCCAAGGCCCTGTCACAAAATGTGAAGATCGCTGATATTTATGCCACTTTGCAAAGCACCATGGGTTCGCTGTATGTGAACGACTTTAACCGTAGTGGCCGTACTTACCGCGTCCAGTTGCAGGCGGAAGCCGCTTACCGGATGAAGCCGGAAGACTTGGGCAAAGTGTATGTACGCAGTCAGCCGACCGCAGACAGTCCGGACGGCAATATGGTGCCTATGTCGGCCCTGGCTAAAGTCAGCAACATTGTCGGTGCTGAGCAGTTGGAGCGTTACAACGGTCTGCTGTCTGCCAAAGTATTTGGTAGCGGTGCGCCTGGCGTGAGTTCGGGTGATGCCATCAAGCTGGTGGAAAAGATCGCCAGGGAAAACCTGCCAGATGGTTACCAGATCGCCTGGACTGGTCAGGCTTACCAGGAAAACCGTACCGGTTCTGCCGCATTGGTTGCCTTCGGCTTTGCCACCATCATGGTGTTCCTGATCCTGGCAGCACAGTTTGAAACCTGGGCATTGCCACTGGCGGTGATCATGGCGATCCCGTTTGCGATGACAGGCGCGTTGATCGCCGTGCTGACACGTGGCATGAATAACGATATTTACTTCCAGATCGGGTTGATCACCCTGATTGGTCTGGCGGCGAAGAACGCGATCCTGATCGTGGAATTCGCCTCACAGAAAATGGAAGAGGGTATGCCGCTGGCTGAAGCTGCACTGGAAGCTGCCCGTTTACGTTTCAGGCCGATCGTGATGACTTCCATGGCGTTTATGCTGGGGATCCTGCCGCTGGTATTTGCGACAGGTGCTGGTGCGGCTGCGCGTCAGTCCATGGGTACCGGCGTGTTTGGCGGTATGTTGCTGGCAACCTTTATTGCCACCATCTTTATCCCGTTGTTCTTTACCTGGCTGACCAACGAGAAAAAAGTGCGTCACCACGGTCATATTGAAGAAGAGGAATCGGTATGAAACCGACAATGAAATTGACTTTAAAACCATTGCAACAGTCGCTGCTGTTAGGGCTGGTCACCATGTCACTGGCTGGTTGCCAGGTGCTGGGGCCATTTTATTCACGGCCAGAGCCAGTCGTGCCTGCGCAATACACCAGCGGCCAAGCTGGGCAACTGACGCAGGAACAACAACTGGCTTTGCAACAATGGTGGACACTGTTTAATGACAGCAAGCTCAACCAGCTGGTAGATACCGCGCTGGCCAAAAACAACAACCTGCAATCAGCGGTTGCCCGTATCGAAGAAGCTGACGCGTTTGCACGTGAGAGTGGCGCCAGCTTGTTGCCTACCGTGACTGGTACTGGTTCAGGCATCCGTAACCGGGTGACTGAATCGGGGATCTTCCCGGTGTTTGGCGATAACCCGCGTAAAACCTACAAGATCGGTTTGAACGGTAGTTATGAGCTGGATTTCTGGGGCAAGCTGCGCCGCGGAAACGAAGCCGCACGCGCGCAATTGCTGGCGACTCGTTATGCCAAAGAAGCGGTGACCTGGTCACTTTCCAGCCTGGTCACCAATAATTACCTGATGATACGCAGCCTGGATGGGCAGTTGCTGGTCAACCAGCAAAACCTGAAAACGGCACAAGATAGCCTGGATCTGGCCAAACGCCGGGTTGAGGGTGGCGTGTCTACCATCCTGGATGCACACCAGGCAGAGCTGGTGGTGACCACGTTGCAAACGCAAACGCTGGAACTGAAAAGACAGCGTGCTTTAAGCGAGCATCAGCTGGGCTTGTTAACCACAGACCTGGGCTTGAGGATCCCCGCTGGTGATCTGATGGCGATGCCACAACCACTGACACCGCCTACCGGTTTGCCTTCAGCATTGATGGAAGCCAGGCCGGATGTACGCCAGGCTGAGCAGGCCATGATTGCGGCGAATGCCAATATCGGCGTGGCGCGCGCAGCTTTCTACCCAAGCATCGCGCTGACGACTACTTATGGTGGTGAAAGTATCGCGCTGAATAATCTGCTGCGATCGCCAGCGCGTGTCTGGTCATTGGGTCTGGATATCAATCTGCCGATTTTCAACGGCGGCCGTCTGAAAGCACGTGAAGAACAAGCTACTGCGCAGCAAAAGCAAACCCTGGCAAGTTATCAGAATACTTTGCAAACCGCCTTTACTGAAGTCAGCGATGCGCTGGTGAATGCCAGCCAGTATCGTGAGCAGGAAACGCTGGCGCAGTCCAAGGAGAAAACCACGGCGAATATCCTGACAGTGGCGCAAAACCGCTATCAGGCCGGTTACACCAGCTATCTGGAAGTACTGGATGCGCAACGTAACCATAATGAAGCGACACAAGCCATGGTGCAAAGTCGCCAGAACACCCTGATAGCGACCGTGGATTTATTCAAGGCGCTGGGTGGTGGCTGGAAACCTGAAAGCGTGAAGCAGGAAGAATATTACAAAAAGTAATTGTTTGATTTTGTGACTGCAAAACCGGGTGAGCATGTGAGTGCTAGCCCGGTTTTTTCTTTTCTGCTTTCAAAAAAGGCGAGCTTTTTGAAAATGGCGCGATACAGATACGTTTCACAACTTATCCGGATTTAGATCTGGTTGATGTGACTGGGCAAATGCATGAGCAGTTTAATCAGTTCGGGCTGGCGATTAGTCGAAGTTTTCTGGTAGATCGACTGTAGTTGTTTGCGGATAGTATCTTCTTTTTTACCCAGATATGCGGCGATCTCGATCACCGCATATCCCTCGGCCAGCATGGACGCGATCCTACATTCGGCGGGCGAGAGGCCGAAAGCAGCGCTCAGCAAAGTAGTATCGACCGGCGCGGTAGATTCCGGATGGTAGAACATCAGCATGATCAGTGGCCGCAATCCAAACATGCCCAGTGTGCATTGCGGCACTAGTGGCAGATAAAGTGCCAGCAACTTCTCGGCTTGCCCGCAATGGTTTTTTGCCTGTAGATTCAATACTTTGTATGAATGGCTTTCTCCATGTGCATATTGTCCATTTTTAATGTGCTGTTCAATCGCGGCGCACTCGGCAAGAAACTGCGACAAAGATGACTCCGGCATGCATAGATATTGCTCATGAACGGAAACCAGTCCGGTATTCGCAAGCAGTTGTTGCGCTGCATCATTGGTGAGCACCACTTTGCCCGTGATAGTCGTTAATATCACCGGCTGTTTCAGTTTATTGATCAGGGTGTGCCCGATCAGCGCCTGGGTAGAGTAGATGAAATGGCTGGTATTGATCCTCACTGCACGATGCAGATGCGGCAGTAACCGGTGAATAAACTGGATCGCTTCGCCGGACAAGGGCCCTTGCTCGGGGCCGCGCAGGCAACTGATAGAAAACGAAATATCATCATCTTCGATCACTTTCAATGCCGAAAGATAGCGCACACCATAAGGCAGTAAAAATGCCTGGTAAAACTCACTGTTTGCGACATAGTGATCATCAAACACTTCGTGGTCATGAAAACATGCCTGTGATGGCAGCATGCTCCAGTGCTTGCTGCGCGGATCAATAAACTGGTATCTCTGCAGATAGCTCAGTTCGCCAGCCACAGGCAAATTGGAACCGGTACTGAATGACAGTGTGCCGTGATGTTTATCCATGGCAAAAGCATGCACGACTTTGCAGTCCAGCGCGGTTCGCAGTTCCACGAACACCTGCTCCCACACTTTGGCGTCGTGTATGGTTTCGTAGATCAGGTGAATCAGACGCTCGTAGTGTTGTGAGGGTAAATCCATTGCTTTTCCTCTCGTCGTGAGATCCGGCTTGCAACGTTGCTGGTGTCAGCAGCGAACGTCTTGTATTCCTGTTTCCATGGATTCAATCATACCAATTTTACATTAACTAACATATGTATTGTTTTTGCCTGGTGTTTTTGTAACTGGTTGTGTCTTGAAAAAGCACCAGCCTCGCCTGTGCAGAGGCGAGGGTAGTCACGGCAACAGCAACTTGTCCTGATTGCAGTTACATTCAGCATAATTAATTGATCGTCCTGCGCTTTGCATTATCATGGCGACATGTCGCATATTCCCTCTGCTCCTTCCCTCCCGCGCATTGCGTTTGCCAGTTTTATTGGCACTGCCATCGAGTTTTATGATTTTTATATCTATGCCATGGCGGCAGCATTGGTGATCGGGCAAGTGTTCTTTCCCACCAGTGACCCCTCCGCGCAATCGTTAAACGCCTTACTGACTTTTGGCCTGGCATTTATCGCGCGTCCCCTGGGTGCATTGTTTTTTGGCCATTTTGGCGACAGGATAGGGCGCAAATCCACACTGGCGGCTTCATTGCTGGTCATGGGTACTTCTACCTTCTTGATCGGGTTATTGCCGGGTTACGACGTGCTGGGTCTGTGGGCACCGGTGCTACTTTGTGTGCTGCGTTTTGGCCAAGGCATAGGGTTAGGCGGTGAATGGGCGGGGGCGGCTTTATTGGCAACAGAATATGCGCCTGAAGGCAAACGCAGCTGGTATGGCATGTTTCCGCAACTGGGGCCTTCGGTTGGATTTTTGCTGGCAACGCTGACTTTTCTGGCGTTAAGCCTGGGCCTGACTGAAGCCGAATTCATTCAATGGGGATGGCGGGTGCCTTTTATTATCAGTGCGGCGTTGGTGCTGGTGGGCTTGTATGTCAGGTTCAAGCTGGCTGAGACCCCTGCATTCGCCAAAGCGCAGTCTGCGCATCATTTGCACCGCTGGCCACTTAAAACATTGTTATTGCAGCACGGCCGCGCCATTGTGCTCGGTGCCCTGGCCATGAGCGTGTGTTACCACTTGTTTTATACCGCGACCGTGTTTTGCCTTAGCTATGGCACGCAGGTATTACACATTGCACGGCCTGTTTTCCTGGGCATGTTATGCGTGGCCGTGCTGGGCATGACGCTCGCCACACCGCTGGCTGCCTGGTGGGCGGACCGTGCCGGCAGGCGGCCGGTATTGCTGGTAGGCCAATTACTGGCACTGGTACTTGGGTTTGCTTTGGCACCCATGCTAGGTAGTGGGCAATTACTCTGGATCACTTTGTTTTTATTTCTTGCGTTGTTTTTAATGGGCGTGGCATTTGCACCCATGGGCGCATTTTTACCTGATCAGTTCCCGGTCGCCGTGCGTTACAGTGGAGCCGGGCTGGCTTACCAGTTAGGCGGTATCCTCGGTGCCTCTTTTGCCCCGGCCATTGCGCAGTTTCTGGTACAGCAGGGCGGTTTGACCTGGGTAGGTTGGTATATGTCGGTGATGGCTGCTATCAGTGCCTGGGCGGTCTGGCAGGTAAAGCCGCAAAAGATCGCGCATGACTGAACGTTTGTTTCAACGGGTATAATGCAATTTTTTTACAGCAAAGCCATTTGAGTATGTTCATTCATCCCGGGTTTAACCCTATTGCATTGCAAATCGGCAGTTTTGGCATCCACTGGTATGGCCTGATGTACCTGGTGGGGTTTTTTGGCGGCTTGTGGCTGGGGCAATATCAGGTCAAGCGTCTGCTTAAAATTGATCCCAATTCACCGTGGCAGCACAAAGACCCTGACGATATGCTGTTTTATATCGCGCTGGGGGTAGTGCTCGGAGGCCGCCTGGGCTATGTGCTGTTCTATCAGCCGCTGTACTTTTTGCAGCACCCGCTGGAGATTTTTGCCTTATGGCAAGGCGGCATGTCTTTTCACGGCGGCTTTATCGGCGTGATGGTGGCGATGGCCTTGTATGCACGCAAGCGTGGTGTGATCTGGCTGCAACTGATGGATTTTGTCGCCCCGCTGGTGCCGATCGGCTTAGGCGCAGGCCGCCTGGGTAACTTTATCAATGGCGAGTTATGGGGCAGGCCTACGCATTCAGACTGGGGCATGGTGTTCCCGCAAGTAGACGCATTGGCACGCCATCCTTCACAGCTGTATGAGTTTGCGCTGGAAGGCATCGCCATGTTTCTGATCTTGTGGATTTTCTCAGGTAAAAAACGGCCGATAGGCGCGGTCTCAGCCGTATTCTTGCTGAGCTACGGGAGCTTCCGCTTTCTGGTCGAGTTCACGCGTGAACCAGACAGCTTCCTCGGCTTGTTGTCTCTGGGCCTGAGTATGGGGCAATGGCTGTGCATCCCTATGATACTGGTCGGCCTGGCCATGTTGCGCTGGGCGTATCGCAAGCCCTGATTTCAAACTCCGGGTTGCGTTGCCAGTTCAAGCGCCGTTAACCAGGTGATGGCATAGTCCCGGCTTTGTTGCGGCGCGCCACACATTTCCAGGCTGGGTTGCAGGCCGCCACAAAACGCCGGGCGTTCCGGTTTGCCAAATAGTTTGCAATCATAGCGCTCATCCAGCTGAATACATGGCACCCCTGCCGGTTTACCATCCGGCATGCCGGGGATAGCGCTGGTGATCGAAGGGGCAACGCAACAAGCCCCACATTGCGGACGGCATTGCATAGGTTTAAACATCCATCCACGGATAACCCAGCGCCGTCACGCCTGCTTTCAAGTGAAGCATGGCCTGTTTCACCAGGGTGCTTTCACCTTTCATGCCTACTTCTGTGGTCCGGCGTTGGTTGGTACGTGGCAAACTGAATAGTTTCAGCATGGGGTACTGCGCCAGCATCTGATTCATCAAATCAATCAGGTCGCTTTCACCCGCTTCAGTCACGACAATCGCTTGTTCCAGATAATCCAGCGTATGAAATAAATGGCCGTAATAAGTCTCCAGCACCCATTCGATCATCGGGTGCGCCATTTCAGGAAACCCAGGCACAAAATAATGCTGGTTGATACTAAACCCAGCCACGCGGTTGATTGGGTTGGGGATCAACTCACATCCCTGGGGGAAATCAGCCATCAGCACCCGCTTAGGGTAGGCGCCATCACCGTATTGCGCTTCAATATTAGCCACTGCCCCAACATGCCGCTCGATGGGCACGCCTGCTGCCTCTGCTGCGCATTGCCGGGTATGGTCATCGGGCGTGGCTCCTATGCCGCCAAAACTGAATACCACCTCGCCGCGCGCCATGCTTGCCTTGAGATGGCTGGTGATTTGCTCAGGGATATCCGCAATAAAGTAAGCCCAGTTGAGTGGCAGGCCACGGGCAGAAAGCAATGAAATCACTTTGCTGAGGTGTGCATCCTGGCGTTTGCCGGACAGGATCTCGTCGCCAATAATATAAATACCGAAAGACTGCATGCTGAGTGGGTTTTGAAGGAGTGACAGCCATTATACCGTTGGCTGTGTTGGATATTGCATCATTGCAGAATGGGGGGTATTGATGAATCCGATTCTTTGGATTGATAGGCTCATAAACAAAATGGCGGTGACTTTTCAGTCACCGCCATCTTTTCTATCGTCGTGTGCTAGAAATCAGCTGGCGTGCATCAGCCTTTTCGCAATGCGCGCGACAGGAAGATCAGGAAGATCGCACCAACGGTCGCGACGACAATGCTACCAATCAGGCCGCCGCTGGCACTTAAGCCCAACAACCCGAACAGCCAGCTACCGACTACAGCGCCGGCAATCCCTAAAATCAAATCCCAGATCAGGCCGTAGCCGTCACCCTTCATAATCAAACCCGCCAACCAGCCAGCAATAATTCCAATTACGATGGTCCAGATCATAGTCATTTCCTCATTGTTGTTATCAAAGTTTATTTCTTATGTTTGAGCCGCAATGTTAATAGGTAAGACATGCTTCATCTGTCAGAGCTTTTATGAAAAACTTGTCAGAAAAGACTGATACTGATTTTTCAACAATTTATTTTTTCAAGCCAACCAGCACGATGCCAGCACCGGCAATAATCAAAATCACACTAAGAGCCTGAGGGATCTCAACATCTTTAGTGATGTCGGCACTGGCTTCCAGTGAGCCGATTTTTGCTACAGTCTCTTTGCTTTCGTAACTGAAGCCTTTATAGATAAGACCGGCAGAGCCAAGTGCAATCAGGACAATGCCGATGATGATGGATGATTTCATAATGGTGTCGCTCCCTTTTCAGTTGAATGAAACATTACCTTAACATAGGCGTAATCTTAATGTGCACTTTCCCAGTTATTGCCCATGCCAACCTCGGCCAATAACGGAACATCCAGCCTGGCAACACTCTGCATCAGCAGCGGTAACTGTTGTTTCACCAGTTCGAGTTCGGCGTCCGGTACTTCCAGCACCAGTTCATCGTGCACCTGCATGATCAGTTTGGTCTGCAATTTTTCCTCAGTCAGCCATTTATCCACAGCGATCATGGCCAGTTTGATCAGGTCAGCGGCGGTGCCTTGCATGGGGGCGTTAATAGCAGCGCGCTCTGCACCTGCCCGGCGATTGCCATTGGCGCTGTTGATTTCGGGCACCCATAATCTGCGGCCAAAAATGGTTTCGACATAGCCTTGCTGTTTGGCGAGTTCACGTGTTTCGCTCATATACTGGCGCACGCCGGGGTAGCGCGCAAAGTAGCGTTCAATGTAACTTTGCGCGGCGCTGCGCTCGATATTCAGGTTTTGCGCCAGGCCGAACGCGCTCATGCCATAAATCAGGCCAAAGTTGATCACCTTGGCATAGCGGCGTTGTTCATTGTCGACACTGGTTTTATCGACACCGAAGATTTCAGCGGCAGTCGCACGGTGGATATCCTCGTTATTGGCAAACGCGGATAGCATACCGGCATCCTGCGACAGATGCGCCATGATGCGTAATTCGATCTGTGAATAGTCGGCTGAGACGATATGGCTACCCGGCGCAGCGATAAACGCTTCGCGGATGCGGCGGCCTTCTGCCGTGCGCACCGGGATATTTTGCAGGTTGGGGTCACTGCTCGCCAAACGCCCGGTGATCGCCACCGCCTGATTGTAATTGGTATGTACGCGCCCGGTTGCCGGGTTGATCATTTTCGGCAGTTTGTCGGTATAGGTCGATTTCAACTTGGCCATGCCGCGATATTCCAGCAGCACTTTCGGCAACGGGTGATCCAGCGCCAGTTCCTGCAATACGTCTTCATCGGTAGAAGGCACGCCGGAAGGCGTTTTCTTTAATGGTTTGATGCCCAGTTTGCCAAACAGGATTTCCTGCAATTGTTTGGGGCTGCCCAGGTTGAATGGTTGCCCGGCCAGTTCATAAGCCTGCTTTTCCAGTTCCATCAAGCGCAGGCCGATTTCATTACTCTGGCGGTTAAGCATATGGCTGTCTATCAACACGCCGTGACGCTCCATGCGCTGTAAGGCGAGCATGCTAGGCATTTCAATCTGCTGGTAGATAAATTCCAGCTTGGATGATGCTGCCACTTGTGGATACAGCGCATCATGCAGTTGCAGGGTGATGTCAGCATCTTCCGCAGCGTATTCAGCGGCCTGTTCAACGGTCACCTGGTTAAAGCTTACCTGTTTGGCACCTTTACCGGCCACCGCTTCAAACGGGATAGGCGTGATGCCTAAATGCCGCTCACTTAACTCATCCATGCCATGGCCTTTATGGCTCTCAAATACGTAGGATTGCAGCAAGGTATCGTGGGCGATGCCTTGCAACTGTATGCCGTGATTGGCCAATACATGCATATCGTACTTAAGATTCTGCCCGACTTTTTTGATGGCCGGGTTTTCCAGAATAGGTTTCAGTTTCTCCAGCGTGGCATTCAGCGGCAACTGGGCAGGGGCGTCAAAATAATCATGGGTGAGCGGCACATAGGCGGCCTCACCAGGCGTGATACTGAATGACACGCCGACAATTTTTGCTTGTAGCGGGTCCAGTGAAGTAGTTTCAGTGTCAAAGCATAGTAACGGTGCCTGTTGTAACTTGACTAACCAAACGTCCAGCTCTGCATCTGTAAAAATAGTCTGGTACTGACGGCGGGTGTCAGGGATGTAATCTGTTTTAATCGCGGCTGGCACTGAATACGTGGCAGGGGAGGGGCTGGCAGATGATCCGTCAGACAGTTTATCCAGCTCTTTTTTCCAGGTGCGAAACTCAAAATGATCGAACAAAGAATGCAGTTTTTCTTTATCTGGCGCCTGCTGAATCAGGTCATCAAATTTCTCACATACGCCGACATCACAGCGGATAGTGATCAGTTCACGTGCTGTCGGTAACCAGGGCAGGGCTTTGCGCAGGTTATCGCCCACCACGCCTTTGATATTGTCGGCATTGGCGACAATGTTATCCAGTGAGCCGTATTCTTTTAGCCATTTCACTGCCGTTTTCGGGCCGACTTTTTCTACGCCAGGCACGTTATCCGAGGTGTCGCCGACCAGGATCAGATAATCAATGATTTTGTCGGGCGGGATGCCAAACTTGTTTTCCACGCCTGCAATGTCCAGCACATCATCGGTTTTGCGGAAAGCGTCGCGCATGGTATTGACGACAGTGATATGCGCGTTGACCAGTTGTGTGATGTCTTTGTCGCCGGTAGAGATAATGGTTTTAATACCTTCTTTTTCTGCCTGCTTGGCCAAAGCGCCGATCACATCATCTGCTTCAACGCCTTCTTCAATGATCAGCGGCCAGCCCATGGCGCGTATGGTCTCGTACAAAGGCTCGATCTGCGCCCGCAAATCATCCGGCATGCTGACGCGGTTGGCTTTGTATTCGGGATACAAATCATCGCGGAAAGTCTTGCCCTTGGCGTCGAACACACAGGCGCTGTAATCGGAAGGATAGTCTTTATGCAGGCGGCGCAGCATATTGAGCACGCCCTGAATGGCCCCTACCGGTTCATTGGCCGAGTTGCGCAGATCAGGCATGGCGTGAAAGGCGCGGTATAGGTAACTGGAGCCGTCTACCAGAAGCAGGGTCTTCATTATTGAGTTCTCAAGGGTTTAAATGGACTAGCTAAAGTCAAAAACATTTCAAAGGCGTATTTTACGCAATTCAAAGCCACTTCATGTACACTAATTTTGTTTGTAATTTGAAGGACTGATGTATGAACAACCAAAAGCTGCCCAGCATGGTGGAGCCAGAATTGCTCAACGGTGCTGATGCAAGCCATGAATCCTGGCATGCGTTTGAGATTATGGCTGAGTTTGTGGGCGCCACCGAAAACCTCAAAGCGATCATGCCTGCCGTATCCATTTTTGGCAGTGCGCGTACCAAGCCTGACCATCCTTACTATCAGCAGACCGAAGAAATCGCACGATTACTGTCTGATTCCGGTTTCAGCGTACTGTCTGGTGGCGGCCCCGGCATTATGGAGGCAGCCAACAAAGGTGCTTTCCCCGGGCGTGGTGCCAGTGTGGGGCTGAATATCAGGTTGCCGTTTGAACAGCATGGCAACCCGTACCAGGATATCGGCATCAGCTTCAAATACTTTTTCATGCGTAAAGTCATGTTCGTCAAATATGCCAGCGCATTTGTGGTGATGCCGGGCGGCTTTGGCACGCTGGATGAGTTGATGGAAGCCATCACGCTGGTGCAAACCGGCAAGACACGCAAACTGCCTATCATCCTGGTCGGCAGCCAGTATTGGTCAGGCCTGGTGGATTGGCTGCGCAATACGCTGGTGGCGGAAGGCATGGCGTCAGAAGCCGATCTTGACCTGATTCAGATCATCGATGAGCCGCAAAAGATCGTGGATGCCATCTTCAAGCATTATGAAACGACCGGCTTTGAGCTCACCCCTGCCGAACGCAAGTTACAACTGTATTTATAAGCGTTTTTCCACTAAAAATGACTTCTATATGTACCGCGCTTGCCGATTTGATTGATTAATATATTTATTTCGCGGTTATTGTGATTGCAGATGTCGCCTGAAGGCGGCTTTTTGCTAGAATAGCAATCACTGATTAAGGAGTTCTCCATGCGTGACTTTCCCCGTTTCTTGCTTGCTCTTGCAGGTATTGCCGGTATCGTACTGCCGGTCTGGGCAGCAGCCCCTGGCAATGCAGAATTGCTGGAGGAAGTCCCTTCGCCGCCAAAAATCATTGAAGGCCAGCCGATTGACCAGCCGACGATTACAAAACGCAAAGATGGCGAAAACGAGCTTGAGGAATATAGCATTAATGGTGATGTCTATATGGTCAAAGTGACGCCACCTAGCGGCAAACCTTATTATTTGCATCGCGAAGACCGCAATGGGGATTGGGTCAATGATGGCCCGACCCGTCCGCTTTCTGTGCCTAAATGGACACTGTTCCGATTCTAATCCTAATCTTTGAGGTCTGCCCGAAATGGGCGGGCCTGTAAATCACATGTCTGTTTTTACCACCCTGAGTTTGGAAGAAGTACGCGAGTGGCTGGCGCCTTTTAATGTCGGCGAATTGCAGACACTGCGCGGCATTGCTGCCGGTATCACCAATACCAATTATTTTGTAGAAACTACCCAGGCACGTTTTGTGCTCACGGTATTTGAAAAAAATGATTTTGATGAGCTGCCTTATTTTGAGCATTTGCTGGCACACCTGTCACGTCATGGCGTGTTATGCCCAAGGCCGATTGCAGATACCAATGGCGTTGCCCTGCACCGCATTCACGGCAAACCCGCCTTGATGGTCAGTTGCCTCAACGGCAGCGATGTCAGCCACCCCAACCTGGTGCAAATCGAGGCTGTGGCGCTTACCCTGGCGCGTATGCATATTGCCGGCCTGGATTTCAATGAGCAGTCGCACAATCAGCGCGGGCAAGGCTGGCGGGCAATGACAGCCCAGCAAGTGATGCCTAAGCTCGCACCCGTGCAACAACATTTGTTGCAGGAAGAGCTTGAATTTCAACATGGCCTGGATTTGTCCGGCTTGCCGCATGGCGTGATCCATGGCGATCTGTTCCGCGACAATGTGCTGTTCGATGGCGATGCCCTGGGTGGCTTTATTGACTTTTACTATGCCTGCTACGATGTGCTGGCCTATGACGTCGCAATTGCTGTCAATGAGTGGTGCGCAGACGCCAATGGCGTTTTTGTCGATGAAAAACTGGCAGTCTTTATGAATGCCTATCAGTCGGTGCGTGCCTTTACACCCGCCGAGAAAACCCATTGGCCTGCATTATTGCGCCGGGCTGCCTTGCGTTTCTGGTTATCGCGCCTGTATGATTTTCACTATCCAGTTGCCGGTGAACTGACACATGCCAAGGATCCGGCACATTTTGAGCGGGTGCTGCTTAACCGTAAAGCTTTAACGTAAAAAAGATAATAAAGGGAAAGTCATGACAGAAACTGGAACCCAACAGGGCCTGCGCTGGGTGCGCGAGAGTCTGGCCTTGTTTAAAACGCAGCCACATGTATGGATGCTATGGTCACTGGCTTATATTGTGATTTTCAGGGTGTTGCCTTCGCTGGATAAGATCCTGGCATTGCTTTCTGTGGTGATCTGGCCGGCGTGCATGGCGTTTATCGTCATGCTATACCGGCAGATGGATCTGCAGGGTGAGATCCATCCGCGAGTGGTTTGGCAGCAGCTGCAGGCACACTTTAAAACATTAACCTTGCTCGGCCTGAGTTGCCTGATTTATGCATTATTGGCGACGTATCTGCTTGGCAGCGAGTTAGCGGCCTTGGTCGCACATGCACCGACCAAGGCGGGTATGACAGAATCGCAGATGACACAGTTTCTTGAGGGCACCCTGTCATTTATCGTCAAACTGCTGCTGTTACTTTTGCCATTGTTTATTGCCACCTGGTTTTCACCCATGCTGATCGCCCTGAATGGTTACGATTTGCCAAAAGCCATCAAATCCAGCATTGCAGGTATGTTGCAATATATTGTCCCCATGATCATCTCCTGGGTGGTGATGACACTGGGCATGCTGATCGTGATGCTGGGCCTGGGCCTGGTGATCGGTATTCTGGGCGCTTTGATTCCAATGCTGGCGGAGTTGTTGATGCCATTGCTGGTCTTCGGGGCATTACTGGTGATTAATGCCTTGATGTTTGCCTTCCAATATATCAGTTACAAAGATGTGTTCAGAGCTGCGACTGTGGTCCACCACTGATTGAGGTTCACCAGTGATTTAGGTTCGCAGTAATCGGCTGTATAGCCAGACAATAAAAAACGCCTGCAGTTAGCAGGCGTTTTTGTTTTAAGCAATAAGCAATGTGCTTTAAATCATTTAAAGCTTAAGCAATCGTTGCAGCTTTCTTTTGAGTGCGACGACGCATCAAGCCCGTGACTCCCAGGCCTGCCAATAACAAGCTGATGCTTTCTGGTTCAGGCACAGCACTTGCTGTGTAAGTGACGTTATCCACTGTATAAACGCCATAGGCAGATTTATATACCACTTTATCTACCAGCCCATTGAAGCCACTGGCAAAATAGGTCGGGGTAGCACTTAAGCTGCTGAAAATGGTTGATTCAAAAACCAGAATATTGTTTTTATACAGTAAGTATTGGACTGTATCGGGATCACCAAACTCCTCTGTTTCAGGATCGAGTACTGGCTCTCCAAAACCAGATAAGAACGAGCCATTGAACACAAAGGCTGTTGCAGAAGTGAAGCTGTTCGCTGATACGTCAACAAAAGCCCTGGTAAATCCGGAAGCCGGAGTGAATGGGTTTTCATCAACTGTGTCAAAATAAGTCCAGCCAGTCCAGGTAAAACCTTGATAGTTAGCTGGTAAAGCGCCTACGCCGGTCAGATCATCAAAGGTGATCACTGTGGCAGATGCGGCAGATGCTGCGTTGGCAGCGCCTAAAAACGCTAATGCGGCCATCCATTTTTTCATTTTTGACTCCTCATGTGCAATCCGGTTAAGGGTTTGCTTCTAGCTTATTATTAAAAATTGTTTCTAGAATACTAAATCAAATTCAAACTCACAATAGTACGTTTGGGTAATGCTAGGTAAATTTTTTGTCAATGGGGATTGGCTATTTTTTCATTTAAACACCAATGAAAACAATCCATTGCGTGGCGGGTGAGTGTTTAACGCCTGCTTTAATCCGCCAGGCTTTCTCTTTTAGCATCGGCTATGTTTATTTCTGCCAATAAACCTTCAAGGATAGACTGATCCTCGGGGGGTAATTTTTGGAGGTCAGCTGTTAAATTCCCGCCAGCAAGCAGCTGGATTCGTTTGAGATGCTGCATGGCTTCAGTGTGTCTGTGCCGCAGCTCCAGCAACATCACATAGTGCAAGCTGGGAACACGTAATGGAATAAAATGAATCGCACTTTCAACAATCTTTAATTGCACATCTGACTGTGCCGGGTTTGGGCGCATATAGGTGGCCAATACCAATTCAGCGTAAGGTGCCAGCAATGTATGTTCAGCCACCCAGATCATTTCTTCTACAAATACCTGTTTTTGTGAATCAGACATGTCGGCCTGGCTGGCAGCAGTGATCTGCGTTTCAAGTTTTCGATAACCAAGTTGCATGACATATAGCTGATAAGCACCGTAAATCAGCACCGCGATGAGAGAGAACTTCAATAATTGTTGTGCTGACCGTGATAACCGGCGCAGGTCCAGGCTGGCAGTCTCTCCCACGCCGAGCAAAAATGCGCATATGCCTAAAAATGGTGTGTACCATAATGGATATTCCAGCATACTATGTGCGCCAATAATGGCCAGCAATCCAAGCAGCCACCACGACTCCCAGGTGAGTGCGTTCCGTTTGAAAAAACCGTAAGCCCAGATGACCACGCCTAGTAATGCAATGAGTCCGGCGAACAAACCCATTTCAGCTAACAGGTGCAGGAGTAGATTGTGCGCATGTTCAAAAAAGACGCGTGCAGGATTGATGATGGGGTTATCTGACATCAGATAAGTCTGCCAGCGCATTTGACCCGCACCTATACCCAGCCATGGCGACTGGTTAAACAGGGCGAGGCTGGTATGCCAGAACTGCCAGCGCAATGAAGCGGATGGTGTGCCCATCGTCTCCATCGTTCGGGTGATAGGTGTCTGAATCAATGCTTGCGGCAGAAAAGTGGTCAGCAGGATTTGTAATAGAAAAAAAAGTGGTAGCAGGACCAGGCTGATGTGGAACAGTTTTTTGGCAGTGCTCGTGTCTTTCGATTGGTGTCGCAGCCCCATATAGAGTAAAAAATTCAGCAATGTGATGATGGCTAAATAAAGCACGGAACTGCGTGAGCCCGAAAACGACAATAAGGTCAAACCTGCCAGTAACCCTGTCATCAGCGTTTTAAATCGTATCTGTTGCTTGCTATATAAATACATCAGCGAAACAATGGCCAGATTGATAAAGTCTGAAAACTGATTGGTTTGAGCAAGCATGCCGTAGCTTTGCAGTGTGGGGATAGGCACCTGCCATCCCAACCGCTGCAGGATCTGTAATACAAAAAAACCGGCATTGATTGCTGCCGCGAGCACCAAGGCCCTGGCGAGGGTGCCTGCTATTTTCTCTGCACTCAGATGTAGGCTTAAGTGGCGCCCCAGGATCGTTAGCAAGCACCCCCATAACAGATAGAGTTGAATCAATAAGTTATGTTGTGGTGAAAGCTGGGCTTGACTCAGTAACTGCAGATTGCAGATGAGGAACAGCCCTGCAAAGACGAGGCCTATCCTGGGCATTTGCATGGCTTGCAAGTAGCTTTGATTCAGTAATCCCAGCAATGCCAGCAACCCTAAAACCGCTGCCAGCCACTCCCCATAAAAGGTTGCAATCGGAATATCGTGGTAGGCAATGATGAACGGCAGGCAAAACATCATCGCCACCAGGTACAGGCTGGCATGTGGCGATGTCACTCTGAGCGCAAGCTGTTTCAGCATGCCTTAATCAGATTTTTTCCAGCTTGGCATATTCGAGCATCAGCGTTTTTAATCCCGCGCTGCCAAAGTTGACTTTCACCGCCAGATCACTGGTGTTGCCTTCATAGCTGACCACCACACCTTCGCCAAATTTGCCATGGCGCACGCTTTGGCCGATTTTGAAAGGATAGCCAGCTTGCGTGCTTTTGGCCGGGGTATATTGGCCGCCAGTGGCGTAAGTCTTGGCAACAGGTTTACTGTTGAGCCGCTTGGTCAGCGCTTCAGGGATTTCATCAATAAACCGCGAGGCGATGCCGTAACGCACCTGCCCATGCAGCATGCGACTTTGCGCGTAGCTTAAATACAAACGCTGGCGGGCACGCGTCACCGCGACATACATCAGGCGGCGCTCTTCTTCCAGTCCGCCATTTTCATAGGCGGCCTGCTCGTGTGGGAATAACCCTTCTTCAACCCCGCCGATAAACACGCTATGAAACTCCAGGCCTTTCGCCGCGTGCACCGTCATCAATTGCAAGGCTTCATGGCCAACATCGGCCTGGTGGTCGCCGGCTTCGAGGCTGGCATGGTTAAGAAACTGCGTCATCAGGTCAGCATCCTCTTCCATATTATGGTGGTTGCCTAAATCCTGTTTGCTGAAGGCGACGGCTGCCGTGACCAGTTCCTGCAGGTTTTCAACACGGTCTTCGCCTTCTTTGTCATTCTGGTAATGCGCCATCAATCCACTCAGGTTGATGACCATTTCTGCCACTTCACCCAAAGTGATGCCATAGGTCTGGTCGACCATATGGCGGATCAATGCCACAAAACCGTCCAGGCCTTTGCTACCCAGCATGCCTTCGCCAACCTTGTTGGTAGCTGCCTGCCATAAACTGCATTCGTTCTGGCGGGCGGCTTCTTGCAATTGTTCCAGGCCACGTGCGCCTATACCGCGCGGCGGGAAGTTGATGATGCGCAATAACGCGGTATCGTCGTTGGCATTGGCGATCAGGCGGATATAGGCAAGCGCATGTTTGACTTCGGCACGCTCAAAGAAACGTAAGCCGCCATAGACGCGGTAAGGGATATTGGCCGAAAACAGCGAGTGTTCCAAAATACGCGATTGCGCATTGCTACGGTAGAGCAGGGCGATATCGCTAAGTGGCACGCCTTCGCTTTGCAGCATATTCACTTCATCGACAATGAATTGAGATTCATCCGTATCGTTATAGGCTTCATAAATACGGATAGGCTCGCCTTTGCCTGCTGAAGTCCATAAGTTTTTACCAAGACGGTTGCTGTTATTGGTGATGATGGCGTTGGCGGCATCCAGGATATTGCTGTGCGAACGGTAGTTTTCTTCCAGTTTGACGATGTTCTCTACTTTGAAGTCGCGCTGGAAATCGGTCATGTTGCCGACACGTGCGCCGCGGAAAGCATAAATACTCTGGTCATCGTCACCCACGGCAAAAATACTGTTGTGCGCACCGCCCAGCAGTTTTAGCCATAGATATTGCAGGCGGTTGGTATCCTGGAATTCGTCCACCAGGATATATTGGAAACGCTGCTGGTAATGCGCGCGGATATGCGGCTCGCGTTGCAACAATTCATAGCAACGCAACAGCAGTTCTGCAAAGTCAGTCACGCCATCACGGTTGCATTGCTGGTCATAGGCGGCGTAAATCTCACGCAGTTTCTGGCTGTGCCCGTCGTAAGCATCGACGGCATCTGCGCGTAAACCTTCTTCTTTGCAGCTATTGATATAACCCATGGCTTGCTTGGGTGGATATTTTTCGTCATCCACATTCATGACTTTCATCACGCGCTTGATGGCAGAGAGCTGGTCGGCGGTATCCAGTATCTGGAAAGTGCTGGGCAATCCGGCTTCACGATAATGCGCACGCAACATGCGGTTACACAAGCCATGGAAGGTGCCAGCCCACATGCCACGCGTGTTGATCGGCAGCATGCTGGTCAATCGCGTCAGCATTTCTTTGGCGGCCTTATTGGTAAAGGTCACCGCCATGATGCCCATGGGCGAAGTTTGCGAGGTCTGGATCAGCCAGGCGATGCGGGTGGTCAGCACCCGGGTTTTGCCGCTGCCCGCGCCTGCCAGGATCAGCGCCGAAACGTGCGGCAGGGTGACCGCTTGCAGTTGTTTGTCGTTGAGGCCCTGTAATAAATCGATGTCAGATTGCATGGCATTATTATCGCATGATGTGGCATTTGAGCAGAGATTACCGCGCGATCAAATCGGTATTCATGCGCATAAATAATTCGGCTGGAACTTTTTGAATTTGTGCGCACTCATACAAATACGATGATGATGAATCATCTTTCCGCTTCTTTCCTCCCTGAGCGGAAGCCTTTACGATGAGGCCTGTTGCCCCGATTTACCCCTTAATCGGGGCTTTTTTTGTCCGTTTCAAACGCCACCGGTAAAACCCGTCTGGCGCCAGGCTTCATATAAAAGAATCGCAGCGGAGTTTGACAGGTTCAAGCTCCTGCTATGCGGCAGCATGGGTAACCTGACTCTATGCTCAGGTGCGAATTGTGCACGAATATCTTCCGGCAGGCCGCGTGACTCTGGCCCAAACACAAAGACATCTTCGTCTTGAAATGCCAAGTCTGTATGCCTGGTGCTGCCTTTGGTAGTGATGGCAAACATGCGTTTTTCTTGCAAGGCTTGCTGGCATGCGGCCCAGTTTTCATACACCTTTAATGCTGCATATTCGTGATAATCGAGCCCTGCTCGCTTGAGGTGTTTGTCTGATAGCTCAAAGCCCAAAGGTTTGACCAAGTGCAGGTTGGCACCGGCATTGGCGCATAAACGGATGATATTTCCGGTATTAGGCGGAATCTCTGGTTCGAAAAGCACGATATGAAACATGTTTAGAGGCTTGTTTACAAATGTAAGATTGGATTGTTGGTGATATGATAGATGAAAATATCTATTACGATAAATAATTAAAAAGCCATGGCACGCCCCGAAAAAATTAGACTAGGAGAAATTCTAGTCAGACAGAATTACATGACTCAAGCTCAGCTGGATCAAGCGCTGGAAGAACAGCGCAAGACTGGCCGCCGCCTGGGTCGCGTCATCGCCGATAAGGGGTTTGCCAGTGAACGGCAAATTGCCGAGGCAGTGGCACATCAGCTGAATATTCCATTTCTTGATCTGGGCCAGTACGAGCTTGACATCAAGCAGGTGCAAAAGCTTCCCGAAGTCCAATCCAGACGTTTCCGTGCCATTCTGCTAGAAGAGCGCATCGATAGCTTCCTGGTCGCCATGGTCGACCCTTCAGATGTTTACGCCTACGATGAGTTAGTGCGGCTGCTTAAGCGCGATATTGAAATCGTTGTCGTGCAGGAAAGTCTGCTGATGCAGACCATAGATCGCTCTTACCGACAAACCGAACAAATCTCTTCCCTGGCACTGGAACTGCAAGAGGATCTGGCCGCCAGCAATGTGGATCTCGCCAGCCTGATGGGCGTAGACCTGGGCATTGATGATGCCCCGGTTGTAAAACTGTTGCAGACCATTTTTGAAGATGCGGTGCAGGTGCGCGCTTCTGATGTGCATATCGAGCCGCAAGAAAACAAGTTGTTGATCCGTTTCCGTATTGACGGCGTGATGCACTTTCAAACCCAGGCGGATATGAAAATCGTTTCCGCACTCATCATGCGCTTAAAAATCATGGCCGGCCTGGACATTTCCGAGAAGCGCTTGCCGCAGGATGGCCGCTTCGGGTTCACCGTCAAAGGCCGTGCGGTCGATATGCGTATTTCTACCATGCCTACCCAATATGGTGAAACCGTGGTCATGCGGCTGTTGATCCAGAATACTGCGCATTTCCAGCTAGACAAATTAGGCATGCCGCCGGAGTTACTGGCGCGTTTCCGGAAAATGATTAATAGGCCGAGTGGCATGGTGCTGGTCACCGGGCCGACCGGTAGCGGTAAAACAACCACGCTGTATTCTGCATTGAGTGAACTGAATACGCCTGAAACTAAAGTGATCACGGTTGAAGACCCGGTCGAGTACCGTTTACCTGGCATCATCCAAACCCAAGTCAGTGAGAAAATCGAACTCGACTTCCCCAAGTTATTACGTGCCATTTTGCGTCAGGATCCGGATATCGTGCTAGTAGGCGAAATGCGGGATGAAGAAACCGCCCAAACTGGTCTACGCGCATCCATGACGGGTCACCTGGTGTTATCCACATTGCATACCAACGATGCTTCCACTGCCCCGGTGCGTTTGATCGATATGGGGGTACCGCGCTTTATGGTCGCCATGTCTTTGCTAGGCGTGATGGCACAACGCTTGATACGCTTAATTTGCCCGCACTGTGCCGTAGATCATGCTCCGAATGAAAATGAAGCTGTCTGGTTACGTCAGGTGTTACCGCAAGAGCAAATTCCCGCCTTTTTCAAACACGGCAAAGGTTGTCAGCATTGTAATCGCACAGGCTATCTGGGCCGTATCGGTTTGTACGAATTGCTTGAGATGACTAACGAGCTGGCGCTGGCAGCCAACATGCCGGACACCAACGTTTTTATTACTAAAGCGCGCGAAAAACTCAAAGGGCAAACCTTGCGCGACCAGTCTTTGCAACTCGCTTTACAGGGTAAAACCACGCTTGAAGAAATCATGCGTGCAGATAACCAGTTTGAAGGGTAGAGCTGATGCCACTATTTGATTACAAGGGCCGTAGCGAAGATGGTTTGATTGTGACTGGTACGCAGGAAGCGACGGATTTTGATGCACTGGGCGCTGCGCTCATGGTCTCAAAAATCACCCCTCTAGAAATCAAGCAAAAATCGGTCGTCTCGGTTAATTTTAATTTGTTTGAGGAAAAAGTCACCAGTCTTGATGTGATGTTATTCAGTCGCCAGCTTTATACCTTGCTTAAAGCTGGCATTCCCATCATGCGTGCCCTGAGTGGCATCCAGAACTCTGTAGGCAATGCTCAGCTCGCCCGTGTGGTGGGCCAGTTACGGGTAAGCCTGGATTCCGGGCGAGAATTATCTGCTGCGATGGCAGAACACCCGAAAGTCTTTGATGGCTTTTATATCAGCATGATCCGGGTCGGTGAAACGACTGGTAACCTGGACAATATCTTCCTGCGGCTAGCTCAGCATATCGAGTTTGAGCGGTTTATGCGCGGCCAAATCAAAGCTGCCTTGCGGTATCCCATGTTTGTGATTAGTGCCATGGCCATCGCGATTGTGGTGATCAATATCATGGTTATCCCGCAGTTTGAAAAAGTGTTTGCCAGCATGAATGCTGATTTGCCTTTCATCACGAAAATGCTGATTGCATTCTCAAGTTTTATGCGTAACTACTGGTTTGTGCTGATTGCAATGATGGTAGGGGCTTCCTGGACATTTAAATCCTATATCCGCTCTGCTGAAGGGCGTGCGAAATGGGATCGCGTCAAAATGCGCATTCCTATTGCCGGGAAAATTATTTTTAAAGGCACTATGGCCAGATTTGCACGTAGTTTTGCATTATCTACGCGAAGCGGCCTGCCGATTCTCTCAGCACTGAGGCTGGTTTCGCAGACGGTTGAGAATGAGTATATTGCAGTGAAAATTCTCAGTATGTCCTCTGGCATTGAGCGTGGTGAGACTATTCTAAGAACAGCCACCCAAACCGGTGTGTTCAACCCTCTGGTATTGCAAATGATCGCAGTGGGTGAAGAATCTGGCTCGCTGGATGATTTGATGCAGGAAATTGCTGATATGTACCAAGCAGATGTCGAGTACGACGTTAAAACGCTAGGCGCTCAAATCGAACCGATTCTGATTATTTTCCTGGGCGTTTTAGTATTGATTTTAGCTTTGGGCGTGTTTTTACCCATATGGGATATGAGTTCAACGATGCTTAAGGGTGCGTAAGCAATGGCAATGATGCTGTGAGCAGGCAAAGTTTTTACTTATAGATAAGCTAACTATTAAAAGATTGTTGCATTTAACCGATAACATTAAATATTGTCGCATTAGTAGTTGTGGCGATGCGAGTTGGCAAATAGGACCAAAATTGTCTGGCACACTATTTGCTTTTTACTAATTAACGCAGTTTTTACCTGTCACTGTGAGAATAAAGGCAGGGAATTTTGATTAGGAGTCTTTCTATGAATAAACAGGCTGGCTTTACACTGGTTGAATTGGTTGTGGTCATTGCAGTATTGGGGATTTTGGCAGCAACCGCATTGCCAAGATTTGTGAATGTGCAAAGTAAAGCGCTCATCGCTGCGGGTGCAGGGCTGCAAGGCTCCATTAGGTCAGCTGCTAACATGGCGCGTGCTTCGTGGATTGCTAGTGGTAGTTCAGGTACTACTATCAAGATGGATGGTGTTGATATTACGGTTGATGGAACTTCAGGATGGCCAGTCGCTGCAAGTATTAAAAATGCATTGCAAGATACTGGAGACTTTACTGAAACCACTGCCGGCAATGGTATTTTTGAGAAAAAATCAGGCGCTTGTACTGTTACTGTGACATATGCTCCTGGAACCGGGAACGCAGCAGTGTCAAATGCGAACTGCAACTCTTAGTGGATTGGGCAACTCAATCGCAATGAAAGGCTTTACGCTTGTTGAGCTTGTTGTTGTGATTGCCCTGTTGGCGATTTTGGCGGCAGTTGCTGCGCCAAGATTCGCCAGTGGCGATATCTTCGAAACCCGCGGTGACGCGGGTTTACTTGCTTCTAGCATCCGGTATGCACAAAAAACTGCCATCGCTCAGCGCAAAATCGTGTATGTGATACATACTGCCAGTCCTTTACCAGGTAAGGTGAGTTTATGTTTCGATCCAGGCTGCAACCAGGCCGTGATCAATCCAGAAACTGGCGGGGCGTATATTTTTAGTGTTTCAAAAAATGTCGAAGTTTTACCATCTAACGCCAGTCTTGGATTTGATTCTTTGGGGCGGGCCGTACCGGACATCGCGGCAAGCTACAAAGTCATTAATAAAAAAAATTTTGCTCAGGTAGTGAACATCCTGGTTGAGGCAAATACCGGTTATATCCACTAATATGCCATCTGCTTGGCAGGCGAGATGATGCAATGACCAATACAGACAACAATCATATTAAAAAGCGATCTCGCTTTTATCGACAGCCCGCCAAAGGTTTTACTTTAGTGGAGTTGGTGGTATTTATTGTGATCGTCACGACTGCTATCGCTGGCGTTCTCGGTGCTTTGGCATGGATGAGTGGCCACTCTGCTAACCCTCTGGTACGCAAACAAGCGCTGGCGATTGGCGAATCACTCATGCAGGAAATCCAGCAGATGCCATTCACTTTCTGCGATCCCGATGATGCAAATGCTTCCACCGCTAACGGTTATGGAGATTGCACAAACCCACAGAATGCAAGTTTAAACGGCCCGACACCTGCAATTGAAAGTCGCTACAGTGCAAACAACCCTTTTGATAATGTGGCTGATTATGGTGGGTTTAAGATGCCGGGCGGCGGCTGCACCGGTATTTGCCGTATCGGGAGCTCAACGGCCCTGGCCGGACTCAATGCATATGCAGCTTCGGTGTCAATTGTGCAGGCTGGCGGCAGTGGTGCGTTTGCCGGGCTGCCTGCGGATGCCGTGCTGCAGATCGATGTCACCGTGACAGGCCCGGTCAATACTACGATACGACTCACTGGTTTCAAGGTCCGTTATGCGCCAAAAATTTAAACCATTCAGGGTATCGGTAGCGGGCTTTACTTTAGTGGAGCTGGTGGTGGTCATCGTGGTCGTAGCGATTCTGGGCGGTATTTCGGTCACGTTTATCAAAAATTCGGTGCTCGCCTATGTCAACTCTGAAGCCTATTATGAGCTGGCAGACCGTGCAGACGTGTCTTTGCGTCGTATGTCTAGAGATATCAGAAATGCGTTGCCCAATAGTGTGTGGGTAGGAGATGGGTCATACGTCGAGTTCGTGCCGATCAAGGCCGGTGGGCGTTACAAGCAGGATACGCTGGATTTTTTGACAGCTAACTCGCCGCCATATACTTTCACCGTTCTGGGGGATATGGTGCCCATAGGGAGCGGTGATCAATTGGTCATTTATAACCTGGGAATTGAGGGCGCAGATGCCTATGCAGGCAATACTGTACGTACGATTTCTGGCAGTACCGCCAGTACGCTGACATTCTCAGGCACTATGTTTCCGCTGCCGTCACCTGCCAACCGTTTTTACGTGGTCAATGGTGCGGTGCTGTATGTTTGCGATCTCGCAAATAAACGCTTGTTAATGTATTCCAATGTTGCAATCCCCGCTACGCCACAAGCTTTACCTCAGCACCCCACAAGCTTTTCAGGACTTACTCCAAGCATTGTTGCCGAAGATGTGACGGGTTGCAGTTTTACTTATACCGAAGGGGTGATGCAGCACTCTGGGGTGGTCACGGCACAACTTGAACTTTCCAAACGGGGTGGTGTTGTGAGGTTGCTGAACTTGATAAATGTGGTGAATTCGCCATGAAAACAAGGTTTGTTCGCCAAAATGGTTTGATGCTGCCTGTGGCAATATTCTTACTTGTGATACTGGCCGGGCTTGTGGGTTATGCCATGCGGTTGTCTTTGCTCGCCAACATGGGCACGACGCAAGACATACAAGGCGCGCGTGCCTATCTGGCAGCAAGAGCCGGTATTGAATGGGCGGCGTATAAAGTGTTATCCCCTGGTTCAACGACTATGGAAGTCTGTCCTACGCCACCTTCACCATTTGTGATCAATGGTTTTAATATTGTGCTGACTTGTAGCCGAGTGGTGCCGAAAGATAAAGGCGATACCCAGGATATCGGGATTTACACGATTACATCAAGGGCTTCTGTGGGATCAGCGGGAGCGCAAGACTATATCGAGCGAGAGATCAAAGTCACACTTAGTCGGTGCCTGTTTGGCAGTGAAGAGTGTAATTAAGAGGAAGCATATTGTGCGCTGTTTCAGTCGACTCCTTTTGCAACTAGGCATGTATATATGCCTGGGGTTAGTTTCTAACCCTTTGTTTGCCGTGACACTGAATAGCAGTGGTGGGACCAATGCATCTAATGGTTTGAAAGTATTCATCGATACGACCGGGCAGATGCAAGTGATCAAGTCCGGTAACGGACAGTTATACCGGCAGTCAGACGAGCCTTATCACAGGCGCTTGTATAACGGAGTCTTTGTTCGTTCAAACGGGGTGATGTATGGCCCTTCAAATGACGTGTCCAACAGCACTGGCTCCGCGCTTACCGCTTTGCAAAATGCAACGGTAGTGATGGGGCCTACTCCTGCAACAGTCTCTCAGGGTGTCACGCAGACAACCACCACTTCTTTTCGAGCCGGGCCCGCCAATAGAACGACAGGGCCAGATGTCAGAATCAACTGGAAGTACACTTACCCGCTAGATTATGTCACTGCAGAAGTCACCATCACCATTACTGATCTGACGGTGAGTAGTAGTAACCCGGTTCGCTACTATCATATGGTTGATACGTTTCTTGGCGGTAATGATTGTGGATGTGGGGTGACTTTCCCCGCAGATAAAAACCGCCCGCAAACAGTAGGTACTTATCCATGGGCTGGACGTTGTGCATCTGGAGACACCACCTCTTCTGTCTCATGTCCATCCACAACTGCATTACCGCAAAATCTCGATGTGGTAGAGAGTTTCCGCGAGCGTAATGGCAAGTTCAGTGCTTATTGTGTAGGTAGCTGGAGCTCTTTCTGGACCAACAATGAAGCATGTTCAATGTTTAAGACACAGCCATTGAGTAGTACTGTAAACAACAGGCTGATCGATACTGGCGTCGCAATTGAATACGATTTCACCTCTGTAGGTGTGTATACATTTAGCTATGATTTTGTGGTCGGGTCAACCTATGTCCCGGCTTACGACCACATTGAAATCCGCCATCCGGGGACTGCTTCTTTATGTCCGGTAAATGTGCAGGTGATGGCTTGTTTAACATCAGCTGTTCCATGCCCGGATAATCAATTAATAAGCTCAGGTGCTTTGCTGGGTGATTTGGTCGTCTCAGGCACACCTACCGTCACTAAAACACCCAATGAACAATTCAACATCGGCTCAGCAGGCGCCATTGAAGACTTTGCGTTGCAGGCGAATGCAGCAGGTGTTTCTGTGCTTGGCGCCAGTGGGATGACCACACAACCGCTAAGTGGCGTGAAGTGCTGGAATACAACGACCAACTCACAAAGTTGTAGCTTAACTTTTACGAATACCCCGTGTGTCAGTACTTATGAATGCATGGAAAACAGTCTGGATTTTAATAACCTTCCAACGACGTCAACCAAGCGCAACCCGCTCTACACCAAGGTATTTGGCAAGGATATTGAGATGGATGTAGTGGCAGTGCTGGCGAGTGGGGCACAGTCCAGTGGTTACAATGCCACTCCCGGACTCACTGTGGATTTGGTGGTTGAGGAAGCAGGCGGTTGTGGATCAACTGTCGTTGCCTCTCAAACCGTGCCTTTTACTACCTCTGATAATGGACGGAGAAAAGTGACTTTTACGGCCTCAGCACCCAATATGTTGCTTGGTACCTACCCTAAAAATGCCAATCCGGTTTTACGGTGCAAAGTGCGTGATTTGTTGTTGAATAAGTCAGGATGTTCATCGGATAACTTTGCGCTTCGCCCTCAGGCCTTCACGGTGTCATCGACCAATGCAGTGGAGACGGCCTCGGCAGCGACCCCATCGTCAACGGTTAATCCTGTATTCAAGGCAGCAACAGATAATTTCAATCTGACGGCTAGCACAGGCGAGTCTGGCTACACAGGAACGCCCCAGATTAAAGCTAAAGAGACTGGCACTGGCGGATATAACCCGTTGATCGCACACACGGGGCAACCATCCGTTGGAAGTTTGATCGGTGGTTTTACTGCTGCAGCCTCTGGAAAAAGTTCGACCAACTTTAAATACAGTGAGGTCGGGCATTTCAAGTTTAAGCCACAAGCCGTTTTTGATGATACTTATGCCGCTGTTGACACCGCAATGGATGACTGCGAAAAAGCTGCACCTAACCAATTTAATAACGATTCAGCGGCAACCCCGAAAAAATATGGTTGTGCATTTGGCAACACCATAGAGAGCAGCTATTTTGGCCGATTCATTCCAGATCGGTTCAAGATCGAGCCAGGTGCTATCGAGTTAGCGTGCGGGACTTTTGTCTATTATGGGCAAGATACTCCTGCGACAACCACCCCTTCTTCGCCAGGTGTCCCAGGCATCAAGACACCGTTTACGCTCAGCGCGATTAATGGCAATGGACAAGTGACCCAGTACTACACTGGTGCTTATACCAAGTTTGCTTTAACTAGCTGGGATAATTTCAGTTTCACAGCCAGCCCGCTCAACGGTGCCACTTTTGCTGCCAGTGATTCGACCCCTGTTGTGAGTGGCAGCTGGCTTGATGGTACCGCAAATGTGGTGGCACGACACAAGCTGACTCGCCCGGCAAACCAGGTGAACTCCCAGCCGGTCACCATTAAGGCTCAAGTACAGCAAAATGAGGGAACATCACTGTTGCTCACTCCAGTCGTGGTGACCACGATCCCTACACAAGTGGATATTGGCATCGTCAGTCCCCGATATGGTCGCCTGGTCATTATTCCGGCACATGGGTCGGAGTTATTGCCCTTACCTGTCCAGATGGAGGCTCAGTATTTGAGCGGCGGGAATTACATCAGAAGTCTGGGCGACGGTTGTACAAGTATTGCACCCTCCAGTGTGGTGATGAAAAATTACAGGGGTAATTTGAATGCCTGTGAGACGCAATTAACTGGTGGCCCGCTCATGGGTAATGGTGTATTGAATATGGTGCTTTCAGCGCCAAAAATTGGAAGCAATGGTCGACCAAATAGTGGCAGCGTTGATCTGGAAGTGAATCTACGTGCTAAAGCTGTGCCTCCTGCGGATATAGAAAGAACATGCATCAGCGCAGCCGAGTCAGATGCGACAAGTGGAGTGATCCCCTGGCTGGGTGGGCCGGATCCTGTTGGCCGCGCCTCCTTCGGCATTTATAAAGCGCCCATCATCTATATGCGAGAAAATTTCTAACTTTGCCAAAACCACCTGAACAGGTGGTTTTGTTCTTTTAATCCCAGGATTGAAGTGCCGAATCAGGCACTAAAGTTGCTAACACTAATTAGCAGCGTATTTGTTGACAGTATTTGTAACTAATACATCAAATTTTTCAAGCTTTTGCCATCAGGCGTAGTGATTGCACCTCAATAGATGGTTTTTTAGCATACAATGTTTTATTATTGACTTTAAATGTTCATTGTTATGCATTGATTTTAAATAATAATTTCTTATAGAGAGTAAATGAATGTCTATGAGTTGGTTTAAACGACAAAAGAACAAGCAGCAGGTGGGGGTTAGCTTCACTGATATGCATGTTAGCACCGTGGCTTTAACGCCTGGGCTGGATGGCGCCAAACCAACCGTCTCATTTGCGGCGATTCAGCAGGTGCCTTTGCAGGCGGCGTCGACATTGCGTCACTTTGTGACCAAAAATGACTTAAAAGCCATGCCTTGTAATGTCATGCTGAACGTTGATCAATACAATGTGTTGCAAATAGAAAAACCCACCATGCCTGAATCCGAGATCAAGCAGGCATTACGGTGGAAAGTCAAAGATCTGCTGGATTATTCAGTCGAGCAAGCCGTGGTGGATGGCGTGAATGTGCCGGTAGACCCAGCCTATGCCAATCGCCAGCCAGCCATGCTGGCTATCTGTGCCAAAAAAGCCACTGTGACCCAGATTGGTAACCGGATCGTTGAAGCCGGGTTCAATTTGAAATCGATAGATGTGCATGCGCTGGTGCAACGTAACATCGCCAAATTACTGGAAACCGAAGACCGTGCCCTGGTCATGCTGACCATGTTGCCCAGAGGTTGCCTGCTGACATTTACTGCTAAAGGCGAGTTGTATCACGCTCGCCTGATCGAGTTGGATAAAGACTTTCTCAATGACAGGGGCGAGTTGTATCAAAGTAATTTTGATAAGCTGGTGCTGGAGTTACAACGCTCGCTGGATAGTTTTGACCGCCAATTCCCTTACCTGAGCCTCAATCGCCTGGTGGTTGCACCGGTCGCCAACCGGGATTACCTGGTGACGGGCTTGAGTACCAGCCTGTATGTGCCGGTAAATGTATTTAACCTGGAAGATATTGTCGATCTGCCGCCTAACCAGGATTTTGCCAGCCTGGAAAAACAAGCGATGTTGCTGCCGGCATTAGGTGCTGCCCTGCGTCAGGAGGCAGTCGCATGAGTCAGCAAGTCAACCTGTTTGAAAGTGGGCTGGTCAAGTCCAAAGACTGGTTTACATTAACGCTGGTTGCCGCAGTCTATGCATTGGCGGCACTGGCGATGGTTTATTTTTACACCGGCATCGAGTCTGAAAATGCGCAGCTGGTTGTACAGCGTGACCAGGCTGTCGCCCAGTATGAGTCTATGCAGAAAAAGGTGGATGAGTTTGCCCAGAAAGCCACGCCCGTGGATAACAGCAAGCTGGAAGCCGAACTGAAGAAATTGAACAGCCGGTTTGAAATGCAATCGCAGATCCTGGCCATTTTTCAGCAATCTATTTCCGAGAACGCTTACCATCTGATTGATTACATGCGTGCCCTGACCGGACAACAGCAGCCAGGTTTGTGGCTGACCGGTTTTAGAATCGAGCCTAGTGCACAACATGTCTCGCTGTCTGGCCAGGCATTGCAAACAGAAGATATCCCTTTGTACCTGGATTTATTGTCTGCGCAACGTGTATTTGAAGGCACCCAGTTTTCTGGGTTGCAATTTAAACAAGTCGAACTGCAAAAAAATGTGCCTGCGCCAGCAGCTGTGGCTGCCACCGCGCCACCTGTGGCCGCGCCCACGCCTCAGGCTTCAGGTAAAGGGGCGTCAGCCGCAGCACCTGTTGCAACGCCGGCGACACCAGCTGCCACAAGTGCACCTGTGGTCGAAGTGCCGGTGAAATTGCAGGTGTATGCGTTCGACGTCAAAGGCCAGGATTTACGCGATAAAACTAAAGCCGTGAGCGCGATGAGCTGGGATGAGTTTGTCGGTCAGACCGGGCGATCACCGCAATCCAAGCCTCAAGCGCAGCAGCCATAGGAAAGTAACGATGCGATTCGAACAGTTACATACACTTAACACTAAATGGTTGGCACTCTCTAAACGGGAGCGCTGGATGATTTTTGGTGCTGGTCTGTTTGCAGTAATCGGCTTGCTGGATACCTTTTTGCTGGAGCCGCAACGCGGTCAGCTCAGCAATACGCAGCAAGAGATTCTAAAAATACAGAATGATACAACAGCGTTGACTGAGCAAATGAGCACCATTGCCAGCCAGGCCCAGCCACAGCCCGCGACCAACGCTTTTCAGCATGAGATTGATGCAGTCAATGCAAAAATCAACAGCCAGTCTTCAGACCTGGTCAGGATTTCTGCCTATATGGTGCCGCCGCAAGAGATGGTGTTATTACTGAAGAAACTGTTGCGAAAACATACGGATGTGCAAGTGCTTGAAATGCAGTCACTGCCGGTCACCGATTTTATTGAAAAGCAAAGAAGACTGATCCAGGAGCAAACAGCTTCTGCCAACCCTGCACCCACCGGCGCGGAGGATATCTGGCTGAATGTGCCACATGTTTACCAGCACGCGGTGAAGGTGAGGCTAAAAGGCAAATACTTTGCGTTAATGGATTATGCGCAGTCGTTAAAAGCCATAGGCCAGCGTGTGGCATGGGAAACCGCGGAGTTGAAGTCAGATTATCCGGAAAATGAACTGACTATTCAGGTATATACCCTGAGTGGTGAAAATGCATGGTTGGGGATTTAGCATGCGCGTATTGATACAAGCATTTTTGATGTTAGGGCTCGCACAGGGCAATGCCTTTGCCGAGCTGGTTGACCCGACCAAGCCGCCGCCTGCCGTGCTGGAGTACTTGCCGAATGCAGAGTCGCAGGCAGAGAAACCATGGGTGCTGACCGCTATACAGCACAATGGCAAAAGCGGGTTTGCAGTAGTGAATGGCCAGATGGTGCAGGTGGGGGAGAGCTATAGCGGGTTCAAGCTGACTTCCGTGAAGAACCAGCAGGCTGTGTTTATCAGTAGCACGGGTGAGAAAAAAGTGATTGGGTTGGGTTTGACCAGCTATATCGTAGAAGCTCAGCCGCAGGTGAAAACAAAAGCAAAAACATCCAGGCACACTGGGAAAGTAAAGAAATAAAGTTATACATACCTGCATGTTGAATGTGTTCGACATCCAGGTTTATACACATTGAGAGACTGCTATGAAAACTTTTGTGAATACGTTGGGTTTGATGATCATCAGCGCCGGGTTGGCGGGATGTAACAGCAATCCGTTTGCGCCCAGTAATGTATCAATCAACTCTAAAATTCAGAGTGAACTGAGCAAATCAGCCGCCCAGGCAAAGGCACAGGTCGCGCCACCTCCTAAAGAGGTGACCGATGAACTGTTCGAGCCGCTGCGTATTGAGCCGCCAAAATCATTGGCCAAACGCGCCGAGCCAAGGTTCGACCTGGTCGTGAACAGAGCTCCTGCCACTCAGGTATTGATGGGCATCGTCTCTGGCAGCCCATACAGCATTGCACTCAGCCCTGAGCTCAAAGGCGATATCTCCATCAACCTGAGAGACGTGACCCTGTTTGAAGCGCTCAACGCATTGCGTGATCTCTACGGCTACGAATACAAAATGAGTGGCAAACAGATTTTTGTGGAGCCACAAACCATACAAACCCGTGTATTTCAGGTGAACTACATCACAGGTTCACGTAAGGGCACCTCAGCCACCAAAGTGACTTCAGGTTCAGCAAGCACCGGCGCTGGCGGATCAGGCCAGGCTACGGGGGCGGTTGGTACTCAACCTGTTGCAGGTGGCGGTGCAGCCGCTAATACACAGATTTTTGCATCTGATGTCAGTATGGGCACGAACAATGATTTCTGGGGTGACATGTCCAACTCCTTAAATAGCATGATTGGTGAAGAGAGTGGCCGCAAGGTCGTGATCAACCCCCAGTCTGGTCTGATTATGGTCAGGGCAATGCCTAAGGAAATCCGCCAGGTTGAAAAATTTCTAAGCCTGATGCAAGTGACAGTGGATCGTCAGGTGATTCTGGAAGCAAAAATCCTTAAAGTGCAATTGAATAAAGAATCGCAACAGGGGATCAACTGGTCATTTTTAAGAAGTGGCGCTCGCGATGTTACCTTTGGTAATGTTAACGGTAATACCAGGCTGGGTGAAACAGGTACCATTACCAATGGGAATGTTTCAAGCTCGGGCCCTAGCTTTTTATCTAATAACTCGCCTATTCCCCTTGGTGGTTCAGTATTTGCGCTTGCTGTACAAGGAGGTAATTTCTCAGCATTGCTCACTTTTCTGGAAACACAAGGCAATGTAGAGGTGCTGTCCAGCCCTAGGATTGCGACCCTGAATAACCAGAAAGCAGTACTTAAGGTGGGTAATGATGCATTCTTTGTGACCAACGTCAGAACCAACGTCACCACAAGTGCTGGTGCCGCAATTGTGACCCCTGATATTCAGTTACAGTCTTATTTTTCTGGCATTTCACTTGATGTGACGCCGCAGATAGACAAGAATGACAATATTATCTTGCACGTGCATCCGTTTGTAAGTGAAGTAACACAGGTCAATAGAACCGTGACGCTATCCGATGCTAACGGCGGTACTTATACCATTCCGACAGCCTCTTCCAATATTAATGAGACCGATAGTATCGTGCGTACCAGGGATGGTAGCGTGATTGCGATTGGTGGGTTGATGTCTGAGTCCGTTGATAATACCCGCACAAAAGTGCCTGGCTTGGGTGATATCAAGATTCTGGGTAATCTATTCCGTCAAAAAGGTGAGATTTCCAGAAAAACTGAGTTGGTCATTCTGTTGAAGTCTACTGTTGTACGCGGTGGAGATAGCTGGGCGCAAGATATGCTTGATAGTCAGGAGCGTATTGATAAACTGAGAGGTGAGAGCTTCTAGGAGCGGGCATGTACCTGCAGCATTTTGGTTTGAAAGAGTATCCATTCACCATCACCCCGGATACCAGCTTTTATTACGCGACACGCAGTCTGCAAGAGGCGTTGAACACCCTGCTGATTGCGATCCAGTCTGGCGAAGGGTTTGTCAAGATTACAGGCGAAGTGGGCACCGGCAAAACACTGCTGTGCCGCCGCCTGCTCAAAGCGCTAGAGTCCACCTGTAAAGTCGCCTTTATCCCCAACCCTTATCTCGACCCCCATGCCTTGCTCATGACACTGGCGACCGAGTTTGGCGTCGCTTTCAAGCCGGATTTTACTCACCATGACATGATAGACGCCTTGCACCGCAAGCTGCTTACCTATGCCGAAGAAGGTAAGCATGTGATTGTCTGTCTGGATGAAGTGCAGGCCATGCCTTTGGAAACGCTGGAAGCCTTGCGCCTTCTCAGTAACCTGGAAACCGAAAAACGCAAATTGATACAGGTGGTGATTTTTGGGCAACCAGAACTGGAAGAGCGCATTAATCACCCTTCCATCCGCCAGTTGCGCCAGCGCATCAGCTTTGAATATCACCTGAAAGGCCTGCAATGGTCTGAATTGGGGTTTTACCTCAACCATCGCATGCATGTGGCCGGATACCAGGGCGGCATGATTTTTACCCCTGCCAGCATGCGGCTGTTGTATCGCTATGCCAATGGCATCCCCAGGCTGCTGAATATTCTTGCGCATAAATCGCTGCTCTCAGCCTATGGTCGCGGCCAGCAAGGCGTCTCTGCCGAGGATGTGAAGGCGGCGATCTTGGATACGCAGGCCAGCGTAAAAGCACAACACCGCTGGTGGAGCCATGGCTTTAAATGGTGGTTGACCCTACATACAGCGTTAGCTGGTTTTGGCCGCTAACTGGCAGTGAGGAAAAGCAGTGAGTTTAATTAATCAGGTTTTAAAGGACGTTGAAGCCCGACAGGGCGGGACGACCACCGATGGCTGGGGCGGGCAACAGGTCAAGCCGGTTTTGTCACATTCTGCTTCTGGTTCCGGCCGTTGGGTCAGGCGTCTGATTGTGGCATTGATGCTGATAGGCCTGGGTGTATGGGGTTTTCTGCAGCGGGCTGAGTTGGCCTCCGTTTACCAGTCTGCGCTAGGTGACTTCATACAAAAGAAACCTGAGCCGGTTCAAGTCGCATCGCCGGTTAAGTCGCTGCCAGCGCCAGTGGCTACACCACCTGCGGTTGCTGCCAATGTCGAGAATCAAACGGTGGATGCACATCCGCAGTTAACAAAGTCATTGTTCAGCGAATGGCAGGCCGAGCTGTCTGCCTCTGTGACCAAGCCTGCGATCCGTCAAAAAATTACCCCTACGCCTGACAGCGCCAATCGCGCTGCTGCCAAGAGTGAAGCAGCGCCGCAGGTGGAAGGCGAGTTTTCAATCAAGCCAGCGGAAAGTAATCCTGGCACAGTGGTATCTGTCATTGAACCGCCAGTGGAATCCAATGCTGCTAAAAACAAGGCTGGTCCAGAAACCGCGTCTTCCGAATCGAACGGCACAGTGAGCAAGCATGTGCGGCCCGAGCAAGAAGCGAATGTACTGATCCAAAAAGCGGTAGACCATGAGCAAAAGGGTCGCCTGAGTGAAGCATTGGCGACCCTGCGGCAGGCACTGGTGACTTATCCGCAATCCGAGGATGCGCGCCAGTTGCTGGCCGCTTACCTGTTTGAAACCAAGCAGGAAACCGAAGCGGTGGCTGTGTTGCAGGCGGGTATTAAACGCTATCCTGAGCAGGCTGGATTATCCAAATCGCTGGCAAAATGGCAGCTGGCGCATAACCAGCCAGAAGCGCTTTTGCTGACGCTGAAGCCACATGCGAATACATTGGCGCGTGATGCCGAGGCGCAATGGATGCTGGCAATCGCCTATCAGCAATTGAATCAGCACCAGGCCGCTTTGCCATATTTTGAACGGGCACTGGCATTACGCCCCGGACAGGCGCAGTGGGTAGTGGCTTACGCGATTTCATTACAGTCCAGCGGACAAAACGCGCAGGCTTTGCAGCAATTACAAGCAGCACAAGGTATGCCTTTAAGTGATAGGTTAGCCGATTTCGTCGCCCAGCGTATCCGTCAACTCGGCGGCGCTTCGCAATCGCGTGACGAATAATCATTACCCCATCACGCTAGTCCCCTTCAATCTCCCTTAATTCTCTGTACCTTTCAAGGTACGGGCCACCACCAGCGCCGTGACGCGGCCAGCACCGGCCTGCTTGAGTGCATTCGCCAGCGCATGCATGCTGGCACCGGTGGTCATCACATCGTCCACAACCAGCACATGTTTTCCCTGCCATTGTTGATTTGAAGCAAAGGCGCCGCGCAGATTGCGAGTCCTGGTTTTCATATCCATGCCTGCCTGTGACAGCGTATCCACAATCCGCGTGCAACCGGTAATGTCTAACGGTATCTGCAACGCTGGCTGTAAATGCCTGGCCAGTTCCAGCGCATGGTTGAATCCGCGCTGCCGGACGCGATAGGGGTGCATAGGCATGGCCACCATTACGTCAGGTTTATTTCCCGATAATAAGGGGCTGAGATGTGGCAATATGCATCGCGCCAGTAGTTTTCCTATCGGCAATTGTTGATGATATTTGAATTGCTGCAACAGGCGGTCCAGCGGGTAAGCGTAGCGCAACGGGGCCAAGGTAGTGTCAAATGCGGGCGCATGCTGCAGGCAGACACCGCAGTAAGCACCGCTCAAAGTGGGTAATGCGCATTGCGGACAACGCTCAGATGTATACCAGGGCAATGAAGCGGCACAGGTAGTGCAGAGTGGTGCGTGTGTGATTTGTGGCTGTTTTTGTGCAGGCGCAGCACATAAGAGGCAAGGCAAACTGCTACTCAACCAATACTGCAACCAGGGCACAGGGCTGAGGTGATTAAAATTTAATCTGTTGTAAAATTTTTTCACGTGCTAGCGTAAACAACCTATAATTCAGCCCATTGAACACTCATCTTTTATACTTCTGCGATCATTATGGAACAACAAACTTCTTCTAGCGCTTGCAACAGCGAACTGCAAACCTCCATCATTAATATCGATGGCCTGAGAGCCTCCAGTGCCTGTGACCATCCTACCGTTGAACGCTGGTCGGTGGACGATATCGTGGCATTGTTCGAATTACCTTTTAATGACTTGTTGCATAGAGCACAACTGGTGCACAGAGAGCACCATGAGCCGAATGCAGTACAGGTGAGTACCTTGCTGTCGATCAAAACCGGTGGCTGTTCCGAAGATTGCGGCTATTGCCCGCAAGCTGCGCGTTATCACACCGAGGTTGAAAATGAGCCGTTGATGAAGCTGGATGACGTGTTGGCGGCGGCCAAAGCGGCCAAAGACAGCGGCGCCAGCCGTTTCTGCATGGGGGCTGCCTGGCGCGGACCAAAGCAACGCGACCTCGACCCGGTGCTGAAAATGATTGCTGAAGTAAAGGCCATGGGCCTGGAAACCTGTGCCACCCTGGGTATGCTGAAAGACGGCCAGGCCGAACAGCTGAAAGAAGCCGGGCTGGATTTCTATAACCATAACCTGGACACCGCGCCTGAGTATTACGGCGATGTGATCAGCACACGTACCTACCAGGATCGCCTGGATACCCTGGACCGCGTGCGCAGTGTCGATATCAACGTCTGCTGTGGCGGCATTATCGGCATGGGCGAGAGCCGCGCCCAGCGCGCTGGCCTGCTGGCGCAACTGGCGAATATGGAGCAACCGCCTGAAAGCGTGCCTATCAACTTGCTGACCCAGGTGGAAGGTACCCCAATGCATGGTACCGAGGCGCTGGATCCGCTGGAATTCGTACGTACGATTGCCGCAGCACGTGTCACCATGCCAAATAGTTTTGTGCGCTTGTCTGCTGGTCGCCAAAGCATGGGCGATGCTGTGCAGGCGCTGTGTTTCCTCGCCGGTGCCAACAGTATTTTCTACGGTGAAAAACTGCTGACGACCGGTAACCCGGAAGTCGATGCGGATAACGCGCTGTTTGCCAAACTTGGCTTAAAGAAAATCTAAGTGGCCGCACATGCTGGATTTTCTGCACGCTGACCTGGAAAAGCGTAAAACACTAGGCCTGACGCGGCAACGCCGCTTGCTGGATTCGCCGCAGGCTGAACATATCACCGCTAATGGTCAGCGGTTTTTGTCCTTTTGCAGTAATGATTACCTGGGGCTGGCGAATGACCCTGCGCTGGTGGCCGCATTGCAACTAGCAGCCGCTGAGGCGGGCGTTGGTAGCGGTGCTTCCAACCTGATCACCGGCCATCACCGCTATCATGATCAACTGGAGCACGCGCTGGCGACCTTTGTGAAGCAGCCGGCGGCACTGCTGTTTTCCACGGGTTACATGGCCAATATCGGTGTCATCAGTGCCCTGATGGGGCGTGACGATGCGGTGTTTTCCGATAAGCTCAACCATGCCTGCCTGAACGATGGCGCTTTTCTTTCGCGCGCCACGCATCACCGCTTTGCACACAATGATGTCGCCGCGCTGGAGAAGCTACTGCAGGCCAGCAGCGCGCGCCACAAACTGATCACCGCCGATGCGGTATTCAGCATGGATGGCGATATCGCGCCCTTGGCTGCCTATCTTGAACTGTGCGAACGGTATGATGCCTATCTTTACGTAGATGATGCGCACGGGTTTGGCGTGTTAGGCCCGCAGGGTCGCGGCACTTTGCAGCATCTTGGTTTGCAATCGCCACGCCTGATCATGATGGGCACGCTGGGCAAAGCCGCCGGTGTCGCCGGTGCGTTTGTGGCAGGTGAGCAGGTGGTGATCGATTATCTGATCCAGCATGCCAACAGCTATATTTACACCACGCCGGCCCCGCCGCCGTTATCGGCAGCATTACTCGCGTCGGTGCATGAAATTGAGCATGGCGATGCGCGCAGGCAGCAATTGTTTGCCATGATAGATTTACTCAAAAGTGAGCTGTCACTTACACGCTGGCACTTGCTTCCGTCAGAAACCGCAATACAACCACTGATCTTGGGTGGCAATTTTGAGGCGCTTGCGCTTAGCCAATACCTGCAAGCGCGCGGTATCCTGGTGCCTGCCATCCGCCCGCCTACGGTACCAGTGAATACATCACGATTGCGCATTTCCTTATCTGCTACGCATCGCGAACAAGATGTACGTGCTTTGATTGCAGCAATACAGGCAGCTGAACGTGACATTCCCGCCGGGGAGCCGGCATGAGTTGCTTTATAGAGATCATGGGGCAGGGCAAGCCATTGGTGCTGTTGCACGGCTGGGGCATGAACAGCGCGGTCTGGGAGCGCATCACCAAACGCTTGTCTGCCAACTACCGTTTGTTCCTGGTAGATTTACCCGGCATGGGGCAAAGTCGCCCGGTTACCCCATACCATCTATATAGTCTGGCTGAAACCGTGGCTGAAGAAATCCCTGGGGTCTCCACCATTTTAGGCTGGTCACTAGGTGGATTGATCGGGCAACAGATCGCATTGAGTCAGCCGGACCGGGTTGAGAAACTCATTCTTGTGGGTAGTAACCCGAGTTTTGTCAGCAAGCCGGATTGGCCACATGGCATTGAAGCCAGGCATTTTCAGCAGTTCAACGAGCGGTTTGAAAAAGACTTTCATGCGACTTTGCTGAATTTCCTCACCTTGCAATGCATGCATGCCAAAGATACCCGCAGCACGGTGCGCCAATTGCGCATCGCCTTTGCTGCCAAGCCTACGCCAACTCAGGAAAGCCTCAATCTTGCGCTGGATATCTTGTTGCAAACCGACTTGCGCGAAGAAATCAGCCGTTTGTACCAGCCCACCCTGATCATTCACGGTGATAGGGACACCCTGGCACCCGTGAGTGCCGCTCATTGGCTGGCCATGCATCTGCAACGGGCAAAGTTGCGTGTGATCGCGGGCGCGGCACATGCGCCGTTTCTTTCACATGCGGATGCTTTCTGCGAAACGGTAGAGACCTTTATGGCCGATGAGTTTACCGTGCGCGCTGTCGCGGAGAGCTAAATGCAGGATGAATATCTGATAGACAAGTCGCGCATGCGGCAGTCGTTCCATCGCGCGGCAAAACACTATGACGCCGCCGCCATCTTGCAGCGGCAAGTGCGTGAAGAAATGCTGAGCCGGCTCGATGTGGTCAAGCTGCAACCAGCCGTGATCCTGGATGCCGGCTGTGGCACTGGTCATGGCCTGAATGCCTTGCTCAAACAATATAAATCTGCGCAGGGTATCGCGCTGGATATTGCTGAAGGTATGCTGTCACGCAGCCGCGCCTTATTCCCCTGGTACCGCTTCTGGCAATCCACGCCGCGTTTTGTCTGCGCCGATATAGAAGCCATCCCATTAGCCACCGGCAGTGTCGATATGGTGTGGTCTAACCTTGCCATGCAGTGGTGCAATGACCTGGATGCCACCCTGCAGGAGTTCCGCCGTGTGCTGCGCCCCGATGGTTTGCTGATGTTTGCTACCCTGGGCCCGGATACTTTAAAAGAATTACGCGCGGCCTCAGGGGCAGACCATACGCACGTCAGCCGTTTTATCGATATGCATGACATAGGCGATGCCATGACGCGCGCCGGTTTCAATGCGCCGGTGCTGGACGTGATGCATTACACCCTGACTTACGATACCGTGGAATCCGTGATGCGCGACCTGAAAGCGATAGGCGCGCACAATGCGACTGCTGGACGCCCCAAGGGATTGAATGGCAGAGGTTTTTTACAGAAACTGCGCCATGGCTATGAGGGCTTTCGCCAGCAAGGGAAATTGCCCGCGACTTATGAAGTGGTGTTTGTGCATGCCTGGACTGGTAGCCAGCCTTATACCGCACCCGGCACCAGTCCTATCCAGTTAATGCCGCGCAAGGCTGACGCGCTGGAATAAAGATGACAATGACCACGTTGCCGCGACATTTTTTTGTGACCGGGACCGATACCGGCGTCGGCAAGACCACGGTGACAGTTCACCTGATGCAGCAATTGATTGCACAAGGGCTGACCGTGGTGGGCATGAAGCCGATCGCTTCCGGTTGCGAGTGGATAGATGGCCGCTGGCAAAACGACGATGTGATGCAGCTCATGGCTGCGTCTAACGTCCAGGCCCCGCCTCAGCTGGTCAATCCCTATTGTTTTCAACCAGCGATTGCCCCGCATATCGCGGCGGCCAAGGCTGGTATTGAAATTGAACTGGATGTGATTAAAACCGCTTACAACGAATTGACCAGGCTGGCAGACGTGGTGATTGTGGAAGGCGCAGGTGGCCTGATGGTGCCGCTCAACACCAGGCACAGCATGGTTGATCTGTTGCAAGCCCTTGCGCTGCCGGCACTGGTGGTGGTCGGCATGCGCTTAGGATGCATTAATCATGCATTGCTGACGGTGCAGGTTTTGCAGCAACAGCAGATCCCTTTTTGTGGCTGGGTGGCCAACCAGGTCGATCCAGACATGTCCATGCCGCATGAAAACCTGCAAACGCTGAATGACTGGTTACAGCAACCGCCAGTGTTGCATCTGCCTTATCAGGGGCGCCCCGTCTAAATGACACAGCACCCGAAAAATGACCATTCAGCGCTGAGCCAGATCGGTGTGCGCGCGGCTGTACCGCCGGTCACCAGGTTGCTGATCACCCTGAATCTGCTGGTGTTTGTGGTCATGCTGTGGGGCGGCGCCGGATTCTGGCACTCGCCGAATAATGTGCAACTGACCTGGGGCGCCAACTTTGCGCCTGCAACGGCTGATGGGCAGTGGTGGCGGCTGGGTTCGGCCATGTTTTTGCATTTTGGCGCCTTGCATCTGGGCATGAATATGCTGGCGCTATGGGATGGCGGCAAGCTGGTCGAACGCATGTTCGGCCCGGCACGTTTTTTAGGGATTTATGTCGTCAGCGGCATTGCCGGTAACCTGCTATCACTGGTGATCCAGGGCAATGAAGCAGTCTCTGGTGGCGCTTCTGGTGCCATTTTCGGCATTTATGGCGCGTTGCTGATCTATGTCTGGTACGCCAGGCATCAGATGCAACAGCTTGAATTTCGCTGGCTGTTCTGGGGTGCACTGGCCTTTTCAGCCCTGACGATCGCCATGGGCTTTATTATCCCTGGCATCGATAATTCTGCGCATATCGGCGGATTTCTGACCGGTATCGTGTTTGCCGTGCTGTGTTTGCCCGCCACGGCCGCCCGGCATTTGTATCTGCAACATTGGCGTGTCATCAGCGGCGCCAGCTGGCTGCTAGGCATTGCTATCATGCTTAGTCATCTGCCAGAACCCAAATACCGCTGGCACGAAGAGCTGGCCATCCGCAAACAAGTGCAAAAGTTTACCCTGATTGACCAGCAGACCAATCGCAAATGGAATGCGATCATGCTGGAAGGCCGCGAGGGCAGTGTCAGCTTTGATGACATGGCGACCCAGATTGATGAAGAAGTCGCGAATACCTATGAGGAAAGTTTTGAGAAGCTTTCTTCACTCCCAGATGACCCTAACCTGCCATCTGCGGCCTTGCTGGAACAAGCTAAGGCTTATGCCCTGAAGCGCAGCGAAGACAGTAAAGCGGCTGCAGATAAATTACGCAATATTCCGTTTACGCCTGGCCGACCAGCACAGTAAACACGCAGGCAAGCGTGTTTGCTGACGTGTACTCAATCACTGACAACTTCTAAATCCCGACGCTATAAATCTGTCGCGTCTCTTTGCTGTTTGAATTTCTGCTGCTGTTTCGGGCTGTGAAATTTGGCGTGTAAACGCTGTGCACGGTTAAATGCCTGGGTCCAGAAATCATCAGTTTGCGGCAAGTAATGCGCCTTGAATGCCTGCCAGTCTGTCTGCGTAAAGCCAAAGTCCATACACGAGAAAATCAAGCCGGCAATGTCTTTGCGCACGGCAGCGCCATGCGGTGAGACACTTTGCAGTACACGGTGCAGGTCCAGCAAATAAAACGCGGTACCAGCCGTCAATATCTCGGTTTTTTGCAAGGCGATATGGCAAAGGTAAAAGTCACGGTGACACAGGCCAGCCGCATGAAACTGTTTCGCCAGTTTTGCCACTGCGATCAACATCGCCTGGCGTGTTTCTGCCGTGGCCGGCTGTGATTGCCAGCTTTTGCAAATATCTTCCAGCGAATGAATGTCGCCCAAGTCTTCAGTCAGCAGGAATGAACGCTGGCTGGCAGCACAATGACCTTGTATGCCGTAAGCAGCTATCGGGGTAGTCGCAATGCCTATGTTTTCCAGCGTCTGTATGGCACGCACTTCAGTCATGGCGCCAATAATCGGGCGCTTGAAGGTCAGCCAGTTTTTAACGATCTCGCGCCAGCCAGTGACCCCATGTTGCTTGATGAAATAGGATTGCCCGGCAAGTGTGAGACGCATGGTTTTGCGGTTGGCCGCAGCACGTACGGTGTAGCCTTCCATCGCCATAAAGTCTTCAAAAGAAAATGTGTCTAAGTGCTGTGCGTGTGCAGGCGACAGCCACAGCTGGGTATCCGCTGGGAGTGTCACAGGATTAAGTTGCTGCTTTTGTTGAGCCAATGTTTTTTTTCCGAAGCTAACTGCGTGAGTATGTTTGCTTCAGCCTTTCCTGGGTTGTCTTGCATTAACTGGTTGGCACAAGCCAGCCCGGCTGTACTGAATGTGTCACGGGCAGAGGATAGTGCTGTAGCAAGTGCCTGATCAAGCGCGGCTTGTGTAAACGGGCTGCCAAGAACGATGCCTGCGCCTGCATTTTGTATATATGGGGCATACCCGCACACATTTGTAGTGAGCACTGGCAAACCGCACGCCATGGCTTCGAGCAAGACATGGCCAGCCAGCTCACGCCGGGCCGGGTGCACCATCCAGTCGCAGGCCTGCATCAGTTGCGGGATATCATCGCGGCCACCTAAAACCTGTATTTGACTAGTCAACCCATGTGCCTGGATATGCTTTTGCAGCCAGCGCGGATTATCCTGGCCAATGATCAGCATACGGATATTTTCTCTCACGTGCGCTGGCAAACTGGCTATCGCTGTCACTGCGCGGTCAGCGCCTTTGGTTTTAAAGCCGGACCCCACCAGCAGCAACGCCGTATGCTCAGGCAAAATGCCAAACGTTTCAGCCAGCCATTGTTTGCTTTGTGCACGGTCAAACGCCGGGAACCGTTGTGGATCCAGGATAGGCGGGATCAGGTGGAAACGTTCAGCAGGTGTCTGGTACCAATGCTGGAAAGTCGCCTGTTCCTGTTGCGTCAGCGTGAAGATATGCGTACGGCTGGCAGGTGAGAAAATCGATGCTTCTGCCTGCTGGAACCAGCGATAACGGCTGGTCAGCCGATACCACCACGGCCGCTCTTCATGCGCTTTGGCGATAAAACACGAGTCAGCCGCAAAGTAGACATCAATCGGCTGCATGCGGTTAAAACCGACCACCAGATCAAAGTGCCCGGCCTGCACAGCTTGCTGCATGGCAGTAATGAGGCTGGCATGCCTGGTATGATTCAGCCAGCCGCTGCTTGGGCATAGTTTTACCTGCATATCTGCGGGTTGCGGGCCTTGCCATTCACCGGTGAAAATCGTCACCTGGTGACCCAGCGCAACGCAGTCTCTGGCAATGCGCAACATGTCGCGCTGCACCCCGCCATAAGGGAAATATTTGAATATCAGAAAAGCAAACTTCATGGTCGAGATTGTATGCGAAAATAGCGGCCATGAAACGTATTCTAATGGTCAAAACCACTTCTATGGGCGATGTGATCCACGCCCTGCCAGCAGTGCAAGACATTTTGCAGCATTATCCTGACGCGCAAATCGACTGGCTGGTCGAAGAAAGTTTTGCCGATATTCCCCGCCTGCATCCACATGTGCACCAGGTGTTTTCTGTCGCTGTTCGCCGCTGGCGCAAGCAGTTATTCCGGTGCGATACCTGGCATGAGGTCAGGGCAGTTAAACGCGCATTGGCTGCGCAACCCTATGATGCCGTGATTGACGTGCAAGGCCTGGTGAAAAGTGCCTGGATCGCCGGTTGGGCGCGTGGCCCGCGCCATGGCTATGATGCGCAATCGATACGCGAACCACTGGCCAGTCGCTTTTATCAGCATCGCTATGCTATTTCTTACCAGCAGCATGCAGTGACGCGTATCCGTACGCTGGTGGCGCTCAGCTTGGGGTATGCCGCACCAAACGATTTACCTGATTATGGCTTGCGCGAGACACAGGCGACTGCTGATTCAACAACGCTCACACTGGCGCCTAAATCCTGGATCGCTTTACATGCCACCAGCCGCGACAGTAAATTGTGGCCGGAAAGTCACTGGATTGCTCTAGGCCAGCATTATGCTGAGCAAGGGCTAACCATGTGCCTGCCATGGGCTTCGGCGGTTGAAAAAAATCGTGCCGAGCGCATTGCCCTGAAAGTGCCGCAGGCCCTGGTGCTGCCGAAATTGAGTTTGCAGCAATTGGCAAGCGTGATGCCACAAGCGCGATTTGCAGTGGGTGTGGATACCGGGCTTTCGCATTTTGCTGCAGCACTCGATGTGCCGGTGGTGGCTGTATATACCGATACTGATCCCGGCCTGACCGGTGTGGCTGGCGGACGCAAAGCGGCAGCAATCAATCTGGGTGGCAAACAGCAAGTGCCGGATACCGCAGCAGTCATCGCGGCAGTGACGAGTGTGCCGACGGCCGATCCGGCATCGCTGAGCCAGCTTTAACGCTATCAAACGCCAATTTTCGCTAAATCGCGATTTTGCCCTTGAAATCAGTAGGGTCATCCCCATGTGTGTGAAATCGTCAAATGAAAAGTCTTGAATTCATAGGGGAGTAACATGCAAGAACCGCAAACATCCGTAGACACGACGGCTAACGAGCAAGCTGTCAACGAAGCGCATCCAGAGCAGTCAACAGAAAACCATGAGGCGCGCATTGCCGCTTTAGAGGTTGCGTTGGAAGAAGCCAAAGCGCAAGTGCTATATGTCAAAGCAGAAGGCGAAAACGTGCGCCGCCGGGCACTGGATGATATCGATAAAGCGCGCAAATTCGCGCTGGAAAAATTCAGTGGCGAGCTGCTGGCTGTCAAAGACAGCCTGGATGCCGCGCTGACAGTTGAAAATGCAGACGTCGCCAGTTATAAAAACGGTGTCGAACTGACCGCCAAGCAATTGCTGGGCGTGTTTGAAAAATTCAATATTGCCGAGATCAATCCACTGGGGGAGAAGTTTGACCCGAACAAACACCAGGCGATCAGCATGGTGCCAGCAGAAGGAGAACCCAACACGGTGTTGAGCGTGTTGCAAAAAGGTTATGCCTTGAATGAGCGTGTTTTGCGCCCGGCGCTGGTTACTGTGATACAGGCAAAATAATCCACATTATAAACAGGGACTTGAAATCTGTTCAGGCATCCCAATTATCACAACATCGGTTGAATAATTAACAACTTAGTGTGATTCACAAAATTTAAGGAAGCGAATATGGGAAAAATTATTGGTATTGATTTGGGGACCACCAACTCGTGTGTCGCCGTGATGGAAGGTGGCAAGCCACGTGTGATTGAAAACGCTGAAGGTGCGCGTACTACGCCATCGATTATTGCGTATCAGGAAGACGGCGAAATTCTGGTCGGTGCACCAGCCAAACGCCAGGCGGTGACTAACCCGAAAAATACATTGTTTGCAGTAAAGCGTCTGATTGGCCGTCGTTTTGACGAAAAAGAAGTACAAAAAGATATCGACCTGATGCCTTACACCATCAGCAAAGCGGATAACGGTGATGCGTGGGTTGAAGTGCGCGACAAGAAACAGGCGCCGCCACAGATTTCTGCCGAAGTATTGCGCAAAATGAAGAAAACCGCCGAGGATTACCTGGGCGAAGAAGTGACAGAAGCTGTGATTACCGTGCCTGCTTACTTTAACGATAGCCAACGCCAGGCGACCAAGGACGCGGGCCGTATTGCCGGGTTGGACGTGAAGCGTATCATCAACGAGCCAACCGCTGCTGCCCTGGCTTTTGGCCTGGACAAGCAAGAAGGTGACCGCAAGATCGCAGTGTATGACCTTGGTGGTGGTACGTTCGACGTATCTATCATTGAAATCACTGAAATCGATGGCGAGCACCAGTTTGAAGTATTGTCTACCAACGGTGATACTTTCCTCGGTGGTGAAGACTTTGATAACCGCATCATCGACTTTTTGGCTGATGAGTTCAAAAAGGAAAACGGCCTGGATCTGCGTAACGACTTGCTGGCCAAGCAACGCCTGAAAGAAGCCGCTGAAAAAGCCAAGATCGAGTTGTCTGGTGCACAGCAGACTGAAGTGAACCTGCCTTACATCACGGCAGATGCGACTGGTCCTAAGCACTTGGTGGTAAAAATCACGCGTGCCAAACTGGAATCACTGGTAGAAGACCTGATTGAGCGCACGATTGCACCATGCCGTACCGCATTGAAAGATGCTGGCGTATCACAGGCGGATATCGCTGACGTGATTTTAGTCGGTGGCCAGAGCCGCATGCCTAAAGTGCAAGAGCAGGTGAAAGAGATTTTTGGCAAAGAACCACGTAAAGACGTGAACCCGGATGAAGCCGTTGCCGTAGGTGCTGCGATCCAGGGTGGTGTGTTGAAAGGTGACGTTAAAGACGTATTGTTGCTGGACGTATCACCATTGTCCCTGGGTATTGAAACCCTGGGCAGCGTGATGACCAAGCTGATCAAGAAAAACACCACGATCCCTACCAAGGCATCACAAGTGTTTTCTACAGCGGAAGACAACCAGAATGCAGTGACGATTCATGTGTTGCAAGGTGAGCGCGAAATGGCTGCTGGCAACAAGAGCCTGGGTCAGTTCAACCTGAGTGACATTCCACCGTCACCACGTGGTATGCCGCAAATTGAAGTGACATTTGATATCGATGCCAACGGTATTCTGCATGTGTCTGCCAAAGACAAAGCTACCGGCAAAGAGAACAAAATCACCATTAAGGCTAACTCCGGTTTGTCTGAAGAAGAAATTCAGCGCATGGAAGAAGATGCCGCTAAATATGCTGATGAAGACAAGAAATTGCGTGAACTGGTCGATGCCCGTAACCAGGCAGACAGCGTATTGCACAGCGTGAAGAAATCGCTGGCTGAACATGGCGACAAGATCGATGCCGAAGAAAAAGCCAAGATCGAAGAAGCTGTGACAGAGTTGGAAGCGGTTGCTAAAGACAGTGATGACAAAGATGTCATCGAGGCGAAAACCAATGCCTTGATGGAAGTCTCACAAAAGCTGGGCGAGAAAGTCTACGCTGAACAGCAAGCGCAGGCCAACACCGAAGGCGCACAACCACAGGATGAAAAAACGGTGGAAGGCGACGTGGTCGATGCCGAGTTTGAAGAAGTGAAAAAAGACTAACGATAAAGGGCGAGTGGCAACACTTGCCCTTCTTTATGAAGCCGGCAAACACACTTCGTTCAACACGGGTGTGTTTGTTTATATGGCGCAAGCGCATTAAACGGAATAACTATGGCAGCCGCAAAAAAAGATTACTACGAAGTGTTAGGTGTGAACCGTGACGCCGGTGATGAGGAAATTAAAAAATCCTTCAAGAAACTGGCAATGAAGTTTCACCCAGACCGCAACCCGGACAACCCTAAAGCTGAAGAAAGCTTCAAGGAAGCCAAAGAAGCTTACGAAATATTAAGCGACGAGCAAAAACGTGCGGCGTATGACCAGTATGGTCATGCAGGTGTAGACCAGAGCATGGGTGGTGGCGGATTCAGCGGGTTTAATTCCGGTAATTTCAGCGATGCGTTCGGCGATATTTTCGGTGATATTTTCGGTGGCGCCGGTGGTGGCCGTAACCAGCGTTCTAATGTCTACCGCGGTGCTGACCTGCGTTACAACCTGGAAATCTCTTTAGAAGAAGCTGCCAAAGGCACGGAAACCAAAATCCGTATCCCGGTACAGGCCAATTGTGAAACCTGCCATGGTTCAGGCGCACGTCCTGGCACTTCACCGGTGACGTGTACCACTTGTAACGGTCATGGCCAGGTGCGTATGCAACAGGGCTTTTTCTCAGTGCAGCAAACCTGCCCGAAATGTCACGGTAGCGGCAAAATGGTGAAAGAACCTTGCCCGACCTGCCACGGTGGTGGCCGCATCAAGCAGAACAAAACCCTGAATGTCAAAATCCCAGCTGGTGTCGATGAAGGTGACCGCATTCGCTTGAGTGGTGAAGGTGAAGCGGGCGTCAATGGTGGGCCAACCGGCGATTTGTATGTCGTGGTCCATTTAAAAGAACACGCGATCTTCCAGCGCGAAGGCGCGAACCTGCATTGCGAGATGCCTATCAGTTTTAGTACGGCTGCCTTGGGTGGCGAAATCGAAGTGCCTACGCTGGATGGCGCAGCTAAAATGAAGATCCCGACCGAAACACAAACCGGTAGCGTGTTCCGTCTGCGCGGCAAAGGCATCAAGCCATTGCGTTCCAGTGAGCATGGGGATCTGATGGTACATGTGGTGGTGGAAACGCCGGTACGCCTGACGGAGAAACAGAAAGAATTGTTGCGTGAGTTTGAAAGCAGCACGCAGGCAGATGCCGGAAAGCATAGCCCAAAAAACAAAAGCTGGGTCGATAAAGCGCGCGACTTCTTCAGCTGATTTTTTTTATTAGCTCAATATTCAATTAGACGGGCATGCCAGTAAATCCTTTGCTGGCACGCTTGTTTTCAAGCAGTTAGTCTTTATGGACAGGGCAAGCAGCTTAATTGTATTGGTTACAATTTAATAACAATTAAATTTTGATTTTTACAATTCAGTTACAGCTTGGTCAAATTGTTGCAATAACTCTCTCCTAAACTAGAGTCATCTTTAAGCAGGGCACAAAATGTTTTGCTTAATGGCTAGTTTGGTTGATTTATCAGCAACTAGCATTGATTTCCTCCTGATCCAAACCCCCTTTTAACCCGCCTTAGCGGGTTTCTTTTTGCCTGCTACTTTCGTATCCGCTCAACGCATGCGGTAGCGGGGTAGTGTCTGGCCACAACATCGTTTATGATGGGTAGCAATTCATTTTACAGTATCTGTTTTACCAGACCGATTCTGCACATATTCAGCATGTTGAAAATAGCGATCTTTAATCATAAAGCCGATGTTGGTTCGACCACCACTACGCTCAATCTGGCCGCCGCCTGGCAACGCCAGCGCCAGCAGGTGTTGCTGCTGGATATGGATCCGCAAGCGCGGCTGACGGAGACTTACAAGCATGTTGGCCTGGATATGCAAAAGCACCTGTTCAGGTTTTATCAATCTGCCACGCCGCTGGCTGATTTAATCCAGCCCTTGCGCAATGGCCTGCAACTGATTGCCACAAACAATGAGTTGATGCACCTTGATTCGCAGTTTGGCCGTGGCCCGGCGACTTTGAAACGTTTGGGTGAGGGCCTGGCGCAGCTGGGTGAAACACACGCCGGCTATCACGTATTGATAGATTGTTTCTCAGGGATAGGCGTGATTTCGCTGAGTGCGGTTTTCGCCAGTGATCTGGTGCTGGTGCCGGTTTCAACCGATTATTTATCCATTCATTCCGCTGTGAAAGTAGACAAGGCGCTGAACGCACTTGAGCCGGTATTAAAGCGTCGCGTACAACGACGGTATGTACTTACACGTGCTGATAAACGCAAGGAAATGACGGCTGAGGTGGAGCAGGAAATGCGCCGCCTGTTCGGTGATGAAGTTTTGCTCACCAAGATATCTGAACATGCGGCCCTCGCCGAATCCGGGCGTATGGGGCAGCATGTGTTTGAATATGATGCCACCAGCCCGGGGGCGCGTGATTATCTTGCGCTCTATTTCGAGCTGCAAGATGTCATCAAACACCTGCCGCGAGCGGCCAAAGCAGCTTGATTATTCGCGGTGTCGGCTGCCTAGCCATTGCCGGCGCCAGAACATCAGCAGCATGACGGAGGCAATGCCCAGCATGATCAGGATCGCCCACCAGAAACCATAAGGGTCATGTGTCCATGGCATCTCACTGAAGTTCATGCCAAAGATCCCGGCAATCAGCGTGGCTGGCATAAATAGCATGGCGACAACCGTCAATGCCCGCACTTCCAGGTTCACACGTTGGCTGATGGTGGTCATATAAATATCCATCAGCCCGCTCAGCATGTCCCGAATGGCTTCCAGCGATTCGGTAAAGTGCGCGGTATGGTCGTAGAGGTCACGCAGGTAGGGCAAGGTCTGCGGGCTGAAAAAGCCATGCTCGTTACGGATCAGGCTATTGAGGACTTCCCGCAGTGGCCAAACCGCACGTCGTAGCTGGATGGTGACATGCTTGAGGCGGTGAATGTTCTGTAGATCATCCGGACTGGGTTGATCAAGCAAGTGTGTTTCCAGGCGTTCGGCATCTTCATTAATGGCTTCCAGCACCTGGAAATAACGTTCCATCAGGCTATCGAGCAGGGCATAACACAAATAATCCGGCCCGCTCTGGCGCAGCAATGCCTGGCCTTGCCGCAAACGTTCACGCACCGGTTCAAAACTGCCTGAAGGGCGCTCCTGAAAGCTAAGTAACCACTCACGTCCCAAGGCCATGCTGATCTGTTCGGAGCTGACACTCATGGTATCGGCATCGTAGTAAAACAGGCGCGTTTCAAGAAACAGGTAATCCGGGTAGGTATCCAGCTTGGGCCGTTGTTCGGTATTTAAAATATCATCCAGCACCAGTGGATGCAGCTTGAAACGGCGGGCGACCGCCTGCAATAAAGCGATATCCAGCACACCATGTACGTTGATCCACGAAGTATGTGCTGCCGTCGCCTGCCATTCCACGATGTCGTGCATGGTCAGTTGTCTGGATTCCAGATCAGTGGCGTTATAGCTGATGCTATGGATACAGGCGGGTGTAGTTTCAGTGTGCGTATCAGTGTCAGCGGCAGATACCGTGTTGGAAGTGCCCAGTAAGCGGTGTTTGCGGTGGGTGTGTTTGCGTTTGGCCATGGTTGTCCGAATAAACAATGCTGGCCCAGCATAAGCGTTCATTGTGCAGAAATCAAGTCGGGGCGGGCGTCAAGCCGGGGGCAGGCTGTAAGGCAGTCTATGATAAAATATCGTAAATCATTCAATGAGAGAATCGCATGTCTGGCAACACCATTGGTACGCTGTTCACCTTGACCTCGTTTGGCGAGTCGCATGGCCCGGCCATCGGCGGCGTGGTCGATGGCTGCCCGCCAGGGCTGGAACTTTCAGCGGCAGACTTGCAGGTAGATCTGGACAGGCGTAAACCGGGGACATCACGCCACGTGACCCAGCGTGCCGAAGCGGATGAGGTGGAAATATTATCCGGTGTGTTTGAGGGCAAAACCACCGGCGCGCCAATCGGTCTGTTGATCCGCAACACCGACCAGCGCTCGCAGGATTACAGCAAGATCATGAATACGTTCCGGCCCGGGCACGCCGATTATACCTACACGCAAAAATACGGCATTCGCGATTACCGTGGTGGAGGTCGTTCCAGTGCGCGTGAAACAGCGGTGCGTGTGGCTGCCGGTGCCATTGCCAAAAAATGGCTGCAACAAAAATTTGGTGTGCAGATCCGCGGCTACTTGAGCCAGCTGGGTGAGATTGAAGTGCCGTTTGTCAGCTGGGATGCGATCTCTCAGGAAGGTAACCCTTTCTTCTCGCCTAACCTGCAGATACTGCCACAACTGGAAGCGTATATGGACCAGATCCGCAGTGAGCGCGATTCGGTCGGCGCCCGCATTACCGTGGTTGCGCAACATATTCCGGTGGGTTTGGGCGAGCCGATTTTTGACCGCCTGGACGCAGATATCGCCCATGCGATGATGGGCATCAATGCGGTGAAAGGGGTCGAGATCGGTGCTGGTTTCGCCTCGATTGCACAACGTGGTAGTGAGCATTGCGATGAGCTCACGCCGGAAGGCTTTGCCTCTAATCACGCTGGTGGCGTGCTGGGGGGTATTTCCAGTGGCCAGGATATCGTGGTAAATGTCGCCTTTAAACCCACATCCAGCATCCCGCAGGAACGCCGCTCTATCAATCACGCCGGTGAGCCGGTGATGATGCAGACGACTGGCAGACACGACCCCTGTGTGGGCATACGCGCAACGCCGATTGTAGAAGCCATGCTGGCGCTGGTGCTGATGGATCATGCCTTACGTCATCGTGCCCAGAATGCCGATGTGCATTCTACGGTGCCTGTTTTGTAAGCTGCCATTAGGCCCACTAATGGCTTGTGCCTGCAAAGCGCGCAAGCCGCTCACATCATTTAACGCGAGTAATTCATGAGTCACGCTTTACACTTTAATCTCTCGCGTTTCTATTTTATCTATTACTTCTTTGTCGGTGCTTTCGTCCCCTACTGGGGCTTGTACCTCAGCTCAGAATCCTTTTCACCGGCGGATATCGGTATCCTGATGTCTTTGTTCCAGGTCAGTCGCATAATTGCGCCTAACCTGTGGGGCTGGCTGGCCGATCACACCCGGCAACGCGTACGCTGGATACGCATGACTGCTTTTTTGGGGCTATTCGGCTTTGCCGCGATTTTCTGGGCACATGATTTTATGACCATGTTTATTGTCATGGCCGCCCTGAGTCTGTTCACCAGTTCTACCTTGCCTTTGTCAGAATCTTTGCTGCTCGCACATCTGGCAACCACCAATGGTCATTACAGCAAGATTCGCTTATGGGGCTCGTGGGGGTTCATTGTAGCGTCTGTCCTGCTCGGCTATTTAACTGACTGGTTCGGTATCAAAAGCCTGCTCTGGTTTATCTTGCTGGTCCAATGCGTGTTGTTTGGGCTCACCTGGAAATTGCCGGAAGCGCATGTGCCGCCCCATGCAAACGATCATTTTTCAGTATGGAAGATACTGAAACAACCAGCCGTGATTTCTTTGCTGGTAGGCTGCGCCATGATGGTGACTGCGCATGGCCTGATGTATAACTTTTATTCTATCTATCTGGCTGAACATGGTTACAGCAAAGGCATGATAGGCTGGTTATGGGCGCTGGGCGTGATTTGTGAAATCGGTATTTTTATGCAAATGCCATGGATCATGCGCCGCTTCAAGCTCAAGACTATCCTAGTCGTCAGCTTGCTGATAGGCGTAATTCGTTTTTCCATGATGGGTTTGGTGCCTGATAACCTTGGACTATTGTTACTGGCGCAAACCATGCATGCCTTCACTTTTGGCAGCTTTCATGCCGCCGCGGTTGAAGTCATCACGCAATATTTCACCGGGCGGCATCAGGCCAAAGGGCAGGCCATCTATAACAGTGTGGCTTATGGCATAGGCGGTGCACTGGGCGGCTTGCTGGGCGGCTTTTCGCTGCAATACCTGGGTGGCCAGCTCACGTTTACGCTGGCGGCGTTGTTTCCCCTGTTGGGCGCATTTATTGTGATCGTGGGGCTGCGCCTCTCACAACCTTATGCACGCAGCGGTATGTTCAGTCATTGAACAATTTACAAGAGACAGATGTGAAAACAGCCCTGAGACGGGCTGTGATTTTATTGCTGATTTATATAAATATAAGAATTAGCTAGTCCGTTTATCACGCTCAATCAGTGCGTAAGCACTGTGGTTATGGATGCTTTCAAAGTTTTCTGATTCCACCACGTATTTCACAATACGCGGTTCATCATTCAGTTGCGCAGCCACATCACGCACCATGTCTTCCACAAATTTAGGATTGTCGTAAGCGCGCTCAGTCACGAACTTCTCGTCAGGGCGCTTTAATAAGCCGTAAAGCTGGCAAGAGGCCTGATCTTCAATCAGGGTGATCAGATCTTCCAGCCACATGAATTCGTTCAGCAAAGCGGTCACGGTGACGTGCGAACGCTGGTTGTGCGCGCCATAGTTTGAGATTTGTTTGCTGCATGGGCACAGGCTGGTGACCGGTACCATGACCTGAACCGTGATCTCGAACTGGCCATTCTTGATTTCACCGATAAAGGTGACTTCGTAATCCAGCAGGCTTTTCACGCCGGAAACAGGCGCTGCCTTGTTGATGAAATACGGGAAACGCATTTCCACATAGCCGGATTCCGCTTCCAGGCGTTCTACCATTTGACGCAATATCGTTTCAAACGAATCAATGGAGATGGCGCTTTCATTGGTGTTGAGGATCTCGACAAAGCGCGACATATGCGTGCCTTTGAAGTTGTGCGGCAGATGCACATACATATCAAACATCGCTACGGTATGCTGCTCACCGCCGGTTTTGTCTTTTACAATGACCGGGTGACGGATAGATTTGATACCGACTTTGTTGATGTCCAGTCTACGCACATCAGGGGTATTCTGTACGTCTTCAATCACTGCAGGAATTACGGGTTGATTCATCAGGGTTCCATGGCGGGATTACCCGCCCGTTGATTAATAGTTGAGTTTACTACTCGGAAATTAATTTCTCAATAGCTGAACAGATGCCGGATTTGTCTAGACCACATTCGGCCAGCATAGTTTCGTGCGCGCCATGCTCAATAAAACGGTCAGGTAGCCCCAGGCAAACAATGGGCTTCACAATCTGGTGTGCTTGCAGGCATTCCATCACTGCCGCACCCGCGCCACCCATGATCGCGTTCTCTTCTATAGTCACTATATAGTCATGGCTGCGGGATATTTCAAGTACCATGGTTTCATCTAATGGTTTGATGAAACGCATGTTGACGACAGTCGCATCCAGTGACTCCGCTGCCTGTAAGGCCGGCTGCACCATGCTGCCAAAGGCCAGGATGGCGATTTTTTTGCCTGGACGGACTAATTGGGCTTTGCCTATTTGTAACGTTTCCAGCGTGGCCGATGTGGCTGCGCCTATGCCGCTGCCACGCGGATAACGCACGGCTGCCAGGCCTTTGTGCTGATAGCCGGTTGTCAGCATTTGGCGGCATTCATGTTCATCGCTAGGCGCCATGATCACAATATTGGGGATACAGCGCAAAAAACTCAGATCAAAGCTACCGGCATGGGTAGGGCCGTCTGCACCAACCAGCCCGGCGCGGTCAATCGCCAGCAGTACATCCAGGTCTTGCAAGGCGATATCGTGTATCAATTGATCATATGCGCGTTGCAAAAAGGTGGAGTAAATCGCCACCACTGGTTTCAGGCCATCGCAGGCCATCCCGGCCGCAAAAGTGAGTGCATGCTGCTCGGCAATGCCTACATCAAAATAGCGTTGCGGATATGCTTCAGCAAAACGGTTCAGCCCCGAGCCATCACACATGGCTGGCGTGATGCCAACCAGCAGGCTATCTGCCGCCGCCATGTCCACCAGCCAGTCGCCAAAGATCTGGGTGTAGGTAGGGCGCTCACTGAGCGTCAGGCAATGGCCGTTTTGCGGGTCGAACTTGCTGACACCATGGTATTTGTTCGGGTTATCTTCGGCAGGGGTATAGCCTTTGCCTTTTTGCGTGACCACGTGCAAAAACTGCGGGCCCTGTAATTGGCGGATATTGCTTAAGGTATCGACCAGTGTATCGATATCGTGACCATCGATCGGGCCAATGTAATTAAACCCGAATTCTTCAAACAGCGTGCCGGGGGTGACCATGCCTTTGGCATGCTCTTCGGCGCGGCGGGCGAATTCCTTCACCGGCGGGATGATATCCAGTACTTTTTTACCGCTGCGGCGCACGCTGTCATACAACTTGCCAGACATCAGGCGTGCCAGATAGTTATTGAGCGCCCCCACATTGTTGGAGATGCTCATATCGTTATCATTGAGGATCACCAGCAGATTGGTATCCATATCACCGGCATTGTTCAGCGCTTCAAATGCCATACCGGCCGTCATGGCGCCATCGCCAATAATGGCCACACTACGGCGATTGGTACCCGTGGCTTTAGCGGCAACTGCCATGCCTAATGCGGCTGAGATCGATGTGCTGGAGTGGCCGGTGCCGAATGTATCGTAAGCGCTCTCATCGCGCTTGGGGAAACCGGCGATGCCGCCTGCTTTGCGCAAGGAAGCCATAGCCTCGCGGCGCCCGGTCAGGATCTTGTGCGGATAAGTTTGATGGCCGACATCCCAGACCAGGCGGTCATCCGGCGTTTGATACACATAGTGCAATGCAATCGTCAGTTCGACTACACCCAGGTTAGATGCCAGGTGGCCGCCAGTTTGTGAAACGCTTTGAATCAGGAAGGCCCGCAACTCGCCAGCCAGCGCTTTTAATTGCGACCGATCAAGCGTGCGCAGGTCGGTAGGAGATTCAATGCGGGACAGCAGGGAAGTCATGATCAGAATGGGCGCTCACAAATAAATCTGGCAATGCCGCGCAGCGAATCAGCCTGTTGGTCAAAGCCGGCCAGTGACTGCAAGGTTTGCTCATACAATGTCGTCACCAGGGCTTTCGCCTCATCAATGCCTAACAGGCTGACGTAAGTAGATTTTTCCTGCAAGGCATCTTTGCCCGCAGTTTTGCCCAAGGTATGCGTATCTGCAGTGGCATCCAGAATGTCATCCACCACCTGGAAAGCCAGGCCCATGTTCTGACTATATTGATTGAGCAGGGTCAGATGTTTCTCTTCAGTCTGCCCGGCGGCATAAGCGCCCAGCAGTGCCGCGGCACGGATCAGCGCCCCGGTTTTGTATTGATGCATGGTTTCCAATGCGTCACGCGAGAGCCGCTTGCCTGTGCTGTGCAGATCAATATCCTGCCCGCCACACATGCCGCGTGAACCGGTCGCTTGTGCCAGTATTTGCACCTGTTTTAACGCCTGCGGCGCATGTGTATCCGCAATGCATTGAAACGCCAGCGCTTGCAGCGCATCGCCCACCAATAGGGCGGTGGCATCGCCAAATTGCTTATGGCAGCTGGGTTTGCCACGGCGTAGATCATCGTCATCCATGCACGGCATATCGTCGTGTACCAGTGAAAAAGCATGGATCAGCTCGACCGCTACTGCGGCTGCATCGGCCGAACTGGCTGGCGCGCCCACCAGCTCAGCGGCGGCATAGCTCAATAATGCACGCACGCGTTTGCCGCCACCAAGCACGGCATAGCGCATGGCTGCATGCAGTCTTTCCGGCTGTGTATCTGCCGAAGGCAATGTGCTTGCCAACGCTTGCTCAGCCCGTTGCTGATGCGCGGTCGCCCATTGCTCAAATACTGTGGATGAAGTGATCATGACAAAAAGTGAAGGCTCAGGCGACTCACTCAGGATCGAAAGGGGTTAATTGCTGTTGCTGATTTAAGATCTGGACAGTCTGCTCAGCCTGCTGCAAAGAGCTCTGACAGGCTTGCAGCAACTGCATGCCTTCAGCGTAGGCAGTGAGCGCGGCTTCCAGAGGCAGTTCGCCAGATTCCATACTCCGCACAATTGTTTCCAGGGACGAGATGCGCTGGGCAAAACTTTGCGTGTCACTTGCCGGAGGGGAGGATTTCTTTGATGCACTCATGAGAATTAGCCTGTTAAAACGCCTGCCATTTTAACAAAACTCCCCGAGCTTGCGGGATTAATCTCAAGCGTTGATCAGCAGTCAGGCCGGCAATACCCGCAACAGAAAACGGCGGATGTCGGCTATCTCCTGTTCGCAGACGCTATGTGCCATCTCATATTCATGCCATTCCAGCAGATAACCGGCAGCTTCAAGTGCTTGCCTGGCAGCTTCGGCGGTAGAAAGTGCAATGACCGTATCGGAGCGGCCATGTGCCATCCATATGGGTGTCTGCTTGTTAGCCCGATGTTGCTCGCTGACCAGTTTATTTTTTAACGGCAGGTAAGTAGAAAGGGCTAGTACGCCTGCCAGTGGCCGTGTAAATCGAGTCGCCGTGTGTAGCGCCATTGCGCCACCTTGCGAAAATCCTGCCAATACAATCCGGTCGGAGGGAATGCCTTGCGCGATTTCACTCTCAATCATAGCGTTAACCATGCCCTGCATTTCTTTGATACCAACTTCATCTTGTGGGCTATCTGGCTGCAGCCCAAAAATGTCATACCAGGCACGCATCTCGTAACCATTGTTTAAGGTGACGGGGCGGAAGGGTGCATGTGGCAGAATGAATTTAATATGTGGCAGGTTCAGCATCTGCACGACAGGTTCAAAGTCGTGGCCATCGGCGCCCAGGCCGTGCATCCAGATGACGGTTGCGGACACATTTTCTTGTCGATTGACGACAGTATTATCTAACATCAGGTAGTTGGGCTTAAATTAAGAGGCTTGAAGTATAGCAGTGAGTGCTGTTCGAGCGGCTCACTTCACTGCCTTAATACTGGTGTAGTGAAGTCGTGCAGCATTACGGAGACAGTGCGGTGATACTACATGGCGTGCCAGCATTTAAATCACAAGTGATGGTGGCATTGCCTGGCGATCTGGCGTTTGAAACAAAACTGGTCATTGTTACTACTTTTTCACTATTATTAATAACGTTGCAGGCTTTGGCAATAGGGGCAGGAATATCGATAGCACGTTTTCTAAGTTGAATATCAGTATATACTTTTCTGGCATAAATATTTGCCTCTAAAATACATGCATTGTTGGCTGCATCTTGAATGTAGTTCTTGTATGTTGGAATTGCTACAGAGGCAAGAGTGCCAATAATGACCAATACAATCATTAATTCAATCAAAGCAAATCCTGCCTGTCTGCGCATTTATTCACCTTTTTAGATTAGCCTTTGAAGATTTCAAATAAAATGTGTGTATTCCAAAGGCATCGTATTCGCACATAAACCAAAGCCCTGCTATGCAGGGCTTTGGTTGATATTAACTACTGTTATGGAGTAGTCGGTGTTGTTGCTGCTGCTTTTGTGCAGGTAGCACCTTGAGCTAAGTTGCAAGTAATTGTAGCGCCAGTACCTGTTTTAGATGGTTCTGGATTAAAACTTGCATCGGCTGCAGGCGTTGTAATCTGCTTGCAAGCAGAGGCTCTATGTGCAGGAACGTCTCTGTTCAGTGTTAGTGCAGCTAAAGCGGTTTTAGCATAGGCACTAGCTTCGGATAAGCAGGCACTATCAGCTGCTTCACGAGTGTAATCCTGATAAGCCGGAATCGCTACAGAAGCCAAAATACCAATAATGGCAACTACGATCATCAATTCAATCAGGGTAAAACCTTGTTGTACGTGTTTTTTCATCATGTTTCCTTCAGAGTCAAAGTTTAAAGTGAATAGCTTTTGTTTCAGTCACTGCTTTTCTAACAGTGTTCGGTAACCTATAAGCAATAGGTGTGCCACCTAAAGTAAATTGCTATCAACACATTGAAAAAAAAGAACTAAATGGGTTTTATGCTTTATTTCTGTGGATTGAGATTGAATTCTTGCCAGTAAGCAGATCGAATGATGGCTGACAAAAATTGACAGGATTTGTCAGTCTTGGGAATATAAGTGATGTTTTTTGTCAGGATGGGTGTGCCAAGCATCGCTGGTGCTTTAATAAGCAAAAAAGGGATTGTGTGGTACACAATCCCTTTATTTGTGACAGGGCCAGACTTTTGGCCTGATCCCGCATTTGCAAAAAACTAAATGGTTACAACGTAAGACTTACCAGAATTTCCACCAGGGTTTACTGTTGCCTTGCGAGTTTTTGCCAGAACCCTGGTTAATTACTTTCCCGATTCGGCTACCTTTTTCAGGCTCTCTAAACCTGGATCAAAAAACTCGTTGATGGCTTTAGTGGCTGCATCATCGTTTTGTTCCGGTTTAGGGATGTTGGAAGAGTCCGCACGTGTGTAGCTGCCTTTTACGGTCACTACAGTTTCGCTGCCTTTAGCAGTCACAGAAACAGTCGGGTAGAAGTTGGACAGTTGCAGTGTGCTTTTATCCAAAATGTACTCATACTTCAGGCGCATGCCTGCGTCGTCGATAGAACGCAGTTTTTCGTACATGGTGCCGCCATTTTTCAGTTTGACGGTGCGGTAAGTCGTGTCATCACCGTTTTCGTCTTTTTTCTGTTCTACTTTTGTAGACTCCACGCCAGAATGCCAGGCTTGCACATTGCCAAAATCTTTCACCAATGCCCACACTTTTGCCGGCGGCGCTTTGATGGTCACGGTTTTTTCAAAACGTAATGCGGCGGCACCGTGTGCTGCGGCGGTCAATGGAATCAATGGCAATAACGAAACGGCAATGATGCCAAATATTTTTTTCATTTCAATCTCCTGATATTTGCAGATGTTTTAAAGCTTAAAAGTAATCAGTCTTTTGAGTTTTAAAATAACCCGTGACTTTACCTAAAAAAATGACTCTTTGCGACTAATTCATGGGCAATCCTGTGAAAAAACTAAAAAGGGGGAATCGGTGAAACATCGCTTAATCACTTTGTTTCAAGAATAAATTGCCCAAACGACCGGCATAGTTTTGGGCTGGTAATCGTATTTGTCACCGTATTGGTCTTCGTATCAATGATGGAGACTGTATCCGAACCCCAGTTGGCGACGATGACCTGTTGTGTCGCTTTGTCATAGGCAATACCCTCGGGAAACTCGCCGACTTCTATGGTCTTGACTGTTTTGCCACTGGCGATCTCAATCACTGACACACTTTCTGCATGATTGTTGCTGACATACGCCCAATGTCCATCCGGGCTGATCGCAACACCATAAGGGTGTTGGCCGGTTTTAATAGTGCTGGTCTGGTAAGAATCCACATTAAGCAACGTCAGACTATTGCTAACCACATTCACGACAAATACTGTTTGGCCATCCGGGCTGAGGGTCAAGGCAAACGGATGTATCCCCACCTTGATCTGTGCCAGAGTTTGCAGCGTGCGCGTGTCCACCACAGTGATATCGTCACTATCGCGGTTGGCAATAAACAGTTTTTTATTATCTGCGCTGACCACCATGCCTGAAGGCGTCTTGCCCGCTTTAAAAGCTTTTTGCTTTTCCGGATGTGCCGCCTCAATCGCAACCACTTGTGCGCCACCCCAATCCGCCACATAAAGCGTTTTCTCGTCACGGCTGAGCGCAATGCCCACCGCCTGGATATTCACCGGGATTTCTTGTATGGCCTGTTGAGTGCGGCTGTTAATGATGGATACAGTTTGGCTATTGGCATTGCTGATATACACGCGCTGTTGTTTGCGGGCAATCGCCACACCGACAGGCGCTTTACCCACTTCAATCGTGTGCGTGACCTTTTTGCTCTCAACATCAAGCACAGAAACAGTATTGCTGCCCTGATTAGTAATGTAGGCAAGATTGCCGGCAATGGCATTGACACTCCAGGCCAGTATGGCTGACAGGATGGCTGCTTTTTGCCAAAAAGGCACTCTAGCTGGGGAGGTATGTTTGAAGGTAATTGGTAAGGCGAAGGTAGTGCGCATGGCTGGAAAACGCTTTGTATGAAAACAGGTTGACACAGGATTTTGCAAAAAATTTTGTTTATAAGCAACAAATGCGATATTAATTTGTAAATGTATGAAAATAAAGGGTTTTTCAGTCAGTTTGAGCAATCGGGAAATAGTCCCGGTCACTGGATTACCCTACAATGATTGTGGGGATAATTCAATTGAGGAGAGTTGAGATGAGAAATTTATTTACTTTAGGCATGAGATGCATATTGTCGCTGGCATTGCTGGCTGCAACACAATCTGCCTATGCGTTAACCACCAGCACGGTGCTGGGCGCGGACTTTGTAAATGGGCAATCAAGTTACAACCAGACTTTCGCAGATGGCACAGTGGCTACGTTCACCGGTAGCCGTTCATTTGAGAAAAAAACACAAGCTGGCATGACAGGCGTAGGTATTTCCGGCGGCAGAACAGCGGGCGAGATTGATATTGATGAAAAGCTGACCGGTACATTTTCTAAAGCGGTGATCGTGAATACAATCACGGTGGGATTGCTGTTTGATGGCCCTGAATATAGCGATGTGAAAGAAGTTGCCAAGTTTCTGGTGAGTTTTTCTGATGGCGGTGCGGATACCTATTACCTGACAGCATTAGGTGAAAGTACTGCGAGCTGGACTGGTGCGGGTGGTGCGAGTTCAGTGTTGTCACTGGGCAGTGGTGCCGTAGATGGTGGTACCGGCGCCTGGCAGCTGACTGACCCATTTGGTTCACGCGCGATTACCAGCATCGTGTTCAGTGCAGCCACCGGGGAAGCCAGGCATTCATGTACTAGCTGTACCAATCAGTCTGACTATACCTTAGTAAGCATGGCGGTGACGCCAGTGCCTGAGGCGCATACGTCAGCCATGATGTTGACAGGGTTGTTCATGATAGGTGCGCTGGCGCTACGTCGGATGAAGTCCTGATCGTCATCAGCCATAAAAAAAGCTCACCATGTGTGAGCTTTTTTATTGCCCGCGGTTCTTTTCTGGCAGGTCGCCATGGATGTCCTTTCATTAAACTGTAAAGTGTGAAAAAATTGCAGTAAATATTCAAGGCAGTTTTTATGTTAGATCGTGATGGATACCGTCCTAACGTGGGGATTATTCTATGTAATACCCACAATCAGGTGTTTTGGGGCAAACGTATCAAAGAGCATGCATGGCAATTTCCTCAAGGAGGCATCAAATATGGTGAAACTCCTGAGCAGGCCATGTATCGCGAGTTGATGGAAGAAGTAGGCCTGAAACCCGACCATGTGAAGATCCTGGGGCGCACCCGTGACTGGTTACGTTATGAAGTGCCGACCAGCTGGATCAAACGTGAATGGCGCGGCAGTTATAAAGGGCAGAAGCAGATCTGGTTCCTGCTGCGCTTGATCGGCAGGGATTCGGATGTATCATTGCGTGCGACAGAGCATCCTGAATTTGATGCATGGCGCTGGAGTGAATACTGGGTGCCGCTGTCGGATGTGATCGAGTTCAAGCGCGAGGTTTACCAGCTGGCGTTGAATGAGTTATCCACCTTTTTACGCAACCCCGCCAAGCGCTATGGCGGCAAGACTCGCAAACCGTTGAATACGTCATTGCCTACGTTAGGCAATGACTAATTTACACAAAACACCTTAAACCGCTTCTGCCAGATCGTGCGGCATGATCCATTCCGGCCGGATCCGGTGGCAGGTATAGCCTTCCGGATAGCGCAACAAATAATCCTGGTGTTCTGCTTCGGCGACCCAAAAGTCACTGGCAGGCGTGATTTCGGTCACCACCTTGCCTGGCCAGATGCCAGAATTATTCATTTCTGATATCAATTGTTCAGCTACTTCCTTCTGGCTGGCATCCAGGTAGAAAATGGCAGAGCGATATGAAGGCCCCAAATCATTGCCCTGGCGGTTCAGTGTGGTCGGGTCGTGAATCTTGAAGAAGAATACCAGTAACTGCCTCAAGCTGATCTGTTCAGCATCAAACACAATTTCCATCGCCTCTGCATGATCACCATGGTTGCGATAAGTGGCATTCGGCACATCGCCGCCGGTATAGCCGACGCGCGTACTGATCACGCCGGGGAGCTGGCGAATCAAATCCTGCATGCCCCAGAAACATCCTCCCGCAAGAATTATTTTGTCTGACATACTAAAAAAGCTTTCTTTAAAAGGGTTTTAAATACGCAAAAGCAATACAGTCGGTTGGTGACTAGATGTGGCTCATCAAATCAACCACTTACAATCTGTCCAGTATATGAGGTTTAGGTTAAAATGCTGAGTTTTAGTTCTATTGTATTCGCCGGGGAGAAATATGGCTGTCAAGTTGGGGATTAACGGATTCGGACGTATTGGTCGTATGGTGCTGCGCGCAGCCGTTCAAGAAGCCGAGTTCAATGATATTGAAGTGGTAGCCATCAATAGCTCGTATGACATCGAATATATGATGTATATGCTCAAATATGACTCGGTGCATGGCCGTTTCCAGGGCACAGTCGAAGCCAATAACGGTGATCTGCTGGTGAATGGCAAGCGCATTTACCTGACCGCTGAACGCGACCCTAACAATATTGACTGGAGCAAAGGCGGCGCGGAAGTGATCGTCGAATCGACCGGCGCATTTTTAACCGAAGAAACCTGTCAGCCACACTTGAACCGCGGCGCCAGAAAAGTGGTGCAATCCGCCCCGGGCAAGGATGACACCCCTATGTTTGTCTACGGTGTGAACCATGAAGAATACGCAGGGCAGGCGATTATTTCGGCAGCATCCTGTACGACGAATGGCCTGGCGCCATTGGCCAAAGTCTTACATGACAATTTTGGGGTGAAACGCGGCCTGATGACTACCATCCATGCCGCAACTGCTTCACAGCTGACTGTCGATGGCACATCGAAAAAAGACTGGCGCGGTGGCCGCAGTGTGTTTGAAAACATTATTCCTTCCAGCACTGGCGCGGCCAAGGCGGTGGGCAAAGTGATCCCGTCATTGAACAAGAAACTGACGGGTATGTCCATGCGTGTGCCATCGGCAGATGTGTCTGTGGTTGACCTGACTGTTGAGCTGAGTAAGGAAACGACTTATGAAGCCATCTGTGAGGCCATGAAGCAGGCATCCACCGGTGCATTGAAAGGTGTGCTGGATTACACTGCGGATAAAGTCGTCTCCACCGATTTCCGTAGCAGCCCTGCTGCCAGCGTGTTTGATGCCGACGCCGGTTTGATGCTGGACCCGACCTTTGTCAAAGTGATCGGCTGGTACGATAACGAATACGGCTATACCTGCAACCTGCTGCGTCTGGTGCAGCATATTGCTTAATCACAAACGGGGCTTGATTGCCCCGTTTTTGCATTCCATTCTGATTTCTTTTTAAGCGGTATATCGCTCGGAGTACGTGTATGAAATTCATCAAAATGACTGACCTCGATTTGCGTGGTAAACGTGTATTTATCCGTGCCGACCTGAATGTGCCGGTGAAAGATGGCGTGGTCACCAGTGACGCCCGGATCGTGGCCAGCATGCCAACGATAGAATTTGCCTTGAAAGCCGGCGCTAAAGTCATGGTGACTTCGCACCTCGGACGCCCTGAAGAAGGCGTTTATTCAGAAGAGAACTCCCTCAAACCAGTGGCGGATGTCATGAGCAAGCTGCTGGGCCAACCGGTGCGCCTGGTCAAAAACTGGCTGGCGCCGAATGCGCCTGCAGATAGCCTGGGCACGGATGAAGGCCAATTGATCTTGCTGGAAAACTGTCGCTTTAACGTGGGCGAAAAGAAGAATAACGACGAGCTTGCCAAGAAATATGCTGCCTTGTGCGATATTTTTGTGATGGACGCTTTTGGCACTGCACACCGCGCTGAAGCTTCAACGCACGGTATTGCCAAGTTTGCACCAGTGGCCTGTGCCGGTATTTTGCTCACAGAAGAGCTGGATGCTTTGAGTAAAGCATTGCTGGCACCTGCCAGGCCCTTTGTGGCGATTGTCGGTGGTTCCAAGGTGTCGACCAAGCTGACCGTGCTGGAAAGCCTCTCCGATAAAGTGGATCAGTTAGTGGTTGGCGGCGGCATCGCCAATACCTTCCTCAAGGCCGATGGCCACGAAGTAGGCAAATCTTTGTATGAGAATGACTTGGTAGACACTGCGCGTAAACTGATGCAAAAAATGGCTGAGCGTGGTGCCTGTGTGCCGATTGCCAAAGATGTGGTGGTGGGCAAGCAGTTTGATGCGAACGAGCCTGCGGTGAAAAAATCAGCTGATGACGTGGCGGCCGATGAAATGATTTTTGATATTGGTGAAAAATCAGCGGCCGAGCTGGTCGATATCATCATGAAAGCAGGCACAGTGGTGTGGAACGGACCGGTAGGTGTGTTTGAATTTGACCAGTTTGGTGCCGGCACTAAAACCATTGCCAATGCGATTGCAGAAACCAAAGCGTTTACACTGGCGGGCGGCGGTGACACCATTGCCGCGATCCAGAAATATGATATCTACGACAAGGTTTCGTATATCTCCACGGCGGGCGGGGCTTTTCTGGAGTTTCTGGAAGGTAAAACATTACCGGCAGTGGCTATCCTGGAAGAGCGCGCCACCCAATAGCGTCACTTTCCTTCCGCGCTGTGAAAGCCCGACATGGGGGCTCACAGCATCAGGTATTTAAAAAGTCAGCGGGACAGTTAACCGGTGGTGTTTGTCATACACTTCGACGCGGTTTCTGCCCTGTTTCTTGGCTACATATAGTGCCTTGTCCGCCTGCTCAATCAATAAATCGCCATCCTCGCTGAAGTTGAGCGACTGGTTGCGTGCATGTTGTTCTTTATGAGTGGTGGACTGGTGCATGCCTAGCGAAGCGATGCCGATACTGATGGTCATCAACCTGTGCCCGGCGAAGCGGATATCCAGTTCCATGACTTTCTGGCGGATACGCTCGGCAATTTTGACTGCCTCCTGTTGGGTGGTTTGGCCCAGTATCAGCACGAATTCCTCACCGCCGTAGCGGGCAGCCATATCGCCAGGGCGATTGCTATAGCGCTTGAGTATCCCGGCCAGCTTACGCAAACATTCATCGCCGGCTGCATGTCCCATGCTGTCATTCAACTGCTTAAAATGGTCTGCATCTATCATCATCACGCTCAGGCTGGATTGATGCCGGATGGCGCGTGACCATTCATCGCGCATAAACTGTTCTAAGCGGCGGCGGTTGGCCAGGCCAGTCAGCGGATCCGTATGGGTAAGCGCCGAGATGCGATCCTCCACCTGTTTGTGATGCGTGATATTGGTCAGTGACAGCAGGAATAACTTGTTATCTGCCAGCGATGTTTGCATGGGTTGCAGACTGAGGGTCAGCCAGGTGGGCTGTTTGGTCGGCGTGTGACACAGGTAGTCCATACTAAAGTGACCTAATGTGCCACTGAGCACTTTTTCTATACCGTTGACCAGTTGCGGCAGGTTGGTATCTTCGTTGGCCCGGCAGATATCCAGGTATGAAATGCCAAACCAGTCGGTATTGATGTCCAGGCCATAAAACAAACCGAACGCGCGCCACGCCTGATTGACGTAGATAATACTGCTGGTCTCATCGACCACCGCAATCTGCAGTGGCAATGTGTCCAAAATACCATTCAGTAACTGTTCTGCAATGTCCACAAAATATCCAACAAGGTTGCTGAAATTTACAACGGGAAAAGCGTGTGTTTCCTATTCTATTCAAAGGGTACACCAGCTGTCTAATATTGTGCATGTAAATTAGCATTAAAATTGCTTATGTTATGCTTATCCACTATTGAAGGAGACCAGTATGGGTATTCGGGTAGGTATTAACGGGTTTGGCAGGATAGGGCGTATGGTGCTGCGAGCCGCATTGGATCAGGCAGAGTTCCATGAGATGGAGGTCGTTGCCATCAACGGGATCGAAGAGCCGGAGCATATGTTATACATGCTTAAATATGACTCTGTGCATGGTCGGCTGGCCTACGATGCACACTTGGAGGGCAATTTCCTGGTTGTCGATGGCAAAAGAATCCGTTTGACCGCCCATATTAATCCGGCGGATATCGACTGGAAATCTCACCATGTGGATGTGGTGGTTGAATGTACCGGCGTGTTCCTGACACAGGAATCCTGCGCGGCCCACATTGCTGCAGGTGCGCGTATCGTGGTGCAATCAGCCCCTGGCAAAGATGATACGCCTATGTATGTGTATGGCGTCAATCACGCTCACTATAAAGGCGAAGACATCGTCTCTGCCGCTTCTTGCACCACCAATGGCCTGGCACCTATCGTGAAAGTCTTACAGGACCAGTTTGGTGTTAAACGAGGCCTGATGACGACGATCCATGCGGCGACAGCTACCCAGAAAACGGTGGATGGCACCTCGAAAAAAGACTGGCGCGGCGGGCGCGGTGTGTTTGAAAACATTATTCCTTCAAGCACCGGGGCGGCAAAAGCGGTAGGTAAAGTGATCCCCGAGCTGAACAACAAGTTGACCGGCATGGCGATGCGTATCCCTTCAGCCGATGTATCTGTGGTCGACCTGACGGTTGAGTTGCTGCAAGAGACCTCATATGGCGAAATTTGTGCGGCTATGAAACATGCTTCTGAGCATGATTTGAAAGGTGTGCTTGGCTATACCGAAGAACAAGTGGTTTCCAGCGACTTTCGTGGTTATCCGGCCGCCAGCGTGTTTGATGCCAGCGCCGGTATCATGCTGGATTCCACCTTTGTGAAATTGATAGGCTGGTATGACAACGAATATGGCTACACCTGCAACCTGTTACGGTTAACCGCTTATGTGGCACATGCCAAATTGTCCATGACGCAATTGCCAGCACAGGACGTAGTAGCGGTTGCCGCTTAATTTGATTTTAAAACCTGAAGCCCGCCGCTAAATTGTTCGCCCGCAACCTGACAGCGCATTTATAATATTGCTTTTTACTTTGCGGTAGATATTTATGCGTGCGCCTTTGCTGGAAACCTCGATTAAAAGCCTGAAAAGATTGCATCAGGGCAAGGTGCGCGATATTTATGATATTGACGCTGACACCATGTTGCTGGTGAGTACCGATCGACTGAGTGCGTTTGATGTGATTCTGCCGACTGGCATACCGCACAAAGGTGCCATGCTGACACAAATGGCTAATTTCTGGTTTGAACAGCTGGCAAATGTGGTGCCTAACCATTTAACGGGCATCGCGCCTGAATCTGTGGTGGCGGCAGATGAAGTCGAGCAGGTGAAAGGGCGCGCTGTCGTCGTCAAAAAACTGAAAGCATTACCGCTGGAAGCCATTGTCCGCGGCTATCTGGTTGGCAGTGGCTGGAAAGAGTACCAGGCCAAAGGCACCGTATGCGATATCCCATTGCCCGCCGGTTTGAAATTGGCGCAGCAATTGCCCGCACCTTTGTTTACACCTTCAAGCAAAGCCGCCGTGGGTGAGCACGATGAAAATATCAGCATCGCCCAGGTTGAAGCACTGATAGGCAAAGACCTCACCGCGCAAGTAGAAAGAGCCGCCATTGCGCTGTATACCCAGGCAGCAGCCTATGCGCTAGCTAAAGGCATTATTATTGCTGATACCAAATTCGAATTCGGGGTAGATGCGCAAGGCGTATTGCATGTGATGGACGAAGTACTGACACCGGACTCTTCGCGCTTCTGGCCCGCAGACCAGTATCAGGTGGGCGCTAACCCGCCGAGTTATGACAAACAATATGTGCGTGACTGGCTGGAAACCTGTGACTGGAACAAAACCGCGCCAGGCCCGGCATTGCCTGCTGATATCGCCCAGCGGACTTCTGATAAGTATATGGAAGCGTTTGCCAAACTGACCGGACGTACCTTAAAGGTTGATTAGTGGCCATTGAACGCAAGTTGAACGCTAGCCAGTGGACTCGCAAATAATAATATGGGTTTTCGCGCACAATTAGCGACACTGGCCAGCCGTTTCAAACAGGAGCTCGCGTTTTACCGTGTGCTACAAAAGCACCCGCAAACCCCCAGGTCAGCAAAAGCTTTATTGTGGCTGGCACTAGGTTACCTGGTGCTTCCATTTGACCTGATTCCCGATTTTATTCCGGTCATCGGCCAGCTGGATGAGCTGGTGATCATTCCCTTATTGCTCTACCTGGCACTTAAATTCACGCCGGTCAGCGTGCGACAGGCGTGTCGTGATCAGGTGCAATCTGCGGAAAATCAAAAATAATGCGGTTTGCAAACAAAGGTTTATGTTAATCGCCTATAATGGCGGCTTTTCGTGAAATAGGTTTGAAAAGATGTCTTTGAATTTGGTAGCAAGCGGCAAAGACTTGCCGAACGATTTTAACGTCATTATTGAAATTCCAGCCAATGGCGATCCAGTTAAGTACGAAGTAGACAAAGAGAGTGGTGCCCTGTTTGTGGACCGCTTTATGGGTACTTCCATGCAATATCCATGTAACTATGGCTATATTCCGCACACCTTGGGTGACGATGGAGATCCGGTAGATGTATTGGTGATCACACCAGTGCCGCTGTTGCCAGGCGTGGTTGTGCGTTGCCGTGCATTGGGCATGCTGAAGATGACTGACGAAGCCGGTGGCGATGCCAAAGTGCTGGCGGTGCCGATTGAAAAAGTATGTGGTTTGTACGCTTATCAAAAAACATTGAGTGATGTTTCTCCTTGGCGTTTAGATATGATTGCCCACTTCTTTGAGCATTACAAAGACCTGGACAAAGGCAAATGGGTGAAAATCGAGGGTTGGGCCGGTGTCGATGAGGCGCATGCTGAAATCATGGATGGCGTGGCTCGCTACAATGCTCTGGAAGTAAAACCTGCTTTCTAAGCTTGTGTAATACTGAAGTATCAATAAAAAAGTCGGCAGATGCCGACTTTTTTATTTGCAGAAAAAACAGATGAGTTAATGTAGTAACGGCACAATGAGCAATGCTACGATATTGATGATTTTAATCAACGGGTTAACTGCCGGGCCTGCCGTGTCTTTATAAGGGTCACCTACGGTATCGCCGGTGACAGCAGCCTTGTGTGCGTCTGAGCCTTTGCCGCCATGGTGGCCATCCTCAATGTATTTCTTGGCATTATCCCAGGCGCCGCCACCGGTACACATTGAAATCGCCACAAACAGGCCGGTGACTATAGTGCCCATCAGTAAACCGCCAAGTGCCACCGGCCCCAGGAATACGCCAACCAGGATAGGCGCAGCTACGGGCAATAGCGATGGAATCATCATTTCCTTGATGGCCGCTGTAGTCAGCAGGTCAACCGCTTTGCCATATTCAGGCTTGGCAGTGCCTTCCATAATGCCTTTGATTTCACGGAACTGGCGGCGCACTTCTTCCACCACACTACCTGCGGCACGACCGACGGCTTCCATCGCCATCGCCGCAAACAGGAACGGGATCAGGCCGCCAATAAACAGGCCGATAATGACTTTAGGGTCGCTCAAATCAAAGCTGGCGGTAATGCCTGCGCTTTCAAGTTTATGTGTGTAATCAGCAAACAGAACCAGCGAAGCCAGGCCGGCAGAGCCAATGGCATAGCCTTTGGTGACCGCTTTGGTGGTGTTGCCAACAGCGTCTAGCGGGTCAGTCACATCACGCACGCTGCTGGGCAGTTCCGCCATTTCGGCAATGCCGCCTGCGTTATCGGTGATCGGGCCATACGCATCCAGCGCGACGACGATGCCTGCCATGCTGAGCATAGACATGGCCGCAATCGCGATGCCATACAGACCTGCCAGGTGAAACGAAACATAAATGGCGGCACACACAGAAAGCACCGGCAGTGCCGTGGATTTCATGGATACACCTATGCCCGCAATAATATTGGTGGCATGGCCGGTGGTAGACGCCTGGGCCACGTGTTTGACCGGCGCGTAATCTGTGCCGGTATAGTATTCAGTGATCCATACCAGCGCGGCAGTCAGTACCAGCCCAACGGCACAGGCGCCAAATAATGCCTGGCTGGAAACGGCGACCTCACCATGTGTATAACCTTGAGGAAATGCATATTGCGTGACAAAGTAAAACGCAATCAACGAAAGCACACCGGCAACGGCCAACCCTTTGTAGAGCGCAGGCATCACGTTTTTCATGCCCGGGGAAGCTTTTACAAAGAAACAGCCGATAATAGAGGCAACAATGGAAACGGCGCCCAGCAGCAGCGGGTAAAGCACACCGTTAACACCGGCTTCAGCTGCCATCAGGCCGCCTAATACCATGGTGGCAATCAGGGTCACCGCATAAGTCTCAAACAGATCAGCCGCCATGCCTGCACAGTCGCCAACGTTATCGCCGACATTGTCGGCAATCACTGCCGGGTTGCGCGGGTCATCTTCCGGAATGCCTGCTTCAACCTTACCCACCAGGTCAGCGCCGACATCCGCGCCTTTGGTGAAGATGCCGCCACCCAAACGCGCGAAAATCGAGATCAGCGATGAACCGAACGCCAGGCCGATCAACGGGTTTAGATCGGTGGCTTGTTCAGCCCCCAGGAAGATATAGAAGCCGGTCACGCCTAATAAGCCAAGCCCAACCACCAGCATCCCGGTAATGGCGCCGCCTTTAAACGCGACATCCAGTGCCGCACCTATGCCATTGGTCGCCGCCTGCGCAGTACGCACATTGGCTTTCACAGACACATTCATGCCTATAAACCCACAGGCGCCAGAGAGCACTGCACCCACTACAAAACCGATTGCAGTGTGTAACCCAAGAAAAATTCCGATGAGCACAGCCAAAATGACGCCAACCAGGGCAATGGTTTTGTATTGCCTGGCCAGATAAGCGGCCGCGCCTTGTTGAATCGCCCCTGCAATCTCTTGCATGCGGGCATTGCCTGCAGGTAATCCCGAAATCCACTTACTCATTACTACGCCATAAAGTACCGCCAAAACTGCTGCGCCTATGGCCAACATTAATGCGACTGACATGTGTTCTCCTGTTCCTGGTGAAACTGCGTTGAACGTAATGACTACTTAAGACCTGTTACTTAAGTTTTAAAATTTAAAGTGTGACTGTGCTGGTGATTGATCCTTAGGCTTTTGTGTTAGTTGTAAATAAAGTGTAACAGGGTGATGCATTATTGCACTATTTGAAGAATGCGCACAAGTACAGTGCATGCGGAAATCAGGCGCAATAAAATGCACCTGCCCAGCTGCGTTCAGTTAAAGTGAGAACGCTGGGAAAAGACGGGTGTTATGAGTCGCGCTGACGGTCAATAAAGTGGCGTAAAGCCGCTTCAAGTGCCGGGTTCTCAATCTTGTCAGCGCAGGCTTCCAGTGTGTTCAACGCTTGATTGGATGGGGATTGGATACGTTTCTGTTTGGCTGGCGGCCGAGATTTTACTTGCACTTTGACTTTAATTGCGCTAAGGTTTAACCCTTTGATTTTCTGGGAATTTTCACAAAAATCCCCAATTCTTCGTATCAATCCGGTTTCCAATAACCGGATTTTGCTGGCGACAGCGCCCGATTGTGCGCCGATGGTAAGTATGCCGTCTTCTACCGCCAGCACCTGGGAAAGTTTGGAAAGTTCCGGGGCAACCACAGACCATAATTGCTGTAATTGTTGACGATCAAAAGCCTCATCCAATAAAGGCTTGAGTTCGTGATGGTGATTGAAAATCCGATTGATTTTTAACATGCGTAAGTTTCGATAATGCGTGTTTAAAATACGTGGTTGTCCGCAGAATGCTTGAATATTGTACTACACCGGTTATTCTCACGGGCTATTCCGGTGGGCAATCGGCTAAAAGCGAGAGTTCGTGGCATGATTAATATCATTATTGTTTCAGAAAAAATGGCCAAGCCTAAAACGCTGGGTATCTTCGAGAGCCTGGGCGTGGTCCTGGCGCTGATACTCGTGCCTGTGGTGTTGACCTTGTTATTTATCACCCCGCAACAAGTCATCAAAACGCAAGGCGTGAAAGCGATTTTGCCTCCGCATTTAAGAGGTGCCATGCTTTCAACCCAAAGTCACCTTGATGCGTATGCCAAACAAATTGGCGAGTTGCAGGCACGTATCCTGCGCCTGGATGCGCAAAATCAGCGCTTATCCAAACTGGCAGGCATCAAATCGAGTGCCGAACCTATCAATGAGCGCACTTCTGTCAATGAAGTCATCGGCCAGGGTGGGCCGTTGGTGAAAGATGCACCCCTCAGCGAAGAAGACCTGAAAGCCACCATAGAGCTGATGTCGGCTGACCTCGATCTCCGCGATGAATACCAGGGCAAGATCGAGGCTAAGTTGTTGTTAAAAAGCGTGCTGCGCGAAATGCTGCCTAATAGCAGCCCGGTCGATGCTGCTTATAGTTCTTCCAGTTATGGCTGGCGTATTGATCCGCTGAGTGGCCATCGCGCTTTCCATGAAGGATTAGATTTTCCCGCCGCTTCTGGCACGCCTGTCTATGCGGCGGCTGACGGTATTGTATCAACCGCCGTACAAACCTCAGATTACGGTAATTTATTGAAGATTGATCATGGATCTGGACTGGAAACGCGCTATGCGCATAACTCCAGATTGCTGGTCAAAGCCGGTGAACGCGTCACTAAGGGCCAGAAAGTGGCACTCATAGGCAGTACTGGCCGCTCTACCGGCCCGCATCTGCATTACGAGATACGCCTGAATGGCAACCCGCTGGACCCACGCGAATACCTCAGGAACCATTCCTGACTGAATTCAGTGGCTGGTCATGCAATAATCAAGACAATTCGCCTCTATATCTTATACAATCCTAGTTTATTTCTTATAACCCCGCTTCGGCGGATATCGGTGTGACTCATGTTAGCCTCGTTGTTTAAAAAATTCTTTGGTAGCCGCAATGACCGCCTGGTCAAGCAATATCAGCAAACCGTCAAACAAATTAACGCTTTAGAGCCAGATTTTCAGGCGTTGAGCGATGAGCAGTTACGGGCAAAAACCGACGAATTCAAACAACGCTATACCAAAGGTGAGACGCTGGAGCAATTGTTGCCGGAAGCGTTTGCCGTGGTCCGCGAGGGCAGCAAGCGCGCCCTGGGCATGCGTCATTTTGATGTGCAGCTGATCGGCGGTATGGTGCTGAACGCTGGCAAGATCGCCGAGATGCGTACCGGTGAAGGTAAAACGCTGGTAGCGACGTTGCCAACCTACCTGAATGCGCTGACCGGCAAAGGCGTGCATGTAGTCACAGTCAACGATTACCTGGCCAAGCGCGACGCCGAGTGGATGGGCAAACTGTATAACTTCCTCGGCTTAAGCGTCGGCATCAATCTGTCGCAGATGCAGCACGATGCCAAGCAAGAAGCTTACGCCTCAGATATTACTTACGGCACCAATAATGAATTCGGGTTTGATTACCTGCGTGACAATATGGTGTTCAGCAAAGAGGAGCGCGTACAGCGGCCTTTGCATTATGCGCTGGTGGATGAAGTCGACTCCATTTTGATCGACGAAGCGCGTACGCCGCTGATTATTTCAGGTCAGGCTGAGCATAGCGTTGATCTGTATGGCGCCATCAATGAAGTCGCCAAACAGCTGGGTCGTCAAAAAGAAGAAGAGGGCGAAGGTGACTTCTGGGTCGATGAAAAAGCCCAAAGTGTGACCATGAGCGAAGCCGGGCACGAGCATGCCGAACAATTGCTAGAGCAGGCCGGCATGCTGCCAGCTGGTTCCAGTTTGTATGAGCCAGCCAACATTACGCTGGTGCATCATTTGTATGCATCTCTGCGCGCACAAAACCTTTACCACCGCGACCAGCATTATGTTGTGCGCAATGATGAGATCGTGATTGTCGATGAGTTTTCTGGCCGTATGATGCCAGGCCGCCGCTGGTCAGATGGTTTGCATCAGGCGGTAGAAGCCAAAGAGGGCGTGGCGATCCAGAAAGAAAACCAGACGCTAGCTTCGATCACCTTCCAGAATTACTTCCGCATGTACCAGAAATTAAGCGGCATGACCGGTACTGCAGATACTGAAGCCTACGAGTTTAACCAGATCTATGCGCTGGAAACCGTGGTGATTCCTACCCATAGGCCAGTACAGCGTTCGGATGCGATGGATAAAGTGTATCGCACTGGCATGGAAAAATATAAAGCGGTCATTGAAGATATCAAGCAATGCCAGGCGAAAGGCCAGCCAGTGCTGGTCGGTACCACTTCGATTGAAAACTCCGAGCTGATTTCGCAATTGCTGACTCAGGCCAAGCTTGAGCATCAGGTCCTAAACGCCAAGCAGCATGAGCGCGAAGCGACGATTGTGGCGGAAGCAGGCCGCCCTGGCATGATTACCATCGCCACCAATATGGCCGGTCGAGGGACTGACATCGTATTGGGCGGTAATTCTGAAGGCGAGATTCACGCCATCAACAGTGATGCCAACTTAAGTGATGCGGATAAAGAAAGCAAAGTCGCGCAGCTGAAAGCCGAATGGCAGCAACGCCACGATGCAGTGCTGGCGGCAGGTGGCTTGCACATCATCGGTACCGAGCGTCATGAGTCTCGTCGCGTTGACAACCAGTTGCGTGGCCGTTCTGGCCGCCAGGGCGACCCTGGTTCCAGCCGTTTCTATTTGTCCCTCGAAGACCAGTTATTGCGTATTTTCTCCGGCGAGCGTGTGGCGGCGATCATGACGCGGCTGAATATGCCCGAAGGCGAAGCGATTGAGCATGCCATGGTCACGCGTGCGATTGAAAATGCCCAGCGCAAGGTAGAAGGTCGAAACTTCGATATCCGCAAACAACTGCTGGAATACGATGATGTGTCGAATGACCAGCGTAAAGTGATTTACGAGCAGCGTAATGAGTTGCTGGAATCGGTCGATGTCGGTCAAACCATCCGTGCGATGCGTGAAGATGTCGTGAATAGCTTATTCAATACACATATTCCACCTGGTAGCGTAGAAGAACAATGGGATGTGCCTGCGCTGGAAGTGGCCTTACGTGAAGATGCCAGCCTGAACCTACCTGTGGGTGAATGGCTGGAAAGCAATCCTGACCTACATGCAGAAACCTTGCGCGACCGTATTGTTGAGGCAGCTAACGAAAGTTATGCGTCCAAAGAAGCTCTGGCTGGCAACGATAACATGCGCAATTTTGAGCGTGCGGTCATGTTACAGAGCCTGGATAACCATTGGCGTGAGCATCTGGCGGCACTGGATCACCTGCGTCAAGGCATACATTTGCGTTCATATGCACAGAAAAATCCCAAGCAGGAATATAAACGTGAAGCGTTTGAGCTGTTTGAATCATTGCTGAATACAGTTAAAACTGAAGTCACTAAAATCACCATGCAGGTACAAGTCCGCTCACGCGAAGAGCTCGAAGCGGAAGAACGTCGTGCTGAAGAGGCTCTGCGTGCGACTGATGTCGGCAATGTGCAATATCAGCACACCGATTATGACAATGCCTTGAGCAGTACTGGTAAGACGGCGGCAGAAAAGCAACCGCTAAACTTGCCTGAAGGTGTACGTGTCGGGCGTAATGACCCCTGTCCATGTGGCTCTGGCAAGCGTTTCAAGAGTTGCCACGGGGCCTTGAGCTAATTACGAAAGGGTTGCAATGTCTGATGAGACTACCATTCCATCGCCCTGTATAGGCGTTTGCAGCATGGATGAAAGTAGTGGCTTTTGTGAAGGTTGCTTTCGCACCCTGGACGAAATCCGGCAATGGTGGGATATGGATAATGTGGCCAAATCCGAAGTGATTAAAAAAGCATCGGCGCGTGAGGCGGCAGTATTTGGCGACTAATGCTTAAATTTAAAAATGTACAAACAAAAAGCCGGCAATGCCGGCTTTTTGTTTTGCATACATGATGATATTTATAAATCTGCCATCGGGTGACCACTCATAGACGCGGCCTTGGTATCCAGCTTAGACACTACCATCTCTAATGAGGCTTTAAGATTTTTGAGCGCATCTACTTCCATCGTCGCCAGCACCTGCGGCAAAATCCCATCGACAGGTTGCGGGGCTTTAGCAAGAAGTGCATGCCCTGCAGGGGTGACCAACAAACCAACTTTACGCTGATCTTCAGTCAATCGTTGTTTCTTGACCAGCTGTTTCTTGACCAGCTTTTCTACCAGCAAGCTACAGGTAGATTGATGGATAGAAAGATTCTCTGCCAACCTCGAGACGCCGAGTTCGGGATGCGTTGCGATTTCGTGTAACAGCCAAAGCTGTGACCCCGAAATGCCGCAAGTCGATTCAATTTCCCTGAAATGTTGTCTAACGGCTCCGAAAATAATACGGAACTGTTTAAGTGCTTCTTTAGCAAGTGAATTCTGCATAATTAGTATATTTCTTAATTCTTAGTTGACATTCTATCAGTTTCTTTAAAAAGAATTTCGCAGTAACTGTGTTGGTGTAAGAAAAATTTGTTAGGTAATTATTATTGCGGCAATTAAAGGTTTGAAAAATTGATTCCTTGAACACTCTTAAATCCGGCTCAACCTAGCGTCAGTGCGGTGCGCTGAGGGATGTGGTTGATATCAGCCAGACAATAGTAGAGTAAGAAATCATTGTTAATTGTTGTAAAATTACGACAATTATTTATTTGCATCTATTTTTTTATGACGATTGCCCGCTGTAAATAAAGGGTAAACAGAGTCTCAGATCCAAATTCAAGCACCCTTTGTAGGGGTAAATGAGGCAGCATTTCCTGGGCCAATTGTGTCAAATGATGCATTAAAGTCGTTTGTTCTGATTGGATACGTTGCAATAAAACGTAAGTGATTTCATTGAGTTGGATAAACTCAACCTTACAATCATTAATTAAGAATACCAGCAGATAAGTTGACTTGGCTGCCAGATTAGCGTGCTTTTTGGACAACTGATGCACGGGATAGTCATAGTTCAGCAACATATGTGCCGCTGGTAATCGCACAATCGCCTCAGCCAGATCGCTTGCCTGCCTAATATCCGCTACTGGCGTTATTGGCTGAGAGTTGTCTGGCAGCTTGGCAAAATCGGACAATTTGGTTAAATATAGTTCTACCCATTCATAGTGGGCCAGTGCAAGAGCATAGGACGGTAAATTGTGCTGAGCCAGATCCAGTGTTTGCAAATAGTCGATAAGTGCCTTCGGGATATCCGAAAATAAAGGGCTACAGAAGTGATGGCTGGCAAAACACTGCCGGGTCAATTGTTTGAAACGCCGTTTACCCAGAATGGATAGCAGCACCGGGAAGCAGGCGCTGACGCTGGCCAAAAAGTTGTTAAAAACGATTTCACGGTAAATGCCTATGCGTTTAGCATTTGCCCCTTGCGGTTTAGGCTGTTGCGCCGGATCGCGCAGATGGGCGTTGAACGCCGCCTGATATTGCTGAAACAAAGGTTGTTTCATCAGACAACCTGATGCACATGCTGCGGGTGAAGTTGACTCACCTCTTGCTGAATGTCATGGATGCGGTCAACTTCGTGCATTATTTCCGCTAAAGGCGGAATATTGGTGTCGCGCTCCAATAACATAGGGAATACGCCAAACTTTCGATAGGCGTAGGCCAGCAATTGCCACACCGGGTCGATAACGGCGGCGCCATGCGTATCGACGAGCAAATCCGGAGCGACTTTCAGGTGGCCGGCAATATGGCCATAGACTATGCGTTCGGCAGGTAACTGCTCAATAAAGGTGTAAGCATCAAAGCCAAAATTGACGCTATTCACATACACATTATTGATATCCAGGTGCAAGTTGCAATCGGCTTCAGCCAGCACGGCATTGATAAAACTACATTCATCCATTTCTGAGATGGGTGCTGCCACATAGAATGAGGCGTTCTCTACAGCAATGCGTTGTCCTAATATATCTTGCGTCTGCCGGATACGTTGCGCGACGTAATGCACCGCTTCTTCAGTAAATGGGATCGGCAACAAATCGTAAATATAGCCATTGGCCGCGTCACTGCAGTAGCTTAAATGCTCGGTATACAGCGGGATTTCAAAGTCGGCCAGAAATTGTTTGACTTGGTATAAAAAGCTGACATTCAGAGGATCAGGCCCGCCCAGGGACAAGCATAAGCCGTGGCATGCAATCGGATAGCGCTCGGCGAACCAGCGCAGGTCGGCGGCGTATTTGCCACCCATTTCTATCCAGTTTTCAGGGGCGATTTCTACAAACTGCAGATGCTGAAGTAAGGCATGGCCATCATGCTGCTTGAGCGACGGGATCAGCTCTCGTTTCAGCCCTAAGCCAACCCCGCGAATATCAGACAGGTGCGCCATGCGTTAACCAGCGTGAGCCCTTATTTACTGGCGTGGCAGGCGCCTTCTTTCATTTTTTCTGCCGAACAGCTGCCTTCTTTTGATTTGTCAGTGGCACTGGCGTCTTCTTTGGCTTTGTCATGATGATGGTTGCCATCTTTCCCTTTGTCCGCAGAACAATGACCTTCTTTGGCTTTTTTCTTCTCTGCGCTGCACTTGCCATTCGCACATTTTCCTTCTTTGGCTTTATCGGCATCGGCCACCTGGTAGCCTTGCCCCAGTGTTTTTAATTCAAATGGATTTTCAACCGCTTGGGCGGCCGCAGCGGCCACTGACAAGGCGACAGCACTGGAAATTGCAGCAATTTTATGGGTACTCATATTGGTTTCCTTTATCAGACAGTTTTCAGAGTGGGCTTGGCGATGATCGCCCAATGCTAGCAGGTGTTGCGTGATTCATCCATTGATGCGGGCGAGGGATCACCATTTAAGTTGAGGGGGCAATGCCGGCGCGTTGCTCTATCAGTTGCAGGTAATGCGCGGCATCAAGCCCGGTCTGGTTGCGTTGTGCCAGCCAGATGGTTTCTGCCAGGCATTCCAGCAGGGCATGCTGCGCTTCATGTTCCTCTTGATAGCGGGTACACAGTTTGCCGTAGGCTTGCGTGATGCCGGTCGGCTGGTTGATGCTGATTTGCTCCTGGATAGACAAGTGCAAACTCATATGCAAAAACGGATTGGTTTCACCCATTTCGGGATAATAGGCTTGTTGCAGATGCTTGTCAGGCGCATCCAGAATGGCCTGGTATTCAGGGTGCAAATGCATGATGCCTACCGCCATTTTCTCCAGGTCGGTCAATACGTGCTGTTGCTGGAACTTGGCCCAGGCATCAAAGAAGAATTGACGTACTTCGTCGCGGCTGGGGTTGAATAAGGCCATGGTTAGCTTTCTGCCGGTGGCAGCACCGGATGTATCTGTTTATCACGATATTCACATAAATCGACAATGCAGCACACGCCACATTTGGGGCTGCGTGCAGTGCAGGTATAACGGCCGTGCAAAATAAGCAAGTGATGTGCGTCCTGCAAAAACTGTTTGGGTGTGGTGCTTAAAAAGCGTTGCTCGACTTCAAGCACTGTTTTGCCAGTCGCCAGTTTGGTGCGATTGCCCACGCGAAACAAATGCGTATCGACTGCGATCGTCGGCTGACCAAAAGCTGTGTTTAAAATGACGTTGGCGGTTTTTCGTCCCACACCGGCCAGCGCTTCAAGTGCTTCACGCTTGTCAGGTACTTGACCGTTGTGCAAGGTGATTAGTTGCATGCAGCATTTGAGCACATTTTGCGCTTTGGCATGATAAAGGCCTATGGTCTTGATATAGCTTTCCAGGCCTTCTATGCCCAAATCTACGATCGCCTGCGGGGTGTTGGCGACTTTGAACAACTTGCGCGTCGCGATATTGACGCCTTTATCGGTGGCCTGGGCTGACAGGATCACGGCAATCAGTAATTCAAACGTAGTGCTGTATTCCAGCTCTGTCGCCGGATGGGGAATGGCGATGGCCAGTCTTTCAAAAATGGCGAGTCTTTTTTGTGCATTCATAACAGTAATATCAACAATCGCTGGCTTGGGAGTATGTAATCAAGCTGCTGGTAAATTCAAGTGGTTCATCCATTGTTGAGTCGTTCACGCCTGTTTTAGCGCTTTCACGCGCGCCATAGCCGCCGCAATCGCTGCTTTTTTGATGGCCTCGGTGGCAGAGACTGTGGCGGTTTGATCACCCGCAGACAACCCCTGTTTTTGTTGTTTAGTGGTTTGCCTGTGCTCCTGTTTTTCGCATTCGAGCCGCTTTTGCCGGTGTTGATGACGCTGACGTGCCACATTGGCGGCGGATCTGGCCTGTGCAAGCTCGGTTGGAGTATGTTCATAATTAGCGACCGGCTGCATGATGATGCAGTCGACCGGGCACGGCGCCAGGCATAATTCACAGCCTGTGCATTCCTGGCTGATCACCGTATGCATCTGCTTGGCGGCACCGAGAATGGCATCCACCGGGCAAGCCTTGATGCACAGCGTACAGCCTATGCAACGTTGCTCATCTATGATGGCAAGCGCTTTGGGTTTGGTGATGCCATGTTCGGTATTCAATGGCAGGTACGGCAGTTTTAATAACCTGGCCAGTGTGCGGATACCGGGTTCACCGCCTGGCGGGCACTGGTTGATGCTGGCTTGGCCCTCCGCGATGGCGGCTGCATAAGGTTTGCAGCCCTCATAGCCACATTGCTGGCATTGGGTTTGCGGCAATACGTCGTCTATGCGTGTGATCAGGTCAGCTAGCTCAGCTGAACGATCGCGGTCAAAGCCAGCGTGGTTTTGGCCGGTAGCATCTTTCATTGTCGCAATCGCATCATGGCTCAAAGGTTGCATGAAATCACACGCAGGCTGCGTTTTACACCATCAATTTATCAATATGGCTATTATAGCCGAATCTATGTGGTGGTACTGTGGATAGGGTTTGTGATGCGCTGCAAAATGAGCACAAACTTGCCTGCATTTTTCGAGCAAAGGCCACTTGGCAAATTTGTTGCCCATGCTAGCCACAAATGCAGCGATACACTGCGGAATCGCAGCGCGCTTCTTTGGCGTTCAGGCACATAATCGGTTAAAATAATCGCTTTATTATCGAATGGCAGAAGTATGTTAACGGGTAGTTTGGTGGCAATCGTTACCCCCATGTTTGAAGATGGTCGCTTGGATCTGGATAGACTCAAGCAATTGATCGATTTTCAAATAGAGGCGGGGACTGACGGCATCGTGATTGTTGGCACGACCGGCGAATCTCCTACTGTTGATGTGGATGAGCATTGTGCGCTGATCAAGACCACTGTCGAGCATGTCGCCAAGCGCGTGCCGGTGATCGCCGGGACCGGGGCAAACTCTACTTCTGAGGCCATAGAACTGACTGCAAAAGCCAAGGCACTCGGTGCCGATGCCTGTTTGCTGGTCGCCCCTTATTACAATAAACCGTCGCAAGAGGGTTTGTACCAGCATTTTAAAGCGATCGCAGAAGCCGTTGAGATTCCGCAGATTCTTTATAATGTTCCTGGCCGTACTGGCTGCGATCTGAGTAATGACACCGTCTTGCGACTGGCTGCGGTGCCAAATATCGTAGGCATTAAAGATGCTACCGGCGGTATCGAGCGTGGCACGGATTTACTGCTACGTGTGCCAGCCGGGTTTGCCGTTTACAGCGGCGACGATGGTAGTGCATTGGCATTGATGTTGCTGGGCGGCAAAGGCGTGATTTCTGTGACTGCCAATGTAGCTCCGCGCCTGATGCATGAGATGTGTGCCGCCGCGTTGCAGGACGATGTCGTGAAGGCACGGGCGGCGAATGCCAAGTTGTTTGCCTTGCATCAGAAATTGTTCGTAGAAGCTAATCCGATTCCAGTGAAATGGGTATTACAACAAATGGGATTGATTGCTAATGGTATTCGTTTGCCACTGGTCAATCTTTCAACCCAATATCATGAAGTGCTGCGACACGCCATGAAACAGGCGGAAATCGCATCTTAAATGAGGGAAATGAATTACATGAGTAATGTGTTTTTACAGCGTGCGCTGCTGATAGGTCTGGTTATCGTATTGGCTGGCTGCGATTCGATACCATTTTTGAATAATAGCTCTGACTACAAGGGTGCAGGCCGTTCCAAATCGCTGGAAGTGCCCCCTGACCTGAGTTCAGTACGTTCCAGCAGCACCTATAATGTGCCGGGAGCGACTAACTACTCTACCTACAGCCAGAACCAGGAAGCGCAGGAGCAGAATGGTCCGGCGCCAGTGCTGAGTGATATGAAGAATGTGCGTATGGTCAAAGCAGGCTCCCAGCGCTGGCTGGTAGTCAATGCGACACCAGAAAAAATCTGGCCTATCGTGCGCGATTTCTGGCTGGATCAGGGCTTTGCGGTCAAAGTGGAGAATCCTGAAATCGGGGTGATTGAAACCGAATGGTTGCAATCGGATGCGATCAAGCCTAAAGAAGACAATCGTGGCTACGGCGACAAGTTTGATGCCTGGCTGGACAGGTTGTCAGGATTTGCCGACAGACGTAAATTCCGCACCCGGCTGGAGCGCGGTGAGAAAGACGGCACCACCGAGATCTACATGACGCATCGTACTGTGGCTGGTGCCCCGGATGATGGCAAAAATTATGTAAATACCCAGTTGGGTAAAATTGATACCGGCTACCGGATCAATGCCGCAGAAAACAAGAATAATGCCGGCCAGGAGTTTGATGCTGACCTTGATGCAGAGTTATTGCGCCGCATGATGGTTAAACTCGGTCTGGATGAGCAAAAAGCCGATCAGGTTATTACCCAGGCGGCTTCTGACAAGCGCGCTGACGTGGTGAAAGAGGCTGACCAGAGTGTCACGCTGAAACTGAATGAGCCATTTGATCGCGCTTGGCGCCGTGTTGGGCTGGCTCTGGACCGCATCGGCTTTGTGACTGAGGATAAAAACCGTTCTGATGGTATTTTCTTTGTGCGTTATGCCGATACCGATGCTGAAGACCCAATCAAGCAGAAAAAAGGCCTGCTTGAGCGCCTGAAATTCTGGGGCAGTGATGAGGATGAGAAATCCGCCGCCCCTTCAGACGTGAAACAAGGCGATAAAACCAAGTTCTGGAAAGGGACTTCAGAAGGGGATAAATCCAGCAAGCAATACCATATCCAGGTACTGGAAAATGCGGATGATACGACAGATATCTATGTGTTGACCGCTGAAAACAAGCGCAATACATCGACAACTGCAAATCGTATCGTCTCTTTGCTGTATGAACAACTCAAGTAACTGAGGCCTGCGTGCGCTTTGCATCGTTAGGCAGTGGCAGCGCAGGCAATGCGACTGTGGTGGAAGCCGGGGAAACCCGGCTTTTGCTTGACTGCGGCTTTAGTGTCAAAGAGACCGTGCAGCGCTTGAACCGGCTCGGACTGCAACCGGAACAGCTTTCCGGCATTTTAATCACACATGAGCATGATGACCATGCGCGCGGCGCTTTCAAGCTGGCAGCGCGCTACCAAGTGCCGGTTTGGTTAACACACGGTACCTATACCATGTGCCAGCGTTATCTGCCTGCGCAACCGGTGACCGTGCATATCATCGACGCCCATACCCCGCTTGCCTTACAGGATATTGAAGTCATCCCTTACCCGGTTCCGCATGACGCACGAGAGCCCGCCCAGTTTGTGTTTGGCGATGGTGTGCGCAAGTTTGGGGTGTTGACTGATGTTGGCAGTGTCACGCCGCATATTATTGCCATGTTGCAGGGATGTGACGGCTTGTTGCTCGAATGTAACCATGACCTGGAGATGTTGCGTACCGGGCCTTATGCCTATTCGCTCAAAAAGCGTGTCGGTGGCTGGCTGGGGCATCTGGATAACCAGAGTAGTGCGAACCTGTTAGCGCAACTGGACAACAGCAAACTGAAACATATCGTTGCAGCACATTTGAGCGAAAAAAATAATACGCCTGCGTTGGCACAGCAGGCGTTGAGTGAAGTGTTACAGTGTGCAGCCGACTGGGTGCAGATCGCCAGTCAGCAGCAGGGGCTGGACTGGCGGGCTTTATAGTTAAGCCATTCTTTCTACACACCTTGAGCGATCATAGTTTACTGGCCAAGATGATGTTTAAGCTATACCCCATCGCTGGGTCAGTTGGGCATATTATTCTTTTACATACACAGCTAAATAAGTAGTGGTCCCTTGTCCCATGCCCAGGCATCCCGGTTGAGATACGTGAAATACAGAATGAAATTTATAACCTTCTTCTGCCTTTTCATCGAGTCGTTTTTCAAGTGCTGCAATACCCTTATTTGAGAATTGTGCCCCAATTGATTCAATTTTATATTGCATAAACTAATCTCCTTGTTTTAAGTGTAAAAAATCAATGCCGCCTGCACCTGGCTTGCATCTGCCCAAGCGTTTGTATGTATAAATAATTCCATTTAATAGCCCGTGTTGCCTAAATGCAAGTTCACTGTAATGAGAGCAACTGGGATCAAACACACACCTGCATCGCAATGACTTCGGTGCAACTTTACGATAAGTCCTTAATAGCTTGATGGCTAACTTAATTCCAATTGGTCTTGTTGGTAAAGGAAGCGCATCTATTTGAGCATCTATTTGAGTAATGCCAGCTAGCTTTCTCTCGACAGAGGGTCTTAAATGCTCATCAACGTTATACTCAAAAGTATCCATTTTTAACTCACATTAAATTCATCGTTAAATCTAAATGCAAACATGATTATTTAGCACCTCCTATTTTAAGATAATGAATATTCATTGATATCATTGCCCGCTAACAGATAATACAAAGCGCCATTGGTTGCCAGATTGCCGGTACATCGCGGAAGCTGCATTTACAACACCTATTTCACTCAGCATCTTCGTCGCTTCTTCAATCACTGTTCGTTTGCCTATGTTGCTAATCGTTAAAAATAGCTGCCCATTCTTTTTGAGGTACGGTTTTGCACTTTGAATAAAATTAAGCATCACAACTCCCTCATGGTCGATGGCTATTTCGTTATATTCTTTTTTCTCAAGAGGCAAGGGCTCGCAATGAAGGAGAGGTGCGTTGAATATGATGTAATCAAACATTTCGTCTGGAACGTTATCAAATAAGTTGGATTCAATCACTTCTACTTGATTGTGCAACTCCAGGTTTCTAATGTTAGATTGGGCGCATTGGTAAGCGCCTTTACCAATGTCGGTAGCGATGATTCGTGATGCACCTAATTTAGCTGCGACGCATGATATTGCGCCTGTTCCACACCCAATTTCCAGCAAACTTGTGTGCGGCTGAAGCACGCTAAAAAGAGCGTCTCCAATAAAGTGTGTAGATGAACCCTCTATAGGATGATAAACACCATCAATAGATTTAATATCTAAGCCGTAGAAATTAGAGGTCTCCTCCTTTTTTTGTTTTTGAATGAACTCAAGATGAGACATCATCACGCTGTCCATATTTGCCAACCAGAACTGATCTTCTAACCACCACCAATTTTTATTCAAACGATATTCTTCTTTCTTATGTTTTATAAATGCAATTTAATTTTATGGATGTCATTCCCAGTGTTTCTTGAAAAATGAGGCGCCACGAAAGTCCGTTTTTAGTAAAGCTAAAGGCCTATTTCTAAAAAAGATTTAATGATCTGGGATCACCCGGATTGCTCATGAAATTCAGTTGTAGTAAATCAATTTGCGCGCGCTTGAAATTAGAATGACTCGCAAGTTCAAGCCATTTTCTTGCGGCAATAACATCTTTTTCTATAAACTTTCCCAGATATAACATCTCACCAAGTTCGGTTTGTGCTATGGGGAAGCCTGATTCCGCAGCCTTTGTTAGCATGTGAATGCTTTTTTTATTACTGCTATTTGTTCTAAAAACCTTGCCCGTATCGACATCCACTATTTTCTTTAAACCATCGCGGTAAGCAATGCCTAACGTGGTTTGTGCAACCAGATTCCCTTTGTTTGCACGGCTTAAAAGTAAAGGGATCTCATCTTCTGATAAATGCTTAACACGTTGCTGTATTTCAGCATCAAGCTGCGACAATTCTGATTCACTAAGTTGCGCATACCAGCTGGGACTAGCTTGTTTATCTTGAAGTTTCACGCCTCGAGAAGCCTGAATATGTTGATCTTGAGCGTGAAGTTTGGCAGTTTTGGGCGATACCATTTGAACACCGTCTGGAGGCACAAAATAAAAGTCATCCACAAGGGATGACTCATACCATGGCTGTTGGTCATCAAAGGTCTTTTTGCGCACTGCATCAGCCACTTTTTTCAGAACAGTTTCAATTGTCACTCCAGGTTTTTTTATTTCATCAGAAAGCATGGCTGTATAAAGACTATGCTTATTACCCAAGCCATCTTCTGCAAGCTGCCCTGGCGCAGTAGAGTAAGCAATAATAGAACCCTTTGGTGTATTTACTTTTGCAAGCCCAATATTTTCTAAACTTCGGAATTTTGAAGGGTTGCTGGGTTGAAACGGATTGTTTCGACAAGCGTCCAGAATGACTATGTTCACAACTGAGTTAGCATGGTGAAGACTATCCAGCATCGCTTTGAGCGGATAGGCATTGACCTCAACGCCACGTTCGCTGGTAAGGCGCATGTCAATTGGAATCAAATAGTTTGCGCCGCTAATCTGCACTCCATGACCAGCGTAGTAAACCAAAGCAACCGAACCTTTCGGTAACCCATTGTAAAACTCTCTCACTTTGGTAAAAAAAGCCTTGCGATCTAAATCTGCGACTAGCGTTACATTAAAGCCAACCTCCTTCAAGGTATCCGCTATCAGTTGCGCATCTTGCACGGGGTTAATGAGTGGCTTATTTATATAATTACTATTACCAATCACTAGCGCTTGCATAGTCACTGGCGCTAATTCAACAGCATACGCATCCAGAATAAACAATGACAATCCTGTCGCTATCGATAGACATATGGAGGTATAAACGCGCTTTAATACTTTTACATAAGCTTGATGCAGACTCATTGGGATGTACCCGGAAAAATTGACAAAGCTTCATCTACCAAGCCCGAATTGAGCAGGTCTGCTTTAATGGTATTTAGCTTTTCTGGCGCTTCTAATTGAAGCCATAACTCTCCAGTCTCAGAGGGCCCTGCGACAACGCGACAGCCATTTTTTCTTAGCAGATCCACCAGTTGTGCATAATCTGTTTGGGGATTAACGGTTACTTTTAAATGCGCTTCAACCTGGGCCGGACTGCTTAATCCTCTGTAAGCTGAACTACTTGAAAGGATGCCAAGCTGTAAAATTGCTGCTGATTGCGCGATAAATAAACTTAAAACCACGGCGAAGGCTGGTGTTAGTCCCAGATAAATACATATGTTTTTAAAACGCTCTGTTAACGTCAACTTTTTATGTAATGTTTGATACTGTTTTAATAGTTTTTGCCATGAAACAGCGGAGGCAAGTTGCGTAGTGTCCTGTTCTAATGCAGATCTTATTCTGTTAGATAAGTCTATGTGTGCTTTAAGCGTTGGAAACTTCATTAAGTAGTTCTGCATAAACTGCTTATCTTCAGGGCTTAGCGTCCCATTGACATAAAATGGAATCAACTCTTCAAATGCTCTACGGTCTGGGTCCATTTCAATCATGATAATTTCCCATTACCTAAAGCTTTTTTTACGCATTCTGTGATTTTTAATCTGGCATGCATTAATCTTGTTTTCACGGTTCCTATCGGACAGTCCTGCATCAGAGCAATCGCCTCTAACTTTTCGTCATTGAAAAACACCAGACTAATCGCTTCTCGCTGCTTAGGTGGAAGCTGCTTCACACATTCTCTTAGAACCTCATCTATCTCCTGATGCTCCAGTATTTCAAGGATGGATTTACTGTCATCTGGAATGGTATTGATGATTGCTTCATCAATTTCCTGAGTGGGTGGCTGACGATTTTGCTTTCGCCCCCAATCTTTAGCTTTGTAGCTTGCAATCGCACACAGCCAAGTAAAAAACTTGCATGATCCATCATAGCCATGCGGTTTTTTACAAAGCACCATAAACGTATCATTCATAATCTCCTCTACAGAAGAATCATCATTCACTTGATAGCGGATAAATTTTGATAGATTTGGCTGATAGTGAAAATATATCTTCTTAAATGCTTTATCGTTGCCATGGGCAATAAGGTTCAATAGTTGATATATTTCTTCGCGAGGGAGATCATTCATAAGACTAGATTGGTTAGAGTTTATGGATATCTTGATACTGTTTCAGCAAGCATTACCTTAATCGTAATTTTTTGACTTCACCAATTCCTCGGTTTTTTTAGATTGCATACCTTGCACTGGCAGAAATGGATTATCCAGAATCCCTTTTCCTGCACCTAACTTATCAAGCTCAGTCATCTTTTTGCAGCCCTTTTAAAACTGACGCCAGTCTAATTTGTAAATAATTTTTACTCAATTGAACCATATTCCAAATCCCGACGATTAATGGAGTGAGTGCTCGGATGGCGTTAATGAAGTTAACCTGTTCACTTGCCATCGTTGCTGTTTAATACTAAATAATAGTGATTCAACTAATAATTAATCAACATAATTTTAGAGATAATATAAGATAATATAAAAAACATTAAGAATGTAAGGGAAGAACATGATACATAAAATGCGGCCAATTGCTGTCGCTTTGATTTCCACACTGACATTACAAGGGTGCGCTCATATAGAAACGGCTAAGCAAAAAGCAAAAGAAACCTTTGCCAGCGATGATCCATGCTCGAATAATGCACGCAATATGGGGATTCTTTTGGGATCTGTGGCTGGCGCTATCATTGGCAACAAGGTGGGTGGCGATAAAACTGCAGGAACTTTAATCGGGTTGGGTTTAGGTGGTGCTTTGGGCGCATATATTGGCGTTGAAATCGATAAGCGAGAGTGCGAGCTCTCTAAGATCGGAAAAAAATACGATCTTGATATGCAGGTGACACCTCTTGCCATCAGCGCAACACCTACAGACAAAGACAGTAGCAATGCAAACGCTAACGTTCAAAATGTAGGTCTTTCAGTATCTATCACCGATATAGATGGCAAATCTCAATTCAATAGCGGTTCTGGCGAGTTGTTAACGGATGCAAAAATTCATTTTAGTGAAATTGCTAAGCAATATTCACCTATTGAGCAAGCCAAACTTTTGTCAGCCGACAAAACTGAACAAGAGAAAAAAACGGTTGTTAATGAGCTAAGTAAAAAGCGCATTTTGTTGATCGGACATACTGATGACACTGGGGATACTAAGCTGAATGCCGAGTTGTCCGAGAAGCGGGCCAAAGCTGTCGCCAAGGTCTTCAAAGAGAGTGGAGTAAGCGAAAATCAGCTCTTCTATCAAGGCTCAGGTGAGACTATGCCAATCGCGGACAATAATACTCCTGAGGGCCGAGCTAAGAATCGTAGAGTAGAGATCGTTGACTTATCTTCTGAAGAGGCATTTAAATTATATTTGCAAAACAAACGTGCAAATACTGAATATTACCGCCCTGTTGATAACACCAGTAACGTTGAGCAGGCGGCTGCTACAGGCTCAATTGAGATTAAGCCTAACCAAAAACAGGTGAATAGTGCGAAAAAAACAAAAAACAAAAAAACACCATCAACGCAAGCTGACAAAAACGAAAATATTGAGACCATAGCGCAGCCTGAGGTTTCAGTTGCTGAAAACAGAACTATCCAAAGCAGTAAAAAAACAAATGTAGCGAAATCGAATACGAATAGCAAAACTCAAGAAGACTCGAATAAGCAAGTCAATCTAGCCACGGCATCAACTATCGATTTTGGTGGGCTCCCAATGTCTAAACAAAACAATATCGTTAACATTGGGAATGTAGAACAGAAAAAATCAAGTTTTTCTTTGATTAGCCAGGCGCAAGCGACTGATTTAAAAGCAATCAGTACTTGCAATCTGGATCGACCAAGAGTCAGCGGTACGGTGAAATCGTTAAAAGACGGGAAAAGCTATTCCACATCAGATTATCTGCCAGGCGTTTACGACAGCTCATGGGCTGGGGAGGTCAATGGTCATCTGGTTGCTTTGACACATGTTGCAGTATTAAGAGATGGTGGCGTTCCTGCAGGCCAGCCAAATCTTCTTATTTACCAAGATTACAATCCAAAAAGCAAAAAAACACCTATTTATAACAGTCCAGCCAATGTGAACACCTATCAGGGAGATAAAGCACTTTTATATAGGGTTTTCGTTGCTGGCCCTGTTCAATGTATAGACATCGTGATACCAAATGCTAACCCAAGAGAAGCACCAAACTCATCAGTAGTATACAAAAAGAATAACGAATTCTATTCTTCAGAATTCAATCCAAAATTAGCGAAGAATTAACAGTAAAGGGGAATTAAATGTGGGAATCTATCAATAACTTTATGCTTCAAAATGCACTATTTTTTAAAGTATTAGTGCCTATTATTATCAGTATTTGCCTATACCAGATTCAAAGTGTGAGATTTTGGGTGACTGATTTTTTAGTGAGTGTTAAATGGGTAGGCAAGATTGCCAGATGGTCTAAAGATGAAGCACAGGGTGCGCCAGGCTGGACAGCTGCAGAAGAGAGTTTATGTGCGACGTATAAACCGTTCGTGTCGTTTCTGACACAAAAGCAATTCAATAATAATATTGAGTACATCAAGGCTGCGGGAGATTTGGGCAATAAACCAACCCCTGCTTGGGTTTGGTTTTTGCTGTTTCCTTTAGTGGTCGCTGAAGGCCTGGGGTTTTCTTTTTTACTGGCAAGTTGGATGGCAAGAGAGGGTAGTGCGAACACGCTTAATCTACTCATGTTTGCAATCGTATTCGTTATAGCGATTGTTTTAGTAGCAATTATGCATCAAGCGGGGCATCAGTTGCATCGTACGTTACTACTGCGTGCGCAATATAAAGAATATAAAGGAAACAGCAGTGCTTACTCAGACAGCTCTGTAGCACTTAATGATAATCAGGACGACGATAAAGATAAGCCTAACCATACTCGTTGTGTGAACCGTGTCGCAAAAAATCCGCGTGATAAAGGTAGCTTTTTTGTGGTGTACCTTGCAATAGTGTCTATCGCTATTATTGCGATCACTTCAACTGTCATGAGATATGAAAATTTGCAAGCGGATCATGCTCGTAGTGCATCAGTACAAGAGTCAGCCTCCGGCAATCCTTTTGATAATACTGAGTTGCCAAGTGAAGTGATGGAGCCTCAGCAAGCAGCAGATGCGAAGGCGCGATCTGATATCAATTCAAATGAAAATACTGAGGGTATGTTTGCATTTATTATGCTTGGTTTCATTTTTGTGATCACTCAGTTTGTAGGTATTGGTGCAGGGTACAAATATGGTTTTGTGGGAAAAGAGTCTGCAGAAGCTTATAAATCAACATTTGGATTTTCTACTTATGATGCGTATCGTAAATCGATGACGCCACTTGTTGATCTAATCAATAGACGATTAAAAGATTTGCAACAAAAGCTTAAAGATTTGCATGCAAATACTAATCCACTGAACAAAAAGTTTTTAGATTACATTGCAGAGCAAATCAAAGTGGACGAGGTTGCAGAAGAGACTATTAATCAAACCTCTACGAGTTCTGCTAAGTCAGTTGCAGCGTCGTCTTCTCCATTACCCTCCGAAGTCGACGTTGCGAAAGCTGAGATTCTCAAGCGTGATGAGGTTGCGCAAAAAGAATATTATTTAACGCTGAGTCCTCAAACCCAAGATGCACTCAAGCCTTGGTTAAAGCAGCGAAAAGAAGAGAAATTAGCCAAAATACAGCAGGAAGAATTACTGAAACAACAGCAAGCCAAAGCTGACGTTGAAGATTTGTTTTAAGTAATATGCGCAGATTCAGGACTGGATAATAATTATGAATAGAAATAAATTAATCATTGCTTTGGGATTGTTGCTAAATGCAACTAGCTTATTAGCCGGCATAAGTAACGACATTCCCAGTTGCTACGAGGCTAATAAAATAACCAATACAATGACACCCGAAAAAGAAGTGTTTGTCTTAATCGATCAGACAACGAAATTTGATGCCAATCTTCAAAAATCAATCAAAGAAAATACAGGAAGTCAGTTAAAACCAGGTACATCATACGTAGTCAGTCAGTTTTCATCATTTTCACAAGGGCATTACATGGATGTTTTGTCTGCCGGCACTTTTGAGCAGCAGATTCCAGATGATCTGAGGAATGATATTAGCGTCAGGTTATTGAAAAAGTTTGATTCCTGTATGCAAGGCCAAAAAAAATATGGTTTAAAAGTTGCCGCGACAGCACTGAATAAAGCTTTAGCTGGCAGCAGTTCTGATCTGGCGAAATCTGATGTACTGGCTGGTCTGAAAGACTTATCCAATCGCGTCAAGAAATCACAAGCTAAAATCAAAATCGTTATTTTAGCCTCTGATATGCTTGAGAACTCTTCGATTAGTAGCTTTTATGCAAAACAAGCTGTGCGGCTGATTGATCCAAAAAAAGAACTCAAACTAGTGACCGATAATAATATGGTTGGTGATTTTGGCGGCGCTAAAGTTTATATCATTGGCGCTGGCTTGCTTGCAGAAGATGTCAATAATGCGAAGGGTGTTTACCGCTCACCGCAAATTATGCAGGCGCTTAGTACTTTTTGGAAAGAGTGGTTTAAGCTATCAAATGCAGAGGTGGTCGAGCTTGGTCAGCCTGCGTTACTTAATCCTATTAATTGATTCCATATAAAATAATTTATTTGACCTGATTCAGACGAATAAAGAAGTAGATAGACAAGGCACTTTTGAGTGCCTTGTTTTTTATGTGAGTCATTTTTACCAGTTTTTTATAATAATTGTTTTGATACCCCAAACATTATTTTAAGCACTTGCCCTCAGCCCCTATGATTGATTCAGCGCAACTAATTAACACTCATGATGCTGCCACGTTTGCTAGGAAAGACCGTGCTCTCTCCGTTAAGTAGATGAGGTTCAGCAAAATATACATTGATCGTTTTTTAATAATCTGAACTCGCGATTGATTGTTTCCACATTTACGAAAATATACCAACTGGATATCTAAATGATGCGTGACAAGGCCAGATAAAAGCAGTAAAAATTTTAGACAAGAAAAAGCGGTTCATATTTCTATGAACCGCTTTTTAATTGGCAGGGAGCTAACCCATACCAAGTGGACTTCTAATCCAGCACATGAATCTGCTCAGATAACCGTATCATGCGTTCTACCGGGGTGACCCAGACAATACCGTCGCCGATATTGCCAGTGTGTCCCACCTCGACGATGGTTTGCAGGATGCCTTCTACCAGCTCATCCGGCACCACCATATACAAATACACTTTAGGGCTGTAATCCGTCAGTTCTTCACGCACACCTATGCTCGGTTTTTGCAGATGGTGTCCGCAGCCTTCGACCTTGTTCACCGACATGCCGGGGAAGCCTTTGATGTTACGCAGTGCCGAGCGGATCTTTGGTAATCTGGCTGGTTGTATAACTGCTTTGATTTCTTTCATAAACTGTCCTTTCGAGCGCTGACTAACTGGCGGCGTTATGCCTCGATTTTGCTTTCTTCAAACTTGCGATATAGCGTAGGTACCACGATCAGTGTCAGCAGGGTGGATGTGATCAGCCCCCCGATGACGACAATGGCGAGCGGGCGCTGGACTTCAGCGCCAGGGCCAGTTGCAAACAGGAAAGGTACCAAGCCTAGCATGGCGACGGTGGCCGTCATCATCACTGGCCTGAAGCGTTGGGCACATCCCTGTAAAATCGCATCCAGCTGGCTTTTGCCTTCATCGCGCAGGGTGCGGATATACGATACCAGCACCACCGCATTCAGCACGGCGATCCCCCACAGCGCGATAAATCCAACTGAAGCGGGCACTGACAGATATTCACCTGTGATAAACAAGGCAATCACACCACCAATCGAAGCAAACGGCAATACCAGGATGATCATGGTGGCAAAACGCATGGACTGGAACAGCAAGAACAGCAGGAAGAAGATCGCAGCAATCGTCACCGGGATAATAATCATCAGGTGACCCATGGCACGTTCCATATTCTGGAACTGGCCGCCATATTCCAGATAATAGCCATCCGGTAATTGCAACTTCTGATCCAGTACTTGCTGCATTTCGGCCACAAAACCACCGAGGTCGCGGTCTTTGACGTTCACGCCAATCACGATCCGGCGTTTGGCCAGTTCACGGCTGATCTGCGCAGGGCCGTCCTTGATTTCAATATCTGCCAGATCATCCAGTGCTACGCGTGAGCCATTGGGTGAAGTCAGCATGATATTGCGTATCGCTTCCTCATCATTACGGAAAGATTCCGGGTAGCGGACGGCTGCAGAGAAACGACGTTGGCCTTCAAAGATCTCGGTGGCGATTTTGCCGCCAACCGCGGTTTCGATCACGTCATGCACATCTGCAGCATTAATGCCGTGGCGGGCAATGGCCTGACGATCAATGGTGATATTCAGGTATTGCTGCCCGGACACTTTTTCCACCTTGATTTCAGTGGCGCCTTGCACGGTGCCGGCAATCCTGGCGATCTCGTCTGCTTTCTGTTTCAGCATATCCAGATCTTCACCAAAAATCTTCACCGCTACATCCGCCCGTACGCCGGTCAGTAACTCATCGACACGGTCAGAAATCGGTTGTGCCATGATGATTTGCACGCCAGGAATGTATTTTTCCAGCACTTCGCGCATTTTTTCGGCGATGTCATCCTGTGTCCAGCCTGCTGGCCATTCTTCACGCGGTTTCAGGCTGATGATAGGCGTAGATTCGTTTTGTGCCTGCGCATCCGCCGGGCTTTCACCGCGACCCAGGCCAGAAATGGCAGATTTAACGCCTGGCACCTGCTCCATGATCAGCTTCATGCCTTTGTTTTCCATCTTGATGGACTCTTCAAGCGAGATATTAGGCACGCGGTTGATACCAGGTACGATAGAGCCTTCTTTCATTTCGGGGATAAACGATGTCCCTAATAATGGAAACAGGGCAATCGTGCCGATAAAAAGCAAGCCGGACGCGATGATGGTTTTTCTCTCATTGTTGAGCACCCAGTTCAGGGCTTTCAGGTAGGGGCGTTTAATCGCCTGGATAAACTTGGTGTCTTCACCGCTACCGCCTTTCAGCAGGTAGGAGCACAAGGCTGGCGTCATGGTCAGCGATAAAACCAGCGACACAAACAGGGCGATCGCAATCGTGTAAGCCAGCGGGGCAAACATCTTGCCTTCCATGCCTTCCAGCGTCATCAATGGCAAAAACACCAGGATGATAATGCCTACCCCAAACAGCACCGGTGTGGCAACTTCAGTTGCCGCCTCTAGCACGACGCGGATCTTGCTTTCGTCTTTGCGATGACCCAAGTGGTGAAAGGCGTTTTCTACCACCACGACTGAGCCATCTACCATTAAGCCAATGGCGATCGCCAGGCCACCCAGTGACATCAGGTTGGCAGAAATACCGTAATGGTTCATGACCATGAAGGTGATCAACGGCGTTAAAATCAAAGTGCCCACCACGATGACGCTTGAGCGAATATCGCCGAGGAACAGGAACAACACCACGACCACCAGGATAATGCCTTCAATCAGCACTTTGGTGACGGTGTGCAGCGCTGCATCTACCAGCTCGCTTCGGTCGTAATAGGGCACGATTTGCAGGCCGTGTGGCAACATGCCTTTGCTATTGATCTCTTCAACACGCGCTTTGATACGGCTGACCACTTCTTTGGCGTTACCGCCACGCATCATGATAACAATGCCACCTACCGATTCGGTATCGCCGTTTTTGAGCACGACACCCACCCGCACTTCATGCCCTATGGTCACTTCGGCGACATCTCGGATATAGACCGGGATACCGTTTTCTTCCTTGAGCACCATGTTGCGGATATCGTCCAGGTTCTGCACCAGGCCGACGCCGCGGATCAGGTATTGTTCGGCATGGTGTTGCAGAATGCCGCCACCGCTGTTGGCGTTGTTACGTGCCAAAGCGTCATAGACATCCTTTAGCTTGATCGAAAAGTGCGTCATGCGGTCAGGGTTGACCAACACCTGGTATTGCTTGACGTAACCACCTTGCGAATTGATCTCAGCCACGCCGGGAATACCACGCAGCAAAGGACGAACCACCCAATCCTGAATGGCGCGGCGTTCGGTCAGGTCTGCCTGCGTCAATGGTTTCTTGCCGTCGTCGGGTTTGTCCAGCGTAAATTGATAGACTTCGCCAAGGCCAGTGGATACCGGCCCCAGAATCGGCATGACGCCATCCGGCATGCGTTCCATGACTTCCATCAGCCGTTCCATCACCAGCTGCCGTGCAAAATACACATCGGTGCTATCGGTAAATACCAGCGTGATCAGCGATAACGCATTTTTATTTACCGAGCGCATTTCCACCAGGCCAGGCAGGCCTGTCATGGCGATTTCGAGCGGTACTGTGATAAAACGTTCTACTTCTTCCGGTGATTTTCCGGTGGCTTGGGTGGCAATGAGTACTTGAACATTGGTCACGTCCGGGAAGGCATCCACTGACAGGTTTTTCACGGCAAACAAGCCGGCAAACACCAGTGCGACGGCAAGTACCAATACAATTAGGCGCTGCTTGAGCGCCCCTCGAATCATTGATTCAATCATGCTTTTACTCCATTTCCTTGCGCTTACGTTCGTTGTTTACATGAAAAGCGCCGTCCAGCACGATTTGGTCACCAGGTTGCAAGCCTTGTAATACCTCTTTTTGTCCGTCATAAGTACGGCCCAATGTCACAGGTAATAACTTGAATTGTTTGGATTTAAGCGTTTGCGCAAATACGTGGTCGGCATTGTTTTCACGCACCACCGCTGTGGAGGGAATCGCAATGACCTTCTCTGGCTTGGCTTCCAGCAAAATAGTAATCAGCATGTCAGGCTTTAACAGCATTTTTTCATTGCTGATATTGGCACGTGCCATCACCGTCCGCGTCGCCGGGTTGACGATATCACCAACAAACGCCAGTGTGCCCGTCAGCTCTGCATCATCCAGCGCCGGGACTTCGATATTGAGCGATTGCCCTTCTTTGATATGCGCAATTTGCTGTTCGGGGATTTCAGCCACAGCCCACACATGCGACAGGTCAGCGATCACAAACAACTCTTCCGCCGGGGCGACGACTTGCCCCAGCCTGGCTTTACGCGCAATCACAGTACCGGTGATTTTTGAATTGACCTGGCTGGTCGACATGCCACTGTTTTGCAAACCCAGCTTAGCGATATTGTCAGGCGCCATACCGAGTACCAGTAACTGGTCACGCGCAGCATTCACCTCTGCGTTGGCAGCATGCAGTTCACCTTCACGACGTTGCAGTTCAGCCTGGCTGATGACATCGGCTTCAAGCAATTGCTTGGCACGGTCAACCGCTTTGGTCTGCAGTTGCACCTGCTGACTGGCTTTGATGTAATTCAACTGGAATTGTGCGAGCTCGGTGCTCTTGATGGTAGCCAGGCGTTGCCCTGCCTTGACTTCATCGCCGAGGTTGACATCCAGTGTGCTGATACGGCCGGTAATCGAAGCACCTGCCCTGGATTCATATTGCTCATCGACCTGAATGCGGCCGGGGATACGCAGGGTATCGATAAACTGTATCTCGGTGACGGCGCCAGTTTTGATGTTGGCTTCCAGTTCCGGGGTGAGTGTCACCAGGTTTGGGTCTACCACTGCTTTGGTTTCTGCGACGGGTGCCGGTTTTTCGGAGCACGCAGTGGACATCATTGCCAGTGCGACAGTAAACAAAGTTGAAAATAAAATACGAGACATGACCATTCCCTTATGGTTGAACCAAATCCGAACCGATGAAACGTTCGATTTGCAATACACTGAAAAAATAATCGAATTTGGCAATCAGATAGTCACGCTTGACATCACGATTGACACGTTGCGCATCGAGGAATTCCAGGATGCCGCGTTCTCCGAATTTATAGGCTGCTTCTGCACGGCTCAATGTGGCTTCAGATTGTTGCAGCAAGCCATTCTCAAATACCTTAAGCTGGTTACTGGCAATGACGTTGCGCTGGTAGGCACTATCAATTTCCTTGCGTAGTACCTGCTTTTGCAACCTGATGTTGGCATCTGCCTCATCTATGCCAGCCGCGGCTTGGGCAATCTGGCCATCACGCAGGTTCCAAACCGGCAATGGCACTACCACACCCACCCTGAACGTATTCAGGTCAGGGTCCTGGGTGAAGTCAGACTTTAATGTCAGCCCGGGGAAGCGCAAATCCTTCTCAAGTTTTAACTTGGCTTCTGCGCCATCTTTGGCGGTGATCAGTTGCTGTAAATAAGGGTTGTTCTCAGCAGACTGGCGTAAGGTAGTGATGTCTGGCAAGGGGTTAATGACGGGTGGTTGAGATTTGATCTCAAAGTCATCCGGCATATTCCCTATCATGCCGCGCAAAATGGCTTTGGCCTCATCAATGCGTGTTTGTGCACTGGCATAATCCCGTTCGGCGACCAGTAATTCGGTATCGGCCTTGATCAGTTCATATCTGGCCGCTTCACCGACATCTACTTTGCGTTTGATTTTGCTTTGAATCTCCCGCAATACTTTCAGGTTGGCACCAAACATTTCCAGCACTTGCTGGCGAAGCTGCACCGTGAAATACGCCTGCTTGATCAGGTTACGTAAATCGAAGCTGGTTGTTTTTATGCCTTTTTCGGCATAGGTAAGTTGCTGTTCAGCCAGTTCGCGGCGTGACGCCCGTGTGCCGGGAAATTCCAGTGGTTGTGAAACGGTGACGCCATAGTTTCTTTCGTTGGCTCCCGGTGTTGGAACACCGCGGTATCTGGCCGGCCCTGCCATGAGTTCTAAATCAGGGTTAGCAAAAGATCTGGCAATGGTAATGCCAGCCATGGCAGCTTCAATCTGCGCTTGGCTGACGGCCATCGTCGGGTTTTCGGCGACGGCCTTATCCAGCAGGGTTTTCAGGTCAAACGTAGGTTCAGCAAACGCTAGTGGCGATATCAGGCAAGACAAGTACAGTAGTCTGCACGCTGTTCGCCAGCGGATATGACTTAACATAACAATCCTTCTCAAATGACTATGCCTATCATGACATAGCCACCTTAATTAATAATTAAAATTACACTCTGACAGCCGAGCTGAAAGAGGGAGGATATTGCTAAGCGAGTTGGGGCGGCCGGTCTAGCCAGAAGGGGAAGATAATATGATAAGCAGGTAAGTGGTGTTCAGGTGCGTGGTGGCTGGTCCGGCGTAATGGATAACTAAACGCAGGCAAAGTGATTTTATCGACATCGACCTCAGGCACTTCAAGCATGTCGACAAAGCCTATCACCTCTACAAAGTCTGCAGACAAGGAGTCATCAATCGCGTTGGAAAGAATCACCCCTAAGGCACCGGTTTGTAGAATTGTCGTTGTGGCAGCCGGTTCAGCAGCAGTTGTCTGCAATGCGAACACTAAACACAACAAATGTAGTAAATAAAAAATTTTTTGCATGTACAAAATCAAGACTGGATGTGATTGCGCGTTATAACTACAAAGTTAGCAATTACCGTACCAGTGATGAATGTGTGTGTAACCTATTGATTTAAATGCTTTAATGGAGCCAGCCAATAATGCCTGCTCCGGATGAAGCGATGAATGCACCTTTAAAGTGCAAAACCACAGCAACATTATAGTGGATGTCGCTGTGGTCGCATAGTTTCAATCGGCCTAATCCGGGAATCAGGCTGAAATGGTTTCTTCTTTAAAGATCAGTTTGATCTGGTCATTTTCATCAATATCAATGTGGACCTGACCACCTTCATTCAGGCGACCAAACAATAATTCGTCGGCCAGTGCCTTGCGGATCGTATCCTGAATCAGGCGTGCCATCGGGCGTGCACCCATCAATGGGTCAAAGCCTTTTTTGCCCAGATAGTCTTTGAGCTCATCACTGAAGGTGACATCGACTTTTTTCTCGTGCAGCTGATCTTCCAGTTGCATGAGGAATTTATCGACCACGCGCAAGATGATTTCCTGATCAAGCGCACCGAATGACACAGTCGCATCCAGGCGGTTACGGAACTCAGGGCTAAACAAGCGCTTGAGATCAGCTGCCTCGTCAGTCACGTCTTTACTGTTGGTAAAGCCAATACTGGCTTTGGACAAGTTTTCAGCGCCCGCATTGGTGGTCATGATAATGGTGACGTTGCGGAAATCTGCTTTGCGACCATTGTTGTCAGTCAGGGTGCCATGATCCATCACTTGCAGCAGGATATTGAAAATATCCGGATGCGCTTTTTCAATCTCATCTAACAACAACACGCAATAAGGCTGCTTGGTCACGGCTTCAGTCAGCAAGCCGCCCTGGTCAAACCCGACATAGCCCGGAGGCGCGCCGATCAAGCGTGATACGGCGTGGCGTTCCATGTATTCAGACATATCAAAGCGCAGCAACTCAATGCCCAGCACATAAGCCAGTTGTTTGGCGACTTCAGTTTTACCGACACCAGTAGGGCCTGCAAACAGGAAACTACCAATCGGTTTATTACCGTTGCCTAAACCACTGCGCGCCATTTTGACGGCTGAAGCCAGCACATCAATCGCTTTATCCTGACCAAATACCACTGCTTTCAAATCGCGTTCCAGCGTTTTTAAGGCGTTGCGGTCGTCGGTAGAAATATTTTTTGGCGGAATACGCGCAATCTTGGCAATGATCTCTTCAATCTCTTTATTGCCTATGATTTTCTTCTGCTTGCTTTTTGGCAGAATACGTTGCGCCGCACCTGCTTCATCAATCACGTCAATCGCCTTGTCTGGCAAATGGCGGTCATTGATATATTTCGCAGATAATTCCGCAGCCACAGTTAACGCACTGGCGCTGTATTTCACGCTGTGATGTTCTTCAAAACGCGTTTTCAGGCCTTTAAGAATCTCAATCGTTTCAGCCACGCTAGGTTCCGCCACATCGATTTTCTGGAAGCGGCGGGACAGGGCGTGGTCTTTCTCAAAAATACCACGGTATTCCTGATAAGTGGTGGCGCCTATGCATTTGAGTGAACCATTGGATAACGCCGGTTTCAGCAGGTTGCTGGCATCTAAAGTGCCGCCGCTGGCCGAGCCCGCGCCTATCAGGGTATGGATCTCATCAATGAACAGAATCGCTTCAGGCTTTTCTGCCAGTTGCTTCATCACGGCTTTGAGGCGTTGCTCAAAGTCACCACGGTATTTAGTGCCAGCCAGCAGCGCGCCCATGTCTAATGAATAGACTGTGGCATCTTTCAACACTTCAGGGATCTCGTGATTGACAATGCGTGAAGCCAGGCCTTCGGCAATCGCGGTTTTACCCACGCCAGCTTCGCCCACTAATAGCGGGTTGTTTTTACGGCGGCGGCATAAAGTCTGGATGACGCGTTCCAGTTCCAGGCTGCGTCCGATCAGTGGATCGATTTTGCCGGCAACGACTTGTGCATTCAGGTTGAGCGTAAAGCTTTCCAGTGCGCCGGTAGAAACACTTTCACCTTCGGTTTCCTGTTCGGTATTGCTGGCTTTGGGTTCGCTTTCCTGAATCTTGGCCACGCCATGTGAAATGAAGTTCACCACATCAAGGCGGGTCACGCCTTGCTGATGCAGGAAAAACACCGCGTGTGAATCTTTTTCACCGTAAATGGCGACCAGCACGTTAGCGCCGGTCACTTCTTTTTTGCCGGAGGATTGTACGTGCAACATGGCACGCTGGATCACACGCTGGAAGCCAAGCGTCGGTTGCGTATCAACCTCGTCAGTGCCAGCTACGGTGGGGGTGTGTTCTTCAATATATTGGGTCAGTTCGCCGCGTAGCGTATCGAATTTTGCCCCGCAAGCGCGTAGGACTTCTGCGGCTGTCGGATTGTCCAACATAGCCAGTAACAGATGCTCAACTGTGATCAATTCGTGACGCTTTTGTCTCGCGTCCATAAAAGCCATGTGCAGGCTAACTTCAAGTTCTTGAGCAATCATGATGACTTTCCTTAATACACTACACTACAAAAATACACTAGGAAAAACGCTTTATTCACAGATGCTATTAATGTACACCAGCGCGTCTGTGTCTGTTGATTAATATCGTGCTTAACTGTAAAAATTTCAATGGCACATTTGAGCTATTCAGTGATTATTTACGACATATGATTTAGCCGCCCCTGATGAATAGTGAATCTGCCAGGTGAGAGAACAATCAGTCCATCAATCACCACTGCTTATGCTACCACTGCCAGAGTCAGCTTTAAGCGCTGGAATGTCATGCTATTCCGTCGATATTCTCGTCATGCCCCTTTTGCTGCTCAGGCCGCTTCAATCACACATTGCAAAGGATGCTGTGCTTCCTGTGCGGATTCAAGCACCTGATGCATTTTTGTTTCTGCGATGTCTTGGGGGTAAACCCCGCACACACCAGCGCCCTCAGTATGTACTTTGAGCATGATTTGCGTGGCTTGTTCGCGAGATTTGTAAAAAAAACGCTCAATCACGGCCACCACAAACTCCATAGGGGTGTAGTCGTCGTTCAATAACAACACTTTATATAGTTCTGGAGGTTTTGGTTTGGCAATTTGTGGATCCAGTGCCAAATCACCCTCACGCTTGGGTCGTACCATAATTTTGCATACCTGATCTTAAGTTTATTTTGCGCTTTGTATGAAAAAATTCAAGTGCCAGATGGGGTGGCGATTTAAAGATAAATTTTGACCAGCTTGACGATGCGATCCTGAGCATCGACGATTTCTAGTCTATGCTCACCGAGCTTGAAGCTGGTGTCAGGTTCCGGGATATCTTCAAAATGCTCAAGAATCAACCCATTCAAGGTACGTGGACCGTCAATCGGCAGGGAGAGTTTCAATTTACGGTTAATGTCGCGTAACTGGCTGCTGCCATCTACCAGCCAGCTGCCATCTTCATTTTGCTGGAATTCCTTGGTCCGCTCAGGCGATTGGGTGGTGAATTCGCCTACCACTTCTTCCAGGATGTCTTCCAGCGTCAGCAGGCCCCTGAACTCGCCATATTCGTCCACAACCAGCGCAATACGCTCATGGTGCTTCTGGAATTGCTGTAACTGGGTATACAGCGGGGTGCCTGAGGGAATGTAATAGGGTGGGCTGATCGCAGCCTGCAATAAATCTTTGCTTGGCACTTTGCCGATATGGAAATCACGCAGTAATGGCAGTACTTTGCGGACGTGGACGATGCCGACAATATCCTCATGGTCGCCTTGCCTGACCGGCAGCCTGGAGTGGCGGCTATTGGCCAGCAGTTCCATGATCTGGTCTATGGGGTGATCAAGGTCAATAAACTCTACTTGTGTATGTGCCGTCATGACGTGGTCGACGATGATGTCTTCCAGATCCAGCAGGTTGAGCAGAATCGTGCGGTTTTGCGAGGGAATATACTGCCCGGCGTCGCTGACGATACTGCGTAACTCATCCGTGGTGACAGATTGCGCCTGATCAAAATTGACGCGCACGCCCAGGAGTTTGACAAATGCTTTGACGAACAGATTGACAAACCAGACTACCGGGTTGAATAGCCAGATCAGCGGGTAGAGCAAATAACTGGTCGCGTAGGCGAGTTTTTCTGCATGCGCAGCGGCAATGACTTTAGGTGAGATTTCACTGAATACCAGAATGGCAAAGGTAATCGCCAGCGAGCCCCACATCAGCACGTAGTCACCTTCGCCAAACAGTCGCTCGGAAATAATCACTTCCAGCGTTGAGGAGCCTACGATGCAAAAAGTGTTGCCTAGTAAGATCGCGCCCAGGGTTTTATCGGTTTGTGCCAGCAGGCGGCTGGCAAGTTTGGCGCCGCGATGGCCTTCTTTCGCCATGTGTCGCATGCGGTAACGATTGAGCGACATCAGGCTGGTTTCGGCGATAGAGAAAAACGCCGTGAGTGACAGTAGCAGCAGTAATAAGCCTATCTGCCAGCTTAAGGGAATATTGTCCAAGGGAGTGGGGCTGAAAACAAGAAGCCACTAGTGTACCCACCAGTGGCTAAAAATCAAGGGAAACCCGTACTAAGTGGCTGCGCGGGTGAATTGCTGTGTTGCGCGGTACTTTAAATCCTCATGTACTCTCTGTACATTGCGGTTTATGCGTTCCGGGCGCCTTGCACCTCAACCGCTCGCTTACTTATTATGAGCTTCCGTGCATTTTGAGTGCTTAAGGTGCCAGCGCTGCTTCGTCTTCTTTGGGCTTTTTCTCAGAGTCGCCAATCAGGTTGGCGCGGCTCACACCCAGCCACATGGCGATTGGGCAGGCGACCAGTACTGAAGAATAAATACCAAACAAAATACCAATAGTCAGCGCCAGTGAAAAGTTATGCAAGGTTTCACCGCCAAAAAACAGCATGGAGCAGACCATGGTTTGTGTCATTAAGTGGGTGATGATGGTGCGTGACATGGTGCGGGTGATCGCGTTATCAATGACCTGCACGGCAGAAGCCTTGCGCATTTTCTTGAAGTTTTCACGCACGCGGTCAAACACCACCACGGATTCATTCACCGAGTAACCGAGTACCGCCAGAATCGCCGCGAGTACCGTCAGGTTGAATTCCCACTGGAAAAAGGCAAAGAAGCCAAGAATGATGATAACGTCATGCATGTTGGCGATGATTGCTGCCACCGCAAAGCGCCACTCAAAGCGCAATGCCAGGTAACCCATAATGCCTGCACATACCAGCAGCAAAGCCAGCGCGCCATTTTCATACAGCTCTTCACCGACTTGTGAACCGACAGATTCCACTCGACGAATCTCAGCGCCGCCATCTGCATTTTTCAATGAGGTGGAAATTTTTTCTGACAATTGCGCAATGGATAATTCTTTTTTGACCGGCAGGCGGATCAGCACGTCCTGGCTGGAGCCAAAGTTTTGCACCGTGACATCTTTCAAGCCGGTTTCATCAATCACTTCGCGGATTTTGCTGATGTCGGCCGTGGTCGGGTAGTGTACTTCCATCACTGTGCCGCCAGTAAAATCCACCCCGTAATGCAGGCCTCTGTGCATCAGGAAGAAGATCGCCAATATAAAAGTGATCAGCGAAATCGAGGTGGTCAGACGCCCGTAACTCATAAACGGGATATCTTTTTTAATTCTGAATAATTCCATAATCTGTTCTCAAATAGGTTGTGACAGCAATCACTCGGGGACCGGTTAACCGATCGGCAGGCGCTCAATCTTGCGGCGATAGCCGTACAAGAGATTGACGATGGCACGAGAGACCAGTACAGCGCTAAACATCGAAGTCATAATGCCCAGTACGTGTACCACTGCAAAGCCTTTGATCGGGCCAGTACCAAACATGAACAGCGCCAGGCCAGCAATCAGCGTAGTGACGTTAGAGTCGAGAATCGTATCAAACGCACGGTCGTAACCTGCGTGGATGCTTGCTTGCGGCGTATTGCCATTGCGCAACTCTTCGCGGATACGCTCGTTGATCAGCACGTTGGCATCAATTGCCATACCTAAGGCCAGCGCAATCGCCGCCAGGCCAGGCAAAGTCAGTGTCGCTTGCAGCATGGAAAGGATAGCCACCAGCAACAGCAGGTTGACGCCCAGTGCCATGACGGAAACACCACCAAACACCATGTAATAAATAATCATCATCACGGCAATCGCGGCAAAACCCCACAGTGTTGAGTGCACGCCACGCTTGATGTTTTCTTCACCCATGCTAGGGCCAACGGTACGTTCTTCAATGATTTCCATCGGAGCGGCCAGTGCACCGGCACGCAGCAACAATGAGATATCTGTTGCTTCCTGCGCGTTGGCCATGCCAGAAATCTGCACGCGGCCGCCGCCGATTTCTTCATTAATCACCGGCGCGGTGATCACTTCGGTACTGCCTTTTTCAATCAGTAAAATCGCCATGCGCTTACCGACATTCTCGCGCGTCACGTTTTTAAAGATACCAGCGCCACGGCCATCCAGGGTCACGTTGACCACTGAAGAACCGTTCTGGCCATTCACACCAGGGCCGGCATCGGTGATACGGTCACCCGTCAGCACTACGCTTTTCTTGACCAGTACCGGACGGCCGTCACGGTCAAAATACAATTCGTCACCAAACGGTACCTGGCCGCTCTGCGCTTTCTGCAAAGTCGCCATATCGGCTTTTTCTTCGTCTATCATGCGGATTTCCAGCGTCGCCGTGCGACCCAGGATCTCCTTGGCTTTTGCCGTATCCTGCACGCCCGGCAATTGCACCACGATCCGGTCTACGCCTTGCTGTTGCACGATAGGCTCAGCCACGCCAAGTTCATTGATCCGGTTATGCAGTGTTTGCAGGTTTTGCTTGAGCGCAAACTCCTGGATCCGCTTTTGCGCCATGGCGCTCATGCTGGCAGTCACACTGAATTCTTTATCGCCGCCAGAGATCTTATAGGTCAGATCTGAGAACTCTTTTGCCAGTAAATTGCGGGCTTTGGTCGCCTCCGCCTCAGATTCAAACTTCACGATCACGACCTGGCCTTGACGCTCGATACCGTAATAGTTGATTTTCTCCTTACGCAAAGACATACGGAAATCACCAACAGTGCTTTCAGCCGCTTTATCCAGCGCCGCCTTCATATCCACTTGCAGCAGGAAATGCACACCACCACGCAGATCCAGGCCCAGATACATCGGCTTGGCGCCTATGCTTTGCAGCCAGTTCGGCGTTTGCGGCACCAGATTAAGCGCCACGGTATAGTCTTTACCCAGGGTAGACACCAGTTTGTCTTTTGCCAACAACTGCGTATCCGTACTGGCCAGGCGTACTTTCACGCCGCTGGTATCCAGAAACAGGCCATCAAAAGGGATTTTTGCCTGCGTTAAAGTGGTTTCCACTTTTTGCAGCAGGCTCTCGTCTACCTTGAGAGAGCTTTTCGCCGGACTGATCTGCACCGCTGGCGATTCCCCGAAAAAGTTGGGGATGGTGTACAGCAAACCAATGACGATGACTGTGCCAATCAGCACGTATTTCCATAATGGATAACGGTTCATAAAAAACTCTTATACGGAATAAAGGACTGGAAAATGGTCACTTGTAATTAAATGGACTTGATTGTGCCAGGTGGCAGCAACGTTTGTACGGTGTGTTTTTGCACATTGACAACCGTATTGGCTGCGATTTCAATGCTGATAAAGCTCTCACCCACCTTGGTTACTTTGCCAACGATACCGCCGGTAGTCGCGACTTCATCACCGGCTTTCAATGTTTCCAGCATGGATTTATGTTGTTTTGCCTGTTTGACTTGCGGACGGATCAGCATGAAATAAAACAACACAAAAATGACGATCATAGGCACAAAGCTCATGATATCGCTGGTTGTTGCAGTGGCTGCATAGGCATTGCTAATCAACATATTTTTTCTTCCTGAATCTATCTACGAAATAACACGCGATTTTAGCACACGCAGGAGAAGAATGAACGAGCGCGGACAAGAGGGGGCAGGATGCTAATTGAATTGATTATTTAGACGAGTGGTTTTGGAGGTGGGTTTGGTATTTTTGAACGTGTGTTTTTGCTATGGCATTTCTCAGATTGAAAGTGTGGTTTTTTGACTCGCCATTCCGGTAGAAGGTGTAGCAGGGGTTGTCCGAGCATGTTCTGTGTCTGTATAACGGCAGGCTTATGAGGAGCAGTGATGCGCCCTGCAATAAGGATATATGCCCACTCGTCATTCTGGCGAAGGTCAGAATCCAGGCAAGGTCCATGCTTAGCACGGTTACAATGAGGAGCAATCCTTCCACTTGCTGGAAGTTCTAATCGGTATTTCTTTGGGTAGTTCAGCATTCGACTTTGCAGCTTGATTGCAGCATTCCTTTTCGCCCCTAGGCGAGTGACTTTTCTTTGCTTGCCCAAAGAATAAGTCACCAAAAGAAAAGGCACCCTAGCTTCCGCTTGTTTCCTGCGTTGCTCGTCAACGTGGGCGTCCAACGAAACTCGCCCTGACAAGCCACACAGAACGTGGCTTGTTGCGGAACTCGAACAGCCGCTGGCCGAAAACTCCCACGCTGACTGCGCTACTCGGCGCGTCAGATAGGGGCCCGTTTAAACCCACCACGATGAAATGTTGGTTAAACGTTTTGTATTCCGGGCGCTAAGGAACTTCTTTAACTTCTAAAGCTGAAAGCCCAACAAACCAATTCAATTGTTTTGTTGGGCTTTCTTGTTTTGTTTTATTGCTCTGCTTTCATTTCAATGCTTAGGCGGGAATGAATGTGACGAGTTTCACTTAAATGAAAGCGTGTGGTTTTCACGGGCCCCTATCTGACGCGCCGAGTAGCGCAGTCAAAATAAGGAGTAAGGGAGCGACTGTCTGAGTTCCGCGGTGGCTTGCGTCTTTTGCAAGCCGCTAGGGCGAGTTTCGTGACCGCTTATGCCTAAGTCCGGCAAAGCAACGGACGAAAGTCCTAATTCGAGCAACGCAGGAAAAAAGCGGAAGCTAGGGTGCATTTCTTTTGGTTACTTATTCTTTGGGCAAGCAAAGAAAAGTCACTCGTCTAGAGGCGAAAAGGGGCGTAGCGAAGAACTACTGATCAAGACAATTTTCAAGCCATGGGGCGAGTCGCCCTTTGTATCATCAGCGCTTCTCAGCACGCTTACTGGCAAACTCCACCTTAAATGCCTCAAACCTGTTTTCTTCAATCGCCGCCCGCATCCCCTGCATCAAAAACTGATAATAATGCAGGTTATGAATCGTGTTCAAACGCGCCCCTAAAATCTCGCCAATACGATACAAGTGGTGCAAATAGCTGCGGCTGAAGTTGCGGCAGGTATAGCATTCACACTCATCGTCCAAAGGCCGGGTATCCGTTTTATAAGTGGCATTCTTGATTTTCACATCGCCATATTGTGTGAAAAGCCAGCCGTTACGCGCATTCCGAGTAGGCATCACGCAATCAAACATATCGATGCCATAGCTGACAGCATCCACCAGGTCTTCCGGCGTGCCTACGCCCATCAGGTAACGGGGCTTGTCTTTCGGCATTTGCGGTGCGGTATGCGCCAGAATGCGTAGCATGTCTTCTTTGGGTTCGCCGACAGACAGGCCGCCAATCGCGTAACCGTCAAATCCGATTTTTTCCAGGCCCTGGCGGGAAACATCGCGCAGGTCTTCAAACATACCGCCCTGGATAATGCCGAACAAGGCGTTTTTCTGCTGGCTTGCCTGTGTAGTGCTTTCAGCTTCACTCGCTTGCCCTAGCAGTTGTTTCACTTCTTCCTCACCGCCTTGCAAGGCCATCGCTTGGGGGATGGTCTGATTTTGGTACACATTAAATGCATCACGGCTACGTTGCGCCCAGCGCAGGCTGAGTTCCATAGACTGGCGTGCTTCGTGATGGGTGGCGGGGTAGGGCGTACATTCGTCAAAAATCATGACGATATCGCTATTGAGTACGCGCTGGATGCGCATGGATTCTTCAGGTGTTAGAAAACAGCTGTCACCGTTAATTGGTGATTTGAATTTGACGCCGGCTTCGCTGATTTTGCGCAAATCACCCAGGCTCCAGACCTGGAAACCGCCGGAGTCGGTAAGTATCGGTTTTTCCCAGCCCATGAATTTATGCAGGCCGTCGTGTGCAGCGACCACCTCCAAACCGGGGCGCAACCATAAGTGGAAGGTATTGCCGAGGACAATATGGGCCTGGATCTCGTTGAGCTCTAATGGTGACATCGCTTTGACGGTGCCGTAAGTACCCACTGGCATAAATGCCGGGGTTTGGACTTCGCCATGGGGTAAGTGAACGGTGCCGCGTCTGGCGAGGCCATCGGAATTGTGTAGGGAAAACTGCATGAAATCGCGATAAATAGCTGAAATAAATGCGCATTTTATCACAGCACGATGATGCGTCCGGTGCATATGTCTGGGCGGTTGTATTGCCCGGCTTTGCTTGCATTTTTTGTGATTGCCCGCAACAATGCACGTATTCCTTTATCAAAGCTTTTCTATGGCTGAACCACAGACCCGCCTGTCACGACGTGAAGAACATACTAGTTTGCGTCAGCGTGGCATTTATTTGCTGCCTAATTTATTCACTTCTGCTTCGCTGTTCGGTGGCTTTTACGCCATTGTGCAAGCGATGAACCAGCATTTTGAGCAGTCTGCGATTGCGATTTTTATCGCCATGGTGCTGGATGGGCTGGATGGCCGTGTGGCGCGTATGACTAATACCCAGAGCGCTTTCGGCGCTGAGTATGACAGCTTGGCGGATATGGTGTCATTTGGCGTGGCGCCCGCGCTGATCGTGTATGTGTGGGCCTTGCAGCCGATGAATAAACTGGGCTGGATCGCCGCATTTATTTACTGTGCCTGTGCTGCTTTGCGCCTGGCGCGTTTTAATACCAAGATCGATGACCCTTTCCAGGATAAACGTTATTTCCAGGGTTTGCCTAGCCCGGCGGCGGCGGCTTTGCTGGCGGGGTTTGTCTGGGTGTCTTATGAATACAATATCGATGGGCGCGAAATCTTTTTCGGTGCCGTGCAGGTGAAATGGATCGCCTGGTGCCTGACCGTGTTTGCGGCAGGGTCTATGGTGTCTGACCTTAAGTTTTATAGCGGCAAGGATATCAATCTGCGCCACTCAGTGCCTTTCGTCGCGATTCTGGCGGTGATGCTGGCATTCGTGCTGATTTCCTACAGTCCGCCGGAAGTGTTATTCAGCGTGGTGTTTGTGTATACCTTATCGGGATATTACTTATGGACGCGCGATAGAATGGCTGCAAAAAAGAAAACGTAATGCATTCAAAAACAAAAAACGCGTCAATCTGGCGCGTTTTTTGTTTTTGGCGCACTTTATTATCAAGGCAGGATTATGAGGGCAGTATTGTTGGGGTGGGAATCCTGCCGCACAGTTATAGTCAATTGTGGGGCAAGCAGGTAAAATTCAGGCTACCAGGTTAGGATAAATTCATGGAACAAATTATTATTTTTGACACCACGCTGCGTGACGGGGAGCAAAGCCCGGGCGCTGCAATGACCAAAGAAGAAAAAATCCGCATTGCACGCCAGCTGGAAAAGCTGGGTGTGGATGTGATTGAAGCCGGGTTTGCTGCGGCCAGCCCGGGTGACTTTGATGCGATCTCCGAAATCGCAAAAGTGATTAAAACTTCCACCGTGTGTTCATTGGCACGCGCCAGTGAAAATGATGTGCGTCGTGCCGGTGAAGCGATCAGACATGCGACCAAAGGCCGTATCCACACATTTATCGCCACCAGCAAGATCCATATGGTCAACAAGCTGAGGATGACTGAGGATCAGGTGGTCGAACGTGCAGTGCAGGCGGTGAAGTGGGCGCTTGAGTATACGAACGACGTTGAGTTCTCTGCTGAAGATGCCGTGCGCTCCGAAATCGATTTCCTGGTGCGTGTGTTTGAAGCGGTGATTGATGCCGGTGCCAAGACCATCAATGTGCCGGACACGGTCGGCTACAGTATTCCCTCAGTATGGGGTGAGCGGATGGCCGAACTGATCAAACGTGTAAAAGGCGCTGACAAAGTCGTCTGGTCTACCCATTGCCACAATGATTTGGGCATGGCGGTGGCAAACTCTCTCTCGGCGGTAATGAACGGCGCGCGCCAGGTGGAGTGCACGATCAATGGCCTGGGTGAGCGTGCCGGTAACGCCAGCCTGGAAGAGATCGTCATGGCGATTAAAACCCGTAGCGATATTTTCAACCTGACCACTCGCATTGATACCACGCAGATCGTGCCTGCATCCAAGCTGGTTTCCACAATTACTGGTTACCCGGTGCAGCCCAACAAAGCCATTGTTGGTGCCAACGCTTTTGCACATGAATCCGGTATCCACCAGGACGGGGTACTCAAGCACCGCGAAACCTATGAAATCATGCGTGCCGAAGATGTGGGCTGGGGCGCGAATAAACTGACTTTGGGCAAATTGTCTGGCCGTAACGCCTTCCGCACCCGCTTGAAAGAATTGGGGATAGAGCTGGAAAGTGATGACGCACTCAATGCCGCCTTTGCCCGTTTTAAAGAGCTGGCCGATAAAAAGTCAGAAATCTTTGATGAAGATTTGCACGCGCTGGTGAATGATGAAGTGGTGCAGGATACGGCTGAGTTGTTCAAGCTGACTTACCTGCAAGTGGCCTCGCAAACCGGAGAAATCCCGCATGCGGTGCTGACACTCAACCGTGACGGCACTGAGCAGCGCACGGAAGCGAGCGGCGGCGGGCCGGTGGATGCAACGTTTAAAGCGATTGAAAACGTGGTGAAGAGTGAAACGGAGTTGCTGCTTTACTCAGTGAACAATATCACCAGCGGTACCGATGCTCAGGGCGAAGTGACTGTGCGCCTGGCCAAAGGTGGCCGGGTGGTCAACGGGCAGGGCGCAGATACGGATATCGTGGTGGCTTCAGCCAAGGCCTACCTGAATGCGCTCAACAAACTCTACGCCAAAGTAGAAAAACTGAATCCGCAAGTAGAGTAATCGCAAGTAGAGTAATGCAGATGCATTAAGGCGCAGTGGTTAGGCTGCGCCTTCATGTTTGAAGATAAGCGCGTTGATTGCGTTCAATCTCTTGTTCTTTACGGTGGTCTTATCACATCTGTGAAGTCTCCCAAGATAAAGTATTAGTGCGATCTCACTGAAATGAATATAAGGATGTTGAATGTCGGCTAAGCATCAGTGGCTGTTAATCGTGAGTGCGCTGACTTGTACTTACCTTATCTGGGGTTCTACCTACCTCGCAATCAAATACGCCATTGAGAGTTTTCCACCCTTTGTCATGGTCGGTCTGCGTTTTACCGTAGCTGGGTCCTTGCTGTATGTGACGTTGCGCAGTATGGGTCATGCGGCACCCACGCTGATTCAATGGCGCGGCGCGGCCCTGGTCGGGCTGTTGCTGCCGGTGTTGGGCAATGGCACAGTTTCTTATGTGCAACTACATGTGTCATCCAGCGTGGCGGCGCTGGCCATTGCCACAGCACCGATCTGGATGGCGATTTTTTCCAGCCTGTGGGGACACAAGATCAGTCGTCGTGAATGGCTGGGCATCGCTATAGGCCTGGTCGGGATTTTGTTATTGAATACCCGCGGCAGTTTGCAGGGTGATTGGCTGAGTGCGTTTTTGCTGATGTTTGCCGCCGCTTCGTGGTCACTGGGCTCGGTGTGGAGCAAACATATGGCGATGCCAACCGGCCTGATGGGTGCCGCCAGCCAGATGCTCTGTGGCGGCTTGATCGCGCTGATATTCAGTGCGGCATTTGGTGAGCAATGGCCTGCCGACATCACAGCGCGATCCTGGGCGGCGATCGCCTTCCTGATCGTGCTGGGCTCTATCGTCGCCTTTTCTGCTTACCATTGGTTGCTGCACAATGTGCGGCCCATGGTGGCGAGCAGTAATACCTTTGTGAATCCGGTGGTCGCATTTGTGGTCGGCGTATTGTTTGCCGGTGAGCAGATACATGTTATGGAATATATCGCGCTGGCGGTGATCCTGGTCGGCGTGTTTCTGGTGTTGACCGCGACGACAGAAGCGGTGCCCGATGAGCAGATTGTTTAATTAATAGGATTAAAGAAGTGATTGTATGAAACAGAACCTGGCATTATTTGATTTGGACAACACCCTGCTGGCGGGGGATAGTGACTATAACTGGAGCGTTTTCCTGATTGGCGAAGGCTTGCTCGACGAGCAAACGCACAAAGCGCGCAACGAGCAGTTCTACCTGGATTATAAAAATGGCAACCTGGATATTTATGCCTTCCTCAAGTTCCAGCTGCAGCCATTGTCGCAACATCCCAAAGCTTTTCTGGACGAGCTGCACAAAAAATACATGGCGAATGTGATCCGCCCGATGATGACGCAAAAAGCACAGGCACTGGTGGATCAGCACAAAGCCAATGGCGACTTGTGCATGGTGATCACTGCTACGAACAGTTTCGTCACCAAGCCGATTGCGACCGCCTATGGCATTGAACACCTGATAGGTACTGACCCTGAGGTTGTAAATGGCGAATTTACCGGCGGTGTGAGCGGAACACCGAGCTTTCAGCAAGGCAAAGTGACACGATTGAATGAATGGCTGGCAGCCAAAGGGCAAACCCTGGCTGATTTTGAAACCAGTTATTTTTATAGTGACTCACACAACGATTTACCGCTGATGAAACTGGTGACAAACCCGGTAGCGGTAGATGCAGACCCGACTTTGACGAGCTATGCCAATGAACACAGCTGGCCTATCATCAGCCTGCGTGATTAAAACGCTATTAGAAACGCAGTATCAGCGAGGTGAGGGTTGGTAGCTAGTTGTCGCTTACGCCATAGTAAAAAAAGCAGCGGTATCGCTGCTTTTTTATTTAGTCCTGTTACCTGTTAGCGGTTTAACACCACATGCAACACAAAACGGCTACCTATGTAAGCCAGCAGCAACAGCACAAAGCCGATCAGCGTCCAGCGCGTGGCAGTCTTGCCGCGCCAGCCATATTTAAAACGTCCAAACAGCAGCCAGGCATAAATCAGCCATGAAGCAATCGAAAAAACGGTTTTATGGTTGAGCTGTAAAGGCTTGTCAAAAATCTCTTCACTAAACAGCATGCCGCTCACTAGCGTGATGGTCAGTAACACAAAGCCGATATGCAACACCCTGAATAGCAACGCATCCATCACCATCAGCGGCGGGAAGCCAGGCAAAGCCAGCCAGCTGTTTTTCTGGTGCAAGGAGCGCTCAGCCATGCGCATCAGGCAGGCATGTAGTGCCGCAAAGGTAAACAGGCTATAAGCAAGAATCGCAATCACAATATGCAGGCTGAACAGCGTCAGCCCTGCAGTGTTCACGTAATAGTCTTTAATAGCAAAGGCAGGCATCAGCACAAACAGGGCCGCTGGCGGCAGCACAAACGCCTGCAAGCTGTGCAAGGCATGCTTGAGGTCGGCAATCCAGTAAATCAGCACCGTGAGCCACAAAATGGCAGACAGCGCGTAATAGACGCCCAGGTTGAAGCCGCCCACCGCAAACATATCTCTATAGAGCAGCCAGCCATGCAGAATCACGCCCAGTGCCACCATGGCGCTATGTAACCGGAATGATGCTTGTGTTTCACTGGCAGGCTTGTTTTGTCTGGCGATACGCCAGTAATCCATCGCAACGGCGGTATAGATAAATGCGACTACCAGATAGGGAATAAGATGTTGAATCATGCGCCACATTATGGCAAAACTCGGCGTATTCGCCTAGCATGATGTAAAATCCCTAGCTTATTCAAAGACCTGTTTTAAAGAGAGTTTACCCATGCTGGAAAACCTGACCGGCCGCCTGCAAGGCGTGATTAAAAACCTGCGCGGCCAAGCACGTTTAACCGAAGACAATATTGCCGATGCCATGCGCGAAGTGCGGATGGCACTGCTGGAAGCCGACGTCGCCTTGCCGGTGGTGAAAGACTTTATCGCCCGCGTCAAAGAACGCGCCAATGGCCGTGAAGTGCTGCAAAGCCTGACACCCGGGCAAGCCGTGATCGAAGTCGTCAATGACGAACTCACCGAGCTCATGGGCAAAGCCAATGTCGGCCTCAACCTCGCAGCCGTCCCGCCCGTGGTTATTTTAATGGCAGGCTTGCAGGGCGCGGGTAAAACCACTACTTCCGGCAAACTGGCCAAATTACTCAAAGAACAAAAGAAAAAAGTATTGCTGGCCAGTGCTGACGTTTACAGGCCCGCCGCGATCACCCAGTTGCAGACCCTGGCAAAACAGCTGGATATCGATTGCTTCGATAGTAATCCGCAGCAAAAGCCATTGGAAATTGCCGCCCAGGTCATGGAGCAAGCCAAAAAGAGCTACTACGATGTGGTGATCTTCGATACCGCAGGCCGACTGGCGATAGATGAAGCCATGATGGCCGAGATCAAAGACCTGCATGCCTTATTAAAGCCGACTGAAACTCTGTTCGTGGTCGATGCCATGCAAGGCCAGGATGCCGTCAATACCGCCAAAGCCTTCGGTGAGGCTCTGCCGCTTACCGGCGTCATCGTCACCAAGCTGGATGGTGATTCACGCGGTGGTGCCGCCCTGTCTGTACGCCACGTCACTGGCCAGCCAATCAAATTTATCGGCGTCAGTGAAAAAGTGGATGGCCTGGAGCCTTTCCATCCTGATCGGATGGCAGGGCGTATCCTCGGTATGGGTGATGTACTCAGTCTGATTGAAGAAGCGCATAAGAAAGTCGATCTCGACGAAGCCAAAAAAGTCGCCGACAAACTCAAATCCGGTGCCAAGTTTGACCTCAACGATTTCAAATCGCAAATGCTGCAAATGCGCAAAATGGGCGGCATGGCCTCGCTGATGGATAAAATGCCCTCGCAAATCGCTGGCATGGCGCAAAAGATCAATACTGATGACGTAGATAAATCCCTGCGCCGCATTGAAGGCATTATTAATAGCATGACGCCAGATGAACGCAGTAAGCCAGAACTCATCAAGGCTACGCGCAAAAAGCGCATAGCGGCCGGTAGCGGCGTGCAAGTGCAAGACGTCAACCGCCTGCTGAACCAGTTTGAAGAAACGCAAAAAATGATGAAGATGTTCAGCAAAGGCGGCATGGCCAAGATGATGCGCGGCATGGGCGGCATGATGGGCGGTAAATTCCCGGGCATGTAACTACATGAAAACAGGATTCTGTCAAAATAAACTTTTTATACAAAAAAGCAAAAACAGCATTGACCAATCCTCGTAAATCCCCCATAATCGCGTTCTTTCAAATTTGACGCAAAACAGCGCAGCAGACAAGAAAACATTGGGGTGTTAGCTCAGCTGGTAGAGCAGCGGACTTTTAATCCGTTTGTCGTGGGTTCGATCCCCGCACACCCTACCAAGATATAAGAGACGGCTTGCAGAAATGTGAGCCGTTTTTCTTTTTACGATTCCTAGGTAATTAATTAGAGCGCCGGACTGTTCATCCGTGGGTGCTGTGTTCGACTCACAGAGGCGCTATCATTTACAGAAATACTTGGCTTCACGCCTTAAGTTAAAGCAGGTCATCCATGCAGCCCGTTTAGCATCCATGATGTAAGTTTTTGTTTATGCATTGACACCAAAGCACGACAAACTTACACTCGCCCCACCATGGTTCAGCTTGGCTGATGCTTAATTAAAGCCAAGCAGATTAATAGGGAATCCGGTGCCGTCTCAAAATGACTTCGAGACCATTCCGGAACTGCCCCCGCAACTGTAATCGGATAGCCTGTTCGCACATCTAGCCACTGAGTTCATCACTTGGGAAGGCCGCGAATAAGCAGTGACCCGAGAGTCAGGAGACCTGCCCTGGTGTAGTCGTAGAGTTCGAATTAGGGCGGGGTGCTCCTGAATAGAAGTGAATGTCAATTCACCGTTTACATATCTATAACACCGCATACTCCAGCTGTGTCGTGTCGCTTATCGGCAAGATCCAGGCTATCTATTTGAACCCTGCTACTACCAACGTACGTGACGGTTTGGTCGCGTTAATTTGAATGGTATTCAGGGAGCAACAATCATGTTCAAACAAAAAGTATTGAGTGTGGCCATATTGGCGGCGCTATCCGGCATGGCCTCTGCCGCAGAGGATTTGCTGGACGAAGTGGTAGTCAAAGGGCGGGCAGAACCCAAGGCAGCAATCAATCTTAATAAACCCAATAGTACGGCGTCGCGATTGGGGTTGACCGCAAAAGAGACGCCAGCCAGTGTCGAAGCCGTCGATAGCGACACCATCCGCCAACGTGGCGATATCAGTATTAAAGAAGCGGTTACCCGTACAACTGGCATCACTGATATCAGCACGCCTGGCAATGGGCAATCTTTTTCATCCCGTGGTTTCACAGGCAACAACTCTGTCGCTCAAGCAGAGGACGGCGTGCGCCTGGTCACAGGCGCTGGCACGCTGACTTATCCATCAGATACCTGGGGTTACGAGCGCATTGAAGTATTACGCGGGCCTGCTTCTGTCATCTTCGGCGATGGCTCTGCCGGAGGCGTGATTAACAGTGTCAGAAAAAAAGCCACTAGCGAGACCTCTCTTGAGGCTTTGTTCGGATGGGGCACGCGTGGCAACTACCGTACTGGTGTCGGCGGCTCAGGGGCCATCGGTGAAGTAGGTGCTTTTCGTATTGATGCTTCTGCATTAGGCGGTAATGGCTACATTGACAGGGGCGATTATAAAAGTAAAAAAATCATGTCGTCGTTTCTATTCACGCCTACAGAAAACCTAAGCATCGGTTTTACACTTGACCATGCCGAAGAGTCACCGACAGCCATTTATGGTTCTCCCTTAGTGAATGGCAACATTTCGCGCGCATTACGCAAAGCCAATTTCAATGTCGACAATGACAAGATGGATTTCGTTGATACACGTGCCCGCGCCAAGGTTGAATGGGATATCAGCCCTTCATTGAAATTCAAGAATGAGACTTACTGGTTCAAATCAGACCGGGAATGGCGTAACGCGGAAAACTATGCACTGAATACGACGACCAATCGTGTCACACGCAGCAGTTTTTTAGCGATCGAACATGAGCAGACCCAGTATGGCAACCGTATGGAGCTGGCTTCAATGGATACTCTGTTAGGGCATCAGAACCGCATCGCCGCAGGTTGGGAGATATCGCATACCGATTTCCTGCATAGCAGCAATGCCGGCAACACCGCTTCAGACAGTGTCCCCGTCTATAACTTCTCCCCTGGCCTGTTTAGAAGCACCACGGCCGTATTGAAAAACTATGATGCTGATCTCAAGCAACAGGCTTTCTTTGTGGAAGATGCGTTCAATGCAACAGATAAATTGAAGTTGATTGTTGGTCTGCGCAAGGATCTGATCGATACCTACCGTAAGGATTATCGGGGCGCCGCCAATGTTGACCAGGATTTCTCGCCACTGACCTGGCGCGCCGGTGCCGTATTTGATTTGACGCCAGAGACTGCCTTGTATGGGCAGATGAGCCGGGGCACAGACCCGGTGACTAACTTGTTAGGCTTGAATCTGGCAAACGCCCAGTTCGATCTGACCAAGTCCCGTCAGCATGAGGTAGGTATCAAGCACCTGTTGCCTGATGCCAAAGGTCAAATGACACTGGCCCTGTATCACATCGCTAAAGATGACATCATCACGCGTGACCCGATCACGCCATCCCTCTCTATCCAGGGCGGTAAGCAATCTTCACGCGGCATTGAGTTCGCTACTACGCTGTTCCCGATTGAACATTGGCGCACAGACTTCAATATCGCCATCCTCGATGCGCGTTTTGACGAATTAAAAGAAGGCAATGCCGGTATTTCACGTGCCGGAAACACGCCTTCCAATGTGCCGGAACGTGTGGCTAATGCCTGGTTATATTACCAGCAGCCTAAGTGGGAAGCTGGCGTAGGAGCCAGATACGTGGGTAAGCGTTATGCCGATAATGCCAACGCGATTACCATGGATAGCTACACCGTTTACGATGCGAGCGCCGCCTGGAATATCAACAGGCAGATCACGGTACGGGCAAATCTGCGTAACCTGACAGATAAGTTCTACGCGGCATTGGCTTACGGCAATACGCAGCAAATCATAGGCGCGCCCAGACAACTGGAGTTGACTGCCGAGTTCAAGTACTAAAGTAGGCATACGATGCGATTATTGACGTTGCGCAATCTGCATCTATGGCATCGTTGGCTGGGGATAGGCCTGGGGTTGTTGGTACTGCTCTGGTTTATCTCTGGCCTGGTGATGCTCTACGTCGCTTACCCTAAACTGACTCAGGCAGAACGCCTGTCTACACTGCAGGTGGTGGATTTAAGCAAGATTCAATTCAGCGCTGAAAAAGCATGGCGTATGGCCGGCAATCCGCATGCGCCCGAAAAAGTCAGGCTGAATATGCATCACGACAGGCCCGCTTATCATTTTTTAGAGGGCGGCACATGGCTAGCCATCTGGGCAGATACGGGCCAACGCCTGGCAATCGATCATGACCATATTCGGGACAGTATCAGCACGTTTGCACCACAAGCTGGTATCCAAAGCAGCGAACTGATTACCCGTGATCAATGGTCAATTGCATCTGGTTTAGATGCGCATCGGCCTTTGCATCGCATCGCAATGGATGATGCAATGGGCACTGCACTTTACGTTTCCAGCCATACCGGTGAAATCGTGCTCGACACACAGCGCAATGAACGCGCCTGGAACTGGCTGGGGTCTGTCATTCATTGGATATATTTCACGCCTTTGCGGTTGGAACGTGAATTGTGGCGCCAAGTGATCATGTGGAGCTCAGGTGCTGCTTTGCTGTTGATCGCAATCGGCATGTGGCTGGGCATACAGCGGCTTCGCATCAAACGCAGGTATCGCAATAACCGAATGTCGCCATATCGCGGCTGGGCACGCTGGCATCATCTCTCCGGGTTGATAGCGGGTATATTCTGCATCACATGGCTGTTTAGTGGCTGGCTGTCGGTCAAGCCGTTTGACTGGATATCCGCTCGTAAAATGAGCGAGCAGGAAACGCTGGCGTGGACAGGGGGCAAGGTAAGCCTGCATGAAATGCAGTTGCCGGGTCGGTTGGATACCCAAGAAATCAAGGAAATCGAATGGACCAGGTTCGATGGCAAGGTGAGATTGTTGGGGTCTACGCCAGCGACTAAACACCAGATAGACATTTCAAATGGTGCGGCAGTAGCTCCTTTTGATCAGGCAACGCTTGTCCGTTGGGCACAAGCCATGCAGCCTGGGGTGACTCTAATCTCTGCCGAATGGCTCAATGATGGTGACTTGTACTATCGCTCCAGCGCTGAGCACAAAGTCTCAAAAGTGCTGAAAGTGGAGTTCGCCGATGACGTAAACACGACATACTACCTGGACCCCGAAACAGGGCAAGTCGTGTCGTCCCACAACAATGGCAGTCGGCTCTACAGATGGTTATTCAATGCGCTGCATTGTCTGGATTTCCCTCCGCTCGGAAGGCAAGAGATCGGTCGTCAAGTCATGATCATTGCGCTTTCAATCGGCGGCATACTTATCAGTATTGCAGGTGTCGTGCTTGGCTGGCGCAGGTTACGCCGTTAATCAGCCCCTGCACTTTATGAGCGCTTCAATCATGGGCGGATGATTAAGTTGTTGCTAATACCACATCAGCATTTTTATGTTTATATCCCATAGCTCATATACCCGAACAGACTAATGACAGCCGTAATATTTTTATCATAATATGATTGTTGTAATATTGATTGTTTATTGAACGTCGTAGATATTAAATATTAAAAGGGGAAGAAGATGAAAAAACTAGCTTTAGTAATGGCAATAGGTTTGGCTTCTGTAAATGCATACGCGGTTGATATTGTTGGCTTGAAAAACACCGGTGCTGGCTTGTCTGCAGGCGCACAAGACTTAAAATATACAGTATCACCTGGTTCATATGGTTATGTCACAGCAAATGGTTCATTTCCGCTGGCAGGCAACTGGCTTGCGAATGATACAACCTCATCATGGTTAACACCGACTGCTAACCAGGGTGACTCATTCGATCCTATCAGTGATGGTACCTACACATGGACGACCACATTTGATCTGACAGGGTATTCCGCAGCCACTGCCAGCTTTGATGGCCGCTTTGCTGCTGATAACTCTGTAGTCGCTTACCTGAACGGTTTTGAGATCGGCACTGCAAATAGTTTTACAGCATGGAGCACTTTTAGCGCCACTGCAGGTAGCTTTGTCTCAGGTTTAAACACCTTGACCTTTGTGCTGACCAACACAGCACTCAGTTCTGGCAACCCAACTGGCTTGCGCGTCGAGTTCACTTCTTCAAACGTCGCTGCGGTACCAGAAGCTGACACATCAGCATTGATGTTAGCTGGCCTGGGCTTGATGGGTTTTGTTGCACGTCGCAAAAACGTAGTTTAAGCACTACACTGGTTAGACCAAAAGCCACGCTGAGATTTCAGCGTGGCTTTTTTATTGGCTGTCTCCTGCCTGATGCCAAGCCTCATTGGCGCAATTTTTACTACACAATTAAGGTTTTATTTCAGGCGAGCCTGCCTTCACATTCCTTTTGCTGCCCCTGGCCCGCCTCTTCCAAGGTGACTTTAAAGTGAGTGCTGCGTTGCAAGTTTTTTGCGCAATTGAATCAGCCAGGCAAGAGAATTCCTACACGGTTTATAGAAATCTTCCGATAAATATTTATGCAAACTCTGGTTAGTCTGACAGGGTTGATGCCAAGAAGGACTCTCTCCTAGTGAGCACATTCACTGGTTATTAACAAGACAGTGGTTTAAGCGTAAACACTGCACCCTCAGAAATGTGATGGTTCTATCAATTTGTAGAAAGTTAAGGAGAAGTTATGAACTCAAATACTTGGAAGATATTAGGACTTGCATTGGTCTTATCTGCTTGTAAAAGCACGCCTACGGATTTATCGCATACGGGTAATCCGACCTCAAAGCAGGAAATTGCCGCAGAGCATGCTGTGTCTGACGCAGATGATTCAGGCCGCGCATATAAAATATATGGCGCTTACCTTTCAAACCGCCAGGTTTATTTTGATTACGACAGTGATACGCTGAATCCAAAATATAAAAACCTGATCGCCGTGCATGCCAAATATTTATTGAATCATCCGCAAAGCAAAATCTCACTGCAAGGCCATTCTGATGAAAGAGGCAAGGGCGATTACAACAAAGACCTTGGTTTACGCCGCGCTGTGGCTGTGAGAAATGCATTCAATGCGCAAGGTGTCAAAAATGCGCAACTTGAGGCTATCAGTTACGGCAATGAATTCGCAAGCCGCGATTGCCCTGACGAGCATTGCCATAAAATTGATCGTCGCGTAGATATCAATTATGGTGTGAAGTAAGCCTGAAATAACCAAGGCATCGGTTGGAAGGCTTTGTTAATACCAACGTGTAAACAACGGCTTGCAGATAATGTGAGCCGTTTTTTATTTCAGAAATTCTGGCGTTTTATGGTGTAACACGGAAATTGATAATAACCACATCGGCATTCGTGAAGCCAGACAGTGGCTAAGTGTAGAAAAGATGACGCTTCAGTCAGCCGCTTCCTACAGTTGAATGGGAGGGGCGCGGATAACCTTAATACGCGATAAATCATCTAATTCACAGGCAGTCCAAAAAAGCTATCCAGTCATAAAACTTCAATTTTTTTAGGGACACCACCATGAGCAAACTATTCATCACCTTATTATTCTCGGCATTTGCAATCACAGCATTCGCTGCAGACACCGATAAACAAACAGATGGCGCCGAATTAGGCACCAATGAAACACCGCAAGCACAAGAGCAAAGCAAGAATAACCGTGATACCACAGCAGCCAAGCCAGCTAAAAAACATAATCAGGCGAACAAAAAATCTAAACATAATCATCAGAAAGCTGGCAGCGCAGAGGCTAACCCGATACAGCCTACAGATACAGAACCGGCACCAGGCGCTGCAACCCGCTAAGAAAAAAAAGAGATCGCATTTAGCGATCTCTTTTTTTGTCACATCATTCTCAGGTATAAGTGTTTAATATGCCTCCAGTGGTTATGCCAGCGAAAACCCAGAGTTCAGGTATGCACCTGAGACCATCGCCCAGCCGCTTTTATTCGTGGTTTAATAGATGCTAAACCCGTGAGTCAATGGCTTTGATACGATGAACCATGCCACTACGCCTACCCCACATCTGATTGATAGACTGCACAAAGTCAGGCTGCGACTTTTAAAAGCCTATGTGATCCACGTAGGGTTCTTTTTCTCTACTTGTGCATTCGCTGCAACGGATGTGGTACAGATTGGCGTAACCACGGCGATGCTGGTCACGCTACTCACCATTCCGCCTGTGCTCATCTACACGGTGCTGGTGCATAAAGCCTGCCGGGAGATTGATCCCAAGGCGCGTACCGCGGGTGTGGTACAGATCATTTTTTTCACTGTTTTCCTCACTCCGCTTGAATCCGGGCTGGTGTTGCCCGCAAGAAATCTATGGGTCTCAAAGAAAATTCTGTTGGCCTGCCAGCCTGTATCATTGCCCATCAGAGCGAGGAACATGCCAGATGCATAGCCTGGTTTATCTCATTTCATAAGCATCGGTATTGATCAACGCTCCAGGGTATGAAGCGACCGCGAGCAAAATTGCCAATAAGTGATAGGCATAAGGCACGATTGGGATCGCAGTCAGGGCAGGCGTTAAATTGAATACAAAGGCGACGGTAGGGATCAGCACCAGCCAGTTTTTGCCGATGACAGCACCTCTGATCAAACAGATCGCCCATATCGCCAGCATAGACAAAAGATAGAGTATTGAAGGCAAGCTAAAAGTGCTCGATAGTGTGGTGTTTTCTACCATGCCTAAGTATGCTGAAAAATAAGTCGGCAACACACAGATCAGATAAGTCATGGTAAATAAGCTGGTATTGGCAAATGCTCTATTCATGCTTATGCTCCTTGTTTATGCTGCATTAGATTGATGTTCTTTTGGGGAATGCATCTACTGCATATATTAATCATTTCCATACATAAAATTAGTCCTGCAAAGCGCATATAACTGTTTCCATTTGGGATACAATCCCGGCATGTATGATTTAAACCTGATGATCATTTTTGCCAATGTGGTGAGCGAGCAAAGCTTTTCGGCTGCCGCCAGAAAGCTGGGCATGACCAAATCTTCAGTGAGCAAGTCAGTCGCCAAGCTGGAGCTTGCCTTGGGCGCCAGCTTGCTGAATCGCAGTACCCGGCATTTGAGCCTGACTGAGATCGGCGCCAGCTTTTATGACTATTGCACCCGCATCAGCAATGAGGCCGATGAAGCACATCACATGATCGAGAGCCTGAATGCGCAACCGCGAGGGGTGCTCAAAGTGGCTGCTTCAGTGGCTTTTGGCACCTTGCACATCGCGCCTGCCATCGCTGAGTTTATGCACCGGTACCCGCAATTGGAAATCGACATGACGATTACGGATAGACTGGTCGATCTGACGGAAGAGGGCTACGATGTGGTGATCACCATCACCCGCGATCTGCCACTGAGTCTGGTGGCCAGGCGTCTGGCGCCTATCCGGCGCAATCTGTGCGCAACGCCCAAATACTTTGAGCAGCATGGCATTCCTGTCATTCCGCAAGATCTGGTGCACCATAACTGCCTGGATTACATACACTCCGGCGATAAAGGCCAGTGGCGCTTTAATGGTCCCAATGGCGAGGTGACGGTGAATGTCTCTGGCAGGCTGCGCATTAATGACGATGAAGCATTATCGCAAGTGGTCCTGGGCGGCTTTGGTTTGGCGCTTTTGCCTACATTCATTATCGGTAAAGACCTGCAAGCCAGGCGTCTGAAGTCCGTGTTATCTGAATACCTGCCGATTGAGCAACACGTGTATGCACTGTATCTGCCCAAGCGCAATTTGCCGCTGAAAACCCGCGTATTCATTGACTATTTGTCCGAGCGGTTTGGCGCAGAACCTTACTGGGATAAAGAGTAACCGACCCCGCCAGGGTGAAGATCGCCCTGAAGCATAGGCAGTTTCACTGTTAATAGTATCTTCAGTGTTCGCATATCTAAATACAAGTTTTGCTCGTAACCCGGCGCAATCTATCAGCGAATTGTAGCTGTTCAGGAAACAGTAAATTTCAATTACGCAGGCTTATTTTTTCTACCTATCCCGATTACGCTGTCGGCTTGTCCTCAGGGATGGCTCGAATTTATATAGATGGTTGAAAAAATGGAATCTGAACACTTAATATTGTCGGATAGCGACTATGCGCGCTTATCTACGTTGATTGATGATGAACTGTTGCGGGATGAGCTGGGCAGGGCGATAGTCGTGTCTACCGATCAGGTCCCTGACGATGTCGTCAGAATGAACGCACGCGTGACCTATCTGGATAAAAGTAGCGGGTTAGAGCGGGAGATCGAATTGTGCTTTCCTGAAGAGGCAGATTTTAAACTTGGCAGGGTGTCCGTTATTTCGCCAGTGGGTTCTGCGTTGCTTGGTTTAAAAGTCGGCCAGGAAATCGATTGGCCATTTCCTAACGGGGAATCGCGGCGGTTGAAGGTGATGCATGTGGTGCATGCGGCCTGAGCAAGTCCAGATTAAATCGGTTACGTAAGTCAGTGATATCACTTAAAAAAAGCCCTGACCATCACAGATGGCCAGGGCTTTTTATATCATCACTGAGCGATTATTTTGCGCGACGACGCACGAAAATACTCATTACCCCTAACCCTGCTAACAACATGGCGTAGCTGTCCGCTTCTGGTACTGCGGCGACATTAGAAGTCAGAATAATCAGCCTGGAGCGCGCATCTGCAATAGAGACGCTGCCATCTTGCTCTTGCTCGGCCACCAGGTAGATCGTGCCGTTTTCATCGATCGTGACGCCTTCGATCCCGTTATGCGGTACAACGTTTGAGAGATCAAAAGCGCTGATCAATTGACCAGTACGGCTGACTTCAACCAGCATTCTTGAACCCAGGCTCAATAACAGCAGATTATCTTCACCTGAAGTGCCATACAGCGAGTTGACTGAAGACAGGGTTTGCACGTCCGAAAGCGTGGCTAAACCCAGGCTGGCTGGATTAAACAGCTGCGACATATTGGCGATGCTGCTACCATTCGCGCCAAATGTAAGGGTGCCACCCAGAATGTCTTCCGGAGACTCTTGCTTGACGGTGACAAAACTGCCGCCGTTACGCGCATCGTAGCTGATACCTTCCAGGCCGCTATTGCCTACATTCGCATTGCTGATGGAGACCGAACTATTCGCCAGGTTGGCCGTGCCACCAGCAACATAGTTAAAGCGATAAGCGTCATATAAACGCTCTTCGCCCACCACTAACACGCCGTTTCCCAAATAAGTGAGACCCTCGGTGTCATGCTTGCTGCTGCCGGTATTGGACCAGTTGAAATTCATATAACCCAGTGTTTGGCCGGTCAATGAGATTTCGACAACGCCTGTGCCTTCGTCGCCCACAAAAAACAATGAGCCACGATCTTTGGCATAAGTGATGGCTGAAGCTTCAAGGCCTGAGATGCCACCATTGGTGCCATTCAGGGCATCAAGTGCATAACTGCCAGTCACTGCGTAATTAGCCAGGTTCAGCGTGCTTGCGGCATAGGCTGGCGTCGCTACGATTGCAGCCAGTGCGATCATCAGATGTGAAAGCTTCATGGGTGGCTATCCTTAGCTGGATTGGCGTTTGCGGCGGATAGCACCGATGGCGGCGATACCTGCCAACAGCATGGCATAGCTTTCTGGTTCAGGAACCGCTGCAGTCGCGATCGAGCCTGGTGAGCCGATTTCGTTCGGCGAATTGGCTGCTTTAAATGCACCATTCACACCAACCACGCTCAGTTGGGAGATGGTGGCATTGTTTAAACCCGCTGCGTTATCAAATGTTTGAAATGGAACAGTCGAGTCAGAGGCACCGAAAGTGACTTTCGCCTGCAACGCACCGGATGCATTGAAAATATTCACGGCATCACCGCCTGTGCTCAAGCCAATAGCAGAGCCACTGTAATAACCGATGGCAAAGCCTGCTGGCACGTTAGAGCCGAACCAGGTAGAAACGAATGTCGCTGCAGTTGCTGCATTGCCTTCGATAAAGACCACGGATTGGCCAGCGTTGATGCTGCTAATGCCTGTGAGTGCCAAAGCAGCAGAGAAAGAATTGGTGTTGTCATCTACTTTCCAGCCCGTGATATTCACAGCTGAGCTACCTGTGTTTGTCAGTTCAAACCAGTCTGCACCTACCACAGAATCACCGCTACTCCAGGGTGCAACCTCTGAAATGATGATCGCTGCCTGCGCCTGGCTGACGGCAGTTGCTAAAATTAAAGCGACAAGGCCTGCTAAGGATTTCTTCATTATTATCTTCTCCACTATTTATGTTGTGTAAATACTTCTGATTTAAGAAGTCCAGGAGATAGAAAATGTAGTATCCCCAACCATCTCAGCTAAGACTTGGGGCATCGTAACCAGCGGTTGTGAACTAATTATTAAGGGCGGCGGATAGGGGGCATGATTTTTTATCCCCACATGCCTGGTCTAGTGGGCGGGAGTTGCTCTGGTAAACGCTCTCTTAGTTAAAAAATATATAAAAGAGATTTAAGTGTGAATTGGTATTGATCAAAAAGGCCCAAGGTTGATGCCTGGGCCTCTGCAGTTTAAGCATATTTGTACTTAATAATACATTCTCCAAGTGCTTCAATCTTGCAAGGAGACGTTGTAGGCATCAGCAGTGATTTCATACGATCTCAGACGTTTCTGGTGGTCGAAGATCTGTGAGGTGATCATGAGTTCATCCGCCCCTGTTTTGGCAATAAACGCCTGGATTTCACTGAGCACCTTGGGCCCGGACCCAGTTGCAGAGCATGATAATACCTGATTCAAGATCGCCCTTTCTGCGCCGCCTAACTGATTCCAAAGGTCAAACACCGGCGGTGGTAGTTTGCTTGGGCTGCCACTGCGCAAGTTGATAAATGCCTGTTGCATGGAAGAAGCTAAAAAGACCGCTTCTTCCTCTGTGTCTGCCGCAAACACGTTGAACCCAAGCATCAGATAAGGTTGCTCCAGATATTGCGATGGTCTGAAAGTCTCTCGGTATATTTCTATCGCCTGCATCAGATAAGCCGGTGCAAAATGCGAGGCAAAGGCAAAAGGTAAACCGAGGGCGGCAGCCAGTTGGGCGCCAAATAAGCTGGAGCCCAGGATCCAGACCGGCACCTGCAAGCCAGTGCCAGGCACCGCTTTCACCGGGCGTTGGGGCTCTGCGGAGAAGTAATCCAGCAACTCCACCACATCCTGCGGAAACGCATCCGCGTCCGAATCCAGATTGCGGCGCAAGGCACGCGCGGTGACCTGGTCAGAACCAGGGGCGCGGCCGACGCCGAGGTCTATCCGTTTGGGAAACAAAGATTCCAGCGTGCCGAATTGTTCGGCAATCACCAGCGGCGAATGGTTGGGTAACATAATGCCGCCAGCGCCTACGCGTATGGTTGTGGTGCCGGCCGCTACGTGGCCAATCAATATAGAAGTCGCCGCACTGGCGATGCCTGGCATGCCATGGTGTTCTGCCAGCCAGTAGCGATGGTAGCCCCACTTTTCGGCATGCTGCGCAAGCGCGAGTGTGTGCTTGAAAGACTGCGCTGCTTCACTCCCTTGCGGAATGGGTGAAAGATCAAGCACGGAAAGTCTGGGTTTCATGGTGTTCTGCATGGATGAGTTGATAGGTTTGATTGCGTTGCTGCGATTGGTTCACGCGACAGGTGAATTTTAAAAAATATCTGCTACTCTAGCCGACATTCTTGCTATCCAGTGTTTGATGAAACCTGACCAATCTTCTTCCAGCTTGCATCCGCGTAATCTGCATCGTGCAGGATACGATTTCTCTACGCTGGTGAAAACGCACCCGCCGCTTGCGCAATATGTGCGTGCAAATGCCTATGGTGATGCTTCCATAGACTTTGCCAATCCGCAGGCGGTCAAGGCGCTGAATCAGGCGTTGCTCAGGCAGCATTACGGCGTGTCAGTCTGGGATATCCCCACACAATACTTGTGCCCGCCTATCCCGGGGCGGGCAGATTATGTGCATTATCTGGCAGACCTGCTGACAGAGAGCAGTAAGCCACCTGCGCCAGTACGGATGCTGGATATAGGCACGGGTGCGAATCTGGTCTATCCATTAATTGCCAGCCAGGTATATGGCTGGCAGTGCGTGGGCGTCGATATCGACCGGCAGGCGCTAAGCAATGCGCAACAGATCATTGACGGTAATGGCTTGCAACAGCAGATTTCGCTGCGTCACCAGCCAAACCCGGCGGCTATTTTTAAAGGCGTCATCTTGCCGGGGGAGCAGTTTACGCTCACTTTGTGCAACCCGCCTTTTCATGCCTCGGCAGAAGCGGCGCAGGCGGGCACGCAGCGTAAATGGCGTGGCCTGGGCAAGCCGCCTGCGCAGGCACTGAATTTTGGAGGCCAGGCCAATGAGCTGGTCTACGCTGGTGGTGAAGCGGCATTTTTAACGACGATGATCAATGAGAGCAAACTGTTTGCACGGCAATGCGTGTGGTTCACCACGCTGGTGTCAAAGGCTAGCAACTTGCCTTTAATCTACCGCACCTTGAATAAAGTGCAGGCCGTGACGGTGAACACCATCCCCATGTCGCAAGGGCAAAAGCAAAGCCGATTTGTTGCGTGGACGTTTCAGCCCGGATGACGTGATGCTCGAGTTTTTAGATGCCGCTTTAGCGAAACAGCTTCACCCGGTTCATACACTGGATATGGGTGACGGAGACGACGCTGTGCATATTCGCATTGCCCGCATGCTGGATGTAGAAAATGACAGGCAAGCACAACGGTTACGGCAGTCGGCGCTGGCTAGGTATTTGTTGGCGCATGGGTTAGATATTGAATTTGGACGCGAGCAGTTGCAGCATTGGCAGTTAAGCAAGCTGGATAATGGTAAACCGCTACTTGTGTCTGCCCGCCAGGCGGAGTTGCCTGCGATCAGCTTTTCGCATAGCGGCGATATTGTCGCCTGTGCCTGGGCTGGCAAACCGCACGTGGGGATCGATGTAGAGTATTTGCGCCCCCGCGACTGGGAGGCAGTCAAGGATTTATACCTGCACACCGAAGAACGGGCGTGGGTGGCTGAATTGCCGCTTGAGGATCAGGCTTTCAACTATTATTGTTTGTGGTGCCTGAAAGAAGCTTTTTATAAGTGTGCACCAGCCGATACACAAGTAGCCATGACAGAATTATGTTTTTCAGCGGCACATGTTTTAACGCAAGCCCCGGCAGTTTTTTTGCCGCTAGAACAATGGAAAACCCAGGTGGATTTTTTGCCACTTGAGGGTGTAATCGTGGCAGTGGTCTGGTAAATTTTTTTGATAATCAATGTTGATGAATGATGACTTTTTCTAAACATAACAACAATAGCGAGCAAGTTGTCCCTGGCGATAACATTGTCCTGCCTGTCGCAAAATGGGCGAGCTGGCAGCAGGGGGCGCAGGCGGCCAGCCCGGATGTGAGCTTTATGGAGCTTTCCATCAGGCGCAAACTGGGTTTGCTGACCAAGATGTGCCTGCATGTCGCCAACGAGTGTGCGGGCTATGATGCGCAGGTACGGGTGGTATTTGCCTCGCGGCATGGTGATCTGACAAGAACAACCGCCATGTTGCAGGAGATCGTCTCGGCGGAACCCTTGTCACCGACGGCATTCAGTATGGCAGTGCTGAATGCCAGTACTGGCGTGTATTCCATGCAGGCAAAAAATATCTGGCCATCCACGGCCATCTCTGCCGGCGCGCATACGTTTGCCATGGGCCTGCTCGAGGCCGCCTTGCAATGGCAAAGCCAGCCAGAACAGCCGGTACTCTATCTATACGCTGAAGACGCGCCGCCAGATTTTTATCACACAGACGATGCCGGCACTTTTGTGCCACATGCAGTGGGGATATTGCTGTCGGGTGCATCCCCGGCATGTACGCTCAAACTCGCTACACAAGCAGCCGCATCTTCCGATGTGCCGCCCACATTGCCGATGTCCTTGGCCTGGGTAGAAAGCATGCAACAAGGGCAGGCCGCCACCTGGCAAGGTGACGGACGCGCATGGCAATGGGAGTTTGCACATGCAGCGCATTGATTATGCCTGGCGATTATTTGCCACCGCATTGTGCTTTTTCCTGTTTGGATTTGGGGCGCTGGTGATGACGGTCGTCATCTTTCCCCTGTACTTCGTGTTTGCGGGCAAATATCGCACCCAGCTGGCGCGAAAAACCATCCAGACCGCATTTGCCATGTTTCTGTGGGTGATGCAGTTCACCGGCGTGCTCAAGTTTGAGATCAGATCGGCCCAACGCCTGACACAGAGCCGTGGGCAACTGATCCTGGCCAATCATCCTACCTTGATTGATGTGATCGCCATCATTGCCTATATGCCGAATGTCAATTGCATTGTGAAGCAGGAACTATGGAACAATCCCTTTGTGGGCATGGTGGTGCGGTCGGCAGATTACATACGTAACTCTGACTCTGATAGCCTGATAGATCAGTGCGAGCAGGCATTACAAGCGGGCAATAACCTGATTATTTTCCCGGAAGGCACACGCAGCCGCCCTGGTGAAGCGCTGAAGTTCAAGCGCGGTACCGCGCATATATTGTTAAGAAGCAAAGCCATGCTGACCCCTGTCATCATTCAGTGCCGTCCCAGCACATTAACAAAAGGGGAGAAGTGGTATAAAATCCCGCGCACCAAGGCGAATTTATTTGTCGAGGTGCAGCCAGCCATCAGCATTGAGAAAGTGATGACGGGGGCTGAGAGTGATGTTGACGGTTTTTCTGCACGACAACTCACCAAAAAACTGGAAGATTATTTTGCGGATCAGATTGCACTTAATCGCTAGTGTATTTAATCAATAACATAATAAAATCAATAGAATAGTAAATGCATGCCTTCTACTTTAGAAATTAAACAGCTAGTCATTGACGCCCTGGATCTTGAAGAGGTGACGACTGGCGATATCGACGATGATATGCTGTTATTTGACGCTAGCGGGCTGGGCCTGGACTCGATTGATGCGCTGGAAATTGGCGTGGCCTTACGTAAAAAATATCAGATCCAGATTGAAGCTACCAATAGCGACAACCGTAACAATTTTCAGTCAGTCAAAAACCTGGCCGAATTTGTGACGCGACAACTGGAAGTGCAATCACAGAATGCGCAACAACCGGAAGCTTAATCAGGGCTTCCCATAAATAAAACAGGGATAGGACTCAGAGGGTGATGCTACAAGAATTATCTGATCAGGAAATTTTGGGGCGGTTAAAAACAGTATTCAAGGACACGTTTGATGTCGATGCCGAGAGTATCAAGCCTGAAACACATTTGTTTCAGGACCTGGATCTCGACAGTATCGACGCGGTGGACCTCGCCATTAAATTGCAAACCATGACTGGCAAACGGATCAAGCCGGAAGATTTCAAATCGGTGCGCACGGTGAATGACGTGGTCGGTGCCGTACGCAAGCTGATTTCAAGCTGAGGCCCTGATGAAGCTCCACGAGGCCAGGTTCTCATGGATGCAGGTAGTGGCCGCGATTTCCATACTGGCTTATCCCTTTATCATTTTGTTCGGCCTGGTGTATTTTGAGCCGCGCTATGTAGGGTTAGGCCTGCTCGTCGTCTTGCTGGTTAGAATGCGGGCGAATATCCGGCATCTCTTTTCTGCATTTCCGCGCCCTTATTTAATCATCATGCTGGGGTTGGGCCTGCTGCTGTGCAGCGTGCTGATCTCCAATGATCCACTACTGCTGCGTCTGTACCCTGCTGCGGTGAATGCAGGTGTCTGGCTGTTGTTCACGTTGTCCCTGATCTATCCACCTTCCATGATCGAAATATTCGCGCGCATACAGCAGCCTGACCTGCCGCCGCGGGCGATTAGCTATACCCGCAATGTGACCCGCATATGGAGTGTGTTCCTGTTGTTGAATACCAGTTTTTCCCTCTACACCGCACTGTATAGCAGCAAAGCGTTTTGGGCCTGGTATAACGGGTTTTTCACCTACCTGGCCATGGGCGCTTTGTTTGCCGGTGAGTGGCTGTTCAGGCATTACTGGTTAAAACGGGCAGGTTGAGATGCAGCCCCTGATCTCTTTAAGCCAGTTGAACGCGCAGACGTTTCCCGCAGACCATATCGTCTGCATAGACGGCACCCGTGCGTTGACATGGGCAGAGTGCCATCAGCGCATCGCTGAGGCTACTCAATACTTTACTGCACACCCAGCCCGGCGATGGATGTTGTCACTGACGCAGCCACTGGATTTCCTGATTGCCATGCTGGCGTTGCTATATGCCAATAAAACAGTCATTGTGCCGCCGAACACATTGCCAGGCACCATGCAGTTGCTCAGTGACAGTTGCGATACGACGCTGGACGCGTTGCCGGAGCTTGAATCCGGGTTTACAGGATTTGAGTTGCCAGTACTTGCCCCGGAACAGGCAAAGATTGTGTTTTATACCTCAGGCTCCTCAGGGCAACCTAAGCCGGTAGAGAAAACCCTGCTGCAAGTACAATTGGAGTTAACCACACTGGAGCAGGTGCTGGGCGACCGCTTCCGGCATGTGGCGGTGGTGAGCACCGTGCCACACCAGCATTTTTACGGATTTACTTTCCGCCTGATGTTGCCTTTTGTATTGGGTAGCACCTTTGACAACCACTTGTGCGCTACGCCGGATATGCTGATGGAGCGTTTGCGGGTGCTGCCTAAAGTGGTGCTGGTCTCCAGCCCTGCGCATCTGTTGCGGTTGCCGGACTTGCTGGATTTATCACTGTGCCAGCAGCAGATCAGTATGATGCTTTCCTCCGGCGGGGTGTTGCCTGTGGATATCGCCATGCGTTTGAGTGGTTTGCTCCACCATGCGCCAGCAGAGATTTATGGCAGCACCGAAACTGGCGCCATCGCCTGGCGCGTGCGGCAGGGTGATGATGCCTGGCGCGCATTGCCAGGTTTGCAGGTGCGCGCTGATGCTGATGGTGCTTTATTGTTACAGTCGCCGTTTGCAGCTGATCGCCATGAAGTGCGCATGGAAGACCAGATCGAGCCTGTCTCAGCGCAGCAATTCAGGTTGATCGGGCGCTTGGACCGTATCCTGAAAGTGGAAGGCAAGCGCCTATCCTTGCCTGAAATGGAGCAGCGCTTGACTGAGCATCCCTGGATCAGCCATGCGGTGATCTCTGAAGTATCGCGGCGCAGGCAATCGGTAGGCGCAGTCATTGTGCTGAGTGCCGAGGGGACACAAGCACATGCAGGCTTAAGTCAGCGCGCGAGTTCGCAGCTGATCAAGCAATACCTCGCCCAGTTTTATGATGCCGTGTTATTGCCACGCTACTGGCGCTTCGTCAAAGAATTACCGGTCAATGACCGTGGCAAGGTACAATTTTCTGCCGTACAGGCATTATTTATGTCGACGACACCACATTGATGCCATGAATGTTCCCGAGATTTTAGCGATCCATACCGAGAGTGCTAGCCGTTGCCGCATAGACATGCGCATACAGCCTGAGCTGGCTTTTTTTGCCGGACATTTCCCCGGCTTGCCGATCCTGCCCGGCGTGGTGCAATTGCACTGGGCCATGCTGTATGGACGTGAATATACTCCTGCTACTGGGGTGTTTTTATCTATGGAAAACATCAAGTTTTTAGCGGTGGTGCTGCCGGAAATGCAGCTAAGCCTGTCACTCGACTGGCAGGCAGAAAAGCAGGTGCTCAGTTTTGAATATGCGTACGCTGAGAAAAAGTACTCGGCAGGCCGGATTTTGTTGGGTGGCGTGTGATGGTGTTTACCCCTTGCATCATCATCCCGATTTATAACCATGGCCGCACCATTACAGCGACTGTGAATCAACTCGCCTCTTATCAGTATCCGATATTGATTGTGGATGATGGCAGTGATGAAGATACCCAGGCTGTGCTTGCTGACCTGGCGGCCAGTTGTGCGCTGGTGACCCTCTACCGCTTGCCGCAAAACCGCGGTAAAGGCGCTGCAGTCGTGCATGGCTTGACGCAGGCGGAATCACTGGGCTTTACCCATGGCTTGCAAATCGATGCCGATGGCCAGCATGCGGTGCAGGATGTCGCCCGTTTTATGCAGGCAGGCAGTCAGGCGCCACAGGCTGTCATTCTGGGCAAGCCTGTTTATGATGACAGTGTGCCTAAAAGCCGCTTGTATGGTCGCTATGTCACGCATGTGTTTGTCTGGCTGGAGACGCTTTCGTTTGAAATAAAAGACTCTATGTGCGGCTTCAGGCTTTATCCGTTAGCGGCAGTCAAGCGCTTGCTGGCGCATACTCATTTACCTGAACGCATGGATTTTGATACGGCCATTGCCGTGCGGCTGGCCTGGCAGGGTGTCAGGTTTGTCAATGTAGCGACCAGGGTGGTTTACCCGGCAGATGGCCTCTCTCATTTTGATTTATTGCATGACAATGTACGCATCACGAAAATGCATACCCGATTGTGCCTGGGCATGCTGTGGCGTGCGCCGCTATTGCTGGCGCGCAAACTCGTACCAGCTCCGGCTAAGCCTGCTGCAGCCGTGCCTGCGTCATCTGCGGCCTCGGCTTCTGCGCCACACTGGTCCAGTTACCCCGAGCGCGGCAGCAGCTTAGGCATGACAGTGCTATTGGCCAGTTACCGCTGGCTGGGCAAACCGATTGCCAGGCTGATGCTGTACCCGATCGTGTTTTATTTTTTGCTGACGAATACAGCGGCCAGACAGTCCTCACAGCTATATTTGCAGCGCTTATCACAAAGCACTTCTCAGCCAACGCCACAGGGTACATGGGCGATATTCCAACATATGCTGATGTTTGCTCGCTCTGCGCTGGATAAATTCTCTGCCTGGATAGGCGATATCCCCAACAGCCAGGTCACTGTACATGGCCTTGAGCACCTCTCAGTCTCGGGGCAGTCTTCATCCGGGCAAGCCCAACAAGGTGCGCTGATCGTCAGTGCGCATCTGGGCAATATAGAGATGGCCAGGGCGCTGGCGGTACAGCGCAAGTTAACGATCAATGCGGTGGTTTACACTGAGCACGCGCAACGCTTTAATACGCTGCTGGCCAAATCCAGTGCAGATTTTGGCGTGAATCTATTACAGGTCAGCCAGTTTGGCCCTGACACGGCTGTGATGCTGAAAGAGAAGATAGAGCAGGGCGAGCTGGTGGTGATTATGGGCGATAGAACACCCCCTGCCGAAAATGGCCGTGTGGTCACGGCTGATTTTTTAGGCTACCCGGCCCAGTTCGCGCAAGGGCCGTGGATATTGGCCAGCTTGCTGGAATGCCCGGTTTTCCTGATGTTCTGTTTATCAGACGCACAGGCGCACAACATTTTTCTGGAGCCGTTTGCCGAGCAGGTGGTACTGCCCAGAAAAGAGCGGCAGCAGTATGTTGCCGGGTATGCGCAACGTTACGCACAGCGGCTGGAAGCCTATTGCAGGCAATATCCGCTGCAATGGTTCAATTTCTTTAATTTCTGGAAATAATCCGTGCATTCAGCAAACGCCATTCCTGTCATTAGCGCAACGGTAGAAATAGAAGTTGCTTTTCATGATGTCGATCAAATGCATGTGGTCTGGCACGGGCATTATGTGAAATATCTCGAAATCGCGCGTTGTGCCTTGTTCCGCAGGTTTGGCTATGACTACCCGGACATGACCGCATCAGGTTACTTGTGGCCGGTGGTGGATTGCCAGTTGAAGTATATTAAACCGGTATTTTATGGCGATGTGTTACAGGTGCAAGCCACACTGGTCGAATATGAGAACCGCTTGAAAGTGGCTTACCAGATCAGTCACCTGCATACAGGCGAAAAACTCACCAAGGCCAGCACCACGCAAGTCGCGCTGGAGGCAACCACCCTGGAACTGCAATTTGTTTCGCCGCCCGTGCTATTAGAAAAAATAGACCTGCTGTGCCAGCAAATTAAAGCCAGTGGCGATCCAAATACTGAAGAACCAAACATTGAGAAACCAGGGAATAAAAGTTAATGCGTTATTTAAGCATGATGTTATGGGTGGCGATGTGGGTGATGCCTGCCATGGCCGCAGACAAATCAGAGGCCTTGTTGCAGGAGATCAGCCAGCAACTTGCAAAACAGGGCAACTTGCAGGTGGATTTTGTCCAGACCAAACAAATGGCCGCGCTGAAAAAACCGCTGGTGATGAAGGGCGCGCTGCTATATAACCAAGCTGACGGCATAGTCTGGCAGTTGACGTCGCCTTACCGGGTGCGCTATGAATTTAACGGGCAGGCCATGATTGAAACCAACGCAGCGGGCGAGCGCCGCGAGCGCAAAGCAGAAGATTCGCCTGCCATTGCGCAGATCAGCAATATCTTTAAAGCCATTTTAAGCGCCGACCAGGCACTGCTGGCACAGCACTTTCAAATGACGGCGCTTGGCTCTATCCAGAAGTGGGAGATGCATTTGACGCCCAAAGCCGCATACCTGCGTAAGGCGATGACGGAAATCGTCATGACCGGCAACCAGACCGTAGAAACGGTGCAGATCGACGAAGCCAATGGCGACCGCACTGATATCCGTTTCCTGAACCGAGCAGGTGCAGGCGTGCCCACTCAAAACACCTCAGGCTCCGGCCAGTAATGTTTAACCCATGCATTGCGTGATTGAACATGGATAAGTCATTAAAACAGCGCTTGTGGCTGTGGATACTCCTGGCTGCGCTGGTGCTGGCAGGCGCGTTGCGCGTTTGCAGTGTGCACGATTTCAGGCAAGGGCTGCCGATAGAGACCAACCTGCTCGATCTGCTGCCCAAAACCGAGCGTAATGCAGTGGCTGAAACGGCTGTCCAGCATTTGTCCGCATTGATAGGTAACAGGGTATTTCTGCTGATAGGTGCGCCAATTGAACAAGTGGAAGAAGGCCTAACCTCAGGAAGTGACACTCAGCTGATGGCTGCTTCGCGTGCATTCGCCCATCAACTGCAGCAGTCCGGCGTTTTTCAGCGCGTGGATATTGAGGTGCCAGCGTTTGATATCCGGCAGATTCAGCAGAATTATCTTGCCCATCGCACCACACTGCTGGCCGATGACGATGCGCAAGCCTTACAGCAAAGCCAGATGGATTGGCAAGCGCAGCTACAGCAGAAACTGATGAGCCCTATGTCATTCGGCATGACAGTGCCGCTCGCCGAGGATCCGTTTGGCCTGGGTGACCGCTGGCTGGCGCAAACCATGGTTAACCCTGGCAAGCTGACGGTGAATGACGGCATATTGACCACGCAGGAGCACATGGCAAACGGCAAATCCCGCACTTGGGTGCTGGTGAGTATCCTGCTCAGGGGCTCCTCTTATGATGCCACCATTCAGGAAAAGACACTGGCGGCCTTGCAGCAGGCCGAGCAGGGATTGCATCAGCAATTACCAGGCGCCGGTTTGCTCAAAGCCGGGGCGGTGTTTTATGCCAGCGACGCGCAAGCCAGTACCCGCGCGGAAGTGGATATGATAGGGCTGGTGTCCCTCACCGGCATCCTGTTGCTGATGCTGTTAGTGTATCGCAGCGTGCGGCCACTGCTGCTGGGTCTGGCCAGTGTGGCATGGGGGATACTGACGGCACTGGTGGTGATTTTACTGGTCTACGGCAAGATCCATTTGATCACGCTGGTGTTTGGCGCCAGCCTGATTGGCGAGGCGTTTGATTACAGTATCCAGTTCTTTTCTGCCAGGATGGCCGCCGGAGTGCAGTGGCAGGCCCGTTCAGGCATACGCAACATCACTTCGGCACTCACTATGGCGTTGCTGACCAGTCTGCTTGGTTACGCAGCGCTTGCCGGTGCGCCTTTCCCCGCCTTATCGCAAATCGCCATGTTTGCCATGGTCGGCTTGCTGGTAACCTGGGCTACAGTGTTGCTGCTATTGCCGATATTTTTATCCCGGCCACATAAGATCACGACACCTGCTTATTTTGTGCGCCTGCAACAGGCCTTGCCACGTTTTTTGCACTGGCTGAGCGCTAAAAAGATGCTGGGTGCACTCATCATTCTCGCCGTGGTGATGATCCCCGGCTGGCGGATGATAGAGGCAAATGATGATATCCGCATCCTGGTCCATCGCTCGCAGGTTTTGCAGCAACAGGAACAAAAAGTGCGGCAACTGGTAGGGCTGGAGACTGAAACTGCTTTCTTCCTGGTGCAAGGCAATACGCCGGAGCAGGTGTTACAACATGAGGAGCAACTGGATTCGGTACTGAAGCAATTCGTCAGCAGGCGGCAGCTGTCTGGTTACCAGAGCATCTCCACCATGGTGCCGTCTACGCGTACACAGCTGGAAAATCACCAGTTATTGCAATCGCGCTTGAGCGGGCAGCAGACTCAGCTCGCCCACATCATGTCCGAAGCGGGCTTACGTGAGGAAGTTATCGCGGAATGGTTACAGGCAATGACGGCATCTGCTCAGCCGGTGACGATTGAAGACTGGTTGCAATCACCGGTTTCAATGCCTGTGCGGCATCTGTGGTTAGGCCAGCAAGGTGCAGGCTATGCGTCTATTGTGCAATTGCAGCGTAGCCAGGATATGCCCGCCTTGCAACAAGCAACCAGCCATCTGCCCGGTGTGGTATTTGTAGATAAACCGTCCAGTGTCAGCCAACTGCTCGCCCAGTACCGGCAATGGAGCGCGTTCTGGCTGGCGGGTGCGTTTGCCCTGATCCTGGTGCTGCTCGGCATCCGCTACCGCTGGCGCCGTGCCTTGTTGATGTTGTTGCCACCATTATTGGCCATTTTCGTGACCATAGGTGTGCTGGGCTATGCCGGGATCACCTTCACCCTGTTTAATATGATGGCTTTGATGCTGGTGCTGGGTGTGGGTGTCAATTATGCGATATTTTTGTATGAAGGCGGCTGGAGCCAGCCCTCGGCACTGGTGGGGGTGCTGCTTTCTGCCGCTACCACCCTGCTTTCTTTCGGTTTGCTATCGTTAAGCCATATGCCGGCACTTTCCGGGTTTGGCGCCACCTTGCTGATCGGAATAGGCGTGAGCGTGATATGTGCACCGTTAAGTTTATTGGGGACTGTGTTGCCGGAGTCACAACGTGTTTAAGCATGTAGCGATATTAGCCATAGCTATACTGGTGGCTGCCTGCAGCAGTACCTCTTCCCCGCGCTGCACCGCATTGCCAGGCAATGTGCAATATTGCTTGCAACCGACAACACAGATACCTGCGTTTGCCGAGCAGCAAAAAGTCACGGTAACGCTGAAACAAACGCAGGAAACCCTGCTGACCAGTGTCGAGGTGGATGCTTCCGGGGTGCGCATGGCGATGTTGTCGCCACTGGGGCAAACGCTGGCTAATATCGATATGCCGAATGCAGGCGTTATCCAGGTGGAGCAACTGGGTACTCACTGGGATGCCAAATGGTTGCTGGCATTGTTGCAGGTAACGCGCTGGCCAGCCAGCCAGGTGCGCGAAGGATTAAGTCGTAATGCCGAAATGCACGAGAGTACATTGCAGCGCGATATAATATTAAATGGTAAAGTGATAATGGATGTTAAGTTCCATTCGATTGAACATCCATATCAGAAATTACTGGTCCGTTTTCCTGCACTGGATATGCAGATGGACATTGAAACGCTTGAATAACTAACCATTAAAATAAAAAACGCTGATGCAGCAAGCTTCCATTTATTTATCACATCCGGGGATCATCAACGCGCTGGGCTCTGGCCGCGAGTCAATCGCTGCTGCATTGTGGCAGGCTGATACCTCCGGCATGGTGGACGAAACTGGCTGGATCCCGCAGCGAACCATCCCGGTCGGGCGCGCGCAAGGCCAGTTGCCTGACATCCCGCCGCATCTACGCAAGTTTGATAGCCGCAATAACCAGCTATTGCTTGCGGCTACATTGCAGATTCAGGCTGAAATCGAAGCCGCCATTGCGCAGTTTGGCCCGCACAGGGTAGGGGTGGTGCTGGGTACCAGTACCTCTGGCATTGCCGAGACTGAAGCCGCCTTGCGCGTCATGCGCACGACAGGCGAGCTGCCTGAAACCTATGATTATGCGCAGCATGAGTTTGGTTCACCCTCGCGTTTCCTGTCTGAGTATTTCGGTCTGACTGCGCTGGCCTACACTGTATCCACCGCATGCACTTCCAGTGCTAAAGCCTTCCAGTCGGCACGCAACCTGATACGGCACCGGTTATGTGATGCAGTCATTGTCGGTGGCGTAGATTCACTCTGCAACCTGACCTTTAATGGCTTCCATGCGCTGGAATCCATCTCCTCTACCTTGTGTAACCCGATGAGTGTTAACCGGTCCGGCATTAATATTGGCGAAGGCGCCGCCCTGTTTGTCATGCGCCGCGACGCATCGCCTTTCCAGCTGTTGGGCATAGGTGAAAGCAGTGATGCCTGGCATATTTCTTCCCCGCATCCGGAAGGGACAGGCGCAAAACAGGCCATGCAATATGCCTTGCAGGACGCAGCATTGTCGGCCAGCGATATCTGGTACCTGAACCTGCATGCTACCGCCACCCCTAAAAATGACGCGATGGAAAGCTTGGCGGTAGCCGAGATTTTCAGTGCGGGCGTGCCATGCAGTGGCACCAAGCCATACACCGGGCATACGCTAGGCGCCGCCGGTGCCACCGAAATCGCCATTTGTGCGTTAGCCATCCAGGACGGGAAAATGCCCGCCCATCATTGGGACGGCTGTGCCGATACAGAGATGCCAGCGTTAAACCTGGTCACGGCAGAGACTGCCACCGATGCAGTCGCACCACGTATCTGCATGAGTAACTCGTTTGCTTTTGGCGGCAGCAATGCCAGCGTGATCCTGGGGGCCGGCCTGTGAATCCATCTGACATACAAGTATTACCCGATGTCTCTGAATTGCTGATGCACAGGCCGCCTATGCTGCTGCTGGACCAGGCGGATAGCTTTGATGCCGAATCCGTGACCATGCTGTATACCCCGGACACACAAGCCTGGTACGCCGATGCAGAGGGCAATATGCCTGCGTGGATAGGCATTGAACTGATGGCACAAGCGATAGGCTGTCATGTGGCATTGAATAAACGCCTGCAACAGCAGCCACCCAAACAAGGTGTGTTGCTGGGGTCGCGACGCTACCTGGCAAGCGTGCCAGTCTTCATCGGCAACCGGCAATTGCGCATACAGGCAGTGATGATTTTCCGCGATGAAAGTGGCCTGGCTGCTTATGATTGCACGATTTGTGAGCAAGTAATGGCGGGCGATAACGAGCAGGGTCAGCAAAATGAACGTGCTGAAAAGCAGCCTGGCGAGACTGCAAACGTACTCGCCAGTGCCACACTAAAAGTATTTGAACCAGACAATTTCCAACAATTTTTACAAGGGGCCGGGTCATGAGTGGCAGAAGGGTATTGGTGACAGGCTCTAGCCGGGGCATAGGTCGGGAAATCGCGTTAAGACTTGCGCGCGAAGGGTTTGCAGTGACCTTGCATGGCAGAAGTGAGTCTGATGCACTTGCTGCGGTAGCTGCTGAAATCGAAGCGATTGAAGTCAATGCGCATACAGGCAAAGCGCACACACTCACGTTCGATATCTGCGACCGGGCGCATGTGAAAGAAGTGCTGGAAAATGATGTCGCCGCCAATGGCGCCTTTTATGGTGTGGTCTGCAATGCGGGCATTACACGCGATGGCGCATTCCCCGCCCTGACCGAAGAGGACTGGGATCAGGTGATCGATACCGGATTGAACGGCTTTTTCAATGTGGTGCAACCACTGGTGATGCCTATGGTGAGAATGAAACAGGGCGGGCGTATCGTCACGCTGGCTTCTGTTTCCGGCATTATGGGTAATCGCGGCCAGGTCAATTACAGCGCCGCAAAATCGGGTTTGATCGGTGCCACAAAAGCCTTGGCGGTTGAACTCGCCAGCCGGAAAATCACCGTGAATTGTGTCGCCCCGGGCTTGATCGAGACGGATATGACAGGGCAGCTGGAGCATCTGCCAGAAATGCTCAAAATGATCCCGGTCGGCCGCATGGGCCATACCCGCGAAGTCGCTGCTGCGGTGGCGTTTTTGATGTCGGATGATGCGGCATATATGACCCGGCAAGTGCTGAGCGTGAATGGCGGGATGGTGTGATGAAACGCGTTGTTATCACCGGCATGGGCGGTGTCACTGCATTGGGCTCGCAATGGTCAGACATTGAGCAACGGTTGCGTGCCGGGCAGAATGCCGTCAGGTACATGCCGGAGTGGGATTATATAGGCGCACTGAATACCCGTATTGCTGCGCCGATCGATGATTTCAGCGTGCCTGGTCATTTCTCGCGCAAGATGACGCGTTCTATGGGGCGGGTGGCGCAGCTATCCGTAGTGGCGACAGAAATGGCACTGGCCCAGGCCGGGCTGCTCAATAGTGAAGAGATACAGAATGGCAGTATGGGCATTGCCTATGGCTCATCCTCAGGCAGTGTAGAACCCGTGAAAGTATTTGCTGCCATGCTTGAGAAAGGCGACATGCAGAATGTGACTTCTACCAGTTACATCCATATGATGCCGCATACCGCGGCCGTGAATATCGGCCTGTTTTTTGGCTTGAAAGGCCGCGTGATCCCCACCTCCAGCGCCTGCACTTCAGGTAGTCAGGGCATAGGCTATGCCTATGAATCGATTAAATACGGTCGTCAGGCCATGATGTTGGCCGGTGGCGCTGAAGAAATCTCGGCGCCCGGTTCCGCGGTGTTTGATACGCTATTTGCCACCAGTACCCGCAACGATACACCCGCGCTCACCCCGCGCCCGTTTGACCGTGAACGCGATGGCCTGGTGGTGGGCGAAGGTGCGGCGACCCTGGTGCTGGAAGAGCTGGAACACGCACAACAACGCGGCGCTACCATCTATGCCGAAATTGTCGGTTTTGGCTGCAACGCCGATGGCACACATATCACCCAGCCTGAAATGGAAACCATGGCGGTGGCCATGCAGCAGGCGCTGGATGACGCTGCTTTACCCGCCAGTGCCATTGGTTATGTCAGTGCGCACGGCACGGCCACCGATCGCGGCGATGTGGCCGAAAGCCACGCCACAGAAAAAGTATTGGGTCGCCAGGTGCCCATCAGCTCCATGAAGAGTTTTCTCGGGCACACCCTGGGCGCTTGTGGTGCCATCGAGGCCTGGTGGGGGATCGAAATGCTCAGGCGCCAGTGGTTTGCGCCAACCATCAACCTGGCGCAGCCTGACCCGGCCTGCGCCATGCTGGATTATGTGACAGGTGCCGGGAGAGCGTTAGATATCGAGTATTTCATGAGTAATAATTTTGCGTTCGGGGGGATTAACACCTCGCTTATTTTCAAGAAGTTTACCGGCTGATTATTTAAAAAAAGGAGAAAAAAATGAAAAGATTTTTGCCAATAGTAATGTCCTTGTTGCTGATTGCCGTGTTGCCTTTGCAGGCCAATGCCCGCACAACTGTGCCCGTAGGCGGTGCCGAACAGGTCACCGTTCACCCTGCGAGTGGCAAGGCTCTGACCGCGGCACAAGTAAAGCAGGCAATCACCACTGCCGCCGAAAAAAATGACTGGAAAGTGACTGCTGCCACTGACGGCAAGATTGAAGCTACTCTGGTCGTGCGCTACAAACACACGGTGCGTATCGAGATCACCTATGATGCTACCGCTTACGCGATCCATTACAAAGACAGTGTGAACATGAAGTTTGAAACCAAAGAAGGTCAATCTTTTATCCATCCTTTTTATCATAAATGGGTAGGCGTCCTGAAAGAGGGGATTGATCAGGAAATCAGCAAGCTGTAAGCATGCGTCGCGTTGTCATCACCGGCGTGGGGATCACCTCCTGCCTGGGAAACAGTCTGGTCGAAGTCACGGATGCCTTGCGCGCTGGCCGCTCAGGCATTCGTTATGACGCCGAGTATGCAGCACATGGCATGCGCAGTGTCGTCTCCGGCAAGCCGGATATCAGCACTTTGCCACCCGTCCCGCGCAAACTACGCCGCTTTATGGGCGATGCTTCACTGTATGCCTACCATGCGGCGCGGCAGGCGATAGAAACGAGTGGTCTGACTTCTGCGCAGTTAACTTCCGAGCGTACCGGCCTGGTAACGGGCTCCGGTGTCGGCTCGCCGTTTGAGCATCATCTTGCAACGCAATTGCTAGAGCAGCACGGTTTGCACAAAGTGCTGCCTTATGTGGTGCCACGCGTGATGGGCAGTACCGTCTCTGCCAACCTGGCGACGGCATTCGGCATACAAGGGCTGAGTTGCGGCATGACCTCGGCCTGCGCTACCTCTGCACATTGCATCGGTTATGGCAGCCAGCTGATACAGTTTGGCAAGCAGGATGTCATGATTGTAGGCGGCGCCGAAGAGGCCAACTGGACCAGCGCGGCCATGTTTGATGCCATGGGTGCATTGACCACGCATTTCCCCGATGAGACTGCTTCACGCCCTTATGACGAGAGCCGCGATGGCTTTGTGTTCGCGGGCGGCGCCGGCATGCTTGTCCTCGAATCCCTGGAGCATGCGCAGGCCAGAGGCGCACACATTTATGCCGAGCTGACCGGGTTTGGTGCTTCATCCGATGGCTTGGCGGATATGGTGATGCCTTCGCCGGAAGGTGCCGCCAGGGCTATGAAGCTGGCGCTGGCCGAACATCAGGCAGACAGGCCTGAAGCCGCAGCCGTGGATTATATCAATGCGCATGCCACCTCGACCCCGGTGGGTGATGTCAGTGAACTCGAAGCGATCAAGCAGGTGTTTGAGTCGCGTATTCCCATGATTTCTTCCACCAAAGGGCTTTCCGGGCATCCTATCGGTGCTTCGGCAGCCCACGAATTGATTTATGTGATCGCCATGATGCAAGACGGATTTGTGGCCGGGTGCCCGCATCTTTATAAGCTGGATGCCAAAGCGGCTCGCCTGCCTATCGTTGAGCACAATATGGATTATTCGATAGAATGCGCCATGTCCAACAGCTTTGGATTCGGCGGTACCAACGTCAGCATTATCCTCCAGCGATACCATGCTTGATTTCTCACTGTTATTCATTAAAGGCTATAAAAATGAAAAAACCTAATGTTGCAATGTTGTTAGTCATCACTTCATTCGTCTTCGCCTCCCACGCACACGCCAGGGATGACCGCAAAATGTATCCGGTGGCCGATGCGCTGGCCAACGCTGAAGTCAAAAGCAAACTGGACCCGGCGATCACGCTGCAATTCGGCAATCAAAAAGCCGGTGCCGTTGAAAAAGAGTTTGGCGAATGGAAAACCAATAAAAAAACCAACGGTTTCAACAAGTCCGACCAGGTCGCCTGTGAGTGGGCTTTTTTAAGTGCGGTGCTCGAGTTGCAGGAGCGGGCCAGGAAAGAAGGCGGCAACGCAGTCATTCATATCAAGAGCAACTATAAAGATATTGAAACAGTGAGCGATACGGAATACATGTGCGGTAGCGGTGCATTGATGTCAGGTGTCGCCCTGAAAGGGACAGTGGTTAAATTAAAATGACAACGCAACGTTTTCCCTTCGTCAAAGAGTCCCGTTTTGGCGACTGGTTTCTCAACACGGATATGTGGAAGATCCGCGTACTGGAACGGGCCCTCAATGACGTGCAACGCTTTATCCCGCCAGAAAAATCCCAGGTTGAGACCATACTCGACATCGGTTGTGGTTTTGGTCATGCGTTTGATAGCCTGAGCCGACGCTTCTCACCTGCATTATTGATAGGGGTGGATGCCGACCCTGATATCCAGGCCCGGGCCGGAGCGGCTGCAGCGCGTTGCAAAACGCCGGTGCGGCTATGTCATGCCAATGCAGCCAATATGTACGAGATCGCAGATAACCAGGTCGATATGATCTTCTGCCACCAGACCTTCCACCATATCGTCGAGCAGCAAGCCGCCATGCAGGAGTTCTTCCGTATCCTCAAACCGAATGGTTTGCTGCTGTTTGCTGAATCCACCAAGCATTACATTGAAACTCTGCAGATCCGCTTGCTGTTTCGCCATCCTATGGAAGTACAGCGCACGGCCGATGAATATGCAGACATGATACGCAGCGCTGGTTTTTCACTGCCGCAAACGCATATTTCCCTGCCATTTTTATGGTGGAGCCGTCCCGATTGCGGATTGATGGAGTGGCTAGGGTTCGCTGTACCTCAAGAGCGCAAGGAAACACTGATCAATGCGGTCGCCGTCAAACCTGCTTAAGTACGTTATAAGCCTGAAGGGGTGGGTAGCGGGCTCCCCCTGAACATTACACAAAAAAACAGGCAGTGCTGCGCGATTGTAATGAATTGAAAACCCCTGAGGACAATCTGGTTATTTTTGCAAGCTTGTATTAGCATGAGCTCATAGTTTTGTATCATTTATGTAGCTTGAGCAGGCATTTTAGGGTGAGTAGATTCGATGAGCTTAGAAGGGCGTATTGACGAAGCGTTGTTTCATCGGCTGATGGCTAGCGCCCATATCCCATTGATCGGCAGTGCCCTGGGTGGCTTGCTGATCAGCATTTCACAACTAGATTCTCATAATCGCGATTCTTTTTTTGTCTGGACTTTACTGGTCTATATAGTGATTGCTTTTCGCTGGTGGCTGACACGCCGCTGTAAAAGCAAGCTTGCCAAACACGGGTTCAACGCTAGGTTGGCCTACCAGTACTGCCTGACCATCGCCTTATCCGGGCTGGCCTGGGGCGCATTGGGCTTTTTGATCACGGATGCCTCGCCGATGACGGTCATTATCGTCATCACCGCCATTCAGGCCATGGTGATGGGCGGCGTGGTGACCATGGCTTCGTGTATCCCGGCTTTTTTTGCCTTTAGCCTGCCTGCCATGCTGCCTACCGTGGTGATCTTTGCTACTGGTAATAGCGTGCCGAATGCCGTGATGGCGGTGTTCAGTGTGATCTTCTATCTATTGATGATAGGCGTCACCTTTCGATTCAATCAGTCTTTACGGCAAGCCCAGCGCATCAGTTTTGAGAACGAAGACCTGATCGGTTCCCTGAAAGAGGCTTACCAGAAGATCTCTGCGCAGAACCTGGAGCTGAATCATGTCGCGCACCATGACCTTTTAACCGGGCTGCCTAACCGCAAGCTGCTGGCAGTGCGCATGCGCCAGGCGATGGAGATTGCCGCAGTCAAGCACACCAGTACCGCCATCCTCTACCTTGACCTGGATGGTTTTAAAGCGATTAATGACCAGCTGGGGCATGAAGCGGGTGACCAGGCGCTGATCGAAGTCTCACGCCGCCTGGGCAAGGTGATTCGCGGTAGCGATACCCTTGCCAGGGTGGGTGGTGATGAGTTTGTGATTGTGTTGTCTGACTTGCAGGGGCAACCGAATGCTTCAGTAGAAATGGTCGCCAATAAATGCCTGATGGTGTTTGAACCGGCGTTTATGATCCATGCGTCCGAGTGCCAGTTAGGTGCATCTATCGGGCTGGCCATCTGCAAAGAGGGTGACAGCATAGAACAATTACTTTCAACGGCTGATAAGGCCATGTATCAAGCCAAGCTATTAGGCTGCGGACAGATTTACTGGGCCGAAGCACCCGCACTGGCAACTGCCTGACCAGGCAATTGTTCACCGACCTGTCTGTTTCTGGCAGCCTCGCTAAATTACCGGACATTTGTCTACTTTTTCCACGCTTTGATTTTGATGCTGTCTCATACAGTAGTGGGGTGGTAAATAATATTTACACTCATTTTGTAAGTCATTTAATATGACAGGGAAAGCGGCACCTGAAAGGGTAAGCGCCAGCCGCTTACATACGCTGACTTTTGCCGACAGGGAAAAATCGTCAGCACCTTGCGGGGTCTGTGTTTAATGATCATGTAGCGGAGTGATGTCATGAGTACGTCGCAGACTGTCAAGCATCATCAGCAATTGACGCAGCTCTATCTGGCGCTCAGTCAATGCAACCAGGCGATCGTGCAAAGCCATGATCGGCAGACCCTGTTTGAAAAAATCTGCCGCATCATCGTTGATTTTGGACACGCCAAACTGGTTTGGGTCGGTGAAGTGCAGCCGGAGACTAAACAGATCAGTATCGCCGCCGCATTTGGCACCGGGCTGGAATACCTCAATAAAATATCCATCTCGGCAGACCCGCAGGCGCCTAACGGCAGGGGCCCGTGTGGCCTGGCCATCGCCAATGATCAACCCTATTGGCTGCAAGATTTTCAGACTAATCCGGTGGCCGCATTATGGCATGCTTCGGCTTCGGAGTTCTCCTGGAAGGCGGCGGCGTTTTTGCCGCTGCACAGCGAAGGTAAAGTGGTGGCTTGCCTGTCGCTTTATACCTCTGAAGAGCAGGCGTTTGCGCCTGACATCCAGCGCTTATTGATTGATATGGTCGCCAATATCGATTTTGCGTTAGACCGTTTTGCGGTGCAGCAAGAACGTACCCAGTATCAGCAAAGTTTGCTCGCCAGTGAACAAAGAGCACAACTGGTGATGGAAAATGCGCTCGATGCGATCATCAATATGGATACTGGCGGTTTTATTATTGAATGGAACCTGGCAGCAGAGCGTATTTTCGGGCACCAGCGCGTGGATGTGGTGGGCAGGAGCCTGGGTGAGGTGATTGTACCGCCTGCTTATCGCGATGCGCACAACAAGGGCTTACAGCGATTGCAGCGCTCAGGCGAATCCAGGCTGCTAGGCCGCTCTATCGAAATCGCTGCCATGCGCAATGATGGCGCTGAGTTTCCGGTGGAGTTGACCATTATCGAAATCGAGCGCAACGGCGAACGCTATTACAGTGCGTTTTTGCGCGATATCACGGTGCGCAAAGAGGCGGAGCAGCGCATACAGTTCCTGGCTAATTATGACGCGCTGACTGGCCTGCCTAATCGCAACCTGCTCAATGAGCGCGTCACCGTGGAAATTGAGCGTGCCTGGGCGCAGGACGGCCAGTTCGCCCTGATGTTCCTCGACCTCGATCATTTCAAAGATGTGAATGACAGTCTGGGGCATCGCTATGGCGATAGCCTGTTGATCGAGCTGACCAAGCGCTTTCAAAACCTTGTGCGGCCTGAAGACACCATTTGCCGTCTGGGTGGCGATGAGTTCGTGTTCCTGCTGGCAGGCTCCGGGCATGACATTGCCCAGGAGGTCGTAGAGCGCTTACTCAAAGCGATCGAACAACCGCTGGTGATAGACCAATATCAACTGACGATCACGGCCTCTGTCGGCATCGCCATTTATCCCGATGATGGCCTGGATATCGAAAGCCTGCAACGTAATGCGGATGTCGCCATGTACCGCACCAAGAAGGAGAGTCGCAATGGCTACCGCTTCTTCAGCAACCAGATGCAGATCCAGACGGCCCGGCATCTGCAACTGGTGAATGCTTTACGGCAAGCGATCGCACTGGGGCAGCTGGCGGTGTATTACCAGCCACAAATGGACCTGACCACGCAGAAACTGGTGGGCCTGGAGGCCTTGTTGCGATGGCAGCATCCAAAATTGGGTGCGGTTTCTCCGGCTGAATTTATCCCGCTGGCAGAGTCCAGTGGCCTGATTATTTCTATCGGCAGCTGGGTGCTGGAGCAGGCGGTGCAGCAGATCCGGCAATGGCAACAGGCAGGCATTGCCGATATGTGCGTGTCAGTCAACTTATCCAGTGTCCAGTTCCGCAACCCCGGCTTGCCTGTGTTGATACAGGAAATCCTGCAGCGTTATGATGTCGAACCAAAATTTCTGGAGCTGGAGCTGACCGAAGGTGTTGCGCTGGAGAACCCTGAAGGCGCAGTCAGTATGATGGATACGCTGGATAAACTGGGCATACGCATGTCTATTGATGATTTTGGCACCGGGTATTCCTCTCTCAGTTACCTCAAGAAATTCAAGGTATGCAAACTTAAGATAGACCAGTCGTTTGTGCGCGATATTTCTACTGATGACGAAGATAAAGCCATCGTCATCGCCATCATTCACCTGGCGCGCAGCCTGGGGTTAAAAACCATCGCCGAAGGCGTGGAAACCGCCGAGCAGAAAGCCTTTTTGTTGTCGCATGGCTGCGATGAGATCCAGGGTTACCTGCTGAGTAAACCGATGAGCAGTCAACACGCGACCGCTTTTCTGCTAAAACATCAATAGGCATTGAGCCACTTCAAAACCTGCATTCTTTAAAGAAACAGGCGGGTATTACTTCATCCGTTTGTTCCCAGGCAGCCGAGCGTTACGCAAATAAAATGGTTGACTTAGTAAATGATAATAATTATCATTTACCTGTAGTTTAACGAAAAGGAGATTCATGATGAAGCGTCAAACTGTAGTAGGCAAGACCATGCTGGCAGGAAAAACGGCTTGTAAAGTGCTTTATCATAAATCATCGGACACGGTAGAAGTCGAAGTCGGTGGCACAACACTCAAATTCGAGGCAGACAGTTTTATCGTCATTAACGAAATGTTGCGCAAAGCGGCCGCCCGCATCGTCATGCAAACTGAAATAGAAATGAGCGTTTGAAAGGGTAATCATGCAGGCAGCCAGTATCAATCCCATGCGCTATGACCCGGCATTGCCTGATGCTGAGTCTGTCATGGCTTCTTTGCTTTATATCGCTACTTTATATATTAAAAAGCCAACCTACGAGCTGGCCAAGCAGGCGCTGCGGCTGGCTGAAACCTTAACCGCACCTGAGTATGCAGATTCGGACCTGATCTGCCGCGTTTCCCGCCGCATGTGTGTGCAATGGACGCTGCTGGTCAATGAACACGAGCAATCTGCGCCGCAGCCAGGTAACGCCGGCCACTCATTAACCCAGTTGAATGAAAATCCATCATGAGCGAGCATTCCATGTGTAAGAAAATTTTGTTATCAGGCCAAGCGGGTTTCCGTGTGCATTATTGCGAAACCCACGGCACCGTAGAGCTGGAGATCGGCGCCATGAGTCTGCGCCTCGATGAAGATGCGCTGGAAATGATGAGTGATTCCCTTGCAGAGTCAGTCAGCAAGTTGCAGGCACTGCAAGCAACCAAAGGTTCATTCGAGGCGTTTATGCGCCAATTGAAAAACGCCTGATTCAGGCACTGAACCTAACGCGCATTAAAAAAGGCAAGGACGGTCAAGTCATTGCCTTTTTAAGCTTGCAGCGGACATATTTATCCGCAACGAATAATCAGTCTGCCAGCTTGGCGCTAACGTTTTTAGTGAGCTCGCTCAATGTACTGTTCAGGGTCTGGAATGCGACATCTGAAAGACCGGTGTCACAGGCAACCCGTTTTTGAATATCTGACAGTTTGCTGCGCAGGTTTTTACCTTCTTCCGTCAGCGTCACAATCACCACACGCTCGTCATCTTTCTGGCGGGTGCGGGTAGTCAGTTTTTTCACTTCCAGGCGTTTAACAACCGGCGTGATCGTGGCCGGTTCCAGCAATAGTTTCTCAGCGATCTCTTTGATCGAAAGCTGCTTGAATTGCCACAAAGCGACCAGCACCAGATACTGCGGATAAGTTAAATTCAGTTTATCCAGATCCGGTTTGTAAGAACGGAGCAGGGCGTGGGTGGCGGAATAAAGTGAGAAACAAAGCTGATTTTCTAGGTATAAATTCGGCATGTTATTTAGTTATAATTGTCATCAATATAATCCAATGATTACAGCATCAATTTAAACTGATGTCTATAGTAGTTTTACGTAGAAATGTATGCATTTTGATACAACCTTCTTTACCAGATTAAATACAGGTTAAACTACGCTAAGACTGCCGTTTTTCTTAACAAATCCAGCCTGAATTCAATCAGGAAATACAGATTAAGTACGATAGAATGGGGTTACGCATATCGCTGGATATGCTGCAAATCTAGCCTCCATATTTATGCTGCCATCCATCACTTTTCTTGATCTTGAAACCACTGGCGCTACGCCGCTCAAAGACCGCATTACTGAAATTGCGCTGGTCCGTTTTGATGACGGTGTAGAAACTGCCCGCTGGCAGACGCTGGTCAATCCGCAAATGGACATTCCGCCATTTATTCAGTCATTGACCGGTATTAATAATGCCATGGTCGAACATGCCCCGCTGTTTTCCGAAGTGGCCAGCCAATTGTTGGCTTTTCTTGAAGGCACGGTGCTGGCCGCGCATAACGTACGCTTTGATCATGGCTTCCTCAAAACTGAGTTCAAGCGCCTGGGGATATCCCTGCAGCAAAAAGTGTTGTGTACTGTCAAACTCTCACGCCTGTTATATCCGCAACATTTCAGTCATGGCATTGATGCCATCGTTGCCAGGCACAACATGGTGGGCATCGCCCGTCACCGCGCCATGGGCGATGTTGAAGCGATATTGCGCATGCTGGCAGACGCCCGGCAGGAGCTGGGCGAAGCGGCCGTGCAATCTGCCGCGCAAAAGCTGATGGCAGCGCCGGTATTACCCGCTCATATTGATGCGAGTGTGATCGGCGAGTTGCCGGAAACGCCAGGCGTCTACCTGTTTTATGGCGAGAATGATGTGCCACTTTACATAGGCAAAGGCGTCAATGTACGCGCCCGCGTGCTGGCGCATTTTAGTGGCAATAAAGCTTCCAGCCGCGAGCAACGCCTGACAGAGGAGATCAGGCGCTTTGAGTGGATTCCCACCGCAGGTGAGCTCAGCGCCTTGCTGCTGGAAACACGGTTACTCAAAATGCAGAGGCCTTTGTATAACCGCCAGTTAACGCATGAGCAGTCCTTGTATAGCTGGCAACTGGATCCATTGTCACAACCGGTGGTCAGGCTGGTTGAGGCTGCTGACATAGACCCCAGTCAAATGGGCGGCCTGTTCGGCACTTTCAAGAGTAAAAAACAGGCGACTGAAGCACTGCGAAAAATAGCCGAGCGCAATGGCTTATGCCTCAAGGTACTGGGCCTGGAAGGTGATCGCAGTGGCCCTTGCGTCGCTTTTCAGCTCAAGCGCTGCAAAGGCGCGTGTTGCGGCCAGGAGTTAGCCGAGCTACATGGCTTGCGCCTGCAACAGGCGCTTATTGCGCACAAACTAAGTCTGTGGCCTTATGCCGGAAAAATCGGCATCGAGGAATACAATCACGAAAATGACCTGCGACAGATCCATGTGTTTGAGCATTGGGTCTATCTGGGCGTTGCTGCCAGCGATGAAGCGTTGCAAGCGCTGCGCACGCAAACAACGCCCCGCAGATTTGAGCTGGAAACCTACAAGCTGCTGCTCAAAGTATTGTCGCAAAAAAAGACCCGTGTACTGAACCTGGCGTCTTGAGAACGCCAGGCTAGCTTGCACGGGTTAAGGGGTAGTCGAAAGGCCTTGGCTGGTCAACTTCAGCCAGGCGTTTAGGCAGTTCGCTATTTTGGCAGGTAGAAAGTGCTGCCAGTGGTGACCGTCTCGCCGGAAGGCTGGGCGGTGACCTCAATGGTGATACGCTGGCTACCGGTTTTGTCTGAATGCGGCACCGCAAGGCTCAGCGGGATTAAAGCTTCTTCAGTGGCTCCCACCGTGAGTGACCGTTCACTTTCTATAGTGATATCTGCCATACCACTTGCCCGGATGCGATAGTGCTGAGGCTGTTCTGTAGCGTTCAGCAGATGAAGCTGGTACAGGTTCTCTACGCCTTGGGTCGTCTCGCGATACATGATATTACGGTCACGCATGATGTCGACTTTGAAGGCTGGTTTATGCAGCATGCTATAGGCCATCCAGCCGAAGATCAGCGCAAACAGCGCGCTATAGATCAGCACCCGCGGGCGCAGCATATGGCTTAACAAACCATGTTCACTAGTATTGCCACCGGCTGAAAAACGGATCAGCCCACGCGGATATTGCATTTTATCCATCACCTCATTGCAGGCATCAATGCACAGCCCGCAACTGATGCATTCATATTGCAGGCCCTGGCGGATATCGATCCCGACCGGGCACACTTGCACGCAGATGTTGCAATCTATGCAAGAGCCCAAACCCTCGGCCTTGAAATCCTGGCCTTTGCTGCGGCCACCACGCGGTTCGCCACGCGCACTATCGTACGCCACGATCAGGGTGTGATTATCAAACATGGCACTCTGGAAGCGGGCATAAGGACACATATGCTTGCAGACCTGCTCACGTAGAAACCCGGCATTGCCATAAGTGGCGATACTATAAAAGCCGAACCAGAACCATTCCCAGCCACTCAGCTGGAATTGCAGCAGCGCAGGCGAGAGTTCGCGGATAGGCGTGAAATAGCCGACAAACGACAGCCCAGTCAGCATGGCAAACCCCAGCCAGACACTATGCTTGCCTAGCTTGATGCCGGTTTTCCGTAATCCCCACGGTTGCGCATCCAGCTTCTGTCTGGCCATGCGGTCGCCTTCAATACGACGTTCCATCCATAAGAATATTTCTGTGTATACCGATTGCGGGCACGAGAAACCACACCACAAGCGGCCAGCGACAGCGGTAAACAAAAACAATCCCAGCGCGCACACGATCAGTAGCAGCGCCAGGTAAAACAGGTCCTGCGGAAAAATCACCATGCCGAACAGGTAAAAACGCTGTGCGTTTATATCCATTAAAAATGCCTGGCGTTCGCCATATTGCAACCACGGCAAGCCATAAAACACGATCTGCGTGAGCCAGATCATCAGCCAGCGCCAGTTTTTAAAATAGCCGCTGACGGTACGCGGATAAACCTTTGCGGTTTTCTGGTACAAAGAAATAGTTTTTTCAGTGACCGGAGCGGACACGATAGGAATCACGGTTTTGCTACGCGAGGCTTGCATGATGACACTCGAAAACGACTGGAGACGAGCGCACTATAGGCTGTTTACGCCTGTTAAAACAGATTCAGTTTTTAATTAAAAAACCATATCAGTTTTAACTGCTCGCTTGTGAAATCAGCTTGCCCAATGTCTGGATGGCCTGCAGGCTGGGTGTATTCAGTGGGTGGCCGTAATTGAGCCGGATGAAGTTGGCGTATTGCTGTTGCGATGAAAACATATGTCCGGGTGCCAGGCTGATGTTTTGGGCAATGGCCTGCTGAAAAAGCTGCAGGCTATCGCACTGTTCAGGCAATTGCATCCAGAAAAAATAGCCGCCTTGCGGCAGGTTAAAACGTACCTGCTCAGGAAAATACTGATGGATAGCCTGTGAGCATTGCAGTTGCTGCAACATGAGCTGGTGCCTGAGCTGGCGCAGGTATTTGTCATAACCGCCTTTGGCCAGATAGCTCGCCAGCGCATGTTGCGCCGGGATGGAGGTTGCCAGTGTGGTAGAGATTTTCAGGCGTGTGATCCGGTCAGTAAACCGGCCTGCCGATACCCAGCCCACGCGATAGCCCGGCGCCAGCGATTTTGAAAAAGAGCTGCAATGCATGACCCAGCCTTCGGTATCCCAGGCCTTGGCCGGCAGCGGGCGCTGCTTGCCAAAATACAATTCGCGATACACATCATCTTCGATCAGTGGCAGTTGATGGCGCGTGATCAATGCCACCAGTGCCTGTTTTTTATCTGCCGGCATCAGGCTGCCGGTGGGGTTTTGAAAATTGGTCATCAGCCAGCAGGCTTTGGGCTGATGCTGGAGAATGGCTTGTTCCAGCGCAACCAGATCTATGCCATGCTCAGGATGACTGGCCACTTCAATCGCGCGTAAGCCCATTCTTTCGATCGCTTGCAGGGCGGCATAAAAACTGGGTGATTCTATGATCACGCTATCGCCGGGTTGCGTGACTGCCGCCAGGCTGAGGTTGAGCGCCTCAAGCGCACCATTGGTTACCACAATATCTGCGGCGTCTGTTGGCGTACCATCCAGCTGGTAACGCAAGGCGATCTGGCGCCGCAGCTCAGAATCCCCTTGCCCGATATCACTGACCGTATCGGACGCTTGCATGCGGCGTACTGAAGCGACCATATGGTCAGCCAGTTTTGACAGCGGAAAATGCAGCGGGCTGGGAAATGCCGAGCCAAACGGCACGTGTTGCGGGTCTTTGATGCGGTCCAGCAGGGTAAATACCAGGTCGCTGACTTGCAAGGTAGTGGGCAGGCCGGTTTGCGCGGGGCTTGCCGGTGTGAGTGACCGTTCGCTACGCAATGGTCCGGCCACGTAATACCCCGAGCGCGGCCGGGTGACCAGCAGCCCGCGCGCCTCGAGTAAATAATAAGCCTGGAAAACGGTAGAGGCATTTACCTGCTTCAGCGCTTGTATCTGGCGTATGGAGGGCAGTTTATCGCCGCGCTTGAGCAGACCTTGCTGTATGGTGCTGGCGATTTCTTCAGCAATGATTTCGTATTTCTTCATGTGGCGACCTTGCGGTATCGTTGCCGGGCAACTGATATGGTAAATTAAATCCAAACTGAAGCTGTTTGGCAAGCGCGATTCTGTTTACGATGCTACTTTTTAAAAATGATCGTTTCTATCATGTCCCAGCTCATCATCAGCCATATTGAACGTTTGAACAAAAGGCATTACCTGCTCTGGCTCAGTGACGGGCAATCCATGCAGCTATCGATTACGGATATGTTCAATGTCAAAGTCATGCTGGCCGACCGGGAAGTCGCCTCTGCGCATTTCCAGCCATTAAGCTCCTTGAATAATATTGAAATGCCACCGCTGTACCGTATCAATGATTATCAGGCGCCCGGCGGTGTTTTTGCATTGATGGCAGATAGTTTTCTCAATGCCATATTAAGTGTGTATGCGTTCTACACACACGGTATAATCAAGCCCTGGCGCGCAGGACAGTCACCGAAATCGCTGACGACCTGATGGCCGACAATCTACCATCCGCATACGCTTGCGAATATCCGCAAATGTATTTGCATTATTGAATTAATTGCGTATAATTGCGGGTTCTTTAAAAGGCGACGTTTAAGGCATTTTTATGTACGCAGTGATCAAAACAGGTGGCAAACAGTACAAAGTTACCGCTGGTGAAAAATTAAAAGTTGAAAAATTAGTGGGTGACGTGGGCTCTACTGTTGTGATCGACAAAGTATTGTTGATTGCAAACGGTGAATCAACCACGATTGGTGCACCTTTGGTAGCCGGTGCTAAAGTCAGTGCCACTGTGGTATCACATGGCCGTGGCGACAAAGTGATGATCTTTAAAATGCGTCGTCGTAAGCACTATCGCAAGACTCAAGGTCATCGTCAGAGCTATACTGAAATTCAAATCGATACTATTTCTGCTTAATCGGCAGATTGCTAGAGTAAGGAATCAAACATGGCACACAAAAAAGCAGGCGGTAGTTCACGTAACGGTCGCGACTCACAAGCCAAACGCCTGGGCGTAAAAGCCTTTGGTGAAACAGTAGTTAACGCTGGCAGCATCATTGTTCGCCAACGTGGTACAAAAATGCATGCTGGCGAAAACGTTGGCATGGGTAAAGACCACACACTGTATGCACTGGTTGAAGGCAAAGTGAAATTTGCTGTTAAAGGCGCGTTGAAGCGTCACACAGTGAGCATCGAAGCGGTTTAATCGCAGATGTATGAAAAAAGCCCTGTCGCTTGACGGGGCTTTTTACTTTATAGTTATTAGATTGTGCCTTGTATGATTGCCTGTTACGGAGCTTCCATAACAGGCAATTTGAGATTTTAAGATGCAGTGCAAGGCGCACGGCGCAAACAAAACTGCAATGTACAATGTGTGCATGCGCATGTTGAGCATCGTGTCACGCAACAGTGCGCTTAAAAGGCAAATTGAATTATGAAGTTTATTGACGAAGCAACAATCAAAGTCTACGCCGGTGACGGCGGTAATGGCGTAGCCACATTCCGCCGTGAAAAATACGAGCCCATGGGCGGCCCCAACGGCGGTGATGGCGGCCGTGGCGGCTCGGTACTGGTGCTTGCAGACCGCAATATCAATACCCTGGTTGATTACCGCTACACGCGTACTTTCAAAGCGCAGCGCGGTGAAAATGGGAGTGGCTCCGATTGCTACGGCAAAGGCGGCGATGATATGGTGCTGCGTGTGCCTGTCGGCACGACCATCAGTGATAAAGCTACCGGCCATGCCATGGTGGACCTCAATGTCGACGGCCAACAGGTGATGATCGCCAGTGGCGGTAAGGGTGGCCTGGGCAATATCCACTTCAAAACCAGTACCAACCGCTCACCGCGCCAATGTACCAAGGGCGATCCTGGTGAAGCTTTCGAGCTGTATCTTGAGCTGAAAGTGCTGGCAGATGTCGGTTTGCTGGGCATGCCAAATGCCGGTAAATCTACATTTATCCGTTCTGTGTCTGCCGCCAAGCCTAAAGTGGCTGATTACCCGTTTACCACACTGCACCCTAATTTAGGCGTGGTGCGTGTGGATAGCAACCGCAGTTTCGTGATTGCCGATGTGCCTGGCCTGATTGAAGGCGCGGCGGAAGGTGCCGGATTGGGTCACCAGTTCTTGCGCCATCTGCAGCGGACCTCGTTATTGCTGCATCTGGTGGATATCGCACCGTTTGATGAGGTGGTGGATCCGGTAAAAGAAGCCAAAGCGATCGTGAATGAACTCAAGAAATACGATCAGGAACTGTATGACAAACCACGCTGGCTGGTGTTGAATAAAATCGACATGCTGCCTGACAGCGCAGAAAAAGTCGCAGAGTTTGTCAAAGCCTATGGCTGGGAAGGCCCCGTGTTCGCCATTTCTGCGATTAGCGGCATTGGTTGTAAAGAGCTGACCTACGCCATCATGGACCATATCGACCAGGCACGCGTACAGCGCCATGCTGAAGCTGACCTGGCACAGGCTGCGCCAGCGCCGCAAGTCATAGAATAAATAACCAATCATAAAAAATCAGCATGGGTGTCTCCCTCATTCAAGATAGCAAAACCCTGATTGTGAAGGTCGGGTCCAGCCTGGTGACCAATAATGGGCAGGGCCTGGACAGGGCGGCGATAGCTGCTTGGGCGGAGCAGATCAGCGCGCTGGTCAAACAGGGCAAGCAGGTGGTGCTGGTATCCAGTGGCGCAGTGGCTGAAGGCATGCAGCGCCTGGGCTGGAAAAAGCGCCCGGTGGAAATCAACGAGTTGCAAGCCGCCGCCGCCGTAGGGCAGATGGGACTGGTGCAAATGTATGAGCAATGTTTTGCACAACATGGGCTGCACACCGCACAATTGCTGTTGACGCATGATGATCTGGCTGACCGCAAGCGCTATCTCAATGCGCGTACCACGCTACGTACCTTGCTTGATTTGAATGTCATTCCTATCATTAATGAAAATGATACGGTGGTCACTGAAGAAATCCGCTTTGGCGACAATGACACGTTGGGTGCGCTGGTCGCCAACCTGATTGAAGCGGATGCACTGATCATCCTCACTGACCAGCAGGGGCTGTATTCAGCTGATCCGCGCAAAGATCCTTTAGCTATATTCGTACATGCCGAAATGGCAGGTAACCCGGCACTGGAAGCCATGGCAGGCGGTGCCGGCAGTGCCGTCGGTACTGGCGGCATGCTGACCAAGATACTCGCTGCCAAACGGGCTGCTAACAGTGGCGCACATACCGTCATTGCTTCAGGCCGCGAGCCAGAAGTGCTGCTTAGATTAAGCCAGGGCGAAGCGATAGGCACGCATCTGCAAGCCGGTAAAATGAAGATCATCGCCAAAAAGCAATGGCTGGCAGATCATTTGCGCCTGGGTGGAAAACTGGTGCTCGATGCGGGCGCGGTGAATGTCTTATGCAAAGATGGCAAAAGCCTGCTGCCGATAGGCGTGGTGGAAGTGCTGGGCCAGTTTGAGCGTGGTGATGTGGTGGCCTGTGTCGATGCCGAAGGCAAGGAATGGGCGCGCGGCATCGTCAACTATCATGCCAACGAAGTGCGCCGCATCATGCGCAAGCCGAGTAGCGAGATTAAAAACATACTTGGTTATGTAGAAGAAAAAGAATTGATCCACAGGGACAACCTTGTGCTGTTATAAACACAACGGTCGGGCATGCGCTTGCTGAATAAGCTGCATGGCCTGAAGTTTTGCATTAAAAAATTAACTAAAAAGGTTATGTGATATGAGTAAACCTCTGGTAGCCATCATTATGGGTTCTGACAGCGATTGGCCGGTGATGAGAAACGCCGCGCAGATGCTGGCCGATTTTGGCGTGGCTTATGAAGCGCGTGTGGTCTCTGCGCATCGTACGCCAGACCTGATGTTCGAGTTTGCGGAATCTGCTTCTGCTAACGGTTTCCAGGTCATTATCGCTGGTGCCGGTGGCGCCGCGCATTTGCCAGGCATGGTTGCAGCAAAAACCACCTTGCCGGTGCTGGGTGTGCCTGTGCCATCCAAGCATTTGCAAGGCCAGGATTCACTCCTTTCTATCGTGCAAATGCCAAAAGGCATTCCGGTCGCTACCTTTGCCATTGGTGATGCAGGCGCTGCGAATGCTGGTTTGTTTGCTGTCTCGGTATTAGCCAATCAGGATGCTGCCCTCGCTCAGAAGCTGGCAGATTTCCGCCAGAAGCAAGCCGAGAAAGTGCATGCCATGACGTTGCCTGAGCAGCCTTAATTTATATATATTCAATAAAACACGTACCCGGCGCAGAGTTTGATCACAATAAGAATAGCGGTATAAAGTAATTCTGTCAGGGCGTGATGGGGATGGTTGATGAGTTCGCAAGCAAGTATTCAGAATCAAGGTTTACATAATCAACATGGGGCAGGCGTGATCCAGCCACCAGCCATGCTAGGCATGCTGGGTGGTGGCCAGCTAGGCCGTTTTTTTGTGATTGCAGCCCATGAAATGGGTTACAAGGTCACCGTGCTGGACCCGGACAAAAGTAGCCCGGCCGCCAAGATCGCCGATGTGCATCTATGTGCTGCCTATGACGATGCCGCTGCTTTGCAAACCATGGCGCAGACCTGCCAGGCCATCTCAACTGAATTTGAAAACGTGCCTGCCGAAACACTGGCGACACTGGCACAGTCAACCGTGGTTCATCCTAGCGCCGCAGCCGTGGCCATTGCCCAGCACAGGATCAAGGAAAAAACATTTTTCAAGGAAGCCGGTTTGCCCATAGGCCCGTTTGTCGCGGTCAATAGCGAAAGCGATTTGCCAGCAGATGGCGACATGTATCCTGCCGTGCTGAAAGTGGCACGTTTTGGCTACGATGGTAAAGGTCAGGCGCGCGTAGCAAACCAGGCCGAAGCCAAAGCGGCCTTCCAGGGTTTCAAGCAGGAAGTCTGTGTGCTGGAGAAAATGCTGTCACTGGACCTGGAAGTGTCTGTGGTATTGGCGCGCGACGCACATGGCAATATTGCGGCCTTCCCGACTGCTGAAAACAGCCATTTAAATGGCATCCTCGATGTCAGCATCGCGCCGGCCCGTTGCTCTGAAGTGATTAAAGCCAATGCGCAGGAACTGGCTAAAAAGCTGGCCAATCAACTCAACTATGTCGGTGTACTGGGCGTAGAGTTTTTTGTGGTGGGCAACCAGTTACTGATTAACGAAATTGCGCCACGCCCGCATAATTCCGGCCACTACACAGTGGATGCCTGCATCACCAACCAGTTTGAACAGCAGGTGCGCGTGATCACCGGCCAGGCTTTGGGTAATCCAGGGTTACATAGCAATGCCGTGATGGTGAATATTCTGGGTGACAGCTGGCTGTATAGTGGCCAGCAGCAAGACCCCGCCTGGGATAAGGCGTTTGCGCATGCCAACCTCAAAATGCATTTTTATGGCAAACAAGAGCCGCGCAAAGGCCGCAAGATGGGCCACTTCACCGTGATTGGTGACGATGCGCAAGCGGTATTGAATACCGCCAAAGTGGCACGCAGCGAATTGCATATAGGCGAATAACTTTTTCAGCATATGAAAATGCCCGGGTATCCGGGCATTTTTTTGAACCGATTCCTGAATTGCAGGGCGCGTTACTCCGGAAGAATACTTCTTTGTTACCGTCGATACACGACACAAGGAGTGTGCTGAATGTTACTGTTTAATCACGTCACTTATTTAATACGCTAACGGTTTAATCAGGAGATGTCAGGCCATAAAAAAAGCCGGACATCTGTCCGGCTTTTTTAGTAAGCACCCCTACTGAAATTATTCAGCAGCTTTTTTCGCGCGAGGCTTGGCAGCAGCTTTTTTGGCTGGCGCGGCTTCGGCTTTAGCAGCAGCTTTTTTCGGAGCTGCTTTAGGAGCAACTGCTTTTTTCACAGAAGTCAAAGTTGCAGGTGCGTCACCTGACAATGCTTTGATCGCAGCTGTCAAACGGCTCTTGTGACGGGCAGCTTTGTTTTTGTGAATGATTTTTTTGTCAGCGATACGGTCGATCACGCTCACGTTTTCCTGGTATGACGCGACTGCAGCAGCTTTGTCACCAGTTTGAATTGCCTTGATTACTTTTTTAATCGCAGTGCGCAAAGTTGAACGTAACGCAGCGTTGTGCGCGTTCACTTTTACGGATTGGCGCGCGCGTTTGCGTGCTTGTGCGGTATTTGCCATATTCGTTTATCCTGTAACTTTTCAAAAGGGGTGTAATACGAAACCGTGCATAATACTGTTTTTGCTTCGTTTTTGCAAGGCGAAAATCATATTTCTGCGGATTCTAATGCTGCTTATAAATAGTCGCGTGGTAAAATCGCCCGACTCTAAAAACAATTGTTCTGGACGTTTTAAAACATGCGGGTCGAATGATAAAGCAATTGCCATTCGCACGGACTGTTTTTTACCAGACTGCCGGAAGCCTGAACACCCCATATGAACTTGCTTAAAGCTTTGGCCACCGTGGGTGGCATGACGTTTATCTCGCGCCTGCTGGGGTTTTTGCGGGATACGCTGATTGCCCGTATTTTTGGCGCAGGTATGGCGACCGATGCTTTCTTTGTCGCGTTCAAAATCCCTAATTTGTTGCGACGCATCTCGGGCGAGGGCGCGTTCAGCCAGGCGTTCGTGCCTATCCTTTCCGAGTACCGCAAGCAGCGCACACCAGAAGCCACCAAAGCGTTGATCAACCATGTCTCCAGCTTGCTGGGTTTGTTTCTGGTTGGTATCACCATTGTCGGCATGCTGGCGGCACCACTGATCGTGCGGCTGACGTCACCAGGCTTTGTCAGTGATCCGGCCAAGTTTGCGCTGACCATCGATTTGTTGCGCATCACCTTTCCTTATATATTGTTTATTTCGCTGGTGTCTATGGCCGGGGGTGTGCTCAACGCGCACAGCAAGTTCCAGGTGCCAGCCTTTACCCCGGTGTGGCTGAACCTGAGCTTTATCACAGCGGCTTTGTTTGTCGCGCCATACTTTAATAATTCAGTATATGTGCTGGCGTGGGCGGTGTTTGTCGGTGGCATCATCCAGTTGCTGTATCAACTGCCATATCTGCAAAAAATCGGCATGTTGCCGCGTTACGCGTTAAACACGCAGGATGAAGGGGTGCGCCGTATACTCAAGTTGATGGGGCCAGCGATTTTCGGCGTGTCTGTGGCACAGATTTCAATCGTGCTGAATAACATATTCGCCTCATTTATGCCGACTGGCAGCGTGTCGTGGCTCTATTATGCGGACCGTTTGATGGAGTTCCCCACCGGTGTACTGGGTGTGGCTTTAGGCACGATTTTATTGCCGAGCTTATCCAAGGCGCATGTGGATAAATCGTCCGCCGAGTTTTCACAATTGCTGGACTGGGGCTTGCGCCTGACCTTTATGCTGGCGATCCCGGCTGCTGTCGCCATGGCGGTACTTTCCAAGCCGCTGGTCGCCAGCCTGTTCTATTACGGTAAATTTACCGCGATTGATGTGGCACAAACCGAGCGCGCGTTGATCGCTTATAGTCTGAGTTTACTGGGTCTGATCATGGTAAAAGTCCTGGCACCCGGCTTTTACGCACGGCAGAATGTCAAAACGCCGGTCAAGATCGCTATCTTTACCCTGGTCATCACACAAGTGCTCAATGTGTTATTCCTTTATTTTACGCCTCTGCGCCATGCCGGATTGGCCTTGGCGGTGGGGCTGGGCGCCTGTTTGAATGCCAGTTTATTATGGGTGACGCTACAGCGTAGCGGCTCGTTCGTGCCGAATAAGGGCTGGTTTTTGTTCCTCGCCAAATTGTTAGTGGCTGTTACTGTGATGGCCATCGCGCTGCAACTGGTGGCAAACTGGTCGGGCGACTGGCTGGCCATGCCAGCCTTGCCGCGCCTGTTGCACCTGGCTGGCATCGTAGTCATGGGCATGCTGGTTTATTTCTCCATGCTGGGATTGCTGGGTTTCCGTCCCCGCGACTTTATGAAACGAGTGGCTAAATAATGCAAATCTTCCGCCATATCCCGCTATCTTCTGCACCGGCAGCGATCGCGATTGGTAACTTTGATGGCATGCACCTGGGCCATCAGGCCTTGTTGCGCCAGTTGATAGCCTATGCACAAACCTACCGTATCGTGCCTGCAGTGATGACGTTTGAGCCACACCCGCGCGAATTTTTTGTGCCGCAAAACGCGCCTGCACGGCTGGCTTCCATGCGCGAGAAGCTGGAGTATTTTGCCGAGTCTGGTGTGCAACGTGTCTATGTGCAACGATTTAGCCATGCTTTTGCCGCGCAAAGCCCGGCCACTTTTATGCAGGTATTGCGCCAGCAGTTAAACGCCAATGTGGTCATGGTCGGTGAAGATTTCTGTTTTGGGGCCAAACGCGCAGGCAGTGTGCAAACCCTGATCGAACATGGTTTTAACGTGATCCCCCTGCCAGAAGTGCAGCTAAACGGTGAGCGTGTTTCCAGCACGCTGGTGCGTGATGCGCTGGCAGCAGGCGAGTTTGCAAAAGCGCATACCTTGCTCGGGCGCTCTTACAGCATCAGCGGCACAGTGGTACATGGCGCCAAGCTGGGGCGGCAACTGGGTTTCCCCACCGCCAATGTACATATGCGTCACGAGCGGCCTGCACTGACCGGGGTTTATGCGGTAAAATTGAACGGTTTACCGGCAGTGGCCAATTTGGGCGTACGGCCTACCCTGGAAGGCATCCCAAAACTGAAACTCGAAGTGCATGTGTTTGATTTTTCTGGTGATTTATATGGCCAGCATGTTCATGTGCAGTTTCTGCACAAGTTACGGGATGAAATGAAGTTTAACGGGCTGGATGCGCTCAAGGCGCAAATCGCCGCAGATGTAGAGCAGGCGAAATATTACTTCCTGTCTGGCACCCCTGAATAACATAAGTAGCTGTGACATGGTGCCCTGCCTGAACTAGGTGCAGGGCATACAATATTGAGATTTTTAAATGACTGACCAAAGCAAAGATTCCAAATACCCGCTGAATTTACCTGAGACCAGCTTCCCCATGCGTGGCGACCTCGCCAAGCGCGAACCTGCCTGGCTCAGCAGCTGGCAGCAACGCAAGGTGTATGAGCGTATCCGTAGCAAGCGCCAGGGGGCGAAGAAATTCATCCTGCATGATGGCCCGCCGTATGCCAACGGCGACATTCATATTGGTCATGCGGTCAATAAGATCCTCAAAGATATCATCGTCAAATCCAAAACCATGAGTGGTTTTGACGCCCCCTATGTGCCGGGCTGGGATTGTCACGGCCTGCCGATCGAGCTGGTGGTTGAAAAAGCACATGGCAAGAATATAGCTCCGGCCAAGTTCCGCGAGCTGTGCCGCGCCTATGCGGCCGAGCAGGTAGAGAAACAGAAAAAAGATTTTATCCGTCTGGGCGTCTTTGGCGACTGGGATCATCCTTACCTGACCATGGCCTTTGATACCGAAGCGGACATCATGCGTGCGTTGGGCGATATCTATAAAAATGGTTACCTGTATCAGGGTAGCAAGCCGGTGCACTGGTGTGTGGACTGCGGTTCAGCCCTGGCGGAAGCGGAAGTGGAATACGAAGATGTAAACTCGCCAGCGATTGATGTCGGGTTTAAAGTGGTGGATAACGCGGCTTTGGCTAAAGCGTTTGGTTTGGATAAAGTTGAAGGCGATGTTTTTGCCATCATCTGGACCACGACGCCATGGACGCTACCTGCCAACCAGGCTGTGAGCGTGAATGCCGAGCTGGAGTATGACCTGATTCAAACCAGCAAGGGCTTGCTCATCCTTGCGCGCGAGCTGGCTGAAAAAACGCTGGTGCGCTATGCCGAAGAAAATACCTCTGTGCTTGCCAGCGCAAAAGGTGACGCCTTGCGTGGATTGCAATTACAACACCCGTTCGATAACCGGCAGGTGCCTGTCATCACTGGCGACCACGTCACCACCGAAGCCGGTACCGGCCTGGTGCATACCGCGGCTGCACACGGTAACGATGACTGGCTGGTCATGCGTGCTAATTTCCCGAACGAAAAGCCGCGCGTACTCATTGGTGGCGATGGCAAGTTCTTTAACAGTGAACTGGTAGAACTGGCTGAGATCCGTGACCTCAGCCGTCAGGATGCCAACAAAATCATCCTGGCCAAGTTGCAGGAAAACGGTGTGCTGTTTGCTTCTGCGCGTTTGAATCACAGTTTTCCGCATTGCTGGCGCCATAAAACGCCGTTGATGCAACTGGCGACACATCAATGGTTCATTGGCATGAACGCGGTCGGCACTGATGGCAAGGCTTTGCGTGCGCAAGCCAATACGGCGGTGGATGCTACCGCGTTTTACCCCAGCTGGGGCCGTGCTCGCCTGGAAGCGATGATCAAGAATCGCCCCGACTGGTGTGTGTCGCGTCAGCGTAACTGGGGCGTGCCTATGCCGTTTTTTGTGCATAAGGAAACCGGCGCTCCGCATCCTGAGACCTTGAATCTGCTGGAGATCGTCTGCAAACAGGTCGAGCAACAAGGCGTAGAAGCCTGGTTCAGCCTGGATGGCGATGCTTTCCTGAATCAGCACGCGCCTGCCAATGCCGCGCAATACAAGAAAGTCACTGATACCCTAGATGTCTGGTTTGACTCCGGCGCCACGCATTACGCGGTGATCCGTTCCGCGCAACATCCCTCACTGGCGGCAGAAGCCAAACTGCGTGCTGCGGCAGGCAAGCCGGTGGCGGATTTATACCTGGAAGGTTCTGACCAGCACAGAGGCTGGTTCCAGTCCAGCCTGCTGACCGGCTGCGCGATTGACGGCCATGCGCCATACAACGCCTTGCTGACCCACGGTTTTGTGGTGGATGGTGCTGGCCACAAAATGAGTAAATCCAAAGGCAACGTGGTCGCGCCGCAAAAGGTGATGGATACCTACGGCGCCGATATCCTGCGCTTATGGGTCGCTTCAACGGATTATTCCGGTGAGCTGACCATCAGTGATGAGATCCTGAAACGGGTCGCCGATGGCTACCGCCGTATCCGCAATACTTTGCGCTTTTTGCTTTCTAACCTGGCGGATTTCGATGCGAACAAAGATCTACTGCCAGTAGAGCAATGGCTGGAAATCGACCGTTACGCCTTGCATCTGACACATGAATTGCAGGCAGGGATTCTGGCCGATTACGACCAATACGAATTCCACCTGGCTGTGCAGAAATTTGTCGGTTTCTGTTCTGAAGACCTAGGCGGTTTCTACCTGGATATCCTCAAAGACCGCCTGTATACCAGCGGTGAGACCTCGCATGCGCGCCGTGCGGCGCAAAGTGCGTTGTACCATATCACACATACTTTAATGCGTTTGATGGCGCCGATTTTGAGCTTTACCGCAGATGAGATTTGGCAGACCTTAGGCCTGGATGCACAAGCAACCGTATTTGAAGAAGACTGGTACGCTTTGCCTGCGCATGGTTTGAGCGACACGCAATTGCAGCACTGGCAGGCCCTGATCGATTGGCGCGGCCAGGCCGCCAAGGAAATCGAACTGCTGCGCGGTGAAGGCAAGGTTGGCTCATCGCTGCAAGCAGAACTGGAGTTTCATGTAGCGGGTGAAGTATTTGAGGCGCTGAGCAGTCTGCAAGATGACTTGCGCTTTGTCACCATTACTTCTGCCGCGACGACTTTTAAAGTGGCGGATGCGGCGGCGCAGAAAATCCTGGTGAAACCAAGTGCTTACCAAAAATGCGACCGTTGCTGGCATTACCGTGCCGATGTGGGCAGTGATGCGGCACACCCGACTATTTGCGGCCGCTGCGTGAGCAACCTGTTTGGTAGCGGTGAAGTGCGCACCTATGCCTAAATTCAATACCCTGAATGTGCGTTCGGCGCTGCCGTGGCTGGTGTTGAGCGCAGTGGTGATCGTGCTCGATTTGTATACCAAACATCTGGTTCAACAGGCTTTTGTGTATGGCGAGCATGTGCCGGTCACGGGGTTCTTTGACCTGGTGCGCTATCACAACACCGGCGCGGCTTTCAGTTTTCTCGCCAATGCCGGTGGCTGGCAGCACGGATTTTTTACCGCAGTATCTACCTTGGCATCGGTAGTGATGTTGTATTTGCTGGTCAAGCAGCCACACAAAACACTGTTCTGTTTTGGCATCGCCCTGGTGTTGGGTGGCGCGCTGGGTAATTTATACGATAGACTGACATTGGGCTATGTGGTCGATTTCCTGCTGTTTTACTACCAGCAATGGGCGTGGCCCGCATTCAATGTGGCCGACAGTGCGATTTGTGTAGGAGTGGGCGTGCTGGTACTGGATAGTTTTAAAAATCCGACCTGATCACCGCCAGGTGAAAAGGAGTGCGTATGGAAGGGCTGGAATACACGTTTTCGGAGACGATCAAAATCTGGCAGGGCAGCAAAAGCACCTGGCATTATGTGAGTTTGCCCATGGCCATCTGTGAAGAAATTCATACGCTCAATCAATACCATCAAACCAAACGACGGGGGTGGGGCGCAGTGAAAGTAGATGCCGTGTTAAATGATCAGCATTGGCAGACTTCGATTTTTCCGGCGTTTGGTGATGGGCGTTATGCCTTGTTCCTAAAGGCAGACGTGCGTAAAAAAGCCGCTGTCGTTGTCGGCGACCAGGTCAGCGTAGAACTCAAGGTTCGCTATTAAGCGGAGGATGCAGCTTGTGCTTGCTTAAGCAGCGCCTGAATATTTTCTACAGGCATCGGCCTGCCTAGCAAAAATCCCTGTATACAATCGCACTCGGTAGTACGCAAAAAATCCAGCTGTGCTTGGGTTTCTATGCCTTCCACAACCACCGAAATACCCAGAATCCTGGCGGTTTTTACAATGGTGCTGACGATCTCGCTATCGGCACTGCTCTCCGGCACATCCAGCATAAATGCACGGTCTATCTTGAGTTCATCGAGCGGCAAATGTTTCAGTTTAAACAGCGAAGAATTACCGACGCCAAAATCGTCCAGTGAGATACGCACGCCAGTGGCTTTCAATTGTTGCAGGATTTCAAGTGCTTGCTCTTCATGATCAAACACGGCACTTTCGGTGATTTCCAGCGTCACCAATGCCGGAGACAAAGCATTTCTTTTCAATTGCTCTGCAATGTGCAAGGGTAAGTGGTGGTCGCGGAACTGGCGCGGAGAAATGTTGATAGATAGGCCGATGGGCGTTTTGTTTGACTGCACCAGTATCGATAAATGCCGGAAAGCTTCGGTAATCACCCACTCACCGATAGGCACAATCAGCCCAGACTGTTCAGCATAGGGAATAAAATCCGCCGGGCAAATGGTTTCACCCTTGGCGGTTTTCCAGCGGATCAAAGCTTCTACCGAAGCGATGCGTGGCGGATCATCTTGTTCCAGGCTGAATATGGGCTGGAATAATAAAAAGAATTCCTGCTTTTTGATGGCCTTGCGTAGCTGGATATCCAGCGTGAAACGGTTTTGGGCCTGCCGCGTCTGTTCTTTGCGGTAGAAGAAAAAGGAATGCTGACCAGAGCGCTTGGCATGTGTCAGTGCCGTATTGGCATTGCGCGTGAGTTGTTCGGCATTATCGGCATCACGCGGATATATGCTGATGCCTATGCAAGCATCCAGTATCAGCTCGTGATCATTGATCAATACGGGTTTATGCACAATGCTGCAAAGATTATTCGCCAGTTGCATTAACTGGCTATCGGTTTTGTGATGGGGGATGATCAAGGCGAATTTATCGCCATGCACACGCCCCAGCTCGCCGCATTCATGGTTGATATATTGCAGACGCTGGGAAATCTCACGCAAAAAAGCATCGCCGGTTTTGTGGTCAAAACTGTCGTTAATACTTTGGAAATGCCTTAGATCCAGGATAAGCAAGGTCACCATGCCACTGTCACTGGCCGCATTGATCACGGCATGCTCCAGCATATTCAGCATGGCAATGCGGTTATGCAGACCTGTGAGCGGGTCAGTACGTGAGAGCTGCAAGTATTCTTTGTCTTTTTCTGCCAGCCGCTTTTCTGCGCGTAACAGTTTCTCGCTTTCACCCAACAAAATGCTTTGCCGGATGGCGGAAAACACCAGGATGGCAACGACTGAGGCGATCGCCACATGGTAAGCGTAAGGATGTGGGCCGCTTTGCCACCAGACCATTAACAGCGAGCTGAGGCCGAATACAAACGCGATCATGGGGATCCAGTTGCGTAGTCTGCGGCACTGCTGGAGGTAAGCGCCTTGTGTCGCAATACGCACCTGCCAGCCATAAAGCCCCCCGCCTATGAGCAGGTCAGCCACAGAAAAGCCGGCATTAATCAAAAGGCTGGTTTGCGGGAGATGGTTGAGGGCGTTCAGGTTCCATTGCATCCAGCATAAGCCTTCCAGCGTCAGCCCGGCACTTAGCAACAGCCAGGGCATCATCCATGTCGGTCTTAAATAGGGGATCAATAGTAGAGAGACCAGTGCCGCGCTCAGCATGCTGACCGGGTAAGCGGTGAGCACTGCCAGTTGCACAGGGGTCACATCGGCTGATTTCGGTAGATAGGAGATGAGGATATACCCCAGGATAGCCATGCTGAATGACAGTGCATCAATGATAAATGCCCAGCTTTTGGAGTGTGACAGTTGGCTACGTAACGCAATAATGAAACCAATGATCAGGCATGGCCCCATCATTGGATAAAAGATGTCAGACTGTTCGGGGAAGTCGGCATGGCGGGTAAACACCTCGAATACCCATAAGATGCCCCCCGTGAAATAGGCTAGGGTGGCGATGACAAACCAGCGCTTGAACGGACGATGTGCAGGACTGGCACCGAGATACCCCAGCACGGCCAGCACCAGGCAAGCCGTGTTGGTCGTGAGCCAGTGCATATTGTTCAGCCACAGGGTGGTTAGCGGTGCCGTGTAGAAAGTGGCGGCAGTACAGATGACTAAAACCGATAACGCAACAACAATAACTTTACTTGAAAGTGTCATGAAGCCCCCCGTTTTTTCTAATTCTAACAAGGGGTTAGAAAAAAACTAGTCTTTCCTGATAAATAACTTCACACTATTGACCAACACAAAACACAGTGCGCCAGTGACTATGCCAATTGCTGCATTGACCAGCAAAGACCATGGTAATGCCAGTTCAGCCAGCGTATGCAGCGCCGGGATGCCGTGTGCAATAATGCCGCCTCCGACCAGGAACATGGCGGCAGTACCAAGTATGCTGAGCAAACGCATCAGGTAAGGCACGACCCAGACCATACTCCAGCCGATTTTGCGGTTAAGCTGTGGCAGCAAACCCTGGCCCTGGCGCTGCATCAGCCATAAACCGATGTCATCCATTTTGACGATAAACGCGACCAGGCCATACACACCCACGGTCATCAGCACGGCGATCACGGAAAGCACCAGAATACGCTGGGTCAATGCGGCTTCAGCCACCACTCCCAGTGATATGACGATAATCTCGGCCGATAAAATAAAATCGGTACGCACAGCGCCTTTCACTTTTTCCTTTTCCAGCGCGACCAGGTCAGTCTGCGGGTCCTGTATGGCTTCAGGCACGGCTTTTTTAGCGGCGGTATCTGGTTTGGCATGCAATGTGTGCCAGACTTTTTCAAAGCCTTCGTAGCATAAAAATGCGCCGCCAAGCATCAGCAAGGGTACGATCAGCCACGGTATAAAAGCACTGATGATCAGGGCGGTTGGCACCAGGATCAGTTTATTCAGGAAAGAACCGCGCGCCACCGCCCACACCACCGGCAGCTCCCGTTTTGCCGCAATACCGGTGACTTGCTGTGCGTTCAATGCCAGGTCGTCGCCTAATACGCCGGCTGTTTTTTTGGCTGCCAGCTGGCTCATGACAGAAACGTCATCCAGCATGGTGGTGATATCGTCTAATAAAGCAAGCAGGCTGGAAGCGGCCATGAAACATTCCTGAGCAATGACAAAGATTGCTTATTCTACGTGATTCCCGCTAGAATGGACGGATGCAGAACTCAGGGACTCAGCGTTGGATAGCACGGTTGGCCATTATGGCCATGCTGCTGGCCAGCCTTGTGCCTAGCCTGAGCCTGGCTTTCCCCATGCAGCAAGGCAATAGTTTTATCGGGCAGATCTGTTCTACGCAAGGCAGCAAGTTGCTGGTGCAGGTGATGACCACCCAGGGCAAACAGCTGTCGACTTTGATTGATTACAAGCCTTCGCAAAAACCGGTTTCTATCAGCCACCATCTCGATCATTGCCCTTTCTGTCATATGGCACTCGATCACGTGACATTACCACCGTACAGCCCTGCTTATATCCTGTTCCAGCAAGCCCAGGCCGAGATCGCACTCAGCGATTATCAGCCACCCGTCGTTTCAAGTGTTTACCCGACTGCGCATCCCTCGCGCGCACCACCCCTGACCCTCCACTCAATCTAGTACCAGCCAGATGATGGCTGGATTCTGAGTAATGCCTGCGTTGCAGGCATGGATGGAGTCATCTCGTGATTATTATCAATCTTCAGGCAATGATATTTGCCAAACAGGTGGAGTGGAAACGCCACGTCACTCTCAAAGAAATCGCCGAATCTACTGGCATCAGCCGCATGACCTTGCACCGCATCGTCAAAAATCCCGCTTACAACGCTTGCACCGAACACCTGGATAAGCTTTGCGCTTATTTCCAGTGTGATATTGGCGCGTTGATTTGCTGGCAGCCGGACGACACGCCCCGGCAGATGTTTGCTGCCTGAGCCTGGATGTTGCCTACCGCTTGCCCTGATGGGCAAGCGCCCAGGCATCCTCTCCTCTTGAATTTTTAGGGAATGAATAAATGAAAAAAACAAATATAAGCTTAGCCATTTTGGCAGCTTTGCCATTGCTTGCACACGCAGAACACGAAGGCACCGTGCATCTGGATGAGGTGCAAGTCACTGCAGAAAAACCTAAGGCTTCATTGACACAACCTGGCATTGAAGTGGCCAAGGAAAACCTGTCTAAAACCGCTGGCGGGACCACCGTTGTTGATATGGCAACAGTCAGGGAAGGCCGTACCAGCAATATCCAGGATACTTTGGGCATGGCCACCGGCGTGCTGGCGCAGTCACGATTTGGCGCAGAAGAGACGCGCCTGTCTATTCGTGGCTCCGGCTTGCAGCGGACGTTTCATGGTCGCGGCCTGAAACTGATGCAGGATGGCATCGCGGTCAATCTGGCTGATGGCGGCTTTGATTTTCCGGCCATAGACCCGATGGCCACCGATTATATTGAAGTCTATCGCGGGGCGAATGCCTTGCAATATGGCTCTACCAACCTGGGCGGTAGCATCAACTTTATCTCGCGCACCGGTTATACCGCCCCGGCGTTGGAGATCCGCTCTGAAGGCGGTAGTTATGGCTATTACCGGCTGGGCATCAGTACCGGCGGTGTGAAAGACGATGTCGATTATTTTGTCACTGCGAGCAAATATCACACGGATAGCTTCAGGGATAACGCACAGCAAAGTGCAGATCGCCTGACCGGTAATGTGGGTATCAAAATCAATGACCAGGTGGAGACCCGCTTTTACTTTGGCTATGTGAACAATGACTCACAGCTTTCCAGCAGCCTGACCAAAGCGCAATTAAAAGACAACCCCAGGCAGGCAACGGTGATCCCCGGGCAGGGCATCAACCAGCGCGACATCAACCTGACCAGGCTGGCCAATAAAACCACGATTCAGTTTGACCACAGCAAACTGGAGTTGGGTGCGTTTTATTCACGCAAGAGTTTGTATCACCCGATTGGCAACTTTGGCGATACCACGGGCGTGATAGACCAGGAATCTGATGATATCGGCCTGACTGCGCGCTGGGCACATCTGGGTGAATTATTCGGCTTGAAGAATGAATTTGTCGCTGGCCTGGCGCCAACAAAAGGGCGCACGGATGCCAAAAATTTCGTCAACGTGAATGCCAGACGAGGTGCGTTACTGAATAATTTTGACCAGAAAGCCACCAACTTTGAAGCCTACCTGGAAGACCGCCTGAGTCTGGATGAGCAATGGACAGTGATTGCCGGTGTGCAATATGCCAGATCCAAACGCGACTCGCAGGACCAGCTGATCACCGCCAGCGGTAACCAGAGCGTGGATAAAACGTACAGCCAGACCAGCCCTAAACTGGGTGTGCTGTACCAATTGCAACCGCAAGTGCAATTGTTTGCCAATGCCTCGCGCAGTTTTGAGCCGCCAAGTTTTGGTGAATTGAATAGTCTGGTTGTGACCAGTTTGAATGCACAGAAAGGCACGACTTTTGAGATAGGTTCACGTGGCAACAGTGAGTTCATCGATTGGGATGTAGCGCTTTACCATGCGCGTTTACAAGACGAACTGCTGGCAGTGGCTGCTGCCGGCTCACCAGTGGCCACGCAAACCATTAATGCGGGTAAAACCATTCACCGTGGTGCGGAATTTGGCCTGACAGCCAGATTGCCGTACAGCCTGCAATGGCGTTCCAGCCTGTTGATCAACGATTTCAAACTGGATAATGACGCGACTTACGGCAGCAACCGCTTACCTGGCATGCAGCGCTCATTGCTACGTGCCGAGCTGGTCTACCGTGGCAGTGATGTACTGGAAAACTTTTATATCGGCCCGACGATAGAGTGGTCACCGCAGCGCTATAACGTTGATTTTGCAGAAACCGTGTATGCCGACAGTTATTTCCTGTGGGGTGTAAAAGCGGGGCAGAAAGTCAACCAGCACTGGTCGTGGTTTGTGGAAGGCCGCAATCTGGCTAACCAGAAATATGCAGCGACTACCGGTGTCGCCAGAAACCAGAATGGCGCAGACGGCGCATTGTTTCTGCCTGGGGATGGCCGCACCGCTTATCTTGGTGTGACCTGGAACTATTAACAGCCTGGCCCGGCAATGAGCTGCCGGGCTTTTCTTTCATGTCTGTATAAAACGCATGAAAGTCATTCATAGCAAGGGGAATCCTCAATGAAGCTATCTTATCAACCCCTCATTCAGGCTGGGGCCATATGTCGGAAGGTCATTGTAACAGCAGGTATGGATCATCTGGCTGACGCAGGGAATGTGGTGATGCAATGACACTCAAACAGACAACGCCTATGCCAGCGTCAACAAGTCGCGTTGTGCTCTATGGACGGGTGTGGCGCTGGCATTTTTTTGCTGGCTTGTTGTGCCTGCCGATATTGCTCAGCCTGGCGATTACCGGCAGCCTTTATCTTTTCCGTGGTGAAATCAATGACTGGATTTATCACGATGAACGATTGATAGCACCTTCCACACAACCAGCGATGGCACTTCAGCGCCTGACACAGCAAGTGCTCATGGAGTATCCCGGCGAGTTGAAGCTGATACAAACCCCGGCCACGAGTGATCGTAGCCTGGGCCTGCTGATCAAGCAGCCGCATGGTGAGACAGTGCAAGTGTTGGTCAACCCCTATAGCGGTCAGATTTTGGGCGCGCACGCCGAAAGCCAGCAATGGGAGTTGATAGTCAAACAACTGCATTCGCTGACCCTGGTGGGAACCTGGGCGAACTGGCTGGTAGAGATCGTGGCAGGCTGGACCATGGTGTTAGTCATTAGCGGCTTCTACTTGTGGTGGCCGCGTGGTCAAAACGCAAATGTCATCAAGGTGCGCGGCTCGCCACAGAAGCGGGTCTGGTGGCGTGATGTGCATGCCGTCACTGGCCTGGCGGGTGGCGGTATCGTCCTGTTTCTGGCCTTGACCGGTATGCCCTGGTCTGCATTCTGGGGACAACAGTTCGGCAAAATCAGCACTGCCTATGGCCTGGGGTTTCCTGCCTATCTTTGGGCAAAAGTCCCGCAATCCGATATCCCGCTTGAAACGCAGGGGGACGTGCCATGGACGCTGGAAAAAACGACTTTGCCCATTTCTGGCCAGCAAGGGGTGAGTGGCGCCGTCATGCCTATAGGCCTGGATAACGCACAACATCTTTTCACGCTGGCTGGCTTGAAAGCCGGTTATTCGATCCGCCTGCCCATGGGGCCTGGCGGCGTGTATACCGCGTTGCAGTTTCCCGCCGATGCCACACAAGAGCGAGTAGTGCATATAGACCAGTATTCGGGAAAAGTGCTGATTGATACCGGTTATGCAGAATACGGCGCGGTCGCCAAAGTCACCGAATGGGGCACCTCGGTGCATCAAGGCAAACAATATGGTCTTGTCAGTCAGCTGGTGATGCTGGTGGGGTGTGTTGCACTCATTCTGCTGGTGATCTCTTCGGTCACCATGTGGGGCAAACGTCGTGCATCTGGTCAACGGATGGCGCCACCGCCAAAGCGGCAGGACCACAAGCTCACGCGTAATATCGCTATCATTACCGTGGCATTGGGCGTTCTATTCCCATTACTTGGGGCATCGATCATGGCAGCACTTATTTTCGATACCATTTGGCAATTTACTCATAGAGAGGTCAGACAATGAAATCTTATTTAAAACATGCATTAGTCACCGTTACCATGACCTGTTTTACCATGACCTGTTTCGTCACGTTCGCCCATGCAGAATTAAAGATATCCGATGCCTGGGTAAAACCGACCGTCCCCGGGCAGCCTGTGGCAGCGGCGTATATGAAACTCAGCGCTGATCAAAATGTAGACCTGATAGAGGCGATTTCACCCGTGGCGGAAAAAACCGAAATTCACTCCATGTCCATGGATGGCAATATCATGCGCATGAAAAGGCTGGACCGTTTGCAGCTGAAAGCAGGGCAGGTTGTCGAACTGAAACCGGGCGGCTTCCACCTGATGCTGATCACATTGGCTCACCAGATTAAAGAGGGGGAAGTCGTGCCTATCAGCCTGGTGACTCAGGATGCGCATGGCAAAAAGATGACTATCACAATCAAGGCAGTTGCCGCCGCGCCCAAAACAACTGAGCCTGCATCAGAAGGTCATATGCATCATTGATGATTCAAAGGTGTAAGCGGGCACGTTATTCAAAGCGATGATTGCGCTTTAGCAGGCGTGTTGCAGATACCCGTACAGTAAATGTACGGGCAATATAGGTGATGAACGCTTAAGCGCTGGTGACTTTATCGATAAAGTAGCTGGTGCGTTGTTTCTGGCGCATCATTCTCTGCAGGATATTCGGTAGCTGTTCCGGTTTCAGGCATTGAATAATGTTGAGGTCCAGGGTTTCGCGCAAATCGATGATTTCGCCATCTTCCTCAGTGCTATCGTTGAGCAACTGGATAAATGGGCGCAGCGGTTGTTGCGGATTGGTCGACAACACCGTTGCCAGTTTCTGGTCTGACAGGCGGATCACGCTGCCGGGTGGGTAGATGCCCAGGCACTTGATAAAGCGGCGCAGAATCGTTTGGTCAAACTGGTGGCGCTGCTGGGCAAACATCACACTCAGCGCTTCATACGGCGTTTTCGCCAGCGCTGGGTTAGATGGGTTGCACAGGTTATCGTACATATTCGCAATGATCAGGATGTGCGACAACGGGTCGATCTCATCGCAGTGCAAGCCTTTGGGGTAGCCGCTGCCGTCTGCAAATTCATGATGCTGGCCGATGATGGACAGGATCTTTTTCGGCACTGAGACTTCTTTCAGCATATTCAGGCCCAGCAAGACATGGGTCTGGTAAATCGCGGTTTCACGCACACTGAGCGGGTCTTTTTTCAATAGAATCTTGTCGCTGATCTGCCGTTTGCCGATGTCATGCAGAATCGCAGCCATGCCGAGTATGACGGCATCTTCATCACTGACATTCAGGTTTTTGGCCAGCAGCATGGAAAGCACCAGGATATTCAGCTCATGCTGGTAGTGCTGGTCGCCAATGCGGTGGCCATTCATGGCATGAATCGCAATATCACCTTCTGTCAGGGTGCTGGCCACCAGGTCGAGCACCACGCTGGAAGCCATGCCATAGGCCTGGTCAGGATGCTCGGTCGACATTTTCTGGATGTTCCAGACGTCTGAACTGGCCTTGAGGAATTTTTGTTCGCTTTCGGTGATCGCTTGTTTGAGTGCCAGTTGCTGTCTTTGCGCCGCGCTTAGCTCCGGGCTATCGTCTATCACATCCAGTTTGGCTGAATAAGCCTTTCTCATGGGGAATTCAACCACATTATCAATTTTGCCGCTGCTGCTACGCAATGGCGTGCTGGAACTGCGGCGCGGGTCGTAGCGCAGTTGCGTCAGCCCCAGTGATTTAATGGTTTCAATCTGCGATTCATCAGTGACTTTAAAGTTGCTGATGGAGAAAGGATGGTCCATCCATCCCAAATCCAGATGGATGTACAGTCCGATCTGGAGTTGTTCTATGTCGATATAAAAAGTATCGGAGGCGTGATTAGGCATGGCGTTTTATTTTTCTTTGATTGTTTAACACTAATAACTGCAAAAAGTCGTCGGAGTTGACCGGGTAAGCATATAAATAGCCTTGCGCAGTCTGGCAACCCAAACGTTGTAAAAATTTTTCCTGTTCTTCTGTTTCTACTCCTTCGGCTACGACGGTGAATCCTAACTGGGTGGCCATCGCGTAAATGGCGCTGGTAATGGCCGCATCATCTTTGTCATCCGGCAAATCCTTGACAAAGCTGCGGTCGATCTTGATCTGGTCAAGCGGCAAGCGCTTGAGGTGCGACAATGATGAGTAGCCAGTGCCAAAGTCATCAATCGCAATGCTGATGCCCAGTTTCTTCAACTGGTTAAACGTATCCACCACATGTTGCGTATGCTGCATCAACGTGCTTTCGGTGATTTCAAGCTCGATAATGGATGGGTCGCAATCGCTTTCCATCAAAATGCCATACACGGTATCGGCAAACTTGCTTTTCATGATCTGCACGGCAGATACATTGATAGCGATCTTCTTGAATTCCGGGTGCCGTTTGTGCCAGGCATGCGCCTGACGCACAGACTCACGCAAAGCCCATTCGCCTATGCTTAAAATCAGGCCGGTTTCTTCAGCCAGCGGGATAAACTTGGCAGGCGGGATCAAGCCCTGCGTCGGGTGCTGCCAGCGGATCAGCGCTTCCGCCCCGATGATCATGCCGGTATTCAGATTGATCTGCGCCTGGTAGAACATTTTGAGCTGTTTTCTGGACAGTGCCTGGCGCAATTCGGTTTCCAGCTGGAAGTGTTCCACCGCATTGCGGCTCAGTGCAGCATCGTAAAATGACACATGGTTTTTACCATTGTTCTTTACCTGATACATGGCGAGGTCGGCGGCCTTGATCAGGCCTTCTACATCGCTGGCATCATGCGGATACATGGAAATACCAATGCTGGCGCCAATAAATATTTCATGATGATCGATCATGAACTGGCGCTTGAGTGCTTCGAGGATGTCTTGTGCTTTTTGAGCAGCATCTGCCTTGCTGTGCAGGTTTTCCAGCAAGACAATAAACTCATCCCCACCCAGGCGGCCAACGATATCAGACTCACGCAATGAGTCCTGGATACGCTCTGTCACGCCCAGTAATAGCTGATCGCCGGAGTAATGGCCCAGGCTATCGTTGATATTCTTGAATCTATCCAGGTCAATAAATAATACCGCCGCTTGCTGCTCATTACGGTTTGCGCGTTGAATCGCATGCGTGAACAAATGATTAATCAACCTGCGGTTAGGCAGGCCGGTCAACGGATCATGGTTGACCAGGGAGTTGAGTTGCACTTGTGAGCGCTTCATCTCGGTGATATCAGCAAACACACCCACGTAATTGGTAATCGCGTTGGCATGGTTGCGTACGGCGGTAATCGTCATCCATTCGGTATAGCTTTCGCCATTTTTGCGCATATTCTCGATTTCGCCAGACCATTTGCCATGACGTTTGAGCGCGCCGAACAGGCCGCGTGGGCGCTGGCGGAAAATCTGCGGTTTAAACCCCAGCACTTCGGATTCATTAAAACCGGTGATCAGGGTAAAGCCCTGGTTGATGCCCACCAGTTCACCGGAAGGATTCACGATCATGATGCCTTCAGTAGTGCTGTCAAAAGCGATTTTCGCCAGTTTCAGGCTTTTGCCGGTTTGTTCGCGGTCTATCGCCACACTTAAGGTGCGGCCTATCGCCATCAGTGAACCTAATTCCTGTGAGCTGGTGCTTTCGGCATCGAAACAACGCTCGATGACCATAGAGCCCCACCACTCGTGGTCTATCATCAATGGCACGATCACCAGATTAACGCTGTCATGTGATTTCAACAGAAAGCGTTCATCTTCCGGCAGCGTATGTGCATCGCACATCACCGGTTGCCCTTTAGAGAGCAGGTCATGCCAGCGCTTTAGTTCGGGTGCGAGAAATGAGATCTTTTCCCAATGCTCATAAGTCGAGTGGAAGCCATTGGTGGCCCAGTGGAACAGCGCCTGGGAGCGTATTTCGGTTTTTTTGCGCACAGTGGTCGTGTGATGTTGCAGCAACACCGCACGGCTAAAGCGGAAAGACAGGCAGCATTGCTGCAATACATTCTCGGCCACGGTTTGCCAGCGTTCGGCCGAATGCAACATCCAGTCACACGAGATCAGGGTATCCAGCACTGCACTGCGATTAAGCAATTGGCTTTGGATGAACTTCTGCTCGCTGACATCACGCGCTACCGTGATCAGGTGGCTGGGCTGCTCGCTGTGGTCGAAATAAGCGGTTTTATTCACTTCCAGCGTTTTATAACCGCCCTGTGGCAAGTGCACCAGCTCTTCATTATGGTAAGACTGGCGTGTCTGCCAGACGGTCTGGTCAGATTTCTCATGATGCTCGAAACTGTTGCGGAATACCGGATGCAGGGTATCGGCAATCTGCAGATTGTTCAGGAACTCGTAATCAAAGTTATCGATCTGGAAGGTGTTCAGCATGCGCTGGTTAGCCATCATCCAGCGATTATCATGGTCTTTGATGGAGATCAGGTCAGGGCTCATCTCGATCAGTGAATGCACGATGGATTGCATATGCACTAATTGCTGCACCAGGGCACTCTCTTGCTCTTCCAGCAGCAGGCCGATGGCACGCCTGCCATGCTCGGCATAGAACAAGCGGCATTTGAAATCACGGTTCAGGTCATTGATGCGGGTGTGCAGTGTCAGTTCTGTCTGGTTGTCGCGGATGGCCTGCACCAGCGCCTGGCGCATGTCTTTAGGCAGAGCGTCGGCACTTTCGCCCAGCAGTTTTTTTGCCATGTCGTTGGCAGCCACGCACTGTGCCCGGCGATTGATCGCCAGCATGGGCATATCGGGCATGCTGGCCGCCAAAGGCCGCAGCCACGCTGTGCTATGATGTTCAAAGGTTGCTTGCATATACATAAGAGTTTTGTTGCTATTCGACAGGTTGTCGTCATCCGTCCAGTTATTTGAGTTAACGGCTTTTGACACCTTAACTTTAGCAGCTTTGTTGTTTGTAAAGAATTATTTATTTAAATATATTTAAGTAAGGGTTTTGAGCGGTGAAATGGCTGATGAACGGGTTGGTTGCTGTCTGTTGTATGGGCTTGCTTCAGGTAAATGCGCATGAAGGACATGTTGAGCAAGGGGGCGCCAGTCTGGCAATCAGCCTGGCAGCTGATGCCGATGGCCGGATATGGCAAGCGCGTGCCAGTAAAGGGCAGGTCTGGGTATCTTTCAGCGAGGATACAGGGCAGCATTTCAGCCCTGAAATCGCCGTCAACCCTACGCCGATGAAGGTTGCCGCAGATGCCGAGGCAAGACCTAAAATTGCGCTTGCCAGCAATGGCAACATCTACCTGAGCTGGACTGAATCGCTAAAAAAGCCTTTTGCTGGTTATATCTGGTTTGCGCGCTCGGTGGATGGTGGTAAAAGTTTTGAAACACCTTACATCGTGCATCAAGATCGGGCAGAAATCACCCACAGATTCGATGCATTGCAGGTATCGCCTGATGGTTCAATCACCGTTGCCTGGGTCGATAAGCGCGACCTACTGGCGGCCAAAGCGGCGGGGAAACCTTATGAGGGGGCGGCTATCTACTACGCGGTTTCCACCGATCAGGGCAAAAACTTTGCCAGTGAGAAAAAACTGGCCGACAGTAGTTGTGAGTGCTGCCGCATCGCCATGACCAGTAAGGCTGATGGCACGGTTGCCGTCTTGTGGCGACACGTGTTTGCCGGAAGTGAGCGTGACCATGCCATGGCCGAAATCAACCGGCCAGGTGCTGGTAAATCGGCCAAGCCAGCCATCGTGCGTGCCAGTCATGGCCGCTGGAAGATCGATGGTTGTCCACACCATGGTGCCGCACTGGCAGTGGGCGAGGGCTTTGGCTACCATCTCTCTTATTTTGACGGCGCCGGTGACAAGCCGGGCCTGCGCCTGGTGCGCATGGATGGGCAGGCTTGGGTGACGACCCCGCCCAGACGTATTGGCGACCCTAAGAAGAGTGCCGGGCATCCTGCCTTGTTGAGCGTGGGTGACAAGGTGTGGCTGGCCTGGCAGGAGCGCAGCAGCGATGGCATGGATATCGTGACCATGGCTTCACTGGATGGCGGCAAAACCTGGGGTTTGCCAACCGTTGCTTTGCATAGCGCAGGCAAGCTCGATTATCCGCAATGGTTAAATCTGCGCGGGCAAGCGCTGCTGGCGGTAAACAGTGCTGAAAAAGGGTTGCTGGTGGTGCCATTTTCAGCACAATAATGCAGCAAGTTTGATCTGGCGCTATTGAAAACGTAAAAACCCGCCGCATTATAGGGTTATCCCGCCGCAGTCTGCGGCATGACTTTAGTGTGAAAGGGTTTACCGTGCGTTTTGATAAGCTCACTACCAGATTCCAGCAGGCACTCGCTGATGCGCAAAGCATGGCGGTGGGTGCCGACCAACCAACCATAGAGGCGCCCCATTTGCTATTGTCCATGTTGAACCAGGACGATAGTGGCGTGGCTGCTTTGCTGTCGCGCGCCGGTGCGCAAGTGCCTGCATTGAAAACCAGCCTGCAACAGGCGGTGGATGCGCTGCCTAAAGTCAGTGAAAACAGTGGCGAAGTGACCATTTCGCGCGACCTCAATAATCTGCTCAATATCACCGATAAATTCGCCCAGAAAAATGGCGATACCTACATTGCCAGCGAAATGTTTTTGCTGGCACTGGCGGAAGACAAAGGCGAAACCGGCAGGTTGCTGAAACAGCATGGCGTCAATAAAACTGTGCTGGAGCAGGCCATCAAAGCCGTGCGCGGTAATGATTCAGTGAATAGCCAGGAAGCAGAAGGCCAGCGCGAAGCCCTGAAAAAATTCACCCTGGACCTGACCGAACGCGCCCGCGCCGGCAAGCTGGATCCGGTGATCGGCCGTGATGATGAGATCCGTCGCGCCATCCAGGTATTGCAACGCCGGACTAAAAATAACCCGGTCTTGATCGGCGAGCCCGGTGTCGGTAAAACCGCTATTGTCGAAGGGCTGGCGCAGCGTATCGTCAATGGCGAAGTGCCGGATTCCCTCAAAAACAAAAAGGTGCTCAGCCTTGATATGGCTGCCTTGCTGGCGGGCGCCAAATACCGTGGCGAATTTGAAGAACGCCTGAAATCGGTGTTGAAAGAACTGGCGCAGGATGAAGGGCAGACCATCGTCTTTATCGATGAGATCCATACCATGGTCGGTGCCGGTAAGTCGGAAGGTGCGATGGACGCAGGCAATATGCTGAAACCAGCCCTGGCCCGCGGCGAGCTGCACTGTGTAGGCGCGACGACGCTGGATGAGTACCGCAAATATATAGAGAAAGATGCCGCGCTGGAGCGCCGCTTCCAGAAAGTACTGGTCGATGAGCCTTCCGTGGAAGCGACCATCGCCATTTTGCGTGGCTTGCAGGAAAAATATGAGCTGCATCACGGTGTGGAAATCACTGACCCGGCGATTGTCGCTGCGGCAGAATTATCCAATCGTTATATCACAGACCGCTTTCTGCCGGACAAAGCCATAGACCTGATTGACGAAGCGGCTTCGCGCATCAAGATGGAGATAGACTCCAAGCCGGAAGTCATGGACAAACTGGACCGCCGTCTGATTCAGCTCAAGATTGAGCGCGAAGCCGTGCGCCGTGAAAAAGATGAGGCCAGCCAAAAACGCTTTACCTTGATTGAAGACGAGATAGACAGGCTGGAGAAAGAGTATGCCGACCTGGAGGAGATCTGGAAAGCAGAAAAAGCTGCGGTGCATGGCTCCGCTGGCGTCAAAGAGGCGATAGAAAAAGTCAAACTGGATATGGAAGCCGCTACCCGCAAGGGTGACTGGCAGCGCGTGTCAGAACTACAGTATGGAAAATTGCCGCAATTGGAAGCGCAACTGAAACACGATTCAGGCAATGAAGCCCTGCCAGCCGTGAAGCATAAAATGTTGCGGACCGAAGTCGGCGCTGACGAAATCGCTGAAGTGGTCAGTCGTGCCACCGGTATCCCGGTCAGCAAAATGATGACTGGCGAGCGCGAAAAACTGCTGCGCATGGAAGATAAGCTGCATGACCGTGTGGTTGGTCAGGATGAAGCTGTGCGTCTGGTGTCGGATGCGATCCGCCGTTCACGCAGTGGCTTGAGCGACCCTAACCGGCCGTATGGCAGCTTTTTGTTCCTGGGCCCGACTGGCGTGGGTAAAACCGAGCTGTGCAAGGCGCTGGCAGGCTTTTTGTTCGATAGCGAAGAGCATTTGATCCGCATCGATATGAGCGAGTTTATGGAGAAGCATTCTGTCTCCCGCCTGATTGGTGCGCCACCCGGCTATGTTGGCTATGAAGAAGGCGGCACGTTGACCGAAGCCGTACGCCGCAAACCTTATTCAGTGATCTTGCTGGATGAAGTCGAAAAAGCGCATCCTGATGTGTTTAATGTGCTGTTGCAAGTGCTGGATGATGGTCGGCTCACCGATGGCCAGGGCCGTACAGTAGACTTTAAAAATACCGTGATCATCATGACCTCCAACCTGGGTAGCCAGATGATACAAAGCATGGCCGACCAGGATTACCAGGTGGTTAAACTGGCCGTGATGGGGGAGGTGAAAGCACACTTCCGGCCGGAGTTTATCAACCGTATCGACGAAGTGATCGTCTTCCATTCGCTGGGTGAGGCGCATGTGAGGTCCATCGCCAACATCCAGTTGCAATTGCTGGCTAAACGCGTGGCCGCGATGGAAATGCAGCTCGAGATCAGTGATGCCGCGCTGTCTGAGATCGCCAATGCCGGATTTGACCCTGTCTACGGTGCGCGACCATTGAAACGGGCGATACAGAGCGAGATAGAGAACCCGTTGGCGAAAGAGATCCTTGCCGGGCATTTTGCAGCCAAAGATACGATACGCGTAGGTTTCGAGTCTGGCAGAATGGTGTTTAATAAGGCCTGATGGTTGCCAGTCGGCGAACCATCGTCATTCAATAGGGTCATAATCATTATGGCCCTATTCTTTTTGCGGGTTAGAATGGAAATATGATGAATCAATTTAAATACTTGCGTTTATTACTGGCTTTTACTTTGCTGGGTGCGCTTGCAGGCTGCGCTACACAACCGCCGCAGCCCGTGCAGATTGAAAGGATCTCGCCGGAGCAATTGGCTGCTTTGCTGCCACCGGCACAATCCACGCTGAGCCTGGATGAGATTGTCAGCTTGAGCAAAAAAGGCAAGTCAGATGCCGAGATTATCGAAGCCATTAAACTGTCGCAGTCCCGCTACTCACTGACGCCTTCAGAGGTATTGAGCTGGCATCAAAAAGGTATTTCAAAAGGAGTGCTGGATTATATGCAGCAGGCCAATGCACTGGCACAGCAAAATGCCATTGCTGATGAGATCAACAAGCGTGAAAAAGCGCGGGTAGAAGCAGAAACCCGCTTGAAACGTGAGCGTGATTCTGCCCGCCTGCGTAGTATGGACCCGTGGTTCTATGGCCCTGGCTATTATGGTGGCCCATGGGGTTATCGCCCGTACTGGGGCGGTGGATGGCGTTATTGGTAGGATTGCGATTTGAACCAGCGTCTACGCCTGATTTGAACACTGATCTATCATCAAGCTTTTGCAGCGGAAAACAGGCATGAGACAAAGCCACGAAACACTGAACATCAATGCACAAGGGCGACGCCTGTACGACATTACCCCGCAAGTAGCGCAGTGGGTAGAACAGTCGGGTATCCAGAGCGGGTTGCTGACTTTATACATACAGCATACCTCTGCCAGCCTGCTGATCAATGAAAACTATGATCGCGATGTGCTGGTGGATATGGAAGCTTTTTTTAACCGGATCGCCCCGGATGGCGACGAGTTGTTTATACATACAGTGGAAGGGCCGGATGATATGCCGGCACATGTGAGAACCGCCTTAACGCAAACCAGCCTGTCTATCCCTGTGATAAACAGCAAGGTCGCGCTGGGGCAATGGCAGGGTATTTTCCTGTTTGAACATAGACATCAACCAGCCCGTCGGCGGGTGTTGATGCATGTGATTGGCGAATAGGCCAGTTGTTTTACCATACCAATGTTGTTTAATTATAATCAGAAGTAATAAAAGGAGAAATGTATGAGATGGAATACTTACTTGCTAACACTTTTTTTAGCTTTGGGTTTAGTGGCTTGCGGTAAAGAAGAGGCCCCTGCACCAGAAACCACAGCCCCGGCGGCAGAGTCTGCTGCAACAGATGCACCTGCCGCAGCTAAGCCTGCTGCAGGTGGCGGCTATGAGCCAGCAGCCGATGAGCGTGTGCCTGGTATTACTGTATCCAAAGAAGAATTGGAAAAGCAGTTAGAAGCCGCGCACGCCAATACGCCACAGCCGGAGATTCCTGCTGAAGAGGGTGCAAAAGCAGAGTAGGTTTATCCTTTCTGCATCAACCTGTAAGCTAGCCTTGCGCTAGCCTGCAACGTAAAAAAAAGCGCAGTTCACTGCGCTTTTTTGCATGATGGGCTTATCAAAAGAATCGTTATTTGACCGAACTCCATTGCAGTGGATCAAACGGGATGCTGTTGCGGCGTAATTCATAATACACGCCATTCTCGGCGTTGCCGCCACTGTTGCCCACTGCCGCGATGGTATCGCCGCTTTTTACCGGCTGGCCGGATGATTTGTACAGCGCTTCGTTATTGCCATACAGGCTCATATAGCCGTTGCCGTGATCGACCACGATCAGATTGCCAAAGCCACGCATCCAGTCCGCAAACACCACCTGGCCACCAGCGACAGACTTCACTTCGCTGCCTTCTTTGGCGCGGATAAACAGGCCTTTCCAGCTGACGCCGGTTTCTGCACGTGCGCTGCCAAAACGATTGATGACTTCGCCACGCACCGGCAGGCGTAACCTGCCACGCAGTTGGGCAAAGTTTTCTTTCAAGGCGTTGTATTCAGGCAGCGTGTCATTTTTGGCGACAACTGAACTGCTTTGAGCGTCGGTCTCGGTGTCGTCTTTACCTTGCCCGTCTACCCTGGTTTGTGCTGAATGCTCAGAGGTGCGGCCGCTGGATTTTTTCTTGCGTGCCTGCTCGGCCAGGCGTTTGGCAGCCGCTTCTTTTTCACGTTTGGCTCTGGCGATGGCTTCCTGCTCACGCTTTTTAGCTTCGGCGGCTAGTCTCTGGAACAACTTGGATAACGCCTCTTCATCCTTTTTCAGGCGCACCAGTTGCTGTTCCTGGGTTTCTATCTGTTTGGAAAGCTGGGTCAGCACTTCGGCGCGTTTTGATTTCTCGTTGACCAGCTTATGTGTGGTGTCGCTGTATTGCGTCGCCAGCCGGTCGGTTTCATGCAACTGTTCGGTGGTCGCCGTGCGCACGCGCTCTATGGCGTCACGGTTATCCTGCAAGGATTGGATCTGTTCCTGATGTGCGGCCGTCAGGTAGCCCAAATACTTGAGATTGCGCGTGGTATTCGCAGGATCCTGCTGCTGCAACAGCATCTGCAACGGGCTGTTATTGCCGTGCCGGTATTGTTGGTTAAGCTGTTGGCTGAGTGATTGGCGCTGCTGGTTCACCTGTCGCTGTAGCAGTGACATCTGCTTCTGCAAATCCTGCAGCTTGCCACGGTTTTCCTGCTGCGCATCCTGGATATCGCGTAACTTTTTACGCGAGGCACTGATAGCGGTTTCCGACGCTTTCAGCGCTTCATTGGCATCTTGCCTGGCCAGTTGGGAAGCCTTGATCGCATTCGCCAGTTGCTGTATTTTTTCTTTGACCTGTTCGAGGTCGCCTTTGGCGGCATCTGCCTTGTCGTTAGCTGCTGCCATCGTCGTAGGTGACCCGGCCGCGAGCAAGGCGCAAAGCCCTGCCGCTATCAAACGTCTGCGCAAAATAAGGTTTAGCAATGTGGTATCAGGCATGCACCAATGGGTTAAGCCGCTTCATTGAGTGTGACCAGGCTCTCGCCCGTCATTTCAACCGGTTTAGGCACGCCCATCAAGGTCAGTAAGGTAGGGGCGATGTCAGAAAGCGCACCGTCAGCATTCACCGTGCCGGCACGGCCAACATAAATGAATGGCACCAGGTTGGTGGTATGTTGCGTATGCGCCTGCGCGCTGTCATGGTCAAACATGCTTTCTGCATTGCCATGGTCCGCCGTGATAATCACCTCAGCGCCGCTTTTTTGTGCAGCAGCGACCACCCGACCTACGCAGGTGTCCAGGGTTTCCACGGCTTTAATTGCCGCTTGCAGGTTGCCGGTGTGGCCCACCATATCGCCATTGGCGTAGTTACAAATCACGGCCTGGTACTGCTGGGATTCAATGGCGGCCACTAGTTTGTCGGTCAGCTCATAAGCGCTCATTTCCGGTTGCAGGTCATAAGTCGCGACTTTAGGCGATGGCACCAGGATGCGGTCTTCGCCGGTAAATACGGTTTCTTCGCCGCCATTGAAGAAGAACGTCACATGCGGATATTTTTCTGTTTCCGCAATCCGCAACTGCTTAAGCCCCAGGTTGGCAACGTATTCGCCAAAAGTGTTGGGCACCGTGAAAGGCGCAAAAATCGGCTGAGCCAGGCGCTGGTTCTTGTCGTATTGCGTGAGGGTCAGGTAGTGGCTAAATACGGGCACACGGCTACGCGCAAACCCGTCAAACGCCGGGTTGAGCAGGGCATCGGTGAGCTGGCGGGCGCGGTCACTCCTGAAGTTCATGAAGACCAGTGCGTCGCCATCTTCCATACGCACAGGCGTAGCACCCACTGCATGTATCGCTGTGCATTTCACAAACTCATCGCTTTCATCACGCGCATAAGCCTGTTGCAAAGCGGTCAGGCTATCAGGCGCCACATACTCGGCAGTGCCATTCACCAGTAGCTCATAGGCAACGGCAACGCGCTCCCAGCGCTTGTCTCTATCCATGCCGTAAAAACGGCCGCCGACAGTGGCGACCTTGCCAACACCAATCGCTTGCAGCTGCTTTTCCAGCGCTTCAAGGTAAGGTTGCGCACTTTTGGGTGGCGTGTCACGCCCATCGAGGAAAGCATGGATATACACTTTACTTAAGCCTTGCTGTTTGGCCATCTCGACCAGTGCATGGATATGCGGCTGGTAACTGTGCACCCCGCCATCGGACAGCAGGCCCAGGATATGCAGGGCCTTGTCATGCGCTTTCAGCGTTTGCATGGCATTGACCAGCGCTGGCAGTTTAAAAAACTCGCCACTGCTGATGCTATTGTTAATGCGTTCAAAGTCTTGAAAAACGATACGTCCCGCCCCAATATTCAGGTGGCCCACTTCAGAATTACCCATTTGCCCATCAGGCAGGCCGACATAATGCTCAGAGGCGTTAATCAGGCCATGCGGGTAATGGGTTTTCAGGTGGTCCAGATTGGGTGTGCTGGCTTGGAATACAGCATTGTGTTCGGGGGTTTCGCTATGACCAAAACCATCCAAAATCAGCAAAATAACAGGTTTGATTGACATGGCTGACAACTTTAAAAGTGGTGACGGGACGTCGGATTCATGAATTAGGCTATTATAATCGCAACCGCAGGCCGCGCATACCTAAGGCTGATGCTGACTGCGGGTTCGACAACATAGACAGGTAAAAGATCAAGTGGAATTCTTTAAAGAAAACGTATTATTAATCGGGCTGGCAGTCGGCTCTGGCCTGGCATTACTGGTGCCTATGCTGAGCCGCTCTGCGGCAGGCAGCACCTTGGTATCCGCGACTGAAGCGGTGATGCTTATGAGCCGCAAGCAATTGCTGGTGCTGGATGTACGGGAAGCCGACGAATTCAAGCAAGGCCACTTGCAAGGCGCGCGTAATGTGCCGTTAGCTGAACTGGCGACACGCATGAAAGAGCTGGAAAAATTCAAGGATAAACCGGTATTGCTGGTATGCGAACGTGGCAACCGTACCCGCTCCGCCGCAAAAATACTCAAAGCACAGCAATTTACCGCATTGCACCAGTTAAAAGGCGGCATGCAGGCCTGGTTAGAGGCCAAATTGCCGCTGGGTAAATAACAGCAAACTTAAAGTGGTGGCTTTAGTTTAAGTAAAAAAGAAGTGAGAAAGGTAATCATGGCAAAAGTAGTGATGTATACCTCGGCAGTCTGCCCTTATTGCATCAATGCCGAGCGCTTGTTGCGCAATAAAGGCGTGACCGAGATTGAAAAGATCCGCATAGATATACAGCCTGAGTTGCGCGCAGAAATGATGGAGAAGACCGGCCGCCGTACCGTGCCACAAATCTATATAGACGAACGCCATATCGGCGGCTTTGATGATTTGCATGCGCTGGATATGCAGGGCGGATTAGATCCGCTGCTGGCGGCTTAAAGCCTGGATCAAAACCCGGCTGCAACCCGTCACAAAAAACACATAGTCAGGCCGTGGATGACCAGTTAGAATAGCGGCTTTTGCGTATTGATATTACAAGGATAGATTCATGGCTCAGGAACCACAAAACCAAGCAGAACAGAACGCAGGCCCAGTTTTCAGTATTGAAAAACTGTACGTGCATGATGCGTCGATCGAAGTGCCGAATGCACCTGCCATTTTTACAGAGCGTACAACCCCGCAAATCAATGTAGAGTTGGGTAATGCGGTTGAGCAAGTGCAAGACGGTATTTTCAATGTGTCTATCAAAGTCACTGTGACGGCGACGATTCAGGATAAAACTGCATTCCTGGTAGAAGTGAATCAATCCGGTATTTTTGCGATCCGCAATGTGCCACAAGAAAATATCGAGCCTATCCTATCCGTGGCTTGCCCTAACATCTTGTTCCCGTATGCGCGTGAAGCGATTTCCGATATGGTGACACGTGCTGGTTTCATGCCAGTATTGTTGAACCCGATCAACTTTGAAGCGTTGTATCTGCAGCAGCAACAGCAGGCTGCACAAGCAGCTGGCGCGCCTAACTAATTTTTATTTGCGTGAAGAGTTAAGTAACTGGTTACTTACTTTTTCTGGATAAATATCAATGAGTAAAGTCGCCGTTTTGGGTGCAGGTGCCTGGGGCACCGCACTTGCCATGCATATCGCTCTCCGCCACGATGTCGTGCTGTGGGCGCGTAACAGTGGTCATGTCTCCGGCATGCGTAAAGCGCGTGCCAACCCGCTATATCTGGGCGAATTCCGTTTCCCTGAAAAACTCACGGTTGAAGATGACCTGGCGACTGCGGTTGCCGGTGCAGACTTGATCCTGTCCGTGGTGCCAACAGCAGGTTTTCGTCCGATTCTGCAGCAGCTGAAAGCGTTAGGCATGAGCCAGCCTTTCATCTGGGCCAATAAAGGGCTGGAGCCGCAGACGGCAAAACTGCCATTTGAAGTCGCGCAGGAAGAACTCGGCAGCGAATATCCATGGGGTGTGTTAAGCGGCCCCAGTTTTGCGGCTGAACTGGTGCGCGGCTTGCCCACTGCGATCACGCTGGCGGCCAATCATAAAGAATTAGCACAGCAGGCGGCACAATTGATACATGGCAGCTGTTTGCGTGTGTATAACAGCACTGATGTTATCGGTGCTTCAGTCGGTGGTGCGGTAAAAAATGTGATGGCGATTGCCGCCGGGATCTCTGACGGCATGGGTTTTGGCAACAATGCGCGCGCGGCCATGATCACGCGTGGCCTGGCGGAAATCACCCGCTTTGGCATGGCATTGGGCGCCAAAGCAGAAACCTTTATGGGGCTGGCAGGGGCGGGGGATTTGATCCTCACTTGTACCGGCCAATATTCGCGTAACCGCGAAGTAGGCCTGCAACTGGCTTCCGGCAAGTCGCTGGAAAGCATACTGGCTGGCCTCGGCCATGTGGCCGAAGGCGTGAATACTGCGCGCGAAGTCATGCGCCGCGCCGAGGTGATCCAGGTGGAAATGCCCATTACCTACGAAGTGAATCAATTGCTGACCAATCAGAAAACGGCACAGGATGCAGTCAGTGCCTTGCTGGGACGTGGTCAGCGTCAAGAGTCTGTTTAGCAGAATGCGTCTCTGGCCTGATCTTAATCAGGCTGGGGTGTGAGATTGCTAATAGCAGAAGTGAAATGTCACGCGACAAGAATCACTTTTTAATACCATCCCTCCGAAGTAAGCTATTCGGCCTTTAACGCTGCGTTCCGCTATTGATTCTAAAGCGGCCAGCTGCGCCTGATGCACTAGTCGCTGTCGTACGCATGTCATGAATTGCCTATAGAGTTGGAACTATGCTGGTCTAGCGTAGTCAGGTGGTTAGCCGTAATGAAAGAGAAGAGTGTAGTGCAGGTGAGTAAAAACAGGTTTTTAAAGGCAGGTGCCGCCGTGGTTGTGCTGGTGACCATGGTCTCCACGCTGTATGTGCTGAAAGCCGAGGCGCTGGCCTGGCATCTCTGGCATCAGTTCAAGCATCATGACCATCAGGGCCTGGACCTTGCGGATTATGAGGTCGCCATTGAGGGTAAGCCACTAGCGAATTACAAAAATACTTCTGGCCTGGCATTTAATCATGAAACCGGCACATTGTTCACCGTGCTCAATGACAAAGGCCTGATCGTTGAATTTAGCCTCGATGGTGAGCCTATCCGTGAAATACAGGTGCATGGTACGGATGACCTTGAAGGCATCTCGCATCTGGAAAAGGATTTTTACGTGGTGGCCGATGAGCGCGAAAGCAAATTGTGGCTGCTGCAAATCAAACCGGAAACACGTGACATTTCCGTCAAAGACGCCAAATTATTACGCTTTGGCCTGAATGAACGCGGCAACAAGAATTTTGAAGGGGTGACCTACGACAGCGTGCATCACCGGCTGATCGTGGTGAAAGAGCGTGACCCTAAGTATGTGATGTCGGTGACTGGCTTATATGAGCCAGATGCAAGCAAGCAAAGCCAGATCGAAGTGCAGCGGCTGCGGCAATTCGACCCGGCATTAAAGTGGGCACTCAGGGATTTGTCCTCCGTCACTTATCATGAGCATACCGGCCATTTCTTTTTGCTTAGTGATGAATCCAAATTGCTCAAGCAGTTTAACGAAGCCGGCCAAACCCTGGGGTCACTCGCCTTATGGAAAGGGTTTCATGGCTTGCATGAAAGTGTGCCTCAAGCCGAGGGTGTTTCGATTGATGATGAAGGCAATGTGTATATCGTCAGTGAGCCCAATCTGTTCTATGTATTTAAGCCAAAAATGCATGCCAGCCATACCTGAACGTGCTTCAGGCATTAAAAAACCCGCTGAAGCGGGTTTTTTAATGTGCTGCTTTTATTGAAGATTATTCAATATCCAGTAACTCAACTTCAAATACCAGCGTGGCATCCGGGCCAATCACCGGGCCGCTACCGTTCGCACCGTAAGCCAGCTCAGAAGGGATGGTCAGCTCAAACTTGCTACCCACCTGCATCAGCTGCAAGCCTTCTACCCAGCCGGAGATCACACCGGTCACCGGGAAAACAATAGGCTCACCACGGTCATATGAACTATCAAATACAGTGCCATCGATCAGCGTGCCTTTGTAATGCACTTTGACTCTATCACTAGGCACCGGCTTTGCGCCGTCGCCAGTCACCAGCGCCTTATATTGCAGGCCGCTATCAGTCGTCTTCACGCCTTCTTTGTTAGCGTTTTCAGCCAGGTAAGCAACGCCAGCGGCTTTATTCTTCTCTTGTGCTGCTGCTTGCTTAGCCTGTGCTTCTTTCTGCACCTGCTCAACTGCACTCTGCTTTTCTTCATTGGATAAACGTGATGGCTGGTCTGTCATCACGTCGCGCACAGCCAGAGCTACCACGTCTGCATCCAGTTCCAGATTATCGTTTCTAAGCTGGTGGGCCAGGTTTTCACCGACGATATAGCTCAGGCGTTGGGTCAGGGTTTTTAATTCAATGGTCATTAAAGTTCTTTCGTCATTTGAGGATGTTGCCTGTTCGACAACATAATGTGTGATTATGTCCGACAAAATCTATAAAACAAAACCCGCCAAAGCGGGTTTTGCTAAATGCTGCTTAGTGCATTTTTGCAAGTTAAAGCGGTTAGTGCAAGGCGCTTATCCGCAGGCAGTACATTGAGTACGACAAGGATAAGCAACGCAGCAATAGCCGCTTTGACGCCGCAAAAATTACATCATTCCGCCCATGCCGCCCATACCACCCATATCCGGCATCGCTGGCGCATCTTCTTTAGGCAACTCAGCAACCATGCAATCAGTCGTCAGCATCAAGCCAGCCACTGAAGCCGCATTCTGCAATGCAGAACGGGTCACTTTAGTTGGGTCCAGAATACCCATTTCAATCATGTCGCCGTAAGTTTCGTTAGCAGCGTTATAACCGTAGTTGCCTTTACCTGCCGCTACATTGTTCACTACGACAGATGGCTCAACACCAGCGTTTTGCGTGATCTGACGCAATGGCTCTTCAACCGCGCGCAGAACGATTTTAACGCCAGCTTCCTGGTCCAGGTTCTCACCTTTTACTTTAGCGATCGCATCACGGGCACGGATCAGCGCTACGCCACCACCAGCCACGATACCTTCTTCAACCGCAGCACGTGTTGCGTGTAATGCATCTTCCACGCGGGCTTTTTTCTCTTTCATTTCGATTTCAGTCGTCGCGCCAACCTTGATCACTGCAACACCACCAGCCAGTTTGGCTACGCGCTCTTGCAATTTTTCACGGTCGTAGTCGCTAGAAGCTTCTTCGATTTGCGTTTTGATCTGGCCGATACGTGCTTTGATGGTTTCTTCGTTGCCAGCGCCGTCGATGATGATGGTGTTTTCTTTGCCCACTTCGATGCGTTTCGCTTGGCCCAGGTCAGTCAGTTGCACACTTTCCAGTTTCAGGCCAACTTCTTCAGAAATCACAGTACCACCGGTCAGCACAGCAATGTCTTCCAGCATGGCTTTACGACGGTCACCAAAACCAGGTGCTTTCACAGCAGTGGTTTTCAGGATGCCGCGGATGTTGTTCACAACCAGGGTTGCCAATGCTTCGCCATCTACATCTTCAGAAATAATCAGCAATGGACGGCCAGCTTTAGCCACTTGCTCCAGTGTAGGCAGCAGATCACGGATGTTGGAGATTTTTTTGTCGTGCAATAACACGAAAGGATTGTCCAGCAACGAAATTTGACGCTCTGGATTGTTGATGAAGTAAGGAGACAGGTAACCACGATCAAACTGCATACCTTCAACAACATCTAATTCATTAGTCAGGCCTGAACCATCTTCAACGGTGATCACGCCTTCTTTGCCCACTTTGTCCATGGCATCAGCAATGATCTGGCCAACGGAGCTGTCAGAGTTAGCAGAAATAGCGCCAACCTGGGCGATTTCCTTACTGGTAGTACAGGGTTTTGATTGCTCTGCCAGATTGGCAACAGCTGCTTCAACCGCTTTATCGATACCGCGCTTCAGGTCCATCGGGTTCATGCCGGCAGCAACAGATTTCATGCCTTCACGGATAATCGCTTGTGCCAATACTGTTGCAGTGGTTGTGCCGTCACCAGCGATGTCATTGGTTTTAGAAGCGACTTCTTTCACCATCTGTGCGCCCATGTTTTCGAATTTGTCTTTCAATTCGATTTCTTTGGCAACAGAAACACCATCCTTAGTGATAGTAGGCGCGCCGAAAGAACGCTCCAACACCACGTTGCGGCCTTTAGGGCCCAAAGTCACGCGTACTGCATTAGCCAATACGTTGACACCATTTACCATTTTTTGGCGAACGTCATCACCAAATCTTACGTCTTTAGCTGCCATTTAAATTCTCCTAACTATTTCGGTTTGCTGGGGGATTGTCTAGGTGAGTGGATTACTCAACAATCGCCATGATGTCTTCTTCGCGCATCACCAACAGCTCTTCGCCGTCGACTTTAACCGCTTGACCAGAGTATTTGCCGAACAACACTTTGTCGCCGACTTTAACGTCCAACGGAATCGTTTTGCCGTTGTCATCTTTTTTACCGTTACCAACGGCTTGCACAATGCCTTGATCAGGTTTTTCAGTAGCGCTATCCGGAATCACGATGCCAGAAGCGGTTGTGCGCTCTTCAGCGGCGCGTTTAACGATCACTCGATCGTGCAATGGACGAATACTCATGAATATCTCCTTGTATTCCTAAAGGTTTATTTGGGAAGAGTTTAAATAAAAATAACAAAATAGAGTTACAGCGCGCATTTTAGCACTCGCGCACCCTGATTGCTAATTTGGGACGCTAAACCTTATTTTCAAGAGGGAAATGAAAAAATGTTGCTGTTGTGATTGCACTCTATATGTTGAGGTTGATTGCAAACGATGCGGCGCAGCTCAAGCTGGTACAGTCCTGTGTGGACTGTAGTCTTGCAGACAATCGCTTTGAAATTTTTACGATGCGATTAACGCATGTCGACCACAGCCGAGACCAGATACATGACGAGTGGCCTGACGATCAATACGCAAAAAAATGCCACTGGCATGGCCAGCGCATAGGCATGCACGACGCGCAGTAAATAGCCGCTGTGGACCCCGCTATTCGCAGCGACGATGACCATGGACATTAAAAAAGCCATGATGCCAGCCATGAAAAACGCAAACACATAGGGGGTGAACTTTTTGGGGATCCTGCGTGCATTGGGTTGTGGTTTGATCACTTTTTTAGCCTCCATATTGAAGCGACACTTTATGCGTATCACCATGGGTCGGGTAGAGGATTGATTCTTGAATCATCTTAAAGTTAAACTATCGAATGGATTAACTAATCGATAGTGATATGGATACACTGCGTAGTATTGAGAGTTTCGTCAAGGCGGTACAGGCCGGCAGTATTGCGGCGGGTGCGCGCTTGCAGGGGATTACGGCAGCGGCGGCCAGCCAGAATATCCAGCGCCTGGAAAAGTCACTCGGCACCCGCTTGCTGATCCGCACCACGCGCAATCTGGCGATGACAGAAAGTGGTGAGCTTTATTACGCAGAAGTGGCGCAGTTGATCGCGGGGCTCGCACGGGCGCAATCGGTGGTGACGGAGTTTCACGGGCAGCCGCAGGGGCGATTAAGGGTAGGCGTTTCGGTTGCGTTTGGGCGGCATATCCTGATGCCGCTGATCCCGATGTTTGCACGCAACTTTCCCAAGCTGTCGATTGAAGTAGTGCTATCGGACAGGAGCCTGGACCATATCACCGAAGATATCGATGTGAGTATCCGCTTTAAAGAGCAGCTGGAACCTGGCCTGGTCGCCAGAAAGATCGCTACCGCCCCTGTTGTCTATTGCGCTTCTCCTGACTATCTACAACGCAAGGGCATACCAAAAAACCCTGAGGATCTATCTGCCCATGATTGCCTGATGTTCCGTGTACCGGTAGATGGCCGTCTGTTTAGCTGGGCATTTGTGCGTGACGGCATCCGTTATGAACCTGAGATCACACCCGGCATTATCTGTAATGACATCGATTCGTTGCATAGGCTGGTGGTGGAGGGCGCGGGCATTACGCGGCTGGCAACTTTTATTGCTCACCAAGATATCCAGCGCGGTGCGTTGATCGCGTTATTTCAGCCATCCTCCGCCAGCGAAAATGCCGTTCGCTCAGACACGGTGCCGCTGGAGTTCTATGCCTGTTTTCGTGATAAGCATGCAATCACCAATAAAGTCAGGGCATTTGTGGATTACCTGGTCAGCGCAATCCCGCAGGCTTTGTGAATGCATGGCAGCTGCAGCGGTTAAAAGCTTTCGCGCATGTAAATTACCTGTGTTTTATAAACGCCAAAAGTGGCGCGCGCACTGGGGGCCGTGAGGCCAAACCAGGGCGAGAGGATACCGGCGGTAGCCGAGGTCGCTGAGCTGCTTAGGCAGGTTTGATCACCAGGCGTGAGTGTGCCCAGGTTCACCGCGATATCAACGCTGCCGGTGTTGGGCAGGCTATCCGTACCGATGCCAGGCGCGGTTAACTTGATCGCCAGTTTGCCATTACTCATGCTGGCGTTGCCAGACAGATAGGTTTCACAGGCAGACAGGTGGCCTTTGTAGTTTTTCAGCGCGATGCTGGACAAAGGGATTGCGGTGCAATTATCACCGGCACTTCTGACATAGGCGCTGCCGTTCCAGTATTGCGCTTCAACCTGGAGAGGCAGTGTCAGTAATTCTGAACCGTGCGCATTTTGCACATTCAGGCGGCCATATAAATAAGTCACATTGGACGATAAGGTGGTTTGGGTCGAGGAAATGGTCACGCCAGCATCCACGTATTGTGGTTGCGCCGACAAGGTGATGATTTGCGGACTCACCGGCGAGGCCGGGCGCGAGAGAGTATGCGCGGCGACAATATTGGCTACCCCTTTGACCCAGTTGCCTGTCACTGCCGGAACTGCCAGGCCGCTACTTAAAGTGGCGCCATTGAGTGGCGTGGCAGTGAACTGGTATTTACTCCAGTCTGTCAGCAGAAAAGCGGCTGAGCCGATATAGTTTTGCGTGGTGTTGCCTGCGGCATTTTTGGCAGTCAGGATAAACGGGGTAGTTAGCCCGGGCGCTGTTGCCGTGCCTTGACCATAATAGGCAAACGCCCCGCAAGCTTGCGTGACACTGGCGCCGGGCGTGACTAGAAAATGGTCAGGCACAAACCTGCCGTAGTAATAAGGGCTTAAGGGCACATGGCCAAAAGCACATGCATTCATGGTGCCCATGGGTAAAAAACCTGCCGCGCAATCACCGGCACTGGCATCCACCTGGGTGAAGGTATCGTCATACACGGCATAGGGGTCAAAGCGGAAATAACCGACTTCACTGTAGGTGAAATTGCTGCCGCTAGCGCTGCCGTTGGCCGCAGTGGTAAATGCCCCTGACAGCAGGCCGGTATTGACTGCCCCGGCGTGTGCGACCAGCCTGGTGATGTCGATTTTTGGCGTGCCGGTGTAGTTTGAAAGCCCGGTACCGGCGGTTAAAGTAAAAGCGCTTCCCGCTTTAATTGCCGGGCTCGCGGTGACATTCAGGCCGAGCAGCGGGTCTGCATTGGCGTTGGAGGTGACGCTGGTAAACGCATTCGGCCTGACTGCGAAGTTATCGGTAGAACGCGAAGTCGGGTTGGTGGCATTGCTATCGGTGACCTGGCAACGAATGTTTTTGTAAGCATTGGCAATGGTGGTTGAAATAGTTTTCCTGCCATTGTCTGTGCTGGTAAAGGTCACCGTTTGCGAAGTGATTTCCGCCATGCTGCCGGCGCAGGTCTGGTTAGCTAATATGGCGGGGTCGCCACAATCCATAAACTTCAGGGTCACCGTTTTATTATTGTCACCCTTGGAAACGTAAGTGGTATTCACGCTGCTGTCGGCTGCCAATGCCACCACATCTGCATTAAATGCCACATTGGCCACCTGGGTAAATAAATGCCCGCTGGCCGCGTTCGAGTTAGCAATCGAAGGGTCTATGCAGGTGAAATTATTGGCGGGTGTCGAGCAGCCATTGACTTTATAGCCCCACAGGTTTGAAACGCACGAGGTGGTTGAGCATTTAGTGCCATTGAAACAACACACTCCGGTGGTGGTGGAGTTATATTCCATCACGATCGCCCAGATGTAACTGGAGGTCGTCCTGGCGCAACCGGCGATCTTGCCCCAGTTATCGATGACGCCGGTGACAGTGACCGCGTTGTTGATCGCGGATGAACCATCCACAAACACATTGGTAGTCACGGCCGCCAGCAAGGCACCGTTGTTGGACATATCAACGGCCCCGTTCACAACCGACCCCGCATACAAAAACAATTGCGAAGATACTTGCGAGGTGGCCGTGACTGTTCCGTTGATCACACTTTGATAGGCAGAGATATACGAAACGCCTAACCCGGAAGAGGAGGCCGTGATATTGCCAGCCACCGTCGAGCCACTACCCAATACGATGGATGACAGGTTGGCGATGATCGCACCGTTGTAATTTGTATTGCTTGAAAGCGCCCCGACCACATTGCCGACACTGACATCTGCGCCGAATACATTGTTAGGTCCGTTCACGATCAGCGAGCAGCCGCTGCAGTTCACGGTGGATGAAATATGATTGCCGCCGGAAAGGGTGACCGCGCCAACAGTGGTGGAGATATTGCCGTTGACCACCGCATTGCTATTCAGCGTCACCAGGCCAGTCGCGCCAATAATATTGCCATTGACGACCGAGTTGGATAATAAAATCACCGCCCCCAAACTGCTTGCTGTGACATGGCCAGTCACCGTGCCCGACACGGTGATGCTGCCATTCGAGGTGCTCAGGTTACCCTTCACAAATGCTGCTGCGGTGGTCAAGATGCTGTTGTTGCCCGCGCTGATGCTGGCATACACCGTGGGGAAAGACATGGTCACCAGGCCTTTAGCCACCAGGGTGACATTAGCCAGTTGCGTCGCACTCCCAATGTTAAAGCCGCCTATCGTCAGGAAATTGTTAAACGTGACCGTGACATTGCCAGCATCCAGAAACTGCACATGGTCCTGGATATTCAGATTGTTAGCGCAGGTGTAAACGCCTGCACTGCCGGTGCAGCCTGGTGGCATAGGCGCGCCAGCCGCGGCCGGGAAAGAATAAAGCGCATGGGCAGTCATGCTGGTGAGCACCAGTATGAACAACAGGCTCAGGGAAATAATCCAGCTAAAAGTTGGGCTTTTAGATGCTTTTTTGCAACGCAATGAAGTAACGAGATATTGCATATCCGATCTCCAATGGCAACTAAACCCATGTGCCGATCAATCTTTAAATGATCTGGGAAAAATCATTTATATCGTATTTTATTTACATAAATATATTTACATGTATTTATAAAGTTGGCAATAACTTAAATAATTATGGTGGTTTGTTTACATTTAAGGCGAGGGCAAACGATGCGAAATAGGTAGTGGGGTTAGCGCTCCCGGCTACTTTTGAAACCATGAAATGATTGAATACGAACGCTGACGACAAAGCCTCAAAATCGAATGTTATCCAACAACCCTGTCGTCCATGCGAATGGGTAAATAGATTGACTGCGTTTTTTGTGAAAAGTTGAATGTATATGATTTTATAGCCAGTCAGCAGGCTAAGGTTTATTGTTAACGCCATAAGTGTTTAAAACCGTGATGGTTTTCTGCGGTAATTCAAAAGCAAGAGTCAGAGTGTAAAGAACAGCATTCTTCGGTATCTTGGTTTTATTCCAAACAGGTAAAGAGTGGATGATGATACAAACCCAAAATGAAACAAACCAAAGTGGCAGCGCTCAAGCCGTGATGCGCGACCCTCGCTGGCAGCAGGTATTGGACCGCAATGGGCAAGCCGATGGGCAGTTTTTTTATGCAGTGAAAACAACTGGTGTTTACTGCCGTCCTTCTTGTGGCGCCAGGCAGCCCAGGCCGGAGAATGTCGCCTTTTATGCCACCGCAGCCGAGGCGGCAAGCGCCGGGTTTCGTCCATGCAAACGCTGCAAGCCTGAGCAATTGCCGTTATCTAAAGTGCATGCAGACAAGGTTGCTTTGGCCTGTCGTTTATTAGAAACGGCAGAAGTGATGCCTACACTCACGCAATTAGCCGCACACGCCGGGCTGAGCACCTACCATTTTCACCGCGTGTTTAAATCTATCACCGGATTAACGCCCAAAGCCTATGCGAGTGCCCACAGGGCGCAAGCCATTCGTGAAAAACTGGCGCATAGTCCCAGCGTGACACAGGCCATTTATGCCGCTGGCTATGCATCGAATAGCCGCTTTTATGAGACGGCTAACCATACATTGGGCATGCAAGCCAGGCAATATCTCAAGGGTGGTATCCACACGACGATACGCTTTGCGCTGGCAGAATGCTCCCTGGGGAGCATTCTGGTGGCCAGCAGTGACAAAGGCATATGCGCGATTTCAATCGGCGATGATGCAGAACACTTGCTAAGCGAGTTGCAGGACAGATTTCCAAACGCCAACCTGATCGGCGGCGATGCAGCATTTGAATCACTGGTCGCCAGCGTGATTGCTTTTGTTGAGTCGCCCCGGTTAGGGCTGGACCTGCCACTGGATATCCAGGGCACCGCTTTCCAGCAACGCGTCTGGCTGGCGCTGCGTGAGATCCCTGCTGGCTCCACTGTGACTTATACCGAGCTCGCTCAACGCATAGGCATGCCTAACGCAGTGCGTGCAGTGGCCAGTGCTTGTGCCGCGAATACCTTGGCGGTGATGATACCCTGTCATCGGGTGGTGCGGCTTAATGGCGCGCTATCAGGTTATCGTTGGGGTGTGCAACGTAAACAGGCACTGATCGAACGGGAATCTGAAACATAAATTGTTTCAAAGAATTAAGTTTAAACATAATCCCAAATGAAAAATGGTTGTGAATTGGTTGTTATTTGGCTGTAAACAGCCATTGTGTCGACCATGAATTTTTGAAAATTGTTGTTGATTCAAATGTTTAGCTAACTGGCATTGATATTGCGCATAAAAACACAGTTGTTATCCAGAGTGCAAAATGTCCAGTCAATTGTCTGATTCACAGGGTTTGATACGGTTGCTTTATCAAGAGCATCACGTCTGGTTGCGCGCCTGGATCAACAAAAGGCTAGGCTGCAAAAACGGCGCAGCGGATCTGGCTCAGGATACTTTCCTTAACCTTTTGTTAAAAGCTGAACTGCCGGTTTTAAATGAGCCCAGAGCCTATCTTAGCCGTATCGCTCATGGCCTGCTGGTCGACCACGTCCGCCGCCGCGATCTTGAGCGCGCCTACCTGGAAGCGCTGGCATATATGATGCCAGATGAAGTAGGCTCGCCAGAAGCACGCGCGCTGATGCTGGAACTACTGGTGCGCCTGGATTGCATGCTGGATGGTTTGCCCGCCAAGGTACGCAGTGCTTTCCTGCTGGCGCAACTCGAAGGCGCAAGCTACCAGGAGATCGCCACCCGCCTGGGCGTTTCAACCCGCACCGTGGGCACCTATGTGGCAACGGCCATGCTGCAATGCATGGCGTTGTTGCAGGAATAGGTGGTGTATTAACAATGCGTTCTGACCTCAGCGCTCACATCACCCCAGCCATGCAGGAAGCCAGCGCCTGGTATGCCCGCTGGCTGTCTGGCGAAATGGATGAACAGGCAAAATCTGCCTGGCAATCGTGGCTGGACGCAGATGAAGAACATACGCGTGCCTGGCAGCAAATCGAGCGCGTACAGCAATATTTTGGCAAGGTACCAGGCGCGCTGGCAGTCGCCACCTTGCAAGCACCGCCTTCTGCTGAGCGCCGCCGTATCCTCAAACAACTGATGCTGGTGCTCTCTGTCAGCGGGGCGGGGTATTACAGCTATCGCAAGCAGCCATGGCGTGGCGTCATGGCCGATGCCAGCACCCGCGTCGGTGAGCAGCGGCAAATCAAACTGGTGGATGGCACCATCGTGCACCTCAATACCGATTCCGCCATTAATATTGTCTACAGCGAGACTGCCAGATTGGTCGAGCTGGTGCGTGGCGAAATATTGATTGAAACCGCGCATGAGCCATACCGCGCTTATCGTCCTTTCAGCGTCATCACCCAACAAGGCAGCGTCACGGCGTTGGGCACCCGGTTCAGTGTGCGTGAATGGCAGCATCAGCAACCTGGCCTTGCAAAAGTGGATATGGTGAAAGTAAGCGTGTTTGAAAGCATGGTCGATGTGCGCACGGCGCATAAACCTGATTCTCCGGTAAGAGTGAACGCGGGTGAATCGCTGGTGTTTACCCAAACACAAGTGTTTGCCAAAACCAGGTTAAAAGCCACAGACAAAGCCTGGGTGAATGGCCTCATCGTCGTCTACGCCATGCGTCTAAAAGACTTTGCCGATGAGCTTTCCCGCTATCAATCCGGCGTATTGCGTTGCGACCCGGCCGTGGCCGATTTGCAGATTTCCGGCTCATTCCCCATCGGCGATATCGAAGCCATACTCAATACCGTAGAACAAACCTTACCTGTACGCGTCAAGCGATTCACACGCTTCTGGACCACGCTCACGCCAGCGTGATACTGGCTGCCCTAGTCAGATCTCAAATTTTTTTCAAAAAATTTCCAATTTCACTTCCGGTTTTTATTTTTCATTCGGCATAGCAGTAATTACATAGATTTTTGCTGGCAGAAGGTGTCGAGAGTGAATCATAAAAAACGTAAAAGCGTTAACCGGGGTGAGATTTATATACTAAGTGCCAGCTTATTGCTTTTCACGATGGTGGGAGAAGCAACGGCCGAAGCGCTCAATATCAGCCTGCCCAAAAAAACCTACCAGATCCCGGCAGGTGACCTGAGCGACACATTGCCTGATTACGCCGCCGAATCAGGCATCCTGCTGGGGTTTGACCCCATCCTCACCCAAGGTAAACGCAGCGCTACCCTCAAAGGACAATATGGGGTTCTGGAAGGATTCGATACTTTGCTTAAAGATAGCGGGCTGGAAGTCATCCAGGGTAGCGATGGACGCTACCAGTTACGCCGCGCTGCGCCCAAACCAAAGCCAATTCCAGGGGCACCGGAAAAGGAAGATAAAGCGCTAAAGCTTGAGGGTATTGAGGTCAGGGCTAAACGTTTTTATGAGGTGGGCCCCTTACCAGGCTTAGGTTTAACGAAAGAAGAAATTCCAGGAAACGTACAAAGCATCTCTGCGAAAGAAATCAAAGAGGCACATGCACTTAGCCTCACAGATTTAATGAATCGCAAATTACAATCAGTGACGGTAAATGACTATCAGGGCAATCCATTTCAGATGGATGTGCAATACCGTGGTTTCACCGCAGGGCCTCAGATTGGCACCCCACAAGGTTTATCCGTATTTATTGATGGTATCCGAGTCAACGAACCCTTCGGGGATGTAGTCAACTGGGACATGATTCCCATGAATGCATTATCCAGTGTTGATGTCTTTCCAGGTTCAAACCCTATTTTTGGGTTAAATACTCTAGGAGGCGCTTTTTCCCTTAAAACTAAAGATGGTTTTAATAATGCCGGTGCTGATGTTGATATTCTGACTGGCTCCTTTGGCCGCAAACAATTGCAACTTGAAGGTGGTTGGAATAACGGTACTGTGGGTATATTTGCCGCTGGTAATTTATTCTTGGAAGATGGTTGGCGAAAAAACTCTCCCAGTAGAGTTAATCAATTGTTTAGTAAAGCAAGTTACCGTGGAGATAATTTAGACCTGAATCTGAGCACACTGTTGGTGCAAACAGACCTAACGGGTAATGGCCTGCTACCAACAAATGAATATGAGCAAAATCGTAATGGCGTTTACACAAGTCCAGATACTACTAAAAATAATTTAGCTCAGTTTCAGCTATCTGGCAGCTACTTTGTAAACGATAAGTTTAGTGTCACAGGTCAAGTTTACCGTCGAAATAGTAAAAGAAAACAGCGGAGTGGAGATGTTTTTACGGATTATGCCGATGGCCTTTTAGCGAGAAGAAGACCAGGGATCAATCCACTTACCAATACGCCCGAGGAATATACCTGTTTGTTTAATAGCACAAATCCTTATGGCATTCCAGATTACTACTTAGTACCAGTGCCGGTTAATCCAGTAGACGGTAGTGCCGACTTAATGGCTTCATCTTTCTTTAATGATTTACTTTCTGATGGCGTATTAGATCAGGATCACTCCGGATTAAAAAATGCAACGCTAAGTGACGAGTATGTTAGGACTTATCAATCGGTCATAAATTACTATAAGAATTTTTACGAAAGCGCAATTTATAATCGTACGAATGGGACCTTAACTGGGCCAACTGGTTTGGGACCAGATGTATCTTATAGTTATGGCACTGACTCTCAATATGTAGCTGGGGTAACGACTTGGCAAGCTTTTTATAGTCAGTCTTTTGGGGGAGTGGTTTTAACTCTTGATAGTTATATAAACGAGGTAAATGCTGGGGTTATTACCCGGTATTATGTAGTGCCACTGGGCCCAACAAACGAAGCTAACTGTGCATCAACCCAATTAACTAATGTTGCAGGCGGACCAATTCTCGGAGGGGGCGCCTACACTTATCAAGACCCCAACGGCCCGTTTCCTGCTAGGGTGGATGGCATAGATGTTGGGCAACCAGGAGTAGTAGACGGAACACCAACAGGTATTATCACCAACAATCAGATTGATCAAATCGTAGATGGTTTTTCGCTCCAGCTGAACTGGAACCTAGATAAACATAAGTTTATGGTTGGTGCTTCTTTAGATTCCGCACGAGCCGATTACACCAATGATCAACAACTTGCATTTATTAATTCAGCTCGCGAGGTTTATCTTGACCCATCGCAGGCGCATCCACAGTTTGCCGGCGCATTTGCACCAATCAGTAATAATAATTTTGATGGTACGAGTATTACTAAAAGCCTATATTTTAGCGATACTTGGACGCCTGTTGAAACACTGCACTTTACCGCAGCTGGTCGCTACAACCAAACCCGAGTTAAGAATACTATTGCAGCCCGCTACGGAGTCGGGGCATATCAAATTGGTGATTTAATAGCAATTCCCGATAACTATAATATTTGTCCAAACGGTAATTGTGCTGGAGTAGATGTCAATTATCGCTTGCCAGAAATTTTGAATGCGCTTGATGCCGCTGAAACGGAAAAGTTTACCTACTATTCCTTCAACCCATCCTTAGGTATGACTTGGCAAGCTAAAGAAAATCTGAATTTCTTTGCCAATATCGCACAAGGTACCAGAACACCTAGTGTGATTGAGCTCGGATGTGCATATGACGATACTCCTGTTCCAGGTCTTGGTGGCGCTCTTGGGCCGCGTAGTATTGTAGAAAATCGGTTCTGCTCACTACCCACAACACTCTCTGGCGACCCATTCCTTAAGCAAATAAGAGCCACTACTTACGATATCGGTTTACGCGGCATGATCGGTGACAATATGCAATGGAACTTGGGCGCTTATCAAACTGATTTGAGAAATGATATTTACTTTATTGCAGTAGGCTCCCCAGGGCAGGGTTTCTTTGACAACGTTGGTAGAACACGTCGTCGGGGTCTGGAAGCAGGGTTATCCGGTCGAAAAGATGAGTGGCGTTTTAGTCTTAACTATGCACTTACCGAGGCCACTTTTCAGGATACCTTCGATATTCCTAGCGATGCAAACAGTAGTTCTAATAACGTTAATGGACTTGGCACCATCCGGGTAACGCCCGGTAGTCGTATGCCGGGCGTACCACTTCAAAACTTGAATGCTAGCGCCAACTACGACGTCACAGATAAATGGACAGTGGGTTTAAGTATGGTGGCGCATTCCGATAGCTATTTGAGGGGCAATGAGAATAATCAACACCAGCAAGGCATTGCGCAAGCCAGGACCGTATTTGTGCCTGGAATAGGCAACACAACTGTTTACCGCCAGCCGTCCACTAATCCGGGAAAAGTAAGCGGATATGCGACTTTTAACTTCCAGACTAGCTATAAATTAGGCAAAGAATGGACCGCTACTATGATGGTTAACAATCTTTTTGATAAAGAGTACTTCAGTGCTGGTCGTTTAGGGCGTAATCCATTTTCTCCCAGCATTCTTGGCGCAGTTGGAACAGATGGGTACAACCATAACTCTGGTGATTGGCTAAGCACTAACTTTATTGCGCCAGGTGCTCCCAGGGGTGTTTGGTTCAGCTTGAACTGGCACTTTGTGCCAGATTGATGTATAAATGTAAATTATTGTTAACGACGTCAGGTTTTTTGCTCTCTCAGCGATTAAACAAGTATAGGGATGTGAATACGTAATGTTCCTGATTAATTCGGGATATTTTCCCGATGTTGATTTTGGGTATTGCACATCGTCATTATTTTCTAACCGGCTAGAGCCTGGCACAAGTAGTTTAATTTTTTTGAGGGGTCATTCGTGGACTTAGTACCTGACATCGTAGATTTAGTGCTGTATTTACTGGGCGTGCTTTCGGTGGTGGTGTGGGCCATCATCATTGTTAAAAGCTGGGCCTGGTACAAGGCACAAAGTGAATCCACTGACTTCCTGTCCGAGTGGCAGCAAACACGCAGCATCTACGAATTACCTTTACTCATCTCCAAAAGCGAAAGCAGCTTTGCCCGCCTGTGTAATGCCGGCATGAATGCCATGAACGAAGTGATGGCCAATTCAGTGCTGCGCCGCAACGAACGCCAGGAAGTCATTTTGCTTTCACTCAAGCAACAAGCGTATCTTGAACATAAACGCATGGATGGCGGTGTCGCTGTCTTAGCCAGCATAGGCTCCACAGCCCCCTTCATCGGCCTGTTTGGTACCGTCTGGGGCATCATGAATGCGCTCAAGACCATCACCGCCACCGGCTCTGCCGGGTTGGATGTCGTTGCCGGCCCGATCGGCGAAGCCCTGATCGCCACCGCCATCGGCATTGCCACCGCTGTACCAGCGGTACTCGCTTATAACTACTTTATGCGCAGACAGAAAGTACACCGTGCTGATATGGAACAAGTCGCCAGCCGCTTCCAGTCCTTACTCACCCAATCCGGCGTAGAAAGCTAGGCACAGGCAAATGGCTATCTTAGGCGATGCAGAGCAAGAAGACCTGGTGAGCGAGATCAACGTCACGCCCCTGGTGGATGTCATGCTGGTATTACTGACGGTGTTTATCGTCACCGCCCCCTTACTCATGAATGCAGTCAAGGTCAAACTACCAAAGGCTAGTGCTGAAATTGCCATCACCGTACCTAAGACTGCGCATATCAGCATCACCGATGCGGGCGATGTCTTCCTCGACCAGCAAAAGCTGGCCCTGGACGCCCTGACCAGCAACCTGGGCACCTTGAAACAGCAGCAAGACCCGGCTGTTGAGATCTACGCCGATGAGCATGCCGAGTATGGCATTGTGGCCAAGGTACTGGCGGCGATACAGCGGGCAGGCATCAGCAAGTTCAGTTTTGTGATGTCGCCGGAAGCGGGTAAGTAAGTCGATGCTGCAGATGAGGCCATTGCAAATGAGGCGATTACCATGACCAGCCTGGTGTTGATGGAGGATGAGAGCCATGCCAAGGTCTGGCGCGCAGTCGGCATCTCGATCGGGCTGCATTTGTTGGTGGTTGCTATTTATCCGCATCTGAACAGCATCCGTTTGCCAGATATCCCTGAACGGATGGAAATCGAATTCTTCTCGATAAAAGCACCGCCACCGGCACCCAGTGTGCAGCAAGTGACGCCGCAGGTTGAAACACCGCCAGCACCTCCGGTCGTCGTGCCTAAACCACAGCCGACAAAACCTGTGCAAACACCTAAGCCGATACTGGCAGCACCTGATAGCGATGCCGAGCATCGTGTGGCAGAGCAGCCAGTGAGGCCAGAGCCTGTCAAAACAGAACCGGCACCGCCGGTTACGGCCACCGCACCTGCTGCTGCAACAGCTAGCCACGATAATACGCGCCAGGCTAGTAGTGATGAACATGCAGCAAAAGATGCGCGAGCTGCTACCAATACAGCAGCTGTCAGCAATGACTCAGATGAGCTCACTGCCAGTGACAGTGATGCCTGGGGCGATTATGGCGAACAGTTACGCTCGCTGGTAAACAAAAGCAAACAGTATCCGACGATTGCGATTCGCAGGCATCTGGAAGGCGATGTCACCATCGTCGCGCAATTCACTAAAGGTGAGCTGACACAAGTCTCACTGGCTGAAACGAGCAAGCATGTGCCTTTAGATGAAGAGGCCATCAGGATGGTAAAGAAAGCGATTCAACAGCTGGGTTTAAAAGAAAGCCTGAAGAAGAAAACCTTCAAGATCACTATCCCGGTATCTTTTAGATTGGAATAACAACTAAAACAGCGTCTTGCAGCATGGCATGAGCGACGTAGCCTTTCCCGAGTGCATACGATCATGCCTGCCTCCTAACCCCTGCGCTTACCAGGTTGCATCTGGTGGGTGTGGGGGATTTTTTTAGGTATTGCAAAAGATTACGGCGGGAAAAAGTCTGTATGGATGGTTTTGCAAAGCAGGTACGATTTAATGAAATAACAAGGGGGAATCAGGCAATGGTTTTAAATAAAATAAACACAATCTTGCTGGCAGCGATACTGTTCACCAGTGTGAATGCGCAAGCAACGCTGCAGACGTTTGAAGAGGTTTTTACGGGGACCTTTTCAGCAGTCAATAATGAACTGGATTTTTATGACGACGCAACGACACTGACCAGTGGTGATGTGACATTGACCTTGTACTACCAGGTGATTCCAGCGCTACAGATTGATTATCCTGCCGTTGGCACCTTTACCAGAACAGATGTGACGGGCGCATTTTCTGGGAATTTCTTTTTTTACTCACTGCTTGATCCTGATGTCATCTCGATCACAGGTTTTTTTGATCATGACAGGGACTCAATCTTACCCAATACAGGCGCATATCAATACGCATCGGGTTTTGGCGATGCAGCTGGAACCATCACTGGCCAGGGTAACGTGAATCTAAAAGTTAACTGGCAGATACATACGCCTGATGTGTTTACGCCCGTGCCCGAGCCGCAGATGGGCTGGCTGTTATCACTGGGCTTAGTCACTCTGTGTTTACGGCGTGCACAAAAGAAAGTACGCATGATTAGTCAGCAGGCCGGGTTGAGACTCACTACTCTAACCATACTTGTGATGGATTACGCACCACAAAATCAAGGATAATAATGATCAACATCATCAAAAAAGGTTTGTTGTTATGTGCCCTGCTGGTCAGTGCGCAAGCAGAAGCTAAAGTTGTAGCGTTTCAAGAAAGTTTTTCAGGATACTTTTCTCGGGATATTGTAGTTGATGCAGGCTGGTTTCAGGGGCAAACGAACTTTGTTTACAAGCAATCCACACTCTCTACGCAATATGATCTGATCGATGATGGTACTGGTTTATTTCTGCTATTCGGTACTTTTAATCGAACCGATCAGTCAACGAACTTAAATGGTTACTTCGATATTTCTTTGTTTTCTGAAGATTTAAATAATCCACCAGACCCCTGGCTATATCCTGATATTCCAGTGTCGGTATGGGCAAATTTTTATGCTGAAGAATCGTTTATAGATCCTGCGACTGGCGACATTGTCCGGCAAACGGTTTTGAGTGGGGTGGGGAAAGGGTTGTTGGCCCAGCGGGAATATCTTTCTTTAAACGTAGACTGGCTGCTTTCTACCTCAGACACCGTCAGCACTGTTCCTGCTCCACCAGTGACATGGCTATTTGCCACCGGCTTGCTGATGATAGGCGGCTTACGACTTTATAAACGCAACTAAATAAAGTGGCTGTATATAACCATGATGGTGGTTGATATGCGCAATTTAATGGCTGCTTCTTGTTCTACTTTACATAAAGTAAAGACTTACGAGCCATGGCACAAATTTTGCGGCGAAACTGCCATGGAAAAGACAATGATGTGGGGCGGGATAAACTTGCAGTGGGCGTATACCGATTTACTCGGCTATATACGCTTTAAGGTTTCGTGCCCGCATGTGGCCAAAGATATCTTGCATGATGCCTTTATTCGCTACACGGTTTCGACCAGCACGAACAAGGGTCAGGAGCCGCATGCCTATATGCGCAGTATCGCCAAGAACCTGATTGTGGATGCTTACAATTCCAGCCAGCGTTTTGTGTCACTGGATGCGGATATCGGCCTGAGCCGTGAGTGGCTGGAGTCACCCACGCTGTCTGTAGAGCAATTAAACGACATCAAACAGCGGCTGGAAACCATACAGGGGATACTGGAGCAACTACCGCCGCGTTGCCGCCAGGTGTTCTGGATGTATCGGGTAGAAGGCTACACCCAGACTGAAATTGCAGCCGCGCTAAGTATTAGCAAAAACATGGTCGAGCGGCATGTGATGCGCGCCATTGTAGATTTGAGCAGTGCACGCGAACTGATTGCGAATGACTGATAGCCCACACCAGTGACAAATAAACACGACGATTCGATCAAACAAGCTGCCGCCCGCTGGTATGTGCGTATGCGGGAAGCCGCGCCAGATGCGCCGGAGCGCACCACCTTTGAAGTGTGGCTGCTCTCAGACCGCAGGCATCAGGCGGCCTATCAATTGATTGAATCCACCATGGATGATTTTACTTCTACCGACCGCTTGAAAGATCTCTCCAACGCACTCACGCAAAAACTCTATTTTGAGCAATCCACCCGCCGCAAAAAACTCTCCAAACTTGGCTCTGGCCTTGCCGTGATGTTGCTATGTGTGGGCCTGGGCTTCTTAGGGCGCACGCAATACCAAACCTGGCAGGCCGCGCCACTCTCCACCCAAGTGCAAACCACCGCCGTGGCGCAAATCGTCAAACGCACACTTGATGATGGCTCGGTGATCACCGCCAATGCAAATAGCGCGCTTGAAATCGTGTTCTATCGCCATCAACGCCTGGTGAAACTCACGCGTGGTGAAGCGATTTTTGAAGTGACCAAAGACCCCGAGCGCCCATTTGTGGTGGAGACGCAGCAAGCCAAAGTCACCGTGTTGGGCACACGCTTCGCAGTCAACCAGTTGAGCAAAAAGGTACGCATCAGCGTTGATCATGGCCGCGTGCAAGTGGCACGGGCCGACGGAACGGCGAAAAACCTGATTCTGCACGATGGTGAAGTCGCAGAAATCATGCAAGAAACCGCACCGCTCAAAGTCAACCGCTACGCCAGCGATAGCTTCAGCTTCGCCAGCGGGCGCATCGTGTTTGACCGGGCGGATATGTTTGAAGTCGCCGAGACCTTGTCACGCTATAGACAACAGCCAGTCAATGCCGCTTTCCCTGGCGACAATACACCCAAGGTCAACGCCGTCATCAAAACCATAGAAATCGAAGACTTTATCCATACATTGCCACGCTCAGTCCCGGTTGCATTAAAAAACAGTGAAAACGCGCTGGTAATAGCACCGGCCAAATAGCTCTTTACATTTCTTTTTAACATACGCATATCAGGCGTTTTGCCAGTCCGTCGGTTACACCTCTAATACGACCAGTAATCGACGGATGCACCATGCAAAATAACACCATTAAAAATGCCATCCTGGCAGCATTGTTTGGCCTGCTGTTGCCCACGGCCATCCATGCAGAACTCAACACCCAAGTGCCTAAAGAACAAGAGGACGGCTTTTCTATCCCCCTGAATGTGGATATGCCAGCCCAGCCACTGGCCGCCGCATTACGGCAGTTTTCCATCCAGTCCAACTTATCCCTCACCGTCGATAGTGCCCTCATCGTCGATAAAAAGTCTCCCGCAGTCAAAGGCCGCTTGACGCGCAAAGAAGCTATTAAACGCATGCTTGAAGGTACAGGTCTGCAAGGGAAAATTGAAGATGATAAGATTTTTATTCAGCGTGCAACAAAAGAAGATAAAACCGTACAGATCGATAAGGTGGAAGTGCGCGCTAAACGCATTTATGAGATTGGTCCATTACCAGGTCTGGGTTTAACTAAAGAAGAGATTCCCGGCAACGTCCAAAGTATTTCCGCTAAGGAAATCAAAGAAGCGCATTCTTTAAGCCTGACTGATTTGATGAACCGCAAACTCCAATCAGTGACAGTGAATGACTATCAAGGTAATCCGTTTCAGATGGATGTCCAGTATCGTGGTTTTACTGCAGGCCCGCAAATTGGTACTCCACAAGGTCTGAGTGTATTCTTCGATGGCATTCGTGTTAATGAGCCTTTTGGGGATGTTGTGAACTGGGACATGATCCCTATGAATGCACTGGCAAGTGTAGATGTTTTTCCAGGATCAAACCCGATTTTTGGTTTGAACACATTGGGTGGTGCTTTTTCTATGAAAACAAAAGACGGCTTTAATAATGCGGGATTTGATGCAGATATCCTCACTGGGTCTTTTGGTAGAAAACAATTACAGACAGAAGCTGGTTGGAACAACGGGACACTTGCACTTTTTGGGGCAGGTAACTTTTTTCTTGAAGATGGGTGGCGTGAAAATTCACCAAGTAAGGTGAACCAGTTCTTTGGCAAGGCGAGTTACAGAGGGGATAAGCTAGATTTGAATCTCAGCACATTGATGGTCGGGACAGACTTGGTGGGTAATGGCTTATTACCAACACAAATGTATGATCAAAATAGAAATGGTTCTTACACCTCCGAAGACGTCACAAAGAACCGGCTGCAGCAATTTCAGTTGTCAGGTGCCTTTCAAGCAACCGATAGTTTCAGTATCACCGGGCAAGTGTATAGACGCAGGAGCGATCGTACGCAGGTAGGGGCAGATGTGATGGCGGATTATGATGAGGATTTGCTGGCAAGCCGGATGCCAGTCGCGGGTGAGGAATATACATGTTTATTTAATAGCAGTGGAGCAGGTCAATATGGTTCAAACAGCGCGGCAAACCTTTATGGGTTGCCCGATTACATCGTATTACCAATCGTAAACTATGATCCAGTGACAAGCCAAGGTCAAACCTCATGGGTATACGATGCACAAAACCCAGATGGTTCAGGACTTTCAGTCATTGTCCAAGATTTACTCAATGGTACTTTTGATCCAGCGAACTATGCGGATTTGATTAATAAACCTTTAGATCCAGCGTTTTTAGCCGCCTATCAATATTCATTTAAATTATGGTCAAACTTCTATGAGCAGCAATCTTTAAACCGGGATGGGGGGTTAAAAACCGTTCCTGTTTCAGGCCAGCCAAGTTTTTTTGGAGAGCCTGCATTCCACTACGAAGTTGGCAGCTCATTTGCAGGAAACTCCAAAACAGGTGGCAATGTAGCCGCAAGTCTGCAGGATTATGGCGGAGTGCTAGGCGAAGAATTTAATTACTTTTTTACGCAAGACCAAAATGGCGTGATTACCAAAAATTACGTGCTGATCTTATCGCCTGCTAACAAAACGGCTTGTTATGAACAGCAAAAAGTCAGAGCTGATGGTTCAGTGGGAGACCAGTACAATATACCTAACCCCATATCAGGTTTTGAAACAGTGGATGGGCGTGCCTATGGAACGCCAGGTGTTGTTGGTGTTATCGACCCTGCAACGGGCAAGATGTTATACACACCTACTGCTTTGCTGAATAACAATCAGATTGAGCAAGTTGTAGATGGGTTTTCGATGCAATTCAACTGGAATCTGGATAAGCATAAATTGATGGTTGGTGTTTCGCTAGACTCAGCCAATGCAAGCTACAGTAATTCACAACGTCTAGGTTTGTTGGATGCTAACCGCCGTGGTTACTTGGCGCCCGATCAAATCCATCCAATGTTTACAGGCGCTTTTGTGCCTTTAGAAAACAATAATTTTGAAGGTACCAGCATTACCAAAAGTATTTACTTTAGTGAAACATGGAAACCCACTAGCAACTGGAATTTCAATGCATCGGGTCGCTACAATGTCACTCAAGTGGAAAACAAAATCGCAGCACGCAGGAATTTAGTGAATTTTGGCATAGGTGATATGGTTTTTCAGGGGCTACCCAGTACTCTGGGCATTTGCCCTAACGCTGATTGTACGAATGTACCGACTAATTTCAGGATCCCTGAACTCAATAATGTGCTGGATTCCGCCGAAACCGAGAAGTTTAGCTTTTACTCTTTTAATCCATCTTTGGGTGCAACATGGCAAGCCAAAGAAAACTTGAATGTATTCGCCAATTGGTCGCAAGGTACACGCACACCTAGTGTTGTTGAACTTGGTTGTGCGTTTGACAAAACACCAATTTATACAGGCCCAACTCAACGCACGCCCGAACAACTCGCTGATTCCAAAAATTACACACCAAAAAGTATTTTTGAAAACCGCCAATGTACGCTACCGACAACATTATCAGGTGACCCATTTTTGCCGCAAATTAAAGCCACTAGCTACGATCTAGGCATGCGAGGCACACTCAATAGTTTGTTAGGCACCACTAATCTTCAATGGAATTTAGGTGCTTACCAGACTGATTTAAAAGATGATATTTATTTTGTGGCAGTGGGTAATGGTGCGGGTTTTTTTGACACCATAGGTAAAACTCGCCGACGTGGGATAGAGGCAGGCCTATCAGGGAAAATGGATAAATGGGGGTTTGGCATTAACTATGGATTGACTGATGCCACTTTTGAAGACGATTTTAGAATGATCAGCATCGACAATAGCAGCAGTACTAATAAAAATGATGGTTTTGGAGAAGCCATTGATGTTAAAAAAGGTAGCCGTATACCAGGGGTTGCTCTACACAACCTTAATGCTCGTATCAGTTATGAAGTCACGCCTCAATGGCAAGTTGGCTTATCCGCTGTTGCGCACAGCAAAAGCTTTGTGCGCGGCAATGAAAACAACGAACATCAAAAAGGGGTTACACGGGTTTTACAAACTTATCCTGATGGTAGTCAATTACTTGCCAGACCAACAACCAACGATGGAACAGTGCCTGGTTACGCTACTTTTAACTTCCAGACAAGCTATAAATTCAATTCTGAATGGACAGGCACACTATTGATTAATAACGTGTTTGATCGAGAGTATTTTACTGCTGGACGGCTAGGGCGTAACGCGTTCTCACCTAGTGTTAATGGTGCGATTGGTGTTTCTGGTTACAACCACAACTCCGGAGATTGGTTAAGTACAAACTTCATTGCGCCGGGCGCGCCAAGAGGGGTCTGGTTTAGTTTGAATTATCAATTTAAACCTGACTGATTTCATAAATGTTGCTTTATTACTTCACTCAACCAATCCATAAAAATCCGCACGCGTTTTGACAGGTTGCGTCTATGCGGAAACAGGATTGAAACGGGCATAGCGGGCGCCGGATAAGTTTGCATGATTTCCACCAATTGGCCGTTGAGCAGCAACTCATGCGCGCCAAATCTCGGCGCTTGCATAATGCCTAGTCCTGCGGCACAAGCTGCTCGATAGGCATCTGTGTTGTTGACGCAAATACGGCTTTTCATTTTGCAGCTTTGCGGTTGGCCATTTGCACTGTATTCAAAAGCATCAAAGCGCTTGTTCATACTGGTCTGGTAATGGATCAGGTAGTGGTGCTGTAAATCTTCTATGTTTTGCGGCTCACCATGTTGGGCAATATAGGCGGGGCTGGCAAAGTTGGTTTGTTGCATCTCACCTATCTTGCGCATGATCATGCCGGATTCTTCGACTTCACCAGTCCTCACCACGCAATCATAGCCTTCGCTGATCAGATCGACTTTGCGGTCTTCGCTGCTGATGTCGATTGATAGGTTAGGGTAGCGTTGTAGAAACTCCGGTAAGGCGGGAATCACCAGGTGCCGCGCCATCGGGTGCGACATATTGACGCGGATGACGCCGGAAATTTGTCTGTCATCACTGATAAACAGGGTTTCCAGTTCTTCAATTTCACTGAGTACGTCTTTGCTTTTCTCATAAAACAGCTGTCCGTCCGGCGTGAGTTGTACTTTGCGCGTGGTGCGGTGGAACAGCTGGGTTTGCAGTTTGGTTTCCAGTTGTTGTATGGCTTGCGACACGCTGGCTTTGGGCAGATTTAAACTTTCAGCCGCTTTGGTGAAGCTGCCTAACTCCGCCACGCGTATAAACCGTTTGAGTGTCTCGTTGCTATCCATATGCTGGTTTATTGTTCATTTAATGTGAACAGTATAATCAATTTATCTGTATTTATCTTTAATGGTGATAACAATAAACTGCCTTTACTTTAAATCACAACAGGAGCGCAACATGACTGCAAAAATTGGATTGATTACGGGTTCTAGCCGCGGATTGGGTAAAAATACGGCGCTGGCAATGGCGCGGCAGGGCATCGATGTAGTGCTGACTTACCAAACTAACCAGGCGTTGGCGCAACAAGTGGTGAGTGAAATTGAGGCATTGGGCCAAAAGGCGGTGGCTTTACAGCTGGATGTGGCCAAGGTAAATACGTTTAGTGCTTTTGCTGCACAACTGAAACAGGCATTGAATACGCAGTGGCACACTGAGAAGTTTGATTTCCTGATCAACAATGCCGGTACGGGCATCACCGCGCCATTTGCGGAAACGACTGAACAAATCTTTGATGACATGGTAAATATTCACCTGAAATCTACCTTCTTTGTGACGCAGACATTATTGCCGTTGCTCAATGATGGTGGACGGATCATCAATATCTCTAGCGGACTGGCACGTTTTACTTTGCCTGGTTACAGCGCTTATGCGGCAATGAAGGGCGGGATTGAGGTCCTGACGCGTTATATGGCGAAAGAGTTGGGCGCACGGCAGATTGCGGTGAATACCGTGGCCCCTGGTGCGATTGAAACCGATTTTGGCCAGGGTCTGGTGCGTGATAACAAGGATGTGAATGCTTATATTGCTGCACAAACGGCGCTGGGCCGCGTCGGGGTGCCGGATGATATCGGCCCCATGATCACCAGTTTGTTGTCTGAAGATAACCGCTGGGTGAATGCGCAACGGATTGAAGCTTCTGGTGGGATGTTGATTTAATAAGCTGTTTAATAAAAAACAGGCAATGTGGTTGCCTGTTTTTTTCAATACTCACCCTTGCTTATGAGGGAAAATTTAATAGCCAGACCTGACCAAAGGCGATCAGGAACTACCTTTGAGATTCACCAGGACTATTTGCTCTGCAGAGTGGTGAATTGCGTCTTGTAATCTTCAATCCACTGTTGAGCATGCAATCGTTGCTTTGCATTAGTACTTGCATGCAGGTTGGCGATGGTTTCACATGTTTGTTGCGTGATTTTATCGATATGCGCCTGGTAAGCCAGATTCGGGCTGTGTTGCATGCGCTCAAAACCTGCGCGGACCAGTTGTGTTTTTTCTTCGATTGACGCGGCAGGATTTCGTAGCGCTTTTAAAATATTCAAAGCATCTTCGTCACGCCGCAAAATTTCTGCATAGATGATTGCAGGGTCACTATGATGGGCAATGCTTTGTTTTAAGATGGTTATTTGTTTTTCGTTCAAATCGCCATATATTTTTTCCGCATAATCTTTAGATTTTTCCAATCTCACCTCTTGCTGTTCTTCAACCGTTTCCTGCCACCATTCCTCTTTCCATTCTTCATTGCGTTTTTCCAGTTTTTGCTGGAAATGCTGCAATTGCTTATCACTCAGTGTATCGGCTACGTCTACGATGACAGGGATGAATTTCGTTTGAATCGCTTGTACATTTGATTTGATGGATTCAATTCGCTGGCAGGCAGTTTGTGCATTCACCTCATGGCTTAGATCGTTGTTTATTTCATTCAGCAACGCTACATACCGCGGTAACTCGGTTTTGCGATGCCATGCATGCAGTTCCTGCAGCGCTGGTTTCAGTTTGGCTTTTTGCGCTTCGCTGAAATTAAAATAATCATTCAACCGCCATGCAATAAGTGCAGGCGCGTTGTTGTAAGCGGTTTTTACCAGGCTACAACTGAGGGTTGAAAAAGCGAGCGCCAGGATAAAAATATTTTTGATGATTCGCATGACTTTACGACCACGGTTGCAATGCTAAAGTTTACGATACTGTCACTCCGTTTTGATTCTCTACCAAAGTGAGACTCGTCCCGCAGGCGAATTGTCTTTAAAAACCAATTCTTAGTACAGAGAAGCGCAGCATGCTCTGCACCTGCGTAAAGCCAGGGTTGTAGGGATATATGAATCCTGCAGGCATCAGGCTGCGCATAATACGGTCTACCTGGTTTGCTTAACGCTGATAGCCAAGTGGTGGGGGTGGCGGTGGATAATAGGTTGATCTTGCCGGCGGTGTGCCTATCGTCGTTTGAGTGTGTGTGATGGTTGTTGAGCTGGCGCCCTGCGAGTAGGTTTTTGCCATGCTGGCAGGTACGGGGATACGGTGTCCGGCTGCATACATGCATTGCAAATAGGCATTGTCATATTTATGCTGGGCATTGTCGCCACTGGTGGCTGCTGTGTCTGCACCAATCGCGCCGCCTGATAAAGCACCCACGCCTGCGCCTATGGCTGCCCCTTCGCCACCGCCGGCTGCGGCGCCAAGCGCGGCACCGATCACCGTGCCAACCGCGGTAGTGGTCGCCAGGCTTTCATTGTATTGCTGGTTAACGGTTTTAGAGCCAATCTGCCCCAGCGCAAAATCGCGGCAGGATAAGTCATCCGCCCGGAATAGGTTAAAGTCTTTGCCGGTGCCTGGCAGGGCCATATTGCTGGGGCCGTTGGGGGTGGTCGCACAGCCGCTCATCGCCAGTGCGACACCGATACAGGTGATGCGAATAAGTGTTTTCATCGTCATGACCTTTATCTGCCCGAAGTGGGCGGGGTAGGGGTGACTTGTTTCCAGCCAGCCGCGCACTCTTTCACGTAAGGGTAGTAGCTATCGGATTGCTCACAGTAATACCAGTAGCCTTGCGCGTTATTATTGCCAGCGCTGGCGGTCGGTGCAGGCTGCGCAGTTGGCGGTGGAGTTAAGTCAGGTGTTGAGGTCACGCCGCTGCCTTGTTCAATATACACCTGTGGTTGTGGCGGTTGCGTCACGATGACTTGCGGCGGGCCGTAAGCGTACGGGTATGGGTAGTAAGGGTAGCCATAGGAGTAAGCAAATGGCGGCGGACCGTAAAAAGGGAACGGGCTGCCAACGTAGACGCCTACCCCGCCGCGCCAGCCGCCTCTATGGCCTGGCGGGTGTGCCTGTGCCAGGTTGCTGATTAACATCAGGCTGACCAGTAAACCAGTTAATACACTTAATTTCGTTTTCATGAGGTCTCTCCCAAAGACAGCATAGTCAAAAGACTATTGTTAGTGATTCAGACCGCAGAATAATGAAATTTATTCGCTGGCAGGTACTGCATTTTGTATCGGATTGTATCTTTGACCAGGGTTAAAAATCCTGCAAGCCAGCCGCTCAAAAAGTTGTCGCGATAACTAAAATGATAAGATTTACATAAAAACCCGTGCGTAAGCCTATCTTTTTTAGACTGCTTTTAGTAACTTGTCAGAGTGTGCAAGCAAATTGCTTGATTCCTGAAAGCCTTTAAGATGCAAGCTCAACCTCAATCCGTGCAGCAAATCAATTTAGCCTATGATAGCCAACAGGACCGGCTGTTGCTAAAGGCGGCTGTGAGCAACAATCAGGAAGTCCGCGTATGGATCACTTACCGGATTGCGCGGCAGATATTCGCTGTGTTAAACCGCGAGGCGCATCTGCCGGTGACGGCGATTGGCCAGGTCACTGCTGCTTTGCTGGAGAATAGCCAATCCCCCGCAGAAGCCACCCGTCAGTTTGAGCAGGAGGCCGAAGCGGTGCAGAACCTGGAAATGCTGGATTTTGAAACGGCTTACGAGCAGAGGGCATCCACAGTCAGTGAGCAGGAATTATTGGCGGTTGAAACCCGGTTCGTCTCGATCAATGACCAGTTAAATAATATGCTACTAGCGTGCGCAGGTGGCATGAATGTGAATATGGGGTTGAATAAAGAGCTGGTATTGGCGATCAGCCGCATGCTGATGATTGCCAGCAAAGACGCCGGATGGGTTTTACCCGCAGAAAAGGAACCAGAAGCGGTTTCCAGCATCGTAATGCAGGTGCCGACAGAAAAGCAGGTGTTACATTAATGGATGAAACGTATTTGGGAGACAGCGGCATCCGCGTCTCCAAAATTGCCTTGGGCACCATGACCTATGGCGATCAGAACACCCAGCAGGACGCTGACAATCAACTGGATTTTGCCCTGGCGCAAGGGATCAATTTTATTGATACCGCAGAAATGTACCCGGTGCCACCCAAGGCAGAGACCGTCACCCGCACAGAGACCATCCTCGGGCACTGGATTAAAAAACAGTCACGCGACCAGTTTGTACTGGCAAGCAAAATCGCCGGACCACGGCGAGGCATGCAGTGGATACGTGGCGGCCCCAGCGGGCTGGATAGAGCCAATATCCGTCAGGCCGTGCACGACAGCCTGCAACGCCTGCAGACCGACTATCTGGACGTGCTCTACCTGCACTGGCCGGAGCGCAACGTGCCCATGTTTGGCCAATACCAGTTTGACCCAAAATCCGAGCTGGATAGTGACGGCCAGCCGATTGCATGGGTGACCATACAGGCGCAATTGCAAGCGCTGGATGAATTGATCAAAGAGGGCAAGGTCCGCACTATCGGGCTCAGTAACGAGCAGCCGTGGGGTGTGATGGAGTTTTTACGCATTGCACGCGAGCAAGGCTTGCCGCGTATTTCGGTGCTACAGAATTGCTATAACCTGATGAATCGCGGCCTTGAGTTCGGCATGGCAGAGGTGCTATACCGCGAACGCATCAGCCTGGCGGCGTATTCTCCGCTCGCCTTTGGCCACCTGACCGGTAAATATATTAAAAATCCAGCCGCCTCTGGCCGGGTGACCTTGTTTACCGGCTATGCGCAGCGCTATAAAAAACCTGGGGTTGCCGCCGCCTCGCAAGCTTATGCAGAGCTGGCGCAGGCGCATGGCCTCACTCCCGTGCAGCTGGCACTGAGTTTTGTATACCATCGCTGGTTTATGGGCAGCACCATTATCGGGGCGACCAATATGACCCAGTTGCAGGAAAACATCGCTGCCTATACCGTGCATTTGAGTGAAGAAGTATTACAGGCGATTGAACAATTGCACCTGACGATGATGAACCCTGCGCCGTAACGGCTAAGTAGCTGAATATAAAAATAAAATAGTCTTAAAAAATAAAAAAACCGCAGCAGTAAACATGAAACAAACAAGCCTTGGGTAAACGAACTGAAGAATAAGGGAATACGTATGATGAGGATTTACGGACGCAGCCTGATCATGGTTGCTTTCATGCTGGCAGGAGGCGCGCAGGCCGCGACAGGCAACGAAATGCAAGCTGCATTGCACACATGCCAGACAGAGTTTATTGATGATGCCAGCCGTCGGCTGGTGTGTTTTGATCAGGTCGCTGAGCAGTATGCTTCCAACAAGGTTGCAGCCCCTGTGCTTTCTACCAAACAAGAAAACCTGGTCAAAACCGTGGATGCGAAGACCACTTATCTGGCACGTAAATGGCATTTGAATCCGCAGGATGAATTACATTTTACTGACCTCGAAACACATCAGTTAAATTACGTGGTCGGCTCATACTCCACTAATCCCAATGATGTGCCGGTTTCACCTTCGCGGCCCAACACGCAGAATCGCGATTTAAGCAATAACGACCTGCATTTCCAGATCAGCCTGAAAACCCAGCTTATGAATCTGTCTGATTGGCTGCCAGAGAATCAATATGTACACAGTGCGCGTTTATGGGGTGCGTATACGCAGCAATCCTTCTGGCAAGTGTATGACGGTGGCCAATCGCGGCCCATGCGTGACCACAACTATTCGCCTGAATTGATCTTGTCCCTGGGTTTAAACAAACCTGGCGAACCCAAGCAATGGGCGGCCATGCCAGACATGCTGAATCTGGGTGTGGTGCATGAATCGAACGGACGCTCTGAACCGCTCTCACGCAGCTGGAGCCGTATTTACCTGCAAGGCGGCTGGCAACTCAATGAGCGTTATAGCTTGCTTTTCAGGCCCTGGTGGCGCATCCCTGAGGGGAAATCGGAAGACGATAACCCGAATATCAGCAAATATATGGGCTATGGCGACATGACTTTCCGTTGGGATAATGAGGCGCAAAATACCGCTGCCAGCGTGACATTACGCAACAACTTGCGTAGCGATAACAAGGGTTATGTGAAGTTTGATGTGCAATACAAACCACTAAAAAGTGAAAGCGTGAAGTTTTACGCCATGTTGGCCAGTGGTTATGGCGTGTCGCTGCTGGATTACAATCAGGCACAAACCATGTTTGGCATAGGCTTTGCCATTGGTGAATAATGCCGCAGACTTGGCGACAGTATTCACTGCTCGTCGCTTGGGGCAGGTGAGCGCCTGCCTGCTAAAGCGCCAAATACGCGCCATTTAACGCATGCGCCTTTTCACAAGCGCGTTGCAACGGCTACTGGCTTCAGAGCAGGCCGGTAGTGTGTTGCTGGTGCTGGCGACCTGCCTGGCATTGGCTATCGCCAATAGCAGTTTCGCCGGGCATTACCATGCGGTATGGCACACGCTCAGTCTAGGCTTAAGTTTAGAAGAATGGGTCAATGATGGCCTGATGGCCATTTTCTTTTTGCTGATTGGCCTTGAACTCAAGCGCGAGCTGTATGTGGGAGAGTTGTCCAGCCGCAATAACGCCTTATTACCAACCATTGCTGCACTAGGCGGCATGCTGCTGCCAGCGCTGATCTTCTGGCAATTTAATCATGGCAGCGCCTTCCAGGCCGGCGTTGGTATCCCTATGGCGACTGATATCGTATTCGCACTGGGCGTATTGTCCGTATTGGGTGCACGCGTCCCTGTGTCACTTAAAGTGTTCCTGATGGCGTTTGCGGTGATTGATGACCTCGGCGCCGCTATCCTGATTGCCGTGTTCTACACCGCTAGCGTTTCCTGGCTGTATTTGGCGGCGGCGCTGGCCGTTCTCGCAGGTCTATTTGCGCTGAATCGTTGGCGGGTGGTTTCTATATTTCCCTATGCATTGGGCGGGGCACTGATGTGGTGGCTCACGCTGAAATCCGGCGTGCATCCTACACTTGCAGGCATTGCATTGGCTTTTGCTATCCCATTTTCGCGCGTGGGGCAGCATTCGCTTTCACACCGGCTGGAACATTTTCTGCATTGGCCAGTGGCTATGCTGATTTTGCCGCTGTTTGCCTTTGCCAATACTGGCCTGGCGATCTCGACACAAGGGTTTACTACGCTTTTCTTGCATAGCAATAGCCTGGGTATTATGACCGGATTATTTTTCGGTAAGCCGATCGGTATCACACTGGCCGTCTGGTGTGCAGTCAAAGCCGGCGTGTGTGCATTACCCCAGCCACTGCGTTGGGCGCATATCATAGGCGCAGGCATGCTGGGTGGCGTGGGCTTCACCATGTCTATATTTATCGCTAACCTGGCATTTACCGGCCAGCCAGATATCATCCAACTATCTAAAATGGCAATCCTGACCGGGTCACTGCTCTCAGGGCTGTTCGGCTGGTGCTGGTTGCGCGCTACGCTAGCAGCTAGGTAAAATCATGAGTCATTTTTAGGGATGCTGCGCAAGCTTTTAAAGATGCATCTGCGTATAGTTGATCCTAACGAGATGCATCAAGGGATGCGCTCCCAAATCCATCTAGGAGAACGATATGTGGACTAAACCAGCTGCTACTGAAATGCGTTTTGGCTTTGAAGTGACGATGTACGTCATGAACAAGTAATAAAATTTAACTTGCATAACAAACAGCCCGACTTGTGTCGGGCTGTTTGTTTGTAAAGACTCAGTAAGTAAAACTTCGGGTATGAAATTACTGCCTGCTGCGCTTAGTGGAGACAGTTTTATAAATGCGTTAAGCGTTCGTGGTCGCCTAAACCAATAGGGCGGGCAGCGACAATAGAAGCGGCAATGGCAAATAACCTGACCACTTTGCTATGCGGTGAATCCCAGTATTCTGCAGTGTGCGGCACAAATTTAAGCAAAGCCAGATTAGGTGAATCCGGCCCTTCAGGAAACCAGGGTTTCACAAATGGTGACCATAATGCTTGTTTACGGGCTGGATCAGTCACTAATTCACCTGAACCAGAGAGTGAAACATAAGTCGCATCTGATTCGCCACTAAACGCCAGGTTCAGTGCATCCAGGTGCTGCGTTTTCTCTGAATGGATATCCGTAAAAAACCAGATATTGCCCTCACCATCTAATTCAATCGGCCCCATAGGCTGGCTGATCAAGGCGCCCTGGCTGTCTATGAAAGTCAGCATGGCTATATCAAAGTTTTCGATCAGCTCTGCCAGTTTCTGACGTTCTTCTGTGATTTGAGTATGAATTTTCATCTTTTTTCCTAAAATGTTCTGCACTGTGTTGCCAGTGATTCAGGTGGTGATCGATTTTTCCACCGATTCGCCAGTCGCCACCAGTGTGAAATCTTCTACATTTAAATCCGGGTTTTCAGTCTCAAAACGTTCTTTGCCTATCTTGTAACTTTCTTCCATATCCTCAGCGATCACGCTGGATGTCCAGAAAGGCAGATCTTCTTTAGGTTTGCTCGCGCTGACTTGAAATAAAGCCATCAGATGTTCTCCAGTGTCAATGTTCAATGTAAATACAAAAGCAGATGAAAGGATTCATCTTTTAAGGCCATCATAAAGAGTCATTCTCTGAAGTGCCGTAGGAGTATCGATGATTTCTGTGTCAGCGGAATATGATTTTTCTGCTACTCCCTAGGCCTAGAAGTACGCTTAGGTAGCGGTATGATATTCCTACAAAGATTTCAGTCATTGTGGCCTAGTGCCTGAGTGTGAGAGCCATGCAAAATAGGGTTTTACTTACAAGAAATCGAAGGGAAAACACTATGATAGACGCACATGAAATCAAAGAAGATATGCCGGTACATACCGCACAAGCGGAGCAGTTTGCAGTGGTTGACCATACTGACGGACCCGATTCGATCAAACTGAAAAAAGATGAATCCGGCACCCATCATTACATTCCGGTCAGCTGGGTGATTTCTACCGAAGGAGGTGTGGTGAAGATTAATCGCACGCTAGACCAGGTACTGCATGACTGGAGTGCGCAAGCCTTGTAAATAGCTTGAATATAAAAAAGCCCTGTCTCAACGGACAGGGCTTTTTGCTGCTCTCACGTATTAATGTACTTCTGCTGCCGCGCGGGCGGCGTCACGCAGATGTTTGACTTCATCATGATTGCGTTTAGCGCCTTCGAGTTGGCGGGTCACCACCATACGTACATTGATAGGCAGGTCTTTTTCAGCCGCTTTGCGATAGGCATTCAATGCCACATCTTCTCCACGCTCGGTTTCGTTCAGCACGGCAACCGTGTCGTTGCTGGTGAGTGCGGTTTTCAAGTCTATCCAGCGTCTGTGCAAAGCACCGCCGATAGTACTCGACTCTGCCGGCTCACCACCTAAGGAACGCACCAAGCCTTGTAACTCCTGCGCACTGGAAGCCACTTCTAATGAGCGACGCAAGAAGAAGGCTTTTAGTTGCGGGTCATCCACGTTTTCTGCCGAGCTACGAAAACCTTCTTCACCATCTTTAGATGTTTCAATCAAATCATTCAATGTATCAATCACATCATCATTATCTGCCATGATCGTTCTCCAAATTCAAGTCGTTATGTATAGAAACTTAAGTATGCCAATGGCATTAAATTCGCTGCATCAGAGTGAGTCGCAAATAGCTGTAGGAATCGCTTTATCAATGAAAGATTGGTCCGCAGCAGCTCTTTTGTAGAGTGAGTCGTGGTGGCTTTTGTGTGGGAATCGGCTGTCAGGGAAAACCTGTGTTTTCCTACACTTAAATCAGACGCAGACGTGTAGTGACTTTTTGGCAAGTCGCCATAATAACGATTAACAGCTTTCCCCTTTAATTTTCTCTTCATTTGCCAGTTTTGACGTCCAGCTGGCGCTGCTTGGAGAAGGTTATCCGGGCCAGCAAAAATCTTTTAATAGTAGTTAGGAGCACACCATGAACCTTATCCGATTATTTAATTATGTGACGCCCAAAGCCAGCGAAAAGCAGGCCAGGGCCGAAAAGCCCGGCGTGGCGCAGTTGCTACTGTTCTACGTGCTGCCGTTGTCACTAATCCCCTGCATCATGATGTATCTAAGGTTGCATCATAATTATCCACGGCAGTTTATGGATACTTTGCCGGGCAACCGCCTGATCATGATTTGTGCCGAGTTATTCCTCTTACAGATAGGCGTCATTCTGGCGATGGCGTGGATCACGCAGAACCTGGCTGAGATGGTGGATAAGAAACCCAGTTTCCGTGATTCCTTACTTATCATCGCGATTGCGACTACACCCTTATGGTTAACCTCGGTGTTTTATGTCGTACCTAGCCTGAGCTTTAATGTCATTGTGCACGGTATTGCGGTGCTGGCATCGATTGCACTGGTATACCGCGGCGTGAAGTATATTTTTGCCATCCGTGAACGCGGCGCGATTGCCACCTTGACTCTGGCGATTGTATGTACGGCGGGTTTAGGCTTCGCGGTGGTGATGATAGGCTCACTGATCTCTTGGGAAGCCATTGAGCAAATGCAATTCGCAATTAAGAAATCCTAACAAGATAGAAATACCTGAAAAATCTGCGATCAGACCAATGTCAGGTCGCAGATTTTTTTGTTTTGAAGCTAGAGATGGAGCGTTGGTAAAAGAAAAGCGCAAATGGATACCAGATGCGCTTGATTAATAAGACCCGCAGTCAACTGATCAAATGATGATCCAGCGCGTAATGGATCAGCGAAGCATTGTTACGCATATTCATTTTTTTGAGTATCTTGGAGCGGAAGACGCTGACCGAGCCAGGCGCAATGGATAACTCTTCTGCAACTGAGTTCACCGCCTGGCCTTTGATCAGTTTGAAAAATACCTGCAACTCGCGCAGCGACAGACGCTCATGCAGCATAGGGTACAGCCTTTCATCCAGCTGTTCATGAGTGGATGCCAGGTAGGACAATCCACGCGCAATCGCTTTAATCGCCGGTATCACCTGTGCGCTGGTGGCGGTATAAGACAAATAGCCTTTGCAACCCAGCCGGGTGAAGTTCGCCATGCGATCTACCTGGTCGCTGCCATTGATGATCAGGATAGGCAAGGCCGGGTAAGCCTGTTTGAGGTCGCAAAAAGTTTCCAGCCCGTTTTTTTCCGGTGAAGAAACATCCAGGATCACCACATCGAATTTCTGGGCGCGGATCTTCTCGATCGCCTCGCCTGAATCACTGACTTCTTCAACCAGGTGCATGGCGCTATCGGCATTGATCAAATCCTTCAACGCCGTGTGGCTCAATTCGTTTCCGTACAGCAATAAGATATTTTTCATCTCTTGTTCATCTCCAATAATGTGAAGGAGAGTCAGCAAAACTTCTCAAACTAGAATTCTGTATGAATGGCTAGACTGCCTATAAACGCTTTTCTATCGCTCAGTGACGAGCCTCTAATCTTTGTTGCAACAGGCACAACATGCTCTGTTCAGCGGCACTTAATTCGGTTTCGTTGTAGTCTGCCTGCTGCACCGGCTGCCGGAACTCGGCCCCGGCCAGGTAGCATTCCAGTATCCACGGGTGCACATAACTGTTCCTGCAGATGGCTGGTGTATTGCCCAATTTAGAGGCGGCCACACAAATGGCCGCCACAATGTTCTTTTTTGCTTCGGTGATGCTGGTATACGGTTCCAGCTCACTCAGTGCCATCAAGGTATGCAAACTGCCAAACCAGGTGCGGAAATCCTTGGCGGTAAAATCACCGTCGGTGATCTGCTGCAGATACTCATTCACTTCTGCCGAGCCGATAGCATGGCGCTCGCCTTGCGCATCCACATACTGGAACAGCGTCTGGCCGGGTAACTCACGCATATTGCGGATCAAGCGGGCCAGCCGCCGGTCACGCAGACTCAGGCTATGTTCCACACCACTTTTTCCACGGAAGTGAAACTGTATCTCACTGCCTTGTATATCGACATGACGATTGCGCAAAGTGGTCAAGCCAAACGATTTGTTGGTTTTTGCGTATTCGTCATTGCCTATCCGTATCAACGTGTTTTCCAGCAGGTAGATCAGCATGGCCAACACTTTTTCTTTTCCCAGGCCGGGTGCCGCCAGGTCACGCGCAATATGGGCGCGTATGCCTGGCAGTTGCAGCCCGAAATCAATCATATGTTCATACTTCTTGGCTTCGCGTTGCTTGCGCCATTCTGCATGGTAAAGATACTGCTTGCGGCCTTTGGCATCGCGCCCGGTGGCTTGCAGGTGCCCATTGGCCCGCGTGCATATCCATACTGTCTGCCAGGCGGGCGGAATGCGCAGGGCAACGATACGGCTGATCTCTTTTTCTGCTTTTAATACCTGGCCATGCTGGTCCAGATACCTGAACTTTCCCCTGAACGCCTGACGGCTGTAACCGACCGTATCGTCCTGGATATAGTGCAATTTTTCCAATCGATGCCCATGCGTTTCAGCCGTTTGCAATGCAGTTTTTTTTGACAGTTTAGACACCATAGTCATTCGTTTATCGTCTGCTTGCCGCCCGGCACAGTGTTAGTGTGCAAAGGCCGCAAGCACGCTCAGGCATTATTTAGCAGCGGCTTTGTTACTGCTTTTCACGTTCCAGATCACATTGCCCACATCATCTGCCACCAGCAGGTGGCCACGTTTATCTACCAGCACGCCTACCGGACGGCCTTGCGCTTCGCCATCCACATTGAGGAATTCAGTCAGTACATCAATCGGTTTACCCGCTGGCTTGCCACTCTCAAATGGCACAAAGATCACTTTATAGCCGCTGTACGGGATACGGTTCCACGAACCGTGCTGTCCCACAAACATGCCATTCTTGAACTGATCCGGCAGCTTGTTGCCTTTGGCTGGCGTTAACCCGAGCGAGGCTGTATGTGAACCCAGGGCATAATCCGGTTTGATCGCCTTGGCGACCAGTTCAGGATTTTGTGGCTTGATGCGCTTGTCGACATGCTGACCGTAATAACTGTAAGGCCAGCCATAAAATCCACCTTGTGAAACCGAAGTCATATAATCCGGCACCAGGTCGCTGCCTATCTCGTCGCGCTCATTCACCACAACCCATAGTGCGCCACTGTCGGGTTCCCAGGCCATGCCATTGGGGTTACGCAGGCCGGACGCGAAAATATTGTGCTTGCCGGAAGCCGCATCCACTTCCCAGATCGCGGCACGCTCTTTTTCTGTCTCCATGCCGTTTTCACCGACATTGCTGTTAGAGCCCACGGTGACATAGATCTTGCTGCCATCTTTATTTGGCAGGATATTTTTAGTCCAGTGGTGGTTACGTTCTGCAGGCAAGTCAGTGACTTTCACGCCGGGTGCCGTGATTTGTGTCTGGCCTTCCTGGTAGGGGAATTTAACCAGTGCATCCGCATTGGCGACATAAAACGTATCGCCAACCAGCGCCATGCCAAAGGGAGAATTAAGGTTTTCGAGGAATACATGCTTGAGGTCAGCCACGCCATCACCGTCAATATCCCGCAGCAGGGTGATGCGGTTAAAGCTTTCAGCACCTGCACCGCCATCTTTCATGAATATTCCGGCGATCCAGCCTTTCAGGTCAAAGCCGTCACTTTTCTCATGATGATTGGTTTCTGCCACCAGGATATCGCCATTAGGTAATTCATACAGCCAGCGCGGGTGTTGCAGATCAGTGGCAAATGCCACCACATTAGTGCCAGGTGCAGATGTCGGTTTTTTGCCTTCTGGCCAGCCGACTGCTTTTGCGACATTGACAGTGGGGATCAAGCCGGTCTGGTATGAAGACAGATCTGGCTCCGGGCCAAAACCTGCGGCTTCTGGTAATTTGGCCGGTTGTGAGCAGCCGCTCAATGCCAGCAGTAATAATGCGCTGCTGATGGAAAGCTGTGGGCGGGTAGTGTGCATGATATTAACTCCTAAGCGGCAATGGGTGCGTACGCCTTAACGGCGCACGGCAAGAATTTGATGGGTACCAGTCACGCCTTGTTCAAACTGAATCGCGCAAGCCGTCATATACAGACGCCAGATCCGGTAAGTACGCTCGCCGACGGCTGCGGCAACTGCCTCATGGCGTTGCTCCAGTTTGGTGACCCAGCGGCGGAATGTCAATGCATGGTGACGGCGCAAACCTTCTACATTGAATACTTCCAGGTTGGCGGATTGCATTTGCTGCCGGATGTGTGACAGGTTGCTCAGATCACCATCCGGAAACATCTGCTGATTGATAAAAGCCGTTGATATTTCGTGCTGGCGCCCCGGGCTTTCAGTAGTCACTTCGTGGTCAAGGAACAAGCCGGCAGGCTTGAGCACAGCATGCACTTTGGCAAAGTAAGCTGGCAAGTTCTGCTGGCCGACCTGGCTGCATACGCCAACGCTGACGACTTTGTCGTAACGCGGCGAGTCCGGTAAATCGTGGTAATGGCACAGCGAGACTGTCACCAGCTTCTCCAGCCCTTGTCTTTCTACTTCGGCCATGGCGTAAGCGCGTTGCTCCAGACTCTTGGTAATGCTATGCACATACACACCATAGTGTCTGGCGGCCCAGCAGGCCAGGCCACCCCAGTTGCAGCCAATGTCGAGCACGGTTTCGCCATGTTGTAAATGCAGTTTCAGGCAGATCAGGTCGAGCTGGTTATGCTGTGCCTGGGCGAGATTTTGCGAGCTATCCCCAAAATAAGCGCACGAGTGCAGCAATTTGTCATCCAGCCATAAGCGGTAAAACTCGCTGGGGACATTGTAATCCAGGGTATTGGTGTATGACGGCTGGCGTTGATGGGCGGGGATTGTTGTTGCAGGAGATTCGTTACGAGTATCTGCGAGTGTCAGTGCGCGATATAACAGCTCAAATTTTTCAGCCAAGGGTAAGGCGATAGATTCAAAATAGTAACGTAGCTGCATCGCTGCATTAAAGTCACCAAGAATCTGTAGTTCACCGGCGAAATAGGCCTCTGCCAAACGCAACGGGTCACTGAATAAAGTTTTATCACGTAATGCCGCCGCCTGCTCCAGGCAAACGGTAAAGGCAGGCGTGTCTTTGCCTACATAGAGCATACTGCCGTTCCACAAGCGGAAGGCAAATGATTCGGCATAGTCCTGAAACAAACGGTTAAGGATAAAACGGGATTTAGTGGTGTCTTCTGTGAGCGCTTCTGCTGCCTGTGACTGCATGGGACGTGGGTTAACCGCTTCCATCTGCCAGGCAGGGTCAAATTGCAAGGCATGATTCAGATTGCTGCTCATATGACGATCTCCAACTTCTGATTTTTGAACAATGCCTGACACTCTCAATTGGATCTGGCAGCCTGCTTAGATCTGGAATTTTTGTGTTTGCAGCATACAGCGTGGTTAAGGGTTTTTACTGCCCGCGTTTCTTCACCAAATGCATGGCGAGGTATTAGGTTGTGAGTGTAAAAATGAAGCAGCTTTCCCAACATAGGGCAGCCACTGATTGTCATGTCAGACAGGTCTGACAGGGGCAGATGAACGGTCTAGTGAGCCAGATGCCGCCTCAAGAATCGATGTAAATCATGCTTTTTAAAAAATGATTCTATAGCGCGATATATTAGAAAATGGGCCCATTCCTACACACAAATCAGTTTTTGCCTATGTCTGCGTCATCACACTCTCTTTAGTATGGATGTTGAAGTCGAATGTTCTTATCAGAAGTTCTCAACAAAGATGTTCTCAATAATAAGGAGCAGTTGTGATGCGTAAATTAATCGTGATGATGCTGGTAGTGATGCCAATGGTAAGCACTGCCTGGGCGGCAGATAAACCAGTGAAAAAGCCTGTAGCCAAACCACCGGTGAATAACACAGTGCCACCCTGTGATAATTCCCCCAACTCGAAAAAACCTTCATGCAACATGGATTCCGATAGCGTGAATGTGCCGCCGAAAATGCCGCATGAGCGTGGTGTGATCGTGCCACCTGAAGTACCTGCGGAAGGCCTGCCAAATCGTGAAAAGGACATTCCCGCCCCACGCGAGCCGTTGCAGCCAACCTCGTTTGAAAACAATCTGCAGAATTAAGTGTTACTGAAATAAGGTTAGAAAAACCATACCCTGCAAGAGCCAGGGTGATGGTTTTTCATTACATATCAATAAGCAACACACAACGATTTTGCGCGTCAGTCATTCTGCTGACTCGCTGTTAGGAGAATTTGTATGGAAGCAGTAAAAGAAAAACTGAACCCGCCTCAGCATCAGGAAGAGCAGCCAGGCTCAGAAGAAGAGATGACCCCAACGCCTGTTTATATTGATGCTGAATATATGGCTGGCGGCAAATTAAAAGACAAAGTCGCCATTATCACCGGTGGCGATAGCGGTATTGGCCGGGCAGTGGCCGTGCACTTTGCGGCTGAAGGTGCGCACGTAGCCATCGTGTATCTCGAAGAGCATGAGGACGCCAACAAAACCAAAGCGCTGGTGGAGTCTTATGGCAGTCAATGTTTATTACTGCCTGGCGATATATCGGATGAAGCTTTTTGCCAGCAATCCGTGCTGAACACCTTGAAGCAGTTCGGCAAGCTGGATATTGTGATTAATAACGCTGCCCAGCAGTTCCCGCAAAAAAGCATCCTTGATATCACGCAAAGGCAACTGGAACATACCTTCAGGAATAATATCTTCTCGATGTTTTATCTGGTGAAAGCTGCTTTACCGCACTTGCCGAAAAAGAGCCATATCATCAATACAACCTCAGTCACCGCGTATCGTGGCAGCCCCGAGTTACTGGATTACTCCTCTACCAAAGGCGCAGTGGTTTCATTTACGCGCTCATTAGCCAAGCAGTTGGTACCAGACGAGATCTATGTGAATGCCGTGGCACCAGGCCCGGTATGGACGCCCTTGATCCCTTCCACTTTCGATGAGAAAAAAGTCAGTGAGTTTGGTAATCAGGTGCCTATGAAGCGCCCCGGGCAACCAAGCGAGATTGCGCCTGCTTATGTGTTTTTAGCCTGCCAGGATTCCTCTTATATGACTGGCCAGGTCTTGCATGCTAACGGTGGTGAAGTGGTGAATGGCTAGCAAATTTCTGCGAAAGATTCACGATGATTGATTTCGTCGTTGAATCTGCAGCTATAGCCTTACTTTGTCTGACAACAGAATACGTCAATGGATGATAACCGCGCGTGTTCTGGTCACCTAAGATGGCTTAGGGTTAAATTTAAAATTAAGGATTCCGGCTATTAACCCATTGGCTGAATCTTACATATTAGGAGAAGCACCATGGCAAATCCACAAGACAATCAAGTAGGCCAAAATCAGGGAAATAGGGACCAGAAAAATCCGGGCCAGCAAGAGCAGAGTCAACAAGGCCAGAACCAGCAGGGTCAATCCCAGCCAGGGCAAAACCAGGCCGGCCAAGGCCAACAAAACCCAGGTCAACAAAATCAGGGCCAACCCGGTCAGGATCAAAACAGGCAAAATCAGCAGAATCAAGGCCAATCTAGCCAGGATCAGAAAAACCAGGGTCAGCACAACCAAAGCCAGCAAGGTCAGAATCAAAGCCAGCAGGGTCAGGGTCAGCCTAAGCAAGGCCAGCAGCAGCAAGGCATTGATGCGGGCACTGAACAGCTTGATCCTGCACAAAAGCAGCAATCCAATATCGGCAAGGATCAGGCACCTGGCAGCCAGCCTCTATCAGGCGGCAACAAGCAAGGTGAGGGCGATAGCGGTAATTAATGCCTGCTATGCTTGATCATAAAAAACCTGGAGCACTCCAGGTTTTTTTATTGCCCAGGATTTGGTCATACGCTTTGGTCATACGCATTTAAGGAGGTTGGATATTCTGACAGCAGATTAGGCGCTTTCACGATAAAGCCTATGCTAAAACACTTTTATCATGGACTCACGTTACTTCATTTTCTAAACGAAACATTTCAGGTCATTCAGGTAACGGTTTGGCCGAATAATATTCCGAAGGAGATTTAACAATGGCAAATTTACAAAACAACAAAAACCAGCAACAGGACAAATCTGGCGCTAAAGTCAGCAAAGACCAGCAGCAACAACATGCGCAGGGTAGCAAGCAACAAGCACCCGGCAGCCAGCAAGGCAAATCCCAGCAACAAGGTAGCAAGCAACAAGGTTAACTAGCTGTGGATGAAAAACCTGGAGCAATCCAGGTTTTTTTACGTCCGTATCTTATGTCTCTGTTTTTCATTAATGCTTTTTTCATATTGCCCTGTCCGAATTGTCCTACAGGAGATTCCGCCGTTGTTACATGGGCATGCCTTTTTGTTTTATTCATAATCAGTTTGCAACTCATGCTTTCAATCGCATGAAATATTAAGCATTTAAAAGAACACGACATTTACCAAGGAGAATCACCATGAATACAAAATTAGGCTTAGGCATGTTGGTATTGATCACAGGGTTAACTGCCTGTAACAAAAACGAATCCGGCTCAGGTGAAGCAGCTTCGGCTGCCGCCAGCGGCCCGGCAATCAAGTTCGTTAAAACCCAGGATGGCTCAGCACTGGATATCAAGCCTGAGCTGTTTGATACGCCTGAAGCCAAGGAGTTTTTAGCTTCTGGCAAAAACCCATATATCGGTAAAGAAGACGCAATTAAAGCCGGTAAGAAGATCTTCCAGCTTTATTCATGTACCCAGTGTCACGGCCCGGAAGCCGGTGGTCAGGTTGGCCCGGCATTGACTGGCCCGAACTATAATTATGCCAAGGATGCGACCAACAAAGGCATGTTCGAGACTGTCTGGAACGGTACAAACGGCGGTATGGGTGCCAAGGGTAAAGGCCTGATGGACCCTTCAGACCCGAATAACGGTATTTCACCAGACGAGCTGTTGAAGGTGATTGCCTGGGTGCGTAGCCATGGCAGCTTAACCGGTAACGAAGATAGCTAAGCGCTCAGTCATCGTGACTAAACCCTGGTTTAATCTTAGTCAAACTGCAGTTAAACCGGGGCTCCTCAAGCATGTTTACAATTGGTCATCATTATCCTACAGCACATTCGTGGGCCTGCTTACATACAACAAAAACACGCATCAGTAAGATAGTTATCACTGCCCTGTAAAGGGCAATTCAAACAATATTGAGGAGAATACGATGAATAAATTACTCACAGTGTTATTAGCTAGCGTGTTTATGAGTACGACCACAGCTGCTTTTGCAGCGGATGCCACCGGCGGCGATGTGCCACCTGCGCATCAGCAGAAAAAAGAAGTGCCTAACACTACTAAAAACGGTGATTACCTGCAAGATCAGCCGGACAACAACAGTAATGCTAATCAGGGCTCTGGTAACAAGCAATCCAAGCCAGGCAACATTGAAAAAAGCAAACGCTTCCAGGAGAAACCTGCTGAAGGCGGTACTGGTGTAAACCCGCAGAATAAATAAGCGGTTGTATAGCCTTGCGAAACTCATGCTGAATCCTATTGAAGTAGGAGTATGCGCAAGGCTTTTCCATTTGTAATGACTGGTGTTTTACGGGAGAAAGATCATGACCGAGCAAAATCTTAAATTGTTGATGCAGCTGTGCAAGCAATGCGCAGATGCATGTGAAAACTGTGCCATCGCTTGCGAGAGCGAGGCTAATCCCATGATGAGAACCTGCATTGAACATGATATGGACTGTGCAGATTTTTGCCGGTTGACTGCTTCCTTTGTCGCCCGTGGCAGTGAGTTTGTCGAGCTGGTGTGCCAGGATTGTGCTGAGATTTGTACAGCCTGTGCCGAAGAGTGTGAAAAACATACTTCTATCCACTGTCGCCAATGTGCCGAAGCCTGTAGACGTTGTGCAGAAGAATGCCTGAAAGTTGGCGTTGCCGAATATGCTTAATTATTGTTAGATCGATACGCTGGATAGGCTGATATTTTGCCTATCCAGATGTGCATGCCTCTTGTTTCATATCACGCATGCTTCTATACGCAATTGATATGACCCTCTAGCTTTGTTGCATTTTCAGCTTGAATCTCAAGATAATAAATTCGGCCGGCCGCACAGGTGCCAGGCCGATTTCTACGATCAGGCGCCCGTCCACTATATCCTGCGCATTCATGGTGCTACCCAGACCTATATTCACAAAAAACGCCTGTTTCGGTTGACTGCCCAGCAATGCGCCCTGTTGCCACAGAGTGGTTAAGAAGTTTTCAACCGCCGCTTTGGCCCGTAGCCAGGTATTGGCGTCATTGGGTTCAAACACATAGGCTTGCAAGCCGTTTTCAATCGAAGCCTCCACCATGCCAAATAGTCTGCGTACATTAATATAACGCCACTCATTGTCATTGCCTGCCAGCGTTCTTGCACCCCACACCAGCGTGCCGCGGCCTGTAAAACTGCTAATGATATTGATGGATTTGCCTGTGGGATGTACGTTGTAATCCGCCTGATCGTCATCCGTCAGGTTCAACACTGGTTTGATGACGGCTTGTAGCGCCACATTGGCAGGCGCTTTCCATACGCCACGACTCGCGTCAGTCTGGGCATAGACGCCAGCAATAGCGCCACTGGCTGGCAGGGTGTTCAGCGCTAGCGCTGCGCGGTCCAGCCATGCGCGATACACATTGAAGTTCTGATATAAATCGTGATTCAACGCGCGTGCGGTGCTTTGTGCGCTGAGTTGCACTTCCCTGAACCAGGCAATCGCCATATGAATGATGCTGTTAAGCATGTCGTGCGCGATCTGCACGCGTGCAAGGTCAGTTGATGCCGCCGCATAATCCGCTGCTACTTCCGGCAATGGGCTGAGTGCCAATATGGCTGCCCGGTCTTTTAAGCCTAGCAAAGTACAGGCTGCGGTATCCGCTATCAGAGATATACCTGTATGTCCGACCAGGGCATGGTGATGCGCAACCAGCAGGCGCAGGCTTTCTCCCATACGCGTATGCGCCTGACTGCTGATGATGCTGGAAAACTTGATCAGTGTCGTGTCAGGGCACTCTTTTACCACCGCTGACATTATGTCCAATAGCGCCAGAAACCATAGGCTTTGTGCATGCAAAAGTGCCTGATAAGCATTGATATCCGTGCTGTTTAATGCTGGGATGTCAGATGAAAGATTGGCGGCTGCTTGTTCCACGCTCGGCGCGTTTTTAAGCAGGCCGGTTTCGCCGCTAGCCAGCAATGCGCAGGCACGCTCGCTCAGCGCCAAGTCAATGACTTTGCTTTTAATAGCAGCATCACTGGTCAAATGGTCAACCAGCAAGGTTGCAGCGTCGAGCGGCTCCTCCGCCTGCTGGCTGCCGATTGCATTGCCTTTACGCTTCAGCACAAGATGGCTTAACCGGGTTTCCCTGTTAAAAGAGCTGACCAGCCACGGGCCATAGGCAGCACCATAGTTGAGGTGCTCACTACCGATATTGCTTCTGAAATGTTCGGCTTCTTGCGCAAACGCTGATTTCTCAGCCTGGCAGCCTAATTCGCAAATGGTTACCCGGTTGCGTACCTGTGCGCACTGCGCCAATGCGGCGGCATAGAGTGATACGCCGTGATCCTCAAGCAGCACCGCCTCCGGGATGACAATGATGGTCGGCAATGACGAGTCTTCAATCTTTGCCAGCCCTAGGGCCAATGCCGCTTGTGCAACAGCGTTACTGTAATCGCCGACCGACACGATCACGCAAGCGCCGCCACCATTGTTAAAGAACAGGCGCAGGCTGTCATATAAATAAAATGCCTGATTGAGCGTGGCATCCGCAATCTGGTTTTGGTCATCCAGCCAAAGCGTGACTGCTGGCGTGGGTGCAAGGCCAAAGTATTGCTCATACTCCACCATGCTACTAATAGAAAAAGGGACCAGCGTCAGCGACTTTCCACGCTGTTCAGCTTTTTCTGTGTAGCCGATAAAGGCCGGCATGGCAGTTTCTACCGCGGCGATAGATGGCGGTAAACTGGGGATTTCTGCGACATAGACACCAGGCGTTTTGTATTGGGCCATGATTCAGTTTTTATCCTGTTTGTAAGCAGGCAGTCTGCGCTCAAGCATAGGCAGCACCTTGGTGTCCGGTGCATCTGTAACCACGGTGAGTAAACGTAATTTATAGAGGGCGGAAGGTACAGGCGCAGTTTTTAACGTTGACCAGACATGGTGGGTCTCTTCCAGCGTCGGCGAATATAAATCAATCGCCAGTTTGAATTCACGCAGCCTGTCCAGCGCATGGGCGGGCGCGTGAAGGGTTAGCGATTCACGTTTGACATTCAGTTCGGTAAATAGCGGTTGTGCATGGAAAAACTGCATGGCACGCCCCAGCATGAGCAATGCCTCGCTGTAAGAGGCATAAGTGGCTGTGAGCAATACAAGCACATTCAATTGCAGCGGAGGTGATTGATAGAGGGTGCCTGAAGGGCTACGGCCAACTGGTGAAGTTTTCCTGAATTCGGCTTCTTCCTGGATATTCACCAGCGTCAGGTTCAGGCATTCTTGCGTGGCTGATTGTGCGCCCGGGGATAACGGAAAATTCGTAGAGGAAAGATCACGTAAGCCAGCAGGTGCATGATTGGCACTCATGCCATAGGCCTCCGTCAGCTGATGATTTAACTCATTCACAATGATGGTCAGGGCATGCGCAATCATGGCGATCTCTCTGGGATGGTTTCAAGCCATTATAGGACGGTTAGCTCATGCGTGCGATGATTAGTGTTTACCCTGATGGCGATTGGGTCCTTTGCATGCAGCGTTGGCGAAATCAGGCGCTACAAATTAAATACCCATAGGAATATTTAATATTCCTATGGGCAAGTCTTGCTCTTAGATGTGGCGAGTTGTAAGTCTTGTCTATCTAAGTATCCATTGCTGCTTAGTTAGCAACAACGATTTCATTTTTAACGGCTGTCACGCCTTTAACGCTCTTAGCAATTTTTTCTGCTTTTTGTGCTTCAGCTTTTGATTTTGCATTGCCTGAAAGTTGTACCAGACCATTGCTATCAGTTTCAACACTGATATCAGTTGCGCTGACAACTTTGTCTTTGGCAAAAGCTGCTTTTACTTTAGTTGTGATCACTGAATCTTCAACTTTAGTACCCAGTGAGTCACCGTCAGCCGCAAAACCAGCCAAAGGCAAAGCCAGAGCACTTACCAACAATAATGATTTGATTGTATTTTTCATGATGTTTCCTTCTTGAGTGGATTTAGGAGGTTCCATTATTAAAAAAACATGTCGCGTCGTGAATACATCTTATTCTGATAGTGACGTAGGAATGGGCTGACTTCACGCCTGTTTGATTGCAAGGGCAACTGCCTGTATTCTTGCCGGGTACGCTATACAGGTCAGCGTGCACCCTATCTCATCGAAAACATAGACTATGCAACTGCATTTCTTATCGGCGTTAGCCATCTTTATCAGCGGCTATGCGCCACTCGGCTTGATCCTGGTGATTAAAGATTTAAACGAAGACGCTTTTTACTTTGAGCACCCGCTCAGGGCATTCAGCATCTTTGTCATTTTCGCCTTGAGCGCCTTGTTCGCCTTGAGTGCCGCGCGCAATATCAAACAGGGAGTGCCGGTGAAAATCACCAAGGTATCCAATAAATCGGCGGATATGTTCACGTATACCATCCCTTACATGATGTCATTTTACAAATTCGATTTAGGCGACTGGAAGCTGCTGTTATGCCTGGCGATATTCCTGAGCCTGATGTTTGTATTGGCTTACCGCACGCAAAATGTATTCGTCAACCCGGTGCTGGCATTGGCTGGCTATGGTTTATACGATTGCCAGTTCAAAGACGGCGTGCAGGAAAGGCAGGGCCTGCTGCTGTCAAAAACACATTTTCAGGTGGGTGATTATTGCGCCATCAAACGGTTATCCAACCTCATGTATTTTGTGACGCAAGTGCAGGTCAGGGAGAGTGCAAATGAAAGGGAACAATCGTGACGAAGAGTGTAAATGAAACCATGCAGACACTACGCGCCACCGATTTCACGCATTGGCTGGCGACCTTCTGGCTCGTGAAACGCAAGCTGAGCCAGCAACAGGCAAAGTATTCAGTCTTAAAAGTAGACACCGATGCCAAGCTGGAGCAAAAGCTCAAAAACGCAGTCACTGCCAAGATACTGGATAAAGAGTACGCGCTGGACGAGTACGACTTTCTCACTGCCGACCAGGACAATGGTTTATTGACCATAGATTCCGCCGCCACCGATGTCACCCTGATCCAGGCCGAAATCGACAAAGGCACCGCCAACCCGACTGTCGAGCGATACGAAGACCTGCTGGATTCGTGGGCCATGGTGATCAAACTCGAGCATCAGGAAAAGGCGATTTACGCTTATAGAAAGATCAGCAAATTCAATCATCCCACCAAGCTGTCGCATATCTCTTTTATCCAGTTTAAAGATAAACAGCTCAAAGACCTCGATGAACAGGCCATTTTCACCATCGATACCCAGATTGATTTTTTCACCTACACAGGCACGACCTTCATCACCAATAAAAAGGAATTCGAAAGCACGCTGAATTTCAGGGCCGGCATGGAGAAGAACCGCGATGTGGTATTGCAGGAGTTCGTCGATTTAAATATCTTCAGCGATGCCAGTTTGCTCAAGCAACATATAGGCGCTAACCTGAACTACTTGCGCAAAGTCTCTTCCATCCAGAAAAGCGGTTACTACAAAGACGCCCAGTTCCTGCAAGAGCTGATCAAAGTCAACAGCCAGAAAAACTGGGGGTTGCAGGTTGAAAACGGTACCATCGTAATTAATGAAGCTTCGATAGAACTGGTGCTGACCTTATTGAATAACGGCAGGCTGGAGTCGCCCATCAATCACGAAATCTTTGATGCATCCGTCAAGAAAAAAGTCTCTTAGTCACACAGCATTCACCCTTTAAATTCATGCAATTACATTATCAAACCATAGGCCAGGGCCAACCGCTGATCCTCATACACGGCTTATTCGGCTCTGCCGATAACTGGGGCAGCATCGCCAAACATTTCTCACAGCAATATCAGGTCATCAGCGTCGACCTGCGCAACCATGGCCGTTCGCCGCACAGTGATTCACAAACATACGCTGAAATGGCTGAGGATTTATTAGCACTGCTGGATACGCTAGGCCTGGAGCAAGTCGATTTGCTCGGCCATTCACTAGGCGGCAAAGTCGCCATGCAATTCGCCACCGATTATCCCCAGCATGTGAATAAGCTGATTGTGGTCGATATGGCGATGCGTGCTTATCCGGATAGGTACACGCAGCTGATGGATACTATGCTGGCAGTGGATCTCAGCCAAATGACCTCACGGAGCGATGTGGATAAAGCCTTAAGCGCTGACATCGCTAATGTGAGAGTGCGGCAGTTTTTACTCACTAATCTGGTCAAAAATGAGGCACAGCTACAGTGGCGGATCAACCTGCCAGCACTCAAAGCCAATTACGCAACACTCACTGCCGCGATTGACGTCAACTTTGAGCGGCCTGGCCTGTTTATCCGTGGTGAACGTAGTGATTATGTGCAAGATAGTGATATCACTCAACTGCAACAGCATTTCCCGCAAGCAGAATTTGTCACCTTGCCCACAGACCATTGGGTGCATGCCGAGCAACCGCAACTGTTTATACAAACCGTTGCAGATTTTCTAGCTTAACGTATGGCTTTCATAGGCTGGTGCCAATTCTATAGTTAGCCCAGCGATTCACTTTAGATGCTGTTTTAGATAAATATTTGAAGATTTTTCAATATCCCTACAATATTTCCAACGCTGAAACGTCTACACAGCATGGATATACATTTAGAAAATAATCTACGCATAGCGCAGCAACTTATGACACAGCAAGATTCTGTGATCACAGAAACCTTCAATCAAGAAAAAGCCAGACTACGCAATTTCATCAGAAAACGTGTGCCGAATGCCGGTGACGCCGATGATATTTTGCAGGATGTGTTCTATGAGTTTGTATCTGCGTACCGCCTGCCAGAGCCGCTGGAGCAAGTCGGTGCATGGTTATACCGCGTAGCCAGAAACCGCATTGTTGATCGCTTTAGAAAGCATAAACACGAAGTTTCCCTACAACCGGAAGAGGATGAAGATGCGCTATGGCTGGAAGCTATCCTTTCCATTGAAACCGAAACCCCGGCTTCAATCTATGAAAGAAAAATGCTGATTGAGCACGTGATCGCCACGCTGAATCTATTGCCCGCTGAGCAACGGCAAGTGTTTATCGCCCACGAGTTAGACGGCAAAAGCTTCAAACAAATCGCCGCAGAAACCGGCGTTGCTATCAACACCTTGTTAGCAAGAAAAAGGTATGCAGTGACTTTTTTACGAGAGCAACTGCAGGCCAGTGACTAAACGTATAAATTACTGAATTATTGGAGAAATAAATGAGAAATTGTAAAAGTAAATGTGCTGCCATTGCAGTGTTTGTCGTAGCCGCAATCGCAGCCTTATCTTATCTCGTCATGCTGTTGTGGAACAACGTAGTCGTTTCATTAGCGGATGGTATTCACGCCATCGATTACTGCCATGCAGTCGGGCTGTTGATTCTGAGCAGAATTCTGTTTGGTGGATTCAGAGGTCGCCATGGGCATCATAGACATTGCGGTGGTGAAGCAATGACAGCTGATGAACAAGAGAAAGTGCGTTGTGGGTTGTTTAATCGCTTTAAGTCTAAGAAGGGCGCTGAGTAATTGCACCAAGTAATTTGATTTGTAGAAAGGTTTAAACGAAACGGCTTCTATTGTTACGGGCCGTTTTTTGCTTTTTTTGAGCCTATTACAATGAGTTGCTAGCTATCAACCCAGCCATCTTTCGTAACCAGTTGCGCATTCTGCAATGATTAAATAATATTTTTTATGGTCATTTCTAAATAATTTAAACTCTAATCCAGATTAGCTGATTTTTATTGTAAGGGTACTTGAAACTTAGATTACGGCTTGTAAAGTTATGTGGTCCAATGAAGACACCTCTTCCTTTGAGCTCACTCTTGATGTGAGTAGATCCACTCCCATTTTGCTAGAGGCTAACAATTCAGAGATGGAGTATAGTTGGCCATCCTTGGCATTTTGAGCGGCTGTAGCAATGGCATTGTAAGATATATATACATAGTCATTAAGGTGAGTTATCAGTTGTGGACGTACCCCTTGAAAGTGACCTGCATGAGCAATTTTATTTCTTAGAAAGTAAATCCTCCGAAGTTGACGAGTTACGTCCTCCTCTGATTTTGATAGTCTTTTAGAAATAGATTTATTATCTTTAAGCTCTTGAAAGATCTTTATCAATTTAAATTTGAGATGCTCTTTGTTTCCTAGACTAGCAAAAAGCTCCATAGCTGCTGGTTCATTTCTCAGTAATGCAAAAATATTTGCATTAGTAATTGATGAATCGAAGTTAGTTATGCCTGTGCCTATATCCGAAGCAGCTAAAGGAGTAATCGGAATTTTATTTTTACTTAATAAATTTCGAAGATAATTTACCCTACGAATTAATCCAGCGATTGCATAGAATTGAGGTACGAACTCTAAGATGTTCCCAATAATGTTGTTGCCTTCATTTCCGAACAGAGATTCAAGGGCAATCCATAAATTCATTAATTTTTGTTCTAGTGACACTGAATGCCGAGCTAATCTCAAATACCTCAGAGATCTGCTGAATTGCTCTTTTGCTGGGTCATCTAAGTTCTTTAGAACTTTACGGATCGATATATTTGTATGAGAGTTGCTAGAGCCGGAATTGCTAGACATAAAGGCTAACAAAAGATCCAGATTAAGTGTTTTAACAATAGGTTGAGGGCGAGAAAGTATTATGACGCAATGAGATGATATTTGTAGTTCGTTACCATAATCCATAACCATCTCTGTATCTAATAGACGATCAAGTCGCTCTTTCGTTCGTAAAGCAGCGGTAACGTAATCTGTAGATACAATTGAATGTTTGGCTACAACGTTAATGGCAATATTCTTTTTGAATTTTTCTAAATTCTCGTTTCTAATTTCTTGGGGTATTGTTCTTATAAACTGTAAATCAGGTTCGTCATTAATTGATGTTAGTAAATTGGGACGGGCTGTATGAAAGCCAAAATAAACCTCAAAAGATAATTCTCTATTTGTAAGACGTCCCGTGACATATCTAAACTGATCTTCAAAACTTCTTCCCCCATAGTTATTTTCGCGCGTAAACATATCTGAACGATTAAAAAGATATGTAGGAGAGTATCCTTGATTTAATAAATAAGTAATATAAAGGCCTGTCAAACGATCAATCTGTCCAGTAAGCCTATCTTTTTGCGATATATCTGCAGGCGCGACAATAGAGTCTTCAAGTTGTTTTAATAAGGAGGTTAGATATGCCTCTCTTCTGCTCAAAATAGCGCGGCAAAAAGTTTTTATTTTTATTTGAGTGTTATAACTTATTTCACTTGATTTCAGGATTTTTGGAAGCTCTTTGATGATTAATGCAAACTCACCTAGCAACTCTTGAGCAACTGGGTCGAAATTCCAGCACTCACTAATTTCATCCATTGAAGAAAGTATATATCCGCTGTTTTTTTCGTTACGCTGGAAAGCTTCCAAATGCTCTAGCATTTCTTCGCATGTACTGAATAAATTCAGTAATCGTGACTGATAAAAATGCGGTGTATGAGTGCTTAGTTTTTCGATGAAAGTTTCGACAAAAAAGCGAGGGCGAAAATCTAACATTGGCAACCTAGCCCAGAAGGCATCGCTGTCATACTTTAATTGCTTCATTTACGACGCCCGATTCCGCATAGCTTTTAAGATAACTATTACTTCTTCAGGGCTGAGGGTACGGTGTATTCCCAATCCTGTACGAATAGGTTCGAAAACTTCATACATACGGGCATAATTTGCTAAAAGAGGTGCATGAGAGTTGAGGTCTCGGCCATTAAAGCGACTGAATCTGCCCATTTCATTTACCAGAATTTTTGCGATTGAATATGCCGAACCTTCATTGTTACCATCAAATCCTGGGAATTTTACATGCCTGCCAAAAGGCTCTGCTTCGGAAGCAATCCTCTCTTTGATGCTGTTATCGAACGAATTAAATGCTTCTTCAAGAAAAGACCACATATCCAGATAGTTTATAACTTCAATGACAAGATCTGGGGTGGGTTCGTTATCGCTGCCAACAACACCTGGCATTTCCCAATCTAAAGCCCAGGTATTTTCGGTATGTATAGCTGTTCTTAAGAGGCGGGTGTCGATATTTGTTAGCTCTAACTTGTCATATATATCACTTAGCATCAATAAAATTAATTTTTCAGGATTAGAAATTTTCATGATTTTTTCTATGAATAAAAATTGAAATACAGCATATCAGAACCACTATTCATTTCAAATTATGTATTACAAACAACTAACTTTGTTGTAATGCTGCTTATTTGCCGGGAAAAAGTTAATTAAAAGGCGATTAAAACAATACGGTTGGATTATTTAATTCATTTAGGGAGCAATTTTATTGATTCTTCATACGAGGTATCAAAGCAGAATTATTGCTGTAATTTACTATTTATTCCGATGCATATTTGCTTGCGTCAATTTGAAAGAAATCACCCAAAGCAATAATCCAATCACTGAGGTAGCTGCACCAATCGTACCAAATACGTTGTAACCTAATCCATGATCAATCGCCATCCCGCCTAACCAGGGGCCTAAAGCATTCGCGGTATTTAAAGCGGCTTGAATAGCGGCGGCAGATAATACTTGTGCGTCTCCCGCAATTTCCATTAAATGCGTTTGCAGCGTGACTGGCAGCGCCATCATGGTGCCTACGGCGACTGCTGCGATGATAATGCCTGGCAGTGAGCCGGAAATGAATGGAATCATGGCCAGTACAAATATCGACCACACAATCAGCAGGCATGCGCCTTTGAATTTCATGGCGTCTGCAATTTTGCCACCTGACAACATGCCGATGATTGAGCCTATGCCGAAGGCGACAACTAGCCAGGGCATGTATGACTCGGAAACCTTGGTGACATTGACCAACACCGGTGCCATGTAGCTAAAAACAGTAAACATGCCGGCGAAACCAAATACGCCGATCAACAGCACTAGCCAAATTTGTAGCCGATTAAATGCTGCCAGCTCTTCCATCGGGCTGGATCGTTTCTCTTGATGATCTAAAGGTAACGACTTGTTAACCATCAGCACGGTGATGAATGCGAGCAGGCCTACTAAGGCAAAAGCTAATCGCCATGTAAATTGTTGCCCTAACCAGACAGCAAGCGGATTGCCGACCAGTATTGCGACGGCCAAGCCAAGCATGACTTTGGTGACAGCCATGCCTTTTTGTGAAGGTGGGCTGATAGATGCTGCCACTAATGTTGCAATGCCGAAATAGGCGCCATGTGGCAAGCCTGAAATAAATCTGGCAATTAACATGGTGCCGTAAGTAGGGGCAAGTGAGCTGGCAATATTGGCGATGGCGTACATCATTGCGAGTAGCAGCAATAGGTTTTTTCTTTTAAGGCCAGCGCCAAAAATAGCCAGCAAAGGTGCGCCCACCACAACGCCTAAGGCATAAATGCTGATGGAAATGCCAACCTGCGATTCCGATACGCCTAATCCGCGGCTGATTTCTAGCAGTAGACCCATGCTAGAGAATTCGCTGACACCGATTGCAAATGCGCCGATGGAGAGTGCAAAAATAATCAGGTTTTGCCTGGCTTTAGAGAGTTGGATCTGTGGGGCTGAGTGATTCGACATGACTTGCTTAAGGTGGTAAATGAAATGCGACGACTGCCAACGAGTTTAATTTTGATGACTAAAGTTGATTGGTATAGTGTGCAGCGTCGTTATACACCACCCATATCGAATTTAGGCGAAAAATCAGCTATTAACTTTAAATAATGGCTCATTTAATATTTGATAGCTCAAAGAGGGGCTGGCACTCTAGCCCTCAAAATCAATGTTTCAAAGAATGTTTATCAGTGATCTGCAACTATGTCCACCAAGGATGCTTAAATAAAAAACCACCCGAAGGTGGTTTTTCGTAGCAGTGTTTGTTAAAGACGATTGAGCTCTTGATTGGCCCAGTCACTTTGGAAACGGCGGGTATCTTCATCATTTCTGGCGTTGAGGCCGATTAAAATGCCGCCTTCTTTAACATCGGTTTCGTACTGCTTCAGCGTATCTTCCGGGATACCCCAGCCGATCAGCGCACCGACCAAACCGGCGGTTACACCGCCAGCGCCAGCGCCGGCAATGCCTGCTGCCAAAGGGCCGGCAATCACTAAGCCTAAGCCGGGTACAACAATCGCTGTACCAACGGCGGCCACTGCCGCGGCAATCGCACCAGCAGTGGCACCAAGCGCGCCACCAATCGCAGCGCCTTCAGCGGCTTTGCTGCCTACTTCGGTTTCTAATGTGGCATGTTTGCCGTAGTAGCGCTCACGCGTCTCCTCCGACATGATGACATTGATTTCATTGGCGGCGTAACCCGCATCTGTTGCAGAAATGTACGCACGTTCTGCACTTGCCTGATCTCTAAATAAACCGGTGACTGTAGTCATATTTGTTCTCCAAAATGTTTTTTATTAGAGCGACCAGTTTAAAAAGTCGTAGGGGTGGTGGCGAGTGTGATTATTCTGATTCGAATGTAGGATAGTTCTCAGACGGATTGGTACGCATACATGTAATCGCGTCATTCCAGGCGCAATTTTTATACGGATAGAGAGTTATAGGGTTGGAGCAAAAGCTGCGAAAATAGAGATGGCCAAGACTACCAAGCTGATGCAATCAGATAACGGTGGCGGCAGCCAATAGTTTTTCGCGACGCGCGTCTGGTAACTGGTTGGGTGTAAAAGCGTAGATGGAGACGTCTAATAACTGCTCCAGCTGATGCTGAATTTTGCCGATATCTTCTGGCATGAACTCATAAGTGCGGTCCACCACGATTTCTAAAAATGTTTCATTAAGCGCATAACCGTGTAGATCGTTGAAAAGTATGCGAGGGAATAAAGCATGGTTTTTCTCCACGATCTGGATGATTTCCAAGCGCTTTGATTTTATTTTTTCTGAAAGCTTCATTCTCAGGGGTTAAGCTTCATCTATTCATCTTGTGTAAGCTTTATGAGGCGATACGCTTCAAAATGTTCATTTTTAAATGATAGTGTCGCCATCTTGCTGAGCGATGTGCAGGAATATGTGGTCGGCTATAAGTCGCTACCGCTCAGGTGCTGGCCACCACTTGGGTAATAGTTTTTTGATTTTAGATTGGTGATAGCGGTCATCCATCAAATGGATCACGCCAATATCATCGGTGGTGCGTATCACTCTGCCGGCTGCCTGAACGACTTTCTGCAAACCGGGGTAAAGGTAGGTGTATTCATAGCCTAAGCCAAATATCTTTTCCATTCTTAAACGCATTTGCTCATTCACGTCATTGATTTGCGGCAAACCTAAGGTTGCAATAAAAGCGCCAATCAATCTATCTCCCGTTAAATCAATCGCTTCACCAAATGAACCGCCTAATACCGCAAAGGCGATCACTTCAGAAGTGAGGGTGAAGTCATTCACAAATTGCTCTTTGTCGGTTTCAGACATGATTCTCGATTGGGCACGCGTTGGAATGTTGGGATATGAACGAGTGAACAACGATTGGACATCGCTCAAATAATCAAAACTGCTCAAAAATAATATGTAATTGCCAGGCCGCTCTATGAATTGCCTGGCCACCAGATGCACGATAGGCTCGTGTGAAGAATGCCGTTCTTTGAACCTGGTGGAAATATGCTTTGCGACTTTCACTTTCAATTGTGTGGCAGCAAAGGGAGATTCCACATCAAGAAAACTGGTGTTTTCAGGCAGACCCAGCATGTCATTAAAAAATGAGGATGGGCTTAATGTGGCTGAAAATAAAGTATTTGAATTGGCTGCCTTAAAGCGGGTGTTTAAATATTTTGCCGGGACCACATTGCGTATGCATAGCGTTGCATCTTGTTGAAACAAACCCACACTGGCTTCCGTTTTAGTGATATCAAACAGTGAATGCTCGCCAAATGATTCGGCCAGGGTGGCAAACTGCAAAGCATCAAAATAGAAATTCAGCACTTTAGCGTCATTGAAGGTTGGATACTCTGCAAGGTAATCGGTGATTCTTGAGATCACGCGTTGTAATTGTTCTTCAAACTCTTCAGGGATATAGGGATACACTTCATAGCGCACAGTCTGACTACGATTTAATACCACCCAGCTGATATTCAGTTTTTCCAACACGCTTTTTAAGGACTTTGGCGCATGGGCCAGCATGTCGTTGAAAGCGCCATAATTCAATTCTGCACTATACATTTTGCGTGAGCGCTCGATCATATTGTGCGCTTCGTCAACCAGCACACTGACTTTCCACTCATTGAGCACCGTGCCGGCATAAAGCAAAGCATAGAGATCAAAGTAGTAGTTGTAGTCCCCAACGACGACATCACTCCAGTTAGCCAGATCCTGCGAGAGATAATAGGGGCATACCTGATGTTTAAGCGCGACCTTTCTAAGGGTGCTTTTATCCATCATGTGTTGTTTAAGCGCCTCGTTCCTGGCGTTGGGCAAGCGGTCATAAAAACCATTTGCCAATGGACATGACTCACCATGACAGGATTTGTCCGGATGCTCGCAAGACTTTTCGCGAGAGGTCAATTCCAGCGTCCTGATATGCAATGCAGGGTTGCTTTTGTGCACGGTCCTGATGGCATTCAAACCCAGCGCACGCCCCGATGATTTTGCAGTCAGAAAAAAGACCTTATCCAGTTTGGCTTCTGGCATCGCTTTTAACAGCGGAAAGATAGTGCCTAATGTTTTGCCGATGCCTGTGGTTGCCTGGATCAACTGGTGCCGTTGTTTCATGGCTGATTTATACACGGATTCTGCCAGCACGCGCTGACCAGTCCTGAATTCAGGGTAGGGGAAGTCGAGTTTAGATAACTCCTTATTTCTGTTGGCCCTATGTGCTAATTCCTGGTCAGCCCACACCTGCAATTTGGCACACAATGATTCAAAGAATGCTTGCAAGGACGCTGCCGGGTATTCTTCAACCAGCAGCGTTTCCTCTTTAGAAGTCACGTTGTAATACACCAGGGCAACGTTGATCGCGCTAAGCGCTTTCTCAACACACATCAAATGTGCATACACTTTGGCCTGGGCCCAGTGCAATAATCTATGGTTTTCAGGCATGCGATCCAGATGCCCTTTATAGGTTTTCACCTCTTCCAGCTGATTGAGCTCAGGGTCATAGCCATCTGCCCTGCCACGCACAAAGATATTCTGGTATTCACCGGTGAGGGAGATTTCAGTCTGATAGTAATGCTCACGCCGTGCAGTCACTGCCAAATGGCCCAGCATGCCCTCAATGGCAGTGGGGGAGGGGGTGAATCGCTGATCCAGACTGCCGGTTTTGGCAGTCAGCTCACAAAGCGTGCGCACAGAAATCACATACTTAAAGATAGCCTTAAGATCTTCTGAGATGGCTAAATTGGCGATTAACTTAATGGCTGGCCTACTTTGCAGGATTGAGCGCTTTAATGATCAGCTTGTGTATCAAGGACCAGAGGCAGATCCATTTCGATTCTTGCCAGTCTCTGCGCCATCTTGATCGTGGACTCGTCGAAAAAGCTGATGTCAGTATCTGCAAGGGATATTTGCCTGTACTTTTCCAAAGCACTCTCAAACGGTGATTCTTTAATGAATGCGATCAATTGAGAATAACGATCCCTTTGTTTGGTATCTTTGGGATGGTGTTGTTCGCTATGGAAGTTTTCCAGATGCATGGAAAAATAGGCAATAAACTCTAATTCAAAACTATTGTTGATTTCCATGCAGACGTTTACTTTGAAATATATTTAGATTAATTCAATCGCACTATTCTAAAGCTTTTTAGGTGGCTGCCAGAGTTCCTAGGCAAATTTAGCATTCACCCAAACACATACATGGTTTAGCCAATAGCACAAATAAAAACGGCTCCCATCTCTGGAAGCCGTTTTTGTATCTGGTGGTGAAAGAGGGACTTGAACCCTCGACCCCAGGATTATGAATCCTGTGCTCTAACCAGCTGAGCTACATCACCATTTGAAAGACCGCGATTATAGCAGTTGTGTCTGGGTACGACAACATTGGTTTATATAGTTTCTTGGTCTTTTCAGCTTAATTAAACATTAAACCTGAAGTGCATGACATCGCCGTCTTGCACGATGTATTCTTTGCCTTCCAGGCGCATTTTGCCGGCTTCTTGCGAGCCTTTTTCACCTTTGAATTGCACGTAGTCGTTGTAGGCGATCACTTCGGCACGGATAAAACCGCGTTCGAAGTCGGTGTGGATGACGCCAGCGGCTTGTGGGGCGGTGGCACCTTTTTTCACAGTCCAGGCGCGTACTTCCTGTACGCCGGCGGTGAAGTAGGTTTGCAGGCCCAGCAGATCATAGGCGGCGCGGATGACGCGGTTGAGGCCTGGTTCTTCCTGGCCGAGTTCTTCCAGGAACAGGAGTTTGTCTTCTTCGTCCAGTTCGGAGATCTCACCTTCAATTTTAGCGCAGATGGTGACTACAGGTGCTTTTTCGGTTTTTGCCAGGGCAACGACTTTGTCCAGGTGCGGGTTGTTTTCAAAGCCACCTTCAATGACGTTGGTGATGTACATCACCGGTTTGACGGTGATCAGGCACAGCGGTTTGAGCAAGGCGAGTTCATCAGCATCCAGGTTCAGTGTGCGTACGGCTTTGGCTTCGTTGAGGCAAGGCAGCACTTTTTCCAGCACTTTGACCAGGGCGATGGCATCTTTGTCGCCACTTTTGGCTTTTTTGCCTTCGCGCTGCATGGTTTTTTCCACTGTTTCCATATCAGCCAGCGCGAGTTCGGTGTTAATTACTTCGATATCTGCCAACGGGTCGATTTTGCCTGCGACGTGAATGACGTTGCCGTCTTCAAAACAGCGTACGACGTGGGCAATGGCATCTGTCTCACGGATGTTGGCCAGGAATTTGTTACCCAGACCTTCGCCTTTGGAAGCACCGGCGACCAACCCTGCAATATCGACGAACTCGACAATGGCGGGTTGTACTTTTTGCGGTTTGACGATGTCGATCAGCGGTTGCAGGCGGTTGTCTGGCACTTCGACAATGCCGACGTTAGGTTCTATGGTACAGAAAGGGTAGTTTTCTGCGGCGATACCTGCTTTGGTGATCGCATTGAACAGGGTGGATTTGCCTACGTTTGGCAGGCCGACAATACCGCATTTCATAATGGCGTGACTTTCAGTGTGTGCTGCCGCGGAATATTTTTTGCGGCTGGCATTGAGTAAAAAACGATATTTTACCGTTAGTAAAGGGGAACAACAAAAGTATCTTGCAATTGCTTGGCGTTACAGTGCATGATTGTGCGCACATAATTAAATTGTCATCAATCTTCCTGGATAAGGATGAGGAATGTTTCTTTTAGATATGGCGTCGCTGCGACAGCTCTTAATGTCGCGCTGGATCGCCGGGGTGATCTTTTCAGGAGCGGTGCTCACCACTTTTTTGCTGTGGGTGAGCGAGCGACACCATGCGGAAGCATTGCAGGCGATCCAGTTCAAGCAAACCGTCATTTCTGCGGCCGATGAGATCCAGCACCGCATAGAAGCTTACCGCCAGATACTGAAGGGCGTAGAGCAGCTTTATACTTCCTCCGAGCATGTGTCTGCGGATGAATTCAAACTCTATGTCGATGATTTTACCGAGCGCCCGGAAGACAATAGTCTAAGCGCCATTGGTTTTATCAAATATATCCACCTGCAGCAACCGGAGACCTTTAGAGACCTGGATATGCCTATCCAGCAGTTGCTGAAGCAGGGCGGCTATGCGTCCGGCACTGAGGAGGTCGCCCCCATCTTATACGTGGAGCCGCGCAACGATGCCAATCGCGAAGTGTTGCTGAAAAACACTTTTGGCAATGCCTTAATGCGTGATGATCTGCTGGCGGCGGGCGACAGCGGGCGACTGGTGATGTCTACACATTCGATGGTCGACACGCTGGCGCCATCGCAAAAAAACTATGTGCTGCATGCGCCGGTCTATCGCGGAAAGCTGGTGGATATCCCGGCAGACGAGCGTAGAAGCATGTTGAACGGCTGGGTGTTTTTGCGCTTTGATGTCGGCGCTTTTCTGCATGAAGCACTGCATGCAACCGAGCAGCAACAATTACATTTTGATGTGTTTGACCAGATGCGCGGGCGCGGGCAAACCCCGTTGTACCATAGTCATGACGAGCCTTATCTGCACGATATCACTGCGGTTTACAGCATGTCGCATGCGCTGAATATCAATGGCCAGCTGTGGAGTTTGCGTGCGCGCTCTACCCCGGCGTTTGAGGCTGTCATTGATTACAGCCAGGCCAACCGCATTGGTTTGCTGGGTGTTTTTCTGAGTGCATTGCTGGGCGGGATCGCTTATTTCGCAGTGACGCGTAGCCAGACCCAGCTGGCGCTGGATAAATTCAACCAGGAATTCAACACCAGCGAGCAGCGCTGGATGCTGGCGCTGGAGAGTACCGGCGATGGCCTGTGGGATTGGTATGTGCCTGAATCGCGCATTGTGTATTCTGATCGCTGGAAAAGCATGCTCGGTTTTTTGCCTAATGAGTTCGATCACCAGCCGGCCAGCTGGCATAAGCGTATCCATGAGAATGACTACCCGGCGGCGATGGCCATGTTGCAACAAGTGCTGAGCGGCGAGCGTGATCATTATGCGATGGAATATCGCATGGCTTGCAAAGATGGCAGCTGGAAATGGGTGTTTGACCGCGGCATGGTGTTCAAACGCGACGAGCAGGGTGCGTCGATACGCTTGTTGGGCACCCTGGCGGACATCACTAAGATCAAGCAATCTGAAGAGGTGATCTGGCAATACGCCAATGTGGATACGCTGACCGGCCTGCCTAATCGCCGCATGTTCTTTGACCGGCTAGACCAGCAACTGCGCATGGTCAAACAGAATAACCATAAGTTGGCGATCATCTTCCTCGACCTGGACCGCTTTAAAGAGGTGAATGACTCGCAGGGGCATGACCAGGGTGATCGCTTGCTGCTACAGGCCGGGCACCGGCTGATCCAATGCATAGACGAAAATGGCTTGGTGGCGCGGCTGGGTGGTGACGAGTTTGTGCTGATGCTCAGCGATGCGCATGCCAGTTATGTGGAACACATCGCCCAGAAAGTCATTGATAGTTTATCGGAGCCGTTCAAGCTGGAACATTCGCATGCCTATGTGGCTGCCAGCCTGGGGATCGCGATCTTCCCGGATGATGCCAGCAACAAAGAAGACCTGATGAAGCGGGTAGACCAGGCCATGTATGCTTCCAAGCAAAAGGGCGGCAACTGTTTCACCTATTTTACGCCACGCATGCAGGAGCACGCCGAGCGCCGCATGCAGTTGTCACATGATTTGCATATGGCGATCAACGGCCAGCAGTTTTACCTCGAGTATCAGCCAGTCGTGAATCTGCAAACCAATGCCGTGCTCAAGGCAGAGGCGTTGATACGCTGGCAGCATCCGGTCAAAGGCGTGATCCCGCCGATGGAGTTTATTGGTATTGCCGAAGATACTTTGCTGATCGTGCCCATAGGCGAGTGGGTATTCAAAACTGCGATTGAGCAATGCCGGCAATGGCGCGCATCACTGAATCCCGATTTCCAGGTGGCGATCAACAAATCACCGGTACAGTTTGCTGCAGAATATAAAAAACAGCGGGACTGGTTAAAAGAGATTTTGCATAGCACGACTGAGCGCAATATGGTGGTCGTTGAAATCACCGAGCGTTTATTGCTGGATGCCAATACACAAGTCAGCGAGCGGCTGGCAAAATACCAGCAGGCGGGCGTGCAGGTGGCACTGGATGATTTTGGCACCGGCTATTCGGCCTTGTCTTATTTAAAGAAATTCCCTATCGATTATGTCAAGATCGACCGCTCGTTTGTGCGTGAGCTGGAGACTTCAAGTGAGGATGGCGCTTTATGCCGCGCCATTATCATGATGGCGCATAGCCTGGGCATGCAGGTGATTGCCGAGGGCATAGAAAGCCTGCGCCAGCTGGAGATTTTGCGCGACATGGGCTGTGATCACGGCCAGGGGTTTTATTTCTCACAACCATTACGCCCGGATGAGTTTGTCGCCTGGGTGCAGCAGTGGCAGCAGTATCCAACTGGCGTGACAATCCGCTGATTCGGCGTCTTAACGGATAGGTTTGTAGGAGATGATCTCAGCCAGTGACCGGAAAAACTTGGCGCGTTCATGTGATTTATGCCAGAACAAACCTATGGTGCGTGAGGTATGGCAACTCAGTGGTACGTAGCGTATATCTGACTCATCTTCATCAATGGCGACGCTGGGCATCAGCGTAATTCCCAGGCCGTGTTTAACCATCACGCGCAGGGTCTCCAGGCTGGCGGCCCTGAAATCATCATCACTTACCTGTTTGGTTGAGCATAGTTTCAAGATCTGTGAACGCAAGCAGTGCCCTTCATCCAGTAATAGCAGGGGTTGATCGATCAACTCATCCACATCGATACTGGTGCGATCTGCCAGCATATGATCATAGGGGAGCGCCACGTAAAACGGGTCATCAAACAAGGCAAGACCTTCAAGCGCCTCTTGCTCAACCGGCAACGCCAGTAAAGCCACATCGATTTTTCTTTCCCGCAACAGTTGGATCAAGGCATCTGTTTTTTCTTCAATCAGCTGTATCTTCAAGTCTTCAAAATGTTGTTTGAGGCGAAATACGTATTCGGGAAACACATAGTTTGCCAGGGTCGGGAATCCGCCCATAATGATTTTGTTGACATGCGTGCGTGAGGCAATGCGCGCAATGCCACGTATCCTTTCTGCATGGTCGGTAATTGTTTTGGCAATGCCGATGATTTCTGCGCCTACAGGCGTGATGCGCAATAGGTGCGGGTCGCGCTCGAAGATCTGGATGTTCAGATAGGCTTCAAGTTTTCTGATCTGATTGCTTAAAGTTGGCTGGCTGATTGTGCAATATTCTGCCGCTTTACTGAAGTTCTTGTGCTCCGCCACCGCGACCAAATATTGTAAGTCTCTTAGATTCATTGCTTTTATATCCTCCCGGGTCCTGCCCTGATCATAGACATCATAAATTTCTGCGGTCATTAAGGCCTGCGTAAAGCGCTAATTCTCCTATCAGTAATTCATTGAACTTGCGTCAGGAGTAGTTCCTATCCCTGCGCCATACAGTGAATTAGAACGCATGACGGAGAGTGCGTGCTATTTCTGTTATCAATGGGCAGATTCAAACTATCAATTTCACAAGCTTTCTCCCTGAAGATTTAATGACAGCCATAGCGATGTGCTATTTCTTTTTAGGAGATGGATATGAAAATGACCATGACAGCTGTGTTAATGGCTTGTGCTGTTTCTGTGAGTGCCGGCGAGGTGACCGCTGATAGCAACCTGGCAATCGGTGCCAATACGATATTGGCGAAATTCACCCGTTTAACTGAAGTCCCGGCGGGTGACATACCGAATGTGGACAAGTCGCTGGCGATTGGGGCCAGAAGTATTTTCGGTATTTTCCCGCGGCAGACCGAAGTAGCGCCTGGCAACATTCCCAATGTGGATGCCGCCAGAGATGGCTTTATTCAGGGAGTGATGAGCCGCCAGGCGGATTATCGCCTGAGCAATCCAGTCACCCATGCCGCTTCTGGCCAGGCCTCTGTTGTCAATTAGCCCGTGGTTAATGTGAAGGGCGCGCCTTCTGCAAGCCATGCTGCTGATTATGCTGTGTTGGTAATCATTAAATTGCTTACCCGGTGACAGGGCATTTCGCAGAAGGCGTCTGACCTCCATTCAACTTAATCTAAAAAAGATGCAAAAAGAAATTTTGCATCTGCGTGGTGTATACGCACCATGCAATTCTTTCGGATCAGAGGAGCACCAATATGAAGAAAAATAATTTATTGCGATCTGCGGTTGCCTTGGCGCTTGTGACTGCTCTTTTCGCCAGCCCGGTATCAGCGATGACAGAAAGCAAGAACCAGTTCTGGTGGCCAGAACAGTTGGATTTACGTCCATTGCGCCAGCATGGGCAGGAATCCAACCCGATGGGGCAACAGTTTAACTATGCCAAAGAGTTCCAGAAACTGGATGTAGCCGCTGTCAAAAAGGATATTGAACAAGTCATGAAAACCTCGCAGGCATGGTGGCCGGCAGATTATGGACATTATGGGCCGTTCTTTATCCGTATGGCCTGGCATAGCGCCGGTGTGTACCGAGTGTTTGACGGGCGGGGCGGGGCGAACGGAGGCCAGCAACGATTTGAACCCTTGAACAGTTGGCCTGATAACGTCAGCCTAGATAAGGCGCGCCGGTTGCTGTGGCCGGTAAAAGCCAAATATGGCAGCCAGTTGTCGTGGGCGGACCTGATGGTGCTGAGCGGCAATGTCGCGCTTGAATCCATGGGTTTTAAAACCTTTGGCTACGCCGGTGGACGCATGGATGACTGGGAAGCAGAAATCGTCGACTGGGGTCCGGAGAAAGCATTTATGGAGGATAAACGCTATTCGGGTAATCGTGTGCTGGCGAAGCCGCTGGCAGCCGTACAGATGGGATTGATCTATGTGAATCCTGAAGGCCCTAATGGTAACCCTGACCCACTGCTGGCGGCCAAAGATATCCGCGAAACATTTGCCCGGATGGCCATGAACGATGAAGAAACAGTGGCTTTGATTGCGGGTGGTCATACCTTTGGTAAGGCGCATGGCGCGCACAAGCCGGAAGAGTGTATGGGCAAGGAGCCCGCTGCCGCGCCCATAGAGCAGCAAGGCCTGGGCTGGCAAAATAAATGCGGCACGGGTCACGGGGGGGATGCTGTCACCAGCGGCCTCGAAGGTGCCTGGTCGGTGAATCCGACCAAATGGACGACGCAATATCTGGATAACCTGTTCAGCTTTGATTGGGTACAAACCAAGAGCCCGGCAGGCGCCATTCAATGGGTGCCAAAAAATGAGGATCAGGTGAAGTTCGTGCCGGATGCGCATGACCCGCAAAAACGCCATGCACCGATTATGTTTACCACCGATCTGGCACTGAAGGTTGACCCTGTCTACCAGGAAATCGCCATGCGTTTCTGGAAACATCCGGAAGAGTACCAACTGGCCTTTGCTAAGGCCTGGTTCAAGCTTACACATCGTGATATGGGGCCGCGTGCACGCTATTTGGGTAAACAGGTGCCGCAAGAGATACTTATCTGGCAGGACCCATTGCCAGCGCTGAATCATCCTGTTATCAATGCCGGGGAAGTGGCAAAACTCAAATCAGCGATTCTTGCCAGTGGCTTGACCGGCCCTGAGCTGATCAGGACTGCCTGGGCGTCTGCTTCGACCTTCCGTGGCACCGATATGCGTGGAGGAGCTAATGGCGCACGTATACGTCTCGCTCCACAAAAAACGTGGGAAGCCAATAATCCGGTCGAATTGCAAAAGGTGCTGGCAAAGCTGGAGCAGGTACAACACGCTTTCAACCAGAAATTGACCGGTGGGAAAAAGGTCTCGCTGGCAGATGTCATCGTGCTGGGTGGCAATGCCGCAGTTGAGCAGGGGGCACAAAAAGCCGGCGTGAAGGTGAAGGTGCCGTTCAAACCCGGGCGTACGGATGCGGCACAAGCGCAAACCGACGAACAGTCTTTTAACTACCTGAAACCCACTGCGGATGGTTTCCGTAACTATTACACGGTGGAAAGCCGGCTGTCTCCGGCGGAAATGCTGGTCGAAAAAGCCAGCACATTGAATCTGACAGTGCCGGAAATGACGGTGCTGGTTGGCGGATTGCGTGTGCTGGATGCAAATGCCAACGGTATCAGGCATGGCGTATTTACCAGCCGTGCCGGCACATTAAGCAATGACTTTTTTGTCAATCTGCTGGATATGTCTACCGAGTGGAAAAAGTCTGCCACCGAAGGGTTGTATGAGGGCCTGGATCGCAAAACCAGACAGGTCAAGTGGACGGCGACACCTGTCGATTTGATTTTTGGGTCTCATGCAGAGTTGCGTGCCGTGGCGGAAATCTATGGTGCAAATGACGGACAGAAAAAACTGGTCAATGACTTTGTAAAGGCATGGAGCAAAGTGATGGAAGCGGATCGCTTTTAAATTATAACTGGGGAAAAGGGCGCCTTTGTGCGCCTTTTTTTATTTGCTATGCAATTGCAGCATGGCTTTTTCAAATTGTCCTTGCGCCAGCAGGTCAGTCACGGTGGTGGATTTGATGATGCTGTCATCAATCGCCTGCTGTTCCTCTTTACCGGCTGCTTTCAGCACATAATTCACGACCTCTGCCTTGTTGCCCGGGTGGCCTATGCCCAAGCGCAGGCGCCAGTAGTCTGCGGTGTTCAAGGCGGCATGGATATCGCGCAGGCCGTTGTGTCCGCCATGGCCGCCGCCAAATTTCAGCTTGGCCTGACCGGGCGGTAGGTCGAGCTCATCATGCACTACCAGAATCTCGGCCGGCGTGATTTTGTAGTAATTGGCGAGTGCAGCAACGGACTTGCCGCTGGCATTCATAAAGGTGGTCGGTTTGAGTAACCATTTATCACTATGCGGTTGCCATTTGCCGGCGATGCCAAATAGTTTGGCTTCAACAGCCAGGCGGCTGGCGGATTGTTGTGCCAGCAAATCGACCAGCCAGAAGCCCGCATTGTGCCGGGTCATGGTGTACTTTTCGCCCGGATTGCCCAAGCCTACAATTAATTTAATCCCGTTCATGCCATTGTCTTTAATCATTAAAATCGCGCAGCTTTAATGCCGCAGCGATAAAGAAGAAATCGTACCCATAAAAAAACGCGCACAAAGTTGTGCGCGTTTATTTTAGCGTTAAAACGACGGTTAGGCCGATTATTCCGCTGCTGGTGCTTCTACTTCAGCGGCTGCTGAGTCGTCACCACCGCGTGGTTTCAGAATCGTTGCGATCGCTGCGTCATCACCGTGTGCCAGTTGTACGAACTCAACGCCTTTAGGCAGTTTCACTTCGGACAAGTGTACAGAGTGGCCTGTTTCCAGGTTGCTCAGATCGATTTCGATGAACTCTGGCAGGTCTTTTGCCAGGCAGCTGATGTCAGCTTCAGTCTGGATGTGTGAGATGCTACCGCCACCCAGTTTTACGCCAGGTGCAGCTTCTTCGTTAACGAAGTGGAAAGGCACTTTAACGTGGATTTTTTCTGAAGCAGACACACGTTGGAAGTCGATGTGCTGAATCGTATTACGCACCGGGTGCAGTTGGTAATCACGCAATAACACGCTTTCTGCTTTGCCATCCAGCACCAGGCTCAGGATAGAAGCGTGGAACGCTTCGTGGCGGAATTGCAGAAACAGTTCTTTGTGATCAAACTCGATGGAAACAGCAGGCTGCTCACCACCATACACTACACCTGGCACATTGCCAGCGCGACGCAGGCGGCGGCTCGCACCCGTACCTTTAACGTCACGTTTGACGGCTTTAATTTCAATACTCATTTGAGAACTCCTAAAAACACCATGAATGGTGGCACTACACTAAAATCCACCCGCCGCGACCAGCAGGTGGTGTAAATCTGATCTTTGATCCCAGAGGCTATTGAAGCCTTGATCCATGCCATCTAAATTGATTTATGGATTTTTAATCCATGCTATCTAAACTTAATTTATGGATTTTCAATCCATAAATAGCGAAGAAACGGATTCTTCTTGGCTGATACGCTTGATGGTTTCTGCCAGCAAGGTAGCGGCACTCAACTGGCGTATCTTTGGACAGTTCTGTGCATTGGTGTTCAATGCAATGGTGTTGGTCACGACCAGCTCATCCAGCTCGGATGCCATGATGCGCTCACCAGCGCCACCAGACAGCACCGGGTGCGTGGCGTATGCAACCACTTTTAATGCGCCCTGGTTTTTAAGGGCAGCCGCGGCTTCACACAGGGTGTTTGCCGTATCTACCATGTCATCCATGATGACGCAGGTGCGGCCTTCGACCTCACCAATGATATTCATGACCTTGGCCACATTCGCTTTTGGGCGACGTTTATCAATAATCGCCAGGTCGGCATTCAATTGTTTGGCAGCAGCACGGGCACGTACGACACCACCCACGTCCGGTGAAACCACTACCAGGTTGTCATACTTCTGTTCTACCAGGTCATCCAGCAAGATCGGCGTGGCGTAAATGTTATCGACCGGGATATCAAAGAAGCCCTGAATCTGGTCTGAATGCAGATCCATGGTCAGCAGGCGGTTCACACCGACGCTGGTCAGCATGTTCGCCACGACTTTGGCCGTGATCGCTACACGGGCAGAGCGCGGGCGCCTGTCCTGACGCGAATAACCCAGGTAGGGGATAGCGGCGGTAATCCGTCCGGCGGATGAGCGACGCAATGCGTCAACCATCACCATCACTTCCATCAGGCTGTCATTGGTCGGGTAGCTGGTGGATTGCAGCACGAATACATCGCGGCCGCGTACGTTCTCCAGCAGTTCGAGCATGATTTCACCATCTGAAAAACGGCCAACATCAGCGCGCCCTAGTTCAATGCCCAAATGCGTGGCAACTTCTTGTGCCAGTACCGGATTGGCATTGCCGGTAAAAACCATCATGTTGGCGTTACTCAACGTTGTACCCTTTTCAGCGAAAACGATGTCTTAAAACCCGAATTCCTGCCAGAGACAGGAATCTACAAAAAATTTAAGCGTGTAAATTTTTAAATCTACACGCTTTATATTTGGCTGAGGAGGAAGGATTCGAACCTTCGCATGCCGGAATCAAAATCCGGTGCCTTAACCAGCTTGGCGACTCCCCAATAACTTGTCTTACTACCGCTTGATCAGCTGCGCGACTTAATCTTTCGCTGAGCTGAAAAGCGGATGGTATTTTAACCCTTTTGCCCAAAAACCAGAAGTGTTTTCTGGTCGATTTGCAATCAATTCATATGCTTTTTCTGCACTGTCTACCGCAACGAATACCGAAGCGCCGGAACCACTCATGCGGGCATCGCCGTATTGTTTTAACCAGGTTAACGTATGATTAACTTCAGGGTAGAGTGCACAAACAACTGCTTCCATATCGTTTCTGGTTTGCTGCCAGAACGCGCTGGAATTAGCGCCGTTTGAAAAGTCCGCTATTCTCAATGGTTTTGAATCTCTTGTCAATGCTTGATGCGCAAATATTTGTGCTGTCGGCACCTGTATCTGCGGGGTCATCACTACATAATATTTATCCATGACCTCAGGCGGTAAAGAAACCGTAGAAAGCTGTTCGCCCACGCCTTCTGCCCAGGCAGGCTGGCCGAAAATAAAGACCGGTACATCTGCGCCCAGCGTTAATCCAATCTGCATCAGTTGCTGGCGTGTGTAGCCTAATTGCCATAACTGGTTAAGCGCCAGCAGGACTGTCGCCGCATCTGAACTGCCACCGCCCAGGCCGCCACCCATGGGCGTGCGTTTGGTGCAGTGGATCTCGGCACCGAGCTGGCAGCCGCTTGCTGTTTGCAACGCGCGCGCTGCGCGTATGGTCAGGTCATGTTCCGGCAGTACGCCCGGCAAAGGGTTTTGCAGCAGGAGTTGTCCATCGGTGCGCAGGCTGATGCGCAGGTCATCACCATGATCGAGCAGCAGGAAAATGCTTTGCAAGGCATGGTAGCCATCTGCGCGGCGGCCGGTGATATGTAGAAACAGGTTGAGTTTGCACGGGGCAAAATATAAGGAAGCATCCATGCCGCTATTGTAAAGCATGCGCCCGGGGTTGAAGAATCAAAGCGTATTCAAACAATCTAAGTCTTGTTCAAACGCGCTGAGTTCCAAAGCCCGCGTGCTACTCCAGTATCATGCGGCCCTGGCTATCCTGGAGTGGGCGCAAATTAGGTTCACCTATCGCCTGTTGCAAGCTGGTCAGTTGCCCTTTGGCTATTTTCAATGGTTCTTTCATGATGATCCACTGTACGCCTTCGGTGCAAGGCGGCGATGTCAACGAGCCGGTATAGCGGTAATAAGCCGGTTTTGCGGGCATTAAATCTGCCGGGGTGATGCGGATAGCCAGTGCTTTGCTTTGCTCTTTTTCTTTCGGAATACTATTCAGCAGCGTCTCTATAGTGCTGTTGGCTGCGCCTTCTTCCAGCATCACGGCAATGATCACGCGATGCCCGGCTTTGTCTTCATGTACCATTTGCAGTTCTGCCGCATAGGATTTCTGTTTGATCTGGTGCTCGGAGGGCGCATGTACACTGATGTATTTCAGCTGGTATGGCTTTTGATCCAGCACCATCATGTTGCCGCTACCCGCATCTAGGATCAGGCTGTGATCTTTCAGCGCGATGTTTTTCAGCGGGAATTTCTGCAAACGTTTGATTGGCTTGAGTGCAGCGGTGATCGTATTGTCGACATTGATCGGCGATTGCTGGCTACCTGCGTTACACACCGCATAGTCAGGGTTGAGGCTGCCCCATTTTTCAGGGCCGCGCGCGCCACTATAGGCCCACGATTTATCTTCTTTATTGCCTTTTGCAGCTTTGTCTTTACCAGGCTCTGCCTCAGCCTTTTTAGTGGCCAGGTCTTTGGCTAGCGGATCCTTGACTAATGGATCTTTAGCTGCAGGTTTCTCAGTGGCCGGTTTTGCTGCGGGCGCACTCTTGTCATCTGCTTTTACGGCAGGTTTTTCTTCGGCAGGCGCTGTAGCTGCTGGCTCGGCCACGCTGTTAGTCGCGGCCGGTTTATCTTTATCACTGGCAACGGCGGGTTTGATTGGGTTGGCGGCACGGTTGGCGGCGGCTTCGGCACGCTGCTTTTCCTTGGCTTGCCATTTGCAGGCGTATTGTTGGGTGATCTCTACTTCGGAGTCAGGCAATGGCTCAATAAAATCGGCCTGCTTAAGTGTAGTGCCTGCAGAGTAGACCAATTCGCCCTGATCATACTGGAACACCTGGATGGTGGCGGCTTTGCGCTTGGCGCAATCAAAATACCATAAGGCTTTGGCGTGGTTGTACACGCGGTCTACTGATTCCACATTTTTCTGCGGCTCGCGGTAATCCACTTTCACCCAGGCTTTAATATAGGCTTTTTCTTCGACCAGCGACTGTTTATCGACCATCAACTGGTTGGCATCTGTTTTCTTGATCGACAGCCATTGCGCGGCATTGCAATGCACAGGCTGCAAGCAGGCGACAATCAGCAGGCTGGAAGCTAACCAGAAACGGAAGTAGGTGGGCGAAAACAGATAACGGCTCATAGTGCCATTATCGACAGCTGGCGCTGAATCTTTAGCTAAAAACGCAGCGTTTTTCGGCAAGGCTGATGCCAGCGCGGCTGGATGCCTGATGGGCGGTTAGTTCAGCTTACCAATGCTGAATCACCAGTTTCAGCCTGACATCCTGTTGTTGCAAGCGGGTGGTGAATGGCAGTGACTCGGAGAGGCCGTTCAGTGCTGTTGTCTGGTAATCCTCATATTCTATACGCCAGTCATCCTGTGTCAGTGTGGCGGGTTCACCACTGGCGAGATAGCTGGCCTGGTAAGGGCTGGCCGTATGCGGGATACCCAATATCCATTGGCTTAGGCCAGCCAGCGGCAACCGCCAGCCTAGCAGACGTTCGGTCAGGCTGGCGACATCGGCGGCATGGTGTTGTTTGCCACTCTGGTCTGTCAGCGTCACTGATTGGGCGGTGCGATGGATCAGCGCCACCTGCTGTCCCAGCGGGCTGAAGATCCGCATATGGTCTTCCTGACCTGTATGCTGCCACTCCAGCCGCGCGGTATAGCCTTTGCCGCTATATTGCACGGCCAGCTTGGCTTCGAGCGAAAACTGCTGCACAGCTGCCAGTGTTTGCATGCGTTGTTGCGCAGCGCTGTTGGCGGTCTGGCTCACCGGCGGTTTAGGCACAGTGCTGCAAGCAATCACGCTGCATGCGAGCATACAGGTCGCAGCTATTTTGCCCCAGACCTGGGGAATCGACAGGTGCAGCGTACGCATTACAGGTTGGATTTCAGTTTCTGCGCGGTGGAGGCCAGCACTTCGTTATCTGGATTGGCAGACAGGGCTCTGTCCAGGATGTCTTTGGCTTCTTCGCGCTGGCCCTGTTTCCATAATACCTCGGCCAGGTGGGCAGCAATTTCAGGGTCCTGCTGGATAGCGTAGGCACGGCGCAATTGCTCAGTGGCGTGGCCAATATCGCCCAGTCTGTAATAAACCCAGCCCAGGCTATCCATGATGTAATGATCTTCCGGGGAGAGCTTAGTCGCCGTTTCAATCAGGTTTTTGGCTTCTACCAGATTAATGTTGCGGTCAGCATACGAATAACCCAACGCATTATAGGCGGCAGCAAAGTCCGGTTTGAGTTTGATGACCTTATTTAAAGTATCTTCCATGACCTTGAAATTACCCACGCGCTCGGCATTCAGTGCGTAATCATATAAAAGCTCAGGGCTTTCCGGATATTTCTGCACGGCTTTTTCGAGCAAGGTATAGGCTTCGTCAGTGCGCTTGGCCTGGTTAAGCATCAGTGCCTGGTTTTGCACCAGTAATGTCTGCTGTTCGGCACTGAGCCCGTTGACGTTGTCCAGCATGGTGATTGCGGCATCGACACCATCGCGGCGGGAAATGATAGCCGCGGCGGCGAACCTGCCAGCCAGGAACTGTTCACCATCGCCAATTTTGTCAAACCATTGCAGGGCGCGCGCATCATCGTGCTGTTCTGCAGCAGAGCGGCCTAAATTAAAGTAAACCCTGTTTGGTTCCTTAAAGCCTACGTCCAGTGCATGTTGCAGATAACGGTCCGCAAACTCATATTCTTTCGCATCCAGTGCCAGTAAGCCAACAATGACGTTCATTTCCGGATTGTTCTGGTGTCTTTCTACCAGTTTGGTGAACTCGACTTTGGCATCGGCGGCGTTTTTCTGGATGAGCAAGGTGCGCGCCAATGCCAACCTGATCTGGTCAGCATCGGGATGTGATTCCAGGAACTCGCGATAGTAGGCAATGCCTTTTTGCGGGTCTTTCTCGCTCAGCATCTGGCCGCGGATTTGCGCCGGGGCTTCCCAGCCCGGGCGCAGTTTGGAAGCTTCTTTCAGCTCTTTTTCCATCAGGGCTTCATTGCGCGCAAAGTAGGCGGCCTGTGAGATGGCAAAATGGGCTTCTGGCAATTTCGGGTAAGGCTTTGCCAGGCGCTGTATGGTTTCCAACACACTGTTTTTGTCTGTGACACGCATCATCAGGCTGTTCAGTTCCATAAACGCCCCAGGGCGAATACGCTCATCAGTCAGCACTTTCTGGATCTTGGGCTCGGCTTTTTTCAGTTCACCATTGGCGATCAGCAACTGGCTGGCCGCTTGTGCTGCAGGCAATGAGTCCGGCACCAGTTCTGACCACAACTCTGCGGAAGGCAAAGCCAGTTGCGGCGCCCGTGCAATGGTCGCGGCCTGAGTAGCGCGTTCAGCAAGCAAAGGGTCGCGCGTCTGTTTGGCCAGATCCAGGAACAGCTGGCTGGCCAGCACAAACTCACCGCGCTGGGCGGCGACTTCACCAAGCAGGTATTTGTAGACGAATTCGGCAGTCGGTGTAGTCATTGTTGCAGTGGTGCTGGCAGACCAGACTGGAGTCGCCATTAACGCAAGCCACAGCGCCAACACCGGGCGGCGCAATAAGGTAGGTTTTAGCTTGGGATGGCGGGTTTGAGGCATACTGGATTCCTGTTTAATAAGTCTGGTAATGGCGGCTGCAGTGAGGGTCACGAAGCGGGTAAAAGTAAGGCTGAATTTTAGTTTAGTCCGTGACAGTTGCTGCAAGTTCATCCATAATGTGCGATTTGTAACTGAATTGTAATTGGCGTCTTGATGCAGGTAAAAACGTCGTGTATGTCACTATAACTTTTTGGTGAAAACTTTGTCTAGGAATTTACTTTGGGATTTATGGACTGGTATATAACCCAGCCGGTCATAAGTAGTCGTTCCGGGTATCTTCAGGTGAGTAAGTGTGTGGAAGAATTATGGCAAATTTGACAGTAGAAGCAATTGAATTGACCCGTCTTTATGGGGGGCGCGCGGCGGTGAGCGATGTGACTTTCAGCCTGCAACAGGGCCAGGTGCTAGGTTTTCTGGGCCCGAATGGCGCTGGTAAATCCACTACCATGAAAATGCTGACCGGTAATCTTGCACCGAGTGCCGGCAGCGTCAAAATCTGTGGTATCGATATGATAGAAAGCCCGAAAGAAGCCAAGGCTTTGATTGGCTACCTGCCTGAAATGCGCCCCTTATATAAAGAATTCACGGTTGATGAATACCTGACCATTGCGGCGCGCCTGCACAATGTCGCCAGCAAGCATGTTAAAAGGGCGGTTGAGCATGCGAAAGAGCGCTGTGGTTTGACGCATATGAGCAAGCGCCTGATCGAAAACCTGTCTAACGGTTACCAGCAGCGTGTGGGCATTGCCCAGGCTATTATTCATAACCCCATGGTTGTGATCCTCGATGAACCTACCGTAGGCCTGGATCCTATCCAGATCCGCGATATCCGCGCCCTGATCAAGGAGATCGGCCAGGAACATAGTGTCATTGTGTCTACCCATATCCTGCCGGAAGTCGAAATGGTCTGTGACCATGTGCAGATCATCGATAAAGGCAAACTGGTGTTCAATGGCGGTATTGATGTGCTCAAGCAGCAGCGTATCGGTAACAAGCTGCTGGTAGGCTTGCGTCAGGTGCCGGATGTTGCACAACTTTTGGCGATTGAAGGCGTGGCGGAAGCCGAGCCCGCAGATGGCTTATGGCGTATCCGCTTCCATGAAGGCAGCCAGCCGCACGAAGCGATCGTGCAGGCCGCAGTGAAACAAGGCTGGGGCTTGTATCATATCGCGCCTGACCAAACCAGCCTGGAAGATGTCTTCGTCCAGTTGACCTATCAAGACGCGACCACTTCTGCAGAACTGCCTAAAGCGGCGTAATGCAAGACCACTTAATGTTGAAAGACTTGTTGAAAGACCACCAATGTTGAATATTGCAAGAAAAGAACTGCAAAGCATGTTCGCTTCACCGATGGGGTGGATCATTCTGGCAGTCATCGCCGCCATGTTTGGTAATTACTTTGCCAATGGCGTCACTGACTACCTGGATGTCGCCTCCGGTGCCATCCGCCCGGCGGAGCGTTTTGGTATCACACAAGCGGTGTCGCAGAGTGTCTATGGTTCTGCGTCATTTATCATGTTGTTCGCCGTGCCCTTGCTTTCCATGCGGCTGATCGCTGAAGAGCGCCGCAGCCAGACCATGCCGTTTTTGTTCAGCTCACCGTTATCGATTACTGATATCGTGGTCGGCAAGTTTTTAGGTCTGATGGCGTTCCTGGCGACACTCATTCTGTATATAGGCCTGATGCTGTCCAGCCTGAATCTGTGGTCGGATATCGATTTTGGCTACATCATCGCTAACACCATAGGCCTGTTTTTGCTGGTGGGCAGTTTTTGTGCGTTAGGGATTTATTTTTCCAGCCTGACTTCCCAGCCTATCATCGCGGGCATCCTGAGCTTTATTTTTTCTTTTATCCTGATGATTTTAGGGCGTTTTTTCGCCAATGATCCTACCAATGTCGCGGGGCAGTTTTCTTTCTCTACGCATTTTCAGTCATTTGCCAGCGGGCTGATTGATACTGCAGACCTAGCCTTCTTTATATTGTTTATCGTGACATTTTTGACATTGACCATCCGTCGCCTGGATGCTGATCGTCTGCGCGGTTAACGCGCCCTGATTCTAAGTTTGAAAGCATTATGAAAATTAATCGTAAGTTAAGATTGCAGTTGCTGGCACAAAACTGGATGTTTGTGCTGGTGTTCCTGGCCCTGATCGTGATGCTGGGCTACCTCTCCAGCCAATATCGCTGGACACGGGATATCACTCAGGCAAACCGCAATATCCTGACCCAGGGCAGTGTCAATGTGCTCAAGCAGATGGAAGGTGATATCAATATTACCGTCTACGCCACCAAGGATGACGCCAGTAATGGAGATACTTTCCGCAAGGGCATGCTAGACTTCGTTGCGCGTTACCAGCGTGAAAAGAAAAACGTCTTCATTACCTTCGTCAATCCCTCCGAAGAGCCCAAGCTGGCGCAGGAAGCCGGTGTCAAGGTCGATGGAGAAACTATCGTTGAATACAACAAGCGTAGCGAGCATATCAACCCGCCGTTTGCCGAGCAGGAAATGACCAACTTGCTGGTGCGTCTGTCACGCACCAATAACCAGCCGGTCATGTATCTGGATGGGCATGGTGAACGCTTGCTGCAAGGCGTGAAGAATCACGACCTGGGCGAGTTTGGCAAACAGCTGGAAAGCAAAGGCTTTAAATTTGCCAACCCTGATCTGACCATTGCACAACAAGTGCCGGCCAACGGCTCCATGCTGGTGATCGCTGCGCCGCAGGTCGATGTGAGTGCAGTAGAAGCCAAAAAAATCAAAGCCTATATCGAGGCCGGTGGCAACGTACTTTGGTTGCTGGATGATGACAACCTGCGTGGTTTGCAGGAAGTTGCTGATTACCTGGGCATTAAAGTGTCGCAAGGCATGGTGGTAGACCGCACGGCTGAACAATACGGCGCTGACCCTAAGATGTCATTCGCCAACAGGTATGGCGACCACCCGATCACGCGTAACTTTATGTTGCGTACCGTGTTCCCTGAAGCACATGAAGTCGATGGCCACGCGTCAGACGACCTGGGCTGGAAAGTAGGGCGCCTGATTGATGTGGCACAAAACGGCTGGCTGGAATCAGACAAGATTCCTGCCGGGGCTCAGAACCTGAAAGTCAGTTTTGACCATGGCAAGGATAAACCAGGCCCTATCAATATCGGCGTGGCTCTGGAACGTCAATATGGCAAAAAAGGCCAGCGTGTGGTGGTGATCGGTAATGCCAACTTCCTGGCGAACACCTTTATCACCAATGGCGGTAACCTCGATCTGGGCATCAATATCATCAACTGGCTGGCGGGCGATGACCGCCTGATCACTATCCAGCCGATGCCATTGAAAGATATCAATATTAATATCCCTTCCGGCTCGATTGCCGCGCTGATTGTGGGGTATGGCACGCAATATGTCTTGCCGGTCATTATTCTGATTGCGGGCATGTTCTTGTGGTGGAAACGTCGCAAAGCCTGAGTTTGAGTTATTAAAGTCGTATCGCGGACGGAGTTGCCTGCAATGAAAAAAAGATGGATATTGAACTTGTTGCTGCTGGCAGTGGTGGTCGGAATTGCGCTTTTCCTGCATTTCAAGCCAGCAGAAAAAGCAGTCAGCGCCAGGTTTGAGGTGTCTACGCTCAAAATGGCCGATGCTGATACGTTGAAGATTGAATTCCCCGCCAAGGCACCGACTATTTTTGAGCGGCAGAATGCTTACTGGATGATGCGTAAGCCGTATGCCGCCCGCGCAGACCAGATGTCTGTCCAGCGAGCCCTATCTGTGATTGCCGCGACCAGCGCCGCCAGATTGCCATTGCAGGATGCTGCCAAATATGGGCTGGATCAACCGGAGTTAAAAGTGACTTTGTCAGGCAAGCAAGGCGAGCAAGTGTTTATTTTTGGCACGCACAATCCGGTGACAGAAGAACAATATGTGGGTTATGCGGGTAATGTGTTTTTGCTGGCAGGGCAATATAGCGAAGCGGCGGCGACACAACCGATCGAGATGATAGATAAAAGCCCGCTCTCTCCGTCAGAACGCAAGCAGCTAGCAGGCTTTGACCTCGCGCATCTGGAGCAATGGGAAGAGAATGCGCTAAAGGTGCAACTGGCTAGCGATGGCAAATGGTCGGCCAATGACCCTAAAGCCAAGCCGACCCAGAATGAGATGAATGAGTGGCTGGATTTTACCTGGGCCCAAGCGCAGGCCACGTCTGTTGAAGTGTATACGCCGGATCGTAAACAAACTTATCCTTCATTCGAAGTCGTGTTGCGCGACGGCAAAAAAGTACACTTTGATAAAATCCAGGAGTCGCCGGAATACCTGCTGGCACGCCCGGATGAAGGCATTATTTATCACTTCCCCAATGATGTCGGCTTTACCATGGTTAACCCGCCGGTCAATATCCAGGCACCCAAGAGCAAATAACCGCCATGCCTGAATTACCCGAGGTAGAGGTCACCCGCCTGGGCTTGTTGCCGGTTCAGGGCGCGCGCATACGCGAGGTGACTATCCGCCATCATGGCCTGCGCTGGCCGATTCCCGCCGATCTGCCACAGCATCTGCAAGGTCAGCGCGTATTGCAGCTAACGCGAAGGGCCAAATATATCCTGATCGAGGTTGGCGACAGCACCCGCAAAGGCGTGTTGTTGCTGCATTTAGGCATGTCTGGCCGGCTGTGCCTGCTGGAGCGCTACTTTCCGCACGAGAAGCATGACCATGTCGATATCGCGTTTGAAGACGGTCGTGTGATCCGCCTGCGCGACCCACGGCGCTTTGGCGCGGTATTATGGCTGGATCAGGAACCTTCGCAGCACCCTTTACTGAGTAGCCTGGGGCCGGAACCGCTGGATGATGCATTCGATAGCGAATATTTGTTTCAACAGTTACGCTCACGCAATGCTGCAATCAAACCGACCATCATGGATGCGCATATCGTGGTCGGTGTCGGGAATATTTATGCCAGCGAGTCCTTATTCCGCGCGCGTATCCACCCGGAAACACCTTCGAAGCAACTGACATTATTGCAATGCCAGTTACTGGTGGCAGAAATCAAGGCGACATTGCACGCGGCATTAGCCGCCGGGGGTAGCAGTTTGCGGGATTTTTTTGGTGCAGATGGCAACCCTGGTTATTTCCAGCAGACGTATTATGTCTATGGTCGCACAGGAGAGCCTTGCCGGGTCTGTGGGCAGCTGATCCGCACTATCCGTTTGGGTCAGCGCTCCACTTTTTACTGCGCGAGCTGTCAGCCTCGCACAGTGGCTTAACGCTAACTTTCCTCAACCAGCCTGCAACAGGCCGGATGTGTTATCCGTCTCGCCATCAGGCTTGATGCAGTTGCGTCCGGCATGTTTGGCTTCATACAGGTGATGGTCTGCACGTTCTACCACCTGTGCAAACGCTTCACTTTGCTGCATCTCAGCCAAACCGGCACTGATGGTCACTCTGACCACCTGGTTATTAAAGTGAAATTGCAGGCCAGCCACTGCGGCGCGGATGATTTCTGTGATGCCGCGGGCACGGTCAATATCGCAACCTGACAGTAGCAGCAGGAATTCCTCACCGCCCCAGCGGCACACAATATCTTCCTCACGCACATGAGATTTGATCAATTGCGCAATACGGGTCAACACCAGGTCGCCTGCCTGATGGCCATAAGTGTCATTGATCAGCTTGAAAAGGTCGATATCCAGCAGGACTAAAGACAACGGTTCGTCACGGCGTTTGCAGCGTGCAACCGCCTGTTTGAAATAAAACTCAAATACCTGGCGGCTGGTGGCACCCGTCAGTTTATCCTGCGTTGCCATCGCTTCCAGTCTTTCATGGTAGCCACGCACTGCAAAATGCGCCAGCAACAAGACGATCACGCTGATCACCAAGGCCACGGTCATGTTGATGATAAACGCCTTTTCAATACGCTCTGAACTCGGGTCATTGACCTGTTCCACGATCAGATACCAGTCAAACTCGGGCACCAGCCGGCTGTTGAGGTAGAGCGTGCTGCCATTATTGGTTTGAAATGAAAATGAGGCGCTGGGTGAAGTCAGGATTTTGACAAACGCTTTATCCAGTGCCGCCTTGTTTTTGTCGTGCAGCTCGGAATGATACTGACTGCTGCGCAGCATGACCTCGCCCTGACGGTTCACAAAGTAAATTTCGCGGCCATAGCGTTTCTGGTAGTTTTCTATCAGTTCAACCACTGATTGCAACGCCAGCCCGACCCCGATGATGCCGATAAAATTGCCGGATTTATCCTCAATGCGGTAATTGACGAAAATGCTTAAACGGCGCTGGTCAGCGGTATCGTGATCAATATTAATTACATACGGATTAGGGGATTTTTTTGCCTCGAAATACCAGCTCTCATCTTCATTGGCTTCTGAGACTTTTTTAAGCACACCTGAAGGGTGATAATAAAACCTGGATTTTTCAGAGATAAAGAAGGCGGTGATGGTGTTATATTTTTTCTGGATCTGGGCCAGATAGCTGGTCATCTTGCTGGCGTCTTTTTCGCCACTGTTGACCCAGTCAAACACAAATACATCATTCGCCATCAGTGAAGAAATCAGCAGGGGCTGCAATAAATCACGCTGGATCTCTGAGTAGATATTGTCGCTGGTGAGTGGCAGCATCTCTTGCTGCAGACGCTCAGTCAGTGAGTCTTTGGCGACAAAGTAACCGATCAGGCTAGTCGCCAGAAAGCCCGTCAATACAATGACGCTAAGAAGGATGGTGTAAAACCGCTTGTTAACTACCATAAGTTTCTTGCTGAGTGAAAAAAACAATCCCGGGCATTATCGCGAATGCCATACTTTTTTGTTAACTGGAACAATCACTGCTTTAAACGGTTATTCATCAATTGGTCATTTAAAAGTGATTAAAGTTTAATGCTGTGTTGAGATTCATGTTATTCCGTATGCCTGCGTGAAGCATGTTCATGCAAGTACCCATGCGGTGGCTGCGGGCTGCCGCCCAGCTTTTGCGGCAGCAATGAGCCTATTACCATTGCCACCGCGCTGACCAGTAACCCCAGCAGCTGTGCCGGGACCAGGCTTTCTTCACCGACCATGACTTCAACCAGTATCCAGCTGCCTATGCCTAAAATAATGGCTGCCAGTGCGCCCTGGCTGGTTGCGCGCTTCCAGAATGCGCCAAATATCAATGGCACAAATGCACCAGCCAGCGTGATCTTGTAGGCGCTTTCTACCATGCCAAAAATGGAGAGTTCAGAATTCAGTGCATAAAACAGCACCATGCCGGCAAAGCCGACCAGGCACAGCCGCATGACGCGCAGGAAGGCGTGGTCATTCATCTCGGGTACAAAGCCCTTGATCACGTTTTCGGCAAAAGTCACTGAAGGTGCCAGCAGCGTCGCCGATGAGCAACTCATGATCGCCGACAGCACCGCGCCAAAGAAAATCGCCTGTGCCAGCAATGGCGTGTGGGTGAGCACTAGCGTTGGTAACACGCGTTGCGAGTCGGTTTCAACCAGTGCGCCAAAGGTAGCCGGGTCGATCAAGGTCGCTGCATAGGCAATAAACATGGGCACAAAGGTGAAACAGAAATAAATGCTCGCGCCGAGCAGGGAACCCCACAAGGCGATATTGGCAGTCTTGGCCGAGGTGATGCGCTGAAAAACATCTTGCTGCGGAATCGAGCCCAGCATCATGGTCAGCCAGCCGCCGAGAAAAGTCAGCCAGACGCTCCAGTTGGTCGATTGCGGGAAAAAATGCAGTTTTCCGGCATTGCGCGCGTGCTCAATCACTGGCGCAACGCCGCCGGTCTGGCCTGAGACGATGCTGGCAATGTAGAGCAGGCCGCCAATGACAACGATCATCTGTACGAAATCGAGGATGGCGACGGACAGCATGCCGCCCAGCGTGGTGTAGGTGAGCACAATCGCTGTACCTACAATCATGCCGGTCGGTTCTGAAATATAGCCATTGCTGATCAGGTTAAAGATCAGCCCTAGCGCCTTGATTTGTGCGGCTACCCAGCCCATGTAAGACACCACGATCGCGATGGTGGTGAGTATCTCTACCGTGCGGTTATAACGCATGCGGTAAAAGTCGCCCAGCGTGAGGATATTCAGTTTGTACAGGCGGCTGGAAAAGAAAATGCCCGCCAGGATCAGGCACATGCTTGAGCCGAACGGGTCGGCGGCAATGCCAGTCAAGCCTTCGCGCACAAAAGTCGCAGAGACGCCAAACACGGCTTCGGCGCCAAACCAGGTGGCAAATACGGTCGCCGTGACTACGGGCAGCGGTAAATGGCGGCCGGCGATCGCATAATCTTTGGTGCTGTGGACGTTTCTGGCAGCGACCAGGCCGATCCCGATAGAGACCAGTAAATACGCCATGACAAACCAGATCAACACTGTCCGTTTCCCTTAAAGCCGTTGCAAACGGCAGATTTTAAAACAAAAGTTATTGATTGATAACGTTTCTTTTTGGCAGGAAATAAAAAAGCCTGAATTCCAGGCTTTTTTACCATGCAGGACACAGGCCTATACAGGGCACCAGCTATGTCATCCAAAACAGAATCAGGCTACTCAATTGCAACACCACTAATGCCGCAATGGCAATGCCTAACCATTTTTGCCATTGGGATTGTTTTTGCTGGGTGGCCAGCAGGGTATCAATATAGGTTTGCTGTTTTGCGAACTCACTCTGGTTACGCAAATACTGCTCGAATAACCGGGGTATCTCAGCCGCGTGCGCGAGTACATAGGGCAGTTCATGTTTGGCCGATTTGATCAATCTGCGCCAGCCTATCTGTTCGCTCATCCAGCGCTTGAGGAAGGGCTTGGCGCTGTGCCACAAATCGATATTAGGGTCCAGCTCGCGCCCCATGCCTTCAATGTTGAGCAGGGTTTTTTGCAGCATGATCAGCTGTGGCTGGATATTGACACCAAAACGGCGCGACATCTGGAACAGGCTGAGCAGGGTGCGGCCAAAAGAAATATCCTTGAGCGGCTTCTCGAAGATAGGCTCACAAATGGCGCGGATCGCAGTTTCCAGCGCTTCGACATTGGTATCCGCCGGTACCCAGCCTGACTCGATATGCGCTACCGCGACATCACGGTAATCACGGTTGAAAAACGCCAGGAAATTACGCGCCAGGTAATACTGGTCTGTAGGCGACAGGCTGCCCATGATGCCAAAATCCAGCGCAATAAACTTGCCCTTGTCCGGCCCTTCGGTGACTACCTGGATATTGCCAGGATGCATATCGGCATGGAAAAAACCATCGCGGAACACCTGGGTAAAGAAGATCTCAACGCCTTCATGTGCGAGTTGCGTGAGGTTGATGCCAGCGGCTTTCAGCGCATGCGTATCCCGCACTGGCGTGCCGAACATGCGTTGCATGGTCATCACCTGTTTGCGCGAATAATCCCAATAGACAACTGGCACCAGCAGGCGTTTGTCGCTGAAATTGCGGCCCAGTTGCGAGCACTGCGCCGCTTCCAGTGTCAGGTCGAGTTCATGCTCGGTGTGTCGCGCAAATTCTTCCACCATTTCATCCGGTTTCAGGCGGCGGCCTTCACTGGAAAGTTTTTTCACCCACCAGGCGATGGTACGCAACAACGCGATATCTCTATGGATAATCGCTGCAATGCCAGGGCGCAATACTTTGACAGCCACCTGTTCACCACTATGCAGCGTGGCAAAATGCACTTGCGCAACTGAGGCGCTGGCGACCGGCACCGGGTCAAATTCGGCATAAGTACTATTCAGTGGCGCATTGAATGCTTCAATTAAGATCGCCTCGACCTGGCTAAACGCAAATGGCGGCACCTGGTCTTGCAGTTTGGTCAGTTCGTCCGCGACATCAGGCGGTAGCAGGTCGCGGCGGGTAGACAGCATCTGGCCGAATTTAACAAAGATAGGCCCTAGTGTTTCCAGCGCCAGCCTTAACCTGATCGCACGTTGTTGCGGCGCACTACGCCAGAAAAACAGCAGGTTTAGCAGGCGCGGCAATAGATTGGACTTGTCTTCGCGTACAAAAAAAATGTCCAGCCGATACCAGATAAACACACCGATAATATGAAAGAAACGAAACCAGTGCATGTTTATCGGCTTTCTGAAGAAGGGGCGTTTGCCAGCAACTTGTCGACACGCGATTGCAGGCGGTCAGTATCTTCACGCAGCCGGTCTACCGACTGGTTAAACTGTTCTATGCTGGTTTTTTTGGCGATCAGCGGCTGTTCTTCCTGCCAGTATTCCACCAGCATCTCTCCCAGGTTTTTGGCATTGGCCTGCAAGCGTTTGAATTTTTCCTGGCCGAGCTCCACTACCTGGTAGGCGGCGATATCGCCGACCACTTTGCTTAAATCGCCTTCTACATCCCAACGCACGGCAGACAGTATTTTGCCGACTTCAATGCCTAATGCCACATCGCCCTCGATTTTGATCAGGCTGGCCGCCAGCGGGTCTTTGCGCATCAAGCGCATGGCCAGGCTGGGCGGTAAATGGATGGTGGCATCCGCCGTGGCAGAGTCAGCGGCAACGGCCAGTTCGCCATTGGGCAGAATGGTCAGGTTGACTTGTGCGACCTTGAAATCAAAACCCAGGGTCTGGTTGGCGTAAGGTTGCAGCAACGGCGCCGTCCAGTCGTTTTGCTGCATCAGGTGCTGCAACACAAATTGAATCAATGGTTTAAACATAGAATTAGAGTTTAATGCCTTTGTGTAAGGCCACCACGCCTGCGGTCAGGTTGTAATAATCCACTTTGGCAAACCCTGCGTCATGCATCATTTGCTTCAGGGTTTCCTGGTCCGGGTGCATGCGTATGCTTTCCGCCAGGTAACGATAGCTGGACTCGTCATTGGCGATCCATTTTCCCAGCTTGGGTAGCAGTTTGAAGGAGTAGGTATCGTACAGTTTCTCCAGCGGCTGCCAGACCTTGGAAAACTCCAGCACCAGCAGGCGTCCGCCCGGTTTCAGCACGCGCTGCATTTCACGCAGGGCATTGTCTTTATGCGTCATGTTGCGCAAACCGAATGCCACGATGACGCAGTTAAATGATTCATCGGCAAAGGGCAGGGTTTCAGCGTTACATTGTGCGGCTGGCACCGTCAGGCCGGCATCTATCATGCGGTCGCGGCCCACGCCCAGCATGGAGGCATTGATATCTGTCAGAATGACCTGGCCGGGGTTGTGTGCCGACTGCGTGCCGACTTTTTTCGCAAACAGGCTGGATAAATCGCCACTGCCACCGGCAATATCCAGTACCTTGTCACCCTGGCCCACGCCGCTGACATCGACTGCAAACCGCTTCCACACACGGTGTAACCCTGCCGACATGACGTCATTCATGATGTTGTATTTTTGCGCGACCGAATGGAATACTTCGCCGACTTTCTTTTGCTTGTCGTGCTCAGCCACGGTCTCGAAACCGAAGTGGGTGGTTTTTTGCTGTTCTGGCGTGTCTTGCATGCTTATGTTTCCTTGCGCGGCTGACCGGCGATGGTCAGTTTGGTGATGTAGTCCTGCCACAGGCTTTCATAGTGCTGGGCCAGGTAGTACAAATAATCCCATGAATACAGGCCTGTATCATGACCGTCATCAAATATCAGCTTAATGGCATATCTGCCCACTGGTTCGATGCCGCTGATGTTGACAAGTTCTTTGCCTATCTGCAGGACTTCCTGCCCGGCGCCATGACCACGCACCTCTGCAGAAGGCGAGTAAACCCGCAAAAACTCGCAGGAGAGCATGCACTCGGTTTGGTTATCGAAATGAATTTCCAGCAAACGCGAGCCCTGATGCAGCTGGATCAGGGTAGGGATGGGGGAATCTGGGAGAAGACCACTCATAAGATTGAAGAAAGTCGTGTTTCAGGCCGTTAATGACTAATGCGCATGATAGCAGATGACAACCGCCTACGCATAAATGCGTATAAAGCTGATCTTATGGTTGATAATTCATTTTATTTATGAATTAATGGCTATACCTACATGATTTATTTGAACTTTTCTAAAATCGTGATAGATTAGCAAAAAACAGGCAATCCTAAGTAGGTTACCGAATAACTATTAAGCAGGTCCTATGGAAAATAACAGACTGGCACAACAATTTGATTTGTATACACGCTGGCGTGAAACAATTGCTGATGTACTGGGGGAGTATCGGCGCTGGTTGGCCGATAAGCAGCTTAGCGATGTGCAACTTGAAGAACGTATTCAGCATCAGCTTAACCGCTTACGCGAAGATAAGCTGAATGTCGCATTTGTAGCCGAATTTTCACGCGGTAAATCCGAGCTTATCAACGCCATTTTCTTTTCTGATTATGGCCATCGGTTATTACCTTCTGGCGCCGGGCGCACCACTATGTGTCCCACCGAATTGCGCTATGACACGGGTAAACCAGTCAGCCTGTCGCTGTTACCTATCGAAAGCAGCGCCAACCAGATTTCCATCAGTGAATACCGCCGCATGCCGCAGGCGTGGTCTGTCATTGAATTTGATGCCCACTCACGCGAGAGCATGGTGGAAGCGTTTAAAGAAGTCAGCCGCACCCGTCGCGTCACCCGCGAAGAAGCGCAAACACTGGGTTTATACCACCCCGATCATCCTGACGATTTAATGTTGATCGGGCAGGATGGCCTGATGGAGATTCCTTGCTGGCGCTATGCCGTGATCAACTTTCCGCACGCCTTGCTCAAGCAAGGCCTAGTGATTCTCGATACCCCGGGATTGAACGCCATAGGTGCTGAACCGGAACTGACCATGAGCATGCTACCGAATGCGCATGCGGTCCTGTTTATCCTGGGGGCCGATACCGGTGTCACCAAATCTGAAATGGAAGTCTGGCGCCGTTATATCAGTGGTGCCCGCTGGAAGCAAAAAGGGCGTATCGCCGTACTCAATAAAATCGACGGCTTGTGGGACCCGCTGAAAACAGAAGACGAGATCCAGACCGAGCTGCACAAACAGTTGCAGACCACAGCCGAATTGCTAGGCCTGTCGCGTGACCAGATTTTACCCACCTCGGCGCAAAAAGGTTTGTTGGCTAAAGTGACTGGTGATCACCAGTTGCTGGCGAAAAGCCGCTTACTGCAACTGGAAAAAAACCTTTCTGATGAGCTGATTCCTGCCAAGCAGGAAATTGTGCGCGAAAGCATCCATAGCGAAATTGAAGATATGGTGTTGCAAACGCGCGGCATCCTGGAAACCCGTTTGCAAAGCGTGCTGGATCAGACTGAAGAACTGCGCTGCCTGCAAGGCAAGAATGAAGATGTGATTGCGCAAATGATGCGCAAGGTCAAACAGGATAAAGTCAATTTTGAAGTAGGGTTGCAGCGCTACCAGGCCTTACGCAGCGTGTTCTCGGTGCAGTCCAGCCAGTTGTTTCATCATTTGGGCATGCCGGCACTGAAAAACAAAGTGCGCGAAACACGCGACAGCATGATGAAGGCATCGTTTACCAAAACCATGCGCCAGGCGATGGATGATTTTTTCAGCGACCTGAAACGCCGCATGATGGAAGCCGATGTGCATGTGCATGAAATCAAGAAAATGATGGAAGCCATGTATGAGAAATTCTCAAAAGAGCATGGCCTGCTACAAAAGACGCCACCGCCATTCTCGACTTCGCGTTATCTCAAGGCACTGAATAAACTCGAAACCATTTACCGCGATCAGTTCAATACCACTTTCAATATGATCGCGCATGAAAAATTCACCCTCACCAGCAAGTTTTTTGAAACCCTGGCCAGCCACGTGATCCTTGAATATGAAGCGGCTAACCGCGATGCCGAAAGCTGGTTGAAAGCAGTGATTGCGCCTATGGAAAGCCAGATGCGTGAGCACCATGTGCAACTCAAGCGCCGTGTGGAAAGTATTAAACGGATTTACCAGGCGACCGATACGCTGGAAGAGCGGATTGCCGATCTGGAGCAGGTGGAGTTAACTATCCGCCAGCAACTGGCGGAACTGGATCAACTCAATGGTAAAGCGCTGCTCGCCTTGCAACATGAAGAAGTGATTGTGCAGGCAGCTTAATTAAGGATAAATAATGCGGAAAAAGAAACGGGTGCCTGGGCACCCGTTTTTATTGCTATTACTTGCTTTCCAGCATGTAGGTCTTGATTTTCTGCATCGCTTTTTGCTCAATCTGGCGGATACGTTCGGCAGAAACGTTGAACTCAGCAGCCAGTTCGTGCAGGGTTGAGACATCGCCCTCAGTCAACCAGCGCGCCTGCAATACACGGCGGCTACGCTCATCCAGCTGCTGCAAAGCCGCACTCAAGCCCTCAGTCTGCATATGCTCGGTCTGCAGTGTTTCCAGCAAAACAGAAGGCTCAGGACCTTCATCCTGCAGGTAAGCAATCGGGCTATACATCTCTTCGCCGTCATCATCCACCTGCGCGTCTAATGGAATCTCCTGACCGTTCAGGCGATACTCCATCTCGACCACTTCTTCAGGTTTCACATTCAACTCGGTGGCAATCCTATGCACATCGTCCGGGCTTAATGTCTCAAAGCCTTGCTTCATGCTGCGCAAATTGAAGAACAGCTTGCGTTGTGCTTTAGTGGTCGCAGTTTTCACCAGGCGCCAGTTACGCACAATATATTCATGGATCTCGGCTTTGATCCAGTGCATGGCAAACGAAACCAGGCGCACGCCGCGCTCAGGGTCAAAACGTTTCACTGCCTTCATCAGGCCAATGTTGCCCTCCTGGATTAGGTCGGCTTGCGGCAGACCATAGCCGCTGTAACCACGCGCGATGCTGGCCACCAGGCGCAAATGCGACACGATCAACGCACGTGCAGACTCCAAATCACCAGTCTTATTCAGGTTGGTGGCATGGCTGTATTCTTCTTCAGGCGTCAAAATTGGAAACTGCTTAATGGTGCGCAGGTATTTATCCAGGCTATCCGCGGATGAAACAACAGGTATAGTCAAAGCGTTAATGGTAAAGCTCCTTGTGAAAGAAGAGGTTTAAACTAATTTTAGCACTCATGGAGTGAGAGTGCTAGCCTGAAAAAAAGTTCATGTTACCTTAATTGAGTTAGATACAGACCCCGTGGGAAAATCACAGTACCGCATGAGCAAGTTTGCCTATATCACCAAGTGCAGGTGAGTTGGGGGTGCAGCGTTAAAATAAGTCGTTTAATGGATGGCCTGTTTGTAATCGGACAGGTTTTATTTCAGTGCTAAAAGTGGAGAAATTGCCCCATTTTTATTTGCTGGGTATTGAACTAACGTTCTACTTTTGTCCTATGTAATGTTTCGATTGGACACTCACCAAATAGCTCACGATAGTAGCGGGAAAAGAGACTCAAATGTACAAATCCCCATTTGGATGCCACATTTGCAATACTTGAAATCTCATCGGGATGCGAAATGAGTTCTAATCTGACTTTTTGAAGTTTTAAGTTTCTAATATAAGTGAGTGGCGTAACACCCAGTGCACGCGCAAACGCCTGATTCAACGTCCTGGGCCTGATGCGTAAGATTTCACACAGCTCTTCGATTTTCATAGAAAAACCACTGTTCGCCAATGTGATATCCCTGACTCGATTAACAATATATCTGGGTATGCGGTAATCATAATAATGGCGATGAATGTTGGTGTTTGCATGAATCAATGCATTCATACAGGAGGACAAAAGGTCTTCCTCAAAACTGGCCCAGATTGCATTTGATTGATTGATGTCAGTGCTTTCTAAAGTGGATTGAAGTCCGTACCACAGCGTTCTGAGTAGCCGGGCAGCAATATCAGGAGGCAATAACTCCACTGGTTTAAGGCGTTGAATGGTTTCTTCAAGCTCAAAATCCTCTATTTTCTTGGCAAAACTCTCTAACCGATTTGCAGGAATGACGGCTGCAATGATTCCTGAAGTCGAAGAGGTTCTGAAATAAAGCTCAGCATTCTTATCTAACGTTAGAAGTGAGTTCTTCTGAATAGATAAGTGCCCCCAAATTGACTCACCATCTACGATGGTAGGGAGGCCAATGACGTAACAGTCACGTGGCGCGCTGGCAATTTGATCTACTGCGCGGTTCATTGTTTCAGTAAATATCTGAATGCCGTTGTGATGAATGCTGTTGATGGCTCCAGTAAATAACCCCTTGCCTAGTTGCGTATATTGCTGCGACCAAAAGGGCAAGGCTTCTGCCTGCTCCAAAACGTCAGCGGTTTTACGCTGAATGACATTGAAGCCTGAGCTGACTGGAAATTCAGCGTTCTCAAGTAGTGCATTTAACCCCATAGCTGTGCTCCTGTTTCTCATCGCCCTTCATCATTTCGAATATTCACTATCTCAAAATTTCAGGGTGCGGATTTGTTAGCTAGTTTTTGTTTTTATATGGGAGATCGTTTTTGCGATGTCCCTAGCAGGGCTAAATTAACTTGGAAAGATATCCCTTCGCAATACTTCTTAAGTATTAAGCCTTAGGAGGGATGGTAAAAAACGGCATGAGGTAGTAAAAATCCGCATCACAATTTCTGAATTGAACCAAAAGTTAATGGCATGCGGGTTCTTTCTATGTTTCTGAAGTCGCCGTAGGTATTGTCGAATTGCGGCAATTGACTATTTATTTGCTGGATACATACGAAATAGTTGGGGCTTTGATAAAAGATTAAGTGAATAGGCATAATAAAAAACGGGTGAGTATTCAGATAGGTGCAACTCAGAGTAGTAGACATATTCAACGAAATTAAAACAAAAAATCTTTGATAGTAGCCACACCTTTTAAGTATCGGCCAGTAATAAATTATTACTAGAAATATGAAAAGCGATTTGAAAGGGAGTATATGGAAAAGAGTAAGAAGGTAATCGTCTGTAGCTTATTCCTAACTTTTGGGGGAATTTCAACAGCAGTGGCTGAAGAGGTCGTTCAGCGTGAAAATGAAAATAAGGGTGAGTTAAAAAGTTCGCCGCACCATTGGTCATTAACTACTGGTCTCTATAGTGACTATTTGTTCCGTGGCTTGTCATTCGCAAAACACGGTCAGTTTTATGGAAGCATTGATTACTCACATGACAGTGGGCTGTATGCCGGATTTGGTTATGGCACTGTCCATAAAGATGCGGTTTACGGCAATACTTATGAAACGGATTACTACGTTGGCTGGAGGAAAGAAATTACTCCGGACTTTGCGCTCACTGGTGAGATATTTAATTTTACCTACCCGCAAGGATATACATTCAATGGTCAAAACTCCGATGTTGTGGAGTTGATTTTGAAAGCCGATTATAAAGGCTTGAATGTTAAATACTACAGGGCCTTGACTGACTGGTTCGGCTATAACACAGCCTCGCTTGGTACCACTGAATACAGAGGTAAGCTGGTTGGTCACGGGGATTCAAAAGGAACAAACTACATAGATATCAATTACACCGACAAAATACCTAATACTGATACTAACTACCACCTGCATATCGGACGCCAGGTTGTCGAAAACTATAGCGTTGCTGATTACGTAGATATGTCGGTAGGTATTAGTCGCAGCTTCGAATTTGCTGGTTCAAAAGGGTGGAATACAGGCCTGAGCTATATCCATTCCAATACCAAAAAAGGATGGTATGTAGATGCTTCAGGTGATGATCTTGATAAAAGTAGATTCTTTTTCTATGTGCGACATACATTCTAAACACGCAATATAAATAGTTCATACGACTATTTCCCTGGCCTCCTGCACGCTCCACTCAATCTCAGCGCAGGAGGCTCTTTTTTCAGTGCTTCCTTTGCGGCTTAACACCTGAAGTCGAACACCCCGTCTACAAGATTTTTCCTGACCATTGCTGGGTTTGCAATGGCTATGATTTCATATTGCATATCTATAGACCATTGTTTTTTATAGCATATTTATTCAAGGTTTATGAAATATGCTTCTTAGTGAGTACCCCTTAGGTGTAATTGTCGGTTCATTTTGAACGCGATTTAATACAAACACTTTTCAAGTAACCCCCTAAGGAGAACTGCAATGAGTAAACCGTTTCAATTCAAAAAATCAGCTGTTAAAGATGATCAACCATCAATGAATGTGCCAAATGTACCCGCATTCCTGGGCGATACTTTTGTTTCTCAAGACAAAGACAAAACGATCTGTGCAGGTTTCTTTCATCTGCATGCAGGTAAGGAATTAGTTTATTCATATGACTATGAAGAAATGAAGATCGTTGTTGAAGGCACTTTCATTATTTCTGATGACACTGGTCAAAAAGTAACTGCAACCGTTGGTGATGTATTGTATTTCCCGGCAGGTAGCAATATTACTTTCAGCACGCCAGACAAAGCAGTTGGCTTCTTCACAGGTCAACGCGCGCCTCTGTAATTCAGTCTTTCAGTAATACCTCCAAAAACCGGCATTCCACGCAATTGATCATTGTGTGGAATGTTGCATTTCAGCCTGGCCAGAATGGCTTTTCAAGATGCGGTATGTGTCACCCGGGAGCTAATCCTTATGGAGTAATCCTTAGTGGCAATTGTTTTAAGTACTCTTACGCTTGAGAATTAAACTTCAAGTTCGTTACACAATCTCATTCCCCTATATCCGAGTTGGACTTGAATTTTTAGAGGGGGTGATGGAAGTTGCCCCCTCCCATTTTTTGGTAGTCATGGGATTAAAGAGAGATCACTGATTAAAGACTTGTTGCCGCCTATCACTTTAACTATGAAAAGAGCATTATCTTGAATTCACCAACACCTTTCCCTATTGAGGATGTTCAAAACCTGGCGGATGTGCGTCAGTTGGCAATCAATAAGGTAGGAATCAAGGCGATCAGGCATCCTGTTAAAGTCAAAGATAAAACCGGAGATGCGCAAGGTACGATCGCAACGCTTAATATGTATGTGCATTTACCTGAGCATCTCAAAGGTACGCACATGTCTAGATTCATTGAAATCCTGAATAGCAATGTGCGTGAGATATCAATAGAAAACTTCTATCTGATACTCCACGAGATGGCTTTGAGACTTGAGGCTAAGTCAGGTTACATCGAAATGCATTTTCCCTATTTTGTGAATAAGACAGCGCCAATATCCGGTGTGAAAAGTCTGCTGGATTATGAAGTCACTTTTATCGGAGAAATCACGGAAACCGGCCATGATGTCAAAGTGAAGGTGCTGATACCCGTCACTAGTTTATGCCCTTGCTCTAAGAAAATATCGGCCTATGGCGCGCATAACCAAAGGTCTCACGTGACCGTCACGGTTTCTTTTAATCAGGGTATGTGGGTCGAAGATGTGATTCGCGTAGTTGAAAAGGAGGCTTCGTCTGAGCTTTTTGGGTTGCTGAAAAGACCTGACGAAAAGTACGTCACAGAATTGGCTTATGACAACCCGAAATTTGTGGAGGATATGGTCAGAGACATTGCTTCTGCGTTTTATAAAGAAAAGCGCATCAAGGATTTTATTGTTGAATGTGAAAACTTCGAATCTATTCACAATCACTCAGCATACGCCTGTATCGCAAGTAGCGACCTCTAAGAGCAGATCATGAATAGTCCAGTCAGCACGACCTTGTTATCGCAACCCGCTGCAGTGAAGACTTCAGTCGTTTATAAAAAAACAAAGAAGATCATTAGCCCAATAAGTGAAATCATCGAAGAGATAAGATTGGGGCGTATGGTTGTTCTGCTTGATGATGAAGATAGGGAAAATGAAGGCGATCTGGTCATGGCGGCGCAACATGTGAGCGCTGATGCCATTAACTTCATGTCTAAACATGGGCGTGGATTGATTTGTTTAACCATCACGGCAGAACGCGGCAAGCAGCTGAACCTGAGCCCTATGGTTTCCCGAAACGGCACCAAGATGGGCACAAATTTCACAGCCTCCATCGAAGCTGCACATGGCGTCTCCACGGGTATTTCTGCCGCAGACCGGGCACATACCATTCAGACGGCAGTGCATGTCAATGCACGGGCTCTGGATATTGTGAGCCCCGGCCATGTTTTCCCATTGATTGCAGAGACTGGAGGCGTGCTCGTGCGTGCAGGCCATACTGAAGCCGGATGTGACATTGCGCGACTGGCAAAGTTAGACCCTTCTGCGGTTATCTGCGAAATACTTAAAGACAATGGTGAAATGGCTCGCTTACCTGATCTTTTAGATTTTGCGGCTAAATTCGATCTTAAAGTTGGGACGATTGCTGATCTCATTAATTACAGAAGCCAGAATGAATGTCTGGTCTCACGTGTGGCTGAGCGTTCAATTGAAACGCCTTATGGTCCCTTCCAGCTAATAGCGTACCAGGAGTCACTTGCCAATGCATTGCATTTGGCATTAGTCCGAGGCACAGTCAATGTAAACAAAAGTATATTGGTGCGTGTGCATGAGCCTCTTTCCATACTGGATCTATTAGACGCAAGTAGCAAAAACCATAGCTGGAGTTTGCAAGATGCTATGCGCAAAATTAGCCAGGAAGGTGACGGCGTCATAGTGATGTTAAGGCGTGAAGAGAAAAGTGGAGATGTGATCAATGCAATTAACTCGGCAGACAATCCTGTTAACAACCGCCATACGCTCAAAGATTATGGCATTGGTGCACAAATACTTCGAGATTTGGGAGTACTGAATATGCGGTTGATGACCGAGCCGCGCAAGATACCTAGCATGTCTGGTTTTGGTTTGACGGTGACTGATTTCGTCGCAGTAGGCAACTGATATCAAGCTGTAGTATCTTTAACGTGAGGGTTGTTAACACTCAAAAAACGCACAGGCTTCATATGCTTTTAATCGGCATCACCAAGCTGGCTACCATAAGAAAACTCGGATAGTAAATGTGAATCCATACCCGCCCGAAAAAGCAACGACATCAGACTCATCCGGCAATGGCTTCGCCGCTAAAACAGGGCTACATAGAGGCATAGGCTGGAAAGGGGCGTTCTGGATCGCGAGTGGCGCGCCGGGGCTGGTGTTATTCACGATTGGAGCGGTGGCAGCTACAGTCGGAAAACCAGCATGGATAGTCTGGTTGCTTTCAATTGGGTTTGGCTTTATTCAGGCGTTTACCTATGCGGAAATTGCCGGGATGTTTCCTCATAAATCCGGAGGCCTTTCTATTCACAGCTCTGTAGCGTGGATGAGGTACAGCAAATTCATTGCCACCTTGAATGTATGGTGTAACTGGGCGGCTTGGTCTCCCGTATTGGCCATCGGGTCTGGGCTGGCAGCTGGTTACTCACTCAGCATTTTGTATGATGCAAACTCGCTGATTAATACCTGGCAAATCACGCTACTTGATCTTGGTATGATCAAATCGGGCCTTAGTTTAAGAATCAATGCCACTTTCATTTTAGGGGCGACGTTTTTACTATTGGTATTTGCAGTCCAGCATGGTGGCATACTCAGGTCTGTTAACACGACGATGATTTTGGGGTTGATCGCATTGGTCCCACTTATCTTGATTGGATTAATACCCCTGATCACTGGTGACGTCGCGCAAGATCATTTTTTTCCATTTCTTCCACTTGCGTATGACATTGATGGAAATGTGATTGAAGGCAACTGGGATATAGAAGGCTGGAAGTTAATGGCCGGTGGCTTATTCGTCGCTGCATGGTCCTCTTATGGTTTTGAGACGGCGCTGTGTTATACCCGTGAATTCAAAAATCCTAAAACCGACACCTATAAAGCCATTATTTATTCAGGGTTACTTTGCATTGTCGTATTCACTTTGGTACCAATCGCTTTCCAGAGTCATTTGGGTTTGGGGGAGCTGGTGGTGCCTGCAGTAGTGGACGATGCTGGTGAGGTGAAGTCACCTGCAATCTATGATGGGATGCTGGCCGCCAATATTTATAAAGGTACAGGCGTTGCAAATGCACTCTCATCAATCGTGGGTGGTGGTGCAGTGATAGGTAACATCATTGTGGTGATGCTGATACTCACATTACTGCTTGCGATTATGACGACCATGTCTGGCTCGTCTCGAACGCTATATCAAGCATCGGTAGATGGCCTTTTGCCAAAATACCTTTCCGTGGTGAATGAAAGCGGGTCTCCCACGAGAGCCATGTGGACAGACCTTTCATATAACCTGATCCTGCTCATGATGTCGGATTACGTATTCGTTCTGGCGGCGTCCAATGTGGCGTACATCATCTATCACTTTCTGGTACTGAATTCCGCATGGATTCATCGCATGGATAGGCCGCATTGGGATAGACCGTACAAGACCCCGATGATTTTATTAGTAATGGGTGTTCTGCTTGGGTTCTTAAACCTAGCGATCATGGGAATGGGGACAGAGATTTGGGGCGAAGGGACTTTGAAAACCGGTTTGTTCTTTTCTTCGCTGATCGTTCCGCTATTTATCTATCGGCACTATTTTGAAGACAAAGGCGTATTTCCGTCACAGCTGATCAGCGATATGCAACCTCAGATCAGCCGGCCCGCCTATACGAAATATCTTGAGTACATGCCATATCTTAGCATTGCGGCCGCCATTATCCTGGTCTGGTATACAGATCATATTTAAGCTGCGTTCTGCAGTCGTTTTCAGGTTATTTCTTTAAAGAAAATCATGTTCAAAAAGTCAATCACTTCTTAGTAACACCTAAGTAGTAAGCCATGAGTGTAATTGTGTCTCCTGGGCATCGCTATGAAAATTGCACATAGTTTGATCCCAAAAATTTCAAGGAGATAAATATAAAATGGCACGCGACCCAAAACATGACATTTTGTTCGAACCAATACAAATTGGTCCTAAAACATTACGCAATCGCTTCTATCAAGTACCCCATTGTATTGGCGCTGGCTCTGATAAGCCAGGCTTTCAATCCGCACATCGTTCTGTTAAAGCTGAAGGTGGTTGGGCAGCTTTAAACACCGAATATTGCTCCATCAATCCAGAATCAGATGATACCCATCGCTTGTCCGCACGTATCTGGGACGAGGGTGACGTACGTAACTTGAAAGCCATGACCGATGAGGTACATAAATACGGCGCATTGGCTGGGGTCGAGTTATGGTACGGCGGTGCACATGCGCCTAACATGGAGTCACGTGCTACGCCACGCGGACCTAGCCAATATGCATCAGAATTTGAAACGCTGTCTTACTGTAAAGAAATGGATCTGAGCGATATTGCCCAGGTACAACAGTACTATGTAGATGCTGCTAAACGTTCCCGTGATGCTGGTTTTGACATTGTCTACGTTTACGGTGCGCACTCTTATTTGCCACTGCAATTCTTGAATCCATACTACAACAAGCGTACAGATAAATACGGTGGCTCACTGGAGAATCGTGCGCGCTTCTGGCTGGAAACACTGGAAAAAGTAAAGCACGCAGTGGGATCTGATTGTGCCATTGCTACCCGTTTCGGCGTTGATACTGTGTATGGTCCAGGTCAAATCGAAGCTGAAGTGGATGGTCAGAAGTTTGTTGAAATGGCTGATTCACTTGTCGATATGTGGGATATCACGATTGGCGATATTGCAGAGTGGGGAGAAGATGCAGGCCCTTCACGTTTCTACCAGCAAGGTCATACGATTCCCTGGGTCAAACTGGTAAAGCAAGTCTCTAAAAAACCAGTATTGGGTGTTGGTCGTTATACCGACCCTGAGAAAATGATTGAAATCGTCACCAAAGGGTATGCCGACATCATTGGTTGCGCACGTCCTTCTATTGCTGACCCATTCTTGCCACAAAAAGTCGAGCAAGGTCGATATGACGACATCCGTGTGTGTATCGGTTGTAACGTATGTATCTCCCGTTGGGAAATCGGCGGCCCTCCAATGATTTGTACTCAGAATGCGACAGCGGGTGAAGAGTATCGTCGTGGCTGGCATCCAGAGAAATTCCGTCAAACCAAAAACAAGGATTCAGTGCTGATCGTTGGTGCTGGCCCATCCGGTTCTGAAGCTGCCCGTGTCTTGATGGAAAGTGGTTATACAGTTCACTTGACCGATACAGCGGAGAAGATCGGCGGTCACCTGAATCAAGTCGCTGCGCTGCCAGGCTTGGGTGAATGGAGTTATCACCGCGATTACCGCGAGACACAGATCAATAAACTGCTGAAGAAAAACAAAGAAAGCCAGGTTGCACTGGGCCAGAAGCCAATGACGGCTGACGATGTTTTACAGTACGGTGCGGATAAAGTCATCATTGCTACAGGTTCATCCTGGAACACAGATGGTACCAACTGCTTAACTCACGAACCAATCCCGGGTGCTGACGCTTCCTTGCCTGATCAGCTCTCTCCAGAGCAAGTGATGGAAGGCAAGAAGAAGATTGGCAAGCGCGTGGTTATCCTGAATGCGGATACCTATTTTATGGCGCCAAGCCTGGCTGAGAAGCTGGCAACTGCAGGCCACGAAGTCACCATTGTGTCTGGCGTGCATCTGGCTAACTACATGCACTTCACACTTGAGTATCCAAATATGATGCGTCGTTTGCACGAGCTGCATGTTGAAGAGTTGGGTGACCACTTCTGCTCACGCATCGAACCAGGCCGCCTGGAGATCTACAACGTCTGGGGTGATGGTTCCAAGCGTACTTACCGTGGCCCTGGTGTAGCGCCACGTGATGCGAATACGAGCCACCGCTGGCTGGAGTATGACTCATTAGTGCTGGTCACTGGTCGTCATTCAGAGTGCACACTTTGGAATGAGCTGAAAGCGCGTGAATCCGAGTGGGCTGAGAATGACATCAAAGGTATTTACCTGATTGGTGATGCTGAAGCACCTCGCTTGATTGCTGATGCAACATTTACTGGCCACCGTGTGGCTCGTGAAATTGAAGAAGCCAATCCACAGATCGCCATCCCATATAAGCGCGAAACCATCGCGTGGGGAACACCGCATATGCCAGGCGGTAATTTCAAAATTGAGTACAAAGTTTAAAACCTGATGAATGTTTGGCCAGCGACACATAGTCGCTGGCCTTACTTCAAAAATTAATTTCGATACACAAGTGACAAAGTGCCCCAGGGCTAATGGAACTCATTAATTCAAAAACAGGTGATCACTATGACCGATGCTACACAAATCACTCGAATACTCTTCCAGGACTTTGACCCTAAGGCAATCTATCTATTTTATGCATTTGGTTACCTGGCCATTGCAGTGTTTATACACGGTTGTTACGTACAGATTCGCAAATACCGCCGTGGTAAATCTGACGAGTCTTGGAATCAAATCTTTAAACGTTTTTGGGACATGGTTAAAACCATGGGCTCGCATCGTACATTAGTCCGGCGCGATAAAAAGGCCGGCCGTGCCCACGGACTCATATTTTTCGGCTTCGTCGCGCTGTTCATCGGCACGGCCACCATCACTTTAGAGTACGACATTCTGGAACCCTTGTTTGGTGTTCGCTTCTGGTACGGGAATTTCTACTTATTATTTTCACTTGTACTCGATTTGGCTGGTTTTGGTGTGGTCGCCGGTCTGATGTACATGATGTACCGACGCAAGTGGATGAAGCTGCCAAAGCTTGATTACAAGCGTGTGGATAGGCAAGTGGGTGACCCTGATTATGACCGTAGCCAATATCGTCGTGAAGACTGGGCTTTCTTATGGTCCTTCATTCTGATTGGTGCGACAGGTTTTATTTTGGAAGCGACACGGTTGGTATGGCTGAGTGAAACCCCCTCAGTTTGGGACAACCGTTTCTGGTCGCCAATTGGTGCGGTGCTGGCGCACATGATGCAGGCACTGGGCATGACTGCTGAAGCAGCTGGCGCTTTCCGCCCATCATTATGGTGGTTCCATGGCTTGCTTTCATTGACCTTCATCGCATGCATTCCTTACACCAAGATCAAGCACATCTTCACTGCAGCTGCCTCTTTAATGTTCAAGAGCCCGCTGGTTGGAAGAAGATTGCCTATCATTCCGGTTGATCAGGTGCATGCCGGGTATAAAACGATCACCGACTTGACCTGGAAAAACTTGCTGCATCTTGATGCATGTACTAAATGCGGCCGCTGCCAGGAAGCGTGCCCTGCCAATGCCGTAGGCGCGCCACTTTCTCCAAGAGATGTGATTCTGTCACTACGCGAGTTTGCAAACAAAGCATTGAATTCCAAAGATCTTCCTGCAGAAGCTGAATTGGATATTCATGGTAAATCCCCTGGTCAGGTCATGCAGGAAACGCTGTGGTCATGCCGTACTTGCCTGGCTTGCGTTGAAATCTGCCCTGTCGCGGTTGAGCATGTGCCTATCATCGTTCAGATGCGTAGAAATCTGGTTGAAGCAGGCGAGATGGAACCCATTCTTGAGAAAACACTGCAGACCATCCATAAGACCGGTAACTCATTCGGTGAGTCCAAGCGTAAGAGAGCTTCCTGGGCCAAAGATTTGCCATTTGAAATTAAGGATGCCAGAACTGAGCCAGTAGATATTCTTTGGTTCGTGGGTGATTACGCTTCTTTCGACCCCCGAAACCAAAAAGTCACCCGTTCATTCGCCAAGCTGTTAAACAAAGCTGGCATCAACTTTGGTTTGTTGTTTGAGGCAGAGCTCAATGCGGGTAACGATGTGCGGCGTGTTGGTGAGGAAGGCTTATATGAGCATCTGGCCACATCCAACATCGGTACTTTGCAGTCATGTGAGTTCAAGTCGATTGTGACAACGGATCCGCACTCCTTCAACACCATACGGAACGAGTACCCGGACTTTGGTGGAACGTTCGAAATCAACCACTACACAACACTAGTTAAACAGTTGATTGAAAGTGGAAAAATCAAACTGAAAAAGAAACTGGATTACCGCGTGACATTCCATGATCCATGCCATTTGGGGCGCTATAACAAAGGCTATGACGCGCCACGTGATGTGATCAAGTTACTGGGTTGTGATTTGGTGGAGATGGGGCGCAACCGTGATAACTCATTCTGCTGTGGTGCCGGTGGTGGTCGCATCTGGATCCCTGATCCAGTCGGTATTGAGAAACCATCAGCCAATCGCATGCGTGAGGCTGGGCAGATCGAAGGGCTCAATGTCTTCATCGTTTCTTGCCCTAAAGACCTGACCATGTTCGAGGATGCGCTCAAAACATCGGGCTTTGAAGGCAAGTTCGTTGTGCGTGAACTCATTGAGCTGATCGATGAATGTCTTGAGTTCGACGAGGTGGATATCACTGATTCGGTAGAGGTGATTTCATAAGCATAAGCGAGATGAATATGTTTGGTAGTGCCGATGCTCTGGTGCATTTAGCCATTAAATCAAGCGATCCCTATGTTGCTGCGGCAGTGCATGAGCTGGCAACAGGGCTCAGTAAGCTGGAGTTGGAAGCGCAGATTTGTGAGTCCAGGCGAACTGCTTTATTGATTGCTCGATGGGAGCACACGCCTGCGTCGGTACTAGCAGCCTTGTCGGGTATTCACGATGATGCTGTGGAATTAAGGCTGGATAAAAACCCGGGCACGACCTCAGGAACTCTATCTCACTTGTACCAGGATGCCAGCAATAAAGGCAAGACAGGGTTAACCAAGCTGATTGCGCAACATCACAACAGCGCTACAGAGGTATTAAAAAATATTGCGGCAAAGTCAGATGATGCGGCGTGTTTATTGGCTTTAAGCAAAAATCCAGCTGCCAATGCAAAAGTGCTGACCTGCTTATCAGACAGGGTGGTCAGTGACGACATCAGTCTGGCAATACATAAAAATATTGCGCAAAACGAATCGGCTTCATCTGATTTGCTTGCGCGCATTTATGAACAGTCTGATTTGCATACCCAGGCAGCGATTGTTGGGCATCTGAATTGCCCTGCTGCGGTGATCGCCAGGGCTGCATCCAGCGAAGCGTTATTGATGATGCGTGTGCTGGCAAAAGACCGGCGAATCAGTAAAGAAAATTTACTCCGATATGCCAATAACGATGATGCGGGGGTGAGGGCTGGGGTTGCAGCCAATGCTTTCACGCCTATGGCAACGATTCGTCACTTGGCGAGTGATCAAAGTGAGTTAGTCAAGCGCGTCGTGGCTTCCAGGGTCGACTTGCCAGGCGAGCAGATTGAAGGGTTGTCGAGTGACCCTGATACCTGGGTCAGGCAAAGGATTGCACGTAATACAACAACGCCTCTGGCCCTGCTTTATAGACTGGCAGCAGATGAACATGTCGATGTCAGAAGGGCAGTGGCGAGAAACACTGAAACGCCAGTGGACCTGCTGAATGTGCTTGCAGAAGATGGTAATGCCTGGGTGCGTGCTGGTGTGGCCTATCAGCACAATGCATCACAGAGGATGTTGATTAAGTTAGCGGATGATAAAGAAGTAGATGTATTGAGTGGCGTCGCAAATAACCTCAATACACCACAAAGTATTTTGAAGGGATTGGTGGGTTCTAGTGAAGCAGATGTTAGACGGGGTGTGATTCTTAACAAGTCCGCATCACGTACTACCTTACTGCCGCTGCTGGAAGATCCATATTACCTCCATCGCATGTTGCTGGTGCACAACGGCAACTTGCAGGCGCAGGATAAATGGGGTCTGCGGGATGATCCAGACTACCAGGTTCGGTTTTCGGTATATCGGTGGGCAGCAAAAATCTGCCTGAAAATGCCCGATAAATTCTTAGTAACGAAGTAATAAGGAGACGGAGAGTATGAAAATATTAGTAGCAGTGAAACAAACCGCAGCGCTGGAAGAAGATTTTGAAATTCGTGACGATGGCTTGGATGTCGACGAAGACTTCATGTTGTACGACTTGAATGAGTGGGATGACTTCTCGCTTGAAGAAGCCATGAAAATCAAAGAGTCCAGTGATACCGAGGTTGAAGTAGTCGTGGTATCGGTTGGCCCTGATCGCGTGGATGAAAGCTTGCGTAAATGCCTGGCGAAAGGCGCAGATCGTGCGATCAGAGTTTGGGATGATAGCGCAGAAGGTTCAGATGCTATCGTTGTTGGTCGCATTCTGACGGAAGTCATCAAGAAAGAAGCGCCTGATATGGTTTTTGCCGGTGTGCAATCATCCGACCAGGCATATGCATCTACGGGTATCTCAGTCGCTTCCTACCTGAATTGGCCTCATGCTGCGGTTGTCGCTGACTTGCAATACAAGCCAGGTGACAATAAAGCAACCATTCGCCGTGAGCTTGAAGGTGGCATGCTTCAGGAGGTCGATATTCATTGTCCTGCTGTCCTCACTATCCAGTTAGGGATCAATAAACCGCGTTACGCATCACTGCGCGGCATTAAACAGGCAGCAGCTAAACCAATTGAGTCGCTGTCATTAGCTGATATTGGGTTGTCTTCAGATGATGTGGGGGCAGGTCAGTCCATGTCACGCGTACGCCGCATGTATATTCCGGAAAAAGGCCGCGCAACGATGATTGAAGGCACGCTATCCGAGCAGGCTGCAAAAATCATTCAAATCATTAACGAATTCAAGGGAGCATAATCATGAGCAAAGTATTGGTGATTGCAGAGCATCGCCGTAACGATTTACGTCCAGTAACTTTAGAGCTTATTGGTGCCGCAAACGGATTGAAACAAAGCCCTGACGATAAAGTAGTCGTTGCAGTGATTGGTAGTCAGGCTGATTCTTTTGTGCCTGCGTTGTCCGTCAATGGCGTAGATGAGCTGATTGTTGTCAAAGGCGCATCTGCCGATTTTGATCCGGATATCTTTGAAGCGACAGTGTCTGCGCTGATCTCGGAGCATCAACCTGCTGTGGTATTGTTGCCGCACTCAGTGGACTCACTGGGCTATGCTTCAAGCTTGGCCAGCAAGGCCGGTTACGGATTTGCCACTGATGTTTACATCGTCGAATACCAGGGGAGTGATCTGGTGGCAACGCGTGGTGGTTATAACCAAAAGGTCAACGTCGAAGTTGATTTCCCTGGTAAAGCCACTGTTGTACTCACTGTCCGTCCCAGTGTTTTCAAACCATTAGAGGGTACGTCCAGCCCGGCCGTTACTCACATAGCGGCGCCGGGAGTGCAGTCTCGCAGCCAAAACAAAGACTACATTGAAGTGGGCGGCGGTAATGATATCGATATTACAACTGTCGACTTCATTATGTCGATTGGCCGTGGTATCGGCGAAGAGGCAAACGTAGAACAATTCCGTGAGCTGGCTGATGAAGCCGGCGCAACATTATGCTGTTCCCGTCCGATTGCCGATGCAGGCTGGTTGCCTAAATCAAGACAGGTTGGCCAGTCAGGCAAAGTAGTCGGTTCATGCAAGCTCTATGTTGCCATGGGCATTTCAGGGTCCATTCAACACATGGCCGGTATGAAACATGTGCCAACGATTATCGCAGTGAATACTGACCCGGGGGCTTCAATATTCACAATTGCGAAATATGGCATTGTTGCTGATATTTTTGACATTGAAGAAGAGCTCAAAACACAGCTCGCAGCCTAATCGATATCTAATGTTTATGATGCGTCAGGGCTTTTCAAAAAAGCCCTGATCAAGAATGATGCGGTTTTGATACTTCCTAGGGAGTACAACTTCATGATGATTTTCGTGATGATTCGATTCCTTTAATCTATAGCTAAATCCACACGTATCAGGAGGACTCCGAAACCAGGCTCATACATTGTGTATCAAATTCAACCTTCCTTCCGGGCACATTTATGTGCCCTCTTTTTTTACTCGATCTCTTAATACATATCCATTGCTACCCCTTAGGGAGTACAACTTCAAGATTATTTTCTCACTTACTTGATTACTTTAGTCTTATTAAAAGATTGCTGTCGGCATATCGGAGATGAGTTTTCTGATGACGGGTTGAGACAGTCATCAGTGTTTGATTAATTAAAGAGATAAATATGGAACGTGGCTATTGGATTAAGAGTAAACCTGTTTATAAATCTTTGACGTGGCACGAACATGCAACTGCACATTTGGTACTTGCCACTGGTATTGCTGGAATGGCAGTGCTGAAGTTGTTTCAACAAATGCACCCGGTGCAACCGGTGACAGTGCTCTACGGCAAGTATGGACAGTTCGAAGCAGATTACTCAGACACGCTGAAAATGGTGGTGACTGAGGGTCTCCATATATACAAATTCGAAGAAGATTTACTGGCCCAGTTGCAAGTGCTGCTACGTGATTCTCATATGGGTTTGCGTGTCTATGTAGCCGGGTCAGAAGGCTTTATTTGGGATGTTGTTGCGGCTGCCAAACCTTTTGGTATCCAGGAAATGGATATCATGAAAGAGCAGGCAGACACGCTATCTCGCAGCGTTTACTGCGTTCACTGTAAGGCGATTTCAAAATATGTCACCACAAACATCACATCCTGCAGTGGCTGTGAGCGCATGCTATTTGTACGTGACCATTTTTCAAGACACCTGGGAGCGTATATGGGGTTAATGGTTGATGCAGAAACGCCTGGAGAGTGGCCCGCTATTGAGGAGATTTATCCATGAGTACCATCAATGTAAGAGTGGCAGCTATTCAAGAAGTCACGCCGCTGATTAAACACTTCACTTTAGTCAATGAAGATGGGGCCAAGCTGCCCGCATTTTCTGGCGGTAGCCATATTGTTGTATCGATGCAAGCTGAAGGCAGAACTTATAGAAACCCTTATTCATTGATGGGGTCGCCAACAGACACTGAGGCCTATCATATTTCAGTGAGGCGCCAGGAAAACTCTCGCGGCGGTTCTTTGTTTATGCATGAGCACGTACATATCGGCATGCGCCTGAAGATTACACATCCGGTTAATCTTTTCTCGCTTTCCAAATTAGCGCATAAGCATATTTTGATTGCTGGCGGTATAGGCATCACTCCATTCATGTCTCAAATTGAGGATCTTAAAAGAGTCGGTGCCGAGTATGAACTCCATTATGCGTTTCGCGCTTATGAGCAGGCTGCTTTCGTAAACGAGCTTGAAGAAATGTGTGCCAGCAGCTTGCATTGTTACGCCGATAGCCAGAACGAGCGCATGGACCTGAAGGGTTTGCTCAGCCGTCAGCCATTAGGAACACATGTCTATGTCTGTGGACCATCGCCTATGGTGGTCGCTGTTTTAGAAACCGCTAGAAATCTGGGTTGGCCAGAGAATCACATCCACAATGAAGAGTTTTCTTCTCCGCCGGTGGGTGAGCCATTCAAGGTTCAATTGGCAAAATCTGACATAGAAGTCAGTGTGCCAGCCGAGATGAGCATGCTGGAGGCCATTGAGGCTGCAGGTGTGAACACGGATTCTCTTTGTAGAGGCGGCGTTTGTGGTCGCTGTGAGTTGACTGTACTCGAAAGCGATGGCGGTATTGAGCATCATGACCATTACTTGTCGGATTCAGAAAAAGTGTCATGCAGAAGCATTATGCCGTGCGTCTCCCGTACTAAAGGCAAGCGCCTGGTGCTTGATTTATAGCTTTCAGTAAAACATCCAATTTATATTTTAATCACAGTCTGCAATCAAGGCGGGAATATGCAATTCAAATTCAATGATGAGTCATTTCGTGATGACTATAGCTACAAAAACTCAGCTGCGGCAATCAAGCGCTTCCCTTTCCCTTTTGCCGAAGATCACTACATGTATTCGGTCAATATTGAACCCCATACCAAAGGCAAGGCAGGGTCAGTGTATGAGTTTCCATTTGATATTGATGAGCATTATGTTGCCGAGTGCTTGGACAAACTCATTACCCTGGAGAAAGACCCAGGACGTTACAGTGCGCTACCTCATATGATGGATGCCCAATGGGACTTTCTTGAGCTTTCCATGAGTGCATTGGCAAATGATTATCCGGATTATTTCACATTGACCAAAAATGGAAATGTGTGGACTTGGGAGAACCGTCCTTTGGATATCATGGATACTTTTACCTTTGGGGATGCGACCACGCTGCCTGCCGAGCCATTCGAGTATATTGGACGGCAAATGCAAGGTGACTTCGTGTTGCTGGATCAGCGGGATGGTACTTTGTATTCGGATGCGGGCCTCGTGACCAGTCAGGCTGACTGGTCATTAGCTTTTAACACTGGTATGTCGTGGCAGGAATGGCATGGGCCAGTACCAAAGGTCACTGAAATGGGTGTGCTGGATAGAGCATTGAAATACTTGCTCAACTTACAGGCTGCAAATCCGGTTCGAAGGCTAAACTGGACCATGACCATTCATCCGCGGTTAGATACATCTCCTGAAAACTATCCTTTTTGGGGCGGTGATCGAAACAAGGTGAATGCCGAAACTGTCGGGGATCTGGTGAATTTACGCGTTGAGCTGCAAAGCCTCTTCAGATTGCCTCGGAGTAATGCAATCGTATTCGGAGTGCGATGTTATCTGATTAGCCTAAAAGATCTCACCACTTATCCAAGGTGGGCAAAACGTCTGCATCGCGTGCAGAAAGATCTGCATCCTGATTTAATCGAATACAAGGGCATGACTAAATATCACCCTTATGTGATCGAATGGCTTTCCCAGTTTGACGATGGAGCAGAATTGGAGATCGGCTCTCATCCTGAATAGGGGTTAACTTTAATCTACGTATTGAGCTTAAATATTGGATTTTCCATACGTAGATTGATTGCGCTGTGATCAGTTCATGACTTTGATGGCTGATAAGGCATTGCGCTATTTCAAATTAAGATAGACCGATTTCAAGCTGGTGGCACCTCATCCAATGGTGGGTGAGGTGCTCAATACTGCTGAGAAGTAACTAAAGCGTGCGGACACGTTAGGACTGAAACAAGTTAGGACAGTGTGGTCACATTGTGATGTGTTTCCGGTATTGCGGTAATAAAACCCTCTAGAGCCAATAGCTCACCAGTACTGGAAAAAACCCCACGACCAACCTCTTGCACGAGCTTTGTTTCACCTTTGCGTGTATTAATTCTGTAGATGACATTGAATGTTTCATCTTGGGTGATTTGTTGATTGATAGAGCTCCAAACAGCAGCTCTATCAGTTGGGTGAATAATCAAGTTATAAGTAAGACTCGGGTCGTGAAGCAGTTCCAGCGAGTCATAGCCGGTAATGTCAATGCAACCTTCGCTGACGTATTCGAATGTCCACGATCTATCGTGTCTGCAACGGTAAATCATACCGGGGATATGGCTTAACAGGGCATTAGCGGCGCGACGATTCGCTGAATGTTGGGCTTCAGCATCTTTGACGTCCTGGATGTTAGTGATCGTTCCCACAACACTAGTCCTTTCGCCTGAGATATTTGAAGAGGACCTGGCTCTGAGTCTGAACCAGGTTGCTTCACCTTGAAGTGCAATAAGGCGTAGATCAATTGTAAAGCTTGGATTCCTGCCATGAGCAACGGACTCAAGCCTGGACTCAACCATGTGTTTATCTTCGGGGTGCGTAAATACAGAAATGGTCTTGTTGATGCTGTCAGCGACTTTATATTCCAGAAAGCTCTCCCAGGCGGGATTTAAGAAGATAATCTTCCCCTCAAAGTCGAGTTGGAAAACGATCTGTTCAAGTTTGTCGATAATGAAATGGTAATTAAACTGGGTATCAAAGCTACTGCCTAGCGTATGCTCGGCAGAAAGTGGTGTAAATTGAAACAGTGTTAAATTGGAGTCGCGTTCCTCGCGCATTTTTGTCAGGCTGACATTAGATGGAATGGCTGACCCATCAAGAGAGATTAAACGGATATTGGTTGATTCATTTTTAGTTTTTCCTGTTGCCGCTTCAGCGTTTAATTCGGCAAAGATTTGATGGTCAGCAGGGTGGATAATATTGGTAAATGGCATGCCTTTGATCTGATCTTCAAGTCCGACTAAGCCCAGTGTGCGCAGGAATGGGGTATTCACGAATTTAACGATGAAACCATCCAGTAAGACCGCGGGTGAAGAGAGCGCATTTGAAGTTTCCCTAAGCCAGGAAAGCTGTTGCGTAAAGTCACTTTTTTTAGAGGAACTCGTTTTAGTGAATAAAGGTTGAATGATGAATACTAGCGCCGCAGAAAAAATGGCGATTGCAATCGTCACCAGGATGGCAATATGTGCCAAAAATGGACCTTCAATGCTATGCCATGCACTTAATACGATTAAGTAAATGATGCTGATAATCATCGTGGAAAATATAAAGATGCTCATATGCTGCTGCCCGATTACATCAAAATACCAGTATATGAAAATCTAATTGGGATATGCGAAATATTTTAGTGTTTTTTAAAAAATTACGAGCCTACATCAATAGCCATAAGCTATATGCAAGCATGCATGTTCTGGTGGGGTCGTTGATTATTGCTGTGATCCTCATGCAGTCAAGCTCACTATTTTTATTTGATTACATACCCAATCATTTAAGCACTATCAGCCAGGCATATAACGAGCAGATGCTGTGGAAGCAAGAAATGTATAAGCTGCAAAACAACGCTGGAAATCAGGGGGGTGGAAACAGCGGCATTTCTTTAACCATCAGTAATTTTGACTATGCAACTTATGCCTGGAGTAAAAAACAAAGTGATACCCAGCTTGCAGCGGCATATGCAAAGCTAAGTGGCTTGCACAGGGACTTTATCAAATGTTGCCTGTATGAAGCCTCTAAAGAGCAAACCTTGCAAAAGGGTAAGCTGATCATTGATGCTTATGATGAATTTATTGCAGCCTCAAAGGCAGATGTTGAAGCGAAACAATCTGTGGTTCAGGTACTTCAACTGGCCTGTGTATTTCTCGCCATTTGCATAGGCGCATGCATCATGCTGACTGCATGGCGAATACTCATCACCCGCCTGGGAAATATATTTGAGTTAATTCCCCAGGATTTAATCAATGAAGACAAAGATTTTCATTATGGCGATGAGCTTGAAAAGCTGGAAAAACTGACTGCTGAAATGTCAGCGCGCATTCAGGGCTACCAGGCGGAGAACAGCTGGACGAATAAAGTGAGCATGGAAAAGTCGCGAAAGACGCTGCTTTCGCAAGACTTTTTATTCAAACTGGCCAAACTGATCGCCAGTTCGGACTTGAATGAAGCAACCATTAAAAAAGTGCTGTACTCAATGGAAAAGACATTGAATCTGAAAAATGTCGCATTGATGTTCAGTGAAAGTGGGTCGAGCTTTTCCGCGCAACGCGCCTTGTTCTCCAATTACATGCCGCTGTCTTTTGATATGAGTATATTTGATCAGGAACTGCATATGTTTGAGGTCAAAAATGAGACCAAGCTCATACAAGGTGCGTGCGTTCAATATACGACTGTCCCATTGCCGAGTCCTAGCGGTTGGTTGGGGATTTTGCTCATTGAAACAGAAGCAAATCATTACTTTGAAGACATGGAGATTCAGCTGATTGAAGTCACCTCTCAATTACTGTCAATGGCGATGGGTTTTCAGGCACGAGAGCAGGAGGGTAGGCGTGTCGCTTTACTTGAAGAGCGTGCGGTGATCGCCAGGGAGTTGCATGACTCGTTAGCACAGTCTTTGTCGTATATGAAATTTCAACTGGCACGGTTACAAAGCATATTCAGTACTGAGCTTGTAAAATCAGGTGCGGCAGAGATTGCCAATGATATAAGAGAGGGCCTGGATAATGCGTATAAAGAGTTACGAGAGCTTTTAACGACGTTCCGAGTGCAAATGGATGTCAGAGGGCTTGATCACGTTCTGGAGGAAACGATCAGTGAGTTTTCTAGCCGCTCGACGCTTTCCATCACGCTTGATAATCGCTTGCAAGAGTGCCGGTTGACAGTCAATGAAGAATTTCATCTACTGCATGTCATCCGTGAGGCTTTGTCTAATATAGTGCGGCATTCCGGGGCGAATAAAGTCAAGATCTCGCTGGTGCTGCAGTCTACCGGTGATGTCATCGTCATGGTGGATGATGATGGGATAGGCCCGACTTTTGATGATTCTAAACCACATCATTATGGTTTGGCCATTATGACAGAACGCGCCCATTGCCTGGGTGGCGACATTCAGATTACCCCTCGGCGCTTGGGCGGTACACGAGTTCGACTGGTGTTCCGGCCAAAAAACGAGGGTATAAAACAATAAAATGATAAAAGGGGTTAGAAAATGGCAACGACAGTAATCATTATTGATGATCATGCACTGTTCCGTAGAGGCGTGAGCCAGATGATTTCTTCCGATCCGGAGTTTGAGGTTGTGGGTGAAGCCGCCTCCGGATTAGAAGGCTTATCTTTAATCGAGCAACTAAAGCCGGGGCTTGCATTGATTGATCTCAACATGAAGATCATGAATGGCATTGAAACACTCACCAGGATTAAAGAGGCAAAGCTTGAAACCAAATGTATTGTGTTGACAGTCTCAGATGCAGAAGATGATTTGCTGGAGGCTTTACGCGCCGGTGCTGATGGTTATTTGCTCAAAGACATGGAGCCAGAAGATCTGTGCTCCAGCCTTAAAAAAGCCATGTCTGGCATCACTGTGTTGCATGAAAGCCTGACGGACATCCTCAAAAATGCGCTGGTCAACCCCACGTTAAACAAACAGGATGACGATGTGTCTCTCACCGAACGTGAAAGAGAGATTTTAGAGTGCCTGGCGAAAGGGCTGAACAACAAAACCATTGCCAGGCATTTGGGTATCAGCGATACAACCGTCAAGGTGCACATCAAGCATTTACTGAGTAAGCTCAAACTCACCAGCCGCCTGGAAGCCGCGGTATGGGCGCATACTAAAAAAGTCGTTTAAGGCCGCCTTCTGACCTAAGAGATTCATCCTGTCAGTTGGTTTGTAACGCTTTTATCAAATTGTGCATTTCAACTGCCACTTCGGCAGCTTCTGCGCCTTTGACTTTCATTCTGGCCAGGGCCTGGGGATCATCTTCAGTGGTTAAGATAGCATTGGCCACTGGCACGCCAGTATTTTGCTGAACCTCTGAGACACCGCGTGCTGATTCATTTGATACCACTTCAAAGTGGTAGGTTTCGCCACGGATGATTGCGCCAAGTGCGATGAGGGCGTCATATTTTTCACTGAGTGCCATGTGTTGCAAAACCAATGGCACTTCCAGTGCTCCAGGTACGGTAGCAATGGTTACATGTTCGCTACTCACGCCCAGTTCAAGCAGTTTCTCCTTACAAGCGGCCAATAGTCCATCCCCAATAGCGCTATTAAATCTGGATAGCACAATGCCGATTTTCATCTTCTGACCTGCCAAGTTTTTCTCTATCACGTGCATATTAAAACCTCTTCAATGAATAAACCTTTGGGTTGGCGATTGCTTTATTTAATCAATCACCAAATTCGATACGCAGTTTATCCGATGTTGTTTTGCTTGCAGCTACCACTTATGAGGTAAGCCTAAGTGGTAATAGAAAGTAGTAATTCACGTGGTTATGATTTACAGCGATGCGATAAACGGGAATTTGTTATTTCCAGGGATCAGTGTCAGGAGAAGTCTTTAATTTTTAAATCATGGGTCGCCTATAAAAATCTTATGACGTATTAGCGATGATTGTTGAATGGGGTTAGGTAGATTCGAATCAAGGGAGGTTTAAGTGCAAAAAACCGTAGAAGTGACTGATGCAATTACCGCAGATGTCAGCAACGATGTAGTGTCTGGAAATGCCTCACTACATCGAACCATTAGTTGGACTGGGGCATTCTGGGTAGCCAGTGGTGTGCCTGCCTTAGTTTTGTTCTCAATGGGGGCAATTGCTGCGACTGTAGGTAAACCAGCCTGGCTGGTATGGATGATCTCAATTGGATTTGGCTTTATTCAGGCATTCACCTATGCCGAAATTGCCGGTCTGTTTCCTCATAAAACAGGCGGTGCATCCGTATATGGTGCCGTAGCCTGGATTCGTTACAGCAAATTCGTCGCTCCTCTTTCAATCTGGTGTAACTGGGTCGCATGGACGCCGGTGCTATCGATTGGTTCAGGGCTGGCAGCCGGATATATCCTCACTGCGATGTTTGCCCCTGATGCAGCAATCAACACCTGGCAGCTCTCTCTTTTAGATTTGGGGATGTTAAAGGAAGGGTTGACGCTACGTATCAATGCGACCTTTGTCATTGGCTCGGCATTACTTTTACTGGTTTATTTTATCCAGAATGGTGGGATTCTTCGCTCAGCAAGAACGACGATGATTCTGGGTGTCGCTGCTTTAATCCCTTTGATCATGATTGGTTTAGTCCCTTTAGTGACTGGCGATATGCCTTCAGAACATTTTTTCCCTTTGTCACCACTGGCTTACGATAGTGTTGGTAATGTCATCGATGGCTTGTGGAATCTTGATGGCTGGGTGTTAATGGCTGGAGGCTTATTTATTGCTGCGTGGTCAACGTATGGCTTTGAAACGGCCGTTTGTTATACACGTGAATTTAAAGACCCTAAAACGGATACTTTCAAGGCAATCTTTTATTCAGGTCTGCTCTGTGTCGGTGTATTTACTTTAGTGCCATTAGCATTCCAGGGTCACCTGGGTCTGGGGCAATTGATTACGCCTGCAATCACAGATGCCGCCGGTAATGTCACCAGCGCTGCTGTTTATGATGGGATGCTGGCGCCTGACATCTACAGTGGTATGGGTGTGGCAAAGGCCTTGTCAGGCATTCTCGGCAATACGGCATTCATTGCCAATTTAGTCGTTGTGATGTTGGTATTAGCATTGTTGCTGTCGATTATGACTACTATGTCAGGCGCGTCACGTACGCTTTATCAAGGTTCAGCAGATGGTTTGTTACCGAAGTTCTTATCTAAAGTGAACGAACATGGTGCCCCCACCAGTGCCATGTGGGCCAACATGGTTTTCAATTTTATTCTGCTCATGATGTCTGACTACATGTTCTTGCTGGCAGCGGCCAATGTCAGTTATGTGATCTTCAACTTCTTGAATCTTAACGCAGGCTGGATTCATCGCATGGACCGCCCAAAATGGGAAAGACCATATAAAGCGCCCACCATCCTCATCGTGTTGGGTACCATCTTGGCTTTTGTGAATGTGACCTTGATGGGCTTGGGCGCCAATATATGGGGCGCAGGAACGCTGATGAGTGGTCTGGTCATGGCCGGTTTGGTGATTCCAATCTTCATGTGGCGCCATTACGTAGTAGATAAGGGTGTATTGCCTAAGGAAATGCAGGATGATATGCATTTGGATGTTGATGAAAACGCATCAACAGCAGGAGTGCTGCCTTATTTAGCATTAATTGTTGCGGCATTCATCGTGTACTACACGAGCCATTTAGCCTCATAAGGGCGATCAAAAAATGTTCTGATAGCTATTACCGTTAGATATCAATAAGGACATTTAAGGGTGGCTTTAGCCACCCTTTTTCATTGCTTCTATCGCATTAAATCCATCAAGCAATGAGTTGATATGCATCTGACATTTCGACTGTAATCAGCCGCAAGTCTTGCTGTCGCAGTGCTAAAAAGCCCGCTTTGCGCGGGCTTTTTTTAACGCACTACCACTTGTAATCAAGCGTGACAAACACCGTACGTTGCTGTCCAAACTGGCAGCCGATCGAACTGAAACAACCAGCCACATAACGTTTATCAAACAGATTCATTGCATTGACTGAGACTTTAAAACCCTTCATTGCCTCATTCATATAGGCCAGATCATATTTAATCATGGCATCAACCACAGTATAAGAGTCTACTTTGAAGGAGTTTTCTCTATCGCCGTAGGAACTGCCAACGTATCTGACGCCGCTCCCGACATTCAAACCAGAAAATACACCGGTCGGCAGGTAATCCAGCCACAAGGAAGCCATGTGCTCAGGCACGCGGAAAGGTCTGTTTCCTTGCACAGCAGCATCAGACTTAGTGAGTTGCACATCATTCCAGGTATAGCTACCCACCATGTTCAACCTGTTTGTGAGACTGGTTTTTGCTTCGAGCTCAACACCTCTGGATTTAATCTCTCCTTCCTGGATTGAAAAGCCAGGACGTGCGGGATCAGCCATGGAAACATTTTGTCTGGTCAAATCGAACCAGGCAATTGAATACAGGCTATTGGATTGTGGAGGCTCATACTTCAAGCCGACTTCATACTGTTTTCCCTCTTCTGGCTTGAATAAACTTTGGTCAAATGTGCTGCCTGTTGCCGGCAAGAATGACTCTGAGTAACTTGTATAAGGTGCCAAGCCATTATCAAATAGATACAACAATCCGGCACGGCCAGTGAATTTCTTGTCTTTAACCACAGGCGCTGCTGCGAAAGTCGCATCGTTCTCATCGCGTACCCAATCCTGGCGTCCGCCCAGTACTGCCACCCATCGATCTAACTTCAGTTGATCCTGCACATAAATACCGGTTTGTTTGACGGTCTGCTCATAAGCGGCAGAAGAAAACGGAGTGAAGGCCAGGTTGCCATAAACAGGGTTATAAAGATTTAATGGCGTTGCCAGCTGTAAGCGCTGATCCTGGTTGTAACTGCTGCGATTGAAATCTACACCCGCGAGTAAGGTATGTTGCAGGCTACCCGTTGCAAATTTCGCTTGCGCCTGATTATCGACCGTAAATAAATTCCCATCACCACGGCGGTCTTCTGCATAACGGTTGGCGGTGGTTAACGTAGCGGGGTCAGCCCAGCCTAAGAATGCCACTTCATTGCTGTTGTGACGATAGTGGCTAAAGCGCAGGTTTTGTCTGAAGGTCCAGGTATCATTCAATGCATGCTGAAACAAATAACCAGCAGAGATTTTCTCATTCACTGACTGATCATACTTGGGTTCGCCGATATAGCGATCACGACTGATTTTTCCATTGGGATTGTTCAGCGTCAGCCCTTGCGCAGGCAATGGGTTTGCAAAGTTACCTTTCTGTTTCTGGTACTCTGTCAGAATCGTGAGTTCGGTTTTGTCCGACGGTTTGATGGTGATGGCCGGGGCCAGGAAAACACGCTCATTTTTAATATAGTCAGTCTGCGCACTACTGTCACGCAGCAGGCCAGTCAAGCGGTAACTGACGACATCGGAGTCATTGAGTGGCCCGCTAAAGTCGAATGCAGCTTGCTTGAAATCAAAGCTGCCAGCTTGCAGTTGTACATGTTTTAAGGGTGTCATCGTTGGCCGTTTGCTGACCAGGTTGATCTGGCCACCAGGGTCTGAAGCACCGTATAAAACCGAACTTGCCCCGCGCAATACCTCCACGCGCTCCAAGCCGAATGGCTCGGGTGCATCCCAACCCAGGTAATTAGGCAGGAATGTTTTGATACCATCGCGCAACATCCTGCCTGTGCCTTGCTGAAAACCACGGATCAATAGCTGATCAGCCATGAATTGTGGGCCGGCGATTTCTGCGGTGATCCCGGGGGTATAGCGCAGTGACTGGGTAATGGTTTTAGGCTGTTGCGCTTCAATTTGCTCTGCAGTCACCACTGAAATAGAGTTAGGTGTTTCTATGATTCGGCTAGGCGTCTTACTTGCCGTGGCACTCAGTTTGGCTACGAAACCATTGACCGGACCCCAGGCGGTGGCTTCAGATTTGTCATGGCTATCTTTTACTTCTACTTCTGGCAGGGTATCTGTCGATTCCTTTTCCGCGGAGATGCGCACAGGCGCAGCTTTCAGCCCGTATGCCTGATTAGACATTTTGTAATAAGTCAGCCCGGAGCCTTCCAGCAAGTGAGTAAAGCCTTCTTCTACCCCAAAAGTCCCTTTGATCCCTTTGCTTGACTTGTTAGCGGTGAGTTGTGGGTCAAACGTCAGTGCCACACCAGACGCTTGTGCAAATCTGTTTAAGATCTGCGTCAGCGAGCCTGCCGGGATCTCATACTGGTGTGATGCCTGATAGGACTGATCTGCAGCCAGGGCTGGCGCCGTGCCCAGATGGAGCAGAGAAAGGATGATCAACATGCCACGGGAGGTACGTGACATATCGCTAACTACGGACTTCAACATTGAAAAATTACTCCCTAATTATAAATGGCATAACTAGGACGAATAGGAATTAAAAATAGACAGCAAGCTATTAAAATTATTTAGTACGCACGGTTGTCCAGTAAGCGGTAAAGCTGTCTATTTGAATCGGTACTGTTTGCGAAATATGTTGCAGCGTCTGGTCAACCTCGGTCAATTTCAACACGCCAGAGACGCGAACAGCGTGCAACGCATCAGCGTCGTAAGACAACTTTCCGGTTTTGTATCGATTTAACCGTTCAAGCACCATGTCCAGCGGAAGGTTGTCAGCAATCAGGTCACCTTTGGTCCAGGCAAAGGCCACGATTGGGTCGATTTGTCTGACCGGTGAAAGATGGTCACGCGCAACATCCACTTCTTCTCCAGGGGCAAGGGTCACACACACAGCTTCTTTGGTTTTTGCACACACTTTCACATGCGACTCTTTCACTGACACCGTCATCTTGCCGAAACCCTTCTCAACACTGAACTGCGTCCCCAGGGCTTGTGCAGAGCCAATGTCTGTTTCCACGATGAGAGGCCGGCTGGCGTCTTTAGCGACCTCAATAAACAGGGCGCCTTTAATCAACGCAATATGCCGTGTCTGCGAACTAAAACTCACATTGATCGCAGAGTGTGTGTCCAGTAATACCGCACTGTGATCCGCCAGTATGATGTGTGATTGCTCACCGGTTTTGCTGCGATGATCGGCCAAATAATACTGGGTATATTCTGAGCGCATGCCCAGCCAGGTGCCAAATAAAACCACTGCCAAACCGAGCAGGCCGCTAGTAGTTTTTCGCCCGGGATTTTTACGCTTGCCTGGCATCATGGCTTGTATGGTGGCCTTGCCTGCCTGAGTATCTACCGCCTCAACGCCAGACCACAGCGAAGAAAGCTTCTGATAGACACTTACATGCTCAGGATGCGCATCCTTCCATTTCTCGAAGGCCTCGTAATCAGCCTGCACGGCTTCACCTGATTGAAAGTGGGCATGCCAGTGTGTGGCTTGCAGCAGTGCATCATCGGCTGCAGAAGCAGGCGCTTCGTTTAATGACATGTTGAATGGTGTACTCATTATTGATGGCTGCCTTCGTAGGCAAGTCCATACAACTTCATCATTACCTGCGCGATATATTGCTTCACCATACTTGTCGAAACATTCAAATGGTTGGCGATCTCTTGATAACTTGCACCCTCGAATCGGCATAGAATAAAAGCTTGCCGAGGTTTCTCCGGCAATGCCTCCAGCACTTTTACGATACTCTCAAGCATATTTACAGCTTCGAGATACGCTTCAGTAGAAGCAACTGCATCGTCACCTGTGACCAGAAGCAGCGCCTCCAGATAAGTGGTTTCAATTTTTCTTCGACGGGCCTGATCGATAAGCAATCGTTTAGCGATAGTAGAGAGATAGGCTTTCGGGCTATCAAGTTTTGCCATCTCTGCATCTGGCAAAAGCAGCAGTTTTTGGAAAGTATCTTGCGTGAGATCTTCAGCATTGTGGTAACACTGAAGTTTCTTCAACAGCCAGCCTTTGAGCCATCCAGAGTGGCTTTTGTAAAGCTCACTCAAACGGGTATGCGATACTGGAATGGTAGGCAACGGCATGACAAGACAATTAAAAATGAGAAACATTCTCATTATACGACTATCTTGAAATGGATTTCAAAAACTTACGGCGTGTCTTACGGTGTGTCTAGTGAAAGTGAATATCCATATGATTACCACTCTGTTAACTTAAGATTCAGCGTTTTCTTTCAATTCGCATCTATTAAAAGCTAAATCTATGTAGCGATCAGCTGCTGCGCAGTTTATGTCATCGCCGGAGAGGGTAACGCCCAAATATAGAGGTTAAGCATCAGTCACGGTCGTGACCACGGCCCGGCCCGCGGTTGCCATGTTTGGGGCCGTTGCCTCGACCTTTCTTGTCATAGTGATCATGCCGATGATCATCTCTTCCCCTGTAGTGTCCGTGGTCGTGGCCTGGTCCGGTAGTATAAGAAACATAGCTAGGCGCGTACACGTTTTGATACCAGCTATCCTGCACAAAATAAACCTGTCTGCCGCATGCGCCATAATGACCACAATAACGCCCCCATTTCTTCATTTGGCCTGGTGGCACGCGTAAATACATGGGTGCTTGTACGACGGTGACTGGTGGCGGTTGAATAATGACCGGCTGGGCGTATATGACTTGGGGCGCGGGGTAAGGGTTGCCTAATACGATCTGCCCATAGAAGCCAGGTTGGCCTATGCTTACTGCGACATTGGTATCTGCGTGGGCAAAAATGGCGCCTGTCAAAAATAGTACTCCGCTGGCTAGATGTTTAATCATGAATGACCTTCTCTCAAATGAAATATGCTTTGGTATGTTCGTCAAAGCAGGAAAATAATGCACTTGAGCGCATTCTAGAAATCTACCCATTTGGAAAACAGTCTTATTAATCTGATAGCGGTGTCAGAATGTGCTGACAGGCCGATAGGAATTTATCCTAGCAAAATGAAGGCAAGGTGGAGTGCTGGTGCAAGGTGTGTTCGCTTTGACGATGCCTGGAAATGGAATGTCCGTTCCCAAGCATGCAGTCTGCGTAATGCTTTAATTTTTAAGCAGAAATCTATTTGATGTTCCGAACCGCCGTCCACCCCAGGTCATGCATGCAAATAACAAAGGCGCGCTTGAAAGTCTGGGTTTTATAGTCGGGTAAATAGACAGGCCCCAGTTTTTTCTCGCAGGACACCTGATCCTGTTTCAGCTTGTCTGGGAAAGCGCCCATCTTCCACCACGAGTTGATCGCGTATGCCACGTCCGGGCCGTCGTTCACGGTGGAGTGGGGGGCGGTCTTGTCTGTTTTTTCCTCTTCTGTAGTTGTATTGTGGGTTGTTGGCGTAGCGACGGATGCTTCTGCATGCTTTGTTGTCGCGGCTGCATTACTCTGTGGCGGTTTTACAACAGCGGCTGCGGCTGCTTTTTCTTTTTTATCCGGTGTGATTTCAATAAATGGACTCGGCTTGCTGATGACTTCCTCATGGTTGTCACGGGTTTCTACCGTCGCAAACAGCGGGTCCATGGCATCTATCTTAGGTTTTTGCCAGCCCTGGTTTGCCAGGCAGGCAGAAAGTTGATCACCGCTGCCACGGCAAGCCTGATGCGCTCTGTCTATATCTTGTTGCGAACCGCCGCGCTTGTAGGAAACCTCGCCACACCCTGGTAATAAAGCCACCAAAACTAAGTAAGTTAAAAGATGCATCGCTTGCGGAATGCAGTTATTCAAAGGTTGCATCGCTTGCGGAATGCAGTAAGTTAAAAGACGCATTGCTAGCCCCGTGATCAATTTGTTATGTGCAGTCTAGCGGTGTTTGCTATTTAACATCCTACGCAAATTGACGTATTTGTCCTACACCTCCCTGTCGTTAATCTGGGCACAAGTTTTGATCGACTGTGATTGTTTGAAGTTAACGAGAAAGGGAGTTTTAAATGATGAATATTAAGAAATGTGCCTTGCATACTGCGGTAGCGATGGCGTGTGGCCTGGGTGTGCAACTGGCAAATGCGGGTGCCACGATCAGCTTTGGTGAAGACAAGTATATCAGTGCTGGCTTTGGTTTTATCACGAGTTACAACTCTGTTGAAGATGCCGCTGCAAACGGCAGTGACCGCTCAAATGATTTTACGCTGGATAGTGCGCGTTTGTATTTGTCAGGTTCGTTCAATAAATACATCAAGGGCATGTTGAACACCGAGAAATCCGGTGGTGGTTCTGCAGGCAGTAACTTTGAAGTGATCGATGCCAACGTGCAGTTCCAGGTTACCCCTGAAATCTCTATCTGGGCAGGTCGTTTCCTGTCTCCAAGTGACCGCGCCAACATGGCAGGCCCTTACTACTCTATGGGTGGTGGCTACTGGGCAAACATCGCTTCCCGCTACGGCTGGAACGGTGGCGTGATCGGCCGTGATGATGGTGTGGCAGTGGTTTCCAGCTTTATGGAAGACCACGTGGCTGTTTCTTTCGGTGCGTTTGAAGGCGACAACATTTTCCGTTTCAGCGGTACTGGCGCGCAATCTGAAGCCAACGGCACAAAAGACAAATTGATGTATGCCGGTCGCGTACAGATCGACTTCTGGGATGCAGAACCAGGCTACTACGGTACTGGTAACTATTTTGGTGCCAAAGACATCCTGGCCATCGGTATCGCTGGCCGCATGAAAAAAGACGGCGTGGTCAGCACAGTGCCTGGCATCGTTGGTGACTATAAATCTTACAGCGTGGATTTCCTGCTGGAGAAAAAAGATGTAGGTCCAGGCACTTTCTCTGCTGAGGCTGCTTACTACTACTACGACACAGATGATGTCTTCTTGGGTGAACAAGGTAAAGCTTACTCTGCAGGCCTGGGCTATCTGTTTAACGACCCGATCGGCTGGGGCAAGATCATGCCTATCGTGCGTTACCAGAAATTTGACGCAGATGGCGTGACAACTGCAGCCAGTGTGAATACCCGTACCGGTGCAGATACCAAGCGTTTTGAAGTGGGTGCGAATTACATTATTGCCCCATACAACTCAGTCATCACCGCCACTGTAGGTAAAACCGATACACCGGCCACTTCTAGCGACAATTTCTTCCGTGTCGCCTTACAGATGCAATTTTAATCGGACCTTATAAACCTTTCTCACCTAAATTTATTTATTAGGAGCTGAGCGTAATGAAAACAATAGTGAAGTTGGATTTGGATAAAAAGCCATGGGAACAGGACGGTCAGATCCATAACCGCTGGCATCCTGACCTGCCCATGATCGCCATGGTCAAGCCTGGTGATGAGTTCCGCGTGGAATGTATGGACTGGACCGGCGGCCAGATCGGTAACAACGATAGCGCCAACGATATCCGTGACGTGGACCTGACCCAGGTGCACTACTTGAGCGGCCCTATCGGTGTTGAAGGTGCCGAGCCAGGTGACCTGATGGTGGTAGAGATTCTGGATGTTGGTACCTTTGACGACCAGCAATGGGGCTTTAACGGCCTGTTTGCCAAAGAGAATGGCGGTGGTTTCCTGACTGACCATTTCCCTAAAGCCAGCAAGTCGATCTGGGATTTCCACGGCGTATATACGACTTCCCGCCATGTGCCTAAGGTCCGTTATGCCGGCATCATGCATCCGGGTTTGATCGGCTGCCTGCCATCACGCGAACTGCTGGAGACCTGGAATGAGCGTGAAGCGGCGCTGATCGCCACCGATCCAGACCGCGTGCCAGCACTGGCGCTGCCACCTGAGCCTAAATCTGCTGTCATGGGCCGTTTGTCCGGTGACGCTGCCAAGAAAGCGGCGGCAGAAGGTGCGCGTACTGTGCCACCACGTGACCACGGCGGTAACTGCGACATCAAAAACCTGACCAAGGGTTCGAAAATATTCTTCCCGGTCTACGTGAAGGATGGCGGCCTCTCCATGGGTGACCTGCACTTCTCCCAGGGTGATGGAGAGATCACTTTCTGCGGCGCGATCGAAATGGCTGGCTATCTGGATATCAAGGTCAGCCTGATCAAAGACGGCGTGAAAAAGTACGCGATTAAAAACCCGATTTTCCAGCCTAGCCCGATCACACCGACTTATCGTGATTACGTGATTTTTGAAGGGATTTCTGTCGATGAAGCTGGCAAGCAGCATTACCTGGATGTACACGTCGCTTACCGTCAGGCTTGCCTGAATGCGATCGAGTACCTGAAGAAATTCGGTTACAGCGGTGAACAGGCAGTGGCGATCCTCGGTACCGCGCCGGTAGAAGGCCATATCAGCGGCATCGTGGACATCCCGAACGCGTGTGCCACTTTGTGGATCCCGACTGAGATCTTCGAGTTTGATATCCGTCCGAATGCCGATGGACCGAAGATCGAAGTGCCGCCGGGTATCAGCGTGGCGCCGAGTACTTAAGAGATAAACGCTTAAGGTCAAGTTTTCAAAAGCCAGGTTTGCATAGGCCAAGTTTAAAAGGGAAGTGTACAGATGCCTCTTTACGAATATGAGTGTGATAGTTGTGGCGTGTTTACTGCGCTACGCAAAATGAGTGAATCCAGTTTGCCAGCCGATTGCGACTGCTGTGGGTCTGAAAGCCCGCGCATCTTGTCGGTGCCCAAACTGGCCATCATGGGCAAGCAGCAGCGGTCCGCACATGAACGTAACGAGAAGTCTGCCCACGAGCCACGCAGTGGTCGCCGTTCAAGTTGTGGTTGCACAGGGTCACATACCTGCAAAACCACCACCAAGGTGAACCCTGATAACGGCAAACCGGCCATGCAGATGCAAACCAAGAAAACGGCCAGGCCCTGGATGATCGGGCATTAGCCTGATCGACCAAGTAAAGCTGATCGGACACTAGTCTGATCGACCTGGTATAGCTGATAGGGCATTAAGCAGTCATCCATCAGTCATGCAGTCCCTGAACACAGTATGTAGTGAGCAATGTTTAATTTTGAAGTTAACTGATTTTTAAAGGAGAAATGTAATGAGTACCTTGAACAGAAGGGGTTTTATCAAAGGCGCGATGTTAGGTGCCATGATGGCAGCGGGTCTCGTTACCGGACACGTATTTGCCGCAGACTTTCCCACGGCAAAAGTGAATACCACCGGCCTGGCAGTGACTGATACCACCGTGAAAGTCGGTATCCTGCACTCCGCTACCGGCACTATGGCGATCAGTGAAACCGGCTCTATCCAGGCTGAAAAGCTGGCGATCGAGCAAATCAACGCCATGGGCGGTATTTTGGGTCGCAAGATCGAAATCGTGCAGGAAGACGGTGCTTCTGACTGGCCAACCTTTGCTGAAAAAGCGAAAAAACTGCTGGAAAAAGACAAAGTGGCTTCTGTAATGGGCTGCTGGACCTCTGCTTCACGTAAAGCCGTATTGCCAGTGTTTGAAAAAGACAATGGCTTGCTGTTCTACCCGACTTTCTATGAAGGTCTTGAGCAATCCAAAAACGTGTTCTACACAGGTCAGGAAGCAACACAGCAGATCCTGGCAGGCGTGGACTGGATCGCCAAAGAGAAAAAAGCCAAAACTTTTTACCTGATCGGTTCTGACTACATCTGGCCACGTACTTCCATGAAGATCGCCCGCAAACACATCGAGCAGCATCTGGGCGGCAAAGTGGTGGGCGAAGAGTACATCGCTCTGGGTGACACGCAATTTGGTTCTGTGATCAACAAAATCAAACTGAAAAAACCTGACGTGATCTACGCAGCGGTGGTAGGCGGCAGTAACGTAGCCTGGTTCAAACAGTTGAACGCAGCTGGCTTGAACTCCAGCAAGCAAACCATGTTGACCATCTCCGTGACTGAAGATGAAGTATTAGGTATCGGCGGTGAGAACCTGGCTGGTTTCTATTCAGCAATGAAATACTTCCAGTCGCAAGACAATCCTGAAAACAAGAAATTTGTTGAGGCTTTCAAAAAACGCTGGGGTAAAGATGCTGTGATCGGCGACGTAACCCAAGCTGCTTACCTGGGCCCATGGTTGTACAAGGCTGCTGTTGAACGTGCTGGTAGCTTCGATGTAGATAAAGTACAAGCAGCATTGCCAGGTTACACCTTGAAAGAAGCGCCAGAAGGCCCTGTGACTGTAGAAGCCAACCATCACCTGACAACCAAGTTGCGTATTGGTCAATGGGGTAAAGATGGCCAGGCCAAAGTGGTTTACACCTCTGATTACATCAAACCTGATCCGTTTCCAAAAGGCTACCAATAAACCGGTGTTGTCTTAAATAGCTGACACGGTAGCCGGTAACCCCGGCTACCGTTTGGCGCAAGTGATAAAACCAGGTCACAAATACCAAGTAACAAAACTCAATACAGAATCATTATAGAAATGGCATTTAACAGGAGACCGCTATGTTTGGTTATTCGATGGCAGAAATAGGCAATATTGTGGTGATGCAGGGCTTTTCGGGCCTGAGCATGTTTACAGTGTTGCTACTGATGGCACTAGGTCTCGCGATTATTTTCGGGCAGATGGGTGTGATCAACATGGCGCACGGTGAGTTTATGACCATAGGTGCTTACACCACAGTCATGCTTTCCAAAGTGGCTGCCACTTACGGGTTCACTAATTATTACTTTGTGTTTGCCATTGCGATTGCCTTTGTACTGGCGTTCGCCGTCGGTTACTTCATTGAATTCATTATGATCCGGCATCTCTACAAGCGGCCGCTGGATACCTTGCTGGCGACCTGGGGTTTGAGCCTGGTCATGCAGCAGATCTTCCGTTCCTCATTTGGCGCTAAAGAAGTGAGTGCCGAATTGCCCGAGTGGATGCTGGGTTCTGTGAATCCAACCCCGGATATCGATATTCCGATCAACGGTCTGTTCGTGATGGTGCTGGCAGCGCTGGTGACCTTTGGCGTGTACATGTTTATGTATAAATCACGCTGGGGCCTGCGTGTGCGTGCCACCGTGCAAAACCGCACCATGGCTGGTGCAGTAGGGATTAACACGGCCAAAGTCGACCGGGTGACGTTTGCCCTGGGCTGTGGCATTGCCGGTATCGCGGGTGCCGCATTTACTACCATTGCTTCTACCGGACCGACTACAGGCACGCTGTACATCGTAGACAGCTTTATGGTGGTGGTGTTCGGTGGTGCCGCCAGTATCGTCGGTACGATTGCTTCCGCCTTCGGTATCGCCCAGGCGCAATCAATACTGCAATTCTTTATGACCAGCTCTATGGGCAAGGTGTCTACTTTGCTGGTCATCGTCAGCATTTTGATGATGAAGCCAGAGGGCTTGTTTGCCTCCAAACTGCGTAAATAGCGGGTGATGGCAACGTGTGAACAGGTTTCTCACGCGTTGCCATAAGTAAATGAACGTATTAATTGTTTCCACCCGCCGCAATAGAATCAACGCATCAACAGAGGAGAATCTTGATGACATTATGGGAAAAAATGAAAGCCAGCCCGTTACTGGGTGGTAAGGAGGGTGTGATCAGCCTGGCTGTGCTGGCTGTAATCATCTTCGTTGTACTGCCACTGGGCGTAGATATCTTCCGCCTCAATTTAATCGGTAAATACCTGACTTACGCGTTTGTGGCTGTCGGCCTGGTCATGCTGTGGGGGCACGGCGGTATCCTGAGCCTGGGCCAGGGCATCTTCTTCGGCCTCGGCGGATATGCCATGGCCATGTTCCTGAAACTGGAAGCGTCTGACCCGCTCAGTACCAAGATCCAGTCTACGCCAGGGATTCCTGACTTTATGGACTGGAACCAGCTCACCGCCTTGCCATGGTTCTGGGAGCCGTTCAAGAGCTTACCATTCACTATCTTTGCCGTACTGACCATTCCGGCATTGTTTGCCTACATCATCGGTTATGCCATGTTTAAACGGCGTGTGGGTGGCGTGTATTTCTCCATCATCACGCAAGCGGTGGCGCTGATCCTGAGCATCCTGATCATCGGTCAGCAAGGGTATACCGGTGGTGTGAACGGCATGACGGATTTGCGCACCCTGCTGGGCTGGGATATCCGTACTGACTCTGCCAAATATATCCTGTACTTTGTGAATGGCCTGTTGCTGTTCGGTGCGATCTTCTTATCTAAATACATCATGAGCAGCAAGTTCGGCATGTTGCTGCTGGCGATGCGTGACAAAGAAGAGCGCGTACGTTTCTCTGGTTACGACGTTTCCAATTTCAAAATCTTCATCTTCTGCCTGGCAGCCATGATGTCTGCGGTCGGTGGCGCCATGTTCACCTTGCAGGTAGGCTTTATGTCACCTTCTTTCGTCGGCATCGTGCCATCGATTGAAATGGTGATCTTCTGTGCGGTAGGTGGTCGTGCCTCACTGGTGGGCGCGGTGTATGGCACCTTGCTGGTCAACTACGGTAAAACCGTGTTCTCAGAAACCTACCCTGAAATGTGGTTGTTCCTGATGGGCGGCCTGTTTATCGCGGTGGTGATGTTCTTCCCAAGCGGGTTGGCAGGTATCTGGGATAAATACGCCACAAAATATGGCTGGTTCAAAGACAAAGCGCCAGCTGCAAAAAAGCCTGAGGTAAGTACTTCTAAGGTAGAAGCACAGGCAGTACTTACCGAAACAGCCATTGAAACAGCCATTGAAACAACCCTGGTCACTGAATCTACCGGTGTGGCCACCAGCAAATCAACACGCAAGAAAGCAGATGCCACTTCTGCGATCGAAAGTAACAAATTGAGAGGAGCAGAAGCATGAGTAATACAGACTTCGTCTTGGCTGTAGAAGATTTAACCGTCTCCTTCGATGGCTTTAAAGCCGTGGATAAGCTCACCATGTATATCGATAAAAATGAATTGCGCGTACTGGTCGGCCCTAACGGCGCCGGTAAAACCACTGTGCTGGACCTGATCTGCGGTAAAACCAAATCCACCGCCGGGTCTATCAAGTTCAACAATATCGAACTGACCAAACTTTCGGAACACGAGATCGTGCGCTCCGGCGTAGGCCGCAAATTCCAGAATCCGTCTATTTATGAAAACCTGACGGTCTACCAGAACCTGGAAGTGTCTTACCCCAAAGGCCGTGGTGTGTTTGGCAGCCTGACTTTTAAACGCACGCAGGAAGTGGAAGACCAGGTGCGCCGGGTCGCCGATGACATCATGCTGACCGAGTTCCTGGATATGGAATCTGCCTTGCTTAGCCATGGCCAGAAGCAATGGCTGGAAATCGGCATGCTACTGATGCAAGAGCCTGAACTGTTAATGCTGGATGAACCGGTGGCCGGCATGAGTGCCAAGGAACGTGACCAGACCGCAGCACTGCTCAACCGCATCTGCCAGAACCGTTCGGTGATTGTGATTGAACACGATATGGAGTTCGTGAAGAAGATCGCGCACAAAGTCACCGTGTTACACCAGGGCAAGATCCTCGCCGAAGGGCCGATGGAAAAGGTGCAGGCGGACGAAAAAGTCATTGAAGTTTATTTAGGCCATTAATTCAATTGGATCATTCATTAAATAGGCCAGCAGAGGAGCACAGCATGTTTGAAATTGAGAATTTGCAGGTGAGTTATGGCCAAAGTCAGGTGATACACGGCCTGAATTTTAAAGCCAACAAAAATGAAACCCTGGCCATCATGGGCCGCAACGGCATGGGTAAAACGACTTTATTCAAGTCGCTGATGGGCATTTTGCCGAGCAAAGCCAGCAAAGCCACTGTGGATGGTGTGGATCTGCAAGGCGCTGCCACGCATGACCGCGTCATGAAAGGCCTGGCCTATGTGCCGCAAGGGCGCTGGATTTTTCCTAACATGACGGTGCAGGAAAATATCGAAACCGGGCTGGAGAAGTCTGCCACGCGCGAAATTCCCGAAGATATTTTTGCCTTGTTCCCGGTGTTGCATGAAATGCGCAAACGCAAAGGCGGTAACTTGTCTGGCGGGCAGCAACAGCAACTGGCGATTGCCCGTGCGCTGGTGACTAACCCTAAAGTCCTGTTACTGGATGAGCCAACCGAAGGCATACAGCCATCCATTATTAAAGACATCGCCAAGGTGCTGAACGAGATTCGCAAGATGCGCGAGATCACCATCATCGTGTCTGAACAGGTGTTGAGTTTCACCATGGAAGTCGCCGATCGTATTATCGTGATCGATAAAGGCCGCTTTATTCATGAAGACACGCGCGACAATGTCGATGCCGCCAAGGTGAAAAGTTATTTATCTGTGTAAGTGCTTTTTTAGCCACAGCGGACACAGAGCTCACAGAGAAAAACTAATTCAACAAGTGTTTGCATTTGAAATCTCTGTGCACTCTGTGGCAAGTATTAAAAGAGTAATCTTGATGAGCTGTGGCATGATGCCGGTATGGATGATTTAAAGCCTGCGATTTCATCGCCACCTTTACAAAGTACTGTTGCAAAACACTGGCAAGCCAGACTGGAACTTGGCTTTGCCAGACGTGATGCACGCTCTTATCTGGCGCATAGGCTGCATCATGGACCATTAGTCGTTCAGAAAAGTCTGCATCCTGAAGGCGAGGATATCTGTCATGCGGTGGTAGTGCATCCGCCCGGTGGCGTAGCAGGTGGCGACGCATTGCATTTGCAGGTCAATGTAGCACCCGGTGCGCGAGCCCTGTTAACCACGCCAGGCGCGGGTAAATGGTATAAGGCGAACGGCACCAAAGCCACGCAAACCTTGCAGTTCCAGTTAGCTGCAGGCAGTGGGCTGGAATGGTTGCCGCAGGAGAATATTTTATTTAACGCGGCAGAAGTGGCTTTTTCTGCCGAGATCGCATTAGCTGCGGATGCTACCTTAGCCGCCTGGGATATCGTCTGCCTGGGCCGCCAGGCGCAACAGGAAGTCTGGCAGCACGGCCTGTATCAGTTAAATCAGCGCATCTCGCGCAATGGCCAACTGATCTGGAACGAACGTGCACACATGCAGGCAGAGGATGTGGTCAGGACCAGTCGTGCCGGTTTAGGGAGTGCGGCGGTATTTGGCACGTTTCTGGTGTGTGCTGGTGTGGTGCCTGCCGAAGTAGTGCAAGCCTGCCGAGATATTGTGGTCGCAGATGCCAACGTAGGCATCACGGCTTTACCGGAAGTGCTGTGCATCCGCTATGTCGGCAATGCCTCGCAGCAAGCCAGGCAATACTTTGAGCAGTGCTGGCAGTTATTGCGGCCATGGTATTATCAAAAACAAGCCATCAGGCCACGTATCTGGAATACCTGACCTGCCGCAGAAAAAGACTTAGAGAATCAGCCTACTGGAACACACCGTTTATGGAACTCACCCCAAGAGAAAAAGATAAATTATTGATTTTCACCGCCTCGCTATTAGCTGAGCGACGCAAGGCCCGTGGTTTAAAACTGAATTATCCTGAAGCGGTGGCTTATATTTCAGCCGCCATTATGGAGGGGGCGCGTGATGGCAAAACGGTGGCCGAACTGATGAGTTATGGCACTACCTTGCTGGCGCGGGATGAAGTGATGGAGGGGGTGCCGGAAATGATTCCGGATATACAGGTGGAAGCTACTTTTCCCGACGGAACCAAGCTAGTCACCGTCCACCACCCCATTCCATAACGGCTCGATGTTGCAAGCGCAGATGGCGGTGTTGCTTATCCTTGCCGTACTTATTGTACTGTCTGCGGATGCGCGCCTTGCCCTCTACGCTTGCAACATCAAGCCTGCGAATTAAGGTTAACGATTAAAAGAATGCGGATTTTTAGGTTCATAGGAGCATATAAATGATTCCCGGCGAAATGCAGGTCGCAGCAGGCGACATCGAATTAAACACAGGGCGTGAAACGGTGACGCTGGATGTCGCTAATCAAGGCGATCGGCCTATCCAGGTCGGGTCGCATTACCATTTTTACGAGACGAACGAAGCGTTATCGTTTGACCGCGCATTGGCCTATGGCGCCCGCCTGAATATTGCCGCAGGCACTGCGGTACGTTTTGAGCCGGGCCAGACGCGCACCGTGCAACTGGTTAAACTGGTGGGCAAACGCGAAGTGTATGGCTTTGCCGGCAAGGTCATGGGCGCCCTGAAGTAGTTAGGCCAATACAGTACAAGTAACAAGGATAAGCAATGACAGTCAAAATGGATAAACGCGCCTATGCCGAAATGTTCGGCCCCACTGTCGGCGACAAGGTGCGCTTGGCAGATACCGAGTTGTGGGTGGAGGTGGAGAAAGATTTCACCATCTATGGCGAAGAAGTGAAGTTTGGCGGGGGCAAGGTCATTCGTGATGGCATGGGCCAGGGGCAAGGCCTGGCGGCTGAAGTGGCTGATACCGTGATCACCAACGCATTGATCATTGATCACTGGGGGATCGTCAAAGCCGATATCGGCATCAAAGGCGGCTATATTTCTGCCATCGGCAAGGCCGGTAACCCTGATATCCAGCCCGGCGTGACGATTGCGATTGGTGCGGGTACCGAAGTCATCGCTGGCGAAGGCATGATCATCACAGCCGGCGGCATTGATACGCATATCCACTTTATCTGCCCGCAACAGATTGAAGAAGCGCTGATGTCAGGCGTCACCACCATGATAGGTGGTGGCACCGGCCCTGCGACCGGCACGTTTGCCACCACCTGTACGCCTGGGCCGTGGCATATCCACCGCATGCTGCAGGCCGCAGATGCTTTCCCCATGAACCTGGGCTTTTTAGGCAAAGGCAATGCGAGCCTGCCGGAACCGTTGCGTGAGCAGGTGCAGGCGGGCGTGATCGGTCTTAAACTGCATGAGGACTGGGGCACGACCCCGGCGGCGATTGATAATTGCCTGAGCATTGCCGACGAAATGGATGTGCAGGTCGCTATTCACTCCGATACCCTGAATGAGTCTGGCTTTGTAGAAACCACCATAGGCGCTTTTAAAGGCCGCACCATCCATACCTTCCATACCGAAGGCGCGGGTGGCGGTCATGCGCCGGATATTATCAAGGCAGCGGGCTACCCTAATGTGTTGCCTTCATCGACCAATCCCACACGGCCGTTTACTGTAAACACCATCGATGAACACCTGGATATGCTGATGGTTTGTCATCACCTGGATCCGGCGATTGCCGAAGATATCGCGTTTGCCGAAAGCCGCATCCGCCGCGAAACCATCGCAGCGGAAGATATTTTCCATGACCTGGGCGCATTTTCCATGATGTCATCTGACTCGCAGGCCATGGGGCGCGTGGGCGAAGTCATTATCCGTACCTGGCAAACCGCGCATAAAATGAAGATCCAGCGTGGCCCGTTGGTGGAAGACGCACCGGGTAATGATAACTTCCGTATCAAGCGCTATATCGCCAAATACACCATCAACCCGGCCATCACGCATGGCGTCTCGCATGTGGTGGGTTCGGTCGAAGTCGGTAAACTGGCCGATCTGGTGGTCTGGAAACCCGCATTCTTTGGGGTAAAGCCTTTTACCATTATTAAAGGTGGCATGATCGCCGCTGCGGCGATGGGCGACCCGAATGCTTCCATCCCGACCCCGCAACCCGTGCATTACCGCCCCATGTTCGGCGCGTATGGTGGTGGCTTGAAAACGGCAGTCACTTTTGTCTCACAAGCCGGGCTGGATAACCCCGAGCTGAAAGCACTGGGTTTGCAAAAAACGCTGGTGGCGGTCAAAGGCACACGTGGCGTGAAAAAATCCGATATGGTGCATAACACCTGGATGCCAAAGATAGAGGTGGATCCGGAAACCTATGAGGTATTGGCAGATGGTATGCCTTTGATTTGCGAACCGGCGGAAGTGTTGCCGATGGCACAACGTTATTTCCTGTTTTGATCAATGACTATGCGGGAAAATTGCGGCGTTACGCGGTTTTTTAGTGACGGCATAACCTTAAGGTTACCGTACACTGAAACTGCGTTTTCGAAATCCTCATGTACTACATGTACATTGGTTTCGGCCACTTCGTTTAACATCGCTACGCGAGTTAGCCTACGCCGCAACACTGCGTTAGTTGTCCGGTTTCTGCGTTCCGGATGCCTTGCACTTTATCCCGCGCGCATTGATTTTTAATTGAGCTCTTATGATTCATTTAACTGAACGTATCACTGTCAGCGGCCACATCGATGACACGCTAGAATTACCTTTTGACCTGCGGCAGAAAAGTCGCCTGCGCGTGACGCTGGCCTCAGGTAATGAGGCGGCACTTTTTTTAAGCCGCGGCATTATTCTGCGCGGTGGCGATTTGATCCAGTCTGCAGATGGCAAGCTGGTGGTGCAGATCGTGGCTGCACAAGAGCCGGTGTATAACGTGATCGCACCGACGCCACGCGACCTGATGCGGGCTGCTTATCATCTGGGCAACCGGCATGTGCCGCTGCAGATTGGTGATGGCTGGTTGCGGCTGGAGCAGGACTATGTGCTCAGAGATATGCTGGTGGGGCTGGGCATGCAGGTGAGTGAAGTACAGGCGCCATTTGAACCGGAGGCCGGTGCTTACGGCGGTGGCCACAGGCACGGTCACGAAGACGATGGCTTGCAATCCTTGCGTCCGCGTCTCAAAGGGCAGGGTAGCTAGATGGCCAATGCCCTCGCATTAAGCCGTTTATTGCAATTGGCTAGCCCTATGCTGCCGGTAGGCGCCTATTGCTATTCGCAAGGGCTGGAGTGGGCGATTGAATCAGGCGAAGTGAAAGATGTGGCTTCGGCCCAGGCCTGGATCAGTGATAGTTTGCAGATCTACCAGGCGCGCTTCGAGTTGCCGGTGTTATATCGTTTATACCAGGCATGGCAGGCAGGTGACCTGGTTGCAGTGCGTGAGTGGGACAGTTTTTACCAGTCCGGGCGCGATACGGCAGAAGGCTGGGCTGAAACACGGCAGATGGGCTACTCCCTGCGCCGTTTACTGAATGACCTGAAACCCATGTCAGAGGAATTAGTCGCGCAGGTAAATACCCTGGAATCGCCGGCTTTTCCCACCTTATACGCCGCGATTGCCCATCACTGGCAGATTCCGCCTGAACAGGCTTTGCATGGCTACGCCTGGGGCTGGCTGGAGAACCAGGCCAGTGCCGCCATGAAAACAGTGCCGTTAGGTCAGGTTGCCGGACAAACCATTTTATTCGCCATGGGTGAACAGTTGCCACACGTGGTAGCGAGCGCCATGGCTTTACCTGACGATGCCATGAGTAATTTCAACCCTTTACTCAGCATCGCCGGTTGCCAACACGAAACACAATACAGCAGGTTATTCAGATCATGAAAATACATACCCAGTTTGATACTCCCACTCCGGCAGTCACTGATTTTAAAGAGCCATTACGCGTAGGCATCGGTGGCCCGGTCGGCTCCGGTAAAACGGCACTGACACTCGCGCTATGCCAGCGCTTGCGCGAGGCATATAACATCGCCGTCGTCACCAACGATATCTACACCAAGGAAGATGCCGAGTTTCTGACGCGCAACGAAGCCTTGTCGCCCGAGCGCATTATCGGCGTGGAAACCGGCGGCTGCCCGCATACGGCCATCCGTGAAGATGCGTCCATGAACCTTGAAGCGGTCGCGCAATTGAGCAAACGTTTCCAGACACTGGACATCGTGTTTGTCGAAAGTGGCGGCGATAACCTGGCGGCGACGTTTAGTCCTGAACTGTCGGATTTAACCATTTATGTGATTGATGTGGCGGCAGGCGAGAAGATCCCGCGCAAAGGTGGCCCGGGTATCACCAAGTCAGACCTGCTGGTGATTAACAAGATAGACCTGGCGCCTATGGTTGGCGCCTCGCTGGAAGTGATGGCTCAGGATGCCAAACGCATGCGTGGTGAAAAACCGTTTATTTTCAGTAACCTGAAGAGTGGGCAGGGGTTGGAGGAGATCATCACCTTCATCGAAAAACAAGGCCTCATGCAATAAAGCTGAACGCTGCCTGCCTGTGGCGGTGTTGCATGGGCTTGCCGTACTATTTGTACTGTCTGCGCCCATGCGCCTTGCCACAAACAGGCAGCGTTCAGCTTTGAGTAGCGTGTTCATGGGCGAGCTAAGTAATATAGTTACAATTCTGTGGGAGAAGATTTAATGAAAAAAAGTATTCTGTTAGCTATCGGGGCGAGCGTGGTTTCAGGTTCTGCATATGCACATCCGGGGCATGATTTGCAGGTGGGGTTTGCGAGCGGGTTTTTGCATCCGCTGACGGGCTGGGATCATTTGCTGGTCATGTTGTCATTGGGTATCTGGGCGGCGCGGCGTCCGGCGCAGCAGGGCTGGCAGTTGCCTGTATTGTTTGTCAGCGTGATGGCGGTATTTGCGGCGCTGGCCATGGTTTGGCTGCCGATGTCACTGGCTGAAGTACTGGTCGCGGCCAGTGTGCTGGTGATGGGTGGCTTGCTGATTGTTAAAGGTCAATTCTCCAGAGGGGCACAATTTTCAGTGGTGGCATTGGTAGCGGCGGCCCATGGCTATGTGCATGGTACAGAGCTGGGCCAAAGCTGGAATGCCTTGGGCGGCATGGTCTTGGCGACTGCTGGCTTGCATGGGTTGGGCTGGGTGCTGGGCCGGCAGCAGCAACCATGGCTTAAAATGGTGACCCGGCTGCTGGGTGCGGTGATGATGGGCCTGGGGGCTTACTGGCTGGTGGCCTGATCCAGTAATTTCCACGCCACACAGTGTAGTTTTAAAAGCGGATCATGCAGGTCCGCTTTTTTATTGTGTTGATCTAAATGTAAAGCCCTGTCAGTATTCTTGCCTTAGCCGCCTGCGTCAATTAACGTAGTGATTGATTGGCCTGCCCGTTTTAAGATAGCTTCGGGCAGCGCTATGGCCTTGTGTCAAGGCATCGTCATTGCTGCGTTCTGAATACCTATCCTCTTTAAGGGTTTTGATTGTCTATACCGTCTGCCGGAATATCCGCTGAAGTCACTGCCGAACCGATACAGCGTATCGTCAAGATCCGTCGCGACTATAACAACTGGGTAGCCAACGAAACAATTGAAGATTATGCGTTGCGCTACACGCCACGCGCTTTCCGCAAGTGGTCTATTCTTCGCGTCTCCAATACCGCGCTGGGTGCGATCTCTTTCCTGGTGCTGGAGGCGATTGGCGGCACGATCACCATTAATTATGGTTTCCCCAATGCTTTATGGGCGATTCTGGCGGTAGGTGCGATCATCTTCCTGACCGGGTTGCCTATCAGCTATTACGCGGCCAAGTACGGGCTGGATATGGATCTGCTGACCCGCGGCGCCGGGTTTGGCTATATAGGCTCGACCATATCTTCGTTTATTTACGCTTCGTTTACGTTCATCCTGTTTTCGCTGGAAGCGGCGATCATGGGCTATGCGCTGGAACTCTATTTCCATTTGCCGCTATATCTGGGTTATCTGGTCAGCGCGCTGATCGTGATTCCGCTCGTGACGCATGGCGTGACGCTGATCAGTCGTATCCAGATGATCACGCAGCCGATCTGGATCGCGCTGATGTTCCTGCCTTTTTTCGCGATTCTGCGCGCAGACCCGAATGTGTTAAGCCGCTTGAGTGATTTTGCCGGTGTATCTGCCAACGGCGGGCATTTCAATTGGTTGATGTTTGGCGCGGCGACTGCGGTGGGTGTGGCGCTGATTCCGCAAGTGGGCGAGCAGGTGGACTTTTTGCGTTTTATGCCCGCGCGCACTAAAGAGAATTACTGGCGCTGGAACCTGGGTGTATTGCTGGCCGGGCCTGGCTGGGTGATCCTGGGGATGCTGAAAATGCTGGCAGGGGCCTTGCTGGCTTATCTGGTATTTAACCGCGACATGCCGCTGAGTTCAGCAGTCAACCCTACGCATATGTACCTGGTGGGCTTTGAGCATGTGTTCAGCAACCACGAGATCGCGCTGGCGGTGACAGCACTGTTTGTCTGTGTCTCGCAAATCAAGGTCAATATGACCAATGCCTATGCCGGTTCACTGGCGTGGTCTAATTTCTTCGCCCGGCTCACGCATAGTCACCCTGGTCGCATAGTCTGGGTGGCATTTAACGTGATGATCGCCATCGTGTTGATGGAACTGAATGTGTTTCAGGCACTGGAAGAGATTTTAGGGTTATATGCCAATATTGCCATTGCCTGGATTGCCGCAGTGGTGGCTGATCTGGTGATCAATAAGCCACTCGGCCTAAGCCCGAAAGGCATAGAGTTCAGGCGCGCTTATTTATATGACATCAACCCGGTAGGCGTCGGTGCAATGTTCATTGCTTCGGCTGTGTCTATCGCTGCCTATACCGGTTTTATGGGGGTAGTGGCGCAATCCTTTTCTACCTTTATTTCATTGTTCACCGCGCTGTTGTTATCGCCGCTGATCGCCTGGTATACCAAAGGCAAGTATTACCTGGCCAGGCAACGGCCGGTCTATCTGCAACCCGCCGCGACTAAGCAATGCGTCATCTGCGAGCGCGAATATGAACTCAGTGATATGGCGCAATGCCCGGCTTATGGCGGCGCGATCTGTTCGCTGTGTTGCTGCCTGGATGCCAGGTGTCATGATGCCTGTAAACCGCAGGCGCGACTGAGTGCGCAGTGGGAAGCGCTGAACCGCAAGATTCTGCCAAAAAGCTTATGGCCGCATCTGAATGGGGGTGTTGCCCATTTTTTGTTGCTGATGGTCATTGCCATGCTGTTGTTCGGCGCCACTATAGGTTTGATTTACCTGCATGATTCGCTGACCATAGGCCAGGAATCGCCTGAGCTGATGCGGCGCTTCCGCCTGGGTTATCTCAAGGTATTTGTCGCATTGCTGTTTCTGGGCGGCATTGTCGCCTGGTGGCTGGTACTTACTTCTGCCAGCCGTCGCGTGGCGCAGGAAGAATCCAACCGGCAAACCGGGCTGTTGCTGGAAGAGATCGAGTCGCACAAAAAAACCGATACCCAGTTGCAAAAAGCCCGTCGCCTGGCTGAAGAGGCCAACCAGGCCAAAAGCCGCTACATCACCGGTATCAGCCATGAGTTGCGCACGCCGCTCAACAGTATCCTGGGTTATGCGCAGTTGCTGACCAATGATGACAGCATCCCGGACCACCGCAAGCAGGCGATCAAAACCATTAGCCGTGGTGGTGAGCATTTGCTGTCACTGATCGAGAGTACGCTGGATATTGCGCGTATTGAAAGCGGCAAAATGGCGTTTGATGTCAAGCCGCTGCATTTCCCTGAATTCATCACGCATATCGTCAGCATGTTTGAGATACAGGCGCAAAACAAAGGCCTGACTTTTCATTTTGAACAGGTCGGCAGCCTGCCTGAATATGTGCGGGCAGACCATAAACGCCTGATGCAGATACTGGTGAATATTCTTGGCAACGCGGTGAAATTCACCACCAAAGGCAGTGTGACTTTCCGCATCAGCTATGCCCGCGAAATTGCGCAGATCGAGATACAGGATACCGGCCCCGGCATTGCGCCGAATGAGGTGGAGAAAATATTTGAGCCGTTTGAGCGTGGCAGCGCGGCCAATGTGGTCGGCATAGGCGGCACTGGCCTGGGCCTGACCATCAGCAAGCTGTTGACGCAACTGATGGGTGGCGAGATCCATTTCGATAGCGTGGTTGGCTATGGCACGCGTTTTGATATCCGTTTGTTTTTACCGCAGATCCGCGAAACGGCGCATTTGTCCAAACAGGCAGTGCGCCAGCGTACCGGCTATGAAGGCCCGCCACGTACCATCCTGGTAGTGGATAATGAAGACGCAGACCGCGAGTTATTACGCGACACTTTGCAGCCACTGGGCTTTATCATCCACGAGGCGGCTAACGGCCAGGCCTGTGTGAACCAGTACCAGGCAGTGAAGGCCGATTTGATACTGATGGATCTGGCCATGCCGGTGATGGACGGCTGGGAAGCCGCTTATATCATCCGCGAGGTGCATCACTCGCAGATCCCGATCGCGATCGTGTCGGCCAATGCCTATGACCGCAGCCTGGACAACCAGGCCAAGATCCCGGCACAGGATTTCTTTGTCAAACCGGTCAATCTGGACGAAGTGCTGGATTGGGTGGGGCACCGGCTTGGCCTGACCTGGCGCTATGTGGATAGCAGCCTGGACCGACAGGCGCTTTCAGTCGCCGAGTCTGCCGTGGCGATTGAACCTGTCGATACTAAAGCGATCCCCGAAGCCTTGCTGGATAACCTGATGCAGTTTGCCAAGGTTGGCTATGTCAAAGGCGCGCGCGAGGTGATGGCGACACTGACACGCGAATACTCACACCACCAAACATTGATTAACGCGCTGAATGCGGCCATGGAACGCTTTGATTTTGCTACACTGCAGCGCCTGATTGAGGATGCGAAATGACCAACCCACACTATACCGTCCTGATTGTGGATGATGTGCCGGAAAACCTGGCTTATCTGCATGACGCCCTGGATGAATCGGGCTATCAGGTTTGCGTTGCCAATTCCGGCGAAATGGCCTTGCAGGTCGCGCATCTGGTGCAACCGCATGTGATATTGATGGATGCCATGATGCCAGGCCTGGATGGGTTTGCCACTTGTAGACGTATCAAATCCACGGCTGAAACCCAGCATATCCCGGTGATTTTCATGACCGGCCTGACCGAGATCGAACATGTGACCATGGCATTTGATGCCGGCGGGGTTGATTATGTCACCAAGCCGGTACGTCCGGCAGAAGTACTGGCGCGCGTGAAAGCGCATGTGCAGAATGCCACCAAAATGCATCAGGCCACTTCGGCTTTAGACGCGTTTGGTCAGGCCACCATCGCCATTTTACCGGCGGATAAACGGCTGGTATGGCAGACGCCGTTAGCCAAGCAATATCTGGAACAGTATTTTGCCGAATGGGTAGCCAAAGAAGCCTACAGCGCAGTGCAAACCCTGCCGCCCATGATTTACCAGTGGCTGGAAAGCTGTGTGCAGCAATTCGCCGCCGGGCAGGGCATGCAAACCCTGAGTGTCAATCAGGGCAATGCGCGGCTCAGCCTGACCGTGGCCAACACCAGTGAAGAGCAATGGGTGATCGTGTTGCGCGAGCACTCTGATGAGTTGCAGATCGAGTCACTGGGTAAAGTATTCCAGCTCACCAAGCGTGAGTCGGAAGTGTTGTACTGGACGGTGAAAGGCAAAACCAATAAGGATGTCGGCGAGATCCTGGGCACCAGCCCGCGCACCATCAATAAACATCTTGAGCATGTGTTCCAGAAACTGGGTGTAGAAACCAGGACCGCGGCTGCTTCGCTGGTAACTTCAAAAATCAAGTTTTAACGGCATGACCTTTTGCCGCCAGTTCCTGCTTTATAAATTGGATAAGCAGCTTCACATTGGGTAATTGCCCAGGCTTCTGCGTGGTCATCGCGTTGAGCGGCGCACGTTCTGCTTCATAATCAGTCAGCGCTGCCACCAGTCTGCCCGCCTGCAAATCCTCAGCCACATCCAGCCGTGATTTGTAAGCGATGCCGTATCCGGCCAATGCCCATTGACGAACGATCTCACCATCATTCGTGACTTTGCTGCCAGACACTTTGACATGTATCACGTTGCCATGATGTTCAAACCGCCACTGGTTGTGCACGGCGCTCTCCAGCATAAAACACAGACATGCATGGTTGAGCAACTCTTCAGGGTGTGCTGGCACGCCATGCAATTCCCAGTATTCAGGGCTGGCGCAAATCACCCGTTGATTGGCGGGCATCAGGGAAGTGGCGAATAAATTTGAATCGTCGGGGACACCATAGCGTATCGCCATATCTACCGTTGATTGGTAGAGATGCGTGACTTTGTCGCTCACCAGTAGTTTGATTTCCAGCTTGGGATGCTGGTGCTGGAATTGATCTATCAGTTTTCTCAGTATGCCCCGACCTAGATCCGAAGGTGCGGAAATCGTCATGCGGCCACTGATCTCCCGTTGTTCCTGATGTAACACTTGCTGGCCTTCACGCATGGTATCCAGCGTGGCTTTGGCAAATGGCAGGTAACGCTGGCCGGCCTCGGTCAGTGCCACATGGCGCGTAGAGCGTACCAGTAATTGCGTATCCAGATGTTGCTCAAGGCGCTTCAACGCCAGGCTGGCGACAGCAGGGCTGATCTCCAGCACCTTGCTGGCAGCAGAGAATCCCTGATATTCACAGACAGTCACAAATACTTGTAAATCGTTAAGGGTAATCATTGTTAATAATTTATTGATTAATAATCAAATAATACATTGTTTTTTATTGATAATCGTAAATGTAAGATACGTGCAGTGAATCAATAAAGGACACACGTATGAAAGCGATTGGGTTTTATCAAAACTTGCCTGTGCAGCAAGCCGACGCATTACAAGAGATCGAGCTGCCTATACCAACGGCCAGCGGGCATGACCTGCTGGTGGAAGTGAAAGCGGTATCCGTCAACCCGGTGGATACCAAACTGCGTCTCGGCAGTGCGCCGCCCTCAGGGCAGGCCAAAGTGCTGGGCTGGGATGCGGCTGGGGTGGTCAGTGCGGTGGGTGAGCTGGTGACACTTTTCAAGCCAGGCGATGAAGTCTGGTATGCTGGCTCGATTACCCGCCCGGGCAGCAACGCCGAATATCAGTTGGTGGATGAGCGTATAGTCGGTCGCAAACCTGCCAACTTGTCCTATGGCCAGGCCGCTGCTTTGCCATTAACGGCACTTACTGCCTGGGAGTTGCTGTTTGACCGCTTGCAGGTGAGCAAGCTGGATTGCCAGGTGACAGCCTGGGAGTTACTCCATGACCGATTGCCGCCCAACAGTGAAGATCACAAGGCCAGTATACTGGTGGTCGGGGCTGCTGGTGGCGTTGGTTCTATCCTGATCCAGCTATTAAAGCAGCTCACTGATTTAACCATCATCGCCACCGCCTCACGGCCTGAGAGCCGTGACTGGTTGTTGCAACGGGGCGCCCATCATGTGCTCGATCATAGCGCTGCTGGAAAAGAGCAGGACATGCCAGCACAATTACAGCGACTGGGTTTGCCAGCGGTAGACTACGTGATTGGCCTGAACAAGACAGAGCAGCATTTTGCTGCCATGATTGAGATGCTTAAGCCACAAGGCAAGCTGGCACTGATCGATGACCCGGAGTTGATCGATGTGCGTCTGCTCAAGAAAAAAAGTCTTTCTTTGCACTGGGAACTGATGTTTACACGCTCACTGTTTGGCACCGCGGATATGATCAGGCAACATGAGATATTGAATGCGGTGGCTACAATGGTGGAACAGGGGCAGATTCAATCCACCGTGCAACAGCATCTTGGCAGGATCAATGCGGAAAACCTGCGTCGAGCACATGCCTTGATAGAGCAGGCGCAATCTATAGGCAAAATTGTTCTTGAAGGTTTTTAAACACGACAGCTAAAGGAAAACATATGGACTTGCAACTGGCAGGCAAAAAAGCATTGGTGTCCGGTTCTACGGCAGGCATTGGCCTGGCGATTGCGCGTTTGCTGGCACAGGAAGGCGCAGAAGTGATTATCAATGGCCGCTCCGATGCTTCGGTGCAGCAGGCAGTTGCGGACATCCAGCAAACGACTGGCAAAGCGGTGTCGGGTTTTGCAGGCGATCTGACACAGGCCGCTGTGGCAGAGGCTCTGGTTTCCCGCTATCCGCAAGTCGATATATTGGTGAACAACCTGGGTATTTTTGAACCGAAAGCGTTTGAAGATATCCCTGATGCCGACTGGCTACGTTTTTTTGATGTGAACGTATTGAGTGGCGTACGCCTGGCCAGGCTCTACCTGGCGGGTATGAAGCAAAAAGACTGGGGCCGGATCGTGTTTATCTCCAGCGAGAGCGGGGTGCAGATCCCTCCGGAAATGATTCACTACGGCATGACCAAATCTGCACAGATCGCAGTGGCGCGCGGCCTGGCAGAATCACTGGCTGGCACGCAGATCACCGTCAACAGTATATTGCCCGGGCCTACGCGCTCACGTGGTGTTGGCGATTTCGTTGAGGCGCTGGCGCAAGCAGAAAACAAATCGCAAGCGGCATTTGAACAGGACTTTTTTGAGCATGTCAGGCCGACCTCGCTGATCAAACGCTTTGCAAGCACAGAAGAAGTCGCCAGTCTGGTGGCTTATATTGCCAGCCCCTTATCCTCAGCCACTACTGGCGCCGCTTTACGTGTCGATGGCGGCGTGATCAAAAGCGCGTTTTAGCCTGCTATTCGCTCTCCCGGCCAGGCGCTTTTGCTGTTGATGTCGTGCCAGGCAGGGTGACTCTGCTGGCCGGGCATGTTAATGTCACCCATCATCGATCATTCACGGATTAGACTTGATGCGGTTGTTCCGGCATGCACACTCCTTTGACGCACTAGCGCAACACTATGGCGAGCAATATAAATGGATGGTGCTATGCATCATCGGCCTTGGCACCATTGCCGGGGTGTTGTGCACCTCCAGTTTTAATGTGGCGGTGCCAGCGCTCACCAGAACCTTCCATCTGGGCCAGGACCATGTGCAATGGGCGATGACCGCCTTCCTGGCTGCCATGACTATCGCCATGCTACCTGCCGCCTGGCTGCTGGAGCGCTTTGGCTTGCGGCGTGTGTTTATGGCGGCATTGTGGCTGCTGATCGCGGCCAGCATCGCCGGGTTCTATTCGCATACCTTTGTGCACGTCGTGATTGCACGCCTGGTGCAAGGACTGGCAGCCGGCGTGTTGCAACCTTTGGGTATCATGGCGTTGATGCGCTTGTTTCCACCCAACATTCAGGGACGCGCGTCTGGCATCCTGATCGTCGGCATTGCTTTTACGCCTGCCATCGCGCCTTCCATCAGTGGCTGGATGCTGGACCAGTTTGGCTGGCAGGCTATTTTCCTGTTAGGTGTGCCGTTTGCTTTTCTGGCCCTGATCGCTGCCCGCATCTGGTTGCCGGCCCCGCGTAAAAGAGAAGTACAACCGTTTGACTGGGCTGGCCTTGGCTGGTTATCGGCTGCCTCGATAGGGTTAATCGAGTTTGTGTCCAGCTTGCACCATAGTGGGGTGGCCGCATTCTGGACCTGGGGCTATGCCATCTTGCTGGTTGTCTCCATGACTTGCTACATCCGGCATGCGCATCGTTTGCCGCATGCGATTATCCAATTACACCTGTTCTCCCGGCCTACATTCAGCCGCGGTACTTTCGTGGCATTTGCCTATGGCTTTGGCTTATTTGCCTCGACGTATCTAATCCCGGTATTTTTGCAAACAGCAATGTCTTTCAGTGCAACCGACGCCGGTCTGCTACTGCTGCCTTCCGGCATTGCGCTGGTGCTGACCATTCCATTTGCCGGGCGTATGGCGGATCAACTCTCGCCCAGGCGCATCACGCTGGCAGGCTTAACGATATTCGGCGCCTCATTTCTGGTGTTTGTCTTCGCTGCCGATACGGTGCAATACTGGGAGATCGTCGCCGCCACTGTGGTTGGCCGCATAGGCCTGGGCATGATACTACCCGCACTCAATCTCGCCACCTTGCATGAAATGGAGCCGCAACATCTGGGGCAATCTTCTGTGGTCGTCAGTTATGCCAGACAATTAGGCGGCGTGGTCGGCGTGACCATGATGGCGGTTTTTCTCGAGTGGCGGCAAGAGATGTGTGGCGCCAGTGCTGCCGGCATCTTCCAGGCTTATGCGCAGGGCTTTTTGTTACTTTCTGTGGTGTTTGTGCTGGCGATTATAGTCGCCACAGGCATGAAAGACGCCAGGCGTTAAAGTTTCAATCTCCAGGCCTGCATGCTGGACGGTTCAAACCCGTGCTGTTGGTAGAGTTGCTGGGCGGCAATATTGTCGTGATCAGTCAACAAGGTCATTCTGAGTATCTGCTGGCTACGTGCAAACGCCAGGGTATATGCCAGCAATTGCGAGCCTATGCCCTGGCTACGGTATGCCTGGTGCACGACCATATCTTCCAGTAAGGCGGCACGGCCACCCAGAGCGGTAGAAATCGTGAAGAGTAAACTCACCATGGCAATCACTTCACCCTGATGTCTTGCCACCAGAATACGGCCGGTGTCCGGTTGCTCAAGGATGGCACTCAGGCCGCGTTGCTGGGCGGTGATATCAGGCGTGAATTCGTGTTCTTGCGAGAACAGCAATGTGAGCAGGGCGTTTAATGCAGGCAGGTCAGCCAGTTGCGCTGGCGCAAAAGAAATCGCAGTGTCAGATATCTTGTTCATACTTTAGATATCTGCACACTGCGATCATATGGCTGTGCTAGTTTTTTGATGAAGGCTTATTTTTCTACGAAAGCTTTTTCAATCACGTAGTCACCGAGCTCACCGATACGTGGTGAAACCTTGAAGCCACGTTTGTCCAGCATGTCGGCAGTATCCTTAAGCATCGCCGGGCTACCGCAGATCATGGCGCGGTCTGTTTCCGGGTTCAGTGGCGGCAGGCCGATATCTTCAAATAGTTTGCCACTTTCAACCAGGTCAGTCAGACGGCCCTGGTTTCTGAACGGCTCACGTGTCACTGTCGGGTAGTAGATCAGCTTGTTTTTCACTTCTTCGCCAAAGAATTCATTATTTGGTAACTCCTGGCTGATAAAGTCGGCATAGGCCAGTTCATTCACATAGCGCACACCGTGAATCAGGATCACTTTTTCAAAGCGGTCATACACTTCGATATCCTGGATCAGGCTCATGAACGGGGCCAGGCCGGTACCGGTAGAGAAGAAATACAGGTTTTTGCCTGGTTTCAAATCGTGCGTCACCAGGGTGCCTGTTGGTTTGCGGCTCACTAAAAGCGGATCGCCCACTTTCAAGTGCTGCAGGCGAGAAGTCAGCGGACCGTTAGGTACCTTGATGCTGAAAAACTCCAGATGTTCTTCGTAGTTCGGGCTGGCGATACTGTAAGCACGGGTCAGCGGCAGGCCGTCTACTTCCATGCCTATCATCACAAACTGGCCGTTTTCAAAACGCAAACCTGGGTCGCGCGTGGCCTTAAAACTAAACAGGGTGTCGTTCCAGTGATGAACGCTCAAGATCGTTTCGGTGGAATATTTTTTATTACTCATGTCTTATTTTTACTCGCGACTAGGCAAAGGATTTGAATTTAAAGGGTTTATTCTAAGCGACTATTATAACGCAGCTGTCAGTTCTGGCACGGCTTCAAACAAGTCAGCCACTAATCCGTAGTCAGCAATCTTGAATATCTGCGCTTCCGGGTCCTGGTTGATTGCGACCACCACCTTGCTGTCCTTCATGCCATAAGCATGCTGAATCGCGCCAGATATACCGACAGCGATATACAACTCAGGCGCGACCACTACACCAGTTTGGCCCACTTGCAGGTCATTCGGCGCGTAACCGGCATCTACCGCGGCACGGCTGGCGCCAATCGCGGCATGCAATTTATCCGCCAGTGGTGCGATGACCTGGGCGAAAGCGTCAGCACTGCCTAAAGCACGGCCACCGGAAACCACAACTTTGGCCGCGGTCAGGGCAGGGCGTTCGGATTTATTGAAGGCTTCGGAGACCCAGCGGCTGCCTTGTGGTGCTGCAGGTGTGTCAATCGCTTTGATCTCGGCCGTTGCGCCTGTAGCAGCAACCGCAAATTTGCTGCCGCGCACGGTTAATACCTGTGTTGCATCCTGGTTATGCACGGTTGCCAATACGTTACCGGCGTAAACGCCACGCACGTAAGTATTACGATCCTGGATCTCCAGCACGTCGGACAGCATGTTCACATCCAGCAACGCGGCCACGCGTGGCAGCACATTTTTGCTAAAGGCGCTGTGTGCAGCCAGCACCACGTTGTAATTGGCGGCCAGCGGCACGATGATATCAGCCAGGTGCTCGGCGGTCGGATGTTGCAAGGCCGCGTCAGTGGCGACTAACACTGTGCTGATACCTTGCAGGGCAGCCACTTGTGCGGCCAGTGTTTCTGGTTGTGCGCCAGCGATGAGCACGTCAACCGGCTGTTGCCAGTGTTGCGCCGCAGTTACGGCACGGGCTACTTGTTCGTTTAAATGCTGGCCGTCATGTTCGGCAATGATCAGTGTTCTCATGAAATAATCCCTTGATGTGTCCGCAGTTTGCTTAATAACTCATTCACGTCTTTCACCATCACGCCAGCAGGGCGTGCCGGTGGCGCGGCTACTTTCAACTGTTGCACATTGTGGGTGAGAGTAACGATGAGCGAATCGAGCGGGATGTTTTCCAGCGGTTTTTTCCTGGCCATCATCAAATTAGGCAGTTTTACGTAGCGCGGCTCGTTCAGGCGCAGGTCAGCCGTGATCACGGCAGGCAGGTCGACCACCAGTGTCTGTGTGCCGCCATCAATTTCGCGGACTACAGTGGCCTGGTTATCGGCAATGGTGATTTGCGAAGCGTAAGTCGCTTGCGGCAGTTTCAGCAACGCAGCGAGCATTTGGCCGGTTTGGCCGGCATCGTCATCAATCGCTTGCTTGCCGAGTAAAATCAGCTGCGGCTGCTCACGCTCTGCCACGGCTTTCAATACTTTGGCGACGCCCAGTGAATGCAGGGTTTCCTGGGTTTCTACCAGCATGGCGCGGTCTGCACCCATGGCCAGGGCGTGGCGTAAAATATCCTGATTGGCAGCGCCACCAATGGTGACGGCGATGATTTCAGTCGCAATGCCTTTTTCTTTCAGGCGGATGGCTTCTTCAATCGCGTTTTCATCAAATGGGTTAACGCCCATTTTCACGCCTTCAATCTCCACATCCGAGCCGTCTGCCTTGACGCGCACCTGGATGTTGTAATCGACGACCCGTTTAATCGCCACCAATATTTTCATAAACCTAATACTTTCATAGAACGTTTGATTTGGTAAAAAATTGCTTGCACGTTGCCGAGCATTTTAAGCTAGCTTATAATATTTATTAAATTGATTATTATAATAATATATATCTGTTTTTTAGATGGATTTGATGCCGCTCAATATTGGCGTGTATAGCCTAATGACAGTACCGTTATCATCTCAATGAAATATACCCTCAGGCAGTTGGAGATATTTGTCGCTATCAGTCGCGCTGGCAGCGTTTCACGCGCCTGCGAGCAATTGGCGTTATCGCAATCTGCCGCTAGTACCGCGCTGATCGAGCTGGAAAAACAATTTGAGATCCAGCTGTTTGACCGCGTCGGCAAAAGCTTGCGTATCAATGAGTCTGGCCAGCAACTACTGCCCAAAGCGGTGGAGTTACTGGACCGCGCCCGTGAGATTGAACGCATGCTACATGGCCAGCAGGGTTACGGGCACTTGAAAATAGGCGCCACGCTCACTGTCGGTAATTACCTGGTTGCATTATTGGTCGCTAAATTCCTGCAACAATACCCGCAAAGTCATATCCAGCTACAGGTGCAAAATACGCGCACCATCGTTGAGCAAATTGCGAATCATACACTGGATTTGGGTATGATAGAGGGCGAATGTAATCACCCGGATATTGCCGTAGCGCCATGGATCGCCGATGAATTGGTGATTTTTGCCGCCCCGTCGCATTCGCTGGCGAAAATCGCACAGACTGGTAAAACCATCTACAAGTCTGATTTATTATTGCAGCCATGGATAGTCCGCGAAAAAGGCTCAGGCACACGCGAGACATTTGACCGCGCGTTCAGCCAGGATTATTCCAGGCTGAACATCACGCTGGAGCTGGAGCATACCGAGGCGATCAAGCGTGCCGTGGAATCTGGCCTGGGCATAGGCTGCATCTCCAGGCTGGCGCTCAAGGACGCGTTCCGTCGCGGTAGCCTGGTGCCTATCGAAAACCATAGTTTGCAGTTTCACCGGAATTTTTATTTTTTGTGGCACAGGCAAAAATATCAAACCGGCGGTATCCGCCAGTTTCTGGCGTTTTGTCAGGCGTTCACCCAAGGCGCAGCGCGCAGTGACCTGATCGATATCCCGGCGATTGCCTGATGGCTCAAGTCTGATTGTAGGAGGAAGTATGGAAAGAGATGTAATGGAATATGATGTGCTGATTGTCGGCGCTGGCCCTGCCGGACTGTCCGCAGCCATCCGTCTCAAACAATTAGCACAGGCGCAAGGGCAGGAACTGGGCGTGTGCGTGCTGGAAAAAGGCGCCGAAGTCGGCAGCCATATATTTTCAGGCGCAGTGCTAGACCCGAGAGCGTTACAAGAACTATTGCCAGACTGGCAATCACTGGGCGCGCCGCTCAATACGCCGGTAGATAAAGATACGTTTGTTGTGCTGGGTGAGCAAAAAGACTGGGCGTTGCCTGAATGGACATTGCCACCCCTGATGCGCAACCATGGCAATTACATCGTCAGTCTGGGCGAAGTATGTCGCTGGCTGGCGACGCAGGCGGAAGAACTGGGTGTAGAGATCTACACCGGTTTTTCTGCACAAACGCCAAGTTATGACGAAGCCGGCCGCATGATAGGTGTGATCACTGGCGATATGGGTCTGGATAAACAAGGCAATCCCACCGCCAACTACACGCCGGGGATTGAAATCCGCGCCAAATATACCCTGGTCGCCGAAGGCACGCGCGGCTCACTGACCAAACAGCTGGAAGCGCGTTATGGCTTGCGCGCAACTTCCAGTCCGGCCAAATACGGCCTGGGGTTCAAGGAAATCTGGCGCGTGAAACCGGATCTGCATCAAAAAGGCCTGATTGAGCATACGCTGGGCTGGCCGCTGGATGCCAACACTGGTGGCGGTGGCTTTATTTACCATCATGGTGAAAACCAGGTGTCGGTCGGCTATGTCGTGCACCTGGATTACAGCAATCCATATTTGTCATTATTTGATATTTTCCAGACCTATAAAACCCACCCGAAACTGAAAGCGCTGCTGGAAGGCGGTCAGCGCCTCAGCTATGGCGCGCGTGCTATTTCAGAAGGCGGCATACAGTCGCTGCCAGAACTGGCCTTCCCGGGCGGCGCATTGCTGGGTTGCAGCGCCGGCCTTGTGAACGTGCCCAAAATCAAGGGCAGCCACTATGCCATGAAATCCGGCATGCTGGCGGCAGAATCGGTGTTTGACGCCATTCAGCAAGGCGCACCTGAAATCTTGGCCAGTTATCCGCAAAAACTGCGTGCATCGTGGATCTGGCAAGATCTAACTGCGGTGCGCAATGTGAAACCCTACTTGTCCCGCTGGGGCACCTGGGTAGGCACCATGCTGGGCGGTGCGGAAATGTGGTTATCCGGCTTTGGGATCACCTTGCCCTGGACCCTGCAACATACCGCTGCCGATCATTCCACCCTAGAGGAAGCTGATAAAAGCCGCCAGCCTGTGTATGCCAAACCAGATGGCGTACTGACGTTTGATAAACTCAGTTCAGTAAGCCTGTGCAATATCGGCCATGATGATCAGCAGCCATGCCATTTGAAACTGACGGTGCAGGATATCCCGGAACGCGTCAATCTGCCCAAATATGCCGGGCCGGAACAGCGCTATTGCCCGGCGGGGGTGTACGAGTTTATTGAGCAATCTGGTGAGCAGGTATTGCAGATCAATGCGCAGAATTGCATCCATTGCAAAACGTGCGATATCAAGGACCCGACGCAGAATATTAACTGGGTGCCACCGGAGGGTGGGAGTGGGCCTAATTATGTTTCGCAGTGATTTGGTTGCACGCGTAATGGCTGTTTAAGCGGCCAGTCTGCACGGTATGTAGAAAACCAGTGACTATCTATCTCCTCGCGTAGGTGAGGGGCGTAGTGAGTGATGTGCGCGTGCAAGAGGGCCGGCTTATTTGGTCGCATTATGCGCCAGAATGACGGTCTGTTGCAGCACACAACAGCTTTCGCGGGTTAAAGAATAGACTTCAGATGCGCGTGGCCGCTCAGCGTTTCTGCGTCAAAGCAATAAACGCCGCTATCCAGCCTATCAACGTCGAGGCCAGTAAAATCAACCCGCCAATATTCACCAGGTGGAACACAAGCTGAAAACTACTCTGGTAATTATTAGCCAGCAGCTGCACCGGCTGTTTCAAGTTCCAGACGATTGCGAATAACAAGCCGACGGCGATTAAGCCACCACCCAGGCCATAAACACTGCCCATATATAAAAACGGGCGGCGGATAAAGCTGTGCGTGGCACCAATCAAACGGCTGACTTCGATCTCGGGCTCATGCGTGAGCACCTGCATGCGCACGGTGTTGCTGATGACTGTGACCATGGCAATGCCCAGCAGGCAGGCGAAGATCAGGGCGATGCGTTTGCCTAATAGCAGCATGGCGTTCAGGCGTTCGATCCAGACGCTGTCGATGACCAGTTCTTCGACTTCATCGCGCGCTTGTAGCATTTCCTGTACCGGTTTAGCAGTGTTGGGCTGTGTGTCAGCCAGGGTGATAAACAGGGCGTCGGGCAGCGGGTTTTGCGGCAAATCGGCGAGCAGGTCTTTTTGCAGGAACTGTTGGCCCAGTTGCTTGATCGCTTCTTCCTTGGGCACATAGCGCACTTCTTTGACTTGCGGTAGTTCCTGCACGTCATTGATCAGGCGTTGGATGACGTTGCCGTTAAGCGCCGGTTTGAGGAAGGCACTCATTTGCGCGTCCTGCTTGATGGAGCGCGAGGCGTCCTGCAGGTTGTCCACGCCAACGAAAAGCAGGCCTGGTAGCGTGACGGTGATGCCTATCACCAGCCAGATGGTGAGTGTGTTGAGCCAATGCGCTTTCAGTCGCTGCAAGACCAGTTGCATGGCCAGGGTGTGTTGATTCAGCCAGTTTTTCATGCTTGTACCCTCATAGCATGCCTACCTGGGCGGGCATGGCCGTGATCGTTTGCTGGTCTATATGCAGGGTTCTATAAGCGATGGTGCTGACCTGCGCCACATCGTGCATGGCGATGACGACGGTGACGCCGACATCGTTAAATGCTTTGAGCAGTTGCATGATTTCCAGTGAGGCAACCCTGTCCAGGCCGCCGGTTGGTTCATCGGCAATCACGATAGAAGGGCGGCTGACCACCGCGCGTGCAATCGCCAGGCGTTGCTGTTCGCCACCGGAGAGGGTGATGGGCATGGCTTTTTCTTTGTTCAGTAATCCTACTTTGTCCAAGGCGGCGCGCACGCGGCGGGCGGCTTCTTCGCCGGTAATGCCCTGGATGCTGAGCGGCAGGGCGACATTGTCAAAGCTGTTACGGTCATACAGTAGTTTATGATCCTGGAACACCAGGCCAAAACGGCGGCGCAGGTAAGGAATGGCGTTTTGATGTAACTGGCTGATGTCTTGTTCATTGATCAGGATATGGCCGCCGGAGGGCGCTTCTATGCCTGCCATCAGTTTGAGCAGGGTGCTTTTGCCGGCGCCGGATTGGCCGGTGATCAGCACAAAGTCGCCTTTTTCAATATTAAAACTGACCTGGCGGAACAGGTGCGCGCTGTTGGGATAGCGCATGCTGACATTATTAAATGCGATCATGGGTTTGCAATCTGGTTTGATGATCCATAGTTAAAGAGTGTCATGGCTAATCAATCAATGCATCGATAAAGTCATTGGCTTCAAACGGGCGCAAGTCATCAATGCTTTCACCGACGCCGATAAAACGGACCGGAATCGTGTGTGCGGATTGTCCGCTTAAATGGGCAATCGCTGCAATCACGCCGCCTTTGGCGGTGCCGTCCAGCTTGGTCAATGCCAAACCGGTGACGCCTAAAGCCTCATTGAAAGCTTTGAGCTGGTTAACCGCATTCTGGCCGGTGTTGGCGTCCAGCACCAGCAGAATCTCATGCGGCGCGCCTGGCAATGCCTTGTCAATCACGCGTTGCACTTTCTTGATTTCATCCATCAGGTGCAGCTGTGTGGGCAGGCGGCCAGCCGTATCGGCGATCACTACATCTATTTTTCGGGCAATCGCAGAATTGACTGCATCATAGATCACGGCGGCGGGGTCCCCACTTTCCGAGGCAATCACCTGCACCTCGTTGCGTTCACCCCAAACCTGCAATTGTTCACGCGCGGCAGCACGGAAAGTATCCCCGGCGGCAATCAATACGCTGTGGCCTTGCCCTTGCAGGTATTTCGCCAGTTTGCCTATGGTGGTGGTTTTGCCTGCGCCATTGACGCCGACCATCATCATCACATAAGGCTGGTGGCCGCTGACATCCAGCGGCGCTTGCAAAGGCGAGAGCAGGTCAGACAAGGTTTCTTTCAGCGCCTGTTTCAATGCGATGGTGTCTTGCAACTCTTGCCTTTTCACGCGGGCGCGCAATTGCTCAAGCAGGTGCCCGGTGGCACTCACGCCCACATCCGAGGTCAGCAGGATGGTTTCCAGCTCCTCGTAGATATCTTCATCTATCTTGCCGCCACCAAACAGCGCACTGAGTTGCCCGCCCAGTTGCTGGCGGGTTTTTGCCAGGCCGTTTTTGAGGCGCTGGGCCCAGCTCAGGCTGGTGGTTTCTTCGGGGGCAGGGGATGAAGACTCGGTTTTTTTGGCAAATGGATTGAACATGGCAGCTTAAAACTCGGTAATATGCCTATTTTAAGCCGAATCGACATTTACCGCCACGACCATGGCTTTGCAATGAGTGACAAAAGCCCATGGATGTATTTTAAACCCGGCTTGTATCAATAGATTCATGCGAACTAAGTCGTGACGGCATCAGTCACACCCACTGCTTTTACAACCTGTCTCTTATAGTGATTTCATCATGAAAAAAAGTTTCCCTCATCGCAGCCGCCCACTATTGTTATTGGCTGCGTTGCTCAATGTCTGCACCGCGCAGGCCGCTGAAATCGTCCAGACTACGCTGAAAAATGGCTTGAAGGTCATTGTGCAGGAAGATCACCGTGCGCCGGTTGTCGTGTCGCAGGTTTGGTATCGTGCCGGGTCGCTGGATGAAGTCAACGGTAAGACCGGGGTGGCGCATGTACTGGAACATATGATGTTCAAAGGCACCAAAAGCGTTCCTGCTGGGCAGTTTTCACGTCAGGTCGCAGCCGCTGGTGGTAAGGAAAACGCGTTTACCAGCAAGGATTACACCTGTTATTTCCAGCAGCTGGAAAAATCCAAATTGCCACTGTCTTTCAAGCTGGAGGCAGATCGCATGGCTCATTTGCAGATCACCGATGCCGAATTCGCGAAGGAGATTGAAGTCGTCAAAGAGGAGCGCCGCTGGCGCACAGAAGACAAGCCGCAATCCCGCGTCAATGAACAGTTCGATTCTTCAGTCTATCGTGCCCACCCGTATGGCCGCCCGGTCGTCGGCTTTATGAATGACCTGGATAATATGACCGCCGCCGATGCGCGCGAGTGGTACAACACCTGGTATACGCCGAATAATGTCACCGTGGTGGTGGTTGGCGATGTGCAGGCTCAAGCCGTATTCAAGCTGGCGGAAGAAACCTTTGGCAAATTGGCAGCCAAACCCTTACCGGCGCGTAAACCGCAGGTAGAGCCTGCGCAATTGGGTGAGCGCCGCGCGATTGTTAAAGCGCCCGCCAAATTGCCTACTTTTGTGATGGGTTTCCAGGCCCCGGCCATGAAAAATGGCGCAGGTTACAGCGAGCAGGATTGGGAGCCTTATGCGCTGGAGGTGTTATCCAGTGTGTTAAGTGGCAATGGCTCCTCACGCCTGAATCAGAAACTGGTACGCGAACAGGCGATTGCACTGGATATTGATAGCGGTTATGACGGCACTAACCGGGGCCAGTCCTCAGTATTTGAAATCGCTGCTTCGCCCAGCGAGGGCGTAGCGCTGGAGGACTTGCAAAAAGCCATCTGGGCAGTGGTGGATGAAGTGAAAAACAAAGGCGTGACGGCTGCCGAATTGCATAGGGTAAAAGCGGCAGTGATTGCTGCTGATGTGTATAAGCGCGATTCCATGTTTTACCAGGCCATGCAGATCGGGCAACTAGAAACCATGGGCTACCCCTTGAGCCTGCTGGAAAAAAACGCTGCGCGGGTAGAAGCGGTGACTTCAGAGCAAGTACAGGCCGTGGCTAAAAAATACCTGCTACCCGACCAGTTAACCCTGGTGACGCTGGACCCGCAACCTATGGACCCGAACGCCAAACCGGCCGGGCGACCTCACCAGCACTAGCTTGAACCATTATTGTAAATAACCACAGGTTATTTCGTCTCACCAGTGATGTAGGAAACAGAATGAACGCTTTGAATGTATTGAAAATCACCGTGCTGGCATTGCTGCTGCAAAGCCATGCCATCCATGCACTGGCCGGGTTGAATATCCAGCACTGGACCACCAGCCAGGGCAGTGAGGTCTATTTTGTTGAAAACCATGCTTTGCCTATGATGGATATCAGCGTGAACTTCCCCGCGGGTAGCGCACGTGATACACCAGAAACCTCAGGTGCTGCAGGTGTGACACATCACCTGATGGCATTGGTGGCAGGCGGGCTGGATGAAGAAGCGCTGACCAACCGTTTTGCCGATATTGGCGCCGTACTAGGCGGTAATTTTGATGCAGACCGTGCCGGATTCAAGTTGCGCACCCTGACCAGCGAGCAGGCCAGTGCGCTGGAAGCTTTCAGCTTTGTGTTGCACAAACCTGATTTCCCCGAAGCGGTGCTAAAACGTGAACAAGCCCGTATCGTGGCCGGATTGCAGGAAGCAGAAACCGAACCCGACAGCATTGCGCAAAAAGCGTTTATGCGTTCGGTGTATGGCATGCACGCTTACAGCCTGGACCAAAGCGGTGAGATCGATACCGTGCAATCCTTGACGGTGGCGGATTTATCCCGGTTTTACCAGACGCATTACACGGCAAAATCAGCCGTGATCGCCCTAATAGGAGACTTAACCCTGACGCAGGCCAGGCAGATTGCAGAACGCTTAAGCACAGGTTTGCCGCAAGGCCCGGCAGTTGCGCCAGTCGCACCGGTGCCCGCCTTAAAAACAGCCAGCGTGAAAAAACTACCGCACCCGGCCTTGCAAGCGCACATCCTGCTCGGCCAGCCGGGTAATAAACGTGGCGATGCGGATTTCTTCCCTCTATACGTCGGCAACTATATTCTGGGTGGCGGCGGTTTTGTTTCGCGCCTGACGGAAGAGGTGCGTGAGAAACGCGGGCTGGCCTACAGCGTATACAGTTATTTCCTGCCCATGGCCGAACTCGGCCCTTTCCAGATCGGTCTGCAAACTAAAAAAGAGCAGGCGGAAGAGGCGCTGAAGCTGGTGAATGCAACCGTGCAGAAGTTTGTGGAAAAAGGCGTGACCGAGCCAGAGCTCAAGGCGGCTAAAGATAACCTGATCGGTGGTTTCCCGTTGCGCATAGACAGTAATGGCAAAATACTGGAATACCTGAATATCATCGGCTTCTACAAACTGCCGCTGGACTATCTGGATAGTTTTAACGATCACGTTGCACAAGTGACCGTGCAGCAGGTGAATGACGCATTTAAACGCCGTATCCATCCTGAGAGTTTTGCCACCGTGATCGTTGGCGCTGAGTAAGCTTTATAAAATATAAAAGCCGACGATTGTCGGCTTTTGATTGTGTGACGCTAGATAAAAGATGCTTCTACAGCAATGCACCCTTGCGTTTTTTGCGCGCCAGAAAGTAATACAGCACCGCGCCCAGCAGGTTCAAAAAGAAAATCACCAGGAACCAGACCAGTTTATCGTCCTTCTGATCAGCCAGGCAATCCACCAGCATCCATAGCCAGAATACAGTCAGTGCTAGCCCGATCACGCTGCCCAGCAGGCCGAAACCAAATAAAAATTCCATGTCTATTTTCCTTATCAATTTTTATGAATGATAGCACGAACCGTTTTTCAGCCAGGCAATGCAAATCCCGCCATTGGCTGGAACCCATTTATAATAACGCTTTCTGCTCGCTGATCGATTGAATTACCTTCATGAATCAAGTTCGTATTAATGCCGGTGTCTGGCGTAGCCGGGTACTCAAGTTCCCGGATGCCGATGGCTTGCGCCCCACGCCGGACCGTGTGCGCCAAACCGTGTTCAACTGGCTGGGGCAAGAATTAACCGGTAAAACCGGCCTGGACCTGTTTGCCGGCACCGGTGCGCTGGGCTTTGAAGCGTTGTCACGCAATGCCAGCCAGGTCACCATGCTGGAACTGGCCAAAGGCCCATTCCAGGCCTTGTTGCAAAATCAGGCCTTGCTGCAAGCCACCAAGGCCGATATCCGGCAGGCCGATGCGCTGAAATTCCTGGCGAAAAATACACAACGTTACGACGTTATTTTCTGTGACCCGCCTTATCACAAACAGTGGCTGGATAAACTGTTGCCACTGCTCGCAGGGCATTTGTCTGCAGAAGGCTGGGTTTATGTAGAAGCCGAATATGCGTTAAAATCCGATTCGGGCTGGCAAGTGGTCAAATCTGGCAAAGCCGGGCAAGTGTTCTATCACCTGCTGCAACCCGCCGCCACATCAGCGACGCACCCTTGAGTGCACACAGACTTTCGGGATATTGGGAATGAATAAAACCAGAATTGCAGTCTATCCGGGCACCTTTGACCCGATCACCATGGGGCACGAAGACATCGTGCGCCGCGCAGCCAACCTGTTTGACCAGGTGATCGTGGCCGTGGCCGGCAGCACCAGCAAGCAGACCCTGTTTAGCCTGCAAGAGCGCGTGGTACTGGCGCAATCAGTCTTCAGCGGCGAAAACATCAAGGTCGTCGGCTTTGATGGCCTGTTGATGCAGTTCGTCCAGTCACAAGGCGCGCAGATGGTCATTCGTGGCCTGCGCGCCGCCAGTGATTTTGAGTACGAATTCCAGCTGGCCGGCATGAACCGCAAGCTGTATCCCAAACTGGAAACTCTGTTTATGACGCCAGCAGAAGAATACATGTTTATTTCTTCCAGCCTGGTGCGCGAGGTGGCGCGCCTGGGCGGCGATGTAAACCAGTTCGTATCACCCGGCGTTGAAACTGCCATCAAGCAAAAACTGATTGTATAAATGTCCCTGTTTATTACCGACGAATGCATAAATTGCGATGTTTGCGAGCCTGTGTGCCCAAACGAAGCCATTTTTCAAGGCGAAGAGATTTATGAGATCAATCCGGATCTGTGCACCGAATGCGTAGGCCATTTTGACAAACCGCAGTGCCAGCAGGTGTGCCCTATCAGCTGCATTCCGCTTGACCCTGACCGCGTGGAAACCCAGGAACAGCTGATGCAAAAGTACTTGCGCATTACCCAAGCCTAAATCCTGTCTGCACCCTCCCAGAACAAAGACGATAAGCAGCCTGAAATGGCTAAATACAGCCAGTTTGGCTATAAACAGCCAATTTAATTCTGATTCAATTAAATTTTATTTTACAAAGATATTCATAATCAATAGCTTGATGTGAGGTCAGGTGCCGGGAATGGCCCTTGCTTGATTCTTTCAAAGCATTTTTTTGAAAAGCATCTGCAATGAATTCCTCGATCGAATGGCATGGCATTAATTTAAGGTGGGCATACAGCGAGTTGCTGCCTGCCATTTATAACGACATTCGTTGCCGTCATAAAGCCTACGATATCCTGCATGATGCGCTATTGAAATTCGCTATTTCGCCGACCGCCATCAACCTCGAAAAACCGCATGCCTACCTGCGCGTCATCGCGCAAAACCTGGCCAATGAAGACCGCAGGGTCAGTAAAAGATTAATTGCATTTTCAGCCAGCGAAGAGTTCAGCCTGCCGGAATTTATCAATGATCCGACAAGACTGGCGCCGTCGCCGGAGGAATTGACCTCTATCAAACAACGGCTAGAAGCCTTGCAAAGAGTCATTAACCGGCTCCCGCCCAAGTGCCGTGAAGCGTTCTGGTTATATCGCGTAGAGCAAATGCCACTCAAAGACATTGCTGAAAAACTGTCTATCACGGTGAACATGGTGTCACGCCACATCACCCGCGCCATGCTGGATTTAACAAAACTGCAAGACCAGATCCGCTAATCATGCCCGCCACCCATACCGACAAATTGCGCGAATCGGCGATTGCCTGGTTTATCCGCATCAGGGATGCTGAAGCAGATGACGCCGTTCGCGGCAAGTTTGAGCAATGGCTGATGGCAAGCCAGGCACACCAGCAAGCCTATGCGGACGTGTCCAAGGTATGGGAATCGTTTGACTCTACCCCTGAGCTAGAAAAGCTGGCCGGTATTGCCGAGCAAAATACTTTCTTCCAAAAAGCAGAGCGCGCGCAACGTATCAAAAAATACGTGGCCGGGGCGATGGCTGCGGCAGTGATCGGCCTTGGCGGATTATTGGGTCTGCAAACCTGGCATGCACAACCCACCTTGCAACTGGTGGCTCAGGCCGAAGTCGGCGAAGTGAAATCGCAACGCCTGGATGATGGCACCTTGCTGACCATGAACACCGGTGCCGAGATTGAAATCACGTATTACCGTGATCGACGCCTGGTAACCCTCAAACAAGGCGAAGCCATTTTTGAAGTGGCACGCGACGAACAACGCCCGTTTATTATCGATAGCGGCAAAGCGCAGATTACAGTACTAGGCACGCGTTTTGCGGTAAACAGGCTGAAAAAACTCGTGCGCGTCAGCGTTGATCACGGCACTGTTAAAGTCGAACAGCATGACGCTGATAACACCTTCAACCCGCATGCATTGATATTGCACGATGGTGAAGTGGCTGAAGTGAACACCGGTGGCACAGCGCCAGTGCACACCAAACGTCAGGCCGCTGATGCCTTCGCTTTCGAAAAAGGCATGGTGATTTTTGAAGAGGCCGATATGGATGAAATTGCTGAGACGTTATCCAGGTATCGTAAATTGCCGCTAATCGCTGAGCAGCCGATATCCGCAAAAGTACATATTAGCTCAATGCTAAAAGCGGATTCGATTGAAACCTTTATCAATCAAATGCCTGAAATGGCCCCGGTACGTATTGTGCAAACAGCCAAGGCCACGATGATTAAAAACGCTTCATCAAATAAAGGAAATGCGCAATAAATGTTTGCGCGGGTAAATTGCTGCGTTGCGCGGTACTCATAGCCTCGTTGTATATCACATACTATCTCGGCTTCTGCGTTCCGTGCGCCTTGCACTTTATCCCGCTCAACGACTTATTTCATGTTTCCTAAATAATTTTAAAATAGACATCACAACTTTGCTCTCTCAAAACATCATTGCGGTAATAAGATGAAATTCAGGGATGGGCAATGGCGAGGAAGTTCACACAAACACGAAGCCTGATAGCAGGGGCCGTGTTATCAATACTGGGTATAGATCAGGCTGGGCTGCATCATCTGCATGCCGCCGAACTCAACACCAAAGTGCCTGCAACAGTTGACGGAACCGGCTTTCCGCAGCAATTCAACTTGCCTGCCCAGCCTTTGAACCAATCCATCAGGCAACTGGCCAACCAGACCGGCTTAAGCATCTCGTACGATAGCGAACTCACTAAAAATAAAACCGCACCTGCGGTTAAGGGTTTGCTTTCTCCGCAAGATGCCTTAAAAAAAGTACTGCAAGGCAGTGGCTTGCAACTCAATATCACTGGCGATTCTGCTGTTATTAAACCTGAGCCAGAACCGAGTTCTAAAAGTCTAAAACTTGAAGGCGTTGAAGTCCGGGCAAAACGTTTTTACGAGATTGGTCCTTTACCAGGCCTTGGTCTTACCAAAGAGGAAATCCCAGGCAATGTCCAAAGTATTTCTGCCAAAGAAATTAAAGAAGCACATTCGCTTAGCTTGACTGATCTTATGAACCGAAAACTGCAATCAGTGACGGTAAACGATTACCAAGGCAACCCATTTCAAATGGATGTGCAATACCGTGGCTTCACCGCAGGTCCGCAAATTGGTACGCCCCAAGGGCTAAGTGTGTTCTTGGATGGTGTTCGCATGAATGAGCCATTCGGTGATGTTGTGAACTGGGACATGCTCCCAATGAATGCGCTGGCAAGTGTTGATGTTTTCCCAGGATCTAACCCAATCTTTGGATTGAATACCTTGGGAGGCGCTTTTGCATTAAAGACTAAAGATGGTTTTAATAATGCTGGCGTTGATGCAGATGTACTCACTGGTTCGTTCGGACGTAAACAATTACAAGTCGAAGGTGGCTGGAACAATGGCACTGTGGGTTTGTTTGCTGCAGGTAATTTCTTTCTAGAAGATGGCTGGCGCAAAAACTCACCTAGTAAGGTAAACCAGCTCTTTACAAAAGCCAGCTATCGTGGCGATAAGATAGATCTCAATCTAAGCGCCTTATTAGTCCAAACCGATTTAGTTGGTAACGGACTGGTTCCAAGTGAAATGTACGAGCGTGATAGGAACGGAGTCTTTACTTCCCCAGATACAACTAAAAACCGACTACAACAATTCCAGTTAAGCAGCAGTTATTTTGTAAACGATACTTTCTCTATCACAGGCCAGATTTACCGCAGGAATAGCAAGCGGAATCAAAAAGGGTCAGATGTCATGACAGGCTACGATGAGCAATTGACTGCAAAGCGATTACCCAATCCTGGCGACCCTGCGAATGGTATTCCTGCTGAAGAGTTTACATGTACATTCACCAGCACTACTAGTAGTAATCGGTATGGCCTTCCTGACTATTTTGTAATCCCTGTTAACGTCACCTCGGGGAACGATAGCGATCTCTCTAACTTTCTTGCCGATGTCGATACAAATTTAAATGGAGGAACCGTTGACTTACGTGCTAGCTATTCAAGTTTTCTTAACTCTGCTATCACACAGCAAGGTTTCGTTGACTTCTATCGCCACTATTTCAACGAATCTGCTAATTTTACAGAGAATAATTTTTATAACCGAGACTCTCCGCCGCCGCCTTCCGATAGAGGAGCTATTGATCCTGCTGCTGGAGACTTTTCATACCTTAGTGACTTCAACGCGTTATTTCAAAGTTTTGATAGCCAAGGAAGTGGCATTTTGCTGTCTGATAGTAACTATTTCTATAGTTCAGGTGGGAATTCCGGAACTGAAGTAATTAAGAATTATGTATTTGTACTTGCCGCTACTAACGAAGCGCAGTGTTTGTCGCTACGTCCTCCGACGTCACCTGGGTTTGTAATAAAACAACCTAATGGTATTGATGATACATACATTGATGGTGCAGGGACAGGTCAGCCTGGGTATGTACCGGGCACGCCTACTGCATTACTAACTGATAACCAGATTGATCAAATTGTAGACGGCGCTTCTATTCAATTTAACTGGAACTTAGAGAATCATAAATTTATGGTTGGTGCAGCCATCGATGCAGCAAATGCCGACTATACCAATTCGCAACGACTGGGGTTCTTTGATGCAGATAGAGATGGCTATTTAGACCCTGCACAAGCACATCCGCAATTTGTAGGTGCATTTATTCCTATCGAGAACAATAATTTTAAAGGTACACAGACCACAAAGAGTGTTTATTTCTCTGAAACCTGGAGCCCTGTTGATAGCTGGCACTTCAATGTATCAGCCAGGTATAACGAAACACAAACTCAAAACAAAATTGCTGCACGTCGTGGATTGTTTGCCTATGAAATTGGCGATGTGATTGCAATTCCTAGTGAGCTTGCCGTTTGTCCAAATGGTGATTGCTCTAATGTGCCCCTGAACTTCAGAATTCCGAACTTATATAATCAACTGGATTCTGCAGAGACAGAGAAGTTCAGCTACTACTCATTAAATCCTTCTATCGGTGCGACTTGGCAGGCCAAAGAAAACCTCAATATATATGCCAATGTGGCACAGGGTACCCGAACCCCAAGCGTGATTGAATTAGGTTGTGCACTTGACCATACTCCGACAGGAGTATTTTCAACCGATGGTCAAGGAGGGCTCTACCAAGTGCCTAAAAGCATTCTAGAGAACCGTCAGTGTACCTTGCCTACAACGCTATCCGGCGACCCATATCTGCCTCAAATTAAAGCCACTACCTATGACATCGGGATGCGTGGCACGTTTGGAGAAAATATGCGTTGGAATTTGGGAGCTTTCCAGACGGATTTGAAAGATGACATTTATTTTGTGGCAGTGGGTAATAGTCAGGGGTTCTTTGACACCATAGGAAAAACCCGTCGCCGTGGGGTTGAGGCTGGTCTATCTGGTAAAGAAGGTCGGCTGGGTTTTGGTCTTAACTATAGTTTGACAGACGCGACCTTTCAGGATGACTTTTATATGATAAGTGCAGATAACAGTAGCTCATTTTTCATCCCTGCTTTAGGTAGAGGAGTCATAAAAGTTAAGCCCGGTGATCGTATGCCAGGCACTGCGTTGCATAACCTGAACGCTAACCTGACTTATGACCTCACAGATAAGTGGGTAGTTGGGCTTACTGCGGTGATGCACTCTGATAGCTATGCGCGAGGTAACGAGAATAATGAGCATAAACAGGGCGTGATCATGTACAGAGAACTGGCAACCAGTTTTGGGCAAACCGCACTGGTGCCCCGGCAACAAACGACCAATCCAGGAACATTGCCTGGCTATGCCACCTTAAATTTCCAGACAAGCTACAAGCTCAGTAAGGAGTGGACGGCGACAATGATCGTGAACAATATTTTTGACAAAGAATATTTCAGCGCAGGTCGTTTAGGGCGTAACCCATTTTCACCGAGTATTTTGGGGGCGATTGGTCCTGATGGTTATAACCATAACTCCAGCGATTGGCTAAGCACTAACTTCATCGCACCAGGTGCCCCTCGTGGCGTCTGGTTTAGTTTGAATTGGCATTTTGTGCCGGATTAAAACAGCTCGAACAGTGAGTGGTTTACAAGTTTAGGGATGGTTGCACAGATGAATGCTGAGATAGAAATAGTTACAGGAATTGTGGACCCGCCCAGATTGAACTTTTCCTCAATCGACTTAGAGTTTGCGACAGACTAAACGCATTGGGGTGAAGATTGCACGGGCTATCACAAATGCCCTTTTATTTTAACGCGATAAGGACTAATCATGAAAACTGTTATGAGATTAGCGGTAGTAGGAACGTTAGGTTTCGCTTCGATGCAAACATTTGCATTAGGTTTTGAACCACTACCATCTTCCCCTTCTGGTTCAGCTTATATAAATTGTTACAATACTAATAGGGTGATACCGCCTACTAATGCGGATGAAGTAAAAGGTAATTTTGGATCCTATCCTATCCCAGCTACAAGTGTACCTACTACTACAGCTAACAATACTTGTTTTGTAGCAAAACCAACTTTCGAGTCTACCGCCCCTCTTTCTGGCTATACACTCATAGCAACTCGCAGCACTGTTATTCCAACTTCAATGGGTGCGGGAGGTGATATTGGTACAATTGTTGATCGTGTCTGGCGAAATGCTGCAAACGATACGTGCCTGTTTGGTACGAGAATAACCATGAACTCAAATGATCATGATTTGACCACTCCAAGTACTCAATACTTTGCAGTGAATGACATTGCGCGTGGAGGTTACAGTGGTTCTGGTACTGTAAATATTGCTTACACTATTTTCAGTACATCGAATACTTCAGCGCCTATTTATCGCGTAGGAAGAAGCTTCACCTCAGTGCAACATCGAGCTAAATCATATGACACTCTTGCTAACAAAACACAAAATGGAATTGGTTATCTAGATTTACCAACTATTGGAGGATCTAGCACGCTGAATATCAATGGGGTTCATTTGCCAATTGCATCATGGGTGACGGCCACAGCCACAGCTAGCCAACAAGAGGCACAAATTAATAGCAATTGGGTTGATTTCACAACCGACACCATATACTCGGATGGTAATGGTTCCGGTAGCCCACTTTCGGCCACAACATATATCCAAGCTTCTTGCGATGCTTCTAATCCTAATGATACTAACAGTCCATGGCTAAAAGCTGGAGCAATTCGTTTGCGGCAAACGGGGCAAGAGAACTCTAACTTTAAAGAATTTGTACTTGATGGTTATGCCCCTCCAGGAGCGACTGTCCCTTAATCGACTTTCAATCTTCAGTATGTATTTTTACCTAGAAACCAGCTAAGAGCTTGCTTTTATAGAAGATGGTAACTCCTTTCTTTTAACCTCTGCACTTGTGACTTTTTGCATTAGGTGCAGAGGGATGCGGTAACATCCACGGTGGTCATTTTCATGAAGGCAATCAGATAATCTTGCATTGGAGCCAAAAAGAAACTTTCCCAAAAATGGTATGATCAAATCTCATAATAATAGGTTGGGGTGAATAATGAAGTATTTGCATACCATGGTACGTATTAGCGATGTTGAAGCATCTTTAAAATTTTTCAGGGATGCGTTAGGTCTAGAAGTCACCAAGGAAATGAAAAATGATCAAGGGCGATTTACCTTGATTTATCTGGCTGCACCGGGCAACCCTGAAGCTGAAGTTGAGTTGACCTATAACTGGGACCCTGAGGAATATACCGGCGGTAGGAATTTTGGGCATATCGCTTTTGAGGTTGAAGATATTTACGCAATCTGTGATCGCTTGGCTAAGCATGGCGTGACGATTCTGCGCCCGCCACGCGATGGTTATATGGCGTTTATCAGGTCACCGGATAATATCTCTATTGAATTGCTGCAAGCAGATAAACCTTTGCCACCTGCGGAGCCTTGGGTTTCAATGAAAAACACCGGTTCCTGGTAGGTTTTCAAAAGCATGTCTAACCATGCCCATTTGCTGGAAGCCGTGACGCTGGCACAGGCGGGTGACTGGGATGCTGCGCATCATATTGCGCAGGATTACAGTGACCACGCGGCAAACTGGATACATGCGGTGCTGCATAAGGTCGAGGGCGATGTGTGGAACAGCAAGTACTGGTATGGCAGGACCGGCGGCCGCCAGTATGAGGATTTTGCTGCTGATATTGCGCGGGAGCTGGAAGAGATCAGGCAGTTACTTGCTGCCAGTATTGATTGATTGAGATTTTCACTAACCAGTCTGGGTTTAGTTATCCGCTTCAGTGAGGTGATGGTTGGTGATAAAAATCCCCCATAAGGATTGTATAAACAAACCTAGCACGGTGCCGGTAAAAAACAGCATCACCACTGCAATCACGCTCATAAACACTAAAAAAGCATCCTGATGCCATAGGCTATCAGCACCTATGGATTGCCAGGTTTGTAACACCTGCTGTATTAATCGATTTTCATCCATCTGTTTACCGCCCACATGATCTGGCCATCTCACAATTCATTGTAGATGCCAGATGGTTTTCCACCGCTCGCACTCAGCAGATTCCAATCGAGCCAAATCGGTGCATTTTTACTTTTAATGCACGTGCATACGGCACGATGACTTTTGCAAGCGCATGATTTATATATAAAAAATCACAATATAAAGGTGGCCTGCTTGTTGCTAGTGTATCACTGAGCTAGGGGAGAAGACACCATGATAAAAAAACTTGTGGCCACTGCCACGGTTTCGGCAGAGACGCGGCTGTCTGACAATATTCAATTACTGGGCAATTTGCTGGACCAGGCGATTCAGCAAGTGGAAGGGCAGGCGGCGTTTGACCAGATCGCGGCTATCCGCCAGGCCGCGATCAAATTCCATCAGACACATGACCAGAACGCTTCATTGCAGCTGGAGCAATTGCTGGCGGCACTGACCCCTGCGCAAACCGTGTGTGTGGTGCGCGCCCTGAGTTATTACAAGCACCTGGTCAATCTGGCTGAGGATCTGTATGGCCAGCAACTGGCGAATAGCCACGAACCTGTGCCGGTCGCCGGCATGCTTGCTTATTCACTGAGCCAGTTACGTGAGGAGGGCGTGTCTGCGGCAATCATCCGGCAATTTTTTGACGATGCGCTGGTTTCGCCGGTGTTAACGGCACACCCAACAGAAGTGCAACGCAAAAGCGTGCTGGATATTGAGCGCAGTATCGTCGAGCTGCTGGCGGATCGCGCGCATGTATTTGCAGAGCGGCAACTGGCGCGAAACACCTTGTTACTGCAAGGCGCTGTTTCCGCATTGTGGCAAACGCGCATGCTGCGTTTTTCCAAGCTGACGGTGGTGAATGAAATTGAAAATGCGCTGACTTATTACGACAGCACTTTTCTGCATGTGATCCCGGAATTGTTACAGGACCTGGAGCGTGACTTGCTTGCACTAATGCCCGCTGGCAGCGATTACTGCTTGCCTGCTTTTTTACGCATGGGCAGCTGGATAGGCGGCGACCGCGATGGCAATCCGTTTGTCGACGGCACCACCTTGCGCGAAGCGGTGCGCTTGCAGGCGGTGACAGTATTCCACTTTTACCTGGACGAGCTGGCCGAACTCAAACGCGAATTGGGCGTTTCTACCCGGTTGATAAAAGTTGAAGAGGCGGTGATCGCACTTGCCCAAGCCTCGCGTGATCAATCCGCCCATCGCATGGATGAGCCATACCGTTTGGCCCTGAATGGCGTATATGACCGTTTGCTGGTGACAGCCGAAAACCTGTTAACCGGCTGTGGCTGGGCCATAGACGATGATGTAGATGCTTTACCCTATGACAGTCCTGAAGCGTTATTGCTGCCTTTGCAGGCCATCGCCGACTCCTTGCGCAAGCATCACGGCGAAGCGCTGATTTATCCGCGTCTGGGCAAGCTGATGAAGGCGATTGAGTCTTTTGGCTTTCATCTGTCTACGGTCGATGTACGTCAATCTTCAGATGTACATGAAGCGGTGATCAGCGAGCTACTGCAAAAAGCCGGCTATGAGTTTGATTACACCGAGTTTAACGAAGACGAAAAAATAGGGATATTGCTGGAAGAGTTGAAGCAGCCACGCTTGCTGTTTTCGCCTTTCCAGCAGTATTCCGAACTGGTGCACAAAGAAATTGGCGTGCTGGAAGCTGTGCGTGAGATGCGCGAGCGCTTTGGCGGCCATACTGTGCGCCAATATATTATCTCGCACACCGAAACCCTGTCTGACCTGCTGGAAGTCGCCCTGCTGCAACGCGAAGCCGGTTTGCTACGTGGTGTCTGGGGTTCGGCCAATATCCAGGTCGATTTAAATATCGTGCCGCTGTTTGAAACCATTGCCGACCTGCGCGATGCGCCCATGATCATGGGCAAATGGCTAAGTTTGCTGGGCATACGCCATGTCATCCGTAACCAGAGCAGCGAGCAGGAAGTCATGCTCGGTTATTCCGATAGTAATAAAGATGGCGGTTTCCTGACTTCTAACTGGGAATTATATAAAGCCGAAATCTCACTGGTGGAACTGTTCAAGCAGGCCAAAGTGAAGTTGCGCCTGTTCCATGGCCGTGGCGGCACGGTCGGGCGGGGCGGCGGCCCGAGTTATCAGGCCATCATGGCGCAACCGCAAGGCACGGTAGATGGCCAGATCCGCCTCACCGAACAAGGCGAAATCATCGCCAATAAATATGCTGACCCGGTGGTCGGGCGCCAGCACCTGGAAACGCTGATCGCGGCGACGCTGGATGCGACTTTATTCCCCTCTGATCAGCTGGAACCGGCCAGGCGACGAACTTTTGAAAGCGTGATGGAAACGCTCTCGGCCACTGCCATGACCAGCTACCGCAGCCTGGTGTATGAAACACCGGGCTTTGCCGAATACTTTTTTAACACCACACCGATCGAAGAAATTGCCGGGTTGAACCTAGGCAGCCGTCCCGCCTCGCGTAAATCCACCCGGCGGATTGAGGATTTACGTGCTATCCCCTGGGGATTCTCATGGGGTCAGTGCCGCTTGCTACTGCCGGGCTGGTATGGGCTGGGCAGCGCCATTCATCAATACTTGCATCAACCGGGGAGCGTGAAAGAGACGCGCCTGGCATTGCTCAGGGAAATGCTGGTCGGCTGGCCTATCTTCAAGACACTGATTAACAACGTTGATATGGTGCTAGCCAAAACCGACCTCATCGTTGCCAGGCATTACGCACACTTGTTGCCAGACCGCACGCTGCGCGAAGAGATCTTTAGCCGCATTGAGCAGGAACACCAGCTCACCACGGAAGTTGTCAACCTGCTATTGGGCAGCACACAACGGCTTGCCAGCCAGCCGGTATTGGCTAAATCTATCCGTGAGCGCCTACCTTATCTCGACCCGCTCAATCATCTGCAAGTCGAAATGATTCAACGCTACCGCAATGGCGAGACGGACGAAAAACTCAAATTGGCGATTCCGCTGACGATCAATGGTATTGCAGCCGGATTAAGAAATACTGGTTAAAAGCGTTTTTACTGCGCCCACTCTGCTCGTCATGCGTGCTTGTGCATAGCATGAACTCGAATAGACAATCTGCAAAAAACATGTGAAATTAACCTTTTTTAACATATGTATATTACTCACTCTATATGCTAGGCTGCGAAATAGAGCTGTTGTTTTATTCGACGGAAGATTTAGAGCTGATGACAAATGGTGAAGCCCATTTCCAAAAAGAAACTTTTAAATGATCTCTACATCAATGCCCGCATTCATCAAATGATTGCGTCATATCTTTTCAATGTGGTTGCCAGGGATAAAACAATTGCCGGGAGATCATGCCGTCTGGCTGAAAAGCTACAGTACCGGGCAATCAATTACTATCAGCGCGCTGCGATGCTGGAAAATCTTGATATTGATATGATTAACGACAAGCAGTTGTAAACCAGTTTTTTGTGATTTTAAAACGTGGTTAGCCACATGAAAAAAGGACAAGCCTGGCTTGTCCTTTTTTTGGGAGTGACACATCAGATTAATGATGGTTATCTTTTTCCCAGGTATTGATTTGCTTTTCAGCTTCATCTTTGCTGATGCCATAACGTTCCTGGATTTTACCCACGACCTGGTCGCGTTTACCTTCAATCACGTCAAGGTCATCATTGGTCAGCTTGCCCCATTGCTCCTGTACTTTACCTTTAAGTTGTTTCCAGTTGCCCTCGAAAATATCTTTATTCATGATTAAATCTCCTTAGTTTTAGAATCGTATCTCGGTCATCGACCTGTGAACTATAGTAGCCACAAGCAACTTGTGTAGCAGTCGGACGATTTTGTATTTATGCGTAAGACTTGGCTGACAATCCAATTCTGTCCTTTTTAAAAGCATTACTTGCATACGCCACCAGCTGATCATCACGCGTACGATTTTCTGTTGAATCGGCTGCGGGTTCGCAGCAAATTACGCTTTAAACCTGTTAACATGCGTGCATGAATAAAGCCTCTTTTTCTGCGTTTAAACACGCGCTGGCCCAACGGCTACCTTATGAATTGTGGATAGGCTGGCGCTATACACGCGCCAAACGTAACAATCATTTTATTTCGTTTATTTCACTGACCAGCATGATAGGCATCGCTTTAGGCGTGATGGCCTTGATCGTCGTATTGTCGGTTATGAATGGGTTTCAGGACGAGCTACGTAAACGCATTCTCGGGGTGGCGTCGCATATCGAAGTGCGCAGTTTTGATGCCGGGCTGTCTGACTGGCAACATGTGCAGCGCCAGATCCAGTCTTTGCCGCCCAAAACATTTTCCAGCTCGGTGCAGGGCATGGCGCCCTATGTGATGGCGCAAGGCATGTTGACGCGAGACCAGGCCGTGCAGGGCGTGCTGATACGCGGTGTGCTACCGACTGCCGAAGGCGCGGTATCTGATTTATCCACGCAAATGAAGATCGGCAAATTGCAGGATTTGCAGGCCGGAAAGTTCAATATCGTACTCGGTGGCGACCTGGCGCAGGCGCTGGGTGTGCGCATAGGCGAGAAAGTGGTGCTGATGGCGCCACAAGGGCAGGTAACGCCTGCCGGGCTGGTGCCGCGTATCAAGCAATTCACCGTGACTGGTATTTTTCAGGTCGGCATGTATGAATATGATGCCGGGCTGGCGCTGATCCACCTGGATGATGCTGCCAAGCTCTATCGCATGGGTGACCAGGTATCTGGCCTGCGCTTGAAACTGGCCGATCTGTTTGCCGCAGACCGGGTCAGCCGCGAATTGATGCAGGCACTGGGGCCTAATTATTACATTACCGACTGGACGCAGCAGCATGCCAACTTCTTTAAGGCGATCCAGCTGGAAAAACGCGTGATGTTTATTATCCTGGCGCTGATCGTGGCGGTGGCTGCGTTTAATATTGTTTCTACGCTGGTGATGGCGGTGACGGACAAGCGCGCCGACATTGCCATCTTGCGCACCATGGGGGCGACGCCGCAAGCGATCAGGCGGATGTTTGTGGTGCAGGGCGCCATGATAGGCGTGATCGGCACCATCTCTGGTGCACTGCTGGGGGTGATATTGGCGCTGAATATTGAAACCGTGGTGCCCTGGATAGAACGTACGTTCAATGTGCAGTTTTTATCAAAAGACGTGTACTACATCAGCGATTTGCCTTCCAAACTGATGTGGTCGGATGTGACGACCATTATCGGTTTATCCATTTTCCTGAGCCTGGTGGCGACGCTGTATCCAAGCGGACGTGCTTCTAAAATGAATCCGGCGGAGGCCTTGCGCTATGAGTAATATGATTTTGCAGTGCCAGGGCCTGGCTAAAACCTATCACGGCCTGGATACTTCTGTGTTGACCGGCGTGGATCTGACTCTGGCAGCAGGTGAACATGTTGCAATTGTCGGTGCGTCTGGCAGCGGCAAAAGTACGTTGCTGCATTTGTTAGGCGGGCTGGATGCGCCTACCCAGGGCGAGGTGCAATGGTTAGGCAAACCGCTGACAACGCTTTCCGAAGTTGAAAAAAGTGCCATGCGCAACCAGTATCTGGGTTTTGTCTACCAGTTTCATCACTTGTTGCCAGAGTTCAGCGCGCTGGAAAATGTGGCCATGCCTTTATTTATCCGCCGCATTCCACGCGCACAAGCGCTGGCGCAAGCAGAATATTATCTGACGCTGGTGGGGCTGGCTCATCGTCTTGAGCATACGCCGGGCGAGTTGTCCGGTGGTGAGCGACAACGTGCTGCGCTGGCACGCGCGCTGGTGACAGAGCCACGTTGTGTACTGGCAGATGAGCCTACCGGTAACCTGGACAGGCAAACAGCAGAGCAGGTGTTTGAGCTGCTACTGCAGATCCAGGTTGAGCGGGGCACTGCACTGGTGGTAGTGACACATGACTTATCACTGGCAGCGCGTATGCACAAGCAATACCGGCTGCAAGACGGCACATTGCAAGCCATTGGGCCGCTTAATGAACAGGCAGTTACCCCGGTGTAAATAATCCATGCTGCCGGGCGCCACAGTCGGGTTGTTGTTTGGTGTATGGCTGTTTCAGCAACAACCCCGTCTTTGGTCGCTGGGAGTCTGGTTATGCTGGTTGCTGGTGCTAGCGCTGAGTGGGTTGTTTGCCCATCGCAGTGCGTCTGCAGGTGCCCGTTTTCATTCTTATCCCTCTCTCTTCCGTAAACTGTTTGTTATTCTACTTATAGCGGCACTCGGCTTTGCCTGGGCGCAACTGCGCGCCTGGCATCGCTTGCAGGCACAATTGCCAGCAGCCTGTGAGCAGCAGGTGATTGCGTTACAGGGCGTGATTGTCGGCGTGCCTGAGCGCGATGCGCGTGGGCAGCATGTAGATGTCGCGATTGAGCGCAGTTTCAATACAGATTGCCCGCTACCAAAGCGTGTCAGGTTGCATCTTTATCAGCAATCGTATCGCGGCGGCGCGGCGACAGCATCGGCTGCCTTGCCGCAGTTACAAGCAGGCGAGCGCTGGCAATGGCGTGTCAGGCTCAAACGTCCGCACGCCACCAGAAACCCGCACGGGTTTGATTACGCAGGCTGGAGCCTGGCTAACCAGATAGGCGCTGGCGGTTCCATTGTTAGCAAAGCGCCTATGCGCAGATTGCAAACACTGGTCTGGCAGCCAGCCGCTTTGATCGCATATTGGCGCGCGGGCGTGGGTGAACGCATAGAAAAAGTATTGGGCAGCACACCGCAAAGTGCTGTGCTGCGGGCGCTGGTGATCGGTGACGACAGTCAGATCGCCAGGGCTGACTGGCAATTGTTTGTGGATACCGGTGTAAACCATTTAGTGTCGATTTCTGGTTTGCATATCACCATGCTGGCTTCTCTGGGTTATGTGTTCGTCGGCTGGCTGTGGCGGTTGCGCCCGGGCTGGGCTTTGTATATCCCTTCCCGCGTGGCGGCCGGCAGCGGCGGCGCACTGGTGGCCATTGCCTACGCGACGTTGGCCGGGTTTTCTATCCCCACCCAGCGTACGCTATTCATGTTGCTGACCATGATGGCGATGCTGGGTTTAAAACATCGCGTGCCTTTTTCCTGGGTATTAAGTGCAGCGGTCTGGGTGGTGCTGATGCTGGACCCCTGGGCAGTGATGGCGCCAGGGTTTTGGCTATCATTTGGCGCAGTGGCTGTTCTGGCTTTTGCGCTGGGCGGCCGTTTACGGCCTGCACGCTGGTGGCACAATGCCCTGCAGACGCAATGGGTGATCACGCTGGCATTTGTGCCGGTGCTGATCTTGCTATTTAATCAGTTGTCAGTGATTTCACCTCTGGCGAATGGCCTTGCCATCCCTGTCGTCAGCCTGGCGGTAGTGCCACTGGCGATCGCCGGGGCGATTCTGCCACTGGATTTCCTGTTACACCTGGCCGCCACCCTGTGGGCATGGTGCGCGCATGGCTTGTACTGGTTGCGCCAGTGGCCGGGCGCGGTCTGGTATTTACCTACACCTCCACTCTGGGCGTGGTGCCTGGCAATGGTAGGCATGCTGGTCTGGCTGCTGCCACGCGGCTGGCCATTACGCTGGGCGGGGTTGGTGTTATGGCTGCCCTTGTTCCTGCCTGCGCAAGCAGGGATGCAGCCCGGTCAGATGCGGGTGACAATACTGGATGTCGGGCAAGGGCTGAGTGTGCTGGTGCAGACCGCGCGGCACAGTATGCTTTACGACGCCGGGCCAGCTTATAACGAGCAGAGCGATGCCGGGCAGCGCATCGTGTTGCCCTATTTACGCCACCTAGGCGTGCGTCAGTTGGATACTGCGGTGATCTCGCATGATGATAACGACCATTCCGGTGGCATGGCTTCAGTGCTGGCGGGTGTTCCCGCAGTCAAACTACTGAGTTCGCTCACACCGGAGGCGGATTTTTTTAGGCAGATGCAAGCGCTGCCGTACGCGCCCGCTTTGCCACATCAATCGTGTTATCAGGGGCAGCAATGGCAATGGGATGGCGTAACTTTCCGCGTGCTTTCTCCGTCGCAAGATGCCACTGCGGATGTAAAAGATAATGACAAAAGCTGCGTGATCAAAGTGACATCTGCTCACGGCAGCCTGCTGTTGACCGGGGATATCGAAAAGGAGGCTGAGCGCTGGTTAGTGGCAGCCACTCCTGACCAGTTAGCCGCTACCGTCATCACCATGCCGCATCATGGCAGTAAAACTTCTTCTACACTGGGTTTTATCAACGCGACGCAGCCCGCCATTGCGATTGCCACAGCGGGATACCTGAACCGCTTTGGTCACCCCAAGGCCGAGGTGACCGCCCGCTATGAGGCGCAGGGCACGCAAGTGCTGCGTTCCGACCGGGATGGTGCAGTCCTGATTGATTTCCTGTCTGGTCGACAGCCTGTCGTGCGACGCTGGCGTCAGGTCGAACCACGCTATTGGGAATAGCCACCGTTGGCAATTGTAACGGTGGCGATACCGGACAAAACTTGCCCTCAGGGCTGGTTAACGCTAAAGTAGCGGAAGTTTAAAAACAACTGGAGTGTTTGCTGTGTGGGAAATCATTTTAGCGGCCGGATGGCCAATCTGGCCTCTGGTTATTGCTTCAGTCATTGCACTGGCGATTATTGTGGAGCGTTCCTGGGCCTTGCGCGCATCGGTCGTCACTCCTGAACAATTACTGCCTGAAGTACAGAACTGGCTCAAACAAGGTGGCGTCACCCGCGAAACCTTGAGCCGCCTGGAAGCACACTCCCTGTTAGGTAAAGTATTCGCCAGCGCACTTGCCAATATCGGTAATTCGCGTGAGATCACCAAAGAAGCCATTGAAGAGACCGGCCGTGCAGTCGCCCATAAGCTGGAGCAATACCTGCCGACACTGGGTACTATCGCCACGGTCGCCCCATTGCTGGGTTTGCTGGGTACGGTGATCGGGATGGTGGAATTGTTTGGTTCGTTTACCAATAGCGGCCACGATGTCGCCCAGTTTGCCCGTGGTATCTCAGTTGCCCTTTACAACACGGCTGCGGGTATTGTGGTAGCGGTGCCGGCCATGATTGCCTATCGTTATTTCCGCAGTAAAGTGGATGGTTTCCTGGTCGATATGGAGCAGCAAGCCATTAAACTGGTTGAGATTATTCACGGCGATCGCAACTAAAGATTTAGAGCAGATTTAGGGCAAACTATGAATTTCAAGCGTGGTGTTCGCGACGAAGAACTGGAAATCAACTTTATTCCACTGATCGATGTGTTGCTGGTGATTATTATTTTCCTGATCGTCAGTGCCACTTTTTCACGTACCAGCGAACTGCAGATCAATCTACCGACAGCGGACGCCAGTTCGCCACAGGAAAAACCATTGACGATTACTGTGGAGGTGGACGCCAATGGCCGTTACCTGGTGAATGGCAAAGAAGCCAATGGCGCAGTGGTGTCCGAATTATCCACTGCGTTAACGCAGGCCGGTGCCAAGGGCCCGGCAGGTAAGGAGCCGACGATTATCATCAATGCAGATGCCAAGGCTACGCATCAGTCTGTGATCAATATTATGGAAGCATCGCGTCTGGCGAATTACACCCATATCACTTTTGCGACCCAGGTGAATTCAAACTAGGTGCACTCAAGTCATCGTATCACCTGTATTTTGTTTCAACTGTCTGTTCACAGGCCCGTCAATTTGGCGGGCTATTTGTTTAGGAAACTTGCAGTAAGTGTGAGCGCGGGATACGTAGCAGGCCGCGCACAGATCGAGCAGCGACTTTATAGACGCAGTAAAGCAGTAGCCCTCGCTGATATCACACTGGCTTTTTTTTTTCTTAATTGTTTTCCCGAGAAGTGGCATGGCCCGCAAACAGAAATCTGAACAACATAAAATCGTCAATCCCGGCAAGCTGTATCGGCGGTTGATCGCCTACGCCTGGGAATACAAGATGCATTTCCTGGTGTCCATGATCGCCACTGCCATTCTGTCCTCCAGCAACACGGCTTTCCTGGCACTGATCAAGAAGATCACTGATGAAGGCTTTGTGAAGGAGTCTGCGCAGGATATGTTGATGTTGCCTTTCCTGCTGTTCGCGTTAATGACCGTACGTGCGCTGGCTGGCTTCTTTTCTTCCTATAGTTTGCGTATCGTTGCCCGCCGGGTGGTGGAGAAATTACGTAACCAGGTATTCTCCAAACTGTTGATGTTGCCGGTCAGTTTCTTTGATGCCAACTCTAACGGCTTACTGGTTTCAAAACTCACTTACGACATCGAGCGTCTCTCCAATGTGGTGACCCGCTCCGCCCTAAATGTGTTGCGCGATGTGCTGACCGTGATCGGGCTAGTGGCATATATGATTTACCTGGACTGGAAACTGACGCTGGTATTTGCTGCAGTGGCACCTATCATGGGGATGTACCTGGCGCGTTCTACGCCCAAGTTGCGCGCCAATGCCAAAAAAGTGCAAGAGGCGGTGGGCGAGATCACCAAAACGGCTGAGGAAGCGATTTCAGCACAACGCATCGTCAAGATTTTTGGCGCGCAGGCGTTTGAGAATGAGCGTTTTGCCAATGTGGTCGCCAAAAACCGCACGCTGGAATTACGCACGGCCAGAATCTCCGGCCTGAATAGTTTTGTGATTGAAATCCTCTCTGCGCTGGCGCTGGGGCTGGTGGTCTACTATGCCCTGGGCCAATTCACGGTGGGCGAGTTTGCGGCGTTTATTGGCGCCTTGCTGATGCTGATCGCGCCGATTAAACATATCACGGCCGCCAACGAAGATGTGCAAGTCGGGCTGGCCGCGGCACAAAGCGTGTTTGAACTGATGGACCTGGACAATGAACTTGAGAGCGGCACTTATCGCCTGGCGCATGCGCGCGGAGAATTACGTTTTAAAGACGTGACCGTGCGTTATCCGCAAGCCAAGAAGAGTGCACTAAGCGGGCTGAGTTTTGAGGTCAAAGCTGGTGAGAAGGTGGCGCTGGTCGGCCGTTCGGGTAGTGGAAAAACCACTTTGGTGAATTTGTTGCCGCGCTTTTATGAAGTGCAGGAAGGTGCGGTGTTCCTGGATGGTGTTGATGTCCGTGATTATCAGCTGGATAGCCTGCGCGCGCAGTTCTCACTGGTAAGCCAGGATATCGTATTATTCAACGACACGCTGTTCAACAATATTGCCTATGGTGCCTTGCGCAATGCCAGCGAAGAAGAAGTGATTGCCGCCGCCAAAGCTGCCAATGCGTGGGAATTTATCCAGCATATGCCATTAGGATTGCAAAGTGAGATCGGTGACCGCGGCGTGCGTTTGTCCGGCGGGCAGCGGCAACGCATTGCGATTGCACGCGCCATCCTGAAAAACGCGCCTATATTATTGCTGGATGAGGCGACTTCTGCACTGGATAGCGAATCCGAATTACATGTGCAAAACGCACTGGATGGCCTGATGCAGAACCGCACTACAATCGTGATCGCGCACCGTCTGAGTACGGTTGAGAATGCAGACCGCATTCTGGTGATGGATCATGGCAACATCATTGAGGCGGGTTCGCACAAAGAGTTGCTGGCGCTCAATGGCTATTACAACAAGCTGTATCACAAAGAGTTTCAAGACGACTGATGTTGCGCCTATGGTTTGAACGGCAATGGCAATATAAAGGGTGGGCGCAATGCCTGCTTTTGCCATTTGCGTGGCTGTTTGCAGGCCTGGCGGCGTTACGTCGCACGCTCTATCGCTGTGGTTTCTTCTCCAGCACCAAGTTACCGGTGCCGGTGATTGTGGTGGGGAATATTTCTGTCGGTGGGGTGGGCAAAACCCCACTGGTGATTTATCTGGCCCAGGCACTGCGCGCGGCAGGCTACACGCCCGGTATTTTAAGTCGCGGCTATGGTGGCCAGCAGACTGGTGCAGTCACCGCCACCAGTGATCCTGCGCTATATGGTGACGAGCCGGTGCTCATCGCGCAGCGCAGCGCTAGCCCGGTATGGGTGCATCCATTGCGCGCAGAGAGTGGTCGGGCTTTGCTGCAGATACATCCTCAAACCAATGTATTGATTTGCGATGATGGTTTGCAGCATGCTGCTTTGCAGCGCGATATTGAGATTGCCGTTGTGCAACGACCGCATGGCCTGGGTAATGGCCGTTTGCTACCTGCCGGGCCATTGCGTGAGCCTTTGCGCCGCTTGCAAACGGTAGACCTGGTCGTTGAAAGCGGACAGTTGCCTGAGATAAACAATGCTCTGCCAAGCTTTCAGCAATCTTTGCAGCTGGGGGAGTGGACATCAGTGTCTGATTTTTCTACCCGCACGACAATTGAAGTGTTACAAGAGCAGCCTTTAGTGGCTATCGCCGGCATCGGCCATCCGCACAGGTTCTTTCAGGCTGTGCAAGCCATGGGGCTGGCCTGTGAAACGAAAGTGTTTGCCGATCATCATGCCTACACGCCAACAGACTTTAGCGGTTTAACTGGTAAAACCATTCTGATGACAGAGAAAGATGCCGTAAAATGCAGGCATCTAAAGTTAACTGATGCCTGGTTTTTACCGGTGACTGCTGAACTGACACCCATCGGGCATCTGCAACCATTCACAGGCTGCGTGATCAGCCTGTTAAAACAACGCGAAGGAAAAGTGAAATGAATCCCAAGTTGCTGGAAATCCTGGTCTGTCCGGTCACCAAAGGGCCGCTGGTGTATGACAAACAGAAACAGGAACTGATTTCAAAATCTGCCCGCCTGGCTTACCCGGTGCGCGATGGCATTCCTGTCATGCTTGAAGACGAAGCCCGCCGTCTGGAAGAGCACGAGTATACCGAGTAAGGCTGGCGCATATGTTCAAGGTTGTGATTCCTGCCCGTTTCGCCAGCAGCCGCTTGCCTGGCAAGCCTTTGCTGGATATCGCCGGTAAACCCATGGTGATCCAGGTGGCGATTCAGGCCAGTAAAAGTCAGGCCAGTGAAGTGGTGATCGCCACCGACCATGCGCCGATTTTGCAAGTCGCACAACAACATGGTTATGCAGCAGTCATGACCCGCGATGATCATCCTTCTGGCACCGACAGGATTGCCGAAGTAGTGCAGGCCATGGCTTGGCCTGACGAGACTATTGTGGTGAATGTGCAAGGCGATGAGCCTCTGATCGACCCTTTGCTGATTAATGAAGTGGCGCTGGCGTTGACCAATGATGCGCAGGCGGTGATGGCAACGGCCTGCCATCCTGTGCATGATATTGCTGCGTTGGAAAACCCTAATGTAGTTAAAGTGGTGTTCAACGCTCACAGGCAAGCGCTGTATTTCAGCCGTGCCCCTATCCCTTATCCACGTGATGCTGAATACCGGAACAATTTGACTGCGCATAGGCATATCGGCATTTATGCCTATCGTGTCGGTTTTCTCAAGCAATATGCAAGCTTGCCTGTAACCACTCTTGAGCAAGTTGAGAGCCTGGAGCAACTACGTGTGTTGTACCACGGTTACCAGATCGCTGTGACTGTAACGGATAATGCACCAGCCAGTGGTGTGGATACTCAGGCGGATCTGGATAGTGTGCGCGAGATATTTGCTGGATTTAAAGAATAAAAGTTTAGCTAAGTATTTAATTTGTGCCCATGAAAAAAGCCTCACAGTGTGAGGCTTTTGACTTTGCAATCGTGAATCTGAAACGATGGCTTAGTTTTTCTGGCGACGTAATGCAATCGTGCCCATCAATGCCAAACCGATAAACATCATGCTGTAGGTTTCTGGTTCTGGTACTGGTGTGCTAACGGCTGTCGTTGTATAGCTACCAATGTAATTGCCACCACCAGCCAGGTTGAATTTCAACGTATAAGTACCTGCGGCAAGATTTGAGAAGCTGAATGTATATCTAGTCAGATCAAGGTCATGCAAAGGCAAGATGATCGGTGAATAGACGAATGTATCATCACCATCGCGTACGAATTGAACACCATCAAACAGGCCAGAGTTGGTCGTATTCAGAAGCCTGAAGCTTGGGTCCAGAACGCCGGTCAGGTCGAAATTGCCAGCAGTGTAAGAGATGGTGACTTTGCTGGTCAGTGCTTCAGTCGTACCACGTAGGTCAGTACCGTGGAATGTGGTCGTAGTAGCGAAAACAGAAGTGCTGGCTAACATGAAAGCTGCGGCAAGAAATTTTTTCATCATATGTGTCCCTGATTAACGAGGTTTATTGGATTTGTTAATGTGGCAATCATAGCGATGCGGACTATGGAATGAAATAGCCCGTTAGGGTCAGCAGAAAGGTTTACAGCAGGATCAGTTTCTGAAAATAAAGTAGACCGCGCCTAGGATGCACAGGCCCGCCCACAGGTAATCCCATTTCAGGGGCTGTTGCATGTAGAAGACAGCAAAAGGCACAAAGATCACCAGCGTGATCACTTCTTGCAGGATTTTAAGCTGTGCCAGGTCGAATTGCGTAAAGCCTATGCGGTTGGCTGGTACCTGAAACAGGTATTCGATCAGCGCAATGCCCCAGCTGATGAGTGCGGCAATGATCCAGGGCTTGCTGCTTAGGTTTTTTAGGTGGCCATACCATGCAAACAGCATGAACAGGTTGGAAATGCTGAGCAGGATAATGGTTTTAAGCAGTGTAAAACTCATTGGCTGTGCTGGTTTGGTCTAGGGAATGGCAACTTGCGTACAAGCTGCCATAGTGTGAATATGCGTGAGCTTAGATAGCAGCTTCGCCAGTTTCACCGGTTCTGATACGGATCACTTGCTCAACAGACGTCACGAAAATCTTGCCATCACCGATCTTGCCAGTATGGGCCGCCTTGATAATCGCTTCAATTGCGTTATCCAGCATGTCTTCACCCAGTACTACTTCAACTTTGATTTTTGGCAGAAAATCCACTACATATTCTGCGCCGCGGTACAGCTCTGTATGTCCTTTCTGGCGACCAAAACCTTTGACTTCTGTCACGGTGAGCCCGTTGACACCAATCGCTGACAAGGCCTCGCGCACTTCATCGAGTTTGAATGGTTTAATGACGGCTTCAAGTTTTTTCATATGTGCTCCGTGGTTAGCTTTTAAAACATTCTACGCAACCACTGCTTTTAATTCAAATGCCGCAGTTGCAAAATGGACTAAGGGTTTCAAAATGTCAGTTGGCAGGTGATAGGGTAGCGGCGGTCTTTGCCAAAGCCGCGTTCGGTAATGCGCACACCTACCGCCGCCTGCCTGCGTTTGTATTCGTTACGGTCTATCAGGCGGGTGACCCGCTCTACATCAGCGCGGGCAAAGCCCTTTTTAATAATGTTTTCTATGCCCTGGTCTTTTTCAACGTAGGCTTCCATGATGGCATCGAGGATCTCATAGGCGGGCAGGCTGTCCTGGTCGGTCTGGTCCGCGCGTAATTCTGCACTTGGCGGGCGGGTGATGATTCTTTCCGGGATCACCTGCCCAAGGCTGTTGCGGTAGTTGGCTAGCTTGTAGACCAGTGTTTTAGGCACATCCTTGATCAGCGCAAAGCCGCCCGCCATATCGCCATACAGTGTGCTGTAGCCAACGGCAGTCTCGGATTTGTTACCGGTGGTGATCACCAGGTGTCCGAATTTGTTGCTAAGCGCCATCAGCAACATGCCACGGATACGCGCCTGCAGATTTTCTTCAGTGGTATCAAATGCTTTACCGGTGAATTCTTCAGCCAGCGTTTCACAAAAACCGTTGAATAAGGGTTTGATAGGCAATACGCTGTATTCCACATCGAGCAGCTTGGCCATCTCGGCAGCATCTGTCATGCTGATATCCGCGGTGAATTCTGAAGGCATCATCACCGTTTTGACGCGTTCTTTACCCAAGGCATCCACCGCGATGGCCAGAGTCAAGGCTGAATCTATGCCACCGGATAAACCCAGCACCACGCTGGGAAAACGGTTTTTATCCACGTAATCTTTCAGGCCCAGCTGCAAGGCCTGGTAAACAGTTGCTTCTACTGATGAATGTTCGCTGATGACGGTTGGCACTGGTTGATTTTGCGCCAGCGTGACAAAAGCCAGGCAGTCTTCAAACATCGGCAGCTCCTGCATCAGTTCGCCCTGGCTGTTCATGGCGAATGAGGCGCCGTCAAACACCAGTTCATCCTGCCCGCCCACCATATTGGCATAAATAATCGGCAGGCCGGTTTCCTGGATGCGCTCGCGCAACACCTGGTAACGGGTCTGCTGTTTATGCAGATGGTAAGGGGAGGCATTGATGACCAGCAGCACTTGCGCGTTTGCCTGCAAGGCTTGTAGCGCAGGGGCGGGCTCCCAGATGTCGGCACAGATTAAAACGCCGTAACGAGTGCCTTGCCATTCAAACACCACTGGTAAGTCGCCTGCTTCAAAATAACGCTCTTCATCAAACACATTATAGTTAGGCAGATGATGTTTGTGATAAGTCGCCTGGATGCGACCTGAATGAATCACCGAAGCAGCGTTGTAACGCTTCCCGGCGACTTCATGCGGATGGCCGATCACCACTGCCAAGTCAGACGGTAATTGTTGTTCCAGCCACTTTAATGCGCGTTGATTGGCGGCGTAAAAATCCTGCCTGAACAACAAATCTTCAGGGGGATATCCGCATAGCGAGAGTTCAGGTGTCAGTAACAGGCGTGCACCCTGGTCATGGGCCTGCCTGGCCAGATCCAGAATACGCTCGGCATTTTTCTGCATGGCGCCTACCATGCTGTTCATTTGGGCAATGGCGAGTTTCATACAACCGTCATTCAGTATTTGCCACCCGCCGCTTTGATCAGTTCGACCATGGCAGGGTTTTGCGCCTTCAGCGCATAGACATAAGCTGTGAGGCCATATTGGTCGCGCGTTTTGATGTCGGCACCGTGTTTGATTAACAAATCTGCCATATCAGGAGAGTTATTGCTCACCGCCAGATGCAACAGCGGTGTGCCTTCGCTATCTTCGTGGTCGATATCCGCCTTGCGCTCAAGCAGGGCTGTGGCAACTTCTTTCTGGTCTTTTTTCACGGCCCAAGTCAACGCGGTCCATTCATGTTCGTCTTCTTCATCCACTTTTGCGCCGTTTTCGAGCAGGGTGATCACCGCAGGCGTAAAGCCTTCCCTGGCTGCGATCATCAGGGCGGTGGTGCCGAGTTTGTCTTTCAGGTTAGCGTCAGCGCCATTTTTGAGAATGGCAGTAATCGTAGGTACATTGCCACTTTTAGCGGCATACATCAGCACCGTTTTGCCATCGCTGGCGCGCACGTTGGCATCAAAGCCTTTGGCAATGATCAGGCCGACGATCTCACTGTAGCCAGAGGTGGCCGCCAGGCCTAGTGCACTCCAGCCATCCGGGTCACGTACTTTGACATCCGAGCCTTTGTCCAGCAACACTTTCACGGCATCGAGGTTGTTTTTCTTGGCGGCGAACATCAGGGCCGTCCAGCCGCCCTGGTCTTTGGCATTGATATTGGCACCACTTTCCAGCAGTACACGTACGACTTCTGCCTGGTTTTTACGTGCGGCATACATCAGTGGCGTGATTTTCTCTGCATCGGTCACGTTAGGGTTGGCACCGCTTTTCAGCAAGGCTTTCACCGTGGTGATATCGCCTTTGGAGGAGGCGATCAGCAGGTAAGAGATATCTGCGCCACTGTCAGCCGTTGTTTTTTCTGTGGCGGCGGCTTCAGGCGCTGCTTTGTTTTTGTGTTTGCTGGCAGCTTGTGCATGAAACGAAAGCCCCAGCAACAAGGCAGCACATAGCCACAGGCTAGAACAGAATGTCGTCCGGGGAATACGCTTCATGCTGTCTCCTAACAATTTATTTTGCAGCACGTTGAATCGCCGCCAGTACCGCTTCACCCAGCCCGGCCGGTGAGTCAGCCACTACACAGCCTGCAAATTCCAGCGCGGCGATCTTGTCTTCCGCGCGGCCGGAGCCACCGGAGATAATGGCGCCGGCATGGCCCATGCGTTTGCCTTTAGGCGCAGTTAAACCCGCAATGTAAGCTGCTACGGGCTTGGTCACGTGGTGCTTGATATAGTCCGCTGCGGCCTCTTCATCGCTGCCACCAATTTCACCGACCATGATGATCGCTTCAGTTTCCGGGTCGTTCTGGAATAATTCCAGGCAATCGATAAAGTTCAGGCCTTTGATCGGGTCGCCACCTATGCCGACACAGGTGGTTTGACCTAATCCCAGCGCAGAGGTTTGATGCACGGCTTCATAGGTGAGTGTGCCGGAGCGCGAAACCACGCCTACTTTGCCACGTGTGTGTATGCTGCCCGGCATAATGCCTATTTTGCATTCGTCCGGCGTGATCACGCCCGGGCAATTTGGTCCAATCAGCCTGGTGCCATTGGCGCGCAGGGCGGCTTTCACATTCAGCATATCCAGTACCGGGATACCTTCGGTAATGCAGACGATCAGTGCGATACCTGCATCCGCCGCTTCGAGGATAGAGTCGGCGGCAAACGGCGGCGGCACGTAAATCACGCTGGCGTTGGCCTGGGTTTCTTTCACCGCTTCGCGCATGGTATTGAATACCGGCAGATTTAAATGCTGCTGGCCGCCTTTACCCGGCGTGACACCACCAACCATCTGCGTGCCATACGCCAGCGCCTGTTCGGAATGGAATGTGCCCTGTTTACCGGTAAAGCCCTGGCACAATACTTTGGTATTTTTATTGACTAGAATCGCCATGACTACACACCTTTGCTTACTGCTTTAACGGCCTGTTCGGCCCCATCGGTCAGGCCATCTGCCGAGATAATATTGAGGCCGCTTTCGCGTAACATCTGGTTGCCCAGTTCTACATTGGTGCCTTCCAGTCGCACTACCACCGGGATGGTCATGCCGACTTCTTTCACCGCCGTGATAATGCCGGTGGCAATGATGTCGCAACGCATGATGCCGCCAAATATATTCACCAGGATGGCTTTCACGTTCTGGTCAGCCAGGATGATCTTGAACGCTTTGGTCACGGTTTCAGCCGTTGCACCACCGCCCACATCGAGGAAGTTGGCTGGCATGCCGCCATGCAGCTTGATCAGGTCCATGGTCGCCATGGCCAGGCCTGCGCCATTGACCATGCAGCCGATATTGCCGTTGAGGGCGATGTAATTCAGACCGCTATGGTGCGCCTCGGCTTCCTTGGTATCGTCTTGTGACCAGTCGCGGATCTCCGCAAACGGTTTCTGGCGATAGAGTGCGTTGTCATCCACCGTCATCTTGCAATCGAGGGCGACCAGTTTTCCTTCTGTGGTGACAATGAGCGGATTGATCTCCAGCAAGGATAAATCGTTATCCTTGAATAGTTTGTACAAGCCTTTCGCCAGTTTGCTGAACGCAGCGATCTGGTCACCGCTCAAGCCCAGGCCAAATGCCAGATTACGTGCCTGGTAATCTACCAGGCCATTCAGTGGGTCGCAGATTTCCTGCAGAATCTTGTCTGGCTGGGTCGCCGCAATCTCTTCGATATCCATGCCACCGGCGCTGGAAGCGACCATCACCACGCGTTCCAGGCTACGGTCTACCAGCATGGACAGATACAGTTCACGCGCGATCGGCAAGGTTTGCTCTACCAGCACCTGGTGTACCGGCTGGCCATCAGGGGCATTCTGGTAAGTCACCAGATGTTTGCCCAGCAGGCCGCCTGCCACTGTTTGCGCTTCGAGTGCCGATTTCACGACTTTGACGCCGCCTGCTTTACCACGGCCACCGGCATGCACTTGCGCTTTGACCACCCAGGCTTCGCCACCCAATTCTTTGGTGGCAGCTGCAGCGGCTTCTTCGGATTGGACAACCAGACCGGCTGGGGTCACTAAACCATACTTTTGCAGTAATTGTTTAGCCTGATATTCGTGCAGATTCATGAAAATAAACTGTTTTTATGATTAAGCTGTCATTTTGGCGCAAATGCCTACTCAAAGCTAGGCTGCAAACAAAAAAACCGCAGCTAAGTGCGGTTTTTTATCGGGTATGCCTGTGAAATCTTACAGGTCTTCCGCCCAGGCATTGCCATAGACTTTGCCATTGCGCGACAGGATCAGCATCTGGTACATGCTGATAATCCACATATAGGTAGAAGCCAGGCTATAACCCATGCCGCCGATAATGGTCAGCCAGGCAAAATGCGGCGACCATTTGGTCAGCCACCATGACATCACATCGGCAATCAAAAACGCGAACGGGAAACCGATGGCGATCACTTTAGCCGTTTTTGGCACATTCACCGCAAAGCTGAAAATCAGGCCAATGAAAAAGAAGATAAAGCTGATGCCAAACAAATGGATATGCGACACCCTGGTCAGGCCGCTGATGGTAGCGCCTTCGTTGACTTCCGCGCGGGCTTTGACTTCTTCGTATTTGGTAAAGTCAGGAATGCCAGGGATATTGCTGTGACACATGACACAGTGCTGGGCAAAAATAGGTTTGTAATGCGATTCCCACTGATCTTGCGGTGCGCCTAACTGCGCCCATTTGATAATGTCCTGGCGTACTTCCAGCGGCGCTTTGTCAGACATGGAGCCATTTAACTTGCTTGCCAGTTTGGTACCGCTACGGTCGCCATAATAGCTGTACACGATATCGTTGACGGATAAACCGAATTTACCATCGGCCATGCCGTGTGTGAGCATGATTTGCAAACCGGCCATGCACAAGCCTACGCCTACTACAAGCAGATAACCGACAAACAGGGCTTTCAGCGGTAGTGGAAGATTAGGCAGGTTTAGCCATGGTAATGTTTGAGACGCTTGTTTCATTACATTCCTAAGTATCTGAATAAGGTAATCTGAGTGGTACAGTTTTAAAACACTAATTGTTTGAATTTTTGGCAAGCATACCATCGCCTGATAAAATCCTAAAACAGAAATATTCCTTCGCGATGGCAAATCAAGCATTGCGGCTTACGCTGGTATAATCCAGCCTTTCAATTCCAGTAGGTTTTATCATGCGCTTAGTGGTTCAGGGGCCTGCCATCAGCATGGCTCATCTCACGCATATTCATGGCCTGGTCGGCGGTTATACCCAGTTCGCACAAGTCGCTGAACATGCCTATTACCTGCCGGTTGCCGAAGGCGATTACCTTGAAGTAAAAGCGTTCTGCGCCAGCGAACAGATAGATTGTGCGCTGGTAGCCGATGCCCACAGGCTGCAAAAATTTGGCCTGTGTGTGATGGATATGGATTCCACCCTGATCTCAATTGAATGCATCGATGAGATCGCAGACATGATGAACCTCAAACCGCAAGTCGCTGAAATCACAGAAGCCGCCATGCGTGGCGAGCTGGATTTTTCTGCCAGTTTGCGCAAACGGGTAGCCTTACTTGAGGGCTTGCCAGAGACGGCCTTGCAGCAAGTGATAGCGCAGAGATTGCGTTTTAATCCCGGCGTCCAGCAGTGGATAGCAACCTGCAAACAGCACGGTATTAAAACCATGGTGGTATCAGGCGGTTTCACTGTGTTTGCAAACTATGTGCAACACACATTGGGGCTGGATTTTGCTGTTTCCAACACGCTGGAAATCATCGATGGCAAGCTGACCGGACAAGTGCTGGGTGATATTGTCGATGCGCAGCGCAAAGCCGATGAGTTGATCAAGCTGCGTGACCAGCTGGGCTTAACGGCCCAGCAAACCATCGCCATTGGCGATGGTGCCAATGACTTGAAAATGATGGCCGTGGCCGAGGTCGGCGTGGCTTACCATGCCAAACCGGTGGTGCAGGAGCAAGCTAAATATGCCTTGAATATTGTCGGGCTGGATGGCGTGGCGAATTTGCTCACCATGTAGTGATCAGATGACCTTCGTTTAGCATCGCAAATATATTGTTGAAAAAGCGGTGGCATGCGAGTGATGACAAAAACAGACTCTCCCCCTGACACCGTTTCGCTGAAAGAGGCCAGCCTGTACTGGCTTAAACTCGGATTCATCAGTTTCGGTGGGCCAGCCGGGCAAATAGCGATCATGCACCATGATCTGGTAGAGCAAAAACGCTGGATATCAGAAAGCCGTTTTTTGCATGCGCTCAATTACTGCATGCTGTTACCCGGCCCGGAAGCACAGCAACTGGCGACCTATATCGGCTGGCTCATGCACCGTACCACTGGCGGGCTGGTGGCCGGTATCCTGTTTTTCCTGCCTTCTTTTTTTATGCTTTGCTGCCTGGCCTGGGTTTATATGGCTTACGGTTCTGTCCCCCTGGTCGCAGGCGTTTTTCATGGCATCAAGCCTGCGGTCATTGCCATTGTGCTTTTTGCTGCCTACCGCATGGGGTTAAAAACCTTGAAGAATCCGCTTTTGTGGGCCATTGCGATGCTGGCATTCATTGGTATCTTTGTTTTCAAGCTGCCTTTTCCTTTAATCGTGCTTTCGGCAGGCATGATAGGCCTGATAGGCGGCTATCTGGTGCCAGATTATTTTCAAGCAAATAACGGGCATGCCATTAAGCAGCAAGCTTATGGCCTGGCATTGATTGATGACGCTACGCCAACGCCTGAGCATGCCAGATTCAGCTGGTCACGCGTCAAGCAGGTGATGTTGTGGGGAATAGGCCTGTGGGCATTGGTCATGCTGACGCTGATCGCGCTATTCGGCTGGCAGGGCGCATTCACGCAGATGGGCTGGTTTTTTACCAAAGCAGCGTTTTTAACCTTTGGCGGGGCGTATGCGGTGTTGCCATATGTCTATCAAGGTGCAGTAGAGCACTATCACTGGCTGACGCCCGGTCAGATGATAGATGCCCTGGCATTGGGGGAAACGACTCCAGGCCCACTGATTATGGTGGTGACGTTTGTTGCTTATATTGGCGGGTGGCATGCCCAGGCTTTTGGCAGCAACTATGCCGGTTTGTCAGGCTTGATGGCAGCCACCATCGTTACTTTTTTCACTTTTTTGCCTAGCCTGATATTTATCTTTCTGGGCGGGCCTTTCATTGAAACAACCCACGGTAACCTCAGGCTTACCGGGCCATTAAGAGCGATCACGGCAGCTGTGGTCGGTGTGATTTTCAACCTGGCATTATTTTTTGCCTGGCATATCTACTGGCCGCAAGGACTGGCCAATGCTGTGGACTGGTTCTCAGTTGTGCTCAGTTTGATGGCGCTTGTAGCTGTGCTGAAATATCGCGCGAATGTCGTGATGGTGATTGTTGCCAGCGGGTTAGCGGGCGCATTGGCGCAGTTTTTCTAGTCTGATTGCGCCTCCTGATCGATTGCAATGTAATACCACATTGATTTATTTTTACTTTATTTATAAGTAACGATTGCAATTCTTGCATTTAAAGTGCATAGTGTGCGCACGCGAAGTTCAAGCATTGTTGTTTTCTCTGGTGTATCTTTCGGTTCTATCGTTAATCCCACTACCTTGACCCTCGCCCTAAATTAGGGGAAACCCTTTCATTATTTAAGGAAATAAAATGGCAACAGGTGTTGTAAAGTGGTTTAACGATGCAAAAGGTTTTGGTTTCATTACTCCGGATGACGGCGGTGACGATTTGTTTGCACATTTCTCAGCGATTCAATCTGGCGGTTTCAAAAGCCTGGCAGAGAATCAGCGCGTTTCTTATGAAGAAACAACTGGTCCTAAGGGTAAACAAGCATCAGAAATACAAGTAATTGCTTAATTACATGTGTTCGGGTGATTAACCCTAGATATAAAGCCCGTTTGTACGGGCTTTTTTGTTTTTATTTTAAGGAAACCGCATGGCTAAAGAAGAATTGATTGAAATGCAGGGCGCAGTGACTGAAATTTTGCCGGATGCACGTTATCGTGTCACGCTGGAAAATGGTCATCGGCTGATCGCCTATACCGGCGGTAAAATGCGCAAACATAAAATACGTATTCTGGCAGGCGATAAAATCACCATTGAAATGTCACCATACGATATGGAAAAAGGCCGTATTACTTTCCGCCACCTGCCACCAAAAAGACCTGTTTGATCCGGCCTCAGTAGGTGTCTGCATTTAAATAGGCGAGTTCTGCTTCGGTGAAACCTGCCCGTTTACGTGCTTCCATATTAAAAGGCGGCCGCAGTTTTGGCGCCTGGTATTGCTGACGCAATACTTCAAAAGTCTCAAGCAGATCCAGCCCGCGTTGATCACATAAATACTGGAACCAGCGGTTACCAATCGCGACGTGGCCGATCTCATCACGCAAAATAATATCCAGAATGGCCGCCGCCGCATGGTCGCCGGCCTGCGCCAGCTTGTTTTTTAAAGGCGGTGCGGCATCCAGCCCGCGTGCTTCCAGCGTCCTCGGTACCAGTGCCATGCGCGCCAATACGTCAGATTGCGTTTTTTCGACCATCTCCCACAAGCTGTTATGGCCATCAAAATCGCCGTAATCGAACCCCAGGGTTTGTAAATGTTGCCGCAGTAAGCTGAAGTGGTAAGCCTCTTCTTTAGCCACCAGCAGCCAATCGTTGTAGTAATCTGCAGGCATCTCAGCAAAGCGCCACACGGCATCCAGTGCCAAGTTGATGGCATTGAATTCGATATGCGCCAGTGCATGGATCAGGGCGGCGCGGCCATCCACCGTATTCATGGCGCGGCGCTGTAATAGCCGCGGAGGCACTAATGCTGGCCGTTCAGGCCGGCCGGGAATGGGGGCTTCAGCGATTAATGGCAGTGATACATGTAATTGCAACTGGCCAGCGCGCTGGCTTTCCCACAGAGATTGCACTTGTGTACATTTGAGGTGCGGCTCACTGAGGGTCAGTGCTTGCAGGGCGAGTGTTCTCAGGCAAAGCGTCATAGCACTCGAATTTTACCGTGAATTGGCTGCCGGTGTCGTGTGTCACCGGATGTTCCAGCCCGTGGCTGATATTAATAATGGCATTGTGGTGCTCGGCGACTTCGGCTACGATCGCCAGGCCGAGGCCGCAGCCATTGCCCTGGTTGGGGTTCAGCCGGTAAAAACGCTCGAAGATACGTGCGTTTTGCTCTGGCGGAATACCGATGCCGCTATCGGTGACTTGCAGCAGTAGGTGGTTTCCGCTCTGCCACAGCCTGATCTGAATCTGCCCCTTAGGCGTAGTGTACAGAATGGCATTTTCCAGCAGGTTGTTGAGCATTTCCGACAACATCAAGGCATCGCCCCAGACGTGATCATGCTGGGTTTCGATCAGTACTTCGAGTTCTATGTCTTTGTCGGTGGCAGGACCTATCCAGCGTGCGCATTCTTCGTAAATAATGCTGGTCAGTGACACAGCCTGAAACTTTAATTGTGTGGTGGCTGCATCTGTCCGTGCCATGCTCAGCAGGCGCTGGATCAGATGGGAGAGGCGGGTGGTGCTGCGCAACATGAAGTTAAGCGGTTCTTTCACCGAATCCGGCGGGTCGCGGCGCAATGCCAGTTCTGCCTGGGTCTGCAATCCGGCAATCGGGGTGCGTAACTGGTGTGAGGCGTCCGCAATAAATTGCTGCTGTTGCTGCAAACCTGCGGTGACCCGCCCTAACAGGGCATTCATCGCCTGGATCAAGGGTTGCAGTTCCAGGGGGGGCGAATTGGTATCCAGCGGGCTCAGGTCGCGGTAAGAGCGTTCGTACAACGCTTCTTTCAGGTCATGCATGGGTTTGAGTGCGAAATAAATGCCCAGCTCGATGACAATAGCAGCCAGTATCATCATCAGCACTTGCGGCAACAACATTTCCTCTACCATCTCGGCCACCATGGCATCCCGTTTGACTGTGGTTTCTGCCATGCTGATCAGGATGTTGCGTGCATTCGGTTCCGGGCTGACCGGCAACGCAAAAGTGACTACGCGTATAGCCTCGCCTTTGTAGATACTGTTGTAATAAAACTCCTGGTTGCCGCCTGTGGGCGACGAAGGCAGCGGCAGGTCTGCTTCACCAAACACCAGTTTGCCATCCGGCCCGGTGATGCGGATATAGATATGGTCGCCCTCGTTATAACTGAGCAGATGGCTGGCAACTTCAGGCAATTCGATTTTTACTTCGTTATGTTCATCGACAATCACTTCATCAGACAAGGCGAGCACGGTGCGCAAAAGGGCCTGGTCGTAAGCCTGTGTGGCGTAATGCAAGGCACGCGAATAAGAAATGGCAGCAGAAATACCCAAGACCGCGAGCATGGTCAATAGCAGCCACAAGCGTAGCTGGTTCTTAAGTGAACGCGGCGCTGCCATCATAACGGCGTGTGTTCAGCTTCCAGCATATAACCCAGGCCGCGCACAGTGCGGATGCGTGCGCCACTGGGTTCGATTTTTTTGCGCAGCCGGTGGATGTAGACCTCGATCGCATTATCACCGAGTGACTCATCCCAATTGCACAGTGATTCCATGATCTGTTCTTTGGCAATAATTTTGCCCATGCGCATCATCAGGGTTTCCAGCAAGTGCAGTTCGCGGGCAGACAGTGTGATCGCGAGATCATTAATACTGGCCAGTTTGTTTGGCACATCCAGTTTCAGGTTACCGCATTGCAAGGGCAGGTTGTTGCCAAATTTACTGCGGCGTATCAGCGCACGTACCCGTGCCTCAAGCTCTTCCAGGTGGAAGGGTTTGGTCAGGAAATCATCCGCGCCCAGATCCAGCGCCTGTACGCGGGTAGCAACGTCTTCGCGAGCGGTCAGGATAAGCACAGCCACCGGGTTGGATTGCTGGCGCAAATGGGATAACACCTGTGTGCCATCCATGGTCGGTAGACCCAGGTCAAGGATCACCAGGTCATAGACGCCATCCTGGATCGCACGAATTGCCTGTTTGCCATCGGCCACATGATCCACGGCATATTCAGCCTGCGTCAGTACACGCACCAATCCATTTGCTATGACCAGATCATCTTCAACAATTAATAAGCGCATTTTGTTTGCCTACCCATATAAACGAATGCAGTGTACTCCAAATTATCTGTCTTTTTTTGTTTGTAAGTTGAATGTAAGGCGGGGCGCGTATTGTGCAGTGGTGAAGACACGGAATAGAAAGTCACCGTGCGTATGTAGCTGAAGAAAGCACTATTGGAACGTATGAAGGAGCGATGATGAGGAAGCGTTCAATCGTATTGCTGGGCTTGCTGGTTTCTATTGCTTGCACGGCGAGAACCAACCCCTCTCCGCAGGAACAAGTCGAGATGCATAAGCATCTCAGGTCTGCCAAACACGCTGGTGCGCAGCCAGTGGTCAATCCCCGCAAGGAGATTGACAAAAAATCTGCGCAAAGCAAGTCACTGTGACATTGCCAACGTCCACTGTATTCCCTGCGGTGGACTGCGACAATTAGCGGTTTCGTGTGTATCCTCTCACTTCAACCACGCGCAAGCGTGGTTCTTTTTTGCCTGTTGCTGGCGTGAGCAGCTATTTCAAACGGATCACATCCAGCACGCCTGCTTTCATGTCAGGTACTAACAAATGATGGTCATCCTGGCTGAGTGCGATATCTGCGGCTGATTGATAGCCTTCATTCAGCAACACCGCCTTGTTGTTATCTACACGATAAACCTTGCCGTTTTTCCAGTCGCTGACATAAATAGTGCCATTGGCCTGCCTGACGATGCCATCACCGCCGCCAAAGCCGCTGGCGACTTCCTGCAGACGTTTGCCGGCGACATCATAGTTATAAAGCACGCCGGAAGTGAAATCAACGATCAGCAGATGCTCGCCTTTGGCGTCCGCTAATAAACCGTTTGGCGCTAATACGCGCGGGTCGGCTTTACCATCTATGACCAGGCTGAGTTTGCGCTGCGGGGTGATTTTATAAATCGCACCGCCTTTGCCAGTGCCCATGATATCGCCACTGTCACTGACATACAGATTGCTGTTTGCATCTGCGGCCAGGTCATTTAAAAACTGCGGCACTTGTGGAAACTCGGTGGCAGCGATATAGACCTCGGCTTTAGCCGGGGCTTGGTTCAGAGGCACACGCCATATCCTGCTTTTATCAGCCACAAACAAATCATTACCGATAATCGTCAGTCCTTTTGGGTCATCCAGTCCTTGCACAAGCACGCTGCTTTTGCCATGGTCAATCACGCGGATCTGGCCATCACCATCTTTGCCGAACTCATTGATCTCGGACACATAGAGTTTGCCATCAGCCGCCTGAACCACTGATTCCGGTGTCAGCAAGCCATTCACAGGCTCCAGCCCATGTGCCTGGCTGTGGCCGCTCAAAGTCAGCAATGCTGCGGTGACTACGCTGGAAATAAGACGTTTACGATAAGCCAGCAACATAATTGCTCCTAGAAAAATAATTTTGGTTGTGAGAGGGTATTGATGCTGGTGCATAAAGCTTCAAAGGTTTGCACAGGCGCCTGTTCTACGGATTGCTGGAAGGCCGGATTTTTCTGTAGTTGCTGAATCACCTGATCGAATGCTTGCTGGTAAGATTTATTGGCAGAGTTTTCCACGTTATAAGTGATCCAGCCGCGTGACTGGCCTTCACCCTTGACTGTCATCAGGGGCTTGCCCAGCGCACTGTCTGCTGACGCCTGGGTAAATACCCTGGCAGTGATTTCAGTATGGAAAACCCCCATCTGTGGGTTGTAAAACATATTGGGCTCAATCACCACTAGGGCCTGACCTTTAGCTTCTGCCGCGCAGCTTGAGGTGCTGTAATGCTGTTTCTCAAAGCTGGACAAGCCTGCTTTTTCAGCCGCTTCGCCACGGTTGTGCCAATAATTGGCATAGGGGTGTAATAAGCGCACCGGGTGCTGGTAGAAAGTCTCAGGCACCTGTATCACCAGCGATGGCGGATTAGCTGCGTGGCCGATATTGAGCCAGCTGATACACAGCAGACTGCCTAAAGAAATTAAAATGCGTTTCATTTATTGCTCCTGTCATACCGGCCTTAAATGGCCGGTCTATTCAATCTTTGCCATCACGGTTTTGTGGGCACTACGTATGCGTCAGGGTTATTCACTGCGCACACGATAAATCCAGCCAGTGAGGTCATCGCTGACATATAGCCAGCCATCAGCGCCCACTATCACATCAACTGGCCTTCCCCATGCCTGGTTGCCTTGCAACCAGCCTTCAATAAATGGGACGCTCTCAACCGGCTGATGGTTCCTGAATTTTACACGCTGCAAGGCATATCCGCTTGCTTGTTGTCTATTCCATGAACCGTGCAAAGCAACAATAGCATCCTGCCGTATGCTTTCAGGTAAACGGCTGCTATGCAAAAACGTCAATCCTATGGGTGTGCTGTGGGCCGGCAAAGTCAGAGTAGGGGCTTGGGCCTGCTTGCAGATATCGGCTCCACCCGTAAAATCAGGGTCCTGGAACATTTGCGCAGGGTGCTTGGTTTCTGCCCAGCAATACGGCCAGCCATAGTGTTTTCCCGGCGAGATATTGTTGAAATGTTCAGGTGGTAAATCATCATTGACGGGGCCGTTTTTAGAAGCGCTGCGATTATCTGCCCCATTATTGGTAGCAAACAGGTCGCCACTTTGCGGGTGCCAGGCAAAGCCTTGGCTATTGCGCAAGCCGGTGGCCCAGATAGCGCCTTGTGCATGGCGGCCCAGCGTAAGCAACGCACCCGCAGGCCGGCCATCAGCACTAAAGCGTAGCAAGGTGGCGCGTAATGGGTTGCTCTCAATGCAGACATTGCAGCTGGAGCCTACATTCACGTAGATAAAGCCATCAGGAGACACTTTTACCGTTTTAAAACGATGCCCACCATCCGGCAAGTTGCGGATAAATGGCTGTGGCGCACCCCAGCCATTGCCTTGTTTGGGTAACTTAACCACGCCGGTTTGTTCTGCAACTAGCAAGTCGTCGCTTAGCAGCGCAATACCATGCGGCGCATTCAGCCCTTGCGAGATTAACTCAACCTCGCCCTGCGTGTTAAGTCTGATGACACGGCCTTGGTCGGACAAGCTGACCAGCAGCCGGCCTTGTTTATCCAGCGCCAACATGCGTGGCGAGCCCCACTTGCTCACATCGCTGAATTGCTCGATCTTAAGCCCGGCGGGTAGCTTCAATGTCGAGAGTGCCTGCTCGACTTGCGGGCTTTGGGCCATAGCGCACTCTGTGATTAAAGCGATGTATAGCCCAGAAATAACGATGAAGAGATATCTGGGCAGGTGCAACAAAGGGAATAGACTCACCATTTAGGTCAACGTATCGGCCCAGATATTTTGTGCCCAGGCTTGTGCATAGTCACCTTCCTGCACGCTGGCCTTGGCCGAAACGCCGCCGCCTTCGGCCGAGACCATGGATTTTTTTGCCGGATCATAGCGATAGACATTGGCCACATGCATGGCTTGTTTGTCATCGACAAAGCTGTAGCAGGTGTTGGCGAATACCGGCAGTGGATTTGGCGGGTGGCCTGACTGCAAATCAATGATGGCTGCCGCGCAGATTTTGGCCTGCGAGGTCGCCATATGCGCAGATTTTGGCAAACCGGCCGAAATGCTGTCACCAATTATGTGCACATTGAGGTTGAGGGATGAGGCATAGGTCACAAAGTCTACCTCGCACCAGTGCTGATCGACATTGGCCAGGCCTGCCGACTGCGCGACTTTGCCAGCCAGTTGTGGCGGGATCACATTCAGCACCGAGGCTTTGACGGTTTCAAAGTCTGTTTTAATGGTGTAGCTGGCGGTATCCAGCTGCAGGATCTCGCTATTGTTATGGTATTCGATCATGCCCTGGTAATCACCCTGGAAGCTTTGCAAAAACAAGCCCTTTTTAGAGGTGATGTCAGCGTTGGCGTCGAGGATGATCACTTTGCTGCGTGGTTTATGTTGCTTGAAATAATGCGCTACCTGGCAGGCGCGTTCATAAGGGCCAGGCGGGCAGCGGTAGGGCGCTTTGGGTATGGTCATGACAAACACGCCGCCATCAGGCATGCTTTCAAGTTGCTGCCTGAGTTGCAATGTTTGCCTGCCTGCTTTCCAGGCATGCGGAATATCATCAACCGGTTTGGGCATGCCTGCAATCCGGCTGTAATCAAAGTCTACACCGGGCGCCAGAATCAAGCGGTCATAAGCGACTGTTCCGCGCATCAGCATCACCTGTCTAGTGGCGGCGTCTATCGCGGTCACTGTATCCTGTATCCAATTCAGCTGGTGCTGTTTACGCGACAGCGCATAAGAAAAACTCAGTTCATCCATGGTCCGGCTGCCGCCTAACACCAGGTTGCTTTGCGGACAGGAGATAAACTGTGGATTCGGCTCTATCACGGTGACTTTGATATTGCCTGCGCTCCATTCGCGCAAGTATTTGGCGGCAGCCAGCCCGGCAAAGCCTGCGCCGACGACAACGACATGACCCAGCGGCGGGCGGCTGGCGCGGGCGTAGGCAGGCATGCCATAAAAAGCGAGCCCGCCATAAATAACAGAGCGTACAAACTGCCTGCGGGATTGGGTTTCATGCATTGAAGGGGCGATTCTGGCCATTATTGTTCCCCCAGAAAGGATTGTTGCGGTGCAGGTGCTGGTGCCCGTATTGGTAGCGCAGCAAAATAACCCGCCAGTGCAGTGATTTCATCGTCCGTCAGCCCTTTGGCATGATGATGCATCACGGTGGAAGGGAGGGAGCCACTCTTAAAGCCCTGCATGCGCTGGATAAAATATGTTTTGTTCAGCGCCGCTAGTGTGGGCGTACCGCCCAGGCTGTTCCCTATGGGGCCATGGCAGGCGGCGCAAGAGGCTGCCAGGGTAGCGATTGTCTGGGAGGCGTTTTCTTGAGCATATGACGCTGCCCACTGCAAACAACATGTCAATGCGAGACTCAAGTGCAAACGTTTCATCATTTCCCCAGGGTAGCCACTTTAATTGTTGTGATGTCGTTGATTATTCTAGAAACCACATCTGCCGTGCGTGACACAAGTTACATTGATCAGCATATTATAGTCTGCCATGACTGCAGGAATCTTGCTCAAGAAAACGCGGATGGATCGCAGCCTGACCGGCTACATGTTCATGGCTGACTACAGCGCGTTTCATTAGCTTGCCCGGTGCTTTGATACAAAAAAACGGCCATGCAATACATGACCGTTTTTTAGTGTAACCGTTGCTAGCTGCAAACGATTAAAAACATTTTTCTTCCTTACAGCCATCATCCTTGGTGCCCAGTTCAGTCAATAAATCGACCATAGGCTGGTTGTGTTCTTCCCGGAAAAAACGGATCAGCGACACATCGCCCTTGAGCTTTTTATTCACATCCACACCTACTGAGGCCAGGTATTTCATCAACGGCGCATCATTAATAAACGCGGCCATATGAAAAGCGGTGTTATTGCTGGCTGGGTGGACATAGTCTTTATCGGCACCTTTAGCGATCAGGTACTTTACGACATCCATGCGGCCTTTGGAAGCAGCCATTTGCAGTGGCTCCCAGGCAAAGAATTTCTGGTTGACCAGCGCCGGGTCAGCCTCAATGAATTTTTTCACTACTTTGAGGTTACCACCTGTGATCGCCTCAGTGAATTCCATATAGTCTTCGTCTGTCAGTGCGAATGCCTGTAGCGAAAATGACAGCGCGACCAAGGCCAGTAAACATTTAATTGATTTCATAATTTCTCCAAACACCTGATTTTCATTTTTTAAAATTAACTACTTTGCTTTATTACTTATGCTTTAATTGCGTAAGCCAAAGCTTACTTACCCCACAAACTTGCGTGCATTACGGAACATGCGCATCCATGGACCATCTTCCTGCCAGTCATCCGGATGCCAGGAATACTGTACGGTTCTGAATACGCGCTCCGGATGCGGCATCATAATGCTAAAACGCCCGTCTGGTGTGGTAAATCCGGTCAATCCCTGGGCTGAACCATTGGGGTTAAACGGATAGACTTCCGTTGGCGTTGACGCATGGTCAACAAACCGCACGGTGGCCAGTTGTTGTTTTAGCACATTTGAGACAGCGTTGGCATCAGGAAATTCCGTAAATCCTTCACCATGGGCCACGGCGATAGGCATGCGGCTGCCTGCCATGCCATTAAAGAAGATAGAAGGCGAGCTTAATACCTCGACCAGTGAGACACGCGCTTCAAACTGTTCTGACTTGTTGCGCACAAAATGCGGCCACTGCTTAGCGCCTGGGATGATGCTGTGCAGGTTGCTCATCATCTGGCAGCCGTTACATACGCCTAAAGCAAAAGTGTCTGTCCGGTTAAAGAAACTGCTGAATTCATCACGTGCACGGCTGTTGAACAGGATGGATTTGGCCCAGCCTTCACCGGCGCCGAGTACGTCACCGTAAGAGAAGCCGCCGCAGGCAACCAGGCCGGCAAAGTCAGTCAGTGACACACGGCCACTGATGATGTCGCTCATATGCACGTCGACACTGTTAAAGCCGGCACGGTCAAATGCCGCTGCCATTTCAGTCTGGCCATTGACGCCTTGCTCACGCAAGATCGCCATATTCGGCCTTTTGCCCGTGTTGATGTAAGGCGCAGCGATATTGTCGTTGAGGTCGAACGTCAAATGCGCATGCAGGCCGATATCATCGGCATTCAGGATACGGTCATATTCCTGTTGTGCGCAGACCGGGTTGTCACGCAGGCTTTGCATGCGGAAAGTGGTTTCTGACCACAGACGGTGTAAATCTATACGTGAAGCCTGGTAGCGCGTTTCGCCATGGGCAATGACGATGTCGTGACCATTATTCACCTGACCTATGCGATGCACGCAAGCGCCCAGTGATTGTTGCAGGCTGCTTGCAATGGCCGCTGCCTCGCTTGCACGCACTTGCACCACTGCACCCAATTCTTCATTAAACAATACGCTGATGCTGTCGCCCGGTAGGCTGTTCAAATCCACGCTCAAACCACAGTGCCCTGCAAACGCCATTTCTGCCAGTGTGGCAAACAGGCCGCCATCAGAGCGGTCATGGTAAGCCAGCAGTTTGCTGTCGCTATTCAATTGCTGGATTGCGTTGAAAAACGCTTTCAGCTGTGACGGTTGATCGACATCCGGCACGGTGTCGCCCAGTTGGCTGTAAACTTGTGCCAATGACGAGCCGCCCATACGGTTGTGGCCATTGCCCAGATCGATCAGGATCAACTCAGTATCACCAAGGTCGGTACGCAGTTGCGGTGTCAGCGTTTTACGCACATCCAGCGTATTGGCAAAAGCTGAAATTACCAGTGAAATAGGCGAGGTCACGGCTTTATTCTGGCCGTCATCATTCCACACCGTTTTCATGCTCATGGAATCTTTACCGACCGGGATGCTGATGCCCAGGGCCGGGCAGATTTCCATGCCCACGGTTCTCACCGTTTCATACAAGGCTGCATCTTCGCCCGGGTGACCCGCAGGCGCCATCCAGTTGGCGGATAGTTTCAGGTTGCTGATCTCGCTGATTGAAGCGGCGGCGATATTGGTGATCGCTTCACCAATCGCCATACGGCCGGAGGCCGGCGCATCCAGCAAGGCCAGCGGTGCTTTTTCGCCAATGGCAAATGCTTCACCCGTGTTGGTTTCAAAGCCGGCAGCGGTCACAGCCACATTGCTGACCGGCACCTGCCATGGGCCTACCATCTGGTCACGCGCAATCAGGCCGGTGACCGTACGGTCACCAATGGTGATCAAAAAGGTTTTGTCAGCCACGCCAGGTAAACGCAGTACGCGGGCAACAGCATCTTGCAAATCGATCTTGCTGGTATCAAAAGCAGTCAGTGATTTTTTCACTGATTTCACATCGCGCAACATTTTCGGTGGCTTGCCTAGCAATACCGATAAATCCATATCCACTGGTTTGTTGGCAAAATGGCTGTCTTCTACCGCCAGGTGGCGCTCAGCCGTGGCAATACCGACGACAGCAAACGGGCAACGTTCGCGGGCGCAGATTTCTTCAAACAGGGGTAACTGGTCCTGGGTCACGGCCAGCACATAGCGTTCCTGTGCTTCATTGCTCCATAATTCGCGCGGCGCCATGCCAGGCTCTTCGTTATGCACATCACGTAACTGGAAAATAGCGCCGACTTTGGCATCGTTGACCAGTTCCGGGAAGGCATTGGAAATGCCGCCAGCGCCCACATCATGAATGCTCAGGATGGGGTTTTTGTCCGCCATCTGCCAGCAACGGTCAATGACCTCCTGTGCACGACGTTGCAATTCAGGGTTGCCGCGTTGTACCGAGTCAAAATCAAGGTTTTCAGTGTTGGCGCCAGTGTCCATGCTCGAAGCAGCACCGCCACCCAGGCCGATCAGCATGGCGGGGCCGCCAAGCTGGATCAGCGCCGCACCATCAGGAATAGCGTTTTTATGGCTATGGCTGTCTGAAATATTACCGACACCACCGGCCAGCATAATGGGTTTGTGATAGCCGCGCACTTCAGCCTGACCATTGGTATCGGTCGCTTCCAGCTCAAAGGTGCGGAAATAACCAGCAATGTTGGGGCGGCCAAACTCATTGTTGTAGGCTGCGCCACCCAGCGGACCATCGATCATGATCTGCAACGGGCTGGCGATGCGGCCAGGTTTGCCGTAGTTCGATTGCTTATAGTAATTTTCCCAGGGTTGCTCAAAGTCAGGCAGGTTGAGGTTGGAGACTGAGAATCCAGCCAGGCCTGCTTTGGGTTTGGAACCGATGCCGGTAGCACCTTCATCACGGATTTCGCCGCCCGCGCCAGTCGCTGCACCGGCAAACGGTGAGATCGCAGTCGGGTGGTTATGCGTTTCTACCTTCATCAGGTAGTGCATGTCGTCTTCGACAAACTGGTAGCTATTGTCGGCAGCAGGGTAAAAACGTCTGGTTTTCTGGCCTTGCACGATAGAGCTGTTGTCCGAGTAAGCGACCACTGTGGTGCCCGGATTCAGCTTGTGCGTATTGCGTATCATGTTGAACAGCGATAACTCTTGCTGCACGCCGTCTATCACCCAGTCGGCATTGAATATTTTATGACGACAGTGCTCGGAGTTAGCCTGGGCAAACATCATCAACTCGACATCGGTCGGGTTGCGGCCCATCTTGCGGTAGTTTTCCAGCAGATAATCCACTTCGTCTGGGGAAAGTGCCAGGCCCATGTCGTTATTGGCGGCTTCCAGAGCAGCTTTGCCACCAGCCAGGATATCAATGGTAGACAGTGGTTTCGGGTCGGCATGGTGATACAGTTTTTCGGCATCGGCCACGCTGTAAATCACGGTTTCAGTCATGCGGTCCTGGATCGCAGCGCGCAAAGCCTGTTTTTCAGCATCATTGAGTGCCTGGCCATTGTGGGTGGTCACGTAATAGGCAATGCCGCGCTCCAGGCGCAATAGCTGCACGCCACAGTTATGTGCGATATCCGTCGCCCGTGAAGCCCATGGCGAAATCGTGCCTATGCGCGGAATCACCAGCAATAATTCACCATTGGCTGACTCAAGCTCGGTTTTCGGGCCATAGGTCAGGATCTGTTGCAGGGTGCTTTGGTCTGCGGCGCTTAATGCACTGTCGCTAAACGCAAAATGCACGAATTCCGTATAGATATGCGCAATATTGGGAGCGCTGACTTTCAGTGTGCTGTAGAGTTTATCGAGACGGAACTGGGAGAGGGCGGCACTGCCGCGCAGGCTTAAAAATTGCGCTTGACTGGACATGAGGCGATTGGATTTTTCAGTGAAAATACAAGCCGGTATTTTAGCAGAAAGCCGGCAGTCCCGCAGTCACAAAGTAGTCGTTTGAATAAAAACAGCAACCCGCAGGTTGCTGTTAAATGCTTCGATGATCAGGGAGCCGTTTTAATCTTGAACGGTTTTGTTGATTTTTTGCTGTTTAGCCAGTTTTCCAGCTTACCTGGCATTTTGCAGCTTGGTTAGTCTTTGCCAATTTCATAGACTTCTTCTTCGGTCTCGCCGATGGCGCCAGTCACTGCATTTACTTCAACTTCAACTTCTTTGCCATTGGCCTGCTTGATGTCGAATTCATAAACGGGGTTGCCATTTTCCAGTTCATATTCAATGCTTTCAATCTCTCCCGGATATTTGCCCAGCGCTGTTTTTTTCGCTTGTTCCAGGGTTACTTTGGCTTTGGATTTGAATTCTTCGTTGTTTGGATCTACGTCAATTTCTTCTTCATAGACTTTGCCGGTTTTGGCATCGCATTCGACTTCCCACTCTTTGCCATCGGTGCCGACGATATCGAATTCATAGATAGCACCACGGCCTTTTTCGATTTCAGCTTCCAGCGAAACCACTTTGCCGGGGTGTTTGGCCAGCGCGGCTTTCATGCATCTTTCCATCGGGCCCTTATGGGTATCCTTGGCGGCAAATGCTGACGCGCTAAACAGTGCGGCAAGGGTGACTACCAATATTTTTTTATTCATGACAGCAATCTCCTGTTGTTTGACAAGATGAAACATTCACTTGTATGGAAAGTATACATTCCCGATGGCGGATTGATTAATCAATATCGCGATAGGTAAATGACGTTGCTGTTTTCCTTGAATAAATGTGGTTTTTTTGCAGATTTAATAGCCGAGTGCGCGCGCGGCCTGGTAGAAAGCAAAGCTGATCAGCCATGCCAGGCCCAGTGACCACGCCAGCGACAGCCACATAAAAGCCCTGCTTTTACTTTCTGAACGCAGGGTGGCGATGGTAGACAGGCAGGGCGTATAAATCAGCGTGAACAACATGAAGCTCATGCCTTGCACCCAGTCAATATTGGCGGCGATCTGGTGGCTGAGGGCGTCGCCTTGTAAGCCATAGATCACGGCCAGAGAGCCAACCACGATCTCTTTGGCAACAAAACCAAAGATCAGCGCAATCGCCAGGTGGTTATCAATGCCGATAGGGTCGAGTACCGGTGCAAAGAAGCGGCCTATGCTGCCAGCCCAGGTCTCGGCGCTGGCGGGCACCGCAGTGGTTGGCAGGTGGGTCAGTAGCCACACCATTAACACACCAATGACGATGAATTTAGTGGCGCGCAACAGGAAATGCTTGACCTCTTGCCAGCCTCGTAGCCAGATTTGGTTGGGCGTGGGGAAGCGATAAGGCGGTAATTCCAGCACAAACGGTTCGCTGCTGGCAAATTTCTGTTTGAACAGTACCGCCGTCAGGAAGATAGTGAAAAAACTCACCATATACAGTGAAAATAAGGCCAGTGCTGCCTGTGAAGCCGGGAACAGGATGGCGATCATAAACAGGAACACCTGCAAGCGCGCGGAACACAATGACAGCGGGATCGTCAGCATGGTCAGCAAACGCATAGGCCGGCTGCGCATGACGCGGGTACCCATCAAGGCAGGGACGTTACAGCCAAAGCCCATCAGCACCATGACAAAACCGCGCCCATCCAGGCCCATTTTTGCCATCAGTGTATCCATCAGGAAAGCGGCCCGCGACAGGTAGCCGCTATCTTCAACCATGCTCATGACCAGGAAGAACAGCACAATGATAGGCACAAACGCAGCCACGGTGCTCAAACCGGTATACAGACCATCGAGCAGCAATCCGTTCAGCCAGCTCGGTAATCCGGCCACTAGCGGTTCGAGTGCTTCGCTGCGCAAGGTGTCAAACAGCCAGGCAGTGGCTTCCTGTAATGGAGCGCCTATGGTGAAAATAAACTGGAACAGCAGGAAAATCGCCAGGAAAAATAACGGCAAGCCTAGCCATGGATGCAGCAACACGCGATCAATACGGTCGGTGGTCGATGTATTCAGCTGCAAAGGCATTTGCACCGCGCGGTCAATAATGCGTTGCATCTCCTCCTCAACGGCATTATCGGCCTGCAGCTTGCTGGCAATCAGCTGTGGGTCTACAGGTGCGGCATTTTTGTCGATGACGCTGGCGGCTAATTGCAGTGCTTGCGGGCAACCGCTGCCGTATTTTGCACTGATGGTGAGCACAGGCATGCCCAGTTGCTGGCTCATGGCCTGGGTATCTATGGTGATGCCGGCACGTTTGGCCTCATCTTCCATATTCAGCAATAACACGGTGGGCAAACCCAATGCGCGAAGTTGCAAAGCCAGTGACAGTTGCCTGTCGATCTGCGCGCTATTGAGAATGATCAGTGCCAGATCTATCGGGTGATGGCTCAAAAAGTGGCGGACAACTTCTTCATCATCAGAAAAACCGTGCAGGTCATACAACCCAGGCAAGTCGACCAGTTCGGCAATATGGCCGCCTAGCAGTATTTTGGCACTCAGCAGGTCTACTGTCATGCCTGGCCAGTTGCCTACCCGGGCCGAGGCACCACTCAAGCGATTGAACAGGGTGGATTTGCCCGTATTGGGCATGCCGAGTAAAGCAACACGTTTCATGCGGATCTGGATTTTGAGTCAGTGAGTGATGTGTGCAGATGAATCGCCTGCGCATCCTGCAGGCGAATCACGACATCTGTAGAGCCGATGCGGATATGCAAGGGGCCGTTGAATGCTGCCTGGCGGACGACTTGTACCTGTTTGCCTGGGCGGAATCCCAGTGCGTTCAGGCGTTGTACCAGGGCCTGTTCTGCCTGTATGCCAGCGATGATCGCTGACTCACCGGGTTTAAGTGCATTGAGTTGCATGGATGCGGGACAAAGCTGCAAATGAGAACAATTCTTGATTTTATCGCAGAAACTGCAGGCAGGGAAAACTTAAATGGTAAATAAGGCGAATCGCAGCGCTGAATGTTAAAAAGCCAGCAGGTGCTGGCTTTTTAATTCAATACTCAGATCGCTCTGTATCGGGTGCTGGGATTAAGGTGTTTTTTTCTCAGCGCCAGTCACTTCGATTTTGGCTTTATCTTTCAGGCTCAACATGTACTTCTCCAGCTTGCGTTGCTGGATCGTACGCTCGATGCCATCTTTCACTTTATCGTAAGGCGGCACTTGCAATGCACGGGTGTCTACCAGTTTGATGATGTGCCAGCCGAATTGTGACTGCACAGGCTCTTGTGTCGTTTCACCTTTTTTCAGGATCAGCAAAGCATCGGCAAAAGGTTTCACCATGCCAGCCGGAGAGAACCAGCCCAGGTCGCCACCTTTGTCTTTAGAACCAGGGTCCAGTGATTTCTCTTTGGCAATTTTTGCAAAGTCTGTACCTTTTTTCAGGTCAGCTACGATCGCTTTGGCTTCAACATCGGTTTTCACCAGAATGTGACGCGCGTTGTACTCTTTGTCGCCCAGTTCTTTTTTATACTGCTCGTAGCCTTCTTTTTTCTCAGCTTCAGTCACCGGATTTTTTCTGATGAAATCAGCCAGGAAAGCATTGACCAGTAATTTGCGGCGGGCGAGTTCTTCGCTGGCAATAAAGTCAGGCTGCTTATCAATACCGGCTTTTTGCGCTTCCTGATAAGCCAGTTCAGAGCCTACCAGCTCATTCACAACGGCGGCTTTCATGCCATCGTTGGCTTTTTGGCCAGTACGGGCTTCAGCATCCCTTAAGATGAACTCAACCCAGGTTTTCTTGATTGGCTTGCCGTTAACGGTCGCAATCGCATCAGCATCAGCTGCATAAGCATGTGGCAACGCACTGAAGCATGCAATCGCCAACATCATTTTCAAAAATTTCATGCAATATCCTTAAAAAACGAAATGGTGCAATATTAAAAAATAGAATTGTTTCAATCAGATGACTCATCAGAAGATAATGCGTTGATACTGAGCGCGTGGATGCGATGAGGCATCAAGTCATGCAAGCATTGATATACCATGCGATGGCGCATTATCTGTGATTTTCCTGAAAATAGCGAGCTTTTTACCGTGATGGTGAAATGCCCGCCGCCCGTGTTTCCTGCGTGTCCTTGATGCAAAGCGCTGTCGTCTTGAATGTCTAATTGTTCAGGGTTTAAGGCTTGCAGACGCTGCTTGATTTCGGTTTGCAGCATTTTATGGCAACGTCTTGCGGAAAGGGTTCACAGAAACTTTGCCATAGACGCCTGCGTGTACAAACGGGTCATTATTCGCCCACTCGGTGGCGGCTTGCAAAGAATCAAATTCTGCCACGATCAGGCTACCGCTGTAACCCGCTTCGCCCGGGTCTACATTGTCTATGGCCGGTAAGGGGCCAGCCAGTATCAGGCGGCCTTCGCTTTGCAGTTGTTGCAGACGTTCTAGGTGCGCAGGGCGGTGCTGCAAGCGCAATGGCAAGCTGTTGGCGGTATCCTGTGCGTAAATCATATATAACATAAGGTCATTCCGTTGGTTGGATCAGGTAAAACGCAGTTTTCATGCGCAGGGCCATGATCAGTAAATTTTCTAATCAGCCAATTTATCTAATCAGCCAATTTATCTAATCAGCCAATTTAATAGTGCGATCATGCTGGAGGCGTGTGCTCTATCCAGTAATCTTTCAATACAAAGACCTGGCTGATGATAAACACGAACATCAGACTGGTCGTGCCAAATAGTTTAAAGTTAACCCAGTCTTCTTCAGTGTAGTGAAAGGCCACATACAGATTGAGACTGCCAAGCCCGATTAAAAAGAGCACCCAGCACAGATTCAGCTTATCCCACACGCTGGCTGGTGGCGCTATGATTTTGCCGAGCATGCGTGCGATGAGGTTGTTCTGGAACACGTAGCGGCTGAATAAAAGTGCCAGTGCGCCTATCCAGTAAATCACGGTCGGCTTCCACATGATGTATGTTTTGTCGTGCAGTAATAAGGTGATACCGCCCAGCACGGTAATCACGGCGCCGTTGATCATGAGCATCTTGTCGATTTTGCCGCGCTTGATCCAGACGATGAGCATGAGGACCAGCGTGCTGATGATAGCGACTGAGGTGGCGACAAAAATCCCCGCTTTTTTGTAGGCGATGAAAAAGAGGATGACGGGTAATAAATCGATAATGACTTGCATGACGGGTTGGGTGACTGAATTCCTGCTATCTGTGAGGGCACTATTTTGCTATGATTTCTGTCGAAATGTAAAGTTAGTTTCCTGATTGCTCAGGCAAGCGGCTTCCCATCCACTCATCGAATCGCCATTATCCATCCACCATGACAGTCCCTATCGACCTCCATTGCCACTCTACCATGTCGGATGGCCTGCTCACGCCTGAGGAGCTGGTGGCGCATGCGGCCAGCAAGGGCGTGCGTGTGCTGGCGTTGACGGATCATGATGAAGTCAGCGGCCTGGCCCGTGCGCGCGCCGCGGCTGAACAGCATGGCATTCATTTTATTGATGGCGTGGAAATATCGGCCACCTGGAGGAAACGTACCTTGCATATTGTCGGCTTGCGCGTGAACCCCAACCATCCGCCGCTGCTGGAGGCGTTTGCCAAAGTGCGTGAAGGGCGTGACTCGCGCGCGCGGCAGATCGCCGAAGGGTTGGCCAAGGCGGGCATTGCCGATGCTTATGAAGGCGCCAGGGCGATCGCCGGCAACAGCGTGATGACGCGCAGTCATTTTGCCCAGTTTCTGGTGAAACAGGGCCATGCCAAAAATATCAAATCAGTGTTTAAAAAATATATGGTCAAGGGCAAGCCTGGCTATATCAATTATGAATGGATGAGCCTGGAGGAGGCACTGACACTGATTAAAGACAGTGGCGGCGTCGCAGTGCTGGCGCACCCCGGGCGTTATGACCTCGGGTTCGTCAATATGCATTTATTGCTCAATGAATTCAGGGATAAGGGCGGTGTGGCACTGGAAGTAGTCACCGGCAGCCATCAGCCACCGCAATATGTGCAGTTTGCCAAACTGGCGCACAGCTTTGACCTGAAAGCTTCGCAAGGTTCTGATTATCATGGGCCTGGCTTGTCTTATATGGAAATGGGTCGCTTGCCCGATTTGCCCCTGGGCTGCGTGCCTGTATGGCAGGATTGGCCGGAAGCCAGCCAGTTGCAATAATCAGCCATGGCACAATACTTTATTATTCACGCGGAAAACCCGCAGGCGAGATTGATACAACAGGCCACCCAGCTGATCAAGCAGGGTGGTGTGGTGGCTTGCCCTACTGATTCCAGTTATGCCTTGGTCTGTTCCATGGAATATAAGGATGCGCAAACGCGTATCCGGCGGTTACGTGGCGTGGACGATGAGCATCCATTCACGCTGATTTGCCGTGACCTGGCCGAGATAGGCACCTATGCCAAAGTCAACAACACCCAGTTCCGTTTATTGAAGGCACTCACGCCAGGCGCGTATACTTTTTTGCTGGAAGCCAGCCGCGAAGTGCCCAGACGTCTGCAGCATCCCAAGCGCAGTACCATTGGTTTGCGGGTGCCCAAACATATTGTGGTGCAGGCCTTGCTGGAAGCGCTAGATATGCCGCTACTCAGCATGACGCTGCAATTGCCTGATGATGAAGTGCCCATGTCAGTCGGCTGGGAGATCCGCGAAACCCTGGAGCACCAGGTCGATGCCGTGATTGATAGTGACATCGTGCATGTAGGCGCCACCACCGTGCTGGATTTAACTCAAGACCCGCCCGAGCTGGTGCGTGCCGGGGTTGCGCCGTGGCCTTGATGCAGGCCAGAAAATGACGATGCCTGGGAAACTAATGAGCCCAGGAAATGAATGGGTCCAGGAAAATTGACGGGCTCAGGAAAATTAAAGTGGAATCAGAAATCAAATGGAATTAACCGCTATACAAAAAATCGCAGCTTATGCCTTACCGATTCTGTTTGCGATTACAGTACATGAAGCCGCGCATGGTTATGCGGCCAAATACTTTGGCGATCTGACTGCCGAGCGCATGGGGCGCATCACGTTGAATCCGTTCAAACACATTGACCCTTTCGGTACCATCTTATTGCCTGCCTTAAGTGTGTTGCTGGGTGGGGTGCTGTTTGGCTGGGCCAAGCCGGTGCCGGTCAATTTCGCTAACTTGCGTCGCCCAAAGAAAGACATGTTATGGGTCGCGCTGGCTGGCCCAGCCTCTAATTTTGTGATGGCGATAGTCTGGGGCCTGATACTGGCAAGGATCGAATTTTTTCCGCCATCCGCGCAGGATTTCCTGGCGCAAATGAGTGTCGCCGGTATACAGATCAACCTGGTGCTGATGGTGCTGAATTTATTGCCATTACCACCACTGGATGGCGGCCGCATAGCCGTCAGCCTATTACCAATGAAAGCCGCGATTGCCTTTTCGCGTATTGAGCGTTACGGCATGCTGATTCTGATCGCGCTGCTATTCACCGGTATATTAAGCATGATTCTTTCGCCGGCCTTGCGTTTTTTCCAGCAACTGCTGATGGTGCTGGTGATGTGATTCGCATGGTCACAACCGTGACCATTTAAACGCAAATCAAGCCTAGCGTTTCATCACATCCAACGTCAGCTTGCTAGGCACCTGGTCATGGTCAGCTTTCACAGCGGCAGGCGGCGCCGATGCTGCTCTATCCGCACTCACTCCCGCCTCGCTCAATACTTTCTGAATCGCCTCGGCACGCGCTTTAGCCAATGATTGCAGGTCGATGTCAGACACCTGAATGCTGGCAGTCAAGGCTTCCTGTGCCTGCGCATAAAAACCTGCCGGCGCTTTTTCCAGTTTGGCAGCCAAACGCTTGAGCAAGCCTTTATTGGTCAGGCGGTCATGTAAGGTCTGAATCGCTGCTTGCACTTTGGGGTTGTTGAGGTCTATTGGTCCTGCCGCCTGATTCGCTTCCAGGCGCACGCCCATTTCTTCTGCCACTTGTCTGCGCAACGTGGTTTCCTGGATGGCACGCGTATCAGTTGCGCTGTCGTAGCCGGGGATGATGCCCAGTTTTAATTGCTGGCGTTTAGCCAGCGCAGTGCTGACCGCGTGCAGTTTCTCCAGTTCTGGCGGGGAAACAATAGACTTGCCTGGCTCAAACACAATTGCCTCCAGCTTTTCGCTGCTGCCAAACAGCTTGCCTAGTGCGCTGAAAGGGGAAGTCACAATTTTAGTCAGCACATTGGTAAAGGCTTTCCACAAAATGCTGCCGTAACTGAATTTCGGGTCATCCAGGCTGCCGCTGATCGGCAAATCCAGGTCGATCACACCATCACTGTCTTCCAGTATGGCAATGGCAAGGTCCAGCGGCAGGTTAGGTGCATCTTTGCTATCGACCTTTTCACCCAGCGTGAGTTTTTTGATGACGAATTTATTCTCACCAGCCAGTTGCCGCTGTTTGATTTTGTATTCCAGGTTCACCGATAGTTTTCCTGACTCGATTTTTCGGCCAGCGAACTTGCCCGAATAAGGCGTCAGGTGATTCATTTCAAGATTGCTGAACGCCAGCTTGATATCGGTGAAATCGGTAGCTTTAAAAGGTTGCAATGCACCATAGATGCGCGCAGAACCATAGTCATCGACTTTACCATCCAATTCTACCTGCGCTGTCGCCGCAGGGTTAGTCGAAACGCCATTAATCACCCCGCCCAGCGAGTGAATGTGCGTGCCAAAGGGCTGCGGCAATGACAGGTCGGCAAATTCCAGCTCAGCGCCATTGATGCGCACGGTATCAATTACCACAGGGAAATCTGCTGACTTGTTTTTATCATTGCTGTCGGCAGCAGTCTTGGTGGAAGGCGGTGTACCGGGTGGCTTGGCGATTGCCGGGTTAGCAGCAGATGGTTCATCAGAAGCCGGTGCCGGATTGCGCATCACTTTTGAAATATTCAGGCTGCGGTCCGGGTAAATAATGAATTTTGTTTGCGGATTATTCAGCGTCAGCGTACTGATCTGCAAACGGTTGGGCGCCAATGACAGTGCCAGGCCATCGCCTTGCAATTTTCCCCATCGTAAAAAGGGTTGCTGGCTGGACTCTTCGAGTAATGACCAGTGGTTGACGCTAAAGCCGCCATCAAAAGTCGTCGTACCGCTGGCAGTTTGCTGCAGTTTCCCCTGCACGCTGGCACTGCCATCTTGCAGCTTAAGCAGCGCGACTTGCTGGATATAAGGCGCAAAAGGGTTGAGTGACAGATCGACCAGCGATAACTGCAAATCCGTTTTAAACGGCGCCGGTGACAATTTGCCCTGGGCGCTGAACTGCCCGCCCTGTTTCAACTTAAAGGCCACTTTGAGCGGTAAGGCGCGCGCCATCTGCTGGCTCAGATCGGCGACTTCAATCTTGCCATCCGTCACATCGAGTATCACTGGCGTAGAAGTGGTTTGATCTTCAATATGAATATCTGCATGTTGCAAGGCGAAACGCTTTAACCCAAATGCCCAGGCAGATTTTTTAGCTGGCGCAGAAGAGGGTGTTGAGGTGTTCACTGGTTGCACCTCTGCTGTGTTTTTGAGTGTAGCTGGTGCTAGTAAGGCTTGCCAGTTCATCTGCTGGTCAGCTTGGCGGATAAGGCTGGTTTTCAGACCGGTCAGTTGCAATGCACCCAGACTGATCTTTTGCTGCGCCAATGCTACGCTGCCATCGGTCAATGCCAGGCTGGCCAGTTGCGCCAGGGGTTTCTTATCCGATTGCACGCTGAGCTGATTGGCTTCAACTTTGATCTGCTTAATCTCTAATTCTGTCTGCTGGTTCAGTGCCAGTTGAAGGTTAAAGTCAGACACCGTTGCTGCCAGTGGTTTGGCAAATTGCTGGTCAAGGTAAGCGAGTTGCCAATGTGCAAGCGCAATATCCCCGATAATGAACTGAAAAGGCGTTTCGGCCTTTTCTGCAACAGGCACAGTCTCCTGATTTTCAGCTGTTTTTTCGGTGGTCTGCACAGAAACAGCTGAGGCGAATGCTTGTTGCCAATCCAGGGTGCCGTCGGCGTGATGCGTGGCGGTGAGTTTGCCATCTGCCAGCAATATTTTCGCGATAGAAGCGCGACGCTCGGCCAGGTCAAGGCTCACTTGCTCTATCGTTAAGGCAGGTAATTGAAACAGGTTTTTTTGCTGGTGTTGTAACTGCAACTGGCTGAACTGCAGGTTCAGGTTTTCAAAATTGAGTTGCGCATGGTTGCTGTGGCTAAATGCCAGTTGCGGCAATGTGGCATTGGCCGATGCCAGCGAGAGGGTGGCTTGCGGCTTTTGTAACTGGAGTTGATCCAGTTTGAAGGTGATTGTTTGCGTTGTGATATTGGTGGCGGATGGCTGCTCCAGCAATAACTGCTTGATAAATAAGGTGAGTTGGTTCAAGGCGAGGCGGTCGCCTTGCGCCAGTTTGCCTGCCAGTGCGTTGACCTCTAATTTGGCATCGGTGAGCAATAATCTCGGATGCTGGTCCGGCAAGGAGAAATCATATTTGAGCTGACTGGAAAAAGTACCGGCATCTGGCTGGAAGGGCAGTGATTGCGTATTGACCCATTGCGCGACTTTGGCGATTTGCAGACCTTCGATCGCCAGCGTGCCTTGCGACGCTAGCGGATTGACGCCGAAATTACCTTTCCATTTTAAAGTGCCGCCCTGATAAGGTAATTTGGCGGCAATCAAGTAGTCGCCACGGTCTTCAGGTAAGGTCGAAAAACCATCCAGCTCAAAGTCTAGCGGCTTTAAGGAAGCCTGCAATGGCGTGGCATGATGGTCATCCAGGTATTCGATATCTCCCTGACGGATATCGATATTTTCAATGATCACACGCGGTAAATCTTTCTCTGGCGGCGATGGGTCTTCATTGAGTTTGGCAATCAGGTCTGCCCAGTTCAGGCGTCCTTGTTTGGAAATATGCAGATTGATACGCGGCGAAGCGACTGCCACCTGCTTGAGTTTCCAGGCCAAGCTGAACAGGCCGCTGAATTCCAGATCTACCACCAGCCTGTCAAATGAGGCCAGTGGTGCGCCATTTGTATCGGTCAGCGCAAAGTGGTCTATCGTAGTTGTCAGCCGGAAAGGGTCAAACGTGACTTTTTCAACGCTGGCTTTACTTGCCAGTTGTGATTCAGCCACCTTGGGCAGCAACCACTTTGCCAGCGGGTTGACTGCCAGCCAGGCAAACAGGAAATAGAACACAACGAGTCCGGCAATGATCTTGGCAATCAGGGATTTGCGCAGTGCAGTAAGCACAGGAGTAAGGCGATTTAACATAGGCAGGTAATTTAGCAGATTTGTGCCAAAAAGTGCCAGTCACTGCATGAAATGACGCACAAAGCGTTGATTCCAGGGTTGCTGAAGGTGACATATTCATGGTTTTTAATGTATGCTTAAATCATCTCTTTACACAGGATGCTGTTTTCAGCAGTACGTATGGCTTCTGAGCCGGAAAAGTTGTCACATAAACCCTCTTTATTAGAACGATTAAGTCATTTTCTTCTGCGCGAGCCAGAAGATCGCGAGCAGCTGGTTGAGTTGCTGCATGGGGCTTATGAAAACCACTTGATGGATGGCGATTCCCTCGCCATGATTGAGGGTGTCCTGCAGGTCAGTGAAATGCAAGTGCGCGATGTCATGATTCCGCGCTCACAAATGGATGTGATAGACATTGAGCAGCCGCCTGAAACCTTACTCCCGTTTGTCATTGAAACAGCCCACTCCCGTTTCCCGGTCATTGAAGACAATAAAAATGATGTCATAGGCATACTGCTGGCCAAGGATCTGTTGCGTTATTACGCTGACCAGTCTTTTGAGTTACGCGATATGCTGCGCCCGGCGGTATTTATTCCGGAATCAAAACGCTTGAATGTATTGCTGAAAGAGTTTCGCAGTAACCGTAACCATATCGCCATTGTGGTGGATGAATACGGCGGTGTGGCGGGCATGGTCACCATTGAGGATGTGCTAGAGCAAATTGTCGGCGATATCGAAGATGAGTACGATGACGACGAAACCGAAGGCAATATTATCCATCAAGAGGCGGGCACCTTTCGTGTCAAAGCCCTGACGGATATTGATGAACTCAATGAAGTGCTGGGTACCCAGTTTAGTGATGAAGAATTTTCTACCGTGGGTGGCCTGGTGGTGAACCATTTTGGCCATTTACCGAAACGCGGTGAGCAAATCCGCATTGATAACCTGAGTGTCACGGTGGTGCATGCGGATAGCCGTCGCGTACATGTGCTGCTGGTAGAGCAATTGCCGGAAGAACCTTACCCGATAGAGTCTGTGTAATATCCGCCGCGCAATGTTGGCGCGAACCAAAGGTTGTTTTGATTGCCTGACTATCTGAAAAGGAGCGTTAAGATGAGAACACAATCCTGGTTTTATCTGTTGGCAGCGGCGTTGCTGTCTTTAAGTCAGCCTGTATGGGCTGGCCAGACGACTGAAAAACCTGCCGCCGAAAAGTTACCGCTGGACGAGCAGGGCTTTGTCAATGCGGTAAGCAAACTCAAGCGTTCGGAGATTATCGCATTGCTGGGCGAGCCTGCACGAGCCGAAGACGTGAAATTAAAGGATAGTGGCCGTGTGGTGGCATCCATCTGGCATTACCATAATATCAACAAAGACGAGCAGGGCGCATTCTATCCGACCACCGAACTGGATATTATTGATGACCAGGTCAGTGTGATCGTGTTTCTGAATAATGATGGGTCAGATGCTACACAAGGTCAGACATACGAAGTGCAACCCTATGAAGGGCAACCTTTTTAGCAAGAAAACTTAATTCCCAGGTAATTAATTAATTACTTTTTTATAGTTTTAATTCATCTCTCGGGTCTGCAGCATCACCCGTAAATATAAAAGGGCGCCAGAGGCGCCCTTTTATATTTCATGCGAAAGAATCCGGGTGTTATTTTTTCAGATTGTCACGGATTTCACGCAGCAATAACACGTCTTCAGGTGTGGCTGCAGGGGCTGGTGGCGGTGCAGCTTCTTTCAGGCTGTTCATGAATTTGACCATTTGAAAAATAATAAAGGCCAGGATAATGAAATTCAGCACGATGGTAATAAAGTTACCGTAGGCCAGCACTGCGCCTAATTTCTTCGCTTCCACCAGTGCCAGGTCAGCAGATTGGCCATTGAGTGGCACATACATATTGCTGAAATCAAACCCGCCAAAAATCTTGCCGATGATAGGCATAATGATATCGTTAACCAGTGAGTCAACGATTTTGCCAAACGCGCCGCCGATGATCACACCGACTGCCAGATCCATCACGTTGCCCTTTAGTGCAAACTGTTTAAATTCGGATGCCACACTCATAAGTCATACTCCTCTAATTGTTAATTTTTGTTTACATCAACTCACACAACTGACTATAGTCGTTGATTCGCCTATTTGTCAATTCCCTGCGGCCAACCTTTAAAAAATGGGCCGTGTTATATAATGCTGCGATATTAAGCCCAGAGGTCAAGCGCTCATCCATGCAGTTGTTTCATACTTTGCGCGAGTTGCGCGCGTTTCTTGATAGCCAGACTGGCAAGTCTGTCGGTTTTGTTCCCACCATGGGCAATCTGCATGCGGGCCATTGTGAACTGGTTAGCCAGGCTAAAAGCCGGGCAGGCATTGTGGTGGTGAGTATTTTTGTGAACCCGTTGCAGTTCGGTGCGAATGAGGATTTCGGCAGTTATCCACGCACATTGCAAGCCGATTGCGAGCAATTGCGTGCCGTGGGCGCAGATGTTGTTTTTGCCCCGGCAGTGGAGGAGATGTACCCTGACTTTAATGGCCAGGATTTGCGTCAGCAAATCATCGTACAGCCCCCGCCAATGGCAGATGTTTTGTGCGGTGCCAGCCGGCCTGGGCATTTTGCCGGTGTGGCGACAGTGGTGACCAAGCTGTTTCATATGGTGAAACCTGACTTTGCCGTATTTGGCAAAAAGGATTACCAGCAGTTGATGGTGATACGGACACTGGTGCGGCAGCTTAATTTTGGCATTGAAATCGTGGGGGTGGATACCAGGCGCGAAGTTTCCGGGCTGGCCATGAGCTCCCGTAATGGCTATCTGACTGCGGAACAAAAAACGCAAGCTGCCCAGCTGTATGCACAATTGCAACAAGTGCGGGTAGCGCTGGAAAATGGCCGCCGTGATTATGAGGCTTTGTGCAAGCAAGCGGTTTTGGCCCTCCAACAAGAGGGCTGGCAGGTAGATTATGTAGAGATTCGTGCGCAACAGGATTTGAGTACGCCTTCAGCCAGCCAGACGGAACTAGTGGTGCTGGCCGCGGCCAAACTGGGTAATACGCGTTTGATTGATAATTGTGAAGTGAACCTTTAGGAAAATCGTCACGTTTTTATGAAAATTATTTTGCGCTAAGCTATTGATAACTTTATAATTACGACCTTTTCCGCGCTGGCGGGGAATTAACTGAAGGGATGCAATGCAAAGAACCATGTTGAAATCAAAGCTGCATCGGGTGCGTGTGACGCACAGCGAGCTGCACTACGAGGGTAGTTGCGCCATCGATGAAGCCTTGTTGGAAGCTGCCAATATTCACGAATATGAGCAGATCCAGATTTACAACATCAACAATGGCGAGCGATTTACGACTTACGCGATTCGCGCTGAGCGTCACTCCGGTGTGATTTCTGTCAATGGTGCGGCTGCACACAAGGCAGACCCGGATGACCTGATCATTATCGCCAGCTATTCACAGTACACCGAAGCTGAGTTAGCCAGCTACCATCCACAACTGGTCTATGTCGATACACATAACCGTATCGTTGAACAAAAAGACCATATCCCGGCGCAAGCTGCCTGAATCCATTGAGTGTGCCTATGCAACCTACAGATAAAAATATCTCTCTTGAAGAGATGAAACTGGCCGTCGTCGACGCGCTGGAAGATATTAAAGCCTTTGATATTACCGTCATGGATGTGCACAAGATGACGACGCTCACCAGCTACATGATTGTGGCGAGCGGTAATTCCACGCGTCAGTGCAAGGCGATTGCGGATAATGTCCGCGAAAAGCTGAAAGAAAAAGGCGTGGACGCACGTGGTATTGAAGGTGAAAAAGACGGTGAATGGGTATTGGTTGACCTGGACGAGATCGTCATCCATGTCATGGTGCCTGCCACGCGCGCTTACTACAACCTTGAGCAATTATGGAGCGAGTCGCAATCGCGACGCGCAGCTTCAGCCGCTTAATCAAAAGCATCTGCACTATGTGCGCGCAGAGCAGGGTGCAAGCTGCACTCCACATTAAACCCGGCGTGGCCCGCAAGCTTCGCCACGATTTTAAGTGGGCCTGCGCACAGATTTCCTCCCGTTTCATAACAGTCGCCATCACTTCATGAAGCTGAATATCATCTCGGTTGGACATAAAATGCCTGACTGGGTTGAATCCGCCTGCGCCGAGTATTTAAAGCGCATGCCGCGTGAGCTGGAAACGCGCATCATCGAGATCAAACCCGACAAACGCGCGGCGGGCAAAAACAGCGAAGTCGTGCAAGAGGCAGAAGCCAAACGTATCCTCGAAGTTGCTGGTAAAGATTTTCTGGTGGCGCTTGATGAGCGTGGCCAGGCTGTGACTACCCTGCAACTGGCAGATAAGTTGAAAAGCTGGCAGGAGCTGGGCCGTGATGTGTCGCTGGTGATAGGCGGGGCTGATGGTTTGCACCCGCAATTGAAGACGCAAGCGCAATGGTTGTTCAGCCTTTCAAAGCTCACCATGCCGCACGGCATGGTGCGGGTGATGCTCGCTGAGCAACTCTATCGCGCGCATACGGTCCTAAGTGGTCATCCTTATCACCGGGAATAAACATGTCTAAAGCTTTGGTCTGGTTGCGTCGTGACTTGCGCCTTGAGGATCATGCCGCCTTGTATCACGCCTTAAAGCGGCACGAGCAGGTCTATGTGGCGTTTGTATTTGATACCGATATCCTGGATGCCCTGACTGACAAGCACGACAGGCGCGTCGAATTTATCTGGGAAAGTGTCGCCGAGCTCAAAGAAGTGTTCCAGCAATCAGGCAGCGATTTGCTGGTTCGGCATGGCAAAGCGCTGGAAGAGATACCCAAACTGGCGCAGCAGCTTGAAGTGGCCGCTGTTTATGCCAATCGCGATTACGAGCCGTTAGCTATTGCGCGTGACGAGCAGGTGGCGCAGGTTTTATTGCGCGCTGACCAGACCCTGCACCTGTTCAAAGACCAGGTGCTGTTTGAGCAGGATGAAATCCTGACGCAGACCGGCAAGCCTTATGGCGTATTCACCCCTTATAAAAGAGCGCACCTGGCCAAGCTGAACCCGTTTTACCTCAAAGCTTATCCCGTGCAGCGTTACCTGGATTCTTTGGCTAAAATAAGCAAAGAATCCATGCCATCGCTGGAAAGCCTAGGTTTCTCTCGCACCAATTTAAAAACCATGCGTTTGCCGACCGGTATCGCAGGTGGGCAACAACTCTTCAACGACTTTCTGCAACGGATAGAAGATTATGAGGAGGCGCGCAACTATCCCGCCATCAAAGGTGTCTCTTATTTATCGGTGCATTTGCGCTTTGGTACCATTTCGATCCGCCAGCTGGCGCATGCGGCCTGGCAATTGTCCCTGGCTGGCAATGCGGGCGCAGCCACCTGGTTAAGCGAGTTGATCTGGCGTGATTTCTATTTTCAGGTGTGTTATCACCGGCCAGATATGCAACTGGATGGCCATGCCTACCGGCAGGAATATGACCAGTTACCTTTTCCCAATAATCGTGACTGGTTTGCGGCCTGGTGTGAAGGGCGGACTGGTTTTCCACTGGTCGATGCGGCCATGCGCCAGCTGAACCAGACCGGTTATATGCATAACCGTTTGCGCATGGTAGTGGCCAGTTTCCTGGTGAAGGATTTGCTGATCGACTGGCGCTGGGGCGAACAGTATTTTGCCGAAAAATTAATTGATTTTGATTTTTCTGCGAACAATGGCGGCTGGCAATGGGCAGCTTCTACTGGCTGCGATGCGCAACCGTATTTCAGGATTTTTAATCCGCAGTCACAGTCAGAAAAATTTGATGCACAGGGCAAGTTTATCCGTAAATATGTACCTGAATTAGTCGCGCTGAATGATAAGGTCATTCATGCGCCATGGGCAGGTACGTCAAGCAAGAAAGGCCAGCTGGTCAGCATGCCGGAAGTGGACTATCCGATGCCAGTTGTAAACCATGCTGTACAACGGCAAGAAGCGCTAGCGCTCTACAAAAATAATGTGAAGCAAAAATGACATTTGATGTAGAATAATCTCGGTTTACGCTGCAGTTGGTAAGGTGGTAGTAAGGTTTTCGTTGTAGACCGTCATTGCGTTGTTGCCCTTCAATTTTTGAAATGGGCGCCGTAAAAGTGATAGCAGGCTATTTGTAGGATAGATAAGCTTCTTACATGCCACGACTAAATTTATAAAGGCATTTATACCAATTTGCTTCATCTAAATATAATGAAAAATATGAAAAAACTAAAATCCGTTTTATTGATAGCCGTGCTCGTAGGTCTTTCAGGGTGTGCAACCACCAATAAAGACCCGCTGGAAGGCGTCAACAGGGGAATATACAAATTCAATGATGTGGTGGATCAATATGCCATGAAGCCGGTTGCCAAGGCTTACAAGGCAGTGACCCCCACACCAGTGCGTACCGGCATCAGCAACTTCTTCAACAACCTGGGTACTTTGACTACGGTTGTGAATGACCTGCTGCAATTGAAATTCGCGCAGGCATTTACCGATGCCGGTCGTTTTGTGATCAATACCACTTTCGGTATTGCTGGTTTTATCGATGTCGCCAGCAAAGACAACATCCCAAAACACCAGGAAGATTTTGGACAAACCCTGGGTCACTGGGGGGTGGGTTCAGGCCCATACCTGGTATTGCCGATTTTAGGGCCTAGCACTGTGCGTGACGCTGGTGGCCTGGCATTTGATACGGTGACTTCTGACCCTATCACTTACCTGCACAACACTGGTCAGATCCGTGCCCATAACCAGGTGCGTATCGTGCAGTTTGTGGACAAGCGTACCCAATTGCTGGATGCCAAAGACCTGGTGGATGATGCGTCGATTGACCCATATGCGTTTATGCGTGATGCTTATCTGCAACGCCGCGCCAGCCTGGTGCAGGATGGCATCGTGCCGCAAGAGTTGTTACAGGATGAGTTTGAGCCGGAAGATGAAGAGCCAGCTAAGCCAGCCAAAGCGACTGCAGTGGAGCACCCAGTGGCTGCGGATACGGTTGTTTTGCAATCAGATGTACCGATTGAAGAAAATGTCAGCGCGATGACTAGCCAAATTCAACAACCTGAAGTTCAACAATCTGAAATTCAGCAACCTGCGGTAGAAGACATTGCGGTGACTAGTGAGCAATCTGTCTCAGATCAGGCGGTATCAGATCAAACACTGCCAGATGTGGCAGCGGATTCTACTGACACACCTGCGGCGACACAATCTCAGGAAGTATTGCCACCGCTGGTTGATCAAGTCAGTCAGCAAGCTGTGGAAGAGTCTGTGGCCACCGATGATCACGCCGCTAATGTAGTGGCAGGCATTGATGAGACGTTGCTGACTTTGGAAGCCCCTGCAAAATAAAAGTTGTTTGCGGGTGATTTAGAAGTAAGTCGCAGAAACAAGTTAAAAAACAGTTTAATAAAAAAGGCTTTGCATTGATTGCAAAGCCTTTTTTATTTGTGTCGCAGCCAGCTTACTCGGCAGAGGCGATCGTCATGCGATCGATCAATATCGAACCGGTTAGTTTTGAGCTGTTCGGGATCGTGTCGTTGCCAATCGCAATAATGCCTTTCAGCATCTCCTGCATGTTGCTGGCAATGGTGATCTCTTCCACCGGGTGAACAATTACGCCTTTTTCTACCCAGTAACCTGCGGCACCGCGTGAGTAATCGCCAGTGATCATATTCATGCCATGACCAAGCAACTCGGTCACCAGCAAGCCGGTATCCAGTGTTTGCAACAGTTGCTCTAATGACTGCCCGGTAGAGCGCACCAGGATGTTGTGCGAGCCGCCGGCATTGCCGGTGGATTGCATGCCCAGCTTGCGTGCCGAATAGCTGCCCAGTAAGTAGCCTTGTAATACGCCATTTTCGACCAGAGTACGCTTTTGGCAGGCGACACCTTCATTATCAAACGGACTGCTGCCTGCGCCTTTGAGGATGAACGGGTCTTCCTCGATATGCAGCAACGGGCTGGCGATCGTCTGTCCCAGGCTATCCAGCAAGAATGAAGATTTACGGTATAAATTTCCGCCCGAGATGGCGCTGATCAACGTCCCGATCAGGCCGCTGGCCAGCGGGGCTTCAAACAGCACCGGGTACTGGCCGGTTTTAATCGGGCGCGCATCCAGCCGTTTAACTGTGCGTGAGCCTGCGATCTGGCCAACTTGTTCAGGCGATGCCAGGTCTTGCGCATCGCGGGCACTGCTGTACCAGTAATCTCGCTGCATCTGGTTGTTTGATTCTGCGATCACCGAACAGCTGATGCTGTGACGCGAACTCGGGTAGCCTCCCACAAAACCATGGCTGTTGGCGTAGGCGAACGCGCCACTCTGGCTATAAACGCTCGCACCCTCACTGTTGCTGATGCGCGTATCGACCGCCAGAGCTGCCGCCTCACAGCGTGTTGCCAGGGCGAGCGCCTGTTCTACATCGATCGCCCAAGGGTGGTGTAGTGACAGGTCTGGAAATTCTGTGGCCATGCGCTCGGCATCTGCCAGGCCGCAAAAGGTATCTTCCGCAGTATATTTGGCAATATTACAGGCAGCCTGTACGGTATCTTTAAGCGCCTGCAAGCTCAGGTCAGAAGTGCTGGCGTAGCCTTTTCTCTGCCCGAAATACACGGTGACCGAGCAGCCTTTGTCACGGTTATATTCGATATTTTCAGTCTCGCCCTGACGCACCGAGACATTCTGGCCGGTGCCAAAACTCACGTCAGCTTCTGCACTGCTTGCGCCTGATGCCTTGGCCAGTTGAATGATGTCTTGCGAGATTTGCTTGAGTTGATCCAGTTGCATGCTATGGGCGCTTGTTTTTTGCTTGGCAGTTAAAGCTGGTATCATACCGTGATTTGGCACAGATTGCTTTTCCCATGACCGCAGAACCTCTTGATGAATCTCTCCCCCCCAGTAAAACCAAACTAAAGGCAGAGGCGGATGCCGCGCAGGAAATCGGGCGTCAATTGCTTGAACTGCCTAAAGACAGGTTGAAGAAATTACAACTGGATGAAGCCTTGAGTGACGCGATCGTCGAGGCTAAACGACTGACCGCTAACGGTGCCATCCGCCGCCAGAAGCAATATATCGGTCGTCTGATGCGTGACATTGACCTGGCGCCGATTGTCGAACAACTGCAAAAGTGGGAAGGCAAGCACCTCGAAGAGAATGCCCGCTTTCACCAGATGGAGCGCTGGCGCACCCGCCTGATAGAAGACGCCAAGGCATTTGAGCTGTTTCTTGTCGAGTATCCGCGTACTGATGTGCAGCAGATGCGTACATTGATCCGCAATGCGCAAAAAGAACAGGCTGCCAACAAGCCACCAAAAAGCAGCCGTGAATTATTCAAGATGATCCGTGAGCTGGCCGAAGGCGCCAGCAGCGCAGCGGATGAGTCCGCTGAATAAGTCATTGCTAGTGTATGTTTAGCACACTTAATCAATCACATATCATTTAAAACAGGCTGGCGCACTTGCAGAAAAGTGCCAGCCAGCAGGGGAGTGCCGTGCATAACAATATTGATCTGGAACTGGATTTAACTGGCCTGGAAAGCCCGGAGCCGATGTTAAGGACCAAAGACGCCATAGATCATTTGCCGCTTGGGCAGGTGATGCTGGTTAAAACAACGGCATTAGGCAGTGAGCAGAATATCCGTAACCTGATTAGCAATCACCCGGTGACCTTGCTCTCTTTCAGAAAAGAGAATGGGGTGTTTCACTTTTTGATAGAAAAAGTTTCAACCCCCGCTGCAAGCAATTAAGGCTCTGTCTTTTTGGGCGGCAGCAAAAACTTCCATGGCTGGCGATATAGCAGGGAAAGTAATTCCAGCGCGAACGCTTTCCAGTGCCGGTAGCGCACCTGCCGTGATTTCATGGCTACAAAAATAGCCAGGCCGAAACTGGTCAGCAAATTGACCGTTCCCACCGCCACAATACCGAGTAAGGCGGTGCCCAGCAGGTAATAAGTCAACTGAAAGTCCAGCGCAGAAAATGCATAGCCGGAGAAAGCCGCGACAAACGTGACATGGCGGATATCCAGCGGCAAGCCCAGCATGACACCCAAGCCAGAAGCAAACCCGAGCAGACAACCAAAATAGAAGTTACCCGCCAGCGCGCCGAGGTTGTGGCGGATATATTCCGCGATACGCGATAGACGCTCTTTGCCCAGCCAGCGCTGCAAGCGGGGCAGGTTGGCAATACGTTCCGGGATGCGGTTATAAGCGGCCAGGTTGTCATGGTAGCCAGCGATCAACCCCGAAAGAAACAGGCAGACACCAGCCACGGCGGCATACAGTACGCTGAGGCTGATCATGGGGTTGTTGGAATCAAGCAGAATATGCGCTTTGGCTTCGCCAATAAAATGGTGGCCGCTGTATTGCACCACCAGCCAGTCGATCAACATCGCCATGGGGATCACCACAATCACATTGCCCAAAATGGCGATGGTCTGGCTGCTGGTGGTCTGCGCCACGATGTTGACCAGGTTGTTGATGTTTTTACTGTCATGCCCGTCGTCGTCAATGGTGGCTGCAATGGTGGCCGCCGTCATCGCCGGCTGTTTGGTAGCAACGGTAAAATGCAGCAGGTGGATGAGGACAAAGCCTAGGCCGTAATTGAGGCTGAAGAAAATGGCTTCAGCCAATGGTGCGAAGTGATAGCTGGCGATGATGATTTTAAACATGGCCATAAACGCAATAATCACCCCGGCACCCATGGCCGAGCCCATCAGCTTGTAATAGCCATGCCTGTTTTGCGCAATATAGTGTTCGCCGGTGTGGCTGGCATTTTCCGTTACGCGTAAAGCCAGTAGTTCAGTGTTCTGGCGCCAGTAATCAGAAAGATTGTTCTTTTTGCATTCTGCGTACACCAGCTGCTTAAACAGCCGCGCAATCGCATCACTGACATCATGCTTGAGCAGCAAGCCATGCAGGATATCCACCAGTAACTGCATGCGGTGGATTTGCTGCAGCATTCTTTGCATCAGGGCCGTCAGTGAAATGCTGGTGCCGGTTTTGGCATTCGCCTTGCGGATGTCATTGGTCAGTTGCTCGCAACGCTTGAGCACCTCATACAGATGCTGGATATCGTCGGCGTTAACCACCGTCAGCGTGAGAAATTTCTGTATCTCAATATTTTGCGTGATAAACGGGGAGTCATTATTCTCCAGGTCCTCGTGCTGCAAAATCAGCTCAGGGTCCAGGCCAGAGGCAGAGAGGCGGTAGGAGAGTACCTGTAACGCATCCTTCAATTCCTGGGTACAACTGAGCTGCTGCGCGTGGTTGCCTTCGCCCAGCGCCAGCGTATGCATAAAATCGCGCCAGACTGTATTGGGCACGCCGGTGATCCAGTAGGCATCACTATTGCGGTAAAAAATCTGCCCGAATACATCTTTCAGGTATCTCGGGTCAGGGACTTCCGGCAGCAGTTTATGGGAGAAGCGGCGGTATATTTCGGTAAAAAACCCGAGGTCAGACTGGATGCCATGCTCTGAATACAGTGAAATGACACTTTTTTCATCCAGCAGGCGCAGGATGCTATTGCGTAACGCCAGGGCGAATTGTGGTTGTTGCTGCAACAGAAAACATAGCGCCTGTATGGATTTGCTGGCACTTTCGGTATCCGTGGCGTGGTGCGGGCGGATGTCTTCAAATAATGCGCGTAAAAACGCGATGTCGTCGATATGACCGGAGGCGATACGTGCCGCCTGATGGTCGAATGTCACTTGAAACATGTGAAACACTTTCTTTTTTTGATGGGGCTGGCAATGAGCAGGTAAAACCTGCTGTTACAGAGTCACTTGTAGTGAGAGTGGTTCAGTTTTTCGCTGGACCTTTAAAGTCACGGTATTGCCCTTGAATTTTCTGACCAGGACGGACAAGGTCGCAGCATCGTTGACTTTTTCCTGGTTTATACTCAGCAACTGGTCGCCTCGTAATAATCCACCTTGTTCAGCAGCCGAGCCATGAATCACGGCAATCACACGCACCCCCTCACTAGGTGAGGCCGGCTCATCAGCACCTTGCGAGGATGGGCGGGACACCAGTTTAATGACGTGTATGCCCAGTACCGGCGGCGGTAATTTTGCCCAGAAAGTGGCGTAATAGCGATATTTTCCCGGTTCGGCAGCCACATCTTTTTCGGTCAGTGATTGCCCTTTTTTAATCGCCTCTTTAATCAACTCCATTTTTGAGGAGGGCGAAGCATTGCCGGCTTTTTTAACGTAAACCAGGATCTTATCTGCCTGGATAGCGCGGCCATGGCTGCGGGCTTGTTCTGGTGGCACTTCTCCCGCTTCAAAGCCGCTGAAACCCATCAGGTCATAGCCGTTTTCCAGCATGGTGATATTGTCATCATCACGGCGGTTGCCGCTGAATAACTCAGGCTCGGGGTTGGCTTGCAGTGAATGCAAGTCACCCTGGTTTTGTGCCTGATAGTTTTTGGCGTAGAGATTTTCATCGGCAAACGCGGCCTGCGAAGCGATAAATAAGGTCATCATCACCAGCAGCAGTGCTCTAAAAAAAACATGGCTGGATGCGCTGGTTTTAGAGGTGAAGTGCGCTGTGTTACATAAAACTTTCATCTGCTTTCTCCATAATCAATGACACGTTTTAGTCTTACGCAGGTGCCGGGTAATGTTATGATGTGCTGGTACATTAACACAGACCACCTGGATTCTGAGCAATTCAATCCTGCCCGTTTCAATCCAGGCCAATGCAACTAAACCTCAACGTTCATAGACCTACAGTTATGCAAGCACAACTCACGCGTATCGGGCTGGTTTCCATCAGTGATCGCGCATCTCAGGGCGTGTATGAAGACAAGGGTATTCCCTCTCTATCCGCCTGGCTCGAAAAAACCCTGATTTCCCCCTATGAAACTGTTACCCGCTTGATTGCCGATGAGCAGTCGGTGATTTCAGAAACCCTCAGGCAATTAGTCGATGACGCGCATTGTCATTTGATCCTCACCACCGGTGGCACCGGGCCTGCGCTCAGGGATGTCACGCCAGAAGCCACGCTGGCCATTGCGGATCGCGAAATGCCCGGCTTTGGTGAGCAGATGCGGCAGATCAGCCTGCGCTTTGTGCCGACGGCCATCTTGTCCCGTCAGGTGGCGGTCATCCGCAAACAGTGCCTGATTATCAACCTGCCAGGCCAGCCCAAGGCGATACAGGAAACTCTGGAAGGCTTGAAAGAGGCTGATGGCAAAGTACTGGTGCCCGGTATTTTTGCCGCCGTGCCTTATTGCCTGGATCTGCTGGCCACTGACAGCCAGCCCATGCCATATCTGGAAACAGCAGAGGATATCGTCAAATCCTTCAGGCCAAAATCTGCCCTGCGCCCCAGCCCACTTGTTAAAGAATAAATGAATCATGAATTACAAAAGCATTGCTACGCTGATTTTTATCGCGTGTTTCACCATTCTCACCTATTTGTTACTGATGGAAATGCCACCCAGCAATGATGGCTCGCTGTACAAAGATAAGATAGAGCATATTATTGCGTTTGGCGGCGTGACGTTTTGGGGGCTGATGGCTTTCCCCGCGCACCGGCTGCCGATTGCGCTTGGATTGACCGTCTTTGGTGGCTTGATGGAGGTGTTACAAGGGGTGATGACGACCACGCGACAACCTAGTATTTATGACTGGTACGCTGACCTGGTCGGCATCGCATTGGCATGGGGCATGGTCATCCTGCTACAACGCTGGTGGAAAAAAAAGCATGGCTGAGTTTGACCTGATCGCTCAATACTTTACGCGCCCCGGTCGCACAGGCTTGGGCGCAACGGATCTGGGTGTGGGTGATGATGCCGCTTTAATCAGCGTTGCTCCCGGCTATCAACTGGCTATCTCCGCCGATATGTCGGTGTCTGGCACCCACTTTTTCGCAGAGGCCGACCCTTACGCCATCGGGTGGAAATCCATGGCAGTCAACGTCAGTGATATGGCGGCCATGGGCGCAACGCCTAAATGGGCCACCTTATCGATTGCGTTGCCTGAGATCAATACGGACTGGTTAAGTGCATTTAGCCAGGGCTTATTCGCCTGCGCCGATGCCTATGGTGTCATCCTGATCGGTGGCGATACCACGCGTGGGCCATTGAATATCGCCATTAATATTTTGGGTGTAGTGCCAGTAGGAAAAGCCATTAAACGAGATGGCGCACAGGCTGGCGATGATATCTGGGTCAGTGGCACACTGGGGCAAGCCGCTTTGTGGCTTCAGCACCGCCTGGGTAAGCTAGACCTGCATACAGACGATGTGGCTGATTTTGCGCCCGCCATGCATCAGCCACAACCGCGTGTGGCGCTGGGTCTGGCCTTACAGGGAATCGCGCATGCGGCGCTTGATATTTCTGATGGCTTGCTGGCGGATTTAAGTCACATTCTTAAAGCTTCCGGCAAAGGTGCACAACTGGATTGGGCGTTGCTGCCTAAACCGGCATTGCTTACAGCTCAATTACCTTTATCGGTGATACAACAGGCAGTACTGGCAGGGGGCGACGATTATGAGCTCTGTTTTACCGCTTCACCCGAGCGGCGAGATGAAATATTGGCGTTGGCAGGCACACTTGCCATCCCTTTAAGCCGGATTGGCAGTATCACCCAGGCACCAGGGCTCACAGTGTTCGATGGAGGAACCGCCATTGAATTGTCACAGAAAGGCTATGTGCATTTTGACTGACCATCATTCACATACCAGGCCTGGCAACGCCATCGAACCTGACGGTGCGCTGCTTCTCTCGCATCCTTTGCATTTTCTCAGCCTGGGCTTAGGCACCGGCCTGTTCCCCAAAGCGCCAGGCACGGCCGGTACTTTGCTGGGATTTCCATTATTCTGGATGCTTGTGTCTTTGCCAATCTGGCAACAATGGCTGGGGCTGTTACTGTTATTTCTGTTCGGTATCTGGTGTTGTGCATTTACCGGCCGGGCACTGGGCGTCAGCGATCATGGTGCCATCGTCTGGGATGAGATCGTCGCCATGGCCGCGATACTGGTTACCGTGCCTGTGACCTGGGCCTGGTGGGGCGTCGCATTTATATTATTCCGCTTGTTTGATATCTGGAAACCTTTCCCTATCAGCTGGGCAGACAAACATGTCGGTGGCGGTTTTGGCGTGATGCTGGATGACGGGTTAGCGGCAGTCATGGCGATTGTGGTGTTACAACTTATGCAAAGGGGGCTGTGATGTCGTCGCTGGAAACCTTGCTGGAAACTGTAAGTACTGAGTTAGGCCAGGTTTTACAAGCCAAAGGCTGGCAGTTGGCGCTGGCTGAATCCTGCACCGGCGGCATGGTGGCGCAGGCAATCACCGCTATTGCCGGTAGTTCTGCCTGGTTTGACCGTGGCTTTGTGACTTACAGCAACGAGGCGAAGGTGGATATGCTAGGTGTACCGCAGGCGCTGATCCAGGCACATGGTGCGGTGAGTGAGCCAGTGGCGCAGGCCATGGCGACTGGCGCATTGAAATACAGTCTTGCGCGCATGAGTGCTTCGGTGACAGGTATTGCAGGCCCAAGCGGGGGCTCTTTAGAAAAGCCGGTCGGCACAGTGTGTTTTGCCTGGGCTATCAGTGTGGATTCGGCGCAACCAGCCAAGCTGGTCGTCGAAACGCGTCATTTTGAAGGGGGTAGAGCTGCTATCCGTCAGCAAGCTGCCAGCCATGTGCTGACGGGCTTGCTTAAGCTGGTGAAAGCCTCACCTCAGGCTTAGTGATGATGGTGGCCGTGATCATGGCCGCCACGTCCCCAGCCACCACCTCGCGGTCCGCGTGGGCCACGGTCATAACCGCGATAGCCGTTATTACCATAACCAAACTGGATGAAACCTTGCGCTGGTGGCGCATAAGCATAGCCTGGCGCGCCGTAATAGCTGCTTTGCGGATGGCGGTAGATCACTACTGGCGGTGGTGCGTAATAGACGGGTGGTGGCGCGTAATACACGGGCGGCGGCGCATAAGGGTTGCCTATGACAACACCGGCTGACCAGTTATTGTCCGCCTGGGCGGATAATGCCGCCACGCTTAACGCTATTCCAAAAATGTATTTAACGATGATCATAAAGGTTCCTCTCACGGAAAACGTTTAATGCTTTCTTGCTATTAAACGTGTGCACCTTATTACGGTTGACAATTCACTGCATTAATCGTTCGAATGCCATATCACTGATGGTCGATTTATGAAATAATTAGCAGTTATTTATCTGATTATATAGCGTTTAAACGAAAAGCGCTTTTTCCTCACACACAAAAGGCAACACCATGGATGACAACAAAAGCAAAGCACTCGCCGCCGCACTTTCCCAGATTGAAAAGCAGTTTGGCAAAGGCTCTATTATGCGTATGGGCGATGCTGATATCGGTGAAGATTTACAAGTGGTCTCTACTGGCTCATTAGGCCTGGATATTGCACTTGGCGTAGGTGGTTTGCCACGTGGACGTATCGTCGAAATCTATGGTCCTGAATCCTCAGGTAAAACCACATTGACCTTGTCAGTGATTGCGCAAATGCAAAAACTGGGCGGCGTCGCGGCTTTTATCGATGCCGAGCATGCGCTGGACCCGCAATATGCAGCCAAACTGGGCGTGAATGTGCCTGATCTGTTGATTTCGCAGCCAGACACTGGCGAACAGGCGCTGGAAATCGCCGACATGCTGGTGCGTTCAGGTTCTGTGGATATCGTGGTGGTTGACTCTGTCGCCGCGCTGACTCCGCGTGCAGAGATTGAAGGCGAAATGGGCGACAGCCATATGGGCCTGCAAGCACGCCTGATGTCGCAAGCCTTGCGTAAACTGACTGGTAACATCAAGCGTACCAATACACTGGTGATCTTCATTAACCAGATCCGTATGAAAATCGGCGTCATGTTCGGTAACCCGGAAACAACGACCGGCGGCAACGCGCTTAAATTCTACGCCTCTGTGCGCCTGGATATCCGCCGTACTGGCGCCATTAAAAAAGGCGATGAAGTCACAGGTTCGGAAACCCGCGTTAAAGTCATTAAAAATAAAGTCGCGCCTCCGTTTAAACAGGCTGAGTTCGACATCATGTACGGTGAAGGTATTTCCCGTCTGGGCGAAGTGATCGAGTTGGGTTCTAATGCCAAACTGGTCGAGAAATCAGGCGCATGGTACAGCTACAAAGGCGAGAAGATCGGCCAGGGTAAAGAAAACGCCAAAGAATTCCTGCGTGAAAACCCAGCGATTGCCGCTGAGATCGAAGCGCAGATCCGTGCTAATTCCAACATCCTGGCAGATGGCATGACAGCCGCCAGAACCGAGGATGATTAAGCCAGTTGCGTCAGCAGCCTGAAAAGTCGCTGCGCCAGCGCGCCCTGGAATACCTAAGCAAGCGGGAATACGCCGCAGCGGAACTGGCGCAGAAGCTCAAAGCCTATGCCAGCGAAACCGATGATATTGCGGCACTGATCGCAGATTTCAAAACGCGGGGCTGGTTAAGCGATGCCCGTTATGCCGAGCAGATGGTACACGCCCGTCAGGCCAAGTTTGGCGCTGCCCGGGTCGCCAATGAGCTGCGCGAGAAGGGCGTTGATGATGTGCTGGTTGCTGAAGCAGTGGCTGTATTACAGGTAAATGAAGTAGAACGCGCCAGCGAAGTCTGGCGCAAAAAGTTTAAAGCGTCCCCGACAACGCGTGAAGACTGGGCAAAACAAGCCCGCTTTTTGCAGAGCCGGGGGTTTACGTTTGATGTAATTAAGAAAATTTTGAATAGACACGCAGAAGATGACAGCGCAGAAGACCACCATTAGTTACGGCAGTAACCCCAGCAGCAAACAGATCCGCCAGGCCTTCCTGGACTTTTTTGCTTCTAAAGGCCATCAGGTCGTAGCCTCCAGTTCGCTGGTGCCGCATGGCGACCCAACCCTGCTGTTCACCAATGCCGGCATGAACCAGTTCAAGGACGTGTTCCTTGGGTTTGATAAACGTGCTTATACGCGTGCGGCTTCTTCGCAAAAATGTGTGCGCGCTGGCGGCAAGCACAATGACTTGGAAAACGTGGGCTATACCGCGCGCCACCATACGTTTTTTGAGATGCTGGGTAATTTCAGTTTTGGCGATTATTTCAAGCGCGATGCGATCACGTTCGCCTGGGAGTTGCTGACAGAAGTCTACGCCTTGCCAAAAGAACGCCTGATGGTCACTGTTTACGCAGAAGATGACGAAGCGTATGACATCTGGCACAAAGAGATAGGTGTGCCTGCTGACAAGATCGTACGCATAGGCGATAACAAAGGCGCACGCTATGCTTCCGATAACTTCTGGATGATGGGGGACACCGGCCCTTGTGGTCCCTGTACCGAGATTTTCTACGACCACGGTGCGCATATTCCTGGCGGCCCGCCTGGCAGCCCCGATGAAGATGGCGATCGCTTTATCGAAATCTGGAACAACGTGTTCATGCAGTTTAACCGCGATGAAGCGGGCGTGATGCATCCGTTGCCCAAACCATCGGTTGATACCGGGATGGGTCTGGAGCGGATTTCTGCCGTTTTGCAGGGGGTACACGCTAACTACGAAATTGATTTGTTCCAGGCGTTGATCAAAGCCGCAGCCCGTGAAACCAAAACCGCTGATCTGGATAGCCCCAGCCTGAAAGTGCTGGCGGACCATATCCGCGCTTGTTCCTTCCTGATCGCTGATGGGGTGATCGCAGGCAACGAAGGCCGTGGCTATGTCTTGCGCCGTATCATTCGCCGGGCGATTCGTCATGGTTACAAACTGGGCTGTCGCGCCGCATTTTTCCATAAACTGGTGGCCGATCTGGTGCTGGAGATGGGCGAAGCTTATCCTGAATTGGTCAGCAATCAGGCGCGTATCGTTGAAGTACTCAAGCAGGAAGAAGACCGTTTCTTTGAAACCATTGAAAACGGCATGCAGATCCTGGAAACCGAATTGGCGACCAAGCCAGCGGTTTTCAATGGTGACCTGGCTTTTAAACTGCATGACACTTTTGGTTTCCCGCTGGATCTAACCGCTGATGTTTGCCGTGAACGTGGCGTCAGCGTTGATACCGCTGGCTTTGATGCAGCCATGGCGCGCCAGAAAGAGCAGGCGCGGTCGGCAGGTAAATTCAAGATGGCGCTTAACCTGGAATATGAAGGCCAGGCCACGAGTTTTCACGGCTATGACAAGCTGGAAACACCAGCCAAAGTGCTGGCGCTGTACAAAGACGGTAGCCCGGTAAAATCATTGAATGAAGGTGATCTCGGCGTCGTCGTGCTGGATGACACGCCTTTCTATGCCGAATCCGGCGGCCAGATTGGTGATAGCGGTGAGCTTAAATCAGCTAACGGTATTTTTGCCGTGGAAGACACCCAGAAGATCCAGGCCGCAGTGTTTGGTCACCATGGCGTATTAAAAACCGGTACTCTGGCCGTAGGAGATGCGCTGACCGCCAAAGTCAACCTGCAGGCGCGTCATGCGACCATGCGTAACCACTCGGCCACCCACCTGATGCATAAAGCCCTGCGTGAAGTACTGGGTGAGCATGTACAGCAAAAGGGCAGCCTGGTCGATACTGAAAAAACCCGTTTTGACTTTGTGCATAATGCCCCGGTTACCGATGCGCAAATCGCCAAAGTCGAAGCCATCGTCAACGCAGAAGTTCTGACCAATACTGACACGCTGGCCAAATTAATGGATATTGAAGCTGCGCAACAAACCGGCGCCATGATGCTTTTCGGCGAGAAATATGGCGACGAAGTGCGGGTGCTGGATATCGGGACTTCTAGAGAATTGTGTGGCGGTACGCACGTGCGCCGCACCGGTGACATCGGCCTGTTCAAGATCACTTCTGAAAGTGGTGTGGCAGCTGGTGTACGCCGTATCGAAGCGACCACGGGTGAGGGCGCACTCAAACTGGTACAGACGCAACAGGCCTTGATCAATCAGGTCGCGGGTGAATTAAAAGCACCGGCGCACGAACTGCCGGCTAAGATTTCCCAGGTGCTGGATAACGTCAGAACCTTAGAAAAAGAACTGGCACGGTTGAAGTCTAAACTCGCCAGCGCACAAGGCGATGACCTGCTCAACCAGGCGCAGGAGATCCAGGGTATCAAAGTGCTCGCGGCGAACCTGGAAGGCGCAGATGCCAATACTTTGCGCGAAACCATGGATAAACTGAAAGACAAACTCAAATCAGCTGCCATTGTGCTGGCCAGTGTGTCTGAGGGCAAGGTGAGTTTGGCGGCAGGTGTCACGGCAGATTTGATCGGCAAACTCAAAGCAGGCGAGTTGGTCAACCATGTTGCGGGCCAGGTCGGCGGTAAAGGCGGCGGCAAGCCGGATATGGCAATGGCAGGTGGTACAGATGCCAGCCAGTTACCGCAGGCGCTGGCCAGCGTCCCTGAATGGGTAAAGCAAAAATTAAGTTAATTTTATCGTTAGCATTTATTTGATAGTTAGAGCGAAATAATGGCATTAATTGTACAAAAATACGGTGGAACCTCAGTCGCAAACCCTGAGCGTATCCGCAATGTGGCAAGGCGCGTTGCGCGCTACAAAGCCATGGGCCATCAGGTCGTGGTAGTGGTATCGGCCATGTCGGGCGAAACCAACCGCTTGATTGCGCTGGCAAAAGAAATCATGCCGGACCCGGATCCGCGTGAACTCGATGTGATGTTGTCTACCGGTGAGCAGGTCACCATAGGTATGACGGCGCTGGCATTGTCAGAGCTTGGCATTAAAGCCAAGAGCTATACCGGCTCACAGGTAAGGATTTTGACCGATGATGCGCATACCAAAGCACGCATCCTGGATATCGACCAGCACAACCTGAAAAAAGACCTCGATGATGGCTATGTCTGTGTGGTCGCTGGGTTTCAGGGGGTCGATGCCAATGGCAATATCACGACCCTGGGCCGTGGTGGCTCTGATACCACCGGCGTTGCCCTGGCTGCTGCTTTGGGCGCGGACGAATGCCAGATCTACACTGATGTCGATGGCGTATACACCACCGACCCGCGTGTAGTGCCGGAAGCGCGTCGCCTGGAAAAAATCACCTTTGAAGAAATGCTGGAACTGGCTTCACAAGGTTCTAAAGTATTGCAGATTCGCTCAGTGGAATTTGCCGGTAAATATAAAGTGAAACTACGTGTGCTTTCCAGCTTTGAGGAAGAAGGCGATGGCACACTGATTACGTTTGAAGAAAATGAGGAAAACATGGAAGATCCAATCATCTCCGGTATCGCGTTTAACCGCGATGAGGCGAAAGTGACTGTGGCTGGCGTACCAGACAAACCTGGCATTGCTTACCAGATTTTAGGCCCGGTGGCAGATGCCAATATTGATGTGGACATGATCATCCAGAACGTAGGTGCCGACGGCACGACCGACTTTACCTTCACCGTACACAAAAATGAGATGAACAAGGCGCTGAGTATTTTGCGCGATAAAGTGCAAGGGCATATCCAGGCGCGTGAAATCAGCGGTGACGATAAAATCGCCAAAGTCTCTGTGGTCGGTGTGGGCATGCGTTCACATGTTGGCATCGCCAGCCAGATGTTCCGTACCCTGGCAGAAGAGGGCATCAACATCCAGATGATCTCTACCAGCGAGATCAAAATTGCTGTGGTGATTGAAGAAAAGTATATGGAATTGGCAGTGCGCGTATTACACAAAGCTTTTGCTTTGGATGATGCGTAATCTGACTAAAAACATTCTTTAATTTTGCGTTGATTTACGAAGGGTTTTCGCGTACTATGGCGCCCTTCGATGCAGTAGCAATGCTGTGTTGAGCAGTAATGTAGTACTCGTTTAAAACGGTGAGCTGGCCGAGTGGTCGAAGGCACTTCCCTGCTAAGGAAGCATATGGGCTTAAACCTGTATCGAGGGTTCGAATCCCTCGCTCACCGCCAAATTTTTTAAACTTGTGTTATAATGCTGTCCTTGTTGCAACAGCGTTGTAACAACCTTGGCGCCCGTAGCTCAGTTGGATAGAGTATTTGGCTACGAACCAAAGGGTCGGGCGTTCGAATCGCTCCGGGCGCGCCAAAAATAAAAGCCTTGTTTCTAACGAAACAAGGCTTTTTTCTTTCTTATTTCCCTTCCAGTCCAAGCAATGACACGATGCGTGGTTTTCTTGAAACAAGCAGTTTTTTGTATCGTCATTTGCAAGAAGCAGGTGCTCGACAAGCATTTTTCAATGAGCTACTGATTTTTGTAAAGAAATTAAAATCCTGGCGCACATCGTATTGAGCACTACTGGTATCCACATCCCAGCGTAGCGAGAGGGTTGTCAGATATGGTATCCTCTAGCTTTGTTTTTTTATTGGTGTTTTAGTGTCTCTTAATGCTTGTTTGGCGCGGATTGCAGACGATATGCAGCAGGTGGATGTCGTTGTTCGCCAGTCTTTGTCATCCCAGGTACCGCTGATAAACCAAATCTCAGAGTACATCATCCATAGTGGCGGCAAACGCCTGCGTCCGGCATTGGTATTAATGTCCGGCGATCTGGCTGGTGGTGTGACGCCAGCGCACCATGAGCTCGCAGTGATTATCGAATTTATACACACCGCGACCTTGTTACATGATGATGTAGTGGATGCCTCGGACCTGCGTCGCGGCAAATCAACAGCCAATCATGTGTATGGAAACCCTGCCAGCGTGCTGGTCGGTGATTTTCTGTATTCTCGCGCTTTCCAGATGATGGTCAAGTTGCAGAATATGCGCGTGATGGAGATATTGGCCGACGCGACCAATACCATTTCTGAAGGTGAAGTGCTGCAGCTGCTTAATGTGCGCAATATCGGCGTCAGTGAACAAGACTACCTGCAAGTGATCCATTTTAAAACGGCTAAACTGTTTGAGGCAGCCACGCGCCTGGGGGCCGTGCAACGCCAGGCCAGCCCGGCACATGAAGAGGCGCTGGCAACCTATGGCATGCATTTAGGCACGGCATTCCAGTTAATTGATGATGTGCTGGATTTAACCGGTGACAGTGGCAAGATTGGTAAAACATTGGGTAATGATTTGGCAGAAGGCAAAGTGACTTTGCCTATGCTGTATGCGATTCAGCAAGCCCCGGCGACGCAGGCTGACCTCGTCAAGCAGGCGTTGCTTGAAGGCCAAGTCGCGCAGCTAGAACAAGTGCTGGAGATCCTGCATGCGGTTAAGGCGTTTGATTATGTGCGTTCGGTCGCACAAAAAGAGGCGCTGCTGGCCTGTCAGGCGCTAGATGTTTTTGAACCCGGCGCAGCCAAGCAGGCGTTGCTGGATCTGGCGCAGTTTTCGGTGAGCCGCCAGCAGTAAAGCGGCAGCATGCATTTTCAAAGCATGCTGCGCTGATCCACTTGATAGGCTAGTTCAATAATAGTCCGTTTAAAGGTGACTAGTTAAGCGCAATCGGTTCACCACTCACGTGGTAATAACTCAAGCGTGCGCATTCATTTGTTGCGTTTGTCAACGCGCCATCAAACAGCGATTCACCATTGACATCGACCACCGCGTAGCCATTGTGATAAAGCGTTACTTCTGCTTGCAAGGCATGGTCCGAACGGCTGGCAATCGTCGGCCGGCCATGTTTGTGTGAGGCGCGCATGGCGAAGCTGACACAATTTTCCTCTTCCTCTTCACTGTAGACTTCCCAGTGTGATTGTCCGGTCAGGTTTGCCAGCCATCCTGGCAGGTCGACTTCTACGCGGCAGATCACCGGCTCGTCCCAGGCAGGGTGTTCTACCTGGCCCAGTTCGAGTTCGGCCAGTGCGAGTTCGGTAGGAGGCGTGAATTTGATTTGATCAGACATAGGCAACTTCCTTCACTAGTAAGATTCAGATGCGAAGGCACTCAACGGGAGTGTCATTCTCATCTTACACATAAATGGTGACATTCAATCTGTTTTCAAGCCTGTAATTTCTGCTTTGAAGCTGGCTTTGCGCTGCATGCGCGGCTTTTAATCTTGCTTACTTGTAACAACGATGAGATGATGCAGCAACCTTAATAGTGTTATCGGTATCATGACAGAATTCCTTGAACCTGTTTTAAGTTTATTAAGAACGCAACCACATTTTCTGCAGGGCGTGTGCTTGGTCCTGGGCTTGCTGGTGGGCAGTTTCCTCAATGTAGTGATACATCGCCTGCCCAAAATGATGGAGCGTGAATGGCATGCCAATTGCCTGGATCTACAGGGTCAAAATGTGCCCGAGCAGCCCAAATATAACCTGGTCGTTCCGCGCTCTTCCTGTCCTCACTGCGGACACATGATAAGCGCGCTAGAAAATATCCCTGTCATCAGCTATCTGTTTTTGCGCGGGCGATGCAAAGCCTGTAAAGCCGCTATTTCAATCCGTTATCCGCTGGTAGAAGCCCTGACTGGTGCATTGTCATTCGCGGTCGCCGTGCAATATGGCTATAGCCATTTGACATTGTTTGCGCTGGTATTTGTCATCGCGCTGGTCGCTTTGACCTTTATCGATTTCGATACCCAGTTATTGCCAGATGATATTACCTTGCCGCTATTGTGGCTGGGCCTGCTGCTTAACCTGAATAATGGATTCACGGATATTACCTCTGCCGTCGTTGGTGCCATGGCCGGCTATCTGGTGTTATGGGCTGTGTATTGGCTGTTTAAACTCGTGACTGGTAAAGAGGGTATGGGTTACGGCGATTTTAAATTGCTGGCTGCGATCGGTGCCTGGTTTGGCTGGCAATTGCTGCCAGCGGTGATATTGCTAAGCTCGGTCGTGGGCAGTGTGATAGGCATAGGCTTGATTCTATTCAAAGGCAAAACCCGGCAGACCGCGATCCCATTTGGCCCGTTTCTGGCACTGGGTGGTATTGCCGCCTTGTTTTACGGGCAAACGCTGGCCGCTTTCTACCTGATGCCTTAATGGAAACTAGATGACTAAAGTAGTAGCCGTCACCGGCGGCATAGGCAGTGGTAAAAGTGAGGTATGTAAAACCTTTGTTGATCTCGGCGTGCCAGTGGTAGACCTGGATGACATTGCGCATGCCATGAGCGCCCCCGGGAGCATTGCCATGCAAACCGTGCGGCAGACATTTGGCGACGCCATGTTTGCAGCAGATGGGCAGTTAGACCGGGCAAGGCTGCGCGAACTGGTGTTTGCCGACCCGGATGCGCTCGATCAGCTGAACCAGATCATGCATCCGGCCATTCGCGCCGAGGCTGCACGGCAGATCGCACAACACTCCGCTTCTGCCTATGTGATTCTGGCGATCCCTTTACTGGTTGAGAGCCGTGCTGACTGGACTATGATTGATCATGTACTGCTGGTGGATTGCAGTGAAGAAACGCAACTAGCGCGCGTGATGCAACGTAACGCGTTTTCGGAGGCGATGGCGCAAGCGATCATTGCCGCACAAAGTAGCCGTCAGGAGCGCCTGGCGATTGCAGATTCCGTGATTGAAAATGATCAAAACCTGCAAGATTTGCATGAAAAAGTACTTAAGTTTCATCAAATTTTCTCAAAAACTTGCCAGTGAGTAAAAAGGGTTTCATAATCAGGCTTTTATTGCATACTTTTCAAGTATCAGCTGACAGAAAAGGCTGCCGTGTCGAGCTACGAGTTCCCATTTAACGAGCGCATCAGAACATATCTCCGCCTGGAAGATTTGTTTGTAAAGATGCTGCACCATATTGAAGTAGGCCATGAGGTGAATCATCATGTGGCGCTGCTGACGCTGTTACAAATCCTGGACCTGATCGATCGTGGCGATTTAAAAGTCGATTTACTACAGGAGCTGGACAGGCATAAAGTCCAGCTTTCATTCTTGCAGCACAATCCGAATATCGACCAGAATGCATTGGGTGACACGCTGGCTAGCCTGGATCGTTGTGCCACTGCATTGCGCTCAGATCACCAGAAGCTGGGCCAGTCATTGCGCGATAACGACTGGTTGATGAGCGTAAAACAACGCGCCGGTATCCCGGGCGGTGTGTGTGAATTTGATCTGCCTTCCTATCGCCACTGGCTGTATTTAACGGTCGAACGCCGCAAAACGGATTTTAGCCAATGGCTGACGCGGCTCATGCCCATGTACGAAGCCATACGCATGATCCTGCAACTGTTGCGCGGTAGCGGCCAGGTGCTGTCACTGGTGGCGCACAAAGGGGCTTACCAGCAGCAGTTATCCGGCCATAAACCCGCACAATTATTGCGGATTGAAATCGGTCACGATGAGTGTTTTCCTGAGGTGAGTGCCAACAAGTACGCCATTAATATCCGTTTCCAGAAACTGGATTTCGTACAAAGGCCAAAAGCCTGCGAGCAGGATATCCCCTTCAAGATGATCATCTGTAACTTTACCGGCCCGGGACACAATTAATGCAAACAACGGTGAAACCACGCCAGGTGGCCTGCCCCGGCTGTGGCGAATTGGTCGAGTATTCAACCGCGAATGCCTACCGGCCATTTTGCAGCGAGCGCTGCAAGTTGATGGATCTGGGGGATTGGGCCACAGAAAAATTCAGGATCCCTGACGCCACACCGCCCGACCTCAACGAGCCTGATTGATTCGCAACGCACACTGGTCATGATCATGAAAGCACTCGCCAGTTTTCTGATGAAACTTTTGTTAGGCCTCATGCTTGGTATGGGCATGGCCCAGGCAGATGCCATGATCAGCGATGCCTGGGTGCGTGCTTCTCACCCCGGCCAAACCGTAGGTGCTGCCTATCTCACGCTTCACAGTCGCGAAAATGTGAGCCTGGTCTATGTGGAAACCGCACGCGCTGGTACCACTGAACTGCATAGCATGACCATGCAAAATGGTGTTATGAAAATGCGCCATGTGGAAACGCTGCCAATTCCCGCCAATAAACCGGTCAAGCTGGCGCCAGGTGGCTTGCACCTGATGCTGTTTGAGTTGCCCAGCCCATTTAAAGTGGGCGAGAAAATCGAATTCAGGCTGTGTTTTAAAAATGATTCTGGCAGGATACGCGAGCAATTCGTCAGCCTGCCAGTCAAAGCCGCTGATTAACTCACTTAACCTCCACCATTTGAATACTGATGTTTCTCACCGCATTGCTTTCAACCAAAGCCATGTGCTGAGTGACGAGTGGTCCGATTAACATAATTTTTCTCCTGCCCTCCTTAACTTATTCGCCGTTCAGACGTTATCTATGTGCGGACCTGGTATCTGTTCAAGATGCATGTCCATTGATGAGCGGTGATAATTTTAATAACGGGTTTTAGTGCAATGACAACCAACGCATTGCAGCGTATGCGTACCGGAGAACTAGCGCTCGGTATGTTTGTCGCTGAATTAGACATTCCATGGCTGGATAGTCCATTTATCTTGCAGGGCTTCCTGATAGAGAATGAAACACAACTGAATGAGTTGCGTACGCTATGCCGTGAGGTCATGGTAGATAGAAATATGTCTATAGGTGGACATTTTGCGCCACAAAAACGTGAGAAAGTCACAGGTGTTTCCCGCACTGCCTCCGTCAGGCAGGTCGATACGCGTTCATCCACAGCCACGCATAGCCGTACTTCACCATCTCCCAATAGTTTTTTAAAAGTGGTGCATGCCTTGCGCGAAGGCAAAGTGCCGCCTGTCGTCGATGTACCTAACGCACAATCGGATTCTCCGGCAGCGACACACGCGCCCACACAGAGCAAACCTGCAAAGGCGAAAACACCGCAAAAGCATTACCAGCAAGCCTCGGTATCCTTCTGGAACCGGCTGTATAACTGGCTTTACGGCTTACGCACGCCGCAGAAGAAAAATGCGGATAGTGACCTGATCAAGCTGCAAAAAACAGCACAGGCGCACCCTGAATCGATGGCTGCACTGATCCCGGTTGAGCTGGAGATTGTTGAAGTCTATCCGCAGTTTGCCAAAACCGAGGCGGATACCCGCGATGTGTTTGAGAAGATCGCCTTAGGCACCAATGTCGACCTGGTCCATGTCAGCCAGTCCCTCGATAATATGCTGCAAAGCATAGAGCGCAACCCCGATGCCTTGCTGTGGCTTTCTCGCCTCAGGCAGACTGATGATTATGCCTACAACAAGGCGCTGTATGTCAGCATCAATATGATGGCATTTGGCCATTTTCTGTCGCTGCCGAGAAAGCAGGTGAAAGATTTAGGCATGGCGGGCTTGTTCCAGGATCTGGGCAAAATCCAGATTCCTACCGAAATCCTGCAAAAACCAGGCCGGCTGGAAGAAAGCGAGTTCCTTCTGGTCATGCAGCACGTGCAGGCCAGCCTTGACACCTTGCGCTCCAATACTGATATCAGCGCAGATGTGATGCAGATTGTGGCTGAGCACCATGAGCGTTTTGATGGTAGCGGTTATCCTCACCAGCTTGCAGGCGCCGGGATTTCATTGCTTGGGCAAATCGCCGGGATCATGGATACCTATTGCGCGATGACCAGCGATAAACCGTATGCCAAAGGCATGTTCAGTCATCAGGTGCTGGAACACCTGTATACCAGCAAGAATGAGAAATTCAGCGAATCATTAATTGACCAGCTGATCCAGTTTTTTGGTATTTATCCGGTCAGCTCACTGGTCGAGCTCAATAGCGGCGAAGTCGCCGTCGTGATTCAGCAGAACCAGATCCGGCGCTTGCAACCGCGCGTCATGATCTTGCTGGATACACAAAAGATCCGCATGAAATCGCCAGTCACCCTGGATCTGATCCACAGCCCGCTGACGCCAGCTGGTGAGGCATACCGGATCGTGCGCGGCTTACCGCCGGATTGTTACGGCCTTAACCCGGCGCATTATTACGATTAAGCCATGCAGCATTTACCACATACCGAGCGCGCAGCACGTCTTGAGAATGACCAGCCATTGCTGAAGCAAGCATTCAGGCGTTACCAGCCGCTGTCGGTCGACGCTCTGGCTGCGCGCTTGATGCAGTTTGGCTTAACACCTGCTGATGTGACCCGCAGCCCCCTTGAGTTGCAGCAAGCGCAACTCACGCAGATAAAAACGCATTTAATGACTGAGCCGCAGGCTAATGCCGCGCTGGTAGAGCAATACCTGCACGCGCTGGCGCAGCTAGGCCAGCGCCATGATTTTTATGCGTTTACAGAGGCCCTCAATGACTTGGCGGTGATCTGGATTGATCTGTATGCAGAAGGTGTTTCTATCACCTCTGTAGAGACATTGTTAAGCGCGCTATGCGTTCCACAATGGTTTTCAACATCTAAAACCCGCGCGCTTAAGCACTGCCTGTCGCATTTGTTGATAGAGTCCGCCGCCCGCTATGACCATACTGCCCTCGAGTTCGCCAGACGTCATCATCAGCATAGTCATTTGCCTAACGGACGCTTGCTGGTCGAGCAATTGCAACAACTACTGATCTTTAGCCAGACCGAAGCAGGCTTGCTGCTGATCAGCTTTAAACTGAGTTCTACCATGCTGGATGGCCATCGTCACCGGATGCCTGAAGTCGCCGTTGAGATCATTAAACGCCTGCAGCAAAACCTGCCCAAAGACCATACCTTATTTCACCTGGATTCCTACGAGTTTGCGGTATTGTCACCGCAACTGGACCATACCGTGAAACTGGACTTGCTCTCGGCAAAACTGCGCCGGCCTTTTGAATTCACCGTCAATGCCAAACAGCAGCTTTTTTCAGTGAGTCCCGTGATAGGGGGTGTTTGCCGCGATGCCACCCATAAAAAAGCTGACGATATGCTTGCGCAAGCGCGTCTCGCGCTGGAGCACGCAGACAGTACCTATCAGCCTTTTGCTACGTATTCAGAAGCTTTAAGCGAGCACGCTGATGCCAATGCGCAACTGCGGCAGGATGTGCTGGATGCGTTCGAGAATGACCGCATGGCCTTATATCTGCAACCGATTGTGGATACGCTCAGCGGGCAATGCATGGGCGCCGAAGCCTTGTTACGCTGCCGCAAAGCCAACGGTGAATTTATTCCGCCGCCGGTAGTGATCGAGGTGCTGTATCAGCAAGGCCTGGGCAATATGTTTATCCGCTGGCTGATTAATACTTCATGCCGCTTAGCCAGCACCATTAAACAGAAAACGCGGCAGCCGATCTTTCTCTCCATTAACCTGACTGCTGACGACCTGATCAACCGGGAGTTGCCTTATTTACTGGCCCAGGCATTAAAATTATGGGGGGTAGAAGCCAGCATATTCACACTCGAAATCACAGAAAATGGCCTGCTGGTCGATGAGCAGACCGCCGTCGAAATCATGCGTGAATTCACCAGCATGGGTTGCCGTATGGCGCTGGACGATTTTGGCACCGGCTATTCCTCCATGTCACGGCTGCGTAATTTGCCGATAGACCTGGTGAAGATCGATCAATCCTTTGTCCGCAATGTGGCGCATTCCGCACAAGACCGCGCCATCGTCCAGGGCATCATCACCATGGCACACGGACTAGGTAAAAAAGTCGTGGCCGAGGGGGTTGAAGATGCCGATTGCCGGGCGATTATCCAGTCATTGCAATGCGAGAAGATCCAGGGCTATTACTTCTCCAGGCCTCTGCCATTTGAGCAGTTCTTAGCATGGGTAGAGGTGGGGCAGACACCTGCACCGCAAGTTGAGCTGATGGATTAGCTGATAAGCTGTTTCCATGTTGAGTCTGCCTGATTAACAAGCTCTTAGGCCTTAAAGGAATTTTTTCAGGCTTAAAGGCTCATATCTGTGTGATGACCTGCATCATTCATGCAAGGTCGCTTATTAAAAACACTCATCATCATTTATGCCTAAACTTTATGCGCGCGCATCTTTTACTCCAGCCAGTTTGTATACAATCGCGCTCATCACCATGGGCTTGCTGACTAGCGCTTGTTCGCCGGTAAATATACTCAATGCGGTGATTTCCGATAAAAGTTATCACCTCAACAACGGTGTTGCTTATGGCGATCTACCGCGGCAAACACTGGATATTTATACGCCGAAAAATCATTTAAGCGTCAAAGAGGCACCACCGGATAAAACAGAAAATAACGTCCCCATAGCCAGCAAAGGCCTGCCGGTGGTGGTATTTTTTTACGGTGGCAGCTGGGATTCCGGCAATCGTGGCAGCTACAAATTCGTAGGCGAAGCGTTGACTTCACAAGGCTTTATCGCTGTGATCCCAGATTATCGCGTCTACCCTGAAGTGCTCTTCCCTGGTTTTATGGAAGACCCGGCCAAAGCCGCCAAATGGGTCAAATTACATGCAGCAGAATTTGGCGGTGACCCCGAACGCGTTTTCCTGGCAGGCCATTCCGCTGGTGCGCATATTGCCGCCATGCTAGTGTTAGACCCTGAGTTTCTCGCAAAGCAGGACAGCAAACCACAAGACTTCGCCGGCATGATAGGGCTGGCTGGCCCTTATGATTTCCTGCCGCTCAAGAGTGACAGATTGAAAATAATTTTTGGCCCGGAAGACCAGCGCGTAAAATCGCAACCGATCAACTTCGTTACAGGCAACAACCCGCCTATGTTGCTGATGGTTGGCACTAAAGATAATACCGTCTGGCCAAGAAACACTTATCGCCTGGCAGCAAAAATCAAAGCCACAGGCGGCCCCGTTGAGGTGGCCGAGTTTGCCGGGTATAGCCATATCGATATGGCCGCCAAACTGGCAAAACCGTTGCGTGATGAGCGTATGCTAAATACGATGGCGGATTTTATAAAGCAGCATTAAAGCTGCATTTCTATATTAAAACGTAGCGAGATACAGATTTTCAACCTGCTCCCTGGCCCAAGGGGTCTTGCGCAAAAACTTCAGGCTCGATTTCACCGAAGGGTCATTCTTAAAGCAATTGATATTCACTTTTTGCGCCAGCTTCTCCCAGCCATAGTGGTCAGCGAGCCTGACCACTATGTTTTCAAGCGTAATGCCATGCAATGGATTGTTGGACTGAGAGGGGGTGGATGTGGTCATTTCAACGATCGTTTGATTACTGGTTTAAAGCGGCAGCAATTTGTTTGTATGTAGATTTCGCCACTGATTCGCAAAGCGAATTCATGCCAAACCATGCATTCGCAGAATAATCACTCGCCGTAAATAGTTTTCCTTTATAGTTTACCTTCACGCCTAGCCTGTCCTTGCCAGCCATAAACCCAAACAACGCCCGGTTCGCGGGGTTGCGTTGACGGAAATCAATAATTGAAACCTCGGCCGTCTCTTCTTCTGATAAAGCGTAATTGTGTTGGCTTGCTTCTGCTGTATAAGTTTTCTCAATCAGTGGAATCACCTTCTCGTTGATCGGGCAATCGCCACAATCCCAACGGATACTGAGTTTTGGTATTTTTCTAGATATCGTCGCTGGCTCAGATTCTGGTACTGGTTCTGGAGCAGGAGTCGCCTCGACTACTTCATTTGCTGTCGATATTTCTGAAGATTCTTCAGCAATAGCAGAAAAAGTAATAAAGGATTGGCATAACACAAGCACTGAAGCGGCTAACAAATGTTGAATTTTCATCATGATCCCAAGAGAAAGTAATAAATAAATCTAGTTGTTTTAAATTGAATTGCCACGCGTGAGCCAAAGAATACTTGATTATGTGTAAATAATCCAAGCCAGTTTTGAGTGATTAGCCCTTACTTTTTAAACTGAAGTGTTGGAATAAAGCTGATGGAAACTACCATCGACCTTTGATTAGACTTTCATAGCATTCTAAATTTTTATCTAAATCAGCTGCGCTTGATGACTGCATGAGTGTGATCGTTTCTGGGTTCGCAACTATATGAGAAATCGTAGTCTTGCAGGAGTCTTCTTGTTCATCCCAATCAAAAAACACCTCATAATCTTTGTCTTTCTCAAACTGGTAGCTAAAGGCGTTGCCACAGTATCGAATATTATCCTTTCCTATCGGACGACTAATCACCGCCCCTCTGAACAAGAAATGTAAGGGTTTATTCGTTGTAACAAAGACTTCTTTTGCAGCATTTTTATTATGATGATTCAAGGGTATACCCAGCGACTTTGGGTTGCTGTTGACCAGTACTCCGGTCCTTAACTTTATCCACTCTTGTTCATTAATTGTACATGCCGCATCTTCATAGCCATATAAAACTGTAATGCTTTCAGTGTTAGTTGCAAACCTGACTCTGGCACGGTCTCCTGATGTAGGTTCCTGATAAGACAAGCTCTGGCATCCTGCTAAAGCAAAAGTGAGCAGTATTAAAAACAGATTTAGCATTGATGGTACCTGGTGTTTGTATGAGTGAGTGCATTTAAGCGTTCCGCTTGAATGATGGATTAGTCAGTATGTCTGATTTCAAACAACTGACGGATGCCAAGTATAACCAAACCTAAAACAGCAGAGAATACACAAACAACATGAAGCTTGCTGAGAGGGCTCGCTGATAAAGCACATTAGTTATATTGGTTAAGAAAAGTGGATTGGAGTCTGAGTGCTTGACAGAATTAAGCACTAGAAAAGAATAACTGCATTCCACTTCGTTTAATGGGGAACGGTGAAGTTTTACTTTTGAACTACATTAGATATCGTTGCTCGTGAAGCCATCTTTCTTGAGGCAAAGAATGTAAGCGCAGTTCCAATCATGACGGGCGGTGAGCTAATATAAGTATTGAATGCATTTGTAGTGAATATTGCCCATGAAATCATGTAATAAATCAGCTCAACATCAATGACGATGTTGGCTGATTAACAAGAGCAGTTTTTCTATGAGCAAATGGAGCAGTTAATTACGTCTTGATCCATTGCAAAGGACCTTGGAATAAATCAGAGGCTAAAACAAATAAGAAAAGAGCCAAACCAAACCAAAGAATAAAGTTTGTAAATATCACATTCCAACCGTGATATTTTTTTTCTAAATGTTGGATTATCTTTTTGACATTTTCGTCTTTAGTTTCGGCGTATAACTTGCGGAGAACTTTTAACGAAACAGGAAAGCTCGAAAATGCATAAATATACATTGGGATAATAGCCCCAAGACATAGAATCGCTGCTCGCGATGGTGTAGGGAACTGCAAGCATGCGATAGCTAAAAAGGTTGTTGATGCACCAAATACCCAATTGAGATAGTCAAAGTGTGATTTAACTTCCTGTGCATATTCTTCATCAGTGATCAGTGGTTTGTTATTCATAGCGCTTCCCTATTGATGAGTTCATCATGTGCGACATAAAGGCCAGGCTTTAGCACGCTCCTACTTTTAAACACAGTATCTCGTTCAAAAAGTATTTTAAATTTAACAATAATTAATATTTGTTAAATTATGGTGCATCCTAAAATACAAATATGAATGCGTCAACTCAAACGTTGAAGCTACTTGACCAAATATCCAATAGGGTTCGACACAGGCATCTAAACACTGGCCGATTTAGATTGGATGAAAATGCTTATTCCCGCTCCAGTAAATTGAGCGTATTAATAAGGATTTCAGCAATTTAGTGGGAGTGCTTGCTTTTAAGTCAGATGTTCACCAGCAGCCTCGCTGCATAGCGATGCCACGCGCGCCACTCGCTTGTGCTTTTGCCAGGTGCTCCGGGCGCATGCCACCCAGCCCATAGGTCGGGATTTCCAACCCACTTAGCATATCAGCGAACTTTTCCCAGCCTAATCCGAGGGCTTGCGGGTGGCTTTGTGTTGGCAACACTGGAGAAAGCAGGGCGAAGTCCAGGTGCAGGGATTGGGCTTTTTGTAGTTGTTCAGCATCATGGCAGGAGGCTCCTATCAGTAGGTGGTCTGGTTTGGTTGTCATTGCCATCAGGCGCTGGCTATTCAGGTGTACGCCTTGGTAGCCCAGTTGTGCAGTTTGTTCCGGGCTGCTATTTAACAGGCAGCGGCAGTCGTACGGTGCGCAGAGTGACAGCACTTGTGCACTTAACCTGGCTAGGTCATCCGGGCTGAGTTGCGATTCCCGGATTTGCAGTAACTGCAGGCCTTGATCCAGTTGCAGCCTGAGTGCTTGCAGAAATGCTTGCTCGCCCATTTCTTGCACATTGCTGATGGCGTACACAGGTGGTAATGACAGCGCTTGCATGATGGGGGCATTAGCTGGCAGTACCGGGCTGACATTGAGCTTTTGCGGGTGTTGCCAGGCTAGCTGCTGGCCTTCTCTGGCTTGCAGTTCGCCTTGCCAGGCACTGACAAAAAAGAAATGCAGTAACACGGTTTTAGCTTCTGCATCATGTGTGGCGGGGTAGTCATAACGCCGTTTGATCCAGGGTTGTATCTGGGTCGGGGTAATGCCTAGTTCTTCTTGCGATTCGCGGATCAATGCATGTTCCGGGCTTTCTCCGCTCTCGATCTTGCCCCCGGGAAACTCCCACCAGCCTGCCCAGCCTTTGCCTTGCGGGCGGCTGGCGAGCAGGTATTCGCCGGTGGGTTTGGTCAGGATGGCAACGGCGACTTGAACGAGTTTGGTCATAGGCTTTATTGAATGGCGGGTGATCGCACGTATACAGGTTAAGAATTGGTTTTTAAGAGGAATCCTGCATCCGCGTTTTCGTTAACAATGTTGGAAACAGTGTCTCTGTGGCGCGGGTATCGCTAAGCTTTTAATTGAAGTTTCCCGGCATAATCCTTGGCAAACTGGAAAGCCACGCGGCCACTGCGGGCACCACGGGTGTGGTAAAACTGCAAGGCGGCATGCCGGGCGGTTTCATCCATGCTGACACCAAAGGTTTGCAGCCAGTGCTCGGCAATGTTCAGATATTCATCCTGGTCAAAACTGTAGAAAGATAGCCACAGGCCAAAGCGTTCGGCCAGTGAGGTTTTTTCATCAATGGTATCGTTGGGGCGGATCTCGCCGGTCTTTTCCAACACCGGCTGGTTATCGGCCATATATTCCGGCATCAGATTCTTGCGGTTGGAGGTGGCGTATACCAATAAATTGGATGAGGCATTTTCAATCGAGCCATCCAGAATGACTTTCAGGGCTTTGTAGCCGGTGTCATTGGCTTCAAAGGTGAGGTCGTCACAAAAGATGATGAATTTCTCCGGGCGGTTTCTGATCAGTTGCGTGATTTGTGGCAGGTCGGTTAGATCCTGCTTGTCGACTTCGATCAGCCTTAAACCGATCTCCGAATAGGCATTCAACAGCGCTTTGACTAGCGATGATTTACCCGTGCCACGCGCACCAGTCAGCAGCACGTGGTTGGCGGGCAGGCCTTGCAGAAACTGCTTGGTGTTGCGTACCACTTCGGCTTTTTGTCTATCGATAAACCGGATATCTTGCAGTGAAACCGCATGTGGATGTTCGACGGCTTGCAATTGGCCCTGTGCGCCATGTTTGACCCAACGCCAGGCAGTGACTTGCCAGTTAGGTTCGGCCAGCGGTGCAGGTAGCAGGGTTTCCAGGCGCGAGATGAGTTGCTCGGTGCGCTGTAGCAGGTGTTCAATCGAATTCATGCGGGTTTTCTTAAATCATGGAGTAGGGTGAGGGGCTATTGTACACAATGCCGGAAGGGGCTGTCAGCGTAAGCGCCCTTTGCTGGTTGTAAAAACCTTGACGCAAAAAATAGTCGCTTTGTGTTAACTTGTCAGGCTTATATTTGGTCACGCTTTTAATCCCGACAGGTCACTTGCTATGCAACACAAAAAAATTATTCTGGCATCCCGCAGCCCGCGCCGGGTGGAGCTATTGGCGCAACTAGGCGTGCAATGTGAAATCGTCCCGGCGGATATTGATGAGTCCTGCCTCGCAGGCGAAGATCCGGCAGTGTATGTACAACGCCTGGCAAAAGCCAAAGCGCTGGCCATTGCCGCCACGCATGCAGATCGCGGGCTGGCTATCCTGGCCGCAGATACGACGGTGGCACTGGGGCAGGAGATTCTGGGCAAACCGGCTGATGCCGATGAAGCGATGGCGATGTTGTCTCGCCTGAGTGGCAGCGTCCACTTGGTGCATACGGCGGTGGCCGTTTACCAGGCTGGGGCAGTGCAGTGTTTACTCAGCACGACACGCGTAGAAATGATGCAGGTGCCGATGTCGATATTGCAGGATTATGTGGTCAGCGGTGAACCGATGGACAAAGCCGGTGCCTATGGCATACAGGGGCGCGCGGGCGCCTGGATCGCGCGGATTGATGGCAGCTACAGCGGGGTGATGGGCTTGCCTCTGCATGAAACGGCGCAGTTGTTGCACGCGTGGTAAACTCTGGGGAAAAAACGGTAACGGTTTGGGATCGGGTAAAGCAAAATGTCATTGGCGCAGGAAGTATTAATCAACGTCACGCCGCAGGAAACGCGGGTGGCGATTCTGGAGCAGGGTGTAGTCCAGGAGTTGCATATTGAACGGGCATCTTCGCTGGGCATCGTTGGCAACATTTATCGCGGCACCGTGGTGCGGGTGTTGCCCGGCATGCAATCCGCGTTTGTTGAAATCGGCCTGCCTCGCGCGGCTTTTTTGCATGCGGCCGATATCATGGCCTGCCACTCTGAAGAAGGTGATGTCAAAACTGACAGGCCTATCCAGGAAGTACTGCATGAAGGTCAATCTATCATCGTGCAGGTGATTAAAGAGGCGATAGGCACCAAGGGCGCGCGGCTGACCACTGAGATCAGTATCGCCGGGCGTTTTCTGGTGTATCTGCCGTTTCAAAAACATATCGGCGTTTCGCAACGTATTGATATCGAAGAAGAACGCGAGTTTTTGCGTAACCGTTTGCTGGGATTGTTGCCGGAGCAGCGTGAAGGCGGCTATATCATCCGCACCATGTCTGAAAACGCCACGGATGAAGAATTGCTGGCCGATATCGAGTATCTGCGCAAGGTGTGGAGCAAGATCCAGACCGAAAGCACTACCGTTGGCGAACGCTCACTGATTTTTTATGACCTGAGTTTGCCGCGCCGCATCTTGCGCGATGTGGTGTGCAAGGAAACCACCAATATCCGCGTGGATTCGCGCGAAATGTTCGAGCGATTAAAAGAGTTTGCCGAGTTGTATGTATCGCACGCGGTCAAGCCGCTCACGCATTACAAGGGCGAGCGTTCATTGTTCGAGTTTTATGATATTGAAAATGAAATCGAAAAGGCGCTGTCACGCAAGGTCGAGCTTAAATCCGGCGGTTATTTGATTTTTGACCAGACAGAAGCGCTCACGACTGTAGACGTCAATACCGGCAGTTTTGTCAGTGGCAAAAATTTGTCCGACACCATTTTCAAAACCAATCTTGAAGCCGCGCAAACCATTGCGCGCCAGTTGCGGTTGCGCAATCTGGGCGGCATCATCATTGTCGACTTTATTGATATGGATGAAGATGCGCAGCGCGAGGCCGTGCTGGAAGAGTTGCGTAAAGCCGTGACGCTGGACAGGGCGCGTATCAACGTCAATGGTTTTTCAACGTTAGGGTTGGTAGAGTTGACCCGCAAACGCACGCGTGAAAGCCTGGCGCATTTGCTGTGCGAATCGTGCAAGGTTTGCCAGGGGCGCGGCGAGTTGAAAACGGCGCAAACCATCAGCTATGAAATCATGCGTGAGTTGTTGCGCGAGTCGCGGCAGTTCAAGAGTGCCAACGCATTCAAGATACTGGCATCACCAGAAGTCATCAATATGCTGGGCGATGAAGAATCGCAAAGCCTGGCCAGCCTGTCGGATTTTATTAAAAAGCCGGTGACTTTGCACCCGGACACCCAGTATGGGCGCGAAGAGTTCGATATTGTCTGGATGTAAATGAAATACCGGGCGACCAGTCAGTCGCCCGGTATTTGCTTAATAGATACTGTTAGCCAGCCCTGGCAACACGATATGGCTGATCATTTGTAGCAGGATCAGTGCCACCAGTGCCGAAAAGTCAAACCCCTGAATCTGCGGCAACACCCGGCGTAGTGGCTCCAGAATAGGGGCCGTGAGCTGGTTAAGCACACCGTAGATCGGGCTGTAAGGGTTCACCCAGCTTAAAATGGCCATCAGCAGAATCGCATAGAAAAAGACATCGACGATCTGCCCCAGTACGCCAAAAATCGCCTGCCACACCCACAACACCGGGGCGGCACCAGCCCCTATCAGTATTGAGATCAGCGCGAACAAGATCACTTGCATCACAAAAGCGAGCAGCAAAGTCGACATATCCCATTGCCTGACCGGGCGTATCAGTTTGCGCGTCGGTTTGACCATGAAGTCAGTCAGTACCATAGTCATTTGCCCGAGCTGGTTTTGAAACGAGGTGCGTGTCCATTGCATCAGGAAACGCAACACCAGTAAAAACGTCAAAATGCCGAATACCGTCCTCAGCAAAAATACTGTCATCTCACCTAACATTATTGTCCTCCCAGTTCGTCGCCCAGGGTTTTTGCCCGGTTGGCCGCTTGTTGTGCCGCATGTTGCATAATGGCATGAATATTGTGCTGATTAAGGCTCAGCAGGCCTTGTTCGGTAGTGCCACCCTTAGAGGTGACCTGCTCGCGCAGGGTCGCGATCGGCGTCTCGCTTGCGGCAGCCAGCAGGCTGGCGCCCTTGAATGTCGCGATACTGAGTTGCAGCGCCTGTGATGGCGTCAGCCCCAGGGCAACGCCCGCTTCGGTAAGTGCTTCAATCAGCAAAAATACATACGCCGGGCCACTGCCAGAAATCGCGGTGACGGCATCCAGTTGAGATTCTTCCGTGAGCCATACCACTTCGCCAGCTGCTTGCAACAAAGTATCTGCCAGTTGACGCTGTGCTGCATTGACATCGGCCAGTGCAAATACGCCGGTGACCCCTGCCTGGATTTGCGCCGGCGTGTTTGGCATGGTGCGCACCAGTGTGCGATAGCCATTTAACCAGCGGCTTAAATCAGCAGTGCGAATACCTGCCGCCACAGAAATCACCAGTTGTGATTGCAGAAAAGGCGCCAGTGACTCAGCCACTGCTTTCAACTGCTGTGGTTTGACGGCCAGCACGATCACATCCACTTGTAATGCCTGCTCAGATAACGCTTGTGCCGCGCGCACGCCCAGGTTTTTCTGTAATTGATCATGCTTGCTGGCATCGGGGTCTATCACCGTGATCTGCTGCATGGGAAAGGCGCGCTGTTTGAGGCCGGTGATCAGGGCTTGCGCCATGTTTCCGCCGCCTATAAAGGCGATACGGGGTGATGCGAGTGAGGACATGGTTAAACAGCTCCTTTAGTAGCTAAATCTGGATCAGTGGGAATTTTAGGCGAGCGCGCGCCAAAAATGGCGGTGCCTATACGCACCAGCGTGGCGCCTTCGGCAATGGCGGCTTCGTAATCGCCGCTCATGCCTATGGATAGTGTATCGAGTTGCAGGCCGTGCGCATTTAAATGCTCAAACAGCGCGCGCACCTGCCGAAATTGGTCACGTTGTGCCGCCACATCCTGCTGCGGTGCCGGAATCGCCATCAGCCCGCGCAAGCGTAGTTGCGGCAATTGTTTGATCTGTAAGGCAAGTTCCAGCAGCTCCTGGCCACTGGCACCACTTTTGCTTGCTTCTTCACTAATGTTCACTTGCAGGCAAATGTCCAGCGGTGGGCGATCAGGAGGGCGTGCATCTGAAAGGCGCTGCGCGATTTTAAACCGGTCAACCGAGTGTATCCAATCGAATTGACGGGCAATTTGCTGTGTTTTGTTGCTTTGAATCGGCCCGATAAAGTGCCATGCTATTGCACAGTCCTGTAATTGCGCCTGTTTGGTCAGGGCTTCTTGCAGGTAATTTTCGCCAAATACGGTTTGGCCCGCGCTGTAAGCTGCACGAATCGCTTCCGCAGATTGTGATTTGCTGACTGCACACAGCGTCACGGGTTGCGTCATATGAAAACGCGTTTTTGCCAGGGCAATGCTTTGCCGGATATGCGCAAGATTGTCAGCAAGGGTGTCTGTAGTGGCGGTCATGGCTGGGTAGGCGAGCTCTGGTATGCAGGTCAAATAACAAAATAACATTATATAAATAATCACTGGAGTGAATTATGGATATTTCAGATTTATTGACGTTTTCTGTCAAAAATAAAGCGTCAGACTTACATTTATCTTCCGGCTTGCCGCCGATGATCCGTGTGCATGGTGACATCCGTAAAATCAATTTACCTGCCATGGATCATGCTGAAGTGCATCGCATGCTGTACGACATCATGAACGATACCCAGCGCAAGGTGTATGAAGAAAAGCTGGAATGCGACTTTTCATTCGAGATCCCTGACCTGGCACGTTTCCGGGTGAATGCGTTTAACCAGCAACGCGGTGCCGGCGCGGTATTCCGTACTATTCCGAGCAAAGTATTGACACTGGAAGAGTTGAATGCGCCCAGAGTGTTTAAAGACCTCGCCGATACCCCGCGTGGCATTGTGCTGGTGACCGGTCCGACCGGTTCCGGTAAGTCAACTACGCTGGCTGCCATGGTCGATTACATCAATGAGACGCAAATGTCGCATATCCTGACCGTGGAAGACCCGATTGAATTTGTGCATAGCTCGAAAAAATCACTGGTCAACCAGCGTGAAGTCGGTCCGCATACCCAATCGTTTGATAACGCCTTGCGTTCTGCCCTGCGTGAGGACCCGGATGTGATCCTGGTCGGCGAGATGCGCGATCTGGAAACCATACGCCTGGCACTGACGGCGGCCGAAACCGGCCACTTGGTGTTCGGTACCTTGCATACCAGCTCCGCCGCTAAAACGATAGACCGTGTGGTCGATGTGTTTCCTGCTGCTGAAAAAGAAATGGTGCGCTCCATGCTGTCAGAATCCTTGCGTGCAGTGATTTCACAAACGCTCTGTAAAACCAAGGATGAACAGGGCCGCGTTGCCGCGCATGAGATCATGATAGGCACCCCGGCGATCCGTAACCTGATCCGCGAAAACAAAATTGCACAAATGTATTCTGCCATCCAGACCGGCCAAAACGTCGGTATGCAGACCCTGGACCAGAACTTACAAGACCTGGTGAAACGCAATATCATCAGTGCCGGTGAAGCGCGTACTAAAGCGGCCAACCGTGATTCGATCATTGGGTAAGACACAGCATGGATAGCATACAAACTGGCGCAGATCAGGCGCAGACAGAAAAATTCGTCAATGACCTGCTCAAACTGATGGTGACGAAAAAAGCGTCTGACTTATTCATCACGGCCGGTTTTCCGCCGGCGATGAAGATAGACGGCAAACTGACACCCGTTTCCTCGCAAACGCTGAACACGCAGCAAACCGCTGAAATCGCGCGGGCCGTCATGAATGACAAGCAAGCGCAGGAGTTCAAGGAAACCCGTGAATGCAACTTCGCCATCAGCATGTCCACAGTGGGCCGCTTCCGTGTCAATGCGTTTATCCAGCGCAGCGCTACCGGGCTGGTGTTTCGGGTGATTAATACCAATATCCCCAAATTTGAGGATTTGAAACTGCCGCCAGTGCTCAAAGACGTCATGATGGCCAAGCGCGGCCTGGTGATTTTTGTCGGCGGCACCGGATCAGGCAAATCCACCTCCATGGCAGCCATGCTCGGTCACAGAAACGAAAGCAGTTACGGCCACATTATTACCATTGAAGATCCGGTAGAGTTTATCCACGGCCACAAAAACTGCATCGTCACCCAGCGCGAAGTCGGCGTCGATACCGAAAACTGGCATGCAGCGCTAAAAAATACCCTGCGCCAGGCACCGGACGTGATCATGATCGGCGAGATCCGTGACCGTGAGACCATGGATTATGCGATTGCCTTCTCGGAAACAGGGCACCTGTGCCTGGCCACCTTGCACGCCAATAGCACCAACCAGGCGCTGGACCGGATCATTAACTTTTTCCCGGAAGAGCGCCGCCAGCAATTGTTGATGGATTTATCGCTCAACCTGCGGTGCATCGCCTCGCAACGGTTGATTCCCAAAGTGGATGGCAGTGGCCGGGTGGCGGCAGTAGAAGTGTTGCTGCATTCGCCGCTGATCTCGGACCTGATTTACAAAGGTGACGTGCACGCCATTAAAGAGATTATGGCCAAGTCACGCGAACTAGGCATGCAAACGTTTGACCAGGCATTGTTTGAGTTATATGAGGAAAGCAAGATCACTTATGACGATGCTTTGCGCAATGCCGATTCGGTCAATGATTTAAGGCTGAAGATCAAACTGAACAGCAAGATCGCCAATCCGGAAAATCAGGATCAAAACAAGATCTCTAATCTGGATATCTTATAAAGTCATACTTGGGCGCAGCGTCAGGCTGGGCCATCAACAGGCCATCGCTCAAGCATACGAGCGGTGGCCTGTAATTTTTTAGACCGCATGAAGGTTGGGCTGCACGCCCAGCTGCAAGGTTTCCTGCTGGAACACCAGCTCGCCGCTGGTGATGGTGGCGGAGACTTTGCCGGACAATGACTGATTCAGGAAAGGCGTATTCTTGCCCTGACTGACCAGTACACGGCTATCGACACGCCATTCTACTTCCGGGTCGTAGATCACTACATCTGCTGTGGCGCCCACCTTTAAAGTACCCGCAGCCACACCAAGGATACTGGCGGGTGCCTGCGTGATCTTCAGCAATGCCTGTGCAGGTGTGAGCTTGGCTTGCGCAGCCCATTTCAAGGTCAGTGGCAGTAATAATTCCAAAGCAGAGGCGCCGGGGTGGGATTCGGCAAACGGCAAGGCTTTGGCATCCTCATCCACAGGCGTGTGGTCTGAGCAAATGGCGTCCAGTGTGCCATCCAGCAAGCCGGCACGTAGTGCATCGCGGTCACGCTGGGTGCGTACTGGCGGTTTTAAATGCACCATGCTGTCAAAAAAGCCGATATCCATTTCTGTCAGGTGCAGATGCTGGATGCTGACATCTGCAGTCAGGCTGACGCCCGCCTGTTTGGCCTGGCGGATCAGTTCTACAGACTCAGCTGTGGAAACGCGCGCAATGTGCAAGTTGGCGCCAGTGTTTTGGGCGATGCGCAGCATGGTTTGCAGGGCGATGCTTTCAGCTGCGACCGGAATACCTTTCAGGCCTAAGCGGGAAGCCACTTCACCATCATGGGCGACACCATTTTTGGCCAGGTAGGGGTCTTCGGCACGCATAAACAGGGTGTAGCCGAAAGTGGCAGAGTATTCAAACGCACGCCACAGTACCTGTGTATCGACGATCGCCGTATCTGCTTGCGAGAAACCGACACAGCCCGCCGAGGTCAGGGCAAACATTTCTGTAAGGAAGTGGCCTTCCAGCTGGCGGGTGACAGCGCCTAGCGGGTAAACATGGGCCAGCGCATGTGACTTGGCGCGGTGCTTGAGCATTTCAACCAGGCCGGGTTCATCCAGTACCGGGTCGGTATCAGGCGGGCAGGCCAGGCTGGTGACGCCACCGGCCATGGCCGCACGCAGCTCACTCAACAGGGTGGCTTTATATTCGCTACCAGGTTCGCGCAGGCGTGCGCATAAATCCACCAGGCCGGGCAGTACCCATTTGCCCTGTGCATCCAATGTCTGGTCGGCTTTAAAACCAGCCGGGGCTTCACCAATGGCGACGATTTTATCTGCGCTGATATAAATATCTTTGACAGCATCCAGCTGCTGGCTGGCGTCTATCACGCGACCTTGTTTGATGACTATGTTCATGCGGCGTTGCCTCCCCCCAGAATCGCCATCACTGCCATGCGCACCGCGATGCCATAGGTGACTTGCGGCAGAATGACAGATTGTTTGCCATCCGCCACGCTGGAATCAATTTCTACGCCACGGTTCATCGGGCCAGGGTGCATGACGATGGCATCAGGCCTCGCCAGTGTCAGCCGCTCCGGCGTCAGGCCAAAGGTCTGGAAAAACTCTTGTGTGCTTGGCAGCAGGGCGCCAGACATGCGTTCGTTTTGCAGGCGCAGCATCATGATCACATCCACATCTTTCAGGCCTTGATCCATATTGTGGTAGACCTGCACACCGAGTTTTTCAACCTCGGCGGGTAACAAGGTACGCGGGGCAACGACGCGGATTTCAGGCACGCCCAAGGTCGCCAGCGCGTGAATCTCACTGCGCGCGACGCGGGAATGCAACACATCGCCAACAATGGCGACGCGCAGGTTGTGCATCTCAGGTTTGTATTTGCGGATGGTGAATACATCGAGCAAGCCCTGGGTAGGGTGCGCATGGCGGCCATCCCCGGCATTGATCACGCTGATATGCGGCGGTACATGTTGCGCAATAAAGTGCGCGGCACCACTTTGCTGGTGGCGGACGACAAACATATCCGCATGCATGGCAATCAGGTTGTTGACGGTGTCGAGTATGCTCTCGCCTTTGGATTGCGATGAGGTGCTGACATTCAGGTTCAGTACATCGGCAGACAGGCGTTTGGCGGCGATTTCAAAGGTGGTGCGGGTACGCGTGCTGTTTTCAAAAAACAGGTTGCAGACGGTTTTGCCACGCAGCAATGGTACTTTCTTGATCTCGCGTTCAGCCACGCCAACAAAGTTTTCAGCAGCATCGAGGATATCCGTCAGGATACGCTTGGGCAGGCCTTCGATACTGAGCAGGTGTTGTAATTGTCCCTGCGCGTTCAGTTGCGGGTTGTACATGTTAATTGGCTCCATTATCTGCAGGAGGATGGGCTTCAGGCGGTTTGGTGGCTGTCTGGCTGGTGTCTGTCACACTGAGAAGCAATCGCCCCTGGGTATTGATGGAGAGCTCGAATGCCTGGTGGGCCTGCAGTGGGATGTCGGCACCGACAATGTCCGGACGTATCGGTAATTGTGCGCCGCCGCGGTTGATCAGCGCCGCCAGTTCTATCAGGCCCGGGCGGCCATAATCGAATAATTCGTTGATGACTGCGCGCACGGTGCGGCCAGTGTAAAAAATATCGTCGACCAGGATGATATGCCTGTCATTGACGTCAAAAGGGATATGGCCAGGCTGGGCGGTGGTTTTCATGCCGCGTCTGGCGTAGTCATCGCGGTACATGGAGGCGTTCAGTTTGCCATGCGCGATATCGCGGCCGAGGTCATTCTGCAGGCGATGCAACAGTTTTTCCATCAACCACACGCCGCCGGTATAGATGCCGACCAGAGCGGTATTGTCATGGATGCGTGGTTTTAATTGGTCGTAAAGCTGATCCAGTAGTTGTTCGGGGTCAGGCAGTATCATGAGAGTCCTGTGCTATGAACGTGAGTGATAAGCGTCAAAGTAAGATTGTAATATAGTTTGTGCGGCAACCTGGTCCAAATGTTGTTTCTGCGCCCGGCCGCGGATGCCTGCTTCACGCAGTGACTGCGAGGCTTCGGCCGAGGTCAGGCGCTCATCTATCATCATCACTGGCAGGTTAAAGCGGCCTTCCAGTCGTTGGGCAAATTTTTGTGCCAGCGCGGTCATGGCATGGGCGTCACCATCCATGGTCATGGGCAGGCCTACGATCAGCAACACTGGTTGCCATTCCTGCAACAGCGAGGTGATCTGGTCAAACTTGCCGGCATTGTCTTCGGCGGCTATGGTCAGCAAAGGGTGCGCCAGAGCAAGCAGGGTTTCACCCACCGCCACGCCTACGCGTTTTTCACCAAAGTCAAACGCGAGCACGGTGCCGCTGATATCAGGGTAGCGGCGTTCTGTAATAGGCAGGTGGCTTTGATTCAGGGGTTGCTTGCCGTGCTTGAGCGCTTCAGGCATGCCCTGCCACCTCGGACAGGGTGGCATAATCCACCCCAAGTTGCTGCATGGCCCATAACACCTTGTCATCGTTAGGCAGGGTGAAAATGAGTTTATGCAGATGTTCGCTGTCGTCCAGAGGCAAGGTGAGCCAGGCATTGGCCTGGATCTCATCCTCCAGCTGGCCGGAAGACCAGCCGGTGTAGCCGAGGGCGATAAACATATCCTGCGGTGCTTCGTCGCGGGCGGCAGCTTCCAGGATGTCCTTGGAAGAAGTCATCGCCAGCCCTTCGGACAAGCCCAGCGTGGTATTGAATTCTGTGGCAGGCGTATGCAACACAAAGCCGCGTTCGACTTGCACCGGCCCGCCAAAATGCACCAGGCGAGCTTGCTGATGCGGGGCATCACATGGCATATCCAGTTGTTCAAACAAGTCGCCGACATTGAGTTGCAAAGGATGGTTGAGAATCATACCCATGGCCCCATCATCGTCGTGGCTGCAGATCAGGATCACGCTTTTGCTGAAGTAGGGGTCTTGCATGGCTGGCATGGCGATCAGGATCTGGCCAGTCAGGTTCAATCGTTCGTTGATTTCAGATAAAGGTAATTGTTCACTCATACAGGTGGCGCTTCTTCCTCGCTGAGGTAGCCGGTGATCTCCAGGCCAAAGCCATCCATGCTTGGCATTTTGCGCGGTGCGGCCATCAGGCGCATTTTTTTCACGCCCAGGTTCAACAGAATCTGTGAGCCTATGCCGTAATTGCGTAACTCCTGATTAAGGGTGATTTTCTGGTCAGCGCGCAAAATCCTGTCGGTCAGCCCCAGGCCATCTTCGTCCCGGTTGATCAGCACGATGACGCCACACGGCGCGGTGCTGATGGTGCGCATGGCTTGTAACAAATTCCAGCTATGCGATTGATGGCTGCTATCCAGCAGGTCTATCATGGATAAAGGCTCGTGCACACGCACCAGGGTTTCTTCAGCGGTTTGCGGATCGCCTTTCACCAGCACCAGATGGGTTTCTCGCGCGATATTGTCGCGGTAGGCGATCAGTTGCATGGGCCCGTAAGCCGTTTCAATCTTGCGCTCGGCGCTGCGTTCAATCAGGGTTTCATGCGAGGCGCGGTAATGGATCAGGTCAGCAATGGTGCCGATGCGGATATCATGCTCGGCCGCTACTTGCATCAGATCCGGCAGACGCGCCATCTCACCGTCATCTTTCAGGATCTCGCAGATGACGCTGGCAGGTTCGCAGCCAGCCAGTTGCGCGAGGTCGCAACCCGCTTCGGTGTGTCCGGCGCGCACAAGTACACCACCGTTCATCGCCCCGATCGGGAAAATATGCCCCGGGCTGACGATATCGGTGGCAGTCGCGTTTTTGGCGATGGCCGCGCGGATAGTCGTGGCGCGGTCAGCGGCGGAGATGCCGGTGGTGACACCTTCTGCCGCTTCAATCGATACCGTGAAGTTGGTGCCCAGACGGGTGCCGTTTTTACGCGTCATGGGCGGCAAATTCAGCTGGCGGCAGCGTTGCTCGGTCAGCGTCAGGCAGATCAGGCCGCGGCCATACTTGGCCATAAAATTGATGTGTTCTGCGGTGACGAATTCTGCCGCGATCACAAAGTCACCTTCGTTTTCCCTGTGTTCGTCGTCTACCAGGATAACCATTTTTCCGGCACGGATGTCGGCAATAATCGCTTCAATAGTACTGATCTGTGCCGACATTATTCCTGCTCCCAGGCTTGCATGCGCTCAACATAGCGCGCGATTAAATCAATTTCAAGATTCACTGCATCTCCGGGTTTGGCAAACTGCATGATGGTGTGTTGCATGGTATGGGGGATCAGGTTGATGCTGGCTTCATCCTGCACAATGGCATTGACGGTCAAACTGACGCCATTCACACATAATGAGCCTTTTTGAGCGATATATTTGCTCAGCGCATGCGGGGCACGCACTTTCAGCAGCCAGCATTCGCCCACGGGTTCCAGGGCGGTAATGGTGCCTACGCCATCAACATGGCCGGTGACGAGGTGGCCACCCAGCCGGTCAGCCAGCCGCAAGGCTTTTTCCAGATTCACCGGCCCCGGCTTGCCCAGCCCGGTGGTGACTTCCAGCGTGACTTGAGATGCCATCACTTCAAACGTGTTGTGGTCCAGGCTGGTCACAGTGAGGCATACACCATTGACGGCGATGCTATCCCCCAGCTGGACATCTTGCAGACCTAAATCGGAAGCTTCGATACGTAACGCGCGATCGTCGCCGTGTGTGACTACGTCGGCGATGTGGCCGACGGTTTGAATAATCCCAGTGAACATGGTGTGATTTTATCAGTGCTGCATGCTAAAGTAATCACATTCCCACAACATTTTTCATAAACCAATATTTTTTCATACTTGGCCGGGTGAGCATATGCGTTTAGATGATCTGGAAGAAAGTCAGCATGTAGAAGATAGTCGTGGCCGTGGCCTGATCGGCGGCCGCAGTATCGGCATAGGCACCATCGCCATTGCGCTGGTGGCGATGTATTTTGGTGTAGACCCCAATCTGGTTTTGAATCTGGCGCAACAAGGGCAGCCCGCTGCGCAAACTTCAGCCGCGCCTGCGGATAGCAATGACCCAAAAGTGAAGTTTGTGGCGAAAGTATTATGGAGTACCGAACAGGTCTGGCAAGAAATATTCACTTCGGCAGGCAAGCAGTACAGCGCGCCCAATCTGGAAATCTTTGGTGGCGCCACGCAGACCGCCTGTGGCCAGGGACAGGCGGCGATGGGGCCGTTTTATTGCCCGGCTGACCAGAAAGTCTATATTGACCTCAGCTTCTACCAGGAGCTGCAAGAGCGTTTCAAGGCACCTGGCGATTTTGCGCAAGCTTATGTGATTGCGCACGAGGTCGGCCATCACGTACAAAACCTGCTGGGCACTTCGCAAAAAGTACAGCAGGCCAAACAGCAGGCTGGCTCGGAAGCGGAAGCCAATGCTTATTCGGTCAAGCTGGAATTGCAGGCTGACTGCTATGCCGGTGTGTGGGCACACCATGCCAACCAGCAGTTCCGTATCCTGGAAGACGGCGATATTGAAGAAGCACTGCGCGCAGCCACCGCCATTGGCGATGACACCTTGCAAAAACAGGCGCAAGGCTATGCAGTGCCGGACAGTTTCACCCATGGCAGCGCCGAGCAACGGGTGCAATGGTTTAAAACAGGGCTGCAATCCGGCAGCGTCAACGACTGTAATACATTCAAAACATCAGCATAGGCAGTATGGAATTCAAGGTATGACCCAACAAGGTAATTCTTCACCCGCATCTGCAAGCGATCTGCCAGACGATCAGCATCTGATTGAAACCACAGTCTCCAGCGAGATTCTGGCGCAGGGCAAGATGCTTACCGTGCGTTATGACCAGGCACGTTTGCCAAATGGCACCGTGAGTGGCCGTGAATATGTCACTCACCCGGGCGCTGTGGTCGTGGTAGCGTTGACCGAAGAAGGCGGTGTAGTGCTGGAAAGGCAGTTTCGCTATCCGCTACAGCAAGTATTTATAGAACTGCCAGCCGGTAAGATCGATCACGGAGAGCCCGTATTGCAGACCGGGCAACGCGAGTTGCTGGAGGAAACCGGCTATCGCGCCCAGGAGTGGGTGAAATTGGGCATACAGCATCCGTGCATCGGTTATTCAAATGAGGTAATCCATATCTACCTGGCAACCGGGCTGGCCTTGGGCGAGCATGCCAGAGATATTGATGAAGCGATGGATGTGTTTGTCTGGCCATTTGCCCGTGTGATGCAGGCGATTGAAAACGGCGAAATCACCGATAGTAAAACCATGGGCGCCATGCTGCTGGCTGAGCGTTATCTGCGTCAGCATCCCATATCAGGATTGAGTGTTTAGAAAGAGTCGTTAATGAAAGTATTACAGATAGGCTGCGGTGGGTTAGGTACCTTGATTGCGCAGCAAACCCTCACGCATGGGCATGAACTGACGATAGTCCGCCGTTCCAAACAGGCAGTACCTGAAGGTGCGCAGGTTTTGCACCTGGATGTGGTGGCCGATGAAGCGTTACCAGAACTGGCCGAGTTGCAGCCTGAAATCCTGCTGTATTGTCTGGCGCCGGTTGAAGGGCAGTCTTATCAGCAGACCTATGTGCAGGGGTTAAAGAATGTGCTGGCGCAAGTGTCTAAATCGGCGTTGCGCCATGTATTTTTCATCTCCAGCACTGGTATTTATGGCGAACATGAGGGGGAATTCATTGATGACAGTACTGCTGTAGTCCCCGCTGACGCCGATGGGCAGGTGATGCTGGATGCCGAGCGTCTGCTCTATGATTTACCGTGTGGGCATTCTGCCCTGCGCGTGTCAGGCATTTATGGCCCGCAACGCTTGTATTTATTGCGCGCCGTGCAAGACCCAGCCCGCTGGCCCAAACAGGCGCACTGGACTAACCGGATCCATGAGCTGGATGTGGCACGGGCAGTGGTGCATCTGTATGAATTACTCGCCAATGACGTAGTTTTGCCAGCGCATTGCATAGTGACGGATGGTGTGCCTGCTTTGCAGCACGAAGTGTTGCAGTGGATGGCCGGCCAGTTGCAAGTGCCGTTGCCGGATACGCCGCCTATGCAGCCGCAATCCGGCAAACGCATCACCAACCAGTTTTTGCCGCAAAGCGGTTTCAAATTGCAGTTTGCCGATTATCAGGCAGGTTATGCAGCGATACTGGCCGCGAATGCTTAATTACGCGGCTGTACTTTTAGTGATGAAAGCCCCTATGTTTTTGGTTAGAAGGTAAAAATTTGCGAGCGATATTCAAAGTATTACTTGTTGCCGGGCTGATATTCAGTAGTGTAATCACTGTCGCCGATGACGGTGAAGGCTTTCCGCTATGGGTAGCCGCGTTGCGACAAGAAGCGCTGGCTTTACACATTGCGCCGCAAGCAGTCGATGTGACGCTCAACCAGGTGACTTACCTGCCCAAAGTGATTGAACTGGATCGCAAGCAACCCGAGTTTGTCACTAGTTTTTCGGCCTATGTGAACCGCCGCATCAACCAGCGCGTGGTCAACAAAGGCAAGCAGATGCTGAACGATTACCAGGGCGTGCTGTATGTGGTCGAAGAGTTATACCAGGTGCCCAGGGAGGTATTGGTGGCATTTTGGGGGTTGGAAACCAACTTTGGTAGCTTTATGGGCGATATTCCGCTGGCCTCGGCGCTGGCAACGTTGTCTTATGAAGGGCGTCGTGCCGAGTTTTTCAAGCGCGAATTACTTAACCTGATGCGCGTGGTCGAACGCGAACATCGTTATGATAGCCCGGTCACCGGCTCCTGGGCGGGTGCCACCGGGCATATGCAGTTTATGCCAAGTACCCTGCTGAAATATGGTGTAGATGCGGATGCGGATGGCAAAATCGATATCTGGAGTTCATACCCGGATATATTCAGTTCAGCAGCCAATTATTTGTCACAGGCGGGTTGGCAAGCGGGTAAACCCATCAGCCTGCTGGTGGCGCTGCCACCTGGGTTTGATTATAGCCAGGCGCAATTGCAGCTTAATAAACCAGTAAGTGAGTGGGTCAAGCTCGGCGTAGTCGGTGTGCCGGAAAATGCCCTGAGTTTTCCGCAAGCAGCCATTATTCTGCCGCAGGGCTTTGATGGCCCGGCCTATATGGTCTTCCCCAATTTTGATGTGATCATGCAGTGGAATCGCTCGGTAAATTATGCGCTGAGTGTCAGCCTGTTGAGTCAACAGTTACGGCAGGATATGTATACGCTGGCGATGCCGCCCGAACCACCAGCGCTCAGCTACCAGCAAATGTGGACATTGCAGGAAGCGTTGAATGCGAAAGGCTTTGACAGCGGCACGCCGGATGGCTTTCCTGGCGGTAAAACGCAAGCCGCCATTCGCCGTTACCAGGCCACGCAAAAACTACCTTTGGATGGTTACCCAGGGATAGAGATTTATAACCGACTGACATCAGAGCCGTGATGGCTACGATGTTTTACCTGGTCACTTGCGGGTTTTAAACCATCCGGTCACGCTCACGCGTGCTTGTTTTGCCGGCAGCACGGCATGCCAGAACCTGTCCGCTAAAAACAGTACCAACCTGCCGCCGATGGGTGCAACATCGATATGCGGAGCTGTTGGTAAAGGTGTCGCCGTGTGCTGGCCGGTATATAAACGTAATTCTCCGCCAGCGTCTTTCGGCCAGTCATCATTTAAATAGATGATCAAGGTCAGTGCCCGCGAGCCGGGGCCTTGTCTATGCTGGTGGAACTGGTCGATATGCGTAGCGTAGCCTGCAGAACCGGCCGGGTAGACTGCAAAATGTGTTTCAACCTCGTCCAGCCCCATCATCAGGTTGCGATTCACCAGTAATCGCAGTTCGGCTAACAGCGCAAAATATTGGCGTACAGCCGGATGTGCGTCACTTTCATCCAGCCAGGCGATCTGGTCGCCGCGCAAAGCGGGGTTAGTCACGGCGATTTTGCTGGTGCCTGCCTGATGCATGTCGCCAGATTGCTGGCGTGCTAGCGCCAGAACTCGCAGGGATGCGATCAAGGCGTCAGGAATAAACTGGTCGATCACACAATAGTGCTGGTGAGTCAGCGTATCCAGTAACTGGGTTGCCATACGGTCAGGCAGAAGGGCTGGTGAGATATCGTTGCGATGCATGGCGATATTATAAGGCGGATACCATTGCCTATCAGCCTGCTTTCGGATAGAATGCGCAACCTTATTGATTTGCAGCATGCCTGTTTTGCAGCATGACTATGAATTGATGGTAGGGAATTGATAGCAGGAATTTATAGTCGCGTAGCTCAGCTGGTTAGAGCACCACCTTGACATGGTGGGGGTCGATGGTTCGAGTCCATTCGCGACTACCAGATAGTAAAGCCACCTCAGCGAGGTGGCTTTTTTGTTTTTAGCCAGTTTTTAGCCGGGGTGTCAGGGTTTTTATACCTGGTCTGGCACGGATGCATGCCTAGTCCCGTTGCGGATTTTTCACGCGCTGTGCGATAATGTTTGTTTGACTGTAAAGTAGGCGCCATGCGCTTGTTTTTATAGCGATTTTAACCTGAGTGAGAGAGATACATGCCTGTAATACGCTTGCCTGATGGGTCTACCAGAAGCTTTGAGCAGTCGGTGACCGTGGCTGATGTTGCGCTGAATATTGGTGCCGGTCTGGCAAAGGCCGCATTGGCAGGCAAAGTCACGCACCCAGGGCAAGAGGCAAAACTGGTGGATACCAGCTACCTGATCGAGCAGGACGTAGACCTCGCCATCATTACCGATAAGAACGACGAAGGCCTGGATGTGATCCGCCATTCGACCGCCCACTTGCTGGCCTATGCTGTTAAAGAGCTGTTCCCCGATGCCCAGGTCACCATAGGTCCGGTGATTGATAATGGCTTTTACTATGACTTTAGCTACAAACGCCCGTTTACACCGGACGACTTGACTGCCATTGAAAAGAAAATGGTTGAGCTGGCCAAAAAAGACGAAAAAGTGGAGCGCAAGGTATTGCCGCGCGATGAAGCAGTCGCTTATTTCAAAAGCATTAACGAGCACTACAAAGCCGAGATCATTGCCAGCATCCCCAGCAATGAAGATGTTTCGCTATATAGCGAAGGTGGTTTCACCGACTTGTGTCGTGGCCCGCATGTGCCGAATACCGGCAAGCTGAAAGCGTTCAAGCTGATGAAGCTGGCTGGCGCTTACTGGCGTGGTGACAGTAATAACGAGATGTTGCAGCGTGTTTATGGCACCGCTTGGCGCAATAAAGACGAGCTGGAAGCTTATCTGCATATGCTGGAAGAAGCCGAAAAGCGCGACCATCGCAAGCTCGGCAAGCAGCTGGATTTCTATCATATGCAGGACGACGCACCAGGCATGGTGTTCTGGCATCCGCGCGGCTGGGTGATCTGGCAGGAAGTTGAGCAGTACATGCGTGCCAAATTCAAAGAGTACGACTACCAGGAAGTGCGCACGCCTACCGTGCTGGACAAAACCCTGTGGGAAAAGTCAGGCCACTGGCAAAACTACCGTGACAATATGTTTGTGACGCAATCGGAAAGCCGCGACTACGCTGTCAAGCCGATGAACTGCCCCGGCCATATCCAGATTTTCAACAGCAGCCTGCACAGCTACCGTGATCTGCCGTTGCGCCTGGCAGAGTTTGGCTCGTGTCACCGTAATGAGCCTTCCGGCTCCTTGCATGGTTTGATGCGCGTGCGCGGCTTTACCCAGGATGATGCGCATATTTTCTGTATGGAATCGCAAGTCGAAGCCGAAGTGGCCGACTTTATCAAGATGTTGTACGAGGTCTATAAAGACTTCGGTTTTGATGATGTGATCGTCAAGCTGTCTACCCGCCCTGAGAAGCGCGTCGGTACTGAAGAAGCCTGGGATATGGCGGAGACTGCGTTGGCTAATGCCATTAAAGCTAACGGCCTGGAATTTGAATACCAGCCAGGCGAGGGTGCTTTCTACGGCCCGAAAATCGAGTTTACATTGAAAGACTCACTGGGCCGGATGTGGCAGTGTGGTACCATCCAGCTCGACCCTAACTTGCCGGAACGCCTGGGTGCGGAATATGTGGCTGAAGATAATTCCCGTCAGCGCCCGATTATGCTGCACCGCGCCATCGTCGGTTCCATGGAGCGTTTCCTCGGTATTCTGATTGAAAACTTTGCGGGTGCCATGCCAGCCTGGTTGGCACCGGTGCAGGTCATGGTGCTGAATATTTCTGATGGTCAAGCCGATTATGTGCGCCAAGTGGTTGAAAGTTTGAAGAAAAATGGCATCCGGTGCGATTTTGACTTGAGAAATGAGAAGATTACCTATAAAATACGCGAACATAGTTTGCAAAAGTTGCCATACCTGATTGTGGTGGGTGACAAAGAAATGCAAAATGGTCAAGTGGCCGTACGTACCAGAAAAGGTGAAGATCTGGGTGTGATGACGGTAGACGCGTTTGTAGCGCGTGTGCAGCAAGACATCCAAAGCAAGGTCTGATTTTCCTTGGTGCCGTGCGGCTTTGTTTATTGTTTAGGGGATTGTTATAGCTCAAGATAAAGATACACGCATCAATGGCGATATTACCGCGCCACAAGTGCGTTTAGTTGGTGTAGATGGCGAACCGTTAGGTGTGATGACTCTGAGAGAGGCCTTTGCCAAAGCGGAAGAAGCTGATATTGATATTGTTGAAATTGCACCAAATGCCGCACCACCAGTGTGCCGTTTGATGGATTATGGCAAATTCAAATACGCCGAGAGCAAACGTCTGCATGAGCAAAAGCTGAAACAAAAACAGGTGCAAATCAAAGAGGTCAAATTCAGGCCCGGCACTGATGATGGCGATTACAACATCAAGTTACGTAATATCATCCGCTTTTTGGGCGATGGTGATAAAGCAAAGATTACTTTACGCTTCCGTGGGCGTGAGATCACGCACCAGGAATTTGGTCTGGCCCTGTTAAAACGTCTGGAAGCAGATTTGTCAGAGCATGCATTGGTTGAGCAATATCCTAAAATGGAAGGCCGCCAAATGGTGATGGTGCTGGCACCGGCAAAGAAAGCCGTCCCGGTCGTTAAAAAAGCAGACAAGCCTGCTGAGAAAGAAACACCAGCCGCTGAATAACATTCAGCGCAACAAGTTTAAAGCAGTACATAAAGTTTTTTTGGAGTAATACGGCTAAATTGGCTGCCTAGTTACTCTCTATTCAACCTCTAAGGAGACCAAAATGCCAAAGATGAAAACAAAGAGCAGCGCTAAAAAGCGCTTCAAGTTCTTGGGTAATGGTAAAGTGAAGCGTACACACTCTCACTTGCGCCATATTCTGACCAAGAAAACCACCAAGCAAAAACGTAAGCTGCGCGGTACTTCCATTATTTCTGCAACTGATGTCAAACGCGTTCGCGCAATGATGCCAACACAATAAGGAGACCGATATGCCTAGAGTAAAACGTGGCGTCATAGCCCGCGCAAGACACAAGAAAGTTTTAAAAGCCGCTAAAGGTTACCGTGGTCGTCGTAAGAACGTCTACCGCGTTGCCAAACAGGCAGTGATGAAGGCCGGTCAATATGCTTACCGTGACCGTCGTCAGAAAAAACGTCAATTCCGTACTTTGTGGATTGCGCGTATTAACGCTGCAGCCCGTGAAGCTGGTTTGACATATAGCCGTTTCATGAATGGCTTGAAAAAAGCTGCGGTTGAAGTAGACCGTAAAGTATTGGCTGACCTGGCTGTGTTTGATAAAGCTGCTTTCGCTAAATTCGTAGAATTGGCAAAATCAGGTTTAAGCGCCTAGTCTGACCTAACGAAAAAAGAGGCTGCGGCCTCTTTTTTTTATTTCAATCGCTGTACAAAACACAATTGCTAGAAAATATACCTATGGCCGATCTTAACCCCTTAATCGCAGAAGCACAGCAAGACTTTGCTAACTGTCATGATGTGCCTGCCCTGGAAAATGCCAAAGCCAAATATCTGGGAAAATCTGGCGCGCTCACCGAAGCCTTAAAAGGTCTGGGTAAACTGTCTGCAGAGGAACGACCGGCAGCAGGCGCTGCGATTAATGTGGTTAAACAAGCGGTGGAGCAGGCACTCAATGCACGCCGTGACAGCATTCTGGCTGCAGAACAGGCCAAACAGCTGGCAAGTGAAAGCATCGATGTCACCTTGCCTGCGCGTGCGCAGTCTGCGGGTGGCTTGCATCCGGTGACGTTGACATTGCGCCGGGTAGAAGAACTGTTTCATTCTATCGGTTTCAGTGTGGCTAATGGTCCTGAGATCGAAACTGATTTTTATAATTTCACCGCGCTGAATATCCCCGATAATCATCCGGCACGTGCCATGCATGACACTTTTTATGTGGATAGTGGCAATGACAGTATGGAGCACGTATTGCGTACGCATACGTCACCGGTGCAGGTGCATTACATGGAAAATAACACGCCACCGCTCAAGATTATAGCGCTAGGCCGCGTTTACCGTGTGGATTCTGATGCTACGCATTCACCGATGTTCCACCAGGTGGAAGGTTTATGGGTCGACGAACAGATCAGCTTTGCCAATTTAAAAGGCGTGGTGCAGGATTTCCTGCAGAAATTCTTTGAGCGCGATGATCTGACTGTGCGTTTTCGCCCGTCATTCTTCCCGTTCACCGAGCCTTCTGCCGAAATGGACATGAGCTGGAACGGCGGCTGGCTGGAGATCGGTGGTTGCGGCATGGTGCATCCTGAAGTGCTCAAGCACGTGAATATCGATAGTGAAAAATACCGTGGCTTTGCGTTCGGCCTTGGCGTTGAACGGCTGGCCATGCTGCGCTATGGTGTGAATGATTTACGTCATTTCTTTAATAATGATCTGCGCTTTTTGCAGCAGTTTATTAAATAACCGCCCGTCACTTTTAACTCTGATTAATTAGGTAAAGACAATAATATGCAGTTCTCAGAACAATGGTTACGCTCTATGGTCAATCCAGCGCTGGATACCGCGCAATTGGGTCACGCATTGACCATGGCTGGTCTGGAAGTGGAAGAGCTGACTCCGGTCGCGCCTGCTTTTAGCCAGATTGTTGTTGCAGAAATCCTGGAAGCGAGCAAGCATCCGGATGCAGACCGTTTGCAGGTATGTAAAGTCAATGTCGGCGGTGAAATACTGCAAATCGTGTGTGGTGCTGCCAATGCCCGCGCGGGATTGAAAGCGCCCTGTGCCCTGGTCGGGGCCGAGTTGCCAGGCATCAGCATCAAACAGGCAAAAGTGCGCGGTGTGGAGTCATTTGGCATGATGTGCTCAGCCAAAGAGCTGGGCATTGCCACTGAAGCGAATGGTATTTTAGAGCTGCCAGCCGATGCGCCCGTCGGGCAGGATATCCGTGAATATCTTGACCTGAATGACCATACCTATACGCTAAAACTCACACCGAACCGTGCCGACTGTTTAAGTATTTTAGGCATCGCACGTGATGTGGTCGCCATGACCGGCGCACCTATCCAGGCGCCAGTTATCCAGGTAGCGGCTGTCACTAGCCAGCTAAGCAAGGCAGTGACGGTAACCGCCAGTGAGGCCTGCCCTGCCTATTACGGCAGAGTGGTCGAAGGCGTTAATGCAAAAGCCGCAACCCCGGATTGGATGGTACGCAGGCTGGAACGCAGCGGCATACGCAGCATCAGCGCGCTGGTCGATATCACCAATTACGTATTACTTGAACTAGGCCAGCCATTGCATGCCTTTGACCTGAACTTGCTGCAAGGCGATATTCAGGTACGCCTTGCACAAGCGGGCGAAAAACTGGCACTGCTAAACGATACTGAAATCACTTTAAAAGCCGATGATCTGGTGATTGCAGATGCCAACGGCCCCGTTGCATTGGCCGGTATCATGGGTGGCAAGTCTACCTCGGTCGGCGATGCGACCCAGGCCATTTTCCTCGAAAGTGCGTTTTTCACACCAGATACCTTGGCCGGCAAAGCACGCCGTCTGGGCCTGAGTACTGACTCTTCCTATCGTTTTGAGCGTGGTGTCGATTTCGGCAACACCTTGCAAGCCTTAGAGCGCGCAACTGCCCTTGTGCTTGAGATCTGTGGCGGCAAGGCCGGCGCAGTCACCACCAGTACCAGCCAGTTGCCAGTGCGCAAACAGGTCTCCTTGCGTTACGAGCGGTTGATTTCAGTGCTTGGCATTGATATCAGCGCAGCGCAGGTCGGCCAATTACTGACTCAATTAGGGTTTGTTTATAGCGAAGCCGACGGCGCGTTCAATGTCAGCGCGCCCAGCTTCCGCTTTGATATCGCACGTGAAGAGGATTTGATCGAAGAAGTCGCACGTCTGCATGGCTACGAACATATCCCGGCATTGACGCCAGTCGCCTCACAAGCGATGCTGATCGCGCCAGAAGCCCAGCGCCATCCTGACCACTTGCGTGACATCATGGTGCAGCAAGGCTATCAGGAAGTTATCACCTACAGCTTTGTCGATGCCGCCTGGGAACGTGATCTATACGGTAACCAGCAGCCAATCGCCCTGAAAAACCCAATCGCCAGCAACCTGAGCGTGATGCGCTCTGGCTTATGGGGTGGTTTGCTCGACACGTTGAGCTACAACCTCAATCGCCAGCAATCGCGCGCCCTGTTGTTTGAACTAGGCAGCAGATATGAGCGTCACGCACAAGGCTATGCTGAAACCCTGACTTTATCCGGCCTCTGTTATGGCAATGCATTGCCTGAGCAATGGGGCAGTGCTGCGCAAGCTTTTGATTTTTATGATGCGAAAGCACATGCTGAGGCATTGTTTGCCCAGCCTGTGCGTTTTGTAGCAGAGCAACATCCGGCATTGCATCCTGGTCAGACAGCGCGTATTTATGCAGGTGAAAAAGCCGTTGGCTGGTTGGGTAAACTACACCCGCAATGGCAACAGCAATATCAATTGAATCAGGCCTGTTTCCTGTTTGAAATTGATGCAGAAGCCATCCAGATCAGTCACGTTCCCGCTTACCAGGAAGTCAGTAAATTCTTGCCGGTACGTCGCGATTTAGCCATGGTTGTTGAGCAAAATATCTCTGCACAAGACATGATAAATGCCATTATTGCAGAGAAAATTCCGCAGCTGCAAACTGTAAAATTGTTTGATGTTTATCAGGGAAAAGGCGTGCCAGAAAACAAAAAAAGCCTTGCATTTCTTGTACTTATGCAAGATACTGGCAAAACTATGGTCGATGAGGAAGTGGATGCAATCGTGTCACAAATCCTCAAAAATTGGTCATCTAATTTTTCTGCAGCACTACGGTAGTTTTCGGTTATCACTAGGGTAGTTTTCGAACATCACCAAGATATGTTTCGAACAATACATTAGATAGTTCTCGAAATAGTGTCAGGATAATTTCGGAATAGTATCTGGCATATTCTCTGGGAAAGTCATTGGATTAAACCCGAATAACCAGTTGATTTAATACTAGCGTCATCTCACATAATAAGAAGGTTCAGGGGATCGTTAATGACACTCACAAAAGCTGACTTGGCTGATTTGTTGTTTGAACAAGTCGGGTTAAACAAACGTGAAGCCAAAGACATGGTAGAAGCGTTTTTTGAAGAAGTGCGTAATGCACTGGAAAACGGCGATAGCGTCAAACTTTCCGGATTCGGTAATTTTGAATTACGTACCAAATCCGAACGCCCAGGCCGTAACCCAAAAACAGGCGAAGAAATACCAATTTCAGCACGTCGCGTGGTGACTTTCCATGCCAGCCAAAAGTTGAAATTACGTGTAGAAGAGCATTACGCAGAACAACCCTTGCAAGCCCAGGCTTAATTTAATATCCAGACATGGTCGAAGCGCAAAAAATCACGTTACCGCCTATCCCCGCCAAACGCTATTTCACTATTGGTGAAGTCAGCGAGCTGTGCGGTGTAAAACCGCACGTATTGCGATACTGGGAACAAGAGTTTACCCAGCTGAAACCTGTCAAACGCCGTGGCAATCGCCGCTACTACCAGCATCATGAAGTCCTGCTGATCCGTAAAATCCGGGAACTGTTGTATGAGCAAGGGTTCACCATCAGTGGCGCACGTAATCGCCTGGATGGCGTTGATGAAAAAGCCGATAAAGCGGGACGCCTGGCAGCCGAGTCTGCCGCAAACTTGAATACAGCGGCCATTGCTGCTGAAGCTTCAAGATTACCTGCTGTCGATATTCAGGCCTTAAAAGAGCAAATTCAGCAGGTGATCAACCTGCTCAAAGTCGCCGCTTAATCAGCCTTGCAGATACACAAAACCGCATATTCTGCTTAGCGAATATGCGGTTTTGTTTTATAATTCAGCCTTCTTTTCAGACGGGTTCCCGCCTGAAATCAAATGTCGGGGCGTAGCGCAGCCTGGTAGCGCACTTGCATGGGGTGCAAGGGGTCGTGTGTTCGAATCACACCGTTCCGACCAAGAATCTAATCCACAGCGGTGCAGTCCATCATCATTTGCGTTTGCGCTGATCCAGATATTGATCGCCAGCCAGGTGATTTGCCGCATACATTTCATCAAGCCGTTTATTCAAAGCATCACACCTATCTTTTAGCTGTTCGGAATCTTCCAGCCCATCATTCAGGTGTGCCATGGCCTCATCATATTGTTGGTTTTTCTGCTTTTGCGATAAGCCTTGTTGATTCATAGATGCGTTGATTTCTTTCATTCGCTTTATGCGAATGTTTGCTTTTCTTGAATATTTGGCACATGTTGCCTCTTGTTCAGCTTCAATTTTTTTAATTTCGGCTTTAGAAAACGGCATTGCCTTTTCATAAGTATTGGTTGTGGTAATTGATTGCTGCGCACATGACGCAGTGACTAAAACAACCAGGGGAATTATTGCTCTTATCACAACGGCATTACCTTCTATTAGTTTATTTGCAGCACAAGTTGTGTAGTGTTTCGCACTTGGCCTTCTTATTTCATAAGTTGAATATATAAACGCTATACAACGAGATCGATCCCTGAAATGTATCAAAGTTTCAGACAGAAGCGTTTGGAAAATGACACGGAAATCATAAAAGAGCCTTAAATATATGCGTAAGGAGAGCTTGGAACTCTCCAACAGTATTGATAAACATGCTTTTGCAAAGTAATCTACATGAATATAAATATATTTTATTAAAGCTATAATTTATTGAGGTTGAAAGGGGAGCCAGATGCAGCGTCTTTTGTTCGCTATCGTTATCTTTATTTCTACTGTAAATTGCAATGCTCACTCTGGTGGTACCGATAAGAACGGTTGTCACCACGACAGAAAAACCGGCGGATATCACTGCCATTAAACGCATCTTGTTTTCAAGGCCCGCTTTCATTGCGGGTTTTTAATTACTATCAGCTTTAAATGTTCACTGTGAAAGATAAGGATTAAATTCGAATAATCATTTCGTCAGGGGGATAGGTATGGCATTGCCAAAGAAAGTAGTTGAGCGTTTAACATCAAACCTGAAGCGTTACCAAGCCATATTGGCTGAAGCTAAGAACAGAGATATCAGCGAATCAGATACCGTTGTCATTCTTGCCGATATGCTTGCGGAGTTGCTTGGCTATAAAAAATACATCGAAATTACAACAGAGTTTGCAATACGTGGCACTTATGTTGATTTGGCGGTGAAGGTTGGTGATGAGGTCCGTTTCCTGGTTGAGGTCAAAGCGATCAATATCGATTTGAAGGAGAGTCATGTCAAACAAGCGATTGACTACGGTGCGAACCACGGGATTGAATGGGTAGTGCTAACCAATGGGGCTGCCTGGCAGTTCTATAAGATTCACTTTGATAAACCGATCGATAAATCATTAATGTTTGAAGTAGATTTACTTCACACTACTGCAAGAAATACACAGTTAATCGAGTGCTTTGGAAACCTGAGTCGTGAAGGTTTTACACAATCAAGCATGACAGCCTTTTATCAACAGCAGCAAGCAACAAGCAAATATTCAATAGGTGCATTACTCACTACAGATGCTGTGTTGTTAAGCCTAAAGAAAGAACTCAAGAAGTTAAGCCCCACTTCAAAGATCGAAGATGAGTTCTTACGAACTCTATTACTGACCGATGTGATCAAGAGGGAATTGACCGAAGGGGAGCAAGCAACAGCAGCGATTGAATTAATTAAGAAGTGTGCAAGGGCTCAGGCGAGATTAAAAGCCAAGGCTGTTACTCAGTAGGGTCAATGTGCGGGGATAAGTGACTATTTTCTGGTTGCCTCGAAAAAGGCCGGCTGAGCCAGGATGTTCTCCGTGGCCATTTCAGCGGCTTTTACAAATACTTCTGGGTCGCCGGTCTTATTGAACTCTTTGATTTCGGCTGCGCCATAGGCAGACAGTAACAAAGATTTCCTTGTTTTATTGTCTAGCACTTCCCATGTTAGCCTGAGTGATGCTGCGCCTTTATATCCCAATGCGGCTGAGGAGCAGATGTTAGCCTTGATGTCTTCAATCGCGACGCCAATCAGGATATCCGCATCTCTTTCCGCGCTTGCCTGAATCAGGCTCGTGTACACTTTGTAACCGTGTTCGGACAGTGTGTTTGTCATCTGATCACGTATCGAGTTCAGTGTGCCTTGATTGTCCAGCCACATTAAGTCGCCATAGCTGTAACAGGTCACACCGGCTTCCATTAGCCCGATTTTCTTGTCGGTCAACTTGGAGGTCACATTGGCGATAAACACTATTTTTGACTCGCTCGAACTTTTTATCGGTGTTAAGTGGTCTGGTTTGGCGAGCTGGGCTGGCGGTATTGTGGAGGCGCACCCTGAAAGTGCTACAAAAAGAACAGTGGCAACTACTTTATACATATTTTTCTTCTGGTGATACATATTGGTGTTCAGGTTGTAAGTCTCTTCACTTCAATGTCAAGATATGCCGATTCTTGGCAGTATGTTTAAATATTAGGCACTGATATCAGTGGCAATGGCAGTCTGGCTCGCGGTTTGTTTCTGTAAGGGATGATGGGCAGAAAAATGCCGCGAGAGCGCTTCGCTCAGGGGCGCTGGCCGGTTGAGGTAAAAGCCCTGTGCGTATGCGACACCCATTTCGCCCAGGCAGTCCAGCGTTGCCTGGTCTTCCACATATTCAGCAATGGTTTGAATGCTCATCGATTCCGCCACGCTTTGTATGGCTTTGGCCATCGCCAGGTCTACTTTGTTGATGGTGATGTCTTTCACGTAAGCGCCATCCATTTTGAGGAAGTCCACCGGCAGGTGTTTCAGGTAGCTGAACGATGACATGCCACTGCCAAAGTCATCCAGCATAAATCGCGTGCCCATTGCCTTCAGTTCGGTAATCAACTTGATGGTGTTATCGATATTAATGATGGCCGAGGTTTCCGTGACCTCAAAGCAGACATGGCTGGGCGAAATCTCATAGTTAGCAAAACAATTTTTAATGTAGGGCAGCAGGGTGGCGTCACCTAAAGACATGCCGGATAAGTTGATGCTGACAATAAATGGCTTGGTGGCCGATTGCGTTTTAAATAATGGCTGCAATGCCATAAACGCATGCTGAATCACCCAGCGATCGATTTTGGTCATCAACTGATAACGCTCTGCGGAAGGCAGGAATTCGGCAGGCGGGATAATACCGCCATTCTCGTCGCGTTTGCGGATCAGGATTTCGTAGAAAGGCGGAAGCTCTTTCTGCTGCATGGGGAATATGCCCTGGCAATACAATACAAAGTCATTGTGTTCTATGGCTTCGTTGATGCGTAATACCCACTCCATTTCAACGTGGCGTTTGAGTAACACATCATCTTCAGGATGGAACAGGTGAATCTGGTTGCGGCCATTATCTTTTGCGACATAGCAGGCGGCATCCGCATGGCGGGTGATCTGACCCACATCTTTCAGGTCGGCGGTGACTTCTACAATACCGATACTGATACCGGTCTGGAACAGGCGGCCTTCATGCATGAATCTGAAGGCTTCTACCATCTGGCGCAATTGCGCGGCGATTTCAATCGCTTTTTCAACCTGGCAATAGCTCAGTAATAAACCGAATTCATCACCGCCCAGCCTGGCGAAAGTGTCTTCAGCACGAATGCGCTGACTCAGGATCATACTGATCTGCCTGAGCATTTCATCGCCAGCAGGATGGCCGCAGGTGTCGTTGATTACGCGGAACTGGTCTAGATCCATGTAACAAAACACATGATTGGCTTTGTGCTGTTTCACGTCTTCCAGCGCCTGTTGCAGGCGTCTTTCCAGCTCCTGGCGATTGACCAGGCCAGTTAAGGCATCGTGTCGCGCCTGGTAACGTAACTGTGCCTGGGCATCCTGGATACGATGGCGCATGTCGGCTTCAACATGCTGCATCTCCCTGGAGATTTCATTGATCGTAGTTTGCAGGGAATGGATTTCCGGCAGGCTGTTTTTTACATGGCTGATGTGCTGGTTACCCACCACAAAACGTTTTAGCGCAGCCGTCAATTCGCGTATGGGTTGGCTGATAGAACGGCTCACCCAATACACCAGCACCGAGCACAGCATGAGCCCCAGGGTGATGTAACCGATATTGCGGATAAAAGCCTGGCGGTGATCTTCTAACATCGCGGCTTTATCAATGGCAACAAACACATATCCCAGCAGGGCATGTTTAGGTTCTGTGGTGAAAATCCTCACCATGGTCACGTCATGCGTGGCATGCTGCATCACATGGGTATCTTGCTGTGGTAATGATTCGCCCACGATGAAAGAAGCACCCAATTGGGCCAGTGGGCGGTTAACCGCATCCGAAATCATTAATGAAAGATAAGGCTCACGGTCAAGCTGGCTGGCTTTTAATAGACGATCAATGTAAGGGCGGCCATGCAGTTCTGTTTGATTATGCACAACGGCAGAGAGAAATTTGGCGGTAGTTAACGCATGTTGACTCAGCTTGTCTTCATCGTTTTGCAATTGCTTTTGAAAATCAAACAGCAAGAAGGTGCAGGATAAAGCGAATACTGGCGCAATCACCAGTAATAGTAGTCTGGACTGGATACTTAAGGTTTGGAAAAATTGCATGGTTCCAGATAATTCATTTAATTCAAAGCAACGGCTAATACGTAGTGATAATCATGGTAAATGGCGCTTGCTGCAGTCATGACATCCCCCCGGATTTCGTGTATAAGTCCAAAACATACTTAGGTAATATTTTATCTGCTGTGTTTTACCAAGCCAGCAAATTTACCAGATCGCTAATCCAGCCCGTCAGCAAGTTGAACCAGCCAGCAAATTGTTAACTTGTTTTTGCAGAAGAGTGTATTTGTTTTTTCATGATACAGCAAATTTATATCACAGATTATCTGTCTGATGCAGCAGCCGAATCTGCGGCTGTGATTCAGCATATGACCGATCAATGCCCCATACTGCTGAAAGGTGACTGGCAAGTGAACGCTGCGACGCCGTTGAATGCTTTATTTGGCACGCTACACGATGCCGACCACACGCCTGGCTTATCGAAGGTAGCGACTATCCTGCGTACGCGGCAAGCTTCGGTCACCGGCGTGCCTGTGTTATGTGTGTTGCCGGTGCATCTTGGTTTACAACGAGATACTTTTTCGCTGCAGGGAACCGTGCAAATATCGCCAGCAGTATATGCGTATTTGACGGAAACCCTGCAACAGCATTTCCTGCAGGATTTTATCGTGCATGCCACCGCAGAACAGCGGTTCTGGTGGGTACAACCTCTTAACCCGCTTGAAGTGCAATGCCCATGGCCACAAGATTGTTTATATCAGCAGGCATTTCAGTGGCAGCCACAAGGCACACACGCTTCGCTGATACGGCAATGGACCAACGAAAGCCAGATGCTGCTGCACCAGTTTTCACAAGACAGTCGCTTGCCGGGCTGGCCAGAACGCTTAAACAGCCTGTGGTTTGCCAGCGTGCCAGCGGTGCCGGTATGGCAACATGACTGGCAAGCTGTTATTGGCACCGGGGCGGTGTTTGACGGCTTGCAACGGTCACAGTTATCGGCCGTGAAGCAGCTTTCAATGGCACAGGTGTTAGAGGATAAAACGATCACCAAGGCGCTGATGGTGGTTGACCAGATAGATCAGGTGGACTGGCATAGTCTTTCTGCTGCATTGCAGAAAGGTCGTATATCTACGCTAGAAATCATCTTGCCACTTGCCGAGCGCAGTATCAAAGTCACTTATAAACAGCGCTATCGCTGGCAGTTCTGGCGCAAGGCACAGACCTTGCCTGGCTTGTTCGATAAACTTGAAGCGTCATTGCCAACCTTTAAATTACCCGGATCTGTTTGAGCGTGTGGTCTTTGAATTAGAAAATAAAACTCAGCCAAGATGAAAATTCAGCAAAGACAATACCCCCCAAACGCGTTGCAGGCCTTGCAAGCACAGGGCTTGCCCGAAATATTGGCCCGTTTGCTGGCCGCCAGGCAGGTGTCCGCCGATGACTGGGGCTTGCAGGAGATGCCGCATTTACTCAAACCGCAGGCGCTTACTGGGTGTGCCGAGATGGCCACGCTACTGGCTAATGCCATCCAGGAAAAGAAAAAACTCCTGATCATCGGCGATTATGATGCGGATGGCGCCACTGCCACCTGCGTTGCCATGCGTGGTCTAAGCATGATGGGGGCACAGGTGGATTTCCTGGTGCCTAACCGGTTTGAATATGGCTATGGCTTAACGCCCGAGATCGTCGCTCTGGCTGCGCAGCAACAGCCTGATATGATCCTGACATGTGACTTATACGGATGAATAATTGTCCATTTTCCATTCGTAGCCTTTATTTACTCAATCTCTAGGAGTTCGGTTAATTAATTTGTAAACAAACTACATTTTATGACCATATTTATTTACAAAATGAACTCTGGACTATGAAGATTTAGATTGGGCAAGGTAATAAGCGCTTAAATAAATTTTTTAATACTTCACTTCAAAAAAATAGGTAATACATTCCAATCCATGGAGCAAATAAAAAAATATACATTGCCGCAACCATTGCTGATAGAGCGACCTATCAATGAAATAGTTATGGAAAACCTTATCCAACAGGGTTTGGAACAATGGTTGGCGAAAGTTTTAGCCACAAGGCTGAATGAGTCCTTCGAATATTCAAAATTGAATAGTTTTGAACTAAAGAACCTGCCAGACCCAATAGCAATTCCAGATATGGAAAAAGCAGTTAAACGTATTGTTGAGGCAATTAAAAATAGGGAAAGAATTGTATTTGCTTGTGATCATGACATGGATGGCACTGCTTCAGCTGCTTTGCTTTGGAGCGCATTTGTAAATTTTTTTGAGGTCGATAGTGACTTACTGAATGTAGTTACCAGTCATAGGTTAACAGAAGGATATGGAATTACCGAGCCAGTAGCGGCTAGGATCATTGACCTTAAGCCAGACTTGGTGATAACGGCGGATAAAGGAAGTAGTGACGAAATTAGAATCAAAAAGCTATCTGAGGTAGGAATTGATGTAATTGTGACTGATCACCATGAACTTGGTGAGTCCGGTCCACCGCCTTCAGCCTACGCTGTAGTTAATCCAATCAGGCAGGATTCATCATACGACAAGTATGTATGTGGAGCGGGTGTCGCCTTTTTAACTATGGCTAAAGTTAGAACTGCACTTATTGATTCTGGATTTAAAACTGAAATAGGTAGTTTGTTGCCATTGATGGACTATGTTGCAGTAGCAACTGTCGCAGACTGCGTATCTATGAGTCCTGTAAAAAGTCTAATTAACCGAACTTTCGTTAAGCGTGGGCTCGAGCTAATTAATAATAAAAGTAAAGCTTGCTGGAGTGTATTTTGTTCCGAACAAAATGGGCCTGTTGATGCAGAGACAATTGGATTTAAATTAGCTCCAGCTATTGCTGCTGCCGGCAGATTAGATTGGGCTGAGGCTGGCTTTAAGTTTCTAACAGCGAATACAGTTGAAGCCGCAACTGAGCATTGGGAACTTCTTAAGTCCGAGAATGAAGAAAGAAAGAAAATCGAAAAATCAATGAGAGAAAGGGCATTCTCTAAAGCTTCGAGACTTAACGGCCATTCAATCATAATTTACTTTGATGACGGGCACAGTGGAGTTCACGGAATAACTGCAAGTAGACTTGTTGAAGCTTATGGTAAGGCTTCAGGAGTTTTCTCCCCAAGGGTTGTTAAAAGTAATAACTTAATGGAATTGAGTAAAGACATTGCATCTGGATCTTTTAGAGGTATTCCTGGTTTGCATGTTAGGGATGCATTGGCATTTGTAGATAAACTACACCCAGGGCTTCTGCTTAGTTTCGGTGGGCATCATGGTGCTGCCGGAGCTTCAATTAAGATTTCTGATATTGATAAATTTGCACATGCCTATGATGAGGCTGTAATAAAGCAAATTGGAAATCAAGAACTTAAACCGACTATTCAGATTGATGGAGAAATTCCTAATGAGTCAATTACTTCAAAAACATTAGAGAAAATTGAAAGTCTGGAGCCATGGGGGAGAGAGTTTCCATCTCCCACATTTAAAGGAACTTTCCAAATATCAAAAATAAAGATGATGAGTGAAGGTCTTCATTGCAGACTAAGTTTAAACATTGGTCGAGGCACCGTAGAAGCGATTTGGTTTAACGTTAATGATATTGATAATTTCGATAGCCAGGTAAAAGTTGGAAACCAAATACAACTAATCTATAAACTTAAAAGCAATTGGTTTCAAAATAGAAAAACTTTACAGCTTCAAGTCATAGCAATGATAAGTTAAAGGCATTTTCAGGAAAGCTATCGAGCATAATTCTAAATAAAGGTAAAGCAATGGCTATTGGTTACGTGGTCTATAAATTAACCTTCCCTAACGGAAAAATTTATGTGGGGAAAGATATTGGGGCTAACGGACATTCTTTACGTTATTTTGGTTCTTGGTTTAATGCCAACGTCGAGAAGGATTTTACTGATGCTGAGCTGCGAGACTTCACTCTTCGTAAACAGATAATATTTGAATCAATGGATAAGGCAGAAATTAGCCGCATGGAATCTGAATTCATACGTTCGTTAAAATCAAATGATCCTGCAATTGGTTATAACCAAACACACCGTAGCGTTAAAAGACTGGGTTAATTGAATGTCTCTTAAAAAAGCGAAAGATCAATTATTCGAATTACTTTCCACTAACGATTGCAATGTCATAGCACTTTCCGGTAAGTGGGGGACTGGTAAAACGCACTTATGGAATGAAATTGATAGGGACTTAACCAGAGGCAACAATAGCCCATCCTTATATGTATCGCTTTTTGGCGTTTCGACAATCGATGAAATTAAACGAAAATTACTTGAGTCGGCGTTTCCAAATGTTGAAGGTAATGAAGATGTATTTTCAAGTTTTAAAAATGTCTTAAAGGTCGGAATCAAAGCTGCCGCAGAGCATTACAAAGCGCTAGCTGCGTTAACTGATATAAATCTCTTACTTCTAGCTCCAGTGTATCTTAAAGAAAAGACTATCGTAATCGATGACATTGAGAGAAAAAATCACAAATTAGAAGAAGATGAAGTCCTAGGCTTCATTGATGAATACTCAAAACGTCATGGATGTAGATTTATTCTGATACTCAATGAAAATAGGCTTGGGGGTAATGGTGGACAAAACAACTTATGGGCAACGTTTAGAGAAAAGGTAATTGATCACGAAATAAAGCTAAATACATCTGCTGATGAGGCTTTTGCAATTGCAATATCACTTGTACATTCGATTTATGAATCCGAACTGAAGCGTGCATTCATTACATGCAGACTTACAAATATTAGAATTATTATTAAGGCAATCAAAGTGGCGAACCATATATTGGGAAAGCAGCCGTTAGATCCAATTATTCAAGCCAGAATGATTCCTTCAATAGTACTTTTTTCTGCAATTTATTATAAAGGTGTCGAGGACGGCCCTGATTTCAATTTTGTTCTAAACATTGTGAGAGCAAGAGTAGCAAACCTACTTAATGATTCTAAGGAACAATCCGAAGATGATTTAATAAAATCTCGATGGAGTACATTGGTTCATGAAATGGGTATTCATTCTTGTGATGAGTTCGAGTTTTTGTTAGTAGATTTCCTTGAGTCTGGAATACTGGAAAAATCTCGATTCGATGAAGTGATTACTCGTTATAAAAATGAAACGAATAAATTAGAAGCCAATAATAAAGCTCGTAAATTTTTAGAAGATCTCTATTGGAATCATTTTTTAAGTAACGAAAAACTCGTAAGCCAGTCAAAAAAACTTGTTAAATTAGCTGGGCTACTCAATGCTACAAATGTTTCAGAAGTAGTGGAATACTTGGAAAAGTTACCGGGAGGAGAAATTACTGCACAAAAAATTCTGAAAGGCTGGCTTGAAAACTTTAAAGCAAATCCTCCAATTCAAACAACATTCGAGACTACCACTTATTATCATAATAACGGTATCCACCTTCATCCTGATATTTCAAAAGCTTATCAAGATCTGCAAGCTACAGTAAAAGAAAATACTAGTATTTTTGATGCCTGCCTTCACATAATTGACAATAATGGGTGGGGGAGCATTCAGACATTTGCTTTTGAAAGATCCACTGTAGAGGAATTTGATAAAACAATTAGGACATTAAGTATTAAAAATTTGCGTCTGTTTATGGCGCAGATGATTGATATGAGTATTAAAAGGCAAACATTTGATAGGCATTTTGCAAATGGAATTAATAATTTTTTGATTGCTTGTAAAAATATATCTGAAGATCAAAAATCTCCTCGATTAGCAACTCTAATTAAAAACATTTTTAATTCAACCCCATTAGCACACGATTTTGGTATTCAAAAAACTGAGCGATAAGTCGAAGTGGCTTAGAGTGAGGATACAAAAGACTTTGGGACGTGAGTTGTCATAAATTCAAATGTGATTCGATATCAAGATGAAGTTGGCAAACTTAACTGGAGCAAATGTCATTGCGCTTAAAGCTAATGTTTTACCAACTTCATATATTTTAGTTTTTTCTCAAATCACTCTTCGAGTTCGTAAATATAACTGATGGGAAATATTACGGTGGAGCTAGCGCCCCCGGCCCTTCAATCTCAATTCCACCAACTTTCTCAACAGAAAATCCCCTAAAGCTCACTGTAATTGTATTTGTAGTTTCTTGGAGAGAGGATTTTCCTCCACCAATTGAGAAGATGATCAAATTAATTCCTGCATTTGCTGATGCCTTTTTCTCGACTCCAAAGCCAAATTCAAACGTTGAAGCAACGTCTTTATCTTTGTTCGGATTTTGGAAAGACATGCAAGGCTCAACACTACTTGCATCTAGAAGATTATCTCTAAGGCTAGCAAGGGTATATGCTATCGGTGAGGAGTCATACTTAATTTCTTTTTTAATATTCGAAGCAACAGATTTAACACCAGGCTTGGGGTATATCGTGAAAGTTAGAATTTGACTGTTAGTATCTCTTTTTGAAGCATTTACCCCTGGCTCAAACGCCCCCGTGCCAATAGGTATAGCTAGGCCAGCTTTACCTTCTTTACCGCCAACAGATTGAACTTTCATAACTACTTTCAAAGACTCAATGTTGAAATTTAAGTTACCTTTACATGCATTGGTTTTGGATTCTTGAGGTAAGGAAGCAGAGTAATTTTGAAATAGTTGAACATCTGCTTTTAAAGCTTTGACAATATTTGCAATTGAAACATTAGGTCCAATAACATCCTCTGCAATTGAGTATGATGGATAACTGCTCAAGAAAAGAAAAATCAATAAAACCATGTTATTAGTCATTTTTGTCTCCCGAAATTAAAAATATATCGTTCGCTTAATTTAAACTTCTTGAATTCTGTTTACTGCCTTAATTAACTGATACCCCCTGCGTTAGACCGAACTTTCACTCGCCGCCACAACTCTTCTAAATGATTACTGCATAATTAGTACAGAGTATTATTCCTCATACCTCTTGAAATCTTCCACCTTCAGAAGCTATAAATCAATGCAACCAATGCTGTTTATAAGTGCCTATTCCGCAGTTGTCGATATGATAGGTTGCTGTAAGCATCTATGACGAACTGCGTTCTTTCGAGTAACTAAACATTTTTATCGCGTAGAGCTCTAGACGAATTGGATTAGTCTTTTACCTTTTCCAAAATTAAGAGCTCCTGCATAACAATATTCTGGAGCTCGTTGAGAGTTAACTTTTCATCAGATTTTATATAAGCTAAAGTCAAAATCGTCAAAGGGTGTACACCCATTGCTTTCGAAAGGTCATTTATCTTTGAAACCGTGGGTTGCTTCCTGCCATTCTCAAGTACTGACATATAAGTCCTGCTTGATATTTCACTGAAAAATTCTTGACTCAATTCTCGAGTAATTCTGATATCCCGGATTGCAGCACCTAAAGCTTTTTGAAATTCCATACTAAGTCCCCATAAAGGACTTTATATAGCCATTATGTGCCCTAAAGGACTATAATCTATAGGACACATTAACCGTATTGGATTGAAATAATGTTCCTTGCTAGCCAAATTCATTTGCGAAAAGCATTTTTTGACGGTGAAAATTTCAGTCTCAACAAGATTGAGCTATCTGCATTTATGCCTTGGTTCATATGTGAAGTTCCTGAATTCGATGATGATTCTGAAGAGCCAGTTTGTACTACTACCCATCTTATTGGTGATATTGACGATTTGGCCAAATTTGCGGGGAGTCGAAAAATTGATAAGACATATGTGATTAGCCCAGGACACTTACTAAATCAGGATAACTGGTCTCTGACTAGATTGAAGGCTATTTCTTCTGCAACTTACCAAGATGATGAATACAAGAGTACTGTATATCGTTTTGAAACCGATACAGGTCAAGTTATTGAGCACGATATTAGTGGGTTGAACAAAGATAAAAATGAACTTACTTTTGAAACGATTTTGCAATTCAATTAAAACAACGGTTCCTAATGACCAGCACTGGCAGATTCAATGAATCAAGTCGCTAGTAAAGAAATAACTATCAGTTTTGAAACTGATACCCTAACCACAGTGAGTCCTGAAACTGCTCACAGTCTCGTAAAGTTGATGGAGTCAAACTCACTTGAAGATTTGATTCAACTGTTACTGCGAAATCTGGCTGCTGAAACAGGCGTGATACCTACAAGCTCATTAGTCGCATATCCCTTAAGAGGAAAACATCTGATCTGAAGAAGTTAAGTGATGAAAGATAACGATAACCAACTCACTGTTGTATTTGAGGAAGACACTGAATATTCAGTTAGCCTGGAAACAGCTACTTCGATGATGAAGATTGTCGGTGCTAACTCAATAGAGGATTTGATTCATCGTTCACTTTTAATGTTCAAAGAAGTGCTTGAAATTTCACATCCCAAAGACGATGAATTCTCTACTACTGAGCACTGGGCTAATGTTGCTCAGCGGCTACCAAATGGTATTTCATTGAGGGTGTTATCGGGTTTGTTTAGTGAAGAAGCCGGGAATAAAGCTTCAGATGGAAATGGTTACACATTGCGGGATTTAATTTCAGATGTAACTGAAGAAACCAACATGAACGCATCTCGTTTGGGCAAGTAGTTGGAAGAGAAATACTATGAGTTAGTGAGGTGAAAATGGAATTCTCAATTCAAATCAATGTTGGTCAAACACCACAAGAAGCTTTAGAAAGTATTTTGGACGACTTCCATAAGCACGAACGAGGTGAAAAATACGTTGCTAGCCAGCTTGGAGTCCTTAATTGGGATCAGTTCTATGCTCTGTTTTCGCCTCAAGGTCTTAAGCAAGTTGAGTCATTTGTTAAATCGCATAATGGCATTTGGCCTGAACTCATGCTCGACTTTCTTCCTTTAGTGACAACTAATCAAAACACGAACATTAGTGTTTCAGGGCTCAAAGAGTTTGATCCCGCCGATTATATTAATGACGCTGAAGATGTGATGCTTTATTTAAAAGATACCCTTGCAGAAAATGACCCGGTTGCTTTAGCGGAAGCTTTGACGGTGATATTGAGGGCCGATGGTATAAAAAAGCTGATTGGAAATAGTGAGCCTAGCTAGACAGCTCAAAAAGTACCTACTCTCAAGGAGATGCTTGATCAATGTGATTTGAGGGCAGATCCACATCCTGATTCAGACATTTTTGAGAATATGCCGGCTAAGGGGCAAGAAGACATTTAATTTGTAAGTGGTTTTTCACCTTAGATATTTCAATTACTCCATGGGTGACTGTTTACACAAGTCTACCGCACCACCAAGATGGAGGCCCATGCCACCATCATCCTTATGAGTCCACGCTTTAAGAAAACACTCTACGATTTCTTCTGTGTTCGTTGCACGTTTACAAAGCCTGATTGCTTGCCCACGATTCAAACCTAGACCGTTTTTATCAGGATGCTGCCATGCAATGGCATAACATACTAAAACTTCTGTCGCATTTTTAGCTCCATTGCATAACTCAATGGCCTGACCGCGATTCAAACCAAGTCCACCATTATCAGAATGTGCATAAGCCTTATCAAAGCAATCTGTAACCTCAGTAGCACTAGAAGTAAATGGATTTAGTAAAACCAGCAAAAGGACTATTTCAAGCATGTGTTTCATATCTAGCTTCGCTTTTTGAATTGGTTTGAGTAGTCTTAAGCGTGCGTATCCACTCATTCATCTTTCCAATTTCCATGAGGTCAGAAACTAGCTTTTTACTTGAAACGGTATTTGAGCAGTGCCCAGTTGAAACGCTTTTTGAGATGAAGGTGATCAAGTTGTCTCTACGGTTGCAGTTAACTTCACAAGATAAATTTTTAAACAAGAAATTCACCCTCCAGCTTCCGTGATCTGCTGGGTAGTCCTCGAAGGTCAGAATCTGACAACCAGCATAGTTTAGTGATGCATACAGATCTCTCTGATTCATATTGCACACCCTTATTGGTATTATGATTTATAGTTTTCCTCTACAGCTATATTAAACCAATGTTATTAACATATGTTAACTATCTGTGATTGAGAATTTCAACTATGTGTAGCAACTTTGATCCTATCAAGATTAATAAATCCAGTTGGGTTAACGAGCACTTTAAATGTGAATTGCCTCAAGGCGATTGGGATGCGAATGTATATTCGACCGCTCCAGTACCCTTTGTGTATCTGGATGATGGCCAAGTCAAATGTGAATTAGCGCAATTTGGGTTGGTACCTCCATGGGCCAAAGATAAAAAACGTCATGGCCGTCACACATAC
>NZ_JBQMUL010000001.1:0-234294 GCF_052173275.1 Methylophilus sp. | reverse complement strand
AAATCCGATCACAAAGGCTTGGCTGCTGATTCCTTCTTAGTGCCTAACACCAGCACATCCACATTCGGATACTTCTTTTTTTTCTAACTGCAACTTGTAAGTAGGGCCGCATGTTCAGCCTGTGTCTGCGAATTGCCGTGAAGTTTCTGAATCATCTTTTTTTGCACGATTTTCAGAAAGTATTCTTGAGGTAAAACTTTCGCCACCTGTATATGTCGAAGTGGAACCTGCCATGTGATAATCGCACCATCGCTTCTATGAAGTTAGCTTCAGCAGCTTGAAATGAAGCTTCTGCTGCTGAAAGATTTGCCTGCGCTTGAGAGACACGTAAACTCTGCTTCCCTACCAGATTCAACTAATGTTTTTGCAGCATTGGTATCGTCGTTGGCTCTGGAAATGTCATTTTCTGCTACTTTCATTCGCTCATGCATTGCCTCTGTCATGGCATAAGCAGTAGCGAGCTCCGCTGCATACAAGACTTGTATTTCCTGGTCACGTGTTTCAGCTACTAATAGATCTTTTGATCTTGCTTGAATTCGTGCAGCACGCTTACCGCCTATTTCAAATGGCTGAGTTAAGAGAACTGTATGCTGGATGTAGTCGGCTCTTGTGTTTAGGTTTTCGCTGAGACCGCTGATAGAAGGATTTAAGTAAGCTTTAGCTTGCTGAATATTCGCGGTTGCTGCACGAATATTTGCTGACTGCTCAAGTAAGATAGGCGCTTGAGAAAGTCCTTGGCGCAGTAATACACCAAATGATGGCACATCTTCAGCATGTGCTTGTATGAAGCAAAGCAAGCTTGCATGGATGAGTAAGTTATATGCGCTGAGCCGATATTGGCACAGTACCTTTGAAGAAAAAATCATGGAAAAGCCCCTGCATGTTGATTAAATAAACGTGAAAGCGCCCAGCAAGAATTACTTGCCGGGCACTCTAGAGGGCTTTAAAAGGGGGCTTTAAGGGCGGGGAATTAGATGGATTATAGTAGACCACTGGGAAGTAAAGCGGAGCCACACTTGCCAGTTGATTGAGGAATACTTTTGGAGCTGCCATTGGTATTGATACCAAATTCAAGCCGTGCTCAAAAATCTATCATGTGAGCGACAGATTGTTGAGACTCATCTTCATGAGAGTCGCCATCTTCATCATGATGATGCGCAACATGATCAAAATGCTCAATCATGTGAATCACAGTTTTTTCTTCTGTACTTTCCGAACTCAACATATGTGCGAAATCTGCCGTAGCCGCATAGAGCGGTTGCAGTGTCACTATTGATATAAGTAGTAAAAGGAAAAGGTTTTTCATGATGCAATCCTCATTCTACTAAGAATAAGGGTATGTTAGTAAGTAGTTAATCGATTTATTATTCAATTTGAATAAATTATAAAACTCTAGTGTGTAACAACTAATGGCGAAATTCTATTATTCGTATTACACCTAATTGTGACTATGTATACTTGTATCCACAATAAACGAGCGCATTTGTAGACTATCCAAGATATTGATTTCTGGTATGTCACTAAGAATCCCGGAGCGCTTCAGAATTCGCCAAGGCGACACCATAAACTTCTTTGTGTAGTAGATGCATATACTCCAGACGCTAAATATCATACTAAGCGCTATAAGAACTTTCCATGGAGATGAGGGGGCTTCGCTGACAGCGAGTATATTCAACCCACAAACAAAACTGATGACTAGTAAAATAACATAACCAAAAATAGCGATAAACTGTCAGGCATCACAAAAACTTGATTCTGTTTAACTCTGATTTGACCAGAACTAATCAATTTTTCGACCTCCAGGGGCCAATATACCTAGGCTCTTTATTAGTAGTTTATAAAAGGGGCTTGGGTGGTCAACTGAACAATTGCAGCAGCACTGCGCCACTCAATTGGAATCACTGCTCCACTTGAACTGGAATGGGTGCTCACGAGATATTGGAATTGATGCTCATCTCATAATGGCGAACACACGTCTTGAAGTGGTTATACAAAGTCACACTTAAAGTGATGCTGATGGATGGTGATTTGGTTGGGAAATCTAAAATAATGATTTCTGAGATATTTTAATTTCAGGTGCAGAGTAATCAAGATAGCCATCTCTACTCAATTTCAGCAACTCCTTGGCATTGTCATGTTTAGCATTTAGCCACTGAGTAAAATCTTTATCTTCCACTACTACCACTGAACGCTTTTCATCTTTTGGCTTGTGAAAGCGACTCATTAATGGATGCTCATCTGCATTTACTGTCAGCATCGAGAATGAAAAAGTCACTTCCCCGGTATCCTGGTTTACAAACCTTTCCCAAATAGATGCGATTGCTGTTGGTTCTCCATCAGATCTGAAAATGCCTGCTGGCACCCAGTTTTTACCACTTGCATCATATAAGGGTTCGTAAAACTTATTCGCTAGCACTAAGCCAAACTTGCATTTCCGCCATGGTGAAGCATATGAATGAGTTGTGTGAACTGTTTCAGTGCGGGCATTGTATGTGTGACGGCCATGACGTTTTTTATCTTTGGCCCATGGAGGTACCAACCCAAATTGCGCTAATTCACATTTGACTTGGCCATCATCCAGATACACAAAGGGTACTGGAGCGGTCGAATATACATTCGCATCCCAATCGCCTTGAGGCAATTCACATTTAAAGTGCTCGTTAACCCAACTGGATTTATTAATCTTGATAGGATCAAAGTTGCTACACATAGTTGAAATTCTCAATCACAGATAGTTAACATATGTTAATAACATTGGTTTAATATAGCTGTAGAGGAAAACTATAAATCATAATACCAATAAGGGTGTGCAATATGAATCAGAGAGATCTGTATGCATCACTAAACTATGCTGGTTGTCAGATTCTGACCTTCGAGGACTACCCAGCAGATCACGGAAGCTGGAGGGTGAATTTCTTGTTTAAAAATTTATCTTGTGAAGTTAACTGCAACCGTAGAGACAACTTGATCACCTTCATCTCAAAAAGCGTTTCAACTGGGCACTGCTCAAATACCGTTTCAAGTAAAAAGCTAGTTTCTGACCTCATGGAAATTGGAAAGATGAATGAGTGGATACGCACGCTTAAGACTACTCAAACCAATTCAAAAAGCGAAGCTAGATATGAAACACATGCTTGAAATAGTCCTTTTGCTGGTTTTACTAAATCCATTTACTTCTAGTGCTACTGAGGTTACAGATTGCTTTGATAAGGCTTATGCACATTCTGATAATGGTGGACTTGGTTTGAATCGCGGTCAGGCCATTGAGTTATGCAATGGAGCTAAAAATGCGACAGAAGTTTTAGTATGTTATGCCATTGCATGGCAGCATCCTGATAAAAACGGTCTAGGTTTGAATCGTGGGCAAGCAATCAGGCTTTGTAAACGTGCAACGAACACAGAAGAAATCGTAGAGTGTTTTCTTAAAGCGTGGACTCATAAGGATGATGGTGGCATGGGCCTCCATCTTGGTGGTGCGGTAGACTTGTGTAAACAGTCACCCATGGAGTAATTGAAATATCTAAGGTGAAAAACCACTTACAAATTAAATGTCTTCTTGCCCCTTAGCCGGCATATTCTCAAAAATGTCTGAATCAGGATGTGGATCTGCCCTCAAATCACATTGATCAAGCATCTCCTTGAGAGTAGGTACTTTTTGAGCTGTCTAGCTAGGCTCACTATTTCCAATCAGCTTTTTTATACCATCGGCCCTCAATATCACCGTCAAAGCTTCCGCTAAAGCAACCGGGTCATTTTCTGCAAGGGTATCTTTTAAATAAAGCATCACATCTTCAGCGTCATTAATATAATCGGCGGGATCAAACTCTTTGAGCCCTGAAACACTAATGTTCGTGTTTTGATTAGTTGTCACTAAAGGAAGAAAGTCGAGCATGAGTTCAGGCCAAATGCCATTATGCGATTTAACAAATGACTCAACTTGCTTAAGACCTTGAGGCGAAAACAGAGCATAGAACTGATCCCAATTAAGGACTCCAAGCTGGCTAGCAACGTATTTTTCACCTCGTTCGTGCTTATGGAAGTCGTCCAAAATACTTTCTAAAGCTTCTTGTGGTGTTTGACCAACATTGATTTGAATTGAGAATTCCATTTTCACCTCACTAACTCATAGTATTTCTCTTCCAACTACTTGCCCAAACGAGATGCGTTCATGTTGGTTTCTTCAGTTACATCTGAAATTAAATCCCGCAATGTGTAACCATTTCCATCTGAAGCTTTATTCCCGGCTTCTTCACTAAACAAACCCGATAACACCCTCAATGAAATACCATTTGGTAGCCGCTGAGCAACATTAGCCCAGTGCTCAGTAGTAGAGAATTCATCGTCTTTGGGATGTGAAATTTCAAGCACTTCTTTGAACATTAAAAGTGAACGATGAATCAAATCCTCTATTGAGTTAGCACCGACAATCTTCATCATCGAAGTAGCTGTTTCCAGGCTAACTGAATATTCAGTGTCTTCCTCAAATACAACAGTGAGTTGGTTATCGTTATCTTTCATCACTTAACTTCTTCAGATCAGATGTTTTCCTCTTAAGGGATATGCGACTAATGAGCTTGTAGGTATCACGCCTGTTTCAGCAGCCAGATTTCGCAGTAACAGTTGAATCAAATCTTCAAGTGAGTTTGACTCCATCAACTTTACGAGACTGTGAGCAGTTTCAGGACTCACTGTGGTTAGGGTATCAGTTTCAAAACTGATAGTTATTTCTTTACTAGCGACTTGATTCATTGAATCTGCCAGTGCTGGTCATTAGGAACCGTTGTTTTAATTGAATTGCAAAATCGTTTCAAAAGTAAGTTCATTTTTATCTTTGTTCAACCCACTAATATCGTGCTCAATAACTTGACCTGTATCGGTTTCAAAACGATATACAGTACTCTTGTATTCATCATCTTGGTAAGTTGCAGAAGAAATAGCCTTCAATCTAGTCAGAGACCAGTTATCCTGATTTAGTAAGTGTCCTGGGCTAATCACATATGTCTTATCAATTTTTCGACTCCCCGCAAATTTGGCCAAATCGTCAATATCACCAATAAGATGGGTAGTAGTACAAACTGGCTCTTCAGAATCATCATCGAATTCAGGAACTTCACATATGAACCAAGGCATAAATGCAGATAGCTCAATCTTGTTGAGACTGAAATTTTCACCGTCAAAAAATGCTTTTCGCAAATGAATTTGGCTAGCAAGGAACATTATTTCAATCCAATACGGTTAATGTGTCCTATAGATTATAGTCCTTTAGGGCACATAATGGCTATATAAAGTCCTTTATGGGGACTTAGTATGGAATTTCAAAAAGCTTTAGGTGCTGCAATCCGGGATATCAGAATTACTCGAGAATTGAGTCAAGAATTTTTCAGTGAAATATCAAGCAGGACTTATATGTCAGTACTTGAGAATGGCAGGAAGCAACCCACGGTTTCAAAGATAAATGACCTTTCGAAAGCAATGGGTGTACACCCTTTGACGATTTTGACTTTAGCTTATATAAAATCTGATGAAAAGTTAACTCTCAACGAGCTCCAGAATATTGTTATGCAGGAGCTCTTAATTTTGGAAAAGGTAAAAGACTAATCCAATTCGTCTAGAGCTCTACGCGATAAAAATGTTTAGTTACTCGAAAGAACGCAGTTCGTCATAGATGCTTACAGCAACCTATCATATCGACAACTGCGGAATAGGCACTTATAAACAGCATTGGTTGCATTGATTTATAGCTTCTGAAGGTGGAAGATTTCAAGAGGTATGAGGAATAATACTCTGTACTAATTATGCAGTAATCATTTAGAAGAGTTGTGGCGGCGAGTGAAAGTTCGGTCTAACGCAGGGGGTATCAGTTAATTAAGGCAGTAAACAGAATTCAAGAAGTTTAAATTAAGCGAACGATATATTTTTAATTTCGGGAGACAAAAATGACTAATAACATGGTTTTATTGATTTTTCTTTTCTTGAGCAGTTATCCATCATACTCAATTGCAGAGGATGTTATTGGACCTAATGTTTCAATTGCAAATATTGTCAAAGCTTTAAAAGCAGATGTTCAACTATTTCAAAATTACTCTGCTTCCTTACCTCAAGAATCCAAAACCAATGCATGTAAAGGTAACTTAAATTTCAACATTGAGTCTTTGAAAGTAGTTATGAAAGTTCAATCTGTTGGCGGTAAAGAAGGTAAAGCTGGCCTAGCTATACCTATTGGCACGGGGGCGTTTGAGCCAGGGGTAAATGCTTCAAAAAGAGATACTAACAGTCAAATTCTAACTTTCACGATATACCCCAAGCCTGGTGTTAAATCTGTTGCTTCGAATATTAAAAAAGAAATTAAGTATGACTCCTCACCGATAGCATATACCCTTGCTAGCCTTAGAGATAATCTTCTAGATGCAAGTAGTGTTGAGCCTTGCATGTCTTTCCAAAATCCGAACAAAGATAAAGACGTTGCTTCAACGTTTGAATTTGGCTTTGGAGTCGAGAAAAAGGCATCAGCAAATGCAGGAATTAATTTGATCATCTTCTCAATTGGTGGAGGAAAATCCTCTCTCCAAGAAACTACAAATACAATTACAGTGAGCTTTAGGGGATTTTCTGTTGAGAAAGTTGGTGGAATTGAGATTGAAGGGCCGGGGGCGCTAGCTCCACCGTAATATTTCCCATCAGTTATATTTACGAACTCGAAGAGTGATTTGAGAAAAAACTAAAATATATGAAGTTGGTAAAACATTAGCTTTAAGCGCAATGACATTTGCTCCAGTTAAGTTTGCCAACTTCATCTTGATATCGAATCACATTTGAATTTATGACAACTCACGTCCCAAAGTCTTTTGTATCCTCACTCTAAGCCACTTCGACTTATCGCTCAGTTTTTTGAATACCAAAATCGTGTGCTAATGGGGTTGAATTAAAAATGTTTTTAATTAGAGTTGCTAATCGAGGAGATTTTTGATCTTCAGATATATTTTTACAAGCAATCAAAAAATTATTAATTCCATTTGCAAAATGCCTATCAAATGTTTGCCTTTTAATACTCATATCAATCATCTGCGCCATAAACAGACGCAAATTTTTAATACTTAATGTCCTAATTGTTTTATCAAATTCCTCTACAGTGGATCTTTCAAAAGCAAATGTCTGAATGCTCCCCCACCCATTATTGTCAATTATGTGAAGGCAGGCATCAAAAATACTAGTATTTTCTTTTACTGTAGCTTGCAGATCTTGATAAGCTTTTGAAATATCAGGATGAAGGTGGATACCGTTATTATGATAATAAGTGGTAGTCTCGAATGTTGTTTGAATTGGAGGATTTGCTTTAAAGTTTTCAAGCCAGCCTTTCAGAATTTTTTGTGCAGTAATTTCTCCTCCCGGTAACTTTTCCAAGTATTCCACTACTTCTGAAACATTTGTAGCATTGAGTAGCCCAGCTAATTTAACAAGTTTTTTTGACTGGCTTACGAGTTTTTCGTTACTTAAAAAATGATTCCAATAGAGATCTTCTAAAAATTTACGAGCTTTATTATTGGCTTCTAATTTATTCGTTTCATTTTTATAACGAGTAATCACTTCATCGAATCGAGATTTTTCCAGTATTCCAGACTCAAGGAAATCTACTAACAAAAACTCGAACTCATCACAAGAATGAATACCCATTTCATGAACCAATGTACTCCATCGAGATTTTATTAAATCATCTTCGGATTGTTCCTTAGAATCATTAAGTAGGTTTGCTACTCTTGCTCTCACAATGTTTAGAACAAAATTGAAATCAGGGCCGTCCTCGACACCTTTATAATAAATTGCAGAAAAAAGTACTATTGAAGGAATCATTCTGGCTTGAATAATTGGATCTAACGGCTGCTTTCCCAATATATGGTTCGCCACTTTGATTGCCTTAATAATAATTCTAATATTTGTAAGTCTGCATGTAATGAATGCACGCTTCAGTTCGGATTCATAAATCGAATGTACAAGTGATATTGCAATTGCAAAAGCCTCATCAGCAGATGTATTTAGCTTTATTTCGTGATCAATTACCTTTTCTCTAAACGTTGCCCATAAGTTGTTTTGTCCACCATTACCCCCAAGCCTATTTTCATTGAGTATCAGAATAAATCTACATCCATGACGTTTTGAGTATTCATCAATGAAGCCTAGGACTTCATCTTCTTCTAATTTGTGATTTTTTCTCTCAATGTCATCGATTACGATAGTCTTTTCTTTAAGATACACTGGAGCTAGAAGTAAGAGATTTATATCAGTTAACGCAGCTAGCGCTTTGTAATGCTCTGCGGCAGCTTTGATTCCGACCTTTAAGACATTTTTAAAACTTGAAAATACATCTTCATTACCTTCAACATTTGGAAACGCCGACTCAAGTAATTTTCGTTTAATTTCATCGATTGTCGAAACGCCAAAAAGCGATACATATAAGGATGGGCTATTGTTGCCTCTGGTTAAGTCCCTATCAATTTCATTCCATAAGTGCGTTTTACCAGTCCCCCACTTACCGGAAAGTGCTATGACATTGCAATCGTTAGTGGAAAGTAATTCGAATAATTGATCTTTCGCTTTTTTAAGAGACATTCAATTAACCCAGTCTTTTAACGCTACGGTGTGTTTGGTTATAACCAATTGCAGGATCATTTGATTTTAACGAACGTATGAATTCAGATTCCATGCGGCTAATTTCTGCCTTATCCATTGATTCAAATATTATCTGTTTACGAAGAGTGAAGTCTCGCAGCTCAGCATCAGTAAAATCCTTCTCGACGTTGGCATTAAACCAAGAACCAAAATAACGTAAAGAATGTCCGTTAGCCCCAATATCTTTCCCCACATAAATTTTTCCGTTAGGGAAGGTTAATTTATAGACCACGTAACCAATAGCCATTGCTTTACCTTTATTTAGAATTATGCTCGATAGCTTTCCTGAAAATGCCTTTAACTTATCATTGCTATGACTTGAAGCTGTAAAGTTTTTCTATTTTGAAACCAATTGCTTTTAAGTTTATAGATTAGTTGTATTTGGTTTCCAACTTTTACCTGGCTATCGAAATTATCAATATCATTAACGTTAAACCAAATCGCTTCTACGGTGCCTCGACCAATGTTTAAACTTAGTCTGCAATGAAGACCTTCACTCATCATCTTTATTTTTGATATTTGGAAAGTTCCTTTAAATGTGGGAGATGGAAACTCTCTCCCCCATGGCTCCAGACTTTCAATTTTCTCTAATGTTTTTGAAGTAATTGACTCATTAGGAATTTCTCCATCAATCTGAATAGTCGGTTTAAGTTCTTGATTTCCAATTTGCTTTATTACAGCCTCATCATAGGCATGTGCAAATTTATCAATATCAGAAATCTTAATTGAAGCTCCGGCAGCACCATGATGCCCACCGAAACTAAGCAGAAGCCCTGGGTGTAGTTTATCTACAAATGCCAATGCATCCCTAACATGCAAACCAGGAATACCTCTAAAAGATCCAGATGCAATGTCTTTACTCAATTCCATTAAGTTATTACTTTTAACAACCCTTGGGGAGAAAACTCCTGAAGCCTTACCATAAGCTTCAACAAGTCTACTTGCAGTTATTCCGTGAACTCCACTGTGCCCGTCATCAAAGTAAATTATGATTGAATGGCCGTTAAGTCTCGAAGCTTTAGAGAATGCCCTTTCTCTCATTGATTTTTCGATTTTCTTTCTTTCTTCATTCTCGGACTTAAGAAGTTCCCAATGCTCAGTTGCGGCTTCAACTGTATTCGCTGTTAGAAACTTAAAGCCAGCCTCAGCCCAATCTAATCTGCCGGCAGCAGCAATAGCTGGAGCTAATTTAAATCCAATTGTCTCTGCATCAACAGGCCCATTTTGTTCGGAACAAAATACACTCCAGCAAGCTTTACTTTTATTATTAATTAGCTCGAGCCCACGCTTAACGAAAGTTCGGTTAATTAGACTTTTTACAGGACTCATAGATACGCAGTCTGCGACAGTTGCTACTGCAACATAGTCCATCAATGGCAACAAACTACCTATTTCAGTTTTAAATCCAGAATCAATAAGTGCAGTTCTAACTTTAGCCATAGTTAAAAAGGCGACACCCGCTCCACATACATACTTGTCGTATGATGAATCCTGCCTGATTGGATTAACTACAGCGTAGGCTGAAGGCGGTGGACCGGACTCACCAAGTTCATGGTGATCAGTCACAATTACATCAATTCCTACCTCAGATAGCTTTTTGATTCTAATTTCGTCACTACTTCCTTTATCCGCCGTTATCACCAAGTCTGGCTTAAGGTCAATGATCCTAGCCGCTACTGGCTCGGTAATTCCATATCCTTCTGTTAACCTATGACTGGTAACTACATTCAGTAAGTCACTATCGACCTCAAAAAAATTTACAAATGCGCTCCAAAGCAAAGCAGCTGAAGCAGTGCCATCCATGTCATGATCACAAGCAAATACAATTCTTTCCCTATTTTTAATTGCCTCAACAATACGTTTAACTGCTTTTTCCATATCTGGAATTGCTATTGGGTCTGGCAGGTTCTTTAGTTCAAAACTATTCAATTTTGAATATTCGAAGGACTCATTCAGCCTTGTGGCTAAAACTTTCGCCAACCATTGTTCCAAACCCTGTTGGATAAGGTTTTCCATAACTATTTCATTGATAGGTCGCTCTATCAGCAATGGTTGCGGCAATGTATATTTTTTTATTTGCTCCATGGATTGGAATGTATTACCTATTTTTTTGAAGTGAAGTATTAAAAAATTTATTTAAGCGCTTATTACCTTGCCCAATCTAAATCTTCATAGTCCAGAGTTCATTTTGTAAATAAATATGGTCATAAAATGTAGTTTGTTTACAAATTAATTAACCGAACTCCTAGAGATTGAGTAAATAAAGGCTACGAATGGAAAATGGACAATTATTCATCCGTATAAATCCACTGTGATCAGTGCGCAACAACCTTCGTTTTTTGCCTCTTGAACCATGTATTTATTCAAGCCGTACCCTACAGTCCTTAACGGGCATTTAGAAATAACTTTCCCGCCAAAAGCTCTAATTGAGCGTGCAACAACTGCTAAACCAGAAACACCATCTGCGTCATAATCGGCGCATATGCAAATAGTGTTTCCCGAAATAATATGCTCACCAATAATTTCTCCAGCCAGTGCAGCTTGCTGAAGATTGTCTTTGCGTAGGATTGATTTTTCTAGGTACTGTGAGGGTAGGGCACCTCGGCCAGCATAAATGCGTGCTAAAGCATCGCTATATCCATCTCCACGCAGCTTGTGATATATGTCCTGCTGAACTTCACGAACAATTACTTTCTTACCGCCTACAATCATGCTAAATTTTCTTTTTCTTAAGTGATGCTTCACTATACATTTTTCAGGCCAGTATTCTGCCGATCCGGAAGCACCTGAAAAGTACGTTTTTATTGTTATGAACGTTAGCCCAAATGGGCCATAAAAGAATTCGTGTTTTCACATACAAACACAGTCAATTTCTATTCGTGTTTTGACATATTTTCCATTCGTGGTTTCAAATCTAACTATTCGTTTTTTACCATATCAGCATTCGTGTTACTACATAGGTATGAAAAATTCTACTGAAGAAATACAGCAGAATTAATCTAATTTAAACAATAGCTTAGAAACTCTTCTTTCCACAACATAGCCTTACATTTTAGAACCCTAATAAGCTCTAATATCTCTATAAAAGCGCCAAGCCGCCTATATATCAAACCTCGAATGAAATAGTATATTCAAAACTACCTGCTGCTCTGAACCCCGCATTCCAATGTTGAAAAAAGTATATTTCACATATGGGACATAACTTACAGATGGCATCCATCTTGCTATATCGAAACTCGCTTCATTAGATTTTTCGTATATCGATTTTTTTGTTTCTAGTTTTACAGATGGGAGTCTGAGAAACAGCCAATCAATACGAACTATTCGAGTAATCAAATATAAAACAAGATTGGGTGTGTATGTCATTAGAGCAAAATGTAATTGATGCATTGGAGCCAATGCAGAGCGATTTAACTGAGTTTGAATTAACTAATGTTGAAACCAGCTCAAGAAAGCCTGCACCAGTTTCGTTGTCTCTCTTCCTAAACGATCTGAAAAATGGTGTCACACCCAAACTATCACCAGCTGTAAAAAAATCAGCTGGTGATAAGCCTGCAAGAGTAAAGATTGATATCAAGTCAGACATACCAATCACTCAGCAAATGGAATTCTTCCCGCTTCATGCTAATTTTCAGCGTGTTAGTGCTAATGCATTATCCAGGTCATCACTGTTTACCATCAATGCCCGGCCAGCTAAAGACCAGCCGCGCGAAGTCATCAGCAAACGCACCCAAATTTTCAGCTTAAAAGGATGTTCGATTTATTTCTCTGGTGAGTTGCTTGATCAGTATGATCTTGATGTCTTTATGGCAATTATTCTCTGCTATGGCGATAAGTACAAATACAACGAAACCATACGCACAACGCCTCTGCAACTGCTTAAGCATGCTGGCTGGAATAGCTCTAAGAAAGATTATGTACGCTTGATGGAAACATTAAACCGCATGGTTGAAGCTAACATCGAGGTTGAATATGTCCGTACTGAATACCTACGTGATGCAAATGGAAAAAAATTAGCTTTAGATCCTATCGAGCATAAAGTTAAGGTTAAAGGCCACCTTATCTCAACATATAAGCTTTCCGAAATCGGTGAGCGTGGCAACGGTCACAAAAAAGAGCTTGAACTGAAAATCGATGAAGAAATTATCAAGCTATTTAAACCTGGTACTTACTCTTCATTGAACTGGGATAAACATCTCGACTTGTCACAAATGGCAAAGTTTTTAAACCATTTCTACGCCACTCATACAAAACCATTTCCATATGGCGTTGAAATCTTCATGAAGCTCACCGGCTCTCGTTCAAAATCAACCTCATCGTTTAAGCAAGCTTTAAACAAGGCTTTGCAGGAACTGGTTGATGCTCAAATTCTTAAGTTTTACAACATTATCAATAATCAGGTACACGTCATAAAGGTATAGATCTATGTCAATTCTGTCAGCAGACGCTATTAAGCGTATTCCGAATATCCTTACTGTCGGCAGAATTGCGCTCGTACCCATAATTGTCGCTATTTTCTACCTGACACCAGGTACATTTTCGACAGAAACCGCCAATAACCTAGCGTTGGCGGCTTTTTTTATTGCCGCCATCAGTGACTATCTTGACGGACACATCGCTCGCAAATACAACGCTCATTCAGAGTTTGGTGCAACATTTGATCCCATCGCTGACAAGCTGCTTGTTACTGTCATGCTTTTATTGTTCGTGAAGTTAGCTAGAGCCGACCTTGTGTTGGTCACTCTGCTTATCTCGCGTGAAATCATTATGTCTGGCTTCAGGGAGTGGATGTCAAAAGTGGGGAAGGCCGCCGCAGTCAAAGTATCTAACCTCGGTAAATACAAAACGACAGCGCAAATGCTGGCTATTGGTTTCTTGGTTGCAAATCGATATGAACTGATGGATGGCTACACCACTTACCATGTAGGTAACTTTTTGCTGGTGATCGCCGCGATTTTATCTTTGGTCAGCTTGTTGGATTATTTTCACAAGGCTTTTCAGAAGCCTCTACTAAATAAGGCTTGATCCAGCGTAAGTTTAAAACTTCACAGGTTTTCACGAATAGATCAATTTCCTGCCCGTGCTTTTCATCAAATGGGTAAATAGCCCCATATTGAGTGCCACGGGCAAATATGTGAATCCTGTATTCACCTTCTCTGATTACCTGGCATACGTCTGCATGTACAACTTCACTGTTATCCCACTTTTTGTCCACAAAGGCTACCGGCTTATGCCCGGCCAATAACATCTGATGCAGTTCTGCGTAGTCTTGGGATAGGTCGTACATCTAAACGACTTCCTTTGATGGTTTTGCGTGATACAGGTTTGATTTAAATAGCCTGCCAGCATTGATATCAGTGGACTTCTTGTAATGCGGTGTGAGCGTCTTTTTATGCACGTATATCCCGCTGGCATCCACGGCAACGTATTTACCGCTATTGAGTACCATTACTTTGAATAAGCAGAAAAAATCGAAGTTCCTATCTTTCTGACGTAGCAGGTTGCCAATATCTTCATCAATGAAGAATTTCTTATCAAATCCAGTCAGTTTCACGAAGCTGCCACGCTGATTTTCTTCAAGGTGATATTCAAAGATAAATCCTGCCACATAGAATTCGCCACCACATAGGGGCGGCAGGGAGTTAATCACGATAAGGTTTTGCTCTTTTTTATCTTCACCGTACTCCGGGAAAAACAGAAGACCTTCCTGGAAGCTCTCCATGAATTTTTTTCTAAATAGGAATTTATTGCGAACACGCTCAAAGTTAGGCGACCAGACATTCATACCCATGTCCACCAGCGTTAATTCCAGAAGCTTTTGCATGTTGCCCAGGCTGGTTTTTTTGTAAAACTCACCTTTTTTACCCATATGACCACACGGGCACTGCTCTTTATGCTCAGAGCCATCGCGGTTTTTGATGTAGAAATCATCGCCACGCTTCCCTACGCTCATCGTAATAGGCTGCTTAATACCATGACATAGACAGCTGATCGTTTCGCCCTTATTCCAGACGATTTCCAGATACCTGTTCTTGTCTACTGAAATCTCAGACCACCTGGCCGTTAATCCATCATGGATTTTTATAAAAGGATTTAGGAATTTCACAGTTCTTCCCCTGTGTTTTTGTCTTTCACGAAACACACGGCTGCCCACCCCCGGATGAGGCCTAGCCTACTCATTTCCCTGATTTGAGGTACAAGCTCTGGCATTAACGCATACACCATAGCTTTACGCCTCATCGCTTGGTCCAGCTCAAATTGTGAAAGAGGGCGTGCAGGCCGAAATTCTTCTCGATATACGATTTGTTTTTTTTCTTCAGCTTGTTCCGAAGACTGATATTGGTATTGATCGCCCATTGCAAAAGGCAGGCAATAATTATGCCTGCCTTCAAAGCAAACCTTTAGAAATCAGCTGTTTATCGTTATCCGCGTACCGGCATCACTACAGCGGCATACTCAGTGTGGATTGGATTGCTATCGTTATGGAAACGCAACACCATCGCCGTGTTCTCATCTTTCATCATTATTTGCACTTTTTCAGATGAAATGCTGCCCACGATTTCTGCGAGATATTCGTTGTTATACAACCCAGTTGTGCCTTTCCCAGTGCGCTTAATATCGCACTCAACTTGGTCTAGCACGTCATCTATTGTCGCCTGATTACTTAGCATTTCAGATGAAATTAACAGACCATCATCCGTAGTCGTATCAAAGCGAACATGTTTGGCAACGTCAGAAACAATACCTACGCGTGAAAATGACTTCTTCAGTGTGTCCACGTCAGCAACAATCTCAATCCCAAATTCGCTCGTATCTGGAATAACACGTCTGTAGTCAGGGAATTTCCCTTCAAGCAAGCGTGTAACAAACTCCACGTTGCCCACTTCAAAACGAGCCATGTTCGATGAAACGCTAATCGTTACCAGATTATCTGAATCAGACAGCACCTTCAAAAGCTCAGTCATCGTCTTTTTGTAGATGATTGCTGAACAATTTACTTCCTTGTCTTCAATTTCAATATGGGAAAAGCACATTCTGTGGCCGTCTGTGCCAACCATGTGCAACTTGCCGTTTTCCACGTTCATATACAGCCCGTTCATGAATGCACGCACGTCATTGGAAGCAACGCAAGTCAGGCACAATTTAATTAAACGCTTCAGCTCTGACTCTTTCACAGCGACTGATTTAAAATCCTTATCTGTGAAAGCCATCACAGGGAAGTCTTTATGCTCGAAGCCGCGCAATGTGAATTTACTCTTGCCAGACTTCACCACTGATTTCATGTCATCAGATATAGTCGATATATTGACCTCGCCCTCATCAGGAATTGACTTGAATACATCATGCAGCTTTTTACCGTTCAAGCTGCAACTACGCCAGCCTTCGCTAGATATGCACGCCACTTTCATCTTTAGCTGCATCTCAGAGTCACTTGAAATCAAAGTCAACTCTTTGTCGTTAGCGATGATTAAAACAGTCTCAAGAACTGGTGTATTTACTACCTTTGCCGCCACCGCAGACATCAGGCCAAGGCTTTTAACAATTTGTGATTTTGCTACTATCATTTCTTCTCCAATACTTAGATTAGTGATTAGATGATAGCAACTTAGGTGCCCGATTTTGCCGAATCAAATCCTTACTATAAGAACAGAAAAAGGCCCAACTAACCGGGCCTTAAATACATGACTAAAACGGGCTGCTTAAAGCTTTTGAAACCGCATTTCCTACAGACTGTCCTGTACTCTCTAAACCTTTAGTCAGCCCTTTAACTCCTTTTCCAACTTCATTTATAGCTGCTGATGCAGTCTGACCAGGGTTATTCAATTTCTTTAAAGCTATATTTAATTCTTTGACAGCCTGCCTAGATTGCCCTGGTGGTTAATAAAGGACTACGTTGTAAATCTGAAACCTGCGAATTTCTGATCTATATTATTTTTTTAATCTTGTATTTTCATTCCTGGATGGTCGTAATCCATGACCAATGCGTGATCAACGCTTGTGTTATTTTTATATTTACTAGCCCACTTGAGCCTCTGTTCTGGAGTCCAATTTTTGCAACGAAATTCATGACGATTTCTCCAGGCCTTGCAAAGACCACCCATGTCTTTATTGAAAATCGTGAAAAGGCTGTAAGTTGCCCCGCAAAATTCACAAGTTATGCTGTATTGATTATTCATTATTTTGCATTTTCTTATTTGTAGTACCGGTTCCCAGTAGCCCCGTGCAGCATATTTCCATCAACATCTATCCGCCATGTAAGCTTTCGATGCCCATTGCCCTGGCAAACATATGTCACCGTTTCTTCCGCGTCAACTTTAGTGCTTGCGCAAAGAGCATCGCAATCCAAGTGTGGACATTCTAGGGGAGGGTAGGAAGCTACTAAAGCCAGTCTTTTTTCCCTGATTTTTGCAAAATCGTACACAGTCGCCATCATGGTTCCCCTACATCATAATTTTCAATTGATTTGTTCTTGTTACACGTCTGCTGTAACGGTCGTAGCGGTTGAATCTATCCAGACGGATTTCAGTTTTTGGGTTGCAACCTGCATACACCACTTGCTTCAGGAACATGCATTCCTCAATCAATTTGTCTTCAGGTACAACTTTATGCCAAAATTTATTTTTATAACCACCATCAAAAAACTTGTAATCCTGGTCATACAAGAAGGTTTTAGCATCAAATGGTGCATCCAGCGCCGCTATATCAATCACTTCTTGGTCAAGATTATCAATCAGTGATTTCAGGTACGTGACACCCTCATTATTAACGCAGTTTAGTGCCCAAAGGCCCGCCCAGGCATCATCCAGCGCTCTATGCGCATTGAAGTGATATCCAAGCTCCATTAGTATGTAATTTAGCTTTCTGGTTTGAAACTCCCAGTTCACCTCAGTCATTGAGCAAGTAAATTTAACATGCTCTAAATCTTTCGTGGTTTTTTCCATCATTTGACGGTCGAACCCCGCATTGTGCGAACAACCGAAGTCGCATTGTTCAATCATACGATTCACACGTTCTAAATCAATATACTTGCCCCGCACATCGTCCATCGTAAGGCCATGTATCTTGTGTGCTTCCGCGCTAATTTCGGTACCTACAGGCTCGCTGAATCCTTGATAGAAGTCCAGAATTTCAATTAGCTGCCCAGTATCAGCATTTACCTTGGCTAGAACCAAACCAATTTCAATCACATGGTCTGCAAAGAAACTTAACCCGGTAGTCTCACAATCCATATACAGGATGTTTAACGTATTTCTAACGTTAGGCGAAAATATCGCTCCAACCTTCAGCTCCGGAAGAGGTGCTAAAACCTTGTAGCCAGCTGCCTTCACTATTTCAAGTGCCCCACTAATTAATTCTGTCATTTCTCAATTCCTTATCAACTGAGAAAATTATATAAAAAAGTGAGATGCTATTTGCCGAATGGCTAAAAGTTCTGGTTATACTGAAAAAGAAGCGACTTACTGGATCTGTTCTGGCATAGAACATGCAGTAACTGCCCGGTAGAATTAATTACCTGGCTTATTGGAAGTAAGTCACAGTACGAAAGGAATTACCATGAAACAAAACAATAAAAAGACAATTGTTGAATCTGGATGGATGGTTGAATTCTATTCAGGCGTTGCGGTGCATGAGTCAGGCTTCAGTGTGTTTATTACTGATTCGTACAATCACGTATCTTCTCAATTTTTTGAGCATACAACGAACAGCTACCTTACAAAGCACGGCATTACACTTGAAGATCTATACTACGCAGGTAAAGAAATTCTCGTTCAGTCCCTGGTAAATAAAGCACACAGGCTTGAAATCAGTATGTCTGTCATACGCCATACCCAAAGTAAGAGTAGAAATCTCGCCAAAGGATAACAAATAGCGGCTGAATAGCCCCTTATCTTTTACTGCTTCCTGACTAACCTAGATAGCCCAGAAGCAAACTCTGTCGCGCCTCCGTTTGCCGGATGCCTAATACACTCAGCTTTGATACCAGCATTTTGCAACAATCCTTCAGCAATCCGACCGACACCAATAAAAATCGAGTTTGGATAATAATCTCTCAGCATTAGCAAAGATTCTTTTCCGTATTCGATTTCTTCTTTTGTGGGTTTTCTGTTGCTCTGATTGTTCATTTTTTCGTGAGGGTGCATTTGCACCGCATTCCAAAGAACAACTTTCTCCTGGATGCCAAGTTTGTACAGGTTTTTCCAAACTATAGTGGCTGATGGTTCTTTTAATGGCCTTGCAAATTTAGTAAGGCGCTCATGTTTTGAAGAAATCCTCGGAATGGCGTTTTCAACCACTAAAAACTCACTTAAAAAGGCAACCCCAGTATGCCGGCAGCCTTGAAATCCTGGCGCTTCCCCGCATAGTATGTACCTCGCATCACAATTTAAATGTGACTCAAGCCTTTCAAGCTTTGCACCAGTAGTATTCCACTCCTGATCATTCTCGCAAGTGTCTTTCCAGGGGTTAAACAACCCAGGAATGTCATAGGGTAGGGTATTGATTAATTTCTCTCCCAGACCTGATTCGTAAGCCATTTTCTATTTATTCAAAAATCTATCCAAGACAAAAGTGTCAGCTGGCCTGAAAAGCCCAGTACCCTGCAATAGCATATCACCAGCTTTGCGCAAAACTTCCGCGTCTACGATTTCTTCAACACCTTCAGCCACAAAACCAATACCCACGTTTTCGCACATCGTATTCAAAGACTTCACATACTCGAACAGCTTTATGCTTTCACTTAGGCTTTTTGTCAAACCTCGGTCAATCTTGATTAAGTCTATTTCCAGGCCAAGTATTTCAGGACCTGTAATCTCACACTTATCAAAATCATCCACTATTACCTTAAACCCCTCAAACTTTAGCGCTTTGACTATCTGTTTCCAGTCTCCCAGAGATTTCTTCGTAATAGCTGCACCGTTGATCTCAATTCCAACATTACTAGCACTTACACCTTCGTTATCCGCCACTATCCTCAAGCGCTCGGCAGCATTTTCAATGAGCAACGTCTGTTTGCTTACATTGATCGAAATAAACTCAGGGATTGTTTTGTATTCATGCCATCTGCGTTGCTCACGGCAAGCCATTCTAAGCACTGTTTCATCCAGCTGGATAGATACACCTACGTCACATGCTGAATTAACAGCATCCAGCGCCCCTGCATAACGTCTGGTCCCATCATTTACACGTAGAAACGCCTCAACAAATAACGTTTTTCCAGTGACATTGTTTATTATTGGCTGAAGTGCAATTGTTAGGCCTCCAGTCTCGATCAGGTCCTGAACGTCAAAACCTCGATAAACATTCCTACCGGCGTATTGGTTGATGATTATGCGCTCACCACTGTTAACCGCTTCCATCATGTTGCCATACATACGTGCCATGATGCCCTCGCTGTCATTCTCAGCGCCGCGCCATATCAGCCCACCGATGCCAACCTTAAGGTGAACTTTCTTGCTCCCGACAAGCATGCTTTTATCTACTATCTCAGAAATAATTTCACTTGCATTGCGTGCCCTTGACTCAGCATCTAATGGGGTCTCGACGTGATTACCAAAGAACATCAGGTTGCTTCTGTCATCAACATAGAAATTAAAACTCTCTTTTGACATGTGCTTTTGAATTTCGGATTCAATAGCTACAAGTGCGCTCTCGGTCTGGTCGTAGCCAAACAACACGCGCATTTCATCAACGCCGTAAATCCTCACAGAAATCCCCCACAACACAATGCTTTCCTCTTTGTGTCGAATAGATGATTTAACGAGGTTGTAAGATGATCTCTTCACGCCCAACCAGGTGTGAAAATAATCAAACATCGCACTAAACGTTTTCATAATATGTAATTAACGCACATAAATTGTTTTACTTAAATCTGGTTCGGCGGAAATCTATATTTAATTTGCTAACATCGCCTTATTACCAATTTTTTAGTTATCAACACTCTTTACTAAGCATTAAAAATACCAACTTCATGAATTACAACCAACAACAAGATGCAATCATTGCCGCTGATGGTCAAATTGTCCTGACTCCTGCATTCGCTGGCGCTGGAAAGAGCACAACGCTAGACGGGTTCTCTCGTTTTCGGCCAAAAAGCAGAATAATTAATATCTGCTTCAGTAAATCAGTTCAATTGGCAGCTGATAAACGGTTCCCAGAGAACGTGACAAATAAGACATCTCATGCTTTGGCATTCCCAAAGTTTGGTTCAAAGTTTATGAACGCAAAAAAGCTTTCCGGTGAGGTCAAGCCAAACGACATAAAACAGTTTGTACCAAAAAACATGTCACCTACTGTTAGCTTCGTATTTGCAGCCAATGTTCTGTCTATAATTTGCAATTTTATCAGCTCGCCAGATTTGTTAATTGATGTAAAACACCTGAAAAACATCCCTAATTCAAAGTATTACGACTTAGCTGACCTACTGCCAGTAGCCATCAAAGTCTGGTCCAATATGGTCGATTTGGAAAGTAGCGCCAAAGTTACTCATGACGTATACCTCAAGCTGTGGCAGCTTTCTAACCCATCTTTTGACCGTTACGACTACATCCTTTTGGATGAAGCCCAAGACACCACGCCTTGTGTAATAGACGTGTTTTCAAAGCAACGTGCGCGCAAAATCATAGTGGGAGATAGTCACCAATCGATCTTCCAATTCAGGGGTGCTGTTGACGCGATGAGGATGTTCAAACCAGACATCGAACTACCTTTAACTACCAGCTACCGCTTTGGTCCAAACATCGCTTTGTTGGCGAATATGCTCATTCAGTCTTTTTGTGAAGAGCCATATTTGTTAGAAGGCTATAGGCAATCAGACCAAATTGGAACAGTCGATAAGTCTAAACCCTATGCCGTTATTGCAAAAACCAATATCGGACTATTCGACCAGGCAGTTGATGCTGTCCAAGATGGCTTAAGAATTCACTACATTGGTGGCATTCAAGGTTATGGCCTGGATCTGATTATGGATGTCTATTACCTGCGTACAGGTGAGATTTACAGTATCCGCGATGCATTCATCAGGTCATTCCAGACTTATATGCAATTCACCGAATACGCTGATGACTCTGAGGATGTGGGTTGTAAGAACCTGATTAAAATCACAGACAACTACGGCGCGAAAATTCCCGAATTGATCGCCAGAATCAAGGCCGCCAATGTATCAATAGAGAATTCCGTTCAGCCTTCGAGTGCAATTGAAGACATCTACAATGCACAAGTTTTTCTGACCACCGCCCATAAAAGCAAAGGACTTGAATTCAATCAGGTTATTCTCTCAGAAGACTTTAGTAATTTAATCGACCGCAACGAATATGCTCACCCTGATGATTTGTCAGATGCAGATCGAAACCTTCATTATGTGGCATTAACAAGGGCTAAACATGTACTTCAACTCAATCAGCAACTCAAAGATTTTGTAGTCGTATTCAAACAGAAACGACTTCAACGACAACAAGCTAAAAAAACAGCGCAAGCATAAAAAAACAGGTGAAATATGGCAAAAGCAACGCAGGTATATGACGAATCATCAATTAGAGTTCTTGAGGGTCTTGACCCTATTAAGCTCCGCCCTGACATGTATACGGACGTGGAAAATCCTACACACCTGATTGGAGAGATGGTTGATAACGCCGCTGATGAAGCTATAGCCGGTTATGCGGACTCCATTGAAGTTACTCTTTACCGTGATGGCTCCTTGGCCGTAGAAGATACAGGCCGGGGCATTCCTGCCGGGATACACCCAACCAAGAAGATACACACATTCAATGTCTTGCTACAAACGATCCACAGTGGGGGTAAATTTTCTAACACAGATGAAAATGCATCATATAAGCAATCAGGTGGATTGCATGGGGTAGGTATATCCCTAACAAACGCCTTATCAAACAAGCTTGAACTCAGAGTTAAGCGCGGCGGTGAGATCCATCATGCCGTGTTTGAAAATGGTGAAACCGTAGTTGAGCCACAAGTCATTGGAAAGTGCCCAAAGAACCAAACTGGTACTCTCATTCGCTCATGGCCTAATCCAAAATACTTTACTTCACCACATATCAATAAGGCTGCTCTGATTAACTCGCTTAAGTCCAAAGCGATTTTCATCCCAAGCACGAAGATTATATTCAACCTGGAAACTGATTCAGGCTTCGACACTATCGAATGGGCATATAAGAATGGCCCGCTTCAGTATTTCAATGAAGAAATTATTAAAGATGCCGAAATCATCGGCCAGCCTTTGCACTTCGATAAAACACTCCCTGACCAGTCAGACTTTAATCATCCCGGTGATGGCTTTGAGGCAGTTTTTGCATGGTCGATATCCCCAGGCAACGGGGCTAGTTTCTGTAATCTGATCTTGAATAAAATGGGTGGCACTCATGAAAGTGGATTCCGGGATGCTTTATTTGCTGTCATTCGAGACTTTGCAGATTCGCACTCAATGAATCACAAAAACGTAAAGCTCACTGCTGAAGATGTCTGGACTAACCTCAATTTTATAATAAACGCTCGCATGGCCTCACCAGCATTTAAGGGCCAAACTAAGGACAAGCTAAACTCGCCAAACGCCATTCGACTTGTTGCAGCCTGCATTAAGGATCAATTTTCAATCTGGTTCAATAATAATGTACAAATAGCTACAGAGATTACCAAGCTGGCTATCGGAAATGCCATAGCCCGTTCAAAGACAGAAAAACCTGTTGAAAGACGTAAAACAAGTGGTGTGTCATTGCTTCCGGGAAAGCTTACTGATGCTGAAGTTATCGGGCCTGGAAGTGAATTATATTTGGTGGAAGGCGAAAGCGCCGGGGGCAGTGCTAAACAGGCAAGAAACAAAGGCAATCAAGGCATCCTAGCTCTTAAGGGTAAATCACTCAATACTTGGGAAGAGGATAGCGCAACCATTCTATCCAATTCTGAAGTCAATAATATTGCAACTTCAATCGGTATCGATCCTCATGGCCGCCACGACAAAATTGACCTAACTCAGCTTCGATACGGAAAAATTATTTTGCTCATGGACGCAGATTTCGATGGCCTCCACATACAGAGTTTGATCATGACTTTGTTCATGGCGCACTTCCCGCAGCTGCTGTTGAATAACCACGTCTACATCGCGCACCCACCTCTATACATCGTGAGCGTGCAGGCACACGGCAAGATGCCATTTAGACAGCTCTATGCAGCTGACAACACTGAATTAAAGGCCATGACAGATTCCCTTACAGATCAGAAAGTGAGTAAGGACAAAATACATGTCTCTTACTTGAAAGGTTTGGGCGAAATGGATCCAATCAACCTATACGAAAGCACGTTAAATCCCGCTGTAAGACGATTATCGCGCCTTGTCATTACTGATTGGGACAGGGCATTCGCAACTTTTAACACAATGATGGCTGACAACCAGGTAGAAGCCCGTAAAGCCCTCATTTCTAACTTTAAGCCGGAATAACAACATGGCAAATCAACCATCACTATTTGATCAGAACAATGAAAATCCTGAAGCTTTAACGCATTCAAATCAAACATCTGAAACAGTTGAATTGGGCGACCAAGATAAAGATATTGCCCAACATTTGGAATATGCATACGTTAATTACGCATATTCTGTTGTGAATGACCGTGCTTTACCCTCGGTTACAGACGGCCTGAAGCCTGTGCAGCGTAAAATCATTTACGCCATGCATGAACTTGGTATCACCCCATTAGGCAATCAGAAAAAGTGTGCCCGGATCGTTGGCGATACACTCGGTAAGTACCATCCGCACGGCGATGCACCAACCTATGAAGCATTGGTCAGACTTAGCCAAGAATTTGTAATGCGCTACCAATTAATTGTTGGTATCGGCAACTTCGGTTCGCGCGATGGAGATTCAGCCGGCGCAATGCGGTATACAGAATCACGATTATCAGAATACTCGAATCTGCTTCTACCAGATATCAACCAAAATACAGTCGATTTCATTCCAAACTATGATGGCAGCGAAACTGAGCCAAAATACCTTCCAGCACGTTTGCCTTTCATTCTGCTAAATGGTGCATCAGGCATCGCTGTAGGCATGGCAACAAATATACCGCCTCATAACTTAACTGAAATTTCTAAAGCGGCTATAGCTATCCTCAAGGGCAAAATTAAGGACTCCGATAGTATCGAAGTCAAAATCAAGAAGTTAATGGAACATGTGCAAGGTCCTGATTTCCCGGTGCATGCTCAGATAATATCTTCCCCAGAAGAGATTGAAAAAGTTTACAGAACTGGTACCGGCTCTATTAAGTTGCGTGCCAAGTGGACAATCGAGCAGCTTGCCCGTGGTCAATGGCGCATGATTATTACTGAACTGCCTTACGAAGTCTCCGCCGCTAATATCCTGGCAAAACTAAACAAGTTAACTGACCCTAAAGTTCCAGACGGTAAAAAGGAATTTACTGCCAAGCAAAAGCAGCTCAAACAAATATCAAATGACTTGATTGATGCAGCACGGGATGAGTCTGGTAAGGAATATGCCGTCCGCTTAATAATTGAGCCTAAAAATTCCAAGGTAGATCCAAATGCTCTAATTGCATTTTTGTTGAAGCAAACAGACCTTGATACTTCATATTCAGTAAATATGACGATGATCGGCTATGACAGCCGCGCGGTCAGAAAAAACCTTTATGATGTTCTTTCTGAGTGGTGCCAATTTAGGTTCGACCATGCGAGCCGCCGCACACAGTACCGATATGACCAGATTAGCCATAGGATTCATATCCTTGAGGGTAGGTTAATTGTCCACCTGAATATCGACGCAGTAATTAAAGTCATCCGTGAGGCTGATGATCCTGACAAAGAACTGATGGCCGCCTTTGGTTTAACTGAAGTGCAGGCCAAAGATATTCTTGAAATTCGCCTGAGACAACTTGCCAGAATGGAAGGCATCAAGATCGAAAAAGAGCTTAATGAGTCCAAGGAATTGCAAGCCTATCTCCGTAACCTGTTGGATGATCGTGATTCAATGGTTTCACTCATCGTTGATGAAATTAATGCAGACATCAAGAAGTATGGTGACGTGCGCAGAACCACTATCGAACACGGCCAAATCTACGAATCAATTGCACCCGTCCAGCAAGATGACCAAATTGCCATTGTGTTATCTAAAAATGGCTGGCTTCGTAAGAAATCTGGTCATGAGCTGGAGTTGTCGTCATTAAGCTTCAAGGATGGTGACTCATTGCACACATCCCTAAACACAACCACATTAACGCCCGTCATCGCATTTGATACGACTGGTCGAGCCATCACTGTACCTACATCCGAAATATCCTCTTTCCGGGGCGATGGCACCCCAATAGCTTCACTCATTACCGTCCAGCCGGGTGCTAAAGTTGCGCACTTCATTAGCTCACCAGTTACTAGCTTGGCGCTTTTCTCAAACGATGCGGGCTATGCATTTATTTCTAAGATAGAAAATATCGTATCCAAGCAAAAAGCGGGTAGGGCGTTCTATAAGATTCAAGACGACGAACAGTTGCTTGCGCCCGTTATACTAAAACCGACAGACACGCATGTAGCCGTTTACTCAACTGAAGGTAAGTTTGCAGTTATCCCACTTGACCAATTTAAGGAATTGCCTGGTGGCCGTGGCGTAGTTTCCCTCAAAGTAGGGACACCAAACAAAGTAGGCACTATATTTGCATTAAACCTTCAAGACACAATCATTGTGGAAGGTGAGGGCAAGTTGGGTAAGCAGTATGCCGAAAGAATTAAAGGCGAAGCTCTTCAGTCATTTGTTACCGACCGCGCTAAGAAAGGCAAAGTGCTGCCATATAAGTTTGAGGTAGCCAAATTATCCGTACTGGAGTTAGAGAATAATGGCTAGTAATGCAGCTGCTAAAAAGCTTAAACCCGATCAGCAACGCGAGCGTGCTGTTGAAATTCAACGCCTTGAATCCGAGCGCAAGGCCTTGATGAGTATTTATTACTGGATTAAAGACCATCTTGCTCGCAGTGATGATGATGTCATTAAGGCAGTAGCTGAAAAGAAAGCTACTGAAGTTAAAACCGAAGCTGATGCTATTAAGGGGAAGATAGATGCAATCTGAACAAATTGATGATGTCGCAGCACATGTTATCCGTGCGGCCAAGTCTGAAAACCCTCCATATACCTTTATCGAACTTCGAGAAGTCTTGAAAGACATTTACAGCCCAAAAATGACGCTTCAAGACAGCGTTCTAATTTTGAGTGAAGTGTTTCAGAAAGCGGTAATGGATCGCCGCCTTAAAATTGGCTTTAGTCCTGAAGCCATGTCAAAGCTCTTGCTGTCACCGATCAATAGAATCATGACAGACAACATGACTCAATTTCCAAAAGTAGAACTCACAATGGAAACTACGCTAAGTATTGAAACGCTTTACAACTATTTTATCCACCACATCATTACGATTCTCAGGCTTTGCTATCGTGGCGATGCTCCAGAACTTGCTGATGATTATTTAGCTCAGAAACAAGCTGCTCAACTAACAAGTGCGTAGGTAACATATGACTTTAGTTTATATCGGTATATTCATTGCATTTGCATTATTGCAGCTTGCATGGATTTGTCATGGCTCATACACGGTAGGTCATGGCCTTTCAGCTCAGGTAAGTATCTTTGGCAGCAATTATCCAGCAATCCTACTCACAGCATTGCCAGTGTTCTTGTTTGCCTGGTGCTTATTCCTCATGCACACAAGATACAAAACACCAGAATAACCCGGATAATTTAAATGCTTGATTCAATGTCAGTCATGGAAAGGTTCTTTAAGCGGTTAACCCCAACATATGCCTTACATCATTCAGATGAGATGAACTACGTTCAGCTAAGACAGGCTTTAATTAATCTCCACGATGCGATGGGAGATGCTGGCCTACATAATGCGCAGCCGGCACTGATGTACCCTCGTCAAATATTGACTGGAACCATGGACTTTTTTATCGACAAGCTCATGCTTATTTGCCATTTTATTGAAATAAGCGACAGTAAAGCGCCAATACGCTCAATCGTTCCACAATTGAATGAGGCGCTTGTATACCTGGTGTTTTGCGCTAAATCCTCATCCGATACTGTCTTCAGGCAGAAAATCATCAATTCACTTAGGCAACTAAACTGAATATGAAATTAATTCTATTTTGCTTTAAAGCATTTTTAAACTTTTACAAGAACGCATCTGACATCGATGAATTAAAGTTTACGTTCCAGCGCAATGGTGGTGGAATTTACAAAAGAATCGATGAGAACAGGGAATTATTAACTCTGATGCAAAAGCATTCTCCAGAGCTATTAGAAGCCCATCCCCATATCGTTGATCTTATATCAAGCCATGACCAGTTTTTTACTGAAGCTGCAAAACTTGTAACGCCAAAGTCATACACCTTTCCACCTACCAAGAAATTCCCACGCCCATTTCCATTGCGTGCTATTAAATAAATTACCAGTACGACTCAACCTCAACTCACCTCAAGTCCCAAAATTACATCTCCTAGCCTTATAAATTAAGGATTCAACACTCTGAACAATTAAGTTGAGTCGTAGACATTAAAGTTTAGTCGTAGACAATAAAGTTGAGTCGTACAACTTATTTATTCAGTCACCCTAAAAAATCACATATAGCGATCCGTTAAGCATGTACAACAATAAAGGATTCGCTTATGTCACTCTCCAAGTCCCTAATACTCGCGGCCACAGTCGCAGCAGGCGCTGAGACCTTAACGCCAGATCAAGTAGCACAAGCCAATGAAAGCCCAAATAACTATCCAGCCAATTACGAACAGATTGCTACGCTGGTGACAGATGCAAGGGAAAACCTTGTTCTGAATGAAAAAGTAGAAGAATCGATATCCGATCTGCAATCAGCCGCAGACCAGGGTAACAAACAAGCCTCAATGCTCCTTTCAGAAATTTATACTTCTGGCACGTATACCGACCAAGATCCAAAATTAGCCAATTTCTATTTTAAGAATGCAATTTTCAATAGCTGGTCTTTCCCGGAACCGCGCGAGCTAGATGCCATCAATGATCCAGCCAAAGACCTGGATTATGTCTTGCTAAAATTACCAAGCATCATTGCCAATCGAGTTAAGTCAGTTGCCACAAATGGTACCGCGTCTATACTTTATGGTGATCCCGAATTAATGGCTGAAGAGCAAGATTTTGCATATTACGTTGGCCGTGCAATTCGTGGTGTGGCTGAGTATGCATTCTCAGATATGAATGCCACGCATTCAGCCAGGAAGGGCGCTCAGCCTTCACAAAAGAATGTTTGAGTAGTTGTTGTTGTCGTCGTCGTAAAAAAACCCGGCTCTGGCCGGGTTTCATATTTTTACTCTACCTCATTTGATTACTTCTCTAGTTTTCCATTTCGCACCGTCAATGCCATCTCTTTATCAAGATAAGCATCAATAATGTCACCAGGCTCACCAATTATCACTGGCCTTAAAGCCTTAACTGCTTGCCGAACGTATTTCGGAACAGCTTTAGCCTTTTCGTAGGTCTCTACCATCCGCTTTTTTCCATCATTACTTATTTCCTGACCTGCCAATGCTGGCGCAATGCTTTCCAATGTTGCACGCAATTCCTCTGGCGATTGCCCGATCTCGCATGCTACCCATCCAATCAGACGGCGTAGGTGATTTATTTGTGAAGTGGAGAGTGACTTAGCCATTTATGTATTTTCCAGAAATTTAAACCATTTTACACAATCACGGCCCGGTATATGCTGAATTAGATTTCAGAACTCAAGACTGAATCAAGAAATTACGCCCTAGACATCTCAAGCCTCGCCACCAAACCAGAAATAAAATTTTCTTTATCTGGAATATGGCCCAAAAGCTCCAACACCTCATCATTGCCCAGTGCATCTTTTAATGTACTTATAGCCTCATTAACCTTGCCTACAGATAGGTATACATTAGCCACTGCAAGCGGGTTGGTTTTGTCTGTGAACATGTTGTATGGATATAGCCTATTAACTAATTCCCGTAATTCCTTATGCTTCTCATCGAAAGTTGGAAACAGAATACGGTTAATGTCACCCATCACTGATAAAGCCTCATAAGTCTTTCTTGGTGGCTCCGGTGAATCAATATCATTTTTCTCATGGATTACCATACCTTTTTTCATTTGCCTGGTAAGAAACTCATCACTGGCTTTTTTAACTACGTTGTGTGGTTCAACCATCATTTCAGATTGTATGAAGCCTAAGAATATTCTGGGATGTATGTTGCCTCTCTGTATATTGCTTGCCAGCGTATTAAATGCAGACTGTTCTAGTGGTTCGTAAGTCTCTAATAGCCTGTATATGACATCAATGTAGGACTCACGCTTAAATTTATTCAAACCGATAATGAATGCAGATAATCCTGCTGCAATACTTACTGGCCCGGCTCCAATCACACTAAATGCCGTGAATATAACCACACCGAGAGCTATCGACTTATCGTGTCTCGGGCTGATTCCTACGAATCTGCAATGGATGTTTTTTGCCCACATCAATGCGCAAAAGTGGATTTTCTTTAAAATGTATTTTCTGTGTTTGTCCAATTTATTTCCCCTTCAGCTCTGAAGAGAAATTTACACCAGCCGTAAACTTAACTATCTTACGTTCTGGTATTGAAACGGATTGTGCTGTCCTAAAGTTCCTACCCAGATGTGCTTTACGCACTTCCACGCTTAGCGTCCCAAAGTTCTTCAATACTAATGGCTCGCCTTTTAAAAGCTGCTCTTTGCAGTTTCTAAGAAATGAACTAAGTACAGCATCTAAGTCTGACTTTTTAACTACTCCGTCAATATCTTCATGGACTAAATCAATCAGGTCCTTGATAACCATTTATAGCACTCCAATAGCTGATAACCATTCCCATAAAGCAATTTATTTACCAGCTACCGGTGCAACTACAATAAAACTTAGATACTTGATGCAATCGTCACGAAAGCCATGCCAAGGGCAACAGACGCATGCTTTGAATTCAACTTAACTAAGCCTTGCTCACGTTGCTTCAATACATTTGCCATGCCGTGCGAAATGAATAATCCTCCAGCAACAATCATCGCAATCCTGGCTGCATTCAATGAGCTGTTTTCCCCGAAATGAGAAAATGCCTCAACTGAAAGTGCGCCGGCCATGACTAACAAGCAAAGCACCATAATGCGGTCAAATACTTTGTTCATGAATTACCTCCTAAAAATTTCAAAAAAACGATCAACCCTCACGGGAACCAGAGTAGGGCATCTCAGCCCCAGGATTTACTGTCGCGTCATATCTGTACTTACGAAGCCCATGGATCTGGAAGCTGCTAATTACAATTTCAGCTCGCACCCACTCTTTTTGAGATGCGTCCGTAGTTCTGCTATAGGTCAACTCACCCTTAACAGATATTTCACTTCCAATTTTCGCCAATTTAACTAGGGCCAATGCTGTGCGGTCCAAGGCAACTATGCAGTGCTGATCAAAATGCTCCTTACGCACCTTATCCTTGCCCCCAGGCTTCTCTTCTGTCCACGTTTTACATGTCTCTAAGAAAAAGGTGCAAATGCTTCTTTCGCTTCCCTCTTTCATTTTGGGTTCAGTCATTACAAACCCTGACAGGTTTACATCATTGCTTTGGCTCACACAGTTTCCTCAAAATTTATTTGCTGTTGCTGTGTATTATTACCAGTGCGGAAGCCACGTTCAACCTTTTTTGCGCTTGTCGCGTGGTAGTTGCTCATAAGCTTTTTCATATCGCCTTCAGCAAAGGTATCCAAACCCTGTCGTTCACCGACATCGATCATATTGTCTACAGTTTCAGCTAATGATATTTCGCTGCTCATTTGTACCCACTTACGCAGTCTACGAATGACAGCAACACGCCACATTTCGCCTTCATGCTCTACCCACGCACCAGCCACCTGGTTCTTATCGTCGCGCGTTTTAGTCATTTCTTTCACGCGCTCGATATCGTGTTTCTGCATCATTTCAATGTGAGCATCTGAGTCCAATATATTCACGGTAGCGTATACCGCAATTTTTTCGCCTGGATCTTCACCAACGAACGGCGCATGCTCCAAGTCCCAGATGTACATTAGGCGGCCACTAGCAACGACTGATTTTTTCTTCAGCGTGAATTTGTCTTTTTCATAAACAATCACAGCATCAATGTCACCCACGTTGCCAGGTCTGCGCATTAACTCCAGGTAGCCCCGATACCCTATACGCATTTCAACTTCGTACTCACCAAAGTCTGAATTGTATTTCGGCATGATATGGACTAATCCAAGTGGCCCTGGCTCTAATCCAAGTTGCGCGCACAGACGCAGCGCGCCGATCACACTTTTAATCGAGCAACGAGTAACTTCAACGTTTTCGCGCGCCATACTACCCAGTGCGCCAGCCCATATTGCCGCCCGGCCAATGCCTCGATCATCATCTTGACGGAAAGCTTTAGGAAAGCATGCAGCGATGCTCTCATGCAGTTCTGGCTTAGCCATCTCTTCAATAAAGGCTTCCAGTAGCTTTTTATTCGCATCAGCTTGATTAACGATCCTGCCTTTATTGCGAGGCGGCTTTTCGCCTTTTTCAGTCTTTTTTTGCTCTTGTTGCTGTTGCATACCAGACAAGGTAAGTACATCCGTAGATGTGTCTTGGTCGCCACCACTGCTCTTGTCGATTAATGTCATACAAACCTCTTTCAATAAAAACTAACATCGAAAAAGATAGGTAGGGTTAGGACATGGGCGATAGCCCATCTTTGGTATAACCAGAAAATCCATGTTTGAATTTTCCTACAAAGATTTATCACACCTACAAATCTTTAAATATGCACCCAACCGGGCGCGGTACTGCAACGTTTATGTGAGCAATTTTATTAACTGCAAATAATCTAAGTCAATAAAACTGCCCGGATATTTCAAAAAATCTGAGTCGTGGAAAAAATACAACAATCACAGCTCGTAATGCTTTAGCCAACCAATACATTCACTCAGTATGTCCGTGGGTGACTGTGATGCGTCAATCACTACAAACTTACCCGGTCCACCAATTTTCGGGTTTGACGCTTGATCAAGGTATCCCTGACGCACGCGCTTTTGAAATTCCATGTCGTAGCCTTCGTACTTATCTACTTCGCCTTTACGGGCCGCAATACGTTCAGCTGCAAGCTCTGGATCTATATCCAGGATGATTGTTAAATCCGGAACCAGTCCTACAGTCGCCTCATCATTGATTTTTTTGATTACAGCTAAACTAATTCCCTGGCCGTATCCTTGGAAGCTAATCGAAGAGGGTAGGTATCTATCACACAGAACATACTTACCTGTTCTCAAGCCTGGCTCAATGACTTCAACAATATGTTGATGGCGTGCAGCTGCAAAAAGTAGCACTTCAGTAATCGGCTGTAGCCCGGATTCCTTCCCATCAAGCAGTAGTGATCTGATTCGTTCACCAACAATACTTGAACCCGGCTCACGGCTATGCGTGAAACTTTGCTCTTTGGAATGCAGATATTCTTTTATGCCATCCATCAATGTGGTTTTGCCAGCAGCGTTCAATCCTTCCACAACCACCCAACGACCCTTCATATTCACCCCAAAATTTAATTTAATTCCATTCTACAAAATTCCTGCATCGATTCCGCCGAATTCACCGGGCAATAAAAAGCCAGTCAATGACTGGCTCATATTTAATGTTTTGACACGCCGTATTTGTGTCTTGGCCGTTTGTTTGCCAGCAAGTGTGTAGCCCATGCTTTTACATTTGAGTTGAATTCTTTTCTGATTACCTCGGCTCTCGTATTCTCCAGGTTCAGCCCGAATTCATTTGCCCATTTCACGCTTGCTTGCCCTAGTTCAATAGCTCTCTCAAGCTCACACCGGGTTGGTGCCGCCTTATCTGCCAACAATTCAAGCGTTGCCAGGTGCCCTTCAAGTATATAGAGCATCGCATCATTCACATTTTTCACTTCACTTACCTTAATTCCAATTCCAGTTAATGCCATTTTAAATTCCTCACCTAATCGTCCATCCCGTCTGCATTATTAAATACATCTATCCCATATGTGTTCCTGAATGTTTTTAACCCCATAGGCTTTGATACAACTGCCTTTTGTATGTTTGGCATGATATGTACCCAACCCTTATTCACTACCGGGTCGTAGACCGCTTTCCAAAGGTGTGTGGGTATGTACATGCCATTGATGTTCTGTGCATTCTTTGCAAATAACACGCCAGTCACTATGTAGACATCACTGGCCGCGCGCTTAACGTACTTTCGGGTAGATTTTTCAACTTCAGCCCAGGGGCCGCGGTTCATGGATGGGTTTTGTGGGACTATGTTTGCCAGTGAAAAACTCTGATACTCCGAACTTTTGGTCGGCATGTCAGCACTTGCAGTCAGGTGGCCGCGATCATAAGCAATATTGCCTGTCATGCGATTCAGGCGTTTGAAATCATCTAGTGTTGTTCTGTATTGCCTGGGTATGCGTTCTTCTTCATGAAAAGCATCCCGCTCGCTACGGCCAACATCGTAGCCTTTGACTATCTCTCCCTTGTTTGACACTTGGGCGCTATAAAGCGGTACTCTTCCATCATTAAAAAACAGCACTGCCATTTCGTCATAGCATAAATACGATAAGCGACTCTCATTACCGCGCAGTGCCGGCATGTAGGGTTCAACATTCTTGTGGAATTGCGTTGCGCACTGGACAAAGTTATTTTCAGCTGCATCAGCTTCATGCACCAGTGATGAGAGACTTAGTAAAACTATTACCAGCGCATCTACCAGGTATTTCATTGTCGAGATGTCCATGTAAGAAATCGATAAATTGATTATATGAGTTCGGTCGGTCTATTCCGCCGATTCGTTTTTCTGTCATATAAGCAAAGTTCTTACCATCTCAGCCGCACAAATGAAAAAAAGAGGCCAATCAGAAGATTGGGCACTCTTTTATCAAATAAAACAAACTACGAAGACATTAAGCCCAAAGGGTTGAAGACGTTAAACTGTCCGGACCAAAAAACAAACCAACGCTGAGTTCTTCATGTATACAAACTTCAGCACCAGGTATTTCTTTAATCACCTTCGCACAAAATGCTTTAAAACTGGCATGTAGATCCTGCAACAATCCTGATGAGGGTGACTCATCAAACATTGCATCAATTTCCACTACCATTAAGTTGATGTGGTTCCGTTCAGTAAATTCACTGCATCCAAGTATGTCATAAGGCTCACCAGCAAATTCAGCCCTAATATCTTCAATACCGTCAGTAATAAATTCTTCTAAAGCTTCTTCATCAACATCTTTACCACAAGTCACAACTAACTTAGATTTTCCAATCCAAAGATTATCGTGGACCTGGATAGAATCGACATCAGAATACGATTGATCAGTGATGACATAGCCAGCACGATTAACGTAACCAATTTCGCTACCTAACCAGTTAACTCCATCCATTTCATAGAATGTCCAAACCTTGCGAGGGTTTGCAGCAATCGCCTTTTTAACAATATCTGAATCAACCGGATGAACAAACTTTTCCGAGAAACTTTCTTCAGACTCATTACCTACGATTGCAACTGGTAGTAACCTGGCAACAAACTCATCAAATTGGATATGACGAATGACAGGCGATGGTAGAGTATTTGTTTGCATAACTGCTCCTAAAGTAAGAACAGGCTTGCAGACCAAAACCTCAATGGGATTTAGTAACAAGCCCAAGGGGTTTTAAATAAGTGCTATTTGAGAATCAACTTTCTGGTCATTAACATCCCCAACATAAACCTGATAACGATTGCGAGAATGGCGATCAAGAACGGGGAAGGTTAACTTAGCATTAGGCTCAGCGCGTACATTTTCAATAGGTACAACTTTTACCCTAAATTCTGAAAATATTGCTTTCAACCTGTCTTTTACAAAACCAGCGTCATTTTTGGTACGAACACCATAAGAAACTATGAAGTTATCAATACGGTTATATGTACCAACGCGCTCTGAAAGTGAACAATCAACAATTAGATACTGTAGATTCATAGAATGCCTCCAAAAAAAAGAAGGGACATATCTCCCAATGACTGGAGAACATGCCCCAGACTGGGTGAAACTACTTAACTAATACAAATTCAAAAACTTCAGCTAAATCGCTGATGTTATTTAGAATGTAAGTATTACCATCGAATGCAAATTTGCCTTGTGAGACTTCAGTAAACTGCTTGTCCTTAAGATTTGATAGTGCTGCAAATTGATTCAATAGCTCTACCGATGCCTCTTCGCCCTGATTAATTGAAGTTAAATCCAATTTCATGACAGATTCAGGCATCTCATTGTTTACATCAGAGTACCAAATTATCAAGCTTCCATTGCCTGAAGTAATGACAACATCAGGCATAGTTACTAAACCATCGTCATTTAGATTCCAATCAAACATCATGGATGGGTAGCAATACTTGTAGTAAAGATATGACCCGGATTCATCTTGGCAGTTGAATTCCAAACCATCTCTACCCACAAGAATTTCTTCACCAGATAACTCATTTTCACCTTCAGCGTAATACGAATACTCAAAGTCTGCCGGCTGAAAAACTACGCGTGTTGCATAGTCATTTTCTTCCAGGTATTTCTGAGCCTTGTCTACGCTAGTTGGATCAAAAGCGAACCATGTCCTGATAGGGCTTGGAATAGCGTCTTCTGAAGTGGAAAGCGCCTCTTGATTAAACATTAAAACAACTTTAATTGGTAAATTTGCGTTGTTAATCATAACTGTCTCCGAAATAAAGAATAGACAGGCATGACAAAACCCGAATCGGGTAATGTCTTGCTTTGCCCGATAAAAGGTTTTTAGAAATAAGTAACAGAAAAGTCGCCATTAACATCCATAGCGATTCTAGGTACAACAGCTTTTGCAACATCTTCCGATTTGCGGCCACTGCGATTAACAAAGACTTTTTTAAGCTCATTATTGCCACTACAAATAACGTAGGCATGAACGAATTTTTCTTTGTTAGATTTAAATGTTCTGAATTCGTAAAAGATTGCATCATCATCTTGCGATGTGATGTCTTTTAATTCCTTCAAAACATGACTTGGTACGCGCTCAAACAGCTTTAAATCAAACGACTGGAGTTCTCCAGCTGAAAAATTAGAATAACCGTTGCAATCGCGTTTATTGAGGCTTCTAACAAAACCCGATAACTGTGGGGGAGAAAGCACATTACCTTGAGTAATGATCCCTTTATTAGCCAGATCGTCAAAAGATTTACAACCAGATTTGATTTGTTCAAACATAGATTAGCTCCTAAAGAAAATGAAGAGGCTAATGAATGCCCGAACCGGGATTATTAGCCCCAGTGGGTGAAACGAAGAATTTTCCAAAAGTGGAACATGCCACTTCAGGATTGCAGATAAGCACGGAACCCCGTACCTATGAGAGATTTAAAATTAACACAAAAAAGTGTTAGCAGCTTGGCGGACCAAAATGTGAATCCAGTTTAATCCAACATATAAAAAAAATCAATTCACCACATTCGCAGCGGCCCGGCCATTAACTGTCTGATCCACTACTATAAAATCCTGATAGCCAATGTCGTTGTAGACCACGCCGCCAATGCTCATCGCGCGATTGATCAGCCGCTTTAGCATTTCAAGGTTGTACCGCTCCCCATAAGCATCACAGAATACAAAATAATCATGTCTTGCTAGGCTTTTCATCTCTGCCAGGCTCTCGAACAAATAGTCGCTGGACTGAATCACTCTGGCAATCGGTATGGCCGTAATATCCCATACTGAAATTTCTCCGGTCGCAAAATTGATGTCATTCCAGGATAGGGCGTGCAAGTCATACAGTCGCAAACCCTTCGTCAATAATTCCAACATCAATTTTTCCATACCACTCACTGAACTCACCAGGCATTGAGCATCACTGGCCGTCACTGAAAATACACGCATAAAAAAACCCTCACCGTAATAGATAAGGGCTTTTTGCAATTACTGTACCAGTTAGGCCGCAAGGGTCAGCTGTAGCACTTCCTGTTGCTGTCCTTTTGTTGGTTTTGACTCGATACGTTTATTTATGTCAATTCCTCTTTTTGCCATATCTGATTCAATTGCGTTATATACTGCATCCGCAATGCCTTGGAATCTGCCTGGCTCGCGCTCTTCACCTTGATTTAAATACCACCATGGATTATCGTAACTACCACGCGAACAACTCTTGATTGCTTCTTCAACTGCTTTTTCAGATTTCTCCGCAGCCTCGTAATGTTTCCAGTATTCTGAGTCAGTTGCATCGACACTGGTTGGTAACCAGCGACGAATTTGACCTACCCTGAAATTTAGGCGATCAATGATATCTTTGCGAGTAGGGAAGAAGTGAATTGTGCCCACTTTATAAGACCGAATCTCGAAATAATCCGTCTTAATACGCTCTCCACTTTCCAGACGCTTTTCAGTTTCTTTGTCATTAAACGCATCGTACAGGCCAAATTCACACCCTGGCTTGCCGTCAAGCATTGCAAATACTTTGTCAAAGTCTGCCAGCTTTTGTTTAGCTTCCCAACTAACGCTCCCAAACCATCTATTGTTAGGCAATATAAAACGTGTTGTGCGGATTTTCATCCCAATCAAGTGTTTATCATTGGATTTGTAACCGCAGTAGTGAACAGCATTTTTACAATCACTTCTGTACCGGGTAACTGAATCAAAAAATTCCAGCATCATTTCTTCCTGGATTTCACCTTGCTTATCCAAAAGTCCACAAATGAAACCGTAAATATTAGCGGTATTGAACTCCAGCGACTTGATGTGTATGAAGTCAGATTCAAACTTAGCCAATGATTTTTTTGACATTTTATCACGCACTTCTGTACTGCAAAGGATGCTGGTCCAGGCACGGTTTTTAAGATCCTGATAACCTTCAGCGTATTCCACCTGAAGCTCTTTTGGCCTCATTCCCTGAATCTTGTTGTTTGTATCCGATCTCAGGTTCTCAATAGTCTGCCCAAGCATGCTCGCGTAATGGGTAAACCTGTATTTCGCAAACAGGCTTTGACGTAATGCAATATCAGATGCCTTGAACGCAACTACCAGATTTTCAATGTAATTTTTAGGGACTGCCAACGCGTGCTGCTGAAATGCCTCACCAGTAATATCTTCCACTTCCTCGCTTTGCAGCTGTGACCAGATATCCCCTACAACATCATCTGCATATGAGCTAACTTTGTTAAGGTAAATCAGCGCGATTTCTACTGCTGTTTCGCGCTCAGCCTCAATGAAAGCGTTTTCAATATACTCAACGCTCCCATGCTCTTCGATCAAGTCGCAAAGCCTTCTAGCATCATTTGAACGTGGGTTGCGAACAGACTCAGCATTCAAGATAATTACAATCTCAGCTGAATACGCAATATCCCAAGCGTGCAGTGCATGCGTTACCCCTGCATTGAACGGCGGGTTTAAAATGATGTGGCTGAACATGCTACCTGAAGAAAACTTCATAAAGTCCACGCCAACAACCTTATGACCCTTGGCGCGCAATATATCGTGCTTAGAAATATCTAATTCGATGCAATGCACACCCTTGATTTCACGGGTGATCTTATAGCGCTTTCTTTTAGTCATCACGTTAACATCGCCAAATGCCTCGCAACGCTCCCGAAACTCTTCGTCACTCTCAACGATTTCACCAGGGATCAAGTGTCCTTCACCAGCTGAAGGCTCCAGCACTGTCGTAAACTCACGGTTTTGAAACAGCTTCCAGGCACGGTCTCTTAGCTCTGGCGGGGTAGGATAGAACTGATGTACGTCAAACTGCATATCAATCACCTTCCAGCGTCAGTGTTTCATCATTGAAAGGCGACTTAACCTCTTCAGCTGAAGGCTCCAGCACTGTCGTAAACTCACGGTTTTGAAACAGCTTCCAGGCACTGTCTCTTAGCTCTGGCGGGGTAGGATAGAACTGATGTACGTCAAACTGCATATCAATCACCTTCCAGCGTCAGTGTTTCATCATTGAAAGGCGACTTAACCTCTTCAACGTCACCGCTTGTCAGGAAGCTTGAATCAATCCCAAAGATACCCTCTGTTGTCATATCTTTGTAGATGGAAATCTCAACCGGCAGCTTAGTGTCTGGGTCGATGACTACAACTTCTTTAATGAATTTTGCTACACCTTTTGTCATTCGTTTTTCTCCTTCGATAGATAGAAGATATCAAAACGAGGGGTCGTTTTTGCCGAATGGAATTGGCTTGAAACAGTCGAAAAAAAACCAGGCCGAAGCCTGGCTATGAGCTTGGGTGTTTTCTTTACTTAGCTGCTGAGAACCAGCTGGTGATAACTTCAGTAGTCGATTCTTTCGACAAGTATCTGACCATCACTATGACTGTTGTAGCTGTGAGTATCTTAAACAGATATCCCACTGCATTTGTGCTGCCACTGCCAATCCCTGAAATCGTAAAAACGACCATGAAAACCAAAATGACATAGCAGTACCATCTGATATATTTAATCACCTTCACGTTTCCGCTAAAGAAGAAATAGACTAGCGCGATAATGTAGCCAACCGAACTGATTGCATATGCCGCGCCTGAAATGCTGAATGTCCATCCCCACCATTTAACCTGTGGATTAGGAATAAACGCTGTGCCCGTAAAAAACATCGCGCTCCCGGCCAGTATCCCTGAAAGCATCATCAGGAATAAAAATGCAAACACGCCCATCATTAAAAAGCCGTTCTTGCTCAACATGTTTTTGATAAATGGCATTACTAAACCTCAATAAAATTATTAACCCACTCGATAGGCAAGCTGCAATTACCAGTCACGCCTTTAAACAGTGGTCCAATGTCCGAATCCTTAAACCCGGCCAACGTGCATCCAACGCGCGTCACGTAAAAACGCTTGTCGAGATTATCACCAGCAAACTTAATAAAATCCGAAATCGAATTTTCTACTTCATCCAGTGACAGCGACCGTACTTCTGCTTTCTTTACCGATAACTCGTTAGCATCGCGGGTCGGCAGAGCATAAGACCTACCAGCAAAACCCTTGCCAACTCCGTACACTGCGCCATATTCATTTTGTGCGATCAGTGCTGCGCCTTTACCGTGCCGGCCTTTTAGATTGCTTCCGAACACAAATACTTCGCTATACGTTGGTTGCGCCATGTCTTGATGAAACAGAATGCCCTGATGAATGTGAGACTTACGAACAAATTTGAAATTACTCGATAGGCTTTCCCAGTCTTCAGCCTCATATTCAACGTGCAGCGCGCTGATGTCGCTATATAGACCCAGAACGCCAGCCGATCCCGTTTGATCAGCCACGGTGCCATGCAGTGCTATTGTCCGGCCATTTGATTGATAAAGTTCTACCAGACCCATCTCTTACCTGACAAATGACATCCAGCGGGTAGGGTGGCCGCTTTTGTTGTACTCAATCAGGCTTAATGCGCGCATGTTGCGATAGTGCATAGTCAGCCTGAAAGCGCCAATCTCGAAGTCAGCATCGTCACATGTGCTGCTATCAATCCTTACCAAGTAAGTATCGAAGTCAGAATCTTCCTTGATTTCATACTTTCTACCCAGGTGGTCAACAAAAACAGTTCCAATTTCATCTCGTACCAGTGTAAATTTTGAGCGGCATATCTCTTTGTTGTTACTGGCAAGCAATGCATTACCGTAAGCATCGTTCACGCCCCAGTAAATAAACTGGTCAGTCATGATCAGGCTGCCGTAATTAGTAAATGAAGCTGCATCATTAGAGAACCACAAGCCTTTCACGTCATCACTGGTCTTGACTGTAATACTTTCGTCCAGGCTGTCGAACATGTATCCAATTTGGCTAGAGAACAGTTCAGCCACACACGGCTTGTTTTCGCATGCATTCACAGCGGTTTTAAATTCTTCGCTGTTTTTGCTTACGAACTCTTTATTGCCAGAAAACTTGTGGACATACTGATACAGGAAACTCAAAGTATCATCCATGTTAGATATATCACGGTCGCAAACCGCAGTTTGTTTACCCGGCTCGCAGATTTTTAACTCAAGCCCTACTGCATTGAATGACATGCTGAAGAGTAGAGCGGCAATGACTCGTAGTTTCACTTTAATGATTCCAGTATTCAGATAGCCTAATAAAGCAAAAAAGACTCCAAGCTAAGTCAATGAAGCCTTTTTCCTGCGAATTTCTTCCCGTATTTCATCAGCAAGGTTTGCCGCGCCCCTCATTAAGCGCAAATCACCTACAGCCAACTCAATAGCACTGTACTCATCGAAGTAGATAACCGTGCTTTTGTCACCGCCATTCGCTTCAAGGAATTTGATTAAGTCTTCGCTGACCGCTTGGGAGTGGAATCTGTGCCCACACTCCGGGTCAAAAAAACCATTGATTACCTTCACAGTTGAGTCGCCATCAAACTTCAGTCCAAAGTCGTAACCCTCATAATTCACAATCTGTGTACCGCCACCAGTTGCATTAAATGCAAACGATTTCAGCTTTACCTTTGGCATGTGGACCATAATCTCCAATACTTCCGGTGGATACATGTCGCTCATACAATTCCTCTCAAATTGGTTTCAATTGAGTAAATTGTATATTTTTAGATGTTCATTCCCGCCGAATGCCGGGCACATCAAAAGATGGTATTGCAAAGCCGATCCTAAAGAATTAAGATTGACTCACTTCTGCCATTGGCAAAGTTTCTTATCTCGATAAGAATTTTAATCTTCTCAACAGGGAATGAATTTTCCCCGTTGAATAATTCACTCCCTTCATGTTTTAAGGGAGTAAATTATGTTCATAGTCTTAGACTCACTTGGTCGTTATTGGGATGGTTCTGGTTTCCAGTCCGTTTCAGCTAATGTCCATCGTTTTTCATCCTTCCGATTAGCTTCAACATTTGCTGGTGCCTGCAAAGGTTCCGTGGAATTGTTTTAATTAATCACTCAACTTTTCTTTACCCATTTGGGATTTAACTCCCATTGGGAGTTTTGTCCCTTCATTTTTTGGAGACAAAATTATGCAAAGTTCTATTATTTCTCACAAATCTCGCGGACCTTGGGGCCAGTCATCCTGGCGTGGTAATGCTTCTGGGCACGTTTATGTAGATTTATTCAATCAATATAAACCTCAATCTTTCGTTGACCCTTGCTGCGGTTCAAATACCGCACTTGACGTAGCTAAAGAAATGAAGATACCTTTCGCTGTAGGTTTAGATTTACACTCTGGTTTTAATGGGCTTAAGGATTCAATTCTTGAGCGTGTTGGCCGTCAAGTAGAGATGTGCTTTAGCCATTTGCCCTACCACGATGTCGTAAAATATAGCGGCAATGTTTGGGGTAATGAAGCTCATCCTGATGATTTATCTCAATGTTCATCCCCAGAAGACTTTAACGAAAAAGCTATGGTCTTCATGCTCAATCAACGCGAGGCAACTTTACCTGGATTTTGGTACGGTACTTTGCTCGGTGATCAGCGCAAGGCGGGTCGATATTATGCATACACTTCCGAATTGATTTCGCGTATGCCTAGTAATGAACTAGCTTCTGTCATTATCAAAGCACAACACAATTGTGTCTCTGATAGTCGTCAGTATGCAAATATGAAACACCCTCGTATCATGCATGAGTACATTGTTCTTTGGCAAAAACCAAGGTCAATTACCTCATACCTGGGTGATTTGGCATTCATGGCAAGAGAAGCATCAAATAGACTCACATCAATTTGGCGTGCTGTTGTTAAAAGTGCATTGATTTCTCTTGGTGGTAAATCTAATTTGGCCGATTTATACAATCGTGTCGAAAAAGACTCCCCAGAAAATCTTAAGACCAATAAAAATTGGCAAGCTAAGATCAGACAGGTACTTCAGTCCTACAGTGATTTTTCAAATGTGGACCGGGGAATCTGGCAATTAGCGTAATTTTATTTTGTATTAACCCCTGACGGGCATCTTTATCCCGTTTCGGGATGGTGCTCGTTTCTTTTTTTGGAGCATCATTTATGAAAAAAATTAATATCTTTAAATTACACGGCCAAGAAGTTCTCTGGGCCTTGTCTCAAACAGTAGATGGCGCAGCTTATGCCAAGATTTACATGCTTATCCTTGCTATTCAGTCTCGCACTGATCATTCTTTCAAGACTAAAGCTTTGAATCTGTTTATGAAGACTTTGGACGTATTCGCAATTAGATTGCATATTGCTGATCAACTGGGCTATGAGATTAGTGTTCCTGATTTTTGGTGCGCTTATGCTTAATAGCTTTTAATCTATTATCGATTTTTTGATGACTCATTAATCACCTTTTACCGTTTATTTATCCTTGGGGATCTCATAACCCCTCGGGTTCATGATTTCTCCAATCCCTTCATGGAGACAATTATGAATATCCTAGACCAATCCACTTCAGAAACAGGTCTTCAATGCCAAGCTCATGGTAAAACAGATTTTTCTGGTACACCTGGTTTACCGCAGCCGGTATCTGAAGGTCAGTTCACTTTTGAATGTGTGTTTTATTACGCGGCAAGTGTCAGTGTTCAAGCTGATAATGCTTTTGAAGCCATTGAAAAGGCAAGAGCGATGAACATCGAGGTTACTATACATAGCCCTGATGATCCTGAAGCCTCAATTTTCTATGACGAAGGCATTAAGCCCCAGGCTCATCTGGTAGCGTAGTTTCATTAATTAGGGGAGTCCATACGATCCCCTTCTTTTTGACCTTGTTCACTTACCAACTTCCATCCGATTTTCTGACCAGTCGTAGCCAAATAGAGCGACAAACCAGCTTCATCAGTCAACCCGTTAAAAACAACAGCCGTTGGTGTGCGCTTCTTCAATGCTTCAATCATTGCCTTTTCATCGGCAGCATCCGTAAATTTGCGACCCAAAGAGTAAATGTCTTTGCCATCGACAAATGTTACTTTCTTCCCGCGCAGCAACTTTTTATAGTCCTTCATCAGCAGCCATTCATCCAGTAACTTACCGATAATATCTTCACCATCGATATCAAGCGGCTCTGGACTCCAATCAACAATTTCCTTACCCATTGCAGCGCCAATTTCATTTAACTGCTTAACGCATGACTGCGGGTAGATTTTCATACATCCACCGTGCCCATCATCTTCCGCGTCACCAATTTTCTTGCCATCCAGATAAATCGCAGCTACAAAGCAATTGGTCTCTTCGCTCATGCGCTCCGAATGCTCGATTTTCTTTAATTGAACATTGCGTCCGATTTGGTCTACTACTGCCATAAAACCTCCTAAGTGAATGTATTTAGATAATACAAAATTCACTTATCAATTTCGCCAAATGGAAATTGTGGTACCTTCTACTAAAACACGGCCATAAACAACACAACATGAATCAGAACTTAATTGCAGACGTATTATTTAAATCCATCTACATTTATATTCAGCAGTTTTGGTGGCTACTTGCCCTGATAGGTATCTCATTTTTCATCAAGACAGCTTTTTTTAAGGGCTTGATGGGCGAACAGGTAGTTAGGTACATATCACGTACAAGGCTCGAAAAAGAGAATTACCTTGCAGTTCATAATGTCACCCTTGAAACAGGGGAGGGCACTACACAGATAGATCACATTTACATATCGCAATATGGCCTATTTGTAGTCGAGACTAAGAATTTTTCAGGTTGGATATTTGGCTCAGAAAGAAGTGCTACCTGGACACAGCAGATCTACAAGAATCGATACAAATTTCAGAACCCACTCCGGCAGAATTACAAGCACCTCAAAGCCATTGAGTCTGCATTGGACATCGATATCAACAATATCCACTCTGTAATCGTATTTCTGGGCGGTGCTACTTTCAAAACACCCATGCCTGATAATGTTAGGTACGCCTCAGATTACGCTGATTACATCAAATCATTTACTGATGAATTTTTTACACATAACCAGGTGATCGAGATCCACAAACAGTTACTCACGAAACGACTCAGGCCTAGCTATTCCACGCATAAACGGCATGTGAATAATCTTAAAAATCGAACATAGACTTTTATCTATTTTAGGTTGATCACGTTGAGCGCATGACGCCACTCTCGCTATGCTTCAATATCTACAGTTGGTAAATTTACCTTTCGGTAAATTCGCTTTCTCTCAACGGATCAAAACTAACTGGTCCTCGAAGTAGGAATTGAACCTACGACCCCTTGCTCCCAAAGCAAGTGCGCTACCCTGGCTGCGCTATTCGAGGTGTAAAAGGGTAAAAAAAAACCCGTCAAACGTGACGGGCTTTTCTATGCAAAACGTATCAGGTTCACATGACAAAAGACCGCCACCCATCCAAAGATGGTGCTGTAAAGCGCGGGTAAGAAACTGTGAACAACGTTTTCAAAATCATATTCCTAAAAAAAGAAATGCCACTTGCGTTTAAATTTGTGCGCACTATAAACTAATTAATCGAAACTTACAAATATTTTTATTTGTTGGTATTTTTATTGCTATCAGTGAGTTTGTTCCTAAAATAAACAAGGTGATCGCCAAATGAAAAGCACTGTCAGACTTTCAAACACACTTCTCCAGCTTCTGCACTTCGCAAAAAATAATGACTTCGCTGACTGGAGACAGTTACAAATATTGTTGGCACCTTTGTACAACTTTGAACTCCAGCACTTTCACGTTCTAAAAATTACCTTCAAAGCATTTGCTGAAGCCCTACAGCACGACGAAAACTTCTGCATGGGTTTGCCTGACACTCTGTTCCAGGAACTGCTATTGAGTCCTATTCATGGAACCACAAGTATTGAATTTACTGGACCACAGACTATCGAGAAGCAATACTCGGTAGAAGAGTTTTACCACAGCCAGCTCAGATACATCATCAACTGCTTACACATCTCAGTCATTGACGGGAGTGATCAGTATCAAGCTTTCAAGCACGCATCTCTCATAGAGGCTGTATAAGCAAGAGAAATTTAACAGCTATTTAAAATTCTCTTTATTAGTTCCTGCAAACTTCAAATTCAAAATACACCATGCAAAGAAACTACATTAGAAATTTACAAACTACCCGCGCACTCAGGAAGTCTCATTTCAAACCCAAAGCACATAACAATTTATTTACCAAACCTGATAAGGAAACTAAGCGTCTTGCTATCTGGAACCTATCTGCCCTGATTTCTAGTCTGCTCATCGATAAAATTCAGCCCCTTAATTCATTAAGCTATTGGATGTTTATGTTGGTCATCTTATTTACCGCATTCACCTTGACCCACTACTTTATAGACTTTACCGTTTACGTTAACGAGTATGCAGATAAAGATAGACTGTATTTAGTCCGGGCCACCCCAAAATTAATAATCACTTTTGCTACATTTATAATTCTACTGATACGCACATTACAAAACGAATCAGATAATCCTAGTGTATCAAGTCTTATAAATTTTCACTTTGACCCAATAATCAATCCAGGATTAATTACATTCATTTTTGTTTCCGCTTTGTTTTTAAATGTATGGATACTAATCGCTCAGAAGGCCTTGACCACATTTGATAAAATCAGTAATAAACTAAAATTTTCTGTCTATACCTTACTTGCTTTATCAGTGATTATCTTCTTTACTTTCTGTAATAACCCCTCAAAGTTTTTATCCCCATTACCTCAAATCAATAACTTCGTAATTAGATTCAATGCTCAATCAATTAACAATCCAATAACCAACAGCATTAATCAATCAAAATTTACTTGGTATAAGTCAAAGAACGACAACTATTTACTAATCGTTAACAACACTAATGTCTCTGCGGTAGTGATTGACAATCATGCCATACAAAAATTAAACGCATTTATCGACCATCTGCTTAATAATCAAGATGCACAAAATCAGTTTAAACAAGAAGTAACTAACAATATTTCTTTTCAAAATTGCACATCATCTAGCGTAACAAATCAACATACAACCCTTACTGAATCAATAAGCTGCATCATGTTAAATGAACTTTTCTCTAACCTAAAAACCTCTGAAACCAGAAGTATTTCATATCGTGAATTAACGAATTTAAATCTGCCGATATCTTTAACTGGATACTTTAAACAAATCAATTAAGTAAATTATTTAGAAAACAATTAACTCCATCCTACAATTTATTTTAACCATTCTCTAAAAATCTTACTTCCTGAAGACTATATTCTACAGCTTGCAAAACTAATTGAAATTTAGCCCAAAATGAGACTGACACTCTCGGCTTTTGGCATGTCGATTGCATAACTCCTGTATCAATTTAAGGTGATGTTATGCAAGACGCAAACGAATTAAAGGCCATCATTAATACCTTCCATTAAGAATAACTAGATAAATTTCATGTTCATAAAGAGCTTTGATCATCTACAACCAACTTATAGCTAAGTATAGGAAATTGAGTGAATAAACTAACTAAAGTACAGCAGAAGGTCTTGTCGCACCTAGATCATGGTTGGACGACCGAACCCGGTTGTGGAATGTCCATTCATATTAATGGTCAGCGAATTTGTAACCTAGACACCCTTAAATCACTGCAAAAAAAAGGACTTGTTGAGCAAATTCAAAATCCGAATGGAATAAAGCTGGTCGGTCAATGGAAAGCCGTTGATGTACAAACAAAAAAATGTAGAAACTAATTTGCAGCTAGTTAGTGATTAGAGTTTTAATAACTTTCTGAATTACTCCTAAATTAGCTTAAAAACGACATTACATTAATAATGTCGTTTTCTATATACAGCCTTATCTTTCTGGCTATATAATCATTTTAGTTCCGCACTTTGTTACTGATTTACTTCCAGACCTTAATTTGGAACAGATGTTGCTCATGTTCAGTCACTTCCGCAAAAATTGCATCTCTAAAAGATAGAATAGCTCTCATGACACAGATCCAAACTCCAGCTCCATGCCTTGACGAAATCCAAGTCAAACAACAAGAAACAATGCAGCATGCAAATAATGTGCTTCATGTTATTCAAATGCAGCACGGCCAGTTCTTTGACCAGCTTCCACTCAAGATGAACGCCATAGTTACTCAAAATGCCAGCGTCCGCACTAAACGCAATCATATTCGCATTCTGGCGCTTGATATCAATGAGAAAGTAAGCTCACAGACGGCATGCAGAAAGCAATGCAGTCATTGCTGCCACATACCAGTTTTGCTCAGTAGCCATGAGGCTGAAACTATCAGCCAAAAGACCGGCATCCAGATGAATGCTACTCCAGAAGTTTCATTCACACCTGAAGAGCATTTCCGACAGAATAAGGTTGAGAAATACCTGGAAACACGTCCACAAGTGGGACCTTGTACATTCCTTGCCAAAGATGGCGGATGCTCCATATACGAAAACAGGCCTTTGATGTGCATTACCCATCACAGCCTTGATAAAACTGACTTCTTTTGTCGAACTGATTTGGACCCGGATCTAACTACTGTTCCCAGTATCAATACCCACTTTATTCACGAACATTACGCGGGACTTGATCTAAATTTTAAAATTGCAGATATCAGGCAATTCTTTCCTAGCACCCAGGTTTAGTATGACTTCAGAAAATAACACAGCAGCTGAGACAGTTTCTTGGGATATGGTTGATGGTGCCACTGGATACCAAATCACATTTGGCGTAACCCAAATTGAAGATCCACTTAAACAGCTGCAAGAAATTAGTAAGTACCCTACCCGGCAGGATAATACCCGCCCCTACTACCGCCTTTTTTCTAAAAGCAAATATTAATGTCCGTGCCGGCTCTAATGTCCAATCTACGGCCAGAATTAAAACCTGGCTATGATGCTGCCCTTGATCAGCGTGAAAAGTTTCTGAATAAGTACAAAAACTCAAAATCTACACACGAAAACTTTGCGCGAGAAACTAATAGATACCTCTTCTGGCTGTATTTTGTGCATGGCGTTGATATAACCCTTCAAACGCAGGATGAAATCACGTCATACATCGACTTTCTGATGAATCCTCCGGACAAATACGTTGGCATAAAGCGCCCACTGACGCATGAGGATTGGAAACCTTTAAACGGTCCTCTACGTGAATCAAGCCTCAAGTTGGTTAAAAGCTCTCTTAATGCGTTCATGGTCTACCTGATAGGCAAACGGTTTATCAAATTCAATCCCGTGATTGGCCTCGCCAAAATCCAAGTTGAGGAAACAGATGTAGATACAGAAATTGAAAAAACACGCGAGAGGTATCTTACCCTTGAGGTATTCACCAAGTCATTGGCCGCAGTAAAAATACTCCATGAACGGTTAGAAGTTGATTCTGACAAAAGGATGTACTTTGCCAGAAACCGATTTATTCTCTGTTTCTATTATCTGACTATGGTTCGGATATCTGAGTTTGCAAAGATCAACTCAAACCACATTGTCATCATTGATAAGGCCACTAACGACTGGGGCGTAAAGGTGCTAGGCAAGGGGCGTAAAATGCGCGAGATACCTTTGCACCCTACTCTAGTTAAAGAAATCGAGCTGTACCACGACATGCCTATCGAAGCGTTTTCAAAAGGCGAACCTCAACCCTTGCTTAAACCCCTCATAGGTCAAGGCAACCTCGAATCAAAGTCACTTTCAGCCATAGTGAAAACCATGTTTACTGAAATTGCTGATTATTTCAAGATGGAATTAAATGATGAAGAGACTGAAGATGCTGTCAGGCATGCATCTTCACACTGGCTACGCCATACTGGTGGCTCCCACCTTCTTCTAAATGGTGCTGATTTAGTCGTTGTGCGCGATATCCTTGGGCATGCATCAGTAGTTACAACAAATACATACCTTCATACAGACAGCAAGAAAGTAATTAAAAATGCAATTGGAAAACTCTCAATCTGATCAATCCGCCGCTGAACTTAATTCAAGCCAAAACAACCCTAAATGGACTTCAGAAAAGATAAACCTCCCTGGGTGGATAACTTTAGCCATCTATTTGATAGTAGGTACTCTTGCACTGATGCCTGGTCTATTTCCGTCTAAAACCTTTATACCAACGGCAGCGCAAGTAAAGAAATGCACAGAAACCGTTCGCTTTGATAGGAATAATATTCCAGAAAAGCAGAGAATAATTCAAACCTGGTGTTCTGTTGTAGCTTCAGAAAAAAAGATTCCGAATATCCACCTAATTCCAGCTGCATCAATAAAAGACCCCACACAAGCCGCAATAAAGAAAGAAACTTCTAAGCCGGCATATTTAGAATTAGATGAAAATGCACTAACAGTTAATCCTGCGGTATTGCTTTTTACTCTGGCACATGAGTATCAACACGTAAACCAAAGACACGATACATATAGATGCATTTTTACAGCCATGCTTTGGATCAGTGTTGTCTTTTCGATTGTTCAGCTAATGGTCTTTAAGCATGCAACTAAATCAAATCGTATTGCAGCTATCTTCCTATTGCCTGTATTTACTTATTTAGCATGTTTCTACAGTTTCTCTGAACATGAATCCCAGGCCGATGCCCAAGCTTTCATACAGCTACAAGATATGAATGCAGATCCGGCTAATGCAGCTAAACTTTTTATAGCCTACACGAATGACTTTAATGTAGACCCAAACCCTCCTAACCCAATTAATTTTTTATGTTTGTTTGAGTTTGAGGGTATTAAATTTACAGCTACATTCTATAACTGTAACCCCCATCCTTCCAGGGAACAGCGTGAGACAAAGCTTAGAAAGAAGTTTATGTGAAATTTAATTACTGGGTGAATAGCGTATTAACTGGTATTTAGCGCGATCGCTACTATTCAATTAAATTCATTGAATAAATGAATCAATCTATATTTGGTGCATTTTCCCGATATTTAACTAACGTATTTCCAGGTATTTATGTGATATCACCATATCTGTACGCTCACGGTTCATCGGGTATATTTACCCAATTGCTTCTAAGCAATTAAAATTGATAAATCCAATTAAATTAATATGTTATATAACAAACTTAAAGTTATATTTCCGAGCCGCAAAGTTTGCATTTGTAACAACATATTTACAGCCTACCTGCCAGGCAAAACTACTTAGTCAGCAATTGACCACCATAACCCTGAAACCCACGTATGATCTGGTATTCCAGCTAATCGGTATCGTATGAACTGGTATAAATTTGACTAAATTATTATCGTATTATCGGGTATTTCCCAATTAATCAATTCTATCGACTGTCGCACTGAGTCATTCAGATATCATTAATTGAGCATAGATGCCGGTAGCATCTATATAAATCAATAACTTACTGATTCTCAGTATCGTATTAACAGGTATTTATCAGTTTACTTTGCTTGAATTCAATATAAATGAAACCATAGTATTATCGGGTATAAATTCTATGCGTATCATCTGGTATATATTCAATTATTCAGTGGTTTACAATTAATACTTAATATTCTCAGTTAACATTTGTTCATGAGTTAAATTTTTGGTGGATTAGACTAACGTATAAACAGGTATCGCTTGACCTGGGCAAAATTGAAGAATATAAATTGATGAGAAGGCAAATTTACAAACTAATTGACTCACGTATTTGCAGGTATTTCGTATCGTTGAATCAAGTATCACTCGTATGATCAGGTACAAATTTACAGGATTATTAGGTATTTTTCCTCGTATGATCAGGTATTGCTGGATTGCTCTAACTTATTGAATTTAATAGGGTAAAACTACTTATCAACATGGCTGTAGTCTTTTATAGTTATTTTTTATAGAAAAAAGAGAATTTAAATAAACTACTAAATACCAGGTAATACGTTATCCATGAATCCAATCTTGTTTACTTTTAACCTAGAATTCAATTTCCAAATTCAAACTGAGCGAAAACCACAAAAAAGACATATACCTAATAATACGATATAAGAATTGCATATATACCTGATAATACGATAGTACCCACTTGACGCACTGTTTTTTGACTTTACTATTAGCTGAAATCGAACAAGGGAGGGTCAGATGTCAGATAGTGAAGCAAAGTTAAATTCAGATCAAAAAACTGAATTTAAACCTGACAGTTTGTTTGCTGGAGAAGCAACTAAGCAATTGGCAAAAAGTGCAATGCATAGATCCCAAACTAAAGCAGCTGTGAAATTTCATGTATTAGAAAATCAAATGCCACTATGGGGCCATTCGACTTATGGTATCCCTAGATCGATTGTTCGCTCTAGCCTCTTCGGTACGAACTCCCTGATTAATATTGTAGCCGATGATCTCGAAAACCCGGCCAAAGTAAATAGCTTCCGGGTAAATAGAACTATCGAATCGCTTTCTAATTACACGATCACCTACTCGGGTTTTGACTTAAACCAAGAAGTTTTGGACTTCTACCTTGAAATAATCGACATCCACTCTAAACAGCAGGTAGATATGAGCGATGCAGACGCATGCGCGCAGTTCACAGGATACGAGCTATTCAAAAAACTAAACCCAGGTGCCACGTATACCACTGGCGGTGAGTCATATAACCGAATCAGATTGTATTTGCAGCTTCTCCAGGCTGGAAAAATCAATATTGAATGCTACGATGCATCAAAAACAAAGACTGCCGGCTTTCAAGGCTCTCTAATTCGTAAATTTGAATATGCGACAGACTCAACTACTGGTAAGTCACATTTTTTGGTTTATTTTGAAAAAGAAATTATCAATCTATTCCAGGATGGTACCGTTGAAATCTTTAAAGAGCATCGTGAAAAGCTCGGTAAGAAACAGTTGGCTAAGTGGTTGCTAAACTTCTACGCCAGTCACAGTACCAACAAAGCAGTTGTTTATGATATAAAAACTATCAGGGCACTATCAGGCAGCAATATCCAATCTGATGCAAAGTTTAAGCAGCAGCTGAAGAAAGCTATTGAAGCTCTCGGTGAAGTTGGCTTGAAAAACTGCCCATCCATTGTTGGACACCAACTAAAAGTTTTATAAACCTAAATACCTAATCCTACGATAGAAAATGGCCGCATTTGCGGCCATTGTTCCTAAGTCTTATGAATATAAATCGAATAATTTACACCATCATTATTATATTTACTTTGGCTTACTTCCTCTTTTTTAACGAAAAAACTGCTTTACCTTCGCTCTTTATTCAAATTGGACCAGGTAGTATTTAAAACATCGAGTTTAGTTTATTTTTACTTAATACCAATAAAGCCTCTACTTATTTTGCTTCAGCTGGAAACCTTGCAAGGGTTAACCGTTTATTATCAAAGTAAATCTCTCTACCACCTTTATCGACCAAGTAATAATCACCAGACCTTGCCGATATCTTCATGATCCCATGCAATTCGCACGCTTCAGAGTCGCAACCTTTCAGCCTAACTTCTGCGTACTGTCCCGACCAGAAAAGGCCTTTAATTTTCTGCATGTTGAATATCGCTATCAAAACTATTACCAGGACAGCCACATTGAGTCGAAATATTGCCTTCTTGTTCATTATTACCGTTCTCTGTAGAAGCACGCCAAAGCCATTAAAATGAATCTGAATAATAACTCATTTAATTCAATAAAAATGAAGCGACTTTTCTACCAGCTACACCAATCAATGCTGCCCGTGAGCGGCTGTGCTTGCCGCTGAAAATCGGCTTCCACGATGGTGTATTGTTCTCGACCGTAATTGAATCAATATTGCCTTGCTGGTCTATTTCGTAATAAACACGTTCTGCATCTGCAAAATTCAGACCCAGTAGCTTCAGTTGATTTTCAGCAAAGTTGATCAAATGCTCGGCGCAATTTGTCACTGAACAGCTGTCATTTTGCTTTGATTCAATAAACGCCAGGTACAGTTTGTTTTTGTCTACACAACCTTTAATCACAATACCAGTCTCTTGGCCGTAATCAATTTCGCTCACCGCCTTTATACCCTTCGCTTGAAACTCAGCTGCCGATCCCACAGCTACGCGCATATCCAAGACAGTATTTAAATCAGCCATAGCCAATACTCCATTGTTGAATTGAATTGTTTTTATCACTCCGCCGTCCTGCTCTTTGATTGCAACCCTGTAGTCATCCAACGTATCAGGTAATTCGCTATCAGCAGTTGCGGCAACCAGTTTTTTAATCATAGCAAACGCAAGTGGTGCGTTAGCCAATTGGCATTCAGGCACATCCAGCCAGCCTTCAAACATTTCTCGCTGCACAATATAATCAAACATAGAAATTTATAATCAACGCCTAAACAGTGAATGAAGAGAAGTCAGTCAGCACTGCCGGGCCGTAGCTCATAATCAATGCAGCTGCCACTGAAATAATTACCGCAAAAATATTTTGCCTGACAATTCCATAGGCCACGCCAGCCACCATTGCTTCGCCTGCTATTAACTTGCCCAATGTCCCACTACTCCAAGCCTGCAACATGTCTGCGATTGCAGTGAAATCACTACTACCCGTTGTTGCAAAGGCACTTCCACTAAAACCTAATGCTGATAAAACGACTAACTTCTTATTGCTCATACCACTTCCCTAAAATATCGAACATTGATTTTTATGACTGATTATTTTCGAGAGAGTAAAAGCAATTCCCAGGCCATTATGTATAGCTCGCATCCATCTCGGTGTAGGTTCCAAATACGCAGAAACGACCTCTCAAGCTGTTCATCGCCTTTTCAGAGTCCAGACCCATGACAAAGCTGCACTTCACGCCTGTTTTGTCGTCGTCATTGTCCAGCTCAGAGTAAAAAGCGATTGAGTTCGGATGGCTGTGGATGTCACCAATGCACTGCCAGCCATCTTCAATATCCACACGGCCATAGCTGATTTCATCCCCTGTCGCTTTCAGAACGACACCAGGCACCAGGCAAATTTGATTTGTTTCACGATTCCAGTGGATATAAGCAAAAGCTTCATTCGGAAATGAAGCCTTTGCCTGCTCATGAAATTGAGTGAACATTTCACGCGGAAACTTTTTAAATCGAAGATCGATTTTTTCTTCAATAGATCCGTAAGGCACGCTAGCGCTGATATTGCCAACGCGCTTAATCACTTCCAACCAATTACCTACGAATTGAATAAACACGCCATTCTTAGCTACCACAACGCGCTGACCGCTGTTCTCAATGGGTGGCAGCTCCCCAATGACGGGCGCATTTACCAACCCCATATTCATTAAGGCCAGTGCGTTAAGGTTTATGCTTTTATTCATTGTTTTCTCAATTCCTCTGCTAATAGTTTTAGACTTCCGGCCTTGCTCTCGTACAAGGTATCCTCTGGGAAAACCTCACCGCTCTTTGACTGGTCAACCCAGAACCCCACCCACGACTTCTTCGAGCGGATTAGCTTGTCGTTTGAGTGGTGGGTAAAGTAGCTGTCGAAGAACATCTTTTCCCAAGCCGCGAAGCTAGTAGAACCTGTCTCATCTGGCAATACAACATTGCCTGTACACAGCCTGCCAAAAGCATCGATGTTGTAATATGGCGCATTGAATAATTCCGTATCTGCTGTGGGCTTTTCGTCACCCTTCACTGCAAACACCCTCAAGCCATTTCCGCACAATGTAAACACCAAGCTAGGGTGATGCACTTTTAAAGCAAACTCGCCTTCGCTGTTCTTGATGAACATATTGCCGATACCGGCTTTGCGCCACCAAAACCGCACGTTAGGCGATGAGTAAATCAGCTTGTCAGACACAAATCCCTCAGACATGCTCTTTCCCATTCTCACCAAGACGTTTTCGAGATCCAGCAGGTTCATAGGTGTACCTGCTCCAATCATCATTTTTTCTTTTACAAGGTGAACAGGGTGTGTACTCGCATAAATCGTGTTCTGCCCTTCGTAAATGAGCATTGCGCTTTTTAGCACCAGCCTGTCTTTACTTTCCATTTGATTGTTGAATCCCATAAATTTTCTCGTTACTTAATTTTCTGTAGTTTATCGAATAGCCATGCCATTCCCGCCGATACGGTAATCAGTTCCAGCTGTCCTTCTGAAGTGAATTGTTTAGAACGTCAGCAAACCATGCACGCTTTTCCTGCAAGAATTTAAGTTTCCTCACCATGTCGTCAACGTCAGTTTTACTAATGCCATCTAACATCCAGCCAAACGAAACTGCGTTTTCATCAATGCCCACTTCATACAGCGACTGCATGTGCTGGTCGTAGAGGTGGTCAAAGACGCTATTCTCAACTGCGTAAATGGCTATTTCTCCATAGCCGAAACCATTTTCGCCATCCTCTTCTACACATGACCTGTATTGCTCTGCAAACTGCTCAATGCCAAAAGTCACTTCAGTAAGCACCAACAGCATTGCTTCCACTAATTCTTTATATTTCCCAAACAGATTCAGCTTGCCTCTCATTTCTTGCACAAAGGCGACCTTCTCACGGTCATCGATATGGAATGCTGTGAAGTTACCGCCCAATCCATCAATGGCTTCTTGCGTCTTGATGACATTCATATGCATAAGCTCTTCTTCATCGCCATCCATCTCTTCCAAGATTTCCTCGGCAAACTGTTCATACGTGTCGCAAAATCTCCAGTCGCGGGTTGTCACATGATGCCAGGCGTTAAATGGTGTCCATCCACGATATAGGATGCCAACGGCTGTACATACCAAGCGACTGAAACATTCACCCAGTCCAGCCTCTTGCTCATTCAGATACTTTATCGCGGCCTCGATGCTATATGCGCCTAATTCATAGTGAAATGCCTCAACGACAACCTTAACCTTGTCTCTTTTGCCCTTTTGGTAAGACCTGACCTCTTCCATGTTGATAGTGACTTCATCCAAATTCAGCCCAGAAAATAGAGAATTGAATGTAGTCTCAATCACATCACTCAGATTATCGCCAGCATCCAAGTCTGCTTGTGTTAGCAGGCCACGTTCCTCAAGGTGTTCGCAGATTTCAAGGCTTTTGATCAGACTGCCTTCATAATCGATGACAGCTGGAATATCCGCTGACAAGTGAGGCAGAATCAGGGGCGCATGGGCAATTCCGTCATTGGCACTGACATGCGGGAGTTCCCGCGAAAACGTACTGGATGACCCTTCCCACGATTCACCAAATCCCTGATTAGACTCGAACATACTTTCACCTCACTATTAGCAATTGCCAGACTTAACTCACCCTCTTTTTTGAACCTGTCAAAATTGAGTGCCATTAGCCTTTAACCCCTACAGACTTTTCAAAAGTAAACACCAACTCAGTACCAATGTGCTGTGACCCGCCCACAACAGCATTAAGAAGTTCTGGGTACAGCGCAGCGTAATGAAGGCGCACGTCATCTGGAGACATTTCTGGGTCAATGTCCACCAGCTTTGCTCCTGCATACATAAAGCTTCTTGTTAAAAATGTTGCTGTAACCATTACCCACCTACTCTCTCTGCTTCTGCGTCTGTTTCCGTTGATGTTTCGGCTGGTGCCACAACTTGAGGTACTGCTGGAGTCTCTGGCTGCGATTCCTCTAATGCCCCAAACAAAGACATATTAGGTGCGGCTGCATCAGGCTTTTTAGTTTCAGAAGTCGTTTCCTGCTTACCCTCCGCAGCTGGCTTGCCTTTCCCTGCTTTAACAAGCGGCTTGTTCTTTTCCTGTTCGAGCTTCTTACGTGCTTCAGCTGCTACACGCATTTCATCCAGTGAAGCATTCAGGTCGGTGCTAATCACTTCACGCTGCCCCATGAACTCTTTAATTTTTTCAGGGATCGCCGCGTCCATTTCGCTTGCCAGACCACTGAAAATTAGTGGTGGAAACAAAGCTGCTTCCGCTTTCTCTGGCTTACGCGCTGTAATTGCAACCTTGATTTCGCCCTCGTTTGCTCCGGGCATGAGTGCCAACTGAACCATCCCTGATTCTTGTACATAACCTAATAAAGCTGAAAGTAACATTTCGTTTTCTCCTTGTTCAACGTAATGCTAGTTTACAAAATTGCACCCTCTTTCCCGCCGAATGGAATCACCCGCTACCCCACTCCCCAATCGGCAAATATCACCCTTCAAAAATGTATATTGGATGCTGAAAGGGAAAATTAACGATGAAATTTCACACACCTAATGCTTGGCTTAAAGAGCCTTTGAAAATCCACCTAGTAGGTGCTGGCGGCAATGGGAGCCATATGCTTGATGGCCTCGTAACATTAAATTTTGCTTTAAAGAAACTAGGCCATGCCGGATTGCATGTCACTGTTTATGATGGCGATGAAGTCTCTGAAGCTAATATCGCGCGTAGCCAGTTCTATTCGCACGATGTAGGCCATAACAAAGCTATCTTATTGGTCAATCGTATAAACAACTTCCATAACTTAGATTGGGATGCTGTCCCTACCAATTTCAGCCATACAACCCGTTTCTATCTTAAAAATTCCAACCTCGTTATTTCTTGTGTTGACTCAGTGAAGTCACGCCGCGAGATTCATGATGTACTGGCATATCTCCATAGAAATGGAGATAAAGATAACTACTGGCTTGATATGGGTAATGCCGAAAACTATGGTCAAGTCATCTTCGGACAGTTCCGACCACCTAAAGAGCGCGAACCTAGCGATAGCCTTCGCCTTAAAACTGTGACCGACCTATACCCAGACATGCTCGATGAGTCTAAAGACCCTGTAGATGTTGATACACCATCCTGCTCAGTCATGGAAAGTCTTCATAAGCAGGGTCTTTTTATCAACAAGCTGGTGGCAACCAATGCCTTATACCTGCTCAGTTCAATATTTACTGAAGGCGGGCTGGATTCACACCACGGTATGTTTATTAATGCAAAGTCAGGCATTACCTCTCCCCTCCGAATTGACCCTGATGCATGGCGCAGGATGGCCGGTAAACCGCCTGTCAAAAATAAGAAACAGTTAGCTGCGTAATTCGGTACACAAATTGCTATCTGGCTTACAAACTACTAAGGGAAACCATGCTTAAAAAATTGATTGCACCAATTTTAATGATGCTTGCTGTAAATGCAGCCTGTGCGGGAGATACAGTAAAGATTGAGACACCGCTTTATGTATCAAACATAGATACATCTACCGGGCAAATTGTGAATGTCACCCTGAAGAAATATTCAGACGACAATACAGACGGAAAACAATACGAGGTCATCAGTAAAGACGGCCTAAAACTCACTGGCAAGTATTTCACGCCATCTGAAGACATCCCGCAGACATTTACCCACTATGAAAAGCATTTGTCCGGCAATAAAGCTTACCTGGTGTTGGCCAACTCGCCCTATTATCCAACGCTAAAGCGCAAATATGTCTTCGATAACGATAACTATGAGATAACTGTCACTGATACGCTGGTGAATAACACGGCCAAAAGTATCGATGTTGCATATCACTTGTCTCTGTCCACGCCTTCAGAACCAAAAGATGCACCTTTGATTTCTTCATATAAGGGGTTTATGTATGTCGATCAGTATGAGAAAACGCATAAGCACCGTGAACCGGCTGTAATCAAGTCACCTTTATTCGGTATACCAAACCCGCAAATGGTTGCCTACTCAGACCGATTCTTCTCCACTGCCGTGGGCACAACATCAAAAACTAAACATCTCCAGTCTATCGAGCGCGCTGAACGAATTGAGCTGGTTATAGCCACGGATATTCAAACCATTGCCCGTAGTAAATCATTTTCAAATACCACGACCGTTTACGCTGGTCCCATTACCCCTCGTTATATCAACAAGGTTGCCGATATCCCTCACTTGGACGCTGTATTGGATTATGGATTCCTTACCACTATTTCCAATGCCTTTTTCAATGCTCTCTCGTTCATCAACCAGTACATCCCGAACTACGGATTCGCCATCATTGCAATGACTGTGCTGTTTAGGCTTGTTTTATACCCACTGACGCTGAAGGTAGAGCGTTCAAATCGCAAATTGAAAGAATTGCGCCCTGAGATTGACCAAATCAAATCCGAATATAATGAACTCCAAGCGCCCGTCCTCATTAAGTCGCTACTCCAGGAACACAAAGTAAATCCTCTGGTGTCTTTGTTTATCCCTATGCTACAGCTTCCAATTTTCTTATCGATTCTCTGGATGCTGGTATCTAACTCCGAATTAAGGGATTCTTCCTGGATACTCTGGATTAAAGACTTGTCCAGCTCAGATCCATATTTTGTGTTGCCGTTAGTATTTGGCCTGCTTATATTCATTCAGACCCGCATCAATGCCAAAATGAATGCCCATAAGCCAACTGAAGACTACATCAAGTTTGCTTTAAACTTTATGCCGATCCCGATGTTTTTGATTTTTACAATGCTGCCAGCTGGTATCGTTCTATACGCTATCACGAACACGGCCATCACAATGGGAACGCGTGCGGTCGCAAATCAGAATTTATAGCTAACTTACAATCTATCTAAACACAAAGACCCTGATGTCCGGGGCTTTTCATTCGTACAATCAGGTATTCATGCAATCAAATGCCTTCTGCCTCTAAATATCCGACATCGGTTAATTTGATCAACTCGCGCGCACGGTCGTTGCTCGCCGTCAGCCAGTCTTGCATTTCATTGTTATCCAGTACCACTATTGTTCTTTTATCTTTACCCGGCTTGTGGAAAAGGCTTAAAAATGGGTGATCAGTGCAATCCTGAGTAAGCATGCTGAAGCTTTTTTTCACCAGCCCGGTTTTCACCTGGGTGTAGCTCTCCCAGATGCATCCAATGGCTACAGGTTGGCCGTCAGTTCTTTTAATTCTTGCCCACACTGGCTTTGCACCCTCATATTCGTATAAAGGCTCATAGAACGCCTCTGCCAATGCGATGGCGTACCTCCTTGCTTTCCATGCACTCCTGAAACTGCTCAGTGTCGCAACCGTTTCGCTCTTTGCGTTATAGGTGCTTTCAAAGAATCTTTTTTTATCTTCAGCCCAGTGAGGCTCCAGTCCAAATTGGGCAAGCTCACACCTAGTCTTATCATCATCCAAAAATACAATCGGACCCACGCCCCCATGGAAGATATGGTTTTTGTACTCTTCACCTGGTAATTCCAGATTGAAGTTTTCTTTCACCCAACCAGCATTATTTTTCGACAAAGGTTGATAGTTGCTGCACATCAGAAATTCCCCAATTTGTCAGTATAAAAAATAGTCAAATTTTCACAAGCTTAGTTCTAGCCTTGTAAATCAACAAAATATTTTCTAAGAAATTTATAGATAGTATGTTTTTCCACAATATTTAGCAGACTTATCCACAGAAAATGTGGATTGAAAAATCAAGGTCACTGAAAAAAGTCATTTCATGACAATTCTTGCGTAACCTTCAAGTAGTAGTTAATGCAAATGGGCGCAAGGGCACTAATTATGGGTGCAATTTATCCCAACTACATTCCTAATTTCCCTGCCAGAACACATGGAATGAAAGTTGCTGAATGCTTTATAAGCGCTTAAGTCTCTCGCATTTCTCATTCGGATTTTTAAGAGATGCTTTGTGCCATACTCAATCTTAACAAACTTGGATACATTAATTAAATGCGCGAAAGCAAACTAAATAATCAACTGGATCACGAAACTAACGTAGTCGATGAAGGGCCATTCTTCAGGATTGAGGACATTTTTGACAAAGCTATTACCGGCATTCTCTCTGAATCATTCTCTAACTATGTAGAAGAAAGAAACACAGGAGTTTTAGCGAAATCCCCCAACGATGCTAATCTAAAGTTTCTTTTCGTTAAAAGACTTAGGGACGAAATACTCCCGAATAAATACAACGGAGTGTTGCAAAGAGAAAAGAAAATTCTATCACTAATCAATAAAATACCGCCCCTGAGTCATTACAAAAAACAGAAAACCATTACTATAAAAGCTGTAGAGCATTTATTAAAAACGATACCAGCTACAGCATGGGAGATTTCCCAAGACTTCCTAAAAAATGATTACGTTTCACGTATAAATACCATTGAAAGAATTTTTCGTTCCGATAGTATTGTCGGCAATCTATTGCCTGCTGTTTTCGCTAATATTTACTTAAGTGGAGACCGGTCTAGTAAAGTATTTTTTAACACCCTTTTAAGTTCTCAATCACTAACACCAGGCCTCCTAACATCAAAGATTATTGGTTCAAATGAAAACGTTGTTTCATCTGTACTTTGTTTAGCTGTAATGGTTGTGACAGTATCATCATGTTTTTCTCTTCTTGGCCTTAATTATGATGATCCTGAGCCTATTAGTAGTTTGCTTGCAGAGTTTATTGAAAATGAGCCAGAGTTATTTGATGAGATTATTAACACTCTAAATGAGAAAAATATCTTCTCTGATCTCAAAGACTTTCATGCATTCAGAGTCAGGTTGCAAAATCTAAATGCATTGCCATCATTCCTTAAAAGACCGTACATAACTGATCTGAATGCACATCATGAAGATAAAGAGCGTATTTTATTTGGTGGATTCAGCGATACAGCTGCGACTAAAGATGAAGAATTAGAAAAAAGAAACAAAATAAATTCAATTAACAATAAAAATAACAAGTCACAACAAGAAACTATTCATAGACTCAAGCAAGATGTTGCCAGGCTTACTAATGAATTGAAAAACTCAAAGCCTGAAGCAAATCAGAATTCATGCAAAAGCGACCCTTTGCAGAACGAAAACCGAGAACTCAAAAATCAAATTCAAAGGTTAAATGAAGAGTTGGCCGTTCATCGAAAGGAAATCTTAAGTCTAAAAGATTTCACTCAGCTCATTCTAAATAGTGAAAATGAAAACGAGCTTGAAACACAAGCAGCAGAGGGTCCAAAGGTATTCATTAGTGACATTCAGAAACATGTAGCCTTCGTTGGTGGGCACGAAAACCTGCACATGAAACTAAGAAAGAGCTTCCCAAAAGCCCTATACCTCAATCCAGATAAGCTTAATTTTACTAATGATGCATTTGAAAACATAAAATATTGCTTATATTTCACTGAATACTGCAATCACTCTCTGTTTGAAAAGGTTTCCGTGGAAATAAAGAAACGAGGCATTAAATCTACATTCTGCCCATACAATAACGTTGACAAGGTGTTTGATTCACTGAATACCCTGGTGCAATTCAAATTAAATTAGCATGACCGAATTTATAATGCTGCCATGTAAGGCAAAGGTGCTCAAGGCTACGCAATTAATCTAACAAAAACACTTGTAAAAGCCTGCAATTAGCATTTGCAATCACGTCTGTTAGGATAATAATCCAACCTCGATTACTTTGCTAATTCAACAAATGCTACCTGATCAGCTAATCCATTGTGATATAAATAATGCTTATTACAACATGGAAAAGTTGTTCAATCCCAAGCTAGACGGCAAGGCAGTAATCATAGTCTCTGGTATTAGGGGCTGCGTAGTAGCAAGGTCTCCACTGGCAAAGGCCATTGGAATAAGTATGGGCGACCCTGTATTCAAGGTCAAAGAGCTTTTCAAAGATCAAGAGATAATAATAATTAATGCCAACCTCGAACTGTATGGCTCGCTTTCAAATAGATTCAAAAACATCATACGGAATTTCAGCCCAAGCATAGAAGACTACAGTATCGATGAGGTATTCATCTCTATGGCCGGGTTTAACCGTTTAGATCTCACTGCGTATGCACAGGAAATCAAATCCACGATCAATCGAGGCTTAAACTTTCCAATCTCACTAGGTATCGCCCCTACAAAAACACTCTGCAAACTGGGTACCCTCTACGCCAAGAAAAATCCAGAATCAAATGGCGTTTGCAATTTAAACACCATGCCCCCACGCCAACTCAAGGCCTTTTACAAGCAAACACCTGTCGATGATATATGGGGAGTTGGCAAAAGGCTTACACCGCAGCTAAATGCGTTAGGCATCCATACTGTTTACGACCTAAAACAATCTAACCCAGAATTAATGCGCAAAAGATTCAGCGTGCTGATGGCGAAAACCGTAAGTGAGCTAAACGGCATTCCATGCATCCAATTAGAAGAGGTCTCACAACCAAAAAAGCAAATATTACGATCACGCACTTTTGAGCGACAGGTGAAAACGCTCAATGAAGTCAGCCAGGCTATATCTGTACACACATCCAGAGCAGCTGAGAAGTTACGCCAACAAAATTCAACTGCCGGCTTAATTACCGTATTCATTTCTACAAGCAGATTCAGGCCTAACGAAAACCAGTACAGCAATAGCTATACAGTTCCAATCCCATCTCAAACAGATAACACGTTAACTCTTGTGCGACTTGCAATCTATGCCCTGAAGCAAATATTCCGAGATGGATATAACTATTCGAGATCCGGCATATTATTCAGTGAGCTGGTGCCAGCTTCTCAATGCCAACATGATTTATTCACTCAAACCATACCAGACGCTAAATCAGATTCGTTGATGAAAACCATTGATGATATAAACAAGAAAATGGGTAAGAATACAATCAGGGTTGCAAGTGCCGGGTTTGACCATACCTGGCTACCAGACACTGCGCTCACCAGCCCCTGTTACACAACCAGATGGGAAGATTTACTGGCCGTGGACTAATAAAAAAAGTGGACTCATCACAAGTCCACTCCTATCTTGCAGAAAACACTGCGATCAACTTGATACAGCGTGCTGTCTTTCCTTTACTACGCGCTCGTTATGGTCCTCAGAACCTTTCAAGTGCTTACCGTCATCGTTATACTTGATCACGAATAAGGCCACCATCAAAGCCAGTACGATCCATATCATTTTTTTATACGGCTCTTCCGATGAGCTATTTCTTTCTCTCACTATCTCACTCACATTAGCCCGTTCAGTTTGATAGTAAGAGCCGGTTGGTTTATAACTGCCTCCCGAAAACGTTACTCTTCGCTTGCCGCTTCTACTTCTGCTTCTTTTGTCTGACATTTGCTCACCTTAAGTAATCTAGCTTCAATTTCTTTTTTGATTCGTCCTTTTTCCTTAATGCCAGGCGCGAGAATTTCAAACTTCACGGCACCCTCTGCATTAACTTCAAGAACCTTAATTTTTCTGGGTTTAGATCCTGTGTCTCCATACCCATCGAATACTTCACCGGGCTTCATGCCCAATGTCTTAATCGTGTCTAAATTGCACTGCCTGTTTAGCTCCTTCGTGACCAACTCATTCACATGATTGAACTCACTAAGCTGTAGTGCAATGCAGCACTGCCTGGCACTCGGTTTTTCAGTCCAGTGATAACCCGCCTTATGAGAACTGAAAACACGGCCAAATCCGTTTGAAATCATTGCGTCAATCCTGTCGCCATCAGCCGACTTAATCACCAGGAATGCCACAGTGCCACGACCGCTACCTTTCAAGCTTTCAATTAGCTCACTACGACGTTTAATTGCCCCCAACCCAGTACCACTCTCAAACATGCCAATCACTTGCCATACAGCTGTATTTTCGTCATTTGCAAAGCCAATCACGCACGATGTTTTAATTTCCCGCTGATCAGTCCCGGCTGCCAGACCATTAACAATAAATTCGGCATACCGATAGAAGTGGTCCTTTTCTTGCACATCAACTCCAGAATCAATGCATAGCTGGCGCATTTTCATATAGCGCAAGCCACTAGTGACTCTGTTTCCATAAACAGAGAGACCAGCGAGATCTACTTCTTTGTTAATGAGTGCGATATCCATAATCAGATTCTACAAAATTGATATTCAATTTTCGCCAAATGGAATTACTGCGTTGAACAGTCCATTCGGCAAAACAGCCTTACCAAACAGGTAAAATTACTAAATGGAAAACAAGACTAAACAACCCTGCCCTATAAAAGCAAGAATCGGGCTAATATATGGCTCTTTAGCCAAACTGAATCCAAACTTTAAAGATCGCCCACAGCAGAAGAAAGTGATCGGTGCAATTGCCCATGTTATGTCGCTAGAAGAAAGGGCTTCGGCTTGTATTGAGGCTGGTACTGGGACTGGTAAAACGTATGCTGCATTATTAGGTGCAGTCCCTTTCGCGCTTGAGGCCGGAAAAAAGGTACTGATTGCAACTGCAACTACTGCCCTTCAGGATCAACTGATAAACAAAGACTTGCCAGCTTTTCAGGTCGCATTTGATAAGCCTATTACTTTCATGAATATGAAAGGTCGTAGCAGGTATACCTGCCCAAAAAGGCTCTATTCAATGTGCGCTGGTGAGACTTCTAGCGATGAAAATCCCCAGGATGATGTACTCGGTAGACCATCATTCAAATTTAAGCCTACACCTGAAGATACCAAAGCCATTGAGCATATGGCTGAATACTTAAATGAGTCTCAGTGGGATGGTGATAGGGATACGCTATCTATACCTGTTTCAAACAATGCCTGGCAAGCTGTAACCACTGATTCAAACTCTTGTACCCGTAAGAAGTGTCAGCACTACAAAACGTGCCCCTATTACGTCAAGAAACGCCAGATTGAAGAAACAGACATAATCGTGACTAATCAGGACTTTCTTTTATCGGATATGAGTATGGGCGGTGGCATTATTCTTCCTGCCTATCCTGAACTTTGTGTTCTGATCGATGAGGCCCATAACTTTAGCGATAAGGCAGTTGCCGCCAGTGCTACTTCTTACACAATCAAGCTTCACGCCAATCTATTGGGTAAGGCTGAGCCATTGCTTAACAAGCTCAAGTCATCTGTGATTACTTTTCAGTTTGATACTGATGGATTAATTGAATTAGGCCTAGCTCTTTCTGATCATGTAAACCATTCATACTCATATTTCGATTCTCTGCACAAGCAATTCGCCAAAGAAGGTGAAGAGTTTCTTATGCTAAAGGTTGCTGATGAGCATGTCTCGCCTTTATTTGAAAATATCCGCACGCTTGCAAGTGACTTAAACAAAAAGCTTGGAGATCTATTGGAGCGATTTAATGATTTCGTCAAAGAACGTGAATTGCAAACTGATGTAACAGATAAGCTTGTTTCAGACCTATCCAATTACATTTCATACGTTGGTACCACATTAAAAACATTCACAGTGATATCTGAGCCAGATCCTGAAGATAAACCTCCATTTGCCCGGTGGCTGGAGAAAAACAGTCGTGGTAATGATCTGATAATCAACACTTCAGCAATCGATGCCAGTGAATTTATACGGGATGCCCTTCTTGATGTTGCATACAAGACAATCTTCTTATCTGCTACTGTTACGGATGTCTCAGGGTTCGATAGTTTTATCCAATCTACAAAATTGGACTCGCAGCGCTATTTCACCCTCAAGGTTGATTCCCCCTTTGATTTCTCAAAATCTCAGATTGTCATTCCAAATATTAAAAGTGATGTAAATGACACTAAGAATCATGCAAAAGATGTCGCCCAGGTCATCAATTCTGAGCCGCTGGAGCCTTCAACGGGTTCGCTGTATATATTTACCAGCAAAAGTAAATTAAATGCTGTTACAGCGCTTCTCAGTCCTGAAGTCCTTAAGCATGCAATTATCCAGGATGGCTCACTAAGCAAAGGTTTAATGATCGATAATCACAAGAAAGCTGTGGATGCTGGCCGCCATAGCATTATCTTTGGACTAACCTCATTTTCTGAGGGGGTAGATCTACCTTTGAAATATTGTGAGCATGTTTTGCTCGACAAACTCCCATTTAGTCCAGTGCGTGATCCATTACTGATTACTAAGACTGAATACTATGAACGTATAGGTCGAGATCCCTTTTCAGAAATTTCAATCCCTGAAGCGTTCAGAAAACTTACCCAGATTGTAGGCCGTTTAATCCGGACCGAAGAAGATGTTGGTAAGGTTACTATCTGCGACCCGAGGGCTAAGTCAAAGTCCTACGCTAAGAAAATGATCCAAGCACTTCCGCCATTTACTATCATTCAATAGTTCATCGTATTTTTAGGTAACACATAAAACAAAACCCCGGCCAACTGACCGGGGTTCCTTATTTCAGTGTTTCAGTTAAGGCACGATTCCGTTAACTCGTACTTTAGCGTCACCACTGTCAGTGATTTCAACGCTGACTGGGATGTTCGCCTTATCAGATGATTTTCTGTACTTCCACCTGAAGCTACGTGCGCCAATGTTTACGTTATCTACTGTCCAGTCGTAAAGCTTGATTCTACCGTCTGGATCAGTACAACTTACTTCTAGGTAAGCATCACGGTTATCAATTGGCGTTATCTTTAGCTCGCACACTGGAGGCACATTATCTTTCACCTCAAAGTTTGCAGTCTGTGTACCAACTTTTCCGTAATTGGTAGTCACTTTCACATTGATGTTGTGATTACCTCTTGGGATGCTTAGTACCTTACCAAAGCTCTTATTGCCAAAATCAAGCGGTGCGCCATCCAGATCATAAGCAATGTCTTTCACGAAGTCACCGTTAGCGCCGCCAGTTACCTGAGTATTCACCGAAATATCAAGTGGGGCATGAGAATGCCTAGATGCATTTGCGATGTTCATCTTCACGAAGATATCGCTGATGTCATTGCTACTCAACGGAACTTCGAGAGAAGTGCTGTTCCCACGCTTGTCACTGATTGTTACTCCAGCCATAAACGAACCACCCAAAGGGATGCTCAATTTTGCTGTTCCAGCCGTGACCCTGTTTAAGATCAATTCAGGATCGATATTCCAGCTGTAAGTAATATCTTTAGAGTTTATTTTCCTAAACGCTTCTTCGTCATCAGGTGTAACAACCAGTGTTGCCGTCGTTGGTGCCACATTCTTCGTCAAAGTAGCCTTCATCGTAAATTCAGGCCAAACGTAAGTCCACAAACCTAAAGGCCTATTGATGCTTACAAACGTTTCGTCTTTATACCCCTCAACCCAAGCTGAGTAAATCAGATTCACTTTACCTAAATTGGCAAACGATTTATCACTTGCATCTGGCATCCAGTTCAGTACGTTACCTGGTACTTTCTGTCCATCAGGCAAGGTCCATTCACCAACTGTCTTCAACTTAGTGTTTGACCCTTCAAAGTCTGTAATTACCTGCGCATTGAATGTTTGTACTACGTCCGTTTCTGCAACTTTAGGTCCAATAACTACAACTTTTGGTTTTCTGATAGCCTTGTAAAGTACAGTGAATTTATTCATTACAAAGTCTTTTACAGTCGGATCATCAATATCACTCCTTACAGCCCTGGCAGTAACGTATAGTGTCCCTGACTTACTGTTAGTGAATGATACCCTGTCCCCTGTACCCGAAGCCATCGTGGAACCATCCCTACTAGTACCACTCGTAACATTCCATTCAATGTTAGCGGCCACATCCTGACCCCGAGAATTTGTTGTCTTAATAATTAAATCAACCTTATCGTTTGGATAGTAGACATTTGCCCCTTCCATCTTTAGGTTTATAGCATCGTAAGCATAAACATCTAAGGGTTCACTGTATGACTCAGCTCCAGAATTCTTATTAACGAAATGTGCACGAACCTGATACCTACCTTCGTAGAACAATATGTTGCATAGCAGCCTGCACTTCTTGTCTTCATTCGTCACCCAGTCGCTACCATCTTTGCTAATTTCTAGGTTAAACGCGCCCAATGCAGCCACATCCGCTTTACCATCAAGTTTAGTCTCGAAACGAATGTTGAATGGTGCTGCGCCAGAAGAAGGCCTGTCGCTCTTAATTGTCAGTTTCCCATCGATAGGTTTACCTTTGACAATACGGATGTCACGATATCGAGATAGTCTTTTCACCTCAACCAATGGGTTGCTTGGTGATACAGCCATAGCCTCCACCATTAATCTCGCTACAGCCATTCCTACTACTGGCAATTCAACTTCTGTTTCTCCAATTTCATTCACTGATTTGAATTCAGATGCTGGAACAAAAACCCCATTCACTCTTGTTAGTAAACGCATTTTCCAAGTGCCCATTTCTACAGGCACGTAAGCAAAACCTCCCTTGCGGTATTCACCAATTCTCATCTTGATCTTGGCCGGACCTTCATCACCGTAGGTGTTGTTTACAATCATAAGCTCAGGTCTGACCTTTAAATCAGGTATCGATACCAGCGTTACAGTTTTTGCCGCCGCAAGAGTAGTGTTATCTTTCATCCTTAACTTAACAGATGCAGATTGCTCCGACCACAATGGTGCTGCACGCACTAACAACACTCTGCTACGCTTGCCACCTTTCACAGAAAACTTAAAATCATTTGACGCATTCTGCGTAAACGTTACCTCACCCTCGACTGATGCCCTGGTAGCATCAACCACTAATCTGGAAGCAATACCCCCCTGTTTTGGATAACCCAAAATATCGTCCGAAATGATATTTCCATCCGCAAACGAAATCTTTGGTTGCGGCGCTTCTTCTACGTCAAAGCTCGCCTGTTTCTCCTGAATCAGAGTTTTAGTACCGTTAATGTTTATGAATGAAATTGCAAATTTTATTGTTTGCACCCCCTTCTGGTTGAACATACCTTCCAGCTTTGGCAAATAAATGTCTGAATTCTGTGCAATACCATCAGGAAGCTCTGTCCACTCCACCAGGCACTTACCAGGTGCATCGGCATCGTTCCAAGTCGTTAGAGGACAACTATTTTTACCAACCTTTTTCAGACTCAGATTCACAGTCGTAATTAACTGCAACGGTCTATCAACCAATTTATCCAGGTCATAGTCGATTTCAGCAGCAGTCACATTCACACTTACATTTCCACTTTTTACCAAAAGCTTCTCAGTGCCACGTTTAAAGTAAGAAACAGTCCATCCAATATTACTTGTTCCTACCTCTGTGAAATAACCATTAAAACCACTATAAGTTTTATTAAGGCTCTGAGGCAAACTATCGAACTCAAGCAGGCATCTGAAGTTTTTATCCCCATAGCTGTTCATCGCTGATTCGAGATTCGTAGTTAATTCACAAGTGTTCTCAGAACCTTTCTTTACAGAAAAATCTGCCTTTGATAAAAATTGCACTACATCAATACTTTCAGGTGCTGAGAACTTCAGCTCAGTTAAAGCTGTGACATCAACTTTTTCAACTATTCTGCCAACAACTACTTTACCTTGTGCCGGCGAATTAACGCTTATCAACGCCGAGATGTTCTTCGTACCAAACGAATCAATAACCCCACTCATTTTTGATCTGTCCGTACTAATGTGCATCCCAACAGGCACGGTCTCCCATTGAATTAAACAATGAGTTGTAGGATTGGAATTAAACACAGCGCCACTGAACGTGAATTCACAATCTTTCACGCTTGGATCAGCAACAGTTGCAATTACTTCTTCTGTAGCCTGTACAACTAGTTTCTTATTGAGAACTATCGTCGGCAAATTGTATGGACTAACAGTTATAGAACTAAACTTAACCACTGGTTCCGCATTTGAATTCAAATCAGTACCAGTAACTACCAGTTGATAATTACCCGCATCTAAAGAATCAAAATTTATCGTTTGAGGCTGACCACCTGACACGCTTGGGAACGAAGATCCGGTAAATGTCTCCCATTCACCCGTGCTATTTCTCTTTTGTAGAACGTAATCAATTTTATAGTTAGATATGCATCCGCTAGCATTCAAAGTTACATCAACTTTACCTGCACGATATGCCTTAAGATTAGCAGGTAAAACTGTCCCTATTGTAAGTGTAGGTGCTAAACAACTAACCTTAACAGTAGCCTTACCGGTTGTATCTTCGTTACCTTTATCAGTGACAGTGATATCGAATGACTCGACTCCGCTAAAGGTAGAATTCGATCTATAAACAATTTTCCCATTTCTTACCGATGCACTGCCATTTGCTGGCTGTACAGGAACATTGAACGTAAACGATTCATTCTTATTTACATCCACTACTTTGGGTGTCATCTCAACTTCAACACCATTAAAGGTCTCGCCACTTGCGCTCACAGAACTTGCACCAAAGTTTGCGTAACCTGTAACAGTTACACTATCGCCAGCATTAGTGCCGATCCTAGGGATTACATAAAATTTATGAACTTCAGTATCTTCAATATCATTAAATCTATAGCTATATGTGTTAGTTGTTGCATCAAAGCCATTAGTCAATCCAACTATCTTGCTAACAGAATCGTCAATGACCACAATATATGAAGTAGCACTCTCTTTTTTGTCCCATTTAACAACAATCGACTCAGTTACAGTACCCTGTGAAGCACTAGCGTTCGTTACTGCGTCAAGCATTGAATATCCAGGATCAACACTAGTTTTAGTAAACACTGTACTCCCTGACATACTTGCAACTTGATAGCTGTAAACTTTACCTGAAACAATAGATGTATCTGTATAACTGGCTTTAGTGGCATCCACAGTAGCAATTTGAACACCATCTCTGAAAATAGCGTATCCAGTCGCCCCAATGGATCTTAGCCAATTCAGAACAACCTTCCCCCTAACCCCATCAGAAGCCGTGAAATTCTTTGGCGTTGCAACATCAGCCATAGTTGAACCAACATCACCACCGCTTCTTACATTAATCACTTTATTTGCCGGGTCCAGCGCTTCCACCCAGTAATTAAAAGACTTACCTCCCTGGACTGCTGCACTTGAGTCAACGTATGACGTAACATTGCCAGCAATCACTGCAAGTTCTACATTGTCACGCCATATCTTGTAGCTCTGTACATTTGTGTTTGTCGGGTTTGGCGATTGAAAAGCAAAGTTACATGGCGTATTCACGCAAAACATAACTGGCGTCCAGCTGATCGTAATCTTATCAAATGCAGAACCGTCACTAGCTTTCACATTCTTGGGTGTCGCAAGATCTGAAGAAGCGTATCCGGAAATTTGAGAACTTCTTATACCTAAAACTGCACCATTTGCCTTATAAGCCTGTACATAGTAATAATATTGAGTCGTGCCACTAACAGTGCTATCAACGTATGTCGTTCCGTATACCCCAGTTGTTGTAACACCATTTCTAGTCACCTTATAAGATGTGGCTTCCGCAACCGGATTCCATTCCAATTCAACAGCACCAAAAACAGTACCCTTAGTTGCTGTAAATTTTGTAAATGTTTGCCCTGCAAAACCATAGTTCACCGCAGAGTCTGTTCCAATTTGCTTCCCAGTCGAATCAAATGCTCTTATTGAGTATGCATGTAAATTTGTATCAGACACTAACTTATCCATGAACTCTGTTTTGCCAGTCACATTTTCCAGAACACTACCATCTCGAATAACATAGTATCTGGTAGCATTTTCAACTGCATTCCAGGTCACATAAATTTTTGCAGCAAAAGTACCATCGCTCGCATCAACGCCTTCCACTGCTGTTTTAGCAAAACCGCTATCTGCAACACTCCCTCCACCAAAGTACACACCATCTTTCAGCGCCCTTGCACGGTAGAATGCAGTATCTGTACTCACCGCTGCGTCACTAAAATTCAAATTTGTACCTAAGTAGATTTGCTTCCACTCACTACCATTTAACTTCAATAATTCATATTGAGTCGCACCCTCTACCTGGTTCCACTCAATTTGAATTCTGCTTTGGTATAAACCATCACTAGCCTTGAATGAACTAAAGGCAGCCTTTGCGTAACCCGTTTCAACAACGCTACCAACCCCATTTGCAGCACCTGAGTTATAACCCCTGACAAAAAATCTTTTTACTGAAACCTCGTCTACCAAGTAATCATAAGTGCCTACATTCCCACCAAGCACTGCAATTTGATTTTCTCCGGAATCTGTTTTCTCAAAAACTCTTATTTCATCGAAACCAGCTGCTGCATCCCATTGCATTTTTACTGATCCTACAGTGCTGCCATCACTTGCGCTGAAATTTTGAATATTCACAGAACTTGCACTCGTGAAACCTGACACATACTGTGGTTCACCCACTAACTTGCCCATAGTTGTGGTGCTTCCAACTTTATTACCCCAGAATGCAGTAATCTTGTAAGTGTGAATTCCAGGCCCAGGGCTATCTTCAAATGTACCACCCTGCACATAAGATGTACCTTCAATAAACGCATATGCATTTGTCAAAATTTGGGATGTCTTTATTACAGTTCCATCTCTTGAAAGTTGCACCCCACAACCTGCATTGGTACCGCAATTTTGGGATGACCAACTTAGTTTTACTACGCTAGGAAACTCACCCTTAGATGCCGTAAAGTTTGTGATATTCGAGAGAGCATATCCGGTATCGTAAGCCTCGGTACCGATGTACGTAGCTTTATAGGTCGTGCCAGATACTAATTCCTTTGCGTAAATCCTAGCTTGGTATTCATGAACCTTTTGATCAGCTACATAATCGACATATTGGTTAGTGCCAACCCATGCACTGCCATACTGGGTGTTATCACCTGTTAACGCCAGGCTCTGTGAAACAATGACACCATCTCTTCTAAACTCGTATCCACACCCGTATGTGCTTGGGCAACTAACTAATAAACCTGTTATAGCCTCTACTTTAGCTACAATTGCACCTTGATACTGACCTTTACTGGCTGTGAAATTCTTGATTGTTTCTCCTGCAAAACCTTTGTCTGTATCAGTAGTACCTATATAAGCGCTAGTGCCATTTGTTGTAGTTCCAGTTCTTGTTACCGAAAACAGCTTAATCTTGTACAAATGTGTAGCTGTGTCATTCAATGTTTGCACATACTCAGTCCCACCGACCCATACCTTTCCTCTGGATGTATATCCAGAAGGAAACGTAGGTGTTAAACTTTTGAACACACTAACGCCATCTTGCTCAATTTCAAACCCGCAACCATCATTTGACGGGCAAGACATCTCAATTGGATTCCATGTAATTCTTACCTGTCCTTGAGCGGTACCATCTGATGCCTTGAAATTCTGAATGCTAGGCAAGGCATTTCCATAAATCTCTGTACCATGCCCAAGTGATCTACCCACTATTACCCCGACCCCAGGCTTACTATCTGCAAAAGTATTGAATGCAAATCTTTGATATCTTGTATCGTTTAATGGGACTGTAACTTCAGTTGTTGGGTCAATCGTGTAGCCATCAACATCTATCTGACTCCTGTAAAATGTACTTCCATCCTCTGCATAAATCCAAAATCCACAACCATATTGGCTTGGGCAATCGAATGCAGGCGGTGACCATTTCAATTTAACCCCACCCGGCACACTCGTTGCGGTAATGTTCATATAGATATCACCCGCATAACCCGTGTCAGTCGCAGTTGTCCCAACCTGCGGTCCGTATATGGTTCCAGATCCACTGAATGTATCTTGGAATGTTTCAATTACATATGTATAAGTTGCATTGTTTGTAGCATCAAAATCGTCATGCGATAATTTTGAGTCCCACACGGCACCATTAGTATTAATAACTGAATTGTAAATATAGCTACCATTACGTTTTATTCTGTAACCACACCCGTAAGCGCTAGGGCAAATATCCGCAGGCATGCTCCATTCCAATCTCACAAAACCCTGCTTGTCGCCTTTAGTCGCCGTAAATTTATCGAATGTTGCTGAATTCGCGGTAAATGAAAGCAATGCAAAAGCTGCTAGTATTAATTGTTTTGCCAATTTTACGATGTTCATTTTTGATTGTCCTTTTATAGTCTCCAGGCGAGACAAGGCCATTTACAAGTTGGGATAATCTGATGATATTCTGTACAGAGGTGCAGTTATGTCTGCTAACGTGACCAATCACCCCTATTTTCTAGGGGGTTTCGCTCATAACTGCTGCTTGGCTATATATTCGCTTACATCTCTAGGCATTATTGGTAAGCAATAGAACAGACCATTACTCTCACCAGTCTGGCTCTCCGATTCAAGTGACAAGTCACCAAACCCCCTTAATTCAAGGTCTTTTTCTGCAACAACAAACCCGTCATTTTCTTCTCGTATTACGTGCAACTTGCTCATACCCTGCTCAGAACAATTTTCACTAGGAATCATATTGAAGTCCCCTACGCCGCCTGCCCGTGCAATGCGGCCACGAAGCTGATGAAGCTGGCTCAATCCAAGGTGGTCAGCTTCAAAAACACTTAAGGAAAACAAGTCTGGCAAAGTGATACCTGTTTCGATGATCGAGCTGCATATCAGAACCTTAAATTTTCCTGTCATCATTCCATCAATGACTTCAACTTTTTCATCAGTTTTTAATCGGCCATGCAGGATTGCCAGGTCGCTCCCAAACTCTTCCTGGAAGGCTGATATATGTTCATCAAGTGATCGTGCCTTTTTGCCCTTTTTAGGCTTCTCATCGGCACCCGATTCGCTGTTTTTCTTGCCCTTACCCTCTTTATCCAGCTGTACAAATACAACACCAACTTGCTTCCCGGCATCAGTGAACTTCTTAAGGTAACTGAAGAATTTTCGGTACTCGAATTCTCCGATAATCCGCGAGATGATTCTCTTTTCGACCGGGCACTCACGAAGGATGGAAATATCAACGTTGCCATACTGTAGCAATGCACCTGTACGCGGGATGCACGTTGCTGTCGAGTAAATGACGTTAGTATTGTCCTGAACTAACGCTGACTTTTGTTCTACAGAAAACTTTTGCTCTTCATCAATAACTGCAATGTCAAACTGAAGCCGGTATTTCTTCGCACGATGAACCATGGCCGTAGTACCCACAAGTATTTTCCCGTGATACATCCCATCATCATCATTTCCAGTCACCAGCTTCACATTGGCTCTTGGCTCAATAGCCCGAATCTTATCTACAATCGACCTAGCAAGAATCTCATTCGGTACCATGATGCCCAACTTTGCCCCGCCCATAAAAGCCGCAATACACGGCAGTAAGTAAGTTTCAGTTTTCCCGGTACCAACGTCACCATTCAACAAGCGAAGCATGCGCTTCTTATTCGTTAGTCCATCTTTGATTTCACCAATTGATCTGACCTGGCACCCAGTAAGACTGAATTTCAGTCTCTTTTCCAAACTCGATAGGTAGACTCCATCAATGGCAACGCTGCTATATGTAGCTGTCGTCCGCGTTGTTTCCTGTGCTTTCTCAACAAGGTATCTCACTGAAAGATCTTTAATCTTTTTAATCCCGAATTCAGCCTCACCCATGCATGAAGGAAAATGCACTGCTCTAATCACCTTGATGATCCCGCGTTCCCATGCCTGGTTAACTTCAGCATTACCAAAAAGGCTCACGTAGATTTGAGATGACACGTACTCAAGCTCACTAAAGCTTAGCTCGGTGATTGCTTTTCTGATCTCGTTTGATTTGTACTTATGTTTCCCTTTGTAAACAGGGATAATCGCTCCTAAGTTCTCATCTACAAGCTCAATTCCCTTGATGTAGTAGCTTTCGCCTAATTGCGTTGAGATACCTTCAAAACAAAATAACTCACCAGTAGGTAAATGCTCCCAATTACCAATTTCAGGACCCATGACATTCGCGTAAATACTGGCACCATTTAGGTCAAAGCTAAGCTTAAGTTTTCTAGGGCTTTGTGAGATATCAAGTCGTTTAGTCAAAAGCTTCAACCTGAATAATCTGCGTTTACCGTCAGTTATTCTCGGTGATTCAATTTTTGATAAGTCGATGTATCTAATTGGCAGCCATAATGACATTTCCTCTTCATGCTTGAAGTGAAATGCCTTGCTTACCGCTGCAAGAGAGCAATCCTTTTCAGGTGCATTAGCTTCTTGTTTTGTTGAATAGCTCATTGCGTAGAGTTAATATTTCTTCAGGTGAAAGTGTTGATATAAGTTGTCTGGCGTGCTTCATGTTTTCTGATACTTCTACGCCATTGAATATGCGCTCTTCCCGCTTCCCCATAGCTTCAAGTTCTATGCGAATATCCTCTTTTGAAAGCATTTCAAGTTTCACAAGCATTTCATCCAGGTTGTGCCTATTCACCTTGTCCACCGCCATCAAAAGCGTACTCATGCTGCACTTAGCTAGCGTAGAAAGCCTTTCGTCACGAACTCCCAGTTCAAAATAAAACTTGTGCGCCACTTTGATAAACTGATTTGCGCCATTTGCAGATAGTTGGTTGTCAGCAAGAAATTTATTAAAGCTCTCTGCCCTGCCCTCCCAGAAGCGGTGTGCTTTGATCAAATACAAAAGCACTCCGCTTTCTATACGAACCATCCCAAACTTATGCCTGGTGTCCGCAAACCTCCTGAGAATGTCACTCTGATCGCTGTTTTCAGACAGAAACATTAAGCTTGCCTCTGCTGATTTTGACGCTGCTGGTTCATGTCTGGCTTGACGTAGTGATATTGCGTGCATTGGTCTTTAATCCACTGGTGAATCAATTGATCATTGTTATCGCCAAACCAAGTTTTGATTCTTGAATACAAAAATGACTTCAATTGAGCGCTTTCAGCAAATGGGATTTTTACACCCTTCATCCCTTTTGCATTAATTGAGATATAACAACCACCATCCTGCTTCTCAATTGATAGTGTCTTCTTAATATCTGACTGACCATGCATTTCAGATATCCAACCTGCAATGTAGCCCATCAATACGCCATAAACGAAAATCATCTCATTGCATGAACACTGGAATGCAACCTTATTTCCCCAGTTATATTTTCTGTTTGACCCTTCAGCGAAATCGATATTGACCACTTCCTTGTCGTTTTTTTGTGACTTATTGAAACAACATGCGAACTTGTTTCCAAAAAAGCTCATAGACTCAAACCCGCCTTTTTGTTGGCCCCCCTCGGATGTGTCAGCTGTGTTCTCTCGATAATCATTCATGTGCGCAACATTGTCGTTACCTTGATTGTTTTGATACCCGCTTTGCTGACGATCCCCAGAACTCCTGTTGGATTGGGATGAATTGTTAGTCTGACGCTGCTCCTGTTGACGATACTCACGGGTAGGTTCCTCCTGTTTCTGGCTGAATTGGTTCTGAGACTTCCCCTCCCCTACCCTATCAGATGCGCTATTGTGATTTACATTGGATTGAGAGCCACCAGCTCTCTGACCCGCGCCATTGCTAGATGCTGCTGGCCTTACCAATCCTAAATGGTCGAAAATCTTATTGATTGCTACCTCTCTATCAGACCCTTTACTACTTAATGCAGAATTAATAAAAGATTTAAATAGATTAGCTTTTTCGCTAAATGCAATTTCAACCAATTTCGGAATCGAAATTTGAGTAACACCAATTTCTGTAATGCATTGAATTGCAACCTCTGAAACGCACTCGCAGATTGTTCTTAAAGAATCACTGCTTCTACGATCCCCATCCTCTGCTGCACTTACTAATTTAAGAAATTGATTTCTGCCAGTTGATTTAGAAATCTCTACAACTGCTGGCCCATTCATCTTAGGCATATTCAAATTAGCAAGAATACCAATTACTTGAGACAGGTTTTTAATGACGGTAGCCATGATTTATCCTTTTTAGGAAAAAATACAATAAATAAGTTATGGATTGAGTATATCAAAATAAAGCCTAAATAATCCAATTGAATAAATAAATATATAAATAAATGTTCAAGTGTTGTATTTAATATAATTAGAAATCAAATAAATAATAAATATCAATTTGCAAATAACTAATAAATAAATGTATTATGTTCTAAATGTGTGGGGCGAGGTGCTTCTCCCACAGGTGTAAATTTCGGTGTTTCACGCGTGAAACTCAATTGAAACAATGACATAAAGCTAGTTAAATGCTGTTTATGCCATTTTATTAGCATTCTATTCACTGCCTTTTGTTTCCTTTGTCTAGCTCAATTCATGTGTTTCACGCGTGAAACTACTGACGGTTTTTATTTGACAGGCAAGCTCAATCAGTACATTTGTCAAAAAATATTCAAATAATGATTTGACATATAAGCTTGTTAGAAAATAGAATTTGTGAAAATTAAGGAGACAATTTAAATGGTTGCAAAAATTATTGCTGTTTATAATCAAAAGGGCGGTTGTGGTAAAACGACTACTACGATGCAATTAGCTGGAACTTTAGGTCTGAAAAAGAAAGTGCTTGTAATTGATATCGATCCACAAGCATCTGCTACTGACTGGTATGACAATTCAAAGGGTGCTTTTCCAGCCAAAGTCATTCAAATGAATCCTGAAGACGATTCCTTTTTGCATAAAGTAGGCTCAATAGTCGAAACCCAGGAACATGATTTCCTCATATTTGACTGCCCTCCAAGCGATACAAACGCTGGTGCCAAAAAGGTGCTTAACGTTGCAGATCTTATGATTATTCCATTTAAGCCAAACCCAACTGATATTCAGCCTACATTGCGAATTCTTGAGGTAGCTTCAGAGATAAAAGCTGACAATGACACTTTGCTCGTAAAGCTTCTTCCAGTGATGATTCAACCAAATATCAACCTACACGGACAAACAATCAATATGTTGGATAGTGTGGATAACGTTAGTTTTTTTAGAAGCCAATTAGTGCAAAGAAATGCCTACCCAGAATCCTATTTAACAGGTTCAACAGTACATTCACTACCAGGCCAAAAGAAAGCTCAAATGGAAGTAACTGGACTTGCAACTGAAGTTCAAAAGCTTTTAAAGTAAGGGGAAATAAATGAGTGGAAAAAAAGTGGCAAACGAACAAGCTCTACAACAAGTCATGGGCAAATTCGCAACTGCAATGAAGAATACAGGTGAAGCCAAACCTCCGGTAGAACCTTCTAACACAGTGCATAAAGTTGAATTGCCAGACACTAAGCCTGTCGTTGCTGAACAACAGCCAGCAACTACGCCTGCTATTGAAGTAAATCCTCTAGCTGAAACACCCAAGCCTGCACTGGAAGCTAAACCTACTCCAGCAAAAACAAGTGCAACTCATGGTAAGAAGGCCACTCCAGCCGCTACCGCTGAGCCAAATAAAGATAAACCATCATCTACTCAGCCTTTAAAGCCAGCACCAAATAAAACTAAACCGGCTGAAACGGTAGTTGATGAGAATTCCGACTTGCTGTTGGTTGACCTTGAATTGTTATACGACAACCCTTACAACGCACGTTCCTTCTATGATCCTGAAGTAATCAAAGATAAAGCTGCATCAATTTCAGCGTCAAAACAGATTGTGCCAATCAAGGCTATTCCCCATCCTCAGATTGATGGTGCCTATATAATGATTGACGGCCACTATAGAAAACGTGCTATTCAATTCCTGAATCAAACTCAAGCGCGTGTAATCGTTGACCGCACGCCTATGACTGATGCACAAATGTATATTCAGTCATTTGTTACTAACAATGAGCGTACACCTCAGACTACCTACGACAACGCAGTGGCCTGGAGTAAGCTGCTGGAGCAGGGCGTGTTCAGTTCTTACGACGACCTTGCAAATGCAATTCACATTTCTAAAGGTAACATCTCCAAAACACTGTCAGCATTGAAGCTTCCTACATCCTGTCTGGAAATCATTAAAGAAGATCCTGCGAAATTCAGCCTGCGCTCTCTTTATGAATTAAACAAATATCATGAACAGTCCGAAGATGAAGCATTCATCCTAGAGCTGGTCAAAATGCTATTTGATTCTGAAGTCAGCATAGATATATCTCAGTTCATTGAGAGGCATGCTAAAAAGCAGGATAGAAAACCACGCAGCTCATCGAGAAAGCACACCCTATCACTTGGAAACAACCAGGTAGGGTACATGAAAGATTGGGGCACTGGCCGTCTTACACTTGAAGTTGAATTTCAAGGCGATGACCGCGAGAAATTCATCAAACATATGTCCTCATTTATAAACGTGAAGTAGTACATGCAGCAATCACTTAGCAAGTTAATCTCTCGTTATCAGAGAATGAATGTCATCGTTCTGTTTATTTTTGTGGCGGCCATGCTTTTTGAGTTCTATGCTCTGCATGAAACGACTCAAAAATATGAACAAGGCCAATTGCTTTCTCAAGTAGTAGATAACTACAAGATGCATTACATAAACCTGTCTCATGAGTATTCTGACATCTTGACCTTAAAGGATGCAGAATCTCATGACCAGTATCAGTACGAGTTAAATGCAATTGAAAATACACGTAAGCAGCTGGCAAAAATTATGCTGTCTTCCAGGTATCGCCATTACCCTGAAATCCACGATTACGTTCAATCATTAAACCAACTCATTGACGGTGCAGTTATCCACTTTAGGGACCACTCAAAGTTTGATCTAGTTGAAATTCGTGAACAGCTATCTTATATAGAGACACACTATACAAAGCCAATTAATGAAAAAGCGACAGCGATGGTTGCGGCAATCGCTGACATATCGGATAACACTGATTACACGTTCACCAATTTTCTTCTATTGGTAGGTGTTCAGACTGTTCTGACCTTATCCATTATTTTCATGTTTAACAGATCAGCAAACAACAACATCCTGAAACCCATTAGCAATATCTCTAACACTATCCGTGACATTCAAAACAAAAAATACATTTCAACTGATTACCAGCCATCTTCTTACATGGTTACAGAGCTGGCATTGCTGCAAAACGATTTGAGTACCATCGCTATGGGCTATATGGAAATGCAGGTCAAAGAGCAGGGCATGCGTATGCTTCAAGAAAGACTCGAAATGGTCCCTGTGGCAGCCCACAACATCATTGGCCCAATCTCAAGTATCAAATCCATCTCTGAAGAGCTTCAGTACAACTTCTTTACCGATCCAGACTCCAAAGGTCAGTTGCAAGACATTGATAATATATGTGACGGCCTGGTAAGGTGGCTTAGAAATCTGCTATTCCTCTTCAAGCAAACCAGCTTGAATCAGCAGACAACCAGGCTTGACCAAACACTAATTACTGCCATCAATTTCTCAAATCATCTGATCAAGAAAAAGAAAATTAAACTGACCGTAGCAGATATCCCACATGCCGCACTAGCTAACATTGATAAAGAATTAGTAGAGCAGAGTATTGCCTGTATCGTAACTAATGCAGCTGATGCCGTAAAACGTGTTGATGGCAGTATTGACATTACTTATACCGATGATGGTGACTCTCACATCATCACAGTGATTGATAATGGTATCGGCCTGTCAAAGAACTTCTTCGACGGTGATACCAAAACCACAAAACGAGCTGGACATGGTATTGGTGTAGCATTTGCACGCAACGTTGCAATGCTCCACAAGCCAGCCCTTTCAATCAACTTCGCAAATAATGACAATGGCGTTCCTGGTGCCAACGTTAAGTTTATTATCCCAAAACAGGTTTAATACATGCAAAATATCAGTGAGTTCAATAAAGAAAAACCCATAGTCCTTATCGTTGAAGACGAAGTGGATTTAGCAGATGTTGCCCTTAAGAGGGTAGAGCGTGCTGGATATGAGGTTCAAATTGCCGAAACAATCACTTATGGCATTGAATTAACATCACGATTCAATCCAGACATCATCGTATTGGATGTCAATCTCCCTGATGGCTCTTCACTCAAAAGTATCGACAGTTTCCTTAACAAAGGTGACAAGCTACCACCATCAATTATCCTGACTACAAGCGAGTCTAATGCAAAGGTGACTGAACTATTTGAGATGATCAAACAGGGGAAAATCAAAAGCTACCTCCAAAAGCCTTACAAAATGGATGACCTGGTTAATCAAGTCCACAAAGAAGCTGAAGCGCGCAAGCTGGCACCGGCACCTGAAATTAAACGCGAGGTAGCCAAGGTCATTGACCAGCAAATGGATCTGGACAAGCCTAATTTCATCGGCAACTCACCAAGCATGACCAAAGTTAAGAATCACATTGCGTCATTAGCTGAAGTATTCCAAAAGGCTCAAGAAAAGGGTGGCGACACAGCTACCCCAGTCGTTTATATAGCTGGCGAAACCGGCGCTGGTAAGTCCGAACTAGCGAAATACTTCAAATCGTTATTACCAGGCAAAAAATATATGCCTCTCGATTCAACACAATTAACATCAGAATTGATTGCTGTTGAATTGTTCGGTGCAACAAAAGGGTCTTACACAGGCGCTGATTCCAAAAAAGACAGGGTAGGCCTACTTGAAGATATCGGAGATGGAATTTTATTCTTAGATGAAATCGGTGAACTTAGCCTCGACCTACAAGCCCGGCTTCTCGTCCCTATACAGCAACGTTCTTTCAGGCCAATCGGCTCCAACGTTACAAAGCCATTCAAAGGCATCATCTTATGTGCAACCAATAAAGACCTGGAAAAGATGGTTGAAGAGGGTACTTTCCGTGCTGACCTTTACCACCGCATCAAAACCCATGAATTTCACATACCATCGCTGCGCGATAGAGCTGAAGACATCCCACTTATCGCCCAGGACTTTCTAACCAAATTTACTCCAGTTTACGATTTACCTGATCTATCTTTTGCAGATAGTGGAATAAAATTCATTACACAGTACAAATGGCCCGGTAACATCCGCGAGCTTCAAAATGCTTTGCACAAAGTAATGATGTTGTATGTCATTAATGAAGTTGACATTACACAACCACACATAACTTCTGATATGCTATCTTCAGTGATGAGAGTAAATCATATTGATGCTCAAATCAAAGAAGCAGCATTAGAAAAGTCTGCACTTGAAACACCTGAAATACCTGATCAACAAATAGCATTTAAACCAAATAAAGTTCAGACAAAAAGGTATAACCGTCTAATGAAAGCAATGCAGGCCAGCCCACATTTAACCCTTCGGCAAATAGCCAAAAAGCTGTCTATTCCTTATTCGACTGCACACCACACTATCGATCAGTTCGAGAAGTTAAATAAGAAGGCACCAGAATGACACCGCAGGACCAATCCCTATCTGCCACGGGAATCAATCTCATTGAAGAGCTGGTCGGTTTGTTTGTTACTAATTTCGTAAATCAAAACCACCAGCCTTTTAATGATGTTTTATCTATTGTCTATACTAAGCTCGACGCAACAGGCTTTTTTAATGAGCTTGAAATTCACAAGATCGATGAATCAGATATATCGCTGATCATCCCCTCTGAATCATCCTCAACATCAGCATCCGTTTTTCATGAAACTTTATTCAATAACAATTTGATTCAGAACAAGACCAGCGTATTTACATTGGAAAGCTCAACCGTCTTTCTCGCCTATATTCACAACATAACAAAACCAGAATATGTGATTTACGCAAACAAAAAGCTCAATATTCAAAACAGGCTAGTATCTTCCATGCTCAATGCCGTTACTACATTATTGAGCAACCTGACCACTCGCTACCCAATCTAGTTCTCTGCGCCAAGTTCTTGGCACTTTAATTGCATATTCGAGGTTAATAAACTTATTACTCTTCGATTGCTATGACCAAATCTATATACGCACTGCTTTTTTCCTTAGTTCTTCTCTTAAACAATCTATACGCCTTTGCCGAAGATGAAGTTCTCAGCGAATACCCGTTCTACCTAGAAATCCAGACCATGCCAATGCAGGCTGACTTTCGCCAGGCACGCAAAATCATTGCCTACAACAAGGGGCCGGTACCAGTCAGTATTTCACTCACTGTTACAAATCCCCAGAACGTGAGGTTTCAACCAATTATCTCAGGCGGTAATCATGCGATTGTGGTTCCAGCCAAAACACAGATGGTGCTAACGACTGCAACCAACCTCAAGGCGGATAAGCCATCCACATTTCAATATAACTACAAGTTTTTCTTTGGAGAGCCATCGTCATCACAAAAGCGCTCTACAACTTACAAAGTACCTTTCAATTCATCCATACCACTTTCGGCCAAGTCCTATAACGGTATTTACTCTTCCAATAAAAGCTTTGCAATGGATCTGGTTAATGCAATCCAGTTCTACGTTCCTCGCCAAACTGACATCCTAGCTGCAAGACGTGGAATTATTCTCGACGTAAAAGGCCTCCGCGATGGTACAGATGACGGTAAGACTACCAATCTAGGCAACTACATCCTCATGATGCATGAAGACGGCATCATGACTTATTACGCGAATCTAACCCCGCACTCAGTCTTGGTTAGGCCTTTGCAAATTGTTGAGCCTGGTGAAAAGATTGCGACCTCCGGCCATGAATTTAATCAGGATCTTAACTACTTTATTTTTTCAGTATTAAAGAATGCCGGTGGACATAAATCAAAATCAATCCAATTCGTCATAGACAACGGTTCAGATCAGCTTGAATCAACTAAACTCACTGGCTTTGTATCTGAAGCGCAGGCCGATGACCCCTACATTAAAAAATTCGAGGGTGGATACAATTCAAAACGCCGCAAAACTACAACCATTGAAGAGTTGCAAGACTCTGTGCAAACGGCCAAAGAAAAGCTGATCGAAACAAATAAGCAAATTGCTCCGGAAGCTGAGAAGGGTATAGCACATCGTATTGCATCCTATGCGTTCTATTTCATTGTTGCTATAGCGGTAATTTTTGTCTTCGGTTTCATGATCAAGGTTTTGGGCACAAAGAAAAATGATAATTCAGAGAAAACAAAGTTGTCTTTTTCTCTCATTGCTAAGTTTGAGCCTCTAACAGTCTTCATGGACGTTAATCACTACAAACTTTACAAGCGCATAGCCGCTTTATTACCGATTACGACAGATGCAAGCCTCAATACTTCCTATTCGTCGTTCCTAGCGCCCACCACGTTCAAAATCAACGTCTTAAATAATCCTATTTCCAACCTGCATGCGGATATTTTTCTATTCCAGAACACAACCCTCACACCGATTGCAGTTATCGATGTTGAGCATTCAATGTTATCCAAGCTAACTTCGCTGGTGGTACACCGTAAGAAAAGCATTCTTAAAAATGCAAAACTGCCATATGTGACTATTAAGCCTAATGCAACTGATGAAGAGATTGTCGAAGTGATTCGTGAGCTGCATTTCAGCACGCTGTCGAAAGAAAAGCGGAAGTAAAGCTAGGGTAGGGGAGAGATGCCGGCTAAGCCCGGCTTTTTTTCATTCTGCTTGTTGATGTGAGATTCTTCGACGGACTTAATTATCTTCCGACCAACTTAATTAATTATTAAGTCTCAAAACACACATTAACAAACAGCCTGGAAGAATCCAGGAACATGTTTGAAAGAATGCGACAAAATCATGCCACAAGTCGCAATCTTTTTTTGGCACGCAAAGCATCGTTAATATCACCCGTTTTTGGCGGATGATTTAAAGAAGGCAAGCCAGCTCCGGTTAATGAATCAACCAGTTCAATAGCAGCAGTTTGACCAGGATTCTTGCCATCAGCTCTACCTAAATCATTATCAAAACCAATCACAAAGAGATCGACATCATGAACACGTTTTGCTTCATGAAACCATTCTAAGCCATGCAATTTGTAAGTTTGTGTACCAGGTAAGCCCATGATGTGTTCTTTCCAACCTAAATCAACGGCAGAAAGCAAATCAATAGCACCCTCGGTAACTAACATACGATTTTGAATAATGCCTTCGTTAGACGCTCTCCAAATAAAAGGACTTTTGGAAACGTTATATCTAACTGACTTAGATTGATCCTCGTATTTCTTAGGACCAATTATTCTAAACTCAGCAGACCAGGCACCAGGCATAAAGAAAACTAATGGCCTGTAAGCAATACCAGGCATTTTTGCGTCTTTTTTCCAAATCTGAGCTAATTCCATTTCTTCACGGGTAGCAACAGACTTAAGTAATTCAAGACACTTTTTAGGATCAGAAGGCATCATCCCAATCATTCCACGTTCCATGGCTAAATCAACCGTGTTACGAGAAAGCATGCGCTCATCAAGAAGATAAGCCAATGTTTTGGGATCAATTTTACTTCTTAGAGCTTCACGAAGTTTCTTGAATATCGAACCTTTCATTTCTGAAGATAGAACTTCATCAACATCGGGTTCTTGGTTTGGATCTCTTTCCTTGATTTTAGCAACACGAACTTCATCGCTAATACCTAGAAGAGAGTTAGCTGCATCTTTAGGCGAACAACACCAAATAAAACTAGCAGCATCAATAATTGAACCACCTTTGCCGCAAGAAAAACAACTCCAGCTCAAATCTTTTAAAACAGAAATTCTAAAATGATCTGGTGAAGTGCCGCAGGCAGGGCAGGATTTGAAGCGGATACCTTTTGAAACCTTTCTTCCGGTTTCTTTGAACTGTTCCTCTAAAAAATCAACAAGGCTCAGTCGTTTCGCTTCTTCAAAGATATTTCTATCTTGAACTTGATTCATCACAACTCCTTAAAAAAAGAAGGGTGACAAATCACCCTATAGGGTAACAAGTCACCCGATAGGTTAAATAAATTAAGAATTAAGCCAGAAGGCTTATCTTTCGTGGAAACCACAATAGTGCCTCTAAATTACACTAAACACTTGCAAAAATCAAATGGTAGGGATGCGCATTTTTAAAATTGCATCGCCGCCGTTTTTCTTTAGGATATTTTCGAACATGAGTGAGGTGTAAAAATACCCGCCAATCACAATCAGAACACTGACAATTATCCGTACAGGGTCTTCTAGCCAGATTCCCACCAGCGCATACAGGAAAGGGAAGGCCGCTAAAGCTGGTATCAGGTAGCTTGCCTTTACACATACAGCCGCTAATGAGATAGCTCCCTCAACATTCTTCAAGAATCGCTCTATGTATTCAGCTGACAAAAGATACTCAAGCTCTTCACTAACCAACTCGGCAGTGGGCTTTATTTGCCTTCTGAACAAGTTATTCCTTGCCGTGATTATTTTCATATGCATATCGATACTTGCGTAGTCATTAACGCATGCGATTAGCTCATCGTAGCTTCCGCCGATAACGTTAGTGTCACTAATCACCTGAAACAAACGTTCCTCTTCATTTCCCAGAACCTTTTCAGTGAACCCCGACAAGTCAATGATTCTCTGCGTGATACCGTACAGGATTACTTCTTCAATTTTCTCAGCCAGCTTTACGTGAACAATACTCACCGGGCACGATAAGAAATATCTAGCCTTGATTAATCCATCGTCATCGATAAACAGATTACTTGTGCTGTTGATGTATACGATACCTTTACTCTTCAAATCTTCCGGGCGGCCAAATGATTTGATGATACTTTTTACTTTTTCATCAGTGGCTTCATTGAACTCCATCTCATAGACGGCTTTAATTCTAAGTTCGATTTTATGCGCTTCATCGAAAGTTTTTTTGTTCAAACACACTGGGCAATCCTGCTTGCCCTCATGGTCGCAATAACCGCAACGTACTTTTCCGTGAAGCTTGCATTTTTTACAACCAACACCTTTACATGAGCATGCAACAACCATCATGCCGCCGCACTGTTTACAACCAATTTTCCCTAATCCAGAGCAGCTGTTACACACTTCTCTGTATGTAACATAAGACTCTTCACCACCTTTAACTTCAGCTGTGAGAGAGCCGAAGTTGCTAACCCGGCTACTTGAAACAATTGTGATGTTCTGAATAAATTTAGACGCACTTGTTTCATTCGCAATGAACGTGTCGAACTGCTCTCGACCTTCGAGACTTTCTTTCACCTGGCCCTTGATATCCGAATCTTTTACTTTAGTTATGATCGGCAATACCTGGTACGTCACCAGCACAGAAAACTGCGCATCGAACGATTGGTTATCAACTACCTCGATTGGCCGTTCACTACTCGAAATCTGACCAACAAAGGCATCAACCCTTGATTTATGGTTGGATATCACGTCTTAACGCTTCCATGACCAATGCAGAATAACGGCGATCAGAAGAATGAAACCTGCGAATGTCGCTGGCAACTTGCCCATAATGAACGCTCCCATAACGATAGCTCCAATAACTGCTCCAAAGAAAACACCCATATCTATTCCCAATGCTAATTAGTGATTAAAGCTTTGTCTGCGCTAGAGCAGCCAATTAATTTTTTTACTACTTCACTTATTTCTTGTTCAAATACATTCACGTAGCCTTTAACTCCAAAAAGACACATCCGGCCAAGAATTAAACTCACGCCAAGCATCAGTGACCACACGAATGTTGTCCTAATCTGATGTATAACCTCTTTGGAGTTAACGATCCACTCAGACCAGTCATTCTGACCAAAAGCAATAATGCCAACTGTCCAACACCAAATTGCTGATGTGTACGTTAAAAAATCGAACGTTGTAAAAAACATTGCCCCTAGGTAGTTAGCTATCTGCCTGGCAATCACTGCCTTATCTGAAAGAACCCGGTTACGGATTGCTTCAAACTCATCAAAAGTAACTTCGCCAACTAGAATGCCCCTGACGTAAACTCTTTTACGAATTACGTCATGCAGCATTAGCCACCTCATTTTGTTTTTTTGGTATTTGGTTTTTAACTTTCTCAGCATCCATGATTACGAATACTTTGTACTTACCGATCAGCTGTACTGTTTCGTTATCTTTAAGCCTTTTAAGTGGCCCTCTACCTTTTGGACACTGAAGATGTTCAGCATTCGACGCGCCAAACAAACGACACATAAGCGGTCTGTCATCGTGTCTGGTGCATCCACTCTCACCAGCGAACCGACACTTTTCAGACCCTGCGATATTGGTTAATTCACCAACTTCAATGCCCAGTCGGATTGCTTCTGTCCTAGTAGTAAACACAGGCCCACAGCAATCAGAACATCCTTCAATGCACTTGAACTGTGGGATTTGCTTGTAAAGCTTATCTAGTAGCTTTTGCTCATTCATGAATCAGCACTCGCCAACTCTTTTTGAGCTTCAACAAGTGTGCTGTTGCTGTCCGCTACAATATCGAGACTGACCGGAAGATCGTCTACAACATCCGTAGCAGCTACTGCCCCGGCGATCTGCCCTTGCTTAAGTGCTTCTGCATTGCCATCAATTACACCTTTTACTAATGCTTTTTCGGTTGCTGATTGTTGGCCGCGTTTTGCTTTGGTTTGTACTGACGGTGTTGCCGCTGAAATTTCCGGCGCTGGAGCTGGCTTGTTACGTGCAGCATTTGCTTCACGTACTAGATTGAATATGCGACCACTATTGATCTTTGTAGTCGCGGTGATGCTGTGTACGTTTGCCCGGATCTTATCCAGTGCCTTAGACTTTTCTTCATCGCTGATGAATCCATCCATCCAGGCTGATGAGACAAGGCCAATATATTCGTCACACAGCTCAAAATATTTGAATACAACATTAGATAAGCGCGAGTTAACAATGAATCGTATTGTTGAAGGGTTTGACTTTTCCCCAACACCGCCCATGTTTGCTTTAATCAATGTAGTGATTTGCTCGATTAGATTATTAACCTTTTTGGTGTCTTTAATCAGAAGGTTTTCAATTACGTCAGTACACTGTCTAACAGTATCAGAGGACACTACATTGGGAGCGTATACCTGAATCACATATAACCGACTGTTGATGTACGGGAACTGGTTTGCAAAGAGTCTCGCAATCGCCGGATCACTAAAGTGACCTAGCTTATTCATAACCGTGCCGCGCATCGCAATCACGTTATCAATTCCCTTGTTTGTGATATCGATCACTTCGCTACCTCTAGGTGTAGCCTGCTTTACAGCCGCGTTACCCTGTGCCATTCGCTTTCTCCTAATTTTGTTTGTCTATATGTACCCCTCTCCACAGCATTTTCCATGCCATAAACATTTGTTGACAATTTGAAACATATACATGATGATTACTTCACTTCTTGCGCTTCGCAAAAGTCTTCACCTTCTGGTGAAATTTTAATTTTTCAACCCAATGGGGCTATTTGACCCATTGAGGGTTATCTAGCCCCTTCCTTTTTTTAGGAGCTAGATATGCAAACGAAATTACTGATTGTTTCAATCATTATTGTATTAACCTTCCATAAGGAAATCTTTTCCTTAATCGGTAGGTTTCTCAAATCCAACAAGTCCGTTAAGCCTGTAGTCATTCCAGAAATGGAATCTTCTGGTGAAATCGATTTTGTTGAGCCTCAAGTCTCAATCCAATCTAACAAGTCTGATTTGCTTTCTTATGAGCAATTGAAGGCTGGTGCTGACAGAATCATTCGTACTGATTTTGGTTCTCGCAGCAACAAGGTTCGCTTGATGTCTTACGTTTACGTTGAAGCTAACGTAGTCAGACGTGTTGTTTTTACTTCAAAGCGTGAAAGAATTTCTTTTGGAATGCTTCCGCTTTTTAATATCAACGAAGAGGCTGCAAACTTTAAATTAGCTTACTCAGCTTATTTAAATTCATCTCAACCTGTTTCTGAACCTTCAGAACAGCTCCAATCACCTGTAACACCTAAAGCTATCCCTGAAACACCAGCTAAAAAAGTAACTTTAGCTAGTTATACGGGAAAAATCGTTTCATTAGGATTTGCACCTTACAACGGCTCTGGCACTGTCAGTTATGTTGTAGATATTGAGACTGATGACGGTCCACGCAAGCTTTATGGTTCCGGACTTGAACGCGCCCTAAAGGATGCTTCACTCGGTAAAGGTGATGTAGTTACATTGACCAAAATGTCTGCTGTCGATGTTCATGATGGCAATTCTGGTTCAAAAACGTCCAAAGCTAAAATTTGGACTGCAATTAAGCAAGCTTAAATTTTTTTAAATTTATCAACCCACTGGGGCATTCTTACCCCTATGGGGTGAGTTGTCCCTTCTTTTTTGATTCAAAAAAGGAGTAACTTATGACAACAGCTTCAAATTCAAATCTGTCTGGCTCTGATGAAACCCTAGATTTAAATGGTTTTACAGAAGAGGGTGTTATTGAGCGTCTACATCTCGAAGTTTTTAACGAGGCAATGGACACACTTAATTTACCTTCAGCTAAACCAGCTGATTTAGCTGACGTTCTTGCTTGGATTCTCAGGCCAGCACGTATCTACAAAGACGGGCATTTAATTTATGACGGTATGCAAGTACCGTTTTCATGGCAATTGGCTTGTAAAGCAGTTGGCGTTGATCCCGATCTTTATCGTGAACAGTTAGTTAAGGAAGGCGTAATTGGTCAGGAATTAATTTCCATTGGTCAATATATCGCTGAATGGAAGGTTGTACAGCAACGTGATGCTAAAGCTGAGCGCAAGCTAGATAATCTTCTTGGTCCTAACTGCAAGCTGAGTAACGATGCGAAAATTGAAGTCATTAAACACCTGGCTACAATTTCTCAATTCGAGATGTTTTCGGACTTTGTAATCCCTGAAACATTACCTGCTGCTACTGTTGTTCGCTATAAACCTCAAAAGAAGCTCATTGTTAAGCCTGTTGAGTCTATCGCGTTATTTTAAATTGCACCCCGAGGCATCTTTCCTCCGGGTTTGATGCTTCTTCATTTTTCTAAATTAAGGAGCTTCATTATGCAAATTCAATCATTCACATCTTTGATTCAAGCAATTAAAGAGCATCAAATGATTACTAACCAGACTGGTATGGATATGGTTTACGGTGGCTTAAATGTTGTCGGTAGCCTTACTCCAGACGGTGAGCAAGTTGTTATTGCTTTACCTGATGAAGAAAAGTCGATTTTGTTATCTAACATCGATTCTTCCTTACCAATCGAAATTAGTGACACCATTCACTAATTTTCCACTGCTTTACTAAAGGACGACATCTTGTTGTCCTTTTTTCATTTCTGCTTCACCAAATTCATTCCGCAAAATATCCTATCAGTCTGTATATAATCTCTTACATAATTACTTACTAGGGAATCTTATGGCAGAAGAAATTAAGAAAGTCACTATCCACGCCGATTATCGTGAAGCCCGGTCTAAAATTAATTCTCTCCTTGAACAAATGCCAGGCGTTACGCTAGTCTCAGCTGACTTAAACACTGGTGATTACGTTATAGGCAATGGGGTAGGTATTGAGCGCAAGGAAGCTACAGACTTCGTAAACAGTATTATGTCGAACCACTTGTTTGGTCAGCTTGCTTTGATGAAGGAAGAGTTTTCTAAATCCTATTTGCTGATAGAGGGCGATCCGTTTTCAACGCGTTCAGCAATCAATGATGATGCTCTAATCGGCTTTATTTCTTACATTACAGAACTAACCGAAGTTAAAATCGTTCCTTCAAAAAACGTGTTTCAATCTGCTAAATTAATTCATCGGCTTGCCATACACGCAGAACACGGACTGGGATACATCCCTCCCTTAAGATCTGCCAAGCCAAAGGAATTCGGCGCATCAGTAGCGTTCGTTTGTCAGGGCTTGCCAGGCGTGGGACCGCAAACAGCAATAAATCTGATCAAGCATTTTGGCTCACTTTCTGCATTATTTACAGCCACCGTTGAGCAATTGCGTTCCGTCGATGGAGTTGGTCCCAAGATGGCAGATAAGATTTGGTCTGTGATTAATCATACCCACCTATAAATCGTTGCATTCTCGATTTATTTATGCAATTATTACCACATCTAACGGCTACGCCGATTCGCTCTTGCGAAATTTTAATTTAACATTAACTGATTGATTTCATTTAATGGGCAACTCAAGCTGATTCTTCAGCTTTTCTTGCTAAGTCAGTATTAACTTGGGATTTGTTTTCCCAATGTTTCTTACATTTTGGCTTCCTTTGGACATATCACCAAAGGGCCACCTCTTCGGTGATATGTTCATTCACACTGGAGGCCAAGATGCAAATTCACATTCTCGATTCAAAAAAGGGTTCATTGTTTTTATCCAATGGTGCCCATATACCAATCCCCGATGACATTGTTAACACTGCTCATCAAAAAGTCACATCTGATATCCGAGCCTGGGCATTACAGCATGGCTTGATTAACGATGCAGATACCGTTGCTTTCAGCATGATTTAACGCAACTGCCGCCTATGGCGGTGTATGTCTATACGCAATTGTGAACATACACGGCCAACGGCCAAAGATCATTCGTGCCATGCACAATGATTCACTGTTTCAGTGAAATTTTAATGTAACCCCATCGGGTGCACTTCATCCCGATACTGGGTGTTTGTGCGCCTATTCTTTTCTTAGGAGAAAAATATGTCCACAAATAATCAACTGTCAAAAGATGATATCCGTATGTTGGATAACATTGTCATCGTGTCTCTTGCAGGGACTCGTATCTACTCTGGTCGTTCTAAATTGACCAGAAAAGATTTAGGTGCTGAAGTTGCAGATAAACTGCCTCCAGATACACTTATTTCTTTAGGAGTTGCACGTACATGCGACTCCAAAGAACTCGCCAAATTTGCTAGTTCCCGATCAGCTGCTGAACAAGCATGCCTGGCCGTAGGAACTAGACTGTTAGGTGGGTTTGCTATGACTCCTGAATCAGCTAAAGAAGTATTGCCTAAACTCAAAATTATTAAGGATGGTTTCTACAGTTTGAAACCTGATTTCCTTAAGAACTATGAGTCCAACATTACCAAATGGGGCGATCAACCGCAGCACCAGGATTGGCGTCATTTAGTTGATGACCATTGCCATAGCGTTGAGTATGTTGAAGAAAATCTCCAATTTGGTTTCTCTGTCTTTAGAGTCTCCCCGGTTGGCGATGAAACTTTCGACTTAAACCTGATTGAGCAAGCAAAAGGCATGACTAATCAGATCCTCAATGAAGTATCCACATCTGCAAATTCGTTCTACAAGAAATTGACAGAAAAAGCTGCTGAAGAAATGACTGCAAAGGGATTAAATCCTCTACGTCAGATTCGCTCAAAGCTATCCGCATTGAAGTTAATTGATCCTAAGATTATTCCGATAATCGAACTGATTGATGCCTTCTTTAACAAGCTACCCTCAGATAACAGTATTGCTGGCAATGATTTTATGGCCGTATGCTGGATCGTTCGTATGCTTAGCAGCGTCAAGGAAATTAAAGCTTATGGCTCTACTCTCCTTGAAGGTAAAACGACAGCTTCTTCATTCGTGAATATGTATTATCCGAAAGATGAAGTTGTGCAGCCTGAAGTAATTCAACCTGAAGTCGTAGTTTCTACTGCTGTTGTACAGGAAGAAACTGAACGTTCATCATCTGATGAATTTGTACAGGATGCACCAGACGCACTCGAAACAGAGTTCTCCAGTGTTCACCCATCAGACTTGTTTGATGATGAGCCTGTAGTTGTTTTGAATGATGTTGATACTGGTATCGACCTATCAAGTTTAATTGTGTTTGACACAGCTGAACCTGACGTTGCCATAGCGTAAATCTCCCAACTGCATTTGGGATGTGTTTTTTCATTAAAACACTTCCCATGCAGGGGAAGTATTCTTTTTCCTGGAGATTTTATGTCTATTAGCACTTCTGAATCATTTCGCACCTTACAAGGCGCAACACAGATTGTCGCACAAGCGTTCGCGCGTGAAGCTGGCATTTCTGTGACTTTCGGCAATTATGCAACCGCATATATTGGCGTTAACAAACAAGGTAAAAAGGAGATCCATCTTCCTTCATTACCACCCAACCTAGAAGAAGCCAAGATTTTGACCTACGGCTTTCTCACACACGAAATTGCGCATGAAAACTATACTGATTTTGGTGTAGCTATTCCAAAAAATTCGAGCAAGCGTTCTTTGTTCATGGTTTTGGAAGATGTGCGTATTGAGTTACTTCGATCTGCCAGATATCCCGGTAGTAAGATTAATCTCATGCGTTTGCTTGAATTACTTGTTGCTCAAAACAAGTTCTGGACCTATAAGCCAGGCTTGTCTCCAAGTAATTTAATTGTTGGTTATACATCTACAGTCTTAAGGTCAGACTTACTTGGACAGGCTACAACCCAACTGGCTCAGATTTATGAGTTAGATCTAGTGAACAGCATCTCTATAGGTGCTAAGACGAAACTGGATGCACTGATATACACAATCGGTGATTTGAAAAATACGTCACAGGTAATCCAACTTGTTGATCAAATCTTTGACATGCTCGAAGATGAAAAACAGGATCTGGAAAACCCTCAACAGCCTGGTGCAGACGATTCTAAATCTGATGCAAATCAAAGCCAAAACTCACAAGGTAAAGGCAGCGATTCCAGTAACACTCAAACTCAAGCTTCCGAGCAAGATGATGAGCAATCTTCTAACCCTAGCAATGACTCAAAAGGTCAAGGTAAAGGTGACGATCAAAGCAAAAGTAGCGATAGTCCTGATGGTAAAGCTGATAATCAGAAACCCGACTCAAATCCTAGTGATTCTGACGATGGCAAAGATGATAAGCAAAACCAAAACGGCGATCAAAACTCTAGCGATGATTCAAACCATAGCCAAGACAAACAAGGTCAAGGTAAAGGCAAAGGTCAAAGCGATGATGATAGCTCTAATAGCGATCAAAACTCTAGCAATGACTCAAACCCTAATCCTGGCCCACAAAGTCAAAGTGAAGGTACAAACCAACAAAACGGCGATGGTGCTGGCGGTAAACTTGCATCTAACATCGATTCAATTCTGCAAGGAAAAGACGATTTAGGTGATGTTGACTTGGGAGACATCCTAAGTAAGCATTTGAATGAGCTTGCTCAACAACCTGCAAACCAACGCAATGCTGTTACTCCAATGCTTCAGGATTCTCTGAATTCTGGCGTTGATTCCAACTTGTTAACCGAAGTAAGAGCTTCGTCTAACGCAACTAGAATGCGAATCTTATCTTTACTTGAAGCGCAAGCAAAAGTAAGGAAAATACATTCAAATACCGGTTCCAAAATTGACCCAAAGCGAATTGCCAGGGTTGCGAGTGGTAATTTTGACATCTTTACTAAGCTGTCCCGCACTATCACTCAAAATACTGCTATCGAAATACTTATTGATATATCTGGTTCAATGCAATCAGGTGATAGGTACAAGTTAGCTTTGAATTCCGGTTTAGCAGTTGCATTGGCACTAGAGCAGGCAAAAGGTGTGAAGGTATCCGTATCTGCATTCCCTTTCGCTAACAAAGTTTTAAAACTTACTTCATTTGCCGAAAGAGCGTCAGGTACATCTGTACGTTATACGAAAGCAAAACCTAATGGTGGCACCCCTATGTCGGAGGCTATCATGACTGCAAGTTACGATTTGCTTAGTCAGGATAATGATCGTTTACTTTGTATTGTTATTACTGATGGTCAGCCAGATAACGCTGACTCTTGTAAGCAAGTGATTGAATCAGTTTCTGAAATGGGTGTTGAATTTGTGGGTTTAGGTATTGGCGTAGCCTTACCTGATTACTTCAAAGACTCACGCAGTATCTCAAAAATTGATGAACTGCCAATGACTATGTTTGAGCTTCTTAAACGTAAGTTAGTGGATAGACGTTAAATCTTAAACCCAACGGGTGTTCAACTTTCCCGTTTCGGGATTGTTGCGCTCATTCTTTTTCTGGAGAAAATTATGACTACTGCAACAAATACAAATACCAATACTCAAGTTAAACCTAGAGGCCAAGCTAAATTGCCACTTCACAGGCTGCACAAGCAATTCGCAGCTATTGATACAAGTGTCATGATTAACATTCATCATGATCTTGAAGCAAAAGCCTCATATGCATCGTTTATACCTGCTGAAAATCCAGTTTATCAGCATCGTTTAGATGAAACTCGCATGATGGTTGTTTTCCAAAATTCCAGTCACATTGCTTTAAAGCTGATTGGACCTAAAGGTACAGGTAAGACTACATTGGCCGAGCAATTTTATCAGCTAATTGGTTGCCCATTACTCACTCAAAATTGCGATGAGACAATGGACCGTAGTAACTTTATTGGATCTTGGGTTTTAACTTCCGAAATCACTCAAAAGCAAATTGATTCAAATGCTGTAATTGAGACTGATAAACAAGGCATGGCATCAATGATGGCTAAGCTTACAAAAGCTGTTGGCGCTCAACCAAAAATGAAATTTGTTCTTGGTTCTGTTCTGACTGCTGCACAAAACGGTTGGCCTGTTCTCTTAAATGAGTACAACGCTTTAAACCCTAATGCAGCACTAGCCTTAAATGACTTGTTGGAAGGTAAACCAGTTTATGTCGAGCAAATTGGCAGAACTATTACACCTAAAAAGGGTTTCAAAATCATTGCAACAGTTAACCCTGAGTCTCCTGGCTTATATGCAGGTCGCCATTCTCAAGACACATCTAACGATGATCGTTTTTGGGCTTACAACGTTGACTATCCTGAGTTTGAAGTTGAACAAAGGATTGTGTCAGAGTATTACGTTGCAAGTGGCATGGATTCAGTCGAAGCAATAGCAAATGCTAAAGCGATGGTTGAAGTTGCAACTAAAGTACGTGCTTCTTATATGGGTAGTTCAAATGCTTCCGCAGCACTAGAGCAAACCATTTCAACAAGAGGTCTGGTATCTTGGGCTGAACTGACAGTGTTTTTTAGCAATATGACTGACCGTGGTATTAGTCCAATGCATTATGCGTTGGAAATTGCGATCACTAATCATTGCAAGGCACCAGAATCTAAAGAAGCTATCCACCGGATTGCAACTGAAGTATCTGGAGCTGAATATGTCTCTTTAGCTGATGCAGATAAGAAAGCCAAAGCAGTTCAAACTGCTGCAACTGTCTAAACTGCTTAACCTTTATAAAGACAACGCCTCCGGGGGTTGTCTTTTTTTCATTTACCCACTGGGGCAAACATACCCAGATTCTGGGCGTGATTGTTCCTTCTTTTACAAAGGAATTATTATGGATTGCACTTATATTGGTTTTCAGAAACTCGTACAAGAAGCAGCAAAAGCTTACGATTACTTCACCGAAGATGAATTGGAAGCAGCTGCCGATGAATACAGAGCAAACGAAGCCGCTAAAGGGGATGCGAAATGATTTTTCATATCCTCGAAAAACAGAATACTGGTAGCACTGTAGTTTCTTACTGGGCAATTGGTATTAATGATCAGCAACAAGTTGAGGTTCGTACTTCACCAAATAACGATCTGGTATTTTCAGTTAAATCCATCCTCGATTTAAATGGCAAAACTCCCGCTTTCTTTATGAAGTCTGAGATTGTCATCAAAAATCGTGAAGGTTTTACAGTTTACGGTGAAGAAAAATACGATATTGATGAAAGTGGTGCAATCACGGCCATGATCACTAATGCTCAAACAGGCGCGCTGTTTTCAAAACCAATCATCTTCATGACCGGGCATGCAGCAAAGGACTTTGACTTCTCATTGTTCACCGCTCCACATGTTTCAGTGTTATTTGGCGGCAGGCTTGCAGTGGAAAAAGAATCTACTAAAACGACTGTTACCTATAATCACGATCTGTCTGAATATGAATTTTCCATCGTGTTTCGAGTTATTCAAACAACTGACTGCTTCAAAGTAGACTCATCGCTAAAGCATAACCATCCTCCGATGGCTGGCCTATTGATGTTGTACCTGGATTCAATTCTTCGGGACAATAACAATGGCTCAGTAAAATTTGCTGATGCAGACTCAAGCAATATGGAAATCAACCGAGCTTATAAACCATCCGAAGTTAAGAATTTTAATTTCATGGACATGCCAGACTTCAGGGACTACATGGAAGAGCTTGGTTTGATTAAGCAACTGTTCAATTTCAAACCTAAGAGCAATTCATTAGCTCACGCGGTTAGTTTTTGATTGAGAGGGGTATAGCATGTCTCAAGCTGGAAAGTTTAAGGTTTCTGCTAGTACCACCATCAAGGAATTTGCCTGGAATGGGACTCATCTTTTAGTCCATTTTCTTTCAGGCAAAACATATCAGTATACGAACGTATCTGAACAGGTGTTCGTTGATATGTCTAATGCTCCTAGTGTTGGGAAATTCCTCAATAGTCGCTTAAAGGGTAAGTACAACGAGTTTGAAATAACGCTGGCAGAATATACCGCGTTAACGCAGGACTTGTTCGAGTATCAAAATACAAGGCCTATTAAAAAAGTGTTGTTTGATTTTGGTAAGGTTTCCCTACGCGGCGCTGTTGCTTTTTAATTCTTATATGACTACTGCCTCTTTGGAGTAGTCATTTTTTTTTAGCCATTTTATGTCCTTACGCTCTGTATACACCACGCTCACGATTGACTCTTCCTTGCATGCAAACAGGACGTTTTGCAGTTCATTGAAAAAATATCGTTCAACCCGGCCATCCGGATTAACTTCAACGTACTCCAGTGTTACTTCATCAGCAAACACCAGCATAATCTTGCGCCAAGCTTCTTCACCATTTTGACCGAGGTTCCAGCGCTCAGCCACTCTTTCCATCGCGTGCATGGTCACTACAAACCATTCGCCACGAAAATCCTTTATTCGGTTATACAGTTCCTTTTTATATTCGATGTTCGATATATTCTGTAAAGCTTTCTCATGCTTGAAAGAATCATCCTGATCTACAATCACTTCGGCCTTCTCGAACCTGTTTCTCAGAAACGTACACCAGCCACCCAAGCTCTTAAAATTACCTTTCCCATTTAATGCCTTCTTCGTACCGCCCAGACTGCACTTAATAGATAGGTTAATACCTCCACATGAATCGCCCAGGAAGCGTTTATGCTCCAATACATAGTGAATGCCATGCAGCTCTGCAATAACGTCTTCCATGCCCCGTGCGCTAGGATGTACCTGCACTTTACGCATATCTAATCGCACGATACCTTGCTTTTTAGAACACCATTGCCAATGCACTTCGTAAATCCCGTCAGGATTTAGTGAAGTATTCACGGTTAGTATGTCTTTAAAGTGCATATAAGCGCTTCCCGCTTGGGTTTGTGGAATAGAAATTGCAATTTAACCCGCATGTTTAAATTAATCAACTCAATAATGGGCCTCCTTCAAAAAAGCGATGGAGTTGCATACCACCCAAATTCTGATTATTCAAAGGAACTGGACAACGTTCCACGCTGGCCTCCATTCGACAATGGCCTTCCAAATTTACCTGTCGAAACTATACTAAAAACTCAGAATGAGTTGATCGAGCAAATCCATAGGCAAATCACTAATCCGCTTGTCGATGAGGCAATATTGAATTTCGTCCGCTACGTGCATTTGCTACCTGCTACCAAAGATGAAAATCACCGTGGCGCTGGTGGTTTGTTCCGTATGGGCCTAGAGGTGGCTTATCACTCAGTACGCCAGGCAGAAGGTAAAATATTTACAGCCGCCGAAACGCCAGACGTAAGGCAGCAGACTGAACCTAAGTGGCGATTTGCTGCTTTTCTCGCTGGTCTATGTTGCGAAACCTACCGTGTTATGTCCGGCATGGTTATCACTGCACCAGATGGTAAGAAGTGGCCTGCTCTGAACACACCATTGGTAGATTGGTTGGAGCAGGGCGGCCATGAACGTTATTTCTTAAGTTGGGTTCAAAATAACTCACTCAGCTCGCATCAAGCCCAAACGATGTCCAGCTATGTGGCGAATCAAATCATCCCGGTAGAAGCCACTTTGCAGATTTCTACTGACTATAACGAAATCGCCCTCGCTCTAATGGCAACAATCAATGGTTCCGGCATGGATCACCCCAATCCACTTACCACCATTGTCCAGGATGTACGAGGCAAGATTATTCAGAAAGACATCGATGGAGACAAAAGCTCGTTTGGTAAAGCGATTGTTGGTACCCATCTTGACCCATACATCATTACGGCCATGCGTAAGCTCATTCACAATGGCACTTGGAAGGTTAACGAGAAGGGTTCCCGCGTATGGGTAGATAAGCTAGGCGGTATTTACATCATCTGGAAGACTGCTTTCCCTGAGTTGTATCAGAATCTTGAGTCACAGCAAATAAAAGGCGTACCAAACGACATGCATGTTATTGCAGACATGATGGTGAAGGGCGGCGCATTCAACCAAGATGCGGCCAAAAACAGCAACTATTTCATGATTTATCCTCCTACCTCAAATGACTCATATCCAGCTGTGAAAATCGACCGCTTAGATATCATCTTTGATCTGGATACTCAGCGTGCATTAAAGCCTGTTCCTAATGACTTGAGAAAGCCGGCACCAGCACAAATGACTGATGAGCAAATAGGTAGAAAAATATCCAAGGCAGTTACCAATGGGCAACAAAAAAACGCAGAAATTATTGGTAACATTGAAGCTCAAAAGCCGCAACAAAATCAACAAGATATGCTTGATTTGAGTGTCCAACCTAATATCCAACCGTTGGAAACAAATTCAGCTCAAATTGAGGTGGTTAATTACACTGATCCTGACCTATCAGATATTCCACCTCCTGACGCAGAATACACGCCAGATATCTCAGCACACATTGTATTTGGCGACCAGGATGATGAGTCTCACTCACCATCATCAGCGGAAGATGAGTTTATTGACCCTGATATGGGCTTGTTAATCCCGGTCAGCACATCAGAACCACAGCTCAACGCTAATCAAAAAATTGAGCTTCAAAAACTAGACCCTAAAACGGCTAAATTTATAGAATCAGCCATACTTTCTCACCAATTATCAAAAATCGATCCTAGAAATAAACCCGTTGGCTTCGTGCATACGCATAAAGATAATAGTAAGCAGTCAATCTTGCTCTATGCAATTCCATTGACCCACGCAGACACTTTAAAACTTGACCGCGTGCTTATGACAACCCAACTTCACAGCGCTAAATTCGCCTGGACTGAAGCTGGTAAGACCCAAAAGGTCGTTTCTCTGCATGTACCGCAAACAAATAAAAAAGAAATGTGCATTGTACTGAAGGCTGAAATTTCCAAGCTACTGGAGCTAACTACCTGATTGGCACATAGCTTGCTGTATCACTGGAAAATTAAACGTCAGTAAAAGAACATGGCATATTTCAGAGAAAGACCTTTTGATATCCCCTGGAGAAAAGTATATGAGGCCAAAGCCCTTGTGGTTTGGCTCATCTCCATTTCAATTACTATTTTCTATCTATTTGCTTTTGACCTACCTCAACAGCCAATTGTCCTTTCATTAATACTTTCCATGTGTTTCATCGGCTGGCGCATGAGCGCTGCCATGACCATCTGGGATTTGAAAATAGCGCTACTCGGTAAAGGCTTGCTGCTTCAGAAAACCGAAACAACCAGGCAACTCCAAGTTAAAAACGAAGGCCAGTTCATAGCTGGTCTGGGATTCGACTGGACTATTGACCACTCACAACGACTATATGACCTCAAGAAAGTAGATGTCACCCAACTCCAACCACCAAACTGGTATAAGCGGCTTCGCAGTGGTGTCTATGAACAGTCCAACTATGAGCGCGATGTGGGTTCTCCATTCATACACGGTGTAGAGCCTGAAGAAACTGAGCTATTTGTCCCGATGAAGCATCTTCAGGGGCACACGGCTATCTTCGGTACTACCGGCTCCGGTAAAACCCGCTTATTCGAGTTTTTGACATCACAAGCAATATGGCGCGGCGACGTTGTTATTGTCATTGACCCAAAAGGCGATAATGAATTGCGGGAAAGAATGAAGAAAGAGTGTGAAAGGGCGGGGCGCGGTAAAGACTTTGCCATGTTCCATGTCGCTTTCCCTTCACAGTCCGTTTTCTTTGATCCAATGTCGAACTTCAATCGGCCAACAGAACTAGCCTCACGCATATCATCATTACTGCCTTCAGAATCGCCAAACGACCCGTTTGTAGCCTTTAACTGGCGTGTAGCTAACATTATTTCAATGGCCTTGCTACAGGTTGATAAACGGCCAAACCTTAAGAAACTGCGTAAGTATGTAGAAGGTGACTTGGATCAACTGGTGGAAGACGTGATTATGTCTCACTTTGTAAAGTCACAAGTTAACGACTGGCAATCCCAGATTAAGGCATACCAGCAACGTGCTGCCAGTGGTGAGTTTGCCAAGCCAAGTAAAACTACCCGCGATGAAATCATGGCGTATATAGAATACTACCGCCAGGAAGTTGCACATACTCATCGTAATGAGATTGTCGATTCGCTGGTGAACATGTTCTTCCACGACAGAACCCATCTTTCAAAGATGATTACAACATTACTTCCAATCTTGGAAATGTTGACATCTTCAGACCTCGGAAACTTGCTGTCTCCAGACCACACCGACATTGAAGAGAATAGGGAAATTCTCAATATGTCCAAAATTATCGAAAACAATCGCGTCTTTTACATGGGCTTAGACGCGTTATCTGACCCGACTGTATGTAATGCCATCGCCACCATCGCAGTCGCTGATCTGGCGGCTACTGCCGGGCAAATCTACAACTACCAAAGCGATAAGCCACGCAAAAGAATTACTTTCATTATTGATGAGGCAGCTGCGGCTTTATCTCCACCGTTTATTGAAATTTCAAACAAGGGTAGGGGTGCAGGCATTGAGATGACAATGGCTACACAAGTATTACCCGACATCACCGCGCGTCTGGGTAGTGAAGAACGGGCACGACAAGTGCTAGGTAACTTTAACAACGTGATCGCATTGCGTTCATTGGATATCAAAACCCAGGAATATTTGATTGAGCGCGTTGGTAAAACCTACATTGGACAAATGCAATTCAGTATCGGCACTTCAGGCAGTTCAGCCATGGCCGCGACTCAATTCCAGTCCAATGAAGGCGCAAGGTTTGCAGAAGAGTTAATAGAACTGCTGCCACCAGATGTATTTGGGCAACTACCGAATTTCCACTACTTCGGTGTTTTCTCAGGTGGACGGCTTATAAAAGCAAGATTTCCAATATTTACTGATTAACAGGGAAGAGGGTGTTATATGTTTTCACTAGCTGAGATTAATCTACTTGTAATTCAACTCGTACAGTCTGAACTGAAACGCGATTACGAGACAACGCGCATTACTTACGGCTTAAGCGTTGAGGTTGCCGATACCATCAAAAATGCAACTATCAGCCAAGTACGAGAATTCACCATTAACAGCAAAACGCCACTGTTCGCAGTTGCTCAACCCAAAGACTCTAAGTTCTGGGCTGAACATGCTAATTCTGTGAAACACAACATCCCTAGACTGGATGGGATTGTGGCGATCCGTTCAATTATTTCAACGCTACACGCAGCTGCTGCATGAACTTCTCATTCCCAGAATTACGTGCTGAGATTGCCCAAATATCTCAGCACTTAAACAATGGCTCCAACAAGACTTATGAGCAGGTCCTTAATGAGACCTATGCTCGAATTCTCTACATAAATGGGGCTAAGACCTCATTGCTAATTGACCTGCTAGGTTTATCACCAAAGAAGGCCAGGGCCATCTACAAGGATATTTTTCCCGATCAGCCAAACAATACGAAGCGAACAATCGTAAGCCAAAGTTATCTTTGCCGTACTACCGAACAAAAGCTGCATGCAAACATTTTCATCCATGCGATGAACTTCGTTATGAAGCATCATGCCAATGAACACTCTGTCATCGCATTCATGATGATTTTCCACCTTTATCAGCAAGTCATTACTCAAAACCTTGTAGTAACAAAACCTCTTGATATTAATCAATGCCACTTTATTTTTAAGGTTCAGCAAGGCCGATACAGATTTCTCTCAAAAAACTGCAACCAATGTTCTCAAGTGTTCTTTCACGTTCATGATGAATTACAAACCACATGCCCAGTTTGCCTAAAGTCTGACACTGTTTCTTGCAAATCCTGCGGCACTGAAATCAATAAAGACGACACTGAGGATAGAGGTAAGCGCCCATCAAATTATTGTACCGAATGTCAGCGCACGAATAAGAACTCAAGCATTAGTTCTTCAAGGCAGGCCAAGAAGGGTGTAGAAGACGCTTTGGATATTAAGTAGAGAAACGTTACCTAAACCGCTGCAAATAGGCCACATGTACGACAAAACCAAAATTCAGTAAGCATTACCATCATTCCATAATAAACAACTGAAAAGTTATTATGGACCAACAAAACACCTCCATTGAAAAAGACCGCATTTTATCCAAACTAAATAATGAAACCCGGTCACATATTGAATTCGTTTGCGATGAGTATGATGACATCAATGATGTCATCACAAATTTCTGTGACTTCTTAACCCACGTTCTGCATGACACCGATGGCAACCTACTAGCCACTAATATCATTTCTAAAGCCTTTAAGCACGCATTCCCATCAAATGCTATTCCTACCCTTAAAGAGTATGCAAACAGGCCAAATCTATTCAAGTTGTCCCTGTTTAATGAGCTATCCATTCTTTCAAGATACAACGCAACTGGAATAGATCTTCTATCAGGTGAACCAATTACCTGGAATCCAAGGTTAGTCTCATTCTCTCAATGGTCTAGCGGTCGCGTAAAAAGCGAGACCCTAAAAATCACAATCACCAATCCAGTCGATACATCTACTGACTTCAGGATATCTGTCGCTATCCAGATTTTCGACTGCATCCAGTTTATCCAGGAGGACATTGTAAATGCTTAGAATCCTATTCGTATGGACATGCATCGCATTTTTTAACTTCATAGCCATTGCTTTCTTTATCCCGGTAGACCTCATTACCGACCATGCTAAAGAAGAGATTTCCAATACCAAAGAATTTATTGGTGACAGTTCTTATAGCTATCTAAATAACAAAACCTACATTACTTACAAGAAAGCCTTTGTCGATACCGGCATTCAGGAAGGCTCATTCAAGCTTTTCATCCCAACTGAAGACCAAAAGGATAACTCCGGTGCTTTACGCAACCTCGGCGCTCCGTTGTTCAAATGGATTGATGAAAAAATTAAGATGTACTGGAACCTAATTTACTTCGGCATGCTGCGGTTTAACTACCTTCTATTCTTTTTTCCAATATTTGCCCCTTTCATCATTGCAGCTGCATTTGATGGCTTTTACACACGAAGAATCAAGTTAATCACATTCCAGCTAACCAGCGCTACCAGGTACGGGTATGCAATGCATTCCATCATATTCTTGTTCTTTGTTCCGCTTTTCTTTTTCCTATACCCATTTTCCATACACCCATTCTTTGTACCGCTCTGGTTCATATTATTTGGGCTGTCTATACGCTTGTTGGCATCAAACTTGCACAAGATCTAATTATGCGTTCATTTTTCAGCATTTGCATTACCTCTATTTCAGCACTGGCGCTATCTCTAGCGCCATCTGTAGCTTCATCCGCACCCAAAGACATTTGGGATACGGCAGCGACTAATTCTGGAATTGAAAAAAAAGTCATCCAAAGTATTTGTATCACTGAATCCGGTATTAGGTTCGATGATGGCTTTAGACGGCCATGGCCTTACGTCCTGAATTCTCGGTATGGGCCAATGTTTTTTCACACCAAGGAAAAAGCATCAGAAATGCTTACTCACCTTATAAGCCTTAAGGTGAAGAACATTGATGTTGGTATGTGCCAGATCAATTTAGAGTATCACGGCCACCGCGTCACAAACCCTCACGATCTGCTCGACCCAGTTGTAAACCTCAACGTGACATCCCGTTATCTCAAAGAGCTAATGACTCGATATAACGGCGATATCACCAATGTCGTAGCTGCGTACCACACTGGTTCACTAGGCAAGAAAGAACAGGTCGATAGAGGCCAAAACTACGTGAACAGCGTCATTAAAGTAAAAGGCAAATTATCACAATGAAACAAATCACATTAATCTTGTTGGCTGCATTGGCAGCCTCTTGTGCTTCAACTAAGAAGGCCGAGGAACCAGTTGTCCAGGCTACAGTAAACCCAGACTTGCAGCCTTACTATGATTCTGACTATATCCAATCAACTGCACAGGCCGCGCAACTAGAACTAGCTCCGCAACACGTCATCGCATTGATGCCAAAGCGCCACTACGTTGTGGTCACGGTCGATACTTATCCACCTGCGAAGCCGGCACTCGACTTATCAAAGTTTCTGGCACCTCCAAAGCAAGCTCAAAAGCCTGTAGATCAACCAGCTGAAAAGCATCCAGAACCAACACAGTACATCCTTTACTTTGATCACGATAAATCAACTCTTAAAAAGGGTGAGCAGGAAAAGCTCGACAAGATTCTATCCGCGACCCCTAAGACCGCAAAAATCAGCATCACTTCTCATGCTGATCAGGATGGTGACAAAGGTTACAACCAAAAACTATCAGAAAAACGCAGTTCCGCTGTGAAGTCCAAGTTCGCCAAAGCCGGGTTCGACAACATCGAATCTCATGCTTACGGTGAAACAAAGCTCGCAGACCCACGGAATACATCCAAGGCAAAAGCCAAGAACAGACGTTCAGAAATCGAGGTGCAGTAATGAAAACAGTAATCCCAAGGGGTGTAGATGACCCCCCATTGATGCTCCTGTGGCCTCTGGATGAGTTTTTGTTCATTGTCGTACTGTTTGGTATCGGCATCATGATGAAAAAGCTCATGATCTGCATGGGCATTATCTGGATCACCATGAAAATCTATCGCAAATTCCGCGATGGTAATCCTAATGGATTCTTTTTCCATTGGCTGTATAGCATCGGCCTGATTCTTCCTAAATCCCATTTAGTCCGCAACCCATTCGAGGATGAGTATCTACCATGATATTTAAGAGCTTTCAAAAAACCTATAACACCATTATCGCGGAAAATAATTTCTACCGCTTCATCATCTTTTTCCTGATGCTCTTCCTGCTAATTGCAATGATGGGCTGGTTAGGCAAAGAAAATACTACCGTTCTTGTCCCGCCAACTTTGAACGAAAAAGCTGAAATATCAAATAAATCAGCTTCAGCTACTTACAAGAAATCATGGGCGCTATTCATTGCAGAACTACTGGGCAACGTAACACCTGGTAACTCAGACTTTGTTCTAAGTTCAATACAGCCTTTACTTGCCTCTGATGTTTATCAAAACGTCACTAACGGCATGCGTCAGGAAGTAGCAGTTATGAAGCGAGATGCAGTAACTGTTCAATTCCACCCACGATCAGTGTCATACGAAACCACGACAAACAAATGTTTCGTCACTGGCCGTACTTCTATCTTGGCATCTACTGGTGAGATTTCATCGTTCGACCGGACCTACGAGGTAGAAGTGTCTATACGCGCTGGTCGTCCAGTTATTGCTTACCTCGATTCTTATGTTGGAAATCCACACACCTCAGATGTTGTTGATCGTATGAATAAGAACCAGCAAATGAAGCAGAACATTGACCGCGCTAATGAAAGCAAAAAGCAATCAGATGAGCGCCGTGAATTAGAGCAAATAAAAGAACAGGTAAATCCTGAAGAAACAATCGAATAATTGAAGGTGACACTATGAAATCTACAAACAAAATTGCATGCGTTCTGATTGCTTTATTTGCAATCAATACGGCTATGGCTGAAGAGATAACTTCAACTACGCCTTCCGCTCAAACCAGCGAAGTAATTAACACATTATCAAACTCATACTCTCCTAATAAAGCATCGCTTCAGGACAAAGTTGAGATTGAAAATAACAAGAAGCCTGTCAAGCCACCAGCACCTGAAGTAAAACCACCAGCTGCTGATGGATTGCCACAGCCGTTAGGTTTGGACAATTTCAATACTAATAAGCTGCCATCGCCTAAAAAGGTAGATGCGGTATCTGAACCCGATGTGCCGGACTACTCAACGATTATTGTCCGCTCCAAGCGTACAGTGACTCAGGCCGGTGCGAATACAACTACTGCTGCTGACTACAAACAAAAGGCGGCTCCACTACCACCTGAATTACCTAAAGACTTTAATTTGCCGACTGACGGCGAATCAAAGATCGATATCACAGTTAAGCCTGGCGTTACTCAAATAGTCAAAATCTCTAAAGATTACTTGAATCGGATTATCACGCCTTTTCAGAACCCAATCCTTCCAACAATTTCAGATTTTGACTACAGCGTTTCTGACAACATTATCTACATTACTGCAAAAGGCACTGGGCCAATCTCAGCCTTTATCACTGATAAAAACAATCAGAAAACTTCAATCAACGTTCTGCTAATCCCAGACAACATCATGCCGCGCGAAATCATCTTTCACATTGAAGGCATGGAAAACAATTCAGAGAACCTTTCAACTGACGCACTTGAAGAAATGCTTAAATTAAACGGTAACAAAACTGACAATTACCTTGATCAGATTACAACTCTGATGACTGAAATCGCAAAAGGTAACGTACCCACAGGTTATGTTCCTGGCGAAGTAAAGCGCTCCAAGTCACCTCAATGTCGCTTTACCCAAATGGAAAGCGCCCCTTTGCAAACCTACGAGTCAATTAACCGCCGCATCATCGTATACAAAGTCACGAATCGTTCGGAACGCAATCAGCCAATCACTGAAAGCGCTTGTTACAGAAAAGGCGTAGTAGCTGTTTCCGCATACCCATACGTCAACCTCGAACCGAACCAAAGCACTGAGCTGTATGTTTTAACAGACAAAAACTACACAGTTGAAAACACTCAGAAGCGTGAAATCTTAGTTAAGTAAGGGTTTAGAACATGTCAATAGAATCTAAATGGGCAAATCTACGCCCGGCTCAAAAGCGAAACGTGATGCTGGCTGTTGCGGGTACACTCGTTTCAGGGGTATTTATCGCATACGCGTCTTCCGCTCCAAAATCTGCACCAGACAAACGTTCTGCGGCAGCTGCAAAACCAGAAGTTACTCTTCTGATGGGCCGAGACACAAAAGATGTGTCTACAGAAGTCCTTCAAGCAAGACTTGCCAATATGGAAAGTGAATTGTCCCAACTGGCAAGAAAACTCGCTGCTGTAGATGGCAACCAAGCAAACAAAGGAGCTTCACCTTCAGCTGACACAGTTTTGCCATATGAAGGCGGGTCCGACTTAGTTACTCTTCCTGGCACACCAATCGTCAAGAACGACCGTAATCAGCCAGGTAAGAATGCATCTCCAAACATCCCTAGCACGCCAATCAAACCACTGAACCCGCGTGAATTGACCACACCAACAAGCCAGCTGACTCCAATGCCTTATGCATCCCCATTGGGCGAGAATAAGCCAGCTGTAGTTGACCTGTCACCTATTCCTGACTTGAAAGATGACAAGCCATATTCCGATCAAGCTCAAACTGTATCTGCTGAATCACCAACTAAGTCAGGACCATCACAGTCTCGCATTCGTGGCTTTATGAGTACATCGCAACCACTGGTGCCACCCGCTCCAGAAGGTGAGGGCGCAAACGATCCTACAGTTGTAGCCGCCAATACATCAAAAAATGGCTTGCCGATGACCCAACGTGAGCGCATCAACCAATCGATTCAACGAAACAATCAAGCCTCCAAGCAAACTGAAAAGAAAGACACCTACTACATTCCACCAGGAACTATGTTGTCAGGTGTCTTAGTTACAGGTGCTGATGTACCAACCGGCCCAAACTCTAAGTCAGAGCCACTGCCAGTGCTTTTCCGCATTAAAGACTTAGCCATCATGCCTAACTTTGCGCTTCTTGATATCAGGGAGTGTTTCATTCTTGTTTCAACATATGGCGACTTAAGCTCAGAACGCGCCCACATGCGCACTGAAACCTTATCTTGCGTTACCAATGACAATAAGATTATCGATAGCAAAATCGACGCTTTTGCCTCTGGAGAAGATGGTAAAGCCGGTATACGCGGTCGCTTAGTAAGCAAGGCTGGCTCCGTGATCGCAAAGGGTGCTTTGGCAGCTTTCATTGAAGGTATGTCAAACATCTTCCAACCATCCCGTGTTCGCGCGTTAAGTATTAACCCAAGCAACACAGAACAGTTCCAAATGCCAGATCCTGAATTCGCGGTTACGCAAGGTGCTTTCGCAGGCGCTAGAAGTACAGCAAACCAGATTAAGGATTACTACATGAAGACTGCTGACTCCATTTTCCCAATCATCGAAATCGATGCCGGGCGTTCAATGGATTTCATCGTTCATCGTGGTGCGAGCATAACCCCCAAATCACAAGGCGAGATTACATCCTCCGCAGCTGGCAATACAGGTCTTATGGGGGGCAACGCTCCAAATAAAGTAAATAACTTATCACCCAAAAATATGGGTGCGGCAGCAATGGGTGCAGTGACTAGCGGCATGTTCAACGGACGCTAATTATCCCTGAGAATCAACACTAAATTGAGAAAACGCGCATCACATATTACAAACTTAGGCCCGAAAATTGCCTTATATGTGATGCATGTACGTCAAAACAACTTTTTTTGCGAAGGTAGAATTTAAATCATGGAAACAACGTTAAGAACAGCAGTTAAAGCCTCTCTAGTTGCAGTAGCTTTAAGTGCAATGATCACATCAGTAATGGCAGGGGAAGAATCCACCTCTGATGACGTTAAAAATGCGATGGGTGTTAAACAGTCCATTCGCAAAGTGGAATCACTTAAGAAGCTTCCATCTGGCGCTTTTGCTTTGGTAAAGGCTGATAATGAAAAGACTTATTTGATTTCTGAGAACGGACGTTTTGCGATTGAGAATCCAGTCATTTATGACACCTGGAATCTCTCGAAGATTACTACTGTTGAGTCTGCGGATAACGTGGATAAGTTGGATCTCAACAAAATTGGTTTTAACGGGACTGATATTGCTTATTACTCCTACGGAACCAAGGGTAAGCCGGAAGTAACAGTTTTTGTTGATCCGCGTTGCCCACATTGTACAGCTGTAACCCGCCAGATACCGGCATTGAAGGATAAGTATTCATTCAAGATTATCCCAATCCCAGTGTTAGGCGAAGAGTCAGGCCGTATCGTGAAAAACATGCACTGCGCGAATAATCAGGCTGAAGCCTTGAATTCAATCTTTGCATCTAAGTACACGAACCTGCCAATGGCTCAGCAAGATTGCAACATTGAGAAGTTAACAAAGACGATTGTGGCTTCTAGCTTATTAGGTATTAAAGGTGTGCCGTTTACGGTAATGCCAAATAACAGAACTGTTCCTGGTCGGATTGAAGATTTGTCAGTCCAGATTGAAAAAAACCTTAAATAAGTAAGGGCAGGGACAGCGATGAAAAGATTATCGATATATGCATGCCTGATAGCTTTAACTGGAATCACTTCAGGTTGTGCTTTGTTTGATTCCGGGAATAGCAAGTTTGCATGCCCTAACAATACAGAAGGTGTGCGCTGCTACTCAGCAAAACAGGTTTATGGATTGACCAACAATTCATCTCATATTACGGCCACAAGCCAAGAAGAGATGAATAAAAACATCGAAGCAGTTAATGCTGGCAAAGCTCCTAATGAAGAAGCCCACGCCCAAGAAGATGAATATGAAGGTCAAGCAGTCATGCTACCTGAAGCGGATAGACCGCTTCCAGTACGAATGAATGCAAAAGTTATACGTGTGAAGGTTTTCCCGTATGAGGATGAGCGCGGTGTGTTCCACGCAGGCGATTACCTCTACGCAGAAGTGCAAGGCCGCAAATGGACATTGACACCAGAGCAGACAAGCAAAACAACCGCTGCTGCAAACAAGGTGCTTACCCCTTTGCAAGCTAGTACAGGTGGAACCTCACCACGCAATTAAAGAATTCGCTGTTTACACGAATAGAGTCAATAACAACCCACGACTCTCACAAAAACGGGTTACTTTTTGAAGTTAAAACTTTTGGAGAAATAACATGAACAAATTGATGCAAAAATTGTTGGTAGCTGCTGGCCTGGTAGCTGTTTCTGGTGCTGCTTCAGCTACTTCTGCTGACGCTACTTTCGGTGACATCGTTACTACTCTGCGTGACTGGGCTGAAGGTTCATTGGGTCGTACCATCGCTCTGGCTATGCTGATCGTTGGTATCGCTACTGGTATCGTTCGTCAAAGCGTTATCGCAGCTGTTGCTGGTGTTTCTGGCGCGTTGGTTATGGCTTACGGCCCAACAGTTCTTGAAGGCATCTTCACTTACACAGTGTAAAAAAATCCGCGTCATGAGTGCAATCGTGACACGGCCAATTTTCTGACTGTAAAAAACCCCTACTAGCTACATACGGTTTGTGGGGTTTTTTCTTAACTGCCACTCCCGTTTAAGAAACTGCTCTTTGTAATAACCGAGTCAATAACAACCCGCGACTCCTAAAAAAACTGGTTGATACTGAATACACATTGGATGAAAAAAATGAATAAATTAATGCAAAAATTGTTGGTAGCTGCTGGCCTGGTAGCTGTTTCTGGTGCTGCTTCAGCTACTTCTGCTGACGCTACTTTCGGTGACATCGTTACTACTCTGCGCGACTGGGCTGAAGGTTCATTGGGTCGTACCATCGCTCTGGCTATGCTGATCGTTGGTATCGCTACTGGTATCGTTCGTCAAAGCGTTATCGCAGCTGTTGCTGGTGTTTCTGGCGCGCTGGTTATGGCTTACGGCCCATCAGTTCTTGAAGGCATCTTCACTTACACAGTGTAAAAAAATCCGCGTCATGAGTGCAATCATGACACGGCCAATTTTCTGACTGTAAAACCCTACCTTTTTAACCAGATGGTAGGGTTTTTGCTTATACAGGTATGTAGAAGCAAATATAACTATACCAAACATCGGTATAAAAATTGGAGAAGTTTTTAATGACTGACATATACGACCAGCTAGATCGTACCGTGGCGACCGACCTGCTCACACCACTTTCTTTCGATCCTGAATCAAAACTCTTTTATCTATCAGATAGAAAAATTGGTTTTGCCTTCATGTGTGACCCACTTAATTTCTGCAATCAGTCTGTGATTGACAAAGTAAACGTGCTGCTCTCATACGCCTTTCCAGCTGGCACACACATTCAGTTTAACTTGTTCGCATCACCAGATATTCAGAACTTCCTCGACCGAATGCTCGCAACACGTAGCAACGCTCAAACCCAAATCGTTGACGATATCACAAAGAACAAAGCCTCCTTTATTGAGTCAGGTTCCGAGCAACCGCTTAATTCCAGGGTGAAAAATTTAGTCAGAAACTTTGTCCTGATGGTCTCCGTGAAGATCCCATTTAATGGTAATGGTGACTTTCCAACCGAACAAGAAATGATTTCTTTGAACGAGTGTCGTGTATTCACTAAGCAAACTCTCGACTCCATGCAAATGATGAATGAGGATGTCACACCAGACATCTACATCCGTTACATGTCTTCAGTGTTGAACTGGGATGAAAACGCCAGTTGGCGCGATGAAGTTAACTACGACCCGCAACGCTTAATCCGTGATCAAATCTTGGATTACAGCACGATCATCACAAACAAAGACAACGTTTTAAAACTTGGCAATAAATACGTCAAAGTATTATCACCAAAGCGCCTTCCCGATGAAACCTCCGTCATGAATATGTTCTTGATGATTGGTGAGCCACGTTCCGGTACCCGTGGAATCTTTGGTAACTTTATGATTACCACTAACGTTTATTTCCCTGACCAGGGTAAAAGCCGCGACGAACTAAGCAAGAAGAAAATGATGACCGACTACCAGGCATTCGGCCCGGTCGTTAAATTCTCGCCACAAATCTCCGTCCGTAAGTCTGGCTATGACGCTCTCTTCAAAGAGTTAGATAAAGGCGACAAGATCGTTTCAGTTCAACAAACATTTTCCATGTTTACTGACTCAATCACAGAAGCCAATGAGCAGGCCGGCATGATGATTTCTTATTACCGCGAACTAGGCTATCAGATGAACGAAGACAAGTTTATCCAACTGCCACTATTTTTCAATGCACTTCCACTGCTTTCATCAACTGAACAAAAGATTGTTAATTTTTTCCGCAGATACAACACATTGGCATCATCACAAGCCTCACACATGCTGCCAATTTTGTCAGAGTGGAAGGGTACAGGTTACAAGCCAATTATTACCATGACATCACGATTCGGCCAGCCGATGTCAATTGACTTGTTTGACTCCCAAACTAATTTCAATACTTGTATTGTTGCTGCTTCAGGTTCCGGCAAGAGCTTTCTGACAAATGAAATCATCACTTCCTATTTGTCCGTAGGCGCAAAAATCTGGGTGGTTGACGTTGGCCGTTCATATAAGAAGCTTGCAAACGTAATTGGTGGTGACTTTGTTGAATTTACCAAAGACTCAGACCTCTGCCTAAATCCATTCCAGCTAGTCCAATCCTATGACGAAGAGGGTGAAATGCTTGTAGGCATTATCGCTGCTATGTCATCACCAACCGAAAAGCTGACTGACTTCCAGATGGCTGAACTACGCAAGATCGTCAAGGTTTGTTGGGATGCTCATGAAAAAGCACTCACCATCGATATCATTGCTAACTCTTTGCTTGAAAGCCCAGACACCCGTATATCCGATGTAGGCGCTCAACTCTACGCGTTCACATCAAAAGGCGAATACGGTCAATGGTTCATTGGTGAGAACAATATGGATTTCACTAATGACTTCACAGTTCTTGAGCTGGAAGAGTTGAAACCTAAACCACACCTTATGCAAATTGTACTGCTCATGTTGATCTACCAAGTTCAACAAAACATGTACCTTGGCAGCCGTGAGCGTAAGAAAGTTTTGATTCTTGATGAAGCGTGGGACTTGCTTACATCAGGTGGCGATATCACTAAATTTATCGTTACTGCATACCGTCTTTTCCGTAAGTACAACGGTGCTGCAATTTGTATTACACAGTCTTTATCTGACTTGTACGACAACCCACGCGCCACGCCAATTGCCGAAAACAGCGCGAATCTATTCTTCCTGGCCCAAAAGCCAGAAGTAATTGAGCAAATCAAACGTACAGGTAAGCTTGATATCGGTGACTGGGGTTTTGACACTCTCAAATCCGTTCACACGCAACGTGGATACTATTCCGAGATTTTCTTCTATACCAACGTTGGTCTGGGAGTAGGGCGGCTGATTGTAAACAGGTTTACTCAAATCCTTTACTCAACTCACCCTGATGACATCAATGCAGTTGATCAACGAGTGAAAACTGGCATGACGATTGCTGAAGCTATTGAAGATATTGTTCGATCTGAAGAACAACAATCATTAGCCGCATAGGAGAGTCATGTCAACGCTTAAAGCAGTGATACTTTCAGTATCCCTTTCTACAGCCATTACCTTGGGGGCATCTTATTTCGCTTACAAAAAAGCGATTGAGGTGCCAGTTCCAATCCCGATAGCAATCTTTGATGTCGGCCAGTATGTCAAGGCTGTAGATCTAAACGACCCCAACTATCAGTCTCAATCAAAGTTTTACGCAGATATGGCGAGAAACCAAGTTGAGTCACTTAAAAAGCAGGGATTCATAGTCCTAAATTCCACAGAAGTAGTAGCCGCCCCGGATGAATATTATGCAACAAACAATGTTAGCCCAAATAAATAAAGACAATACCTTCAAGTTCTACACGTTGATGGTTAACCATATTTACCGCAACATCTTCGCTTACATGCTGTTGATAGCTGTCTATTATTTATTCGCAGCAAACTACAAAATCGCTATCAATAACGATGTCTCTTTACCTGGTACTTTCTTCATTATTCACTATGGCGAAAAACCTGATATCAACGACATGGTGGCATTTAAACAAAACGCTAAATATGTCCCACCTAATCACAAGCTTGTAAAAATCCTCTCAGGCAAGCCTGGTGATTCAATCGTAGTTAAAGAACGTGACGTATACCTAAATGGAACCTATGTAGGGCATGCAAAGCCCCTCACCCGTAAAGGCAATCCACTTACACCTGTAACCGAAACCAAAGTCCCTCCCGGAAAATTCTACGTTGTCGGTACTCATAAGGATTCTTACGATTCTCGTTATGAAGAATTTGGATTCCTAGACGCTTCAGCGATTGAAGGCACTGTCTATGCTATTTTCTAAAAGCATACTGACCGCCATCCTCATTTCCTTTGCCACTCTCGTAGTGGCAGAGGATTTTGCCAATCCTGACTACTTGGATAGGTCAACCAAAGTATTGACCAACTCAATCAAGAAGCTCAATGAATCATCAGCCGATTACGAGGCTGAATCCGACTCACTAATTGATGATGCAATCAAAGCATCTAACGTCCAGCAAGGCCGTTTATACAATAGTGAGAATAGGCAACAAGCTAAGCAAGCTATTAAGCAATACCTACAAAACCTTAATGTAGGTGAGCCAGAAAATCAGTGTGACGGTTCAACAAACCTTACTGAATGCGAAATGGCAAAATTTAAGGACATGCCAAAGAATCAAGTCTATATCCACATATCTTCAACCATGCCTGACGGCCTAGTGCTGCAAGCCATGGAACAAAGCTCTAAACACAATGGCCTCGTAATTATTAACGGCCTAATTCCTGGCAAGAACATACTGGAAACCGCACGATACTTCTCTACTTCCAGGAATGCAGTTAAAGCCCCCCCACAAGTCTCTATTGATCCACGGCCATTCCGTCAGTTCAAGGTTACTTCAGTACCAGCTGTGACCGTAGTTACCCCTACAGGTCATGTAACAGTGCCCGGTACGCTTGATGTTGAATACGCTAAACGAATCCTAAGTGAAGGCTCCACTGGTATGCAGAACAAAGCTGCCAGCACATTTCCAATTGTAGAAAAAGACTTCTTGCTTGATCTGCAAGAGCGCTTCAAAAAGCTCGATATCCGCGAGCTTGCGAAAAAAGGCGTTAACGGTATCTGGAAGCATCAAAACTACATCAACTTACCTACGGCCAATAAAACAGAAACAATCGATTTCGACCCTACTTTTATTGTTGCTCAAGACGTATCGCTACCTGATGGAAGGCTTATCGCAAAACAAGGCTCTTCATTCAACCCACTACATGCAATGCCACTTTCAAAAACATACGTCCTGTTTGATGCGACAAATCAAGATCAACTCGATTTCGTTAAAGCTTTTGTGAAAGAAGCATATAAGACAGGCAAAAACGTGTCTGTAATGGCTACTAAACTTCCATCCGATACTAACTGGGACAAATTCCACAACATCCGAAATTCAATCGGTGGCGGCCTTTTCTTAGCAAACCAAGACATAGTTTCCCGCTTCAGGGTTTCCGCTTTGCCAGCGACCGTTAGCGGCAAAGATGGAAGATTAATCCGTACACAACATTCGATGCAAAAATGAAACTATTTATCTCAATACTCATCGCTTTCTTCTGCATTACAAACGCTAATGCAGCCGCCGACTATATCAAAGACGGAAAGGGCACCTCCAGTAACAATCTCTGTCCGGATGCTGAGATTTTCGGCCAGCGCCTTATAACAGGTATTTGTTGGTCCTGCATGCTGCCATTTAAGTTGTTTGGCATGGGTAGTCCAGACGGTGAACCTGATGGTGCATCTAACGCCAGCTTATGCTTTTGTGAAGGACCCCTTGGCATTCCTTCATTTGGATTCCATGTTGGGTTCTGGAATCCCCTAAAACTTGTTGAAGTAGTGCGTCAGCCTTTCTGCTCACCTGTACTGGGCGGTACTGCATTCGGATTTAACCCTACCCAATTCGGCGGTTACGCTGTTTCGCATGAGGGTGACTACACCACGTCACAACAAGGCTTCTATCACGTTAACTACTGGGCATTTCCTCTTATGTCCATTATGGAGTTGATCCTTCAATACAACTGCCAGGCTGATGCCTATAGTGAAATGGATCTTATTTCAACAAGCACCATTGACCCTATATTAAACGACCCGGAATTAGGCTTGCTGATGATTCCCGAAGTTGTATTGTTTGCCAATCCACTAGCTCAAGCTGCATGCGCTGTCGATTGCACACTTACTACCACTACAGGTAAGTCATCAAACTCATTCTTCTGGTGCGCAGGATGTTGGGGTTCTATGTATCCATTCACTACTCACAACGTCGCAGCTGAATCCCCTCCACGCGAATCAAGCCTTGTGGCTGCCAAATACATTGCTGTACAGCACAGGCGCGGCTTTGCACGTAAAACATTTGGTGACAACGCTATGTGTGGCGGTGAGATTTATCCATTCTTCCCAAAACAGCAATATCGATGGTCAATGATTCATCCGATCCCAGAAGCTCATGATGATGAGACCACCATTGCTTTTGAAAACCCAAGTGGTCTAACAACGCCATCAACCGGCGATGAAAAAAACAGCAGTGATGATTCAGTAACCATGTCATCAACTTTAAACGACAGGTGCTGCCATGCAACTGGTGAATCTACTTTTGTTTGGGGCGAGTGGAGAAACATCCCTGTGATTGGTGAAGATTTCGTCTACATGCTTTGGTCCTATACAGATTGCTGCGCTAACTAAAAAACATGAAAAAATTCCAACGATTAGTTTGTTCCTACCTCATCGTCACAATGACGATGAACCCTTTGTTAACCACATATCGTTTAATGCGTGCATTAGGCACTGTGCTAGTCCCTAGCTCGCTCTTCATCAACTCAGTAAACGCCATAGCTGATGAATTAAAAGACGCAGGAAACAAAGGGCAGCGTACTGGTAAATCAATTATCAAGAATTTCACTCTTCCTACTGTAAACCCAACCACCGGTCAAATGGATATGAACATCCAGGGAAGCCCAATCTCGCTTCAGCGTGAAGATGTGTTCCCTGGAGCAAGTTCTGAGGCGGCCACGCCAGCAAACTTATACGGACAAGACATCGAAATTACACAGCAAGCAGGGCAAAAATCTCAAAATTACTTAGATCCCGCTAATACTGACCCTACGGCCAATGCATACAAACTCTTGCGTGACCGTGATTTAGTTTCCAGGCCACGACTGACACAGGGCGATCCAATAGCTGTTAAGGCAAATGACATTTACTCAGATAGAAATGGCGACCTGTCTGCAATTCTTCAGGCATGCACATCCAATACGACCACAACTGGTGAAACCTTCATTAATTATGGCTCCCCAAAAATCGAAACATGTGACCGGCTTACTATTGCTGATGACAAGTGTGAAGTAAAACATGAGCTTCAACTAGAGACTATGTTAACCGGCATGTCCCTCTATGTTGCCGATAACAACGATTCTGGATGGAGTGCCGCGCCATGGGGTACATGCACACTAGACTTCAAAAACGGCACTTCTAGCTGCGTACCACACACCATAACTCAATGTGGTGGCGGATACATGGGTGTTCCATATACCTGCACCCAAGTAGCACGCGGGAACATCTGGTTTTCGATGTCTATTGTAAACACAATGCCATTTGCAGAAATGTGCCAGGCCGACTCATCGTACATCACAATCCGCACCACAGGCCCAAGTAACAAAGTATTAAGCCAATCTCCACAGCCATGGATTACTTACAACGGAAACGGATTCGGTTATTTAGACATTATTCAAGAACCATCATGCGCCAACGGCATGGTTGGTAAGTATCAATTCAGAACTGTTTGCGGTGAAGACCCTTGCGTATCTGGCCCTCCAGCCATGACAATCACTAATACAATTGCTCGAATCGTAAAAGACGAGTGGTATGTCGCCCCATCATGTGCTTCAACCTTCAATGCAATTGATGATGGCACCATCTGTCAAGGATCAGTAACTTGTGAAAACGATGATGCTAATGGCTGTGTAATGACAGCTGGCATTCTCAACTGCCCAACAGGGAAGATAGGCACTCGAATGAAGCCTACCCCTCCAGAATTGGTCAAATACAACATCCCAAAAACATGCACCGACATTAAGGTAGAAACCACTTGCAACACTTGTCTAAGTGATACTTACTGTGATCCTTCAAATGCACCAACACAAAACTGCACACAGTACACATCAGAAGCCGCTTGTGGAATTATTCGCCAAGATTGCTTAGATGGCTTCTCAAATCCTGATGGCACAGGCTGCTACGCATATCAGGAAACATATGACTGCGATCCAGATAAAAACCGAAATCCACAATACAAAAATTGTACTGAAACATATGGCACTGGCACTGGTACCAAAGTCATCTGCGACAAAGATGCAAATGGCATTGAGCATTGCCAGACCCACAACTTGGCTGTAGCCACCGACTCATGCGCACCTTATAAAAATAATGAGCAGTGTCGCTTGGTCTACGAAGATTCTGTTTCTGCCCTCAAGGACAACAATGAAGAGCCAGTAGGTAAACAATCCACCTACGATTGTGGTTTCCCTTTACCTGGGCAAATGAAGTCCACTACAGAAGCCACATGCAACGGTGCAACTATCCGCTGCATGGGAACTGATTGTATGGACGTTGCAACAGAGACCAACAAAGATTTTGGCCAAGTTGTAGCCATGTCTCAAATTGTAAACTTTTCACAGCAAGACTCTAACTGCGGAACCGATGGAAATTGCATCTTCTTCAAAGGGGAGTTCTTCAATTGTAAATCTGGATTCTTTGGCATTGTGGATTGCTGCTCTTCTCCCAAAGGTGTAAGTCCATTCGATTACCTTGAGTTAATTACAAACACTTGGGCACTTTCACAAAGAACTGAATTAGGTCAGGAATTGGCTGCAAAAGGTAAGGACGTTGCAGGTTCACTTCTAGATATGTCCCAAGGCACTGCTTTGCTAGACGATGTACTAAGCCCAATGACTTCAGCATTTGACCAGATTTCATCCACTATCGGCGGCTCTATCCTCCAGCCAGGCACAAATTGGTTAAATATTTCTCCAGACATATCGACAGGCATGTACAACTTCGTTTCTAGTGCCTTTGGAGATGACGTAGCACTCCAAATATTTGATCCTATCTATAACGGCACAGAACTTACCGGTCAATTCGGCATGAACGTAAGTAACTTCATGTCATTCATGCAACCGTTAATGACAATCTACATGTACTACCAGATAGCTGTATTGATTATTCAGATCATCTGGTCATGTGAAGAAGAAGAGTTCACCCTTGGCGCTAAAAAGGCCCAGCGCTTGTGTCACTACAACGGCACTTTCTGCGGAGACAAGATCCTCGGTGTATGCGTTATAAAGAAAAAATCATATTGCTGTTTCAACTCCCCATTCGCCAGGATCATGCAGGAGCAAATCAGACCTCAACTCGGAAAACCATGGGGTAGCGCCAAGCATCCTGATTGTTCTGGCATAACAATTGCTCAATTAAGCTCTGTAGATTTCTCGAAAGTGGATCTAGGTGAATGGATATCTCTGCTTCAAGTAGGCGGAATTCAGGATACCAGTATCGCTAACGCCACTCAGAAACTATCCCTAGAAAATATGACTAAATACAGCGACAAGGCTGCTTCTAACAAAGACAGCATATACGACAGGGTTGAAAAGGGCGTTGGTCAAGTTGACCTCATACAGATTAAAGATTCAGTCACACCATAACTATGAAAACAATACTCGCATCGTTCCTGATTTTCACTAGCCTATCGGCTAATGCTATTGATCCATTCTTCTCAGACAAAGAGCGCGGATGGTATTGGCGGGAAGAGCCTCCAAAAGAGGTTGATGAAGAGATTGTCCCTGAAAAGCCGGAACCACCTAAAGAAGCTAAAAAAGAACCTGAAAAGGAACCTACAAAGCCTGAAGTCGTCACGCCACCGCCACCACAGCCTTTTACCGCAAAGTGGTTTAAGGAAAATATGGATAATCTCCGCGATGCGGCTATCGACAACCCTACTGAAGACAACGTTGCTGCCTTTTACTATGCTCAACGCGTAGCAATGGATAAAGCTGAACGCTTTGCCCAGGTAGCGACTAACGTAGTTACCGCTGATCCATTTTTGGACGCTAACTCACGCACGCCAATCTCTACTGCTGGCCGAAATATGCTTGAGCAAAGCGCAACAGTAAACTCAAATGTCACCCTAGACACTATCGCTCAAAAAACCGGTATCTGGTTCTTTTTCCGATCAGACTGTGGATTCTGTCACTCTCAGGCAAAAATCCTGAAAGCATTAGCACAGGCTCACCATTTCAAGATTCTCCCAATCTCACTAGATGGCCTTCCACTAGGTAACGACTTCCCTGACTACCGTGTTGACTCCGGCCAGGCAGCAAAAATGAATATCACCGTAACGCCTACTATCGTTATGGCTACACCTCCAAGCAAAACAGTTGTCTTGGGTGAAGGCTTTATCCCATTGGATGAGCTGAAAACACGAATCGTAAATCAGGCAGGCAGCAACGGCACTATTAGCAATGAGCAGTTTGCTACTACCAGAATTGCGACAAAACCATTAGTACCGAGCGCATTGGGTAATGATGCAAGCGCTACAGACTTGCAAGATCCCAAAAAGCTAAAAGAGTACATCCTAAAATCTGTAAAAAAATAACGAGGTGAATCTGTGTTAAATAATCTTTGGAGAAAAATAAAGTCCTTCTACGCCATCAAACCAGATGTGGTCAACGTAGACGCGACTTCAGGTACTACAGACAGTCAACTAATGAGCATTCTGTCTAGTTCATTGGTATCAGACTTAATTAAGGAAAGAACTTCCGAAAGACGTTGGAAAGTCTTCAAGCGCAGCATGTTCACAATGGCCGCCGTAGTCATGTTCTCTATGTATTTCATGTTCAACATGACTAGCATGGGCTTTGAGTGGGTTCCATCCGACGATCTTATGGGTGTGGTTCGTATCGATGGCGAAATCAAAAGCAATTCAAAAACAACCTCTGCCGACAAGTTGATTCCTATCATCGAAGAGGCCTTCGAGCGCAAGAACGTAAAAACAGTAATGTTGCTGATCAACTCACCAGGCGGCCAGCCAGCTGAAGCAGATCGAATCACTGAATACATCGAACACAAGAAGAAAGAGACAAACAAAGAAGTCTTGGCCGTGATCACCGATTTGGGTGCTTCAGCTGCCTACATCATCGCTTTGCATGCCGACAAAATCTACGCTTCCAAGTACAGCCTTGTAGGTTCCATCGGTGCAATCCTTGCTACTTGGGACTTCCACGAACTTGCAGACCGCTTCAATGTTAAGCAACACACTATCACCTCTGGTGAACTTAAAGACATGCTCAATCCAATGCGTGAGGCTACAAAGTCTGATTTAAACAAAGCTCAGACACTTGTAGACAGCATTGCAAAAGTATTTCTTGATGATGTTAAAAAATATAGAAGCAACACGTTGAAAACTGATCTTAACTATGGCACTGGAGAAGTATGGACAGGTGAGCAATCACTGGCTATTGGCTTAGTTGATGGTCTTTCAAGCCCAGACAAGCTTGCAAATGAAATGGGTCTCAAGATCCATGATTTTGGACCTAAACCGCGCTCTGGTGGCTTTGGCTTCTCATCATTCCAAAATGTTGTTGATTACTTGTCAGAGTCAATCAGCGAAAACTTAGTTTTAAGCCTTAAATAACGAGGTCATACCATGCGCTACCAAACATTCAAAAACACGGCCATATATGCACTAGCGTTTGTGCTGTCTTTCTTTTCTTTGGCATCACATGCTGACCTCCAGGAAGAAATGGACAGCATGTTTGGTAGCTATGTAAACGTTACTCCAGGTCAAGTGTACGAAACACAAAGACGCGGCGGCTTTGCTGCCGGCTCAGTGTTTATTCGCAATAAAGTATCCAATCCACAGCTGGTCAACTTTGAACCACCAAGCTTCAAAGCAGGTTGCAATGGTATTGATATGTTCGGTGGCTCTTTCTCATTCATCAACAAAGAACAATTTATCAATGCTTTGAGAAATATCGCCTCTAACGCAATGGGTTATGCCTTTGAGCTGGCAATTAAGGCCTTATGTCCAAATTGCGCGCAAACCATGACTGAACTTAGGAATTTTGTTAACCAGTTAAACCAGGGCATGCTGAACTCCTGCCAAATGGGTAGGGCGCTTCTAAATAAGTCCGGTGTTGACAATATGATCACAGACTCGATGACTGGCGTGCGCGACACAATCTCTCGCGGCCTTACAAACCTGGGTTTCGCAACTGATAACAACGCTTCAGGCGCTTCAGGTGGTGATAGTGCAAAATCTCCTACCAAAATTGCTGATGAAGCTGGCGAACTCGAAAAGCAGGAAATTAATGTCGTCTGGGATGCTCTCAGCAAGTCAAACGCAGCCTCATGGTTCAGCACTACTGATATGCAGATGAAAGAGGCTTTAATGTCTGTAACAGGCACCATCGTACTTAAAAAGGGTACTGATGCAATTGGTGAAGTTGATCTTGTGCCACGGCCAATCGAAAGCACGTTGAAGCTAATGGATATCATCAATGCAGGTGCTGGTACAAAAGTTAAAGTCCTTGCTTGCGATGAAGATGTTCACTGCTTAAACCCAGTTACAACTGAAATCACAATCTCAAAAAGCTTGCGCCAAAAGGTCCAGCAGGCAATTGGGGATCAATCAAGCGGAATTATCGCAAAAATCAATGAGAAGGGTAGTACAGGCGTTTCAACGTTAACTACAGCTGAAAAGCAGTTCATTTCAGCAGTGCCTCAACCTATTTATGCTCAATTGAAAAACTTATCCCAAGATAAGCAGACAACCTTGCTCTTCGCAAATTACATGGTCGATTGCATCACAGCTGAACTCGCACAAGTCTTCTATGATGAGTTGCAACGCTCTGTTGAAATGGCTATCCCTTATTCTAATCATGAATTTGCAAACAACATGATGAACAAACTCCAGTCTCAGCGCCTGGAGATGAATGCCATGAAACAAAACGCTGTAAATAGCCTGAACATGTTGAGTAAAGGCTTTGAGGTGTACAACACATTACGCGTTGCAATCTCTCAACAACAAATGAACTCACGCTTAAACGTTACAGGCAGATAATAAATGGATTACACCATCGTCACATTTGGCGACTTCGGCTTAATGGTAATGGCCTTGAATGGTATCGCTGCCATTACAAACCACTCTTCTTTCATGTTCATCCCACTAATCGGGACCATGACAGGCATGTTCTTCTTGACTGCCAGGTACTTAACCTCCATGAAGGTAGACCTGCATCACTTGCTGACTGGTGTAATTTTATTCAGTGCCATGTTCGGCCCAAAAGTTGATGTCCTAGTTGAATCTGCGACCGGGCAAGTTCAACCAGTAGCCAACGTGCCAATTGGCCTTGCAACGCCGCTGTCTATAACAACCATCATGGGCCGATACTTTGCCGAGCAATTTGAGACTGTATTTTCAGTTGCTTCCAACTCAGCTCTACTTGAGCATGGCTATATGGACGCACTCTCCATACTTATCAAAGTAAGAGACTTTGACATACGTGCAACAGACGCAAATAGCTCTGAATCAACTGGAAACAAACAGGATGTACATAAAACCGTTCAATCCTATCTAACACAGTGTTTTCTATACGACATAAACTCAGTAAATGCAGAACACACCTGGGATCAAGTCAAGAATTACAGCGGCGCGAACATCTGGGAAGCTGTCAAAACAGAGTATGTTAACATCGACGGTATGAATTACTTGGGCACCGAGGGTGTACCAAGGAATTGCGCATTACTTTGGGACGACTTGAACACAGCTGTTTTCTCAAATCCGAGCAAAACTGGTGACATCAGTAAAGGCGTGTTGAAAAAACTAGGTAACGCCAGAATCGCTTCCATGACATTCGATGAGCGTATTGGTGAAGCTCTGGAAGCAATCCGCATAAATTCCGATCAAGCTCAGCGCTATATGTATAACTCGCTAATGGCTAACTGGCTAAATGAAGCTGACTCCCTATATTCAATGAAGGCATCTGACATGGGTGCCACCATTATGAAAACCCAGGCATCTGCCCAGAACAATCTACGTTGGGCAGCAGAACAAAGTCAATTTGAACGCTATGCCAAGCCTATTATTTCCTTTATCGAACTGTTTGTAGTCGCCGCAACTCCTATTATGGCCTTTGTCATCGTAGCGTTCGGTACAGCTGGCCTATCCCTAGCATTCAAATATTTACTCATGCTTGTTTGGGTAGCTTTCTGGGCACCGACTCTCACAATAGCTAACTTTTTTATTCACTATAAAGTAGTCGAATACATTGAATATCTAGCCACACAAAGACAAGTCCCTGCAACCAACGATGTCATTTTAAACCTGGGTGAGCTACCTTACTTATGGACCCAACTTCAAGACTGGGTAGCAGTCGGCGGAATGATGGCCGCAGCTACTCCTGCCCTCACCCTTATGTTGATTTATGGTACTTCCCAGACCGCCGTGAATCTGGCCGGTAAGCTAAATCAAGGAGAACGTGTTGACGAAAAACTCATGACTCCAGACATTGCTAAACAGGCTCCATTAACTTCAGTTACATCAAATAACGTAGGTAACTCTGAATCTGGTATTGCGCGTACAAACGCTGGTATTTTCGACACAGGCATTAATCTTGACAGGTCTGCCTCCACTTCACTTAAGTCTGCCCAGTCTGCACTGCAAAGCTCTTCAGAAACCATGCAAACCCAGTACGGCCTAAACAATTCCACAACAGCTTCAGCAACGCTAGGTGAAACTTTCCAAAAAGGAATTACAAACTCGAAAGACTCAGCGCTTACCAGTCAATACAACCAGACTCTACAAAAGCTCCAGTCTATTGGTAAACAACATGGTCTATCTGATGAAGAATCAACCGCAGCTGCAAAACAGGCTATTGCAAGTTTTGGAGTTGGGCAACCATTACCACCAATAACTGCAAGCGCCCAGTTTCAGAAATCCCACAACACACAGCAAGCTGCTAGAGCATCGGAAACATATAACGAGGATGTAAGAACTGTTTTAGGTGACTCCGAACTGTTTTCTAAATCCAATTCAACCAGAACAGCCTGGCAAGATTCATTTAATCAATCAAATAGTGCCCAGATCCAGAACGCTAGGCAAGAGTCTAAAAGCCAATCAGAACTGTTCGCTAATATGCAATCCCAATCAAGATTGGTATCTGCTACCACTTCACTTGATGGCTCTGAAGGTGCTAAAAACGTCAGTACATTGTCTCAACTCGCACAAAAGTATGAAGAGTCTGACAAACTGGATGGCACATCTTATATGTCACAGATGAGAAATAAAGTTGAAGAACTTAAACAACAAGACCCCGATTTTGCCAGAAGGTTTGAACAAAACAAGAAAACCTTCTCTAAAAACTTCTCAAATTCCCCTGAGAGAAATGAGGCAATTGCAAGCCTTAAGACACTCTCCATGTCTAAAAACCCAGAAGCAAGCGGGTTCTTCTTTGACAATGTAGGTAAGCTATTAAATGTACCGCAATACGATTCAACCCAAGGTTATGCAGCTGAAGCTGCATCTCAGGGTATGGACACATCAAGGCAAGGCATTATTGATTCTCAAGCCCCGCAGCAAGGCGCTATTTCCTCACAAGTTGGCAATAAATCCTTTACAGATAAAACACCTTCAAAACAGGACCTTTCCAACTCGCCAATTAACAATGGTGCAGATAAGGGAAAGATAAAACAAGCCACTGGTTTCTCTGGTCAAAAAATGATCCACAGCGGAACCCATGATTCACCAACTGGTTCTCTAAATTCATCTCAGGCACCTGGTATTAAAGAGTCTGGAAATAGCACTGGTGGTATAACCACTCCAAATAACCAATCTACATCACCAGCCTCAGCCGGCATAGTAGAAAACCCACCAGCTTCAGGCATTTCTGATTCAGCCCCACCAGCTACGGCCAAGCCTTCTTCGTCTAAAGGCAGCTCCAAGCCTAAACAAGCATCCTCTGGTGGAAAATCAGGTGACATGTCTAAGCCCTCTGCCAGTGACGATAATTCAGTCACTATCGGAAAACCAAATGAAGAGCATCTTGATGGAACTGCAAACATTCTTGCTTCTGCCGGCTCTGCCGTAGCATTGGCAGAAGCGCGGGATGCTAAAGCACCAATCTACAAATCTGGTGTAACTCCAGCCCTTCAAGGCAACAAGTTTGCTGAAGATTTTAGACAAGCCAAGCGCTCATCAAATGACCAAGCATTCGTAGACGGAAAAGAAAACATTGGCCGAAATATTAAAGGCTACGACGCTAATCAAACTCCAAGTGAAAGACTTGTCCAAGATGGTTTAGAACAAGACAGAAAAATTGGTGATTGGTTTGAAGAAAAAATACCTGGCGGTGGCCGCGAGATCTGGAATAACGCCTCAATGGTCATGGGCGGCATGGGAGTGGGTCGCTCAGTAATAACTAAGGGCGCAAAACAAATTATGAAATCAATGCCAAAAGGTGCATCTAAAAAAGTTCAGGAAGCCTATGCTAAGAAGGCAACTGAATCCATGGTCAAAAGAAGGGGCGCTGTCGCGGCTGTTTCAGTCGCTGCTGAAGGACCAACTAGACAAGGCCTTGAATGGTATGCTCAACCTGATTCTCCATCAAAACCTACAATGCCACCTCAATACATGACACCAAATCAAAGATAACGAACATTCACTTTTCTCTCATAGGCTCACCGTAATACGTGAGCTTTTTTTTATTCCAGATTTCCCTAACTTTGCCGTTATCAATATATGACTTACGAATGTTCAATGACAGGCCATTACTACATCGATTCCGGGGAAGGGATCATTGATGATGGTGAATTCATATCGTGGGACTGGCTCAACCAACACATTCACGATCAGGATATTCGTGCCCAGTTTCCAAATGCTTCACCAGCACTAATTGAAGTCTTCAATGACTTGGTGAGTGTAGCAATTGAATACAAGGAATTAACAGGACAATACCTCCAAATTTGGGGAGCCATGGGCGAAGCATTCTCTCAGGCTCACTATGGTATTAAGCTACACAAGCCTCACACACCAGGTTCCGACGGAAAATTAGGTAATGACTTTATAGAGGTTAAAACAATTTCCCCAGAAAAGGGTAGTGCAGAAGTATCAGTCAAAACCTCTGGAAATTTCAATAAACTTCTAGTGGTTAAAATCAATGAAGATTTTACTTTCGATAGCGTACTTATCGACCGCAAAGACTTAATAAAGAAATCTGAAACTCAAATCCCTAAAGCCAAAATTACTTGGGACCAGGCATCATTAATTTCAAAACCTACAGACGAAAAAAAAGCCGTTTAAAACGGCTTTTCTAATCATCGATATCACTATCGATTATGTTATCTCTCATGTCGTACCAGGACATGCTGCTACTCCACAAGATTAAACCAATGATGATAGCAAACACTACGATACTAACGTATGCCATTACACCCAACGCGACCAAACCAACAATAACTCTCAGATCACGAAAGCTGTGTATATCCATACTAAGCAAGTCTGCCATTTTTTTATCAAACATATTTAACAGCATAGCGAACCTCCATTTCAGATTCATTTTTCATAACATTAAACTAAAGCAACCTTACTAGCAAACAGTAAAAAACTCGCACCCTTTGCAAATGTTTTTGTTATCACATTTACCTGGTTCAATTAACCTTGCCTGGATCTGTTTATAACGCTCATGTAAAGCTACGACTTGCTGACGGTCAAGTAATTTACGTTCCAACCACCTTGTTCCTTCAGGTGTTACTATTCTAACAAATCCCATTTCAGAAACTGCCGATCCGTTTTCTTCCAGAATTACACGGCCAACTGACATCTGAATAATGTCAGACTCGTACACCCTGAAAAACTTTCTTGTCTTGTTTTCACCGATGATTTTTACACCTTCATGCTTAAAAACCACGTCCGGCTTACAAACCAGCTGCAACTCTTTATTCCTAATTTCACCTTCCTTCAGGTGAATACTGCTTTGTCTGATTACTTCAGGCACGTTGTCAGCCGCAAGTGAAAAATCACTCGAACTGGAAAATGTCCTGATCAAATACAGCGCACAAATTACAAGAAGTGCAATCCCCGCTAAAAATGCAAAGGTCATTGATTACCTTCCTGCAACTTTTCAACTTTACCGACAATACGATCCAGCACCCATCCTGCACACTTGCGTAGCAGGGTAGAGCGCTCGATCAGCAATACAATGTATGGTGAAAGTACATAATATGTATATACAAATGCTTTACCTGGAATCGAACCCATAAGTTGTTCATCCCGGAAAGCCCTAAGTAAATTTGTTTCTGGAGCTGTCTGGCCGTAAACACACGTAGCAATAAAGCACCTTGAATCAGCCTTTACTTCACGGTAGTCGCCGCGCTCTGCACGCATGTGTACTACATTGCCACGTTGCATTGCAGATTCACGGCTTTGACTGACTTTCAGGTTCCCATGTTTTGCTCTGAGATAGACTTTTCTCTCACAGGTTCCCATTTCTGAAAGCCGGGTAGCCGATGTGAGCTTGCTACCATTTCCCCGTTTACGCATATCTATCCCAGATTCCGTTAGTGCCCGACGAAAACGAAATTAACCAGGTACAGGGCATCAACTGCCAACGCACCTCCCGCACGGTATACCGCACCTTTAAAACCACCGTTAATACGATCTTTAGCTTTAACAAAATCAATCATGCTATTACTCCTTATGAAAACTCATCAACATTAAGGCCAGTTGCTGACAATCCAGCTTCCTGGGGTTTGACCTTACCTAAATTAGTCTCTTCCGAAACCGCCTTAGATACTTTCGCTTTTGCCGGGCTTTTTTTTGTAGTGCCGGCAACTACATTTACATCATCAGTATTTGGTACATATGTACCGCTTCTTACCGTGTGAGCAATAACTAAAAGCGAGTAAATAAATTTCGCACGCTTCCGTTTATTTTTCCCCTTAATTTCAGCAAACAGTTCCGGATGAATATCACGCTCAAGTAGAAGATTTACTCTAACCTCATCTTCACTATCCAGTTCTTCAGCTTGGGTCATGAGCCACCTTTCCGTAGTAATCACGTTTTTTCATAACCTTTGAAAATACAGGATCATTAACACTTAGATCGTGTAGCATCTGGTCAACATCCAGCTTTGCGCCACGGCCAGCTAACTGATTTAATCGTTCTACATCCGGGGCCAGCAAACCTCCCAAAAACAGATCCAGAAAAAGGTATGCAGTCCGGCTATTAAAGTCACCAGCCTCCAGACGTTCATCAATCTTATTCATGAACTGGTCGATACTTCCTTCTTCACCATCAAAAGTATCAACCCCTAAACCGCCTGTGAATAATGTACCAAGCCAATCTACTAAGAAGTGCAACTGTTGAGTAGCTGTAGGTACTTCTACAATTTCAACCTCAGTTTCTACCGCTTGTAAATTACCTGCTAATTCCATTGTGTCTGTCGTCATGTTCAATTCCTTATTAAGCAGTAGCGGCTTCAGCTTGTTTGATTTTCTTCAGAGTTTCAAAACCGAACATCTGGAACCCGATTACATTTGAGAAGGCACTTTCACCTACCAGGCTAATTTTATGGCGAGGGAATTTGCTCTTTAATACTTCTTCAAAGAACCAACCACCGCCACCTACTAATACGATGTTATCGATATCACTACCATTACCAACCGTGTTGATCATTTTATTCACTGACTCCATCACAGCAGCTTGACCAACTTTCATGAAGTCATTCAGGTTATATTCCACACCAAAAATCTTCACTACCTTTGATTCTGTTCTCAGTGCATTATCAATACGATGGTAAATGTTGTGATCCAGCTTCTCACCAATCTTCCTGCTAATCTCGCTCGCAATAGCGTGAACAACTGATCCCATCCCGCCGTTCTCAGCTGCACCACAACGAGGTTCAACCGGGCGCATGCTACTGCACAGAAACCAGTCCAAAGTATAGAAACCCACATCGATGATCAGGTTAGTTTCCTTTTGGAATTTGTCTAAATTACCTTCCTGTGAACCGAACTGAAAAAAGCCACCAACAGGTTGGGCGATCACTCGGCAGTTCTTAATCACAACTTCACGGCCAGGCAAAATGTGAGTACCTTCCATTTTCTTCGCTAACTGTTCTTTGTATTTCTTGTGAGCTGACACTGGCAGTCCCAATACAAGCATGTCGATTTCTGGTTGCTCCATGAAATAAAGCGCACCGTTTACCAATGCCATATAGTTATCAGTCATGCAGAATGACGGGTCCATCGTGCGACCGTAGTTGGATGCAATAGCCGACTCAACATCGTAGCCAACTTCAAATTGCTTGCCGCCAACATCAACCTTCACGTTTCTCTTTTTTTTCATCATGTCGCTCAGACCACTATCGCCACTTGCAATCGGTGTGAGGGAAGGGAAGAGGTCGCAACCGATACCACTACCACCATTACCAACCATCGTAAATTTCGTATTACAAAACCCAACGTCAATTGCTCGCACAACAGATTGCTGATTTTTCTGTGACATAAACCATCTCCAAATTCGTTATCAAACTGACTCGCATCACTCAAAGTAATGCCCAATTTCAAATAGCAATCCACATGCCAATAAGTCGAATTCGACTTGAAGCGAGCTATTTAATTAGGTTTTAATGCTGCAATATTCGCGCTACGACTGCTGTACAAGTTGTAGTGACTTTCTGACTATCTCTAAAACATTGCTCTCAACTTCTGTTCGACTTCTAAACTGCTAATTTCACACCTTTATAAGCATCAAACACAATTTCTAGGTGTCGGCTACAACTTCAGCACAACATCTGGTTTTGCTACTCTGTTAGGGCGAAGTCTATATTTGGTCAACGATCAAGTCTTGAAAGCGCACTGTTTATTTTAAAAAACCTCATTGAGTTGGCATTTTTGCAACACTCAAATACGCCTCAATCCAGGATAAATCCCACCAGCCCACAGAGTAAGTAATCGACATTTCAGACATCAAAATCAGCCTGAATAGAGCGAGACTTTCTCTTTACAAAAGAATTTCAAATAAAGGATGTCAAAGGAGAAACCATTTTTCAGGCTCTGAAACGCCGATTCAATAAGGCTTTTGGTCAGAAATTACAAAATCACTAAAGGGTAACAAAATTTGAATCTCATATATTTCTATTGACTATGCTAAAAATATCGATGTAAGATTCATCCCACTTCAGTCGAGAGATATCGACAGCGCATCGCGCAATTTTAACGAGACCTCAATGGGAAAGAATGCCAAGCGCGTTCGGACCAATAGGTACTTTTGATTCTCAAATCAAAGGCTCTACACCAGCCGGATTGTTTTAATGCTTCATTAATTCAATCTCTACTAGCTATAACGTGAAATATCCCAAAAGCGGGATTACTTTGCGCCAATAGCTAATTCATCGGTTCCCAAAAGGAATACCGAAATAAATCCCCACTGTATTAAAGCTAACAAATTGCGAGTAAGGCAAAACTGATTACTGAACGAAAAAATTCGTAGGTGAATATTTTCTAGTATGGGAAAAGTAGTCTTTACGTTCGCGGGAAATCTAACCATCTCAAAAGGATGTGGAAAAATTCTGGCACAGTTAGTAACTTGTTCCTTCGGCTGGTGCGAAGGTGGGACACAAGCGTAGTAAATCAGGCATTCAATAGTTTCTATTGTCTAAAGGGTGGAAAGTAATCGAAAGATCAACTACTACTGCCTTCTCTGTACTTAAAAACTCCGACCGTTGTTTTCTTCCCTGGGATTAATTGCGTTACCCCGGCATTCGCGCGCCTATATAAATCAATCTCAGATTAAAACGACTATGAAGTTTAAGTACGAACGGAAATACCAGGATGCCGACTGGAAAGGGCGAATGAAAGAAATCCTAACTGGATTTGAAAGAATCAGTTTCAATCGCTCATACAAAGTGAAGGTTTCACATAGGACCATACAGAAGCGTAGGGACGTGATGTATTTGTCTTTTGAGACCTTACGCAAGGGTGGGTTCAAGATAAACGACCCGTTGAACATTAAACCAAAGCATATCGAGTATTTAGTCTCTTTCTGGGTGAGTGAACAACTCTCTGCGTCTACGATTAGTAATCGGGTTTCGATTATTAATATTTTCCTGAAATTTATTGGAAAAGAAATCATGGTCAAGTCACCTCAAGACTATGTAGATGATCCTAAGTTAGTAAAGCGTACTTACGTGAATACTGAAGATAAGAGCTGGAGTGCAAAGGAACTGGATTTTGCTGACCTGGTAGTTAAAGCATCAGACATCGATGTTTATTCATCCATGCATCTTGAACTGATGCTCGCCTTTGGATTACGTGTCCAGGAATCTATATCACTACAGCCATTTAAAAGTGATTACACAAATTACTTATTGGTTATGCATGGGACCAAAGGTGGCCGTACCCGTATTGTCCATATCGACTCAGGCTACAAGGCTGATGTTTTGAAGCGCGCTAAAGCGTTATGTGGCGATATCAATAGAAATATGTCGAATCCAGATAGAACCCTAATGCAAGAGATAAACAGGCTCTATTACGTCATGAAGAAATTGGGTATTACTAAATCTGGATCAGGCGCTACACCTCACGGCTTACGTCATCAATATTTAAATGATCGATACGAAGAGGTTGCAGGTCATGCCAGCCCGGTAAGGGGAGGGGTTATTGTTGATAAAGAGATAGATGAGCAGGCCAGATTATTTACCATGTTAGAAGCTGGTCATGGCCGTACTAATGTTGGAGTCAATTATTATGGTTCTGCTAAACAAACAAAGCAACCTAGTTAATTCAATGTTTGATATTTATTGATTTGGAGATTTTATGAAATTGTTTGCCTTTCGTTTAGTGATACCGGCTTTAGTGATTGCATTGACTTACTGCATAGTGAAGTATCAGGGCGTTTATTTGAGCTGGTTTGATATTACCCCTGCCAAAAATGATATTCATGGCTCTGTGTTCATTGTTATCGCTTTGGTTGCTATCCCAGTGACAGTTTTGCACATTTATATTGAGGACTTATTGTTAAAACACCGGGCCACCAATTAAAAAGCCTGGTCAGGGTTAACTGCCAGGCATGTAATGATTAAAATAATGCGATTTGTCTGGCTAGTCTGTGTCGCTCTTCTACTCTGTCTCTGATCCCTTCATTGATCTCTGGAGGCGTTTTTCTATAGCCAAACAATTTATTCATATCTTCAACCGCCTCATATTCATCATCCTGGCTCATTGCCAATATTGAAGATGGTATCGGCCAATTCATCGGAATTTCTTGCATCGCAGAAATAGAACTTAGATATCTCCAGTTAGTTTTTTTATGTTCTGTACTTCCAAATTCAAACTCCAGAGTGAAATTGTCTATCAAGGTTATATTTGATAAAAACTGAGATGTATTCAACCTGTTATTTTTGAGCGCTTTTAAAAAATATAAGCTATCAATTACATCATCGAAAAAGAACAGTTTTCTTTCTCCATTACTTTGTACCATCTCTCTAATAAATGGCTTATTAATCGAACATCTATATTTGTTAGCTAACGCTTTAAAAGTATTCCAGTCCTTGAACCCAAATGTCACCGCAGTTATTTCCAATATTTTCGACAGCTTTAATTCAATTCCGTATTCATCATTTAGAAAGGATCTCATAAAGCCTGGAAAATTTTCTACCATCGTTACTAAAGCTGGTGATGGCCTGTGTACCTCATTGCTATGGTTTACAGTAATTTCATTAAATCCATCAATTTTCTTAAGCCGTGCATTTAGCTTTCCTGAATTGTCAAAAAGCCTGATGCCTTTTAAAGCCTCTATAAATTCCTTCCTGTCTGAATCTTCAAGCGCCAGTGTTCTCACTTCTCCAACTCTGAAAATCACATCTTTTCTTAATGTTCGCTTGTGCAATATAAGGTGATCGTCTTCTTTTGAATGTTCATAAAACTCAATCTCACTTCCAGCATCAATAAAATCAAATACGTCATTACTATAGTCATATTCCACTCTAGTATGTGTTCCGGTTTCATCTACTTCCTCAAATACATAGGCGAAAGCTTCAATCAGACTCCCTGCAAAGTAGAAACTGCTTTTTTTATTAGTTATCTCTTCTACATAGTAAATAGCATTATCGGTTGATTGCCCCTCATGTATTTTGCTTATGAATTTGAGGTCTGTTTCACTGAAATAACTTTCAGCTTTATTTTCTATTACGGATATATCTGGTGACTCTATGTTATGCAGAGCGAGAGCACGCACTAAGTTTCTTGCAATGGAAGCGTGGTTGAAATTCGAGGTCATTCATTTTCCAATCAATCAATCTGGCCCAGTATATGAGTACGGTGTGCGCATTGCCGCTATAGCCAATTGTGTTGAAAAATAACAATAGGTTTTTTAGTTTGAAACTCCCTGGTTCGCCATAGTCATTAATTGACTTGCGCACGGCTGGTTTGGGTACCGTGTCTATAACAGCAATTTGAATGCCAATTTATTCCAACATTGATTAATTCGTATCCGGGATTGAATACAAAAAAGCCCGGTCAGTTTTACCTGCCAGGCTTATATTGATACTGAAATTTAAGCGATTTTAAGTTTGCACAATTCCGCAAGTCGTTTAATGCTACGTCCGCTTATATTTTTAAATTGCCATTTAATTATTTCGTTGTCTGTTTTGGCAACAATCGAAGCATTTTTACCATGTATTTTCAGTTCTGTATCTTCAGAATTGAAATGAACGCCTGGAGAGGGGTTTGCAAAGCTGTTATTAGAATTTAATCGACTACGATGACCGCCCCAAGCATTACTGATAAAAGGCTTTGTAACTTGCGTTCTGTATTTATTTAAATTTCTTATTTCAATATAGCCGTTATGTCTAATAGTCACTAGGTTGTTATTTAAAATGATTGAATTCTCATTCATCCTTAAATCAGTAGCTTTGATTTTCTCTTCAAGACAGCTTTCTAATCTAAGCTCCTGTTTAATTTTTGTTATTGCCTCACTTATGTTATCTAAACTCAAGCCTTTAAAATTAACGGTTTCCTCGTAACCACTTACATCCCTAATCCCATGAACAAAGTAAGCGCGTGGCTTCACAGTTTCATCTAAGTATCTGAGTCTCAAAAGCAACCCTTCCCCCTCTAAATCATCTGTTGATCCCAATTCCGCTCTACCAGCAATTAAATCGTCGTATTCATGCCTATAATTTATGAGAGCAGCAATTGCAGCACAATTGTCTTTGTAAAAAATGAATTCTTCCCACCCTCCAGGATGCGCATTAAACGTTATCATAAATGGGGTGTAGATCTTTGATTTGTACTTATCGTAAAGCCCTTTAAACACGTTCCAGTTGTCTGCGCCAAACATATTTGCAACAATTTCTAAAGACTGCGATTGTTTTAACTCAATATCAAAGTGACTTTTTAACATTTCCCTCAAATCGTGTGGAAACGTTTCTAACATAATGAAGAATCTATTGGTTTCACTAGCGCTCATCGGAAACTCAAGTTGTGGAATCGTTTCAAAACCATCAACCTTTTTTAATCTATCGTGTAAAATTTCAAACTCTTCAAATTTATTAATCCCCTTGAAAGCGTTAACTACACCCTCGTACCTGAGTTCGTCCACTTTTTCGAACTGAATACGACCGATTTCGAGAACAAACTTATTATCTAAGTAAAATCTAATCGTCCCCTTATGCTCAATTACTCTGGGATAAACATGCGCTCTATCAAATTCACCTATGACTGCTAAAATCGCTTCTGGAAAGCTATGTGCTACATTGATATAGCTTAAGTTTCCAAATCCAAAGCCCAATTCACCGATATTTCCAGTCTCAATGTAATGCCAATCGTAGTCGCCAGCCTCGCCACTTATTATTGCGTCAGCGAAAGCTATTTCTGGATAGTCGAAATAGTTGTGCATGACATCAATCAATTCGGCTACGAAAAGTGATTGGAAACCGTGTTTTTCAAGTGAAGTAGAAAGTCGAGCTGCTATTGGCTCAAGATAATCATGTGACATTGTTTATTCCGTTCATAAGTTAAGGCTATTTATTACGGTGTGCGCGTTGCCGACAAAAAGCCAAGTTATGATGAAATAACAATCATGCATTTACTATGGGATGTGTTTACTACGCCCGGTTCGCCATTAATCAATATTGATTTGCGCACGGCAGGTTGGGTACCTTTTGATAAATGATATCTAAAAGGGATTCAAAAATCCATCAGGTACGTTAATTTAATCCAGCCTGATCGTGCTGGCCTTCAGTGCCCCAGAACAAACCACCCCGGTAACATCTCTCCCGGTCGCTCCAGTCGCTGAGAATTTCATTCTGAAACTGTCTGAGTTATCGCAGCCGTAGACCGTGCTGCCCATCACTATGATGTTGCTGTATCCGGCATCCTCCAGCTGGCTGCGTGTGTCATCTTCCTTCTGCATGATACTTGCTCCAAAACCGACAGCCAGGATGCCTACAGCACACACGCACACTGACCATAAGAGAGCTTTTCGGATTTTGTTTAGCATTTGTGTTGCCCAATAAGTATTTGATAAGACTCATTGTAGATTTTTAGATAGACTTATTTGCCGATTGATAATGGTCGTATAAGCTCAGTATTTCCATTTAAATCTAACATAGATTTTAATAGCTAAATATTAGCTCGATGTAGTGTTTATATGCCTTGAATGCTGTTGTATTCATTGACAACAATGCTGCTTGTTGTTATCATTTACAACATGAAAGCAACCAAATTATTGGATCAAAGAATTGTTCTCAGCGAATCATCATTTGCTGAATTGGTTGTCCATCAAGTGCCTGCCCCAGTTAAAGGTTCTGACCACAGTTATAAATACCGCCTGGCTTATGTATTCAATGGCGTGTGTGTAATGCGATTAGATAACGAGTCCGGGAAGGGTAATCATATTCATATCAATAATGTTGAAATGCCTTATGATTTTGTTTCATACGATCAGTTAATTAGAGACTTTTTGAGTAAAGCAATGGAAATGGAGAAAGCACGATGAAAACAGTTACATTGTCCGTTCAAACAGTACAGAACGTTATTGATTCGACGTTAGATGCTTTTTCTGGGAAGCCTCAAGGTTCTCACATCACTTTTCTTTCCTTCGATTTACTCTGGAAAGTGTTAGCCCCCAATCGCATGCATATTGTCAAATGCTTAACTGGCAGTGAGCCGCTGGCATTGAGAGAGGTTGCGAGAAGAGTTGGCCGGGATGTTAAAGCCGTACATACTGATGTCCAGTTGCTTCTTGGCTCTGGCATATTGGAAAAGGATAAAGAGGGGAAAATCAGTTTTGGCTATGATGCCATACACGTTGACTTCATGTTGCAAGCTGCTTAAACGTACTCCCGTTCCCAATTGAATAAGCCCTCCAGTTGAGGGCTTTTATTTTGCTCATTACTTGTATGTAATTTAACTTGAGATTTTTGCAATCTAACTTAAGACCCTCATTCTAATAAAATCAGTCACTTAAAAGCTTTCAAATGATTTTTATATATAATCTATATTTTTTATGACACTTCTGGCCTGTCACAGCTGCACGATCTTGAGTTGAATTGCGAAAAACCTGCTGAATCTTGACTTGAGTTGCAAGCATCTTAACCAAATGAGTTGCCAGCTTGTTTTAGCTGTATATGTGAGATATCGAATGCAGATAAAAGAAAAGGACTCGATTTAATCAAGTCCTTATGTTGTGTGCTGCCAAGTAGGTATTGCTTAACGTTCAGTCCAAGAAAACAATAAGCTTCCGGCGTTGCATCATTGCCTGCTCAAAGCCAAATCTTTTCAGTATCGAGTAATCCTGAGTTGAAATGGCAAAGTGCTTATCGCTTACGGCCATGAATAGCTCATTTACTTGTTTAGCATCAAAGTGTGAAAGCTCTTCTATTGAAAAGTAGCTTTCCTGATTGATACTTGATTCTAAATCATCAGAGCTGGTGTCCTGTAGCTTCAGAACGGACAATGAAGCGCCTGGCGATGTCTTTTCAAGGATGAGACTCTTGTTGCCGTATACAAGGCCCGGCGTAACCTTTTCGAGAATCAGTGTTTTACCACTACACGGTTTACCTATCAGCACGGGCACAAAGCCAGCGCTCATTGATAAACGCAACCAGAATGCAATGAACTCAGCGTATCTGTGCATCCAGGCGCTACGTTTGAATCTCACCGGGCTTTTTAAGCGAATGCTGTAACTACCTTTTCCTTCGTTCAAGTGTCTCCATGTGCGATCACCATGCAGGCTCAGTCCAATAAAAAAAAGCACGAAACATAACGTAAATATCCCAAAAACTAATTGGTCTAATTCACCAAAAAAACGATAGGCTGCATACCCTGAGATGGCCGTTAATATGGCAAAAAATAAGCTGATGGAGTATCCAATTTTGACTCTTTTAGTTAATTTCTGAACGAACATTGAATAATCCTTATATCGTGATTCTGTTATCGCCAATTCAAGCTTTATTATAAATGGCTTTGACTGCCTGGCAATTCAGCTAATTTTTCTCGATGACGTGCTGAAGAGGCAACATGTTTAGATGCAATGTCCACAATGGCGTTATAGCTCATCGGTACATAGGATAGGTCAAGCCAGTATCCCTGTTGCTTAAGCTCGTAGATGCTGATGAAACTGCCGTTAAGGTTCTCAATGCCCACGTAATCGACATCAGCATAACCATACGCCTGATTTTGCTGGCAGCTCGTTGCTGTGCCCTTGTCTTTTTCTTGCACCCAGACAATAGAAATGCCATTTTGATATCGCAGCTGCATGACAGGATCTATAGTGCCCACGGTCAAATATAAGGAAGGCATTTCCTTGATGGTATCTACCACGGCCAATACCTTGGCAATATAGTGATTGTCATCGCTTTGATCAGCATGGATCATGTCCTGCACCTCGAAGCGCTGTTCTTTACTCATGAAGTCGAAGAGGGTGCCGTTAGAACTCAGCTCGTATAAGGCCTGTTGTCTGTTTTGATTCATATGCATTCCAGGTTACGTTTAGTTATTTGTAGTTTAGCGAATCACCCTGGTTAAAATGCCGATCCGATTTTGATAATATGAAAACGGGATTGCTGAATAAATCGAATGTAGAAAATAAAAAAGGAATTGTTCGATTCAAGTCCTTTTTGTACTAATTTAATGTTTCGTATACCGGCTCATCGACTTTGAAGTGATTGCCTTCAATCCACATCACCGCTCTGGCACTTGCTAGTTTGATTGCTTCCGTTCTGGTGTGGTATTTAGCCAGTACAATCCAACCTTGATCTGTATCAGCTTTAACAGTAAACGGTTTATGGTTTGTAAAATTGACTTCGATTTCGTAGACTCTTCCACAAGCATCAATCTTCGATTCAATATGGGTTTGCATATTCTTAACCACTCACACCATTTACCACAGTGCGCCCTAATGTTTTATATGGTGAGTTACCACTTGATAAATGGTCGATGTCATCTGGGTTAAGGGTCTGAGTAACAAGAATTTGAATCTCACCATAGAACCCACCTGACAAACTGCCACCTATCAACGCTACACTGTGCTTTTTACAAATTTGTTCCAGATCATGAATGACTGCATGCTCATTTACACTATCTGAGATAGTTAGGCCAACGGATTTATTAGTCGAGTCAGTGCTAATGATGTGTGCGATATCAGCATCCGTTAAATCATCATTACCGATTATCTGAATTTCTCCATAAACACCTTTGGCTTTGTTGCCGCCTACCAATGAAACCCCGTGTTTAATGCAAATGAGTTCTATATCCTCAATTACTTCCTGGGCTTTTTGAATATTCATCTTTTTTCCAGTCACTAAATTTATATGACAACCAATATCTGCAATTATTCAACCTTAGATAATTCTTTGTAACGTGCCCGGCCAAGCTCAGTTAACCTGTAATGGCCTTTATCGTTTCTGATCATATCCCCGGACTCAACCGCCTTCTTACAAATAGGGCTGCCATAGGCACTATGCTTCTCAGGGCCACCAACAATTTTCCCAATCTCAGTTGGTCCAAACCACTCTTGATTTTCTGTCGATAGTTTATTTCCCATATGAATAACAGCCTGGTCAATTTTTTCTGCCATTTTTACCATGTGTGTCCTTTTTTTTAATGTCAGTCAAGTCAGGTTTGCAACCAACGATTTCTATTGGTCGTAACGCATGTAAGTAATTTGCAGGTGACTAGTTTTTTTGGATGTTAACAGTTCTACAGTCTTTTTCTGCTCTCTTATTGTCGCCAGCGCTTTCGCAATCTTTGATTCGCTGTAGAAGGTTTTCTGAGCCACATACTCAAATGCCTCCCTAGCGCATCCGGTAAGCTCGCCCATGCACGATTTAAGCACGTAATCTGTATCATCTACCCATCCTGCAAAGTCTGGCCTGAATACCCCAAGTATGTTGCACTCTAGCAATATATCTTCGACCGTATAAGCTGATGCACCCATCAGGCAGTAAACATTCTGGGCAATGGAAAGTAAGTTTGGATCTCCGTTTAGCCTGGCGAGCATAAAATCGCCATGGCTTCCGTAATACCGATCTAAACTGACGTTGGATATTAACAAAATGCCCCTATGTCTTCAGGATACATTTCCTTAGAATCGAACATTGATTCCAGTGAGAAAATTAGCCCAGTATTTTTAGCGAAGTGGTGATTAATCACGTATCTGAGTGCGTCATGCGGTACACCTGTCATTTTCTCAAGCTGACGCAGCACCCTATATTCACTTTCGACAAGCCACGCTGTATACACAAACACGTCTTTTTTGTGATTACAGCCCTCTGTGATGATGTCAGCCACCGTCACAACTTTGTTATTAATCAGGCATTGAACTTTGTTTGCAGTTTCATAGGCTGTCTTGCAGTCCGTGAACTCAGCGAGAACGAAGTCAGCCTGTGACTTGTAGTATTGTTTCCAATCGATGTTAGAGGATTGCATGCTCACGTTCTCTAATAGGGTGCCCATTTACCTTAAACTCCGCTACTAACAGGTCCAAATCTGCCTTGGCCTGCGCGTAGGTAAGTTCCATGTTGTAATTGTTTTTCGCAACCAGCATTATCGCTTCCCTTGCTACGCCAGTTAATTCATTGGCGGCTCGTCTTAGCTTGTCTACTGCCTCATACTCCCAGGCAAGTGGTGCATTACCAAATTTTTCATGGCAAGTGCAACGCATGTGAACCTCTTTAATTGTCACCAGCTCGCCAAACATAAAGCCTTGGACTTTCATCGCAACCAAATAAGATCGCTCCGGTGTGATCATCTGTGATATTTCAAAATCACCGTGGGACTTGAAATAGGCCGCCCAATCGATATCGGTATTGTTTTCCATGACTATTCTTCCATACCTGCGTAAACGCGGTGTTTGATTTCTTCAATAGCATTCAGGGCATTTTCGCGGGATTCCGCCTGTTCTTGCAGGCTTTCTTCGCTTTGCTCTTCATTGATCACAAAAATCAATGCTTCTCTTGCGATGCCGGTTAGTAGTTTGAGTTGGCCGTCCAGCCTGATACGGGTCACTTCCATCCATGCCTTGTATTCGGCTTGGCTGGTGTGGTGTTTGGCGCAAGACAGCATGATGCTATCGACCGTATAGGTCAGACCGCTAGGCAGCATGCATTGCACATCCAGCGCGGCCTGATATGCCGCATCCTTACCCTTTAGTTGGGCGAGGATGAAATCCCCATGCGATTTGAAATAAGCTTGCCAGTTGATATCGAAATCTAAATGCATTTGTGCGGCCTTTGCGTGATTAAGCGTTTTGCTCAATGAGTGTTTTATAAGTTGCTGGAACAAAATCAATATCAAGTTCCATGCCAGCTTGTAGGTATTCCTCAATGCACAAATAACCTAACTCCGTGCTTTTTAGCCCATGACCATATAGATCAACGTACCCAAATGCTTGCAGCTGCATGTTTTCAGTATTACTGCCAGAATCTTTTTCGATCACCCAAGCTGTAATTCCTTGCTTGAAGTATCGAAGCTGGATAACTTTGTCAGGATTGTCAATAAAGTTGGTGCCGTAAGAGCCTGGCATTGTTCTGATTGTCTGAGAGACCGCAAATAGCTTTTCAGCACACTCAGTTGATTCAGGAAGATCGCTGGTCAACTTTGCCTTTAGATGCCGGCGTTGTTCTCTACTCATGAAGCCAGAAAATACGCCTGAAGAGCTTAATTCGATTAATGCCAGTTGGATTTTGTTATTGCTCAATTTGTACCCCAAAAAACGTTATTCAATGAGGTAATTTTAAACAATCAGTTCGGTCTTTTAGCCGATTGGGAAGGGCGGCCACTTTTTACATATGGCCTATATTGGATCTGCTTTACAGAAAGTCTATCGAGTCAATCTACTGTTATATCCAATCAATAAATCGAACAAAGATATTAAAATGCACATGCCGGTTGACTCCAAATCACCATATTTGGATAGCTCCCAACTGAAGTCATACCTGAAGCGGCCAAACCGTGAATGCCAAAATACTTTCCACATTTCAACATCCACCGAATAGATTTTCCTTCGCCATCGTAATCTTCATCCCTGATAATTTGATCATCTGGAATGCCAAGATGCTGCCCGATAGCCCAAGCCCAGGCTGTTGCTTCAGGGTCTGAACATTGAATTAATACTTTCTGAATAGGGTGTTCAGGATCTAGGTGAGAGGTCATCTTAAATATACCATCGAAACTTTCATCCAGGTCTCCATTAGCCATGTGTCGTAGGTTTGCAGGAATAATTGCAAGATGGCCTGCTTCATGCAGTAGGTTTGAAACCTGTGTATTTGTTGTGATGTAAATGCTGCCATTCACAATCTCAATATCATCCATAAAGCCATTTTGTAAGCTCTCTACTTTGATGACTTTGATACCAATACTTTCTATGAAAGAATTTACTATATCCATGTTGTTTTACTAATAATAGTGATCGAGTTATATCTAATAAATTTGAAGGCGTAACTCAACTAATTTTCATCCTCAGTATGAGCTAAATAGACAAAAACTATTCCCCTGTAAATCCAATATGTAAAAGTGATTCCAAAGATAATCGAAAAATCGAGATTAGAAACCCAGAATGGTAATTTACTGACATCCATAACTCTGGAAGCCAGTAAATAGGCACCTTTAAATGCTACATATGTCATCGCTGAAAATATCATACTGACCAGCCAGCAGACAGCCACAATACAAAACCAGTATCCAAAAGACACTTGATCCATAGCCTTTATGAAGATGCGGTACTTGTTCATGATCGTTTTAAAATCAAACATGGAAATATATTATTCTTTATCTTTGATTGATAAGAAATTGCAGTGTGGGCACGGGATTCCACGCACGGCCTCTCGGTTTGTTAATCCTGGAAGCCACTCCGATTCCCGTTTGCATCTCCTGCATCGAAACATGAAAATAAGCCCATCTGAGCCTGATTCACCAGCATCACAGATGTGCATCAATTTTCTATGGTGGATTTTTCGAGGTTTTAAAGCCTCAAACATGTCGGCAGTGGTTGCACGCATTGTAAAACCGATTACCGATTGCCTTCAACCCATTCAGCTACTGCTCGTTCCATCATTATCTTCAACTGAAACGTGGTATCAATACCCAAATCCCCAGATTTCAATTCTGGAAAGTTTTTTGCTACCGTTGCCCAGAAGCTCATTGAAGCCTTTTCTACTACTTCCTCAATTTTATTTTCCATCATGGCACGTACACTTTCGCTTGCAGAATGACAAATGTGTTGCGAATGCCCTTAACCTGGCTGATGACTTTATTCATCCGGTGAATCGCGGTGCCCTCATCGGTGCAGTCAGCATCGGTCGAGCATTCATTTACCAGAAAGCGTAGCAGTGTGTCGCCGCAGTTATTCAGCTCTTTCACAGTTTTGATGTGGGCTAATTCCCCATTTTCATACGTGTCCAGTACCACGCGCTGAAGGCTGTTGAACTCATCGACTACAGGTTTTTGAGCAAGTGCTAATGACATATAAATTCCTTAATAAATCGAAAATGGATTAAATAACGTAACTGACCATTGCGGCGATCAGGCCAGCAAAGATGCCTACAGCAACCTTGTCAATAAAGCCCATTGGTGCCGCCACAAAGTCAGATTCCTTCAGGCACACATAACGAGGGTCTAGCCACATATTTCACTCCAGCAAGTTAGTTGTTTCAGTGATTCAATTTTACCGTTTCAGGGTCGGTGTTTTGCCGATTGGTAGCGATGTGATAGCAACATTCAGGCCTGTTAACTATCTATGCTGGTGAAATAAAAAAACCCTCAAAATCGAGGGCTTTTTGTTTTGGTTACTCTAAATACAGGTCTGGGTAATCAATGTCAGCCAGCAAGATTTTCATTTCTTCAATCACCGCCTGGACTTCTGGTGACTTGCTGCGCTCATGGTATATGCGCAGGAACTCACTGCGGCAGCGTTGTGCCATTCTCAGCGCTTCTTTAGGCACGCCTTCTTGCATGTCGATATGACTTTGTATCAACTGTTCGGTTTTACAGCTCCAGTCCTCGTAATTGATCTCCTGTGAGCGGTCTGTATGGTCACAACAACGGTTAATGATTGCCTTAACGGTCAATACTTCCCCATTGTTCAAAATGCAAAGCACTTCTTGCGCTGCTTCTACTGCCGCTTTAGGCGTAGTAAATGCAGCTGCAACAAACACACTTTGCGAATTGAATACTTCTGTCCAGTCAGTCATTGATTGCCCATACACTTTGATTTACTTAACGCCAGTGTATAGGTTTTGAGTGGCTAATTAGCCGATTGAACTAGGCTGTAATTGAATCTATCTTGGATATATCTCGACGAATGGTAGGTTGCGAACCGCGTTGGAATCCATCATGATTATTCTTGCCATGATTTGCCCGGATTGTCTGCCACGTCCACGGTAAATGCGCTCAATTGTTCCGTCTTTTCCCCGTGGCGAGCCTACACTGCATAAACAATCTTCAAACTTGGATAATTCTATAACTTCGTGATCAATTTCTTTTGATTTTGCGAGTTCTTTTTGCTTGTGCCTGGCCGCCATTCTAAGCCCGGTATTCCAGTCTTTGTAACGCTCTAGGTTTTCTGGCAATAAGTATTCTTCAGGCGCGCCTTTAGTCACCAGCATGCCCTTGTAACGCACGCGAAGGCCTTTCATGCCCTCAAGCCAGCCAGCTTCTACATCTGCGTTATGCTTGCCGACCACACTAATGATGGTTTCTTTCAATAATTCTGACTTTGATTTTTTCATGGTGACGGTATTAAATCCGGCTGCCCACCCGGATGAGGTTGTTTAAGGTTATCTATCCACGCTTCCATTACCCCGGAAGGTTTATACAGCACGCCTGCATAAGCATTAGGTGGTTCCGCGTCAGCTAAAATGCCTGCAATCCAGACTGCCCAGAATTTCTTTCCTGCCAGGTCAATGAATGAGTCCAGTTCAAGCCTGGTAGTTGCACTCACTTCCATTAAATCAAAATTAGGCCTATTACTGCCATCCCACGGGTGGCCTGCCAGCCTGGTTACAGAAAATTTGATCATATATTTCAGATATCGAAATCTATTACCAGTCACCGCCACCTGCATTAAGGTTAGCCGACACAATGATTGTTTCCTGATCGCCAACATCTCCTATGGATTTTGTGCCATCAAGCAGATGCAGGCTGTCATTACCATCAAGATATGCAAAACATCCCGGTTGCTCTTTTTTACAGGTAGAGATGACTTTATTCAGCGCTGTAACAGCCTTTTGGAAATCCTTAATGCTTTTATCACTGACTGGCATGGCTTGCATCCAACTTTGCTTGAGCCGCTTCAAGATTTAATACAATTGGAAGAGGGTCGAACAAAATGTCCTTGCATTCATCGCACCCAAAATGGCCTTGCCCATCCATGTGTCCAATAACCCATCCGGCTTTTGTCGCATCGATATCAGATTGTTCTGAGCTAGTCGCTTCAGGGCTGGTTTGCTCGCAGTTAAAGCATGTGTAAACCCATCCCATAGCTATCCCTCGTTTATTTGATTAATTGACTTCAAAGGCCCAACAGCTAAGCAATACATTTTGTAATCTCCATAAGGCTTAGACAGACTAACACATTGATTATGCCAAATTGGTGCTGGCGGCCTGCCGATTGAAATTCAAGCATTAGTTCCGCGTAATCGCCAATTCAAGCACTTTATATCCCATGTGATACAGTTTTCCTGCCTCATTTTCGCTCATTCCAGCGTCTAGGCCGCGTTGAAACAGTGGTCCTGAAGGCTGACTACTCACTTTGGGATATTCAAGCTTTACAAGAAGCCCCTGAAAATATAGCTCGCCTTTAACAACAAATAGTTGCGCTCTGGTTTTGTCAAATTGATACACCAACTCGGGATCAAGTATAGGCGCTTCTTTAACTGGGTCGCCTGCAATTTCAGCATCATGCTCTTTCAATGCTTCCTGGAGTTGAATTGTTTGTTCATAATTGGCTAGGTTGTGTTGAAGTTGAGCCTCTCCCAGTCTGTATTCCATGTGTCGTTCAACGTCATATCCAAATGCACCTGAATGGATAGTGAGCACTTTAGATTGCGTATGCTTGTCGAATTCAACAACTATGTAATCAACAAGCCTTTCAAGGTCCGTATAAAAAGTAGGGCGGTGGCCTGCAATGTATAGTTCGTCAATATCTTCTAAACGCGCATTGAATAATTTCTCTTGCGCCATTTCATATGTTGTCACTGCCTTAGACTGCATGACAACCTTGCCTGCCCCATTTCTGTGGGTTAAAAACCATTCCCCGTCATTTTCAATGATGGAGTGCCTGCATTGAAGTTGACCATTTACCAGCACTTTCACTTCATTGATATCCAGAAACATACCTACTTTCGTGCGGTAGATTCTGTGTTCATCATCAATGATGTATATAGATGTATTTTTATCTAGCATAGATTTTTCTTATTACGCTGATGTAGCGTGTTCCCCTCTCATGTGATCTAGTTCAAGCATCCGATATCCGATGTTGTAAATGTCTTCTGCTGATTGTGGTGCCAATCCTGCATTCAATGCAGCTTCATAAAGTGGCCCTGAAGCCTTCATGTTTGGTTTGGGGTATACAATGTCGATCACCTTGCCGTCGAAAAGAATTTGATTATCGGAAACGGCCAAACGCTTCCGCAAATGACTGAAAAAGATTCTCTGTACCCGAAGATGCGCTAGGGTGGCGGCATTATTTTCCGCTACGTTCATGGCATCGACCAGCATTTGACGCTGTTTGTGCGCTTGCAGTGCAAGTTTAAGGGTGTCCACTGGCATAAACTTGCAATAAGCATTTATGAGAAGCCACTGCAATTCCTGATTCTGTATATTCTGTTCGATGATGTTAATGCGCTCGAACTCATCGAATGTAGAAAAAACGTAGCTCACCAAATCATCCACGTTCTCGTAGAAGTTGGGCGAATAGCCTTCGATGTACATTTCTTCCATGTCTGCCAGGCGCAGCGCGAAAAGATGTTCGATAACTTTGATGTGGTTTTTGAATGTCTTGGACTCTGATTCAGGCCTAGCCATGTAATCCAGCGTGACAACCTTCCAATTGCCATTGGTCTGAACAATGGAATGCCGGCAGTCATAGCCATTTTTGACGGGCACTTTTACCTCGTAGCGATCAAAGAAGTCGCCAATGCTTGTTTTAATGACTTTGCCATCCCGCTTTAGCTCGTATATTGGCGTTAATAAATTCATGATGTGCCCATCAACATTGATATCTTCATTATGCCAAAAGTAGGGTGCTGATTACCCGTTTATCGGTCTAACTCTCTATCTAATCTATATTTCCAACTTATAAATATCTCATTTAGCGACACCAGCACGGATGTTGACGCACAAATGGCGATCATGAAAAAAATCATACTGTTGCAGTAAACGTTCTTTGCAGCTGAAAGATGTGAAAAATGATGTGCTTCCAGCCCTACGGTCCCGGCCATATAAAAGCCAAAGCGATATGAGAAGAAAAGATAAACAAGAACAGCTAACATATTAAACATGTTCAGCCCCGCTACCAGTGTTAGTTTGTTTAATATTCACCATGGAAAATTTACCCACGTTGCTCAAGATATGGTCGCGCACCGCGCCGCAAATGGCTTCATGCATTGGCACCTCGATTGACTGACCTATCTGCTCAGATTGGATAGACCTTCCAACACTGTTGAAATCAAAGTCAGCCGGGATGCCATTCAAGGCTGCAAGCAATGGCAGCGATGGTAAATAAAATCTGTCATCGATATTAATATAAACCGAATCTTTAGCTTGCCTATCCTGCGACTTAAGAATAGTAGGGGCTAATTCGCTATCCTTCTTGATAAGCCTTATTCTGTTGGTTTTGATGCCTTCTTGTACTGAATTGGTATGCGTCACATCGCGGCAATCCTGCAAATGACGTGATACCACATTCCAAAGAGGTTCATTTTTGCCATGGCCGCTTTCCGGCATTATAAAGCCCGGCCATACCGAAGCCACAACGTAATAACGCTTGCGCTTGGTATAGCCGCCAAACTCCGGGGCGCTGCAAATTGATTCAGAAACGTGATAACCCCACTTACGCAATTTGGTAATGAATAAGCGACCTTCATTTGATGTAGAAAAGTTTGCAACTTGCTCCATGATGATAGTCGCCGGGCGCACCGTTTCTACCAGTCGTAATGCATCATAAACAAGGTCTGCGCTGGTGCTTAAATCTTCCAGTGCTAAAGCCTTCAGCGAGCTGGCCTTGCAGTTTGAGAAATCATCGCATTGCAGCGAGATATGCAGCGTGCTGATCACCGGCCCTTCATTTACCAGACGGTCTACCGTTGCCATTGAAATTTTGCTTATATCTTCGTTGTACAGCACGCGCGGCGCACTGTTTGCCAGCACATTCAATACACCTGTTTCAGACAGGTCCACAGTGTCACGCCCTTCAGGTGGGCGGTACTCAAGCACGCTATCAATGGTGAAACCGCAATCCATTAAGCATCGAACATCGATACCACCAGTCATCGCCACGAATGCGTTTAGCTGGTCTTTCGACTCGAATAGTTTCTTACGGATTGAAAATGTTTCGTTGCGTAATGGACGCACCAGAATACGGCCATGGCGAATTTCAAAATGCAGGCGCTCTGTGTAGCCCGGAATAGCCCGGTTAATGACTGATTGATCCTGAATGTGGATCTGGCTTTCAAAAGCGTTATTTCTGCGTGAGGTGTAGCTGCGCTCGTAAACCTTCTGTTTGCCAGTAGGCGTGCATTCCAGTGCCAAACCACTCATCACACCATCAAGAGGGGTAACGCTGTGCCTAACGCCCGGCTCAAAGCCATACATACGCAAAAAATTCGAGGATAGAACGATATTGCGACCGTTTGCTTTATGCGACATCGCCAATTCTTTCGTGGCGATATCTGGTACAAATGCTCTTGCTACTATCGGGCTGTGTGTCGCGGCGTTCATAAGATTTAGTCCAGTTAGGTAATGACTAAATTATGCCAAAATGGGTTAGGGAATTAGCCGATTGAACTAGGCTACAACCTTTGCGTGCGCCTCTTCATCTGCAACTTCAGCCAGAATTTCTTTAAGCATTTCACTGGCCGCCACTTCAGCCTGTGTCCTCTCTCCATAGTCATCGCATTCCCTGTCAAGTTTTCGATACTCTTCACGCTCCCAACCGCCTATCGTTGTAATGCGCGTGCTTGAGCCTGCCGGAATGAATTGAGGCGCATCCAGACAGCCTATAAAGCAATAATCCAGTGACAATCCGCATTGCTCCGGGTTTGCATATAACATGGCATCAAAATAGCCCCTGTCCATGTCGTTTGTATAGTCTCTACTTGCATACGGATTGAATTTATCAATCGTCATTGAGTGCTTGCCCTCATGGACTGCAAGCTCACCAAAAGGCTTCAATGCTGGATTTACCATCTCTACCCCGATTAAATTTCTAAGATAGCTGATTTTGTAACGGAAAATAACTCGCCGCTACTAAGCAAACGCCCCAAGGCTTCAGATTTACTATCTTTTCGAGCATTGATATTTCCGTACAAAACGCCCGTGTCCATTTCTTTCACTCTGGTGTTTATGGCCGGATATGACTCACCAGCGCTTGGACCATTCATCCAACGGTTATTGCTGTGGCAGTCCATGTTGCGGTCAAGCTTGTAGCCCAGTGCGTTTAGCTGCTGCTCCATGCTTTCAATAGTCACAGGGAAATGGCCTGCTTGCGCTCGCCGGGCTAATTCGTTTTGTAGTTGATTCATGAGTCATCACCTTTATGTAATGACCTCATTATGGCAAATAGGGGTAGCGGATTTGCCGATTAGGTAACGAATGTTCTTTTGTCTAGTGTTGGTAAAAGATTTAGAGCAACCAATACTTTGGAAAGTGAGTCCGGAATAACATTTAAAATCCATGGTGGATCATTTACGTTTCTGGTGAAATAAGTGCCATCAGCCGAAACAAAATATTTACTCAGTGTAGATTTGTAAATAAATGCGCTAATGTTACTTTGCGATTTTTTTGCTTGTTCAATACGATGATTTCCATCATGCACAATGTACAAATTAAATCCGCTTAAATCTACCTCGATTAAAGATACTGGCTTATCTGTATCAAGTTTACGATTCACTACGCGGTGCCCCGCATTGTATGCGATCAATCGAATATCTATAAATTGCATAACGGGGGTAGAATCAGAAATTTTAACAATCCGCATTAATGCATCCGTCAGCTGCTCTCTACCTTCGGCAGTATCTAAAAGACTACGGATATATTCATGCAACATAAGTGATTTTTATCACTTTGCAGGTGTGTTTACTGCGGCATGTGCAGCTGACATTCTTTTGTACAAAGATGAATGCACAGTTCCAAGCTTTGGATTATTACCAAACGGCATTCCTGGCGGTGGTTTAAAAAACAGGTCACTGAATGGCAGCTTTCTCATGTGACTAAAGCTAAATTTAGTGGGGTATGAAAGACCCGCAGTAGTGTATGAACCAATATCTGACTTCGTGATACTAAATTCACCTGATATTAAAGCATCTACTCTCTTGCTAGTGCCATAAGCAACGGTTACATAGATATTGCCATCATTATCTTTTGAAACTGTAACTACAATTACCGGGCGAGGTTTTGGGCCTGGCTCACTATCCATACCTTCAGGATAGTGACACCAGACAATATCTCCCGGTGCAGGCATTGACCACCAAATAGTTTGTCTTTCAACCATATTAGAATAAAGTTGCCAGAGTCGTTGTTTCGATGTCTTGTGGCGTAATTCTTCCAATAGCATCCATTTGCGCTTGCGTCGGCAAACCATCGTCTGCTGGATACGCAGGCAATACAAGAGCTGCATAAGCACGCAAAGCCATGTGGATTAACTGAGTTTCATTTCCGGCCCCAGTCAATTTGACCATTTTCTTTACTGTGCTTCTGCTAACAGTTGAAAGTGTATCTGCCTTAAAAGAAACTAATAATGCGTTTTTAGACATACCATTTACCTTTCATTGATATATATATTAATTATATATCATTGGTGGATTTTTAAACTAAAATGGTTCCCTCGGTGTTGTTACTGGTTGTAATTGAGGTTTTCGCACTCACCAGTTTCATTCTTGCAGTTTTCGCATGCTTTACAGTCAAAACACTCGGGGCATCCGCATTTACTGTCGCTTCCTGCGTCATCATTGCCACCGCAACGGCAACAGTTAAAGAAATAATGGCAGTCCCTTACTTTTTCCTGAAAAGTGATCATGCAGCCTTACTTAGTTCTTGCTCTTGGGCGTTTCCGCTCTCTAAAGCATCCAAAGCGTTTTCATAATTAATTCGAGCATTGATATAACCTACGAGGTGATGCATCGCTGAGCCTCGCTTGCTGAGATTAATCCCCATAGTGCCATTGGTTAACATCCGGTTGCCGGCGATAGATTTAATCTCTCGGAAGCCTTCTTTAATCTTGTCATCAAGCTCTTGATAGCTTGAATCACTTACCAAGACATCACGCTCTTTCAGAAAACGTTTTTCACGTTCAGCTTGGCCTGCTGTGCGATTTACTGCATCCTGAAGGGGGTTGATGCCTGCCCACATCATTAATGCGCTCCATGTGCCTTTCTGCGTGCGTGGCAACGCAATCCCCGTCACTTTTGAAAACACTTTTTTCCCAGTTTCGTTCAGTCCGTTTGCCAGGTGTTCCAGTGCGTATGCATTCTTTAATACTACAGCTTCCGCGAATCGGTAATGGTAATCAACTGGTTCTGGGCTTACACCCACGCGGCCTTTAGCCAGGTTTGCAGCATAGATTCTCGCCGTAGCTTCTAAAGTGATTGTAAGAGCTGCTTGATTTGCTTGTGACATGGTTTTCACCTTGATTAAGTATGTCACCATATTAGCAATTCACCTGTTAGATTTTGCCGAATGAAAAACCCCGGTCATTGCCGGGGTCTGGTGAATGTACGACTGCAAGTTAAGGCAGTAATTTAAATGCTTCATTAACTGCTAGTTTGGCCGTCCTGATATCTTTAAAGGCGATCACGGGACTTTCCTTGATGCCTAATTTGCCGTCTGGTGCATCATTGTTTGGAACCCACATCCATCCAGGAATGCTGACGATAAAATCTTTGCTTAACGTGTTGTGCTTGATTGAAACAACGTTTTTGCCTTCAATGAACCCAAAGTGGGTTTTAAGGCCGCCAGTGCTTAACGGGCTTTGCCACTTAATTTTTCCGCGCTTAATGCCCTCTGGTTCATTCCATCTGCCATTCGCAACAATTGGATCTGTCTTAGATTTTTTTGCTTTATCTATCAATGCTGCATCTTGCCCTGCACGCCAGTATGCATAGGCTAGGGTGGTCCTGCTCTCTTTGTCATGGTCAAAGCCAATGCCCAAACCAGGATGACCTTCGTAACCCTTCCAAAAGTAACTTGCAAACGTGCTGCTCGTCTTCTTGGCCGTGCCATCAGGCGCGAATAGGTTTGGATGTTTAGTATTGAACTGAAACATCGCCGCATCGTACTCATTTCTCAATGTACGGTCTCTGAATCGATTAGGCATGACTATTTAACAGCGCCTTTTCTTTCAATCGATCAGCATTACATTTCCAATCAGCCGGTAATTTAGTTTGACCGTCTTCCAAATTGTTATTGATCCAATCTCTTTTGCAAGGCACCTCATCTGCTGTGTGACATTCAGCGCAGTCCTGGCACACCGCAACGTCATTCTCAACAAACCAATATCTCGTTGGCTTCTTGCAAAATGCGCACGCTTCAGCTGGCATCCATTTTGGTTCCTGGTCGTGTACCACTGCGATCATGATATGTGATTCCTAAATTTCAATGTTGGATTAGTACCACTTAATACGTTATTGCGTACTTCCAGCACTGGGCGACTTTATTTTCCAGCCATCTTTGCTATTAAATTCCAGCTTTCCAGCTTTCCTCAATTTTTGAAGTTGACCATCAATAATTCTGAAAGCTTCACGCCCGGTCGAAGACATTAAGCGATCACACTCTACTCTAACCTCCTGTGCATTCAGGAAAATTAGTTTCATTGCACCATGTTCACTCAACCTGGCAATAATCAATTTATTCAAATTTTCGTATGTAGACATAATTTTCTATTATTGAAATTATTTCTTAATTTTGCTCGGATCAATCCAAGTCCATTGCACCGGGCCTCTTATTAATTCTTCGTAATGCCGTCTAAGCAAGCCACGTTGAGCCATTTTTCCAGCCATACCGCCAGCTACCACTGCACCACGGCGAGCGCCGTCATTTCGACACTTAAGTTTGAGCCAATCTGCATCCGGCCAGAAAATTTTAGCCATCCATTGCAAATTCATGGGGTTATTTTCTGGGTTTGCTGCTCTCAGCCTCTCTGCCAGCTCTTCAATGGTTGCCATTTATATAACTGCTCTATCTTCTTCAGTGTGCGGCACACCGCCAAAATTTAACGTGTTGTATATTTCGACCAATTCTTCTTTGCTAGTTGAATTGATGTGAACACTTGGAAAGCTTGTGTTTCTGAATCTGCGCTGACTTATTATTGGTAAGTTCTTCCAGAATACTTCTCGCCCCTTGATATCTTTGGTCGAAAACTCATTATTCATGTAACGCTCAATTGCGTATAGTCGCTGCTGTCCATCTATTAACCAGCCATCAAATGGATGGTTAGAGCGGTCGTCAACTACGTTTAGCATAAAAGAACCGATTGATGCTCTGCGCCATATATTGTCGATCAGTTTAACGCATTGTTCATCAGACCATTTTATCGGCCTCTGGAATGGTGGCAGGGGGTAGCCCATGATGTAGCGATCGGATTTTCCAGTGTACGGGCTATCACCTGATTTCCAGTTTCTCTGCTGTAGAACTATCTCGTCAATTACACCCAAAAACGTCCGTCCACGCACCAGTTCTTTAGGCATAATATCTATGTGATTGGCCTGATTTTCCATTATCATTTAAACCTTGCTGATTTTTTAATAAGCTGATTATCGCAAAAATCAACTAATAATTTGCCGATTTGACCAGACTCAAGGCAACCCAGAACACTCAAGCCATTCAAGTCTTTCTAACGCTGTAGGTTCCGCAGGCAAACCTTGTGAAATTCTAATTTCACGTATTTTCTTAACCTGACCAGGATACCAAGTCACATTCTCAATCGGAAACATGCCTAAATGTTTTGATATTTCCTTCTGGGATTCATGCAGTAATGTTATCGAACCAAATTTCTTCTCAAGCTTATCCTCATCGTTTGTTTGAAAAAGCCTCTCTAGGTCACGCGTAATTGCATCAAAGATTTTGGAGAGCTGAAGCAATGATAATTCTGTAGTTGTAGCCAAGTATTTTCCCTTACGATTCTGTTTGTGAGTGCCATATAGTGTAATGGCTAATACGCATTATTCGATTACGCGAAAATGCCGGGGTTGCGGAATAACATCGATTTATATCAAACATCGAATACTTGCGGATGATTGATAGGGCGGGGCGGTTATCTCGCTTTTACCTGGGCTTGGAATTTCATTTGGGGCTTGCATACGCAGTCAAAAATCATAAGTATGTGTGCCTTCTGTGATCAGGGTTAAGGTCGCTCTATATTTTGACATTTAATTAACCTCCGCTGGTGCTTCAGGTTCGAACACACAATCGTTGATGCCAGCACTTTCCATCAATGCCTTAAAGCTCACTGGAATCAGTTCACGATCTTCAGGTGGGTTATCATCATCGTATGTAACCACCTGTATGTGTTCGTCAGCATAGGTTTCAGCTGCCCCACGGTGTACATGTACAAGCACTTTTGCTTCGCGCGCTTTCTTGTAGCCTGGGTCATCTTCAGATACTGCAATGATTGGGAAAAAGTTAGCGTCCTGCGCTGCCTTCAGTGCAGCACCATAAATTTTTGTGCGCTGTGACTTATCTTCACCAACCTCAATCGAAACAAAGCGTACATCACGTTCCGTACCGCCTTGAACGATCCCAAATACCATGAATTTTTTAAGTGTAGACATTTTCTTAACCTTTATTGAATATGTCCAATCGTAGCAAAGCAAAGCACCCATTCTGCCGATACGTCCACCTGCAACTACGGTTGTGGCCAACAATCAAAAATCACCGTAAGTGAATGATAATTTGATTCAAATATTTCAAACCTCGATTAAATCAGATCTCATTTTCCTGAAATGAAAAAAACCCTTTAAAGGGTTTTTATTCATTCAGTTCTCAGATTGAAATAAACATCTTTCGCATCTACGAAATACCGCTATTTGGCTGCGGATCGCCCCAAGTGACCAGGTTGGCCTGTTAGCGGTTACCGCCGCTACCGGGATGCTGACCTCATTGTGCTAGCCAGCTTTTAAAGCTTTACTGACAATGCTTTGCTGCTCTTGTGCATATGCCATTTTTGCCCACTCCATGCGCTTATCCAGTGTATCTTCCGCGTTTTCCAGCCAGAACTTAAAATAATCGTTGTCAAAGCGTACTAACTCTATTTTATATTCAATTACCAGGGCTGCCATAGCGCTGCAATGCGCACGCCACTTGATAGGTACTGACATTGGTAGTTGAAACCAATCTTCTATGGTCGTGTACAGCGGGAAAACCTTCGGATCACCATCGGGCATAGCCTTAATCAAGTCAAGCGATTCTCGATATATCTGGTTCCGATAGTCAACCAAAGCATTGATCTTCGCTATAACGTCATCAGGCGCTTTATTTGGCAAACTTTCCCATGTTCTCCAGCTGCGCTCTGCTACCTCACCGACAAAGCGTGCAGCGTCCGTGATGCTCATACATAGGAAAAGGCGTACCGCCATCAGGTTAGGCCCGGTCATGCTGCTTTATCCTCTGTAGATGCGCCTACAAGCCATTTATGCATCAACGGGAATATCTCACGATCTGTCATCCCGTGATTTGAAAGCTCTGAAATGCCAACAAACGAATTGGTTGCCAGCTGTTTTTTGATGAATACGCCGTTGAACTCGAAATCTCCATCATCGAAAATTTCATGTTCATGGAATCCTAGTTTTTTACCCGCAGCCCAAGCCCACGCCATAGCACAGCATTGAATCATGTCCAACTCAAGTAACGTCGGCGCACGGCCTTTACTGATAATTGAAGCCTTTAATGTCCAGTTATCAAAATCTGAGCTTACCAGGTGCCTAAGTTCAGCTGGTGTAGTCGCAATTAGGCCAGCTGAATACAACACAGCCCCGAACTTTACTGATTTGCCTATTGTTAGGCCACCACCAGAGATATCGACACCCGATTCAGACTCAATCAAATCCTCTCGTTCTAGTTTATGGCTTACGATGCCCATGTTATTGAGGTGCTTTAATAACTGGCCCATGACGGCAGGGCGAACATCATCTTCAGAGTCAATAAACCCACCTTCGCACAATACTTTTATCAGCTTGTCATTCTGATTGCTATTATTTTCAATCCACCGGACCGCCTGAGATATATCTTCAAAAATCAAATGCGATTTACACATCGCGCGCACAACGTTGATAGCCCAAAACAACCCTGGCACATCGAATTCGTGCAAACGAAGTGTTTCACTTTCTTGCTGCTTTGTTTCACTTAACGCGTTTTCTGTCGCGTTTGTATCACTTTCTGTATCACTTTTCCAATAAATGAGGCGTTTTGTTTCACTTTCCGACACCCAAGCATTGTTAACCTTGTAGATAACCCCATCACGCTCAGCCAGTGCCATCAATTCAGCCGGCAGCTTCATTTCTCTTTCTAGGATTTCCTTCAGCGTAAACGCGTCAAAATTGTATTTACCAGGCTTAAGCGTGCGAGCGTAATTCACAAATGAGGCAATGTCCTTGAAATTGACTGCCCATGCTGGTAGTGATTCAGGGATTAAAAATAAAACGAATTGCTGCGCCGCGAATGGCTTCAGCACTTTAAAGCGAATGCCTTTGTAGTCGAAATGGCTAGGGAAGTCTGACATTGATCTCTCCAAGAGTTACATCGCGCTATTCGCAATGTTATTTATGTTAATTCTACACGCTGATGTTATGTTTTCAGCCGATTAATGCCGTGTTACTTTTCCACGAAAATGCTCGGTATTGAAACCTTCTCCCCATGGACTGAATGTGCATAACAGCGCATAGCAGACAATTTCAGATCGTCACTCATAAAGTGCTGCTCTTGCCATCCGAATGGCCCGTGGTCAACGGACAATCGTGCAAACCACTTATTGTCATACTTACCAGGTACATGAGGGCGCTTAACCATTTCGCGGTTGAATCCTTTCATGTATTCAACTGAATCGCCTTTGGTTGCATCAAAATGACGTTTTTCAATAATTGAATATGGCCGTTTCTTGTGCTGATGCACGTCAATGCCAACGCGGGAAATGATGTCCAGAGCTTGCTCGCCACACACCGATGGGTAATAGCATTTACGATGATCTTCATTGAATTCTACTGGCATCCAGAGATAGCAATGACCATCCACATGCTTCTCTACTTCTTCAATTTCAACGTTTTCAATTTGAGCAATAACCCATTCCAGTGCGCCTCCATCAAGCTCACGCGTATTTACTTCCACAAAGGCTGTGAAGGGCGGTTTGTGTTTTGTGTAAACTGGTCGTGTGTCTCGCATGGTCTGTACCTGGTGAATTTAATAACTTAATTCTATCCAAACAGGCCATAAAATCTGCCAAATGAAAAAGCCCGGATTTACCGGGCCTAGAGCGTGCATATAATCTACTTTGAATCTTCACCAAATAATCGACGTTCAATATTTTTAGTGTTCTCTTCAAATCCAACAACTAAAACCCGTGATTGATTCTCGGGATTGTTAAAGGCATCAGCGATTGTATTTAAACCGCACTGGCTGACTTCATTTAGTTGCGTAATTGCCATGCCAACATTACCAATATTATTCAAAATGTCATTTTCCATGACTGCTCCAATATTCATTAAGGCAATTTAAATATTCTAACGTCTATTTCTTGACTCTAGGTAGTCATCGACCGATTTTGACGACCAGCTTAGATATCCAATTGTGCCGCACTTAAGTATCTTGTTAAAAAGTAACGACGAAATGATTGTCGCTTGCTCACCATTTAAGCGCTCTACAGGTTCAATGGTCTCGCCACCGTTGTAACTGTCATCAACAGTGCTACGCAGTGTGTCTGCAATCAATTTAACTGTTTGATCAGCATCCATTGACCCTATCCCTTGCTTCGTTTGCACCTCGCGCATCACAAAGTAAAGCAGTTTTTTAACTTGCCCGATTGAGTAGAAGGATAGGGCATATATCAGCGTTGTAAATATCGTATCGCATTCCAATTCTTCTTCGTCCACATTCAAGCCAATGCTCTTCCGAATAAGGCAAGACAGTACCTCGCCTAATGCCGCATGCCCAAAAAGCTTTTTGACCGAAATTTGATCGTGTGTACATGCTCTCATGAACACGCCGTCCAGAATCGATAGCACATCTGTAATTTCACGGATATTAGGGTTTGTTGTCGCCAGCGACCACTGAAAATCATCAGCACCAACACTGTCTTTTATTCCAACATCGATAATTAAGTCTAAATCCACATTAGGTAGCATTGGGAAAATGATTCCCTTTTCCTGAAGGCCTTCAACGATGTCCCACATCGCGTCCGGGTATGGATGGACCAAATGCATGTTGTCCATTTTGATTTTAAATGTTTTACCCTTCCAGCTGGCCTTATTAGCCACCAGCAACCCATGCAGGTACATTGCATCAAAAGCATCGATACCCGGATAGTGATAATCGCGCGTAGTAAGGCTTGTGACTTTATTGCGGTCGTCAACAAATGCGTTTAGCGATTTGATCAGCGGATGTTTTTTAAGCTCTTTAGTTGTAGATTGCAAGTAAGCTTCAGGGTCATTATTCATGCATACTTGGCAGACGTGTATTCCAGTCTTTTCAAAGAATCGACGCACGTTCTGATAGTCTTCACGGGTCACAAGTGGCTCTGAAACCTCGCAATTGCTGCATAGTGTGTCATTCTCATTCAAGCATGCATGCACTAGCCCTGCTGCATGGCCGGGCACGTCCTGCGGCTCCAAACCAAGCCTTGCAGCCACTTCATTGACCGTAAACACCCATTTATCAGTATCGTCCTTGAGCCAGTACCGCTTTGCGGCCTCCACCTGGTCATAAATAGGGTTTCCGCTCTTATCTTCCACCTTGAATGAAAAGAATAGGTTTCCAGATGTCTCGGACAATGTTCTTTGTTCAGCCATAAATATATCTAATCTCGATTTAAAAAGCGTTATCTAATGAGGCCAGACATATGCGCAAGCACAGTCTTAGCAAATGCCGGTGCTGCATTCTTAGCTTCAGCCATCGATTTAAACCCGCATGTTTTAAAGCCCAGGTAGTGCAGGTCAAAATAAATCGAAGAGTCGCTGATCGCCCTCAGTTGTTGCCCCGCAAATACTGCGGTTTGCATCACCGAATCGCCAGTCCAGTTTTGCTGTGGCCCAGACATTGCTACTTTGCCACCTCCATCAAGAGTCACAATCATATTAGTTGCGCTCAATCTTCCACCAGCTACGGTACTCATTTTCGTGTTCATCTGAAGCGACCAGCTCACCCTCAATGTAATTCTGCATGAGAAGATCCTTAAAGTGTGCAAATCCATTGGCACCGGCGTGAGTGTGAATGACTTCTTTTTGCTTCTGTTGCTGATTACTAGCTGCGCCATACTGATGGCCTTTTGAATACAGGTGATCGATTAACTTGTATCCATTATGACCAATTGCACCTCTATTTTTGCCGATTCCTTCGGCTGCTCCCGATTAGGTACTGTTCTGCCAGCAATTCTGTGTAGTGCGTTTCATCGACAACTTCAATAGTGTTATCAGGGATTAAGTTTGCATAATCCCCAGTCATCAAAAGCTTCAGGTCGTAATTCTCTGACAGCAAACACCCCAAATAGCCCCTGGGCACTGCTTTGCCTCGCTCTGAGGCTTCATAACAAAGAACTGGAATCATGCCTCGCTGCTCGACCCGATAAAGGCAGAATTTGCCATGTAGCTCTTGATTAATCGTACATTCCATTTTCACCAAGTCACCGATTTTAATCGGCTGTGAGTTTGAATCGATAAGACCCGTTTCCATGCTTTCACACTTCTTTCGATCTTTGAATATTTTGACGTTCATTCTCTCGGTGCTGTAGCTCCCGCTGAATGTCGTTGTGAACGTGGCTTTGTTTTTGATCAGGGTGCTTTGCTTCAAAGTCGCGCGTATCCTTCGCAATCACGGCCAGCTGCTGCTGTGATAGCTTACGCGTCCATTCGCTCCGGCTCACTGCTTTGCCCCTGTGCTAATCACCATAGATGCCACTCTTGCAGCTGCATACGCTCTTGCGCGGTGCTTATTGTTGCTATGGTTGATGATGCGCTCAAATGCCACTAGCGGGGCACTAAGCTTATCTGGATGGTCCACAAGAACTGTAACCCCGTCTGCATCTGTCAGCACAGAAAGTGTATAGCTCTCAGATAATTTCGATTCAACCTGGTACGCCACGTCAAAGTCCATAACTGGGTCCCAGATGTACTTCTGACCTCCAGCCGAATCAAACGTGTGCAGGATTGCCAAATGTCGCTCTAAGTCAGGGTTTGCCAGTGACTTGCATTCACCGGTAATGCCCATGAATTGACCAGCAAGCTCAATGACTTTCTGCTTAACGTGTAATTCTGCCGTTTCCATTCCGATTCCTATCTATGTTTGATTTTTTTAAACTGCCATTGTGGTGGAAATTTTAACCTTGCAGCTGATCGCGTCTTTCTTGATCCCGTCTTCAGCTGAAGGAATATATCCACGCAAGCGGTTTGCTTTATCCTTGCCCAGTACCAGCAACCCTAATTCAATCGCACCCTGCGAGCGTTTCGCAACAAACAGATCAGTACAACGCTCACTTGGCGCTTTAATACCCTTGTTACTGCTCACAATGCGCTCTAGGCGCGTTTCAAGCTCTGTATCCTTAACCAACACTATACCAACCGATTTTCCGCCCTTGTACGTGTACACCGTGAATTCTTGCTCGTTTGCTGATACTTGAAAGGCGAGGGCGGCCATAGTAATTGCTGTAAATACCGATAGATGCTTTTTCATAATCAATCCTAATAAGTGAGTAAGGCCACTATAGCAATTCAAGCCTTGCAGTTTGCCGATACAACCTATAAGCAAAAAAAATACCCCAAATGGGGTATTCGATTAATTTAGCGCCGGTTATCCAATAGTGGCCGCGTTTACCATGCATTCACCTGTACTCCAGTCGTAACCTCTTTTCGTAAGCACGCGCCTGGCCGCTTGTACTGATTCAAATTCCGGATCGCCACTGGCACGATCCAGCAACCTTTCGATTTGTGTGAGCGGTCTGTATACGCCAGCTCCAACAAGGTCGTCATACTCATCGCGCAACTCATCACGCTTTAGTATGACTAAGTGATCCTTCCTGGCCTGCGCCAATACCTGCATGCGGTGAGTGTTTGGGCTTTTATTGAGCGAGCTACGATGTAATGCAGCTTCTCCAATGTCTTGACGACTGCCTCCGTTAATCGCCGCGTATGTCTCAAAATCCATGACGATAGGGCTAAACAGTGAAATCTGACCTTGCCTTGATACTTCCATACGACCTCCAGCGTTTATCTATGACTGGAGTTTACCAATTCAGTGGCTACCTTTTACCGAATGACGTTCTAACACTGTCCAGAAGGTTGTATCACCTGAAACAACCTCTTTAACAAGCCAGCGCTCGCTCTTAATTGCGTTCATTGTCCAGTATGTCTTGCTCGGCAAGAAACTAAGTACAGCGTGTGTATAAGGCGCTTTCCACCAAACTGCATCAAACCATGGTGATTTTACTTCCCTTAATTTCAAATCATGAAAGTGATGTGCATCTAACATCACTATTGGAACCAGAAATAATAGGCTGTAAAAACCTAATACTTTACCCATAATATCTAACCTCGAATTATTCTGAATCACTTACCCGATACATCGGCATTTGCGGTTTGAAAATACACACCTTTAATACCTTGCTCATCAATTTCAATGCCTTCATCTTGATTGAATCCAAGCTGCTCTATAGCTTCATCCCTGGCTTTTCTTGTCACGTAAATTGATTTGCCAGCACTAAATCCGCTAAAGCCAAATTTATCGCGCATCAAGTCACTTGGTACGCTCCTGAATGCATCAAATTTACCTGCTACTGAAAAGTAAACTGTTTTTCCACTGGACATATCTTTTACATGAGCAATGGTATGCAATTCGTAATTTTCCGGAATTTTAGTGCCATACATCTGATCAATAACACATTTACCATCTACGGCTAACCCACCGTGTAGGTAAGTTTTCTTCACGCCAATAGTCTTTTTATCGAAGTCGTATTCAAATCTACGGCTGATGAACTGTTCATGTGTTAACTCTTCTTCGTGTGCAGTTGCTAAATGCCAAGACTTAGAGCTAGGTTTTACGCCCCAGACCGCTTCTACACATGAATTCCATAGATTTTTTTCTGCATACTGATTGAAGAATCTATTTGCAGCTTTTTTATCCTGGTAAATCTTAATGTATTTGACTCTGAACTCTTCCCGGCATTCTTCGTTTGGTGCTAAGTGATAAAGCAATCCCGCATGCTCACGGCTTAAATAGATCACGTTAAGTCTTACATTGCCATCACTGATATAACCATCGTAGTAGCCGCCAATAGGCGCAAATATTAAAGGTTCAACAACTTGACCTTTACTTAAATCGCTTCGCTCCATGCCCCATTTATACACCTCAAGCTTAAATTGTTCTGGGCTTAAAGCCTTGCTGTAATCTTTCAAGACTTGTACACCATCATCCAGCATTTTCATGAACCGCTCCTTTACTTTGTAATCAGTAAATACAGAATTCTTATAGAACTGGGAGATATCAGGAGAATCGTACAAGCCTTTTTCAGACGCATTCATTTTCCGTAACACGTCCATCGTTTCAGACTTTACAGTGAATCCGTCCAGTGACTCGCTAAGCGTCAGCTTGTTTACGAACGGAAAATCTTCAAGCACGTTGTCAAATTGCTCTGGTTTAGCTTTTGTATATGCCACAAACTCTGACTTACCATTTAAAGCAATTTTTAGCAGTTCATGACCCATTCCGATCACAAAAGCTTTTACCGCTTCAACCTTGTGGCTATTGTCTGTGGTGACTGCTGCCATGTGATTCAGTAATGATTTGATATCTTTGCTGCTGCATTCGCCTACTACTGGCAAGGGTTTACCGTTATTTTCAGCGCGCCAGGCTGCCACTGTGTTTGAAACAATAGATTGTCTGTTTCCGGGTGATCCAATTTTTCCTACTTCTAACGATTCCAGTAGATATGCCCGTGTTTTGGCTTCAGCTTCTCTTTCAGCCTTAATGTGCCCAAGCATCAGCTTAAAAAACCGAATATATTGAACATGGTTTTTTCTCGACCCCCGGTGGTGTATGTAATACTCGATGTCAGATGGTTCTACTGCATCAATGCATAAGCCGTTAATGCTTTCTGATTTAAGATCTTCCAGCCTCAACTTGATATTGGCGTTAAACACTCTTGAATTGTTATTCCAGTGGCTTGTAGCTGGAACCTCTATAAAAAGCTCATTAGCTTTTCTGTAAACCACTTTTACGGATACATCTTCAGTAAATTTGTTGATGCGGCTACTATTGTGCCTGCTGCGACTATACAAAATCGGGCAATTCTCACTTGTAGCATATCTAAACCAATCAGCAATAAATCTGCTGCCATGGCGAATATTGCGATTGTGCGAAAAAGCCCAGTCAATCACATCTGGCCTCACGTCCGGATTAGGCAACATTCCCTCGCCATCATCATCATGCAAGAAGCTGCAATGCGTTTCCTGAAACTTCATTGATATGAAGTCTATGTTTTTTGGACCTTCATAGAATTTGCCGAACAGGTTTTCTCTGTGATCTAAGCCACATACCATAATTAAGAAGCGCTTGTAATGCAGTGCGTGCGCCTCATGCTGGCTAAGCTTGTTAGTGTAGGCGATTGACTCAAAGCTAATTTCAGATCCATCTATACCCCTGAAAATGCTGTCCTGATCGCTTTTTGACGGGAAAAGCCTTGATGTACCCAGGTGAGATTCGATTGGCGATACAATCTGGAACAGGTTGTCACCATCGCGCGCCAGCATAAATACCTTCTGGTTTTCCTCGTTCATCATGGCATTCACATAAGAATTATCTGAATAATTTTTGTAATGATTTGTGGTTGCCATTACGAGTATGCAGCGTTCTGTCGGGAATATTTGATTTACCAAATCAATATTCTTTTCTAACTCTGCAAAAAATAGTCTGTGCTTCGAGAAGTCGAACCAATCCTCAATATCTAAGTGGCTTGCAAGCTCTTCATCCATCATCAGCTTACGCTGTACAAACGTTAATGGAATATCGCTTGCAGCCGAACTTCCTGATTTAAGCCGGTTAACATGTACATTTTTACCAACATACAAATCAAGTGACTCAATTCCCTTCATTAGCTTGTCAACGTATGTCCGTATATCTTCAGTCTGTGCAAGCGCCAGGGCTGCTTTTTCCTCAAAATACGGGGTCATTTCAGCCAGTGTTGATGATATCTTTGCTGTTGCTCCTTTAATCCAGTCAGCTTTTATTGTTGCAATTTTGTGTTCGCGTTGAGCTGTGAGTTTTATGCCCTCTATTGCAGCTGGTGTAATACCTGTGCTGATCGCGCCGGCTACGCCACCACGAACAAAATCATGTGCATTCTGTGCTGAAATTGCTGGCAATCCAGCTGATCCCTCACTACTAAGCCGACTCTCTACGATTGCGTTAAGGATTGTAGGGTTTGTCTGAGCTTCCATAAGCTCTTTTTGATGGAGTCCAGCCCGGTTTTGTATCTCCAGTAATTCTCTGTTTCTGGTCTCGTCCGGATTTTCCTCAAACTGAAAGTTATCCAGGAACTCAGCCAAAAGGAACGGATGCTCTCTGAAGACGCGGCTAGTTTTGCTTTCAGGACCACCAACTTGAACATATTGGCCGAATATTGAAGGATGAGTCCGCAGAATAATGGTGTGCGGCCTTTCGTCAACATACTTGATTGACTGTATCATCAACACGAAACCTTCATTGATGCCATCATATTTTCCGTGCATTGCGCGCCAGAACTGACCAGATTGTAATGACTGGAATTTTTCTACACGGTCGATGTTGTTTTGTTCAGCTGGTGTATTCACTTTTTATTGCTTTCTCAAGTATCTATGCATCAATATTAGCAATTACACCTTGATTATTTGCCGAATCAATCTTCCGCCGAAGGCGTAGGTGGAATCTTGTTAGATTGCACTTTAACCGCTTCAGCAAAACGATCCATGTTCGATTGCCCTATGTATTCAAGCGCATATTTCTTCAGCCCCCACACATCCTGAATAACTCCAGCAATTTCTAAATGCTCACCAAGCCTATTTGCCTCGTCAATATTGGCTAAAAAGTAATCCAGACCGCCCTGCAACCCGTTTGCATCGCAAGTATCCTTTAGCGCGAGCGAATGATCACCGTTTAAAACTAAGAAAATATGCCCATTAAGTACCAGCGCAGTAGTAGCGCATCCATAATTAGCTGAATATGCATTGTAACTAAGGTGATACCCAGTGAAACTCAATGTCACATTTGGGCTTAACTCATTGGTTACAGGTATGCGTGCAGGTTTAAATCCAGCTTTAAGAGTGTCTAGTGATGGCATTTCTATTCCTTTGCTATGATGTGTACAGCATACCAACTCTATGATGGAGATTAGCCAAACAAGACGTTAGATTTTAGTCTTATGCCCTTCATGCACTGCATTGCCGGCTCTATTGCACGCCGCCATTCTTGCCTGGAAAAGCATATTTGAATGTTTTGTTATCTCGATACGTGACCATGAGTAATGTCCACGATCTACGCCTAAACCATAAACTGCTAACGTCTTCCGAAGATTTTCTGATCTGCCTACCAATTCCGCAAACTCACCTTCTGTTGTATTAACCAGTTCATTATTCTCACCCACTTCTTTAATTGCATTAACCAGAGCGCTTTCTATTTGTTCGTTGTACGCGTAATAGGGTGTATTAACGTAATATGCCCACTTACGGTCATCATCAGCATATTTTGAATTGACAGATTCCCTTAGATACTTGATCTGGTCAACGATCACGAATGCAATCCCAACATCTACCTTGGCATCTAATCCATCCTTGAATTTAACTGTCATTTCTTTGCTATGCGTTTTACTACCAACATCATCAAATAAGACAACACAATTTGAATTCAGTCTTTTCACCTTTACCTTATATAAATCCCACAAACTCACAAATTTGAAGTCAGCAGGTTTAAACTGCTTCCATGTAGCCCCGCAGTCATGGCTGTAAGCTATAAGTCCTGTGTCGGTACCTACTTCAAATTCCACATAATTTTTTGAATCTTGATATTCCCAAAAAAAAATCAGCCCTATAAATGCCGACAATAAATAGGGCGCGGATTTAAAGAAACCATTAATCATAAATACTCCATTTTATTTATTTGATGTAGCTCATCGTCTAGAACCCGCCTACATTTATTCAATAGCCCTTGTGTCCCAATTCACTTTTCCAAGTGGACTATATCCGCCCACTATACCAAGCACGGCTTGGAAATTTTCCGATACAGTAGGCTACAAGTGGCTGCCCTAAACGCGGTGATAGCGTGCCTACGACCACGCAAACAATCAATGCGATAAGCTCAATAACTGCGATACCAGGCAATAGAAAAATGCGTAGCTTCTTCATTACAGAGCCGCATTCTTCCTGTTAATGTATCCGGCGATATCGCCATTGATCAAATACTCAAAGCTAATTTTTGCGTAAGAGTTTTCCACGGTCTCCAGCATTTTCTTCGTGGTGTACCAGATAAGTGCAATAAACCCTGTCCATGCCAGCGTCATTTCAAGGTAGTGGGCAAGGTCGTGAGACTTGACCAGCATTACAAAATTGCCAACTATCGCAAGTGCGACTAAAAATATAACAAAGATACTTTTAAACGTTTCGCGGCTGCGCCCATAACGATTGTATACAGCCGCACTAAAGGTAATGGTACCGAATACCCAGGCAATACAAATTAAGAAAACTGCCACACCCAGACCGCTTTCACTTTCACGCATGGACCAGATCCAATTAATCACTTCGCCTTGCGCTTCTGGATGTAAAAACGATACTGCTGCTGAAAACAGCACGGCCAAGCAATATGTGACCCATAAAACCGTTGCCAGTCTTACAACCTGATGTTTAAGCTTCAACATTTCACCCTCCCTTTATTATCTATTTTCGATTTATTCAGTGATACTCAACCGCAGTACCGGCTCTGAAGCTTTATTTCGCTTTAGCTGACCAACAACGTTGCCAGTACGGTCAGTAATGATTATGCCGCTTTCAGACACGCTTTTAGCCGATAGGCCAAGGCTTTCATCGTTCTCCCAATCTACCTCGTACCTATGCAGGAAGTATCCACGTTTGATGAGAATCAACTTGTGGCGGCGCATGATGAAATCATTTACCAGGCTACGGCCAAGCATGAAAAGTAGCCCAATAAAATTGACAAGGATTAACCCACCTAGCAGGCTGTCATTCAATGTAATGTTCATTATTAAACTTTCCGATATCTTGTTCAATTTCGTTTAAAGATTTGTTCTGCTCAGCTGGTTCAAGCCTCAGACCTTCTTCATCAATACCACTGTGGCCGCCCACAAACTTCTTGCTCAAAATGGATGTAATAGCTGCTGTTACCGCCATCTTACGATGGTCTAAGTGACCAATCGTACCGACCCAGATTGTTGGCTTAGTGCGCTCAAACTTACCTTTAGCCATTGCCTGCCTTAATCAATGCGCCCGGTATCAATAAACTTTTGAAGCTGGCCTACAAGTGCAATGGCTGTTTCGCGGTCTATCTCAACTTTCGCGTGCTGGAATACTTCTGAAGGAATAGGGTAGATTTGGTGCCCAACGTTACTTTCAGGCTTCAGCCCTAGCTTTTCTGCGTCACGGCAGAAGATTGTGTTTTGAACCCTTACCGTACCTATCCACAGTCTTTTTTCAACCGTGCGGCCAGTCTGCAATATGCACTCTGTACCGTTACAGTCTGTGAATGTTAGGTGAGGGAAGTTGCCCTCTGACGATCCTGCTGTAAACCCTTTAAACATTAAAGCGCCCTTATTATTTGATAACTGATTATCTCAAATCGACCCATCGTATCCGCCGATTGAATAAGGCATACATAAGCAATAAAGAATCCAACATCGATATTTCTACAATCAGCTTGGCCCACAGCTTCCATGCGAGAACGCACCAGCTGGCATCACCCACTGACTTGAAGGCACTATTATTGGTAAGTCGTATTCTTTCTTAACCGCCTGCAACAAGGCTTCATGGTCGTGAATCACCAATGGCTTAGCTTGTTTAGAAATATCTACAATGCTTATTTTGCTGCGGCTGATCGTGGTGTTGAATCTTCGCTCGTATCCCGCAATATCATCCAGCGAGCCGGGGAAGTATTCTCTCAATGTTGCCCAAATCTCTGGGGAGTTGAAAATGCACTTCATGCAGGAACTGCGGCCCCATCCTAAACGGTAGGGCACAGGTGCTGACACACCATGACGGCGCAAGATATCCCACACTTGCTCTTCAGACCACTCCAGTACAGGCCGCCATGCATCAATATGACGTGCTAGGCGACCGCTACGCCTGTCGCATACATGTGCCTCAAGTTGATTGTATTTCGCGCGATTAGGGCTTTCTTCTCTGCGCTCCCCGGTAATGAATAGCACCTTCTGGCCGTTGAATCTTGATTGATTGGTTAAAGCTCTGCGTCCAACGTCGATCTTTAAAGCAGAACTGCACCAGCGTGTTTGCAGGCTGGCTGATACTTGGGGAAACTTTAAGCGTGTACCAGGCTGCGCTCTCTCTGTATCCCGCTCCAATTTAACTAGACCGTCGGGTGTTTCAACCCAGTGCGGTTTGCTGAAACTGTTCTCTTTGAGCATTTCGCCCTCGAATCCGCCTTCAAGCCATGAAAAATAAATAGGTATCCCAAATGCCTCGGCAAATTTCTTGCAGTAGCTTTCTGTGAATCTCCAGTCCACCAGAGTGGACCCTTCACGGCCATCAACATCGTGATGCCAAAGCTCCATCTTGCTGCGGTCTACTCCCAAATCTAACAGATGGAGTAGGGATGCGATACTGTCCTTTCCTGAAGAAAATCCGACTATATACATGTCGTAATCCAGTGTTATCTCAGGTGCGCTAAAGAATGTGCCGGCCTTTGCGGGTTTTACGTCAGTGCCAGGGAAAAGCCCTAGCTGATGCTTCAGTGAAGGGATAACGACAGTATCATCGTACTGATGGGATACGTTCATACTAGAACTCACATGCCAAAATGACTAATGCACGCAATTGGTGTGCCGCAAGCGCACCCTGATCCTTCAATGCTGCCGTAATTTTTTCTAAATTGGATGCTTTAGACGCGTATCTCAGGACCAGTAACCACTCGCGTAGTATTTCACGGCGGTCACGCTTCATGCGATTGTGTATGGCTTGATTGCCAACGATAATCTGAGCGTTTCTGAATGGGAAATTTCCGCGAATAGCGGTTTTGCTAATTTGGATTAAATCTTCTGGCTTTGTTCTCATGTCGCACCCCTATAATTGATAACCAATTATATTAAAAAGGGTGCTTCATAATGCCGATTGGGTGATTAGCCTGCTAGATATGAACCTTCATACCGGCTCATAAGTTGATGCCTTTTGAAACCCGTGAAATTCTTCATTTCATCGATTTCGGCCCTTATTAATAAGCGACCTTGCTTCTGGACCGATTCCCAATATTTTTTGATCTCGGGATCATTCGCCAAATCTCCTATGATTACTTTTGCCAGGGAGTGATTAATCTCTACAAATTTGCTCCCGACTATATCTGAATCTTTGTGAACATACTCAGTTTCCATAAAGGTAATGAGCGCGAATAGCAAGAAACCTGCGGCCAGCAACATGATAAGCAGTTCCTGCCTGGTTGACACAAGTAATCCGTAGTATTGCTTACCGGCCAGAAATAGGCCTGCCACGATGAACAGTACAGCGCCAAACCATTTAAGTAGTGACCAGCCTAGATATACCCGATCTCTACTCTTACGCGCTCTGGCAATAGCAAACTTACTAATTGGTTTGTTTCTAATATCGATTTTTACCATCATCGAAACTCACTATTAACAAACTGAATCTTATCGAACGATTACTTAATATTTGTTTGATTAAGCAATTATTTTGATTGATTGAATACAGGATTTACTCCTGAAACATTAGATGACATTCCTATACTATTAAAAATTCCCGCGAAGACGGGTAAAGGTGGATTTAAATAGATCCCGGATATGTCTGGCTGTACTCTTGAAATCTAATAAGACGAAAAATACCGAAATTACAATGCAAGCATTAACCATAATAACGCCGATGCCATAAGCCCCGTATAGCGCTAATTGGTTAAACCCAGTGTTGAACATTAGCCACTCTGATCCGAATTTCAGCAACGTCCCCACAGCTAAAGTGATCAGCCAATAAATGTGAAGTCTCATCATTGCTGCTCAATTGCACTTTTAGTAGAAAGTAATACGGCCTTTGCCAGTCTTGATTCAATCCGCGCAGTCTCTGTGCTTTTCAAGTATTCATCCAAGCTCGCAACAGCAACTTTGAGATTCCTGTTTGTTTTTGCTTCTGAAAGATTCTTCACCAGTTCCACCGGCAATGAGTGTCCTGAATTAACAGTGTCTTCAAGCAGTTTACTGATTACTCCCTTTTCTGAATTCGTTATTTTCTGATTCGCCCAACTTTGAAATGTCCAAAAAGCTGCCAATAGCGCGAGTCCACCTGCTATTAAGCCAATTAATCCAAAAGTGCCAACGTTGCCAGGCTCCAATTCTGAATATTCAGGCCAGTTTTGAGGTAGTTGATAAAAAGCACTCGAAATGAGTATAAGAAATACACCTAAGAAAATCAGCGCACCCACAAAATCATTCTTGTGATCAACACAATTTGGCATTCCGTCTTTACTGCGTCCGTATTCCATACTTTCTCCTTAAGCAACTGCTTCCAATTTATGTAGACCGGCTGCCAATTCGTTACTCACTGTCTGGTTAAGTGAATTGCAAACCCAATCTAATATCGATTTTTTGAATTCTGGCCCTGGATTAGTATCTACATCGAGGTTACAAATCCTCAGCGTGCCACATACCAATGTTTCATTCCCGTGGTGCCAACGCCCTGTAAGTGGCGCCGGATTCATCCTGTTTGTTGATGAATGCTGCTCTATGACAACGCTCAGTGCACCTAGACTTTCAAATAAACTGTAAGTGGCAGCCGTGCTTTTGCCTACAGTTCCTTCATCAGTTAAAACATGAACCTGTTTTGTCAGTTCATCAACCTCGATTTCCATCGGATGATTCCACTTGCCAGTTGCCTGGTTGAAAGTCCAGATTGATCCATCATCATCTATAAAACACTTAATTTGCATCGCTTACCTTACTGCAACAAAAATTCTGCTACCACTGAAGTTAAAATCATTGAGATCACAGCAAAGAGTGTGAAAACAGCTAAATGCCTTGCGCCTTGCGTAATACGCACGCCAAACTCGTTTAAAAGCGCACCAGTCAAGAAGCTACTCAACATCACAAATGCTGAAGACTTTGTATAGTCTGCACCCACCAATTGCATCAATATCGCCCAACCAATCACTGATATTAAAAATGCTCTAGTGATTGCGTTGAAGCCTGGATATTTGAGTTCTACACCTAAAATTGTCATTGTTAATACGCCTTAAAATTAACATCGATTGAATGCTGTAATTTTACCAATCAACCTATCTCCTTGTGCCGAATCTAGGCTGCAATCCTTAACCCCTGATTGATTTGCCTTCCGCGCTCTTCCAGCTGCTCATTCCAGAATGCTTTCATAGCTTCCACTTCACCATTTACTAGCACTCGGCCATGCTTTGCCACATTACGGTAATAAACCTCGTTCTCAGCGAATTGCATATATTCACTGACTTCTATAATTGAATCAGTCCCGGTGTATGTGTACATGTCCAGTTTGTTATCAGCTACCTGTTTGCTCCGGACAAGCTTTTCCGTGACAAATAGAATAATCAGGTACACCGACACAAACAGAAAGAAATTAATGTTCGGTTTATTCACGTAGATTTTGAATAACGAAACTATTAAGTATGCTCCAAGAAAGCCGCGACAAAGCCCTCCGAATATAAAGTCGTTAAGCTGAATTTCCTCCCATCGAATATAGTCTGGCTTCAGATATTTAAAATTACCAAAATATCCAACAAACAGCATGGTGGAAAACACGCCGGCGAGCATTTTGTCGTTAAGGCTCAACTCCATTATTCCCATAATCGAAAATCTTGCCGTTGCATCATCCAGGAAGTATTGAAAACCAAAGTTGACCAAAAGCAGGTAACTCGCAGCCATAAAGATATACGCTTTCCATTTCGTTTTCATGGCATCACGCGCAAGCTTTGTGCGCTCCACGGCTAGTTCCACCGCAGATAATGGTTCTTTTGATATGCTGAAATTATTCATTGCTTAGTGCTTTCTGGTACATGCTTTATGTGCTGAACACATTAATTTATGTGCTGGAGTAGGGGATTAGTGCCACGAATCAAATTTATAGGGCGAAGTGACGGCCACTACGATCCGACTGCCGCGCAAATCCTCATCTTTTGTATTACACGCTTTATTCAGCCGCTTGATGTCTTTCAGCTTATTTAAATTAAGGTCTAACAAAATGATTTCTGGTTTTTTCTGGATGCACTCGAAGTAGATATCTTCTACTCTGATCAGCTTTGCTTCTGATTTAGTTTGAATGAGAGGCCCAAGGTAAACATCACCTAGTACGGCCACCATTGCCGCCAGAACAATCAATTGAATGCGGTTAACCATTGGCCTTACCTCCAATTGAATTAACGCTTAACAGGCTGTGTTGAGAATTCATCTCATATCCTTTTATATTTCGTCTTTGCTTCTGCAAATTCTGTACCAATGTAATAGCCCGATTGGGCTAATAGTCCGATTGAAATATATCAAAACAGGATGTGATTTTTGCCGAACAAAAAAAAGCCCCAGTAACGGGGCTTTGAGAGAGAGAGGTTATGGCTGATAACCTACTCGGAAGTGTGCTTGCTCATAGAACTATGTTGAATGATACTCTGCAATAAAGTGTTTGGCTAAAACTTAACCGAATCCATCAGCTGATTATTTGCTGCAAAGCCGTTACCAACGCTCACGATGCCTTTAATTCTGCTTATGCACTGTTTGATCCCTTCAGCCGTAGCCAGTAGTTCTTTGAACTTTACCGAATCAATAGCAATTTTATCGAAGCAATCGTTCATCGACCATTCAAGCTGCGACACATCCCCGGTGGATAGCTCATCATTAGCCGCTTTGATCAAAACCATAGCACGGGCAATCTGGTAAATGAATCTATCTTCGACGCTTCTTGATTCAACCTCGGAATCACGTTCGATAGCTTTACAAACGCCAACCAGCATATTTGCATTCTGCTCAAATAATAGCTTCATGACTGACAATATACCTACGCCAACCATGCTATTGCGTTTAGCGGTAGCATCTATCAGTTTTAAAACCTGGCCGTGGAATTTAACCATCCACCATGTCTTGCTGACAACGATTTTCAGCAGGCCGCCCATTAACCCATGCTTTGCCATACTAGAACCTAAAACTAATATCCAACATTGAACCCGCCCAGTTGATGCGGCTTCTCCAGCAATACTCTGCAACGTTCCACCAGGTCGTTATTCTTAACAGTGCCATCTGCCCCGTGCGCAACGATTTTCTTGAATATGACCCTTAACCTTGATTCATCAATTTCAAGCGCTCCAAGGCTCAGCATGCTGATTTTAGATGTCATTGTTTGTTCAAGAACTGCCAAGTTGATACTCTCCAATTTAACCGCCAATGACGCTAACGCGATTATCGTTAGCCCCAACGCAAATACTATAATTAACCTCAAAAAAACCAGGCTTTTCAGCTGCTGCTTTGAAATACAAAGTGCCTTCAGTGCTATCCCCTGTTGCAATTGCTTGAGCTGCATTTTCCAAGATGGTTACTAATTCTTCTCTACTTTTTATTACCATGAAAATTCCTTGATTAACATCCGTCAATAAGCAATTTCCAATCCACTTAATACTCCGATCTCCTTTTTTCGACTTCGTAAGTTGCCAGGCACGATTCCGTAATCAATTCTTTGCTTTTTGTTGCCCTAAAAAAAGAAGCTCTCTGACAATTCATCATCAGTAACTGCCGCTCAGATGGATGCTCTTCCGCATACGCTTTCACGTCATTGAAACATGCCCTCATGACTGATTGTTGCTCGCATGAGTCCATATATTCAAGCGACTTATCAGGAAAAAGGGCGTTGTATGTGATGTAGAGCAAGAATGTCGTAAACATTGCTAATACCCAGTATGTTCCTGGATGTGGTTTTGTGCTCAACGCTACATCTTCACTCATGTTAATTTCCATTTATGCTGCTACGCTTGATGATTCTGTGTTTAATCCAACTTCGATTTGTTTGCACAAGAACTCAAACGGATTTTCTTCAATTTTCGCCTGGTTAATAGCTACTTCCATGTTTTCCCATACCGCGCGCTTATAGTCTGGCTCGCTAACATGAATACCACGGCAGGATAACAATCGCTCCAGCTCAGCAATGATGTTTTGGCGCATGTGTTCCGGTGTAAATTGAAGCCCCGACTCAATATACCTTGTTGCACGGTTAATAATGCCCATCCACGACCGTCCCATGCCATGCATCATGCAAAGGGTGAGTATTTGATCAATAAAAATGCTCAGTGCATTTTCAGTTACCAGGTATTTTTGCTCTTCCGGATTTGGCTCCCGGCCAAGTGCAAGTGGTTGCGCGCCTGAATCAACAAAAACCTTAGTGAAATTCACTGACTCCAGCAATTCAGTCACTAGGGCAAAGCTGGTGCCGCCTTGCTTCATCATGGCTTTATACTCATCAATTACACCAGCTGATTGTTTAATCAATGACAGCATGTGTTCCTGCTGCAAATAGAACTGCGTCTTGTTTGCTTCCGTGAAGTGCTGATAGGCTTCTACGCGCTCCGGCAGTACCTTCCATATCTGGTCAATTGTTAAGGCCTTGTTGCCAGCCCAACGCTCACCCAATTCCCCTGTATCATTCGCCCAAGCATCATTCCAGACGCGGATATCATGAATCACTTTATTTCCAACATCGTTTAAACGGCAAATAGCGTAAGCAATTGGATTCGACATGTATTCCGATATCGGGTCCCGCAAAACGTATGCGGTTGGATTCTCAAGATGATTTTGGATCACTTTAAGTGCTGCTCGATCACTATCACCTGTGCCGCTCGTTGTTAACACGTTGCATGCAGTAATCAGTGCCTCTCGCAGCTGAAGCTCTATCAGTGGCTGTGGGCTGGTGTAAAACTTAGTTCCTACTGGAAAATCATCATTCACCCATTCCAGGGTAGGCTCTTCCTTCATGAAATCCGCCAACTTAGAAAGCTTTACTGTTGCAACTGGCACATCATGCGTATGCTCACAATCGATCACTGCACCATACTTGCTAAGCGCACCAATCGCCATGTCTAGCATATCGTTAACAAAGTCTGCGAAATGTTCCTCCACGGCCTTTTTAGCTTCTGCTTCACTTGCGTACCCAAGCTTACCCTGGTTGTCCAGTTTAGCTGCCCATAGGTTATCGCCTGCATTGTTTACCACCTCACCTCTGTGGCCCATGCATTCAAAGTGCCACATTGGATGTTCATTGCAATACCCTTGACGTACCCATTGAATCTCATAGGGTTTTGCTTTGATTAACCCGATATTTAAACCTAAAGACATTTCAGCCCCTTTTAATCTACTCTCGAATATTTAATTACCCAGACCCACGGGTTAAGCTTCCAGGAACCCGCACCGTAAATGCTTTCCCAAAGTTCCTTAAACGCGTCTTTGGCGCTGGAGTATTTTGTGACCGATTCTTCGCTCGCCATGTATGCATAATTGGGTAGGGGATACTCAGTATCTCGCCATTGATGCTCTACCTTAATCACGCCTTCAGCTGCTGCATCCTTCTCAGTGATGTCCTGAAGTCGTTCTAATCGGATATCGATAATTTCCAGCATTAATCGACTGTACGCTTTAGGCATGAAACGTGCCGACCGCTTGTACCAAGCTACTGTATCACCATCAGCTTTGCGGCGACCTCTACGGTAACTTGTTGGCGGATCAAAAAGGACCCCTGGTTCAGTTGGCACAAAGCGCCATTTCGCCTTTTTCCCCTTCTTAGTAACCATTCCCTTTACAAGTTCCCAACGACCACGCTCAAAGTATGTTTCGCGGACGTACAGCCTGTCACCGCGTACACCATATGGGCAAACATGTTGCTCAGTCATATTAGAGCCGTCAACCAGTTTGGTGCTGAATTCAGCCTGATATTGCGGTGTTTTCATATTTGGGATGAGGTTTAAACCTTTGAAGGATATATTCCCTTCAACAGCCACATCTTTAAAAGGTATTGATTGAAGTAACCGGCGAGAATTGGTCTTCAGACCTGCCCGGCTCATATTCGCCATCGGCGTAGTAAACAGGAATCCGCGGTCCATTATGCCGCCTCAAGCAATGCTTGCGATTGCTCATATACAGTTTTCGCGTGATTGATGTCTGAATCAGCAATTTCTGAATAATCAACCCATGGAAAGTTTTCGTGGTCGTGATCGCTGGCCCGGCTGCCTTTGCGCGCTTCAGCTGCTTCATCTACAATTCGCTTCAATGCTGCCAGTGGCTCACGTTGAACAGTTTTAAGAAACGATAGTAGGGCTTTGCGGTCAAATTCATAGGTTGTTTTACCATCATGGTTGCTATCACTAGCAGTGCCATGCATGTCTGCCAATTCCCAAATTGTTTTTACTGCCGGCTCTTGTGCGTTTACGATTTCCATTGCTTGTATCCAGTGTATGATTATTTTCAGACTTACAGCCCCATCGCACGACAGGGCTACGCTGGTGGTTTGATTAAGCTGCCTTTTTTAGCGCCTTCAGCTCTTTTTCAGTGGTGACTTTAGGATATTTCCATGCGTCATCATTGATCAGCGCGTTAAACGCGTCTGCCAGGCATTCAAAAGTGAAGTTGTCGCCGCCTTCCATGACCAATTCATCATTCACCAGCAAATCATAAGTGTCATAGCCGAAGTCGTATGCCAGTGAAATAGTTTGGTTTTCCAGCTTGAAGGTAAGGGTAGGCTTCTTATCGCCTGCGGAATCAGCATCCACATCGATGTATGTGAAACCTTCTTTGCGCAAGCCTGCATCGACCAGGGCGCATGAGATGAAGCGCATACCATCCGGCATGATGAGGTTGTTAATCTGGTCAATCATCTCCAGCAAGTAAGGCGACTTGATAACGCCATACTCAATACCTTCATTGATTTTTGTAGAACCACCAATTGTGTACACCGTAGAACCATCAGCATTTCTACGAGCCTCGCTAGTCGGGTGCCCGTCAATGAATTTTGGTGAATATGGCTTTACTTCAAACTTTTTACCAATTTGTCCCTCAAACAACTCAGGTTTTTCAAACACCGATTTTTCGGCAACCATAAATTTATTGCCAGTCAGCTTGAACGCCAACACATCATCAGAGTTAGCTACCAGCTTACCTTCAAAGCTGCCACCAAAACTAATATGCCCTAATGTGCCAACTGATACAGCATCTTTAGCGATCACATTGAATTGATAGTTTTTGGCCGTGCGGCTCAAATGCGGGTGTAGCAGTGTTTCAGCCAATGCACTCACTTTTTTCGCAAATACATTTCTGCGTGCCTTCGCATCATTAAAGCTATAAAGCTGTCCAGTGATAGCGCCCTTAACCAATTCATGCAGTCTTTGATTTTTGGTAGTCATAACTTCTCCGAATTAAGATGTCGTCAACGGCTTTGACGACTTAAGTGAATAATATCAATTTGAACTTATAGATCCGCCGATTGGATTAGCGCTCATCAGGCAAGTGGTGGATAACAGCATCATGCGCTAAGTGATTCTTGCAAACGTGATTAGCAGAACCATTAAACGGCGAGTGGCCCGGACCTGCGAGAAATGCATCGCCACGGCCATATTCCTGATAGTTGCTAGATTCCATGCAAAAGAAGCATGTCACTTTCTCTTCAGGCTCCAGGTCGTATACCGCATTGCTATCGTCAATTTCTGCAATTGCTTTCAGCTTTTCCGCGTAGGCCATAGTCAGAATTTTCAACATCTTGACCGTTTTCCCGGTAATGATGAATTTCTGTTTCTCCACCTCATTCGTGCTGAGATATAGCCCATACTTCTTTTTCTTAGTTACCGGGCATATCTCCGGTGAAATAATAAAAAACTTGTCCAGCCTGCTGACGTATGCGCTATGCCTTTCCTGATTCCGACTGTAATTCCATGATAGATTTAAATCCATTCAAGTCCCTTACTTAGTGAAGAATCCTACATCATGGATGATTGCATCAGCATCCAGATGCTTCGTGCAAATATGTTTAGTTGCCAAGTGTTGAGGTGAATGCATCGGGCCTGCAAAAAATGCCTGGTCCCGTGTTAACGTCTTGCGCTTACCATCCTGCTGGCATAAATGACATTCAACCATTTCTGATTCAGTGATCTTGAATACACCATTAACCTGCTGGCCGCCAAAAGCAATTTTAGATTGCTCCTGATAGATGATGTTTGGCAAGTCTGGGGATTGTGCTGCAACCGCCTTGAAAACGCGTTTCTGACCGCGCCGCCACTGCCTTAATTGAACCAATGCTCCTGCCAATTCAGTTCTTGTGCGGTCAGTATGAATCATTGGGCAAAACTTCGGCTGCTGGAAGCTTTGCTTGCGAGATGTGAATATTGAAAAGGTTGGGAATTCATATTCACGCATTACAACGCCATTGTGATTATGCTTTCTAGTGACCAGACTGACCATATGAAACCCCTTGAATTGGATATATGGTCAATCTTAGCAATTGTCGGCATTCAATTTGCCAAATGGGGTAGGGCTGGTTAGTTTGTTACTCTGACTGTGTAAACCTGTTGCGCTAATAACTCTTGCAGTGTTTTAGCTTCCGTATTTCCCTGTTCTAATCTGCTTGCACTGCGGTTTCTGACATAGTATCAGCAAGCAATGCAGCTGCTTGAGTTATCGCCACAGCTACCGTGCGCAACTCAATGCCATCATAGTCATTATAAAAAGCCCTTACAGGCTCAAAAAGTCGCGGGTGAAACACTTCTACATACTCAGGCTCGTATTTTGGCACCAGCTGCAAAGACACCATCAATTTGAAAGTTTCCTTATAGGAAGCTAGTGGGTTAAATTCAGATCCAGCCTCATTGCCATTCATGATGAAATACCCGCTGGTGATAACCGGGTGAATCTCATAGCCAATGGCTTTAGCCGCTTTAAACACCATGGCCTTTAAATCAATATCGCCTAAACGCATTAATACTCTTTCACCCCAAGCGCACTGCCGATCACCTTACGCATAAATTTATCTGCCGACTCTTCATCCACTTCCACGATGAAGCCATCGCTATCAAGCTCGCCTGGAATCAGCTCGTTTTTGATCAGTGCTTCATATACCGGGCCTTTGAATGCGCCTGCTTTAAACACCGTTAAACCCCGTGCCGGACCTTCAACCCATGCAGACATCAGCAAGTGCCCAAGATACTCTTTCAGCAACATATTGCCATTGCCTTCAATGTCTACGCGGATATCCAAACTATTTTCAATAGAATTCGGGATAACCATCAAACCATAGGTATCGCTACCGACTTTCCACGCCTCGCGTTGCAGGCCAGTCCACGGGTCAAATAGCCATGCTGTTTTGTGGTTCTTTTCACGCCATGCAGCTGCATCCGTAATAATTGGATTTGGCTTTCCGGTGGCCGGGTCAAATTTCATTGGAAGTCGTTGCGGGTCTGACATTATTGTTATTCCTTATTGAATTGACCTATTTTAACAAACTGGCCTTGCTGTTGCGCTGTTTGCTTGATTTCACTGCATCAATGCATTCTTCAAGCCTCATTAGCTGGCTAGGATTAAAACCCAGTGCTTCCAGCTCATCAAACGCGTATTTCATCGCACCAGCTCTGACTTTCTTTTCACTACCTGATAGGTCATGAAACATACCGTCTATGCTGTGGAAGGTATTTGCCAGCGCGAATACCTTAGATGCCAGTGCTAATTCAACTTTAGTCATTAGCAGCAATAAGCAGTTGATGCTCCCTGTAAGTGCGTCTGTACACTTCAATGAAGTATGCAAGAAACGAAATAAGGCACAAGCCAACCGCGAAGATAGAAAGTACGCTGAAGTTCGTGAAAATCAAACTAGCCATTGCAGCAACCAGGCTCGCAACAACCACGATCATGCTCTCAAGCGATCCCAAGCATACAAAAATTAAAGTGATGACTAAAGGGCTTACAACAGCTACCGAAACTGGATGCACCTTTGTGAATATATCCAGAATTTGAGTGAATGATCTGTGTTCGATTTCAGTTGTTACCGCCGCCCATAGGTGCGATACGCTACCAGGGCCAATGCAGATGCCATAGATTAACCATGCCAAAACAATCGCCAAACAGACGGTCACGCCCGGATTTACTTTACCAATCAATTTCCACATTACTAACTAGCTCCAAAATTAAATTATATGTTCGATTTTTACGGTAAGACTGATGCAGGCTCAGAACTGTCTGTGTGTTCAATGCCCAATGCTTTACAAGCAATCGCTCTCGCCACCCCAAAGTTGGTTGTACTACCTCGCAACTGATTAATCTCATGCAAAGCCGCCTGGAATTTACCAAGCAAAGCGAGTGATTCACTCTCTACCATGGTGATGCTAACCACCTCAGAGGCATATTTAATGCGGTTATTGATCATATGCCTGATGATCTCTTCAACTCTTGCTTTGGCGGCCTGCATCGACTCAAAACCGCGCTCTCCGCCACTGTCAACTTTCATGGTCCAAAGTTTATTGTCATTCGATAAGTAAACGTCACCAATGTGACCGAATACTTCGCACTTCAGTATTGGCTCATCGCAATTTTTGCCTGTTTGCACCCATTCAAATACAACCGGCTTCGCGTGCGCCTCCAGTTGTGTCATTAACATTTCTTGGCCGCATCCCCATACACGCCAGTCATCTTGCACTTTCCCATACTTATACCAGCCCGTATCGGGGTCTATCTCGTATGTGTACAAGTGCATGTTTTCTTTCGCGTGCCAGGCTTCAAATGCCTGACGCATAGCGCTTTTAACCTTATCACTCATGATTTCCAGTCCCATTATTTAACTAACTTCGATTTTTTTATGATGGCATCAACCTCATTCGTGAATGCCAGCTCTGGGAAGACCGCCAGACAAAGGCGCTCAAGCTCTGGATCATCCACTTCGCCAGATACGACCAGGCGCAGCGCTTCTGAAGCAATATCGAATCCAGATTCTTTCCTCGCCATCGCCATCTGCATGTTTTCATCAATGATGGATAATGTCTCAGCCTCACGTTTGCTGTTGTGCCCATCATCTTCAAAACTGTTTGTAAAACGGAAAATAGCCATTTCTCCTATACTTCTACCAAAATGTGACGCTGCATATCTGGCAGCTGATTAAGCATATCAATTCCATAGCGTTTTGTTGCCAAACGGGTGTCAGTGATGATTACATCGCCGCTGTCTTCCATTGTTCTAATCAAACGGCCTACGCCCTGAGTCAATTTCTTGATGACATAAGGCAAAATCAGGTCAGTAAAGCTGTTGCCACCCATTTTTTCAATGTGATGTTTCTGCACTAAAAACACTGGGTCATCCATAGTAGGGAAGGGTAGTTTGCTGATAATCACTGTTGAACAATAGTCGCCCTTCAAATCTATCCCCTCATAGAATGAATCGAGACCGAAAATGACGCTTGTGATACCTTTATCAACATTTTGGCAATGCTTGGTAATTAATTCTTTCTTCGATAATTCACCCTGCACCATAATCTGACCGTTGAATGTGCCTTGCATGCCATCGCGCACGGCCAGCATCTGTTTCTTGCTGGAAAACAGCACAAGGCTACCTTTTTTGGGTTTCAGTAATTTCATACTAATTTCTATGACTTCTTCAGTGTGGCCTACCACGTTAGTCGGGTCATTTCTCATCGCTGGCACTGTCAAGGCTGCGTTTTCTTTGTAATTGAATGGTGATGCGCATCTAACCTCGCTAATTGTCTTAGTGATGCCGCAATCACGTTTAAACGTTGCAAAGCCATGTTGATCGCATAAGGTGGCGGATGTGAATACGACAGCTGCGCCGCTATCTACCAAAGTCTCTTTTAAGCGCTTTGCTGCGCTGGTGACGCTTGCGCCAACTTCAATATCTTCGCGCTTGGTGTCATTCTTAAACCATTTTGCTACTGGTGCATCGCCCTCAAACTCTTCACCGAAAAGGTTCCAGACCTTCTGCACTTTCAGGTTTTCCATCATGCCGCGATAAATGGTGGCATGCAGGTTAGCAATATACGGGCTATCGTCATCCGTCATTTCATCGTCAAGCGTTTGGCTCAAGAACTGCATGCGATCATTTAATACCTGTGACATTTCAGCGATTTTGTCTTTGCGTGACATAAGACCACCTGGAATAACACCGTCCTTATAAACAATCATGCCACTGCGTTGCAGGTTTTCTGAGTTTTCCAGCAACATCGACATTTCATCAAGATTAGTGTTTAAACCTAAGATGGATTTATTAATCATTTCGATTTCGCGCTTGTATTCACCTATCGCATTGAACAGCTGCACGTTGCCCAATTCGTCCATGCTTTCGTTAAGAAGATGCTTTTCACTGAATGCGTTGATTGCAATGTTTGGCAGGTTATGAGCTTCATCAATAGCCACTAATGAATCACTCATTTTTGGTAGCAGTATGCCGCCGCCAATAGATAAATCAGTAAGCAAGTAGCTGTGATTGGTCACGATGATATTCGCAACCTTCACTTGAGCTTTATTGTTTTGGTATTCGCACTTTTCATAAAAGGCGCATGTACGGCCTTTGCATTGATGAGTTACGCGCACTCCAGATAGCTTTTTAGCATTGACCGAATCAGGGATGCTGTCCATGTCCATGCTTTCGCCAGCATTTTTCATGCGCATAATCGTATTGCAATCTGGATTAGCTGTTTGCTTTTCGACTTTAGCCCAACATACGAAGCGACCTTTACCTTTCGCTACGGTTGCAAAAATCTTTTCTCCAAGAACATTTTCAATGACAGGGATATCGTTATTCATCAGCTGGCTTTGAAGCGCCACGTTAGACGTGCTTATGATTAACGGCTTATTGGTTTCACGTCCGATGATTGCACCTGGCAATGTGTAAGCATAGGTCTTGCCAGTGCCGGTACCCGCTTCTGATATTGATATACCGCCATTGCGGAATGTACTCGTTGCGGCATTCATGAAATCTACTTGACCCTGACGCGCTGCAAAGCCGCTCATTGAAAGCATTTTTGTATACAGGGTGTTTACAGCAGAATCTTGAATCAACATGGCAATGAACCTAATAAATTTCTATTAGGTTCATTATAGGAAATTAGACTATCGTTTCCGCCGAATGGCGAAGTAGGACTGGCGCTAGTATTCTTTGAAAACGTCGATGTAAATAAACGATGCTATTAAGAAAAAAATCATGGAAAAAGCCCACCACATAAACCCTGGCAGGTATACGTGCTTTGAAAAGTCAGAGTAGGTATTTATTGCAACTGGCGATAATGCCCATGCACCCAAGAGTGAGGCCACTAAATAAGCAATCATGCTTAAAAGTACCAGTTTATCCTTATTGATTGGTTTCGATGCTCGATACTTCATGGCATTAGTACATCTTCTCAGACGCGCCTTTTTTCAGCGCATAAACAACAAAGCAAAAACCAACCCCTGCAATCAGGTAAAAAATGGTACCGTAATCCGGTGTAGCGAAAGCGGATGAAGATGGTAGGGGAGTGTATTCGTAAGCACCATACAACCCATAAAAAAAACAAACCAATCCAACAAACAATTGGATGCCATAAAAGCGCGCTGTGAATAGTAAAGTTCTCATATCAATCTCCTTTAAAAATAGTTGAAGTTAGCAATTTTTATTCCGACTTTGCCCAGTCGGTATTTACCAGCATCGGAATAACTCGTTCATGCAGACCAGCCAATAACAAATCATTCTTTTTATCTAACATCGATTTAAATACAACCCAGTGCGGATCGCTTTGGGTGATGTCAAACAACCTCTTTTCTTTGCCCATGCGCACGCCGTACAAATGAATATTATCCAGATAAACCCTGTAATTTACGCCATTGATCATGTAGTTAAAGCCATTGTCGTCAGGGTTTGGCAATACATCGATATCTGCGTAGTAAGTGAATTTTCGAGCGCCCTTATTCCCATGCTCAGTCAAGCACCACCCCCTGACCGACTTACGAAATTCCACAGCGCCCAATTCCTCCAGGACTTCAAGAGTCACCAGGTTGCCTACCTTCGACTCTCCAATCACCACAATGCAACCTTGATCATTTCGCACGGTAGCTACTTTCCCACCCATCATTTGCAACAAGCACTTAATCTGAGTCTGGGTTAATCGTTTTTCAGTATTGTTTTTCCCAACGAACAGCATTTATCCACCTTAGAAATTTAACTTACTTTCCATACTGCATCAGCAGGAACATTATCAGGCCACAACCCGGCTGCACGAAATGCCGGATCAAACTTTGCTGCCGTCATTTTCTCGCCCCATGATCCATCCGGTTGCATGAAGCCGCCACGTTTTGAAACAGCAATAGATGCACAAAATATCCTGAAAAACTTCGGACTCATTATTCTCAGTAGTGCAATCTGCTCACGTATGGCCTCATACAAGTCCTTACGCTTTACCCTGCTAAGCCCAAGTTTTCGCTCTTTCCACCAGTCTCTTACATTCATGAATGCAGATCCGTAGTCGGTGCTTCTTGCTGCTTTCCACTCACTGCCAACAGCAAAGCCGAAATGGTTATTGCTTTGCTTCTTACATTTTCGGATATTGGCGTGATGCTTCATCGCTTTGTCGTAGCTCATGATTTCAATATCCTATGTCAAACCACGAATGGCAACCCAACCAGAGCCTCAATCTTGTCAAAAATCGAGCCATCAAAATTTGGGATTTTTTCCGTTACGTCTGTCACATCTTCAATAGATGTAGACGTGTAAATTTTCCTGTTAGCGCCCACAATAATATTGTAGCTACCAGCACCCAATAAAACCCGCAATCCGATCACTTCTTTGATTGCATCTGAAATAGCGCTTTCAGTTTTGCCATCGTCAACGTACAACATTTCACCGTCTTGCTTAACCCATTTTTGGTTTAGGTGGAATACAAATGGTAACAAACCATTATTGCCGACTTCGCTTACCGCATCATCTAGCAGGCTGATGTCCTGATTCCCATGCTCAAACGTTGGAGCAATGAAATTGTCATCCGTAAAGCACCAGCGATATTCAGCATCGAAAAAGACTTGAGTTACACCTGGGTACAGGCCAGCAATATGATCCAGCGCCTTTTTCACCAGCGGCCATGAGTTTAGGTAAGCAGTTTTTAAGTTGTTATCCATGTCTGAAATTTTCCTTATGCTACCGCTACAGCTTGGTGCTTGGCTTTTTGCAGGCTACGAACATCAGGGAATTCAACTGGTGCTTCCTTTAGTTTTTTGCCATCTTTGTTTGAATACCATGCGAAAACCTTGCCATCTTTCACAGAATCGATGATCCAGTAGCTAACACCACCTTTTGCTCGCCGCCAGTACAGGCAGCCAATCTCCAGCTGGCTTGATACGCGTGCATTAAGATTTTCATGCAGCCAAATCATGTTTGCTCGTTCTAAAGCTTGATGAGTATCGAGAATGCCGTCAGCTTCATTACCATTGCCAGGCTTTACCGGAATAATTGTTTTGATATCGGATTCCCATGTCTCGCTATCGAATATAACAAAGTGGGCGCTTGAGTTATCATCAATACTCACATTGCCCTCGTTAACCGCCTGGTTGATGGCCTCTACCTTTTCACTCAACTCAGCGTTGCCCTGAGTCAAAACTGTTAATGCTGCCAATTGCGCCAGTAATGCACCTTGTTTCTCTGAACCCAGTAGTAATACGTTCATACAATTTCTCCCTATCAATGAGATTAAAGTATACGAAAATAGGGGGTGTTTCCCGCCGATTCGAGCAGCTGCCAATCGGCAGGAACCCCGCATAAAATCTATATAATCGGTTCCATAAATAAGATGAGTTAAAATCTAATCGAACATGTATACATTTCTTGAAACCGACCTAACTATTGATGTTTTCAATTACGCAAAAAAGCGTCACGGCGCTAAGAAACAGAAACGTAAAGGCACAGGCCAACCCTACATAGTTCACCCCGTAGAAGTCGCTACAATCGTTTCTACTGTGACAAGTAGTGAGATTCTGGTATCAGCTTCTTTACTGCATGACGTTGTTGAAGATACTTTCCATGAAAGAGCTTTCGGCCTGGCTGCCATCGAAAAACGCTATGGCCGTGAAATTGCCTCCCTCGTTGAGATGGTCACTGACATCTCAGTGCCTAGTGACGGCGGTAGGGCGATCAGGAAAGCCATAGACCGTAATCACTTAGCCCAAGCAAACCCTGATGGCAAAACAATCAAACTAGGCGACTGCATATCCAACTCAGCTAATATCCTTGAATTGAAGTGGGATGGCTTTGCATATGTATACCTCCCTGAAATGCTTCAGCTGGTTGACGTGCTGCAAGGCGGCGACACAACCTTGCATGCCAGATTCGTTTCACAGCTAAACCGGGCCAGACTTCAACTTACCGCTAAGTCTTCATAAAGACTCAGTTGTTTGCCAGGTTCATATAGCTCCGCTGGTGCTGTCTTGGCTTCAATTTCAACAATACTGATAATTTTCTTGCCACGTACATCGAGCGCGTTATCGCTCTTCTGCAACTGGCCTGACTTGGAAATGAATTCCAATACTTTTTCTGGTGATCTGAAAACGTTGAATTCTTCATCAACCACCTTGTTGTCATACGCCCACTGATTCCATGCAAAGTTTCTGCCCAGGCCAACCGTAGTGCTACTGCTAGGGAAGCGCTCGCCTGAAGTCACCATCTCTTCCCACGATTTACCTACTATGAGGGTGTCAAAGCGTGAATGGCGGCCTGTAAGCGCAATCCTTTCCATATACAACGCTTTCTCAAGCAATTCAGGCTCGTATCCTGCCAGCCAGTACAATTCCCAGATTTTGGATGCAGGACAAAAAAAGCATGCTGATTTCACGGGCACGTAATCTTCACCTAAGACATCTACAATGGCCTGCACACACTCTTCACGCCTCCAGCCCACAATTTGCAAAGGGTAGATATACTCGAAGTGAGCGTCTTCTGTTTGAAGATTCTTAGAGCGCCGCATGTCTGCTTTACCTGAGTCATAGCCTATCAGTTTAATAATCTTTTTGCCCGATGCTTTTGCCTCTTCCCAGATGGGGTGTGAATCCTGTTTATTTGGCCCACGTTTAACGCCCATTAGGAAATTATCCTGTACAGAAATTTTCCACTTAATCGAGCAACTTTTTAACCCGAAGGAAAGGCTAGGTAGCGTTTCATTTTGGGTACAGTTCCCATACAGGTCGTCGTATTCAGTAGTCTCCAGCGTAGCTTTGCTCACTACACTGATCTCAGGCCAGCCCCATTCTTTCATGACCTTCTGCATTTTTGCTAAATGCTCATAGGTCGCAGTCTTTTCAGATTTAAGATCCGCAAACGTGATTACCGATGGCGTTATACCTGCAACCTTAAGTGCGCACATCATGGCCGTAGAGTCCACACCAGCGCCAAAACAAAGGGCAATCATCCTGCCAGATAACCGCGCTCGCAGTTCATCAATAATTAAAGGGTCAATTACATGAGAAAATTCAGACATAGATTTTTACCAATTATTTAAGGGAATGCGCCTACAGCTTGCCAAAATCGTAGTTGGCCGAAATGTAGACAGCTCTTACGATCTGCTTTGGTTTAGCTATTTGCTTGAAGTCGATTTCAACCCCACGAATCACCGGGATGATGTGCCCACGTACCCAGATAGCGCATTGAGGTACACCTGCAAGCTCTACCAGCATGCGTTGAACGGTCATACCACGTCTGACTCTACGTTTAGTGAGTTTTAGCACATTGGCAGCTTCGTCTATTACCGCATTCTTGGTTCGCATACGTCTTCGTCTGCCACATTCGGCTACGACCGCGTGCGCCTCCAGGTAATCAATGCCGGCTGCAATACTGAAGCCACGGACAACGCAATCGTTTTTCTCGTCATCTGGCCGTCCGGCAAATTGTTTTTCCTCAAACTTCATAATTCCCTTAAATGAATCAGTCTTTGATTTTTATTGTTCCGACTTGAAATCCGTCATGTCTAGCAAGTGGTGCGCTGTCTTTTCAACGCCATCCTCTTCCCACATCACAGCAATCAGAAACCAGCGAGCGGGTAGGGCGATATGAACAAGTTTTGTTTCTACCAGCTCTTTGATCTCATCCTTATCCAGTCTGGAGTTGTAGCCGTATCCCAAACTATTTTCGTCAGCTTCTTCTTCGCTAACGAATAAAGTATCCGTATCGATGTGTTCAACACGATTTGCCATCATGAAAATCATTGCATCATCAGGTAGGCCTAGTTTTAACCTGGCAAACTCAGATTGCTTGGCGTAGATACGCTCACTGTGTAGCACTCTTAATGTTTCACTCATTTCTCAATTCCATTTCTCTGATTAGTCGATACATAATCCTTATGGGGATCAGCACACTGATGTACTCAAGTATCGTGCCAAATCGAACATGAATCAGTGTATTAAAAACCGGGGTCATTTCCGCCGAATGGCGATTGCGCTTTGCATGATATGCAACGGGCACCGTGACTGACTGATATCCAGTCGTCACTAAGCTAGAAAGCTAACGACAATTTATTGAGTTAGTTTCAAATGGCGGTGGGGAGGGTGGTCGGCAAATTCCGGATGGATAATCCGCGATGTAAAGGTGATGAATAGGCATTTGTGGCCGTAAATCCGGCGCTGAAGGCAACCTCGTTTTATGTTAAGCACGAATTTTGCTGGATAAGGCCAGTTAATATCGAGCTTAGAAATATGCAAACAACTACAGATGGACCTAAGTGGCACGACCGGGCGCGCCGGGTTGCAGAAGAGCGATTCCCCGGCATTGATCTGGATAGTGAGTATTACTCTGCGAGACTGTTACCAAAAAAGGGCGGTCTCCGGACTAAAGTAAAAGCTGCTTGTGCAAAACAAGAGCTTAAGTGGATTGAAGAGGGGTTCAAGGGCCGGTATTACAAGGTTTCGCCTAAAAAGCTCTGTTTTGTGGTTGCAAGCCCTGAATTAATAATTCATGTCCTTTCGCTTGTCTAGGCTTCGCTTAAATTGGGGTTAAGCATATCGCTCTGAATCCCTTTTACTTTACCTATTAGGCGAGTCCAGTTACTTGGTGGATGCTTTTCTCCATTCCAGCTGTTTAATGCATTTAACGCATCATCCTTTTCAGCATAGCAATATCGACGTTCAAATGCTCCGCATCCGGTCACACCGATGACAAGGCTCCATGAAAAAGCAAACTCCTTCAACGCACATGTTACGCCACCAATGATTCGGTGGTTAGTGATTGGGAAGTGTTTCCGCTGAGTAAACTTCCAGCTTAAACGAACGTGCCTTGTAGGTATTGCACCGAGTTCTTTAGTGACTACCATTCCACCGACATCACCCTTATCAGGGAACGTTGCGTCAATGACAGTAACTAATCTACCGCCTCTAATTGGCACCTGTTCGCCCACTGCTATAGCGTAGTCACAAAGGCCAACTTTCTTAGTGAGTACCATTCCTGAAATCATAATTATTTTCTCAGTCATTCCAATCCCCTCTAGCTAATGCAACAGCACTGAAGCTGTAATGTGAACGTTGTTTACGGTCTCGCCATGGAAAACTGGGTGGACAAGACAACCGCGTTCATAGTTTTTTACAAAGAAGTTTGCGTCAAAGTCCTGCCCGGCCACAGTGAAGCCTACCCATTCGTCTACGTGCGACTGGTTTAGATCCACTTCCCCATTTTTCACGATAGCGTTAACTGCCACCTGGATATCTAGCTCTTGAGCTTCCAGGACCGCAGTAATTTTTTTGGCAACAAATCCATCAACAAACATTCATTTCTCCTTTAATGACTGCATTCTATCCAACCAGGCGGTCAATTTTGCCGATCCATTGCCGTAAAAAAACCGGGCACTGTCCCGGTCTTGCATTTCTTTAATGTCCAATTTTTATATTCGTATGCTGGTGAAACACGCAAACCATCCAGTGACCGTTAATACTATCTTCGCTGAATGTTTCCTTTTCTGCGCTCAGCCAATCGATTTGCAACGTTTGCTTGAGCCTCCAGGCGCTGAACATAGAATGGTGTGCTGTTAATGCGCAAATCACCTAACCTTGATGAAGTTTCACTGTTTAGTAAATCATCATTGGAGTACGTGTAAATTTCAGCGTTAATTTCTTCCATACTCATATTGCTAATTTCTGGAACAAACTTGCGACCACTTTCAGCCAGTATGACGTAGGGCATAATTCTTCTCACAAACTCAATATCGACAATGTATCAAGACGCGATAGACTTTCCGCCGATACAAATTCCTATGCAAAACAGTGAATGTAAATGCTCAACTTGATTCTCATTCTGGTATAAACTCTGCTATCACTTGTTAAGATATATGACAGATGAATAAATCTAATGCCGATTTTTCGCCATAATTTTTGTGTATTGCCTGATACAGTTCTCCTGATGCATTAAAATGCCTGGAAGTTTTTGATCATAGAACTTAAGTACAAAAAGACTAAAAATCAAACATGCCAAACCTACTGCAACAATTCAAACTCAAATTTTCAGAGGCAAAGGCCGTCAACAGCGAAGTCGAACAAGCCCTAATACGCGTTTCATTCGTCAGTTTTATTACGCTGTACTTACTCTTCAACCATAGCCACTACGAGCCAGTTGCGTTGTGCCTGTTCTACTTGTGCTGTGGTTTCCTGATGTTGTTCAATATCCTCCGCAATCCGCAAAAGAACGAAAAACGTCAGTGGACTGCCATGGTCATGGACATCACCGCCACATCACTGGAACAGATGATTTCTGCTTCTTTGGCCGGTGTGTTTATCGGAGTATATCTGTGGCTGATTATTGGATACGGCCTGCGGTATGGCGTGAAATTCTTCAAAGGCTGCTATGTAATGAGCCTCTTCGGTTTCGGATTAACCTTGTATTTAAACCCCTACTGGAACCAACACACGCATTTAGCCTATGGCTTTATCGTAACTATGTTGCTCATCCCGCCGCATACTTTGCGTCTGCTGGTGCGCTTGGAAAAGGCCACTAAGGATGCAAATCTTGCCAATGAAGCCAAGACAAACTTCCTGTCTAATATTAGCCACGAAATGCGCACGCCCCTAAACGGGATCATTGGCGCGTCTGAATTACTAGAAAAAACTGAGTTAGATAAAAAACAGAACGAATTCTTAGGCATGCTTTCCACATCGGCCACCGCACTAAGAAAACTGATCAATGATGTGCTAGATATCAGCAAAATCGAAAAGGGCAAAATTGAACTTGAGCAGGTCACTTTTTACTTGCCTGACGTGACTTTCCGTTTAAATCAAATGTTCAATATTGAACGTGAACGCAAACAGCTATGGATGCGTTTCCATGTTGATAAATCTGTCGAGAGATATTATGTCGGCAGCCTTCAGCACCTGGAGCAGATTCTTATGAACCTGGTATCTAATGCAGTAAAGTTTACTCAGCATGGCGGTATAGATATTGTCATTACGCCGGTTCATACATATGCCAACTTCAGCAAATTAAGCATAAAAATCCAGGATACCGGCATTGGCATTAAACCTGATATGGTTGCTCACATATTTGAATCCTTCACCCAAGCTGATAGCACAATCACAAGAAGATATGGCGGTACTGGACTTGGCACAACGATTGCCAAAGAGCTATCTAAGCTTATGGGTGGTGATATTACTGTTAGTAGTAACGAAGCCACAGGCACGGCTTTTGAAGTTCTGATCCCACTAAACCACGCCACATCTGCTCAAATTGAAGCTGCAAAGGCTAATCACATAACCGACACATCTAATGTGATTCAACTCAGCAAGTATTCTAAGCTTGGAAAAAAAATCCGCGTACTGGTCGCAGACGATAATATCGTAAATCGATTAATCCTAAATGAGACACTGAATTCTATGGATTGTGTCGTCAAATCTGTTGATAACGGTGAAGAGGTGCTGGATATTTTAGAAAAGCATCAGTTTGATCTGATGATTTTAGATTTCAACATGCCTGAAATGAATGGCCTGGAAGCGTTTAGGATTTATCACACACTGCCAGGCAGTAAGCCAATCAGAACAGTGATTCTCACAGCGGATGCTACCAAGGCCACACAAGATATGTGTTTAGCCGCTGGTATCTACCAGGTCTTAACCAAGCCAGTGATTTCTAAACAGATCCAAAGCTTGATTGATGAAGTAGCTACAATCATAGAGGCGACAGGATTTGATCCTGACAGAAATATCAACGCCACCCCCGACATAGGCCCAATCAAAACTATTGCCAATCAGCCAAAAGAGCCTAGACAAGTCGCTATGATGCATTCAGACGAGCCGCTAGTAGATTCGCTCCGTATAGCTCATTTGAGAGGCTTAAACCCGAACAAGTCGTTTATCCTTACATTGATATCTCAGTTTATTTCCTCCAATGACGATCTCATTGAATTACTGGGCCATGAATGTCTGAATTTAAACCTTGAAACCGTGCATAAGCTCGCTCATCAATTAGCGGGAGAATCTGCGAATATGGGTTTGATGCCACTTAGCAACCTCAGTCGTCAATTGATGGGGCTTACGATGGCTGATGCAAAGAACATTACCGACATATACTCTGCTGTGTTAGATGTATATAAGCGCTCATGCACGCAACTGAATGACATTAAGACAAAATCTTCCTAACTGCCCTCACTACTGTTTTTGTTATCCAGTGTCAGGAAGCTAGGCTCACCTCCTAGTACCTGTTTTGCATGTGCGTTGATCTCTATTTTTGCTTTTTGCACTACACCTTCCATCTGGCCTTGGAATGACTTCAGAATAAATGCTCTTGATGAAGTTATTCTTTGATGAGCCTTATTCGTAGCATTCACCAGTTCTTCAGTCTTTTTCTTCGACAACCCTGAAGCTTCAATTAGCAATTTAAGCTCTGCAAGCGTTTTTTCAGCTTCGTCTATGTCTTTGGATGCATCTGACTCGAATTTCTCGCCCATGGTCTTCAAACCCTCAATGCCAGGCATTTTTTCATCGCCAACATGCAGCAGTGTGCATTGTGTGCCTGATCCAGCATTCATACTTGACAGCAATTCGCACCATTGAGCTTCAGTCATCATGAGTTGAGCCAGCTGCTTACGTGCAAAAGGCCTGTCTTTCGAGTAACTACGCTTCAGGTCGCTAGCGTTAATTGTCAGTTGAATGAATCTGTTGTGAGGCAGTTCCGATCCGTACAGGGAAATTGCCTCGCTACTGTTAACTCTACTTACCGTTATCTGTCCAAAAGCAGGGTGCAGGAAAACCTCACTATCATTTTCCAAGATGGAAGTAGGGCGCTCTCTTGTTGAACTCACAATAATGTCTCCAGTTAATTTTCAACAAGTATATCAATCGCCAATAGTGTATTTGCCAAAACAAAAAAAGCGCCCTAAAGCGCTTTCTTAAATTTATGCTGCCTATAAAGCCATTTTATCTATGTTCGTTATCTCAGTCATCTGCTGAGTGAGACTTATGCTGACTGTCTCCGGTGGGTAACACAGTCCTTGCTCACTACAGCCTTGATATTTGATTTCTACAACTTCCGGCATCTGGCCTTCAAACTCAATATCAGCTACCACCTCATTGAAGAAAACCTGTTGTGGTCCGAAATTAGGGTCTTTTTTCTTCCACCCATCTGGCAAATTCATTTTCCAAATATTACCCGGTGACACAATCCTGAATCGTTCACGGTAAAGATAGTGTCCAGGCGCAATTTCAAAGTTTACCTTGGCGTGCCCGGCAACCACTTCTTTCAATGTAACCACAAAAGCTTTATCAGCCGGAAGATATTCCGCTTCACGAAGTTCATGAATTTCTTCTTTGGTCTGCTCATTAACTTTATGCAAAAAGTAAGCATTTGCAGATGAAATAGCTAATAGGGCAAGCAAGCCAATAGCGATCTTTTTAGAACTCAGCATATCTAACCTTAATTTTTTATAAACAACATTAAATTATTTTTCGCACTGATTCAGCACTTTGAGGTTATCAATCGTTCCCTTGTGCTTTTTATACAGTTTCGAGATGAAGTCTTCACCCGTGTTCTTGTTGATCGTAAACAACTCACCGCATAGACGTGTAGGCAGTAATTGCTTGTCCTTCAAGCATTGCAGCGTGCTTGCCTTCTGTTGGTTGCGCCATTCGATGTACTCATCGCCTTCAGCGACAAGGCGGCCATACCATGTTTTAGCGTACAGATCGTTTTGCTCAATACACACGTATGAAACAATGCCATCCCAGACAAACTCACCATCTTCATGGACAACCTGGCCGTCATTGGTATCAGGCTCAAATTCTTGATCAGCCATAGCAGCCACAGAAAACATGGCACAACAAAGTATCGATAACAGAAATTTATTCAAACGCATCTCTAATCCCTCCGAAAAAACCTATATCAAGCAATAAACGTACTGGCTTTTTCGTTTTTCCAATTTTGCAGTTTTAAAATGCACTTTAGTGCGGTTTTGGCGCTACCACCTTCATTGCCTTCAATGAAAAAGGAACCGTCACCCGGCTGCGCAACCATTGCTGTAATACCCAAATATCGTTTTCGTAGTCAAAATCACTCAGGTCAGAGTATTCCTTAACCTTCATGTATAAACCGTTGAATTCAATCTTGTCGCGTGTGAAGGTAACAGGGTCTTTACTCATACACACAACCAGGTCATTATTCTCATCCTCAGAAAGCCACAGGATCTTACGGTTTACCAGGATGGCAGCCTCTCCTGATTTTTTGCGAATAAGCTCTTCACCCACTTGAGAAACAATCTTCACAAATGTTTGAGTGTCATTCAGTCTCAGTGTTGGTACCTGATTGAAATCGAAGCTAGAAAATACCTTGCGTGCTGAAACATAGTCTCGCGGCTTTGGATTGATTTCCCAACTGCGCTTGATGCCATCATCAAGTTCGCCCCAAGTCTTGCGATGTTGACCATCTGGATACAATGGAATGATCCGCACGTCTTTTTCGTAGGCCTGCTGGCCTGGTGTTTTTGTTTGTTCAGCTTGCATAAAAAATCCTTAAACCAATAATTAATTAAATGTGTTCTGCTCTAGCGGGAATGCCCCAAAGTTACCTGTTGTTGCTGATGCCGCCTCATGATCAGAAAAGACCGCGCCAATCGCCTTAATGAACATCAACACAACTAAAATCCTCAGTACCATTCCCGTCACTCCATGTCCAAGATATCAAAATCAGCCCTCATATCCGCCGATTGCTTAATAGCTATACAAATGTCTACGTTATGCAGCGTACAAGCGCAATTCGCTCAATTTCAATCCATCTGAATACATGCGGCTTCATGTAGCTACCATCTGGCTTCGCAAGCCCTTTAAACGTATTAAATTGCCAAGCATCAATTGGCTTGTATGACTCAATTTTTGTCTGAATCTCAGCTGAGTATGTCCACGCGCTATTACTAAGTACGAGACACATAACCAGTGCTGAAATACACATGCACGTCGATACCATCACAATCAATGACTGCGCTACATGGATGCCCATAAACCCAACACAGGCAAAAAAACACAGTGAGAAAAAATAAGTCAGTATTCCAACCCGACTAGCGATACTCAATCTGGGCCCAAGGAAACTTCTCCCATCCGCAATCAAGGATGCTTCAATCTGTGAGAGCTGCCCCATTTTTACTTCGTAGTCAATATCGCTAACGTATTTAGGATTTTTCATGCTTGATTTTCTTACTTGAAATTAAGCAACCATCTCACTCTTGATTGCCGGATGGCTTTGATGGTCTTCAAGCCAAATATCGTCAGGCATGATGCGCTGAAATGCGCCCTTGTAATTTTCAAGAGTCACTTCCTTGATGTTGTCTGAAAGCATCAATTTAGGCGGTGGCAAGTCATCACGCTCTAGCATCGTATTAACCATATCTAGGTTCCGCGAATATAAATGCGTGTCCAGACTGAAGACGTTTACCATCCTGGGAGTTAGATTTACAAAGCGGCAAACGATGTTCAGCAGAATCGTCGCTAATTGAATATTAAAAGCCTTGGCGACGTCCCACGACCTCATAAAACAGGTAATATCAAGGAATCCACCAGGGATATATTTGAACCCATACGAAAAATGGCACGCGGGAAGTGAGCATTTATCCAGTTGTGTAGGGTCCCATGCTGTAATCAGCATGCGCCTGTCTGATTTATTAGTCAGAAGCAGTTTGATCAAATCATCCAGCTGGTAAATTGTACGGTGCATACAGAAGCGACCGTCTTTTCCCTCCAATTCAACCGTATAGCCCTGCTCGATATAGAAGTCACGCTCAGCTTCGTCATTAACAATGCAGCGATCATCTTTTTCTTTGTACTGATAAATCAGGCCATTGTCGTTCTCGCCTTTACGCCATGGTGATTGCAGCCATTTTTCAGTTTCGTTGGCGTTCTGGTACCAAACATTGGTTCCCCATTTTTCAAATTCAGCTGCATCAGTAACGCCATTTAAAATACCCAGGCACTCGCCGCGAACGTTCTTATGACCAACCTTCTTGCGAGTATTCCATGGGGTTCCTTCGCGAAGATCAAAGCTCAGCAATGTATTTGGAATGAAATAGCAAACCTCACCAGTTCTTTCGTTTACGATCTGGTGCCCATCTTCCAAAACTTCCTTAATCAAAGCAAAGTACGGCTTCATGACATGAGTGCCATCAGAAGCAATTGATTTTTTATCGGTCATAATTTTTTCTTTCAAATTTAAGTTTGAGATGGCTACCAGCCACCTAATAATTCGATGTTAGCAAATCAAGCAATAATTTCTGCCGAACCGGGTAGGGCGCTGAATTTTGGCTTTGATGCTTCTTTTCTACGGATTTTTTCGATAATCTCTGGCACATTCACCCGTGCTAATTCTGTAAGTGCGCACTCATACATATCCATACCAAATGCGTTAGCTAGTGCAGCTGCTGTAAGCATGACTCCACCCAATTCTTGTTTAGGCTCACCAACTGGGCGTGAAAATACATAATCAACTAATTGCAGCACCTCTTCCTTCGTACAATTCAGCGACTGTGCCAGCTCCAATAATTCTTCAACCGCCCGGTGTATCCGACTTGCCTTGTCGTTGTTGTGAAGCTGCCCGAATGCTTTAATTACCCATTCTTGAACTGCCACTTGAAAAGTGTTCTTGTCCCAGTCAACACGGTTGGCAGACATTGCGTATAGCTCTGCGTCACTTTCACTTAGGAAAAACCCGATATTGCCTTGGCTTGACTCGCTGTATACGCGGTATGGCAGTTCAGGTGTATTGGTATCAACTACAAATGGACCTTTTGAACGTTCGGTAGTGGTATCGAGAATTGAGTTATCCGCCCATAAGGAAAGGTCGTTATCCCATATATGGTAGATAGAATCCCACTCTTTAGTTGTTTCGTTCCAAACTGCGGGTGAATTTTGCACAGCACCAAAACCATCATCTAATTCAAAGGGAATTGATTTCAGCGTAATGAGCTGGCCTTCCTCGAATTGTGTTGAGGTTTCAGCGTATTGCTTACCAATGCGTATCACCGCGCCATCGACCAGCAACTTTTCCAACATAGATTTAACGGTAATAAATTTGGCTTGCATCACAAATTCCTTTGTTAGTTGATACCCAAAGAATACCTTTTTAGGTGGCCTTTTTTGCCGATAGGTAACGCTCGAAATGCTCTTGCCAGCGCAATGCTTTCACCTCGCCAGAAACGTCAGAATTGCTGAATTTAATCATGTCTCCAATCGCGTTCACTCGCACAATTTCACCTGTTTCTATGATTTCAAGTTTATTGCCCACCTTCAGTCCAACATCAACCATACGCATTCCCTTTCTGAATCCTATTTAAATCTACTCTGGATTATTCTGATCAACCGGATTGTCATCAGGCTGGTCGCCAAGATACTCAGCTTTGGGTGCCAGCCCAACCTTCATGTTTTCAAATGCAGCACGCCTTAATTTAGGGTGTGTGATATGGCCGCTAAACAAGTTTGCCGTTAATGTATCCAAGAAAATCTCTTTATCCATGCCAGGTCCTAAAAAAGCGAAACCGGGCAATTAACCCGGTCACTAAAAACTAATCGATGTCAGCTATAAGCCTAATTCACGCAATTTCTTGCTTCTATGCCACGCAAACAGCATGAATCCAACATTTAAAATAATTGCCACGATCACCAGTAAATGCGTATATGGGAAGTGGATCTTATAAGGACCCCAGAACATGAAAAGCGCAAAGTGAACCAATATAATCAAGCTAACAATAAGCCCGTTGAACGCAGTAAACCAAACCTCTGATTTTTTCTCTTCCACCTCATCCAACCTATCTGCTCGCTGAACTAACATCCCTTCACCTCTTCGTTTTCTTTTATTAGACTTTAATTAAGTGGACTTCACGACAAGCCTAAATAGCAATTTAGATGCCACTTTATTAATTTCTAACTTTTGTAACGCAATCTTTACTATTGTCAATCAGCCACTTGTACTAACAAGTTTGCAGTCACGACCGCGCTCTTACCCGCATGCCAGCTTTCCTTAACGAAATCAGCATGAGCATCTACAAGCCCCTGCGCATCCCCGCGCGACTCTCCAGAGCCTTCAATGCATGCGATAAGGTCATCTTCCCAGGCAATAAAGTTGATCCGTTCAGCGGTCTCTTCGACGCTCTTATTGGCATTCCAGAAAGGGGGGATGAATGCTCGATTGTTATGTATAAAGGTCTCAGCCTCACCACGGCCAATTTTCTTAATTTCCATAAGCTTCATGGTCAACTCTTCCATCCAAGCCCTGTATTGTTCGTTCATGCCTAATCCTCAAATTAATTTCAAAAACCGGAAGTCATGTTCATAGTACAAAATTAGGCCGTAAAAAATGCCGAATCAAAGTTCGGCATTAATTTTGTTTTAGCTACAGACTTCTAACTGGTTGCGGGTGTAATCCCTAAAAACTCCCAATTGCTCTCAACGATCTGCTTCCTGGAGAACTCGGATACTTCACCTGGGCACTCATCAACCAGTAACGATGTGATCGCTTCATGAGGGTAAGAGAAACCAAGATACGCCTCACGTTTCAAGCAAATCATTAAATTGGTGAAAGGTTTACTATTTTTAGAAGCATCTAACACCGATTCAATCGCATCATCTGGGCTGTAAGTCTGATCGTATGACTGCTTGCATAACTCAATAAAAGCTTTGAAAAATGCTTGCATTGATAGCAAGTCTGACGCTTGTAAATGATTAACCATGCTTAATGTACCGTCCCATTTAATTCACCAGCAAATAGCACTGCCCGGCCAGCAATGTCACCGGCTTCAATCTCTTCTGAAACCCAACGTTGCTGATCTGGAACTGAAAATTGAATGGCAATGTCAGGTAAGCTATAAATTGAAATCATCCCACTCCCATTGATCCTGCGGATATTTTCTTGGACAACACGATAGCCATCATCTGTTTTTGTGAATTTCACAACGTACCGGTATGTTGCTTTATCCAGCGTAACAAATACATTCACTATATCTTTCTCTTCAAAGATAAAAAACGCATGGTTTTTGTAGCTAACCGCAATACCAACACTGCCCATTAAATTAATCGCGTCTGAAGTATCCAAAACCGCAACATCCATTTCAAAGCTGATACTCGACCCTTGTTCTTTCTCACTTTCATCCAGGTTAGTAATATTGAAGCTATGGCATACTTGTTTGCCTTCGCTATGCTTTTCAATAATTATTTGATTTAGCGTAAAACTGACCGACACCAACCTGTCAGAAACTTTCTCCACTTGAACTTCAGTAAACCCCATAACCCGCTTTCTAGCTATTCGCTACTTCCAACAAAATTTCACCGTGCCAGGAATCAGCTGAACATAAGAGGTTCTTACCCTTAAGTTCTTTTATAAGCGATTCACTTAATTGCTGGTTTTCTTTCACATGCGCCTTATATTTTTCACGCACCTCTTCACTGGTCCCGTCCCTGCCAAGCACAAATGGACTCTGCCACTTTGATCGTCTGCCCACGTAAACACATCCAGCAGGGTAGTTATCGAGATGCTTGTTAAAAACGCGCGGTACCATTAATTTATTGTCTTTCCAGTGGTATCTTCACCACTAAAGGTAACATCAAATATTTCCAACCCAGATACATCCACCGGGTCAAGGAATTCACCAGCCACATGCAATGCCAGCTCGCTAAACTCAATGCTCACGGTACTATCAAAAGCCCGGTTAATATCTGCCATTGCTTTAAATGACTTTTCGCTAACATAGATATAAAAACAGAGCGAAATTTTATCTTCCGATATCCTAGTCACCAGCGCCATACCTCGCTCTGGGTACATCTCATTGATTCTCCCAATCTTTTGAGAAAAAGCCAACTGGTCAAAAGGGTTAATGCTATCGCAATTTAACTTAACATTGGTCATCGCTTCTGTTTCGTCAATTGTGATACCAAAGCCCAAGTGCCGCACTTTATTGGCCTCAAATTCAGCCTGAATTAACTTCTGCATCGCTGCATAAGTGAAAATTGCCCTGTCAGGGAATACTTCTTTCATTGTGTCCATATAGCAATATCCATTCTCAAATCAAAAAATATCCGGCATTTATTCTGCCGGACAATTGTTACCCGTGTACTAACAGGGAAGATAGGTCGATTTTTGTAGATGCTTTCACCTTCACATCTACCGGCTCATCGCTGACAATCAGGGAAGACAGGTCTAAGTTTTTATAGATGTCTTCCACAGCTTTAGTGGTCATCATGGCATTACGCTTGTTTTCCGCCAGCGTAGCCAAGTGTTCTGCCTCTTCTGCGATTTCCAATGCATCTGCGCCGCGATATCTGCATGTTTTATAGCGTCTGCAATAATCAGGGTTGCACATCATTGAAGACGGGTTGCCGTGGAAAATCTTATGTTCAAGAATGCGTCCAGCGTTCTGCAACATACCGGCTTCATGCTGAGTGCCAATCAAGATGTCGCGTGAACTCATCGTTTCACCAATAGCCACACGCGCCTTACCGTTCGTCTGCATGCCTACAACTCTTGCCGGTGCATTGACTGGAATGACGATGTTGCCTTTCTTGTTGATGGTATTCTCGCCCATGATTTCATAGATACCCAGTTGCGGCTTATGCGCTACAACTTCAACGATGTTTTGTGCGTTTACAGCCTGTACACCAGTTTTCACGTCCAATACACCACGGCTCATCGGATTGGCATCAGGGATATACAGGCGGTCAATCGTGCCTGTTAATGAGAGGATGACACCCCCTACATCAATCTCCATAGGTTTGCACTTAAGCTCGATATTTGAATAGCTAACTGTCGGAGCAATCTCATTGATATATCTGGCTACCAGCTTAGTGCCGATATTCCGCATGTCTCCGATTTCTTTAGCTGTTGCGTCTTTGATTGCAAATTTAGGATTGTCAAATGCAACCTTGAAAGATGCGAGCGCACGCTGCAATAGCTCGTCGTTTGGTGTAGCAGGCGCATATCGACCCAAGTAATTTTTATCGTATATTTCAGTGGCTTTGTGTACAGCTGTACCTGTATGGCCTTTAATTGAAGTTGGAATAGCAGGGATGCCAGAATTTGTATTGTTTGCTTCCCAACGGTATGGGCAATCGAACAGCTCTTTCAAGCTTGATGCACGCAACCAAATAACGCGTTTGTTATTTTTAAATACTTCAGTATTGTTGTCAGTTACCGCTTTGGAATTTGCCATTTTCAAGCCCTCGTACATATTCAATTTGATATATGAATTGTACAAAATAGCAGGGTCGTTTCCGCCGAATGGAATTAAGCCCTGATTGGTTCTGGCCTAGAAATTGCGTAATAGGGCTACAAGTCTTTTAACAGGAACCCATGATGAAAAGAACATTGATATTTTTACTTGCAGTTGCCTTATTAAATCCAACATCTATTCTTGCCCAGGATAAAGAAGATGCAGCCACCATGCGCTATCAGAATATCCCACTAGGCTATTCATTCGAGTATTCAGATCCGTTTGTGATCTTGGAGCATGAAGGTATAAAGGATGATTTGAAGCCCGTCATTTTGATAAACGAGCGAAACCAAGACACTCTACGAATCGACGTTTTTAAAAATGCGAACAAGAAATCTCTGCCTATCCGCGCATTAATTGAATCTGAATACCCTGAAACTCACCCGCCTGAAGCGTTTAACGTTGTCCGCGAAGTGAATACCACGGGCACACAATATATCGTCAAATACCAGCTCAAAAACCTGTATTACACCATCACATTCAGCACTTTTAATGCTACTGATGTCATCGTTTTGAGTTACCAATCAACCATTGATTTTAGCGTAGCACCGCAGGCCAAAACAGTCATAGCCAGCATTAGAACGGTAAAGAACTAGGCCGCCGCTGTACTACTGAAGCTCTCAAGGTTGAAAAAACCCTCTTGAATCAGCCTTGTGAGCATTAAGGTTTCAATCTCAAGCGCACCCAAAGCTTGTTTTAATGCATTTGTCCTAGAACACAACTTGCGAATTCGAGACTTAATTCTTTCCACCCGTTTAATTGCATTAGCATCAGACAGCTCTTTCACTTCCTGCTTTGATTTACCATTGAGTGTCCGTTCAAACGCGCTTACGTTTTCATAAGCACGCTCATACAAACTCATTCTGAATTTATAAAATCTATCCGACCGCAAATATAAGCTCATCGCCCTAAAATCAGAAACATAGTTAGCCTCAATCGCCTTCATAATCTCTTCATTGATTGGGTGTTTTGCATCAACCTCAAACATTCCTGCATATGTAATCACGCCCATGAAGTCAACACTCCAAAAGCGCTTTCCACTTTCCGTAATATGAGTCTCATGCTTACGCACCGCAATAAGCTCTACCTGTGCTAGTAAAAGCTGCGCTGAAGCCAGTTCATTTTTGCTTAAGTCCACGGCATGCTCAAAGTATTTGTAACCAACGATGCCCTTTAACTCTTCAGAAATATTGCTTCTGTGATTGATGCAGTGCGAGAACATTATCGAAATATTATTCATTACTTAATCTCCTATTTGAACCAATTATAGAAAATCAGATAACTATTTACGCCGAATGCCTGGGCACGTCCAAGAACGAAAAAGCCCGGATATACCGGGCCACTAATTATCGATCTGGATCTATTCTTTCGCATGAATCATCATCAGTATTTAACCTAACGAACTATGCAGGAAGCTAAAAGAAATTGGAACAATATAGGGTAGGGTATACCCGTGCATTTCCCATAAACCACTAGCTTAAGCTACATCATTGCCGCTGGTAGCTCTTGCCGCACGGTGCCTTGTATAACCCCAGAAAAGTCTGGCACATCACTCATCACGGCCAGAATGCTGCCACTGACCAGTAATTTTCTAACTTTGATTCTTTCACTAGGTAAAGTGTCGTGCCACTTGTCGCGTGTCCAGACCATCATTTCACTGACTTTTTCTCGTATCTGTGTCGTGACAGGCGGTACGGTTACGCCGTTATCGATAACTTTGTGGATGCTGTACTTGCCGCAGCCTTCATAGAACATTGGGATTTTGTCCAGACAGTCAGCGCTGATTTTTTCTACCCAGTCTGGGTGATTAGGCTTGCTGTCGGCCTTGTACTCATTCCCTACAATCACTACGCTAAGTTTTGATGCGATATCGACGCTTGACAGGTTGATTTGCTCGCTCATGTTCTCGATATACAGGCCAAATAACTTTTGCTTGCCGTCAGGGATGTGTGTCATTGCACGCTCAACATCCGCATTCTTTTCACAGAAGGCCATAATGCAACAGTTCGAGTAGTCTTCATTCCAATCTTTTGGAAGATGCTTTGCCATATTCTCAATCTGCTCAGTCACGATAAGCCACATGACATTTTGCGTATTTTTGATAATGGTCCACATCACCATTCTTGATTCGCCAAACATGTCACGATCAAGCTTAAGTAAAACCCGCTTCTTTACCCCACTCATTGAGGCCTCGTAGTTCATGTTGGATACCTTAATTAGACTACAGCCTTGTGTATGGGTATGGTCGAACCAAGTCTTTTTCATAAATCACCTTCTAAGATTGTTTAACTCCCGCCACGTATCTACATACCTGGCAACATCGCCTAGTTCAGCAGCTTGAGTTAAAGCAAGTTGGCCTGCACTGGCATTCAGTGATTCACCTAACTGCAATTTTCGTTCCACCCCAAAGATTTTGTTACGGTCTTCGTCGGTTGGTGCGCACTGGCATACGCCTTGCTCATCAACTGTCTCAGGCACCAGTGCAAATAAATCATCGGTCATTGGTTCATTCATAAATGCATTCTAACAATTTCGAGGTTCTTAAAATCCATGTCTAAATTCATCTTAGTTACAGGGGCTTCAACCGGCATAGGCTTTCAAACCGCCAAGCTTTTAAGCGAAGCTGGCTTTCAAGTCATCTGCACTGTGAGAGAAGAGGCCGACAAGGTTTCATTAGCCAGATTTTCGAGGCCGCTATTATGCGATATAGCAAGCCAATCGCAAATTGAAACATTGATGGAACAGGTAGAAGAAATAACTGGTGGCAAGCTTTATGGTGTTTTCCTTAATGCAGCCTACGGCCAGCCAGCCGCTTTATTAGACTTAAGCGAACAAGTCTTCCATCAGCAGCTCGACGTAAATCTCATCTCTCAACATGCCATTGCCCGGCGTGCGGCCAAGATGATGATTGCAAAAGGCGAGGGTAGGATCGTTTTTAATTCATCCGTACTGGGAATTACGCATATGCCATTGCGCGGCGCTTACAACGCTTCAAAGTTCGCACTGGAAGCATACGCATCAACCCTTAGAGTTGAGCTTGCACACCTCGGTATTGAAGTGTCAGTGATTAGGCCGGGTCCAATTTCCACTAACTTCAAACGGAACGCGCTTCAGGCCTTCCGCAAAAACGTCACGATTACCAATTCGCTATATCAGAAACAATACAAAGAAATGGTCAAGCGACTGGATGCGCCGTTTGCAGACTCGACCGTCCCCGCGTCAGTAGTAGCGAAAAAAGTGCTGCATGCGTTTAATGCTGATAAGCCGAAGAAATACTACCGCGCGACAGTGAATACGATTGCAGCTGAGTTTGCGATCAGATTCCTGCCGGCTTTCCTGGTAGATAAAATGGTGGCGAACAGATACTAGCTAGTTGATAGCTTTATTGACGTGCCTGGATAGCTCGATGCAATCGTCTATCCAGTCTGGAGCCACATAACCCTCACGGCGCAGACTGCTGATTCTGGCGATCACTTCCGCCTCATCATTACAATTGTAGGTGCTTGGAGTCAGTAGAAGCTCGACATCACGGGAAATGCCGTCAGTGCCTCTTACTGTAGTTTTTATCAGTCCACTGGTAGCGACGACAAAGTGACTCCCTATCTTTTCGCAAGATATGTCAGAGTGATATTGTCTTGACCCGTGGGCACAAATAATCATTTTTAAGTGTCAAAAAATATTTAAAATAATGCTACCAGTTACAGAAATTTGGATTTAATATTACGCCACACCCTTAAAAACTTCAATCACTCCCAAGTTGAAGTTTTTTGAAAAGCCCCGATAACTCCTAATCAGTCGGTGCTTTTTTTTTGCCTGTCACTTACATCGATATTTGATATTTTTGCAACAACCCCAATTTTCTGAAAAATAATTTATGTAAGCATTATTTAACAATTGCTTTTGCTGGTTAAGATATACCAACATAAATATCCATCTCATATTTTTTTGGGAGCCATCAAAAATGAAAAACAAATTAACGACCGCAGTATTACTTGCAACTATCGTATTTTCAGGTATTTCAGTCGCTGGTCAGTTCGACCAGGAAAAAATGCATTCAGTTTCAAACGTAGCTTTGGGTATCGATCCTGATGCACGCGGCGACCGTTTCCTGCTAATGAAAAACAAACCTATCAACTACGATAGCACTAACGTGCTTGCTGGTGCCGCTGTATCTAGCGCACTTGGCAATAACCCTGTATCCATTAACGGTGCTTCACTCGCCAATAAAATTACTGTCGGGCTGGATCTGCTTTCTATCTTTGGAAAGAGTAAAGAGCCGGTATATGCAGAAGCTAAGACCAAAAATTCTCTGTTTGGTAAGGTCTATGTCAAGGAAGAGCATGAAAACGGCTTCCAGGCTGCGCGTGATGCGCTGGTGCAGCTGACAAATCAGGTTGTTGCCGCGTCTAAAGAGTCATTCGGTGTTGAGACAAATTTCAACCTGGGTTTCATTGATAAGCAAATCGCAGAGTTGTCTGCTAAAAACATCAAGGACCGTAAGATTTACTCAATCGTTGAGATTAAGCTTGATTCAGAGCATATCCTTTATGCCGGTATCAAGATGCTGCCATTGGTTAAGCCTGCATTCAAAAACACTGAGTTGCAATATGACTATGCTTATGAGAATGAGCTTCCATACCAGCTCACTATTGACTTCCAGATGCGCAACCCACAAACAAACAAGTCCACGTTTGTTTTAAATGAGTTGCTACAGGATGAGAAATACAATGCCTTCTTTGCAAAAATCACTGAAGCAGGCAATGTCGTGCTGTTTACCCAGAACCTGAAAAATACGTTCTACGATGGCAACCACTACGTTGAACAGCCTACGGCCAAGAGCTAATCACACTTAAATCAAAAGGGGCGATAAGCCCCTTTTTTTACGCATTAAATCCTGCCTTCAGTAGCTGGCGGCCAATTTCATCAGCATGTTGCTCATTCACTGCACTTATCACTATCTTGGACTGTAGAACCATCTGTTAATGGTTTCTCTTCTTGCCAGAAAATCTGTGAACTAATACTTCCTCCTTAGTGAATTAGACTGTCATCAATCATGCCACCAATCATCTCGCCGCCGTGGTGGTTAATGTTGGTGAATGAGTAATTGTTGCTGAAGCTCGGTGTGTCGAATGCATCCATGATGCCGTCAAACATGGAACCGAATACGGACTGCTCTTCTTCATGATCAATTAAATCTGTATCGATGCCACCAAATATGCTACTCATGATTTCACCCAGGATACCAATAATCAAACCGAATATTTCCAGCAGAAAGTTGGCGAAAGTAGCTTCATTTACATCATAGTTTTCTTTAAACATTCTTTTTACCTTTTACCCCTTAGTTATTGATTACATTATACAAAATAGGGGAGGTAAGGCCGCCGATAGCTAATAAAAAAGCAGCCCTAAAGCCGCTTGAATGCTACTCAACAAAATTGTTTTGTGACTGCAAAGTTATGGGGTAATTTCCCTTAAAATCTGGTGAGTCTGTCTGGCGTACTGGCTGAATTGATACCAAATCTCTGCATCCAGTTCAGATGTTCTAGTGCCCAGTGCGTTACTGAAGGCAATAAACTGTTCTTCAAGCTTCAGGTAGTCTTTCTGCACCGTCAGGGTTGGATCTAGGAAGCCTCCAATTTTGCCAGCGCGCAAAATATGAATGTCCAGGATAGCGATATCATCAGCGTCGAGAAAATTTCGGGCGGCCCAACCTGCCGTTTTTGGCCCACAGCCCCGCATGTTCATCAAACCATCTCTCAGGCTCTTGCCGCTATCCATAGGCATTTGGTTAGTTGTGAGGTATTCAATTGCACCTGCAATGTATTTCGCCTTTTGTTTAGCAAACCTGTACTTAACTGGCCTCCCATCGATTAGCATCGGTTGTGATAGCCACTCTACAATCAATTCTTCATCCCAGTGAGTACCATTGAATGCACCAACGTCTTTTAACGCCTTAAACGCTGCCAAACCGACATAGGCGGGTATGCCATAGCCACCCAACAAACAAGCGCAAACCTCTTCAAGTAATGTACTTCCGATTTTGTTATTGATTGGTTTTCCAGCATGCTTTCTAGCTTCTACCAGGTATAGCCAGTTTGCAGGTGTATAAGTGGCCTCAAACATTCCCCATTTCACATTGGGTAACAATTCGACATCGGCTGCCGGGCACCTTATTTCTGCGAAATCTGGCCCGGAGCCAATCATCGCATAAGCAACTTGCAAGTTACTTCCTAACCCTGCTGGTAGCGTCAATCTTAAATTCTGGGTTAACCGTAGCAATGATCCCAAAATAAAGAACTGTTGAAATGAGTATCAGCGCGTAGATCGCACTGAATTCAACCCCGTAGAGACTGACTGATATACTCATACCTTGTCCGTTAATACCTGAATCATAGACTCTATAAAATAAACTTAAGGCTAGTATCACCAACATTACACCAAACAGCCTTAAGGAATATCTCTTCCACATACAAATCCCTAAATCAGAAGAACATCACTCGATCAATACCAATCGGCGCGAAACTCAGGAAAGCAAGTAAAAGACTGAAAGTTAGAATCTCAGTGTCAACCTTTTTACCCTTGAAAGCGAGTGAATAGTAAAACGCCGTGATTCCGAATACTATCAGCCAAAGAATCCATGTGCTATTTGAATCGCCATCGACATCGAAATATTGCATCAAAATGACGTTTACCCTATGCAGTAGCAAATCAAAACCTGCACTAGACTGGTAAGACTCAATCTGGCCCTTTGAATAAGCGCTTATGAATGCTTTGTGATCAGTGGTCATCACATCATTAAGCACTGTCCAACCAACACGGCCTTTTTCCAACTTAAACTTTATGTACACGTCTGTGTACTGCAATCGCCTGCCTTTAAGGTCACTTGTGTCCACATACTCATAGTCGTGGGGACTTATCAATGGGATCTTGTACTTTACAACCGCTACTGCCTGGCCTTCGATGTTTTCATCAATGCTTTGCACCTTCGCAATGGTTTCTCTATCGAGATAGCAGTCAATGTTAGCTGCCGACTCGCAAATAAATCCCATACGAATATGCTTACCTAAAGCCGTATCTTTAGTGCCTACAACCTGGGGATAATATGAGTTGAGGGCACCGAAAACACTTGCCCAAAACAACAATACTCCAATAACTCTAACCAATGCACCCCTCCCGGTCATTAACCCATTCGATGTTTGACAAACTTAAGTCAGTCAGCATTTTCTTCAGCATGCTTTCATAGAACTGGCGCACGCTGTATTGATCGTGAGGCTCGCCTGACCCTGTATTCACTGCGAAATTCCCACGTACCGGGGCAAGAATCATGTCTCTAAGCTGCGCATCCTTGTTACCCAGTTTGAAGTTTGGATTTTCGACTGCCTCCATCCAGCATGCAGATACCAGATGGACAACTTCAGGGTAGGGCATGCCAATCGTATACATGGCCGCCAATGCCTTCTGTACTGAAGGTAAAGAAAAATCTGCGTTAGATTTTTTTGAGAATGCTAATAGCAGGTTAAGTGTAGAAGAAATACCGGGAATTGCTTTCAAAATAATCTCCAAATGTTTTATCAGTCTGATATAGCACAAAGCCTGCCAGCCTAATTAGGAAGGTTTATCAATCACTTTGCAAAACTGTGCTTCCAAATCTTCAATTTTAAGCACACCAAATGCCAGCGCTATGCGTGCAAGAACTGGCAACCGCTTTCTCTTCATCATGTATACCAATGCCCCACGACACACTTTTTCGTTGCCGCTGGACTCATACAATCCAGTGTCATCGTTAAATTCCCCCCCATCTTTAGAGTGTACTGATTTGTGACAGTGGAAGATTTGGTTATCATCAGCTTCAAGCCCGTTCACTATCCCCTCAACACGACCAGGCGCGAGCTGAATAGCTTTGCTGTCATTGCGGAAAGGGCAATTTCCGCAAGGCTTTGTGATTGAGAATATTTTCTTTAAATCCATCTTTTATGTGCAATTAAAAGCGGGTTATTTACTTAGTAGAATTATACTTTAAAATTTAATAGAGTCGGCTTGTAACCCGCGCCAATTCTAGCTTAACGCGTAACTACTAGGTGCTTTGGCGAATGGAATGTCATCTAGGGGATCTAGCGGTCCGCCAGGATTTCTATTGTCGTTACCAAAAGATGAGTATTGGTTGTTACCACCCGCATGTTGCTGGTTCTGATTGTTATTAGTTCTCGACCCTTGATTTTGATTTTGATTTTGGTGTTGATGCTGCTGACCACCATCATAATCATCACCGGATTGCTGGCCGCCGCCGTTACCGTCACCCAACATCTGCATCTGATCAGCAATAATTTCAGTCGTGTAACGCGTCACACCATCTTTTTCCCACTTACGGGTTTGCAAACGGCCTTCAATGTACACCGGACGGCCTTTTCTCAGGTATTCACCCGCAATCTCAGCCAGCTTGCGGTAAATGACAATGTTGTGCCATTCGGTCTTTTCCTGCTTAACACCAGACTTGTCTTTCCAGTTTTCAGTGGTGGCTATACTGAAGTTTGCGACCGCCTCACCATTAGGCATGAAACGAACATCCGGGTCTTTGCCTACGTTGCCAACTAAAATCACCTTATTTACTGAAGCCATTTTTATTCTCCAAAATTGTTTCGTTTAGCTATTTGCTATGTAACTTAATTATAAAAAAAACTCTTCGCGTTTCCGCCGAATCAGCTAAACCAAAAACTTATCAATGGCCTTGTTGTACTCGAAGCCTTCAAAGTCTTTAAATCTATATGACGCACCCGCCACGTAGTCAAACGTTTTATCTGTAGTAATCCATCTTCGATTGTTTAACTCAGATGCTAGGCCTAGAGTGCTTGACCCGCCGAACATGTCCATGCACAAATCATGCTCATCAGTTAGAAATTTCACAAAAAAGTCAGCCAGCTTGAGCGGCATAGTTGCCCCGTGCTGCGCCAAACCTTGCTCAGAGCAATACCGTTTATACTCTCTCTGGCTTTTGCAAGTTGTGCTAATCCTAAGTACATTTCGCGGAATCGTGCCTTCAGTCATGTTGGAAAAAGCCCCAACCTTAACCTTCTGAGTCCGATCACCGTTCACTCGCTCTTTCTTGTTGCCCCCACTGAGAATAAACTTTTTGTGAATCTCTGTATGGGGCTGCAAGACGTTTTGATTATTGGATTTAACTAATGCCGGGTTCTTTGCAAACCACAGTACAGGCTCATAACCATGATTCACATGTACCCTGTTATTGCTCACCCAATGAACCGGACCTCGCGGTTTATTAGGCGAATCCCAAATTATCCGGTCCATTAACGCCAAGTTGAATCGATCTTCTAATGCAATTATTAGTCGTTCCAAGTAAGTGCTTCTTGCAGGCGAGTTGTGCATAAAAATATCGTTACTCAAGTTCAATACCAAAGAACCTGAATCAGCCATTTTATCAACGGCCAATTCTACAAAACCGCTTAGCCAATTAACGTACTCCTTTTGATCAACTCCACCGTAGTCTCTTTGATTCCTAAGTGGGTAGGGTGGTGAGCTTAAAAACAGGTCTACCTTCTGGTCAAGACCAGCCAGCATTGTTTTTGCATCTGCGACCGCTGCAAACCCTAGTAGGGTAGAGAACCCTAAAATGATGAAGCCGGACTTGATTTCCGTTAAGTTCTTTTTGGTTTTCTCAGCCATCTTCCACATGCCGCGAGTCGCAACACGTTCAATCACACCAGCTGCCTTAAGCGTTTGCTGGAACCAACGAATTTTCCGCTTTAGTAACGAATGGGAATCCCCGCCGATATCCAAACGATTTCCAACCAGGTCAGATTCTGAAACTACCTTACTCTCGCAAAGTGCTTCATAAAGTTGCTCATTGCTAAGTGGGCCGTCTGCTTTCTCATAAATGCGCTCGATTTCATCGAATAATTGTCTTTGGGCTTGATCAACCATTTTTATAACCGTCTGTAATTAATACCTAAATTATACAAAAACCATACCCATAATTTACCAATGCTCTAACTGGCACAAATAGTGCATTAAATGGCTTAAAACCTAACACTTAAGCCATGGAACTACTTTTCTCAAAACAAATAATAAGAACAGTCCGAAATCTATACAGAAGTTCGGGGCTTGAATCCGCCCATAACAAAGCACGTCTTCACCATGTAAAGAGGGAGGTGAAGACTACTCCTGAAGACAAGGCGAAAGTGACTGATGTATTTATTTCTTACACCGTTTTAAGCGATGCTCAAGAGTACAGGGACCGGATCGAGAAAAAGATGCTCCATGTTCCGATCAACTTCGCCAACATCGCTTTTTTCCGGAAGGCATATCCACCGCCAACCACCATTAAGTTTGTTGGTTTCTCCACTGATGGCAACACACCTCTTGAAGTGGTGCGCCTTATGGTGACTGGAACCAAATACCTGCACTTCACGATTGAATAATCACATGGCAAATACCCAGAAAACATCCCAGAAAAATCATACCTCTATGAATTCCAACAGTTTCCACAAGACGCTGTTGCTTCGTTTGCTGGTGATTATATTTACGGTTTCTTCCGTTCTGTTTATCACGTCCAAGGCGCACGCTGAAACTTATCCATTCTATGTCCAGATTGTTTACCGTGGTGAAACCACTATCGAGGTCAAGGCCACGAACGGCGGCAACGTGCCCATCATCCTGAAAATCAACCCACTCACCTTTGATGGTTATAAGTACACCAGCTCGAACAAGCCAAGCCGCGATACGGCAATAGTGGTTGATAAATTGTCAAAGAAAACCGTTTTGACCGTTGTAGCTGATCGCGGTGTGAATATCCATGACTACAAATTCAACTATGCCTGGACATTTGGTAATCCCAAAAAGGCTCAGTACATGGACTACATCTATTCCATGCCATACGACAAAATGGATGGTACATCCGTTGAAAAGCTTTACAAGGCAGATGAAGAGAATAACCAAAAGCGATATCGCCACGCTTACAAGTTCACTGGTCAGGGCGGCAATATCATCACATCAAGACCGGGCATCGTGTTCGACTTGCGCGCTTATGATACTGAAGTCCCAAATAAATCTGATGTAGATATCATGGGCTTTGTCCGCGTTTTGCACACCGATGGCACATGGTCAGAATACTTCAACATTCCCTATGACACTATTCAGGTGAAAATTAATGATTACTTGCCTGAAGGCCGCGTAATTGCCAAGGCTGACACATTTGCCTTCGCCATCATGCTACCGACTACTGATGGCATCCCATTGCCAATTCAGTACACCATGAACCTAGAGACTGGTGGAAAGATTAATACGTCTTACATAACTGACTCTTTGAATCTTGAGCAATATAACCCTGAAAAGTACCGCGTCACATCCTGGTACCAGACCATCATAAAGGCCAAAAGCAATCGCAAATATCTGATTGGTGCAGCCGTTGTGCTGGTGGTCGTGATTTCCGTAGGTATTTATTTCTATATTACATACAGGAAGAAAAAAGCGCTTGCTGCGATACAGGCCTTGCATGTCGCCGCTGATCCGGTAGATGACGATCCAGATTTTGAGCCATTTAGTGAAGAGCGCCTGGCTGAAATTGAAGAGCCTGAAGACGATGTATTTGATCGTATTAACCAGATGCTTGAGATTAGTTCAAACCAAAATCAAGCCAATGAAAAAGTAAAATTGGAATCCTAGATGAGACTACAGCATAAATTCGGCATTGATCAGTATGCCGCAAAACAGCAGGGTAAAACTACTGAAGTAATCTACGACTCGGATGCCATGATTAACCCTCATGTGCTTTTAGCCGGTTCAACTGGTACTGGTAAGTCACACCAGCTCCGAGAACTTCTTGATCGTGCATCAATGTATATCGATGGCGATTCTTCAATTGATATTTTCGATGTCCATGCTGAGTTGGATATCGGACAAGCTTCAGTAGTCAAATATTCCGCTCAGACAGGATACGGCTACAACCCGCTAATCATTAATCCTGATGTGCATTCAGGTGGTGTACTTAACTCTATCAACAATTTTATCAGGCTTGTTAATACCACTACTGTGCAACTGGGCACAAAACAACAAGCTACGCTACGCTACCTAATGATTGACTTGTATGCTGAGAGAGGCATTACTGAAGACAATGTGCGTTCATGGCGTATGGCTTATGAAAAACAGCCATCCATTCAGGACTTAATTGACTTCACCAGAACAAAGGTACTTACCACCCAATTCGGTACAGACTCAATTGCTACAAACGTACAGTCCATTACCAGGCTTGTCAAAGGCATACGTCGAAGCAAGCTTCATGAAGCCGCCAGGCAGAAGCTTTCAGTACAAGGACACGCAGTAAACGAAGACCTTAGTGCTGAAGAGGCTGCCGATCAGGGTTCAGTCGAGGAAATGGAAAGCCAGCTTGATAAGCTAAATGAAAAAACAGAAAACATGTTTCAGCTTTTCCTCAAAGGATTAAAAACCGGGGATGAGTTGGATGTGTTTTTCAAATACAACAATAAAGAAGTCATGATGAGCCTTGTTGAAAGGCTGACCACGATCAATTCAGCCGGCATCTTCAATCACAACCCTCCGCCTTTTGATTCAAATGTCCGTTGCCACGAAATCATGTCCCTGGGTGATGACTTCCAGAAGCTATTCGTTTACATGCGACTCGAAGCAATATTCCGTGAAGCGCGCGATAGAGGGCACACCAGCGAAATTCGCTATATTGTTGTACTCGATGAGGCTCATAAATTTTTTAAAGATGAGTCAGACAATATCATCAACATCATAGCCAAAGAAGGCCGTAAATTCGGTATCGCATTATGGTGTGCTTCCCAAAGCCCGACACACTTCTCAGAAGAGTTCCTAATCAACACTGCATGTATCGTATTATTGGGTATTCATTCAAGCTACTGGGATATGGCCGTTAAGAGACTGCGCATCAAACTGGATAACCTCAAGTGGACCAAGCCCAAAAAGGTCGTATCTATCAAAATGCAGCTGAAGGGCGCAAGCGATCCTCAATTCAGAAGTGTCGTACTTGCCAGTTATGAAAGTGAATTCCTGGCAGAGATAGCCCAAGGTCGAGCCGCATAATGCAAAATAGCCGCTTAGCGGCTATTTTTTTACCTTCCTGAATACCTAACTGACAACTTGCATCGAAACTCTGTCCAAATCAGCTGTAGATATTAAAACATACGGCGACTCGTTAACTCTTTGTACAATAAGTTTTGCATTATCCAGGCCTACATTGGAAACAACTGTCGTTCCGTCTGCGGCATCCACGTCACAATAGCCTTCCGAATGTCCACGGGTGACTACCTCCCACGGCAAAGCAGAATGATTGATTTCATTTTTTTGTTTTATAGCATCTATTTGTTCTGTCATGAATTACCCCTAAATCAATCATAAAAATATCCAACCTAGTATCCAACATTGATTATTATTTTACATCTCATATTGGTAACTTATTATCAGCTTAAGTCCTTGCTGTGAATAAGAAAAACACTGGAATAAATTTCCAATCTAGTTACCAACCGTTGATAACTTTATTGGTCAAAAAACATTACCTTAATTGGATATAAATAAACGCCAGATTAGACAACCTTTTGCTGCTGTTTTAAAACATAGCCATCGCTATTCAAACCCCAAGTTTCTGCATCTGGCGCATTCGGCAAATCTTCCGGGGTTTGCAGCCTCAGAAAAGGTGCGGTAATGCATAAACGTTCTTCAGTCGCTAGATCTGTATACAGATCCTTGAAGCGTCTAAACAGTGTCAGCTTATTCCATACATCATAGGGTGTAAGTAGCCTGGCCTTTTGTATTTCCTTGCCGCAGTCATTTTTAAGTGCATTAAACTCTTTCCTGAATGACTTCCGGAACCCTGAAGTAATGCGGTCATACATCTTGCTTGAATAACCAGCCGCTGCCAATGCGATTTCGGTCTGCATAACGATACTGCCATTCACCACGATATTTCGAGGTATCAAGCTAATAGCCGGTGCAATCGCATACCCAAAGTGAATCTCTCCATCGTCATCTGACACCTCATCGGTAATGACGCAGCTGCAAATAAGCACCATCCTGCGCCATTCGTAGACGGTTAAGCCTTCAATGACCTCCGAAAATCCTTGGCCGCCGTAGCCAAGCTCCCACATTTCTGGAAATGATTTATCGCCTTTGCAAGTATTGGCTTTGGTACTCATGATCACCAGGTTGCCAGGCACGTACCCGCCATTGTTATTGATCCGGTCCACCGACCAGTCATTTTCAGTAATGGTGCCATGGGTTAGATCCACCCCAGTTACCGGGCATTTACCTGAATCAATGCTTTTCAGGAACTTTGTCGTCACTTCGTCGCTGAAAATACGGCCACGTTTCCACGCATTCAACCGCAGAAGCATTATTTTTCTGCTGAACCTGTCATGGTCAAGTGGGCTTACGCGTGCGGCCTTGGCCGCGTTGTAACCCTCCATAAATGCCGCATAACCGGATGCATTGTCTGGCACCTTTAATCTGTATGCATACCAGTCCCAACCAACATTAAAACCATTTTTTGGTTCACACTTGGCAATCGCAGCGTGTTTATTAGGTAACACGCTCATGCGAACAACCCTTCCTGACTTTCATCAATCCCTTGCACTAACAGCTGAATGCTCTTATTACCGTTCCACACGTTGATATCCAATGCATAAACCAGGTTGCTTATAGGGGGCAGAAAGTGTGCCCGGCCAAAGAATATCCCTTGTACCATCAGTCTGCCAATTTTCCCAGTAAATTTGCAGTGAGCATCTTTTAAAATTTTTTGATCCGTAATTTCAACTGGACCTGCAAATAGAGGCGCGGCCATTCCCTGACCCCACACCTCAGTAGAAATATCTTCTGCGAGTCTCATATTGATGTCAGATTCTTTGAGTTCACCATCAACCATGAGGGTAGGGTTGAAAGCATCCTTTTCAGCAAGCTCTATCACCGCCTGGTTAAATGTCTCCTTGAAGATATCCCATTTATCCGGGTCGCACTTGGCTCCAGCAGAAGCCGCATGGCCGCCGCCAGACAGCTTAATGTCTGGCCTTAATTGCGATACTAAATCGATTACATCGCGTATATGGACTCCTGGAACTGATCTAAAGCTCCCCTTGATATAACCATGTTCAGTTGCAGTAAAAACGCATGAAGGTAAGTTAGTCAGGTCTTTCACTTTGCTCGCAATTAGACCAACAACACCTTCATTAAACTCTGGATTAAAAATGCATGCAGAATGTGATGACACATCCATTGCTAGATTATCTATCGCCAATTCCGACATCTGCTTTTGCATTAATTTTCTAGCGTCGTTAGTCTCTTTTAGTTCAGAAGCAAGCATGAAAGCTTCGTCATAATCGTCTGTACATAATAGAGTCATTGCGCGCTCAGCGCTGCCAAGCCTACCGCAGCTATTCAGCATTGGCCCAATACCAAACCCTATTGTTTGTGTATTTGCTGCTTTCTCGTTATATTTTGAGACATCCATTAACGCCGCAATGCCTGGATTGACGTTGTTACTATTCATCTTCTCAAGCCCAAGCTTAACTAATTTAATATTGTTATCGTCCAGCCTAACCATGTCTCCAACTGTTGCTACAGCAAGAATGTCTACCAAGCTTTTCATGGCGAAACTATGTTTCCAACCACGCTTTTCCAGGTAATCTTTAACGCAAGCCATGACATACCAGGCCACACCAGCACCGCAAAGATTTTTGCTTCCAAACTGATTCTCACCAGTTTCCGCCCACGGATTAACAATTGCGTCTGCTTTGGGGAAAATCATTCTGTTATCTGGCATGTGATGATCAGTAATCACAACATCCAATCCAAGCCGTTTAGCTTCAAGAACAGCCTCAAAGGATACAATGCCATTGTCACATTATACGGAACTACACTGTAAATGACTACATATATCATTTAAACCAGTAAATATATTGGTAATTTACTTATGGACATTTTTTTTAGAAATAACATTAGTATTGTTATTGAGCAACTAATAAGATTGTCCACAAATGAAACAATATCGTATCAAATCTATTCGATTACAAACCGGTGAGCGGTTACCGCTTCTCATAGATTCAAGTGGAATACCACTCTTTGAGCCTACGGTATTTGCTATCTCTGTATTGCGTGGACGCAACCTCGCCTCTAACACAATTAAACAAGCGCTTCGTGGGGTGATGGTGCTACAAACAATGCTAGATAGAGAGAGCATTAACTTAGATCGGCGCTTTGAGCAGGGTGAATTTCTGACTTATGGAGAAATCGACCGCTTAGTCGCATTAACAAAACTTGAAATGGACGCAATCTGGGAAATAGATAAACCTATTGGTCAACCACGCAAGATGATTTCGTTAGAACAAGCAAGATTGAATCTAACCAGAAAAAAAGCAATGGGCGAGGTAGAACCTGGGACTTCGGCAATCCGACTAATTTATATCCGCAAGTACCTTGTTTGGTTTGCAAACAGTCGGATTATGAGGATGCATCAAGGTTCGAACAGAAGCGACATGATCGAATTGCGAGATCTTGTACTAAGTGCAATTGAGGAGCGCACTCCTTCGTCTAGAGGTCGCAGCGGAGAACCAGAACGTATGGGACTCACTCCTGAATCACAAAAAATCCTTATGGAAATCATTGAACCAGACCACCTGAATAACCCATGGGATACTTCGCATTCCAAGGAGCGAAATGCTTTGATCGTCCATATGATGATTGAACTCGGCCTACGAAGGGGTGAATTGCTTGGCGTGAGGATTAACGATATAAAAAGCAATGAACTCTACGTGGCTAGGCGACCAGACGATGAACTCGATAGTCGACTAGACGAACCCAATGCAAAAACTAAAGCCAGACCAATTCCGCTTTCACGAGCACTTTCGCAGCGAATCTATGAGTATGTGAATGGTACGCGCTATGCAATCAAAGCGGCGCGAAAAAAACCAATGCTAATTGTTTCAGAAGAAGGTCAGGAACTCTCGCTCAGTTCTGTTAACAAGCTTTTTGTTCCTCTCCAGCAATCATCGTCATTACTAAACTTTCTTACTCCTCACATCCTGAGGCACACCTTCAATGACAATTTGTATGAATCACTTGATAAGGCTGGAATGAGCCAGGTGGAAATAAGGAAAGCTATGATTCGCCTTAATGGGTGGAGCGATAACAGCAATAGTCCAGACTACTACACAAAACGTTCGACTATGCGCAGGGCTCATTCTGCACAAATTACATATCAGAACAATATATCCATGGTTGAAAAAAATGAAGTCTGCCGCTAAAAAGTTTCTCGCAACCTTTCCAAATGACCTTCCTGAGGTTGCCCACACAAAGTCTGGAATTGAATACAATCCTCGTCTTCAGCATTGGAGAATCAGAGATCAACTTTCAACCTCTAACTTTAACTTTGACTTGTTGCCGCCACAAGCTGAGCCATTGATCTTTGGGTTGAAATATACCCTTATCAATCTATTGGGAATAAGGGCAAGCAATACCATTTATCGAGAATTTCATTCTTTTATAGCACTCACTCGATTCATAGTCTCTGAAAAATCAGATTTCATCAACACAATCAGTGTTGTTGACATCCAAAACTTCATGGCGAGTAGCAAAACAGCATATAAGTACACACAGGGTTGCAGGATGTTGCTCCGCAAGTGGTGCAATTTGGGGGTGCAGGGAATTGATCCTAATTTAAATCCCCTGTTAGCCAAAATCAAGATTAAACGCCCACCCGATATGATTGCAGTCTCAACGCTGTGCCCAAAGAAGGGGCCGTTTACTGATCTCGAATTCGAGTCCATTGACCAGCAAACCAACGAGTCATATGCTGATGGCAAATGGAACGAAGCCGATTATTTCCTAGTTAAACTTTTGATGGCGCTAGGTGCACGCCCAATCCAATTTGCGGCTCTTAAGCTGGTAGATTTTCATACACCCGAATCTGAAGGTGCTGACTACTGGCTAAACATGCCGATTGCCAAACAGACGAACACTATCGCTCGTGACAAATTTATGCCATGCCTGCTTGGCCGGCATCTTGGAGAACCCCTTTATTTGTACGTGTTGTCAGTGTGGCAACAGTACAAGGACATACTTCCTGACCCTTGGCAAGCACCGCTATTCCCAGCATTAGAAATTAAGAAAGATCCTGACCCAAAAGGGTTTGAGTTTCACTTTACAAACCAAGACATCATAACTCGTATCATGGCATTGTTTGATCGTCTTGCTGTCCCGTCGGAGAGACTAGAAAGTGCTATGAAAGTTAGTGCTCGTCGTTTTCGCTATACCTACGGCACTCGTCTAGCGGAAGAAGGGCATCCGGTTCAAGTTATAGCACGCTGTCTCGGGCACACACAAAATTCAACCGCACAGGTGTACATCGCCTTAACACAGCGACTAATGGACAAAATTGATGCAGCAACGGCGTATGCCATGGCACCTCTTGCCAAGGCGTTTATGGGACGGCTGATCTCCGGTGAAGATGAAGCCTCCCAGCCAAACCGTTCGAGCCGGATAATCGACTTTCGTGTGGACCAAAGTGGCAGTGGGATGGGCAGTTGCGGGCAACATGGAGATTGCAATTTCTGTAAACCGATTGCCTGCTACCCTTGTAATCGCTTCGAGCCATGGCTAGATGGACCTCATGAAGAGGCACTGGCCTTTATGCTAGCCAGGCGCGAGGCATTAATCAAAACCACCGATCTTAGAATTGCCAGTATCAATGATCGCGCAATCCTTGCTTGCGCCGAGATCATCTTACGTTGCAGAGAACTCAACAGACAGCATCCATGAACAATATTCTAATCATCCCTTCGCGTTCAGAGCTTGATGCTAAAGCGTCACTCGAGCTATTTGTTAAAAATAACCGACTTATAAAACCATTAGGCTATGACCAATCATTCGAAAGTAACGCCTGGGGATTTGGGCATATGTTTCCTAAGAATAAGGCCAAGTCTGAGAATAGGTTGCACTTCACCCGTCTAGATATGTATGGAGATGAGCTTTCAACTGGCAAAAAGTACCAAGGCACGCCATTTAATGAACCTTTCCTGTCTTTTGCTAAAGCGATGTTCAATCATTTACACTCAACTAGAGGGCTCGGAAGTGCTGACAGCAAGCTCACAGCCCTAAGGTACATGGAGTATGCACAAAGGACCCTAAATGGTAATTCTGATCCCTGGAGTATTACGCCTCAAGAGTTAAATTTTGCAACTCAGAAGATCGTAGAAAACTATGAATCCGCATACTACATAAGCAATCAGCTTGATTTAATCTACAGGGAAATGGTAGATCAAAGGTTGGTATCACTCCCTACAGTATGGACAACCTTTGTTCCGTCGCCAGAGATACAACGTCGCCGAAGCGATAAGGAGTTTGACGCGGTCCGGAATAAAAGACTGCCATCCCCCGAAGCGCTTTTAGCACTTGCTCATATTAGAAACCACAGCCAAGGCTTTGCTGAACGTTTCATTGGCAACATCACCTACTTGATGTTATGTTCACCTGACCGTATCGTAGAAACGCTAACCTTGCCCAAGAATTGTATTGTCTGGAAGGACGGCTCGAAGAAGCAACGGATGGGCCTAAGATGGTTTCCTGCAAAGAACAACGCACCTTTGGTAAAAGATGTTTTACCTATTATGAAGGATGTTGCCCAAGTTGCGGTCGATGAACTGATTGCCATGACTGATCAAGCGAGGGTAGTGGCGAAATGGTATGAAGAGAACCCCGACCAGATATATCTATTGTCCAAACATGAGCACTTCCGTACTCAGGAATGGCTATCTTATGATGAACTGAATGCCATCCTTTTTGATGGCAAACATACCTCTATTACTGCCTATTGCCACTATCTGAAGTTGAATTTACGCAAATTCGGCAGGACAAATCTGTTGAGATTCCAAGAGGTCGAACAAGCAATTCTTTCTTTGCTCCCTGCCGGGTTTCCTGTCCTCGATATAACCCAAAACCTAAAATATAGTGAAGCTCTCTGTGTTTCCAGACTAAATGAAATGTCTGGTAGAGCTATTTATGTTGGAATGATCCATCCTGTTAATTATTCCCAAGTAAATTCACGGATTTCTGCAAAAACCACTTCCAAAATCCAAAATATCTTCGAGAAACATAATCTTCGCAATCCTGATGGTACTAGGATTCACCTAACTACACATATGCTACGGCACTACGGCAATACTGTGATGCAGGCTGGTGGCCTAGACGAAATGATAATTGCTAAACTCTCGGGTCGAAAAGTGACGACAAACCGTGCCTATGACCATGAGTCGGATCGGGACGTGGTTGACAAAGTTCGTAAAGCCTTAGGGCCAGACTTGGTGTCCAAGGTCGCTAAAGCTATTGGTGACAAAAGTCAGGAAGATAACGAGCTAGTTACTACCGACACGCGTGTGTATAAGTTACGAGCAGAATTCCCAGGCATCAAGGTCATATCGGCACACACCACCGAACTCGGCTATTGCATCCACAACTTTGCAAGCGAGCCCTGTCCGCTACATGGCGATCATATCCATTGCGAAAAGTCTGTCTATATCAAAGGGGACAGCGAGTGTGAGCACAAGGTACGTTTCTTGCACAAGGAAACGGAAACCTTATTAGATATTGCCCATAAAGCGTTGACTGAGGAAGAATATGGAGCAGATAAGTGGGTGTCTGGTTACGAAAGCGTGCTTGAACGCACTACACAAATTATAGGTTTCTTTGAAAATACAGAAATCGTCGATGGCGCTGGAATTGTGTTGGCAGGCCCCAACGGGGCGAGCAGAATACTTCAATCAATGGAGCTGCGCCTCGAAAAACACGGCTCGGTATGCGGCATTAATTTCCAATCACTGGACGAGCTTAAGCAATACCTAGAAAACCAATCAACTAAAATAGAGAATAACCATGCCTAAATTAACTAGTTCTAGAGCACCCAATCTGGATGATGCGACAATCGAGCGCATCGTTCAGATTCTTGATGGCTGGAGCGGTAAGCTTAGCTGGAAATTATTCATAGAGGCTATCACCATACAGCTGCACCTGTCATATGCACGTCAGACGTTAAACAATCATGAGCGCATCAGGTCTGGGTTTGTAGCCCGTAAAAAAGAACTTACTGGTCAGGAGCGAAAGAGTAAAAATACCGAGTCTCCTGAGCTTCAACTTGCCGCCCAGCGTATCAAACTTCTAGAGGCGGAGATAGCTCGTCTTACCCGTGAAAACAATACGCTACTAGAGCAATTCGTGCGATGGGCATACAACGCATCAACACGACAGCTCGATCTGGACTTCCTGAATACGCCACTACCATTAATCAACCGAGACAGGACGAAGAAACCAAAGGGCATTAAATCCTAATTTCGAGAAAGCCAGGTCACAAAGTGCATTTGACATACGAGTTTGAATTAAACATTTAATAAAGCAATTCTCGTTTAAATAATTTTCTTACTAAGTTATTTATAGACCATATTCAGACTTTAGCTCCAAGCATATATCTTGAAGCTTGTCCCCTTCTGGAAATAGGGCATCAACTGGAATGGCATGAAAATTCTTTTCCCAAAAGTTGAGGCTATTTAATTCAAATTTGGCTATGAGCCTAACTCCAATATCTAAATTAGGACGTCTTTGCATACGATAAGCTGGGAAACTTCCAACTAAAAATCCCTCTTGAAAATACGGTCTTTGTGCTTCAGGAGGGCAGATACTTAATAATCGTATATTTAATAGTTCACTTTCAACTGAATATGTGATGCTCCCTTCCGGAAAGGTGTTCATTAGAGGATCTGGATGACAGGCCTAGTAGAGACTTGGATAAGCCATTGATTTCAACATTGGCGACATGTGAGTGGGTACATCGAAAGCAAAACTTAACGATTCGCGGCGCGACTGGTACAGGTAAAACCTGGCTAGGAACTGCTATTGGAACCCAAGCATGCAGGCTCGGCATATCGGTGATATACATACGTAGTAATCAGCTGCTTTCAGATATTGCGACAGCATTGGCTGACGGGTCATTAGCCAGCCTGAAAACCAAACTCATTAAACCAGCATTATTAGTTATTGATGATTTTGGACATGGCCAGATAAATATCTCGGTGGGTCATGTTCTATTGGATATTATCGATCAAAGAATGCGCTCAGGCTCTTTACTCTTCACAACTCAATATCCCTTCGAGCAATGGCATGATTTGTTTCCTGATCCAACACTAGCAGACGCTATATTGGATCGCGTGGTACACCAATCGCATGTTCTGCATTTGAAAGGTGAGTCTATGCGGAAATTGCGTGCAAAGAAAAAGTTGACTGATCGCTAACCTAGTTCGCCCATACCCAAATTGCCACCAATATTGCAGTTTGGGTATATAACTTCTATAAGTTAAATTACAAAACATTATTCAAAATAAATATTATAAAAAAAATCACAAGAAGGCTTGAAATTCCTACAAGCACCCCTACATATAGAATATGTGCCGACTTAAAGTACTATATGTTGTAATCATTGCAAGGCACAACTCTCAATCGTAAAGGGGAAGTGAATGTATTGTCAGCAACAGTTCAAAGAGTATTACGAAGAAATTAAGATCAGTGATGAAAAAGCAGGATTGCGTGAGAAACGCACAATCCTGCTAGAGGCCCTTAGTGCAGGCCTTTCGGAAGAAGTCCCAACCTGGACTCACTTCAATCAGGGTAGTTATGCCATGGGCACTGGTGTTATGCCATTGGACGGAAATTACGATATCGATGTTGGTATCGTGTTCGACATGGATAGTACTGAGTACACAGCACTTGAAATTAAAAAAGAGGTGTTCTTCGCTTTAAACAAAGGTAATCGTTCAGTGGAAATCAAATATCCATGCGTTCGAGTTAACTATATGAAGGGCAGCGAGGTAGATTTCCATGTGGACTTGGCAATTTATTGCAAAGAAGATAATGATTATTACATCGCCAAGGGAAAAACCAACTCAGACGAAGACAAAATTCTCTGGGAAGATTCAGCTCCCAAAGAGCTAATCGACTGGGTATATGAGCGATTTAGCGGTGATGACCGTAAGCAATTCCTCAGAGTCATTTCATACCTTAAAAGATGGCGTGATCTTAAACTTGGTCACTCTAACCTTCCAAGTATTGCTTTGACCGTATTTGCAGGCGAGTACTTTGTCCCTAATCATGATGTTTTTAATGACAATAAACCACGTGATTTACTGGCTCTGAAAGACTTAGCTGAAATGATGAAAAATAAACTGGATTGGGGTATGTTCGACATTCACCTCCCGGTTTCACCATTTACAAGTTTGGTAGCCAAACTCACAGAGCTTCAGAAAGAAAACTTGCAAGACAAACTTGAATGTTTAATTTCAGTTTTAAACGAAGCTCAAAGCGAGACTGACACTCATAAAGCTTGTAAAAAACTAGCTAAACAATTTGGTGATGAATTCCCTGTGCCTGAAGCAGAGGCTGCGAAGTCTAATACTCCGCGATCTGTGACTGTCACAGGGAGTTCTGCTTGAAAAAAGCTCATCCTCTTGAAGCACTAGCATCTACTGCTTTGACAAACGTAAAAGCAGTAGATGTCTGCGTGGAAGAATCCACGAGTGCTTTACTGAAGATTAATTTTTCAATCAACGAACTTCCATTACAAATATCGTTTAAGGGTGACTTGATGTTTGAGTTGCCTACAATTTACATTAGAAATCCAGATTACTTCTGGGGGCACCCTCACATTTCACCGTGTGGCAACATCTGCATTTCCGATAGACAAGGTGTAGTTTTCAATCCCGATGATGTGGATGGTGTAGTTGAGTTTGTCGTCAAATCCGCACTAGTAATTATTGAGGATGCCAATAAACTAACCGCATCTGAAAAACTTCAGGCATTTGCCAATGAGCTTCAGGATTATTTATCCGAGAGATTTGTTACTGGCAATCGGATGATTGAAGGTGGATTTGGATCAGCTGATTCAGTCTTTTTCAATGTGAATGTAGGCAAGAAAGAGCATTCACTAGTTTCGATTACCGCTTCAGGTCAAGCAACTGCTGGGAAGCAAGCAACTTTTCATACGGCCAATGTCATTAAAACTAGCATTGAACGCATACCCTCCATGGGCTCAAAGCCAGATATTAACTGGTTGAAATCTTTCTTAAATAATCATCCTGATTTGCAGTTATCAAAAAAAAGAATCGGGGGATTAGTAATCAGGGTAGCCAATGTCTTTGGTTATTCAAATTTCGCCATCTCATTTGTAAGAAGTCAGAATTCTGAGATATCCCAACTGAATTTTTATGCAGTCAAAGAATTAAGTCCCTACTACTATGCTCAGCGTGGTGGAACTGAAATTAAAGATATTCGGGTTGCTATTGCTGGAGTCGGGGCAATCGGTTCAAGAGTAGCTGAGTTGTTGTGTATGTCTGGAATCACAAACCTTTGTTTGATTGATAGCGATATATTCACCAACGACAATGTTTACAGGCATGTACTAGGCAAACAACATGTAGGTAAAAATAAAGTAAGTGCTTTAGCTGAACACCTAAAACAGAGGTTTCTTGAACTTACTATTCATCCGGTTCCTGAGAGTCTGGAAAGCTATTTTGCCTCTGGCCTGCCTGATATCGACTGTTTGATATTGACTACCGGCAACATGATTTTGGAGCGTTATCTTGTAAAACGCGCAAAAAATGAGGGGTGGCCGTTTCAAATCGTATGCGGATGGGTGGAGGCTTTGGGGCTCGGTGGCCATGCAATATCGATGGCAGCTCAGGAGAAAGGATGTCTGGAGTGCCTTCACATCGTTGACGGAAATGCACCTGGTAATTTATCTCGCACCTCATATTTAGAGCCAAATCAGAAAATTACAAAAAACTTGATGGGATGCATAGGATTTTTACCATACTCTGGCTTGGACGCCCTCAAAAGCGCTCAATTGATTACGGATTTCGTGCTTTCCCAAAGGACTGGTTACAGCCGCTGGATCGGTCCGGAAGATAATGCTATTACGAATAATATTAAAACGTCTGAAGTTTATAAAAATGCGCTGGGCGCAAATTCAAAGCTTGTTTTTACAAGTACTGATATTTTTGAAGGCAACTGCCCATGCTGCAATACATAAGTAATGATAGGGCCTACTTCGAGTTCAATAAGGTTAAAGGAAATATTGACTCTAAAGTGATTAATCAATTCAGAAGCTATAAGCAGAATCGAGTCTACTCAAAGGAAGCAGGCGGGCTTTTGTTGGGCTACATTGATCAATTCAGCCATGGTTTATTAGTTGAGTTATGTACTGTCCCATGCTTTGGCGATAAGCGCTCTCGATACTCATTTTATAGAGGTAAAGGCCATCAGAAAAAGGCTGATAGATGGTGGAAAGATACCAACTCTAAAGGTACTTGTTTAGGAATTTGGCATACGCACCCGGAAGAGATCCCCACTCCATCCTCTGTCGATAATGCAGATTTTAGAAAGATATTGAGTACTTCAAATTCGATATCTCCAAATTTACTTTCGATCATTGTAGGAACGGAAAAATTTGGTGTGTGGGTAGGAAATAAAAATCTTGAAATTCAATTAGTGGGGTATTTAACGATATGAAATACTTTTTATTGATAGTAGATTTAATCAAATTTTTTAGGCCTTCTTTTGCTGGAACACTCGTGAAGTGTGGGGTTGCATTAGAAGTCCTTGCCTTTGGTGGTTATAAATTAATCTTTGAATATGACCGTTATATAAACAATGGGCATTTAGCCGTCGGTATAAATACTTCGGACACTTCTGAAATTGTCCTCTATATCATAGGCGTATTCGGAGCCCTATTAATGATTGGTGGCTTTTGGATTGGTATAAAAGATTGGGTAACTCTTCGACGTAATAACGCTAGGAAGAAAAATATCATCATCGAGCTTCGCGGATTGTCTGCAACGCTCAATCAAAGTTTAAAGTCCTCAATCTCTAAGACAATGATTGGTCAGGTAGATGAGGTCCTGGTCGAGATCGGCCAGCATGTGACTGCGGGCACATCTTCAGAGTTAGAAAAGGCCCTAGACAAGGTTAATAACATACACTCCAGAATTGAAACTGCCATAGCAGGTAAAGATCCTGGCGATGTTTCCATTCATGCAGGTACAGTTGCCCCGACCCCATTTCAATTTTTATTTGGTGTAATTCTGGATGATGAATTCAGTCCTAACGTATGGGAATATGAACGCCTGAAAGATGAATGGCAAACTTTAGATCAGAATGAGCCATCGATTGTAGTTAACGAGCAAATTGATCCCAGAATTTCCAGTCAAGATACTGAGGTTGTCGTTGCAGTGGCGGCTACTTTTGCAGTTTTGGATTCAACCATTTCGAATACATGGCCTAATCTCAAAGTGGCTAAAATCGAGAATCCGACTGCAACACCTAATTCCATATGGACTGAAGCAGATCAAGTACAGATTGTTGAAAGTTTTTTGCGCGTTATGGCGTTACTAAAAAATCGGGGAGTTAAGAAGGTGCATTTAGCGCTAGCTGCCTCGCCATCAATTTGTATAAGGTTAGGCAGACATTTTGATCAACGCAATCTCCCTGAAGTCACTGTATATCAATTTGACAAACTCAAATCGATACACTTGGGGTGTAGAAATTGCATCAATCGGAACACAATTACCCCAAAAAAGGAAAGTTCATACAACCCAACTGTGTCGAACTTAAATTGTGGAGGGTGTTATTTTGAAAAACCTTATCGTATCTAATCGCAAATGAAGAGCTAAAGTTAGATGATCTCCAAAAAAAAATATGCGATGAATTAAAAGCAATTAATCGCACTTAAGCTACATTCCTACTCATCCAATCAATTGATTCATTGAAATACAATCAGTTGAGTCTCAGCGGTTGAATTGGTATTCCACCTGTTCTAGATATAAACTACAAATCCCTTAAATTGCATTTCAGCTGACAAGGG